>NZ_ATVO01000011.1 GCF_000420765.1 Sandarakinorhabdus limnophila DSM 17366 | reverse complement strand
CAATATCTCCGTGACGGGGACTGGCAACGCGCTGAGCTTTGCGCAGGCCATTACACTTACGGATAACATCACGCTTACCTCAACCAATGGCGCCGTGAGCTTTGCTAAAGTGGTCGACACTGCCACAAGCAGTGCAGCGCGCAGTTTGACGGTTACTGCTGGTTCTGGCGGCGTTACCTTCACTGAGGCTGTGGGTGCGACAAAGGCATTGGCCGATGTGACTGTTAACAGCACAGGGCTGACCAGACTTGGGAGCAGCGTGGGAGCGGCATCGCTGACCACGAACGCCGGCGGCTCGGTTGAACTGAACGGCAATGTTACGACGTCGGGCGCGCAAACCTTCAATGAAAATGTTGTTCTCACATCGAATGTAACGCTCCGCGGCGCCAGTATCTCTATCCAGGGCGACGTGGACAGCGACGCGACGACAGCTCGGTCTTTGGCCATTTTTGCCACGGATTTTGCTCTCTCTGGCGGCTTTGGAGCCACCCGGCGTCTCCTAGATCTCGCCATTGATGCCGTGAATGGTATCTCGCTGAACGGCGCAATCACCACGGATGGCACGCAGACATATAACGGCAATGTAACGCTGACGGGCAACACGACCCTGGTTGGTACCGACATCACGCTGAACCAGACGGTTAAGAGCCTCGGAGCGGCCCGCGCCTTGACCGTAACTGGCAGCGGCACAACTACCTTTGGCGGCACAGTTGGAGTTGGAGCCGCGGGCTCCGCCTTGGCCTCGCTGACGGTGAACGGCGCGGTTACGGGCACGACATTGCTCAAAGGCGGTTTTGTCACAACGACGGGCGCGCAGGATTTCAGAAACGCACTTACTTTGGGTGCGGATACTGTTCTAACGACGACCAATGGCGACGTGAGCTTTGGCACTACCGTGAACTCGTCTGAAGCCTTGTCTAGGCTGTCAACGCCTGCGCCAGCGGCCCTTACGATCACGGCGGGTTCCGGCGCGGTTACGTTTACAGGGATAGTGGGCGGCGTAAGCTACGCGAGCGCAACGCCGGCAACGACAGGCGCCGTTGGTGCGGTCACGGTTAACAGTTCGGGTCTGACCAAATTTGGCAGCAGCGTTGCAGCGGCATCGCTGACGACCGACGCGGGCGGCTCTGTTGAGCTGTTCGGGAATGTCACCACGACGGGCGGCACACAGACCTATGGTGACGCTGTTGCGCTCAAGAGCGACATGGTCGTTACGGGCGCAACGGTCAGCTTCCTCGCGGCCGTCACCGGTGAAACGCACGCCCTGACGATCACGGGTGACGCTGTGTTGGGCAACGGCGATGTGACCGACACGGTGACGGGTGTCACGACATTGAATGTGTCTGGGGCCTCCTCCATTGGTGCCAGCCTGATTGATACGGCGTCATCGCAGACGTACACGGGTGCGATCACGCTCACGGCGGATGCCGTACTTAAGGGCGTTGGCCTGGAACTGGGTGGTTCCGTTGATGGGGCAAAAGCGCTCACCCTTACGGATAGCGGCACGACCAAGATCAGCGGCGCCGTTGGCGTCGGTACATCTCTCACCAGCCTTGAAGTCAAGGGCGGCGGGACAACCCAGCTCGCTGGTGGTTCGATCAAGACAAACGGAACGCAGACCTATAGCAATGCGGTTTCTCTTCTAAACAACACGACGCTGATTGGCTCGACGGTCTCGACCGGAAGCACGCTGACCGGCCTTGACGGTTCAACAAAGCGCAGTCTCACCGTGACCGGCGCCGCCACTTTTGGTGATGGCACGGGTGCGGATTCGATCACGGATCTGACGACGCTTTCAGTTTCCGGCAACGCCGCACTCAACCTTGCTGCAATCACAACCAGTGGCACACAGACCTATAGTGGGAATGTCTCGCTGGCCAAGGCTGTGTCGCTGACCACGACCAATAATAATATTGGCATTACGGGCACGCTTAACGGCGGCTTTGATTTCACGGCAACTGTCGGTTCAGCCAATGTTACGCTGACGGGCGCAGTGGGCGGCAGCACGCCGCTTGGCGCGATCCTTCTCTCTAGCAGCGGGCAGATGACCTTTGGTTCCAGCGTGGCGGCGACGTCGCTTACAACGAACACCAATGGCGTGGTCCGTCTGGGCGGCAATGTCGCGACGACCGGCGCCCAGACCTATGATGACGCAATAGTCCTGACTAACAATGTGGTTCTTTCGGGTACCGATATTACCCTAACCCGGACGGTCAACAGTGACGGAACGGCGCGTGCATTGACCGTAACGGGCAGCGGCGTGACGACCTTTGGCGGCATTGTCGGCGGCACAGCGGCGCTTGCTTCGCTTGCCGTGAATGGCGCGGGCACGACGCTTCTGAACGCTGGCGCGGTGACGACGGTGGGGGCGCAGAGCTTTGGAAATGCAGTCACGCTCGGCGTGAATACGGCGCTGGTCACGACCCTTAACGGCAATTCCTCCGTCACCTTTGGTTCGACGTTGAACTCGTCTGAAGCCTTGTCCAGACTGTCGACGCCTGCGCCAGCGACCTTGTCGATCACGGCGGGTGCGGCCCATGCGGTCTTCCTTTCTGGCATCGTTGGCGGCGCAAGCTACGCTGGTACAGGTGGTGCGCAGACCACAACAGGTGCATTGGGTGGCGTAACTATAAGTGCTGGGCTTACGTCTTTCGAGGCCGCCTTCGCAGCGGCATCCGTTGTGACAAGTGGCACGTCGATCGTACTTGACGGCAACATTACGACAACCGGCATACAAACTTATAATGGCGATGTTTTCGTCAGACGCGACACAGTTCTTACAGGCACGGATATTGCTCTGAACCAGAAGGTTGATAGTGATAGCGGCTCGGCCCGCGCCCTGACTGTAACCGGTAGCGGTACGACGACGTTTGGCGGCGCAGTTGGTGCGTTCAGAGCCTTGGCATCGCTCACGGTGAGTGGCAACGGCAGCACGACGCTGCTCAATGGCGGCTCTGTAAAAACCACGGGCGCGCAGAGCTTCGGCAATGCGCTCACCCTGGGGGCAAACGCGGTTCTCACTGCGACGAATGCCGACGGCGCTGTCAGCTTTGATAAGGTGGTTGACAGTGCCACGAGCAGCGCGGCCCGCGGCTTGACTGTTACTGCTGGATCAGGCGGGGTTACCTTCAGCGAGGCTTTGGGTGGCACGAATTCGCTAGCCGGTGTCACGGTTAACAGTTCGGGTCTGACCAAATTTGGGAGCAGCGTTGCAGCGGCATCGGTAACGACCGACGCGGGCGGCACGGTTGAGCTGTTCGGCAATGTCACGACGACGGGCGGCACTCAGACCTATGGTGACGCTGTTGCGCTCAAGAGCGACATGGTCGTTACGGGCTCGACGGTCAGCTTCCTGGATGCTGTAACGGGTGGAGCCAAAGCCCTGACGGTCACGGGTAACGCCGTACTGGGCAACGGCGACGTGGCCGACACGGTCACTGGCGTTACGACATTGAGTGTGTCTGGCACATCCTCTGTGGGTGCCAGCCTAATTGATACGTCGTCATCGCAGACCTACACGGGTGCGATCACGCTGACGCGGAATGCCGAACTCAAGGGCGTTGGCCTGAAGCTGCTTGGTGACGTTGATGGGGCGAGGGCGCTCATCCTCACAGATAGCGGCACCACCGAGATCAACGGCGCCGTCGGCGCTGGCACCGGCACTGCGCTCACCAGCCTTGAAGTTAAGGGCAGCGGCGCAGTTAAGCTCGCTGGCGGAACGATCAAGACCAGCGGAACGCAGACCTATAGCAAGGCGGTTGCCCTTGGCGCGAATACGACCCTGGAAGCCTCGACGGTCTCGACCGGAAGCACGCTTACCGGCCTTGGCGGTTCAACAAATTACAGCCTAACCGTGACCGGCGCCGCCACTTTTGGTGATGGCACGGGCGCGGATTCGATCACGGATCTGACGACGCTTTCCGTTTCCGGCAACGCCGCACTCAACCTCGCTGCGATCACAACCAGTGGCACACAGACCTATAGTGGGAATGTCTCGCTGGCCCAGGCTGTGTCTCTGACCACGACCAATAATAATATTGGCATTACGGGCACGCTTAACGGCGGCTTTGATTTCACGGCAACTGTCGGTTCAGCCAATGTCACGCTGACGGGCGTAGTGGGCGGCAGCACGCCGCTCGGCGCGATCCTTCTCTCTAGCCGCGGGCAGATGACCTTTGGTTCCAGCGTGGCGGCGACGTCGCTTAAAACGAACACCAATGGCGTGGTCCGTCTGGGCGGCAATGTCGCGACGACCGGCGCCCAGACCTATGATGACGCAATAGTCCTGACTAACAATGTGGTTCTTTCGGGTACCGATATTACCCTAACCCGGACGGTCAACAGTGACGGAACGGCGCGTGCATTGACCGTAACGGGCAGCGGCGTGACGACCTTTGGCGGCATTGTGGGCGGCACAGCGGCGCTTGCTTCGCTTGCCGTGAATGGCGCTGGCACGACGCTTCTGAACGCTGGCGCGGTGACGACGGTGGGGGCGCAGAGCTTTGGAAATGCAGTCACGCTCGGCGTGAATACGGCGCTGGTCACGACTAATTCGAATGTCGCGCTCTCCAGCACGCTCAATTCTTTGGCTTCTCTAGGTGCGCCCGCAACGCTGTCGATTACCGCGGGCACGGGCGATATCACTCTCGGTGGCATTGTTGGCGGCGCAACAGGCGGCGCGCTTGGCGCTGTCACGCTGGTTTCGGCTAGGGATGTTGGTATCAACGCTGCGTTGACAGCGACAAGCCTGACGCAGCAGGCCGGTACCGGTATAACGACCATTGGTGGGGTAGCGACGCTGGCTGGCGCGCTTGGCTTTACCGGCGGCAATCTGGCGATCAACGCTGCTGTTGGAGCTGGTGGCGCGGTTTCCTTTGCTGGTAGCGCACTGACAGTGTCCGCCGCAGTAACATCGGGCGGCGCGGTGACTGTTGCAAATACCGGCACATTCACCACCTCGGCAACGGGCGACATCAGTGCCACCGGCGCATTCACCCAGTCGGGTGCGGGCAGTAACATCCTTGCTGGCGACATCACCTCGGGCGGGAACATCGCACTGGCCCGCGGCACTGTTTTGACCGGCGACGTGGCAATTGTCACAACTAATGCCAGCGGCACGATCGACCTTGCGGGCGTAAACAGTGATGGTGCAGGCGCGGCCAAGAGCTTGCTGCTGCGTTCACCCGGGGCGTTGATAATCGATGGTGCGATTGGTGGCACACAGGCGTTGGGTACGATCTGGATTGAGGCCGCTGGCGTGTCGCAAGGCGTCCAGACTACGGGTGCTGATGGTCCGATAATTTCCAACACTGGCTTTGCGGTGAAGGCTGCCAAGCTTGCCATCACATCCAGCGGCTTGGTTGACCTGATCCACCCCGACAACATTGTGCCGTTGGTTGCTGCGGCTATCAGCAGCGATGCGGGTTATCGTTTTACCAACTACAGCTCGGGTGGCGTCACGATCGACACGATCGTCAACCCGTTCGATGCCAATGTTAGCCTTGCTGGTTTGAAAGCCAGCGGCGCGACCAACACGTCAAGCGCATCTTTCGTGGTTGGCGGGTTGCTGACGCAGACCAACGGTGCGGTAATTGATTTAGGCGGCAAACTCACAGTTAACGCCCAGCCCAACACACGCAAAGATGTAACGTTTAACAACTCTGGCACGGGTTCGACGGGCACTGTCCTCGGCAACACGCTTGTGGCGGGGGACTTCAACCTCGTTTCGGTGGGTAATGCCACCCAGGCGGCCGACATCAACGCCAACAACCAGGATGGTTATCTGCAGGTTGGTGGAAGCTTTAACCTGACGGGCGGCGGAACATTCATTCAGGGCGATTCTGCACTGAACGTGTTCGGGTTTGGTGCCGGCACGCAACAGGATAATACGATTAGCCTTAACGGCGTGATTACGCTGTCCATTGTAGGCGGCAAGTTGTTCGCTGCGTCCAGTCTCGCGACCTACTCCGAAGGGGCTAACAGTTCCTGTCTGACCGGCTGCGCCTCGGTTGACCTAGTGACGGTAACGACGAATGGCTCGGGGACGGTAACAACGGTCAACGACATCACCGTAATTTCTCAAGCGGGCGGAAAATCGATCGTTTCCTCGGGTGTTAATCCCGGCGCATCGGTAACCTTGTCGCAGGTTAACAAGGTGCGTGGCGCCGTTAGCATCATGACTGCTGGCGCGTATGTTGATCAGGGTAGTGCGGTTGCGACTGGCATTAAGGCTGAAAATGCGCTGGCCTTAAACAATAAATTATCGTTCACGGTGCAGCAGAGCGACGCCAACTCAACGTCAAGTGTAGCGGGTCGTGGTGCACTTAACCTGGGTGCCGATAACAGCTTTGGCGGGACGATCGCGGCAAACGCCTTTGGCCTCCCTGTGACAATTAAGAATACGCAGGCACTGGAAATTGGGTCGGTCCAGGGATCGACGGTGACGATCACGACAACTGCGGGAGGCGTCACCCAGGCCGCAAATTCTGCTGTTTCGACTGATAATCTGATCTTGTCTAGCGCGGGCGCAGTAACGCTCACCAATACCAACAGCATCGGCGTACTGCGAGCTTCGTCAGGCGGTGATTTTAGCCTGAAGAGCGGCCGCGCCCTGACAATTGGGGATAGCACTGCTGGTGTCACCAGCACCGGCGCAGTAACCTTGCAAACCAGTGCGGGCAACCTGACACTGGCAAAGGCAATCACCAGCGGCGGCAATATCACGCTCGCTTCCGCCGGCAACTTTATCAACAATGCTGGCGCATCGGCCCTCTCAGCAGGCGCGAGCGGCGTCTGGCGGGTCTGGTCGAAAGATCCCGCGTTCGATACCCTAGGCGGCCTGTCGCCGGGCTTTAAGCAGTATGGCGCCACTTTTGGAACGACCAGTGCGCAAGGCGCTGCCAATCTAAACGGCGTGCTCTATTCTAGGGATGCGCTAGTGTCCGTTGCCCTCACCGGCAATGTAACCAAGGTTTATGATAGCACCGATAGTGTAACGCTCACGGGAGGTGACTCTGTTGTTTATGTTGTCACGGGCGCGATCGGCACAGATGTTGTAAACGTCAGTTCGGCAAATCTGAATTTCGATACGGTGAATGTTCTTCGCGACAGCAATAATGCAGTACTCAGCACAAAATCAGTGATCGCAACTAACGTTACATTCTCGGCGGCGGGCTCCTCCGCCACCAACGCGATCCCGGTTTATGGTTATACGCTTAATCCGACCGGTCAGGCATCTGGAGCAATCGGCACGATTACGCCTTATGCTGTGAGCCTGACAGGTAGCCGCGTTTATGATGCGACGGCGAATATTGATGCATCGTTGCTGACCATTGGTCAGCGTGTTGGCACAGAAACCCTTACGATTTCTGGTGTGGGTATACTCCAAGATCCGGCGGGTGCTCTGAGAGCTAAGGACGTAGGCACTGCTAAGGCCTTCGACGTTGGCAGCCTAACCCTTGTTGACGCTGGTTCGGGTTCCAATGCCGGCCTTGCGAGCAACTATGCGCTGACGGGTTCGCGGACGGCGACGATCACGCGGGCGGCGATCAGCTCGGTGTCTGGCATCACGGCAACGAACAAGACCTATGACGGCAATGACACGGCAACGCTGGTCACCTCTGGGGCAACGTTCAACGATATGTTCAGCGGCGATGTTCTGACCGTTGCGACCTCGTCGGGTGTGTTCAGTGACGCGCGCGCCGCCACCGGCAAGACGGTCAGCATTAGCGGGATCACGCTGGGTGGCACGGATGCGGGCAACTACACGCTGACGACGTCAACGGCGTCGACGACGGCGACCATTGAT
>NZ_ATVO01000010.1 GCF_000420765.1 Sandarakinorhabdus limnophila DSM 17366 | reverse complement strand
TCATATTCGCGCTGAACACTGCCCGTCAGCGCGACGGTCAGCGGTCGCGGCGTGATCGTGGTGAGTGGTGCGCTGGCGCTGGTCGGCAGCACATAGTTTGCCAGCAACGTGCCGGCCCCCGCCGCATAATCCGATGATCCTAGCGTCAGCGTCGTCCTCGCGCCACTGGTGACATTGGCAGAGACCAGCGTTGCCGTTTTTGCGGTCACCGTGATGACCTCATCCGCCAACAGCCCGTTCAGTTTGATATTGCTCTGGGCCAGCTCAATCGTCGTCGTGCCGTCATAAACCTTGCTGGCGCTGCCGATGAGTTCGAGCCCGAGCCGGCGTGGGGTGATTTCGGCAGCGACGGACGGCGCCGAGGCCAGTGAATAGCCGAACACTGGCTTACCTGCGCTGTCTACAGCCGAGAACGAAAGCCCGCTGATCGCAACCGTTGTTTTTGATGCATTGGCAGTTGCAAACGTGCCAGAAGGCGTCCCCGACAGGATTACAATATCGCCGTTGATACTGCCGGATACTGTACTGCCAGACAGCTTGGAAGTGAGCAACGCCGTATCGACTGTGGTCCCTCCGTCATAGACTTTCGTAATCGGAGAGGTGGACGCTGAATTGAGTTGCAGAGTAATCTGTGGCGCTATCTGATATGCAAAGCCGCTTTGGCCCGGCGCTACAAAGGTGTGGAGGTCATTTGCGGCATTTTTCGGTTTATAACCATATGCTTTGAATTGATAATTGAGAGCGCCCTGCATATCGGGCGTTGCGCCGCTGAATGGATCCGCATTGCCGCTGAAGACGCGCCAACTGCTGTTGGTGCCGATACTGGAAAGGACGCTGGCAGAATTTGATTGGTTGATGAACCGGGTGAGTGTTCCCAGACTGATATTACCTGTTGCAGTGATTTTTGTATTTGGTCCCAGGCGCAATATACCTTCCGCTCCAGCGGACACGCTTGCTAGAGGCTGTGTATCCCCCAGCCGGCCAGTAATGGCGAGATTACCATTAGCCTTTACCCGGAGATCGAAGCCGCCGTTGATGGCGCCCATGAGACGTGCTTCGGCCGGAGAGGCTGGGATCGGCAGTATGGATGTGACGGCCATTCGGTCGCCACCAAAATTCATATTGTTACCAGATGTGGTCAGTTCGAAAAAGAAAGTGCCGTTGGGCGCGCTCGCATTATTCCTGAACACGTTGAAATCGCCACTTGGGCCACCATAGCCGGCGTCGAAGCTACCAAACTGGACATTATTGTTCATCGTCTGGCCTATCAGCTCCCGGCTGTAATCGAGAGGGCCATCAGCGCTAAAATAGAAAAAAGAGAAATCTGCCTGCCCGAAACTGCCGTTTCCACTAACCGCGCCCTGTACCGTCAAATCTTCGACAATGAAACCGTTGCCGACCGTACCGACGCCCGGCACGCTGCTAAGACCCGGAAGAAGGCTGTTATCAACATTGAAAAACCCAACGGCACTGGCAGTGTTACCAAACCGCGCCCCACTCCAAGTGACCTGGAGTTCTTGGGTTGGCGCAATGCCATTGCTGACAAGCGAGCCGTTGCCGGCTGGAGCAGTTGTTACGAACTCGATGGCGCTGTCTGCCACAAGGGTGACAGTCTTTGTCAGAGACACCGCGCCGCTGGTGGCGAAGCGTAGGGTGCCGCCAGCCAGCGTAATGCTCCCGGTGCCTAACTGGGCTTCTGATCCGATCTGCAGCACGCCTGCACCGATGCGCGTCAGGCCGCCATATGTGTTGGTACCGGCGAGTATCAGATCGCCGCCACCAAGCTTGGTCAGCGATCCCGTACCGGATATAATGCCTGCGAAGCTGGCATCAGATGTCTGGTTAAAAATCAGCACGCCGTTGTTTGCAATAGCGCCGGTGCCGAAACTCGTGCTGTCACCGCTTAGCGCGCCGTCGCTGATTATGGTACCGCCGCTATAGGTATTGTCGCCTGTAAGCGTCAGATCGCCCGCGCCAAGTTTTGTGAGGGACCCGTTTCCGGTGATGTCGCCTGCGTAGCTGTCATCGTCGTCTTGGTCGAAGACCAGCGCACTGTTGTTGGTGATAGCCCCGGTACCGAAACTGGTGGTGGTGGTGCCGGTGAGCGTGCCGGCGCCGATGGTGGTGCCGCCTGAGTATGTGTTGACGCCGGTGAGCGTCACGGTGCCAGTTCCAGACTTGGCGAAGGACCCCGCGCCCGTAACCGCTCCGGAGAGGGTCTGGCTGGCAGAAGAAGCGTGATCAAAGACAGAGCCGCTGGCGATGGAGAGTGTTCCAGCGCCGGCGGTGCCGCTGTCACCGATAATGAGCCTGCCAGCGCTGATTGTGGTGCCGCCGCTATAGGTATTGGTTCCAGTAAGCGTCAAAGTGCCGGCGCCGGACTTGGTTAGTGCTGCGGTGCCAATAACGTTGCCGACGATCTGGCTGCCGATACTGGTTGAACTCAGATTGAACGTCGATGGGCTCTGCAAACACACCGCAAACGTTGCCGAAGCGGAGTTGCAGACCGAACCCACATTGATCCCGAACAGTGCCATCGATCCTGCGGTCACAGACAGACTATCGGCCACAATGGTGATTGGTGCCGCAGTGTTGCCGAAAGTTACTGCCCCCCCAGTGACGCTTACCGCGCCAAGGCTGGTCGGCCGCGAATCGGCTTCGGACAGACTACCGCCGAAATGCACGGCGTTACTGCCGGCAGCTATGGTCAAGCTCTGGGGCGATGTGTTGGTGACATTGCCAGAGATAATGACTACGTCGCCAGCCGTCAGCGTGGTATTGGAGCCAAGCTTGAGTTCGCCGCCAAAACTCTGCTTGCCAGAGGTGTTGACGATGCCGCCATTGACGCTGGTGGCGCCACTACCGGTGCTAAGTCCGGCTGCATAAACCGCGCTACCCAGCGTTGTTGTGCCTGCACCGCTAAACAACAATATGCCGAGGGGGGTCGCACTTGTACCCAACGCGCCGCTCAGGTTAGCTGCGGCAGTTCCGGAATTGATTGCGAGATTGCCGGCGACCCCGGGTAGCCGGGTAATATCGCCGGAGAGCCCAATACCGGCATTGCTCGTCGACAGAGTGATCGATGCAGCCTGGAGTGTGATTGGGCCGGATAGCGACTGGCTCCCCGTCGTGGTAACGGACGCTCCGGCCAGCTCGATACCGGCATCACCTGAGACCGACAGGCTGGACAAAGCAGCGGCGGACCCCACCGAGCCGGCGAAACTAACCTTGCCGCCGGACGAATTTATGGTCAGCCCTCGGGCGCCGTCGACCGTGCTTCCAAACAGAATATTTCCGCCGCCAAAGCTGAGCACGATACTGCCCGACTGCTCGTTCGTTACACTGCTGGTGGAGGCGTTGATGGATAAGGTGCTAAAGCCATTGGCCGCACCGCTGTCGCCGCGGTTACCCCCACGGCCGACATATTCGTCTGGAAAGAAGGAATTGAATGTGCTCAAGCCGCCGCGAAGGCCGCCGCCGCCGCCGCCTGAGGCGCCGCCGTCAATGCCTGAAGGGGTCGGTCTAAATACTCCACTGGGGTCGTCAGCAATGGACAAGAACGCGCCGGTAAACCCGGCATTGTAGCCCAACTGTCCGCCATAGGTACCGGCTGCTTGGTATTGGCCATTGTCCACGCCAAAACAGGCGTTCGGGCAGTTGTCGTGGTTGCCCGAGCCGCCGCCGCCGCCAGCACCACCCGCTATGAGAAATTGGGAACTACCCGTAATCGAGTTTGATAGTGCGAGGATTGATGCGCCGCCGCCGCCGCCGCCGCCGCCTGAAGACCCGGCACTACCCGCCGTGCCGCCGGTGCCGCCTAGACCAATGCCAAAAGCGTTTGTTCCGCCTAAACCTCCGCCAGCACTGCCACTCGAATCGGCCCCTTGTGTGCCACCGCTCCCCGGAGCCAAATATAAAACATTCCCGGCAGACACGCTAAACACCGCTGTCAATGAGCCGGCCACGCCTGTTCCGCCACCTTGGTTGCCACCATCATTTCCGCCTCTGCCGCCGCCAGCCCCAACCAAACTGGCGGTGATGCTCGTTACCCCTGTGGGCACCGTGAACGATTGCACCGAAGATGCATTGGTGAAAGTCTGGCTGATCCCGGTGCTGAGTTTGAGGTTTTGGGTCAGGCTGACTGCACCGGAGAAGATCATGTTCCCCGCCGTGGTGATGTCTGCGCCAAGGGAGGCCGGGCCAGAGACCGAGAGGCTGGCAAGGGGGCTAGTGCCACCAGTGATGCCATTAAGGTTGAGACTGCCAATATTATTCGCCGCGAGCGCGAACTGCCCATTCAAGGTTCCGTTGAGGGTGAGCGCTCCGGTGTTGGCAATAATTGTGTCGCTGGCCAGGGTGATGTTGCCGGAGTAGGTCGCAGCGCTGCTGCTGCTATTGAGGAGCGCGCCGCCGGAACTAATGCCTGTGCCATTAAGGGTTAGGGCATTCGTGTTCGTCAGAGCCGTGCCGTTGAGGTCAAGGGCAGCCCCCGCGGACACAGTGACGCTGCCATTGCCCGTGCCAAGCGCGGTCGCATTGCCCAGTTTGACGCTGCCGGCGCTAATCGTGGTGCTGCCAGAATAAGTGTTAGCGCCAGTAAGCGTCAGGGAGCCTGCGCCCAGCTTGCTCAGGCTCCCAGTTCCAGAGATTATGTCGGCATATGAAATGTTGTCCGAGCGGTTGAAGATGAGCGCACCGCCGTTCGTGACGTTACCGGTGACTGAACCGGAGGTGCCGCCGTTGCCAATCTGAAGCGTGCCGGCGCTTAGCGTGGTGCCGCCGCTGGCATCCAGCGTGCCCCTTATCTCAGTCACGCCGGCCGTCCCGGCATCCAAGACAATCTGGCCATTCTGGACCGAGACTGTCTGTGCCTGCACAAGGCCATCGACATTGATAACGGTCGCCACCGTATTTGCGGCCGCGCGCGCCGTCATCATTACGCGCCCACCGTCCGCAATCAATTTCCCGGTACTGGCTTGAAACAATCCGCCCCTCTCCCCCAAAGCGGACTGCGGGACAGCAAAGGATATGAGCTTGTCGTTCGAAAACGATACAGAGATTGCCTGTCCTGAGCCCAGTGCGATGGTGCCCATTTCCGCTTCTATCAGCCCGCTGTTTTCAACCCGGTTGCCGGCCAGAACGGCGTAGCCAGAAGTGGTTGTGATCGTACCGCCATTGACGACAGAACCAGTGCTGTCGCCAGAAAAGTCGAAAGTATTTCCAAACGCAAAGGCGTCGTCTGTCAGGCCAATTGTTGTTGCCAGAAACCCACCCACATTGACGCTGCCAGCTGATCCGATAACAACTCCCTTGGGGTTAAGGATCCAGACTTGGCCAGTGGCCGAAATCGTGCCGTCGATTTGTGTGGGAGTTATATTGGCGCTGTTTGGCAGGCCCGTGGCGGGGTCTACCGGGCCCACCACCCGATTGAGCACGATCGAACTTGCGTTCGGCTGAGCAAAGTTCAACGTGTGGCCCGAGGCCACATCCAGACTTGTCCAGTTGATAACGGCGCGCGCGTCGGTCTGGGTGATCGTTCTGCTAGTGGCCGTTGTCGCTATCATGGTGTTGATACCGTTGGCGGTCACAATTTCATTTGCGTGCGCGGCGGACATGGCCAAGCCGCTGGCGGCACCAAGGAGCATCAAGCGAAAGCGTTGGGGCAAAACCATCAGAACATTACCAAGACGTTGAGGTTGAACCGGGCGGAAATATCTTCCTCTGCAACAAGCTTGCGGCGTGCCTGAGCGCCCTGCAGATCGACGTTGAAGCGGCCAAGCATCAGCAATCGCACACCCAATCCCAGCGAGGTGATCTGGTTGACCAGCTTGTCCGAAGTGGTGGAGGCGAGCGTGGTTCCCCGCGCGATGTCGGCAAATCCGTACAGCTGAACACCCTCGATCAGTTTTTCAGCGGCCAAAGGGAGCGCGTAACGCAACTCACCTGACAGGCCGATGCCACGCTCACCAGTGATCACGGAAGGATCATAACCGCGGCCAATGGCGGGCCCGCCAAAACTAATCAGTTCTCCAGATGCCAGCCGGTCGGTTGAATACTGGCCCTGGAGATTGAGCTGTGCGCTCAAGCGCGGCGTAAGGCGCTGGTTACGCGCCAAGGAGTAAACGATACGTAGAAATCGGGGCTCGAAGCCAGCTACAGAAGCCAGCGGCGCGGCTGCATCGTTTGCCCCCAGTATAAGAAGCCCTTGGAAAAGGGAGACCGACAAGTTGGTGTCACCATTCAGCCAGTTTGCCTGTTGCCAGCTCAACGTTTCCTCGGCAACGGTGCTGCGGTCGTCAGATAGCGGTTCTCCCAGAATGCTGGTCTCGTTGCGGTTCAGCGCAACGCCCAGATCAAGATAGACGGAGTTTGTGCGGCTCCGCATGAGCGGCATTCGAAGCCGGCCGTTGAATGACATGACACGGCTGCGCACATCCAGATCCTTGATCTGGCCTCCTGGTCGCGCATAGGCAAAAAGCCCGCCAACGCTGCCCACAATGCCGTGGGCGCCAATGGGCATGGCATAACGCGCGCTCACCGAACGCAATTCCCGCAATTGCTGTCCTGCGGAAGAAAACGTGAGATCGAGCGCGCCCGGCCGGTTGAATGGCTGTGAAATCGTTGCACCAAGCGAATAGGTTAGCGGCCCAACAAGCTCTGCCGATGTGTTTGAAAATGTTGCTCGATACTGGTTGGGCACCTTAACGGCAGACACAACAAGTTCGGAACTTCCGAGTGCCCCCCCCTGCTGCAACACTGTCGTGCCGGCCAGGCCCGGTATGTCGTTGATCAACAACATATGACGTTCGAGGCTGCTGAACCGCGCGGGCCGTTCTTTGGGAACTGACGCCATCAATGTTTCAATCAACCGCGTCGACGATGGATTGGGACCATCGACGAAAACATCGCCAATATAACCCTCAACCACCTGCACTTGTAGCGTTCCGCCTGCGACTTGTTGCGGCGGCACAAATACACGGGTCAGGAAAAAACCTTCGGAACGATAAAGATCTTCCAGCTTTTGCGCTGCGTCGCGTAAGTCCTGAAGAACAATCTTACGTCCAACCAGCGACGCAAAAAGGGCATCAACTTCGGATTTTGGAAAATGGGTGGCTCCGCTTACGCGGACAAGTGAGATGGAAAATTCGATTTCATCAACCGCTCTTGGCACAGCTGACTTTTCGGGGCTTTGGATACGAAAATCATACTTGAGGGACGGCAGCGGCAATGGCGCCACGCGTTGACGGGAAATGTCGCTTTGCGACGGCAGCACGACTTGCGCATCAGCCGCTCCTGCCGAGAAAAGGGCAAAACCGGCAATAGCGGCAACCGCCGCGGGCAGGCGTTGGCCCCCCAGCTGTGTGGGATGTTTACTTGTCATCCATCACCACACGCGCCGAAATGATGTTTTTGCTGATCCGTCCAATGTGGAATTGAACAATCGGATCGTTGGGGAATGCTGCAGCGATGTCGTCAAAGGCTGCCTTCGCTCCCTCGCATTCCTTCGTTAGCAGCTTATACGCTTCGTCATATTTTTGGATCAACTTGGGATGGTCAGTTTCTGCGATAGGATTGTAAAGTGCTGAAGCAGTGGTCTTTCCTTTAAGAACAATATCACCAATTTGTCGAAAATTCACATTTGGGCATAGATCAACAGTATCGCTGGTGCAGCAAATGCGTGTGCCGAAATATTTATTGACACCTTCTGTGCGAGCTGCCGTGTTGACTGTGTCACCAAGCGCCGTGAAATCCATGCGGGCATGAGAACCGAAATTTCCGATAACAGCATATCCGGTATGGACACCGATACGCGTCACGCCGATTGGAATGTCGCGTGAATTGCAATCTTTGCGAAATTTTTCGGCGTATGCGTCAAGTTCAAGTGCACAACGAACTGCGCGTTCGGCATGATCAGGTTGCCGGATCGGTGCATTGAAGATGGCCATGATCGCGTCGCCAATGAATTTGTCGATCGTTCCTTCGTATCTCAGGATTATTTCGCATGCGCCGTCGAGATAATCATTTAGGACGTTGGAGAGATCTTCGGCCTTCATCTGCTCCGACGTGGTCGTGAATCCGGCGATGTCAGTGAAGATGAATGTTGCTTCCTGGCGTTCGCCCGAAATGGTCACGGACGTCGGATCTTTCACAAGCTTGTCGACAATCGCCGGAGAGACATAGCGCGAGAACGTCCCCTGCACGAACTCGCGCTGCTTGCGCTCTGCCCGGCCAATGAAGACGTCCATCATCCAGATCGACAAGGCAAATGCGATGCTTGGCCCGATAATGGGCAGCATTGGCAAGCCATAGCCAAAGCCAATGATCGCCCCGACCCAATAGGATGCGAGGATGGCCACGCCAACGCCGACATTGAAGATGATGCCGCGCTTGAAGAGGCTGACGGCGACGCCCAGTGCAGCGAACAGCGCGGATAATGCGATAACGCCGCCAAGCGTCATTCGAGGCGGAGCGCGATTTTCGAGCAGCTGGCTGATGCCGTGCGCTTGAACGAACACGCCCGGCATATTGCCTTGATCGCCATCATCAATGATCGACATTGGCGTCATGTGGCGATCGGTGATGGACAGCGTCGCACCAATCAGAACGATCTTTCCGCGGAAAAATTCATCTGGCAGGATCGACACAAATTGCGCGGGGAAGGATGGAAAGGGCAGGCTTTCCGCGTCAGGGCGAGGGCGCCACGCAATCTCGACGGGCGTAAGTGGCGCCGTGCCACCAAAGAGCGTGACGGCCTTCCGAACAAAGCCAGCAGGGTGACTGGCCGTGTCCACCATGCGGCCATTTTTCAGTTCGCCACCAGGATTGATCCTGCGGATCAGTGTATCAAATGGATCCGACAGCAAATTTGCCTCTGCCCGTTGATTTGCAGGAACAAAATCATTGAGAAAGGCCAATTGTTCAGGGGTCACAATATTTGGGGAAGAGGTGTAACTTACAAAAAGCGGTGTCGGCGTCGTCGCCAGGACCTGCTTGAGACGTGCGTCCTTTGTGGCCTCTGTCGGCTGGTCGATGATAATGTCGACGCCGATTACCCGTGCTCCCTTTGCCGACACTTGGCTGATAACATCGGCCAGAAAGCCACGGTCAACCGGCGAGCGATACGGGAAGGCGGTCAACGTATCTTCATTGATCGCGACCACCACAATGTCATTTGAGGGCGCTATCGCTGGCTGCATTGCGGCGACGCGAATGTCGGCCACCTTGTTCTCAAGGTTTGTCAGCGGCGCCAGAAAGCGCACCGCACAAATGGCAGCCACCGCAGCAAAAATGGCGATCAGGGCTGCGGACAACGCCTGCTTCTGCGCCTTGCTCATTGCGGCGCCTTCCCAGCGTCGACCATTGGCGCAGGCGTCGTTACTTCTGGGGTGTCACGGCTTAAAACTTGGAGAGGCGCAGCGCCTTGCCCATCGATATTCGATTGGATCTGGCGAAAATATGCATCGGCCTGCTGCACGCAGGCCTTCTCAAGCATCCAGGAACTCAGGACGAGAGGATCGACGACATCAGCGGGGATGACATTGAGACTGATGGCGTTATCTTGCCCGGGCACCTGGATGAGAAAGGTTTTTACACCATCCAGCTTGGCAAGATCGGGCGCGGCCATTTGGGTCTGCCCCTTTTGCCACACAAAATCGGCGCGCCACGAGCGGTCGATCGGATAGACAGTGAACTTCGTCTCCCCAGAACCGTCAGGCCGCCACCAAATGGGTCGCTGGCCCTCGCGAATACAGCGCGCACCCGATCTTGAAACATCGATGAGCCACGGATCTGGCAGCGGCGCGGCATTTGCACCGGACCGGATCGCCCCGACTTTGCTTGCACGGTCGTTTCGCGTTGAAATGAGTGCGGCAAGCGCAAGCCGAGGATTCTGGCTTGCGCCACCAGCCTTCGTCAGCACGCCCGCATAGGTCCCGCGCAGCGTTACAGCCTGACCGTCAGCACCAATAAGGGTAACGCGTTCCCCGTCCTTCAGATCAATTGTTGCCGCGCTGTCCAGGCGCATGCCCGGTCGAAGACCAGCGCCTCGCGCTTCGACGACGATCATCGGAGCCGCGAGGGACTGTGAAGCGATCATGAGACCGCCCACGAGCAGACCAAGGCTGGTGCCACGCTTCATTGGCGCTGTTCTTCATCAAGGGGCTTTATGGCGCCGTCACCCATCAAGACAAATGCCGCCCAGAAGAACGGGTGCGCAAATCCGGGGGCCTTCGAAAGGCTCAATTGGGCTGTTCGCAAGGCCGTATCAACGGACATGTTCGGGGTCTTGGAAAGGGTAGCGAACATGGACGACATAAGTGCGCCAGTCGCCGCCGAAGGCACCTGCCAGTGACTCACCAGCAGGCTCTTTGCGCCAGCCCGAAAGAATGAGGCTGCCAGGCCAGACAGCGACTGCCCGCCATCAGCCTTCCCGGAAGCCGCCGTGTTGCAGGCCGACAGCACAACCAGATCGGCCGTCATCGGCAAGGCTGCGATCTCACTCGCGTCAAAAAGTCCATCGCCAAAATGGGTTTCTGCCGGTTCGCTTGGCGGCGTCAGCACGATCCCGGGCTGCGATTGGCAGCGGATTTCCCCGGGCAAGAGGCCATGTGTCGCGAAATACAGAATTCGATAATCAGCCAGATTGCGCTCGCGCAGCGTGGGTTCGGTTGCCTGCCCGCCCAAAAGAATATCGCTTGCGTTTCCACCCAGCGCTTTGGAAACATTATAAATTTCGTTGGCCGTATCCGGAAGGGAGGCAAGCGAGCGGAGCAATGCTGGCGGGATGATGTCGCCCGACTGGCAGCTGCTGATTACGCTGGCGAACGCAGCTTCCTGTGCCGCGACCCGTTGCAGCGGTGCCAGCACCGGATTGCCCACAGCAAGCAATTTGCGGGCATGCTGGCCGACAGAGCGCGTCGATCGCAAATTCACAAAGGAGGTGATCGTCGGACTATAGGAAATATCAAAATCATTGGTCAGCCAATGGGCTGAAACATATTGGCCGAGCGCGGGCGGCTTCGTTACCAGTACCCCAAATGGCAGATTGGCCAATGCCCCTGCCGGAACAATCACAAGCCGCTTTAAGTCGGCGATCTCGTCTTTCAATCCGGCAAAAAGTTCTTGATACAAACCATGTGCAGCATCCAAGTCAAAATCATTGACTGATGACCCTTCGATCTCCAGGCCGCGCCTCAGGCGCGCCACAACCGTCTCGAGTGCTGCGCTTCCAACGGGAACCGGTGCAACTATGGTCTTGTTCCTGGTTACAAGCTGGACGAATGATGTCTTTTTCCCAACAAGGTAAACAAGCATCCCTTCATCAACACCAAGACGCCCGCGCAGCTGGTCCAAATTCGGGCCCTTTGCATCGGTCAGAGACGAAAAATCGGGAAACTTGTCGACGATGTTTTTACGCACTTCGGCGATGATTTTGCCCTGCGCCGTAATCTCGGTCGAATATTGTTCTTCGGCTTCTGCGCTGCGGTCCTCAACTGATCGGGCTTGCTCGGTTGCCAGTTGCAGACGCTGCCCAGCTTCCTTCTGCATTGCGCTATCCAGGCGTTGCAGCAGATCTGAAAGTCCCGGCGTTTGTGTCGATAACCGCGCCGACGTCAGGGCCATTGTCCGGTCAAAAACCGGGGAACTGACCATTTGAAAGGCATCGAACACCTCGGTGAACAGACCAAGCTTTGCCGAAGGGTCGCTGTAGCGTGCCGCTTCCTCAACAACGGCTTCGGCAAACGGAATGATGTCGTCTGCACGGATCGGAGCCGTGTCTCTTGGCAATGTCTTTGCAATCGCGATTGCTTCGCGAAACACAATGATGGCCGAAACATTCATATGCTCAGCCTGATAGGCCCGCCCAAGTGCGACGCGCGCCTGAAGGGTGGCCAATCCTTCCCCAAAGGCCTGTTTGCGCAGGTCTATCGCTTTCTTGAGATAGGCTTCGGCTGCTGAAAGGCGGCCCTGTGCGCTGCTCACGTTGCCAAGCGTGACAAGCGTATCGCTTTCCCACCACGATGGCTCACCATCAACGCGCTTGATGATCAGAGCAGCCTCGGCGGCACTGGCATAGGCGCCGGTGACGTCGCCAGTGCGCAGCAACATTCCTGCTTCCAGGTTCAGCGCCATGGCCAGTTCAGCTTCGAACCCATTGGTCATGCCCGGCAATTGCGACAAGGATCGCGAACCCGTGCCCGCGGCTTGCGCGACGATATCGCGCCATTGCGCCGCCGCCGCGCGTGCGAGCACCAGCGCTTCTTCAAAGCCCCCCTTATTGGCGGCGACAAAGGCCTGATACCCACTCATGCGCGCGCGGTCTGCAGGCTTGGGGGACTTTTCCACGATCGGAGCGGCGCGCCGGATCAAGGCCTCGGCTTCGTCATGGCGTCCCTGATTGCTGACGGTGACTGCAAGGTCCAGCAACACATCGTTCGTCGCCATATCGTCTTCGCCATAGAGGCGGACTTGCAGTTCCAGCGCCTTGCGAAATTCTCGTTCGGCAGCCGCAAAGGCAGACTGTCCAGCAGACGCACGCGCATTGCTCAGATAGCCTGCGATTTTCTCTTTCTCCGCCGCGCTGCCGATGGCGATCGGGGTAGACCAAAGCGAGCGGACTTGTTCTGCTTGCTGCGTTCTCGAGGTTGTCGAAGCTTCCAATCCCGACAATTGGCGCAGGACGGGATAGGCCGATGCTGGACCTTCAGCAACGCGCAGCACATTGGAAGCTGCACTCACCATCACCAAGGTTGGCCAACCATCCCGCCGGTGCCGACAGGGGAACGCGAGGACACCCCCTTGTGCATCGCCAGCAGTCAGAGATTTTGGCGGTTCACAATCGAGTTTGGATCCCATCGACACAAATTGACGGCTCGACCGAAACACATCTGCCAAACTGCCTGCGCTGGTCGACATGAGGGAATAGCTCAGGCTCCCGACCGCGACGCCTTCGCATGTGATGCTCAGATCATGAGGAAGCAATCGGGATGCCGGGGCTTCAGGGCGTTCCTGCGCCACGCAGCGCTCGCCCAAGATCGTCTCGACCAGTTGCGTTGCCAACGCTGGCTGGTTTTGCGTGCTTGAACCATTCGAAGGCACAGTCTTGCCTACGCTGGCGTCTGCGCAGTTGGATGATGCCTGCTTGCCGGCCATTTTGCCCTTTGTCACGGCGGCGTCGGCGCAGGATTGTGCTGCACGGGCTTCCACGTCAGACAACGGGAGTTTTGGAGCGCCAAGTGACGACGCTGCGGCAAGCAATGTAAAAGAAAGGAATACGCCAGAAAGCAGGGCAACACGGGGCGAGACGAGGCACCGTGCATCGGCGACTCGCACACCAAAATTCTGAACTAGAGTACGCACGGTTGGCTAGTAACCGGATTGGCTATTGCAGACACAGTCAACCGAAACCAGTTTCGGCAGTATTGTCTTTCCTGCAGGGCTGTTCTTGCGAATCCGGAACCGAAATTCACTCGCCGGTTCCGACGGTGGCGCTGTTGAAGCCGACCCAGAAAAATTGTTTTTATTCGGTCGGATAAGTCCAGATAAGGCGATGCCGCGATAGCGCCCTTGTTCGCGCTCGGGCCCACATAAACAGGTCGCCTATGCCAGCCGTTTTGTTTCATACCGAAAACGGTGTTTGTTTTGTGGAAGTGTCTGGATGACCCGCACCCCCTCGATCGTGCCAACATCGGTGCCGTCCAGAACCGGCAGGAGACGACGGTGAACAACCTGTCGGCGAAGAGCACCAATCTGCAGGTTTCGCGCAGCTGGGTCGAGGATGCGGATTTTGCTCAGAAATCCAACAGCTTGTCTAAAGGCTTTATGCTCAACCAGGCCGCGCAGGCGATGCTGCCGCGGGCCGAGCAGTGGGCCAGCATGTCACGCAGTTGCTGCAGTAGGGCCGGAGGGCCATCTCTCAATGATTGGGGCTCGTCAGCAACGGCGGCGTCGGGAAAGGGTCGCCCCTTTTCATTTGCCATATATCTTTTGCGTCTGCGGTTTACGCGCCGCCCCTCGCTTGCTATCGGGCCCCTTCCAGTGCGCGGAGCGGTGGCCGAGTGGTCGAAGGCGCACGCCTGGAAAGTGTGTATGGGTCAAAAGCTCATCGAGGGTTCGAATCCCTCCCGCTCCGCCAATATGCATTGAATATAAATGATAATAAGCCCTGAAGGGCTACGGTTACCATAACCGCTCCCCGATGGGGCATCCGCTTGGCCAGGCGTCACCGCAGTCGCCAACTTACAAAGGGCTTGGCCCTATCTGCGAAGCGGCTCTCAAAGGCGAATGCCATAATCTGAGAACCGGGGGGTACAGGTCCGAGCGTCGCGTGATTGTCACGGGCTACTCCCGCACGATCTCCTTGATCGACTTGCCCTTGACGAAAAACTCGCGCCGGATCCGCGCCACCGTCTCCACGACCAGCATCCCCTTCACCAGCTCCCGCGCAAAGCACGAGAGACTGAACCAAGCCAGTTCAGGGGGCCAATTTTGGACGCCGATCACCCCTCAACAGGGGTCAATATTCCATGCCGATTCACACCTAAAGTCCTAGAAAACCGACATTCTGCCCGACCGAACCCCGTCTTTCGAGGTTCGGTCGACACGCTGATCTGGCTGGAGGCAAAGACCTACGCCAATGGCGTAGTCGGGATTGTGTCAAACGCAGCGGCGATGGCTCGCAGCAAAGCTATGTTTTCCAGCTCGCGGTTGGTGCCCTCTTCCATGGTAGTGCCGTAGGCCGGATTGGCTGAGAGCTTGACGATGGTCACCCCGCGCGACGGATCAACATAGACGAGCTGATTGTAGATGCCGATCGCGCTGAACTCGCCCCGCTCACCATCGGGCAGCCACCATTGATAACCATAGCCCAGGTCGAAGCTGTGATCGGCGAGGATCGGCTGGCCCGGTTGCAGGTGTGGCGCATCTGCGCGCAGCGAGGCTTTGACCCAGTCTTCCGGCACAATTTGTCGCCGGTTCAACAGTCCGCTATTCCTGTACAACTCGCCCAGCTTGGCGAAATCGCGCGCGGTCATGTTTAGCCCGCCAAAGGCCATTTCCATGCCCGTCCCGTCAACTAGCCAATAAGCATCCGCTTCAAAGCCGAGGGGCTCGACCAGCTTTTCATGCATGTAATCTGTCAGCGAACGACCCGTCGCCTTGACCAGCAGTGCGCCCAGCGCCTGCGTTTCGCCGCTGTTGTAGCGACACACAGTGCCTGGCTTGGATTCCGGCACCATGGTCGCGACGAACGTGTCGAGCGTCATCACACCCGCCATGGTCGCGCCCAGCCGCATCACATCGGACCCGGGGTCTGAGTAATCCTCACTCCATCGCGCGCCCGATGACATTTGCAGCACATCCCTGATGCTGACGCCATCATAGGCAGAACCCGGCTCGACGGTGACATAGTCGCTAATTGCTTCATCGATGCTGCGGATTGCGCCATCAGCCAAGGCTATGCCCACGAGCGCCGAGATGAAGCTCTTGGCTACAGACCAACTAATCCACTGCACATCGCGCCCGCCTGTCAGGCGGTAAAGCTCGTGCACGACAGCGCCGTCCTTCAGAACCAGTACGGCAGATGTGTCGGTGTCCGCCAGAAAGGCCTCGGTAGATTTTTCCTCCCCCTCGAACCTGTAGGTTTTTGGTAGAGCGATTGCAGGACCATCGGCAAATGCGTATGGCGCGGAAGATGCAGCCATGCATGAAACGGGCAGGATGTCCTTGTATCGGCAGAAATTGCCATATTGTGCCTGTCCGGTGAAGAGCGCTAGCTCAATCATGTTCACTTGTGTCATGTGACTAAGCTCCTTTAAGTATTAAATCGTCGACACTGAGCAGTCGGTGAGATGCCCTGCGCACATGCTCGGCATTCATCGGGCAGAGCCCCAAATGCCGGAAAAAGGTTGCTCCGAATGCCATGGCGACAGCAGAGAATGCGCGGTCCCGTGGATCAGGCCCGTCGATCAGCGCCGCTATCTCGAAGATTACTCGGTCATAGATCGCGGCCAACCGCGCACGCAGCGCAGCATCGCGCAGCGACAATTGCCAAAGCTCCATAATCACGATGTTCGTCGTATCGTCGGCAAAGATCTGGTCGAGCACGATGTCGAGCGCTTGACCGGCTGATCCATCCTTGGGCAGTTGCCGAAATTGAGCCTCGCCGCGTTCGAGCAGCCGATCGATCAGCGCGCTCACCATGTCGGCGCGGTTGCCGATAAAATAGCGGACCAAGGGCCGCGGTTGACCCGCCGCTTCGGCAACATCGCTTAACGTGGTCTTTGCGAAGCCTTTGCGCACCACGCAGGCTTCGAAGGCTGCCAGAGTTTCATCGCGCCTTTCATCGTCGATCCGCCGACCGGCCATAGCAACCTCCTTCTGACTAATCTTGTCATTTTTGACAATTTATTGCCAAGCAGGAGGAAGTCAATTGGATGAATGCGGGCCTACAGAATGAACGGCGGGGGGCTTGATGGTGCAATAGGCATGCGAACGGCTGAGGCTACGATAATGGTCGCTTCTAGCGGAAGCTCCATGAGCAAAATCGCGAGCAATATAATTTAATATCACAGCCTTACCAGAAAGAGCATTTGTTCGCAGGCTCTTGCCCACCGCCAAATTATTGTTATCATTATAGATTTTACTGATGGAGGGATTTTCCCCGTTTTCCGTGACTTTGCACTGTCAAACTCACCGGAGCCTGCGCTTTGAAGTCATTTGAGCCCTCAACTGGGCCCGTTTCTCAGTCGCCCGATTTGCCGCTGAGGAGTTGATCTTGTTGGTCAGCGTTGCGCGGTGGCAACGCTGAGCAGCCGATGCTGCTGCGCCCAGAAAGGCGCCATGAGCTTCACGTCGTTCACCGGCGAAGTTTCTCGCCACTGTCACCATCAAACCTGCAGCATCTCAGGGCTTTGTCCTGAGGTGAAAGGACCGCTAAATGCGAGTGGTTTGCAAGGAGGCCCATGCGTGGACGCAAGTGATGACATCGACCCGCATTGGGCACCGCGGCCTGATGCTCTGCCCGACTGGTTTCGTGAAGCACTCGCCGTGCCACGCGAGGAAGGCTTCATCGACGTCGCGGGAACGCGCATCCATTATTTTCGGTGGGGCGACCCCTCGCATCCCCCGATCCTGATGACGCATGGCTTTCTGGCGCATGCGCGGTGCTTTGCATTCATCGCACCGTTTCTGGCTGGGGACCGTCACGTCATCGCCTATGACCTGTCGGGAATGGGCGATAGCGCCAACCGGCCGGGGTGCGACGCGCAGGCGCGCGGCGCAGAGATGGTCGGGGTTGCCGAGGCGCTTGGGCTGTTCGATGGACTGGCCAAGCCTGTCATCATTGCGCACAGCTTTGGCGCTTCGGTCGGCTTGACCGCGATGGCGTTGGCCGCGGAACGATTTTCCGGCTTGATCCTGTGCGATATGATGGTTCTGCGACCCGAGGTGCTGGAGGAGCGGAACCGGCAAGGAAACGGGCGTCCGGGCTCGGGCGACCCCAACAAGCCCCAACGCCGCTATCCGGACTATTCCACCGCGCGCAGCCGATACGTGCTTTCCCCGCCGCAGCCTGTCGGTGAGCCATTTCTGATGGATTACATGGCCTTTCACTCGCTGCGCCGGAGCGGCGAGGAATGGACCTGGAAGTTTGATCCCGAAGTTTTCCGTCAGAATGACGCGGAGCCGGGGTGGCATGAGATGGGCAAGCGCCTTGTTGCCGTTCCGGGCCGCAAGGCCATCGTGTATGGCGCGGAAAGCCTTTTGTTCACACCGGGCTCGGCTGAATATGTCCGGCAATTGGGCGGTGCCGATATTCCGATCATCGCTGTTCCGCAGGCGCGCCACCACCTCATGCTCGATCAGCCGCTGGCGTTTGTCACGGCGCTGCGCACAATCGTCGAGATTTGGCAGACCAGCGAAAATACGTTCCGAACCTTGTAACGACTTTACTCAGTTCGATGACGTCGAGTGCAAGAAGGCCGAAGCGGGATCGCCTAGACCTTATGCGCCAAGTTCGCTTGTAAAACGGATTGTGCCATGGGCAAGGCCATCGAGGCGGAACCGACTGCTGGTGTCAATGATCGTGTGTCCTTGATACCAGGCCGCTGCAAGGGCGGGCTGAACGATCAGTGCAGCCCCGTCTCGTGCCGTCCGACAACCATGTGGTGCACCTCGTCCGGACCATCGGCAAAGCGCAGGTGGCGAACGTCGGCATAGAGTTCGGCCAGCGGTGTCCATTGCGAAATGCCGGCGGCACCGTGGATCTGGATTGCCTGGTCGATGATCTGGCAGGTCTTTTCCGGCACCATCGCTTTCACCATGCTCACCCATACCCGCGCCTCGCGGTTGCCGAGCACGTCCATCGCCTTGGCAGCCTTCAGCACCATCAACCGCATCGCCTCGATCTCGATGCGGGCGCGGGCGATCAGTTCCAGATTCTTGCCCAGCATGATCAGCGGGCGGCCAAACGCTTCGCGAGAATTGCCGCGTTTCACCATGTAATCCAGCGCGATCTCGGCCTTGCCGATGGTGCGCATGCAGTGGTGGATACGGCCCGGCCCCAGCCGCACTTGTGAAATCTCGAACCCGCGGCCTTCCCCGAGCAGGATGTTTTCATACGGCACCCGGACATTTTCAAAGCGCAGATGCATGTGGCCGCGCGGCGCGTGATCTTCGCTGAACACATGCATCGGCCCCAGGATCTTCACGCCGGGCGTGTCCATCGGCACCAGTATCTGGGATTGCTGGCTGCTCGCCGGGCCATCGTCGCTGGTGCGCACCATCACGATCATCACCTTGCAGCGCGGATCACCGGCACCCGAGATATAGAATTTCTCGCCGTTGATCACCCAATCCTTGCCATCACGCACGGCGCGGGTGCGGATGTTCTTGGCATCAGACGAGGCCACATCAGGCTCGGTCATGGCATAGGCCGAGCGGATTTCACCGGCGAGCAGGGGCTCCAGCCAGTGCTGCTTCTGCTCGTTCGTGCCAACCCGTTCCAACACTTCCATGTTGCCGGTATCGGGCGCCGAGCAGTTCAATGATTCCGATGCCAGCGGCACCTTGCCCAGTTCGGCGGCGATATAGGCATAATCCAGATTGCTCAGCCCCTCGCCGGTTTCGGCATTGGGCAGGAAGAAATTCCAGAGGCCCGCCGCCTTGGCCTTGTCCTTCGCCGTCTGCAGCAATTCCAGCTGCCCCGGCGCCCAGCTCCAACGATCGGCCCGGCCCTTGCCCAGCTCTTCGAACTCCTCCGCAATCGGCACGACATTGTCGTTGATGTGACGGACAACGGCATCGAACAGCGGCCGCGCCTTTTCCGACATGCGCAGATCGTTCATCTCGGGATTGGTGAAGATAATGGTCATCGTTTCAGGTCCTCTTGTCCGCCCACATGCTTGCCGTCACGCCACGGGGGCGCAAGCCCACAATTTGCGAGGGCCACCGGCCTTCGCGTCACGCTCCAATGCGTTACCGATTTGCGATCGGATAAAGTGTCAGCATCGTCATCCGATCATTGACCGGAAAGCGGCGGAAAATGAACCCGCGGCCTTCCAGGTCGTCAGACTGGATGCCCTTGATGGCGGTTCTTGTGTCTTCAAGGTCGCTCGTCGAAAGCCACGGCGCCTGCGGCGGGGCACCATTGCGGCAGCAGTGAGCACCGTAAAGCCTTGTGTCACGCGGCATCATCGCAAGAAGCCTGTCGATGGTCGTGACATAGGTTGAAAGGCTGGAGTCCGGCGCGAAGGCATAGAGCGTCGTCGGGTAGAGGAAATCACCGGTATAGAGGCGCTTGCCGGCCGGCTCCCAGACCGAAACCAAATTCGTGGTATGGCCGGGCGTAGACAGGATGGTGACGGAACGCCCGCCAAGATCAATCGTTTCGCCGGGCTTGATCCATTGTGCCACCGTGAAGTCGACCGGTTCCGGGCGGGCGTACTGGTAGCGGCCCAGACGCACATCATTGCCCTGCGCCCGGGCACGCGTTTCCGGCAGGTCGATCAGTGCGATATCGCGAAAGAAACCGAGACCGTTGGTGTGGTCGTGATGCAGGTGGCTGGGAACGACGGTAACCGGCAGCGCCGTGAGGCCATCAATGACGGGGCGGATGTCGTGATTGCGGGTTGCACCGCTGTCGACCAGGAGCGCGCGGCGATTGCCGACCAGCAGATATTCGTAGTTGTCGGGATCGGCGGCGGGCTCGCCGATCGCCCAAGTGCCCGGGGCAATCTTCTCGACACGCCAATGCCCGTCGATGACCGTTCCTGCGGCCCTGCCAGGCAGTGGCCGGAACTGCGCCGGATTGGCCGGCGCAGGCATGATGTTCGTTTCGAGCGTGGCAGCGGCCATGGTCAGTTCGGCGAAGGCAAAAGGCGCCAGCGCAATAAGCAAAGCCGCCGCACCCGCAGCGACAGCCAACTAGCCAATCCACGTTCGCCATTGCATATGATTGCTCCCCCTCGCCATCGAACATCGGCGCTTGCAACACCGCAAGATCGCCGCCTAACATCAACGCCATATGAGGCCTACCCTCCGCCAATCTGGGCCGCCTGCTGGCTCAAACAATCTGACGACGAACATGCCAGGGAGTGAATGGATATGAAGGCGGGTCTGTTCGCAAGCGTGCTCGGCGTCGTCCTGATCTCCGTCAGTTACCAGGCAACGGCTAAGGCTGCGCCTGGCGGTGCGGATCTGATTCTGACCGACGCCCATGTCTATACGCTGCGCTGGGGCGAGCCTTCGCTGGATGGCATGCCTGCGCCCGATGCGCCCACCACAAACGGCAAGTGGCACCCCGATGCCGCAGCGGTGGCGATCCGCGGCGGCAAGATTATCTATGTCGGCAGCGACCAGGGGGCGCTGGCGCTGCGCGGCAAGCGGACCCGGGTGATCGATCTGAACGGCGCGACCGTGATCCCCGGTCTGGTCGATTCGCATACCCATTTCATCGAACTGGGCGCCAAGCTTGAATCGGTCGACCTGACCGATGTTGCTACCGAAGCGCAGGCGGTCGCAAAGGTGGCCGAGCGGGCGCGGTCCGTCCCCAAGGGCGAATGGATCTTCGGTGCCGGGTGGGACGAGGGTGCCTGGGCCAACCGCTATCCGGACAAGCAGCAGTTGAGCGCGGCGTTGCCCGATCATCCGGTGGTGCTGCGCAGTCTGCACGGTTTCGCCATCTGGACCAATCAGGCCGCGCTCGATGCCGGCAAGATCACCAAGGCCAGCCCGGTTCCGGTCGGGGGCGAGATGCGGCTGGGCCCGGATGGCGAGCCAAGTGGCCTTTTCCTGAACCGCGCGGCGACGATGGTCGAAGCGGCGGTGCCGCCCGAGCCGCAGGCGATTGTCGCGCGCCATGCGCTGAAGGGCCTGGGTCAGATGGCCACCGACGGCTATGTCGCGGTGCACGAGGCCGGTGTGGGTGCCCAAGCGATGGCCGCACTCCAGCAGCTGGAGGACCAGAACCGCCTGCCGATCCGGGTCTATGCCCTGCTCTCGCTGCGCGATCCGCCGTTGATGCGGCAGTGGATCGCCAGGGGGCCTGACCGGGACAGCGACAGCATGCTCGTCACGCGCGCGGTCAAGGCCTATTACGACGGCGCACTGGGATCGCGTGGGGCGCGGCTGCTGGACGACTATGCCGACAAGCCGGGCCACCGCGGGATCAGCGGAAGCGGTTATGGCTTTGACCGTGATCTGGCAAAGGCGGCGATGAAGGCCGGCTTCCAGCTGGGGATCCATGCCATCGGCGATGCGGGCAACCGCGAAGTGCTCGATTTCCTTGAGGCGGAGTGCAAGGCCGATCCCAACACCGCACAGGGCCGCCACCGGATCGAACATGCCCAGGTCATCTCGCCCGAAGACCAGCCGCGCTTTGCCCGGCTGGGCGTGATAGCCTCGATGGAGCCGCCCCATGCGGTGGAGGACAAGAGCTGGGCCGAAGATCGTCTGGGCCCGCAGCGCATCCTTGGCGCCTATGCCTGGCGCTCGCTGCGCACAGGCGGCGCGCGATTGACCTTCAATGCCGACAATCCGGGCTCCGACCACAGCATCTTCTATGGCCTCCATGCCGCGATCACCCGCCAGGACAAGCAGCTTCAGCCCCCCGGCGGATGGTATCCGGCAGAGCGGCTGACGGTCGAAGAAGCGATCCGGGGCTATACCAGTTGGTCGGCCTATGCCGCCTTCCGCGAAGACCAGACGGGGATCATTGCCAAGGGCCGATGGGCTGATCTGACAGTGATGGATATTGATCCCTTCGCCCTTGCCGCGACCGCTCCGGAAAAAATCCTGGCTGGCAGGATTCGGGCGACCATCGTCAGCGGCAAGGTGGTTTATCAGCGATAGGCCGATGGCCGCTGTTGTAAGGCAAAGTTCTGCAGTCCGAGCAGGACTTCAAATTTTCATGATGAGGCAGCAGCAACGAACGCAGCACTCGATCCCGACTGCACCCACGGTGCGTCCGGCGCGAAACGGGCCGACAAGCCTGTATCGCAAGGATTGATAGGCCTCGGAGCCCGCCGCGGCGTTGGTGCCGGCCACGGTTTGCGCCTGACTGGCTTCTGCCGCAGACTGACTGAACATCAGGGCGACGCCAAGAAAGCGGATCACCGGCAGCAGCGGCATGTTGTTGTCCCCGAGCCCAAGAATTTTCTGCTGCATGCCAGCAGGCAGCGAAAACGCAACGCGTCTATCCGTCAGCCATAATAACTTCGGGTCCGCCGGCAGATCAGCCCGCCAGCGCGATGGCATCAATCTCGATCCGGTAGCCGTGATGCAGTACCGGTACGGGAACGACTGTTCGGGCCGGCCGATGTTCGCCCATGGCTTGCGCATAGAGCGCATTGAAGACCGGCCAATCGGCGATATCCGTCACATAGACCGTGACCTTGACGATGGCTTGGCGCGATGCGCCGGCCGCCGCCAGCGCTGCAAACAGATTGGCCAGCGCCTGGTTCGCCTGTGTGGCGAAATAGGCCTCTGGCGCGTGGGTGCCACAGGGGAGAACCGGCAATTGGCCCGAGATGAACACGAAGCCACCGGCAGTGACCGCGTGGGAATAATGGCCGCCGGGCGGCGCGGCATCAGCCGGATTCACGCAGCGGATTTGCGGTTCACCAGCCACTGAATCGCTCCCAAGTGTCGACGATGGCGGGTGACCCTGCCACCACTTTATAGCAGCCATGCTGGGCCGCCGTGGCGCAGGCGTGATTGGGCAGGATGCGCAGGCGATCACCAACGCTGAACGTCGGCAGGCCGGTGGTGGCGCCCGGCCGCACGCCGATCACGCCATGTTCCTGGTTGGCCTGCAACACGATCACATCGCCCAGCACCTGGCCATCAAGGCTGCACACCAGGCCATAGCCCTGATCGATGGCCTGGCCCGCCGTGCCGCGATCGCGGGACAGCGCCATCCAGCCGGCATCGACAATCACCAGGCCACGTTCGGGATAGGTGCCGATGACCGTAGTCAGCACCGACAGGGCGATGTCTTCAAGCGGGCAGACGCCGACCCCGTGCATCACCAGATCGCCGAACATGAAGACGCCGGCGCGAAATTCGGTGATGCCATCAAGATTGCGCACGGCATTGCCGGTGGGGGTCGATCCGATGCTGACGATGCGGCAGGCATGGCCGGCCTGTTCCAGTAGGCGCGCAGCCGTTGCGGCGCGTGCGGCTTCCTGATCAGCGAAATGCGCCAGTTCGGCCGGATCAGACAGGGCATAGGAGCCGCCGGCATGGGTAATCACGCCGGCAAAATTTGGGCCCAGTGCAGCGGCGATGGCGATGAGGGCCGCGCCATCATCGAAGCCGACGCCGGCGCGGTGGCCATCAACATCCAGCTCGATCAGGGTCGGCAATTCGCCGCCAGGCGCAGCCGCACAGATCGCAGCGGCCATGGCGACATGGTCGGTGACGACGGTGAGATTGATGCCCTGTTCGCGCAGCGCCTGCACCGGCGCGATCTTCTGCGGTGACAGGCCGACGGCGTAGAGAATGTCGGTGAAGCCAGCCGCGCCGAACAGTTCCGCCTCCTTCAGGGTGGAAACGGTGATGGGGTGGCGGGCGCCTTTGAACAGCATCTCGGCGACTGCGATGCTCTTGGCGGTTTTCAGATGCGGGCGGAACAGCACGCCGGGGGCGACGCCGGCGATATGGCCCTGCATGCGCGCCATGTTGCGGGCGGCAATGGCGCGATCCAGCACCAGCGCCGGGGTGTTTATGGTGGACAGGGTGGCCATCAGACCATCGCCATCAGGCTGGCATTGCCGCCAGCCGCGGTGACGTTGATCGACGTCGATACTTCCTCCACCAGCCAGTCGCGGCGATAGCGGCCGCTTGCATCGACGAGCTGCACGATGGGGATCGGCCCGGCCATTGCGGCGAGCCGCGGCAGCAGTCCGGGCGTTACGGCTTCGACCAGCGCGGCGGCGCAATCGGCGGTTGCGGGCAAATCCGGCAGCCAGGTCAGCCGCTGGCTGACCAGTGCTGGCACGCTGGCAAAGGCGGATGGCGGCCCGCCCGGCCAGACGATGGCGGCGCTGTTGCCGCCTGCGAGCGCTGCGCCGACCTGAACGGCAAGGCCGGCTTCGGTGGCGGGTATCAGCAGCACAAGCCCGCGGGGGTGGAGGGCATAAAGGTTGGTTTCGCCGACCGGTCCGGGCAGTTCCAACTTGAGGCCGGTCAAGGCGCCGGCGATGGCCTCGCGCACCAATGCGGCGCTGGCGTCGAGGCTGGAGGCCTCCAGCCATTCCGCCCAGGCGACCGCAGCCGGGTCGGGCGCGTGGCCACCTGCAAGTCCGGTGTTGGGTTCCGACTGCACCAGCCGTCCGATATAGATCGGCCCACCAGCCTTGGGACCGCTGCCCGACAGGCCGCGCCCGCCAAAGGGCTGCACGCCCACCACCGCGCCAATGATGTTGCGGTTGATATAGATGTTGCCGGCGGCGGCCTTGGCTGTGACGGCTTCGATGGTTTCATCCAGCCGCGTGTGCAGGCCGAAGGTGAGGCCATAGCCGGTGGCGTTGATGGCATCGACCAGCGCGGCCATGGCGTCGCGCGGGAAACGGACGACATGCAAGACAGGCCCGAACACTTCGCGGCCGATCTGGGCGATGCTGTCGATCTCGATGATGGTGGGTGGCACGAAGCTGCCGTGGGCGGCCTCGGCGGGCAGGGGCAGCTGGTGGATGCGGCAACCAAGGCCACGCATGCGTTCGATATGGGCGGTGATGGTGGCCTGCGCTTCGGCGGTGATCACCGGCCCGATATCGATGCGCAGCCGATCAGGATTGCCCAACCGCAGCTCAATGAGCGCACCCTTGAGCATGGCCAATTGCTTGTCGGCAATATCCTCCTGAAGGCACAGGATGCGCAACGCCGAACAGCGCTGGCCGGCAGAATCGAACGCCGACGCGATCACATCGGCGGTGACCTGTTCGGATAGGGCAGAACTGTCGACGATCATCGCGTTTTGGCCGCCGGTTTCGGCGATCAGCGGGATCGGGTGATCGCCATGGCGGGCCAGTTCGGCCTGTATCAGCTTGGCCACTTCGGTGGAGCCGGTGAACATCACGCCGGCAATTTCCGGCCGCGCGACCAATGCTGCGCCGATACTGCCGTCGCCGGGCATAAACAGCAGCGCCTCGGCTGGCACGCCGGCCGCGTGCAGGATGCGCACGGCTTCGGCGGCGATCAGCGGGGTTTCTTCGGCCGGCTTGGCGATAACACCGTTGCCCGCCACCAGCGCCGCGGCGACTTGGCCGATGAAGATGGCCAGCGGGAAATTCCACGGGCTGATGCACAGCACCGGGCCGAGCGGGTTGTGGGTGGTGTCGAGCGTCTGGCGGGCCTGATCGGCATAGTAGCGCAGGAAATCCACCGCTTCGCGCACTTCGGCAATGGCGTTGGCGGCGGATTTGCCGGCTTCGCGAATGATCAGCCCCATCAGCAGCGGCATGTCGTCTTCCAGCCGGTCAGCCGCCGCGTCCAGCATCGCCGCGCGCTGGGTGACCGGAACGGCGGACCATGACGGGACTGCCTGCGCGGCAGATTGGGCAGCCCGATCAACATCGGCCAGTGTTGCAAATGCGACCGTGCCAACGGTATCGCTGCGGCCAGCCGGGTTGCACACCGGCACGTGGCTGGCGCTGGAAATATGCCCCGGAATCAGCGGCGCTGCCGTCCAGTCCCGCTGCACGCTTTCCTGCAGGCGCGCGGCAAGCGCGGCCAGTGCCGGCTCGCTAGCGAGATCGATCCCGCTCGAATTGCACCGCTGGCCATAAATGGCGGCGGGCAGGGCGATGACCGGGTGCGGGCTGCCGCCCAGTGCGCGGGCTTCCTCGACCGGATCGGCAATCAGTTCCTCAATGGAGACAGCCTCATCCCAGATGCGGTGGACGAAGCTGCTGTTGGCGCCGTTTTCCAGCAGGCGCCGCACCAGATAGGCCAGCAATGTTTCGTGGGTGCCCACCGGCGCATAGATGCGGCACGGGCGGTTCAGCTTGTCCGGCCCCACCACCTCTTCATACAGCGCCTCACCCATGCCGTGCAGGCACTGGAATTCGTAACTGCCCACGGCAAAATCCGGGCCGGCCATTGTGTGAATGGCGGCCAGCGTGTGGGCATTGTGGGTGGCGAACTGCGGGAACACCGCATCGCGGGCGCCGAGCAGTTTGGCGGCGCAGGCAAGGTAAGACACATCGGTGTGCAGCTTGCGCGTAAACACCGGGAAATCGCTGAGGCCATCCACCTGGGCGCGCTTGATCTCGCTGTCCCAATAAGCGCCTTTCACCAGCCGCACCATGATCCGCCGGCCGCTGCGGCGGGCCAGATCGATCAGCCAGTCGATCACCAACGGGCAGCGCTTGCCATAGGCCTGTACCACGAAACCCAGGCCGTCCCAGCCCTTCAGCACCGGCGACAACGCCAGCGCTTCCAGCAGATCGAGCGACAGTTCCAGCCGGTCGGCTTCTTCGGCATCGATGTTGAAGCCGATGCCATAGCCCTTGGCAAACTCGGCCAGCGCCGCCACGCGCGGCAGTAGTTCGGCCACCACGCGGTCAAGTTGCGCGCGGGCATAGCGCGGGTGCAGGGCCGACAATTTGATCGAGATGCCGGGGCCATCATACAGGCCGCGCCCGGCTGCCGCCGCGCCGATGGCGTGGATGGCGTGCTCATAATCGGCGAAATAGCGGTTCGCATCGGCCATGGTGGTCGCGGCTTCGCCCAGCATGTCATAACTGTAGGCAAAGCCCTGCGCTTCCAGCCGGCGGGCGCGTTTCAGCGCTTCCTCGATGGTTTCGCCGGTAACGAACTGATCGCCCATCATCTGCATCGCCATGTCGATGCCGCGGCGGATCACCGGTTCGCCGGCGCGCGCGATGAGCCGGGTGAGAACCGCGCCCAGCCCGGTTTCGGCAAAGCTCGCTGTCAGCTTGCCGGTCACCATCAGGCCCCAAGTGGCGGCGTTGACAAACAGCGTCTTGCCGTCGCCCAGATGCGCCTGCCAGTCGCCGCCGGCGATCTTGTCGCGGATCAGCGCGTCGCGGGTTTCATTGTCCGGAATGCGCAGCAGGGCTTCGGCCAGGCACATCAACGCCACGCCTTCCTGGCTGGACAGCGAATATTCCTTCACCAGGCCTTCCACGCCGCCCTGCTGGCCCTTGGCACGCAAGGCTGTGACGAGCGCGCGAGCCGTGGCGGCCACGCTCGGGCGCAAGGCGGCCGGCAGTTCGGCCAGCGGCAGCAGGGCCGCGACCGCCTCGGGCTCCGGCGTGCGGCAGGCGGCGGATATGCGTTGCCGTAACGGCGTGGCGGGAGACAGGGCAGGGGCGAAGGCAGCAAAGGGGGCAGGGCCAGTCATGGCCGCGATATCCCCCAAAGCCGCCCGGCGCACAACAGCGGGTTTGCCTCAACCCCTGGCCGGCCCCAGCGCCACGTCGAGCTCCTTCACGATGGCATCGATGGCGGCGCGCAGTTCGGCGTACCGCTCCGTGGGATGGTTGCCGATCTTGCCATCGAAATCCGCCGTTTGGCTGGCCAGATAGCGCACATGCGTGTCGAGCCCGGGCGGGCTGTAACGCACGGGCGGCGTGAGCAGGCGGGCGGCAATGCGGTTCAGCGCGGCCAGCTTCGCCGGATCAGTCGTGTCCTTCAGCGCGGCGCGCAGGCGGGTGGCGGCTGCGCCGGTATCGGCCGCCAGTTTCCCGACGCGCAGATTATGCTGATATTGCGCCTCCAGATCGGCGTTGGTGACGCCGCTGGCCAGCACGCGCGGATCGGCCACCACGGTCAGCGGCTGGCGCGTCGTCGTGCTGCCGGCCGTCATCACCACTGTATAGTCGCCTGGCGGTACCAGCGGGCCGCGATCATTGCCGCGGCGCAGATCCCAGATCAGGCGGTGCATGCCGGGCGTGGCATCCAGCTTGGTCTGCCACACCGGCCGGTAACGATAGCCCCGCGCCGCCCGCGCGGCCGGGCTGTCGCTGGAGAAGCGGCGCAGTTCCGTACCGCTGGCATCCACGATGCTCAAGGAAACCGCCGTTGTCCCGGCTGGCAGCACATAATCGATCATCGCGCCGGGCGGGCGATATTCGGGGCCTTGGCCGGGATCGGTGCCATAATCGGCCGATGGCGACACGCGCACGGCGGTGACCGGCTTCAGCAGCTGCGGCGCGGTGATCGTCGTTCCCTGCAACTGGCGCAGCACATCGATATTGTCGAGAATGTAGAAACCGCGCCCCTGCGTCGACAGCACCAGATCGCCGTGCGCCAGGCGGATATCGGTTATGGGGGTGGCCGGCAGATCGATCTGGAAGCTCTGCCAATGCGCGCCGCGGTCGAACGAGACATGCATGCCGAATTCGGTGCCGGCGTAGAGCAGCCCCGGCCGCACCGGGTCTTCGCGCACCACGCGCACCGGTTCATCGGCGGCAATGCCCGTGGTGATCCTCACCCACGTCTTGCCATAATCATCGGTGCGATAGGCGTGGGGGCTGAAATCGCCGAGCAGATAACGGTGATAGGCCACATAGGCCGTGCCGGCAGAGCGCACGCCGGGATCGATATTCTGCACCCGCCCGCCCGGCGGCAGGCCCTTGGGCGTGACGTTCACCCAGGTCTTGCCGCCATCGCGGGTGACGTGGATCAGGCCATCGTTCGACCCGGCCCAGATCAAGCCCGGCTGCACCGCGCTTTCGCGGATGGCATAGACGGTGGAATAAACTTCCTCGCCGGTCGCATCGATGGTGATCGGATCGCCCGACGCCATCCGGCCTTCCGGCGGATTGGCGGTGAGATCAGGGCTGATCACCTCCCAATTGACGCCGCCGTCCTTCGACCGGTGCACGTGCTGGGAGCCGTAATAGACGGTGTTGGGCTCAACCGGGGACACTTCCAGCGGCGCGACGCGCTGGAAGCGGAAGCGCAGATCCTTGGGGTTCGCCCCATAGAGCGATTCGCTCCCGATCCAGTATTGCTGCTCGTTGCGGTTGGTGCGCAGATCGAGCCGGCTGAACTGGCCCTTGCAGCCGGCCCACACCATCAGCGGATCATCGATCTTGGGGATGATCGGCCCGGTTTCGCAGCCCGGCCCTTCCATATAGGCTTGGCCGTTGCCCGTCGGCTGCGACGGCAGGATAACCGTCGAATTGTCCTGCTGCGCGCCATAGAGGCGATAGGGAAACTGGTTGTCCACTGCGACCTGATAGATTTCAGCCGTCGGCTGGTTGGATTGCACCGTCCAGGTGCGGCCGCCATCGCGCGAGACATTGGCGCCGCCATCATTGGCCTGCACGATCAGATTGCTGTTCTTCGGGTTGATCCACACATCGTGGTTGTCGCCGTGCGGGGTGGGCTCGTCCTTGAACGTCTTGCCGCCATCGGTGGAGCGGAACCAATCCTCGTTGCCGACAAACACTTGTTCGGCATTGTTCGGGTCCACGCCCAGCGTCGTGTAGTAAAATGGCCGCGTCGTCAGCTTGCCGTCGCCATTAACCAGCGCCCATGTAAGGCCGCGATCCTCGGAACGATAAAGGCCGGCGCCCGGCTTGGCTTCGATCAAAGCATAGAGCCGGTTCGGCGCGGCGGCGGACACGCCGATATTGGCTCTGCCGAACAAGCCAGTGGGCAGGCCGCCGGCCAGCTTTGTCCACGTATCGCCGCCGTCCACGGACTTGTAGAGGCCACCATCCTTGCTGCCCGAGGTGATGGTCCACGGCCGGCGGATGCCGTGCCACATGGCGGCATAAAGGGTTTTCGGATCGTCGGACGCCATCTCCAGATCGGCGGCGCCCAGCGTCTCGTTGATGAAAAGAACCTTGGTCCACGTCTTGCCGCCGTCGCGGGTGCGATAGACGCCGCGATCCTTTCCATAGGCAAAGGGGTTGCCGGTGCTGGCCACGAACACTTCATCAGGGTTGGCCGGGTTGATGCGGATGGTCGAAATCTGGCCAACGTCGCGCAGGCCCATGAACGCCCACGTCTTGGCGCCGTCCACCGATTTCCAGATGCCGCGCCCGATCGAGACGTTGCTGCGGATCTTCGACGAGCCGCTGCCGGCATAGACGATCTGGGGATTGCTGTCGGCCACCGCCACCGCGCCCATGGAGGCGACACCGATCTGGCCATCGCTGGTGTTGGTCCAGCTATTGCCCGAATCCGTGGATTTCCACACGCCGCCGCCGGTGGTGCCCATGTAGAAGGTGTCGGGCTGCGAGGGCACACCGGCGACCGCTGTCACCCGCCCGCCGCGCCACGGGCCCACCTGGCGATAATGCAGCCCCGACCATTGTGCGGGATCCTGTACCTGCGCGGCAACAGGTGCGGGCAGGGCGGCAAGGCTGGCCAGAAGAACGGCCCGGAACAATAACTGCTTCATCTTCATCCCCTGCTCCCTGCCGAACGCCGCAATGGTCCGGCCGCGTGTGTGCTTCTGACTCAAGCCGATGCGGCGGGGATTGGCAAGCGCGGGCGCTTTGGGCCAATCGCCTGTTGCCCTGCCGTTGCCAGACGTCATAGTCAGCGCTGGAAAATCGGGCCACTGATCTTGATTTGTTGATGTCCAAAGGTCCATCAAACATCGTGTGTGGCTTGGAACCCAAGGAAAGACACGCTGGCATGCCGTCCAGTCCCAATCCCAATCCCGGGGCCGAGGTGCTGGAAGTGCGGCCCCTGCAGCGCGCCGGCATGAAGGCGGATTTTTCCTGGACAACAGGGGCAAGCTCTCCTCCGATCTCTATCGTGAACTGACAGGCAAGGCATGACCATCCAGATCCATCCGACCACGCCGTTCGCCGGGCAAAAGCCGGGCACATCGGGCTTGCGCAAGAAAGTGCGGATGTTTGCCCAACCGAATTACGCGGAAAACTTCATTCAATCGGTGTTCGACGTGGTGGACCGCACCGAAGGCGCAACGCTGGTGATCGGCGGCGACGGGCGTTTTCATAACCGCGTGGTGATCGCCCAGGCTATCCGCATGGCGGCTGCCAATGGCTATGGCCGGGTGCTGGTCGGGCGGGGCGGTATCCTGTCCACACCGGCCGCCAGCCATGTCATCCGCAAATATGGCGCCAGCGGCGGCCTGATCCTTTCGGCCAGCCACAATCCGGCCGGGCCAGATGAGGATTTCGGCATCAAGTACAACATCGCCAACGGTGGCCCGGCGCCGGAAGCGGTGACCGAAGCCATCTTTGCCCGCACGCAGACGATTGACCGCTGGCTGTCCGTGCCCGGTGATGTCGATCTGGATCGCATCGGCACCAGTCACGTTGGTGGCATGGCAGTGGAGGTCATCGATCCGGTCGCCGATTATGCCGCGCTGATGGAAAGCCTGTTCGATTTCGCCGCGATCCGCGGCAAGGTCTCTGCCGGCTTCACCATGGCTTTTGACGCGATGAGTGCGGTGACCGGGCCTTATGCGACCGAGATTTTCGAGCGCCGGCTGGGCTTTGCAAAGGGTACTGTGCGCAATGGCACGCCGCTGGAGGATTTTGGCGGCCATCACCCCGATCCCAACCTTGTCCACGCGCACGAGCTGTATGAAGCGATGATGGCGCCGGATGCGCCGGATTTCGGCGCAGCTTCGGATGGCGACGGCGATCGCAACCTGATCATCGGCCGTCACCGCTTCATCACCCCGTCGGATTCGCTGGCGATGCTGGCCGCCAACGCCCATTTGGCACCCGGCTATGCCGCGGGCTTGAAGGGCATTGCCCGTTCCATGCCGACCAGCGCCGCGGCCGACCTTGTGGCCAAGGCGCTGGGCATCCCGTGCTTCGAAACCCCCACGGGCTGGAAATTCTTCGGCAACCTGCTCGATGCCGGCATGGTGACGATCTGCGGCGAGGAAAGCGCCGGCACCGGATCGGATCATGTTCGTGAGAAGGACGGGCTGTGGGCGGTGCTGCTCTGGCTCAACATCCTGGCCGTGAGCGGCATCAGTGTCGACGCGCTGGCGCGTGAACATTGGGCGCGCTTTGGTCGCAACTATTATGCCCGCCACGATTATGAAGCGGTGGAAAGCGAAAGTGCCAACGCCCTGATCGCCGAACTCACCCAGGCTTTGCCCAGCTTGCCAGGCCGCACTGTCGGCCCGCTCACCGTCGCGGAGGCGGATAGCTTCAGTTACACCGATCCGGTCGATGGCTCGGTCAGCGCCAACCAGGGCCTGCGCGTGCTGTTTGTGTGCGGATCGCGCATCGTGTTCCGCCTATCCGGCACCGGCACCGAGGGTGCGACCTTGCGGGTCTATCTGGAAGCCTATCAACCGCCCGATGGCGCCATCGATCGCGAAACGCCCGCGATGCTGGCCGATCTGATCGCGGCAGCAGAGACACTCGCCGGCATCACCCGCCACACGGGACGAGCCCGGCCCGACGTGGTGACATGACGCCCTGTTTCGCGGCTGGCCGCGCCCACGATTGTTACCGGCCCAATTGGGAATCGAATCCGGCGGCCGGCCTGTGGTTCGATCCGGCGAAGTTCCTTTTCGATCCCCATGCTGTCGAACTGGGTCGCCGCTTCGTGCAGGACCCGCAGCTGGCGCAGGACGGCGTGGACACCCCCGGCATCGTGCTGCCAGCCATTGTCCCCGGCCGGCTGCCCCGCGTGCGCCGCCGATCTGCGCGCCTTGCTGGACAGCCTGTTCGCCTCCACCGGCACCATCATGCTCACCGCCGGTGATGAATTCGGCCGCAGCCAGGGCGGCAACAACAATGGCCATGCGCAGGACAATCAGGCCAACTGGATCGATTGGGCAGGCCGCGACCGAGCGTTGGAGGGTCGTGTTGACGGCGCATAGGCTGGCTGGCGCTGAGCCTTTGCCAAAGCCCGGCTTGGCGCAGCCAAGCTAATGATTGCCGCAAACCCCGTGTTTCGGCCGGCTCCGGTGGTTTGCCGCACCGAAATCACCTGTTACCAGTGCTGTAACTCCCCTGGCGGACGGAAGGGATCGACCATGCACAATATCAGCCAGGGATTTTGCCCGGCATGACGGCATTGCCCGATCTTTCCATCGAATTCGTGCAGGCTCTGCTGCCCTTCATTGCGGTCGGCTTCCTGGCGCAGCTGATTGATGGCGCGCTGGGCATGGCCTTTGGCCTGATCACCAATCTGATGCTGGTTGGCATGGTGGGGCTGGCGCCGGCGCGGGCTTCGGCCAATGTGCATCTGGTCGAATGTTTCACCACGGCGGCTTCGGCGATCAGCCACATCATCTATCGCAATGTCGATTGGGGTCTGCTGGCGCGGCTGGCGATACCGGGCATGATCGGCGGGGCGGCCGGCGCCTATGTTCTCTCCAATATTGATGCCAGTCTCGCGCGGCCGTTCGTGATGGCCTATCTGGCCGGCATTGGCGTCTATCTGCTGTGGCGGGCTTGGCGGCTGGACCATGGGCCGCCCCGCCGCGCGCCGCGCCTGGTGCCACCATTGGGCCTCGTGGGCGGTTTTCTGGATGCGGCGGGCGGCGGCGGTTGGGGGCCGATCGTCACGTCTAACCTGTTGATTCAGGGCGCTTCGCCGCGCACCACCATCGGCACGGTGAACACCGCCGAATTCTTGGTGACGATGGCGATTTCGGTCAGCTTTGTCACCCAACTGGGGCCGGAGGCCTTTTCCACGGCCGTGATCGGCCTGGTGATTGGCGGGCTGCTGGCCGCACCGCTGGGCGCCATCATTGCCAGCCGGGTCCCCGCGGGCCGCTTGCTGGTCTTGGTGGGCCTGATGCTGGTGGCCAGCAGCATCTACAGCCTGTGGCTGGCGCTGGCCTGAAAAGGCCGGCATCCGTGGAAACCCCGGCTGGCGCATTGAAGCGATCGCCGCTGTAATATGCCCGTTACTCTGTTTGAGGAGATGGGTATGAACCTGCACCACGATGCTCTGGTTCTGGTTGTTGACGGCCAGAAATATCTGCTGCTCCGCAACAGCGGAGATTTTCGCAATCCAGTTCTGAAAGTGGAAGCAAGCGCCGAACGCAGCGGTGCGCCGACCCGCGATCTGGGCAGCGATCAGCCGGGCCGGGCCTTTTCCAGTGCAAGCGGAACGCCAAGCGCGATGGAACAGACCGATTGGCACCAGCAAGCCGAGGATCGTTTTGCAGCCGAAGCTGCCGGCTTGCTTGCCCGCCGTGCAGGGGGTGACGACGGGGCCGAAATCGTGATCGTGGCACCGCCGCGCACGCTGGCTGAACTGCGCCGCCACTACAGTCGGGAGGTGAGCGCCCGCATCGTCGCCGAAATCGACAAGGATCTGACCGGCCACCCGGTCGACGAGATTGCGGCCATCATTATCCGTTGAGCTTTCGCCAAAGCCGATTGCCTCTTGTTGCCCGGGTGCTAACACGGCGGCAAAAGGGAGACTGAATATGCGTTCTGTGTGGATGATGGCTGCCAGCCTGTCGGCGATGTTGGCTGGGCAGGGCCTTGCGGTAGAAGCGGCGAAGCCGACCACGCCGCCTGGGGTGGAAGCCTATTTCACCGGCCTGAAATGGCGCAACATCGGACCGGCGCGCGGTGGCCGTTCCATTTCGGCCATCGGCAGCGTCAAACGTCCTAACGAATACTGGTTTGCCGCAGCCGGCGGCGGCCTGTGGAAGACGACCGACGGCGGCACCAGCTGGCAGCCGATGACCGACGGCAAGACCGACACCGCGGCCTTTGGCGGGGTGGCGGTGTGTGAGGCCAATCCCGATATCGTTTATGCAACCACCGGCGAAAGCCAGCTGCGCGGCAATGTGCTGCCCGGCAATGGTGTGTGGAAAACCGCAGACGGCGGCAAGACTTGGGCGAAGATCGGTCTGGCCGATGTGCACAACTTCAGCCGCGTGCGGATTGCCCCCAAGGATTGCGACACCGTGTTTGTCGGCGGCTTTGGCCATTATGGCGCTGACAATCCCGATCGCGGCGTGTTTCGCACAAAGGACGGCGGCAAGACGTGGAGCAAGGTGCTGTATCGTGATGCCAAGACCGGCGCCGTGGACATCAGCATCGATCCTTCGAACCCCGATGTGGTATATGCAGCGCTGTGGGAAGCCTGGCGCAAGCCGTGGGGCATGTCGTCGGGCGGGCCGGGCAGCGGCCTTTTCAAGAGCCTTGATGGCGGCACCAGTTGGGCCGAGATCAGCCGGGCGCCCGGCCTGCCGAAGGACGGCCTGCTCGGCAAGATCGGGGTGAGCGTGTCACCGGTCGATCCCAACCGCGTGTACGCCATCATCGAGAATGAGGCGGCCGGCGGCGTCTATGCCAGCAATGATGGCGGCAAGACCTGGGAAAAGCGCAACGACAGCCGCGATCTGCGCCAGCGCGCCTTCTACTATACCCGCATCGTGGCGGACCCGAAGGACAAGGAGCGCGTCTATGTGCTCAACGTCAATTTCCACCGCTCCGATGACGGCGGCAAGACCTTCCCCAAGAAGATCCGCGTGCCGCACGGCGACAACCATGATCTGTGGATCGCGGCTGACGACAACAACCGCATGGTGCAGGCCAATGATGGCGGCGCCAATGTGTCCGTGAACGGCGGCACCAGTTGGACAAAGCAGAATTTCCCGACGGCGCAGATTTACCGTCTCAGCCTGACCGCCCACAAACCTTATTATGCCTGCGGCGGCCAGCAGGACAATTCGACCATCTGCGTGCCGTCGCGCGGCTGGGGCAACCAGAATGTGCTGGGCGGCCTCTATGGTATCGCCGTGGGTGGCGGCGAGAGCGGCTATGTGGCGCCCGATCCGCGCAATCCCGATATCTATTATGCCGGCAGCTATGGCGGCCTGCTCACCCGTTACGACCATCGCACCGGACAGAGCCGCACCATCACCGTTCGGCCGGACAATCCCATGGGCGCGTCGGCCAGCGACATTGCCGAGCGCTTCCAGTGGACCTTCCCGATCCTGTTCGATCCGCATGATGCCGGCACGCTCTATGTCACCTCGCAGCATGTCTGGAAGAGCCGCAATGAAGGTCAGAGCTGGGAAAAGATCAGCCCGGATCTGACCGCGCATGATCCTGCCACGCTGGGCCCATCGGGCGGTCCGATCACGCGCGATCAGACTGGGGTGGAAACCTATGCCACCGTGTTTGCGCTCGCCCCGTCGCGGCTGGAGAAGGGCGTGATCTGGGCCGGGTCTGACGATGGTCTGGTGCACATCACCCGCGATGGCGGCGCCAACTGGGCCAACATCACCCCGCCCAAGCTCCCGAAATTCACCAAGATCACCACCGTGGAAGACAGCCCCCACAGCCCCGGTACCGCCTATGTGGTTGGCCATCGCTTCCTGTTGGATGATTTCAAGCCCATCGCCTGGAAGACCAGCGATTATGGCAAGACGTGGGTGGAAATTGCCACCGGCCTGCCTGCCGACGAAATGGCGCGATCGATCCGGGAGGATGTAAAGCGCCCCGGCCTGCTCTATCTCGGCACCGAACGCGGGGTGTGGGCCAGCTTTGATGGCGGCAGCGCCTGGCACAAACTGCAGGCCAATCTGCCCGTGGTGCAGGTTTCGGATTTGGCGGTGACCGATCATGATCTGGTGATCTCCACGCACGGCCGCAGTTTCTGGGTGATGGATAACATCGACGTGCTGCGCCAGGTGCAGGCCGCTGCCACGCCGGAAACCCGGCTGTTTGCGCCGGCGCCGGCGGTGCGCGCAGTCGATGCCGGCGTTGCCATCGATTATTATCTGAAGGCCGCGCCCAAATCGCTGGGTATCGCGATCTACGGGCCTGATGGCGCCTTGATCCAACGCTTCGAAGGCAAGACCGAAGACCCCAAGAAGGACGAGAAGCCAGCCGGCGGCGATGATGAGGACGGCGGCGACGCGCCCAAGGGGCCGCCGACAGCCGCGATGCAGCCGGGCATGAACCGCTTCACCTGGAACATGCGCCATCCCGGCTTCACCGATTTCGACGGCATGATCCTGTGGACCAGCCGCAACCGCGGTGTGCTGGCGCTGCCCGGTGCCTACAAGGCGCAGCTGATTACCGATGGCAAGCAACAGGAGCAAGGCTTTGCCATCACGCGCGATCCGCGCGTGACGGGCGTGAGCGACGCTGATCTGAAGGCGCGCTATGATCTGGCCCAGGCCGTCACCGCCAAGGTGACAGAGGCCAACAAGGCCGTGCTGCTGGTGCGCAGCTTGCGGGCACAGGCCGAAGCGCAGGCCAAGGCCAAACCGCTGCCGGCACCGGTAACCGCGCTGCTGGCGAAGCTGGCGGCGGTGGAAGCCGAGATCTACCAGGTGACGAACCAGAGCCGGCAGGACCCGCTGAACTATCCTATCAAGCTGAACGACAAGCTGGCCGGCCTGATCGGCGTGATCGACAGCGCAGATGCGGCGCCCACCGATGGCGCGCAGGCGGTGTTTGCCGATCTGTCGGGCCAGCTGGCGCGGCAGTTGCAGGCGCTGGAAACGGCATTGACCGAATTGCCATCCGTCAATGCCGCACTGCAGGCCGCAGGGCTTAAGCCGCTGGACCGGGTGAAGTAGTCGGCGGGGTATTGCCTACTGAGGCGGAGGTCGCACACTGGCCGCCGTACCTTACCCTTGCTTTCCGTCATCGTTAGGCTCTGGCTTAACTGAACGCTCCGAAAATGGCATGGGTGACAAGTCTTGGAGCCGGTATCTGATCTGCGGCTGAGAAATTACAGCTTGGCAGCCGGTTCTGGTTGCCAAGCTGGGTCAGCCGGCGGCTACCACCGCTTGCTCGATGGCGCCAAAAATGCTGCGGTGCTGCTCGTCTAGCATCTCGATGCGTACCACGTCGCCGGGGCTAAGCCATGGCGTTGCCGGTGAGCCCGACAGGATGGTTTCGATCATGCGCTGTTCGGCAATGCAGGCATAGCCAAGGCCACCGTACGCGCAGGGCTTGCCGGGGCCGCCATCGGCATCGCGGTTGGAAACCGTGCCCGAACCGATGATGCTGCCGGCACCGATGGCCCGCGTTTTGGCGAGATGGGCGATTAGCGTGCCGAAATCGAAGGTCATGTCGACATGTGTTTCAACGCGACCGAACGGCTGGCCGTTGAGATCAATGCTGAGCGTGCCGATCAGCTTGCCATCCTGCCAGTGTTCACCCAGCGCCGCCGGCGTCACCAGCACGGGCGACAAGGCCGAAGCGGGTTTGGACTGAACGAAGCCGAAGCCCTTGGCCAGTTCATCGGGGATCAGGCCACGCAGCGAAATATCGTTGACCAGGCCGACCAGGCGAATGGCCTCCAGCGCTTCCTCGCGGCTGGCGCCCTGGCGCACGTCACCGGTGACGACAACGACTTCGGCTTCGAGATCGAGGCCCCAAGCGGGATCGTGGAAGGCGATGGGTTCGCGCGGGCACAGGAACTGGTCGCTGCCGCCCTGATACATCAAAGGATCCTGCCAGAAGCTCGCCGGCAGTTCGGCACCGCGTGCCCGGCGGACCAGTTCGACATGGTTCACATAGGCCGATCCGTCGGCCCATTGGAACGCGCGTGGCAAGGGTGCCGCGGCGGCGCGTTCGTGGAACCGCGCATGCGGAACCGCGTCGTGCGCCAGTGACAGCGCCACCCCTTCCAGCACCAGGGCCGCATGATCCCAATCATCCAGCACCGATTGCAGCGTGGGATACATGGGCGGCGGTGCGGCGCACCAAGCCAGATCATCAGTGACAACGACGAGGCGGCCATCGCGGCCGGATTTCAAGGAGGCAAGCTTCATACCCCGAGGCTGAACCCGTTTGTCGCGGCTTGCAAGCCTTGGCGGAGCGACCACTGGCGGTTAAAGCAGGGCAACAAGAGGAGTTTCAATCATGGCCACCACCGCTGCCACTGATGTTCAGCATTTTGCGCCCAAGTGGCCGAAGTTCGATTGGGAAGACCCGCTGCTGCTGGCCAGCCAGTTGACCGAAGAAGAGACAATGGTGCGCGATGCGTCGCGCGCCTTCTGCGATGCCGAACTGATGCCGGTGGTGAAACTCGCCAACCGCAACGAGACGTTCGATCCGGCGCTGATGAAGAAATTCGGCGCTGCCGGCCTGCTCGGCCCCACCATCAAGGGTTATGGCTGCGCCGGTACTTCGTACGTGGCCTATGGCCTGATCGCGCGCGAGGTGGAGCGGGTGGATTCGGCCTATCGTTCGGCCATGAGTGTGCAGTCGTCCCTCGTGATGTATCCGATCTATGCCTATGGCTCCGAAGCCCAGCGTGAGCGCTATCTTCCGGGCCTGGCCAGCGGCGAACTCATCGGTTGCTTCGGCCTGACCGAGCCTGACGCCGGTTCCGATCCGGCCGGCATGAAGACCCGCGCCAGGAAGGTGCAGGGCGGCTGGCTGCTTTCTGGCGCCAAGATGTGGATCACCAACTCCCCGCTCGCCGATGTCGCGGTGGTGTGGGCCAAGTGCGAGGACGACAAGATCCGCGGCTTCATCGTCGAACGCGGCGATGCTGGCTTTTCCACGCCCAAGATCGAAGGCAAATTCTCCCTGCGGGCCGGTGTCACGGGCGAGATCGTGCTGGCCGATGTGCATCTGCCCGAAGAGCGCATCCTGAAAGGCGTCGAAGGGCTCGCCGGCCCGTTCGGTTGCCTCAACAACGCGCGCTTCGGCATTGCCTGGGGCGCGATGGGGGCCGCCGAATGGTGCTGGCACGCCGCCCGGCAATACACGCTGGATCGCAAGCAGTTCGGTCGGCCGCTGGCAGCAACGCAGCTGATCCAGAAGAAGCTGGCCGACATGCAGACCGAGATCACGCTGGGCCTGTGTGCGGCGCTGGCCGGTGGCCGCCTGATGGATGAAAAGCGCCTGGCACCGGAAGCCATCTCGCTGCTGAAGCGCAACAACTGCGGCAAGGCGCTCGATATCGCCCGGGTGGCGCGCGACATGCACGGCGGCAACGGCGTTTCCGACGAATATGGTGTGATCCGCCACGTGATGAACCTGGAAGCCGTGAACACCTATGAAGGCACGCACGACGTCCACGCGCTTATTCTGGGCCGCGCCCAGACGGGGCTGCAGGCTTTCTTCTAAACCCGGATTGGCAGTGCCGTCGTGCTCTTCACTTCATCGAGGATGATGGAGGAGCGCGCGGTTGCCACTTCCGGCGCGGCCAGGATGCGGTGGGACAGCAACTGGTTGAAGCTGGCCAGATCGCGGGTGGCGACCTTCAGGATCAGGTCGGCCTCCCCGGTCAGCTTGTGGCACTCCATCACTTCATCCAGTTCCATGATGCGGGCACGGAAAGCCTCGGCCGCTTCCGGTGAGTGGCTCTTCATGGTGAGCAGCACATAGGCCATCAGGCCAACGCCGACAGCCGCCGGATCGAGTACGGCGTGGAAACCGCGCACATGGCCAGCCTTTTTCAGTGCAGCCATCCGGCGCGAGCATTGCGAGGCGGACAGGTGGATGGCTTCGCCCATTTCCACCGGGCCAATGTCGCCACGTTGCTGCCAAAGGGCGAGGATCTTGAGGTCGAAGGCATCAAACATGAACGGATAGTGCGGGCTTTTCTCCGTTAGCGCAAGGCTTGTGCGCCGATCTATCCTGCATGACGCCAACATGCACAGACATTGGCGATGGTTTGCGCTACTATAACGGGCGTAATTTTTCATGGGGAGCCGCATTGGCCGATCTGCTCGAAAATCCGCTAGGCCTCAACGGCTTTGAGTTCATCGAATTCTGTGCGCCCACCAAGGGCGTACTGGAACCGGTGTTTGCCGCCATGGGCTTTGCCCAGGTCGCCCGTCACCGTTCCAAGGATGTGCAACTGTGGCGGCAGGGCGGCATCAACCTGATCGCCAATTACGAAAAGCACAGCCCGGCCTGGTATTTCGCCGCCGAACATGGCGCTTCGGCCTGCGGCATGGGCTGGCGGGTGAAGGATGCGGCGAAAGCCTATGCCGAAGCCCTGGAGCGCGGCGCCGAGCCTGTGGAAAGCCGCACCGGGCCGATGGAATTGCGCCTGCCGGGCTTTCGCGGCATTGGTGGGTCGATCATTTATCTCATCGACCGGTACGGCGATGATCTTTCCATCTATGACATTGATTTCGTGTATGAAGACGGCGTTGAGCGCAATCCCGTTGGCGCCGGGCTGCAGGTGATCGATCACCTCACCCACAATGTCTATTGCGGCCGCATGGCGCACTGGGCGGCGTTTTATGAGCGGATCGCTGGTTTCCGCGAGATCCGCTGGTTCGACATCAAGGGTGAATATACCGGCCTGACCAGTAAGGCGATGACCGCGCCTGATGGCAAGATCCGCATTCCGCTGAACGAAGAGGGCAGGGGCGGTGGCGGCCAGATCGAGGAATTCCTGCGCGCCTACAATGGCGAGGGCATCCAGCACATCGCCTTTGCCTGTGATGATCTGCTCGGCGTTTGGGATCGGCTGAAGGCCATCGGCACCCCGTTCATGACGCCGCCGCCTGCGACTTACTATGAGATGCTGGCCGAACGCCTGCCCTGCCATGGCGAACCGGTCGCGGAATTGCAGAGCCGCGGCATCCTGCTGGATGGCACCACGGATTGCTCAAAACGCCTGCTGCTCCAGATCTTTTCCGAGACGATGGTCGGCCCGATGTTCTTCGAGTTCATCGAGCGCAAGGGTGATGAAGGCTTTGGCGAAGGCAATTTCAAGGCGTTGTTCGAAAGCATGGAGCGCAACCAGGTGCGGCGAGGTGTGCTGCAGGTGGAGCCAGCCCAATGACGCCGACCCTCAAGCGCATCCACCATGTCGCCTATCGCTGCCGCGACGCCGCCGAAACCGTGGCCTGGTATGAAAAGACGCTGGGCATGACCTACACCACGGCCTTTGCCGAGGATCATGTGCCGTCCACCGGCGCCTATGATCCCTATATGCACGTTTTCCTTGATTGCGGCGGCGGCAATGTGCTGGCCTTTTTCGAACTGCCGAACCAGCCGGAGATTGGCAAGGACCCCAACACGCCGGCCTGGGTGCAGCACATCGCATTCGAATTGGAGAATGAGGCCGAACTGCTCAGCGCCAAGGAGCATCTGGAGGGGCAGGGCATCGATGTTCTGGGGCCAACCTGGCACGGCATCTTCAAATCGATCTATTTCTTCGATCCCAACGGGCATCGCCTTGAACTGGCCTGCAACATCGGTACCGCGGAACAATATGCCGAACTAAAGGCAGTTGCCCCGGCGATGCTGGCCGAATGGCGCGAAACAAAGCAGGCGCCCAAACATGCCGCTTGGTTGCATCAGCCGCCCGGCGACGACTGAGACACGAACCGGCATTGCAAGGCCGCGCGCAACACGCCAGATAGGCGGCGTATTGCTGCCGGTGCAGTGGAGTAGATCATGAAGATTGCCGTTGTCGGTCTGGGCTATGTCGGCTTGTCGAACGCCGTGCTGCTGGCGCAGAACCATGACGTGACGGCGGTGGACGTGAGCGCGGCGCGGGTCGATCTGGTCAACAACCGCAAGAGCCCGATCGTCGATGCCGAGCTGGAGGATTTCCTCGCCTACAAGCCGCTGCAGCTGGCGGCGACGACCGATCTGGCCGCCGCCGCCCGCGATGCCGAACTGGTGGTGATCGCCACGCCCACCGATTACGATCCCCACACCAATCATTTCGACACGTCGTCGGTGGAAAATGTGGCGCGCGCTGTGCTGGCGGCCAATCCGGCGGCGTCGGTGGTGGTGAAATCCACCATCCCGGTGGGTTTCATCACCCGTCTGCGCCGCAATCTGGGCAGCGACAATGTGTTTTTCTCTCCGGAATTCCTGCGCGAAGGCCGGGCGCTGAACGACAATCTCTACCCATCGCGCATCATCGTGGGCGACACCGGCCTGCGCGGGCGGCAGTTTGCCGATCTGATGCTGGAAGGCGCGGCCAAAAAGGACGTGGCGGTGCTGCTCACCGATCCGGCCGAAGCCGAAGCCATCAAGCTGTTCGCCAACACATATCTCGCCATGCGCGTCGCCTTCTTCAACGAGCTGGACAGCTATGCCATGGCCGCCGGCATGGACGCGCGCCAGATCATTGAAGGCACCGGCCTCGATCCGCGCATCGGGCTGCATTACAACAATCCATCGTTCGGTTATGGCGGCTATTGCCTGCCCAAGGATACTAAGCAGTTGCTGGCTAATTATGGCGCGGTGCCGCAGAATCTGATCGCTGCGATCGTCGATGCCAACCGCACTCGCAAGGATTTCCTGGCGCAGCGCATCTTTGATCGCAAGCCGCGCACTGTGGGCGTCTATCGGCTGGTGATGAAGGCCAACAGTGACAATTTCCGCCAATCCTCGATCCAGGGCATCATGAAGCGCATCAAGGCGCGCGGCATCCCGGTGATCCTCTACGAACCGGCGCTGGCCGAAGATCAGTTCTTCGGATCACGCGTGGTGCGCGATCTTGATGCTTTCAAGGCGGAGGCCGACTTGATCCTGGCTAATCGGATGAGCCCTGATCTGGCCGACGTGGAAAGCAAGCTGTTCACCCGCGATTTGTTCGGGGCGGATTGAGTTTGGCCGAACAGGCCAGTTTGCGCGGGCCGGATTGTGCCACCACACAGCGCGTGACGCCGCTGGTCTTCCCCCCTGCTGCACGGCTTCGATCTATTCGGCATAATACGCGACATTGTTATAGAGCGCCGGCACACCCTTGCAGCCACAGCCAACCCCGGTGGAAACCAGCCCAACCGGCGGGTAAGCGGCCCGCCGCTTTCGTCCTGGCAGCTGTCCTTCTGGGCGCTGGTGCGGGCGCCCAGGCAGAGCACGTAGGTATTGGCGGCGTCGGTCTCCTTCCCATTGAGCGGCAGCTTGAAATAGATTTGGATCTGTTACGTTTAGCTGCCGTGGAGCGCCGGCGTGCCCCGAACGATGCGGGAGCCTTCGTCTTAAGGTGCGGGCGCCGTTTCGAGACGATGCGCGGGCGTCTCCCCCGAAAACTCCCCGATTCTTGCGCGCCGCTATCAGCCAAATCAATCAATGTCGTTAATGAATGGTGATTTTCAGTGCCGCGTGACGATCAAACAAAGGCGCGCATGGGCCAAATGACCACCACCAAGGGGTTGCTGGTAGGCCTGCGCTTTGCGAGTGTAGCGCAAGATCAGGTGGGCAGGAGTGAACATGACAATCGCAGTGGCGCTGCCGGCCGAGGCACAGGAATTTCTGGCGGCCCATCCTGATACGCAGTTTGTCGATATCATCTTCACCGGCCTGTCGGGCACGGCGCGCGGCAAGCGCATCCGGGTGCATGAACTGGCGGCGCTTTATGGTGCCGGGCGGCCGTTGCCGGTGTCGATCCTGGTCGCCGATGTGACGGGGCAGGATTGTTTCGATACCGGGCTGGTTTGGGAAAATGGCGACAGCGATCGCTTTGCCCGTCCGGCGCCTGGCACGTTGGTGCCCACCGCGCCGGGGCAGGCTGCGGTCATCACCTCGTTGTTCGAAGCTGATGGCAGCGTGTGTGAGATTGATTGCCGGGCGGCTTTGGCCCGCGTGGTGGCGCGTTGCCAAGCTGATGGCCTTACCCCGGTGGTGGCCTGCGAGCTGGAATTCTATCTCGTCGATCGCAGCCGCGCCGATGGCCAGCCGCCGCAGCCGGCGCGGATGGGCGGGGCGCGGCCGGCCACCCACGGCACCTATGGCCTGGAAGAACTGGATGATGCCGGGCCGTTCCTGGCCGATCTGTGGGCGGCCGCCGATGCCGCCGGCTTGCCTTTGGAAACCGCGATTTCCGAATATGCGCCGGGGCAGATGGAGCTGACCCTGAGATATCGCGCCGATCCGTTGCGCGTGGCGGACGATGTGGTGCTCTACAAGCGGCTGGTGAAGCAGGTGGCCCGCCGCCACGACATGCTGGCGACGTTCATGGCCAAGCCGTTTGCCGATGCCGCCGGCAATGGCCTGCACCTGCATGTGTCCATTAATGATGCGGCCGGTGCCAATATCTTCGCCAGTCCGCACGGCAGCCCCAATGCGCCGCTGCTGCATGCCATCGGTGGGCTGAAGGCGGCGCTGGCCGAAAGCTTTGCGATCTTTGCGCCCAACGCCAACAGCTATCGCCGGTTCAAGGCGGGCAGTTTCGCGCCCGTCGCGGCGAGCTGGGGCATGGACAATCGCACCACCAGTTTCCGCATCACCGCCGGGCCGGATGCCGCCCGCCATATCGAACATCGCATCGCCGGGGCCGACGCCAATCCCTATCTGGCGCTCGCCGCATTGCTGGCCGGTGTGCATCACGGGTTGACCCAGCAGATCGATCCCGGCCCGCCGGTGATCGGCGATGGCTATGCGGCGGCCGAGGCGCAGCCGGCGCTGCCGGGCGACTGGTTTGCCGCCGTGCGCGCGCTGGAAGCCGGGCGCATCCTGCCCGAATATCTGGGTGCTGCCACGCTTGCCATGTTTGCCAGCGTCAAGCGCACCGAGCAGGAGCGGTACATGGCGGTGGTGCCGGCGCTCGATTACGATTGGGTGCTGGCGAATGCCTGACTCTGGGCCTGATCTGAGCCGCCGCAGCTTTGGTGGGCTGGCGGCGGCGCTGGTGCTGGATGGCTGTTCGCGCGCCTTCCCCAAGGGGGCCAATGGCGAGGAGCAGCGGCTGAACTTCTACAATTGGGATACCTATATCGGCGAGACGACGCTGGGCGATTTCAGCAAAGCCACCGGCGTCGACGTGCGCATGAGCCATTATGCCAATAACGACGAACTGTTTGCGCGGCTGCGGGCCGGCAATCCCGGTTTCGATGTGATCGTGCCCTCCAACGAGTTCGTCACACGGCTGCAGATTTCGGGGATGCTCAGCCCGCTCGATCACGCACGCATTCCCAACCGGGCCAATCTGGCGCCGGAATTCGTCGATGTGCCTTATGATCCGGGCCGGCGCTGGTCGATGCCCTACACCTGGCTGGCGCTGGGCATCGGTTACCGCAAAAGCCAAGTGGATGGCGTGCCTGATAGCTGGAAATGGGTGCTCGATTCAGATCGCTATTCGGGCCGCATCGGGCTGCTGGCGGAAGGCGATGATCTGATCCGGCTGGGGGCAAAATATCTCGGCCACTCCGTCAACGCCGTGACGCCGGCGATCATGGAGCAGGTGACGCAGATGCTGATCCGCCAGAAGCGTCACGTGAAATTGTTCCACCATGACGAAGGCCAGGATCTGCTGGCCAGCGGCGAGATTGATCTGGTGGTGGAATATAATGGCGACATCGCGCAGGTGATGGCCGACGATGATGATCTGGCGTTCGTGATCCCGCGCGAAGGCACGTTGATCAATTCGGATTGTCTGTGCGTGCCAACCGGCGCGCCGCGGCCGGACAATGCCCATCGTTTCATCAATTATCTGCTGGATGCGCAGGTGGGCGCTGATATCGCCAACAGCATCCGTTTCCCCACGCCCAATGCGGCGGCGCTGGCGCTGATGCCGGAGGAATATCGCACCAACCAGGTGATCTTCCCCAGCGGCCCGGCCATGGCGAAGAGCGGATATGGCCGTTTCCAGGGCATCGGCCATATCCGCGCCGTGGAAGAGGCGATCACGCGGGTGATGGCGGCATGATGTTGCAACGGCCTTCCCAGGCGCCTGGCGTGTTTGCCGCCGTGGGTGTGCCGCCGGTGGTGTGGCTGTTCGCGCTGTTCCTGGCGCCGCTGGCGGTGATCTGGACGTATAGTTTCGGCGAGAACCGCACGCTGGTTGATATCGCCATCACCGGCAGTTGGGGCAATTACGCCCGCGCGCTGAAGCCGCTGTATCTGGCGATATTGCTGAAATCCATGGGCTTTGCCGCGCTCACCACCGTGCTGTGTTTCATCCTGGGCCTGCCGGTTGCGCTGGCCATCACCTTTGCCAGCCGGCGCGCCAAGCTGTTGCTGCTGGTGGCGATCATGTTGCCGTTCTGGACGAACCTCTTGATCCGCACCTATGCGCTGATGGCCATCCTTCGCACCGAAGGACTGATCAACAGCGGGCTTGGTGCCCTGTGGGGCATCGTGCCGGGTCTGCCGCCGTTCGAGCCGTTGCCGCTGATCAACAACAATTTCGCCGTGGTCATCGGCCTTGTCTATGTCCACCTGCCGTTCATGGTGCTGCCGCTTTATGCCGCGCTGGATCGGCTGGATCGCTCGTTGATCGAGGCCAGCCTGGATCTGGGCGCCGGCCATCTCGCCACGCTGTGGCGGGTGGTGGTGCCGCTGGCGCTGCCCGGCATCGTTTCGGGCATCATCATCACCTTCATTCCGGCGCTGGGCGCCTATCTCACCCCCGATCTGCTCGGCGGCACCAACAGCCAGATGATCGCCAACGTGATCGAGCGCCAGTTCCGTTCCGCCAATGATTGGCCGTTCGGCGCGGCGCTGTCGTTCCTGCTGATGTATCTCACCTTTGCGGCGCTGATGGTGCAGGCGATCATCAGCCGCCGCAGCGCCGAACGCGAGGCTGCGCGATGAAGGGCCCGCTTGATTATCTGGCGCGTTGGCCGCTGCGGCTGTGGCTGGCGATGGTCGGCGCGTTTCTCTATCTGCCGCTGCTGGCGCTGGTGGTGTTTTCCTTCAACGACAGCCGGCGCATCACCGTTTGGCGCGGCTTCTCGCTGCGCTGGTATGCCGAATTGTTCGACGATGGCGAACTGGTGGCGGCGTTCGGCAATTCGCTGGTGATTGCAGCTAGCTCCACCCTGATCAGCCTGATCCTCGGCACACTGGCCGCCCTGCTGCTGTGGCGCTTTCGCTTTGCCGGCAAGGCCCCGCTGGAGGCGCTGTTGGGCCTGCCGATCGTGGTGCCGGAAATCTGCCTGGGCGTGGCCTTCCTGGTGTTCTTCACCGCCATCGTGCCATGGCCCACCGAACTGCCGTGGCCGTTGAACCTCGGCGCCATCATCATCGCGCATGCCACGTTTTCGTTCAGTTTCGTGGCGCTGGTGGTGCGGGCGCGGCTGGCCAGTTTCGATGGCGCCCTGGCCGAAGCCGCCCGCGATTTGGGCGCCGGCGAATGGCTGATCTTCCGCGATATCATGGTGCCGCACATGGTGCCGGGGCTGGTGGCGGGCGCGCTGCTGGCCTTCACCCTCAGCCTCGATGATTTCGTCATCACCTTCTTCACCTCCGGGCCGGACACGATCACCTTCCCGATCAAGGTTTATTCGATGGTGCGTTTCTCGGTCACCCCGGCGGTCAATGCCGCCTCCACCCTGCTCATCCTGCTCACCGCTGGCCTCACTGCGCTGGCCTTGTGGTTGCAGGGGGCGGATATCGCCAAGCAGGCCGCATGACCAAGGGATCGCCCATCATCCGCTTCGAAGGCGTCACCAAGCGGTACGGCAAAGTGGTGGCGGTGGACGCTGTCGACCTGGAGGTGCGGGAGGGCGAGTTTTTCGCGCTGCTGGGCCCATCGGGCTGCGGCAAGACCACCTTGCTGCGCATGCTGGCCGGGTTCGAAGTGCCATCGGAAGGCCGCATCCTGATCGACGGTCAGGATGTGACGCAGGTTGGGCCCAACAAGCGCCCGGTCAACATGGTGTTCCAGAATTACGCCGTGTTCCCGCATATGAGCGTGGCCGACAATGTGGGTTATGGCCTGAAGGTGGATGGCGTGCCCAGCGGCGAGCGCACGATGCGCGTGGAAGAGGCGCTGGCGCTGGTCAAGCTTGACGGGCTGGGCAGCCGCCGGCCCGATCAATTGTCGGGCGGGCAGCGGCAGCGGGTGGCGCTGGCGCGGGCATTGGTGAAACGGCCGCGCGTGCTGCTGCTGGATGAGCCATTGTCGGCGCTGGATGCGAAACTGCGCGAGGCGATGCGCACCGAATTGTGCCAGTTGCAGGCGCAGGTGGGCATCACCTTCGTGATGGTGACACATGATCAGGACGAGGCGCTGGCGCTGGCCGATCGCTGCGCCGTGATGAACCGTGGCCTGTTGCAGCAGGTGGCCAGCCCGTCTGACCTGTATGAGTTCCCCGCCAGCCGCTTTGTCGCCGATTTCATCGGTTCGGTGAACATGCTGGAAGGGCGACTTGTGGTGGACGAGCCCGATCACGCCGAAGTGGCGGTGGCGGGCATCGCACAGCCGATATTCCTTGATCACGGCGTGACCGGTGCGGCCGGCACCACTTTGTGGCTGGCGCTGCGCCCGGAAAAGATCGAGCTGCACAAGGCCACGCCAGCGCCGCCGGCTCTGGGCGACGCACCCGCCGGTCGAAACGCCGTGGCCGGCACCATCACCCACGTCGCCTATCTCGGCAGCGAGAGCCTGTATGAAGTGAAGCTGCCTGATGGCCAGAAACTGAAGGCGCTGCGTTCCAACCTGACGCGCTGGGATCAGGAAGATTTCGCGCTGGGCGAACAGGTCTGGCTGGCCTGGCATGCCTGTTCGCCCGCGGTGCTGCTGTCATGAGCCGGCCGGTTTTGGGCATCATCTGCTGCACGCGGCAAGTGGGCGTGGAGCCAGCGCAGGCGGTGATGAGCCGTTATGTGACGGCGGCCATGCGCCATGCCGATTGTGCCGCGCTGCTGGTGCCAGCGATGCCCGATCTGATGACGGCGGAAGAGGTGATCGACCGGCTGGACGGCGTGCTGCTCACCGGCAGCCCGTCGAACGTGCAGCCCATGCTTTATGGCGAGGCGCATGGGGGCGATCCGCCGTTCGACCCCGGCCGCGATGCGATGATGGCGGCGCTGGTGCAGGCCGTGCTGGCGCGGGGCAAGCCGCTGTTCGGCATCTGCCGCGGGCTGCAGGAAATCAACGTCGCGCTGGGCGGTACGCTGTCCCGCGAGTTGCGGGATCACCACGCGCCCGACGAGGTCGGTTTCGTGGAGATGTTCGATCATCGCCATGATGTAGCGCTCACCCCCGGCGGCTTGCTGGCGCGCGCGCACGGGCGGATGGCGCTGCATGTCAACAGCGTCCACTACCAGGGCATTGCCCGGCTGGGTGACGGCCTCGCTGTCGAAGCTGTGGCGTCCGACGGCATGGTGGAGGCGGTGTCCGCCCGCATCGGCGCTGCCCCCGTACTGGCTGTGCAATGGCACCCGGAATGGACGGCCGACAGCGATGCTGATGCCGCCACCTTCTTTCATATTCTTGGGCGCGCCCTGCGCGGCCAGCACCCGGAGACGATGCCATGACCCGCAATTACGACATCGCCGAACTCAAGCGGCTGGATGTCGCCCATCACCTGCCGCCGCAACAGGATTGGCAGGCGGTGGAGGATATGGGCGGCAGCCGCATCATCGTGCGCGGTGAAGGCTGCACCATCATCGACGGTGACGGCGTGCGCCTGCTCGATGGCATGGCCGGGCTGTGGTGCGTGAATGTTGGCTATGGCCGCACCGAACTGGCCGAAGCCGCCTATAATCAAATGCTTGAGCTGCCCTATTACAACAGCTTCTTCAAGACGGTGGCGCCGCCGACGGTGGAACTGGCGGCGAAACTGTCAGGGCTGCTGGGCGGCCATTTTTCCCACATCTTCTTCAATTCATCCGGCAGCGAGGCGATCGATACGCTGATCCGCACCGCGCGGCATTATTGGCAGGTGAAGGGCGAGCCGCAGCGACAGGTGATCATCAGCCGCGTCAACGGCTATCACGGCTCCACCATCGCCGGCATGAGCCTGGGCGGCATGGCGCCGATGCACGCGCAAGGTGGCCCGCTGTTGCCCGGCTTCGTGCACGTGATGCAGCCCTACAAGTTCGCAGACGGTTTTGATGAGAGCGAGGACGCGTTCGCCGCCCGCGCCGCGAAGGCGGTGGAAGATGCCATCCTCGCCGCCGGGCCGGAGAATGTCGCGGCCTTCATTGGCGAACCGGTGCAGGGCGCCGGCGGTGTCATCATCCCGCCCGCCGGCTACTGGCCGCGCGTTGAAGCCATCTGCCGCAAATATGGCATCTTGCTCTGCTGTGACGAGGTGATCTGCGGGTTCGGCCGGCTCGGCCAATGGTTTGGGCATCAGCATTATGGCATCACGCCCGATCTGGTGACGATGGCGAAGGGGCTTTCGTCCGGTTATCTCCCGATTTCGGCGGTGGGTGTCGCCGATTTCATCGTGGCGGCGATCAAGTCCAACCCGGATGATTTCGTCCACGGCTACACGTATTCGGGCCACCCGACGGCCGCAGCGGTGGCACTGAAGAACCTGGAGATCATCGAGCGCGAGGATCTCGTCCGCCGCACCCGGGAAGACACCGGGCCTTATTTGGCGCAGCGGCTGGCCGAACTGTCCAAGCATCCGCTGGTGGGCGAAGCGCGCAGCCTGGGCCTGATCGGTGCGGTGGAAATCGTCGCGGAACCCGGCACCAATCGGCGTTTTGGCGGGGGCGGCAAGGCCGGAATCGTGGTACGGGATATCTGTATCGCCAAGGGCTTGATGGTGCGCGGCGTGAAGGATTCGATCGTGATGAGCCCGCCGCTGATCATCACCCATGCCGAGATCGATCGGATGATCGGCATCATCGCCGCCGCGCTGGACGAGGCTGAACCGGTGTTGCGCGCACTGTAGAGGAACGGACATGGCCGATATTGGTGACTGGGTTCGCGACAACGGCATTTCCGAAGTGGAATGCCTGGTGCCCGACATGAACGGCGTGCTGCGTGGCAAGGTGTTCCCGGCCGCCAAGCTGGTGCAGTTTTCCCGCAACAACGCGCTGCGCCTGCCATCGTCGATCTTCTCGCTGACGATCACCGGCGAATATGCCGATGTCGATGAACATGTGGAGGCGTTTACCGATCCCGACATGGTGTTGCGCCTTGATCCCACGACGCTGTGCGTGGCGCCGGGCTTCAAGACACCCACCGCCTATGTTTTCGCCGATGCGCATCACGCCGATGGCACGCCGTGGGCCTCCTCGCCGCGGCATCTGCTGAAACGGGTGGTGGCCTTGTGTGAAGAACGCGGCTGGAAGCCGTTGATGGCGCCGGAACTGGAATTCTATCTCACTGCGCCCAATCCCGATCCCGATATCCCGCTCACCCCACCGGCGGGCCGTTCGGGCCGCGCCGAAACCTCGTCGCAGCCTTATGGCCTGGAAGCCATCACCGAGCATGAAGACCTGATCGAGGCGATCTACGAATATGCCGAGGCCGCCGAGCTGAACCTCGACACGATGATCCACGAAGCCGGCACTGCCCAGCTGGAGATCAACTTCGTGCACGGCGATCCGGTGCGGGTGGCCGATCAGGTGATGCTGTTCAAACGCATCGTGCGGCAGGTGGCACTGAAACACGGCGTTTATGCCACCTTCATGGCCAAGCCGATGGAACATCAGCCGGGCAGCGCCATGCACCTGCACACATCGGTGGTGGATGTGACTGATGGCCATAATCTGTTTGCCAACGCCAATGGCAGCGATGCGCCGCTGTTCCGCCATTTCGTTGGCGGGCTGCAGGGCTATCTGCCGGCGCTGGCGCCGATGTTCGCGCCGAATGTCAACAGTTTCCGCCGTATGCGGCCGGATCATGGCGCGCCGATCAACGTGCAATGGGGCAGCGACAACCGCAGCTGCGGCCTGCGCGTGCCGATCACCGATCGCCACAACCGCCGCGTTGAAAACCGCCTGCCCGGCGCCGATGCCAACCCCTATCTGGCCATGGCCGCCACGCTGGTTGCCGGCTATCTGGGCATGACCGAGGAACTGGAACCGTCGCCCAAAACCTCGGGCAACGCCTATAATTTCGAACGCACCCTGCCGCGCAGCCTGGAAGAAGCGCTGGAACGCTTCAACGATTGTGATCCGGTGCGGGCGCTGCTGGGTGACTATTTCTTCCGCAGCTTCACCTCCATCAAGGCCGCGGAGCTGGAGGCCTTCCAGGGCGTGATCAGCAGTTGGGAACGTGACCATTTGCTGCTCAAGGTGTGAACGACAGCCTCGCCTTCGACCAGAGTTGGTATGCCGCGACGGCCCACGCCGCGCCGGCCCACGCTGCGCTGGCTAGCGATTGCCAAGCCGATGTCGCCATCATCGGCGGCGGTGCCACCGGGCTTTCGGCGGCGCTGCACCTGGCCCAGCAAGGCGCCAGCGTCATGCTGCTGGAAGCGGGCCGCATCGGCCACGGCGCATCGGGCCGCAACGGCGGGCAGATCATTCCGGGCCTGCGGCTGGGCGCTGCCGATCTGGTGGCGCGTTTCGGCGCGGAGCAGGGCGGCGCGCTGTTCCACCTCGCCCTGTCGGCCCGCGATCTGGTGGTCGATCTGGTGGCGCGGCACGGCATTGCTTGCGATCTGGAGCTCACCGGCCACCTCACTACCGCCGTGCGCCCAAGCGACCTCGATGATTTCGCCCACGAGGCCGACGCAGCGGCAAAGCTCGGCTATCACGGCCTGTCGGTTCTGGATGCGCCGGCGGCACAAGCGGCCGTGGCCAGCCCCAGCCACGGCGGGCTGCTCGATGCCGGCGGCGGCCATTTCCACACGCTGAATCACACGCTCGGCCTCGCCCGTGCGGCGGCTGTGGCCGGCGCGCAGCTGCATGAACACAGCGCGGTAACGCGGCTGGAGCGGCGGGCAGGGGGCGTGGTGCTGCACACTTCGGCGGGCCGTGTCACCGCCGCCCAGGCCATCGTCGCCGGCGATGCGCTACTCGGGCCGCTCAACGCCCGTGTGCACAGCCGCATCATGCCGGTGGCCAATTATATCGTCACCACTGACGTGCTGCCCGATGGCGGCGCCGGCCTGATCCCCGGCAACCAGGCGGTGAGCGACAGCCGCTTTGTCGTCAATTATTTCCGCCGCACCCCTGATGGCCGGCTGATGTTCGGCGGCGGCGAACGTTATAGCCCGCGTCCGCCGGCCGACATGGCAGCTTTCGTGCGGCCGTTCCTGGAACGCAGCTTCCCGATGCTGGCCGGCGTTGGCATCGCTCACGCCTGGGGCGGCCTCGTCTCCATCACCCGCAGCCGCCTTCCCGACATCGGCCGCGATGGCCCCGTGCTATGGGCGCACGGCTATTCCGGGCAGGGCGCGGTGCTCTCCACCCTGGGCGGCGCCCTGCTCGCCGAAGCCGCGCTGGGCGACGAATCTCGCTTCACCCCGTTCGCTGCCGTGGCCCCCTCGGGCTTCCCCGGCGGCGCGCTGTTGCGCGGCCCGCTGCACGTGCTCGGCATGCTCTGGTACGCCTTGCGCGATCGCACCGGGTGACGTCGGATTGGCAATGGAAATGGTGGACGCACCAAGGTTCGAACCTGGGATCCGCTGACCTCAAGCTCGATCATGCGTTGGTTACAGGGGCGGCAGATCGATCCTGGCTGCCTGGACGCATGACGACAACATCTTGAGGCCGCACGCGAAACGGGGCGGTCACATCCCAGCCCTGTTGCCATCACATCAACCATCAGCCATCAATGCCAAGGGTTCTGCTTCTGAACGGTAACAATCAGGGGTGCACGCCAATCAGCGCCACGTTTTCAGGCTGGGCGCTTATAAAAAATCACGGACGCAGCAGGGTAAAATGGCCGAAAACAAATTCGACATCATCGTATACGGGGCCACCAGCTTCGTCGGCCAGATCATTACGCGCTATATGCACGAGCAGTTCGCCGATGGATCGATCGTTTGGGCAATCGCCGGGCGGTCACGCAGCAAGCTGCAGCAGCTCAGCGATACAATCGGGCTGTCGGGGGTCGAGCTTATTGTGGCCGACGCGGCTGACGAAAACGCGTTGCTGCAAATGTGTGCCCGCACCAAGGTCGTGATGTCCACCGTCGGGCCGTACGCGCTTTATGGTGACCTGCTGGTGAAGTTGTGCGCCACGACCGGCACCCATTATTGCGACCTCACGGGCGAACCGCAGTGGATCCGCAAGATGCAGTCACGCCATGCGGCCGATGCAAAGGCCAGCGGCGCGCGGATCGTGCATTGCTGCGGTTTCGACAGCATCCCCTCCGATCTGGGCGTCCATTTCTTGCAACGCCATGCGTTGGAACGGTTCGGCCAACCCTGCGATCGGATCAACATGCGTGTTGTCAGCATCAAGGGCGGCGCGTCGGGCGGCACGATCGCGAGCATGATCAACATGGTCAAGGAAGCGGTTGGCGACGCAGATCTGCGGCGCGAGCTGAAAGACCCCTATAGCCTTTGCCCGCCTGGCCATGGCTTCTCGGTCACACAGCCGGATGTGAAGATCGCCTATGATGATGTCTACGGCGGCTGGGTTGCCCCCTTCGTCATGGCGGGCATCAACACGCGGGTGGTGCATCGGTCCAACGCCTTGAGCAACAAAAGCTATGGTGCTGCATTCCAGTACGAGGAAGCGGTGGTGACGGGTCAGGGCGCGAAAGGCAAGCGGATGGCCCGAACGGCAACTTGGGGCGTGAATGCCCTTATGGTCGGTTTGGCTGTGCCGCCTGTGCGTTGGCTGCTTCAGACCATGGTACTGCCAAAGCCGGGTGAAGGACCCAGCGAACAGGCGCAATTGGAGGGCGGCTTTGATCTTGTTTTCCTCGGGTCGACCGCAAAGGGCGACACGATAGGGTGCCGGGTCACAGGGGACCGCGATCCCGGCTACGGATCAACTGCCAAGATGTTGTCCCAAGCCGCCGCTTGCCTTGCCAAAGACGTGCCTGCCGAGGTGGCGGGTGGCTTCTGGACGCCAGCGACGATTATTGGGGATAGGCTGATCGAACGGCTGCAGGCGCATGCCGGACTTACGTTCGAGCTGTTGCCCTAGGCGGGCAGATCGCCCTCAGTGAGGGCCGATCACTTGCGCCGGCGGTTGTAGCGCGGTTCGGTGATGCCGATCCGGCGACACGCATCGGCACCAGTTCTGCCCAGTGCCAGCCCGATCTCCGCTGCACGCAGCCTGCCGACGATCGCCTCTGGCGTGTGTTTCCTCGCCATCCCATTCCTTGTTCGTGGCCGAGCCTTTTCCAGATTTTGGCCCAATCAAAACGGGGCAGGGCAGGATCACGCACGAAAAAATCGGTTCACTGCGACCAAGTCAGAGCGAGCAAATCTGCTGGTAAGCAGCCAAGGGTTTGTGAGAGCGCCATTATCACCCTCAGAGAGGGGTTCTCCTGTCCTCTTTCAATCCCGCTTAAATATCGGACATCCACACCTACGCGGCATCCAAGCTCCTCTTGCGTAACTCGCAGCGCCTTTCGTCGCGAACGCACGTTTGCGCCCAATACGGCGGACCAGTCTCTTTCTTTGGACACCCCCAACAGCGCGCCCTGTTGCCGACTGTAAAACAAAGAACTATAATGACCATTAAGGCTGAAATTCGTTAGCATTGAGTTAAAAAAAGGGCATTATCAACATGACGAAACGTTTGGATAAGACTTCAATCCGACTTTATGCCGTCATTGCGCTGACGAGCGTACTGGGTACGGGCGTACCTTTATCCGCGCAGCAGATGCCTCTGCCGAGCGACCAGCCAGCGTCAACCTCGCGATCGTCGTCGCAACAAGTGGTTATTCCATCGAACACTGAAGTGATCCTTCGAATGAGCGACGAACTCTCGTCAAAGGGTGACCAAATCAAGGTTGGCCACACATTCAGACTGACTGTCGCATACGATGTCCGGATTAACGGCGTAACTGCTATTCCTAGCGGCACGCCCGCGATTGGAGAAGTGACCATGCGGACTGGTAAGGGCGTATTCGGAAAGTCTGGAAAAATGGAAATTGCGCTTCGGCGTATCGACCTTAATGGGCAGATCATCCCCATTGACGGAAAATTTCGTCAGGAAGGGGAAGGAAACACTGTTGCAGCGCTCGGCGCTGTATTCTTTGCCGCGGGCTTGATGTTCGTTACAGGCAAGAGTGCTGTGATTCCGAGGGGTAGGGAATTGACGGGTTATACGCAGTCGGCTGTCACCGTGCAGTAAAATAATATTGGCTAGAATGGCATCCGAAACAAAGGTCACGTGCCTATGGCGCGAAAACAAAAAATAAAATCGGATATAGTAAGGAATCTCGGATACCATCTCAGCGGAATGATGGGGGGCAAGGTGGGGTTCGGCTTTGGCAGCTATTTGAAGGGGGTGGTGGCGCGACTGCAGTCGCGCCACCTTGCTTGATACATTCGCTTTGTGCGCCAACCGCGCAATGCTCAATGTCCGTCAAATATCCCTTCTACCGGGCTGTAAGCCAATACGGCATGCCAATCACCCCGGGCCAAGCCTGACGTGAACTCTCACTGCCTCGCCGATCGTCAAAACTTGGGGTGGATAATCTCCCCAAGTCCTCTTCACCAAGGTTGAAAATGTCCCAGTCGCACGCATTCGGGCCCCGGCCTTTGCGCTTTCAGTTGAGTTTTGGCGTTGTCACGCTTCTGATGTTTTCGCTCTTCGCCGTGGCGCCACTGCTGGGCATCCTTGTGTACAGCTATCAGGAAAATGAACGCTCGGCGCTCGCCAACCTAGAGCGGCAGGTCAACCGCAACATGGCTGAAACACAGCAGGCATCAGTCGAACTGATTGATTCCGTTGCCCGCAACATGGCGATTGTCGCCGCGGTTACTGCTGCCAATCCCCGGCAATTCCGCGCAGACAGCGCCAACAACCTGCTGTGGCATGCCCTGATCGACGCAGACCATATCGACGCCATCTACACAAGTTTCGAGGATGGCTATCACCGGGTGGTCTCGCGGATCGACGCCGACAGACGCCGATCGGACCCGTTGATCCCCGGCAATGCAAACTGGCACGCCGGTTATATCGACGCCTATGCCCCCGGTGCCGCCCGCGTCCGCCACCGAACATTCTATGCAGCCTGGGGTGAAGGTACGGGCAACGCCTATACCGAGCCAACCAAACTCGATCTGCGCCAATTGCCCCACTACATGGCAGCCAAGGCAACTGGCCGGTTTGCCCTTGGCGAGCCGGCCATCAATCCCGACACAGGCTCTCTGGTCATGTCACTTGGCACGCCGGTTTTTTCAGGCGGCGCCTTCGTCGGCTTTGTGGGCACAAACATCACGCTCGCCAACATCTCCGCCTATCTCGACGAACATCGGCTGAGCGCCAACAGCATCACCCTGATCTATGATCAATCGGGCCGGCTTATCGCCGCGTCCCACCGTGACCTTATGGTGCCCCGCAACGCCGCGAAGGAGGCGCTGCCAAGCCTGAACGACATCGCTGATCCCACGCTTACGCAGGCCATCGGCCTCAGAGACCAAGCCGTTCAACATCCCCATTTGTTCACTGATAAATCCGGTCAGCAGTTCATCGTTGCTGGCAAGCCATTCCCGTCACAGTTCGGCAAGGACTGGGAGATACTGACGATCTCTCCGACGGACGATTTCATTGGCGGGTTAAAGGAAACCAATCGTGACATTGCTGCCATCATTATCCTGATCATTGCGATTGAGCTGTTGTTGATCGGCCTGGTGAGCCGCAACATTTCCCGCCGGGTTTCCGCGATTACGGGGGAGTTCAAGGACATCGGCCAGTTCAATCTCTCCAGCACGGTGCCTTTGCGATCCATTGTGCGCGAAATCGCCAGTCTCAATCTGTCCATCGAGTCCATGAAGGCGAGCCTGCGTTCCTTTGGTCACTATGTGCCCAAGGATCTGGTGCGAAGCCTGCTAGCCGACGGCCAAGAGGCAACACTTGGCGGCGAACGCCGCCGCCTCAGTCTCCATTTTTCCGACATCGCAAACTTCACGGCGATTTCGGAGGGGCTCTCGCCAGAAGATCTGGTGGAGGCCATGAAAGAATATTTCGAGCTCATGACCAGCGCCATCATTGATGAGGGCGGCACTGTCGACAAGTTCATGGGCGACGGCATCATGGCCTTGTACAACGCGCCATCGGCGCTGCCGGATCATGCCGTTCGCGCCTGCCAGTCTGCCCTTAATGCCCAGCACCGCCTGTCGCAGTTCGCCGGGCAGCGGGTTGAGTTTCGCGCGCGGATCGGACTTGGCATTGGCGACGTCGTCGTCGGCAATATGGGCACGCAGGAGCGCTTTGCCTACACCGCGCTGGGTGATGCCGTGAACCTCGCCAGCCGGCTGGAGGGACTGAACAAGGTTTATGGCACGTCGATCATGGCATCCGAAGAACTGCGCGATGAAACCGGCAATATCTTTGAATGGCGCCGCCTCGACCGGGTTGCCGTAAAAGGCCGGCAGCAGGGAACTGTCGTTTATGAACTTCTGGGGCGCACTGGAGAAGTGGACGCCAGCAGGCTTCAGGCGCGCGATGCCTATGAACAGGGCCTTGCCTGCCTTTGGGCCGGCTCCGTTGAGGCAGCGAGCCAGCATTTTCAGGCGGCAGCGGCCCTGCGCCCGGGAGACCTTGCAGCCGACACGCTCCTGGAACGCGCCGAGCGTTATACTCTTGCCCCGCCAGAGGCCGGCTGGAGCGGTACTGAGGTGATGCAGCAGAAATAGTGGCGAGCAATGGCTGGGTTGATCCGCGTCGTGTTTGCCGGTGCCTCCAACTGCTGGGAAGGCGGAACCCTTAAGCGCAATTTGACCTGAGAATGTCAGTATTCAGAGTGTTTGTGCCCTCGCATGCCCATTGTTGTCCCCGCGAAGCCAAACTCGGAAACGCGTTCTCCAGCGGATCAAGCACGTCTCGCTTGATCTGACCTGACTTGCCCCCTGCTTCTCCAACCACGCGCAGCCTCGCACAATGTCCCTGATAAGGGCTAGATGTGCAGGCGCGCCGGCAGAGGTACCGCGACCGCCAGCGATCCGTAGCAATCGGAGGGGCTGAGCATACCAATGAAGAGGCGGGCCGACAAAGGCCAGCACCTAGACGAATACTGCCGGGAGATGCTGCGGCACTGGCCAAAAGCGATGCTACTGGCTGGCTGTAACTAACTGGGCGAGGCGACGGCTAGGCATTACGCCATTGCCTGCATCCACGGGCTATCCTAGAAAATATGCGCACTAATTGTCAGCTTCACCGTGATGACTTGCTTTCAGATGGCAGGGTTGTGCATGAGCTCAAAGCCCGCTTTTGGCGCTATAAAATATGGTTTCTACTCCGTTTCAGCCCAGCTCGTACCTTTCTTTCTGTTGTAAAATAAACGAATAATAGAAATTTTGCAAAGATCAAAATCTTCCCATTCGGAAGTATCCCCGTCATCATAGACAACTTTTAAATCCCAATTACAGGATTTATCTGACCGCGAAAAACGGATAGTGACGGTTTCTTCATTTGCCAATTCATCTTCACCGAGAACGTCTTCTTCCCAGGTCGACGCCTTGCCTGGTGAAACGTAAACTTCAGATATTTTGTAGCCAGTGCGGTTTTCTAATGAGAAGTTCTGCTTGCCATCAGCCAACCCTGGCGAAGGCAGAATCGCTGCCACGCCAAAAATGCAAAACATGATAAGTTTGGCAATGCGCATTTATCTCTCCATTGGCCTGCCCTAACCGTAGAGGCGCCGGCTGTAGAAGATGCTCCCATATCCTCCGGCACCACATCGCTAGGCCTACATCCCGCAAGCTCCCCGCCGATGACGTCCACGATATGCTCATCCGCTAGTATTTAATTTGCCATAGCTCTTCCCACTCGTCAAACCCGAGGACGCGAAGAAGCGCTGCGCTGCAGATCGCCGCGCTTTTCGATGCGCAGCTGCCAAACGTGGCAATGTTGCCCGGTGCGTTACCCAGAGCGCCCGATCTTGTTGATATGCCCAATGGCGCATCCAAGTGCTCGACTGCGGTTCAGTAACCATACTCTGGACCCTCTGGCCTCTCTGGCCTCTCTCCTTAACATATGCACTGAAAGTAATCAGATAACTCAGGCTGGTCTGTATAGGAAAAGGGGTCAGAGAGACCAGAGGGTCCAAATTTGGGCGGTTCGGCGTGCAAAGAGGATTTCGATCGATTTGGGGACGGCGACATGGGCGGCGTCGGTGCTGGGCGACGCAGCAGCAGCCCAACCTCGGACGAGTGTAATCGCGTCTCAGCGCTTGAATATCAGCAGGGCTACCGTGTTTGCTGCCCAGCGCCGCGAGCGTCGGGTCCACGCGGATCGCCTCCAGCGCAAACTTGGCCTTGAAGTCCGCGCTGTGGCGCTATCTCGTGGGCTTCATTCCCGTCCATCCCTCTGATCGGGAGCAGCCGAACACCGTGTCCGGTTTTCCGGGACCACCTCATTCATCCAGCGGGGATTACGGCCGGGTGATGCCGAGCTGGTCCAGCGTCCCATTGGCGGGAGAGGTGCGACTGCTCGAAGATCCAGATGACCTCAAGCTTACCGGATGCGGGATATCGGCTTGTAAGGCAGTGCCGCTCGTGGCTATGTTGGCTATGGCTAGCCTCTTACGTTCTATCAGCTTCAAGATTTTTGGCATGGCCGTGCTGCTGCTCGTAATGCTGGCGGCAGCCTCGGTCTGGTCGGCATCGTCGAGCCAGTCCGTGCAGCGCCAGTTGGAGACATTGAGCCGTTCGCTCTTTCCGCTGGTCGGCGCGCTGAACGACCTGCGCGATATCACCCGTCAGCAGGGGGTGACCGCGAAATTTAGCACCACAACGCCTGATGCCACCGCAGTTGCGGCCTGCGAAGTGGACGCCCGTTCCGAGGCCAGCGCTGGTAAGATTGTCGGCTTCCGGGCTGAAGCGGCCCGGGCGCTGGGAGCGCGCATCTCAGCTCTTGAACGCGACCGGATGAAGCTGCAGCGGCTGGAGCCGATGATCGCCGAGCTGCGGTTCCAGCATCTCCGCTTGTCGCGCCTCACGCTGGCGGCCTGCCGGCTTGAAGCCACCCCAGTGGAACTAGCTTACGTTCAGGCGCAGGCCGATGACGTGATGCGCCTGTCGGCCGCCGTTGATACAGAGGTGAAAGCCTATGTGACCGAGATCGGCCTTGCCGTCACCGCCAATCAGGAACAGGCCATGCGCGCCAATATCCTGATGATCGCGGTTGCCACGCTGCTCGGCATGCCACTGGCCTGGTTGGTAGCCCGCGGCCTGACCCGCCCCATTTTGCGCCTTCAGGCCGGTGCCCGGGCGGTCCGCGATGGCCAGCTAGATCAGGCTAACGTCACAGTCACCACGCGGGATGAGATCGGTGATGTTTCCCGCGCCTTCAACGCCATGGTGATCGAACTGAAGGAAAAGGACCGCATCAAGGAGACCTTTGGCCAGTTCATCGATCCGCGGGTTGTCTCTGGGCTAATCGAGGGCGGCGCAAGCGCAACCGGCGGTGAAAAAAAGCTTGCCACCATCTACTTTTCCGATTTGGTCGGCTTCACTGGGCTTGGCGAGCGGCTGGCCCCCAGCAGCGTTGTTGCCTTGCTCAATGCCTTTTTCAGCGATATGACCGGTCCAATTCGCGAGCATAACGGGATCGTCGACAAGTATATCGGCGATGCGATCATGGCCTTCTGGGCGCCGCCCTTTGCCGATCCGGCTACCCAAGCCCGCGCCGCCTGCACTGCGCTGCTGGCCCAGCGGGCGCTGTTGCATGCCTTTCAGGCCCGCGTGCCCGATATAGTAGGCCTGCGCCGTGATGTGCCGCGCATTGATTTCCGCGCCGCGCTGGCGACCGGTGAGGTGGTGGTAGGCAGCGTGGGGCCAAACAACGCCCGCAGTTTCACGGTGATCGGCGATGCGGTAAATTTCTGTTCGCGGCTTGAAGCGACCAACAAAATTTACGGCACGAAGATGCTGATCGATGGCGCCACCGCCGACATGGCCGGCGTGACCATTGCCACCCGCGAGATCGACACCATCATGGTGAGCGGCAAGAGCGAGCCGATGGTGATCCATCAGCTGGCGGGCTTTGCCGATAGCCTGCCGGCCGACCGGGCCGATCTGTTCGGCTTCTATGCCGAGGCGCTTGCCCATTATCGCGCCGGTAACTGGAGCGCGGCCGAAGCCGGCTTTGCCCGCGCTCTGGCGCTGCTGCCCGATGATGGCCCCTCTATCGCCCTGCTGGCCCGTTGCCGGCAGCTAATGGCCGCACCGCCGGCCAGTTGGGACGGTGTGTGGCGGCTGGCCACCAAATGACCGCTCAGCCGCCGCGAAGGGAGCTGTTTCGCTCGGGATGGCCCCGCAACAAGAGGATCAGAAAGCCGATGCCGCGGGATACGCTCTTCATTCTGCCGATGAGCTTTGTTTCAGAGGGCCAGAACCAGTTCTGCCCGGAGTGCTCGGAACTGTGGGGGCGGCCAGCGCCCTGCCGTGCAGGTCTATGTGATGCTGACTGAAAAAAACGATTGACGAACGCATCTGGTCGGCCGTTCACGAAAAACGTGCCATGTCCTGTATTGTGCAATGGAGAAGTTGAAGAATGGACAAGGTTGATTGGCGGTCGCTGGCTGCCGCGCTCACGTCCATGCCGGAGGACGAAGTCAAGCGCCTGCTGGATGTCGAGATGGCGACGCGCCGTCGCGTCGGGATCGTGCGGCGTCTGCACCAGCGGTACACCATGCTGCGTAGCGCGCGGGAACGTGCCGAACTGATGGCGAGGCTGGGCGTATGACGGACGCAGTCAATCCCGACCACTACAAGGTCGGCGGCATCGAGACGATTGACTACCTACAGGCCAAGCTGACGCCAGAGGAGTTTGCCGGCTACTGCCTTGAGGGAATGTAAGAAAACCCGTTGATGCCCCTCCCGAACATCATCTCAGGCAAAACCCAGCGCTGCACAGCCAAGTGCAAGGCGCGCGGGGATCAGTGCCGCAACCCAGCCGCGTTCGGAATGGCTGTTTGCCGATACCATGGCGCACGCAAGCCGGGCACGATCAGGCGAGGCGCCAGCCACCCGCAGTATAGGCATGGCGGGGAAACGCTAGCGGCCAAGGCCGAGCGCAGTAGGAGACTTGCGGAACTGCGGAAACTTGAGGCACTGTCATTCGCGTTGGGGTTGGCCGTTGGGCCGCGATGGCGTGGGCGGAAACCAAACAGCCTCCTGCAAACCCGGCGCGATCCAATCCATTAAAGCGTCCGGTAGTACCCGACACCGACTTTGTCGCGTATGGTGTTGACTCCACAACAGGCAGCTTATTCTAGCCCTTCAGATCATATTGTATTAATTCGCTAATTGAGGAGCCAACAGGGTGAGCTCAAACACGGTGGAGGAGGAGATCGGCTTGCGTCTCTTTGCCCACTCAGTTGCCGGCCGCGATAACGAGCACTGGGAGCCATTGTCAGTTCACTTGGCCGCAGTTGGTTCGCGTGCGGCCGATTTTGCGTCTCATTTTGGCGCGGCGTCCATGGCTCATGTCATGGGTGCCATGCATGATATCGGCAAGTGTTCAGCCGCATATCAAGCCTATATTCGCCAGCCGGTTGGCGCCGGCGCAGCGAGAGGGCCCGATCACAGCACCGCCGGCGCCAAAGAGGTTGTGCAACTTTTCGGCAATGGGCCTATCGGGCGCCTGATGGCGTATGGCATTGCTGCCCACCATGGCGGTTTGATGGATGGTGCGGATCTTTCCGGCCGGTTGGACAAACAGGTCGAAGATTATACCGGCTGGCAAGAGGAAGCTGGCTCCTTGCCGTTACTGGCGCAACTCCTGTCGATGCCAATTGGCCGTGGTGTAAATGGGATCGACAGGTCATTCAGTCTCGCTTTCCTGGGACGGATGGCATTTTCCTGCTTGGTGGATGCGGACTTCCTAGAAACCGAACGCTTCTACGCCGAAGCGCATGGGAGTGAACCACCCCGCCGGGGAGGTGTTATCATGGCACAGCATCGCGACACGCTTCGCGCCTTCCTCAAGGATCATCGTCGCGTTGATACGGAGCTCAATCGACTGCGCTCGGCCATTCTTGATCACGCGAATGCCAAGGCCGCGCTCTCACCGGGATTGTTCACCCTGACCGTGCCGACCGGGGGCGGGAAGACCCTCACTTCGTTGAGTTTTGCCTTGGAGCACGCTGCTGCCCATGGGTTGCGGCGTGTGGTTTATGTCATCCCGTTCACGTCGATTATCGAACAAACCGCGGCTGTTTTTCGCGATAAGGTGGGATTGGGCGCGGGTGCTGTTCTGGAGCATCACTCCAGTTTTGACTGGGACCAGAATCCACCATCAACTGGCAATGACACCGAAGCAGAGGGTGTCCAGGGCCTCGCCAAACTGAGGCGCGATGCCGAAAACTGGGACGCCCCGGTCGTTGTCACGACGGCGGTCCAATTCTTTGAAAGTCTGTTTGCCGCGCGCCCGTCACGATGCCGTAAGCTCCATAATCTGGCGAAAAGCGTGATCGTCCTGGACGAGGTTCAATCTATCCCGGTTCATCTTCTTCGACCATGCATGGCGGCCATGGACGAGTTGGCCAAGAACTATGGAGCAACGGTCATACTCTGCACTGCCACGCAGCCTGCCTTGCGCCGTGATGACAAGGCGTTGCCGCAGAGCGAGCAGATGAAGCGCACCGGAGAGCGAGAGGGGTTGGACATACCGCCCGAACGCGAATTGGCGCTCGAACCTGTCGAGTTGTACCAGAAGCTGAAGCGCGTCAGGGTGGAGTGGCTGCGCCAGCCCATTGATGATGATGTAATCGTGGCTCGGTTCGCCGAGCAGCGCCAGATGCTCTGCATCGTCAATAGCCGCGCCCATGCGCGGGAGCTGTTTGCCAAGCTGCGCGCCGAGGGGTTTGAGGGATGTCGCCATCTCACCACCTTGATGTGCGCCCTGCATCGACGAGAGGTCCTGGCTAAAGTGCGTGAGGACTTGGCGGCTGGACGACCGGTGCGCCTTGTGTCGACCAGTTTAATCGAAGCCGGCGTCGACGTGGATTTTCCAGAAGTGTGGCGTGCGGCAGCCGGCTTGGCCAGCATTGCTCAAGCGGCCGGGCGCTGCAATCGCGAGGGTCGACAGGCTGGCCTCGGCCGCGTGGTCGTGTTCGAGACCGCTGGTCGTAAGACACCTCCTACGATTGAAGCTTTTTATGGACCTGCGCGCGAGGTGATGCGACGCGACATTGACGACGTGTTGGGGTTGGACGCTATTCGCGACTATCACGAAGCCCTGTACTGGCAGCAAGGCTATGAAGCCCTGGATGCCGCGCGACTGCCTGAAGGCGAGAAGTTTGCTGTTGTCCCTGCTCTACGGCACACAGCCCGGACGGCCGACTTTCCTTACGCCCGCATTGCCTCGGCATTTCGATTGATCGACGAGACGATGGATCCGGTCATCATTCCATACGATGACATCGCCAGGGATGCTGTTCGGGCTTTGACATTTTCGCCGGTGCCGCCCGCGGGTGTGCAACGCCGCTTGCAGCAGTATGTAGTGTCAGTCCCCCCCCATGTCCGTGATGCGCTGTTGGCAAACGGGCAAGCGCAAGTGATCCGTCCGGCCGATTATGGTGACCGGTTTATCGTCCTGTTGGAGGGCCACCCAGGAACAGTGCCTACAACATACGACCCAGATATTGGCTTAAAAATGGACGATTTTTCTTCAATCCGGTCGCCAGAGAACAACATATTCTGTTGACTGGGCAATGGTTCCGACGTCTTTTTGACGAACCGGGGAAACCCTGTTGTGCATTCACTGAACCAGAGGATGGGTTGTGGCTGTTCGTTTGCATGTTTGGGGCGAGCGTGCCTGTTTCACCAGGCCCGAGATGAAGGTGGAGCGCGTTAGCTACGACGTTATCACCCCCTCGGCAGCGCGCGGCATTCTGGAGGCGATCCACTGGAAACCCGCCGTCCGTTGGCATGTCGATCGCATCCATATCCTGAAGCCCATTCGCTTTCAGTCCATCCGGCGTAACGAGGTGGGTGCGAAGGTGAATGTAAGCGCTGCTTCGGCCGCCATGAAACGTGGCGATACCGAAGGCCTTGGCCTGTTGGTTGATGAAAACCGACAACAGCGAGCCGCCTTGATCCTGGTCGATGTCGCCTATGTCATCGAGGCCCATTTCTCGATGACGGATCGGGCCGGGCCGGATGATAGCCCGGCCAAGCACGCCGCGATGTTCCAGCGCCGGGCAGCGCAGGGGCAGTGCTTTCATCGTCCGTGCCTTGGCACCCGTGAGTTCGCGGCGGAGTTTGCGTTGCTCGCCGAAGGCGATCCGTTGCCAGCGAGTAAACTCCCCGCTGGTCGTCGCGATGCTGACCTTGGCTGGATGTTGCACGACATCGATTTCACGGACGGACGAAACGAGTCCCGGTTTTTCCGGGCGGAGATGCGCAATGGCGTGATCGATGTGCCGCCGTTCTGGGCGGACGACGTTGCTCGATGAGCGTTCTTCACGCCTTGGATGCCTATTACCGGCGCCTCGACGAACGCGGAGAGGTGGCTGCCCCTGGGTGGAGCCCTGAAAAATTTGGTTGGTGTATTGTCCTCGACCCCGCGGGTCAGGTTGTTGACGTGCAGGATTTGCGCGACGTTTCGGGGAAGAAGCCGGCCCCCAAGCAATATCGTGTGCCAGCTTCGTTTCCGCGGCCGGGCACGACGCCACGTGCATTTTTTTTATGGGACAATACAAAATTTTCACTTGGCGTTACGCGGACTGAAGAAAAGAATAAATGGCAATACACTAATGTTCATTGGAACGCATTTCGTTCCTTGCATATTGATCGTCTTTTCGATTCTAATGATGTAGGACTTACTTCACTTCGACGTTTTATCGAGGGTTGGCGCCCCGAGTATTTTGGTAGATCTCCTTTTCATACCGATATGCTCGATGCCAACGTGATGTTCCGGCTTGATGGCGATCTGTGTTTTTTGCACGAACGCGCCGCCGCCAAAGCGTTGATAGAAGCAGAGGATCCCCAGGAACCATTGGCGGCAGTTTCCTGCCTCGTCACCGGGGAAGTCGGTCCCCCTGCGCGCCTTCATCCCACGATCAAGGGCGTTGAAGGTGCCCAGTCGTCGGGCGCCGTGTTGGTTTCATTTAACGACCCTGCGTTTAGGTCATATGGTAAGGAGCAGGGGGAGAATGCACCCACGACGGAAGGGGCGGCTTTTCGCTATGGCGCTGTCCTCAATCACCTGCTTACGCGGGATGGGCCGAACCGGTTGAAGCGTCCTGTCGGTGATGCAACCGTTGTGTTTTGGGCGGATGCCAGCAACGCCGCTGCGGAGAATGCTGCGGATGCCCTGTTTGCGCAATGGCTCGACAGCGATGTATCCGATGAAGACCAGGCGCTGAAGATGCGCCAGCAGTTGGAGGCAGTTGCCAAGGGCAAGCCGCTCGGCGATTTGCACGCTGACATTGTCTACGGCACGCGGTTCCATGTTCTTGGCCTTTCCCCCAACGCGTCCCGTTTGTCTGTTCGGTTCTGGATGACTGACACACTGGACGCTTTCGCCCAGCGTCTTGCGTACCACCACCGGGATCTGGCCATTGAGCCGTTGCCGAGGGGCTGGGGCGCTGCCCCATCGGTCAACCGTCTTCTAGTCAACACCACGGCCTTGCAGCGTGAATACAAAAATATCCCGCCGCTCTTGGCCGGGGAAATGATGCGGGCAGTGCTCACAGGCGGGCGTTATCCGTTCAGCCTGTTTAGCGCCGCCCTGATCCGCCTGCGCGCAGGTGATGACCCCGCCTCAGGTTGGCATGCGGCCGTGATCCGGGCGGTGCTGGTCCGCCTTGGCCGCCGAAATCCCGAGCTTCCCGAACAAGGAGAGACGCCGATGAGTTTGAAGAGGGACCACGCCAATGCGGGCTACCAATTGGGCCGGCTGTTCGCCGTTTATGAGCTTGCCCAGCGGGCTGCCCTAGGCCGGGTGAATGCCTCCATTCGCGATCGCTATTTTGCGGCGGCGTCCGCCACGCCGGCGAGCGTCTTCCCGCTCGTTGTCCGCGGTGCGCAGAACCACTTGGCGAAAGTGCGCAAGAACAGGCCTGGCTGGGCGGCGCTCATTGAGCGGGAGCTGGAAGAGATCAATGGCCGCTTCGATCCGCGGCCCGAGGGAACGCTGCCGCGCTCGCTAAGACTGCAGGACCAGGGCGAGTTCGTGGTCGGATACTACCACCAGCGAAGCGCCAAGCTGAGCAGTGACAAGGGCGAGATTATTTCGTCCGATGACCTGAATGAAACCACTGGCAACCACGAGGCCGAATGATGAGCACCCCCGTTTGCAACCGCTATGAATTTGTCCTGTATTTCGACGTTGCCAATGGGAACCCCAACGGCGACCCGGACGCGGGGAACATGCCGCGTCTCGATCCGGAAACGAACCTCGGGCTCGTGTCTGACGTGGCGTTGAAGCGTAAGATCCGCAACTTTGTTGCGACGGCCAAGGGCGATCTGCCTAGCTTCGAGATCTACATGAGCGAGGGCGCCACGCTCAACAACCAGCACAAGAAGGCGTGGGGCGCGGTTCTGCCCGAGGTGACCAAGGACGAGGATTTCAAGAAGCTGCCCAAGGACCAGCAGAAGTCCCGGGAACTGACCGCCTGGATGTGCGGCAATTTCTGGGACATCCGCACCTTTGGGGCCGTGATGACGACCGGCGTCAATGCCGGCCAAGTGCGCGGACCGGTGCAGTTGACGTTCGCGCGTTCGGTTGAGCCCATCCTCCCGCTGGAAATCTCGATCACCCGTATGGCCGCGACCACTGAGAAGGACGCTGATGAAAAGGGTGGACGGACGATGGGCCGCAAGCACATCGTTCCCTACGGCCTTTATCGAGCCCATGGTTTCATCTCGGCGCCGTTGGCGAGCCACGCGACGAAGGGCACCGGGTTCTCCGAGGACGACCTCGAATTGCTCTGGCAATCCCTCGAAATGATGTTCGAGCATGACCGTTCGGCCGCTCGCGGTGAGATGGCCACGCGCAAGCTGATCGTGTTCCGTCATGAGAGTGCGCTTGGCAATGCCCAGGCCCAGTCGTTGTTCGAGCGGGTCAAGACCTGGCGCGTTCATGAAGGGGCGCGTCAGCCGGTCGGCAGTCATGCCACTGACAATTGGCCGCCGGCGCGAAAGTGGGCCGATTATGCGGTCACCATCGATCGCGAGGGGCTGCACGCCGGTGTCGAGATCATCGAACGCTGCTGAGCCTAAGGCTATGAAGCTGCCACCGGATCCAACTGCGGAGGATGCGCTGGTTCCGGTGTCGGCCTTACAACATTACCTCTTTTGCCCACGGCAATGCGCCTTGATCCATATCGAGCAAGTGTGGACGGAAGATGGGGCCACAGCGGAAGGCCGGTTGGTTCATCAACGGGTCGATGGCGGTCGTCCGGATCGGCGTGGTGGAATCCGGACTGTGCGCGGGCTAGTTTTGCGTTCGCTTGAATACGGATTGGCGGGCAAGGCCGATGCCGTCGAGTTTCATGGCACTACGCCTTGTCCGGTTGAATACAAGCGCGGCCGCCCCAAGAACCATCGGGCTGATGAGGTCCAGTTGTGTGCGCAGGCCCTGTGCCTCGAGGAGATGTTTGGCGTGCCTGTGCTCGAGGGTGCGCTGTTTTATGGCGTGACCCGAAAGCGCATCTTAGTGGTGTTTGATACGGAGCTTCGGGGTCTGACAGTGCAGATGGCGGCTGCGTGTCGGAAAATGATCGCATTCGGCAAGACGCCACCGCCACAGGCCAAGCCTGCATGCCAGCGCTGTTCGCTGGCCGAGACGTGTTCGCCGACGCGACTGGAGAAGCCACCATCCGTGCAGAATTGGCTGTTGAGCCAAATCGGTTCCGCGTCCGAACAGCCGCTCATGTAGTTTGGGGTCGCCAAGCCGTGCGTCGTCATCTCAACACGATATATGTGACCAGTGAGAATGCTTGGCTCCGCAAGGATGGCGCCAACATTGTTATCGAGGTTAATGGCGCTGAGCGAGGCCGGGTTCCGATGCACTTGGTTGAGGGGGTTGTGTCTTTTGGTCGTCCCGGTGCGTCTCCGGCATTGATGGAGGCCTGTGCCCAGGCGGGCATTGCGCTGTCATTTCTGAGCCCTCAGGGCAAGTTCCTTGCACGCGTGGAAGGGCCGCGCACGGGAAATGTCCTGCTGCGGCGCGCGCAATATCGCGCTGCGGATAATCCCCAGATCGCTGTGCCGGTGGTTCGGGGGATCGTGACCGCCAAGGCGGCTAACCAGCGCACAGTGTTGCAACGCGCCTTGCGTGATCATGGGGACACCATGCCGTCGGCATCGCGCTCAGCGCTTGAGCAAGCTGAAAATCATCTTGGTTATGTGGCCCGGCGGGCCGCCTTGATCAGCGACCTCGACACGCTGCGGGGTCATGAAGGCGATGCCGCGAAACTCTATTTCAGCGCCTTTGATGGCATGATCCAGCGCAACAGGGACGTCTTTTCCTTCCAAGGCCGCTCTCGCCGGCCGCCGCTAGACCGGGTCAATGCCTTGCTCTCGTTCCTCTATGCCATGCTGGGGCATGACTGCCGCTCGGCGTTGGAAGGCGTCGGTCTTGATCCCCAAGTTGGGCTTTTCCATGCGGATCGGCCTGGCCGTGCGAGTTTGGCGCTTGATCTCATGGAGGAACTGCGCCCCGTGATGGCAGATCGGATGGCATTGTCCCTGGTGAACCGCGGCCAAGTGCAGGCGTCGGACTTCCTGATTGATGAAGGCGGCGCGGTATCATTGACCGAAGATGGCCGAAAGACGGTATTGGTGGCGTGGCAGGAGCGCAAGAAGCGGGTATTGCGCCATCCGTTTCTGGGAGAAACCATGCCCTTGGGTCTCGTGCCCCATATCCAGGCGCTGTTGCTTTCGCGGCATCTGCGTGGCGATCTTGATGGTTACCCACCGTTTTTGTGGAAATAACGGATGCTCATGCTCGTCACGTATGATGTGAACACCGAAGACGCGGCAGGGCGCCGGCGCTTACGTAGGATCGCCAACGCATGCAAAGATTTCGGTCAGCGCGTGCAGAATTCGGTTTTTGAATGTGAGGTTGATCCTGCGCAGTGGACCAAGCTTCGCGCTCGCTTGATGGATAAGATTGACGCTGAGCGGGACTCCCTTCGCTTTTATCGGTTGGGGGCTGAAGGGCAGCGGCGGGTTGAGCATGTCGGCGCTAAGATGCCGATGGACTTGGCTGGCCCGTTGTTGTTTTGATGATAGCGGGTCTCCCGCGAACCTAAGGCTGTTGGTTAAATCCCGTGATGTTCGCGCTGTTGAATAGTGATGGCAAAACAACGCACTATCGTTTCTTGGTATCGGTTGGTTGACAGAAACCCGTCTGGGTCAAGGCGGTTCGCGCAGCAGGCTGGATTTACTGTTCATTCTCATTGTCTTAAACGCCACCTGTCGCCCCCATGCGGGGGCGTGGATCGAAACGACACCAGTGAGCGCAGCCGGCAGTTCTTGAACGTCGCCCCCATGCGGGGGCGTGGATCGAAACCAGTCGCCCACCGGCTTGCCTTCGGTCAGCATCGTCGCCCCCATGCGGGGGCGTGGATCGAAACTACTGGCTCTTCGCCGACGGGCGCCGCGAGCCTGTCGCCCCCATGCGGGGGCGTGGATCGAAACGTGGCAGAGCATGGCAGCGCATCCGGCGCGAGGTGGTCGCCCCCATGCGGGGGCGTGGATCGAAACATGATGAACGACGCAACCGTGGGCGTGCTGCGCAAGTCGCCCCCATGCGGGGGCGTGGATCGAAACATCATGGCGTCAAGCGCGGCATTCAGCGAGTCCAGTCGCCCCCATGCGGGGGCGTGGATCGAAACGTGTAGTGGATTGTGTGGTGTGGTGTCAGATTAACGTCGCCCCCATGCGGGGGCGTGGATCGAAACCGGCACGAGATCAACAAGGAATACGCATGACCCGGTCGCCCCCATGCGGGGGCGTGGATCGAAACAAGGGCCACTCCATGTACAACGAGTTGCACGGCCTGTCGCCCCCATGCGGGGGCGTGGATCGAAACTTGTCCAGCACGTCCGCGATGGTGTCGTGCAGCAGTCGCCCCCATGCGGGGGCGTGGATCGAAACGTGTATCAGCAACGCAGGAGGGAGACCCGCACCCGTCGCCCCCATGCGGGGGCGTGGATCGAAACGTGATCGATCTCAAATACGGCATGGGCGTCCGCGGTCGCCCCCATGCGGGGGCGTGGATCGAAACAGCGAGGCGCTACGCAAACACCGCCGACCCGTCTGTCGCCCCCATGCGGGGGCGTGGATCGAAACTTCCACGAGAAGCGCAACAACGTGATGTTGTTGGAGTCGCCCCCATACGGGGGCGCGGATCGAAACGACGACGAGGTGCAGGCGACGACCGTGGCCGCCAGTCGCCCCCATACGGGGGCGTGGATCGAAACGAGGGGATGCACTACCTGTCCACCCGCAACGCCAGTCGCCCCAATGCGGGGGCGTGGGTCAAAACCCAAATTACGGGTCGCTCATCAGGAGGTATCTGGCAGCCCCTTCCTGCAGACAATACCATCTTATTGTGCTGCCGCGAGGACAGATTGGGTGGGTAAGTCCGTAAGACAAGACTGGCGCGGCTCGCGACACAGGTCACTGACCCTGCGCAATTACGCAAAAACAAACACCGAGCTCTAATCCCTGCTCGATGAAATCAAAGGATCACGTCAAAATGACTGCGGCGGCGCGACACTTGAAGGCGTTGCCGCGGATTATCTGCAAAGCGAACTGGAGCGGGTAGAGCGGACCCTAGCTCCGGATCAGGGCAGAGCGGGCCAATCTGGCATCGTCTCTGGCAGCAAGTTGCGTAGGGCTACGGGTGCAAGAACCTCGACGTGACGGCCCCAAGTCATCAAGTGCCACGCCATCTCGAGCAGGCCGCCAGCATGGAAGCGCACGATCAGGCTTCCATCGTCGCAAGCTTCAAGGGCTTGGCTCTGATGGAACTGAAACTGCCGAGCGATGGGTGCCGCTTCAGCGCTGAAACGCCAGACGACATCGACAGGTGCTTCTTCGTAAACACCAAACGAGTGCGCGACGAATTGTGCGAGGTTGAATTCAGGATCACGGTCGAAGCTTTCCGGTAGCAGGCGTAGCTTCGAGATCTGGGGTAGCGAAAAGAACCGGACGCCCGGATTATCCGAACCCGGCTCAGCAGCTTCATCCTTGAGTGCAACGAGATAGTGGCGATGACCATATAAAAAGCCCAATGGGCGCACCGTGCGAATATCGTCCTTGCCGTTCATCCGACCCCTGTAAGAGAAGGACACCTTTCGGCACGACTTTATGGCGGTTCGCATGGTGGCAAACAACGACGAGGCGATCGCAGGCCGTGGGCCGGGCCGCATTGCAATGCCCTCGGCCTCCGCAAGCGCGCCTAGATCGGGATCGATCTTGCGCATGAGTTCTGCAGCCAGCGTCGCGCGGATTTTTGAAGCTACCCCTCGCAGCTCGTCTGCCTGATCAAGCAGGTTCTCCCGCACTAATATCGATGCAGCATTGTCGAGTGAGGTAAGGTCATCCGCGGTGATGCCGCCTAGCGGCTGCGTGACGTTGCCAGCCAGCCGCCAACGTTTGGCACGATCATTTGACGGAACTTGGTCGGCCTGCGGGAATGCAGCGATCACGGCGTCGCGCATCCGGATCGCGGTGCGCCGACTGACTTCGAAGCGTTCTTCGATGTCACTCAATGTCATTCCACCGCGCGCCGCCTGCATCTCGAGCGCTAGCTGGATCAATCGGTCTGCACGACCGTAGCGCAAAGACATAAAATTCCCCGGCAATCGCGTTACATTTTGTGCAGAAATGCCGAGCCCGGAGCAAGCAGGAATGGGATTGCCAGAATGCCTGTTCTCGTTTTGAGCATGCCAAAAGGGGACATGGTAAATATGTTCCTAAGCCATCCAGAGAAATGTTCGTGAAATGTTCTGTTACGATATGACCCCAATTGGCACGGATTACCGGTACTTGATTACCCGTCGGCGGGCGATTTTTTCAAGGTTGCGCTGGCAACCGTAGTGTCTTGGGCGCGCGTGCCGTAACCCGGTCGAGGTTATAGCGCTTTTTCTCAAGCATTTCGGGAGTTTGGCTTTCCGGTGTCGGGATCCGCACCGTCCGCAGGGCGCCCGTGCCTAAAGTTCACGCCCTACTTTACACCACTAAAGTTCAAGCTGACTGCCCGCCTTTTCGTTTTGCGGCTTGGTCTGTCGGTTTGCCGGCGAGGTCAAAATGAATTCAGTCGATATGTTATTGGCGGCTATGCGTTCGCTGGCCGAAGCAATGATCTCCCTGCGCGGTCACGTCAGCTTCAACCATGACCAGAACGCTGCGCTGGAACGGGTCTGCGAACTGATTGTGCTGATTGAGATAGGCGACGACACGAGGGCAGCCCCTTAGCGGGTGTCAGCCATGCGCGATGCTGCTCGGCAGTAAAACCGCGCCTCTTAAAGCGCTCTATCGACATGCAGCCGCCAGGACCCATAGAGAGCCTTCCATTTGGGCCCATGCAGAGCCACTATGGTCAGTCTTCGATATGCCTGACCGGCCCTGCGCGCAGCCAGCGCCGGTAGGGCCCGCTGTATAGGCAGATGATCCGCACCCGCTGGCCGCGTAGCGGGGCGAGCCAGCCGCGCTTGTTGGGAGGCACGTCGTACTGAAGCGACTGGCCAACTCGGTGCAGCGTGTAGTTGCGGGCATCGCCCTCGAACTCGATGTAGCCATGGGCTTTGCACAGCGCGTCCAGTTCCTCGCGCAGGCGCCGCTTCTTACGCGTCCACGTTGGCTGGGCGTTGAACAGCCTCAGTTTGGCGCTCACGAGATCGTCAACCCGGTCTGGGCGCATGGCGTGCGCCGGGATCACTGACCCGCCCCTCGCGGGCATCTCCATTAGCCACTGCATCTCGCCGCCCTTGACCCCTGACGATCTCCCGCGATATGTTTGCCCTGCATCAAGAGAGGGTTCAACCCTCGCCAACCTGCCTGCTCGGGTAAGGTGGCATTCGCTAAGGCGAGATGTGGCGGGTAACGCAAGCCAACGAGCCTGTTTTCCTGCAACGTCGTGTCGAGCCCTTCTTGCGGTGCGTTTCGCAAGGAGAAGGCCCATGTCACTTACTCGTCGTTCGTTCCTGCTGGGTGCAGGAACCATCATCACCGCCTCATTTGTCAAAGAGGTGGCGACCGCCGTCGCCGACACCCGCAGCCCGTGGCTGATCACGCCGCCCCAGGCTGCAAAGGCGATCTACTACGAGCCTGTCGAAGATCATTGGCGGCTCCATCTGGGCCAGCCAGCCTTCGAGATCCCCAAGCCGCATCTGCTGATCGACAACCTGCGCTGGCATGGCCATGTGCTCGACACGCAGGAGCAGATCGACGTCCTTTGCGACGAAGAAGGCTGGACCGAGGAAGAGCTGTTTCGGCCGATGGATGGCTACTCGTGGGAAGACCAGTGGGAGCACAACCTGTCGCCCGAAGCCCAAGCCTACACGTTCCTGCAGAAGCACGACCTCTTCCCTGCAGACGGCAAGGGGCGGCGTGAGGGGCAGGTGATCTTCGAGTCTTTCCCCAACCCGATGAGTTCAGCGCGCTGGGTTGAGGTGTACGATCCGCTGTCGCTGTCGCTGCTGCAGGCGCGCCTGAACGAGCTCAGCCTGAACACGGAGGTGCGGGCATATGCGTGATCATCGCTTTGGTAGACGCCCCGCCAGCGTATTGGAGGCCGTCCATGGTTAAAGTCACGTTGCCTAATGGCATCTGCTATCACAGGCCGCCGTACACCCGGAAGGAGCAGCGAGAAATGTCGCTCCGCATGAACGGCGGCGTTGTCAGCTTCAGTAGGCTGAGCCCGCGCCCGCAAGCCGCATCGTCACCAGAGCCGGCAGGGCTTCAGGCTCCACCGAAAGGTCCATCCGAATGATCCGGTTCGCACTGCCAAAGTGGCTGTCGTCCAAGCCGGCTTCGGCCGGCGTGTCCGTCAAAGAGTTACCAGACACTGTCGATGACCCATCAGACGAACCGCTCGTGCTCGAACCGCCAGAACAAAAGGCCGGGGTGAGCCCGACCACTGATCGGGCGCTGGTCAGGGCAATTATCGAGGCTTCCGTAGATCAGGCAAGCGGACCTTCCAGCGGACAGGCGGCTTATCATATGCGGCAGATCCTGAAGCACGGTCTGACCGAAGACCTGACCACTTTTGTCGACTTCATGTGGGCGCAGACGGGCCAAGAACCGACCGAAGCGTCGATCCGCGAGATGCTGCCGCACGTGCGCAGGTTCTGTGGAGAAGGTATCAAGGCCGAGGGCGGGAGCAACCTGATGAACTTCGGTCGGCGCTACATGACCGATGAGCGGTGCGAGCAGTTGCTGTGTTCGGTGCAGACGAACTAAGATTTGGCTATCTAATGCCTGTGCCCCATCCCTGCCACCTAAAGAGCAGATCAATATGCAGGAAGGAAGCGTGGGTCCCATATCTGGGATAAGGGGGGTACCCCCGGGGTGGGGTCTGACTGGGCAGGGATTTGAAGGGGGTGGGGGGCGGCCGAGCTAGCCACCGTCTGCTTCGCGGTTCGTTTGCCGAGAACAGGGATCGACCCAAGCGTGACACCTTAGTGAAACCTTTGGAGCAGCGGGAGTGCCTGCAAGGCTAGAAAAATCCAGCTAAGTTCTTAATAATATTGGTGGACGCACCAGGGCTCGAACCTGGGACCCGCTGATTAAGAGTCAGCTGCTCTACCGACTGAGCTATACGTCCAAACGCTCTTGAAGCGTGTGATCGGGCGGCGAAACCGTCCGGTCGGGAGCGGGCGAGTAGCAGGGGGGTGGGGGGTTGTAAACCGGTTTTTTTGGGTTTGCTCAATCGAACCGGGGGCGGTTGGCGCGGGCGATGCCCATCACCACGCCCAACAGGATCATCACCGTCATCATCGCACTGCCGCCCCAGCTGATCAGCGGCAGCGGGATACCCACAACCGGTGCCAGACCCATCACCATCATCATGTTGATGGCCAGATAGAAGAACAGGGTGGCAGTGAGGCCAAGGCTGAGCAGGCGCTGGAACTGACTGCGGGCCGAAATGGCGGTGCGGATGCCCCAGGCCAGCACCAGGCCGTAGAGAATGATGACGAACAGCCCGCCCATCAGGCCCCATTCTTCGGCCATGGTGGCGAAGGCAAAATCGGTGTGGAGTTCGGGCAGATAATCGAGGTGGCTCTGGGTGCCGTTCAGGAAGCCCTTGCCGGAAAGGCCGCCCGAACCGATGGCGATCTTGCTTTGGGTGATGTGATAGCCCGCGCCGCGCGGATCGCTTTCGGGATCGAGGAAGATCAGCACGCGTTTGCGCTGGTAATCATGCAGCATGGACCATGCCACCGGCAGCATCGCCGCCACCGCCGCGGCCGCCGTGCCGAACAGCCACAGGCGCACACCGGCCAGGAACAGCACCACAACGCCACCAAACAGGATCGACAAGGCCGTGCCCAGATCAGGCTGCAGCATTACCAGGCCCACCGGCATGGCGATCAGCGCCAGCGCCGGGATCAGCACATCCGGCCGGCTTTCATAGCCCTTGGGCACATATTGATAGTAGCGCGCCAGCACCAGCACGATGGCCAGCTTCATCATTTCCGATGGCTGGAACTGCATGATGCCCAGATTAAGCCAGCGCTGGCTGCCGCCGCGCACGGCGCCGGCCACTTCCACGCCCACCAGCGCCACCAGCAGCGTGATATAGATCGGCCAGGCCCAGCCCAGCCAGCGTTCGGGCGGCACCAGCGCCAGCGCCAGCGCGCCGATCAGCAGGATGGCAAAGCGCACCCCCTGTTTCAGCGCCCACGGGTCAAGCGAGCCGCCAGCGGCCGAATAGAGCACGACCAGGCCAAAGCCGGCGATGGCGCAGATGATCAGCACCATGCCCCACGGCAGGCGGGCCAGTTCGCGGCGCCAGGGTCCGTTGAGCAGGTCCATCGGCCTTACTCAGGCTCACGCGGGGGTTGCGGTGCGTCGGCGTCGGCAATTTCGAACACCGGCGGCTTGATGTCGATTTTCAGCCAGCTGGGCATCATCTGGCGGGTTTCGCTGGCGATGCTGGCGGCGGCTTCGTTTTGCTGGCGCAGGGCGCGCAGGCGGGCGGCTTCGGCCTCGATCGGCGGCAGCACGGCCAGCGCGCGTTCGGGTTCGAACAGGAAACTGAGGACGTCGCGCGCGATGGGGGCGGCATAGCGGCCGCCGGCGATGCCATGTTCGATGATCACCGAACAGGCATAGCGCGGGGCATCGGCCGGAGCAAAGGCGACGAACAGCGCGTGGTCGCGCTGCTTCCACGGCAGCGCCTCGTTGCGGATCACGCCACGCTTGCGTTCGGCCGCCGAGATGCGGCGCACCTGGGCGGTGCCGGTCTTGCCGGCGAACAGCACGTCACCGATCGGGCTGCGGGCGGCGCGGGCGGTGCCATAGCCGGCGTTGACCACATCGACCATGCCCTGGCGCACGAGGGCCAGATGCGCCTCTGGGACGCCAAGCGACGGGAATTGCGGCGCCGGGCCATCCGCGATCAGGCGCGGCATCACTTCACGGCCGCTGGCCAGCCGCGCCGTCATCACTGCCAGCTGCAGCGGGTTGGTGATGATATAGCCTTGGCCGATCGACGCGTTCAGCGTCTCGCCCTCGCGCCAGTCGCCTTTTTTGGGATCAGGGCCATAACGGCGCTGCTTCCATGCCTTGTCCGGCACGATGCCCTTGGCCTGGCCGGGCAGCGGCAGCGGATATTCCTGGCCCAGCCCCAGCCGGCGGGCCATGGCGGCGATGGCATCAATGCCCACCTTGCGCCCCATGACATAGAAATAGGTGTCGCAGGACAGCGGCAGCGCCCGGTGCATGTTGACCCCGCCATGGCCGCGCCGTGCGTGGCAATGCCAGGTGTTGTTGCCCAGCCGATAGGCGCCGGAACAGCCCACTGTGTCGGCGGGATCGATGCCGGCCTCCAGCGCGGCCAGCGTGGTCACCATCTTGAAGGTGGAGCCGGGCGGATAAAGGCCCATTGCGCTCTTGTTCAAGAGCGGGGTGTGATCATCCTTCTGCAGGGCGTTCCACAGTTTTGCCGGCACGCGGCGCGAGAAGATGTTGGGATCATAGGCCGGCATGGAGACCATGCACAGCACGTCGCCGGTGATGACATCCATGACGATGACGCTGGCCGAATTGTCTCCCAGCCGGCGCGCGGCATAATCCTGCAGATCCCGATCGATGGTCAGCTTCAGCGTGTCGCCGGGCGTGTCGGCATTGGTGCCCAGTTCGCGCACCAGTTCGCCGCGCGCGGTGATCTCCACGCGGGAGGAGCCGGCCGTGCCGCGCAGCTGCTTGTCGGCAAAACGTTCGATCCCGTCCTTGCCGATGCGGAAGCCCGGATAGATCAGCAGCGGGTTCTTTTCCTCGCGATATTGTTCCGGCGTTGGCGCGCCGACATAGCCGACAATGTGGGCGAAATGATCCGCCTCGGGATAGAAGCGCGAGAAGCTTTGCACCGGGGTGACGCCGGGCAGGGTGGCAAGCCGGACATTGCAGGCGGAAAATTCCCGCCAGCTGAGATTCTGGCGCACCACCACCGGCATGAAGCTGGGTTGGGTGGCGCAATCGTCGCGAATGCGGGCGTCTTCGGCCAGATCGATATCCAGCACGGCGCGGATGGCGACCAGCGTCGCGTCGAGGTCTTCCACCTCTGCCGGGCGCAGTTCCAGCCGGTAATCCGGGCGATTCATGGCGATGGGCTTGCCCTGGCGATCGACGATCCAGCCGCGCCGTGGCGGGATCAGCCGATCCTGGACGCGGTTGGCCTGGGCACGAAGCTGGTAGGTCTCGCCTTCGAACACGGCGAGCCAGGCCATGCGCCCGGCCAGCAGCGCACCGGTGCCGGCCATGCCGGCGCCCAGCAGCAGCGCGCGGCGCGAAAACGCCATGCGGCGAACGGGATCATCCATGGCGCCAATGGGGTGCAGATGCCGCCAGCTTGCGCTGAATGGCGGCGCACAGGCGCACCACCAACGGCCACGCCGCCACGCTGGTGAGCCATTGCCACAGCAGCGGAAGCGTCGTGGTCGGCCGGCCGGCCAGCGCCATCAGCGGCCCGGTGAGCAGCGCAAAGCCCAGCAGCACGCCGGTCACCAGCAGCCAATCAAACAGCGATCCGTGGCGGCCAAATACCCGGCCGGTCATCCGCATCACGCCGGTGGCGACGGCAAACAGGGTGGCATTGACCCCGAGTGGCTGTCCGAACAACAAATCGGCCAGCATGCCGATGCAGAAGGCCAGCCACGGTGGCATCAGCCCCGGCTGCAGCATGGCCCAAACCAGCACGCCCATCAGGGCCAGATGCGGCATGGCCGGCAGGCTGATCGGCAGCGGGGCCAGCATGAGCACCAGCAACGCCATGCTGGCCAGTGCCGGAACGGCATAGCGCCACAACGACAGATACCAGCGCCGGCGTTCGTCCGGGGTCATCAGCAGGGCTGGGGGAGGCGGGGTGGCGATCACGGGCGGGCCAGATCAATTCGCCGGCGGTTCGCTGGTGCGCAGGCGCGGTGGCGGTGCGCCCCTTGTGCGGGCTTCCACCGGCACCGGTGCATCGAACACAGGGCCCTGCGGCTGGGTATCGGGGATGGGCAGCCAGGCGCTCTCCACCGTGACAAAGCCGCCGCCCAACGGGCTGGTGGCAAGGCGGATCACCGGGCCATCGGCGCGGGGATCCACCACCACGCCCACTGGCACGCCCGGCGGATACACACCGCCGTCGCCCGAGGTGACGATGCGATCGCCGGCAACGAGTGCCAGTTCCGGCCCGATGCGATCGGTGAGCAGCAGTGTAGGCAGATTGCGCCCGACAGCCAGCCCGGCCTGGCCGGTGCGCTCGACGATCACCGGCACGCGCGACAGGGGGTCGGTGAGCAGCAGCACCCGGGCCGATTGGCGGCCGACTTCCAGTGTGCGGCCGACCAGGCCATCGGTGCCGATCACTGGCATGTCGCGGGTGATGCCAGCGCCGCTGCCCACGGCCAGCATGGCGGTGCGGGCAACGCTGCCCGACGTGGCCGCCGCGATGCGTGTGGTGGCGATCACCGTCCGCGTGGGCTCCCGCACCGCCATCAGCCGCTTCAGCTGCTGCAGTTCGCGCTGGCCGTTGCGGGCGGCGCGGAGCCGGGCATTGGCCTTGTCCAGCTCGGCTTCCAGCTGGTCAGCGCGGCTGACAGCACCGAAATAATCGCCGAAATCGCCAGCCACTTTGCCCGCGCCATCGATTGGCGCACGCACCACTGACCACAATGGCGCAACGATATCGGTGGCCACCGCGCGCACGCCGCTGGCGGTTTCGGGATTCACGCGCGCCACCAGCAGCAGGATCAACCCGGCCGCGATCACGCCGCCCGACACCACGGCCGAAACCAGCGCGAGGTTCTGCTCCCGCCGTATGGCGGTGGGGCGGCGAGGGGCGGGAGTCCAGTCCATGGGTCCCCGAATGGGTTGCAGCTCAGGCGGTGATCAGCACGCCGCGATACATCGGATCTTCCAGCGCGCGGCCGGTGCCGATGGCAACGCAGGTGAGCGGTTCGTCGGCCACGCTGACCGGCAGGCCAGTGGCTTCGCGCAGCACGACATCCAGATCGCGCAGCAGGGCGCCGCCGCCGGTGAGCACGATGCCCTGATCAACGATATCGGCGGCCAGTTCCGGCTGGGTGTTTTCCAGCGCGGCGCGCACGCCTTCGACGATGGTCGCCACCGGTTCGGCCAGTGCTTCGGCGACCTGGCCCTGGTTGATCTGGATCTCGTTGGGCACGCCGTTCATCAGGTCGCGGCCCTTGATGAAAACGGTCTCGCCAATGCCATCGGCCGGCTTCTTGGCGGTGCCGATTTCCTTCTTGATGCGCTCGGCAGTGGCTTCGCCGATCAGCATGTTGAAGTTGCGGCGCACGTAGTTGATGATGGCTTCGTCCATCTTGTCCCCGCCAACGCGCACGCTGGTGGTGTAGGCGAGGCCCTTCAGCGACAGCACGGCGACTTCGGTGGTGCCGCCGCCGATATCGACGACCATCGAACCGATCGGTTCGGTGACGGGCATCCCGGCACCGATCGCGGCCGCCATCGGCTCTTCGATCAGATAGACCTGGGTGGCGCCGGCGTTGTTGGCGGCATCACGGATGGCGCGTTTTTCCACGCTGGTCGAACCCGACGGCACGCAGATGACGATTTCCGGATAGCGACCGAAACGGCTGGTCTGCACCTTCTTGATGAAGTGCTTGATCATCTGTTCGGCGACATCGATGTCGGCAATCACGCCGTCACGCAGCGGGCGGATGCATTCGACGTTGCCGGGGGTGCGGCCCATCATCACCTTGGCTTCGTTGCCAACCGCCTTGACGACCTTGTTGCCGCGGATGGTCTCGATGGCGACCACGCTGGGTTCGTTGAGCACGATGCCGCGGCCGCGCACATAGACGAGCGTGTTGGCCGTGCCCAGGTCGATGGCCATATCCTGGGAGAGGAAGGAAAACATCCGGCTGAAAGGCGACATGATGAGGATTTTACCAAGGCACGAGGGTGGGTTTAGCGGGCGCGCGCGATCAATCCGCCGCCTTTGGCCCCGAATGTCGTTTTTTGCAAGGGTGAAGGCCAAAGTGGAACGGGCGGGGCATGACAGTGCGCTCGACTGCCCTTAATACAGGCTGGTGCCCATTCGCCGCCTGCCTGAAACCCTGATCAACCGCATCGCCGCCGGCGAGGTGGTGGAGCGGCCGGCCAGTGCCGCCAAAGAACTGGTTGAAAATGCACTGGATGCCGGCGCCCGGCGCATCCGGGTGAGCCTGGTGAATGGCGGCATCGATGGGCTGGAAGTGGCCGATGATGGCATCGGCATGGCGCCAGACCAGTTGCGGCTGGCGATCGAGCGGCATGCGACGTCCAAATTGCCCGATGAAGATTTGGCTGCCATTGCGACCATGGGGTTTCGTGGTGAAGCGCTGCCCTCGATCGGCTCGGTCGCCACCCTGTCGCTGACCAGTCGGCCTGAAGGTGGGGAGGGCTGGCGGCTGGTGGTGGACAATGGCCGTATCATCCACGACGGCCCGGCCAGTGCGGCGCCGGGGACGGTGGCGCGGGTGGATGGCCTATTCGCGCAGGTGCCGGCGCGGCGCAAGTTCTTGAAATCGCCACGTTCCGAGCTGGCCGCTTGCCTTGATCATATCCGACGGCTGGCCATGGCGCGGCCCGAAGTGGGTTTCGTGGTCGAACACGAAGGCCGGCGCCTTCTGAACCTGCCGCCGCTGCCCGATGCCAGCCCGCATTCGACGCTGGCGCGGCTGGCGGCGATCATTGGCCCGGATTTTGCCGGCAATGCTGTCGCGGTCGATCTGGAGCGCGAAGGCCTGCACCTGGCGGGGCTGGCCGGCATTCCGACGTGGAATCGGGGCGTTTCCGATCACCAATATCTGTTTGTGAATCAACGCCCTGTGAAGGATCGGCTGCTGGTGGGCGCGCTGCGCGGGGCCTATCAGGATCTGCTGGCCCGCGATCGTCATCCGGTCGTCGCGCTGTTCCTGAATGTGCCGTCCGACTTCGTGGATGTGAACGTCCACCCGGCCAAGACCGAGGTGCGCTTCCGCGATGCCGCCCAGGTGCGCGGGATGATCGTTTCGGGCCTGCGCCGTGCGCTGGATGAAGCCGGGCACCGGGCCAGCACCCAGGTTTCCGGCGCTGCATTGGCGGCGTTCGTGTCCGAACCGCTGCCGAGCGCTGCCGGTGCGTGGCCGCCGGCTGGCGGCGCTGATCCGGCGGCTGGCGGCGCGTTGGCTTTTCCTGGGGCTTTTGCTGGCGGCGCCGGGCCGGCGGTGGGCTGGGCCGAAGCGCCGCGCCTGTTCAACCAATTGCCGCCGGCTTTTGCAGCCTCCGGTCCAGCCGCCGCCCCCGCGCCGCCACCCCAACAATTCCCTTTGGGCGCCGCGCGCGGCCAGGTCGCCGCCACTTATATTGTCGCCGAAACCGACGATGCGCTGATCATCGTCGATCAACACGCCGCCCATGAGCGTCTGACCCTGGAGCGCATGAACCGCGCGCTGGCCGGCGGCGCCGTCGCGTCCCAGGCGCTGCTGGTGCCCGAAGTGGTGGAACTGGACGAGATCGGCGCCGGCCGCGTCGCCGATCGTGCCGACGAACTGGCCGAACTCGGCCTGGAGGTCGAAGCCTTCGGCCCCACCGCCATCCTCGTCCGCGCCACGCCGGCGCTGCTCGGTACGTGCGACGTGAAGGGTCTGATCACCGATCTGGCCGACGATCTTTCCGCCTTCGGCCGCGCGCTGAGCTTGAAAGAACGCCTCGACGGTGTCGCTGCCACCATGGCCTGCCACGGCAGCGTCCGCGCCGGCCGGCATCTTTCGATTGCCGAAATGAACGCCCTGCTTCGCGAGATGGAAGTCACCCCCCATTCCGGCCAATGCAACCACGGCCGCCCCACGTGGGTGCGCCTGGCCAAGACCGATATCGAGAAACTCTTCGGCCGGCGGTAAGGCGTAAAGCCGCCTTCCGCCCGGCAGGCACCAGAGCGGCCGCTTCAGACGGCCGTGTTCACTCGGAGAAGCCCGAACCTGTGTTGGCGTGGGCGACGCCGCCATCCACTGTGATCGTTTCGCCAATCACATAATCCCCGGCGCGGCTGGCAAGGTAGATGGCGGCGCCGGCCATATCCTCGTCCACACCGATGCGCCTCGCTGGAATCAGCTTGGCGACCGCATCGCCGTGATCGCGTGCCACGCGGTTCATCTCGCTGGCAAACGCGCCGGGCGCGATCGAGGTCACATTGATGGCATCGTGCACAAGCCGCGCCGCCATGCGCCTGGTCAGGTAGATGAGCGCCGATTTCGAGGCGTGGTAACTGTAGGTTTCCTGCGGATTCAACCGGATGCCATCGATCGACGTGATGTTGATGACTTTGGCCGGTTGTTCACGGCGGCCAGACGCCTTCAGCAGGTCATGCAGGGCCTGGGTCAGGAAGAACGGCGATTTGACGTTGAGGTCCATCACCTTGTCCCAGCCACTTTCCGGAAACGCCTCGAACGGCGCGCCCCAGGCGGCGCCCGCGTTGTTGACGAGAATATCGAGCCGGGGTTCGAGCGCGGCAAATTGCGCGGCCAGTGCCTGGCAGCCGGCGACGGTTGAAACATCCTGCGGCAGCGCGATGCAGTTCGAGCCAAGCTCTGCTGCGGCTTCGGCGCAGGAAGCAGGCTTGCGCGACGAGATATAAACCTTGGCACCCTGCGCGATGAAGCCGGCGGCGATCATCTTGCCGATGCCGCGGCTGCCACCGGTGACAAGGGCGATGCGGCCGTCGAGGCGGAACAGGTTGGTCGTTTCCATGCGGGCAGTTCCTTGGATTGATGCACACCCACTGTCGCGGTGATGACGGCCAATGTGAAGCGCGAAATAGAGGCCAGCCGGACTTGGCCCCATTCCTCTTTTGGCACGCGCCACTGCGACCACGCCCGCCGGCCCGGCATGAGTGGTTTCCGAACCTATCTGCCGGCGCCGCCCGCGTTAGGCTGCGCGTCCTTCTTGTCGATGACGAGGAACTGATGCGGCTCTGCACGGCCGACGTGTTGGTGGACCTGGGCTATGACGTGATCGAGGCCGCTTCTGGTGAGCAGGCGTTGCGGCTGCTTGACGAAGGCCCGGCGCCTGACGTCCTCGTCACCGACTATCTCATGCCGGGCATGAGCGGTGCTGACCTTGCGCAGGCGGTGCGCGCCCGCAAGCCGGGGCTGCCGATCCTGATCGTGTCTGGCTACGCCAATCCTGACGGGATCGCTCCAGACTTGTCGCGGCTGAGGAAGCCCTTCCGCAGCGCGGAGCTCGCGCAAAGCATTGCCAACCTCGTGCGTCAGGAAGTTGGGGGAGGGGCTTGAGGTTTCTTCCAGGCTTGCGTATGCGCCCGCCGCCGTGGCGGGTTCAGCGCTGCCCCCTCCGCCACCAACTGGATACTGCGAACCACTTGCATTAGCAGCAGACATGGATGATAACGATTCGCAGTAACGCCACTCGACTCGCGAGGGAAACGTGATCGTCTGTGTCTGCAATGCGCTGAAGGAACGGGATGTCCGCGAAGCCGCGCGGGTGGCCGGCAAATCGTGCCCGAAGGCGGCCTATGCGCAACTGGGCTGCAAGGTGAAGTGCGGGCAGTGCCTGCCGTTTGCTAAGGAAATCCTGGCGGACGCGCGCAGCTTCGCCTGAATTACCGCTGCTAATGCAAGTGCGTTGCAGTAATAAGTATCAGAAAAACCACGACTTTTCTTGACTCAGATCAAGATTTGCACCATGGCGGACCCAGCAAAGGGAGACAGGCCATGCGCGGTGACGCCAAGGTGATCGAATTTCTGAATGCCGTGCTCAAGGGTGAGCTGACGGCGGTGAACCAATATTGGCTGCATTATCGCCTGCTTGACAATCTGGGCATCAAGAAGCTTGCTGATTACGAGCGGCACGAATCCATCGACGAGATGAAGCATGCCGACAAGCTGATGGAGCGGATCTTCTTCCTGGAAGGCCTGCCCGGCATGCAGGCGCTTAATCGCCTGCGCATCGGCGAAACGGTGGAAGAAGTGCTGCAGGCGGATCTGGAGCTGGAATTCGAAGCCATCGCGCTGCTGAAGGATGCTATCGAACATTGCGAGAAGGTGCGCGATTTCGCGTCGCGCGATCTGTTTGCCGAGATCCTCTCCGCCGAGGAAGAGCATGTCGATTTCATCGAGACGCAGCAGGAAATGATCCGGCAGATGGGCCCGGCCAATTATATCCAGCTGCAATCGCGGCCAGCGGGGGATTGAGGCGGCCGCACCGCAACGAAAAAGGGCCGCCGTGGGGTGCCACGGCGGCCCTTTTGCTGTTGGTGCGAAAGATCAGCGAGTGGAAGCGTAGAGGCTCCACAGATCGGCGATATCCTTCATGCCGCTCTTTTCGTTCACCGTCTTGAACGAGGCGATGGCGACGGCCTTCTGGCCACCACGGGTGGCAGCGATGCCCTTGAACACGCGGGCATAATCGGCATCCAGGCCGTTGGCGGCGATTGCCTTGTCATAGGCGGCGATGGCCTTGGCGTAATCATTCAGGCCCAGATAGGCGTTGCCGCCCTTGAAGGCGGTGGCCGGGCTGGCCGACATCTTCAAGGCTTCCGGCGCTTCCCTCGCGACGGCGGCGGCAGCAGCGGCGGCCAGTTTCTGGTCCATCGCGTCGTTGGTCACACCGGATTTGTCGAGAGCGGCCTTGGCAACAGCGGCCTGGCCGTTGATCATCGCGAGCTTGGCAAAGTCGTGATAATCTTCCTTGCGGGCCAGTGTGCCGGTGGTGAACATCAGATGGTACAGTCCGAGCTTGGCTTCCGAACGCATGTTGTGGCTCTGAAGCTCGGTCAGCAGGACCTTCCAGCGCGCCGCCGACGGATCAGACTTGATCAGGCGGGTGGTGGTGGCCAGATAGGCCTTCTTGTCGCCCGACTTGAACTGGGCGCCGGCCAGGTTTTCCAGATAAATGGCCTTGGGGCCGTTGCTCTTGATGAGCGCGTTGTAGGCGGCGATCGCAGCCTTATGGTTGCCCTGGCGGGTCATCGCCTGCGCCACCATGATCTGGCTGGCTTCACCGGGGCACTTGCGGGCAATGGCGACCGCCTTGTCTAGCTGGCCGGCGCGATAATAGAGCGGGCCAAGCTGGTTGCACGGGGCGCCAACCTGTTCCAGCGCGGCAGCGGCCTGGCCATATTGACCGACAGCGGTGAAGGCAAAGCCGGCCATCTGGGCGGTCTTCTCGCGCTCTTCAGCGGTGCTGGCGGCGGCGCGGGCCTGGCCAATGGCAGCGGCAACACCAGCCGCATTGCGCGACTTGGCGGCAGCGGCCGCTGCGTTGAGCGCCTTGCCCACGGCAGGCGACACGGCGGCCGCAGCCGGGGCGGCGACAGCCAACAGGCTGGCAGCGATCAACAGGCGGGCATCCATCTTCATTGGCGATCCCTTCATTAGCGATTGCTCGCTGTTCTCGTCCCAAAACTCACAAGCGGCGGCCTGCGTGGCCACCGATCCGCGAACCTGAATGGTCTCAGCGGGGTTGCGGGCCGATGAATGGCCACGGCGAATCCCCCCAGCCCCCTCCCTGAGCGCGAAGAGCAGCCCATACCGGAAGTTTTGCGCCATGCAACCGGGCAAAACGCCCCGGTTGACCTCAGTGTCGCAGGCGTTCGGGCCGGGCGGTTGCATGGGCGCGATGAAGCGCCTAATCGGCGGCGCACAACGAGATCCATCGGGAGAGGGACCATTCGCGCTTTCATCTTTCCAGGCCAGGGCAGCCAATCGGTGGGCATGGGCAAGGGCCTTGCCGATGCCAGCCCCCACGCCCGCGCCGCGTTCGAAGAAGTTGACGAAGCGCTGGGCGAGCGCCTGTCGCGGCTGATGTGGGAAGGGCCGGAAGAGGAACTGACCCTCACCACCAACGCCCAGCCGGCGATCATGGCGGTGGGCATTGCCTGCCTTCGCGTGCTGGAAAACGAAGCCGGGGTGCGATTGGCCGACAAGGCAGCGTTTGTGGCCGGGCACAGCCTTGGCGAATATACCGCCCTGTGCGCCGCCGGCAGCCTGGGCCTAGCTGATACCGCCCGCCTGTTGCGGCTGCGTGGGACAGCGATGCAGGCCGCAGTGCCGCCGGGCGTGGGCGCGATGGCGGCGCTGCTGGGCCTAGATTTCGAAACGGTGACGGCCATTGCCGCCGAAGCGGCCCAGGGGCAGGTGTGTGCCGCCGCCAATGACAATGCGACGGGCCAGGTGGTGGTATCCGGCCATGTCGAGGCCGTGGCCCGCGCCATGAACCTCGCCAAGACCAAGGGTGCGCGCCACTCGGTGCTGCTGCCGGTTTCCGCGCCGTTCCATTGCCCGTTGATGCAGCCGGCGGCTGATGCGGTGGCTGAGGCGCTTGCCAAAGCGCCGCTGGCCGCGCCGACCGTGCCGCTGGTCGCCAACGTGACCGCCGCGCCAGTGACCGACACGGATGAGATTCGCCGCCTGCTGGTGGAACAAGTGTGCGGCACCGTGCGCTGGCGGGAATCGGTGCTGACCATGGCCGCACTGGGCGTGACCGGTTTCGTGGAATTGGGCGGCAAGGTGCTCGGCCCGATGATTCGGCGCATCACCCCTGACGTTCCGACCATCACCGCCGCCGACATGCCTGGCGTTGAAGCCATCGCTGCTGCGATCGCCTGAAGGAGGATAAGCATGTTTGATCTCACCGGCATGACCGCCCTTGTCACCGGGGCGTCCGGCGGCATCGGCAGCGCGATTGCGAAGGCACTGGCCGCGCGTGGCGCCCGTGTTGCGCTTTCGGGCACCCGCGCCGAAGCGTTGGCGGCAGTGGCCGCCGAATGCGGCCCTGATGCGGTGATTCTGCCGTGCAATCTTTCCGACAGCGCCGCTGTTGATGCGCTGGTGCCGCAGGCGGTGGAGGCACTGGGCGGCCGGCTCGATATCCTGGTCGCCAACGCCGGCATCACGCGCGACAATCTGGCGATGCGGATGAAGGATGATGAGTGGGCGGATGTGATCCGCATCAACCTCGAAGCCGCTTTCCGCCTCTATCGCGCTGCCGCCAAGCCGATGATGAAGCAGCGCTTTGGTCGCATGATCGCCATCACCAGCGTGGTGGGCGTCACCGGCAATCCGGGGCAGGCTAATTATGCGGCGTCCAAGGCCGGGTTGATCGGCATGTCGAAGGCGCTGGCGCAGGAACTGGCGTCGCGCAACATTACGGTGAACTGCGTCGCGCCGGGGTTCATCCTTTCGGCGATGACCGATGCGCTGCCCGACGCGCAGAAGGATGCGCTGACGGCAAGGATTCCGGCGGGGCGGCTGGGCGAAGGCGCGGATATTGCGGCGGGGGTGGTGTATCTGGCGTCGAAGGATGCTTCGTACGTTACCGGGCACACGCTGCACATCAACGGCGGGATGGCGATGCCTTGATGGGCGCGGCCGGCGGCAGAGCCGCCGGGTCCGCCCGCTTGGCTGCGCCATGCACGCAGGCCGCGCTGCGCTCTTGCCACAATTTCGCCATCACGCTACTGCCGCCGGGTAACTGTTAGCCAACCACCGGCGATGCTTCGCCGCGATAACAAGGGAAGAAAACCATGAGCGATGTCGCCGAGCGCGTGAAGAAGATTGTTGTCGAGCATCTGGGCGTGGAAGCCGACAAGGTGACCGAAGCCGCCAGCTTCATTGACGATCTGGGCGCCGACAGCCTCGACACCGTCGAGCTGGTGATGGCCTTCGAAGAAGAATTCGGCGTGGAAATCCCCGACGATGCCGCCGAAAAGATCCTCACCGTGGCCGATGCGATCAATTTCATCGGTGCCAACGGCAAGTGATTGCCTGAGGGCTGCGGTTGTCGCGGCCCTCATGCCAACAAGACAGGGCTGGCCGGCTGAGCCGGCGATAACAGGGAACGGCCCATCGCTTGAACACAAGCGGCGGGCCGTTTCGTGCCAAATGGGCCTCAGTTTTCCGTAAGGAACGGCCCAAACCCAAGCGCCGGCAGGGCAGGCCGGTCGCGCAGAAGAATGGATTGCCGATGCGCCGTGTCGTCATCACTGGTCTGGGCCTGGTCACCCCGCTGGGTGCGAATGTCGAAACCGTCTGGGCCAACATCCTGGCCTCACAATCGGGCGCTGGCCCGATTACGCGCTTTGACGCATCCGATCAGCTGTGCCGCATCGCCTGCGAAGTGAAGGCCGGCGACGGCACCGGGCTCACCTTTGATGCCAACAAGCGCGTTGATTACAAGGTGCAGCGCCAGGTCGATCCGTTCATCGTCTATGGCATTGATGCGGCCGGACAGGCCATCGAAGACGCCGGCCTTACCGACATGACCGAGGAAGAACGCTTCCGAGCTGGCTGCTCCATTGGCAGCGGCATCGGCGGCCTGCCGGGCATCGCCAGCGAATCAATCGTGCTGCACGAAAAGGGCCCGCGCCGCGTGTCGCCGCATTTCGTGCATGGCCGGTTGATCAATCTCATCTCGGGCCAGGTTTCGATCAAATATGGCCTGATGGGCCCCAACCACGCGGTCGTCACCGCCTGCTCCACCGGCGCCCATGCCATTGGCGATGCCGCCCGCATGATCGCGCTGGATGATGCCGATGTGATGCTGGCCGGCGGTTCGGAAAGTGCCCTGTGCCCGCTGGGCATCGCCGGTTTCGCGCAGGCCCGCGCGCTTTCGACCAACTTCAACGACGATCCCACCCGCGCCAGCCGCCCCTATGACAAGGATCGCGATGGTTTCGTGATGGGCGAAGGCGCTGGCGTGGTGGTGCTGGAAGAATATGAGCGGGCCAAGGCGCGCGGTGCCAAGATTTATGGCGAAGTGATCGGCTATGGCCTGACCGGCGATGCCTATCACGTGACCGCGCCGCATCCGGAAGGTTCGGGCGCCTTCCGTTCCATGCAGATGGCGCTGCGCAAGGCTGGCCTGAACCCGGAAGACATCGACTATATCAACGCCCACGGCACCTCCACCCCGATGGGTGACGAGTTGGAACTGGGCGCGGTGAAGCGGCTGTTTGGCAGCGCCATCGACAATGTCTCGATGTCGTCCACCAAGTCGGCCATTGGCCACCTGCTTGGCGGGGCTGGCGCAGTGGAAGCGATCTTCTGCCTGCTCGCCCTGCGTGACCAGGTGGCGCCGCCGACGCTGAACCTCGACAACCCGTCGGATGCCTGCATCGGGGTTGATCTGGTGCCGCATGTCGCCAAGCCGCGCCGCATCCGCGCCGTGCTCAACAACTCGTTCGGCTTTGGCGGCACCAACGCAACGCTGGTGATGCGCGGCGTCTGACGCCATGCGTCGCGCCATCCTGGCTTTTGTTGCCCTGCTGTTGCTGGTGGGGGTGCCGATTGTGCTGGCGCCATGGTTTGGCTGGGGCAACACGGCCGCCCCTGCGGTTTCGTTCGAGGTAAAGCGCGGTGCCAGCCTGGCGAGCGTGGCACGCGATCTGGAAGAGGCCGGTCTCGTCTCGTCTGCCGGTGAGTTCCGCCTGCTCGCCCGTGTGCTGGGCAGCGATGCGCCGGTGCAGGCCGGGCGCTATCGGTTGCAGCCCGGTGCGGCATGGGGCGACATGCTCGCCGCGCTGCAGAAGGGCGAGGTGGAGCGCTTCACCGTCACCATTCCCGAAGGCTGGCCGGCGGTGCTGGTGGCAGAGCGGCTGAATGCGGTGCCGGGCCTGAATGGCAAGGCGAGCGTTCCGGCGGAAGGCAGCATCTTGCCGGACACGTACGAATATCAACCCGGCGAGGACCGCGCCGTGGTAATGAAGCGCATGCAGACGGCAATGACCAAGACCCTGGCTGATCTGTGGCCCAAGCGCACGGCGCGCGCCGTGGTGAGAAGCCCGGCCGAAGCCATTGTGCTGGCCAGCATCGTCGAAAAGGAAACCGGCAAGGCCAGTGAGCGCCGAACGATTGCAGGGGTTTACAGCAATCGGTTGGCGGTAGGCATGAAGCTGGATGCCGATCCGACCGTGATTTACCCGATCACCGCCGGCAAGCCGCTTGGCCGCCGCATCCGCCAATCGGAACTGCGCCGCGACACCGGCTACAACACCTATCTGAAACCCGGCCTGCCCAAGGGTCCGATCGCCAATCCGGGGCGGGACTCGATCATGGCCGTGCTCGATCCGGCAGAGACGGACGCGCTCTATTTCGTGGCCGATGGCAGCGGCGGCCATGTGTTTGGCAAGACGTTGGCCGAACACAACGCCAATGTGGCGCGCTGGTTTGCCCTGCGCCGCCAGCGCGGTGAGATGTGAGCCGCCGATCCTTCCCCAACAACGCGCGCAGGGCGGCTCCGAAACGCCGCAAGGCCGGGCCGCTGATGTGGCTGGCGCGCATCGCGGCGCTGCCGGTACTAGCGTGGACGCTGGGCCTGATCTGGTTCAGCCTTACCCTGCCGGGGCCGGCGCCGCTCGCCGTGAAAAGCGACGGCGTGGTGGTGTTAACCGGCGGGGCCGGGCGCTTCCGGCGCGGGCTGGCGGTGGTGGAGGCCGGCGCGGCGCGGCGCATGCTGGTATCGGGCGTGGGCGAGAAGACCAGCCGCCGCCAACTCGCTGCAGCCTTCGGGGTGGCAACGCGCCGGCTGCGCTCCACCGATCTGGGCTATGAAGCGGTCGATACGCGGTCGAACGCCGAAGAGACCGCGCGCTGGGTGGCAAAGCATCAGTACACGTCGATCCGACTGGTAACCAGCGCCAGCCACATGCGCCGCGCCCAGCTGGAATTGTCGCGCGTGCTACCTCCGCAAGTGAAGGTGCTTTCGGACGCAGTGCCATCAGAACCCAAGGCGCCGGGGCTGGCGTTCGAATATTCGAAGTGGCTGCTGCGCCGGGGTGCGCTGCTGGCGGGGGCGGCGTGATGCGGCATAACCCGCTGGCAACTCTCCTGGCTCTGGTTCGCACCATCATCTTCCAGATCATGTTCATGGGCGGATCGTTGATTTTGGTGCCGCTGGCGCTGCTGCTGGGGCTGCTGGGTTCGGGGGCCAGCCTTTATATCGGTCCGAAGCTGTGGGCGGGCTGGTTTCGGCTGTGCAGCCGGGCCATCACCGGCATTCGCATCGAGATCGACGGCGAAATTCCGCAAGGCCTGCAGTTGTTTGCGCTGAAACATGAAAGTGCGCTGGAAGCTATTCTCACGCTGTGGTGGTTCGAACGGCCGGCGGTGGTCATGAAGCAGGAATTGCGCAAGATCCCGATCTGGGGCCTGGCCTCGGCCCGGCATGGTTCGATCTTCGTCGATCGTTCCGGCTCGGCCGGGATGCTGCGCGAGATGATGCGGCAGGCGCAAGCTGCGGTGGGCAGCGGGCGGCCGGTGGTGATCTTCCCGGAAGGCACGCGCGTGGGTGTGGGCGAAACGCCGCCGCTCGCCGCCGGCTTTGCAGGGCTCTACAAGATGCTGAAACTGCCGGTGGTGACTGTTGCGCTGGACAGCGGCAGCGTTTGGCCGAAAAGCTTTATCAAATATCCCGGCACCGTGCACATGAAGGTGGGCGCTCCGATCCCGCCCGGCCTGCCGCGCGGCGAAGTGGAGGCCCGCGTGCACGCCGCGATCAATGCACTGCAGGCAGAGGGCCGCATATGAAACGCCGATGGCCGCTGTTGTTGAGCCTGTTGCCGCTGCTGGTGGGATTGGCGGCCTATGGCTATTTCTGGCGCGGCTGGGCGGCGGATTTCGAAACCACGCTGGCCGGCTGGTTCCCCGGCCGGCACGTGCAAGTGACGGGTTTCCCCTATCGCATGGAAGCCGAACTGGCCGGGGTGACACTGGCGCACAATGGGGGAACCAGCGTGGCGCTGGCGGTGGACAAGCTGCGGCTCAACCGCGGGCCGTGGCGGCCGGAATTGACCGTGCTCCAGGCCCAGGGCGTGGCGCTGACGGCGGGCGCGGCCGGCCTGCAGGCCCGGGTGGAGGCGGCATCGGCCACGGCGAGCCTGAAGATTGCGCCGGATGCGGCCGGCTTGAACCGGCTGGCGCGGCTTTCCATCGTGCTCCCCGGCGCGCGCGGCAATAGCGGCCTTGGCCCCGATTTCCGCGCCGACAGCCTTGAACTGCACATTCGCGAAGTGTTTCCTGCCCAGCTTGCCCGTCCGCGCCTGGCCCAGCATGGCCAGTTGGTGATTGGTGCCACGGGCTTTGCGCTGGGGCAGGGCGCGCCGATCAGCCTGGCCGCCGACGTGACGGCGCGCGCCGCCGGCCGCCTGGACGATTATCGCCGCTGGGCCTCAAGCGCCGGCAGCCTTGATCTGGTGATGACCGGCAGCGACGCCACGGGCGAAATCTTCAAGCTGGATGCGACTATCGTGCCGCTGGGAACAGGGACACGGCTGGCGGGCGCCATCACAACGGTCTGCCCGATGGCCGTGCAGGCGGCGCTGAATGGCACCGTGCCGCCGGCTGAACAGCGATTGCGCAGCGCGGTGCGGTTGGCGCTGGAAACGTCGTTGCCGGCGGGCGGGGCGGTGGCCTTGTCGGGCATCACGGCCGATCTCGCCACGCGGGCGCGGCGCGGCCGGGTGCCGGCCTGCCCCAGATTGCGCTGATCCTTAGCGGTGAACAGCAAAACGGCCACCCGCCAGGCTGGCGGATGGCCGTGCTGTTGCGTCAGTCGCTGATTACTTGCCAATGCCGATGGCGATTTCGCTCACCCAACCCTTGGCGCCCAATTCGTCGGCCACTTCCCAGAAGCCGCCTTCCTTGTTGCCGGTGGGATAGAGCATCGCACCGCCGTCGAGCGGCTTGATCACCTTGGCGTTCAGCGCCGGGCCGGCAAACATGCGGCCCGGGTTCTTCATCACCACGGCGCGTTCGGCCTGCGGGCCGCCAGCAGCGGCTTCGAGGCCACCCAGATCGCTGACCAGTTTGGTGAAGGCATCGAGATAGGCCAGCGCAATGACTTGGCCGATTTCGGAATCGGCATAGCCGCTGGCACCGCCGGCCCCTAGGAAACCGCCGGCAAAGATGCCGCCACCGGCGCCAAAGCCCACATCCGTCTTGGTGGCCTGGCCTTCGGTGACGAATTCTTCCGACGACTTGTTGTTGACGACTTCCAGCGTGACGTTGGCCGAGCGCTTTTTCACGTCAAGCCCGCGTAGCAGGGCGCCGCCAACGCTCGGCACGAACGCACCGAGCAGGCCGCCGATCTTGAAACCGCCCTTGTTGCGGTTGGCGGTGACGATGTTGGGAATCAGGGTGAAATCGGCTTCCACCATCTGGCCTTTGCCGATGGTGCCGCCGCCGCGGGTTTCACCACCGGAGGCGAGGGCGCGTTCCTGCTGCATCGCGGCCATGCCGCGCTGCGAACGGTTGACCAGGCGGAAGCAGCCGGATTTCTGGGCATGGACGCGCAGCAAGGCTTCGGGTGAACCAAGGCCTAGGCCTTCCCACCAGCGGGTTCGGGATCGCTGATCCCCATGGTGCCCAGCGCCTTGGTGCACCGGGGCAGTTCGGCGGTCTTGGCGGCGCGGGCCTTTTCAATGCCACCCTTGCGGCCGGCATTGATCTGCGCAGCGGCCGGAACGGCGGTGAAGGCCACGGCGGCGGCGGACATCGCGGCCACAGTCTGAATGAAACGCTTCGTCATGAGATCCCCCGAAATCAGGCTCTGGTTGCGCAGCGGCCGTTTTCGGCCTGCCGCGCGGTTACGCGACCCCAATATTGTGGAAAAAGTTATCTAATAGTTGCAATTATAAATACGAAGTTCCATAATCAGTAAATTTTATGCCCTGCGCGCCGCCCGGTTTACCGGCCAAAATCGGGCTTATCGGTGTCCTGGCCTTCGTCGATCACCTGGCGGCGGATGGCGCGGGTGCGGGTGAACAGATTTTCCAGCGTGTCGCCTTCGCCCCAACGGATGGCGCGTTGCAGCGCCACCAGATCTTCGGTGAAGCGCCCCAGCAGTTCCAGCACCGCCTCGCGGTTGTTGAGGAACACGTCGCGCCACATCACCGGATCAGACGCGGCGATGCGGGTGAAATCGCGGAAACCACCGGCGGAATATTTGATCACCTCGGCTTTGGTCACCTGTTCCAGATCGCTGGCGGTGCCAACGATCGAATAAGCGATCAGGTGCGGCAGGTGGCTGGTGACGGCGAGCACGCGATCATGGTGGGGCGCATCCATCAGATCGACCTTGGCGCCCAGCCGCCGCCAGAATTCGGACAAGCGCTCCACCATCACTTCATCGGCGCGCGGCGGCGGCGTGATGATGCACCAGCGGCCCTTGAACAGGCTGGAAAAGCCGGCATCCGGCCCAGATTTTTCGGTGCCAGCCACCGGGTGGGCGGGGATTACGTGCACGCCGGGCAGGGCGGCGCCCAGCACCTTCAGCACGCTTTCTTTCACCGAGCCGACGTCGCTCACCACCGTGTCGGGCGCCAGTTCCGGCCCGATTTCGGCAGCGACTTCGGCCATGGCGCCCACCGGCACGCACAGGATGACCAGATCGGCATCCACCACAGCCGCGCCAGCGCCATCGGCGACATCATCGGCGATGCCCAGTTCGGCCACGCGTTCCCGCACCGCCGCGCTGGCATCGCTCACCGTCAGCTGCACCGTGGGCATGGCTTCGCGCACGGCGCGCGCGAGGCTTGAGCCGATCAGGCCCATACCGATGATGGCGACGCGCGCGAACGGCAGCATCAGGCCGCGCCTTCCACATAGTCGCGCAGGGCGGCGGCGACGGTGCGGGTTTCGGTTTCGGTACCGATGGAGATGCGCAGACAGCGCGGCATGTTCTGCGCGGCGAGATAACGGCAGATGATGCCGTGATCGAACAGATACTGGTTACAATCAGCCGCCGTGACCGGGCCGCCTTCCGGAAATTCGATCAGGATGAAGTTGCAGGCCGACGGGATGGCGCGCAGGCCGGCGTTGCCCAAGGCGACGATTTCACCCTCCAGAAAGGCGCGCAGTCGGATGGTTTCGCGACGCACCATGTCGAGGTGGGTATCGTCTGCCAGCGACGCCACGGCAGCAGCCTGGCCGGTGGTGGTGACGTTGAACGGCCCGCGCACACGATCAAGCGCGGCGATGATCGGCAGCGGCGCCACCGCCCAGCCGATGCGCTGCGCGGCAAGGCCGTGGATCTTGGAGAAGGTGCGGGTGACGATCAGGTTGGGAAGGCTCTGCGCCAGCGTCAGGCCGTCTTCATAGTCGCCTTCGACGAATTCGGCATAGGCACAGTCCAGCACCAGCACGACATCGCTGGGCGCGCCCGCGATCAGCCGGCGGATGTCGGCGGCGGGCAGCAATGTGCCTGTCGGGTTGTTGGGATTGGCGATGTAGATGACGCGGGTGGCCGGTGTGACGGCGGCCAATATGGCATCGATATCGCCGGTATAATCCACATCCGGTACCACCACCGGCGTCGCGCCGACGCGGCGAGTGGCGCCTTCGTAAACGGCGAACCCGTGGCGCACGTGGATGATCTCGTCGCCCGGGCCAGCGAAGGCGCTGGCGATCATGTGCAATATTTCATCGCTGCCGGTGCCGCAGATGATGTGGGCCGGGTTCACGCCATATTTGTCGCCCAGCGCCTCACGCAAGCTCGTGGAGGCCGGATCGGGATAGCGATGGCCTTGCGCAATCACATCCTGCATTGCCGCGACGGCCATGGGCGATGGCCCCCACGGATTCTCGTTCGAGGACAATTTGGCCACCACGGGCGTGCCGGCGCTTGATTTGCCGGGCACATAGGCGTGCATGGCTTCGATCCAGGGCTTTATCTGGGGTGCGGCGTTGGTCATGGTGCGCCGTTAGCGAAATTCGCTGGCACAGTCACCCCTTCGCCATTATTCCCGCGCCGCAATGGATGAACATTTTGGCCTTGATCGCCGCGTGACGCTGCCCGGGGATTTCCCGCTGGCGGGCGGCGGTGTGCTGCCCGAACTCACCATCGCCTATGAAACCTATGGCAAGCTGAACGCCAACGCCACCAACGCCATCTTGGTGTGCCACGCGCTGACCGGTGATCAATATCTGGCCAGCGCCCACCCCGTTACGGGCAAGGCCGGTTGGTGGACGCGGCTGGTGGGGCCGGGCAAGCCGGTCGATCCCGAACATTGGTTCGTGATCTGCGCCAATGTGCTGGGCGGCTGCATGGGCTCCGCCGGGCCATCGAGCATCGATCCGCGCTCTGGCCAACCGTTCGCAATGAATTTCCCGGTGATCACCATCGCCGACATGGTGGAAGCGCAGGCACGTCTGCTTGATCATCTTGGCGTTGGCACGCTGGCGGCCGTCATTGGCGGATCGATGGGCGGCATGCAGGCGCTCACCTGGGCGGTGAACCATCCGGCGCGGGTGAAGAAGGTGGTGGCGATTGCCACCGCGGCCCGCCACAGCGCGCAGAATATTGCCTTCCACGAAGTTGGCCGGCAGGCGATCATGGCTGATCCGATGTGGGCGGGCGGTGCCTATCCGGCCGACAAGCCGCCGGCAGCCGGCCTGGCCGTGGCGCGCATGGCGGCGCACATCACCTATCTGTCCGAAGAAGGGCTGACCGAGAAATTCGGCCGCCGCCTGCAGGATCGTGATGCGGTGTCGTTCGGGTTCGACGCGGATTTCCAGGTCGAATCCTATCTGCGCCACCAGGGCCTGAGCTTTGTCGAGCGGTTCGACGCCAATTCGTACCTCTACATCACGCGGGCGATGGATTATTTCGATCTGGCTCAGCCGCATGACGGCAATCTGGCGCGGGCCTTTGCCGGGGTGCAGAGCCGGTTCTGCCTGGTCTCCTTCACCTCCGACTGGCTGTATCCCACCACCGAAAGCCGCCGCATCGTGCGGGCGCTGAACGCGGCCGGGGCCCCGGTGTCGTTTGTGGAGCTGGAAAGCCCGTTCGGCCATGATGCCTTCCTGCTCGACGCGCCGGAAATGAACCGCGTCGTCAACGGGTTCCTCACCGCATGACGGGCCAAAAATGACTCCAGTTCCGCTGCGCCCGGATCTGGCCGCCGTGGCCGCCGCCGTGCCGGCAGGCGCGCGTGTGCTCGATATCGGTTGCGGCGATGGCCAGTTGCTGGCCTGGTTGCGCGACACCAAGGGCGTGGAAGGCCGCGGCATCGAGCTCGATCCCAGCGACGTGGCCGCCGCCGTGGGCCGTGGCCTTGCCGTCGTGCAGGGCGATGCCGATACCGATCTGGCCGATTATCCCGATGCCGCATTCGACGTGGTGATCCTTTCGAACACGTTGCAGGCGATGCAGCGGCCGGCGGATGTGCTGGCGCAGTTGGTGCGCATCGGGTGCAGCGCCATCGTTTCCTTCCCCAATTTTGGCCATTGGCGGGTGCGGCTGGGCCTGGCGCTGTCTGGCCGCATGCCTGTCACCCGCAGCCTGCCGGTGAGCTGGCACGAGACGCCGAACATCCATTTCTGCACCATCGCCGATTTCGAGGCGCTGGCGGTGGAGATGGGGCTGACGGTGGAGCGCCGCGCCGGGCTTTCATCGGGCCGGCAGGTGGCGATTTGGCCCAATCTGCTGGCGGATACCGGAGTATTCGTCCTGCGCCGATAGGCTATCGTGGGGCGGTGGACGACGATCTTGATCCCGAACTGATCCGCTTCCTGCGCGAAGAGCTGGGGCATGAGCTGCCCTCGGCACGCGAATGGGCGTTCACCGGGCCGTTGTGGATCTGGAAGGGCAAGGCGGCGGACGGCAAGCCCAGCCCGATGAGCTGGCATTTCCTCACCATCACCGGCGATGTGGCGGCTGGCATCCGCGCGGCGGCACCGCGGCGATCAGCGGCGTGGGGATCGGTGTATGTGAAGGTGACACTGCGCGGCACCAGTTGGGCGACGTCGGTGTTTCCGTCGAAAGATGTGAGCGGCTATCTGCTTCCGGTGAAGGCGGCGGTGCGGAAAAAGGAAGGCGTGGGCGAGGGGGATGTGGTGACGGTAGAGCTGTCGCTCTAGATCGCCATCTGTGTTTGCGTCGTCACGCTGGCCAGCTTGCCTTCGGCGCTCTCCACCCGCGTCACCCACACGCTGGTGCGCCGGCCCACGTGCAACGGCGTCGCGGTGGCGACCAGCGTGCTGCCCACCGGTATCGCCCCTATCATGTTGGTCTTCGATTCGATGGTGGTGGTGGTCTTTGCGCCTTCGGGCAGCACCTGGAACGCGCCAACCGCGCCGGTGAAATCCGCCAGCGCCATCAGGAAGCCGCCGTGGGCGGTGTCGCCGCTGGTGCAATATTCCGGCTTGATAAGGGCGTGGACGACAATGCGATCCCGGCCCAATTCCTTGATGGTCAGATCAAGATGGGCGGCAAACGGCACCATCTGCACAACCGCGGCGAGAGTGGCTGCGTCCATCAGTTGATCAGCCGGGGCACCATTGCCGGATCGGCCGCGCCGACCAGCACCGGCTTCTGCCAATCGGTCTTGGCCACCAGCACGACGTGGTGGCGTTCGGGCAGGCTCTCCACTCGCCAGTCCAGCACTTCGAACATGGCTTCATCCAGCCGCAGTTGCAGCGGTTCGCGCAGCCAGCCGATATCCTTGATATGCCACGGCCGCCGCGCCCGCACGATCAGCACGGCGAGACCAGCCGGCGAAAGCACGCGCCACAATTCGCGCAGCATCAGCCGTGGCTGGATCAACGGGGCCGACAGCAGCACCTCGTCGAATAGCGCTTCGTGGAAGGGCAGGTGATGCGGATCGGCGCGCACGGTGCCGGGGCGCAGTTCCTCGTCACTCGCCGCCACGCAGGCGACATGTTCCCAGCCTTCCAGTGCCAGCCCGATCCGTTCCGGCGGCTGGCCCAGCACCAGCAGTCGCCCGTTGGGATGTTCGGGGCGATGGCCGGCAAACAGCCGCTCGATGGGGGTGGCTTCGCGGATCAACATGGGGCTCAGCGTTCGACGGCGAGCGCGATCCCCATGCCACCGCCGATGCAAAGCGTGGCGAGGCCCCTCTTGGCATCACGGCGGCCCATTTCGTGCAGCAGCGTCACCAGTACGCGCGCACCCGACGCACCGATCGGGTGGCCGATGGCGATGGCGCCGCCATTGACGTTGAGCTTGGTGGGATCGAGGCCCAATTCCTGGCCCACTGCCAGCGCCTGGGCCGCGAACGCCTCGTTGGCTTCGACCAGATCGAGGTCAGCCACGCTCCAGCCGGCCTTGGCCAGCGCCTTGCGGCTGGCCGGCACCGGGCCGATGCCCATCACGGCGGGATCGACGCCAACGCTGGCAAAACCGGCGATGCGCGCGAGGATGGGGGCGCCGCGGCGATTGGCCTCTTCCTCGCTCATCAGCACCAGCACGGCGGCGCCGTCGTTGAGGCCGCTGGCATTGGCGGCAGTCACCGTGCCGTCCTTCTTGAAGGCGCCGCGCAGGCCCGAAACGCTGTCCAGCGTGACGCCGTCGCGGATATATTCGTCGGTATCCACCACCACGTCGCCCTTGCGGCCCTTGATGGTGACCGGCGCAATCTCGGCGGCGAAGCGCCCGGCAGCGCGGGCGGTACTGGCCTTGTTCTGGCTGGCGACGGCGAAATCATCCTGTGCAGCGCGGCTGATCTGATACATTCCCGCGACGTTTTCGGCGGTGATTCCCATGTGATAGCCGTTGAAGGCGTCCCAAAGGCCATCCTTGATCATCGTATCAACCAATTCCATGTGCCCCATCTTCTGACCCGAGCGCAGGGCCTGGGCATGGGTGGAAAGGCTCATCGATTCCTGACCGCCGGCCACAACGATGCCGGCATCGCCATTGGCAATCGCCTGGGCGGCCATGGCGACGGCGCGCAGGCCGGAACCGCAAACCTGGTTGACCCCATAAGCCGGCGCTTCCAGCGTGATGCCGGCGGCCATGGCGGCCTGTCGCGCCGGGTTTTGGCCCTGCGCTGCTGTCAGCACCTGGCCCAGAATCACTTCGCTCACTTCGCCGGGGGCCACGCCGGCATCGGCCAGCGCCGCTTCAATCGCCGCCTTGCCGAGCAGATGCGCTGGGGTGCTGCCGAAACTGCCCATGAAGCTGCCCACGGCAGTGCGGCGGGCGGCGGTGATGACGATGTTGGTCATGGAGATCCCCTGGCTGTGCGAATCGTTTGACGCAGATTAGGCCAGTTTGCTGCGCTGCACCATCACGCGCCGCCTAGGAAATCTGCCAGCGGTTCCCACAACAAACCGCGCGCGCGGCGGCCGACGACCATGCCGACATGGCCGGCATCGAGCTGCAGTGCCGTGCCGATGCCCAGCGCGGACAAAGCCGCTTGCGGTGGGACGATGCGATCAGCGCCGGCGATGAAATCCAGGATGGGGGCGGCGATGGCGGTGGCGTCCACGCCGTCCCACCGGCCACTGGCGTACAGCGCGGCCAGATCCTGCACGGCGGCCAAGCTGAGTGGCGCGCCGCCGTTGGCCCAATCTTCCAGTTGCACAAAATCAGCCAGATCATCGGCATTGGCCGTGGCGAGTCGCGCATATTTGGCCACCAATCCGGCGGGATCGAGCGACCAGAAGGCCGATTGCAGCAGATCGATCGGCAATTGCCCCATGGTCTGCGCCAGTGGCTGCGCGCTGGCCCACCACTCCGCCAGCGCGGCGCGTTGGCCGTCGCCATAGCCGGCGAAGTGCCACGGCGTCGCGATCAGCGCCAGGCGGGTGATTGGTATGTGCGCCGCAAGTGCCAGCGCCAGCGTGCCGCCAAGGCAATAGCCCAACATGGCAACGGGTTGGCCCAGTTTCTCCACAAGCGGTGCGAGGCGTACGTTGACCAGCGACGCAAGGCCAAGCGGTTCCGGCGAGTCGCCCCAATCGATGATCAGTGGATTGAGGCCGGCTGATTCAAGGTGCGCCATCAGGCTGCGGCCGGGCAAATCGAGCACATGCGCCGGGTTTATCAGCGACGGCACGATGACGACCGGGCGCGGGCCGGGCGTGCCGCGCAGGGAAACTTCCCCAATGCGGGCGACCTCCGGGCGCTTGGGCGGCGACGCCGGGCGCGGGGCCTGCTGGTAGCGGGCAAGGCCAGCGAGCGCCGTGGCGAGTCGCGCCGGATCATCGGCGCAGACCGCCTGCAGCGTGGCGAGGAAGATGGGGAGCGGGTGAGGGCCGGGGGAGCGGGTCATGGGGTGGAGATGCGGCATTGCACCGCAACATGCCATTTGCTACGCAAATATGGATAATTTATTTCGGGAGCTTCCATGGCCAATGCCTCTTCCTCCCCCGGCGCCAAGGCCGGCACATCCAGCCAGGCGCCTGTGATTATCAAGAAATACGCCAACCGGCGGCTCTACAATACCGAAACCTCAAGTTACATCACGCTCGATCATCTGTCGGAAATGACGCGCCATGGTCGTGATTTCCAGGTGTTCGATGCCCGCAGCGGAGATGATATCACCCGATCCGTCCTTACCCAGATCGTGATGGAAGGCGAAGCCGGGGGGCAGACCATGCTGCCCACGTCGTTCCTGCGCCAGATCATCGCGCTCTATGGTGATTCGATGCAATCAATGGTTCCGCATTATCTCGAAGCCTCGATGGCGGCCTTTGCGGAGAATCAGGCGATGTTCCGCAGTGCCGCGCTGAAGCCGTTTGAACAACTGGCGCGGCAGAATCTGGCGATGTTCCAGGCCGCAACCGAAATGATGACCGGCGGCCTGCTGCGCGAAGCGGGCGGCAAGCCGGCGGAGAAATCCGGCGAGAAGCCGGCGCCCGCGGCCGATGAAGTGGCCCAGTTGAAGGAACAATTGGCCGCCATCCAGTCCCGCATCGATGGGCTGAAGGGCTGAGCCAGTCCCCATGCGCGAATGCCCGGCAATCGCAGTAAACGAAAGTTTCGTGACAGTCTTTTTGGGCCCGTTTCACCGCTTGCCGCTGAGCCTTCACAGGTTTAAGGGGCGCCGAGGGAGAGGTCTTGCCGGAGGGGTCTGGCGGGGCGGAGGTTCGGGGCTGGCTGTTGTCCCGTGAAGGGCGGCAGGCCGGCACCGATTATGGGGTGTTGGTATGAAGAGCGAATCATATGGTGCGTTTTCCGGGCCGAGTACCAACGATGATGGGGTGCTGATCGTGCCAGCCGACGGTGATGATCTGCCGCCAGACTATCGTCCAACCGCAGGCGAGGAGTTCATGAACCCGCGCCAGCTGGCGTATTTCCGCAAGAAGTTGCTGATCTGGAAAGACGAGATTCTGAAAGAATCGGAAGCGACGCTGGAAGCCCTGAGGGCCGAACCATTGCGCGAACCCGATCTGACCGATCGTGCCGCCAGCGAAACCGATTGGGGTATCGAACTGCGCACCCGCGATCGCCAGCGCAAGCTGATTTCCAAGATCGATGCCGCGCTGCGCCGCATCGAAACCGGCGATTATGGCTGGTGCGAAATGACCGGTGAACCGATCAGCCTGCAGCGGCTGGAAGCCCGCCCGATTGCCACCATGACGATCGATGCCCAGGAACGGCACGAACGTGATGAGAAGGTGAGCCGCGACGAGTAAGAAAAAAGGCCGCGGCCCCGGTGCAAGATCCGGGGCGCGGCCGATGTTATGCCATCATTGCCCAGTCTTCAGTGGCTGGTGCCGATCTCATCCTTGAGCTTGAGTTTTTCCCGCTTCAACCGGCGCAAGGTCGTCGGATCGGGCAGGGGCCGCTTCAATTCGGCGGTAAGGCTGGCATCCAGCCTGGCATGACGGGCAATCAACTGTTCCCGGTGGGCATTGGCCATTGGCACATTCCCTTTTTACATCCCCTGCCAGCAACGTCTGGCAGCGGGATGCGAGAGTGCATCACGTTCCCGCTGCCCTGTCCATGCCTGAAACGGAAATTCATCGCCGGTTTGGGATGATTTCAGCGCAGCGCGACGGCCCCCCTTGCCGGCCGACATGAAGAGCGGTTAACGCAGGAAGACAGCCGCGCTCTCGCAGGCGCAGCGGTGGAGGAGCGTTCAGCGTGGATGAAGTCGAGATCCGCGACCGGATCGAGATGCTGAAGCAGGATCATCGCGACCTTGATGCCGCGATCGACGCCCTGCGCCTTTTGCCCATGCCCGACATGATCCAGTTGCAGCGCTTCAAGAAGAAGAAACTGCTGCTGAAGGACGAAATCGCCATGCTCGAGGATCTGCTGATCCCCGACATCATCGCCTGACGGAGGGATCCGGTGCGCCAGGTGCTGTTCCTGCTCTGCCTGGTTGCAGCGCCGTTGTATTCGCAGGAGGTGCCCGCCAGTGACGAACCGTGCCTTGCTGCCGCGCAAGCCGACCGGCCTGGTCGCAGCCAGCTTGTCCGCTGTGACAGAGCCATCCGGCAACCCGACGTGGCGGCGCCGCAGCGCCTTGCCATGCTGATGAACCGCGGCATCGCCCTGCTGCGCGCCGGCAAGCTGGACAAGGCGGAAAGCGATTTCGATCTGGCCATCCGCTCTGCGCCGGGCCTTGCTGAAGCGTGGATCAACAAGGGCGTTGTGCTGGCCCGCCAGCCCGGCCGCGAGGCCGAGGCGGTGGCGCTGATCAGCCACGGCATCGAAATCGGGCCGAAAGAGCCGGCGCGGGCGTTCTTCGCGCGGGCGCAGGCGCTGGAAGTGGCCGGCCGGCTGAAGGAAGCGATGGACGATTATGCCGCCGCCGCCAGAGCCGATCCAAGCTGGCCGGCGCCCGCCGAGGAACTGAAACGGTTCCGCGTCGAGCGCCGGAAGGTGCTGAGGGGCTGATTATTCCGCAGCGAGGTGGGTTTCGTCCGTTACCGGCAGCGCATCCACGGCAGCAGAGATTTCCACCCTGCGTGGCTTCTTGTGTTCCGGAATCTCGCGCACCAGCTCGATGTTGAGCAGGCCATTCTCGAAGCCGGCGCCGGTCACCTTGATGGTGTCGGCCAGCTGGAAACGGCGTTCAAAGGCGCGCTTGGCGATGCCGCGGTGCAGGAACAGGCGTTCCTTTGCATCGGCTTCCGGCGCGGCCTGGCCGACCACGATCAGCATGTTTTCCTGTACCGTGATGTCCAGTTCATGGCGGCCGAAACCGGCCACCGCCATCTGGATGCGATAGGCGCCGTCGCCCAGCTTTTCGATATTGTACGGGGGGTAGGCGTCGCCGGGTTCGACGCGCCCGGCCATTTCCACCAATCGGTTCAGATTCTCGAATCCGATGGACGAACGCAGCAAGGGAGAGATATCAAATCCACGCATGGCAAAATCCTCTTCAAGCAAAGATGCCGTTGATCCCGCCCACCATGGGCCGGGAGGCGCCGGCGCCCCATCTGGCAGCTTCGGCAATTTCAATTTGGGCAGCGTTGGTGCGGTTTCAAGAGGCCGCAAATCACGGCGCGTGGTGCCGCTGCGCGATCATCTTGATGCGCTGTATCGCGATACCATCGCCGTTTCTGAAGCCGCCCGTCGCTGGTTTGACGGGCCGGGCCGGCTGTGGCGCGAGGAATTGCCGCCTGGGCCGCGGTTGGCCGCATCGATGGAGGCGCTTGGCGTCACAACAAGATTGTTGGCCGTGATGAACTGGTTGCTGCGGCCTGATCATTATGGCGAGGTGACGGTAGTGGGGCCGATCGATTGCCCCGAACTGCCGCCGTTGCCCGCCGATCACCCCTTGCTGGCCACCGATGGGGGCCCGATTGCTTTGGCCAGCCGCAAGGTGCTAGCCCGCGCCCACCAGCTTGCCGCTTTGAATGGAGAAACGCCTTGAATCCCTTCCACCTTGCGATCCCGGTTGATGACCTTGCGGCTGCCCGCCAATTCTATGGGGCCGTGCTGGGCTGCCCCGAAGGCCGGTCTTCGGAAACCTGGATCGATTTCGATTTCCACGGCCACCAGTTGGTGGTGCACAAGGCGCCGAAATCCGCGATCCACCGCAACCCGGTTGATGGCGACAGCGTGCCCGTGCCGCATTTCGGCCTGGTGATGGATTGGGCCGGCTGGGAAGCGCTGGGCAACCGCATTCGCCACGCCGGCCTGGCCTTTGAAATGGAACCGCATGTGCGCTTTGCCGGCAAGCCGGGGGAACAGGGCACGTTCTTCCTCTTTGATCCAGCCGGCAACGCGCTGGAATTCAAGGCGATGCGCCACCCGGAAAATCTGTTCACCAAGCAGGCGTGAGGTGATGGCCGGAGCAGGGCACGTCGCCACACCCGGCTAACAATCGCAGGCATCTGGGTTAAAACCCTTCCGATGCGACCCGACACTCCCTCTGCCGTCCCGGCGGTGGCTACCTCTGTTTTGGCAGCCACCGGACTTGCCCGCGCCGTGCCCCTGGCCGGAGGCGGGCGGCGCAGCCTGTTTTCGGGGGTGAATATCGCGCTGGCACCGGGTGAGGTGGTGGCGATCACCGGCGAATCCGGAGTGGGCAAATCGACTCTGTTGAACGTGATCGCCGGGCTGGATGCGCCCGATGCCGGCGAGGTGCTGATCGGCGGCAAAAATGTCGCTGCGCTGGCCGAGCCGGACCGGGCCCGTTTGCGCGCCTTGGCGCTGGGCTTCGTGTTCCAGGCCTTTCATGTGCTGCCGCACCTTTCACTGGCCCGCAACGTGGCCCTGCCGTGCTTGCTGGCGGGCATGAACGCCGCCGATGCGCTGGCCCGGGCGGAGGCGACTCTGGCCGAAGTGGGCCTGGCCGGGCGCGGCGGTGACTGGCCGGCGGTGCTTTCGGGCGGGGAATTGCAGCGGGTGGCCATCGCGCGGGCGCTGGTCCATCGCCCCGGGCTGGTGCTGGCCGATGAGCCGACCGGCAATCTCGATCCCGAAACCGCAGGCCGTATCCTCGATTTGCTGTTGGCGCAGGCGCGTGATCGCCAGGCGGCCGTGCTGATCGTCACCCACAGCGAGATGGTGGCGGCGGCAGCCGATCGCGTGTTGCGGCTTTCGGCCAGCGGCCTCGTTCCGGCTTGATGCAAAACTGGGTGCCAACCCGCTGGCTGCCAACGCTCTGGATTCTTTCCGGCGAATGGCGCGCGCATCCGGTGCGGATGGGCCTGGCCGTGCTTGCGATTGCGGTGGGCGTGGCGTTGGGCTTTGCGGTGCACATGGTGAACAGTGCGGCGCTGGCCAGTTTCGGCCGCGCGGTGGCGAGCGTGCAGGGCCGGGCCGATGTGGCGGTGCGGGCACGATCAGCGGCCGGGCTGGAAGAGGGGCTTTATCCCAAGCTGGCGCGGTTGCCCCAAGTGCAGGCGATCAGCCCGGTGGTGGAATTGACCGCCAGCTGGGGCAAGCTGGCGCGGCCGGGATCGAACGCAAAAGGCGGCCGGTTCACGCTGATCGGGCTTGATCCGCTTCGGGCGATGGGCGTGACGCCGGGGCTCGTGGGCCTGTCGCGCGCGGGCCAATCGGGCGTGGGCAGCCGCCCGGCATGGCAAGGCGATGCCGTTTGGCTCTCGCCGGCGTTGCAGCGTGCCACCGGGTTGCAGCCGGGCGACGCCTTCACGCTCACGGCGGCCGGGCGTCAGGCGCAGTTCAGGGTTATGGGACGGCTGGCGGCAGCGGGCGATGACGCCCAGATCGCGGTGATCGACATTTCGGAGGCGCAGTGGCGCTTTGGCCAGATGGGGCGCCTGCACCGGCTTGATCTGAAACTGGCGGAAGGCGCCGGTGCGCGCGCGGCGGTGCAGGCGGTGTTGCCCGCCGATGCCGTGCTGGCAACGCCGGAGGCCGAGGCAAGCCGCGCCGATGCGCTGAGCCGCGCCTATCGCGTGAACCTGGGCATGCTGGCGTTGGTGGCGCTGCTCACGGGCGGGTTCCTGGTGTGGTCGGCGCAGGCGCTCAGCGTGGCGCGGCGGCGGCCGCAATTTGCGCTGCTGAGCGTCTTGGGTCTACCGCGGGCGGGGTTGGTGCGGCAATTGCTGGCCGAGGGGTTGCTGCTGGGTGTGGCCGGCGCCGTGATCGGCGTGGCGCTGGGTTACGGGCTGGCGACTTTGGTGGTGGAACAGTTCGGCGGTGATCTGGGCGGCGGCTATTTCAGCCGAACGCAGGCCCGGCTGGGCTTTGATCTGCCCGCTGCGTTGCTGTTTGGCGGGCTGGGCCTGGCGACGGCACTGGCCGGCAGCATTTCGCCGGCATTGGCCGCCGCCCGCACAGCCCCGGCGCAGGCGCTGAAGGGCTTGGGCGATGCCCTCGATCCAGCCAAAGCCCCGCGCGCCTGGCCCAGCCTTGTCCTCTTGGCGGCGGGCGGATTGGCGGCTTTGGGGCCGCCGGTGTTTGGTTTGCCGCTGCTGGGCTATGCCGCGATGGCGTTGCTTCTGGCCGGGGGCGTGGCGTTGATGCCGGCGCTGGCGCGACTGCTGCTGGCGCCGCTGGCCCGGCGGGGAGCCACATGGCTGCCGCTCGATCTGGCGGTGCGGCGGTTGTGGGGCGTGCCGCAGGCCGCCGGGCTGGCGCTGTCGGGTATTGTGGCGTCCACCGCGCTGATGGTGGCGATGGCGGTGATGGTCGCCAGTTTCCGGCAGAGTGTCGATGATTGGCTGGTCGCGGTGTTGCCGTCTGATCTCTACCTGCATCTGGAAGGGGCGGAGGCGGGCGGGCTGGACCCCCAAGCGCAGGCGCGGCTGGCGGCGGTGCCGGGGTTGGCGCAGGTGCGGTTCCAGCGGGTCGTTTCGGTGCGTATTGATCCGGCCAGGCCGGCCGTGGCCGTGATGGCGCAGGGCGGCCATGCATCGGTGCCGTTGATTGCCGAGACAGACGCCGCAGCGCCGGCGGGCACGACCCGCGCGCTGATTTCGGAGCCTTTGGCCTGGCTTTATGGTTGGCGGCAGGGCGAGGTGCATGAACTGGTGATCGGTGGTGTGCCGCGCCGGCTGTTCGTGGCCGGCACCTGGCGCGATTATGCCCGGCAATGGGGGGCGATTGTCGTGCCGCTTGAGGACTATCGCCGTTTCACCGGGGATGCGACCGCGACGGAAGCAGCGTTTGATCTGAATCCCGGCGCCGACGCGCGCGCGGTGCAGGAGGCCTTGCAGGCGGCGCTGCCGGTGGCCGTGCAGGGCCAGGCGCAGTTTGGCCGCCCGGCGGAGATGCGGGCCGTGGCGCTGACCATTTTCGATCGCAGTTTCGCTGTCACCTATGCGCTCGAAGCCATCGCCATCATCATCGGGCTCATTGGGGTGGCGACCAGCTTTTCGGCGCAGGTGCTGGCGCGGATGCGCGAGTTCGGCATGCTGCGCCATGTGGGCGTGCCGCGCCGGCAGATATTGCAGATGCTGGGGCTGGAAGGCGCCGGGTTGGGGCTGATCGGCGCGCTTTCCGGCCTGTCGCTGGGGTTGGTGATGGCGCTGGTGCTGGTGCGCGTCGTCAACCCGCAGAGCTTCCACTGGACGATGGATTTGGCGCTGCCGTGGCCGCTGCTGGCCGGGCTGGTGGCGGCATTGGTGGCGTGCGCGGGCGGCACGGCAGTGGTGGCCGGGCGGCGCGCGCTGGGCAAGCGTGCCCTGCTGGCGGTGCGGGCGGATTGGTGATGCTTCGGCTTTTGCTCCTCCTCTTGGCTCCACTGCTGCTGGCGGCAACGTTCGCGCCGGTGCGGCCGGGTGTGCCGCTGCGCTTCCCGGTTGATCACGGCGCGCATCCCGATTTCCGCACCGAATGGTGGTATGTCACCGGCTGGCTGAACACGGCACAGGGCAGGAAGGGGTTCCAGATCACCTTCTTCCGCACGCGGCCGGACATCAACACGGCAAACCCCTCGGCCTTTGTGCCGCGCCAGGTGATCTTTGCGCATGCGGCGCTGGCCGATCCTGCGCACGGCAAGCTTCGCCACGCCGCCCGCATCGCGCGCGCGGGCTTTGGCCTCGCCAATGCGCGGGTGGGCGACATGGATGTGACGCTCGACGATTGGCGGCTGTGGCGCGGCAAAGATGGCCGATTGCATGTCAAGCTGGCCGGGGACGGCTTCGCCTTCGATCTGGCCTTCACGCCAACCCAACCCGTCATCCTGCAAGGGAAGGCCGGCTTCAGCCGCAAGGGACCGGGCGTGGGCGAGGCCAGCCATTATTACAGTTGGCCGCATCTGGCTGTTGCCGGGCGGTTGGACGGGCAGGCTGTGACCGGCACCGCCTGGCTGGACCGCGAATGGTCGAGCACGCTGATGAATTCCCGCGCCGTGGGCTGGGATTGGTTGGGCCTCAACATGGATGATGGCAGCGCCGTCACGCTGTTTCGGATGCGTGACAAGGCTGGCGCGGCGCTGTGGGCCGGCGGCAGCCACCGCAGCAAGAGTGGTGTGTTGAGCGTGCTAAATCCGGAGGATGTGCGCTGGCAAGCCGGCGGCTGGTGGCAATCCCCGCGCAGCAAGGCGCGCTGGCCGGTGCGGCCCGTGGTGGCGCTGCGGGTTGGGGGCAATTGGCGCGAACTGCCGGTGACGCCAATGATGGCTGATCAGGAACTGGACAGCCGGATGAGCGGCGGGCCGGTCTATTGGGAAGGCGCTGTCACCGTGCCGGGCGGGCGCGGCTATCTGGAATTGACGGGATATGCAGCACCCCTGAGAATGTGATGTTGCGGATGTGAGCTTTCAGGCGCTAACAGCCGCACAGGCAGGGGTGCCGATGATCGTGGGGATACAAGTGACTGAAACCGGCCTGATCGCGCCTGAATTTGCGCCCGCTGCCCCGCGCGGGCTGTGCACCGATTGCGGCGTGTCGCGCACGTCCACCCCCACGGATTGCGGCACCGCCTGCCAGTTCATCAAGCCCGACTATGCCGCCATGGAAGCCGCCGTGCATGGCCGCGCCCGCGATGAATCGCGGCCGGATGAGCTGTTCTTCGGCCCGTTCCAGCGCATGGCCAAAGCCCGGCTGAAGCAGCCCAGTGAAGGCGCGCAATGGACTGGCATCACCAGCCGGCTGGGTGAGCGGCTGCTGGAGACCGGCGCGGTCGAAGCCATCCTCACCATGGCGCCCGACCCGGATGACAAGTGGAAGCCGCGCCCGGTGATGGTGACGAAGGCCGAAGCCATGGCCCAGGTGCGCGGCATGCGGATGGGCTATGCGCCGCTGCTGGCGCTGCTGGAACCAGCCCGCGCCGCCGGGTTCAATCGCATCGGCATCATCGGCATCCCCTGCCAGATCCACGCGCTGCGCCGGCTGGAGGCCAAGCTCGGCTTCGAGCGCATCTATGTGATCGGCACGCCGTGCAGCGACAACACGACGACCGCGAATTTCCATGAATTCCTGGCGCTGCTTTCCGACAAGCCGGACAGCATCACCTATCTGGAATTCAAGGCGAATTATCACGTGGAGCTGCGGTTCGATAACGGCAGCAAACGCGAAGTGCCGTTCCTGATGCTGCCGTTGTCTGATCTGCGGCCGGATTTCTTCCCGCTCACCTGCCGCACCTGCGTGGATTACACCAACAGCCTGGCCGATATCACTGTGGGTTACATGGGCGGCACCGGCGAACAATGGCTGCTGATCCGCAATGATCGCGGTGCCGAACTGCTCGGCCTGTTGGGGGACGAAGTGGCGCTCACCGAGCCTGACGACAATGGCAAGCCCGATGGGTCAAAGCGTGCCGGGCCGGTGAAGGGCTTCATGGCCAATACCGAGCGCGCCGCCGGCGGCTTGCCGTTGCGCCGAATGCCGAAATGGGTGCGGCCGATCGTGGGCAAATTGATGCCGCTGGTTGGCCCCCAGGGCAAGGAATTCGCCCGCACCCGGGTGGAGATGAAGGCGATCGAGACGATCTTGCACCTGCGCCGCGAAGCGCCGGGCATGATGAAGAACATGATCCCGCCGCACGTGTGGAAACTGGTGGCGCGTTACGGGCTCGTGCCGGAGACGGGCGAGACGAAGGAGGGTTGAGGGGCCGGCTCAGGCCAGCCCCACCGCCTTCAATGTCAGGTCCCACAGGCGCTCGTTGCGCGCCTCGTTGGTGCCGCGCGCTGACAGCGGCTGCGCGAACGGCATGCGGCCTTGCTTCTGGCGGTTGCCCCAGCTCCAGTGCACGCCGGATTGGCTGGCGAAGGCCGGATCGGCGATCACCTGCGCGGTGCGGTCTCCGGCCAGTGGCTGGCTCACATAGCCCTTGGTGATGTTCTTTTGGAACCACGGGAAGATCGTACGGAAGGCTTGCGGCGTGTCGCGGAACAGCGCGGTATCAGCGACGCAGCCGGGATAAAGCGTGTTGAACACGATGCCTGTATCGCCCCAGCGCTTGTGGAACTCGCGGTTCATGATCATGCACGCCAGCTTGCTGTCTTTATAAGCCTTGCCGGGCTTGAACGGCTTGCCGTCGATCATCGCAATGGGCGCCTTGAAGCCTGCAGCCAGCCCGGCCAGATCGCCGAGTTCAGCCGGCGCCGGGATCGGCACCTTGCCGCCGAATTCCTCGCTGTTGGCTGTCACCGTTCCCAGCGTGATCAGGCGCGGCGGCGAGGGCAGGCGGCCCTTGGCCTTTTTCAGATCATCAAGCAGCAGATGCGCCAGCAGGAAGTGGCCGAAATAATTGGTGGCAACGCTGATTTCATAGCCTTCGGGGGAACGCATCGGCGCTTCGAGGCGCGGCAGATAGACTGCGGCGTTGAGCAGCAGCGCATCAAGTGGCAGGCCAAGGCCGTGAAATTCATCGGCGAAGCGGCGCACGCTGGCCTGATCGCCCAGATCAATATGCAGGATCCGGCGCGAATCGGCGGGGATGCCAACCTCAGCGGCTGCGGCCTCCGCCTTGGCCAGATCGCGGCATGCCATGATCACCAGCCAACCCCGATCCGCCAAGGACTTGGCAGCCCACAGGCCCACGCCAGAAGAAGCGCCAGTGATGATCGCCGTTGGTTGAACAGCAGCTTGGACTGACATGGAAACTCCGTAATGTGGCCCCGATTGTGAGGGCTTTTGACTTAAACACCGGTGCACGGCAAGACGGCCACCATGCAGAGCAGAGATGATTTCCTGGCCAAGGTGAAGCCGCCGATCACGCCGGCACTGGTGGTGCGGCGCGCGATGATGATGGACAATCTGGCGGCCATGCAGGCGGCCTGCACCGCCAAGGGCGTGCGGCTGCGCGCGCATGGCAAGATGCACAAGTGCAGTGCGATGGGCCTGGAACAGGTGCGGCAGGGCGCCGTGGGCCTGTGCTGCCAGACGGTGGGCGAAGCGGAAGCTTATGTGCATGGCGGCATCCCCGATGTGCTGGTGACAGCGCCGGTGCCGCCGTGGGGTTGGCTGCGGCTGGCGGCGCTGGCCCGCGTTGCGCGGGTGGGCGCGGTGATCGACAGTGCGGCGCAAGCGGCGGAAGCTGCCACTGCCGCATTGGCCGCGGGCGTGGTGCTTGATGCCTATGTGGATGTTGATCCCGGCATGGCGCGCGCCGGGGTGGCGCCGGAGCAAGCGGCGGCGCTGGCGGCGCTGATCGACGGCAGCAAGGGCCTCAACTATGCCGGCATCCAGGCGTACTGCGGGCATCATCAGCATATGCTGCCGGACTCACGCGCGGCGGCGCATGCCGAATGGACAGCGCGGCTGCGCGTACTGGTCGCTCAATTGGAGGCCGCCGGGCTGGCGCCGGGGCAGGTGACCGGCGGCGGCACTGGCACGGCGCATATGGACCTGGCGGCGGGCGTCTATACCGAGTTGCAGCCCGGCAGCTATGCGGTGATGGACGTGGAATATGGCGATCTGGGTGATCTGCCGTTCGCCCCGGCGCTGTTTCTGGCCGCATCCGTGGTTTCGGCCAATCACGCGAGCCACGTGACCTGCGATGCCGGGCACAAGGCGCTGCATTCCAATGGGCCGATGAGCCGTGTCGTGCTGCCGGCGGGCAGTGCTTACAAGCCCATGGGCGATGAACATGGCGCGATCGTGCCGCCGAATGGGGTGGGGGAGGGCGACTTCGTCTGGCTGCAGCCGGGCCATGTCGATCCCACCGTGGCGTTGCACGATGCGTTCTTCGTGGCGGATGAGGATGGCACGCTGGAGCGTTGGGCCATCGATGGGCGGCGGGCGAGCCTTTGAGCTGGAAGCTCGGCATCATCGGCGGCTCCGGCCTCTATGCCATCGATGGGTTGGAGGATGCGCGCTGGATCAGCGTGGAGTCGCCCTGGGGCGAACCATCTGATGCGATCCTGACCGGCCGCATTGCCGGCATCGACGTGTGTTTCCTGCCTCGCCACGGCCGCGGCCACCGCATTCCGCCGCATCAGTTGAACGTGCGCGCCAATATCGATGCGTTGAAGCGGTTGGGTTGCACAGATGTGCTGGCGGTGTCGGCAGTCGGCTCGCTGAATGCCGCCATGGCGCCGGGCGATTTGGTGGTGGTGGACCAGTTCATCGATCGCACCAAGGGACGGCCCTCCACCTTCTTCGAAACCGGGCTGGTGGCGCATGTGCCGATGGCCGATCCGGTCTGCCCGCGGCTTTCGGCGTTGGCGGCCGATGCGGTGGCGGCGGTTGGCGGCACGGTGCATTGCGGTGCCACCTATCTGGCGATGGAAGGCCCGGCCTTTTCCACCCGCGCCGAAAGCCGGCTGCACCAGGGCTGGGGCTGCGACCTGGTCGGCATGACGGCGATGCCGGAAGCCAAGTTGGCGCGCGAGGCGGAACTGCCCTACGCGCTGGTCGCCATGGTGACGGATTTTGACTGCTGGCACGACGGCGCGGATGTTGATGTGACCGATATCATGGCGGTGATGCACGGCAATGCGGCGATGGCCCGAGCGATGATCGTGAAACTCTGCGCCAGCCTGCCCGAATCAAGGGCAGCCAGCCCGATCGATACGCTGCTCGATACCGCCATCATGACGGCGCCTGATGCGCGCGACCCGGCCAACCAAGCGAAGAACAGCGCCATCCTGGCCAGGTGGCTGACAAAAGGGCGCACTGGCTGAAGCCCTTGGCCCTGCTATCGAGGGCAGATGAACCGCCTCACCATCTCCACCCCGGCTGGGCCGGTATCAGCATTGCAGGCGGGCGCTGGCCCGCGCCTGCACTTTGCCCACGCCACCGGCATGAACGCCCAGCTTTACGAGGCCGTGCTGGCGCCGCTGGCGGATCGCTTTGCCATCACCATCAGCGATGCGCGCGGGCACGGCCACACTGGCCTGGACCGGGATCCGGGGCACCTCAAGAGCTGGGATGACTTCGCGTTCGATCTCACGCACCTGCTGGATGTGATCGACAGCGGCAGCGCCTGGATACTGGCAGGCCATTCCATGGGCGCGACCGTGTCGCTGCTGGCCGCAAGCATGCGCCCTGATCGTGTCGCGGGGCTGGTGCTGCTCGACCCACCCATGCTGCCGTTCGATGTGGCGCGGGAGGTGCGGGCAGGCGCCATCATCCCCAATCCGATGGCCGATCAGGCGGCCCGGCGGCGCGGGATGTTCCCCAGCCGCGCCGATGCCCGCGCGGCGTACCATGGCCGCGGCGTGTTCAAGACGTGGAGCGATGCCGATCTTGATGCCTATCTGGCCGGCGGATTGCTGGAGACAGACGAAGGCGTGGAACTGGCCTGCGCCCCGGCGTTTGAATCGGCAACTTTCCGCGCCGTGTCGCCCAATGTCGAACCGGCGCTGGGTGCCGTGCGCTGCCCGTTCGTCCTGCTGGCCGGAGAGCATGGATCAACCGTGCGCGATATCGAACTGGCGGCGTTTGCGGCGCACCCACACTGCATCAGTGCCGAACGTCTCCCCGGCACCACCCACTTCCTGCCGCTGGAACGCCCCGAATTGGTGCGCGCCGCAATCGAGCGGGTTACGGCTGCTTCTTCTGCGGAACGGTGAAGCGGCCGGTCACGCGGCCGCCGGGATTGCTGGCGGTGCGCGCGTCGAAGCTTGTGGTGCGGGTGGCGAGATTCCACACCACGCGGGCGCCTTCGAGATGATCGGTGCCGCGATCCAGCTTCACATTGCCGATCAGCGTCACCAGCTTGCGATTGACGTCGTACACGCCGCTGTTTGACGTGGCGCGCATCGTGTCCTGCCGCAGCCGCACGCTGCCCAGCGCGTCCAGCCGCTGCACCTGCGGGCTGCCGGCATTGTCCTTGCTATAGGTAATGCGCACGCGATCAGCGTTCAGCGTCATGCTGCCCTGGCGGATCACCACGGCGCCAGAGAAGATCGCTTCATTGGCATCATCGGCAATATCGATGCGGCCGGCATCGACATCGATGGGGGCGTTGCTGTCAAAGCGTTGGGCCGCAGCCGGACTGGCGGCGAGCAGGGCAATAACGATCAGGGCGCGCATATTCATCCTCTGCCGCCGCGCTGGTTGATGCGCAAGTGGACATTGCCGATCAGGCTGACGCGGTTGCCGGCCAGATCGCCGGTCATGCGGTTGCTGCGGAAGGTGCCCATCGGCAGCCGGCCGGAAACCCGCGCATCGGTTTTCACGGTGCGGCGCTTCAGATCGATGGCGACGGTCTCGGCATCCAGCGTGTAGCCGCCATCGGATCGCAGCTTCACCGGGCCGGCCACTTCCAGCCGATCTTCTTCGATGAAATAGCGGCCCGACGGGGCGGAGACCGTGGCCGGGCCATCCTTGCCCTCCAGCCGGGCGGCGAGTTTGGTGAGCACCACCACCGGTTCCGCGCTCGTGCGCTGAACGGCGCTGCCGGCCGAGATGGAGAACGCCTCGCCGGCGGCGGTCTTGCCGCGATATTCGGCGCGGTTCACGCGCAGGCGTTCCCGCGACACTGCCACCTGGTCTTTCGCCAGCAGGAAGGAGAATTCCTGCACGCCGATCAGTGGCCAGATCAGGATGGTCATGCCGATCAGGAAGGCCGACGCCGGCAAGGCCCATTTCAGCACGGTCATGCGCCGATCATGCGCGCTGCCCGGCAGCGCGGCCTGTTGGCGCCGTGAAAGTGCCGGGGGCGAAAGCGGGCGGCTGATCGGGACAGGCGTGGTGGCCACGGTGGTTCAGGCTTTCGACAAGCGGCTCACAGGTGGGCGAAGATATCCTGTTCGGCCCAGCCGACCAGATCGAGTTCGGCGCGGGTGGCGAGGAAATCGAAACAGGCCTGTGCAATGTGGGTGCGGCCTTCACGGGCGAGGCGGCGTTCCAGCACTTCATGGGCGCGGTGCAGGTACCGCACGTCGCTGGCGGCATATTCCTTCTGCGCATCCGAAAGCTCGGCGGCGCCCCAATCGCTGGACTGCTGCTGCTTGGAGATTTCGACGCCCAGCGTTTCCTTCAGCAGATCCTTCAGGCCATGGCGATCCGTGTAGGTGCGCACCAGTTTCGAAGCGATCTTGGTGCAGAACACCGGGGTGGCCCACACGCCCAGGAACTGGTGAATCACCGCCACGTCGAACCGGGCGAAGTGCATCAGTTTCAGGCGTTCGGGATCAGCCAGCACCGCCTTCAGATTGGGCGCATCATAGTGGCCGGGGGCAAAGCGCACCAGATGTTCATCGCCGTGGCCATCGCTGATCTGCAGCAGGCAGAGCCGGTCGCGGTGCGGGTTGAGGCCCATGGTCTCGCTGTCCACGGCCACCGGGCCGGGCGCGAGGATGCCGGCGGGAAGATCAGCTTCGTGCAGATATACGGTCATGGGCTGTGCGTTAGCAGGGTGAAGCCATGCTGTCATCCGCCGTGACCTGATTCGGGAGGGGCATTCGAAGGCGCGGAAGGGCGGCGGTGAACGCTTCGTCCCGCTTGCGCCTACGGCCCGTCCCGGTGGCAACCAGGCTGAAAGCTGAGGTTCATGTTGGCGGCGCAATTTGCCGTCACTGGCCGGCACCACTGCCCCCCGAAAGCGGTGCCGGCCAGACCAATCAACAGGGGCGGGGCAACGCCAGACTGTAACAACGTCAAGGAGTTGCAAAATGAAGACCGCTCATGGCCTGATGCTGGCCCCCTTGCTGCTTGCGCTTGCCGGGCCCGCCCTGGCCCAACCGCGCAAACCGCCGCCAGCGCCAGAAACCCCAACCGACAGCACGGCGCCAGTGCCGCCGGCCCCGCCCGCACCGCCCGCACCGCCTGCGCCGCCCGCACCGCCGCCGGAACCGCCGCGCAGTTGAGTTGGGGAGCCGCCGGCCGGTGCCCCCACCGGCCGGTGGCCAATCCCGCAGCCGCGTGGCAGACAGGCGCCATGGTGACGCCGGCCGATCTGCCCGAAATCAAGGCGCTGCTGATTGCGGCGGCGCGGGCTGGGCGCGATCTATCCTATTCCGAAATGCTGCTGGCGCTGGGCTACCGCTTCTCGCGCCCCAAGATGCGCAGCCTGTGCCGGCTGCTTGATGCCATTGACGAGGCTGGCCGCGCCGCAGCTGAGCCCGAACTGGCGGCGCTGGTGGTGCGCGAATCCGATCGGCTGCCGGGCCAGGGCTGGTGGGTTGGCCGCCGTGACGCGCCCGCCGATTGGACCGGGCCAGCCGCCCGCGCCTTCGTGTCCGAAAAGCAGCGGGCGGCCTTTGCCTGGTGGCAGGATCGGTAGGGCTTATTGCGGCCGTTCGTTCCTGCCGTTGCCTGAACGTGGGCCGTTGCCGCGCGTCTGCTGGCCGCCGTCACTGCGATCACGCCAGCCGCCGCCATCATTGCCCCGATCATTGCCCCGATCAGGCCGGCCACCGTCAGAGCGGGGCTGCGGCTGAGGTTGCGGCTGCGGTTGCGGGCGGTACTGCGGCTGGGCTTGCGCCTGTTGTTGCGGTGCCTGCCAATTGCCGCGTGGTGGGGCCTGCCAGTTGCCGCCTTGCGGCGGCGGGGTCATGCCGCCGGCGACACGATCAGATACACCGCCCTGGCCAGCCCGGCCCTGCCAGCCGCCACCGGGAACCCCGCCGGCATTAGGATTGGCATCGGCACGGCGTGGCGGTCGGTTGCCGTTCCAGCCACCAACCGGCGGCTGGCCGGTGCCATTGTTCCAGTTGCCCGGCTGCCCGTCGCCGCGCTGGCCCCGATTGGAACCGCTGTTCCAGCCGCGGTTGCCATCGGTTGGCGGCGCGTTGTTGTTCCAGTTGCCGTTCCGGCGTGGCGGCTGGCCGGTCATGTCGCGGCCGATGCGATCACCCACGCTGCCGGGCTGACCGCGACGTGGATCATTCCAGCCGCGGTTGTTGTCCCAGCGGCCATCGTTGCGGCTCCAGCCGCGGTTGTTGTTCCAGTTCTGGTTGCCCCGGTTCTGATACGCCCAATTTTGGCCGCCATAACCGCGGTTCGGCGCGCGCCAGCCCCAGCTGCGGTCCCACGGCTGGTTCCAGCCCCAATAAGGCGCGTGCTGCCAGCGGCTGCGGCCCCACCAGTTGATGCCGGTGTTCCACGGATAGATGCGGCCGCCAAAGCCGCGCGCATAAAGATTGCCGCGCGGCACCCACACCCAGGATGGGCCGTACCAGCTGTTGAAATTGTCATAGCCAAAGCCGGAGCCGAAGCCGAAGCCCACGCTCCAGGAAACGCGCGGCGGGATTGGCGCCCAGCCCACGACATCATCGGCTTCGCGCCAGGCGACCCAGCTTGGGCCCCAGTTCACATCGGGCACCCACACCCAGCCCACGGCTTCATCAAAGCCCCAGCGGCCATAATGATCGGTGGCCCAGCCCCAGGGATCGCCGGACAGCCAGAAGCGGTTTTCCAGCCATTGCCCGTTCTGATAGGGGCGCCAGCCATTGGGGGCATTGGGCACGAACACCACACCCCACTGCGGCGATTGCAACCAGCGGCCATATTGGCTCAGCGGCTCGCGGAACACCTCGATGCCGGGCACATCTTCCGGGCCCCACTGCGCGCCGGGCTGGGCCGGCCAATCGGTGGCATAACCGCCCATCACCGGCTGATAGCCGCTGTTATAGCTCGGCGCGACGCCCGAGGCATAATTGGGGTAGGAACAACCGGCCAGCGTGGCAGCCAGCAGCAGCAGGATTGGGCGGGGGAGTGACACAGGCAGCGCCTTTCACAGGAGAATGAGCTTGCTGTCGCACCCGCCGGCTTTCGCAATGCTGAATATTGCGAAAATGTTTCGGCGTGGGATCTTCACCTGCGCGCCACGCCGTGTCAGCGCAGCGTGGCGTGCAGGCGATAAAATTTTGTCCCCTCGTTGGGCTTTTTGTCAGTCAGGATCGGCTTCGGGGCCCGGCAGGGCGGTGTCGGGCCCGAACTTGTGGTGGGTGAAAACGGCGGCGAACTGGTCTTCGTTGATGGAATTTTCCCAGCGCGAGACCACGATGGTGGCCACCGCATTGCCGGTGAAATTGGTGAGCGCCCGGCATTCCGACATGAAGCGATCGATACCCAGGATCAGCGCCATGCCGGCAATCGGCACGCTGGGCACGATCGACAGCGTGGCCGCCAGCGTGATGAAGCCCGCTCCCGTTACCCCGGCAGCACCCTTCGAGCTAAGCATGGCGACGCCAAGCAGCAGCAACTGATCGCCAAGGCTGAGCGTGATGCCTGTGGCCTGCGCGATGAACAGCGCGGCCAGCGTCATGTAGATGTTGGTGCCATCAAGGTTGAAGCTGTAGCCGGTGGGCACCACCAGCCCGACGATGTTGCGCGGGCAGCCGGCACGTTCCATCTTGTCCATCAGGCTGGGCAGGGCGCTTTCGGAGCTGGAGGTGCCCAGCACCAGCAGCAGCTCGGCCTTGAGATAGCGGATCAGCGTGAAGATCGAGAAGCCGGCCCCGCGCGCCACCAGCCCCAGCACGACGATGACGAACAGCAGCGAGGTGAGGTAGAAAGTGGCGACCAGCGCCGCAAGGTTGGCGATGGAGCCGATGCCATATTTGCCGATTGTGAAGGCAAAGGCGCCGAACGCCCCGATGGGCGCGGCACGCATGAAGATCGCCACCAGCCGGAAGAAGCCGGCGCCCAGCGCCTCGAACAGGCGCACGACTGGCCGTGCAGCTTCGCCCGCGGTGGAGAGCGCAATGCCGAAACTGATGGCGAGGAACAGCACCTGCAGCAGATTGCCGTCCACAAACGCGCCGGCCACGGTTTCGGGGATGATGCCAAGGAGGAAGGAGACAATCGTTTGGTCCTTGGCCTTCTTCACATAATCATCAACCGCGCCGGTCTCCAGCGTGGCGGGATCGATGTTCATGCCGGCACCCGGTTGCACGACATTGGCCACGATGAGCCCGACGATCAGCGCGATGGTGGAGAAGAACAGGAAATAGGCAAAGGCCTTGCCCGCCACCCGGCCAACGCTGCCCAGATTGCGCATGCCGGCGATGCCGGTGACGATGGTGAGGAAGATCACCGGCGCGATGATCATCTTGACCAGCCGGATGAAGCCATCGCCCAGCGGTTTCAGCGCCACGCCGGTTTCGGGTGCGAAATGGCCGATCAAGCCGCCAGCGACAATCGCTGTGAGCACCTGCACATAGAGTTGCGCATAGAAGGGCGTGCGCTTCATCGGCGTCGCCGGACCTGATTCCCCAAAAGCGATGGCTGTGATCCCCCGATCAAATTGCCGTCCTGCCTGTTCTGGCCAGAGCGAGAAGGGCGCATGAAACAATTGCAATGGCAGTGCAAGCACTTGAGCCATATGTCACTGCCCAACAGGCCCGTCATTCGCGCAAACCACGGCACTGTGGCCCAGATGCAACGGGCCAATGGCGATCTTCAAAGCCTTTTTTCGGGACCTGGCACCGGTTCATCTGGCGCTCTCCCCACGCCGGCTCCCCGGGCAGCGGCCCTTGGGGCCGATGAATGAACACTGGATGCGCATCTTCAGCCGGAAGGAGAATCTGGGCTCACCTCAGTAAAAATATCAGTCTGGAATAAAAAGATCGAAGGTCACGCGCTGTCCATCCTTAACATCATAGCTGATGGTACCATTGTGCGCGGCTGCGACCTTTTCGACCAGGTAAAGGCCATGTCCTGAGCCTTCAACATCAACTTTTTCGCCTCTCACACGGCGCCCAAACATGTCGTCGTTCAGGCCGGACGCGTCCTTGATCTGGTTGGAGACCTTGATGGATGCACCAAGCCGCTGATCATCCTGCGCGATCTCGACATGCACCGAACTGTCTTGTGGGGAATATTTGAGGGCATTGTCGAACAGGTTGCGCAGGGCGAGCCGGATCAGCACGGGATCAAGATTGCTGAACACCGCGCTGGCTGCGCCGTGAATGTGGATGCGGTGGCGCTGCTCCGCCGGACAATCGCTGAGCGCGAGTTCCACAATCTCCACGAGGTCTGAGGCGAAGGTGGTGATGGCTTGCTTGTTATCAATCAAAGACACGCCGAGGATCGCGTTTGAGATTGAGAGGGTGATCCCATCAAGGACGCTTTGGGCCCGAACAAGGGCGTCGCGCATCTCACCGTCTGCGGGCGCCGAACCTTTTGTCTCCCGGGCAAGCGCTTCGAGTGCCGCCTGGGCGCTATTAATCGGCTGGCGTACCTCATGCGTGAGCAGACTGATCATGTCGAGCCGCTCATTGGCCACCGTTTCCATAACAAGCTGCTCCTCCGCCATGCCGCGGCTGATCTCCAGTGCTTCTGCGGTCTTTTGGTCCCTGAGCCGGCGGTTACGCAAATCGTGGCCGGCGATCAGGCTGAGGAAGCCGATCTGCAGCATAAGTGAGGAAAGACTGACCAGCGTTATCCCGGTCAGTGTCGTGGTAACATTCACAACGGATTGATCACCGCTTTGGCTGGCAATGAACAGCGTCCCGCGCCAGAAGACCGCTGCAGCGCAGAGCAGGAAGCCGGCGATGACGATGGGACGGCCCGCCAGCCCTTTCCAGAGTGGGTTCCGATTGGCTTCCCACGCGCTCAACAGCAAAAGAGCAGCTCCGGCGGAGTAGGCTAAAAACGAACTGAGCCAGCCAATTTTAATAGCGGGCACAATAATCCAAATTAGAAAAATAAAAATTAATACAAAATTATAATAAGGAGATGATTTTCTTCCATACCTTATTGAGTAATATCGAATTAAACCCGATAGAGCAGATAAAATAGCCATTGAGACAGGTATAAGAGGGCTTACCGTTGGTTTAAAAGATGCCAATCTGGCTATTATTTCAATCACGGCTATGATGTTTGCGCCAATCCAGAACAGAATTGGGGTTCGAAGTTCATTTTTGACAAGTAGAAGCAGTATCGCGCTAAATGTCAGTAATTGAATCCCATAAAACACAAGCAAGATTGCGATGGAACTGTCATTGCCCATGTGGTGAGTGCTCGGTGATCAGGCGCGAGGCGCGGGGAAGGGGGTGTCGCATAGCTCTAGCAAGGCAGCGCGAGTTGAAAATTTTGCCGGCCCGGCACTGTGTCCAACAATCGGACCTCGCCGCCCAGTTCGCGCGCAATCTGACGCACGACAAACAGGCCGAGCGATGAAATTCCGGAAGGTTCGGTGTCAGTGCTCGGACGTCGTTCGAAGATGCCCTGGTTCAAAGGGTGGGCATCAGCCGACAAGAAACCGATATCGAAAACAACCATTTCGAGTTCGAAGTCAATTTTCAAATGAGCATCGATGTCACTATCTGGATTTGAAAATTTGATTGCAAATTCGATAATATTTTGGAGAACCAATCGCAAGAGAATTGATATACTTTCGATGTAAATAGCATTTTCAGTAAACGTGATTTTTATACGGCCCTGATTTTCGTTATCGAAATCCAATATAGACATTTTAAGAGCCGCATATGCATCGACTTCATCAGTCGCCCATTTGCGTTCATCAGAAAGTATCGTCGAGGCAACGATGATGTTGGACAAGGATAAGGTGATATGGTCCAGCGATGATTGCGCACTCTTGAGCGCAAAGGACGCATTATTTGGCGTATTTTTCGTCGATCGGAGTTTCTGACTGATCGACTGCAGAGACGCTTGCGCATTGGTGATGGGTTGGCGCACTTCGTGCGTCAGCAACTGGACGAGATCAAGGCGCGCCCGGGCGACATTCGCGGTTTCCTGGGCGCGTTTGTGCAATCTTTTGTTGCGCTGAGCGATCCGAATGGAGATGCGGTCATTACGCGCATCTTCGCGCGCGCGTAGATCCACAATCATCGCGGTAAATGCGAGCTGCATGAAAAAAGTCATCAGGACGACGCTCTCGAGTCCCCGTTTTTGCAGTTCAGATTGGCCGATGAACGTCTGATCTGCGGTGAACGGGTAGGCGGTTGCCGCGCGGGCTGCCATTGCCACACAGGTAATCCCCAATGCAATCAGGGACGCGGCGACCGGTGCGCTGGCGCGGGATTTCCAGATGGGATTGTGCAGTACCGCAAAAAAGCAGGCGGCCGCCAGCAGTGTCCCGATGCTGGAACCGATCAAGAGCCGGTAAGGCGACAGCGCCGGCACGGCAATGAACGGGATTGCAGCCAGTGAAGACCACATGCAGGCTCGCGCCAAGCGGCTTTTGTGAAACGTGTGCCTGCGGTAGCTAAAGGCGAAAAACCGCAGAAAGCCGCCTGCGATTGAGGCCAGCGGCCCAAAAATGGTGAAGTTTTCGAACGATATACGGGCAACATTGAGATAAAAGAGGACGCCAAAGGCAGACAAGAAACTGGCGATCAGCCAAAGGCCTATGTGCACCCGGTTCGTGGGCCGCAGCTGCAACAGCTGGGCTACGGCGAAGGCCCCCATAACGCCCAGATAGACGTAAACGAGATTATCAAGATAGGTTGATTGGGGCATTGGTGAGCATGCTCAGGGGTGAATGATCTCGACCGGTTTGAAAACCTGGTAACCAAGACCATGCACGGTCTTGAGCGGTGAAGGCTGGGATGCCTCTTTCTCTATCTTGCGGCGCAGGCGAAAGATTGCAGAGTCGAGATTACGATCGTCGCCGCTGGTGATGATGCCTGCGGCATCAGACAGCTGCTGGCGGGTCACCACCTGGGATGGATCGTCGAACAGGCGATGCAGGATCTTGAGTTCGACGGGCGTGAGGCTGACCGTGCCGCCATCGGGCGCGACGAGTTCGGAGCGCTTGACCAACAGTCGCCACGGCGAATTGCCAACAATGCGCAACGACATGCGCCGGCAAACGGACGCGATGGCATTATAAACCTGATCAAACCGTATGGGTTTGTTGATGAACATATCCGCGCCTGCCGAGAGTGCGGAATTGAAGGCGTCCGGCCCCATTCTGCCGCTGATCACCAATATGCCGGCGTTCGTTCGCGCGCGGAGCAGGGTGATCAGATCAACTCCGTCGATACCCGGCAGCCCCAGATCGAGAATGAAAAAATCAAACTTGGCGAGATCGCTCGACTTGAGCAGCGCTTCTGCCGTTGCAAAGCCGCTGGCCGCAAGGCCACGCACTTCGAGATATTGGCCAAGGAATTCCACAAAATCGCTATCGTCGTCGACGATACAAACTTGCGAGATGGGCGTTTCAGTCATCTGGAAACATTCACTTTATGACGAGAAAAGCCGACCCAAAGGACGGCGCCGCGCAAAAAGGTGCGAAGCAAAAAACCCCTACCTACCCTCAGCGGTGCGCATCCGATGTCATATCTTGCAATGTGGGGCAACGAAATTTGCCCTGTCCTGGTTACGCGGCCCCCGGAATGAGAGATCCGGTGCTTCGAAGGCCGGTGTCCCACCTTCTGCAAGAGCCAGCGCCGGCGCTCATCGCTTCACCGGCAGATGCACAATCACTTCCGCTTCAACCAACCCCTTCTCGCACCGATATAAAACCGGCAGCTGTTCCACCCAGAAATCGCACGGGGCAGGGCATTCTGGTCACGACACGCATGTCGGCCCACATATGGCGGAAAAAATTTGACAACATGATCATTTATCATTCATAAAATATCAGATTTGTTCAAATGAGTGAAACAGATCCCAAAAAGGAAGGCATTCCTATGCGTGTTAAGTCAAATCTTCCGCTAATGGCTGCCGTGCTGGCGGCAACGACATTGGCGGCCGTGCCGGCGCAAGCCCAGAGTGCGGATAGCGTGATCGCTTCGGTCGACGCCCTTGCGGGCCTTAGCCCGGTGCTGTCGATGACCTGTGACTCGGTCAATTTCGGCGTCTGGCGCATCCCCACCCGGACCACTGGCGGCACAACGACCATTACGCTCACTGTCAGTGCCAACAATTCGACCGGTGTGACAACGGCAACCCCTGGTGGTAACACCACCGGTGCTGGCTTGGCAGCAGGCTACACGGCTCCGGTTGCAGCGACTTGCACTGTTTCCGGGTCGAACAATCTGTCAAAGACGATCCAAACCTCGATTGCAGGTGCAACCAACCTGTCCTTTGGTCCTTCGGCCCACAACAACTTGTCCACTCCTGCCACCTTGGCAACCATGACTGCGAACCTTAGCCTTGGAGGCACTGGCGTCGTCATTAACGGAATTGGCACCGGCACGTTCCGCGTTGTCGGTGTTCTCACGGTTCCTCAAACTATTGTGACCGGAAACTACGGTGGCTACGCCACTCTAGACGCAGCGCAGGTGCTTGCGAGTGACCAGGAGCTCACGACGACCACAACGACGCCATAACAGTTCTTGTGTGGGGAGCACCTTGGGTGCTCCCCACATCTTGATTGGGCACCACAGCCCGGCAGCATCCTTCATCTGTTCAGTGATGGTGCGCTGGTAATGCGGCTCGTTTGGGCATGAAGGAGCAGGCGGCTAGTTCCCCTGTGCTGCCGCGTTGGTTGGCCTGCAACTTGCGCTGAAGCCCATATTGATCGGGCAACGATAGGCACCACTGCAGATCGGTCCCTCCGTTCATAGTGGCCGACACCTTTGACGCCCCTGCGAAATCGAACGCCCTAACGACAGCCGATACAGCGCAGCGACCGTGTCATCCCGGAACGCTGCAATGCTTAACCCCATCGACCCATCGGCGCCAAAGGACATTTATGCATATTCCGAGGATCAGCTGCCTGGCAACGACAGTGGCTTTTGCAGTTCTGTCTGCGCCATCGGCCAACGCGCAAGACGCGGGCAGGATCACTGTTTCCATTTCTGACAATATCATCGTGATCGACGCCAATGCGCGGTCGGGACAGATCGATCTGGTCAATGGCAGTGATGATCCAGTGGAATTTTCGGTCTCTCCGAAAACGGAAGGCGCAGGCATCATCAATTCAGCCGAAGCTGTGCTCCGCTGGGCCCCGGCACGTTCGGTTGCACCTGCGCACCGATCCCAAGCATTCCGTGTTGCGGCACGACCAACGCCTGAACTTGCGCCAGGTGAGTATGCCTATCAATTTTCGGTTCGCGCAGAATTGCAACGAAACGCGATAAACACTTTGGCCAACAGTGATGATAAAACCAAAGAGCCGTTGATCGCAGTGAGAGTGCCGATCGTTCCCGTGCTTCCTGTCACGGTTTATGTCCGGCACAGGATTGAGGCGCCACGTGTGGATCTGCGCCCGCTGACGCTGACGCCTGATGATCCGGATTCGCTGGGCTATTTTACGGCCGTCAAGCAGCATCGTGACCGAAGCTTTATCGGCACGGTTCAAGTGGTCGACGCTGAAACGGGCGCGGAACTGAGCCGCGGGCGCTTGCACCTTGGTCAGGCAGGAGCCGAAGCCAAGGTGGGAATGCCGCGCGAGCGTTTCCCGCAGGGAAAAGCTGGAAAATACTGCCTCAGGGTTTGGGACAATTTCCCTGCACAGGGCGAGCCCTACGCCAACGTGTGTGGCGCCTAATCGGCCAATTCAGGCGGATGGTTCGTACCGAGGATGGCTAAAATCCAGCGTGCCTCCGACGCAGTCAGGGGGATTACGCGGTGTGTTCTGGCCGCCAATGCTCTGTTCCGCCCCTTTCTACCGCTTCAATTTGCAACGCATCTTTTGATAGGCCTGCTGGCATTTTCTTCGTCCACGATGCTGAAGGCAACTGATGTCGAGCCCATTGCCAAACCGCGGGCAAGTGTTGTGGAACTGCGTGTCAATGGCGCTGTGCTGCCGGATTTTCAGGAAGTTCTGATCGGAGGCGAGGGGCAAATATGGCTTCCGATCGCGGCGATCACGGATTTTGGTGAGGGCATATTTTTCCGTAAAGAGAATTTGATCAGCATCAAAATAGCCAATGGCGCCGAAGGAGTGGTTATTGATACGAACGCACGTATCATAAAAATGGGTGATTTGGCCGAAACCTATGGTGACGCAGTCAGCATTGTTGACGAACAGGTTTTCTTGAATCAGACAATTCTAAATCGGTTTTTCAAATTTATAATTTCCGGTCGACCCAGCGAGGGCTACATCTCAGTTTCGAGTGACCGGCCGTTGAACCGAGACTTTCGTGTTATGCGGGAAAACGCGCGGACGAAAATTGGCAACCAATACCCGCAAGTGAATGGTCGCGGCGCCCTGCCGGTCAAATTCGATTACGCGCTTTTTTCGGGAATTCAAGCTGACATTATTTTTAACAATAGCTACGAATTCGCATCGAAACGATCGAACACATCTTACAACATAAATGCTTCATCGGAATTGGCTTTTTTGACAAATCACATCCTTTTGAACGGAGATGAGCGCGGATTGAAAAGTGGACGATGGATTGCTGGCCGCACGGATCCGGGTGGCGACATGTTCGGCATTGGCGGACTATATTCCGTGATGGCTGGCGATGTGCAGGGTCAGGCGGCGCCGATGGTTGGCAGCTTGGGACGCGGCGTTGGGATGCGGGTGGAGGCTGCCCCTGTGACGCTTACGGACAGTTTCAACAAAACGTCGATTGACGGAAATGCGCTGCCCGGGTGGACCGCCGAGTTATATGTCGCGGGCCAATTGCGCGATTATCAACGGATCGGAGATGACGGACGGTTCCTGTTTCGGGATGTGAATATCGTCTACGGATCGAATGCGATCAAGGTTGTCCTCTATGGGCCAAATGGTTTGGTGGAGGAAAGGGACTTTAGTCAAAGCGTCTCAGCGGGTTTGCTGCCACCTGGCAAGGTCTACGGATGGGGTACGGTCTTGCAGCCCGGCAAAACGCTATTGGGCCTTGACCCTGCCGCAGCCTGTGGAACGGATGGTGTAAACTACGCCCTGCGCGGTGACTGGGGAGTGACCACGTTTCTCACCTTGAGCGTCCAAGCGTCGCGAGTGTCACCTTGCCAGCTTCAGGGAAACGATCCTGATCCGATCGGGACCCAGAGCTATCGGGCATTGGAATCACGCATACAGATCGGAAACATCCCTGCGACGCTGGGTATCGTGAATCAACACCCACTTGGCGGCTTGGCGTTCTATGGTTCGGCATCTATTCCATTTGTGGGGCGAGGGGTGACATTGGGCATAGAGAAAGCGAACAAGCAGTTTGGGTCGAACGCTACCGGATTTGGACCGACAGCCATCAAGGATCGATATTCGATATCGACGAGCGTTCCTCTGGGCTTTGGCCTGATCGACGCCGGGAGCGCCGCGATCTTCGCTGAGCGCTCGGTGCGAAAAAGCGGGTTCACCAACGACATGGTGAGCATATTTTATTCGCATGGCCTTTGGTCACTACCCATTAGTCATGAGATCGCACTGAACCGTTCCCGTCTGGGTGCTGGGGCATGGAGCAAAGTGGGCGGCAGGTATCGCGCCATCACTTCATATGATCAGGGGAACTTCCAAATCCGTGGCGAATATGGTGCGACCATAGATGGCGGAATAAAGTCCAACCTGCTCAATCTGAGCGGTTTTTACAGGCGCACGGAACGCGAGATCTATTCCTTGGGAGCGAGTTACAATTTCAACGGGGGCGTTGGTTTTTCCGGGTCCGCCCAATTGGAGATCAAACGAAAATTGACCCTTGGTGTTTCTGGATCATACGCACAAGGCCGCGGCGAAGTGGCGGCGCAGATGGGCTTTTCTTTCGGCGCCCATCGCGGTGTTGGCGTGAATATGAGCAGCCGGCAGCGTTCGAGGCTTGGCGGCATCATGATCCGGCCATTTCGCGATAGCAATCTTGACGGCAAGTTTGGCGTTGGCGAGGAAGCAGTTCGCGGTCTCGAGATCGGCGTGAACGGCGTGCAAATGCGGGGTGGCCTGGATCCCTCTCGTGATCTGCTCATTTGGGATCTGGAGCCTGGAAACGGGTCTGTTTTCAACATTGGCGGCGAACGCCTCAAGGACGAGTTTCAGACCACGCTTTTCAACAATGTGATCGTGAAACCCCGGCCTGGCCGAGTTTTCAAACTCGATGTTCCGGTGGTGGATGCCATTTCTTTGGATGGCACGGTCCTTTTTGAGGGCAAGAATGGCGAGAAGCGGCCCGTGCCATTGGCGAAGGTGGAGGTTCTAAATGCTGCTGGGGATCTGATCCGGAGCGCCAAGGCCTTGTCAGACGGGTCATTCAGCATCGAAGATTTGCTAGCCGGAAACTGGACTGTGATTGCCTCGACAGATCGCTTGTCGAAAAGCAGGAAGGAATTCCGTGCGAAGAAAAAAATTACCATTTCAAAAGACAGCACTTCGGTTGCAGGCTTGGAAATTATAGTAGCGTTTGCGGATTGGTCATCCGAGCATGAATAGTCGCCTGCGACTTGCCACCGCTTTGCTGTTGGGAGGCATCGCGCTTTTCGCATCTCCAGCTCATGCGTCTTGTGAAAAATCAACGGTCTTTACGACACGCGATCTAGACCTTGGCTTGCTCAGATACCAACCGGGCCTTGAATCCGGGTGGGCACTGATAAGCCCTAACGGTGCTATTTCACTGTCATCAGGACTTAGTCTGTCATCGCGTACTCCGTCTTATTCCGGCCAGGTTAGGCTGCGTGCGCGTCCGGGCTATGATGTTGCCTTGTCTATTGAGGTTGCCCCACCTGCTCTTGGTGGTGTTTCCAAAGCAACTGACATTTATGCAGCCGTCAGTCGTGGCTCCATTAACTTTTCCTCCAATATGTGGATTGTGAGGGTTCCCAAAGAAAATAATGATTTTGAATTTACAGACGTCAATATCGATATCGGTGCCTATATTCATTTTTTTAAAATTGGTTCTCGGGCGGACAAGCGGGAATCAAGTTCTTTCAGGGTTCGCTGCTTATTTGAGAGGCCTTACTAGGCTCAGGTCTCATTTAACGTGCCCCTCAATTTTGTCGACGTCGACAATGAGCACCACCTTATTGGCATTTCCAGACTGTCGCGCCATGTCCGCATCGTGCTGGAGGCAATCGAGGCGATGTTGAACGCAAATCCGGCAACCGTCGCATCGCCGAAACCGGCCGGACCTGACCTGACCCCCTGATTTCATCCAGCGGGGATTAGAGCCTGGCTGACCTGACCCCCTGATTTCATCCAGCGGGGATTAGAGCCTGGCCGCAGTTGTTGCGCATGGGCGCAGGTGAAGCAATGGCCTGTTGAGCGGCGCCCGAAGGGCGCAGCGGAACAGGCCATTGCTTGTTCAGTTCGGCGGCGAACGCCGCTGGGGTTTCGTATCCAAGGGCTGAGTGCGGCCGCTGCTCGTTATAGTCCTTGGCCCAAGCAGCGATGGTGACGCGCGCATGATCGAGGCTCATGAACAGGGTCTCGTTCAGCAGTTCGTCACGCATGCGGCCGTTGAACGATTCCGCATAGCCATTCTGCATCGGCTTGCCGGGGGCGATGTAGTGCCAGTTGATCCCGGCCTCGCTGCACCACGCCAGCACCGCGTTGCAGGTCAGTTCGGTGCCATTGTCGCTCACGATCATGCCCGGCTTGCCGCGCTGCCTGATCAGGTCGGTCAGTTCTCGCACTACCCGTCGCCCCGAGATCGAGGTGTCGGGTACGGCAGCCAGGCACTCTCGTGTCATGTCATCGACGATGTTCAGCACGCGGAACCGGCGCCCCGACGCCATCTGGTCGTGGACGAAGTCCAGGCTCCAGCGCTGGTTGGGCAGCGCCAGCACCGGTGGCGCCGCTCTGGCACCCACAGCACGCCGGCGTGATCGCCGCTTGCGCACTGTCAGCCCTTCCTCGGTGTAGAGGCGCTGGGTCTTCTTGCGATTCACCAGCACCCCGTCGCGCCGCAACAGGATATGCAGCCGGCGATAGCCGAACCGGCGGCGCTCGGCCGCCAGCGCGCGCAGCCGTTCCCGCAAATCGGCATCATCCGGCCGTGTCGAGCGATAACGAACGCTCTTGCGATCAGCCCCAACAACCCGGCACGCCCGCCGCTCGCTCATCCCCAGGCTGGCCTGAAGATGGGCAACCGCTTCCCGCATCGCGGCAGGCGTCACCATTTTTTTGCCAGAAGGTCCTTCAGCGCAGCGTTATCGA
>NZ_ATVO01000009.1 GCF_000420765.1 Sandarakinorhabdus limnophila DSM 17366 | reverse complement strand
CGTTCAGTCCTGATCACGTAGGCGGTTGGGCTGCCACGTCCCTGCTCAAGAAGCTCCACCAGCGATGCCCGAAGCTGCTTGTTGATCGGAATGATCCGACCAGACTGCCCCTTCGAGGCATCGTTGGTCAGATGGATGTATTCGCCCACTTGACCCTGTCCCACAAAATGTATCCGGTTTGAATGAGAGGAATCTGGCAAAATCAAAGCTGCTTTGAGCGGAGGATTTTGCTGATGAAGAAGTCGAAGTTCACAGGCGAGCAGATCGCGTTTGCCCTTCGCCAGGCGGAGGTTGGCACACCGGTGGCTGAGGTGTGCCGGAAGATGGGGATATCCGAGGCGACCTATTACCGCTGGAAGCAGCTGTATGGCGGCCTTGGGCCGTCCGAGCTGCGCAAGATGCGCCAGCTTGAGGAGGAGAACCAGAAGCTGAAGCGCCTTGTGGCGGATCTCAGCCTCGACAAAGCCATGCTCCAGGAGGTGCTAGCAAAAAAAGTTTAGCGCCTGGGCGGCGTCGGGAGATCGTCCATTGGGTGCAGAACCAGTTTGGCGTCAGCGAGCGCCGCGGCTGCGCTGCCCTGCGATTTGACCGGCGAACGCACCGCTACCGATCGGTGCGGCCCGACCAGGCGCCATTACGGCAACGGATCAAGGAGATTGCCGAGGTCCGCATTCGTTACGGCTACCGCCGTATCCACGTCCTGCTACGGCGGGAGGGTTGGCCGGTGAACCACAAGCGTGTGCGTCGCCTCTACCGTGAGGAAGGGCTGAACCTGCGCACAAAGCGTCCACGGCGCCACGTGATGGCGGCGCGCAGGGTCGAGCGCCCATTGGCGCAGCGGCCCAACGAGATCTGGGCGATGGACTTCGTGTCCGACGCCCTGTTCAACGGCAAGCGGTTCCGGGCCCTGACGGTGGTTGATGCCTACACCCGGGAGTGCCTTGCCATCCATGCTGACCAGGGGATCAAGGGCGAACAGGTTGTCGATGTCATGGATCGGTTGCTGTTCGAGCGGGGCAGTGCGCCTGCAAAGATCAGGGTGGACAATGGGCCGGAGTTCATCTCCCGCGCCCTAGACCATTGGGCATATATAAATCGGGTGACCTTGGACTTCAGTCGGCCTGGCAAGCCCACGGACAACGCGTTCGTGGAATCCTTCAACGGGCGGCTCCGGGACGAATGCCTGAACACGCATTGGTTCTTGTCTCTGGACGACGCCCGGGCCAAACTCGAGGCGTGGCGATGGGACTTCAATGAGACCCGACCTCACACGTCACTGGGGTTCATGACACCGGCCGATGAAGCGCCAGATCTCTCATTCTGGCCGGATACAAAACTGGGACAGGGTCAAACTGCGGTCAGGCTCTAATCCCCGCTGGATGAAATCAGGGGGTCAGGTCAGATGAACCCGGAAATTTATGCGCCACGGCTGGGCTTTGCCCAGATGGATAGCCAGTGGCGCAGGTGGCAGGAGGACCTTTCCGCGAGTTCAGCACGTTGTGTGGGCTTGTTATCTGCAGATATGGCCCTGCCAGTACCGGTCCCATTTCAGCGCCCAGTCGCCCTTGACGATGGCGCAGGAGACGTCGCCTCCTACTGGGGACACAAGCCAATTTGGCAAATCGCACTATTGCGGCCACAAATGCCCGAATGGTTGAATACAAGCGCATCGCTGACGAAGAGCCGGCACTTGTGCATTCGCCGCTGCTCAAGGCTGCATTGCTGACGCTGGGCTATATCGAGGAACATGGGCCGATTGGTTTGACCCCATTGAAGGCGCTCAAGCGGCATTTCGTCGAATGGGCGGCTCGGGAGTTTGCGTGGCCCCACTACACGGCGGCTGAGCTTTTCGAAATGAACAAGGTCCTCAACGAACAGGACTTCATGCCCTTGCTTGTGCTGCACGACGTATTGATCGCCACCAAGCTCGCCCGGCATTACAAGGGAAAATTGCAGATCACCAATCTTGGCAGGGAGTTGCGCGGACAACCCGGTGAGCTATGGGCACTGCTTGCCCGGCATTTGCTATTTCATCACGACCATCGCCAATATTTTCGTTCTGATGACCACCCGTTCGGAAACTGGGACGTGTTCTTGAACGTCATCAATGTAGAAACAGATATGGGAGCCAGCGAAGGTCGGCTGTGCTCCGTGCTATATGGCGGCGACGAGGCGGACTTCCGGCGGCACAGCTACAAGATTGCCTTCGCCTTTTACGCCCATGTCTTACGTCCCTTGTGCTGGGTGGGCTTGCTTTTCGAACATCGAACTGAGCGCGGATTTGAACAGCGCGAGATATTCACCAAGACCCCGTTATGGGCTGCTGCGCTCAAGCTGGACACGGATCAGCACCTCACTCAGCAAACGAAGCACTGACAAAAATCAAAGTTTGGCTCTTGCCCTAATGATCAACGGTATCGTTTGACGTGCCCGCATCGTACATATCACCATCGAACATCGGCGCTTGCAACACCGCGAGCTCGGGGCCTAAGATTAACGGTCAGACGAGGCCGACCCTCTGCTAATCTAGGTCGCGATCCGAGCCAAATATTCTGGTGACGGACAGCCGCGAGAAACGGCGCGTGTCGGCGGGCAGCGGGCCGAGGTCGGGCAGGGTGAAGATGCGCACCGTGCCGGTGGGGCGATCGATGGCGAAGATGCGTTTTAGGTCACTAGGATCAAAGGCAAAGGCCTGGCCGGCGGCATCCAGCGCGATGGTCGCGACGTGCACGAGTTCCGCCCCCAACGCGGGCCGCGCCAGCACATAAAGTTCCGGCAGCGTGTGGCCGAACAGATAGAGCAGGCCATCCGGGCCGATGGCGCCGCCGGAGGCCGCCTGCGGCGCCATGCGGGCGCGGATCGGCGGCGGGATCACCCAGGCCTCACGCCGGCGCCATTCGGCATCGACAGCGATCAGCTGCGAGAAATCATGGCCCTTGAATGGCACGCCGGTTTCATCGGAATAATTCGCAAAACCCAGCAACCAGCCATCGGTCATCGGCTCAACGATGGTCAGCGAGCCTTCGTCGCGGTTGCCCAGGCTGATGCTGGCCTTGTGGGCGAGCGTTGTACTGTCCCAGATTTCCACCGACGAGGCGTGCGGCACTTCGGGGTGGTTGCTATGGGCGCAGACCAGATCGGCGCGGACGATGGTGCAGCTGTTGAGATGGCGGATGAAGCCACCACGCGGCCCAGCCCAGCGCGCCACCAGCTTGCCGGTGTCACGGGCATATTTGCCGATCACAGTGTTGACGATGGCATAGAAATAGCTGGCATCGGCGGCGACGCCCTGGCGGGCTTCCTGCGCGGTGTAGATGCGTTCAAGGCTGGCCTTCAACTGGGTGACCGGACGTTTGGCCAGCGCCGACATCACGCCGTCCGGGCGACCGCTGATGCCATCCACGAACACGCCGACATGATTGGCCACGGGGCGTTCGCGCCCCGGCACGCCGGTGTGGATCGGCCGGCTGAGCAGCAGCGGCCCGGCGGGCCCGCGCGCCGCCATGGTGGCCGAGCCGCCGCCATCTAGGCTGATGGCATCGCTGGCGCCGAGCTTGCGGAACAGATCGATCAGCGCTTCGTGGCCGAGGCCCATGCTCCAGTCCGGCTGGCGGCCGTCGGCAACGACTATCCACAATTTGGTGCCGGTGGCATCGATGCCCAGCGCGGTGCGCGGGCCGCCGCCGGCTGCGGCGCCGGCCGCGGCTGCAACTGCGGGCGCCGGCTCGGCCGGCCGCGTGGCGCCGCGGAACGGGCCATCGGGGCCGAGGCGCGGGCGCGGCAGCACCTTGCCGGCGGCGATCAGGCGCGGGCCGGCGGCGACGCCTTCGGCAAAGCTATGCGGGCAGCTTTGGCTCGGCACGATTTGTGCGCGGCCGGCGCCGAAACAGGCCATGCCATCAACCCGGGCGTCGATGTCGTCGGCCGGTGAGGTCAGCGCGCCGCCGGACAGCACCGCGCCCGATGCCGCTGCGGCACCGCCGGCCGGCGGCACGAAATCATTGCCGCCGCGGCTGCCGCCGACGAACGGCAGGAAATAACTGGCGTTCACTGCCAGCACGGCGCCGCTGCGGGCCACATACTGGCTTGTGGTTTGCGCGCGATATTCAAGGCCCGCGCTGCGATCCGGCGGCGTGGTGCGCACGGCAAGCCCCGGTGTGGCGAGATCGATTTCGGCGACATGCACCACCAGCGGCTTGTCGCCAGCCTGCCGGATCATGCGATAGCGCGTGCCCGGCGCGATCAGGCAGGGTGCCGCGCTGGCCACACAGGCTTCTGCCCCCACCGGGCCGGTTGGCTGGGTGGTTTCGGGCTGCGCGGCTGCCACTTGCAGGGCAAAAGCCAAGGTTATGAGCATGGAAATCCTTACATCGGGCCCAATTACATGGTGAATGCGGCACCCAGCCAGAATTGCCGGCCAAAGCGGTTGATGTCGCGGGCGATATTCTGATCGGGGCCGGTCAGCACCAGTCTGGCGGCGTTGGTGAGGTTGCGGGCTTCGGCGATGATTTCTACCTGGCGGCCCAACTTCACGCGCGCCTGGAAATCCAGCTGATTATAGGGCGCGGTGGTCTGATCCGACGCCGGGGTGGCGGCGTTGACAGTGCTGCGGAAGCGGCTGACATGCGAATAGGTGAGGCGGGCACGCACCGCACCATGTTCATAAAACACCGCGGCATTGGCAAGGAAGCGGGCCTGACCGGGCAGTTCATCGAGCTCGCGGCGCACCGGGCCGTTAGTGATGGCGATGCGGCCTTCCAGCACGGTGATATTGCCGGAGATGCCGATATCCGCCAGCGGACTCGGCAGGAACGCCAGCCGGTTCAGCACGACATTGGCTTCCAGGCCGGCGATGGTGGCGCCTTCGGCGTTGCGCGGCTGGTTGACGACGCGGTTGACGCCGTCGACCAGTTCGTTGGCGGAGAAGGTGTAAATCTCGCCCTGCACCCATTTCTTGAAGCCGCCGATCGACAGGATGCCAAGATCATTCGGCAGATAATATTCCAGCGCGCCTTCGACACTGTCGGCGCGGCGCGGTGCCAGATCGGGGTTGGAACGGCTGATCGATTCATCGGCGTTGATCAGTTCCTGGCCAGCAACCTGGTTGGGATTGGGGCGGCCGACCGCCTGGAAGAAGGCGCCGCGCAGCCGCAAGCCGGTGGCCAGATCATAGTAACCGGTGGCCGACAGCAGCCAATCATCATAACGATTGGCGCGCGCCACCGGGGTGAATTGATCGACACCGGCCACGGCGCGGCGCTGGATCCCGCGGGTTTCGACGTTGGTGTTTTCATAGCGCAAACCGACGATGAGATTGTAGCGCGGGCCGTGGTGGCGCAGCAAGGCATAGCCGGCGCCGACATCTTCCTGGAAGCGCCAGTCGCCGCCGATTGATTGGCGATTGGTGTTCACCGCGTCGCGGGTGAAGCTGGTGGGATTGGCGATGAAGAAATCCTGGAACTTCTGGAAATCGATGAATATCTGATTGAAACTGGCGAGGATCGGCTGATATTGCACGCCCTGATCGAACGGCGTCAGGCGCAAATCGACGCCGGTGGCCGGGTTGAAGAAGGTTTGCGTGCGTTGATTGTCGCGCGCCGTGCGGCGGAATTTGGCACCGCTGCCAAAGCCGATGCCCTCGTCGCCGCGCTGGTTGTTCCAGCCATAATCCAGTTGGGCTTCCTTCACCGTGTCGGTCGAATCATCCTCGTACGGCCGATACTGGGTGAAGCGATACTGCCCAGGATCGGCGACGCGCGGCGTTACGTTGCTCAAGGCCGGATTGACGCCATCGAGCGCCAGATCGAAGGTCGCGGCTGGCGCGATCAGGTTGAACACCAGCTCGTTCGACGGTTCCAGGAAGGTGGCTTCCGACCACGACCCGCGCAGCTTCAGATGATGTCCGTTGTCGCCATCCCAGCGCAGTCCGGCCTGACCATTTTGCAGCGGCTTGCGGATCGGGAAATCGTTGAAGCGCACGAAGCTGCCGGCCGCGGTGTTGAGCAGTTGCAGCGAATGGCGCAGTTCCTGATCATCCTGCGCGAAATAAGTGTAGGCGACAAAGGCCTCGACACCTGGCGCCGGGCGCGTTTCCAGCTTGACCGTGCCGCCATAGCGATCGACCGAGTTGGGATAGGTGGACCAAAGGAGATTGGTGCCCGCTCCGGCCGGCGCCGGGGTGGCGGTGGTGGTGACCGGCACGGACTGCGGCAACAGGCGTTCCTGATCGCGGCGCTTGCGGCTGAAGCTGCCCGACACCATGATGCCGAACATGTCGTCGGCGCCGAAGCGCGTGCTTAGCGTCACGTCAGCGCGGACATTCGGGCCGTCATCGCTGCTGCGGCCAAAGCCCTTGCCGGGCACGCCTTGCGAATCCGAAATGCCCAGCAGCGCACTGCCGAACAGATACAGGCCCGGCTTGTCGAAGGCCGAACGGGTGACAAGGTTGATCGAACCGCCGATGGCATTGCCTTCGATATCGGGGGTGCGCGATTTCAGCACTTCCAGGCTGGACACGGCGGTGGACGGGATGGCTTCCAGATTGAGCTGGCGGTTGCCGCGTTCGGCGGTCGCCATGGTGCCGCCATCCAGGCTGCCGATCGTGTAGCTGGGGTTGAGCCCGCGCACGGCGATGTAGCGGCCTTCATCTTCGTCGAACACCGTCTGCACGCCGGGCAGGCGGCGGAAACTGTCGGCGATGTTGTAATCCGGCTGCTGGCCGATATCGTCGGATTTCAGGAAGTCAGCGATGATTTCTGATTGGCGCTTGGCATCAATGGCCAGCCGGTTCTGGGCGCGAAAGCCGGTGACGACGATTTCTTCTGCGGTTGTGGCCGCAGCGGCGGCTTGCCCGGCCGATTGGGCCATCGTCGCCGCCGGATAAGCCACGGCCGCCAGCGCCGCGATGATGGCCGCGCCGGTCCGCAGCCGCGCCTGAGCGCATTGCATGGTCATGATCTGGTCCCCGCCTGTCAGTTGCTGCGCTGGTGGATGGCCACCATGCCAATAGTCCTTCTAATGGCCGCGCATCCCGCCCCTGGGTCAGTTCAGTGAAATTATTGTGAAAACTGGCGCTGGCCGCCTCAGCGGTCTGCACCGCCGTAATGCAGCGCGTTGAACAGGAACTTGAACGTGCCATAGGCCTAGGCGCGCTGGATGTTGTAGGACTGTAAGGACTTGCGGGACATCTTTCATGCTGCTGACTGGCAGCCAGAAGGATGGATCCACTGACCAAGGAAGATCGCGACATTCATCGCAAGCTCGCCGCCTAAAACCAACCCCCAGACGAGGCCCGCAATCCGCTAACCTGCACCGCGATCTGTGCCAAATGTTCTGACGACGGACACAGAATTCATTAAATCATATATAAATCAATTACATAGACGTTATCCGTTTCGTTCTGTCGGGTGCACCATTTTTCGGCGCGGTACCGCCCACCAGCCCCGCCATTGCCAGATGTAGCCAGACATGATGTACTTCGGACATTGGCAGCTCTGGATGTTGCGACGTCAACCGGTCATGTCATCGGCCGAACTGAGTGTCGCCTGGGGGATGATATCATGAGGCAGGGACTGTTGAACCTGCTGCCGCCGGTCACGGTAACCGCACTTCTGTTGTTCTGGGGCAATGCACCCGCTGCATTGATCGACAACAGGGCCACCCTGGTCATCGTGATCGTGACAGTGGTGCTCTTCGTGCAACTGCTCGAATTGCGGTTCGAACGGCACGAAGGCTGGCGCATCAACTGGCGTGAACTGGCCACGGATCTGTTTTATGTCGTGCTGGGCTTTACCGCGATCAGCTGGATGACCGATACGTTCGCGGAAGGTCCGTTGCGTAACGCCAAGGAAGCGCTGGGTCTGACGTCACCGTGGCTGAAATCGCTGCCATTTCTCGTGCAGACCTTCATGGTCATGGCTCTGTTTGAATTCGGGCAATATTGGATGCATCGGCTGATGCACAACAATGCGCTGTTCTGGTCCACCCACGCGCCGCATCACCACATCACCCAATTGAACGCGGCCAAGGGCTATGTCGGCAATCCGATAGAGCTGTTCCTGATTTCGCTCAGCGTCATCGCCCTGTTCGATTTCGACAAGGCGGCCATCTTTGCCTCCGCCTCGCTGGGCACCGCCATTTCGACCTTTGCCCACGCCAACGTGCGCTCCGATCCGCCGGGGTGGTACAGTTTCTTCTTCACCACCATCCGCCATCACAGCCTGCATCACACCGCGCTCAGCTATGAAGACACGCGCTGCAACTATGGCAATGTGCTGATCCTGTATGATCGCATTTTTGGCACTTATCGCGAAGGCGAATCCGCCGTGGTTGGCCAAGATGAACGACGGCGGCTGACGATTGCCGAGCAGTTCCTGTTCCCCTTCCGGCCGCTGATCAGCCGCTGGAAGGCCAAAGGCGCCTGATCCCTGCCGTGCCCCACTTGCGCCTTGCCGTATTAATTCCAGCCGCATTTGCCCTGCTGGCAGCTGCTCCTGTCGAACAGCTTATCCCCGTTCCCGGTTTCGCCGATTTCCTGACCATTGATGGCAACAGCGTATGGGTGACTAACAAGGGCCGGGTTGAGCGCTGGTCGCGCCGCGGCAAGCTGGCGACGGTATCGATGCGCCACCCGTGCGGCACCATGGCCCTGACAGCTGATGCCCTGTGGGTGGCAGATTGTGACGACAAGACATTGAGCCGCATCGACCGGCGCACAGCCCGCGTTACCGCCGTGATCGCCACCGGAATTGCCGCTGCCGATGGCGAGATGAACGTGGTGGCAGGGGCAGGGTCAGTGTGGCTGGCCAGCGCCGCCAGTGGTGTGATTTCGCGTATCGATCCGGCGCTATGCCGGGTGAACGCGCGGATCACCGTGGCACCTGGCAGCAATTATCTCGCCTTTGGCCATGGGGCGCTCTGGGCGGTCAGTGGCTCGAAGAATCTCATCCAGAAGATTGATCCGGCCACCAATCGCGTAATTGGCCACACACGGCTGGGCCGCCAACCCGGTTTTCTGGTGGCTGGCGAAGGCGCTGTGTGGGTCCAGGAACAAGCCGATGGCACCGTCGCCCGTGTCGATCCGGCACGCGTAACAGTCAGTGGCAGGATCAAGGTCGATACCAGTCTCAACTATGGTGACATTGATACGGGCGGCGGCAAGATCTGGCTCAGGACCACGGCCGGGCAGTCGCTGGTGGTGATTGATGCGGCAACATTGGCCATCCGCATTCGCCTTGGCGCCGTCACCGGCAGCGGCGCGGTCCGATACACGCCAACGGGCGTGTGGACATCGGCGCATGACCGGCAAAGCCTGTCGTGGTGGCCTGATCCCGCCCGATTGAGCCCTTAACCCTTTGAAAGCGCCGTCACCAAGGGTGCGGCTGCCGCACTGTCGAAATATTCCCTGACCTGAGTCACGCGCCCGCCGGTCACATCGGCGACAACGCACAACGTAAGACGCAGCACATTCCCATCAGCCATTGTGCCGCCAGCCACATGCTCCTCGACAAAGCCGCTGGTTGTCGACGAGCAGAAGGCCTCACTGTAACCAAAGCCAGGAGCCACCCGGTGCACGGCCGCATTGAAGCGCAGCAGCTGTTCAAGACCTATCGGTGCGCCGCCGTTCTGTACCAGCGTGAAATCCGCCGCGCACAGGCGACGTACCGTTGCGGCATCATCTGCAGCCAGCGCTGCAAACAGAGCGCTGGCGATCGCGGCATTGTCCATACCCATGTCCCTCATTGTCCAGGCCGTTTTGCCCGTAGTGTTGGCGGTGCGTCCAGCGGATTGTCCGGCCAGGGATGCTTGGGATAACGGCCCTTCAAATCCTTCTTCACCTCCGCCCAGCTGCCGGTCCAGAAGCCCGGCAGATCCTTGGTTACCTGGATCGGCCGGCCTGCCGGCGAGGTGAGCCGCAGCGTGAGTGGCACTCGGCCATCAGCGACCATGGGATGACGGGCGAGACCGAACAGCGCCTGAACCCGCATGTCCACCGCCGGGCCACCATCGGCTGCATAATCAATGGCATGGCTGCTGCCCGCCGGGGTGGTAAAGCGACCGGGCGCAAACGTGTCGAGCCGCTGGCGCTGGCTCCAGTCGAGCCGGTTCAACAGCGCTTCGGCCAACGCGACATCCTGCAGGTCAGCCAAGCGGCGACCAAGCAGCGGCGCCAGCCAATCGGCACGGCTGGCCAGCAAGGCAACATCGTCGCTGGCCGGCAGATCAAGGCCGTGGGCAGCCGCAAAGGCAAGACGGGCGCGCAACGCAGTGGCGGCATCTCCCCAAGGCAACTGGCCAAGTCCGCATTCCGCTACGGCATCGAGCAGGACAGCGCGAATTTTGGCAGCATCGGGTCGCTCGACCGGCTGGCGGGCCAACGTGATGGCGCCGAGCCGGCGTTGGGTTTCCGCCGTCACGCCGCTGGTCACCGGATCAAAGGCAAACACCGCCCGATTCTCGATGCGGCTCGCCAGAATCTTCTCGACGTCGCCGTGCAGCGGCGAGCCCAACAGCAGCCGTGCGCCCGCCGCGCTGCCGCTGGCATCGCCCACGACGATCCAGTCGCAGCGCGCCAACGGCGAGACCGGGGGTGGTGCGACGGCGCGGCCATTGGCCATCAGGAATGCGTTACCCCGGCGTCTTGCTACCCGGTCGGGATAGCCCAAGGCCAACACTTCGCCGGCAGATTCAATGCTGATATCAGTCTCTGTTGCGCCCACCCCTCTGGCCCAACGCTGCGCCAACTTGCGCGCAGCTTCGGCGCGCTGGCCGCGTTCGCGCGCCCAGCCTGCGAGCCGCTGCTCAATGTCATCACTGCGCCCACCCAGTCCCCGCTCACCCATCAACACAGCGATGCGGGCAGCGAGCAAGCCGTGGCCGCGCTGTGCCGCTATCACCAACATGTTTGCCTGTTCCGGTGCCATTGGCAGCGCCGCCAAACGTTCGCCATGGGGCGTTACGCGACCGGTCTCATCAATCGCCGTCATAGCCCGTAGCCGGCCTTGCGCTTCGGTCACGGCTGCTGCCGGCGGTGGGTCCCGCCAGGGCAGACTGGCCGGATCAGGCACACCCCAGCGGGCGCAATCCAGCACCAGTCCAGCCAGATCAGCCTCCATGATTTCCGGCGGATCGAAGGGGACCAGGCCCAGTGTTTCGGCGGCTTCCCACAGCCGGATCGCCACCCCTGGTGCAGTCCGCCCGGCGCGGCCGGCGCGTTGGGTCACAGCCGCCTGACTCGATCGCACGGTGACCAGGCGGGAGAGACCAACACTGCGATCGAGCTGCGGCCGGCGCGACAGGCCGGAATCGATCACGACCCGCACACCATCGATGGTGATGCTCGTCTCTGCAATGCTGGTCGCCAGCACGATCTTGCGACGGCCAGGCGGTGGCGGCGCAATGGCGGCACGCTGGTCACTGGCTTCGCGGGCACCGTGCAGACGGAACAGATCAGTATCGGCGGGCAGCCGCGCTTCCAGGCGCTCGGCGGTGCGCTCAATCTCGGCAACACCAGGCAGGAAGGCGAGGATGGAGCTGGTTTCGCTGACCAGTGCGCCGCGGATAGCGCTGGCCATGGCGTCTTCCAGTCGTTCAGCGGAATTGCGACCGACGTAGCGCAGTTCGACCGGAAACATCCGGCCTTGCGATTCAACTTGGACAAGTCCCGGAATGATGGTGGCGAATCCGGCCACATCCAGCGTGGCCGACATCAGCAACAGACGCAGATCAGGTCGCAACGCTGCGCGAGCTTCCAATGTCAGTGCGAGCGCAAAATCGGAGTCGAGGCTGCGTTCATGGACTTCGTCGAACAAGACACCGGCCACACCGGCCAGTTCGGGATCGCTGACCAACATGCGGGTGAAAATGCCTTCGGTCACCACCTCAATGCGGGTGGCAGCCGACGTGCGCGCATCCAGCCGGGTTCGATAGCCAATGGTCTGACCAACCGGCTCCCCCAACTGCTCGGCCATGCGCTCGGCCGCGGCGCGGGCGGCAAGACGTCGGGGAGAAAGCAGGATGAGCTTGCCAGCGCTGGCCCACTTTTCACCGAGCAGCGCGGGCGGCACCGCGGTCGTCTTGCCTGCACCGGGCGGCGCCACCAGCGCCACAGGCTGATTGCCGGCCAGCGCCGCCTGCAGCTGCGGCAGCACGGCGAGCACCGGCAGCATCAGAAGGGTTTGACGATCACCAGCACCGCCACAGCCAGCGTGACCAGCGAGGGAATCTCATTCATGAGCCGCAGCCGCTTTTCGGTCACCGGGCGTTCGCCAGCGGCAAAAAGCTTTGCCATAACCACACTCCAATGGTGAAACCAGGTCAGCAGACAAACAAAACCGAATTTCACCACCAGCCACAGCGGCCAGCCAAGATGAACGCCCAGCGACAGCCCGGCAAGCCAGCTCACCACCATAGCAGGTGACAGGATGATGCCGCGCAAGCGGCGGCAGCGTTCATCCCAAAGAGCGGATTCTGGTGCAGCAGGTTCGACCGGGTGCCAATAGACCAGAAAGCGCGGAATCATAAACAAGCCGGCCATCCAAAAGATGACGAAGGCGACGTGCAGTGCCTTCACCCACAGATAGGCTTCGCCCAGCCAGCCGACGCCCCATTCAGTCATGGTTCAGAGCGGCTTCTTCAGCAGCGCAAAGAGATGCTCGACATGCTCGATCGGCGTGTCCTGCAAGATGCCATGGCCAAGGTTGAAGATGTGCGGGCGACCAGACAGCGCGTGGCGGATGCGCGTCACGGCCTGTTCCAGCGCTTCGCCGCCAGTAATCAGCGCCAACGGATCGAGATTGCCCTGCACCGGCATGCCGGGCGGTAGCATGGAGTCAGCCCAGACCGGATCAACGGTTTCATCCAGGCCCACGGCATCTACGCCGGTTTCGGCAGCATAGGCTGCAAGCTTGGCGCCGGCACCCTTGGGGAAACCGATGATCGGCACATCGGGATGGCGCACCATCAGGCGGCCAACGATATCGGCATTGGGCGCAATCACCCAACGTTCAAACTGCGCCGGCGAAAGCGTACCGGCCCAGCTGTCAAACAACTGGATGGCCTGTGCGCCGGCTTCAATCTGGCCCGACAGATAATCCACTGTCACTGCGACGATGCGATCAATCAACGCCTGGAAGCGTGCTGGATCCTTGTACGCCAGACGGCGGGTTTCTGCCTGATCCTTGCTGCCATGGCCTGCCACCATGTATGTCGCGATGGTCCATGGGCTGCCGGCAAAGCCCAGCATCGTCACCGACGGATCAATGGCCTTGCGCACCTTGGCGACGGTTTCATAGATCTTGGCGAAGTGCAGCGGATTGGGCTCAAGCTGGGAAAAATCGCCATCATGCAGCGCCGGAGTCAGCTGCGGGCCTTCGCCGGGGCCGAAGCTGAGGCCTTGGCCCATGGCGTGAGGGACGATCAGGATGTCGGAAAACAGGATGGCACCATCCATGCCAAAGCGCTTGAGCGGCTGGATGGTGATCTCGGCCGCGGCATCGCTGTCGTAAACCAATTCGAGGAAGCCGCCCTTTTCGGCCCGCAAGGCGCGATATTCCGGCAGATAGCGCCCAGCCTGTCGCATCAGCCAGACCGGCGGGGGGTCGCGACGTTCGCCCTTCAGCACGGCGAGTAGAGGGGGATCCTGATGAGGTTGATCAGCCATGACGCCTCCTTGCCTGTGCCCCGTTGCCCTGGTCAAGCCCGCAGCGCGCCCTGCCGCCTTTCAACCAGATCTAAAAATAAACTTAGAAATTGCTGGTAGTAGTAGGGGGCGGAATCGTGGGGATAAAATCGGTTCAACCGGTTGGTCCACAGGGCCGGATCTCAACGACTCGCCGGAATCGTGCGAGTCGCAGCGTTCATCCCCGTTTTCCACAGGCCTGGCTGTGCATATGTTCCCAGCCTGATGAAACCGCCCGCGGTCGCGGAGCGGTTCCGTGGAATTGGCGCTTGCCGGATGCTCCACAGCAGCGTTAACGCTTTGCCCTGATGCTTATCCACAGAGTCATGGGCGGCAATTTTTGCCGGCAAGGTCAGGTGTGACCATGCCAGACGTGCTGCACCTGCATCTGATCAGTGATTCCACCGGCGAAACGCTGGAATCGGTGGCCAAGGCCAGCCTGGCCCGATTCGAGGGCGCGCAGGCCGTGAAGCATTTCTGGCCTATGGTGCGCAGCGAAGGCCATCTTGATCGCATCATCGAGGAAGTGGCGAAAAAGCCGGGGCTGGTCATTTACACGCTGGTCGGCGGGGTGGTGCGGGATCGGCTGGAAATGCGCTGTGCCACGCTGGGCCTGCCGATGGTGTCGCCGCTCGATCCCACCATCTCGGCGCTGTCGGAACTGCTCGGCCAGGCGGCCACGCGCCGGCCGGGGCGCCAGCATGTGATGGATCAGGCCTATTTCCGCCGGGTCGATGCCATCAACTACACGATGGTGCATGATGATGGCGCCCAGACCGGCCTCGAGGAGCTGGAAGAGGCCGATATCCTCTTGCTGGGCGTGTCACGCACCTCGAAAACGCCCACCTCAATCTACCTGGCCAACCGCGGCTACAAGACGGCCAATATCCCGCTGGTGCCGCAATCACCGCCGGCGCCACACGTGTGGACGGTCAAAGGCCCGCTTCTGGTTGGCCTGACCACGGCGCCCGACCGGCTGCAATCCATCCGCCGCAACCGGCTGCTTACCCTGGGCCAGACGCCAGACACAGACTATGTCGATGTCGAGCGGATCGAGGCCGAGGTCGCCTTTGCTCGCCGGCTGTTTGCTGATCATGATATTCCGGTGATCGACGTCACCCGTCGCAGCATCGAAGAGACAGCGGCGGCCATCATCAACCTGCACCAAGCGCGGTTGGAGAAACAAGCATAATGCTGGTGCTGGCCAGCCAGTCAGCCGCGCGGCGGTCAATGTTGCACGCAGCCGGCGTGACGCACGAAGCCTTGCCGGCCCATGTCGATGAAGAGGCGATCACGGCAGGGCTTGTGGCGGAACAGGCCAGCCCCGAACGCATTGCCGATGCGCTCGCCGAAGTGAAGGCGTTGAAGATCAGCCGCCAGCACCCCGGCGCGCTGGTGCTGGGGGCAGACAGCGTGGTGGTCACTGCCGACGGCGCCATGATCGCCAAGCCGGAAACCCGTCCGCGCGCCGAGGTGCAGTTGCGCCAGCTCGCCGGCACCACCCATCGGCTGATTTCCGCCGCGGTCATATCCGAGGCCGGCAAGCCCGTGTGGCGCAGCGCCGGCGCGGCGAAGCTAACGATGCGGCGACTGAGTGATGACTTCATCAGCGCCTATCTGGATGCAGAAGGCGATGCCGTGCTCGGCTGTGTTGGTTGTTATCGCATCGAAGCGCTGGGCGCGCAGCTGTTCACCCGCATTGATGGTGATCAGTTCGTGATTCGTGGTCTCCCCCTGCTTGCCGTTCTGGATTATCTGCGGGTCAGGGGAGTGCTGGCCGCATGAGGGAACCTGCCGTTGCCGGCGTGACCGGCTGGCCGATCAGCCATTCGAAATCGCCGCTGATTCATCGCTTCTGGCTTGGCAAGCTGGGCCTCGATGGTGATTACAGCCGCTTTCCGGTGCGGCCTGAACAGCTGGGCACGTTCGTGCGCGCCCTACCCGTCATGGGCTTGCGCGGTGTGAACGTGACGGTGCCGCACAAGTTGGCGGTGATGGCGCACTTGGATGACTTGGCGCCAGAAGCGGTGGCGGTGGGCGCGGTCAACACCATCGTGGTCGGCAATGATCACCGCCTGATCGGGCATAACACCGATGCCGCCGGGATCATCGGTCCGGCTGGCGCGATCATGGCCGGGCGCCCGGTGCTGGTGATTGGCAGTGGTGGCGCGGCACGGGCTGCTGCCGCCGCTGCGCGCGACAGCGGCGCTTCGGCCCTGTGGGTGATGGCGCGCAACTATAATGCGGCAGGCGCCTTACTGGCCGCATCCGGATTGCCGGGCGGCGTGATGGCGATGGGCGATGTGCCGCCTGCCGATACCGGGCTGGTGTTCAACGCCACTACGCTGGGGATGGCGGGCCAGCCAGAGCTCAAGATCAATCTTTCAGCGTTGCCTGCGGATGCCGTTGTCTTCGATGCCGTCTATGTGCCGTTGGAAACGCCGTTGCTGGCCGCTGCCCATGCGCGTGGCCTGATCACCATCGATGGGCTCGACATGCTTATTGGCCAGGCGGCCGAGGCATTCCGTTTGTTTTACGGGGCCGATCCGCCACGTCGCTATGATGGCGAACTGCGAGCCATGCTGACCAAATGAGCCGCACCATCATCATTGGCCTCACCGGTTCCATCGGCATGGGCAAATCCACCGTGGCCGCGATGTTTCGCAAGCTGGGCGTGCCGGTGTTCGATGCCGATGCGGAAGTGCGGCGCGTCCAGGGCCCGGGCGGGCGGGCGCTGGCGGCGATTGAGGATCTGTTTCCCGGAACAACGCATGATGGCGGCCTGCACCGCGTGAAACTCGGCGCCGCCGTGTTCGGCGATCACACCAAACTTCGCGCGTTGGAACGGATCCTCCACCCGTTGGTGGCCGAGGCGCAGAGCGAATTCCTGGGCGCGCACCGCTTGAAGCCCGCCATCGTGCTGGATGTGCCCTTGCTGTTTGAGAAGGGCGGCTGGCGGCGCTGCCACATGACGGTGGTGGTTTCCGCGCCTTATCGCGTTCAGCGCGCCCGCGTGCTGGCCCGGCCGGGGATGACCCCGCAAAAATTCGCCGGCATATTGAAAGGCCAGATGCCGGATCGCGAAAAGCGCGCACTGGCGGATGTGGTGATCGAAACCGGGCGCGGCCGGCGTGAGACTTGGCTGGAAGTGAAACAGCTGGTTGATGGCCTCTAAGGCTTGCCCCGCGCCGTCCAATCGCTACATGGGGCCCATGCGCGAAATCGTCTGGGACACGGAAACCACCGGCATCATGCCAGGGGATGGCCATCGAATCGTCGAGATCGGTGCGGTGGAGATGATCAACCGCATGGTGACGGGCCGCACCTTCCACACCTATGTCGATCCGCAGCGGCCAATGCCCAAAGATGCGGAGCGCGTGCATGGGCTATCGAGCGACTTTCTCACCGGGCAGCCCATCTTTGAACAGGTGGTCGATGGCTTCCTGGAATTTATCGGCGATGCGCCGCTGGTCGCCCACAATGCCGCCTTCGACATGGAGTTCCTCAACTGGGAACTGAAGCGTGCCGGGATGCCGATCGTCCCGATGACCCGCGCCATCGACACGCTGGAGATCAGCCGCAAGGCCAACCCGGGTGCCAAGCACACGCTGGATGCGCTGTGCACCCGCTATGGCATTGATCTTTCAGCACGCACCAAGCATGGCGCACTCCTCGATGCTGAACTGCTCGCCCGTGTCTATATCGAGTTGACCGGAGGCCGGCAGATCGGATTCGACCTTGCAACCGACACGGCTGGGGACGACACTCCTTACGAGCGGGTGAGTCTGGCCGCACGGGCCCACAATGCCAGCGAGGAGGAGCTGGCGCGGCATGCCAGTTTCGTGGCCGGCCTGAAGGACCCGCTCTGGCTGTCGTGACACCATTGACGGTGTGCACGGCCGAGTGAGGAGACAAGAAACATGGATATCCGGATTTCAGGGCACCAGGTTGATACCGGGGCTGCCTTTGGCGATCATGTGCGCGAACGATTGAGTGCGATGGTGGCGAAATATTTCCCGCGCGCCCTCTCTGCCCATGTCACGCTGGGCCCGGCCCCATATGGTCATTTTGCGTGCGATATCGTCATGCACGTGATGGCCGACCTGATTCTGAAGGGATCGGCACGCGCCGGTGATGCGCATATTGCCTTCGATGCCGCCGCCGAACGCATCGACAAGCAGCTGCGTCGTTACATGCGCCGGCTGAAGGATCGGCACTCCCCGGCCGCCGGGCGGACTGCACCGCCGCTGACCGAACTGCAACCGCTCGATAATGCCGAATACAAGGTGTTTGCTGCAGCGCCCGAAGATGCTGAACCGGAAGGCGATGCGCCGCTGATCATCGCCGAAACCCGGGTCGATATTCCCACCACCAGCGTCAGTGATGCCGTGATGATGCTTGACTTGCGCAACACGACAGCCTTGTTGTTCGTCAACAGCGCCACCGGCGCGCATAACATGGTCTATCGCCGGGAAGACGGCACCATTGGCTGGGTCGAACCCCGTGCCGATGCTGCCGCCCGCCCGCGCGAAATCGCACTGGCAGGATAGAACGGCGATGAATGCAGTATCTCAGGCTCCCGGCTTCGCCGGGTTGGTGCCGACCGGCGGGGTAATTCCCGAACTGCCGGTGCTGTCCAAAGATGCGGCATTGTTGACGCTGGCCCGCCATTCCGCTGATCTGGTGGGCCAGTCTGCCCTGCTCATCCATGAACGCCTGCGCACCCGCGAGGCGCTGGGCCCCACCGGGTTCGGCGGCGGCGTGGCCATCCCGCATGCGCGGCTGGCCGGCCTGCCCGATTGTGTGGCCCTGGTGGCAAGGCTGCCGCAGCCGATCGACTGGGGCGCCGTTGATGGCCAGCCCGTTGATCTTCTGGTGCTGCTGCTGTCGCCTGAAGGCGCGGGCGCGGATCATCTGAAGGCCCTTGCCCGCATCAGCCGGGCGCTGCGCGATCCTGAAGCGGTGCCGGCGCTGCGTGCGGCAGGTACCGCCGAAGCCATGATGGCCGCGTTGGCGGGCCAAGCGGCCGTCGCCGCCTGACGTGCATGAAGATGGCCCTCTGCCCCGGCTGGCCAGCCGGGTGCGGGTCGATGCGCTGATCCGCCGGGTCAACAGCGCTGGTGGCTTTGGCACGGTGCTGGCGCGCGGCGATGACGAAGCCGGCGCCATTGCCGTCGTTACCCGCGATGGCGGCGAGGAAGCACTGCGCGCCGCGGTGCTGGGCGCGGGTGGCCGCTATGAATTTTCCGAACTGGCGCGCGGACCAGATGTGCTGGCCTGGATCGAACGCGCCCGCCGCCGCGACCCTGATCTGTGGGTGATCGAACTGGATATCCCGCAGGCAGGGCAGTTCGTCGCCGAAATGCTCGACGGTGGTTGATTGCCCTGCCGTACATACGCTTCAACACTCACTATGGTTTCACAGGCTCCTTATGGCATCGGCAAGGCGGCGGCGCGTATCGCTGCAGTGCTGCTGTTCGCCGTCGCTGGCCCGGTACTCGCCGAAACCAGTCTGCCGGTTTTGCCCGGCGAAGATGATCGCGTGATGGCTGAAACGGCGGCCCCGGTGCCCGCTGGCCTGCACGCGCTGGTGCAGATGGTCGCCGCTGCGCCTGCCGCTGCCGCCAGCGATGCCGAGTTGGATTGCCTGGCCACCGCTGTGTGGTTCGAAAGCCGCGGCGAAACCCTGGAAGGCCAGTTGGCCGTCGCCCAGGCCGTGGTCAATCGCGCCAAGTCCGGCCGCTGGGGTAAGGGCATGTGCGGCGTAATCAAGGCACCGCGCCAGTTCAATTTCAACGCTGCCCGCGTCCAGCGTTCCACCGCCACCTTCACCACCGCGTTGGCCGTTGCGCGCATCGCTGCTGCTGGGCTGTGGCACGATATTGCTGAAGGTGCTCACAGCTTCCATTCTGCCCGCCTCAATCCCGGCTGGCGCCTCGCCCGTGTGGCGAAGATCGGCAATCACGTCTTTTATCGTTGACGTGCTGGCCCCGCGGGGCTTGATGTTCCCTCAATGTTCCGAAAGACTTGCGCGATGGCGCATGATCTTTCTGCAACCGACGTGCTGCGCGGCACCTGCCGCTGGCTGTTGCGCGCCGGTGTAAGTCCGCTCGCCGAAGTGCCGCTTTCCGGGGGCCGTCGGGCCGACATCCTTGGAGTCGATGCAACCGGCCGTCTGACACTTGTCGAGATCAAGATCAGCCTCGCGGATCTGCGCGGTGATCGCAAATGGCCGGATTATCTTGATCATTGCGATCGCTTCTTCTGGGCGGTGCCCGCCGGCCTGCCGACGGGCGATCTCCACACCCCGGCCTTCCGGCCAGAGCAGACCGGGCTCATCGTGGCCGATCGCTTTGATGCCGAAGCGGTGCGCGAGGCACCATGGCGCCCATTGAACCCTGCCCGGCGCAAGGCAATCACCCTCGCTCTCGCCCGCCGCGCTGCTCACCGCTGGCTGGGCCTCGTCGATCCGGAAAGTGCGTTGCTGGGTTACGATTGATTCGGCCGGCCGCCGCCGGCTGCGATCCAGTCGCGCACCTTTGATTCCAGCACCGCCAGCGGCAGTGCGCCGGTATCAAGGCAGACCTCATGGAAATCGCGCACATCGAACTTTGGCCTCAGCGCAGCGGCGGCCTCGCGGCGCAGGCGGGCAAAAGTCAGCTCGCCGATCTTGTAGGCACAGGCCTGGCCTGGCTGGGCGATATAGCGATCAATTTCCACAGCCACGTCGCGCGGCGCCATCGATGTGTTGGCCAGCATATAGGCGATCGCGCGATCCCGGCTCCAGCCAAATTCATGCAGGCCGGTATCAACCACCAGCCGCACGGCGCGCAGCATCTCCATGTCGAGATGCCCGAACCAGGCCCAGGGATCGGCGAACATGCCCAGTTCGCGCCCGAGGGATTCGGCATAAAGCCCCCAGCCTTCGCTGTAGGCAGTGCTTCCGCCGCGCTTGAGGGTGTCGGGCAGCGTCTTGTCTTCGTTGACCAGCGTTACCTGATAATGATGGCCGGGGATGCCCTCGTGCAGCGTCAGCGTTTCCAGCGTGGGGATCGGCCGCGTATCAAGCATCGCCATGTTGAAGAACAGGATGCCCGGCGACACGCCATCGGGCGGACCGGCGCGATAATAGCCAGTGCCGCGCTGCCCGCCCAGGGCCGGTAGCGGCGCAACCTTGAACGGAGCGGATGGCCGGCGGTGGAACAGGCGTGGCATGGCTGGCCAGATGCGGGATTCGATCTCGGCAAAGCGGGCGATGAGCTCTTCTTGGGTCTTGCAGTAGAATTTCGGATCGGTACGGACATGTTCGAACAGCGATTTCAGGTCACCCGTCCAGCCAAGCTGCTTTCGCACGGTCTCGAATTCACCGCGGATGCGGGCCACTTCTGCAAGGCCCAGATCATGAATGGCCTGCGCCGCCATCGGGATGGTGGTGTGGCGCTCCAGCTCGAACGCATAAAGCCTGTCTCCATCCTTCGTTGCCGATCGGCCCGGGCCAACCGGCGTGGCCGGCAGATAAGTGCTGGTGAGAAAGTCCCGCCAGCGCGCATAGGCGGGCAGTACCGATCCCTTGACCATGCCCATATAGTCCGCTTGCCAGCGTGACGTGCTGCTGGCCAGCACCGGCGGCATGCGCCCGATGGCGGCCATGAACGGCGTCTGGTCTGCCGGCAGCGCCAGCATGGCCTCCACCTGTTTCAGCACATTTTCCACCAGCACCCGTGATTGCACATGGCCGCTGGCCAGGCCTTGCTTCAGGCGCACGATGGCGCCGTCCATGTGCCCGGCGAACAGTCGCAGCCGCTCCAGCCCTGCTGCATAATCCGCCTCTGTCTTGAACAGCGCGCCGGGGCCGGCGACGAAATCCGGCAGCTCCACGTGCAGCCCAAAACTGGGGTTCAGCGCCAGCCGGCGCTGGATGGCAAACAGGCCACTTTTATGCAGCTGGATTGCCTGCTGAACACTGCGGGCAAACACGTCGTAGGCAATGCGCTCGGCCGCGGTCAACGCGGCTTGGTCGATGCCCGCGAGCTCGGCTGCTGCCTGCCGCTTGTTGGCCAGCGTGGCTGTCGCCCATTCGTCTGACAGCGGATCGATGAACACCGGCTCCCCGGCTGGGCGCCGACGTCCCGGCGGGCCGGTGGGCGACAGCGCGGCATCGGCTTGGGCGGCACGGGTCAGCAGACCAGCCAGCTTGGCCGAGGCCGTGGCCCCGAAACCAAGCGCAGGCGCGGTGGGCAGGGCGGCCAACAGGCCAAGCGTGGTGCGACGGTTCAGCATGGCTGCATGGAAGCAGCATGCCACAGATTTGGAAAGGGGCTTCCGGCGCGTGACGTCGAGCGGGCTCCCGGCAAGGTGCCGCCCCGCTGCGACTTACTTCGGGCTGCGCTTTGCCAGGATCCGCTGCAAGGTGCGCCGGTGCATTTTCAGCCGCCGCGCGGTTTCCGATACATTGCGATCGCACAGTTCATACACGCGCTGGATATGCTCCCAGCGCACGCGATCGGCCGACATCGGTTCTGGCGGCGCTTCCGGGCGGGAGCTGCCATCGGCGGAGAGGGCGCGCACAATGTCTTCCGGATCGGCCGGCTTGGCCAGATAATCGATGGCGCCGGCCTTCACGGCCGCAACAGCGGTCGCGAGATTGCCATAACCGGTAAGCATGACGACGCGCACATCCGGGCTCATTGCACGCAGTTCGGCAACGAGATCGAGACCGTTGCCGTCTTCCAGACGCATGTCGACCACGGCATGAGCCGGCTTCAGCCGAGCGGCTTCCACCCGGGCTTCCTGCAGGCTGCCAACCGACGTGACGGCAAAGCCCTTGCGTGCCAGCAGCACGGAAAGCCGCTGCCGGAAGGGGGCATCATCGTCCACCAGCAACAGCGGGCGGCCCTCGGTCTCCGGTACACTGGCCATGGTCATTGCTCCTGTCCTTGCCCCTGGGGGTCATTAAACTCAAACTCTTCCCTTGGCCAGCGCACCTCCACCCGGGCACCGCCTTCGGGCCGGTTGGAAAAGGCCAGCCGGCCGCCGGTACGCTCGATCAGCGTGGTGGCGATGAACACGCCCAAGCCGGTGGAATCGGATTTCGATCGCGATGGGCCTAATATGGGTTCACCCAGGCGAGGCAGCAGATCGGGCGGAAAGCCAAAGCCGTCATCAACCACCGCGACGCGGATTTCAGACGGGGTGATGAAGGTTTCCATCCGCACTTCGGTGCCGGCGTGGCGCACGGCGTTGGATACTAGGTTGTTGAGCGCGTGCAGAAGTTCGGGTGAGCGCTGCACCAGCGGCTGCGGCCCGGAAACCACCACATTCACCGGCACGCGCGCCGGCTTCACGCTTTGCGCCACCTCGTGCAGCAGCAGATCCAGCGTCAGGATGGCGAACGGGTCCTCGGCTTCGGCGCGGGTCGAAAGATCTTTCATGATGCGCCGGCTGCGCGCGGCCTCGGCGGCGAGCAGGCGGATGTCCTCGCCGAATTCGGGATCATCACCCAATTCTTCTTCCAGGCTATGCGCGATCAGGCTGATCGAACCCAGCGGCCCACCCAGTTCATGCGCTGCCGCCGCTGCCAGGCTGCCCAGCGCGTTCATGCGGGCTTCGCGGGTGAGCGCGGCCTCAGTTGCCACCAATGCCCGGGCCCGCGTGCGCGCTTCAGCTGAGACCATCCACAGATAGGCAGCCAGGAAACCGATCGCGAGGCCATAGGCGATGACGTCGCCAACGCGGTAGATCAGCGGAAATTCTGGCGGTGGCCCGTTCCATGGCAGGGGTTGGGCCCACAGCCAGATCACCACCAGCACCGCCAGTGTCAGCGCCAGCAGCGGTGCCATTTCCCGCGCCGTGAGCAAGGTGGCGGCAATGGTGACCGGCACGATGAGCAGCAGTGAAAACGGATTAGCCAGCCCGCCGGTGAGGAACAGCAGCACCCCGGCCTGGATCAGATCGAACGACAGGTGCAGCGCCAGTTCGCGCCCGGTCATCCGTTCCGTACGTTCGTAAAGCGTCGAAAGGCCGAAGTTGAGGATGACCGACGCGCCCACGGCGGCCAGCAGCGATCCCCAGGGCAACGGATAGCCAAACCACAACCCAACCACCAGCAGCGTGGTGAACTGGCCCAGGATCGCGATCCAGCGGATGCCGGCCAGCGTGCGCACGCGCACCCCGGGGCGATCAAAGGCGGAAGCCGCGATGGAGAGCCTTTCCATCTTCATGCCCTAGCCGCCGCAAGCCCGTTCGCACATGCGGCGTGTCGTTCCACGTGCCGCCAGGCGGGCATGGTCAGAGCGATGGCCCCTGCACGCGGCCGGTGGCCTTCACCGGAACGTCTTTCAACAGTTTTGCGATGCTGACGGCGCGGGGATCGCTGGTGGCCACTGCGCGCGCGCTGATACCGCTGTTGTCGGCAATGTCGGGATTGGCACCGGCATCGATCAATGCCTTGGTCAGGGCAAGATCACGTGCCTGCACCGCTTTCAGGATCGCGGTTTCGCCCAGTCGATTCTGGGCGTTCACCTGCGCCTTCAATCGGATCAGGGTCGCGGCTCCTTCGCTCCAGCGGCTTATGGCGGCGAGGATCAGCGGGGTGTTGCCCTCGCGGTCCTTGAGGTTGAGGTTGGCGCCCTTCTGGTAGAGCAGGCCCAGCCAACCAAGATCACCGCGGCGGGTGACGATATGGATGCCGGCTTCCCCGGTATCGGCGTCGCGGGTGTTCACCACGGTGGTGCCGGGTTGGTCGGCCAGTTCGATGGCCTTGTTGACGTCGCGGTCTTTCACCGCCTTGATGAAGTTGTAGCTGTCGGAAAACTGCGCGGCGGCCGGCGTAGCCGCCACCATCGCTGTTGCCAGCATCACCAGAACCAGAAGTCGCTGCAGAAGTCCTTGGCACATCATCGACAAGCTTCCACCTTTTGCCTATGCCCCTAAAGGCCATGATAGCGCATAGCCCCATCAATCGCCCATGAACAGGTCCAAGAATCTGCGGCTCTGGCTGGTGCTGGCGGTGGCGCTGCTGCTGGCGGCTGGCTTTGGCTGGATGCGCTTTTCCACGCCTCCAGCGCCGCCCGGCAATCTGGCGGGCGCCAGCCTGGGCGGGCCGTTCACGCTCACCAATCAGGATGGGCAAACGGTGCGCGACACGGATTTTGCCGGGCGCTGGCGGCTGATCTATTTCGGCTATGGCTTCTGCCCCGATGTTTGCCCCACCGATCTGGTGCTGGTCGGGCGCGGTCTGCAGGCGTACGAAGCGCAGGATGCTGGCCGCGCAGCTAATGTGGCGCCAATCTTCATCACCATTGATCCGGAGCGCGACACACCGGCCGTGCTGAAGCCGTTCGTGGCGGCCTTTCACCCGCGCCTTGTTGGCCTGACCGGCACGCCCGAACAGATTGCAGCGGTGGCGCGCCGCTTTGGCGTCTATGCCAAGCGCATGGACACCGGCGACCCCGAGAATTACCTGATGGATCACAGCGCCATGGTTTATCTTTTTGATCCGGAAGGCAAACCGGTGGCTTTCCTGCCGCATCAGGGCCTTACGGCGGCGGCCGTGGCTGAACTGTTGGCCACCCATGTCCGATAAGCCGTTCTGGGAAACCACGCCGTTTCACCACATGACGCGGGCGCAATGGGAAAGCTTGTGCGATGGCTGTGGCAAATGCTGCGTGCACAAGCTGGAAGATGGAGACACCAACGAGGTCTTTCCCACCAACGTTTGCTGCCGCCTGCTCGATACGCGCACCGCACAGTGCAGCGACTATCGCAACCGCAAGGCGTTGGTGCCGGAATGCGTGCGGCTCACGCCAGGCAAGCTCGATGATCTCGATTGGCTGCCGGAAACCTGTTCCTACCTGCGTGTTCACCGCGGCCAGGGGCTGGCACCGTGGCACCACCTGATTACCGGTGATCGCGAGTCCATCCACCGTGCCGGCCAATCCGTTGCTGGCCGTGTGATCAGCGAAGATCACATTGGTGATCTTGAAGACTTCATCATCGACAAGCCGCTGTAAGACCCGTTGATGCTGCGCTGGCGACGCCCCCAATTGCCCGAAGAACTGATCGTCGCCGGCCGCCTTGTGTCGGTGGTTGCCACCCGCCGGCCCATGGCGCGCGGGGTGCGGCTGCGCGCCAGCGCCATCAAGGGGCGCATCGAGATCAGCCTGCCGTCGCGAGGCGGGGAGGACGTGGGTGCCGCCCTGCTCAAGGCCCACCACGCGTGGATCGAAGCGCAGGTGGCAAAATGGCCAGCGCCGATCCCGTATGCGCCCGGTGCGATCATCCCCGTCAATGGCGCGCCGGTGCGCATCGACTGGCAGGCCGATCACCCTCGCACCCCGGTGCTGGCCGGCGATGCCTTGCGCGTTGGTGGGCCGCTGTCGCTGCTGTCCGGCCGCATCGAACGCTGGCTCAAGGCCCGGGCGCTGGCCGATCTGGAACCTGCCACCCGCCGCCTCGCTGATCAGCTCGGCCAGCCGCTGGCGCGGATTTCGGTGGGCGATACCAGTAGCCGCTGGGGCAGTTGTGCCGGCGCCCGGTCAGGTGACGGCGCCCGCATCGCCTACAGCTGGCGGCTGGTGTGTGCGCCCGAATGGGTGCGCTTTGCCATCGTGGCGCACGAGGCGGCGCATCTGGTTCACCAGGATCACAGCCCGTCCTTCCACGCCCTGAACCGCCAGCTTGATCCGCGCGCTGGCGAGGCCCGACGCTGGCTCGCCCGGCATGGCGCCGCGCTGCACTGGGTGGGGCGCGAAGCCTAGAGCGGATGGCCCAGCCAGGCGGCGATGGCAGTGCCGAAATCGGGCTTGGTGACGGCGCTCATGTGGTTGCCGGCAATTTCGACAAGCGCAGCGTTGGGCAGTTCCATGGCCAGCGCCGGGGCGGAGCCATTGTCTTTGTCATCCACCCCGCACAGCACCAGGCAGCGGGTTTCGATCTCGCGCAGCACTTCGATCGGCGTCGAAACAAACGTGTCGAGCAGCAGGCCAACGGCGGTGGTGTCCACCTTGTTCTGTTTCATGAAGGCCGCGGCAAAGGCTTCCGGGCTGCCGCCGGGCCAGCCATCGGGCTGACGCACGACCTGCTTGAAGAAATCCGCCCGCTGCGTGCCGCCGATCAGCCCTTCAAGCCCCATGCCGGAAATGATCGCCTTCCCCGGCCGCAGCCCGCGTGCCAGCAGCCGCACCAGTGTGCGGGCGCCCATCGAATAGCCGGCGATGTCGAAATCCGTCAGTCCCAGTTGGGCAATCAACGCCTCCATATCCATGGCCAGCACGTCAGGTGGATAGGCGGCGGCATCATGCGGCGCGGCGCTGTGCCCGTGGGCGCGGAAATCCGGCATGATCACCCGATAGCCGGCACTGGCAATTTCGGCCGCCGCGCCATAGCGCCGCCAATTCATCTCGCCGCTGGAAAACAGCCCGTGCAGCAGGATGATCGGCCGGCCTTCGCCGATTTCGACAACGGCAATCTCCGCCCCGTCGAAGCCGCCAAAGCGGGGTTGCGCCATTACCGGCCCTTTTCGGCGCGGGCAGCGGCCACGGCGTCCTTCAGCCGGTCAAACCCCACCGCGCCCGACAGGATGCGGTTGCCGATGATGTAACTCGGCGTGCCGGTCAGCCCCAGCTCACGGCCCAGCACCAGGTTCTTGTCCACTTCGGCCTTCAGTGCGGCATTCTTCAGATCGGCGGTCACCTTGTCTTCGGAAAGGCCCACGCCCTTCACGATGCCCATGGTGCGGGCCAGGCTCACACGGCCAGGGCTGTCGAACATGGCGTCGTGGAACTTGCGATACCCCCCCTGTGTCGCTGCCGACAGGCTGGCCATCGCCGCTTCTGTGCTGGCCGGCGACAGCACCGGGAAATCGCGATAGATCACCATCAGCTTCGGGTCTTCACGCACCAGCTTTGCCACATCGGCGTGGCCCTGCCGGCAATAGGGACAGGCATAATCGAAGAACACCACTAGCTTCACATCGCCATTGGGATTGCCGGCGGTCGCACCCGGGAAGGGCGTTTCCAGCGCGCTGCGGCTGGCGGCCAGTGCCTTGCGCGCCTCGGCCTGCTCCAGCCGGGCGACGGCTTCCGGAATGATCTCCGGGTGATTCAGGATATAATCGCGCACGATGGCTTCGATCTCGGCCCGATCGGGGCGCTCTTTTGTCTGCCCGGCGGCCAGCGCCGCGCCGGCACCCACGCCCGCACTGGCCAATCCCACCGCGACAACAGCGGCCATGCTCAACTGCCGGCTCCAGAATCCTGCCATAAGATTATCTTTTCTTCCGTTTCTGCTGTTCCAGCGCGTCGCCGGCCACCAGCATGATGTCGTCTGCCCGGATAGAGTCGGGCGTGCCGGCCGGCAAGCCCGCCCGTGCCAGGCGCGCGTTCATCATCGCCCCCATGGCATTGCCTTCAAGGCTGAAGCGCTCTGCCGCTGCCAGCGCCGCACGTGGCTTGTCACCACGCCGATCATAGATCACGCCCAACTGGTACCAGGTGAAGGGATTCTCGCGGTCCAGGCTCACGGCCTTGCGCAGCAAGGGCTCGGCTTCGGCCTGCAGCTTGGGGTCTTCGCTCGTCACCAGCGCGTGGCCCAACAACGTGATGATCATCGGCTCGAACGGCGCCCGCTCGACCGCGCGGCGCAGCACGGGCAGGCTGTTGGCCACTTTACCGGATTCGAGCAGGATCTGGCCTTCCAGTTCCAGATAATAGGGATCGTAGGGGTTCAATGCGACAAGCCGGGCCGCTTCCGTCATGGCCTGATCGGGGTGGCCGGAACGGTGCCAGGCATAGGCACGAGCATAAAGTGCCGCGGCGGTGTTGGTGCCTTCCGGATATTGCTGCATCACCCGCGGCGGCTCTTCCACAAAGCCGATCAATTTGCCCTTGATACGCTCAAACTTGGCCTGCAGCGCTTTGTCGGGCGGCGTGTTCCAGGCTGGGTCCTTCTCATAGACAGAAAGCAGATTGGCGACGCGCGTCGACGACAGCGGGTGGGTGCGCGCATATTCATTGTCCTGAGGGATGGCGAGGCGAAACTCCTGACCCTGCAGCTTGCGAAAGAAGGCGATGCTGCCCTTGCCCGAAATCCCGGACTTCGACAGAAACACGGCGCCAGCCTGATCGGTACGGCTTTCCTGATCGCGAGTGAAGGCGAGAAACTTGCCCTGCGCCGCCGCGGTGCCCAGTCCCAAAATCGCCATGCCGGCTTCGCCCGCACCAGCAGCCACCGCCAGCGCCGCCCCCACCAACGACAGCAGCGAAATTTTGCTGGCCGGCCCGGCGCCTTCGCCAAAGCGCACATTGTGGCCAGCCGCGATATGGCCCAGCTCGTGCGCGATCACGCCCTGCAGCTCGTTCACATTGTCGGCCGCCGTGATGAGCCCGCTGTGGATGAACACATTCTGCCCACCCGTCACAAAGGCGTTGATGCTGGGATCACCCACCAGCACGAACTGCACGCTGCGCGGATCAAGCCCCGCCGCATCGATCAGCGGCCGTGAAATCTCGCGGAAAAACGCCTCCGTTTCGGCGTCGCGCAGGATGGACTGCGCCCAGGCCGGGCCGGGAAGGAGCGCCAGGGCCAGCGCCAGCAGAGAAACAAGGATGCGCATGCGTCTTCCCCTTGCCTAGCATAGTTGAACTTGCGGTGAAGGGGTGCGGCCATAACGAACGTGTGCCGGGATGGAGGCTCCCTTTCTCAGGCCGCCCTGAGCGCCCGCGCCCGCCGGCGTTGCACCGATGATCCCAGACCCAGCGCCTCGCGATATTTGGCCACGGTGCGGCGCGCGATGTCGAAGCCTTCGCCGATGAGCAGTTCGACGAGCTTGTCGTCGGACAGCACATCCTCGCCCTCGGCTGCGATCAGTCGGGCGATGCGGTCCTTCACGGCCAGGGCCGACGCGGTTTCGCCATCGCCGGAGCTGACACCGGAGGTGAAGAAATATTTCAGCTCATACTGGCCGCGTTCGCACAGCAGATATTTGTTGCTGGTCACGCGGCTGACGGTCGATTCGTGCATTTCGATCAGCTCAGCGATCTGGCGCAGGGTCAGCGGCTTCAGCTGGCTGACCCCGCGCTCGAAAAACCCCTGCTGCAGCCGCACGATTTCGGTGGCCACCCGGATGATGGTGCGGGCGCGCTGATCAAGCGCCTTCAGCAGCCAGTTGGCGCTGGCCACGCATTCATTCAGGAAGCCGTGGGTTGCCTTGTCCGCTCCGCTGGCGAGTTCGCTGTGATAGTCGCGATCGATGATCAGGCGCGGCAGCGTCGCCTGGTTCAGGCTGATCTGCCAGCTGCCGTCCGTGCCGCGCGTCACGAACACATCAGGCACCACCGGCGTCCCGGTTTCCCCGCCATACCGCAGGCCGGGCTTGGGATCATAGGATTTCAGTTCGCGGATCATGTCCACGATATCCTCGCGGTCCAGTTTGCACAGCCGCATCAGGCCGGCCATGTCGCCGCGCGCCACCAGATCGAGATTGTTCAGCAGCTTTTCCATCGCCGGGTCGCAGCGATCGGCGGCGCGGGCCTGGGCAATCAGGCATTCCGATAGGCTGCGCGCGGCAACACCGGCCGGATCGAACATCTGCACGTCGCGCAGCACCGCTTCGGCCCGCGCCGGCGACACGTCCAGCCGGTCGGCAATCTCCTCCAGCGGTTCGACCAGATAGCCGGCTTCATCAAGGCCATCGATGATGGATCGGGCAATGGCCAGATCGATGCCGTCAAAGCGGGCTGTTGCCTGTGCTTCCAGCACTTCGGTCAGCCCGGCTTCGCCACCGGCCATCCGCTCGAAATCCGGGCCGTCGTCCTCACTGCCGGCCTGCGCCGCGCGTTCACCCCAATCCGCGGGCTGGTCCGCCGTGCAGTCATGATGGAAACGCTCACCGGTGTAATCGGCCTCTAACGGGCCATCGCCGCCGCCGATGCCATCACGCAGCAAGGCTTCCAGCCCCGCGCTGCTGGCATCGTCAAATGCGGGGTCAAACACAGGCAGGGCATCGGGCGGTGCGTCCACCCCGCTTGGCCCGGCCGGTTCCGGCGGCTCGGCGGCATCGCCGGCGGCGAGCAGGGGATTGCGCTCCAGCTCCTCCGCGATCCAGCCTTCCAGTTCGACATTGGTCAGTGTCAGCAGCTTGATCGCCAGCTGCAGCTGCGGGGTCATCACCAGCTGCTGCGATTGCCTCAGCTCAAGGCGCGGCCCCAAGCCCATCTCAGCCCCCGCTGTGCCCCAGCCAGATCACAGGGTGAAATCCTCGCCCAGATAGACACGGCGCACGGTTTCATCGGCAACCAGCGCTTCCGGCGTGCCTTCGAACAGCACGCGGCCATCATAGATGATGCAGGCGCGATTCACGATTTCCAGCGTTTCGCGCACATTGTGATCGGTAATCAGCACGCCGATATCGCGGGCGCGCAGCTGCACCACAAGCGCGCGAATATCGGCGATGGAGATGGGATCGATGCCGGCAAACGGCTCATCGAGCAGCATGATCGACGGATTGGCAGCCAGCGCCCGGGCAATCTCCACCCGGCGCCGCTCCCCACCCGAAAGCGCCATTGCCGGCGCTGCACGCAGGCGGGTGATGTTGAATTCGCCCAGCAGTTCTTCCAGCCGTGCAGAGCGCGCCCGGGCATCGGGCTCCGCCACTTCCAGCACGGCCATGATGTTCTGTTCCACAGTCATGCCGCGGAAGATGCTGGTTTCCTGCGGCAGATAGCCAAGGCCGAGTGCGGCGCGGCGATACATCGGCAGGCCGGTGATATCATGGCCATCCAGCAGGATACGGCCCGAATCCGGCATTGCGAGACCCATGATCGAATAGAAACAGGTGGTCTTGCCGGCGCCATTGGGACCCAGCAGGCCGACAACTTCGCCTCGCCGCACCGAAAGCGACACGTCGCGCAGCACGACCCGCTTGTCATATTTCTTGCCGATGCCATCAACCGAAAGCCCACGCAGCACGGGGCCGCCCGATTGCTCGCGCTGCTGTTCGCGTTGTTCCATTACCTCGGTATCGGCCATCATTGAATCTGCTCCAGCCAATTGGCGCGAAATTTGCATGTGTGAGTGTAAACTATCGTGAATGCGTCGCCACGCCAAGGCGGCTAAGTGGCGAAACCCGTGATTTCTGTTGCCAATCCGGAGCATTTGCAGGAACAGCCCCGGCCATCATGGGCGCGGCGTTGAATTTTTCCGATCCGGCGATGCTGGCCTTGCTGCTGGGCGCTGGCCTTTGGGCGGGCGCCCAGAATGCCTTGGCGGGCGGCGGCAGCTTCATCACCTTGCCGGCCCTGATCGCTGCCGGACTTGATCCCAAACTGGCAAACATCACCTCCACCATGGCGCTTTTTCCCGGCCAGATCACCACTGGCATCGCCGGACGAAAACTGGTTGCCGGGGCCGATCGTCTGTCATTCAAGGCGCTGGCCGCCATCGCGCTTATCGGCGGGGTGGCCGGCGCATTGCTGCTCAATGCGACTCCCACACGTGTGTTTGCCGCCATGGTGCCGTGGCTGGTGCTGTTAGCCACCGCCGTTTTTGCCTGGGGCAGCTTTGGCCCGAAGAAGTCCGCCGACCGCCCGCCGCCACCGGCGTGGGTGACCGTGCTCACCCAATCGACCATCGGGATCTACAGCGGCTTTTTTGGGGGCGGCGCCGGCATCATGACACTGGCCAGCCTTACCATCGCCGGCCTGCCGGTACGGTATGCCGGTGGTACCAAGAATGTGCTGGTCTCCCTGTCCAACACCACGGCAGCCATCCTGTTCGCGCTTACCGGCAATGTCGCCTGGATGCACGCGCTGGTGGTCGGCATCGGCGCGATGGCTGGCGGCTATGTCGGCGCGAAGGCGCTGGCGGTGGTGCCGGAAAAGGGCTTGAAGATCGCGGTGATCCTTATCGGCCTGGGCCTGACAGTCGGGCTGTTCCTGCGCGCCTAACGGCGCTGCCCATATTCATCGATCAGCACCTCGCGCCGGCCAACGTGATCGGGGCGGCTCACGAACCCGTCCTGCTCCATCCGTTCGATCAGGCGAGCGGCGTTGTTGTAGCCGATGCGCAGATGGCGCTGGATGAAGCTGGTGCTGGCCTTTTGCGACTTGGCCACGACGTCGATGGCCTTGGCATACACGTCCGCCTCCTCATCGCCGCTGCGACCGCCAGAGAGCCCCGCACTGGCCAGATCGAGCTGGCCATCAAGATCTGTCGGTTCTTCGGTGACCGCTTCGACATAATCCGGCACGCCCTGCGCTCGCCAGAAATCGGCGACCGCTTCCACCTCGCCATCTGAAACGAACGGGCCGTGGACGCGCACCAGCTTGCCGCCGGCCATCCACAGCATGTCGCCCTTGCCCAGTAGTTGCTCGGCGCCGGGTTCGCCCAGGATGGTGCGGCTGTCGATCTTGCTGGTCACCTGGAAACTGATTCGGGTCGGCAGGTTGGCCTTGATGACGCCGGTGATCACATCCACCGACGGGCGCTGCGTCGCCATGATCAGATGGATGCCGGCGGCACGGGCCTTTTGGGCCAGGCGCTGGATCAGGAATTCCACTTCCTTGCCCGCCGTCATCATCAGATCGGCCAGCTCGTCCACTACCACCACGATCAGCGGCATCGGCTCGAAATCGAGCACTTCCTCCTCGATGATCGGCGCTTCGGTTTCCGGGTCCCACCCGGTCTGCACACGGCGCACGAAGGGTTTGCCGGCGGCCTGTGCTTCCTTCACCTTCTGGTTGAAGCTGGCCAGGGAGCGCACGTTCAACTCGCTCATCTTGCGATAGCGGTCTTCCATCTGCTCCACGGCCCATTTCAGCGCGCGGATAGCCTTGGGCGGATCGACAACGACGGGCGCCAGCAGATGCGGGATCCCGTCATACATCTTCAGTTCCAGCATCTTGGGATCGATCATGATCAACCGGCACTGCGCCGGCGTCATGCGATACAAGAGCGAGAGGATCATGGCGTTGAGGCCGACGGACTTGCCCGAACCGGTGGTGCCGGCGATCAGCAGGTGCGGCATCGGCGCCAGATCGGCGACCACCGGAATGCCGGCGATATCCTTGCCCAGCACCAGCGGCAGCGTGACCGACCTGCTATCAAAATCGGCGCTGCCCAGCAGTTCCGAGAGCGACACCGTCTCACGCATCGGATTGGGTAGTTCGATGCCGATCACGTTCTTGCCCGGCACAACGGCCACGCGCGCCGATTGCGCGCTCATCGAGCGGGCGATGTCATCAGCCAGGCCGATCACCCGGCTGGCCCGTATGCCCGGCGCCGGTTCCAGTTCGTACATGGTAACGACCGGGCCGGGGCGCACTTCGCCAATGCGGCCGCGCACGCCGAAATCTTCCAGCACGCCTTCCAGCAGCCGCGCATTCTGTTCCAGCGCGGCCGCATCGATGCGCGAACGCGGCGCAGAAGGCGGCGGCGTCAGCAGGTCGAGACCCGGCAGCACGGCGGCATCACCCAGATCGAGCGACTTCTGCTTGTCGCGCACGTCACGCCCGCTGCGGCTGGGCCGCTCCGGCTGTTCCAGCAAAACTGTTGGGCCAGGCTCCGGATCGGTGGTGAGTTCGGCTTCGGCCTTGGGCGGTTTGCGTGTTGGCTTGGGCAAAACGATGTTGCCCGGCTCCGCTTCGGTGTCCGGGTTCCACAGGCGCTGGCCGGCCGCGATGGCATCGCCCACTGCCTCGCGACTGATGGCGCTGCCCCAGGCCAGGCAGGCCAGACCTACCGGTGCCAGCAGAATGGCCAGCACCACCCCCACCGACACATCGGCCAATTCCGGAATCGCTTCTGCGGCGTCTGCCGCCGCCGCCAGGCCCTGGCCCAGCAAGCCGCCCGGCCCGGCCGGGGCGCCCATGGCGGAAAATCCGAAACCGCCTGCCGCGAACGCCAACAGCAAGACGCCGGCAAGGCTGCCACCGGCCATGCGCGGCACCGGCACCGGCTCTTCGCGGCCGACGCGCCACCCCGCCAATATCAACGCCGGGCTGAGCAACAGCACCGGCCAGCCCGCCAGTTGCAGCAACAGATCAGCAAAATGCGCGCCGATACTGCCCATCCAGTTGCCCACCGGGCGCGCTGTGGCGGTGTTGAACGAGGGATCGGCCGGGGAATAGCTCAACAGCGCCAGCACCAGCGCCACGCCAATCAGGGCCACCGCCGCGCCGGCGGCCACGCGCGCCGCCATGCGAAGGGCCAGCGCCAAAACGAGGCGCAGCCGCAGCAGCCAGGCGGGTCCACCGGGGCTGCTGCGCTTGGGGGCAGGTGCTGCCCGAGTGGCCATTGCGGTTGCGCCTTTCAATGCGATGCGTCGCCCTTGGCATGTTCACCATTTGAGCACTACCTAAAGATGAATCAGGCCATGACTCCGGTCAAGCATACTCTTGGGAAAACCGACTGTGGCCCGGACATCATGTCCCGCTTGGGGGAATCGCGCAGGTCGGCTAGGAAGCCAGTATGACGATGGATGCAGACGTGATCATCATCGGTGGCGGCCTGGTTGGCGCCACATTGGCGCTGGCCCTGGCCAGGCATGATGTGACGAGCATCGTCGTCGACGCGCAGGATCTGGACAGCACCACCCTTCCGGCCTTCGATGGCCGCGCCACCGCCGTGGCCAGCGCGTCGGCGCGCATGCTGCGCGCCTTGGGGCTGGGCGATATCCTCGATACCCACGGCTGCCCGATCCGCGAGATTCGCGTGACCGACGCCGCCCACCCGCAATATCTGCATTTCGATGCTGGCGAGGAGAACGACCCGCTCGGCACGATGGTGGAGAATCGCTGGCTGCGCACCGGCCTGTTGCGCGCGGTGCGGGAATGCCCGGAAGTCACGTTATTGGCGCCGGTGACGGTGGTCGGTATCGCCCGCGATGATCATGCCGCCACCCTCACCTTGGCCGATGGCCGCGTGTTCCGTGCGCCGTTGGTTGTGGCCTGCGATGGCCGCCGCTCCGCCACCCGCGAAGCCGCCGGCATTCCGCTCGCCACCTGGCAGTATGATCACGCCGCGCTGATCACCATGGTTGCCCACACGGTGCCGCACGAGAATATCGCCTGCGAACTCTTCTACCCGTCGGGCCCGCTGGCGCTGCTGCCGATGCGCGACACCGACGATGGCCGGCCGCGCACCGCCATCGTATGGACGATTGACCGCAAGCATATGGACGCCGCGAAGAAGCTGGGCCCCAAGCAACTCGCTGCCGAAATCGCCGCCCGCATCGACGGCACCATGGGTGAAATCGAAGTGATTGCCCCGCAAGCGGTGTGGCCGCTCGGCTATCACCACGCCGCCCGCTACACCGACACGCGCCTTCTGCTGCTCGGTGATTCTGCCCACGGCATCCACCCGATCGCTGGCCAGGGCCTCAACATGGGCTTCCGCGATGTCGCCGCCGCCGCTGAAGTGCTCACCAACGCCGCGCGCTCCGGCCTTGATCTGGGCAGCCCAGATGTGTTGGCGCAAATCTCGGCGTGGCGCCGCTTTGACAACAGCTTGGTCTGCGCTGTTACCGATGGCCTCAATCGCCTGTTCGCCATCCCCGGCCGCACCCCCAGCCTGGTGCGCCGTTTCGGTCTCGCCTCTGTCGAACGCTTGCCGTCCTTGAAGCGTTTCTTCATGAATCAGGCCCGTGGCGAAACCGGCAAGCTGCCGGCGCTGCTCAAGGGTGAACTGGTCTAGCGAATTGCAGCGTTGCGGCGCCCGGCGGCTGGCCACAGGTTGCCGGCCATGATCGATCGTGACGCAATCCTCGAAAAATATCGGCTAGAGCGGGACAAGCGCCTGCGCCCCGAAGGCAATGCCCAATATGTGCGGCTGGCGACGCATTTCCCGCAGATGCTGGGCGATCCCTACACGCCGCGCAAGGAACGCGCGCCGGTCACCGATCATGTGCGTTTTGCCATGGTTGGCGGCGGGTTTGCCGGGTTGTGCACTGGCGCCCGCCTGGCGCAAGCGGGGATCACCGATTTCCGCCTGATCGATGCCGGCGGCGACGTGGGTGGCACCTGGTACTGGAACCGCTACCCCGGCGCGCAATGCGACACGGCCTCGATCATCTACATGCCGCTGCTGGAAGAAACCGGGCATATCCCGACCGAGAAATATGCCCACGCCCCCGAAATCCAGGGCCAGGCCAAGAAGATCGCACAGACGTTCAATCTCTATGAAAAGGCGCTGTTCCACACCGAGGTGAACTCCTGCACCTGGGATGAGGCCAAACAGGTCTGGGTGATCGAGACCGACCGCGGCGATCACTTCACCGCCGATTTCGTTGGCATCGGCACCGGACCGTTGAATGTGCCGAAACTGCCCGGCATCCCCGGCATCGAGACATTCAAGGGCCACCAGTTCCACACCAGCCGCTGGGATTATGGCTATACCGGCGGTTCGGCTGAAGGCGCGCCGATGGACGGGCTGGCGGGCAAACGCGTCGCCATCATCGGCACCGGCGCCACCGCCGTCCAGTGTGTGCCGCACTTGGCGCGTTATGCCGGCGAATTGTTCGTGGTGCAGCGCACGCCTTCAAGCGTGGACGTGCGCGCCAATGAACCCATTGATCCCGACTGGTTCGAATCCATCGCCACGCCGGGCTGGCAGACGCGCTGGCTGGAAAACTTTGCCGGCAATGTCGGTATGGGCGGCGCGTCGGAAGACTGGGTGAAGGATGGCTGGACCGACCTGTCGCGCCGCATCCGCAGCCGGGTGATGAGCTTGCCGCCTAGCGAATGGAACCCGGAAAACATGATGAAGGCCTGGGAAATGGCCGATCATGAAAAGATGGAGGAAATCCGCACCCGCGCGGTGACGGTGGTGGAAGACCGCAAGACCGGCGAGGCGCTGCAGGCCTGGTATCGCCAGCTGTGCAAGCGGCCCTGCTTCCATGATCAATATCTGCAGGCCTTCAACCGGCCCAGCGTCACCTTGGTTCACACCGATGGCAAGGGTGTCGAGCGAATCGACGAAACCGGCCTGTGGGTGGACGGCGAGCACTATGAAGTGGACTGCATCATCCACTCCACCGGCTTCGAAGTCGGCACCCCCACCGAAGAACGTACCGGTTTCGATCCGATTGGCAAGGGCGGCCAGAAGCTTTCCGCGGCGTGGAGCGACGGCATGCGCACGCTGCACGGTCTGAACAGCGCCGGTTTCCCCAACCTGTTCCTGGTGCAGTTCGCGCAGGCGGCCAATTTCATCGTCAACGTGCCGCACAACTGGATGGAAACCGGCACCAGCATCGCCGCCATCGTGCGCCACATGACCGATCATGGCCTGAAGACGATGGACGTGGACGAAAAGGCCCAGGAAGACTGGGTGAAGCTGCTGCTGTCCGGTCCCGGCATGATGATAAACAGCCCGGATTGCACACCCGGCTATTACAACAACGAAGGCCAGCCCATGGATGACCGCGCCAAATATGCGGTGGGCTATCCGGCCGGGCCAAACGCGTTCTTCAGCTACATGCGGGGCTGGCGGTCAGAAGGGCAATTCAAGGGGCTGCGCTTCGATTAACCGGTTGTCGGCAGGAACTCGCGCGCGGCCTCTGCCAGCAGGATCGGCACGCCGTCGCGGATCGGATAGGCGATGCCGGCCGTGTCGTTGACCAGCTCCTGCCGTTCCCGATCATGGCGCAGCGGCTGCTTGGTCTGCGGGCAAACCAGAAGGGCCAACAGACGCGGATCGAGCGCGGAACCGCTCATTGGAGGCGGCCGCTGCTGCCGCTGCCCCCGATTCCATTGGGCCCGACCGCGAAACTCATCAGCGCGGCCAGCGTTTGCGCGCGCTCGGCAAGGGTGGGCGCCTCCAGAAGCGCCTGCTTTTCGGGCGGATCGAACGGCAGCGCGCCGGCCAGCGCCGTCACCAGCCCTTCATCGTCAGCCGATTGCACCGCCTCCCAATCGGCGGCGAGCCCGCGCGCATCAAGATAGGGGCGCAGCGCGTCTTCCAGGCTGGCGCGGCTGGCGGCATCCAACGATTCTTCCTCAGCCCGGTCATCGGCAAAGCCGTGATAATCGGTCATGACCTGGCGATAGAGCGTGTCGCGCTCCAGTTCGGCGCCCACCCGGAAGCGGCTGACGCCAACCAGCGTGACAAGGATGCGGCCATCGTCGGTTTCGCGATATTCGGTGATCCGGCCCAAGCAGCCGACCTTGTAGAGCGGCGGCGGATCACCGCCTCTGCTTCCTTTGGGCGCCTTGGGCTGGATCATGCCGATCACCCGGTTGGCAGCGCCTGTGGCCGCCATCGCGTCCTTCACCATCGCCAGATAGCGTGGTTCGAAGATGTTGAGTGGCAGCACACCGCGCGGCAGCAGCACCGCGCCGGTCAGGGGGAACACCGGCACGGCGGCCGGCAACGGTTCAAGGGCTTCGCTCTCGCTCATGCAAACCAGATCGCGCGCAACGCGGCGCGGGTCTTGATGCTCCACGGATCGGCAAGGCCGGCGGCCTCGAACATGGTCAGCAGCTTGGTGCGGGCGGCGCCCTCGTTCCAGCCACGATCGGCCTTGATGATGGCCAGCAGATGCTCGGCCGCGGCATCGCGTTCGCCGCGGGCAGCCAGAGCACCGGCCAGCTCGAATCGGGCGGCGTGGTCATCCGGGTGATTGGTCACCTGGGCGACGAGATGGGCGAGCTCGTCATCTTCCGGTGCTTCGGCGGCCAGCGTCAGCGCGGCGCGGGCGCGGACAACAAGTTCATCCTTCGAATCGGCAGGCACCGTTTCGAGCGCGGCAGCTGCCGGCTGCGGTTTGCCACCCGCCAGCAACGCCAGGGCATAACGCGCCACCAGATCATGGCGATCCGGCATCTCGCTGGACACCGCTCCCAGCATGGCGATGGCGTCTTCATGGGCGCCGGCCGCAGTTGCTTCTTCTGCCGCTGCGATCAGCTGGCCGATCTGCTCCTCCAGCGCGGCCTCGTCATCGCTGGCCGGGACGCCCGCCAGCAGCTTGTCAATGAATTGCGCCAGCTGCGTTTCCGGCAGGGCGCCCTGGAAGCCATCAACCGGGCGGCCATCAAGGAAGGCATAGACGGTAGGGATGGACTGGATGCGGAACTGGGCGGCCAGCGCCTGGTTCTTGTCCACATCGATCTTGACCAGCGCCACCTTGGGTGCACGGGCTGCAACCAGTCGTTCCAGCGCCGGCCCCAGCGTCTTGCACGGGCCGCACCACTCCGCCCAGAAATCGACCAGCACCAATGCCGTCTTCGACGCCTCGATCACGTCGCGCCGGAAGGCTTCGATGCTGGCCTTTTCGGCGGCGGGATTCGGAATGCTGGCCAAGGGGTGATGCTCCCATGTGTTGTCGTGCGTGCCATATGGGGGCGGGGGAGGCGGTTTGCCAAGACGGCGCTTGCGCACAGGGCCCAAGAAACCTCGGGCAAAAAAGGGGCTTGCAAGTCCAAACCCGCCGGTGCTAGACGCCCCATCCTCAATGACCGGCGAGCGGGTGTAGCTCAGGGGTAGAGCGCAACCTTGCCAAGGTTGAAGTCGAGAGTTCGAATCTCTTCACCCGCTCCAGTCGTTGCTTGAAAAGGCGGTCCGTTTGGGCCGCCTTTTTGCATTGCGGTGCCTCGCCGCGCGACCCATAAAGCCGCCATGCACAGCCACGCCCACAGCCATCCGCTGGGCGGTCATGATCATCATGGCCATGGGCATGCCCATGCGCCGCCGGATTTCGGGCGCGCCTTTGCCATCGGGGTGGTGCTCAATCTTGCTTATGTCGGGATCGAGACGGCGGCGGGCCTCTGGTATGATTCGATGGCGCTGCTGGCCGACGCCGGCCACAATCTTTCAGACGTTGCCGGTCTGCTGATCGCTTGGGGCGGGCTGGCGCTGGCCAAGCGCGCGCCGAGCGCGCGATTCACGTGGGGGCTCTCTCGCTCGCCCATCCTCGCCGCCTTGGCGAACGCGCTCATCCTCGTGGCGGCGTGCGGGGGCATTGTCTTCGAATCGGTACACCGTCTGCTCGATCCGCTTCCGGTCGCCGGCAATGTCGTGATGCTGGTGGCGGCGGTGGGCGTTGCCATCAACACCGGCACCGCCCTGATGTTCATGCGCGGCCGCAAGGGCGATGTGAACGTGCGCGGCGCGTACTTGCACATGCTGGCCGATGCCGGGGTGTCGGCGGCGGTGGTGCTCGGCGGGCTGGTGATCAGCCAGACCGGCTGGGCCTGGGTTGATCCAGTGCTGGGCCTGGCAGTAGCGGCCGTGATCCTGCGCGGCACCTGGGGCCTGCTTACCGAGTCGCTGGCGCTCGCACTGGATGCCGTGCCGCCGGGCATCGAACCGGCCGCCGTCAACGATTGGCTGACCGGGCTGGACGGTGTGGCAGCGGTGCATGATCTTCACATCTGGCCGCAGGGCACCACCGGCGCGGTGCTGACCGCGCATCTGGTGATGCCGGCTGGCCACCCGGGTGACGAGGCGCTGGCCAACATCGCCCATGCGCTTCACCACCGTTTTTCCATCGGCCATGCCACGCTGCAAGTCGAAACCGGCGCGGATCACTGCCGGCAGGCGCTGCCCGAAGGCTGGGGCAGCGACCAAATGCACTGATGCAACTGTGGGTGGCACCGGCCGGCGGGCCAGAGTAGGAATCCCTTCATGCGCATCATCGACCATCACATCGCCGGATCGCCCGTGGCCGCCGGCAGCCGCACCAGCCCGGTGTATGATCCCAACTCAGGCCAGGTGCAGGCAGAAGTGCGATTGGCGGGCGCTGATCTGCTCGAACAGGCAGTCGCTGCCGCCCGCGCTGCGCAGCCGGCCTGGGCCGCCACCAACCCGCAGCGCCGCGCCCGGGTGATGTTCAGGTTCAAGGAACTGGTCGAAGCCCGCATGGATGAACTGGCCCGCGTGCTCAGTTCCGAACATGGCAAGGTGCTGGCCGACAGCCGTGGCGACATTCAGCGCGGGCTGGAGGTGATCGAATTCTGCTGCGGCATCCCGCACGTGCTGAAGGGCGAGTTCACCCACGGCGCCGGCCCCGGCATCGATATCTGGGCCTTCCGCCAGCCGGTCGGCATCGGTGCCGGCATCACCCCGTTCAATTTCCCGGCGATGATCCCGATGTGGATGGCCGGCGTCGCCATCGCGACCGGCAACGCCTTCATCCTGAAGCCGTCGGAACGCGATCCCACCCTGCCGCACCTGCTGGGCGACATTTTCCGCGATGCGGGCCTGCCCGAGGGTATTTTCAGTGTCGTCAATGGTGACAAGGAGATGGTGGACGCCATCATCCAGCACCCCGATATCGCGGCGATCAGCTTTGTCGGCTCATCGGATGTGGCCGAGTATATCCATGCGCAGGGCTGCGCGCGTGGCAAGCGGGTGCAGGCCATGGGCGGTGCGAAGAATCACGCCATTGTGATGCCCGATGCCGATCTCGATCAGGTGGTGCGCGATCTGGCCGGCGCGGCTTTTGGCTCAGCCGGCGAACGCTGCATGGCGCTGCCGGTGGTGGTGCCGGTGGGTGAGGACACCGCCAACGCGCTGCGCGCCAAATTGCTGCCGGCCATTGGCAAGCTACGCATCGGCATTAGCACCGATCCCGAAGCGGATTACGGCCCGGTCGTCACCGCCGCCCACAAGGCGCGGATCGAAAGCTACATCCAGATGGGCGTCGATGAAGGCGCGGAGCTGGTGGTCGATGGCCGCGGCTTCACCCTGCAGGGCCATGAAGGCGGCTTCTTCGTCGGTCCCACGCTGTTCGATCACGTCACGCCCGAAATGCAGAGCTATCGCGAGGAAATCTTCGGCCCGGTTCTGCAGATCATGCGCGCACCGGATTTCGAGGCGGCACTCAAACTCCCCAGCCAGCATCAATATGGCAACGGTGTCGCCATCTTCACAAGGAACGGCCACGCCGCACGTGAATTCGCGGCGCGGGTGAATGTGGGGATGGTCGGCGTCAACGTTCCGATCCCGGTGCCAGTGGCCTATCACAGCTTCGGCGGCTGGAAGCGCAGCGCCTTTGGCGACATCGGCCAACACGGCATGGAAGGCGTGCAGTTCTGGACCAAGCGCAAGACCGTCACGGGCCGCTGGCCGGATGGCGGCATGGATGGCGGCTCGGCGTTTGTCATCCCGACGATGGGGTGAGGCATGCCGGCCAGGTCCTTGCTTGCGCTTGGGCTGATGCTTGCAGGAGTGCCGGCATCGGCGGCCGGCCCCCCGGTTCCCAAGCCATTCTGGGGGCGCTGGAGCTCTTCGGTTGCGACCTGCGAGGCTGGGCCGCCGCTGCACGAAGTGAGGATCGATGCTAATGGCCTCCATTATTGGGAAACCAGCCACGAGCAGATCAGGATCGTTTCTCAAAGCCCCAGTCGTGTGCGCATTCGCGCTGCGTTCTGGAATTCCGAAGCAACCGATCCCAACAAACCGGAGGCCACGGAAAGCTTGGAAATCAGGTTGCTGGCCGGCGGGCTGCGGCTCGCTATTCAGGTCGACGGGCAGTCTCCGGTCTTCTATGTGCGCTGCAAGGGCGAGCGCCGTGACCAGAATTGGTAAGACTGTCGGAGTGAACCTATGAGCTTTGAAACCATCCTCGTGGAAACTCACGGCGCCGTCACTCTGCTGCGCCTCAACCGGCCGCAGGCGCTGAATGCACTGAACTCCCAGGTGCTGGCCGATCTGATCGCCGCCTTTGCTGCGTATGATGCCGATGCTTCGCAGCGCTGTCTGGTCATCACCGGTAGCGAAAAGGCCTTCGCCGCCGGCGCCGACATAAAGGAAATGAGCGGGCAGTCGTTCGCCCAAATGTACGGCGGCAATTTCTTTGCCGGCTATGACCATGTCACCGCCACCCGCAAGCCGTGGATCGCGGCCGTGTCCGGCTTTGCGCTCGGCGGCGGCTGTGAGCTGGCGATGATGGCGGACATCATCATTGCGGCAGAGAACGCAAAATTCGGCCAGCCCGAAATCAAGCTGGGCGTGACGCCCGGCATGGGTGGATCGCAGCGGCTGGTGCGCGCCATCGGCAAGGCCAAGGCCATGGAAATGTGCCTGACCGGCCGGATGATGGACGCGGCCGAAGCCGAACGCTCCGGCCTCGTCGCCCGCGTCGTTCCCACCGAAGCGCTGCTCGATGAAGCGCTGAAGCTGGCCGAGACCATTGCCGGCATGGCCCCTCTCGCCAGCATCGCGGTGAAGGAAGAAATCGACGCCGCCTTCGAAATGAGCCTGAAGGAAGGCGTCCTCTTCGAGCGCCGGCTGTTCCACGGCCTGTTCGGCAGCGCCGATCAGAAGGAAGGCATGGCCGCCTTCGTGGAAAAGCGGCCCGGCAACTGGACGGGGCAGTAACATGGCCATCATCGCCTTCATCGGGGTCGGCAACATGGGGGGCGGCATGGCCCTCAACCTGGTCAAGGCCGGCCACGAAGTGTGGGCGTTCGACCTGTCCGCCGATGCGCTGGCGCGGGTCGTGGCGGGCGGTGCAACGGCCGCCACCAGTGCGGCCTATGCCGCCGCTGGCGCTGATGTGATCATCACCATGCTGCCGGCGGGCAGCCATGTGCGCGCGGCCTATGAAGGCGATCTGTTTGCCGTCGCCCAGCCGCACGCCATCCTGATCGATTGTTCCACCATCGATGTCGCCACGGCCAAGGCGATGGGCGAAGCGGCCGCCAGCAAAGGCCTGGCGATGGTTGATGCGCCGGTTTCGGGCGGCACGGCGGCGGCGGATGGCGGCACCCTCACCTTCATGGTCGGCGGGCCCGATGCGGCCTTTGCCACGGCGCAGCCGATCCTGGAAAAGATGGGCAAGGCCGTGATCCACGCCGGCGGGGCCGGCATGGGCCAGGCCGCCAAGATCTGCAACAACATGATCCTCGGGGCCACCATGGTCGCCACCGCCGAAGCTTTCGTGCTGGCCGAAAAGCTGGGGCTGGAGGCGCAGACCTTCTTCGACATCAGCAGCAAAGCCAGCGGGCAAAGCTGGTCCATGACCAGCTATTGCCCCGTCCCCGGCCCGGTGCCCACCGCGCCGTCCAACCGCGATTATGCCGGCGGGTTTGCAGCAGCGTTGATGCTGAAGGATCTGAAACTGGCGTGCCAGGCCGCGCAGGGTGCCGGTGCCAGCGTGCCGATGGGGGCGGAAGCGGAAGCGCTTTACCAGCTGTTCGTCAACAACGGCGGTGCTGCCACCGATTTTTCCGGCATTATTCGGTTGCTGCGCGGCTGATCTGCCGCGTTGGCATTTCGCTGCCATCCGCGCTATGCCGCGCCGCATCATGTCCACGCCGCTGATCATCGCGCTCCCCAAGGGCCGCATCCTGAAGGAGGCGCTGCCGCTGTTGGCGCGCATCGGCATCGTGCCGGAAGCGGATTTCACCGACGAAAACAGCCGCAAGCTGACCTTTGCCACCTCCCGCGACGATGTGCGGGTGATCCGGGTGCGCAGTTTCGATGTGGCGACGTTTGTGGCGTTTGGCGCGGCGCAACTGGGCATTGCCGGCAACGATGTGCTGATGGAGTTCGATTTTTCCGAAATCTACGCGCCCGTCGATCTCGGGATCGGTCATTGCCGGCTCAGCGTGGCGCAGCCGGCGGCGCTTGATCCCGATTTGTCGCGCCTTTCGCACGTCCGGGTGGCGACCAAATATCCCGGCCTTACCCGCCGGCACTTCGCGGCGCGTGGCCTGCAGGCCGAGGTGATCAAGCTGAACGGTGCGATGGAGCTGGCGCCGCTGGTTGGCCTGTCTAGCCGCATCGTCGATCTGGTTTCCACCGGCAAGACGCTGGCCGAGAATGGCCTGGTAGAAGTGGAAGTGATCGCCAACATCACCAGCCGCCTGATCGCCAACCGCGCCGCCTTCAAGACGGATAGCCGTGTCGTCGCCATCATCGATGCCATGCGGGAACTGACGGAAAAATCCGATGCCGCAACGGCTTGACGCAAGCGACGCTGGTTTTGCCTCTGCTTTCGCCGCGCTGGTTGATGCCAAGCGCGACGATGCCGCCGATGTGTCGGCCACCGTTGCCGCCATCATCTCGGGCGTGAAAGCGCGCGGCGATGCCGCTGTGGCCGAACTCACTGCCAAGTTTGATCGCGTCGATCTGAACGCCGCTGGCTGGGAGATTCCCGGCGTCGATCTTGATGGGGCGCTGGCGAGTTTGGCCCCAGAGTTGCGCGCTGCGCTTGATCTCGCCGCCGCCCGCATCCGTGCCTTCCACGAACGCCAGAAGCCGCAAGGCAATGACGCGGTGGACGATGCCGGCGTGCGCACCGGCGTGCGCTGGTCGCCGGTCGACGCGGCTGGCCTTTATGTGCCAGGTGGGCGTGCCGCCTATCCCTCATCGGTTCTTATGAACGCTATTCCCGCCGTGGTGGCCGGCGTGCGTGATCTGATCATGGTGACTCCCACCCCCGATGGCGTGGTTAACCCGCTGGTGCTGGCCGCGGCGCGCGTGGCCGGTGTCAGCCGCGTGTTCCGCATCGGCGGTGCCCAGGCGGTGGCGGCCCTGGCCTTTGGCACCGCACACATCCCGCGGGTCGATGTGATCACTGGCCCCGGCAATGCCTTTGTCGCCGAAGCCAAGCGCCAGCTGTATGGCATGGTCGGCATCGACATGGTGGCCGGACCATCCGAAGTGGTGATCGTGTCCGACGGCAAGTCCAATCCTGAATGGATCGCGGCTGACCTGCTGGCCCAGGCTGAACATGATCCGGTGGCACAATCCATCCTGATCACCACCTCGCCGGCCGAAGCCGATGCCGTGGAAGCTGCTGTGGCCCGCCAGCTTGAAACCTTGCCCACAGCCGCCGTGGCCGGCGCCTCGTGGCGCGATTTCGGCGCAATCATCCTGGTGCCCGATCTCGCCGCCTGCCTGCCGTTGCTCGACGCGCTGGCCCCTGAGCACGCCGAATTGATGGTGGATGATCCCGATTGGCTGTTCGCCCGCATGCGCCACGCTGGCTCGGTCTTCCTGGGTCGCCACACGCCGGAAGCCGCGGGCGATTATCTGGCTGGGCCCAACCACGTGCTGCCGACCGGCCGCCGCGCCCGCTTTGCGTCCGGCCTGTCGGTGGTGGACTTCATGAAGCGCACCACCTTCCTCGATTGCGGCCCGCGCGGCTTGGCCGCCATCGGCCCGGCCGGCGCTGCCATTGCCGATGTGGAAGGCTTGGCTGCCCACGCCGCGTCGATCAGGCTGCGACTGGAGACCGGAAAATGAACGCTCAAACAATGCGGCGCATCCGCCAGCTTCATCTTTATATTGGCGTGTTCTTTCTGCCAGCGATCCTGTTCTTTGCCATCAGTGGCGGGTTGCAGGCCTTCCGGCTGCAACAGGCCAGCGGCTGGGATGGGGCGCCGCCGCCGGCATGGATGGGCAGCGTGCATATCGATCAGACGGTGCCGCACGCCGAACCGTCGAAACAGCCGGCGGCTGCCAAAGCGCCAGCTGATCCTGTCAAGGAGGCAGAGCGGGCGGCCCGCAAGCGCGCTGCGCTGCCGATGAAGATCTTCGTTGCGGTGTTGGCAGCGGCGCTTGCCCTGTCCGCCTTGCTGGGCGCGGCCATTGCGCTGAACAGCCGCGCGACGCGGCGTACGGCCGTGTTGATGCTGGTGGCTGGCACGGCGGTTCCGTTGGCGCTGCTGCTGGCCTGAACCTATTTGCCGTAAACCGCGCGTTCGAACGCCCGCAGCACTTCCACCGTGGTCGGTTCGCCAAAGGGCAGATGCTGCATGCACAACACGGCGGCGATATCGGATTCGGGATCGATCCAGTAATAGCTGTTGGCGATGCCGGCCCAGGCCAACGAGCCTGCAGCGCGGCCATCCGGTCCGGGTTCCGGGTTGATTAGGAAGCCCAGGCCCCACCCGCAATCCATCATCGGGAACAGATCGAAATCGCTGGAAAAGCCGGGCAGGTTGCTGGTCATCCGGCCGGCTGGCATGGTCACCTGGTTGCTGGCCATGTCGGTGACGGTTTCGGGGCGCAGGATGCGGGCACCGTTCAACTGGCCGCGGTTCAGGAACATCCGGCAAAATTGCAGATAATCGCGCGCGGTGGAGATCAGGCCACCGCCGGCGCCCTGAAACTCGGCCTTGTCCCCGCCGCCGAAATGCACCGGGAAGGGCATCAGGCCACCATCGGGGGTGCGCTCGTGCAGCGGCGTTAGCCGCGCCTTCACCGCATCGTCGAAAGCGAATGTCGTGTCGTTCATGCGCAGCGGCCCGGTGACATGACGGGTCAGCCAGTCGCCCAGCTTCATGCCCGAGGCGGCTTCCACCGCCAGCCCCACCCAATCGGTGGAGATGCCATAGATCCACTGCGTGCCGGGATCGGCCAGCAGCGGCGCTTTCAGGCTGGCGAGGCTGCCGGGTGCGGCCGGGTTGTGCTGGCGAAACTGGGTCAGCTCCGCCGACATGAATTCATAGCCAAAGCCTGACGTGTGGGTGAGCAATTGTCTGAGCGTGATCGGCCCGGCGGCCGGCCGGGTGACCGGTTTGCCCTCGTCGTCAAAGCCTTCCAGCACTTCGGGGCTGGCGAGCTGCGGTAGCAACGTGCCGAGATCATCATCAAGGTTGAGCCGGCCCTGTTCCACCAGTTGCATGGCGGCGACGCTGGCGATGGCCTTGGTCATCGATGCGATCTGGAACAGATCATCCTGGCTCAGGGGCGGGCCGCCGGGGCCCTTGGTGCCCACCGCCACTTCCGCCAATGTGCCGCTGCTGTTGCCGACGACGGCCACGGCTCCGGGTACGTTGGCTGAGGCAAGCGTGGTTTCGAGTGCCGTCTTGATCCGTTCGAGCATGGGAGCCTCTCCTTCGCCGCCAAGCTTAGGGAAGATGCCCACCCACGGCCCCTCCCGCAAGCGGGAGGGGAGCAGCAAAATCTCAATGCCGGAAGTGGCGCATCCCGGTGAACACCATCGCCAGCCCGCGCTCATCAGCCGCTGCGATCACGTCCTTGTCGCGGATGGAGCCGCCGGGCTGGATGATGGCGGTGGCGCCGGCTTCGGATGCGGCGATCAGGCCGTCGGCGAAGGGGAAGAAGGCATCGGAGGCGACACAGCTGCCGATGGTGCGCGGCTGCGCCCAGCCGGCAGTTTCGGCCGCATCAATGGCCTTCCTTGCAGCGATGCGGGTGGAATCGAGCCTGCTCATCTGGCCGGCGCCAACGCCCGCCGTCGCACCGCCATTGGCATAGACGATGGCGTTGGACTTCACGTGGCGGGCCACGGTCCAGGCAAACAACAGATCGGCCCATTCAGCCTCGGTCGGTGCGCGCTGGGTCACCACCTGGCAGGCATCGCGCAGCACGGCGCCATTGTCGCGGCTCTGCACCAGCATGCCGCCGGAAATCGGCTTCAGCATCAGGCCGGGCCGACGCGGATCAGGCAGATCGGCAATCAGCAGCCGCAGGTTCTTCTTGCCCGCAAAGATCTTCAGCGCATCTTCATCTGCATCAGGCGCGATCACCACTTCGGTGAAGATGCCGGTGATGGCTTCGGCTGTCGGGCCGTCGAGCGGCTGATTGACCGCGATGATGCCGCCGAACGCCGAAACCGGATCGCACTGGAACGCCTTTTCATAGGCCTCGGCCAGCGTGTTACCCGTGGCGACACCGCACGGATTGGCGTGCTTGATGATGGCGCAAGCCGGGCCGGCATCGCGCCATTCGGCGATCAGATCGAGCGCGCCATCGGCATCATTCAAGTTATTGTAGCTCAGTTCCTTGCCCTGCACCTGGCTCGCGGCGGCGAGGCCATAGCTGCGGCCCTGCGGCAGATAGAGTGCGGCCTGCTGGTGCGGGTTCTCGCCATAACGCAGCGTTTCCTTGCGGGTCAGCGCCACCGCCAGCACGGCGGGGAACATCTCTTGCTGGTCGGCAAAGGCAAACCAGCTGGCGACCGCGGCATCATAGGCGGCGGTGTGCGCGAAAGCGGCGGCGGCGAGCTTGCGGCGCAGCGCCAGCGGGGTGGCGCCGTCGTTCGCGTCCAGCGCGGCGATGAAGTCGTCATACTGATCGGGGCTGGTCAGGATGGCGACGAAATCATGGTTCTTGGCGGAGGAGCGGACCATCGCCGGGCCGCCAATGTCGATATTCTCGATGATCTCGTCCCGCGGCGCGCCCTTGGCCACGGTGGCGGCGAACGGATAGAGGTTGATCACCGCCAGATCAATGGCGCCGATGCCGTTGTCGGCCATCGCCTGCACATGGTCTTCATTGTTGCGCAGGGCGAGCAGGCCGCCATGCACGCGCGGGTGCAGCGTCTTCACGCGGCCATCCATCATCTCGGGGCTGCCGGTCAGTTCGGCAACGTCCTTCACGGCGTGGCCGAGCGCCCGCAGTGCTGTTGCCGTGCCACCGGTGGACACCAGCTCCACACCGCGTGCCACCAGGGCGGCAGCCAGCGGCTCCAGCCCGGCCTTGTCGGACACCGAAAGCAGGGCACGGCGAATGGAAACGAGGTCGGTCATGGGGAGCGGCTTTCCGGAGCGGTGGACGAATTCGCGCCCGCCTAGCGCCTCAGCCTGCTATTTGCCAGCCCGCTTCAGGCTCCAATGCACATCGGCGGCCATTTTCTGGGTGCCGCCGGAAACCACCAGCTGCTGGGTGCGCTGGATGGTGCCGGCCCCATCCACCCAAACCGATGGTTCGATGGCCAGGCGGCCCGCGCCGCTTTCCAGCCGCACCTTGAACGCCCAGATGCGGCCCGAAGGCGTCTTCAGCAGCGCACCCATGCCATCGGCGGTGGGCGTGGCCGAAACGCCAGGGCCCAAGTGGAAGCGCACATCGAAATTGCGTTCGGCGCGGCGGCGCAGCAGGCCGGCAGGGGCGGCCTCGATCAGATCCTCGCCGGCCAGTTCATTGCCATCGGCGGTGAGGAAGAGGCGCCGGCGCACCAGCATGCCGAACCGCTTAGCATAACCATTGTGGCTGGTCTCGATCAACTGGCCTTCGGCGCTGCTGCGCAGGGCCAGCGTCACTTCCTCCACCCCGGCGGCCAGCGTGCCATCGTCGCGGATGCGGGTGCTGTTGGTGTCGGCAATCACCAGGGTCGAATGGGCGGCGGTGGTGGACAGGCCTGATGCCAGCGCCGGCGCCAGTGGCGCGGCGAGGCCGCGCACGCCGCCGCAATTGCTGATCAGCCGGTCGGGCCCGTCGCTCATCTCAAAGGCGAGGGTACCGGCGTGGCCGCTGTTGGACAGGCGGGCCGATGGCGGCGGCCCGGCATCGATCACCACCACGCTGCGCCCGGCCGAGAGGCGGTGATAGCCGCTCCAGCGGCCGCCGCGGCGGATTTCGGTGCCTGTCGCCGCCTTGCGCGAAAGCCGGTCAAGGGCATCGGCGCCGATCACTGCGCCGCCATGCCACGCACCGATCTGGCCATCGCCCAGCATGAGCCCGCGCAGCGCCGGGGCGAGCCGGGCCAGCGTATCGGCAAATACCGGCGGCGCGCGGTTGCCCAGTGCTTCCGGCGCGCCGGCGGTGAAGATCAACAGATCGGCCAGCGTCAGGCCATCAATCGGCGCGCGGCTGGCGATGCCGCCGTCGGGAAGCACCAGCGCCGGCAGCAACTGGTTGAGCCCGGCCAGCGCCGCACTGGCGCGCACGTCGCCGCCGGGGATCAGTGTGCCAGCGGCATAAAGCCCGCACAGCGCCTTGGCCTGCGCCAGGCCTTCGGTGCCACGCCGGGCGGCGCGATCAAGGTGGCGGGCCCAGGTCGCCATCGCCGACAGCACCGCCGAACGATAGATCTGGTTCGATGATGACAGGATCAGCGGCGCATGGCCCAGCGCCATCAGCAGCCGCGTGCCGGCCAGATCGGCGCGCCAGCCCAGCGCATCATACTCGCCCATGCTGGCCAACCAGCGTTCGACCAGATTCTCCGCCGCGCGCCGCGCGGCCTCGCGATCGGGCAGGATCGCCAGATCGCGCAGCCATTCCCAGCCATGCGCCCATTCCAGCCACTCCGGCGGCGGGCCGGCTTCGCGGAAATTGATGTCCCGCGTCATTTGCGTATGACCGGCGTGGATCAGGCGGCCGGCGATGATGCGCTCACCGATATGGGGGTCGCCGGGCACCGGATCGGCCGGCGCAGCCAGCAGTTTCAGCGGAAAGCGGCCGCGCAGGCGAAAGCTGTGCAGCGGCGAGGCATAGAGCCGCGACGTGAGCCCCGCAGCCAGTTTTTCCGATAGCGACAGGCCGCGATCACCGCTGCCACGGCGCAGGCTGCCATTCTCATCTTCAAGTTCGGGATGAGCCGTGGGAGATTGGGGCGGTTTTGCCATCAATGCCCCTTCAAGGCCGCGATATTAGCGGCATACTGCGCTGCGCCGCCCTTGAAGCTGGCGGTGCCGGCGACCAGCACATCGGCCCCGGCGGCAATCACGGTGGCGGCATTGCCGGCATCCACGCCGCCATCCACTTCCAGATGGATCTGGCGCCCGCTGTCGTCGATCATCCGCCGCAGCCGTTCGATCTTCTTCAGCTGGCTGGTGATGAAGCTCTGCCCGCCGAAACCGGGGTTTACGCTCATCACCAGGATAAGGTCGATATCGCCCAGCACTTCGGCGACCAGTTCCACCGGGCTGGCCGGATTGAGCGATACGCCAGCCTTTTTCCCCAGCGCCTTGATGCGCTGGATGGTGCGATGCAGGTGCGGGCCGGATTCGGGGTGGACGGTGAGGATATCGGCGCCGGCCTCGGCAAAGGCTTCTAGATACAGGTCCACCGGGCTGATCATCAGGTGCACGTCGAATGGCAGGTCGCTGTGCGGGCGCAGCGCCTTCACCACGGCCGGGCCAATGGTGATATTGGGCACGAAATGCCCGTCCATCACGTCGACATGGATCCAGTCCGCCCCGGCGGCGCTGATCGCGCGCACCTCTTCACCCAAGCGGGCGAAATCCGCCGACAGGATCGATGGTGCGATGCGAACGGGAAGGGTCATGCCCGTTATCTAGCAGGGGCTTTGCGGCTGCGGTAGTGGCTGGCCACCACCCGCTGCAACCGACTGTGGATGGTTCGCGTCGGCCTGTCTCAGGCCTTCTGCTTGAGCAGCTTTGTCACCGTCTCGTCGAATTCGCGCTTCACCTTCTCGCTCAGCGCACCGGTCGCCGGCCCGGCCCAGCCCACGTGCACTTCCTTCACCCGGCCATCACGACCGATGAAGATCGTGCTCGGCCACACCTTTACCGGGGCCAGATCGCCCAGCACCTTCTTGGTGTCTTCGGCGTTCGGCTGGCCGCCATAGACCATCGGGTAGGGCAACTTGTACCGGGTCTTGAAGCTGGTGATCTGGCGCATGGCGCGGGCCTGATCGGTGCCATATTCGAACTGCAGGCCGATCATTTCCAGGCCTTCCTTTTGTCGGCGCGCCGCGTAGGGGCCCATGAAAATGGCTTCGTCGTGGCAATTGGGACACCAAGCACCGCCCAGCGTGATCACCACCACCTTGCCCTTGTAGCGGGCGTCGTTCAGGCTGATCATCTGGCCTTCCGGGGTCGGCAGGCGGAACGACAGCCGCTCACCGCCGGGTGCCTCGACCAGCACGGCATTCATCGTCGCTTGGCGTTCCTTCTTCGCTTCCCACGGATTGCCGGCCGGCCGGCTGGTGGCGGCAAACGATGCGCCCTTCAGCGTGTCGCCGGCCAGCGTGCCCTGCCACAGGCTGGTGAAGCTGCCATCGAAAGTGGAAAGCTTGAGCTGGGTGCCGTTCAGTTCGCCCGACAGATAGCGCATGTCGCCTGTTGGCAGCTGCACCGTGCCCGATACCTGGGAACCCACTTGCTTCAGCAACACCAGGCCCTTCACCTTGTTGTCGCCATAGGTGAGGTTCCAGCGGCCGGCCACGTTACCCGCCGGCTTTACCGCGGTTGGCGTGAAGCGCCAGCTGCCGCGCTGGGCGCGGGCAGCGAGCGTGACGGTTCCGGTGGCGCGCAGCACGGTCGCGGTCCCGGCCAGCGTGCCGTTGCCGGCGGCTTTCAGCTCCAGCTTGCTGTTGTAGCTGGGGAAGATCAGCGTGATGCTGTCCCCCGTCACCTGCACCTGCTCAACCTTAAGCCGTTCCGGCGCATTGACCAGCCAGGCCTGCGGGCCCGATTTGCCTTCGCGCACATCCAGCGTGAACGGTAGCGGCCCGCCGGGGTGGGCGTCAAAGCTGACGCGCCATTGGCCATAAAGCCCGGCGGCCAGTGCCGGGGTGGCGGTGAGGCCGGCAATGAGGCCGGCGGCGAACAGGGTGCGAAATCTTGCCATCATGATCCCCCTCAAACAGCGTTGGCCGGTTTTGCTCAACCCCGGCTTTTCTTGTGCTTGCGAAAGCTGGGCTTTCTAACGTGCATCGCGTTCGGCGGCTTGGGCGCGCGCGGCATCTGCAGCCTGCAACACCGCCCATGCCGCCTGCACGGCGCGGAACCGCTCGGCCACTTCAGGGCTCGTGCCGGCCACGTCCGGGTGGCTGGCCTTGGCCGCCGTACGCCACGCGGTTTTGATGCTATCGGTGCTGGCGTCGGCATCCAGCCCCAGCACCCTCAGCGCATCAAGTTCAGCGCGGCTGCGGCTGCCATCGCCTTCGCCGCCCCATTCCCAGTGGCTGGCGCGGCGATAATTGCGCTGCCGGTCTTCCGAAGCCGCGCGGGCGGCGGCCTCTTCTGGCGTCAGGCCGCGGAAATAATCCCAGCCGGCGTTATATTCAGCGGCATGTTCCTGGCAGAACATCCAGCGTTCCGGGCTGTTGGGCGCCTTGGGGGCAGGGCGGTCACCCACGTTGGTGCACCCGTCGCGATCGCACAGGCGCACGGTGGTGGCGGCGCGTTCAGCGCCATAATCCCGCCAGCGCGGGAAGCCCCAATCATCGTTGCGCCGCTGTTTTGGCACGTGCCCGCGTCTCCTCAATCGCTCCTTTTATGCCATGCCGGCCGCCGTTGCGAGTCTGGACGGCTGCGGCACAAACGGGCATGGCTCGCGCCAGATGTTGGCCCTGTTGACCACGCGGCGCTTCGGCCCCCTGTTTGCCACCCAGTTCCTGGGCGCCTTCAACGACAATCTGTTCCGTACCGCGCTGGTGTTCATCGTTGCCTATGATGTGGCGGCGGCTGATCCCAAACAGGCGGCGTTGTTGGCCTCTACGGCGGCCGGGCTGTTCATCGCGCCCTTCTTCCTGTTTTCTGGCATTGCCGGTTCCGTCGCCGATGCGCGTGACAAGGCCGGGATTACACGCCTGGTAAAGCTTTCCGAGATCGCCTTCATGGCATTGGGCTGGGCGGCGCTGGCAATTGGGTCGCTGCCGCTGGCGCTGGTCGTGGTGTTCCTGATGGGATGCCATTCAACCCTATTCGGCCCGGTCAAATATGCCATTCTGCCCCAGCATTTGAAGCCGCAGGAACTGATCGCCGGTACCGGCCTGGTGGAAGGTGCAACCTTCGTGGCCATCCTGCTCGGCCAGGTCGCTGGCGGCCTTCTGGCAACGCAGGCGGTCGGGCCGATCGCGCTCGCCATTGCCGGCCTCGGCTGGCTGGCGTCGCGCTTCATTCCGCCGGCGCCGCCCGAACCGGGGCGCACATTGAACTGGAACCCGGTGTCGAGCAGCCGCGCAGCGTTGGGCCATGCCTTTGCCAATCGCCGGCTGCTCATCGCCACGCTGGCGATCAGCTGGTTCTGGGCGCTGGGCGCGGTTTACACCAGCCAGTTCGTGCCGCTGGCCAAGAACGACATGGGGGCCACGCAAGGTGTCGCCACCCTGTTTCTGGCGGCCTTTTCGGTGGGTATCGCGGCTGGATCAGTGGCGGTGGGGCGCTGGCTGAAGGGGCGCATTTCCACTCGGCTGTGCGGTGCCGCCGGGCTGGCAATGGCGCTGGCCGGCATTGATCTGTGGTTCGCCATCGGCGCGGTGGGCAGTGCGCCGAAGGACGTCACGGCGTTCTTTGCCACGCTGGCCGGCTGGCGTGTGTTGATCGATCTCACCGTGCTGGCGCTGGCCGGCGGGGTGTTTTCGGTGCCGCTCTATGCCGTGCTGCAAACTGCGGGCGAGGCTGGCAGCCGGGCCAGCGCCATCGCCGCCAACAACATCATCAACAGCCTGTTCCAGGTGTCGTCCGTGCTCGGTGCCGGCGCGGCCGTGGGGGCAGGGCTGGGTGTGCCGTTGGTGCTGATGCTGGCCGGGCTTACGGTGCTGCCGCTGCTGCCGGCGCTGAATCGGCTGGGTCGGGCATAGCGGCGATCCACTTGCGGATCAGCGCGTTCCCCTCGTCATGGGCCAGCGCGCGGCCGAATTGGGGCATCATGATGCCGGGTTCGGACGAGGTCATGCGGTGTAGAAGGATGGATTTGTTGGGCTGGCCGGGCAGGATCGAAAACTCATTCCCGCCCGAACCGCGCCCGGCCGCTACCGGACGTTTCAACACGCCCAGATGGGCCGGCGTGACTTCTTCCGGCACCAGATAGAGGCCGGAGTTGGACGCAAAACCGCCCCGACTGTGGCAATGGGCGCAATTTACCGCCAGATAGGCGCGGGCGCGGGCGTTGAGCGGCTCGGCCGCATTGTCCCAGCGTGCCAGCCTTGGCCAACCATCAGCGGGCAGGCCGGCCAGCCGGCCCGATCTGGCCCATGTCATCAACTGGTTCGGCCCGGTGCCATGCAGGCTGCCGTTGAGATTGCCCGCCGTGGGCCCGATCGGCGTGATCGCCTCGCCATCCTGGTGGCAGGTCTTGCACTGGTTCTGGTTGGGCACGGCATAATCGATGGCCTGCGCGCGGCCCGCCTTGTCGATGAACTCCACGGGCACTTTCACGCCGGCGCGCTTCAACACGGCGCCGCCGTCCTGTTCAACATAGCTCAACGCCATCCAGCCGGCCGGCCGGTGGATCAACAGGCGCGTCTCGATGGGGCGCACATCTTTCGCGGGCTGCCGCAGATCAGCCGGGAAGGCAAAGCGTTTGACCAGCACCGTGCCCACCGGAAAGGCCAGCGCGCCCAACGCACGATATTGCGCCTTCGTCCCCGGCGGCAGCCAGGCAAAGCGGAATTTTTCCGCACCATCCGAAAACAGCGGCGTGTTGAGCGTGTAGGGCTGCACCCCCGGCGCCGGGTGGCCGGCGGCATCGAACAGGCCATAATCAGCCAGCCGCGGCGCATCGGTGGTCAGCAGCAATTGGCTCTGCACCACGGGCGCAGGCGCCGCCCCCAGCAACAACAGCGCCGCCCAGATCCGTCTCACTTGGCGCGCGCCTCCAGCGCTGCCGGCAGCACGATGGCGGGCCGTGTGCTCACCACCAGATTTTGCTGCATCGGCGCAGGCCTGGCCTGGGTGGCTGGCGTGCCTTGCAGGCCCAGATTGAGGCTGATGCCCGGTGCATCGATGTTGATGCCGCCCTCGGCCAGCTTCTCGCCGCCACCGCCCGGCACGGCATAGCGGGTGATGCCATCCCACAGCACCGGCGGAATGGTACCGCCCACGGCTGCGGCAATCTCCTTGCCGCCGGCAAAGGCCGGGGCCTTGCCGTTGTCCATGAAATGATTGCCGGCCACCGATACACTGCGCGGCAGCGGGTTGTAGGCCTTGTCAGTGAAGGCCTGGGTATAGGCGACGATCATCACGGCGCTGCCGTTGTTGCCCATCACGTGGTTGTTTTCCACCATCACCTTGGCATTGGCCATCACCATGATGCCGGTGCCCGATGGCACGCCCGCCACGATATTGCCGGGCGCGGCGAAGTTCACATGATTATTGGCGATCACCTGATTGTTCGTCAGCTTCACGTTGCGGCCGCCCTGTTGCGGCAGATCGGGCAGATCGAACACCAGGATACCGCCGGCATTGTTGGTGGCGGTGTTGCCCACCACGTCGGCGTCATAGCTGTTCTCGATCTCGATCCCGGCGACGTTCATTTCGGCCCGGCTGTTCCGCACGATGATGTTCTGCGACTGGCCCACATAGATGCCGGCATCCGAAGCGCCCTTCACCACCGACCGGTCGATCAGTACGTTCTTGGAACTGACCGGATACAGGCCATAGGCGCCGTTGGTGGATTTCGGCCCGCCGGTCCATTCCACCCTGAGATTGACCAGCGCGATGCCGTCGCTGCCCTTGGATTTCACCCCGTTGCCGGCGGCATTCTCGATTCCCAGATCGCGCACCACCACATTGTCCGACGTGATCAGCAGGCCTTCGCCGGCGACTTTCTGCGCGGTGAAATCAAGGATGGTCTTGTCCGGTCCGTCGCCTTTAACGGTGACGCCATCGACATCGAGCGACAGACCATCTGCGAGCGCATAACGCCCGGCCGCGATATGCACCGTGTCACCCGGCTGGGCTTCGATCAGCGCGGTTTGCAACTTTTCCTGGGCGTTGCCGCCCGGCCCGACGTGGATCATCTTCGCCTGCGCCAGCGATGAACTGGCCAAGAGTGCAATCAGAAGCGCCATGCGCATGTGGTGATCCTTCCCCGGTTCCTATTCTTGGGAATGACTTTCCGCCCTTCTGCAGTGCCACTCAACCCCTGAATTCGTCCGGTTAACGCCCATTTATCGCATTGGCGTCGGGGGTTTGTTATCGATGCGCCCATGCACGCTCTGATTCCTGCCCTACAGATCCACGGCCTGGCCAAGGCCTTTGACGGCTTTCTGGCCGTGAATGGCCTCGATCTCGTCGTGCCGGCCGGGCAGATCTATGCGCTGCTGGGCCCGAATGGCGCCGGCAAGACGACAACGCTCAGGATGGTTACGGGCCTCGCCCGCCCTGACGCCGGGGATATCAGCGTGTTCGGGGTGGATGCGCTGGCCGATCCGATTGCGGCCAAGCGCCTGATCGCCTGGCTGCCCGACGAGCCCTTGCTGTACGACAAGCTGACACCCATCGAGTATCTGGCCTTCATCGCCGGCCTGTGGAACGTGCCGGCTGCTGACGCCGAACCGCGCGCCGAAGCCTTGCTGAAGCGCCTGACCCTGTGGGACAAGCGCGACAGCCGCTGCGAAGGCTTTTCGCGCGGCATGAAGCAGAAACTGGCGCTGGCTGGCGCGCTCATCCACGAACCACGCCTGCTCATCCTTGATGAACCGCTCACCGGGCTTGATGCCGCCGCGGCGCGTTCGGTGAAGGACATATTGCTTGAACAGGTCGCGGCGGGCGGCACCGTGATCCTGACGACGCACATATTGGAAGTGGCCGAACGCATTGCCCAGCGCATTGGCATCATCCGCGCCGGCAAGCTGGTGGCGGAAGGCAGCATGGCCGAGCTTTCCGCCGGCCGGGCTGAAGGCACCACGCTGGAACAATTGTTCCTTGAACTGGCACAGGAAGACGTGCCGGCATGATTGCGCTGGCGCGGCCGGGCAGCCTGCCGTGGCTGGTGCTGCACGATGTGCGGGTGAAGGCGCGTGGCCGTGAAGGCCGCTGGGGGCGCATCATCGCCATGCTGCTGCTGGCGCTGTTGCCGATTGCTGGCGGTGCGGTGATGGCGTGGCGTGTGCGGGGCGGCGCCGATCTGCCGCTGGCCGCGCTCGGTTCGGTCGGCGCGGTGCTGCTGGGCATGATGCTGGTGATGGTCAGTTCCGCCTATGCCCATGTGCTGCGGCTGGGCCGGGATCGCGGCGAGCTGGAATTGCTGCTCACCGCGCCGCTGCCGGTGGCTCGGGTGGTGGCGGCCCGGGTGGCGGGCGTGCAGGCGGTGGTGGCGCTGCCGTTCCTCCTGCTCACCGCGCCCTTCTTCCTGTTTTCCGCGGCTTTTGGCCATGTCACCTGGGTGGCCGGCCCACTTGTGGTGATGTCGGTGGCGCTGGTGGCGACCGCACTGGCGCTCACCATCGCCACGCTGCTGGATCGCCTGCTTGGCCCCAAGCTGGCCAAGCTGGTGGCGCAGGTGGCTGGGGTTGGCCTCGCGGCGGCCGTGTTTGCGCTGGGCCAGGCGCCCAATTTTGCCCCCAAATGGTTCGATGCCCAATTGACCTATTTTTCACAGCGCCCACCCGCACCGCTTGATTGGCCAGCGCAGGCGGTGTTTGGCCAGCCGCTGCCGCTGATCACCGTGCTGGGGCTGGCGTTGGCGGCATCGCAATGTTCGGCGTGGCTGGCGGCGAGCCGGATGGAGGCAGCGCCGGCCGATCCCACCGCGGCCCCCCATGTGCCGCGCCGCGGCCGGGCGGTGCGCTTTGGCGGCAGCGCCACGGCCGTGTTGTTCGGCAAGGAACTGAAATTGCTGGGTCGCGATCCGGAACTGATTTCGCAGATCGGCCAGCAGCTGGTGTTCATGGTGCCGATTCTGGCGCTGATCTTCACCGATGGCCAGGTGACGCCGGCGCGGCTGGCGGCGGCCGGCGTGTTTCTGGCCGGCGCCTTATCCTCGTCGCTGGCCTGGCTGGTACTGTGCGCCGAAGATGCGCCCGATCTGATTGCGGCTGCCCCCTTGCGCCCGGGCGTTGCTATTCGGGCCAAACTGGCAGCGGCGCTTACCCCGCCGTTGCTGATGGTGTCCGTGCTGGCGCTGGTGGTGCTGCCGAAGTCCCCGGTCGCGGTGGCGGTGATGCTGCCGATGGCGCTGGTGGCTGGCCTCGCCAGTGCGGCCATGCAGGCCTGGACCCAGCCGCCCGCTCGCCGCAGCGCCTTTCGCAAACGCTATCGCAGTTCGCTGCTGATGGCGGTGGGGGAATTCGTACTGCTGGGTAGCCTCGCCGGTGCAACGCGGCTGATTCTGACTGGCAGCTGGTGGACTCTGGCGGTGCTGGTGGTGCCGGCGCTGATGCTGGCGGGCGTGTGGTGGTTCCGGCCGAAACCGGCTGAGTGATCAGTCGCGCAGGGCTGCTGCTGCTCGCGCCCGCGCTTCGATCGCGGCCCAATCCGTTTCGCCGCGCTTGGCGATCCAGCTGCCGCCCACACAGGCGACGGCCGGGTCCGCAAGCCATTCCGGCGCGCTTTCAAGCGTGATGCCGCCGGTGGGGCAGAAGCGCACGTTGCGAAACGGCGCGGTCAGCGCGCGCAGCATCGGCAGGCCGCCTGCGGCCACCGCCGGGAAGAATTTCAGCCGGTTGAAGCCCATTTCCTGGGCACGGATAATGTCGCTGGCGCTGGAGACGCCAGGCAGGAACGGCACACCGCTGGTGCGCGCCGCCGATCCTAGCGCTGCCGTGATGCCGGGCGAAACGACAAAGCGCGCCCCGGCCACCAGCGCGGCGGCAAGATCACCCGACGAAATCACCGTGCCGGCGCCGACGACGGCACCTGGCACCTTGGCCATTTCGGTGATCACGTCCAGCGCGACCGGCGTGCGCAGCGTCACTTCCAGCACCGGCAGGCCGCCGGCCACCAGCGCTTCCGCCAGCGGCCGGGCGTGGGCGATATCGTCCACCATCAGAACCGGGATCACCGGCGCCAGGCCCATCACGCTGTCGATATCCATCATCGCTTCTTTCGGCCAAAGGCGGCGGCAGCACCGAACAGGCCGGGCTGCGGGTGGGTGATCAGCTTGACGGGAAGGCTGCGCATCAGCGTTTCAAACCGGCCCTTCGCGGCAAAGCGCCCGGCAAAACCGGAACGCGGCAAATGATCGGCCAGGCGAGCGCCCAGCCCACCACCAATTACCACGCCGCCAGCCCCATGCGCTAGCGCGATATTGCCCGCGAACGTCCCCAGCGCTTGGGCGAAGCGGTCGAGCGCGGCGGCAGCCAGGCTGTCTTCACCGCTCATGGCCAGGCTCCACAGGGTCTTGTCGTCCATCGGCTGGATGGCCCGATCGTCCAGCGCCGCCAGCGCCGCGTGGATGTCGGCCAGGCCCGGCCCGGAAATCACCCGTTCCGCCGAAACCCGGCCAAAGCGGCGACGGAAATGCGCCAGGATCGCGTCTTCCAGGCTGTCCACCGGCGAAAAATCGCCATGGCTGCCTTCGGTGGGCAGCACCTGCCAGTCAGGGCCACCGCGTTTCACCAGCAGGCCCACCCCCAGACCGGTGCCGGGGCCCAGCACGGAAATGGTGCCTGTGTCGGGCAACGGCACATCGGGCCCACAGATATGCTGGAACGCGCCTTCCCCGCAGGCCCCTACGGCATAGGCCACAGCTTCGAAATCATTGACCAGCACATGGGCGTCAACGCCCAGTTTCTTGTTCACCATTGCCGGGCGGATCACCCAGGGATTGTTGGTCAGCTTCAGCTCTTTGCCCACCACCGGGCCAGCCACGGCAATGGCGGCGGCACGCGGCAGCGGCCGGCCAATGGTGGTTCCGAAGGTCTCCCACGCCATCTGTAACGACGCATGTTCGGCGCAGCGCATCACCACCGGTTCATCCAGCGCCACAACGTTGCCAGCGCCATCCAGCCGCGCGAGCGCAAACCGGGCGTGCGTGCCACCGATGTCGGCGGCCACAAGCTCAGTCATGCCAACTCACGCCGTCGCGCTCGGTCAGTGCAATGGCGGCGGCCGGGCCCCAGTTGCCGGCGGCATAGGGCTTCACGGCCATGCCGGTCTGGGCCCAGCCGGCGCGGATGGCGTCGATCCAGGTCCATTGTGCTTCCACCTCGTCGCGGCGCACGAACAGCGTTTGCCGACCTTCGACCAGATCGAGCATCAGCCGTTCATAGGCAATGCGCCGGCGCACATCGGCAAAGGCGTTGGTCATGCCGATATCGAGCGGCACGGCGCGCAATTTCAGCCCGTCGCGGTCCAGCCCCGGCACCTTGGCCATCATCTGCAGGCCAACATTCTCGTCAGGCTGGATGGAGATGATCAGCTTGTTGGCTTTCAACGCGGCATCGCCGAACATCGAATGCGGCACGTGGCGGAACTGCACGATGATCTCGCTCACCCGTTCCGGCACGCGCTTGCCGGTGCGCAGATAGAAAGGCACGCCCTTCCAGCGCCAATTGTCGACATGTGCCTTCAGTGCCACGAAGGTTTCGGTATCCGAAGGCTTGGCCAGCTCATCCAGATAACCGGGCACCGGCTGGCCCAATATGGCACCAGCGCCATATTGGCCGCGCACGCTGTGGCTTTCCACTTCGCGGGCGGTGATCGGCCTGAGCGAGCGCAGCACCTTCACCTTTTCATCGCGCACGGCCGCCGGATCAAGCCGCGCCGGCGGTTCCATGGCGACCAGCGCCAGCAGTTGCAGCATGTGGTTCTGCACCATGTCGCGCAGGGCGCCCATGCCGTCATAATAATCGCCGCGGCCTTCCAGCCCCACCGTCTCGCCGACGCTGATCTGGACGGACTGGATGCCGGTGGCGTTCCACAGCGGTTCGAATAAGATGTTGCCGAAGCGCAGGGCGAGCAGGTTCTGGACGGTTTCCTTGCCTAGATAATGATCGATGCGGAAAATCTGGCTTTCGGGGTAGGCAGCGGCCACGGCATCGTTGATCGCCCGGCTGCTGGCCAGATCGTGGCCCAGCGGCTTTTCCAGCGCGAGGCGAGCGCCTGCACAGGCCAGCCCGGCACTCGACAGCCCGGCAATCGTCGATCCGAACAGGCTGGGCGCGGTGGACAGGAAGATTGCCAGCCGGCACGGATCGCCCACTTCAGCGGCGAGTGCGGCAAAGCCTTCGGTGCGGCTGGCGTCCAGCGGCACATAGGCCAGCCGATCAAGGAAGCTGGCCACCGCGGCAGGCGGGCGGCGATCCGCCTCCAGATGCTGTTCCAACGCTTTGGCCGCCAGCTCGCGGAAACTGCCGCTGTCGAGCGTGGAACGGGCGGTGCCGATTATTCTGAGATCGGGGTGAAGCAGGCCATCACCGTGCAGGCCAAACAGCGAGGGGATCAGCATCCGCCGCGACAGATCGCCAGTGGCACCGAACAGCAGCAGGGATGTGGCAGCGGTCATGCCCTAGCCTTGAACAGCATTGCGTGTCCGCCGGCAAGGCGATTGGCCGCGGTGGCACCTGCAAAGCGTCAGGTGGCGCGTCCGCCACATCTGCCTAGGATGGTTGCCATGAGCCCGCTTCCTGTTGCCCTGATCGGTGCCGGCTGTTCCGGTTTCACCACCGCCAAGCGTCTGCGCGACGAGGGGGTGGTGTTCGACTGGTTCGAAGCGTCGGACCGGATCGGCGGCAACTGGGCCTACAACAACCCCAACGGCATGAGCAGTGCCTATCAGTCGCTGCACATCGATACCTCGAAATGGCGGCTGCAGTTCGCGGAATATCCGGTGCCCCCCGACTGGCCGGATTTCCCGCACCACAGCCTGATCGCCCAATATTTCAACGATTATGTCGATCATTTCGGGCTGCGGGGCCTGATCCAGTTCGAAACGCCGGTGACGAAGGTGGCGCGGCGCAGCGACGGCAATTGGGACGTCACCACCAAGAATGGCACCAAGGCTTATCGCGCGGTCGTCGTGGCCAACGGCCACCACTGGAGCCCGAACCGCCCGGTGTGGGAGGGCCCGTTCAACGGCACCATCATCCACGCCCATGATTATCGCACGCCGTTCGAGCCGCTAAACCTGATCGGCAAGCGCGTGCTGGTCGTTGGCCTGGGCAACAGCGCGGTCGATATCGCGTCCGAACTCGGTCAGCGCAGCATCACGGAGAAGTGCTTCGTCTCTACCCGGCGCGGGGTGTGGGTCTTGCCCAAATATTTCAACGGGGTGCCCGCCGACAAGCAGGCCGCGCCGCCGTGGCTGCCGCTGCCGATCGCGCGCTGGATCGGGCGACGCAAGGTGAAAAGCCTGGTGGGCAACATGGAAGATTACGGCCTGCCTACACCCGATCACGAGCCGCTCGATGCGCACCCCACGGTGAGCGGCGAGTTCCTGACCCGGGTCGGCAGCGGCGACATCGGCGTGAAGCCGGCCATCGCCCGGCTCGATGGCGACGGCGTGATCTTCACCGATGGCAGCCGCGAAGTGCTGGACGCGATCATCTGCGCGACGGGCTACAACATCGAATTCCCGTTCCTGTCGCCCGACGACGCGCGGGTGACCGACAATCACATCCCGCTCTACAAACGAATGGTGCAGGCCGATCCCGCCCTGCACGGCCTGTGGTTCATGGGGCTGGCGCAGACGCTGCCAACATTGGTGAATCTCGCCGAGCAGCAGTCAAAGCTGCTGGCGGCATTTCTGGCCGGCCGTTATGCGCTGCCGTCCTCGCAGGAGATGGCACAGACCATCGTGGCCGAGGAAAAGCGTTACCAGGGCCATTATTACGCCAGCCGCCGCCACACGATGCAGGTGAATTTCGAACCTTATGTGGCCGATCTGGCCGCCGAAATCAGACGGGGAGCGAAACGGGCGCCGCGTCTGGCGGCGTGAGCGGCGCGCGGCCCAGGGCCACGAACCGCCCCCACAGCAACACGGCCGACAAGGCGCTGGCGATGACGATCGCCCAGATCAGCCCATCCACACCGCCGCCAGATTTCACCCCCAACCACCAGGCCAGCGGCATCATCACCACCACATAGGAAAAGATGTGGATCACCGCCGGCGCGCGGATGTCTGACCTTGCTCGCAGTGCTTGCGCGGCCACCACCTGCAGGCCATCGGCAGCAAAGAACAGGCTCGAAAGGATCATCGCGCTGGCGATGCCGGCCACCACGGCGGCTTCGCGGGAGTACGCCGCGGCAATGGCTTCGGGGAACAACCACACCCCCAGCGACACGATCAGCAGCACCGCCGCTGTCACACCGAAACCCTGCCCGGCCGAAGCCAGCATGGCACGCCGATCACGCGCACCATAGGCCCGGCCCACCAGCACCGATGTCGCCACCGAAAGCCCCAGCGGCACCATGAACACTGTTGCCGCCACGTTGATCACCACCGCCCAGATCGCCACCGCCGTGACGCTGATCCAGCCGGCAAACACCGCCATCGCCGAAAAGGCCAAGCTTTCGATGAAGTAGCTTACCGCCGCGCCATAGCCGACCGCGCGCATCGCCCGCGCTGCCACGGGATCGCGCGGCGCCGGCGACAGCACGCCCAGTTCCCGCGCGCGCCTCCAGCGCAGGATGACGACCGCCAGCACCACCAGCAGGAACAGCCGGCTGGCAAAGGTGGCCCAGGCGCTGGCCGCGGCCCCGTGCACGCCAAACATATTGTCCCCCGGCACCAGCCACAGATTGACGATGAGATTGACGATATTGGCCAGCCACATCGCCACCATGCCCGGAATGGCGCGGCCATGGGCTTCCAGCCAGAACAGCCCGGCATCGGCAACGATGATCGGCACCAGCGACACCGCCTGCACCTGCAATACCAGGGTCGCGCCTTCGGCCAGGCCCTGGGCCATATCGAAGGCCACCAGCATCGGCCCGCCGGTCACGGCAAGGAACAGCGCGCACGCCACCGAAATCCACGTGGCATAGGCCAGCCCGCGCCGCAGGATCGCCCCGGTATCGGCTTCGCGGCCTTTACCGATGGCCTGGCTGGTCATCACCTGCACACCGGAAAGCAGCCCAAGCGCGGTGGTCAGCACCACGCCGGTCACCGCCCAGGCCAACGCGTGATAACCCAGTTCCGCCGCGCTATAGCGGCCAACCACGATGGTATCGACCAGCCCCATTGCCATGATGCCCAGCCGCGATGCCACAACCGGCCCTGAAAGGCGCAGCAGTGCCGACAGGCCGGATCCGGTCGTCTCGGTCGGGGCCATGGCGGCCGTCATTGCGGGTCATTCCAAGGTGAAAGAGGCCGCTCGCCATACAGGCCGCGGCAGATTCGGGCAAATCGGCGGGTGGTTACTTCTTGGGAGCAGGCTTCTCGGGCGGCGCCGGTACCAGCCTGCAGCCGCGCGCCTTCATGATGCCCTTGATGTAGCTGCGCCTGATCTGACCGGCGAGCCGGGCAGCGGCGGCCTGGCGTGCGGCCTTGTTGGCGCCAGTGATCTGCCGGATGATGCCCTGGCCGGGGACCAGGCTGCCGGTGATGCCCTCGGCGTTATCGAACAACTGCTCGGCCGGGCTGCGGCCCTTTTTGCCAACCAGCGCCGGATCGTCGACGTCGGGGCCAACCAGCCCTGCCATGCGGTTCACTTCGGCATTCAGCTGCCGGCACGTGCGCAGGGAGTTCACCGCATAGGGATTGGCCATGATCACTGCCAGCCCCGGCGCAATCTTGGGCTTCATCACGTTCAGGTCGCGCAAAGGGCGGGTGGCGGCGCGGCCCAGCGCATCATCCACGCCGCCCTTGTCCGGCCCGATCACCTGCTCGGTCCCGCTGTTGGATGGCGGCGATGGTGGCGGCGGCGCCGTCTGGGCAGCGAGCAGGAGCAGCAAGACGGGGGTTGTGATCATCGTCCCAGCTTGGCCTTGTCAGGCCGAATCCTCAAGGCGCGGCCAACCCCTACGCCAGTTCAGCCCTTCCCCATCAGGCGCAACACTTCGCTGCGGCTGCTGTGTTCGTTGCGGAACGTGCCCATCATGCGGCTGGTGGTCATCACAACGCCCGGCGTCATCACCCCACGGGCGGACATGCAGGCGTGAGTCGCTTCGATCACCACGGCAACGCCAACGGGATCAAGATGCTGCTGGATGCAATCAGCCACTTCGGCGGTGAGCCGTTCCTGCACCTGCAGGCGCCGGGCAAAGCCGTGCAGCACGCGCGCCAGCTTGGAAATGCCCACCACGCGGCTGCGCGGCAGATAGGCGATGTGTCCCTTGCCGATGATCGGCGCCATATGATGCTCGCAATGCGACTGGAACGGGATGTCGCGTAGGATCACTATCTCATCATAGCCGCCCACTTCGGCAAAGGTGCGCGACAGGTGCAGGCCGGGATCTTCGGCATAACCCTTGGTATACTCGCGCCACGCCTTGGCGACGCGCTTGGGCGTGTCGAGCAGACCTTCGCGGGACGGATCATCACCTGTCCAGCGAATCAACGTGCGGATGGCATCTTCGGCTTCGGCCTGCGGGATGGTGACGAAATCGGCGGGCGCCGGCGCGTCCATTGGGCTGTCGTCGTCGTAAATCGAACCGTTCATGGCGGAAAACTCCAGCTCGAGGACTGTGCCAACTCGGTGTCAGCCTGGCCCGCTGCGGCCGATGGGGACAATGGGATGGCTCCGGTAGGCGCTGCAGCGACCCCAGACAATCGTTGCATTGTCGCAGCAGCGACTGCTCGCCGCTGCGACTCTTTCCCAATGGATAGGCTGTCAGCCCGCCGAACGCGCTCGGCTGGCGCGCTTGCGCTCGTTCGGATCGAGGTGGATCTTGCGCAGGCGGATGTGATTTGGTGTCACCTCCACCAGCTCATCCTCGTCGATATAGGCGATGGCCTGTTCCAGCGTCAGCTTCTTGGGCGGGCTCAACTGGATGGCATCATCCTTGCCGCTGGCACGGAAGTTGGTGAGCGCCTTTGACTTCAACGGGTTGACCTCAAGGTCTTCCTCGCGGGCGTTCTCACCGATCACCATGCCTTGGTAAACCGATTCGCCAGGGCCGATCATCAATATGCCGCGCGGCTGCAGATAACCCAGCGCATAGGTCACGGCTTCACCGCTTTCGGTGGAGATCAGCACGCCATTGGCGCGGCCCGAGATCGTGCCCTTGTGCGGGCCATATTTCTCGAACAGTCGGTTCATGATGCCGGTGCCGCGCGTGTCCGACAGGAATTCTCCGTGATAGCCGATCAGGCCGCGCGACGGGGCCGAGAAGGTCAGGCGGGTCTTGCCGCCGCCGCTGGGGCGCATGTCGGTCATCTCGGACTTGCGCATCGCCATCTTCTCGACAACCGTGCCGGAATAGGCCTCGTCCACGTCGATCACGACAGTTTCATAGGGTTCGGTGCGCTTGCCAGCTTCGTCGGTGCCGAAGATCACCCGCGGGCGCGAAATCGACAGTTCGAAACCTTCGCGGCGCATGGTTTCGATCAGCACACCCAGTTGCAATTCGCCGCGGCCGGCCACTTCGAATGCGTCCTTCGACGGCAGTTCGGTGATGCGGATCGCCACATTGCCTTCGGCTTCGCGGGCCAGGCGATCAGCGATCATGCGGCTCGTCACCTTGCTGCCGTCCTTGCCGGCATAGGGGCTGTCGTTAACGCTGAAGGTCATCGACAGGGTCGGCGGATCGATCGGCTGGGCGGCCAAGGCTTCGCTCACGCTCTGCTCGGCGATGGTATCGGCCACGGTGGCCTTGGTCAGGCCGGCCAGCGCGATGATGTCGCCGGCAACGGCTTGATCGACGGCAACCCGTTCGAGGCCACGGAAGGCAAAGATTTTCGAGGCGCGGCCGATCTCGGCCACCGTGCTGTCAGGGTTCAAGGCATGGATCGGGCTGTTGACCTTCAGCGTGCCCGACATGATGCGGCCGGTCAGGATGCGGCCCAGGAAATTGTCTCGGTCCAGCAGCGAAACCAGCATGCGGAACGGGGCTTCCGGATCGCCGCTGGGCGACGGTACATGATCGACGATCTTCTGGAACAGCGGCTTCAGGTCGCCAGAACGCACGTCGTCGGTCGGCCCGGCATAACCGCCGCGGCCGGAGGCATAAAGGACGGGGAAATCGAGCTGGTCGTCGTTGGCTTCCAGCGTCACGAACAGATCGAACACTTCATCCAGCACTTCGCTGGCGCGCGCATCCGGACGGTCGATCTTGTTGACGACGACAATCGGTCGCAGGCCCAGCGCCAGCGCCTTGCCGCACACGAACTTGGTTTGCGGCATCGGGCCTTCGGCGGCATCGACCAGCAGAATCACGCCATCGACCATCGACAGGATGCGCTCAACCTCGCCGCCGAAATCGGCGTGTCCGGGGGTGTCGACAATGTTGATGTGGTAGGGATTGTTGTCAGCGTCTGCCCACTCGATGCTGGTGCACTTGGCCAGGATGGTGATCCCGCGTTCCTTTTCCAGGTCATTGGAATCCATGGCGCGTTCGGCCACGCGCTGGTTGTCGCGGAAAGTGCCGGACTGGCGGAACAGCTGGTCGACCAAGGTGGTCTTGCCATGGTCGACGTGCGCGATGATCGCGATGTTGCGGGTGGACATGCGGTACTTCCGGATCAGATGGGCAGGGGCTGGGCGGGCAAAATCGCCAGCATTGCGCCGGCCATATCGGCTGCGCCCATAGGGCAAGCCCGCCGCAAGGGCAAGTCAAGGGTCTCCCGGGGGTGCTGCACTGCCGCAATAACCGGCGAATCCGCCTGCAAATGATTGACTCCAGACGATGACAATGGCCATGTCCGTGTCAAAGCTTGGGGCTCGCCCGGATGGTCGAAGACGAACAGGGAAATGCTGGATATCCGCAAGGTGCCTATCGGGGCCTGACGGTTGGTGCCCTGCTGGCGGAAGCTCGCGCTGCCGCTGGCCGCGAACTGGCCGATCTGGCCCGCGAAACCCGCGTGCCCTTGCGCCACCTGATGGCCATCGAAGCCGATGATCATGAAGCGCTGCCGGCGCTGCCTTACGCGCTGGGCTTCGTGAAGACCTTTGCGCGCAGCGTCGGGCTCAATCCGGAAAGCGTCGGCGCCCAATTCCGCGCCGAAACCCGACTGACCCCGCATGTGCCATACGCGCCCAGCCTGGAACCGCTGGATGAATTCCGATTGCCGTCGCAGGGTCTGGCCTTGGCCGGGTTGGCTGTGCTGGTGCTCGTGATCGGCGGTCTCGGCCTTTATGGCAGCGGCGTGCTCGATCCGGTGCCAAGCGCTCCGCAAGTGGCAGCCCCGGCCCCGGCGGCGATAGACACGGCCACTGCAGCAGCCTCCGCTCCGGCGCCCGCCCCGGCTGCTGCTGCGCCGGGCGCCAGTGCCGCAGCTGCGGCGCCCGCCATCATCCCAACCAGTGGCCCGGTGACGTTGACCGCGCGAACGGACGTGTGGGTGAAAATCTACAGCCGCATCACCGGCCGCAAGGCATTTCAGGGCCTGATGGTTGCCGGCAGCATCTACAAGGTGCCGGAGGACAATGGTCCCCTCGTCCTGCGCGCGGGTCGCGCCGGCGAGATCGAGGTGAGCGTGGCTGGCGTCAAGCTGCCACCGCTGGGCGGGTCGGTCGAAACCGTTGATGGCGTGGTGCTGACCGCGCCGGCCCTGGCGGAACGCTTTGCCGGGTCCGCTGCTGCCGCTGCGCCTGTTCAGGGTTCGGCAAGTCAGGCTGCGCCACAACCGGCGCCACGTTGAGTTTCGGGAGCCTGTTTGTGAGCCGTTTCGTGCCTGTTCTGCTTGCTGCCGCCGTGCTGCTGCCCGCCCCTCTCGCGGCACAGGCGGTGGATGTTGGCAAGCTCGATCGCCGGGTGGGTACGCTCGAATCGGAAATGCGCGCGGTGCAGCGCAAGGTTTTTCCCGGCGGCAACGCGCGATTCTTCGAACCGGAAATCCCCGCTCAGGCTGCAACGCCCGCACCTGCGCCGGAAACGCCGCCCGCCACCACGCCGATTGCCGATCTGACCGGCCGGGTGGACGCGCTGGAAGGCCAGTTGAAAACGATGACCGGCCAGATTGAGGCGATGGAATATAAATTGCGCCAATTGGAAGACGGCCAGCGCCGATTGAAGGGCGATGCCGAGTTCCGGCTGAACGCGCTGGAGAATCCTGGTGGTGCGCCGCCGGCCCCCGCCGCCGATCCCGCCGCGGTGCCAGGCAAGCTGCCCGCCCCCTCAGCTGCAACGCCCGCACCGGCGCCCGCCAAGCCGGCTGTACCCGCCGCCAAGCCCGCCACTGACACGGCGGCCTGGACCGCCGCCTATCCCAAGGTGACAGCACGCGATTGGCCGGGCGTTGAATCGGCGATGAGCCAGTTCATCGCCGATTGGCCGAAATCTATCCACGTGCCGCAGGCCAAATACTGGCTGGGCCGCAGCTTTGCCGCGCGCACCCAGTATCCGCAGGCGGCCAAGGCGTTCCTTGATGTCTATCAGTCCGCCCCGCGTTCGACGCCGGCCCCCGATGCGCTGATCGCGCTGGCTGGCGCCCTGAACGCGATGACCAAGCCCAAGGACGCCTGCCAGGTGCTGGGCGAGCTTGAATCGGTCTATGGAGCCAAGTTGACCGATACGCAGAAGGCCGACGCCGGGCGCCAGCGCACGAAAGCCAAGTGCACTGCGTGAGCGGGCCAAACGTGCGGCCTGATCTGGCCGCACTGATTGCGGCGGCGCTGGGCCGCCCGGTGGCCGCCGATGAACGCATTGCCGTGGCGACTTCGGGCGGGCCTGACAGCCTGGCGCTGCTGTCGTTGGCCGCTGCGGCCTTTCCCGGCCGGGTGACGGCGCTCACCGTTGATCACCGCCTGCGGTCCGAGGCGGCCGCAGAAGCCGCCAGCGTTGCCGCTCAGTGCGCCGCCCGCGGCTTGCCGCATGTGACGCTGGTGCGTGAAGGCGGGGATTTCACCAGCAATATCCAGGCCCGCGCCCGCGCCGCCCGCTATGCCCTTATGGGCGATTGGTGCGCCGCCCACGGCTACGGCCTGCTGCTCACCGCCCATCACGCCGACGACCAGGCCGAAACGCTGCTGATGCGCCTGAACCGCGCCAGCGGCAGTTATGGTCTGGCCGCGATCCGACCGGCCCGGCGATTGCAGCCCGGCGTGATGCTGGTGCGGCCTCTGCTGGCGGTCCGCAAGGCCGATCTGGCGGCGCTTGCCGCGGCTGATGCTTGGCAGCAAGTGGATGATCCCACCAACCGCGATCCCCGCCATGATCGCACGGCCATGCGGGCCTTTCTGGCGGCCACGCCGGCGCTGGATGTGACGGCCCTGGCGGCCAGTGCGGCGCACCTGGCTGCCGACGCTGAAGCACTTGCCTGGGCCGCCGATCTGGCCTGGGCCGGGCGGGTTCAGGAAGCCGATGGCCGGTTGCTGGTTGATGCCGGCGGATTGCCGGCAGCGCTGGTGCAACGGCTGCTGGCAAGCGCGGTGGAAACGCTGGCCGGGCGGCCGGCGCGGGGCAGCGAGATCGCCCGGCTGGCCGCGCGACTCGGGGCCGGAGCAACCGGCACGCTGGCCGGCATCGTCGCGCGTCCCGGCACAATCTGGCAACTTTCCGTCACCCCGCCGCCACAGACGGGCGGCAAAAAGCCACAAAACGCCGCCTGAAACGGGGCAGAACAGCACAGGCGGATTGCAACCCCACCATTCCACCTTATCTTGGGTTGTGCGTGTGATCGCTAGTATCGCCGTGTGTATCTGATCAGGAACTGTCCATGTCCGAAGGCCCCAACAAGCGTCCGCCCAACCCCTGGATGAAGAATCTGGGGTTGTGGATCGTCATCCTGCTAGGCCTCGCCGTGGCAGTGAACGTGATGCAGGGCACCGGCTCTTCGCGCAGCGGTGATACGCTGGCCTATTCGGATTTCCTGGCGCGCGTGGATGATGGCGCTGTGAAATCGGTGGAGATCCGCGGCGAGGAAATCATCGGCCGCACCAGCGGTGACGAGGAGTTCCGCACCTTCAACCCCGGCGACACCCAGTTGATCGAGCGTCTGCGCACCAAGGGCGTGCGGTTTGATGCCCGCCCGGAAGAAAGCCGTTCGGTGATCGCGCAGCTGTTCTTCAACATGCTGCCCTTCATCCTGATGATTGGCATCTGGATCTTCGTCATGCGCCAGATGCAGAATGGTGCTGGCCGTGGCGCCATGGGTTTCGGCAAATCCCGCGCCAAGCTGCTGGTGCAGAAGGAAGGCCGCGTGACCTTTGACGACGTGGCCGGCATCGACGAAGCCCGCGAGGAACTGCAGGAAATCGTCGACTTCCTGAAGGATCCGGGCCGTTTCAGCCGACTGGGTGGCAAGATTCCGAAGGGCGCGTTGCTCGTTGGCCCGCCCGGCACCGGCAAGACGCTGCTCGCCCGCGCCATTGCCGGCGAAGCCAATGTGCCGTTCTTCTCCATCTCCGGCTCCGATTTCGTTGAAATGTTCGTCGGTGTCGGCGCCAGCCGTGTCCGCGACATGTTCGAACAGGGCAAGAAGTCGGCCCCGTGCATCATCTTTATCGATGAAATCGACGCCGTGGGCCGCAGCCGCGGCGCTGGTCTGGGAGGTGGCAACGACGAACGCGAGCAGACGCTGAACCAGCTGCTGGTGGAGATGGACGGTTTCGATGCCAATGAAGGCATCATCATCATCGCTGCCACCAACCGGCCCGACGTGCTCGATCCCGCCCTGCTCCGCCCCGGCCGTTTCGACCGCCAGGTCGTGGTCGGTCGCCCCGATATCGATGGGCGCGAGAAGATTTTGGCCGTCCACATGAAGAAGGTGCCGCTGGCGCCTGACGTCAACGCCCGCACTATCGCCCGCGGCACCCCGGGTTTTGCCGGGGCCGATCTTGCCAACCTCGTCAACGAAGCCGCGCTTTTGGCTGCCCGCCGCGGCAAGCGGCTGGTGTCCATGCGCGAGTTCGAAGACGCCAAGGACAAGGTGCTCATGGGCACCGAACGCAAGACCATGGCGATGACCGAAGACGAGAAGAAGATGACCGCCTATCACGAGGCTGGCCACGCGCTCGTCTCGCTGCACGAGCAGGCGTCTGACCCAATTCACAAGGCCACCATCATCCCGCGCGGCCGCGCGCTCGGCATGGTGATGCGCCTGCCGGAACGTGACCAATACAGCTATCACCGGGACAAGATGTACGCCAACCTGGCTGTGGCTATGGGTGGCCGTGTCGCGGAAGAAGTGATCTTCGGCTATGACAAGGTCAGCTCCGGCGCCTCGTCGGACATCAGCTATGCCACCGATCTGGCGCGCTCGATGGCGACTCAGTGGGGCATGTCCGATAAGTTGGGCCCGCTGAAATATGTCGAGAACCAGGAAGAAGTGTTCCTCGGCCACAGCGTGACCAAGGCGCAGAACATGTCGGAAGAAACCGCGCAGATGATCGATAGCGAAGTGCGCGCCATCGTCACAACCGGCTATGATCGTGCCAAGCAGGTGCTGACCGACAATATTGACCAGCTGCACGCCATCGCCGGCGCCCTGCTGGAGTATGAGACGCTGACCGGTGACGAGATCAAGAAGGTCATGGACGGCGGCACCGTCGATCGCGGCAGCGCCACCACCACCCCGGTAGCGCGGCCTTCGTCTGGCTCGTCTGCCATTCCCAAGGCCGGCCGTCGCGGCACCGGTCTGGGTGAGGCACCAGCTGGCGCGTGAGGTGGCTGGCCATTGCGCTGGCCCTGTTGGTGGCGGCTCCTGTGGCTGCCACTGATGCCTCGCTGATCGCGTGGTTCGAGATTCCGGTCAGTAATCTGGACCGAGCGATGCGCTTTTACGAAGCAGTGTTCGGCAAGCCGCTGATCCGGGACCGGGTTGATGGCTACGACATGGCGATGTTTCCTGGCACCGATGGCCCAGAAGGCGCGCTGGTCAAGGGCGACGTTTACGTGCCGGGCAAGGCCGGACCGATTCTTTATTTTCGCGTAACCGATGTTGATGCCGTGCTGAGCCGCGCCAATTCTGTCGGTGGCCGCACCCTTTATGCAAAGAAGGACATCGGTTCCAATGGCTGGGTGGCCGAGTTCGAAGACAGTGAGGGCAACCGGATCGCCCTGTTGCAATCGCGCTAGTTAATCCTCGTGAAATTCGCCGGGTTCGCGGCCTAGGGCGGGCTGGGTGAAAGCATAGACCACCAGCGCCACCAGCGCCGCCGCTCCAAGCCAGTAGGTAACCGACGGGCCGATCTGATAGAGCCCGATGCCGACCGCCGGCGCCACGATGAAGCAGCTGCCGTTGACCGAGGTTACCGCGCCCGCAACGCCGCCCTGTTCTGCGCGGGAAACGGCAAGACTGGCCCCAGCCGTGAAACCCGGCCGCGCCAGGCCATAGCCCATGCTCATCAGCGCAAAGGCCAGCACCAGCGCATACAGGCTGCCCGATACGGCGATGCCTGCCGTGCCGACAGCAGCCAGCAACGTGCCCCAGCGCATCAGCGCCGGCGGGGTGAGCCGCAGCTGCGGGATCAGCACCCACTGCGCCAGCAAGGTTGAAAACGCCCCGGCCATGAAGATCAGCGCGGTCGACCGCTGTGAATCAAGCGCGTCACCGCCCAGCGTGTCGATCACCAGAAAGCCCAGCGCCTGGCCAGTGGCAGCTTGGATGGAGCCTGACACAAAGCCAAATATCATGAAGGGCGCAATTCGACTGTCTTTCACACTCAGTCGCTTGGGCCGGCCGGCGGCGGCGGCGCTCACGCTGGCGCCGGTGGCGGCTCCGGCCAGATTGGGCTCCGACGATGGTGCGCCGCTGCCCATTTGGGCCTGGCCAGGCCGATGGGTCGGATCATCATCAGGCAGCACTCGTGCCACTGCGGCCATCACCACGGCGGCAATGGCGGCAAAAGCGAACATTGGTCCCGAAAGCCCCAATGGGGCGAGGATGAACAATGGCGCCACTGCTGGCCCGATGATGGTGCCCAACCCGAACGCGGATGACAGGCTGGACAGCGCGGCGGTGCGATCCTGTTCGTTGGTACGCCCGGCGACATAGGCCTGTGCCGCCGGATTGGCCGCCGATCCGAATATGCCGAACAGGCTGCGCAGGCTGGCGAACAGCGCGAAGGTGGCGATCGGCGCCAGCCAGCCGTTGAGCCCGGCATAGATGGCAATGCCGCAGCCGGTCATCGACACCATGAAGCCCAGCGAGCCGACCAGCATCAGCCGCCGCCGGCCGCGGATGTCGCTCTGCCGCGCCCAATAGGGCGCGCTGACCGTCCACAGCAGGGCAGAGAAGGAGAAGATCACCGCAACCAGCATGTCGGGCAGATGGATCACACGCGCGATGGCGGGCAAAACGGTTTGCAGCGCCGTATTGCCAGCGGCCACAGTGAGCAACGCGGCAAAGACCACGGCGAATTCACGGCGCGGCAGCGATGTGGCGCCAAGGCCGGCAAAGGGATTGCGGGGTTGCACGCCTGCTTCATGGCCCTCACCGACGCGCTTGCCAAGCCGGCACTTGCCCACCACCATGCCATCCTGACAGCAGCGGGAGGGTGATATGGCAACGGGCAAGGTGTTGGTGACCGGCGCATCGGGTTATATCGCCGGTTTCATCATCAAGGCGCTGGTGGCCGACGGCTGGGCAGTGCGCGGCACCATCCGCAATCTGGCTCGCGCTGGCGAAGTGCGCGCCACGCTGGGCCTGCCCGATCTGGAGCTGGTGGCCTGCGATCTGATGAGCGACGCCGGCTGGGCCGAGGCGATGGATAACATTGCCTTCGTTCAACACATCGCTTCGCCGATCCCGGCTGGCGAGCCGAAGGATCCCGATGAACTGATCGTCCCGGCCCGCGAAGGCGCCTTGCGTGCGCTGCGTTTCGCCCATGCTGCCGGCGTGAAGCGTGTGGTGATGACCAGCAGTATGGCAGCAATCGCCTATGGCCATGGTGAGCGCGGCACGCCGTTCACGGAAGGCGATTGGTCCAACATCAACAGCCTGGAATCATACGCCTATATCAAGTCAAAGACGCTCGCCGAACGCGCGGCGCGGGAGTGGATTTCGGCTCATGGGCAGGGGATGGAGTATGTGTCCATCAACCCCGCTGCCGTGCTCGGCCCTGTGCTTGGCGCCGATTTTTCGACCAGCTTGGAAGTGGTGAAGAAGTTGCTCGACGGGGCGTTGCCTGGTCTGCCGCGGCTGGGTTTTGGTGTCGTTGATGTGCGCGATGTCGCCGCCTTGCATGTGCTGGCGATGGTGACGCCGGGGCTGGATGGTGAGCGCTTCATCGCGCAAGGCAAGTTTATGTGGATGCGTGAGGTGGCGGACGTGCTGAAGGCCGGGCTCGGCGATCACGCGCGACGTGTGCCGACGCGTGGCCTACCGGATTTTCTGTTGAAATTGCTCGCCAATTTCGATGCGACGGTGAAGATGGTAGTGCCCGAACTTGGTCGCCGCCGCGAAGCCAGCGCCGCGCACGCGCTGGAGCGGCTGGGCTGGAAGACCCGCGACGAGGCGACGACCATCCTCGATTGCGCCCACAGCCTGATCGATAAGGGGCTGGTGAAGGCCTGACTTACTCGCCGCCGCTGGCAATCCACCTGTCGATCTTGGCCTCCAGCACCGCCATTGGCAGGGCGCCCGTCATCAGCACTTCGCGGTGGAAGTGCTTGATGTTGAAGTTTGATCCAAGTGCCTTTTCAGCCTTCGCCCGCAGGCGGCTGATGGTGAGCTGGCCGATCTTGTAGGCCAGCGCTTGGCCGGGGATGGCGATATAGCGCTCAACTTCGGCGGTGGCATCGGTGCGGCTCATGCTGCTGTTGGCCAGCATATAGTCGATCGACTGATCGCGGCCCCAACCCTTTGAATGGATGCCGGTATCAACAACGAGCCGCAGGGCGCGCAGCATCTCGTCTTCATATCGGCCCTGCAGCTGATAGGGGTCCTTGAACATGCCCAGTTCCGGCCCCAGGCTTTCGGCATAGAGGCCCCAGCCTTCGGCAAAAGCGGTGTTGCCGCCAAAGCGCTGGAAAGCGGGGAGTTTCTCATTCTCTTGCGCAAGGCTGACCTGGAAATGGTGGCCGGGCACGGCTTCGTGCAGGAAGAGCGTTTCCACACCATAGTTGCTGCGCGAAGGCAGATCATAGCTGTTGTAATAGAAGATGCCGGGGCGGCTACCGTCGGGCGTGCCGCCCTGATAACTGCCGCCGGCATCGGTCTTTTCCCGGTGCGGCGGGACCGGGCGGATCTCCAGCGGCGATTTCGGCAGCGTATCAAACAGCTGGCCGATCACTGCATCGACGCTCTTGCCCGTATCGCGAAAGGCATCCCCCATGGCTGTGGCGGAGGCGAACTTGAAGCGCGGATCAGTGCGCAGTTGGGTGAAGAAGGCGGCGCGGTCGCCCTTGAAGCCAACGCGGGCTTGCACCTCGTCCATCCCCTTGAGAATACGGGCAACTTCGGACAGGCCAATGTTGTGGATCTCGTCGGGAGTGAGGCTGGTCGTGGTGTTGGCGGCGACCAGATAGCGATAAAGCGCCGGTCCGCCCGGCATGGCGCCCAGGCCGGGCGCTTCGCGGGCGACCGGCAGATATTCGACTTTCAGGAAATCGCGTAGGCGCAGGAGCGCCGGATTGACCCGTTCGCCCACCGCCTTAGCATAGGCCGCCTTCAGCCGCGCCTGGTCTGCAGCACTGATATCGTTGGGGAATTTCTGCACCGGCTTCATCATGATGGAAGCGTCCGTGCCGCCGGTGGTGAGGTTGTTCAGCTGGTCGATGATGTTGTTCACCACCAGCTTAGGCTGCACCACGCCGGTCTTCATGCCCTGGCGGAACCGCAGGATCGAAAGATCGAGCAGCAGCGCGAACTGGTCGTGGCGCTTCAGCGCATCTTCGTAATCTTTCAATGACTTGAAGGGCGCTGCACTTTCGCCGGATTGGAGTTCCGCGATGAAATTGTGGAAGCCGAAAAAGTGATCGATCGGACGCGGCAGATTGGCGGCGAGCAGGTCGGGCTGCACGCCGGCAAGATCGGTTTCGCGCTGCCATTTGAACGTGTCGTAACTCACTTGCTCGTCCGCAGTGAGGGCGCTGCGGTCGATGGCAGCCAAGGCCCCCAATTCGGACTCCGCGGCGCGCTTTTCGGCAGCAAAAGCCGCGTCGGTGATCATTTCGCCCAACTGGTCGGCACGGCTGGTATCACCGCGGAACAGGCCATAGAGCGGATTGCGTTTCAGACTGTCGGTATCGCTGGCAGCAAACAGCGCGCTGAGGGCGGCGGCTGGCGTTTGGGTGCCGGCCTGTGCCGTACCGGTGCCGGCGGCTGGCGCCATGGTGGTTTGTGCGGCCGCGGGCACAATCGCGATCAGGCTGGCGGCAAGCAGAAGAAAAGCGCGCATGGAAAGGCTCCGGAAGATCAAGCGTATTGCTGCAATAAGACGGTTGGCGAATCAGTCAATCACCTTCCCACGCGCCATCACCCATTTCACCTGCGCCAGCTGTTTCGCGTCCGCGGTCGGGTCGCCATCAGTGGCGATGATGTCGGCGGCCTTGCCGGGTTCGAGCGTGCCGGTTTCGGCAGAGAGCCCGAGCAGTTCGGCGGCGCCGGTGGTGGCGCTGATCAGCACCTCGCGGGCCGTCATGCCGCCAAATTCCACCATGTCGCTGGCTTCCTGGCCGTTGCGGCCATGTTCGAACACGCCGGCATCGGTGCCAAAGGCGATGCGGGCGCCGGCGGCGCGGGCGGCGATGATCTGCTTGCCGCGGCGTTCCAGGATGGCGCGCACCTTGGCTTCCACAACCGGGGTATAGGCGCCGCTGCCCAGCCGTTCGGCGGTGGCGCGGAAGGGCAGCAATGTTGGCACGAGCCAGCCCTTGTTGGCGGCAAGTGCCTTGGCGCCGGCTTCATCGGTGAAACTGCCATGCTCCACCGAATCGACGCCGGCGCGCGCTGCCGCCTCGATGCCGCGCGGGCCGTGGGCGTGGGCGGCAACCTTCAGGCCCAGGCTGTGCGCGGTCGTCACGATGGCGCGCATTTCATCATCGGTGAAATGCTGATCCAGCCCGCGGCCCTGCTGGCTGAGCACGCCGCCGGTGGCGGTGAACTTGATCACATCGGCGCCGTGCTGGCTGGCTTCCCGCACCCTGGCGGCGCATTCCACCGCGCCTGTGCAGGTGTTGCCCTGATCGAGCGCGTCATTCACCACCGGGGCAAAGCCGGACACGTCGCCGTGGCCGCCCACGATGGAGAGTGACGCCCCGGCGGCGAGGATGCGCGGGCCGGGGAACATGCCGCTGTTGATGGCATCACGCACGGCGAAACCCGAAAGCCGCGCGCTGCCCAGATCGCGCACGGTGGTGAAGCCGGCCTTTGCCGTGATGCGGGCGTTCTTCAGGCCATAGGCCACCGAGAGTTCGGCGCTATCGATGGCTTCGCGCCAGAACGGCGTGCCGGGATCGCCGGTGAGGTGAACGTGGCTATCGATCAGCCCAGGGCTGAGGGTGCGGCTGGACTGGTCGATGACCCGCGCGCCGGCCGGGATGGGCGCGCTGGCCGGGTTGATGGCGGTGATGCGGCCATCGGTGACGATGATCGTGCTGGGACCGAGGGCGGGCTTGGCGGCATCGGTGATGACGCGGCCGGCCCGGATTGCAATTATATCTTTGGCGATGGTTTCGGCGGCGGCCGGGCTGGCGAGGAGGAGGGCGGCGATGAGGGTGGTGCGCATGTTTGGGTCCCCTGTTGTTGGTGGCTGTTTGCGCTGCTGTGGGAGCGGGGGCCAGTTGCAAATGCGACAGGTGGCAGAGCGCCTTTCACCCGGGCCGCCCGAGAACGAAAGTGGGTGCAGGGCCTCAGGCCCTGCCCGCCGGAGGCCCGCTTACTTCTTCCTCAACCCAAGACGGCGAATCTCGATCTTTGGGCAGCGATCCATCACCACATCCAGCCCGGCGGCTTCTGCGCGGGTGGCGGCCACAGGGTCGATGACGCCAAGTTGCGTCCAGACGGCGCGCGCACCCACCGCGATGGCCTCGTCCACCACGCCGGAAACAAACTCGCTGCGGCGGAACACGTCCACCATGTCGATGGGTTCGGCGATGTCGGCCAGCTGCGCCAAAACCGCCTGGCCGTGGATCACCTGCCCGGCGAGCTGCGGGTTGACGGGGATCACGTGGTAGCCATGGGCGAGCAGCATCCCCATCACCTCAAACGCGGCGCGGTCGGGGCGGTCGCTGGCGCCGACGAGCGCAATCGTGCGGGTCTGCTCCAGCAGGCGGGCGATGTCGGCGTCGGCGGTGAGCGGCATGGCGTTACAGCCCGACTGTGACGATCACGCCGCGGGCGATTTCGTCGAAGATGGCGGCCGCCTCGCCGCTCACCGGCTGGGCGGTTTCCGATGCTGTGCGCACCGCCATCTGCAGGGGGATGCGGCCAAGGAAGGGCACGCCCATCGCTTCGGCTTCCTTTTCCGCGCCGCCGTGGCCGAACGGATCGGAGACATGGCCGCAGTTGGGGCAGCAGTAACCGGCCATGTTTTCGACCACGCCGAGCACGCGCACGTTCACTTCGCCGAACATGGCGACGGCGCGGCGGGCATCGATGAGGGCGAGATCCTGCGGGGTGGAGACGATCAGCGCGCCATCGGGCTTGAGTTTCTGTGCGAGCGTGAGCTGCACGTCGCCAGTGCCGGGCGGCAGATCGATGACCAGCACGTCGAGCGCGCCCCAATCACATTGTTCGACCATCTGGACGAGCGCAGAGGACGCCATCGGCCCGCGCCAGACGATCGCCTTGTTGGGATCGGTCATCATGCCCATCGAAAGCGCCTTGATGCCATGGCGCACTTCGGGTTGCAGCTTGTCATTCTCCACCCGGGCGCGGCCTTCGATGCCCAACAGGGTGGGCACGGAGGGGCCGTAAATATCGGCATCGAGCAGGCCGACCGTTTGCCCGGCGCGGGCCAGGGCGAAAGCCAGGTTGGCGGCCACGGTGGATTTGCCAACGCCGCCCTTGCCGCTGGCCACCGCAACCAGCTTGCGGATGCCCGGCACGGTGCTGGCCTTCGGTGCGGCCGTGGGCGTCGCGGCTCTGTCGGCGGTGAGAATGATGCGCGCGACGCTCACACCGGGCACGCGCTTCACGGCGGCTTCAACGGTGGCCTGCAGGCGCTCGGCCGTGGTCTTGTCGAGGCCGTCCACCGCCAGCACCAGGCCCACGGTGCCATCGTCCTTCACCACGACGCCAGCGGCGCGGCCGGTTTCCACCACGGTGCCGCCGCCGGCCGGATCAGCCACCGCGGTCAGCGCGGTCATCACATCGTTCTTCACGGCCATCAGCCTGTTCTTCCTTGCAGTCGAGGCCATAACCGCAGACAAATGCCGCCGCATTGCCGCATGGTCTCGCAATCCCCGTTTGGCGTCCGTATATAGATGTTTCAACGTCTTTCGATAAGGTTTCATCCAGTCCATGCCATGGCAGAACAATGGTGAAGGTGGCGGCGACAGCCCGTCCGGTGCCGAAGGCGAAGAGCCGGCGGCCAAGAAGCCCGAAAACCGGCCCGTCAATCCATGGGGCGAAGGCCCGCCGCGCCGCCCGATGGGCAAGCCCGGGCAGAGCCGCGGCGGCGATTTCGATGATCTGATCCGGCGCAGCCAGGAACGTCTGAAAACCCAGTTTGGCGGCGGCAGTGGCGGCAGCGGCGGCGGTTTCGATGTTGGTGATGGCCGCTGGCTGGTGTGGGCCGGCGGGGCGATCGTGGCGGCCTGGGTGGTGTTTTCCAGTTTTTACTCGGTGGATGCGCAGTCAGCTGCGGTGGTGCAACGTTTTGGCGCCTATGTTTCGACCACCGGCCCGGGCGTGCATTTCAAGCTGCCGTGGCCGATTGATGCGGTGGAACTGCGCAAGGTTGAGCAGATCAACATCATCGATATTTCGTCGAGCGAAGGCGCCAACGAGAATCTGATGCTCACCGGCGATCAGAATATCATCAACCTTGCCTACACTGTGCGCTGGAAGATCCGGAATCCGGAAAGCTTCCTGTATGAGCTTTCGGATCCAGAAAAAACCGTGCGCGAAGTGGCCGAATCGGCGATGCGTGCCGAAATCAGCCGCGCCTCGCTGAATGATGCACTGGGACCGCAACGCGCCCAGATCGCCGATCGGGTGCGCGAACGCATGCAGGAACTGCTCGACAGCTATCGCAGCGGTGTTGATGTGCGCGGCGTGGATATCAAGCAGGCCGATCCGCCCGCCGCCATCGATGGCGCGTTCAAGGATGTTTCCGCGGCCCAGCAGGACGCGCAGCAATATCTGAACCGCGCCCGCACCTATGCCCAGGCGCTGGTCGCCAAGGCTCAGGGCGATGCCGCCGGCTTTGATGCCGTTTATGCCCAGTATCGCCTGGCCCCGGAAGTGACGCGCAAGCGCATGTATCTGGAAACCATGGAAAAGGTGCTGGCCAAGGTGGAAAAGACCGTGGTGGATGCTCCAGGTGTGGCGCCCTATCTGCCGCTGCCTGAAGTGCGCCGCCGCGCGGCAATCGCGCCGGCCGAGCCGGCCCCGGCCCCGGCACAGCGGTAACGGAAAGAATCACGATGGCCACCTTGACCCGCAATCCTGCAATACTGGCCGGCTTGGGCTTTGCCCTCGTCGTGCTGGCGATGAGCAGTTTCTACACCGTTCCCGAAACCCAGCAGGCCGTGGTGCTGCGCCTGGGCAAACCGGAGCGGATCGTGAACGAATATGATCCGAAGGCAAAGCTGGGCGAAACCGGCGCCGGTCTGACGATGAAGGTGCCCTTCATCGAAGACGTGCGCTTCATCGACAAGCGCATCATGGATCTGGATATCGATGCGCAGACGGTGCTTTCCACCGATCAGCTGCGGCTGGTGGTGGATGCCTTTGCGCGTTTCCGCATCGTCAACCCGCAGCGCATGGTGGAAACCGTGGGCACCGAACAGAATGCGGCCGACGCGCTGAAGCGAATCCTGGCATCGAAACTGCGCAACGAGCTGGGCAAGCAGCCGTTTGCCGCGTTGCTGTCGCCGGAACGCGGGGCGCTGATGGATGATATCCAGTCCAGCGTGAACAGCCAGGCCAAGCAATATGGCGCCGAAATCGTGGACGTGCGCATCAAGCGCGCCGATCTGCCGTCGGGCCCGCCGCTGGAAGCAGCGTATGCGCGCATGGCCTCGGCCCGGCAGCAGGAAGCGGCGACCATCCGCGCCCAGGGCAACAAGCAGGCGCAATTGGTGCAGGCCGAAGCCGATGCCAGCGCCGCGCGCATCTATGCCGACAGTTTTGGCAAGGATCCGGAATTCTATGCCTTCTATCGCGCCATGCAGGCCTATCGCACCACGTTCGAAGACGGCACCGCCACCGTGATCCTGGGGCCGAACAATGAATTCCTGCGCGAGTTCGAAGGCCGCAAGGGCAATCGCTGAGCCGTTCGGCCTTGTTCATGCACGGTTAGGCGTGTTGTTCGCATAAGCCAGGTGGGCTCAACCGCATTGCAACCAGAAAGACAAACATGAAGTCAAAGATCGTTCGTTCGCTTGTTCCCGTCGCCGTGCTGGCCACTGGCTTGGCTGCCATTGCCGTCGCGCAGGCGCCTGCCACCCAGCCGGCGCAGAACGCCGTGGCACCGGCCGTGGCCATTGCGCCACCCGGTGGCGCGCCGCGCAGCTTTGCCGATCTGACGGCGCGGTTGGCGCCGGCGGTGGTGAACGTGTCGACCACACAAAAGGTAGAAATCGGCCGCATGCGCCGCATGCCCGGCCAGCCCGGCGGCAATCCGCTGGAAGATCTGTTCCGCCGTTTCCAGGAACAGCAGGACGGCGGTGAGCCGGTGACGCGCGAGGCGACCAGCCTGGGCAGCGGATTCGTCATCGCGGCTGATGGCTATATCGTTACCAACAACCACGTGATTTCGGCGGGCGAAGGCCGCAACCAGCCGGTGGAATCGATCACGGTCACATTGTCGGACCGGCGCGAGTACAAGGCGCGCGTGGTCGGCCGCGATCCGCTCACCGATCTGGCCGTGCTGAAGATCGAAGCGACCGGCCTGCCGTTCGTGCAGTTCGGCAACAGTGAGACCACGCGCGTCGGCGATTGGTCTATCGCCATCGGCAACCCGTTCGGGCTGGGTGGCACCGTCACCGCCGGCATCATTTCCGCCCTGCACCGCGATATCGGTTCGGGCCAATATGACCGCTATATCCAGACTGATGCCAGCATCAACCAGGGCAACAGCGGCGGGCCGCTGTTCGATCTGGCCGGCAATGTGATCGGCATCAACACGGCGATCTTCTCGCCCACCGGCGGCAACGTTGGCTTGGGCTTTGCCATCCCGGCCGAACTGGCCAAGCCGGTGGTCGATCAGCTGAAGGCGACCGGTGCGGTGAAGCGCGGTTATCTGGGCGTCGCCATCCAGCGGCTTTCGGCAGATATCGCCGCCGGCCTTGGCCTGCCCAAGGACAAGGGCGAGATTGTTGCCAGCGTCGAACCCAACGGCCCGGCCGCGCGCGCCGGCGTGCGCCAGGGCGATGTGATCGTGACGGTGGCCGGCCGCGAGGTGAATTTCGACAACAGCCTTTCGTACATCGTTGCCACCACGCCGATCGGCTCCACCATCCCGATCGAAATGATCCGCGAAGGCAAGCGCCTGAAGGTGAACGCCATCATCGCGCAGCGCCCATCCGAAGCCGTGGTGGCGCAGCGCGCTGGCCTGCCTTCGGACGACGAACCGGCCGCTGAAGACACCAGCAAGGCCCCCGGCATCGAAGCTGCCAAGGCCAGCCTGGGCATCACCCTTCAGCCGCTCACCCCGGTGCTGCGCCAGCAGCTGAAGCTGGATGAAAAGGTGCAGGGCGTGGTGATTGCCGGCATCAGCCCGTCGTCGGACGCAGCCACCAAGGGCCTGCAGCGCGGCGACGTCATCCTAAAGATCGGTCAGAAGCCGGTGACCAGCCCCGCCGAAGCGGCGGCTGCCGTCGACGCCGAACGCAAGGCCGGCAAGGACACGGTGCTGATGCTGGTGCAGCGCGGCAACACGCCGGGCCGCTATACCGGCGTGAAGCTGATCCCGGCGAAATAAGCCCGGGTATTCTGAATGAAGGGGGGAGCGGGCGACCGCTCCCCTTTTTCGTTACAGCGCCCGTTCGTAGATGCGGTAGGTGCGCGTCACGTGGCTGTCGATGGCGTCCGCGATGGAGCGCATCGGGCCGTTGTCATCAAGGATCCAGCCGATTTCGCCTTCGCTGGCGCCGAATTCCGTCACGCCAACGCGGCGGATATATTCGATCATCTGGAACGCCATCAGCGAAGCGACGCGGTGGCCCTGCAGTGACTTCCTGATGCCCATCAGCGGCACGCGCATGCGTTTCACCTTGGGCGCGCGCAGCCGCCAGAGCAATTTTGCCCAGCCGAACGGGAAGAGATTGCCGTTGAGATCGCGGGTCAGCTCGTTGATGTCGGGCAGAGTGATCATGAAGCCAACCGGTACGCCTTCATATTCGGCGACGCGCACCAGGCCTTCGAAGATGATCGGCTTCAGCTTCTTGCCGACATAGGCCATTTCGGCCGGGGTGAGCGGCACGAAACCCCAGTTGTCCGACCAGGCATCGTTGAGGATATCGAGGATCAGCGCGGCTTCCTGGTCGAACTTCGACTTGTCCACCGGCCGCGTCACCAGCTTGGCGTTGCGTTCGGAGAAAGCGACGATGCGCTGCACCATTTCCGGGAAGGGCTGGCCGATGGGCAGCGACCAGGCGTGCAGATCCTTGGCGCCGGTGTAGCCGCGCGCCGTCACCATCCGTTCGTAATAGGGCCGGTGGTGCCCCATCATCACCGTGGGCGGCCCTTCAAATCCCTGCACCAGCAGGCCTGGCTCATCCCACACGGAAAGGCTGAACGGGCCAAGCGCGCGGGTCATGCCCTTGGCCTTCAGCCAGTCTTCTGCGGCACCGAACAGCGCTTCGGCCACGGCGGCATCGTCGATGCATTCGAACATGCCCCAGTGGCCGGTGCCGGGCCCGCCGCCCGGCGCCGTGGGGGCGATCACCAGTTGATCGACCTGCGCCGAAATGCGGCCGACCACGTCGCCATCTTTCAGGGCCAACCAGAAGGCGGCTTCGGCATGGCCGAACCAGGGGTTGGATTTGATGCCGCCAATCAGGCCGAGCATTTCGGCTTTCAGCGGCGGCACCCAGTGCGGATCATGGGCGTAGAGTTTCCACACCAGATCGACGAAGGCCTTGCGGTCGGCAGCGCTTTCAACGCGCTTGAGGGTGATAGTGGTCATCGCTGGCGGTGATAGGGGGAAATCAAGGCAAATTTGCGAAGCTTATTCTTCGGTGCGGATCAGCACGGCCTCGCCAATCAGCAGGAACAGCAGGAACGGCGCCCACGCCGCCATCAGCGGCGGTACCGTGCCAAAATTGCCCATCGCCAGCATGAAGTTATCGGCCACGAAGAAAGCAAAGCCCAGCGCCATGCCGATCACGGCGCGCACGAACAATTTGCCCGATCGCGCCAGCCCAAAGGCGGCGACCGCGCCCAGCAGCGGCATCAGTACGGCCGACAAGGGCCCCGAAATCTTGTGCCAGGCGGCGGCTTCCAGCACGTCGGTGGGCTTGCCGGCGGCGCGCTGTTCGCCGATCTGCGGCCACAAATCCCACAGCGCGATGAAGTTGGGATTGATGCTGGTGGTGTTGAACTGGCGCGGCACCACCTCGGTCGCAAAATCCAGGCTCGCCCGCGATTCCAGCCCGCCGCTGGCCACATCGAACAGACGCACGTCGCGCAATCGCCAGCCGCCACCGATCGGCGTGGCGCTGGCCGCCATCACCACCTGTACCAGGCCATTGTCGCGCCGGTCATAGATGGTGACGCCGGTGAGGCGCGTGCCGTCGCCGCGCCCGGCCACGGCATCGGCATGAAACAGATCATCGCCGCCGCGCACCCAGCTTTGCGTGCTCTTGGGCGCAGCGGTGGGGGATTTCCGGTATTCCTGTTCCTGCCAGGCCTTCAGCGTTGCACTGGCACTGGTGCCGATGCGTTCGTTCCACAGGAAATTGGCGGCCGCCACGCCCAGCGCCGCCACCATCAGCGGCGCCAATATATGGTGCGCGGAAAGGCCGGCGCCCTTGAAGATCACCACCTCGCTGTTCTGGTTGAGCGTGGCCAGCGTCACCAGCGTCGCCAGCAGCACCGAGAACGGCAGGAACAGCTGTACGATCTGCGGCGCGCGCAGCGAAACATAGACCCACAGATCGGATTCGGTGTTGCCGGCCGCCGCCAGTACCTTGCCCGATTCCGAGAGCAGATCGAGCGACTGCAGGATCACGGTCAGCCCGATGATGAAGGCCGCGACCCGCACCAGGAACATGCGCGCCGTGTACCACGCGATGGTGCGCGACGGGAACAGGATGGAGAGGAGCTTCACGGTGCGCGCTTACCCGGCCGACAACACGTCGTCGGCCCAGTTCTGGCGCCGCACCAGTTTGCCGGCGAGGCCGGAGAGGAAGCCGGTGATCTTGCCGAACCAGCGATCGAGCGCGCCGATCGGCTGACCGCCCGGCCGTTCCAGCACGCGGAACAGCCATAGCGCCACGCCGAGGAACAGGGCAAAGGGCACCCATTGCGCCAGCACAGGATCAATTCGGCCCAGCGTGCCCATGCGTTCGCCATATTCGGTGAACTTGTGGAAGGTGACGAGCGCGATGATGGAGAGGAACACGCCCAATGCCGAGGTCGAGCGTTTTGGTGGCACCGCCATCGGAAACGCCAGGAACGGCAGCAGGAACATGATCACGCACTGCACGATGCGGCGATTGAAACTGGCCGAGGCGCTGCGCTGCTCGGTCGCGTCGGTGGCGGTGACCATGGTGTGCAACAGTTCCGGCAGCGTGGCTTCCAGATTGCCTTCGCCGCGTTTGCGGAAGGTGGCCATTTCCGGCAGCCGGATCGGCAGATCATGCTGGGCAAAGGCGAGCACGCGCGGGGTGGCACCGGGTTTGGGGCTGTGCACCAGCGTGCCATCGCTCAGGCGCAGCAGGATATATTCGGGGTCGTCGGTGGCCAGGAAGGTGCCGCGCGCGGCGGTGGCGGCAACGATCTGACCATCCTTGCCAGCGGCGCGCACGAACAGACCGCGCAGATCGGCGCCCTGGTTGCGGGATTCCTCCACGCGCAACGTGAGTCCGCCACCGAGATTGGCGAATTCGCCCACCTTGATCGAGGCGCCGAGCGCGCCGGAGCGCAGCTCGAAGCGCAGATTTTCATAGGCATAGCGGGTGACGGGTTGCAGCCAGCCGACGATGCCGAAATTGACCACGGCAAACACCGTGGCAAACACGAACGGCACGCGCAGCAGCCGCTTGTAGGACACGCCCACGGCCAGCAGCGTATCGAGTTCCGACGACATGGCGAGCCGGCGGAAGGCGAGCAAGATGCCCAGCATCACGCCGATCGGGATGCCCAGCGACAGATATTCCGGCAGCAGATTGCCCAGCATGCGCCAGACCACACTGACCGGCCCGCCTTCGTTGATGACGAAATCGAACAGGCGCAGCATGCGATCAAGCACGAGCAGCATGGCGGCCACCACCAGCGTGCCGAACAACGGCACGATGATCAGGCCGAACAGATAGCGATCGATGCGCTTTGTCACGCCGCAGGCAAAGTCCTTCTCCGGGCGCGACGGCGACCGGGCGGCTATCCTATAGCCGCCCGGGATGGCCCCGTCATGAACAAATCAGGCGTGTTCGTGCAGGGCCAGTTGGGCCATTTGCGCGGCCTGTTCGAACTTGGCGAGCACGATGTCGATCTGCTCATCGCTGTGCAGCGCGCAGATGGAGCAGCGCAGCAGGAACACGCCAGCCGGCGTGGCGGGCGGCCGGCTCATGTTCACATAGACGCCCAGCTCGATTAGGGTGGACCACATCAGCGCGGTGGTTTCCTGATCTGGCATCAGCACCGAAACGATGGCGCTTTCCGGCGTATCGGTGGCGAGGCGGAAGCCGCGCGCCTTCAAGCCGCCGTGCAGACGCCGCGTTGCTTCCCACAGCCGGGCGCGCTTGTCGTGCGCCGTCATCAGCTTGCGGATGCTGGTGGTGGAACAGGCAATCACCGCCGGCGGCAGCGAGGCGGTGAAGGTGTAGGGCCGGCAAACAAGGCGCAGGATCTCGAACTTGGGGTGGTTGGAGACGCAGAAGCCGCCCACCGTGCCGACGGACTTGGAGAAGGTGCCGACGACGAAATCAACGTCGTCCGCCACGCCCTGTTCTTCATAGACGCCGCGGCCATGCTCACCGAAGAAGCCCATGCCGTGGGCTTCATCGACCAGCACCATGGCACCGTGCGCCTTGGCCACCGCCACCAGTTCCGGCAGCGGCGCAACATCGCCCAGCATCGAATACACGCCTTCAAGCACCACCAGCTTGCCGGCTTCGGGCGGCAGGCGCTTCAAGCGCTTTTCCAGATCGGCGACATCATTGTGGCGGAAGCGCACGATATCGGCGTTGGACATCTTGCAGCCATCGTAAATACTGGCGTGGCTGTCGGCATCGAGGATGATGAAATCGCCCTTGCCGGCCAGCGTGGAGACCATGCCGAGATTGGCCTGGTAACCAGTGGAGAACGCCATGGCATGGGACATGCCATAGAAGCCTTTCAGGGCTTCTTCGCAGGCGGCGTGGGTTTGATAGGTGCCATTCAACACGCGGCTGCCGGTGGTGCCGGCGCCGAAATCGGTGAGCGCCTGCCGGCCGGCTTCGATGACGTCGGCATCGAAGGTCATCCCCATGTAGTTGTAGGTGCCGAGCAGGATGGTGTGGCGGCCCTTGATGATGGCTTCGGTTGGGGAAAGCACCTTTTCCATCACGATGCCGAACGGATCGCGGATGCCGGTGGAGAGCAGCCCGGCGTGTTCGGCGATCAGCGGATCATATTTGGCGAGAAGATCGAGGACAGGAGGATTTGTCATTGCCTCAACCCTTCTTGGCGAGCAGCCCGGCCACGGCATCGGCCACCTGGCCGATGGTTTCCAGATCGGGCAGCAGGTTCAGAGGGATCATGATGTCCCACTCGTCTTCCATGCTGGCGACAAGGTCCATCACGGTCAGGCTGTCCATTTCCATGTCGCCGGCAAAGCTGGTGGCTTCGGTGAGTGCCACTTTCTTGGTGTTCAGCGGCTCGATCAGTTCGATGATGCGGGCGTAAACGGTTGCGCGGTCGGTCATGAAGGCTCCAATGATAGGCTTTCTTGGCCCCTTGCCCTCACATCATGGCCAAATTGCGGAGCGCGGGCGTTGGTGCCATCATGCCGCGCATGGGGGGACACAACAGACATCATTATCGACGCGACAACCGAGGGCGCGCCGCCGCCCTTTCCGGGTGTCAGCCACGCCAACGCCATCCATCTGCTGCGCACCATGCAGCAGCACCATGTCACGCTGTCGGCGATGGCCGATCAGAAGGCCAGCATCATCATCGGGGTCAATTCGGTGGTGTTTGCGCTGGTGGTGAAGGAAGCCGCGACCAACCCGGCGCTTTTGGTGCTGGCGGCGTCGTCCGGGCTGGCCGCGGTGCTGTGCATGCTGGCGGTTCTGCCCAAACTGGGCGGCGGGAAGGGGCCGGCAGCACCTCCCAACCTGTTGTTCTTCCGCGGTTTCACCCAGATGAGCGAAGCGGACTGGATCGGCTGGCTGGACCGCACCAACGCCGATGATCACGCCATCCAGGTGGCGATGGCCCGCGATGTCTATCAACTGGGCCAGGTGCTGGCGCAGAAGAAGTATAAATATCTCGGCTGGGGTTATCGCGTGATCATCGGCGGGCTGATCGCCACCTTTGTCGTGTTCCTGCTCCAGACGGCGCTGGGGCTATAGCCAGCCGCGTTACAGCCAACCTCTTTGGCGGTAATCGCGCACCGTATCGGCCATGCCATCATCCAGCCCGATCTGCTGCTGCCAGATGGCGCCGAGCCGTTCATTGCCGCCGCGCGCCACCCAATCGGGATGAGCAAGATAGAAGGCGCGGTCGCGGCTGAGCTTGGGCAGTTCGCCTTTCCAGCCGGCAACCAGCGTGGCCACGCTGGCCGCAAGGCCGAGCAGCCGGTTGCTGATCGGGATCATGCGCGCACGGCTGCGTCCCATCGCGCGGGCCATCGCGCTGGCATGCTGGCCGTGGGTATAGCCGCCGGACCCATCATCGATTTCCAGGATCTCGCGGGATGGGCCGGCGTTCGCCAGCGCAAGCAGGGCGCGGGCCAGATCGTCGACATGGATCAGGCTGATGCGGGCGCCAGGCCGGCCGGGAGCAAGGCCCAGGCCGAAGCGCGCCAGGCTGAACAGGTCGCGCATCTCGGCATCGCCGGGGCCATAGACGCCGGGCGGGCGCACGATCACCCAATCAAGGGTGCTGGCCATCACGAGGGTGTCGCCTTGCGCCTTGGATGCGCCATACAATGAAAGCCGCGGTTCGCGTGCAGCGAGGCTGGAGACATGGACGAAGCGCGGTACGCCAGCTGCGGCGGCCAGCACATTCGCGGTGCCGGTGACATTGCCGGCGACGAAGCCGGCTTCATCGGCCGTGTTGACCACCCCGGCGATGTGCAGCACGGCCGCCGCGCCCTCGCACAGGCGGGCCAGCGCGTTTGTGTCATCAAGATCGCCCAGCACCCATTCAACGCCGGGCTGCGGCGGCTGCGGCCGGCGGGTGAGGGCGCGCACGGGGCGATTGGCGAGCGCCACGACGCGGCGGCCGACGAAGCCGGTGGCGCCGGTAAGGGCGATCGGGGGGAGCGCGCCGGGCGCGGTGATTTCGGTCATCGGCTGGCGCGACGCTGACAGCGCGGCGCGTTAAGCTGCGATTTCAAACGGCTGAATTTCACCCGACAAATACTGCAACCGCGCCTTCGACCGGCTCAGCTTGCCCGACGAGGTGCGCGGCAGGGTGCGCGGCGGCACCAGTTCAACCACGCAGCTCATGCCGGTGATGGCCTTCACCTTGGTCTTGATGGCGTCTCGCAGCTTGATGCGTTCATCGTTGCAGCTGGTGCGGCACTGCACCAGCACGGCAGGCGCTTCCTCACCCGACGGGGTGGTGACCGAGAAGGCGGCGATGTCGCCGGCCTTGAAGCCGGGCAGCTGCTCGATCGCCCATTCGATGTCCTGCGGCCAGTGGTTCTTGCCGTTAATGATGATCATGTCCTTGGCGCGGCCGACGATATAGAGCGAACCGTCCTTCATGTAGGCCATGTCGCCGGTGTCGAGCCAGCCGTCCTTCATGCAGGCGGCGGTGGCATCGGGATCGCGGAAATAGCCGGCCATGATGCCGAGGCCCTTCACGAACACGCGGCCGATCTTGCGGTCGGGCAGCAGCTTGCCGTTTTCGTCACGCACTTCGATGGTCAGTCCGGGCACGGCCTTGCCACAGTTGACGATGGCGCGATAGCGGGTGGGCAGGCGGTGATCAGTCCGCGGCTCGGTGGCGCCCGACAGCGTGCGCTCATCGATCAGGTCGCACTGGATGCCTTCGCCCACCGGCATGATGGTGACAGCCAGCGTCGCCTCGGCCAGACCATAGCTGGGTAGGAAAGCAGATGCCTTGAAACCGGCCGGCGCGAACGTATCGACAAAGGCCTGCATCACTTCCGGGCGGATCATGTCCGCCCCGTTGCCGGCAACGCGCCAGCGCGACAGGTCATAGCGTTCGGCAACCGGGATCGACGGCGAGATGCGGCGGGCGCAGATGTCGTAGCCGAAGGTGGGCGAATAGCTGAGCGAGGCATCCGGGTTGCGGCTGATCAGCGTGAGCCACGACAGCGGGCGGCGGGCGAAATCTTCGGTGGCGAGATAATCGACCGACACCTGGTTGGACATTGGCGCGAGCATGCAGCCGACTAGGCCCATGTCGTGATACCAGGGCAGCCAGCTCACCACCCGGTCGCCTTCAGCGGCATGGGTGCAAGTGGCGTGGGCCGACAGATTGGCCAGCAGCGCTTCGTGGGTGACCGCAACGCCGTGCGGAAAGCGGGTGGAGCCCGACGAATATTGCAGATAGGCGATGTCGGTCGGCTTGGCCTTGGGCAGGGTGACGTCGGGCGCTTCGCCGCTGAACCACTCGTCCCAATCATGGGCGGCACACAGGCCGGTGGCGGCATCCTTCACGATATCGTGAAGGCCGGGCGGGGAGAGCAGCATCAGCGGATCGCAGCTGGTGAGCTGCACCCGGATCTGATCGACATAGGCTTCGCGGCCGCCAAAGCTGGTCGGCAGCGGCAGCGGCACCGGCAGCGCGCCGGCATAGATGGCGCCAAAGAAGGCGGCAGCAAAACCGGCACCGGTTTCGGCGATCAGGGCGATGCGGTCACCGGGTTGCACGCCTTCGGCAATGAAGTGCGCGGCGTGGCGGCGGGCATCGGCGGCGAGTTCCGAAAAGGGGTAAGCGCGCACCAGATCGGCGCGGGCATCGTGGAAGTTGAAGCCCTTCTGCCCCTGCGCGGCGTAATCCAGAGCATCACCGAGCGTGGCGAAATTGGAGCGGCGCTGCGGCAGCGCATCGCTGGTGGCAGTGGGTTTCAGCGTCGAGGCTGAAGCGGCCTGGGGGGTGTCGGCCATCGGTATCTCCCTTGCCGCAACGCCAGAGCCCGACCCGGCCCGCGTTGCATGTCATTTTTCTACACCATGACTGTTGCACGCGGGGGCGTTCAAATTCCGGCCCGAAAGTGGCAGGAAAGTGGCATGGATGATGAAAAGCAAGGAAATGGCCGCCCAAAGCGCGGTGGCGAGCGCCGGGTCCCGCCGCCGCTGGACGAGGCTGGCTTGCGGGATTTGGCCCTGCATTATGCCGCGCGCTTTGCCACCACGCGTTTGAAATTGCTGCGCTATCTGGCCCGCAAGTTGAAGGAGCGCGGCTGGGCCGGGGATCAGCCGGCCCCACTGGAAGCGCTGGCGGACCGGATGGTAGAGCTGGGTTATGTCAATGATGCCGCTTTTGCGGCCATGAAAAGCCGGGCGATGGCGGCGCGCGGACTGGGCCATCGCCGGGTGACGGAGCAGTTGCACGCGGCTGGAGTCGGCGAAGCTGATCGCGGTGAGGCGCCCGATGAGCAAGCGGCGCTGGCCACGGCGCTGGCCTTTGCCCGGAGGAAGCGGCTGGGGCCGTTCGCGCGCGAGAGCAGTGACGATCCGGCCAGCCGGCAAAAGGCGCTCGCGGCCATGCTGCGCGCCGGGCACGCGATGGGGGTGGCGCGGCAGATATTGGCGGCGCGCAGCGTGGCGGAAGCGGAAGCGTTGATTGCGGCGGATTGATCAGCGCAAAAGCTGACGGCTGCCGCCCGACCAGCTGATCACCAATCCCAGCGCCTTGCCCATCACCTCGCCGGTGAGGGCAAAGCGCTTTGGCCGCGGATCGCCGACCTGTTCGAAGGCGAGGGTGAGGCGTGGTTCGGCAGCGATCAACGCCGCCACCATCAGGGCCATGAGCCCGATGCGTGATGCCAGTTGCCCGATCATCGCCCGATTCCCCTTGCAAGTCTTCCAAGGGATAAACTGCCGACTTCCGGCTGACCGCAGGCTGAACGATTACGACCGTGGCCAGCAAAACCCCCCGCCGGGCGACCGGCGGGGGGTGATGATCTTCAGGCCTCCGTGGCCGGCGCTGGCAGCGCCTTGGGGGCCTTCTTAGCCTTCAGCTTCTTGATCGCCGGCACGATCTCAAACGACAGATCCTCGTCCTTCACGTGCACGCGCACTTCGCCGCCGTTGACCAGCTTGCCGAACAGCAGTTCCTCGGCCAGCGGCTGCTTGATCTTCTCCTGGATGAGCCGGCCCATCGGGCGGGCGCCATACAGGCGATCATAACCGCGCGCGATCAGCCAGGCCTTGGCTTCTTCGGTCAAGCTGATGTGCACATCGCGATCGGCCAGCTGCATTTCCAGCTGCAGCACGAACTTGTCGATCACCATGGCGACCACCGATGGCGGCAGGTAACCGAACGGCACGGTGGCATCCAGCCGGTTGCGGAATTCGGGTGAGAACATCTTCTTGATGGCTTCCTCGTCCTCACCGATGCGGGTGGTGGCGCCGAACCCAATGCCTTCACGCGCCATGTCGGCCGCGCCGGCGTTCGTGGTCATGATCAGGATGATGTTGCGGAAATCCACCGTCTTGCCGTGGTGATCGGTCAATTTGCCGTTGTCCATCACCTGCAACAGGATGTTGAACAGATCGGGGTGGGCCTTTTCGATTTCGTCGAGCAGCAGCACCGAATGCGGCTGCTGATCGACGGCATCGGTGAGCAGACCGCCCTGATCAAAGCCGACATAGCCGGGAGGCGCACCGATCAGCCGGCTGACCGAGTGGCGTTCCATATACTCCGACATGTCGAAGCGGGTGAGCGGGATGCCCAGAATGCTGGCCAGCTGCTTGGCCACTTCCGTCTTGCCAACCCCTGTGGGGCCTGAAAACAGGTAGGAGCCGATCGGCTTGTTGGGTTCACGCAAGCCCGCACGCGCCAGCTTGATGGCGCTGGACAGTTTTTCGATGGCGGCATCCTGGCCGAACACCACGCGCTTCAGATCGCCTTCCAGCGTCTGCAACTGAGTCTTGTCGTCGGTGGAAACGCTCTTGGGCGGAATGCGCGCCATGGTGGCGATCACCGCTTCCACTTCCTTCACGCCGATGCTCTTCTTGCGCTTGTTCTCGGGCAGCAGCATCTGCGAGGCGCCGGTTTCATCGATCACGTCGATGGCCTTGTCGGGCAGCTTGCGATCGTTGATGTAACGCGCTGAAAGCTCCACCGCCGCCTTGATGGCATCGGCGGTGTATTTCAGCTTGTGATGCTCCTCATACGAAGGCCGCAGGCCCATCAGGATCTTGATCGAATCCTCGATGCTCGGCTCGTTCACGTCGATCTTCTGGAAGCGGCGCAGCAGCGCGCGGTCCTTCTCGAAGTGGTTGCGGAACTCCTTGTAGGTGGTCGAACCGATGCAGCGGATCGCGCCCGAAGACAGCGCGGGCTTGAGCAGGTTCGATGCGTCCATCGCCCCGCCGCTGGTGGCGCCCGCGCCGATCACGGTGTGGATTTCATCGATGAACAGCACGGCGTGCGGCAGCTTTTCCAGCTCGTTCACGACATTCTTCAGCCGTTCCTCAAAATCACCGCGATAGCGCGTGCCGGCAAGCAGCGCGCCCATGTCGAGGCTGTAGATGACGGCGGGCAGCAACACATCGGGCACCTGGCCTTCGACGATCTTGCGGGCCAGGCCTTCGGCGATCGCCGTCTTGCCCACGCCCGGATCACCCACATAGAGCGGGTTGTTCTTGGACCGGCGGCACAGGATCTGGATAGTGCGGTCCACCTCGGCATGCCGTCCGATCAGCGGATCAACCTTGCCGATCTTGGCCTTCTCGTTGAGGTTCACCGTGAACTGCTTGAGGGCGCTTTCGCCGCCCTTCTTGTCGCTCTTCTCCGCCTTGGCCGGCTTTTCTTCCGGCTCTTCCCGATCAGCCGAGCCCTTGGGCGGCTTGGCTTCGGACTGGCCAGACTTGGCGATGCCGTGGCTGATGAACGAAACCGCATCCAGCCGCGTCATGTCCTGCTGCTGCAGGAAGAACACGGCGTGGCTTTCGCGTTCGGAAAACAGCGCGACCAGCACGTTGGCTCCGGTCACTTCTTCGCGGCCAGAGCTTTGCACATGCAGGATGGCGCGCTGCACCACGCGCTGGAAACCGGCGGTGGGCGACGGATCGACGCTGGCATCGGCCTTCAGCGCCTGCAGTTCGGTATCGAGATAGCGAATCAACTGGCCCTGCATTTCTTCCAGATCGACATTGCAGGCCTTCATCACCTGGGCGGCGTGGGTATCGGTGGTCAGCGCCAGCAGCAGATGCTCCAGCGTGGCATATTCGTGGGTGCGGCGCGCGGCTTCGGCCAGCGCGTTGTGCAGGGTCTTTTCGAGTTCGCGGGTGAACGAGGGCATCAACATCTCCGTGGCGCGCCCTTCGGGGGAAAGGAGCGCCGTTGGCCGGCCCGGCCGTATGGAGGGCCTACAGCCAATGTCTGCCCGGCTGGGCCAGATATCAAGGGGCAAACGGCCCACTGCAACACGTTTGTAATGTCGCAGTGGCGAACAGGAAGCACTGGTCAGCCCGGTAGCGGCGCGCCATGATGGATTTCCTGCATGGGAGATTGAAATGCGCCTGATGCTGATAGCCCTGATGCTCACTGCCGCGCCGCTGGCGGCCCAGCCCATGATGACCGCCGCCGCACCGGCGGCCTCAGGTTATGTGGCGGACAGGCCGCCGCTGGCCCTGATGCGACTGTTGCCGCCGCCGCCCGAAGCCGGCAGCACCGATGAGCAGGCCGACAAATTCCTCTATCGCCAGAGCAAGCGCGGCATCGGCGGGCCACTGTGGCAGAGCGCCATCGGCCAGTTGAGCGTGACCAGCCCCAGCTTCGTCAAGACCGTGAGTTGTGCGCTCGGCGCCACGCTCACCCCGCAAACCACGCCGGCCACCCTGATGTTGCTTCGGCGCGCCGGCACCGATCTGGGCCGCGCCGTGTTCCTGGCCAAGGATTATTACAAGCGCCCGCGGCCGTTCAGCACGGATAGGGGCAAGGCCTGCGACCCGGATGCCGCGAAGGACGGCGGGAAGGCGCTGGGCTTTGCCTATCCGTCCGGCCATGCTGCGGTCGGCTGGCTGTGGGGCCTGATCCTGTCGGACGCGCGGCCGGAACGCAGCGCCGCGCTGCTGAAGTTCGGCAAGGCCACGGGCGATCTGCGCATCGCCTGCCGGGTGCACTGGGCGTCGGATGTGACCGGCGGCCGCCTGATGGCCACGGCGCTCTATCAGCAGATCGCGGACGCAGCGGATTACAAGGCGGATCTGTTGAAGGCCAAGTCGGAACTGAGCCTGGCGCCGGTGCCGGAAGGCTGCCCGGCCGATTGACGCGAAAAGGGGCGCCGGCCGATTGGCCACCGCCCCCTTGTCACTATCCGTCGTTTACGCTGGCACGCTCTGATTGAACGGCGTGTCCTTGTCCGGACGCATGTCGCCGGGCAGGCCCAGCACGCGCTCGGCGATGATGTTGCGCAGGATTTCGTCCGTCCCGCCGGCGATGCGGAGGCCGGCCGAACCGATGTACGACCCTTGCAGCTTGGCCAGTTCCGGATCGGCGTCGGCGCCGGCCACAAAGCCGTCACCGCCCGACAGATCAAGCGCGAAGCTGGCCAGATCCTGCATGGTCTTGGCCACCACCACCTTGGAGATGGACTGTTCCGGGCCGGGCACCTGGCCCTTTGACAGGGCCGAAAGCGCCCGCATCTGGGTGAGCTTGATGCCCTGATCGTTGATGTAGGTCTGGGCGATCTTCTGGCGCACGTCGCTGGCACCGATGGCGGGGCTGCCGTCCGGCGCTTCCACGTCCTTGGCCAGCTTCATCAGCGTTTCATAGCCGGGCGCGTAACGCGGCTTGCCGCCGACCGCCAAACGCTCGTGCATCAGCGTGGTCAGCGCCGCCTTCCAGCCGTCGCCAACGGCGCCCAGCCGGTGCGAATCATTCACGCGCACGCCATCGAAGAAGACTTCGTTGAAATCGCTGCCGCCCGACATCTGCTTGATGCCCTTCACGGTCACGCCCGGTGCCTTCATGTTCACGATGAACATGGTGAGGCCCTTGTGCTTGGGCATGTTCGGATCGGTGCGGCAGACGACGATGCCGAAATCGGAGGCGTGGGCGAAGCTGGTCCACACTTTTTGGCCGTCGATCACCCATTCATCGCCCTCACGCACCGCCTTGGTGCGGATGCCGGCGAGATCGGAGCCCGCCGCCGGTTCGGAGAAGAGCTGGCACCAGACTTCCTCGCCCAGCAGCGCTTTGGGCACATAACGCTGCACCACTTCGGGGTTGCCGTGGGTGAAGACGGTGGGGATGCACATGCCAAGGCCAATGGAATAGAGGCCCTGCGGCACGTGCCAGCGGCTTTCTTCCTGGCCATAGATGATGCTGTGCATGGGCGTCAGGCCCTGGCCGCCGAACATCTTGGGCCAAGTGATGCCAGTATAGCCGGCGGCGTGCTTCTTGGCCTGCCATGCCTTGGATCGCGCGATGAATTCCGGCAGCTTCATGCCTTCCGGGGGCGGATCGCGATATTCGGTGGCATTCTCGTTCAGCCAGGCGCGCACAACGGCGCGAAATTCGGCTTCCTGCGGGGCGTCGTTAAAATCCATGATGTCTCTCCCGAAGCTGTTTTCACCCTCGACCGCTCAATCTGTCGAGGCGCATTTCGTCACGCGGCAGCGCTGTTGCGCTGTTCCAGCGCGCGCACCAGCCGATCGGCCCACCAGCCGCGCGGACCAAGCGCGGCGACCAGCGCCCGGTTGCGGCGGTAATAGAATTGGCAATCGCTTTCCCAGGTGAAGCCGATACCGCCGTGCAGCTGGACATTTTCCTCGGCACAATAGGCCAGCGCATCCAGGCTGGCGACGCGGGCGGCAGCTGCCACCTGACGCAGTTCGGCACCATTGGTGCCAATCATGGCCAGGCCATGCAGCGCGTGGGCGCGGGCCAGTTCCAGCTTGATATACATGTCCGCACACTTGTGCTTGACCGCCTGATAACGGCCGATCTTCTGGCCGAAGGCGACGCGGGTCTTGGCATAATCCACCGTCATCGCCATCGCGGCGCCAGCGGTGCCAATGGCTTCATAGGCAAGGATCACCGCGGCGCGGTCGAGCCAATCCTGATAGTCGCTGGCCGTGCCCAGCGCTTCGGCCGGGGTGGCGCTCAATGTCAGCTTGCCGTGGCGGCGGACGAGATCGACGGTTTCCACCGCCGCCGTCTGCGCGCCCTTCAGATCGACGATGTAAAGCCGCGGGCCATCAGCGCCAGCGGCCGCCACGATGGCGACATGGGCAACGGCAAGATCGGCCACCGGCTGCTTCACGCCGGTCAGGGCGCTGCCGCTGGACACGGTCTTCACCGTGGCCGGGCTCACGGCACCGGGTTCGCTCCAGGCGACGCACGCGATGATCTCACCGCTGGCGATGCCGGGCAACCACTTGGCCTGCTGGGCTTCCGTGCCGGCCAGCACCAGCGCTTCGGTGGCGAGCAGGGTGGAGACGAGCGGCACATGGGCGAGGCTGCCACCGGCGGCTTCTGCCAACTGGGCCACTTCCTCGACCGTGAGGCCAAGGCCGCCATGGGCTTCCGGCACGCGTGCAGCGGTCCAGCCCAGTTCGGCAATCTCTTTCCACAGGGCGGCGTCCATCGCCGGTGCGTCAGCGGCCATCGCCCTGCGCGCCGGGCCCGTGCCGGCCTTTTCGGCGAGCAACTTGCGCGCCTGTTCGCCGAGTTCCTTGGCTTCGTCGGAAAAATCGAAATTCACGGGTCTACTCCCCAAAGCTGATTGGGTGGCAGATTACGCGCACGTCAGCCTTGGGCAACCTGTCGCTTTTGACGCGGTGATGGACAGGGGGGAGTCAGAGCTTGTGCGCGCTGAGGAACTCATAATGCGGCCGGCATTCGTCACGCACGTTTGCCGCTTCGCCCGTCAACGCCGGCAGCGGCCCTTCGCGGCCATCAAAGCCGGTGGAAGCCAGCACCCGGCCATACCAGTGCGGCGCCCACACGCCATCGGTGTCGCGGGGGCCGGCGGGCCAGTGCAGCATGGAGTCGGTCCACGCGATGCCCAGCGCCGCGCACAGGCGGGAGAGCGTCCCTGCCGGGTCGGCCAGCACATCGGCCGAATCGACCACCGGCGGAGCGTGGCCCAGCCGGTCGGCTTCCGCTTCGAACCAGGCGCGCTGCTGGGCGAACCCCAGGCCTTCCGCCGTCACCACCTCCCGCTTTTCGGCGTAGGAGGCGATCACCCGTTCCGGCGCGCGGATCAGGAAGGCGTGTTGGAAGCCCTTCAGATCACCCAGTGCTACCTCCCCGACCATGTGGTGCACCATGTGCTTCTGGTACCATATTGGCTTCGCGCACGGCCCGGAAAGCGCGGCGGTGACGCTGAGCCAATCGCAGTCCATGTCGGCGATCACGTCGCCGGCCATCGGGTGATCGTCGCCGGTGTGGTGAAGGTAGGCGCCGTAAAACGGCTCGTCACTCACATGGCAATCGCCGCGCGCCCCAAAGCTGCGCATCATCGCCGTCGACAGGTTGCGCGGCCCTGACCACATTGCAATCCGGGTGGTCACAGCCGGCCCCGCGCCGTGACGTCGGCTTCGATCAACGCGCGATACAGGCCCTGCAACCGCGCCACCATCGGGCCGCGCGCATCGGTCAGTTTGCGGCCATCGATGCTGGTCACGGGCACCACGCCGGCAAAGGTGCCGGTCACAAAGGCTTCGCTCGCGGAATAGACGTCGGTCAGCGAGAAATTCTTCTGGAAAACCGGGATGCCATTGTCCTCACACACCGCGATCACGTTGCCGCGCGTGATGCCGGCGAGGCAATAATCGCCCGACGATGTCCACACTTCCTCCACCCCGCGGCGGTTCTTCTTCACGATGAAGAAATGCGTGCTGTTGCACGTCGCCACAAACCCGTGCGGATCCAGCATCAACGCCTCGTCCGCGCCCGCTTGCGTCGCCTGGATGCAGGCGGTGATGCAGTTCAGCTTCGAATGACTGTTGAGCTTCGGGTCCTGCACGTCCGGGTAACCGCGCCGCACGTGCACGGTAGCGAGACGGATGCCCTTCTCGATGGTGGCGGGCAGCGGGTCCTTGTACTCGGCGATGATGACGATGGTGGCGGGTGAGACCACCACGCGCGGATCCTGATAGGGGGTGGAACGCAGCCCGCGCGTCACCATAAGCCGGATATGGCAGGCGCTCATCGCGTTGGCGTCGATGGTGTCGTAAATGCGCCGCTCCAGCTCCTCGCGGCTGATGCCGATATCCATGTAGATGGCCTTGGCGCCTTCCCACAGCCGATCGAGATGTTGATCCAGAAACGCGATGCGGCCGGCGTGGACGCGCAGGCCTTCCCACACGCCGTCGCCCAGCATGAAGCCGGAATCGAACACGCTCACCATCGCCTCGGCGCGGCGGAGCAGCTGGCCATTGACGTTGATCAGGATCGTCTCGTTGCGCGTGTCCGCAACGAAATCATGGGTACCCAGGGATGTGGTCATGGTTGGTTACTTCTTGAACAGGCTGTCGGCGGCAGCGCGGAATTGCGCTGCGCCTTCGCGCTTGGCTTTCGTGCGCACCAGCTCCGCTTCCAGCCCGGCGATGCGCTCGTCGAGATCGGCGATGGAGAGGCGATCGAGGTCTTCTCGGGCCAGATCGGCCAGCAGGTCACTCTTCTTCTTGGGCAGGTCGGCTTCGTCGAACATGGTCCAACGGTTGACCGCGCGGGCTGCCCTGTCAATATCCGGCGCATGACCATTCCCACAACCATGACCGCCATCGACCCCGCTGCACCGGGAGGGCCGGAGGTGTTGCAACCCGTCTCCCGCCCCGTCCCGCAGCCCGGGCCCGGCGAAGTGTTGGTGAAGGTGGCGGCGGCCGGCGTGAACCGGCCCGATGTGCTGCAGCGGCTGGGACTCTATCCGATGCCGCCTGGCACGCCGACAATCATGGGCCTGGAAATCGCCGGTACCGTGGTGGCGGTGGGCAGCGAGGTAACGCGCTGGCGGCCGGGTGATGCGGTGTGCGCGCTGGTGGCGGGCGGCGGTTATGCCGAATATTGCACGGCGCCGGCCGGCCAGTGCCTGCCCGTGCCCGCCGGCATGAGCATGACGGATGCCGCCGGCCTGCCGGAGACCTGGTTCACCGTCTGGTCCAACGTGATGGACCGTGGCCGGGCACGACCGGGGGAGACGATCCTGATCCACGGCGGCACCAGCGGTATCGGCATCACCGCGCTGCAACTGGCGAAGGAAGTCGGGCTGACCGCGATTGCCACCTGCGGCAGCGATGAAAAATGCGCGGCGGCCGTGGCACACGGTGCGGCGCATGCGATCAATTACAAGACGCAGGACTTTTCGGCCGAAGTGCTGGCGCTGACCGGCGGCAAGGGCGTCGACATCGTGCTCGACATGGTGGGCGGCGATTATGTGCCGAAGAATATCGCCTGCATGGCCGACGATGCCCGCCACGTGAGCATCGCCTTCCAGCGCGGGCCAACGGCGGAAGTGAACCTGGGGCTTGTGATGCGCAAGCGGCTGGTGCTGACCGGTTCCATGCTGCGCCCGCGCCCCATCGCCTTCAAGACGGCGATCGCCGAAACGCTGGAAGGCGTGATCTGGCCGGCGTTCGAGGCCGGGCGGCTGACGCCGGTGACCGACATGGTGTTCCCGCTCGCCGAAGCTGCTGCCGCCCATGCGCGGATGGAGGCTGGCACACACGTGGGGAAAATCGTGTTGCAGGTCAGCTGACGATACCCCTTGGCGCGAAACGCTCTTCCCGCCATTCGTCGCTGGTCAGCACCGCCTGCAACGCCTCGAGCGCCAAGCCGATATCGGCAAAACGGGTGGTCAGCGCCGGGAAACCGAAACGCATGGCATCGGGCGGGCGCATGTCGCCGATGACACCGCGGGCGATCAACGCGGTCATCAGGCGACGGGCTTCAGGGTGGCGAATGATGACGTGGGCACCGTGGCGAACAGCGGGTGGCGCGTCCACTGTGACGCCGGGCAGCGTTGCCGCGCCGGCGGCAAAGAGGTGGACGAGCTGGCGCGACTTTGACTCGGCGGCGGCAAGATCGATGCCGTCGAAGGTCGCCACCCCGGCCTCCAGCGCGCGCATGGCTAGGATCGGCGGCGTGCCGGTGAGCAGGCGGCGCGCGCCGGCGGCAGGGGCGTAATCGGCGGTGAAATCGAAGGGGGCGGCGTGGCCCATCCAGCCGGTGAGCGCCGGTTCTGCCGTGTCCCAGTGGCGGCGGGCCATATAGGCGAAGGCCGGCGCGCCGGGTCCGCCATTGAGAAATTTGTAGCCACAGCCGACCGCGAAATCGGCCCCATCGGCATCGAGATTGACCACCAGTGCGCCCGCCGAGTGCGACAGATCCCACAGGCTGAGCGCGCCGGCCTTGTGCGCAGCAGCGCTCATCGCGGCCATGTCATGGACCTGGGATGCCACGTAATGCGCATGCGTCAGCAGCAGTAGCGCCACATCGCCATCCAGCGCGGCGGTGAGATCGGCACGTTCGACGCGCTTCAGCGTGACACCGGCCAGCTGCGCCAACCCCTGCATCACATAGGCATCGGTGGGGAAGTCGCTGGCCTCCATTAGGATCGTGCGGCGGCCAGGCCGCAGCGCCAGCGCCGCGCTGGCAAGCTTGAACAGGTTGAGGCTGACCGAATCGCAGGCCACCACAGATGCGGGCTCGGCGCCGACGATTGGCGCGATGGCGGCGCCCAACGAGACCGGCAGATCGATCCAGCCGGCATCATTCCAGCTGCGGATCAGGCCATCGCCCCATTCGCTTGCCACTGTCTGTGCCAGGCGCTCGGGCAGGGCGGCGGGCAATGGCCCCAATGAGTTGCCGTCGAGATAGACGATCCCCGGTGGCAAGCGGAAGCGGGCGCGGGCGAAGTAGAGTGGATCGGCAGCATCAAGCGCGGCCAGTTGGGCGGGGGAGGGCAACATAGAGCGCCCTTGCGCCACAGTGCGCCCTCCATTACAAGCTGTCTGTGTCAAGCCGTCCCGCAAGGGGCGGCTGTTTTTATTCCGCAAAGGAGCCAAGACCATGGCCACCACCCTGCCCCTGATGCAGCATGCCACCGCCGCCTGGCTGGTGGACAACAGCGCGCTCACCTTTTCGCAGATCGCCGATTTCTGCGGCCTGCACATCCTGGAAATCCAGGCGATCGCCGATGATACCGCCGCCACCAAGCTGAAGGGCCGCGATCCGATCCGCGCTGGTGAATTGACCCGCGAAGAGCTGGACAAGGGCGAAGCCAACCCGGATTACGATATCAAGATTTCGCGCATGCCGGAACAGGCACGCCGCACGTCGGGCCCGCGTTACACGCCGGTGTCCAAGCGCCAGGACAAGCCGGATGGCATCTTGTGGATCATCAAGAACCACCCGGAAATCACCGACGGCCAGATTTCCAAGCTGATCGGCACCACCAAGACGACGATTGCTGCCATCCGCGACAAGAGCCATTGGAACTACGCCAACCTCCAGCCGCGTGACCCGGTGACGCTGGGCCTGACCAGCCAGCGCGAAATGGATGCGCTGGTCGCCGCTGCCGCCAAGAAGGCCGGTATCGACACGACCGTCGATCCGGAGAAGGTGGAAGCCGATCGCGCCGCGCTGATCAATCAGCTGCAGGCCGAACGTTATGCCGCCGCCAATGCGCCGGAAACGCCGGTTTCGAACACGCCCGGCACCGCGCTGGAGCAGGGCGAGGCGCTGTTCCGCCGCTGATCCTGCGCTTGCGCTGAAAATTCAAAGCCCGCTCATGCCCATGGCGTGAGCGGGTTCTTCATTCCTCGCGCCCGCCCAGCGGCAGCGGCAGTTCGCGCGGCGGCTCGCGGTCGAGCAGGCCAGCGGCCTTCAGATCCGCCATACCGGGCAGGTCGCGCCGGCTGGTGAGATTGAAATGGGCAAGGAATTCCGGCGTCGTTGCATATTGCAGCGGCCGGCCGGGGGTTTCGCGGCGACCGGCGGGACGGACCCAGCCAGCTTCCATCAACACGTCGATCGTGCCGCCGGAAACCGCAACCCCGCGGATTTCCTCGATTTCCGGTCGCGTCACCGGCTCGTGATAGGCGATCACCGCCAGTGTTTCGACGCCGGCGCGGCTGAGTTTCTTCACCGTTTCGCGGCTGGTGCGCAGGAAATGGCCGAGATCGGGCGCGGTCTGGAACTGCCATTTGCCGCCGCGTTCGACGAGGTTGATGCCGCGCGGTTCGTAACTGGTGGCGAGCGCCCGCAGCGTGGGCAAAAGGTCGCCGCGTTCGCCGACATGGCGGGTGATCTCGGTCAGGCTCAAGGGCGCGTCGGCCGCGAACAGGATCGCTTCCAAGGCGCGGGTCAGGGCGAAATCCACAGTCTCGTCAGTCATGACGGGCCCTCAGCAAGATGGGGGCAAAGGCGACGCCCTGGCTGAGCGTCGCCTTGCCCTGACGGGTGAGTTCCAGCGCGGCGACAAAGCTGGAGGCCAGCACCGAGCGGGCATAAGATTCGTCCGCCAAATCGGCCGGCAGGAAGCGCACAAGCTCCGTCCAGTCGATGCTGCGGCCCAACAAATGTTCAAGCCGTTCAATGGCTTCATCCAGCGCCATTACCGGCCGGCGGCGGACGACATGGACGGAGCGTGAGCGCCGCGCGGTAATTGCGCCATAGGCGGAAAGCAGATCATAATAGCTGCATTCAAAGGTGGCGCGCTTCTCTTCGGCCAGACCTTCCGGATTGGGGCGGCGGAACATGTCCCGGCCCAGCTGCGGGCGGGCGAGCAGTTTTTGGCCGGATTCGCGCATGGCTTCCAGCCGTTGCAGCTGGAATTGCAGTTTCAGCGCCAGCTCAGCCGGATCGGGTTCGGCCTCCGGGTCCTTGGGCAGCAGCAGCAGGGATTTCAAATAGGCCAGCCAAGCAGCCATGACGAGGTAATCGGCGGCCAGTTCCAGGCTGAGCGCCTTGGCGTCGCGGATGAAACCCAGATATTGATCGACCAGCGCCAAGATGGAAATCTGCGCCAGATCAACCTTTTGCGCCCGCGCCAAGGTGAGCAGCAGATCGAGCGGGCCTTCCCAGCTGCCCAGTTGCAGGATCAGCGTGGCCGTTTCCGGTGCGGCCCGCACCGGCAGATCGAACTGCTCGTCCGCTTCGATCACGCCAGCGCCAGCAGAGCGTCGCGGGCGGCGGCCCATTCGGCGACAGGGGTGGAATCGCCCCGTGCTTCACCGCTCCCCATCCACGCCATGGCGGCAGCGAGGCGCGTCGCGGCGGCGTTGCTCATCACCGGAGCGGCTTCGACGATGGAACGCATCTCATTGAAATCACCCGAACAATGCAGGGCGATGTCGCAGCCGGCATCGAGGCTGGCGAGCGCGCGGGCGCCGAAATCCTGCAAGGCGTTGCTGCCCGGCGGGTGGCCGCCCGATTGCGGGTTGCCGAGGGCGTGCATGCCCAGATCATCGGACATCAACAGGCCGCCGAAGCCAATATCCTGGCGAATGAAATCAATCACATCCGGCGAAAGCGTGGCGCAGCGCGCGGCGTCCAGCGCGGTGTAGGTGATGTGGGCGGTCATCGCCATCGGGGCGTCGGCGAGGCGGCGGAACGGCTCGAAATCGCGCTCCAGCTCTTCGCGACTGGCGGTGACCACAGGCAGTTCCAAATGGCTGTCCGCCCGGGCGCGGCCGTGGCCGGGGATATGCTTGACGACGCCGCAGATGCCGCCGGCGCGGAAGCCATCAAGCACCGCTTTGCCGAGCGCGGAGACCACCATGGGTTCCGTACCGAAGCTGCGATCACCAATGATATCATGGCCTTGCGTGTCACGCACGTCGAGCAGCGGCAGGCAATCGACGTTGATGCCGAGGTCCTTCAGCAAGGCTGCCAGCGCCAGCGCATTCAACCGGCAGGCCTCGATCGCGGTAATCGGCGCCTTGTCATAGAGCAGGCCAAAGCGCTCGCCGGTCGGGAACTCCGGCCAATGCGGCGGGCGCAGGCGGGCGACGCGGCCGCCTTCCTGATCGATCAGGATCGGCACATCGCGGCCGGCCAGATCGAGCAAACTCTGGGTCAGCGCGCGCACCTGATCCGGCGAATCGACGTTTCTTTTGAACAGGATATAACCGGCCGGATTGGCGGCGCTGAACAGCGCGCGCTCGTTGTCATTCAGGGCAAGGCCGGCGAGCCCGAGGAAAAGCGGCTGCATCACTTCTTCACCTCGCAGGCGCCCTTGACTGCCAGGATGGCCTTGCAGGAGGCATCGGGATCAGCGGCCGTGCCGCGCACCCGCCACATTGTCTTGCCGCTGGACGAGGTCAGTTTCTGGATCTGCTTGGCCGTAAGCTTGGCCTTGCCGGATACCCGGGCCCATTCCTCTTCGGCCTTGGCCTCGCTCGAAAAGGCACCGATCTGCACCGTCTTGCTGCCGGTTGCTGCCGGCGGGGTGACGGGCGCTGGCGGTTTGGTGACGGTTTTGGGCGTTGCGCTGGCGGCGGCTGGCGGTTTGCTGGCGGGCGCCGGCGGTACCGCAACGGGCCTGGCTGGCACTGGCTTCACGGCCACGGGCGCCGGCTGCGGCACCGCGGGTTTGGCCAGCGGGCGGGCGGGTGCCGGCCCGGCCGGCATCACCTGCACCTGCACCGGCTGGCCAGCTGGCGCGGCGGGCGGCGGCGCTGCGCTGCCTGGCGGCAGCAGATCACGCGGCCGGCCCAGCGGTTCTTCGGGCAGGGCGCCCATGTCGATCACCGCGCCCGGATTCTCGCCGCGCACGGCTTCATGGATCACTTCGCCGTCGCCCTGCACATCCATGCCCTGACGATCAGCGGGCGGCACCTTGTAGGGGCCGGCATCGGCTTCGATCAGCGGTGCCTGATCGGCTTCCATATAACCCTGGGACGAGCCGCCATCGCGCCGGCCGAGCAGCATCAGCAGCGCCACCGCCGCCACCGCGCCCAGCGCCAGCACGGCGATGATGATGTTGAGCAGCGGGCGCTTCTTTGGCGCGGCCCGCAGCGCCGCCGCCTCAGCCAGCCAGGGGGCGTCTTCGTCCCTTTGCGCCATCAGTGCAGCTCCTCGGCAGCGGCCACCCCGATCACCGCGAGGCCGTTCCTGATCACCTGCCCCACCGCGCGCGCCATGGCCAGCCGCGCTGCGGTCAGATCAGGCCGATCGGCCAGCACGAAGCGACGGGTCGCGTCATCATTGCCGGCGTTCCACTGGCTGTGGAAGGCGGCGGCGAGATCGCCCAGGTAAAAGGCGATGCGGTGCGGCTCACGGGCATCGGCGGCCTGTTCGACGATGCGCGGAAAGTTGGCGGCCATTTTCACGACGTTCAGCTCATCGGCGTCGAGCAGCGTCAGGTCCGGTTCCGGCAGGGCCACGCCCGCCTCAAGCACCTTGCGGCCCAGCGAGGCGATGCGGGCATGGGCGTACTGGACATAGAATACCGGGTTGTCGCGGCTCTGTTCCACCACCTTGGCGAAATCGAAATCCATCATCGATTCCGGCCGCTTGGTGAGCATGACGAAGCGGACCACATCCTTGCCCACTTCCTCAACCACTTCGCCCAGCGTCACGAACGTGCCGGCGCGCTTGGACATCTTCACCGGTTCGCCGGCGCGCAGCAGCTTCACCAGGTTCACGATCTTGATATCGAGCGGCACGCGGCCATCGGAAAGCGCCTTCACCGCCGCTGTCATCCGCTTCATATAGCCGGCGTGATCGGCGCCGAAGATGTTGACCAGCGCGTCATAGCCCCGGGTCAGCTTGTCCCAGTGATAGGCGACGTCGCCGGCGAAATAGGTCCAGTTGCCGTTCGATTTCTGCATCGCCCGGTCTTGATCGTCACCGAAATCGGTCGAGCGAAACAGGGTCTGCGGGCGGGCTTCCCAATCGTCGGCAGCATCGCCTTTCGGCTTTTCAAGCACGCCTTCATAGATCAGGCCCTTGGACTTCAGCGTGTCGAGCGCGTCCTGCACCTTGGTGCCGAGCGAGGCTTCGGAGAAGAACACTGACTGTTCGATGCCGAGCAGGGCCAGATCGGCACGGATACGCTCCATCATCAGGGCGACGGTGCGGGTGCGGAACAGGGCCAACCAATCGGCTTCGGGCGCGTTCACATGCGTGTCGCCGAACTCGGCGGCCAGCGCCGCGCCCACCGGCACCAGATAATCGCCGGGGTAGAAGCCTTCCGGGATCTCGATCGTCTCACCCAGCGCCTCGCGATAGCGCAGGTGGGCGGAACGGGCGAGCGTATCGACCTGGCCGCCGGCATCGTTGATGTAATATTCCTTGGTCACGTCCCAGCCGGCATATTCCAGCAGACCCGCCAGGGCATCGCCCACCACCGCACCGCGGCAATGGCCCATGTGCATTGGCCCGGTGGGATTGGCGGAGACATATTCGACGTTGATGCGCTTGGCCTGGCCCACGTTGGAGCGGCCATAATCGCTGCCGGCGCCGAGCATGGCGTTGATCTGTGCGTGCCACACGCTGTCGGCCAGCTTCAGGTTGATGAAGCCCGGCCCGGCCACTTCGGCGGCGGCGATGCCCGGCTTTGTGCGCAGGGCGGTGACCAGCGCTTCGGCCAATGCGCGCGGGTTCATACCCGCAGGCTTGGCCAGTACCATCGCGGCATTGGTGGCCAGATCGCCGTGGCTGGCATCGCGCGGCGGTTCCACGGTGACGTTGGCATGGGACAGGCCGGTGGGCAGGGTGCCAGCGTCGGTCAGCTCAGCCAGCGCCGCCTTCAGAACGGCGGCATAGTCGGTAAACAGGTTCACGAGGGTCTGCTTTGCATGAAGAAACGGGATTGCCCGTTCCCTAACGCCAAGCAGCGCGTGCGTCTATCAGCTTGGGGTGCAAGCTGGCCCGGTTCAGGCGGCGGCGGCGTGTGGCCAGGCGCGTGGGCCCGCATTGCCGGCGAACTGGGTGATGCGCAGCTTTTCCTGCGCCACAGTGCGCGACGTGCTGATCACATGATCCACCCCAGCGATGGTGATGGCCAACGATCCGGCGTCGGTGGTTTCGATCAGGCCCTTGGCCTTCAGATACCAGGCGTGGAAATCAAAGGCTTCGGTGGTGCAGCCCAGCATGCGCTGCAGTTCATACTGGCCCACGCCCGGTTCCTGGGCGCGTTCGCGGCGGCGCTTGTACAGGTACAGCAGCACTTCGGCATGAACATCGGCATCGGACAGCGCGGTGCGCTCTTCAGCCAGGATGTCATCGTCGGCGGAAAACGCGAAGCCGGTGTTGCTGCTGTAGAGCGTGTCATAGGCCAGGCGCTTGCCGTGATCCTTGAGCGCGCGATAGGCCTCGATCACCGCATTGAACATGTCGATGTCGGCGGTTTCCGGATGATCGGGGTGATAGATTTTCGCAAGGTTGCGATAGGCGATTTCCAGCGTGCGGTGATCGCACTCGGGATGAACCCGCAGGATCGCATAATAATCAACGAACGGCCGCGCCTCGGACATCGGAACATCCCCCCACTTCGGCGTTGGCCTTACGCAAACACACCAACGCAACAATATTAGAAACTCTTTGTTAAAGTTTGTCACAAATTTATCAATGGCAAACCCAATAATAAAGGGTTAACGCCGGTCCGGCGTTGCTGCCCTCTGCAAAACCGGCACTTGTGGCCAGCCGGGTCACAGCGCAGCATGGGTTCATGCACCACCGCGCCGCCGTCGAATCCAGCCTGGAACTGGCCGTTGCTCGAATCGGCGATCCGCAGCCGGCGATCTATGCGCGACTGTTTGCGCTGCACCCGGCCATGGAAACCGAATTCTGGCGCGACACCTCGGGCCGCATCCGTGGCGAGATGCTCAACCGCAGTTTCGAGATGGTGCTGGATCTGGCCGCTCCCTACGCGCCGGACGGCGGCTGGGGCGGGGCGTTCCTGGGCACTGAAGCCATCACCCACGATGCCTATGGCATCCCGCGCGCCGTGTTTGCCGATTTCCTGCCCGTGGTCGCCGCCGTGATCCGTGATGGCTGCGGCGATGGCTTCACGCCGGCCATGGCGGCGGCGTGGGATGTGGTGCTGGATCGCGCCGCCGCCACGCTGGCCGCCCTGCCCGGCAGCAGCAATGAAGCGCGGGTGATCGATTTGGATGACGTGCTGCCGCCGGTGGGGGAGCGCGGGCTGCCCTTCCCGATGCGCTGAGCGGTTGACAGCCGCGCCAGCGCCCCGATGATGGCGCCAACAACAAGGGCTGGGGGCAGCATGCGGGCGATATTGGTGGGCGAGGCGCTGGGCAGTTTCCTGCTGTTTGCCTGCGTGGTGGGATCGGGCGTGATGGCGGAGCGGCTGGCCGGCGGCAATGTCGCGGTGGCGCTGATCGGCAATGTCGGGGCGATCGCCGCGATGCTTTATGTGCTGATCGCCATGCTGGGACCGATATCGGGCGCGCATTTCAACCCGGCTGTCACCATCGTCACACGGTTGCGCTGCGAAGGCACGTGGGCCAGCGGCGCGGCGATGATGGCGGTGCAGCTGGTGGCCGGCATTGCCGGCGTGTGGTGCGCGCACGCCATGTTCGATCTGCCGATCCTGCAGTTTTCCGGCCATGTTCGCGACGGCGCCGGGCAGTGGCTGGGCGAGTATATCGCCACCTTCGGCCTGCTGCTCACCGTGCTGCTCACCGGGCGGCATCGCCCGGAAGCGGTGCCGGCCTGCGTGGCGCTTTATATCACGGCGGCCTGCTGGTTCACGTCGTCAACCAGTTTCGCCAATCCAACGCTCACCTTTGCGCGCAGCCTGACCGATACATTCGATGGCATCGCACCGGCCAGCGAGCCGGCGTTCGTGGCCGCGCAACTGGCGGGGGCGCTGTGCGCGCACTGGGTTGATCGGGCGATGCATCCGGCGCCCTGAACCGATCTGGTTCAGGCCGGCAGGCGCTTGTCGCGCTCAGCCTGGGCGGCGATTTCCTTGTCGGCCAGCGTTTGCCAGGCAGCCTGGGCACGCAGGAACATGGTGCGTTGATTGTCCAGCACGGCATCGGCGGCGTTGCGGGCGCATTGTTCGATTTGGGTGGAGTAGAACAGGCTGGTGGCGCGCATGCTGTGATCCTTTGCGGGACCGGCCAGAGCGGGGTGGCGGGCCGGGTGGCTGGTCAACCTAGCTGATCGAGCACCAGCTGGCGCAGTTCGCTGCGGGAGAGGACTGGTGAACGGCGATATTCGCGGTTGCCGTAATGCGGGGTAAGCGTGCGGCGCACAGTTTGCGCCCGGCTTGTGTTTTCAATCGTGGGTATGGTCATCAAAGTCCTGGCCCAGTTGAGCGCCCACTATGCTGTCGTGATTGGGTGGTGTGAACAGGAAGGCAGCAACCCTGCGCGGGTGTTTTCCGGCCCGAAGGCTAGAACGACCGCCGCGCAGGGGCGCCTCGAAGGGCGGGCAGCAGCCTTGCGGCGCTGCCCGGCCCCTGCCGCTTACGCAGCTTCGAGGTTGACAGCCGAGGTCTTGCCGCGGCGATCAGTTTCCAGTTCGTACTTGACGCGCTGGTCCTTGTTCAGGGTGCTCATGCCGGCGCGCTCGACGGCGCTGATGTGGACGAAGTTGTCATCGCCACCATTTTCCGGCGAGATGAAACCATAGCCCTTGTCGGCATTGAAGAATTTGACGGTTCCGGTGATCATGAGATGTTTTCCTTTCGCGAAAACAAGAAACCCAGCCGCAAATGCACGGCTGGAGCTGGTAGCGCGAGAAAGGAAGAGGAGCCGATTTTAACGAGTCGATTTCCGTCGCAGGCGACGATTAGCAATCCTCATGTGGGCGTGATTTAGGGGAAAGTCAAGGAAAGCCCGGATCATCATGGTTTGGTGCCCGTGCTGATTGGCGGATTGCCGGGGCTTTTCACTGCCAATCAGGGGAGCACGTCTGCCGCGCTGGCTGCCCCTGCGCGCATCACGATCACGCTTTGGGCGGGGCGTTGGTGCGGGGCCGCCGGTCGGGGGGCGGCGGCTGGTGCGTTGCCGGGCTTGCGCACCAGCCTTGTGGTGGTGCCATCGTTCAGGTCGCTCACCTGCAGGCTTTGCAGCCGCACCCGCGCTTCGTTGCCGAACGGGCGCAGGGCCAGCCGGATTTCGCCGGTGGCCATGGCGAGCGGGAGCTTCTGCGCCTGCAACGGGTTCACTTCAATTGTGACGGTCTTCACCACGCCGGGCTTGTCGCGGGCGATGTTCATGTCGCTGCCCACCGCCAGCACGCGGATATTCTGTGCCAGCAGATCGGCATAGGGCATCGCTTCATCGGGCTGGCGGATCAGGAACAGGTCCACCCGATCGCCGGGGAACACCAGCCCCGATACGCCGGCCACCTCGTTCACCGGCACCGCCAGTGCGCGCATGGTGGGGCCAAGCAGCGGCGCGGTGGAAAGCCGGGTGGCGCGGGCCACCAGCGCGGCCTCGATCACGAGCTCATTGGCCGGAATGGGGCGCAGCGCGGTGCGGCCCTGGCCCAGGATCAACGCATCGATGCGCGCGAAATGCCCCTTGGGACGCTGCTGGGCCGGCACATCAACCAGCTTGAGCTTGTTCGGCGTCAGTTTTTCACCAAAGCCGATGGGTGCCGCGGCCACCACGGCGGGCGCCATGGGAATCGCGGATTTTGCGGCACCGCGGCCCGGCCCGTGCGGCAGCCAGCGCGCCAGCATCATCGCCACCAGCAGCAGCGCACTGCCGGCAATCAACATCCAGCGCGAGCGTTGCTGCACCCGGCTGTTGCGGTCATCCCGCCCCCGCCAGGCTGGCACGCGGCGCGGCACGCGATCCTGCCAGCGTTCTTCCACCCCCATTCTGCCACCTCCATCTGGAGGGGGTAACGGGCGTGTGCAGGCGCGGGTTTAGGCTGCGGCCAATCCGTCTTCCGGAATCGCATAGAGCAGCGCAGCGCCGCGCATGGCGGACGCGCTGAGCGCCTGCACTTGCGGCAGCAATTGTTCAGCAAAGAATCGCGCGGTGGCGCGCTTGGCGGCGGCGAAGTTCGGATCGGGGTGGGCGCGGCTGGCCAGCGCTTGCTTCGCCAGCAGCCAGCCACCCAAAGTGAGGCCCATCAGGCGCAGATAGGGCGTGGCGCCGGCGGCGACATCATCGGGGTTGTTGGCGCCGGCGAGCCAGATGCTGCTGGTCTGCGCGGAATCGAGCGCGTCCTGCAGCCACGGGGTGATGAGCTTCAGCTCGTCATCCTCATCCAGATCGGATAGCGTTGCGCGGACGTCACCGAGCAGGTCCTTCCAGTGCTGGCCGCCGTCCATGCCGAGCTTGCGGCCGACAAGGTCCATGGCCTGGATGCCGTTGGTGCCTTCATAGATCGGAGCGATGCGGGCATCGCGCAGATATTGGGCGGCTCCGGTTTCTTCCACATAACCCATGCCGCCGAACACCTGCACACCAAGGCTGGCGACCTCGACGCCGATATCGGTCGCCCAGCTTTTGGAGATGGGGGTGAGCAGATCGGCCAGGCCCTGCCCGGCGGCATCGCCGGCATGGGCGCGATCGACGGCGGCGGCGTTGAGATAGACAAGCGCGCGGCTGGCTTCGGTGAGCGCGCGCATCGTCATGATGGTGCGGCGCACGTCGGCATGTTCGATGATACGCACCGCAGCGGGCCCGGCGCCGAACTTGGCGGACTGCACACGGGTGCGGGCATAATCCAGCGCATGCTGCATCGCCCCTTCGGCAATGGCGACGCCCTGCAGGCCCACCTGCACGCGGGCGTTGTTCATCATGGTGAACATGGCGCGCATGCCGCCGCCTTCCTTGCCCACCATCCAGCCGATGCACTGGTCGTGATCACCGAAACTCATCGTGCAGGTCGGCGAAGCGTGGATGCCGAGCTTGTGTTCAAGGCCGACGCATTTCAGATCGTTGCGGGTGCCGTCGGGCAGAACCTTCGGCACCAGGAACAGGCTGATGCCCTTGGTGCCGGCCGGGCTGTCCGGCGTGCGGGCCAGCACGAGGTGGACGATGTTGTCCGCCGCGTCATGCTCGCCCCAGGTGATGAAGATCTTGGTGCCCTTGATGCGCCAGCTGCCGTCCGGGTTGGGTTCCGCGCGGGATTTCAGCGCGCCGACGTCGCTGCCGGCGGTTGGCTCGGTGAGGTTCATCGTGCCGGTCCATTCACCGGTGACGAGCTTGGAGAGGTAGCGCTCCTGCAATTCCGGGCTGGCGTGGGCGGCGAGCGCCTCGATCGCGCCCTGGGACAGCATCATGCACAGCGCGAAAGCCATGTTGGCGGAGGTGAGCTGTTCCTGCACGGCGACCGCGACGGCGAAGGGCAGGCCCTGGCCGCCATGCGCTTCTGGCACGCCCAGCCCGGCCCAGCCGGCCTGCACATATTGGCTGTAAGCCTCCACGAAGCCGGCGGGCAGCGTCACCACGCCGTCGCCCAGTTTCGCGTGAGCTTTGTCGCCGGACTTGTTGAGCGGCGCAAAGACGCCCGAGGCCAGCTTGCCGGATTCAGCCAGGATCGCGTCCACCATATCCGGCGTGGCGTTGGCATAGGCGGGCAATGCGGCGAGGCCCGGCAGATCGGCGATCACGTCGAGCACGAAACGCTGTTCGGTGGTGGGAGCGGTGTAGGGCATGAGCTGGTTTCCGTTTTCGCTATCACCCCGGTATAGACGCGCGCCATGGCCAGCAAAAGCCGCATCCTTCTGCCCGACGCCGCCGGCATTGCCGCAGCGGCGGATGTGCTGCGCGCGCGCGGACTGGTCGCGGTGCCGACGGAGACGGTGTACGGCTTGGCGGCGCGCGCGGATGATGGCGCGGCGGTGGCGGGCATTTATGCCGCCAAGGGTCGGCCGAGCTTCAACCCGTTGATCGTGCATGTGGCCGATGTGGCGCAGGCCGAGACGCTGGCGGTATTCTCGCCGCTGGCGCACGCGCTGGCGCAGTCCTTCTGGCCGGGGCCGCTGACCCTGGTGCTGCCGCGCCGGGCGGACGCACCGGTGGCATCGCTGGTGACGGCGGGGCTCGACACGATCGCGCTGCGCTGCCCGGCGCACGCTGTCATGCAGGCACTGGTGCGCATCGTGGGTCCGCTGGCGGCGCCGTCGGCCAATGCCTCGGGACGGATTTCACCGACGCGGGCGGGGCATGTGCTGGCCAGCCTAGCCGATGTGCCGGTGATCGATGCCGGGCCGTGTGCGGCGGGGGTGGAATCGACGATTGTTGCAGTGGAAGCGGGCGGGTGGCGTTTGCTGCGGCCCGGCGCGGTGGCGGTGGAGGCGATTGTTGAGGTGGCGGGCGAGCCGCTGGCGTCAGAGGCCACGCCGTCTGTGCAGGCCCCCGGCATGATGGAATCGCACTATGCCCCAGAGCAGCCGGTGCGGCTGGAGGCGGACACGGCGCAGCTAGACGAATTTCACATCGGCTTCGGCCCTGTGAAGGGCGATGCCACGCTGTCGGCCAGTGGCGACCTGACCGAGGCCGCCGCCTGTCTGTTCGATCTGCTCCACATCGCGCAGGCGTCCGGCCGCGCTGGCATTGCTGTCGCGCCGGTGCCGCGGCACAGCCTCGGCCTCGCCATCAACGACCGTCTCGCCCGCGCCGCCGCACCGCGGGGCTAGGCATCTGCCAAACGAAAGCGGGTGCAGGGCCTCAGGCCCTGCCCGCCGGAGGCACCTTGGTCTCCGTTGGGGCAGGGCGTCTCGACCGTCAGAGCTTGCCGATCTTCTCTGCCGCTTCACGCAGGATGGCAGCGATGGCTTCGGCGCGTTCGGCGCGGGATTCGGCGTCACGCACCGCGTCGCGCGCAGCGGCGCGCAGATCGTGCATCGCCTCGCGCAGCGGTTCGCGGCCATCGTCTGCATTGCAGCGCGCCATGTCGGCCAGGCGTTGCAGTGCGTCTTTTAACTGCGCTTCCGCTTCATCCAGTGCGGCACGGCCGGCATCGGTGATGGCATAGCGGCGGCGGCCTTCCTCGCCGGCGACTTCGGTGATCAGGCCTTCATCGGCGAGCATGTTGAGCATCGGGTAGATCATGCCCGGCGACGGCGAATAAAGGCCGGCGGACAGATTCTCGATGGCCTTGATCAGGTCGTAGCCGTGGCGCGGTTCTTCCTTGAGCAGGTGGAGGATGAGGATCTTCAAGGCCTCGGCGCCGAAACGCCGGCGGCGCGGACGCGGGCTATCGCCGCCATCACCGAATTCATCGGCAAAGCGCTGCGCAAAGGCGGCCCAGCGGCTGCTGCGGCCAGACCAGCGGCCACCGAATTCCTTGTGGAAGCCATCGCGATCGAAGTGGAAACGGAAGTGCATGGGGGCGACTCCGGTTGGGGGTGTGGAGCCCTTAAGATATATCTTGAACGAGTGTATTGCAAGACCAATACAGCCAAGATCGCTGGACCCTTGCTGGCAGCGGTGGCGCGCCATAAGCTGCCATCAACACCCAAGGGGGAAAGATCATGCGTGTATTGGCTTTTGCCGCTGTTTTGATGGCGTCATCCGCATTGGCGAAACCGGTCGTCCTTACCGGTGGCCTGATCGTCGATGGTTCGGGCGAAGCGCCCTATGTCGGCTGGCTGGCGATGGATGGGGACCGGATCACCGGCATTGGCAAGGGCGCCGCGCCCGCCAGTGTGACGGGCGGCGCCAGCGTCACCGACGTGAAGGGCCAGGCGATTTCGCCGGGCTTCGTCAACATGCTGAGCTGGGCGACCGAGAGCCTGCTGATCGACGGCCGCGCGCAAAGTGACATCCGCCAGGGCGTCACGCTGGAAATCATGGGCGAAGGCACGTCGATGGGCCCGCTCAACCCGGAGATGAAGCGGCTGAGCGCGCTCCGGCAGGACGATATCAAATACAAGATCAGCTGGACGACGCTGGGCGAGTATCTGGCCACGCTGGAGAAGAAGGGCATCGCGCCCAATGTTGCCAGTTTCGTGGGCCATACCACGGTGCGCGTGCATGAAGTGGGCGAAAGCGATGTTGATCCGACGCCGGAGCAACTGGCGCGCATGCAGGGGCTGGTGCGCGCGGCGATGAACGAGGGCGCGCTGGGGCTGGGCACGTCGATGATCTATGCGCCGGCCGCCTATGCCGAAACACCGGAGCTTGTGGCGCTGGCCAAGGCAAGTGCGGCCTGTGGCGGCATGTATATCAGCCACATGCGTTCCGAAGGCGACCGCATCGAGGCTGCGGTGGATGAACTGATCACCATCGCGCGCGAATCCGGCGGCCCGGCGGAAATCTGGCACATGAAGATGTCGGGCCGGAAGAACTGGGGCAAGTTCGACACCATCCTCGGCAAGATCGAGGCAGCGCGGGCCAGCGGCATCCGCATCACCGCCAACATGTACAATTATACCGCCGGCGCCACCGGGCTGGATGCGGCGATGCCGTTGTGGGTGCAATCGGGCGGGCTGGAACAATGGATCGAGCGGTTGAAGGATCCGGCCCTGCGCGCCCGGGTGAAGGCCGAGATGATGGACGAGAATGCCGATTGGGAGAATCTCGCCAAGCGCGCCGGCAATCCGGAAAATGTGCTGCTGTTAGGCTTCAAGAACCCCGCGTTGAAGCCGCTCACCGGCAAGACGCTGGGCGAGGTATCCCGCATGCGCGGCACCAGCCCGGAAGACACCGCCATCGATCTGGTGATCGAGGATGGCAGCCGGGTGGGCACGGCCTATTTCCTGATGGATGAGGCCAATGTGAAGCGGCAGACTGCGCTGCCGTGGATGAGTTTTGGATCGGATGCGGGTGCGCCCAGTGCCGAGGGCGTGTTCCTGCTCAGCCAGGATCACCCCCGCGCCTATGGCAATGTCGCCCGGCTGCTGGGCAAATATGTGCGCGAGGAAAAGACGACGACGCTGGCCGATGCCGTGCGCCGGCTGAGCCACCTGCCGGTGACCAATATGGGGATCAAGGAACGCGGGCTGCTGAAGCCGGGCTATTTCGCTGATGTTGTGGTGTTCGATCCGGCCACCATCACCGCTCACGCGACGTTTGCGAAGCCGGCGCAATATGCCACCGGCGTGTCCACCGTGTTCGTCAACGGCGTACAGGTGCTGAAGGATGGCGAGCCGACCGGGGCGGCGGCGGGGCGGTTCGTGAAGGGGCCTGGCGCCGGCCGGTGCCCCGCCTGACGCCTCACTGGCTGCGCGCCAGCAGCCCCTTCAACTCGCCTTCCCAGAAGATGCTCCACGTGTGGGTGCTGTGGCCGCGGGTTTCCGTGCTTTCGGGGATCAGCACGTAACGCGCCTGCGGCATCGCCCGCACATGGCGTTCAGGCTCACCCACGCCGGGTGGATTGATGAAATCATCGGCGCTGTTCACCCAGGTGACGGGCACGGTGATGCGCGCGAGGTGCGGCGCGGGGTTGTAGTTGCGGCTGGCTTCCAGCTGATAAATGCGATCATTGGCGTCGGCACTGCTGGCAAGTCCCGCAGCCATCGCGCGTTCGGCCAGTGCATCGGAACTGGCGTGATCGGGCGTATCGGCCTGCATCCGCACCGGGGCGGAACTGGCCATCGCCTGCAACGCCACGCCCACGCGCATGCCATTCAAGGGCGGCCTGGTGAAATTGCCGCCCTGCCAATCGGGATCGGCCTTGATCGCCTGGATCGCCATCGCCCGCCACATACGGTTGCGCCCCGCCAGTTCGATCACGTTGCAGGCCAGCGGCATGATGGCGGCGGCGCGGCCAGGCAGATCGGTGCCGAACTGGAAACCCATCATGCAGCCCATCGATGTGCCCATCAGCAGCCGCAATTGCTTCACGCCCAGATGATCGAGCAACTGTCCCTGCGCGCGCACCATGTCGCCATAATCATAGGCGGGGAACGCCATTTTCAGGCCGTCGCTCGGCTTGGACGATCCACCGTGGCCGATGGCATCAGGCAGGATAATGAAATATTTGGCCGCATCCAGCGTGCCGCCCGGTTCGAGCAGGCGGGCGAACTGCGGCACAAGGAATTGCGCGCCAGTGCCGCCGGTGCCGTGGCCCACCATCACGGCATTGATGATCTCGCCCTTGGCGTTGCGAACCGGCGTGCCGATGGTGCGGTAATGCTGCTTCAGCGCGGGCAGGGTCTTGCCGTCGGAAAAGCGGAAATCCTTCGCGACAAAATCGGCTTCGGTAACCGCCGGCGCGGCAGTGGCAGCGGTGGCGATAAGGGCCGCGATCGCGGCAACGGCGGGCTTCATGGCGGTGGCTCCCTGTTGGTGTGACGGGGATGCCATCGCCGACGGGGCAGGCGCAATGGGAATGTTGGAATTACGGCTTTTTGAAATCCAGCCGGTAGACGTTGATGAAATACAGCTTCTCCGTCTCGGAGCCGCCGTACTGGTAATAGAGCAGATCCTGTTTTCCGTCGGCGTCGAAATCGGCGACCGTGAGCAGCACGCCATTCTCGCCGCGCGGCAGTGTGGTGGTCAGGCGGGTGAAGCGGCCTCCGCCCTGGTTGAAAAACACCAGCAGCCGGCCATTGTTGATGCCATAGACGATATCGACGAGCCGATCGCCATCGAGATCGCGCACGAACACATTCGGCGACCATGACAGACGTTCGCCCTTGATCTCGCTTTCGACCTGAGAAAGCGCCGTTGCCGTGATGTCGGTGAAGCTGCCATTGTCGTTGCGCAGCAGCTGCAGATAATTACCGCCGTAATAAGGCACATAGCGCGTGTGCTGGATCAAGAGATCGAGATCACCGTCGTTGTCGAAATCGGCGCTCGGGTTTCGAGGTGCAGGTTGGTATCGATGCCATAGGTTGATGCCGGCAGCGCCTGGCGCTCATCGAAATTGAACTGGCCGTTCTTGTTGATGAACAGCAGGCTGGGCGTCGAACCATGCCCAAAGCCGGCGATCAGATCGGCGAACTTGTCCCCGTTCAGGTCGGCCAGGTGGAGATCAAGCAGCAGGTTGAAGCCTTCGTTGCCGGCCGATTGCGGGTTGGTCACCGGCACCGACAGCAGGCGGGCCAGGAACGGATCGACGCGGGCGCTGAAACGGCCATCGGCCTGTTGCAGCAGGAACAGCGGCGGGTATCCGCCGCCAAAGGCGTTCCAGTTGCCGATCAGGATATCCTCAAGCCCGTCTCCGTTGACGTCGCCTACCGCCATCGAATGGGCATCGACCGCGTCCTCCGGCACGCCATCGCGGGTGTTCAGACGGGGGAACGCGCCCATTACCTGGCCGACCGAGCCCGAACGTTGCGCCAACAGCACCGCGGTGCCGTGCGCTCGGGGGTCGTTGTAGATGCCCGACACATTGTGGGCGACGAAGAACGCCGCCGGATTGCCGGCCACAGTGAGCGTTGCCGCGCGCCGCGCGCCGAACACTGACGGCAATTGCGCGTTGAGCGCGCCATCGTGGCGGAGCCGACCACTGGTGTTGGACAACACCACATAGGGCAATGCCGCATAGGCCGGCGTGGCATAAGCCTTGTTGAGCGGGACCACGACTTCGGGGAAGCGGTCACGCTCGAAGTCGACCGCGATGCCGCCCTGCGGGAAGATGTCGGCCACGCCGCCGGGATAGTTGACGCCGGCATAGGTGTAAGGCGGCACAATGTCTTTGGTGCCAATCCTGTGCGCCTCGTAGGCAAAGCTGAGTTCAACAAAGGGCAAAACCGGCGGCGCCACTATTGTGGCGGGCGGCGAAGCGGTGGCCGTGTCGGGTGATGCGGTACCGCTGCCGCCGCATCCGGCAAGCAGCAGGCAAGCCAAAAGGGTCGCGGAATGCGCGAAGATGGGTTTCATTGGCGGTAGGCTCCCTTTTGTGGAGGCAGGGATGCCGGCAGGATTAGGGGCCGCGCAACGGGAAAACTGCTGCTGAGTGATTAACTATCTATTGAATAAGGCTCTCTGCCAGAGATTGTGAACTGATGAATCTGCACGCACGATTGGCCAAATTGGAAGCCCAGCGCACCGCAGCAATCTGGCCCTGTGGGGATCGTCGAACAGCGGGCGCAGCGCCGGTTCGAACAGTAGCGCCGCCGCTCATCCCGGTAAGCCGCCGGGTGGCAGGCCCTCACGGCTGTTCATGGTCAACCCGGCGCTGCAAGCCGTTTCCCGATCAGCAAGTAAACGGCAGCTTCGCGCCTTCATCTCGGACATCGGAGACCTTTCTTCGGCCACTCAAAAGCGGACATCAGTTGGCTGAAGCTTGAATAGCTAGAATTTCGGACGGTGCCAAAAGTTCGATTTTAGAAGATGATTATGGCCAGCAGATATTCGGACAGGTGAATCGAAATATTTCAGAAATGCGCCACTGTTGTTGCCGGCATCAAGGCATTGAAACGACTTCAACAATCAAAAGGCATGACGGGTCAGGTTCTGTGAATTTTGGATCAGCCTTGACAGCCGGAGCCATTGTGCAGACCATACGCGCTGTTCAACGGAAAGAAGAGAAGGCCGCTGTACAAGCGACGGACATGACCGAAACATCGCTGCGCGGTCAATTGGTCCAATAGATGTATTCCTGATCCTTCCTCCACGCCGCATTGAGTGGGACGTCGATGCGGATCGCGCCTTCGAGCAGGCCGGGCCAGAGCGGCTTGGGCATTTGCGCATTCTGATCTTCGATCATCTTGCGCAACTGGGCAACACGCTGCGGTTCGCGCGCGGCCAGGTTGACGCGCTCGGCAGGATCACTCGCCAAGTTGAACAACCAGGCTTGGTCAGGGCGCTTCGAAACTTGCAATTTCCAGTCGCCCGCACGCACCACGCGGTAGTCGCCAGAGCGCCAGAAGGTGATTTCGCGCTTCGGTCCGGCAGCGAGCAGGTTGAAGCTGTCCATCTTGCGATCTCCTGGCACGTTCGCACCGGTTGCCGCGGCAATCGTGGCAAACATATCAAGGTGCTGGGCAACATCGCTTCGGACCGTGCCCGGCGCGATCCTGCCCGGCCAGCGCATCATCATCGGCACATGAATGCCGCCTTCGAAGAAAGTTCCTTTGTAACCGCGATAGGGCGTGTTGTGATCCTTGATGCCGGTATACCAGGCGCCGCCATTGTCGCTTGTGAAGATCACAAGAGTATTCTCGTCGAGCCCCGTGTCCTTCAGCTTTTGCATCACATCGCCGATCCGCCGGTCGAGCTGGCGCATCATCGCGCCATAAACGCGCTGGGTATGGTCCTTGATCTGCGGTAGCGCATCATAGTCACTCTTGAGCGCCTGCAGCGGAGTGTGCGGCGCATTGTAGGCGAGATACAGGAAGAAGGGTCGGTTCTTGTTGGCCTCGATCGCGGCCAGCGCATTGTCGGTGAAATAGTCCGTCAGATGGCCCTTTGGGCGAAAGCGCTGACTGTTTCCCCAGTAAACGGCATGGGGCAGGTTCGCCCATAAAAAGCGGTCGATTGGATCCCATGGCAGCTTCGCGTTGACGACCTGAGGATCGTGTTCGGCCATGAAAAGATCTGCGCCCGAACGCATGCCAAGGCTTTCGTCAAATCCCTGCGACGTCGGCCGCAATGGTTCGGCCTCGCCCAGATGCCACTTGCCGATGTGGATCGTGTGATAACCTCTGGCTTTCAGGATTTCTGGCAACATGATCTGGTCATGCGGCACACCCATGTCGGCATAGGCAGGCAGATCGTGGTTCAGCTCTTCATGATAGATCGCTGGGTAGGGTGATTTGCCACCGCTGTGAGCCAGGTTTGAAGCAAGGGCGGCTGGAACGGCGGTAAATTCAAAACCGAAACGCGTCGGATAACGCCCCGTCATCAAGGCTGCGCGCGATGGCGAACAGGTCGCATTGGCGGCATAGCCGTTGGCAAAGCTAACCCCTTGCTTGGCAATCACATCGATGTTGGGGGTCGGCACAGCGCCACCAGCAACGCCGCCGCCGTAGAGCGAGATGTCATTCATCCCAAGATCGTCGGCGACAATCAGGATGACATTGGGCGGACGCTCGCCAGAAGGGGCCACCGCAGGACCCTGCGCCCAACTGATCGGGCGATTCTCTGCAATTGGTTCCCGCCATTCGCCGATGATGCCGGGAAGGTAGATCTTATACCGCTGAAAACCCAAATAGCCCGCGCCAACCAGCAGGGCCAAGGCGCCCAGCCACTTCATCGTGCGTGTCATCGTGGACCTCCGGGTTGAATCGCGGCAGGGCGCAGGGCGAGCAGCAGGAATAGAAGGATAACGGGGACCAGGATCAGGCTGGCATAATGTTCGGGTGGATGATGCACGCCCGGCTGCGCGCGGCCAACCCAGGCCGACCAACTGAGCAAACTGCGCTCCAGCAGGCTGACCAACAAAAACAAGGGCACCAACGTGCGATAATGGAGGGCGACCGCCAAGGTCACCATTCCGTGCGCGATCTGCGTGGCGCCGGCCCAAGCGAACAGGCCAATGATCAGCGCCGTATTGTGGCCCAGATCAAGCCCTGCAATCGTGCCTGCACCACCATCGGGCAGGAAGCTGTGGATCATCCCCGGCACGATCCAGCCAACGCCGTACAGCGCCAGGAACCAGGCCGCAGCGCGCGCGCCGCGATAATGGTGGTTGGTGCTGGGCGGCAGCAGCGCGGTCATGATGCGATGGTCAGCATCATCAGGTGCGACAGGGCGGCAATCAGCGCCAGCGCCAGCGCCACGGTGACCCGTGGGCCCACATAGAAGGACAGCACCCGCTGCGTCGGGAAGGAAAAGGTCGCCAGCGTGCCGAGCAACTTGTCCGGGTGGCCTGCCATGAAGGCCGGGTCCATCACCAGTTTGATCATGTCGCGGCGGCTGCGGTATCGCATCAGGCCGAAAACCGTCCAGCCGGGATCGGGTTCGGTGTTCCAGGCATCGACATAGCCGCCCACTTTGCGCCCGACGATGCCGGGATGGCCGCCATTGCGGAACAGCACCGGCATGAAGCGTTTGGAATAGCGTTTCAGCAGTTCAAAGCCCTGCACCATCTGCCCGGTCTGCGGATCTTCCACCGGGTCCAATTGCGCCTTGACCAGATTGAGCATCACGAACTCACGGCCATCATCGGCCGCAAGGAAAGCGCGCAGGACATCCGGGCTGTTCCCGGTTGCTTCGAAACGGCCGGCCATTTGGGCCAGAAAGGTATCGATCTCCGCGGGTTTCAGCGGGCCAGACCAATTGTCATACCAGAGCCGGAAAGCGCCATAAGCCAGCAGCGCCGTGCCCCAGATGATCCCCTCAGCCATCACGCCAACCGCTCCATTCCGGGCCGTCCATGGCGTCGCGTCGCACGGCTGCCGCCAGATCGAACCCTGATATTGACATTAAAAGTGCCAAGAAATTTTTGCAATCACTATTGTTGCTTGCACCATTGCTGGTTTGCCGCAAAACAGGGTTCATGGCCAATGTATCGCACAAGATGGCATCACGTTCGCAAGCGCCGCTGGCCGATGGCCGACGCGAACGGAGTCGATCCAGCCGGGGCAAGATTGTCGCCGCGATGCTCGATCTGGTCAGCAAGGGCGATGTTTCGCCCAGCGCGGCGCGGGTTGCGGAGGTGGCGGGCGTCGGCCTGCGTTCGGTCTTCCGCCACTTTGACGACATGGATGAGCTGTACCGCGAGATGGGCGAAGTGATCGAGGCACAGGTGATGCCGATCATCCTGCAAGCCCCCGCCGGCGCAGACTGGAAGGAAAGGCTTTTCGATATCGCCGACAAGCGATCGAAGGTGTTTGAAACCATCCTGCCCTACCGGATTTCGGCCAGTCTCAAACGCTTCCAGTCGCCCTATCTGATGCAGGATTATCGCCGCATGCTGCGGTTGGAATTCGAAACTCTGGAGGCCCATTTGCCGGCGACGGTAAAGGTCGATCTGGCCGGCACCCGCGGTCTGCATGTCATCCTGAGTTTCCAGACCTGGCGCCTGTTGCGCCATGATCAGGAACTGCCCGTTGAAGAGGCCAAGGCGGTGGTTCGGCGTTTACTGGGCAATGCCTTGGCCGCGATGCCGGACAACTGATGCAACGTCTGGCGTTCACGGCCAGTCTTGTGCTGCTGCTGTCAGCTTGCACGGAGGCGCCGGCGCCGCCCGGCAAAGCCTGCGCCGGCCTGCCCGATGACAGGATGGTCTGGGTGCCCGGCGGCCGCTTCGTGATGGGCGATCATCCGCAGTATCCGGAAGAAGGCCCGCCGCGCACGGTCACGGTCAAGGGGTTCTGGATCGACGCCCATGAAGTGACCAACGCCCAGTTCGCCGCCTTTGTGCAGGCCACCGGTTACCGGACAATGGCCGAGCGCGAACCACCCCAAATTCCCGGCACCCCGCCCGAGATGCTGGTGCCGGGGTCAGCCGTGTTCAACATTCCATCGCAAGCGGATCCGCACTGGTGGCGGTGGGTCACGGGCGCCCAGTGGCGGCACCCATCCGGATTGCAAGAAAGCATCACCGGGCATGACCGCGAACCCGTGGTCCAGATCGCTTGGCAGGATGCGCAGGCCTATGCGCGCTGGGCCGGCAAGCAACTGCCGACCGAGGCGCAATGGGAATATGCCGCTCGCATCGGGGCAGCAGCACTGCCGGAACCGGTTGACGCGAAAGGCCAGCCGCAAGCCAACTATTATCAAGGCATTTTCCCGGTGAGGAATCTGGGCACCGATGGCTTTGCCGGGCGTGCGCCCGTGGGCTGCTTCAAACCCAATGGCTTTGGCTTGTACGACATGATCGGCAATGTCTGGGAATGGACCAGTTCCAGCGGATCGCGCGCCGATGCTGGCGAACCGGTCAACATCATCAAGGGCGGATCCTATCTGTGCGCCGCCAACTATTGCGCCCGCTATCGCCCGGCCGCGCGCCAGTTCCAGGAGCGCGGGCTGGGCACCGATCATATCGGGTTCCGGCTGGTGGATACGGCGAAACCCGGGCCTTCGGCTTGACCTTGCGGCGGTAATACGGCACCAATAGTGCCAATATTAACGAAAGCAGGGGATATATCGTGAAGGTCTTACGCACGCCCGATAGCGCCTTTGCGGCGATCAGCGATTTTCCCTTCGCGTCGCATTATGTGGAGATCGCTGATCCTGGCGATGGCACGCCCCTGCGCATCCATTATGTCGATGAAGGGCCGCGCGACGCGCCCGTGGTGCTGATGATGCATGGTGAGCCAAGCTGGTGTTATCTGTATCGGCACATGATCGGCCCGGTGGTGGCAGCCGGTTTTCGCGTGATCGCCCCCGATCTGATCGGCTTCGGCAAATCAGACAAGCCGACCCGGAAGACCGACTACAGCTATGCCCGCCATGTCGGCTGGATGCGCCAATGGGTCGAGGCGCTGGACCTGACGCGGATGACGCTGGTCTGTCAGGATTGGGGCTCATTGATCGGCCTGCGCCTGGTCGCAGAAATGCCGGATCGTTTTGCCAGCGTGGTGTTGTCCAATGGCGGCCTGCCTGAAGGTGGCCCGCCCCCGCGCGCCTTTGCCCTGTGGCGGGCCTTTTCCAAATGGAGTCCGGTCTTCCCGATCGGCCGGATCATCAACGCCGGGGCCAAACGCGCGCTCAGCGCGGCCGAGATTGCCGCTTACGACGCGCCATTTCCGGATAGCAGCTACAAGGCCGGTGCGCGCATCTTCCCCAGTTTCGTGCCGTTCGAAAACAACGTCGCCATCCCGGACCAGAAGCGCGCGTGGCAGGTGTTCGACCAGTGGCACAAGCCCTTCCTGTGCTGCTTCAGCGACGGCGATCCGGTGACCCGCGGCGGTGAAACGCGTTTCATCGGCCGCGTTCCCGGTACCGCAGGCCAACCGCACCGCACGCTGAAGGGCGGCCATTTCATCCAGGAAAACGACCCGCAGGGTTTTGTGCAGGCGATATTGGAGGTAGCGAAATTATGAACATCACCAAACAGCTTCACCCCAGCCCCGAACACGCCGGGCTATTTTTCGGCGGCGCGGATCACGTCAACGCGATCCGCGTCACCTGGTCCATCGAGCACCAATAGAAATCTTCATTCCAGCCGGGCGAGGGAAACACCACGCCTTGCATGAACCCGCCTGTTTCGACCCGCGCAACTGTCGCTCCGCTAGCGATATCGAGCAGGACGATCGCTTCGCGGCGCTGATAATCATTGGTGCAAATCAGGCCACTTTCGGGGAAATGCAACATGTGGCTGGCGCAGCCAAAACCGTCTTGCCTCCACAGTGGCACGAGCGCGCGCTTCTCTTCCTCGAACCGGAAGCCGCAGATGACGCGATTGGCGCTGTCATATGCGATGACGATCTGCCTTGCTTCGTCCCAGAGCGGCGGGTTGGTGATGCTGCCACCCGGTAAGCCGCTGACGTCGATGCCCTGCCAGTCCTCAGCGTCTGCAAGTGCAACGCGGATGAGCCGGTTGGGTGCCTGCGCAACGCCGCGCCCGACCATGCTTGTTCGATAGCGATGCTGGCCGTTGTCCATCAGCCAAAGGTGCCGGTCCCCGATCACCGCATCCCAGCCATGGCTGCGCTGGCTGTTGCCGATATAGGGGCAGGCCCAGCTATCGTCGCGGCGCAAGGCAGTGCCATCCCAATGATAGCGGGTTATCGTACGCACACCCACCACATAGACGGTATTTCCAACGGCGCTGAGCCGCGCGACCGATGGCTCGCCGCAATCGAGCGGCGGGCAGGCCATGGTCAAATCGTCCGGATCGATCACACAAAGTTGTGCTGTGGAGCGAACTGACAGATTCTTCGTCACAATCAGCCCAGAATCGAGGATCACGAAACTGTTATAGGGCTGATCGACCGGCAATCGCGCTGCCGCGCGGACAGCGAGATCTGCGCGGTCTAGGCGATGGATGTAGCGCCCATAGACGATGTAAAGATCGCCATTGCGGTGGACGGCCATCCCGCCCGGCCAGATCGGGCCGCCGTCGAGGCGCGGGCTGCGGGCGAGAGGGCGCAGCGTCAACGGATCGATACGCTCGACCTGCGCGGTGGTAGGCAACCCGATCCGCGATCGCAGCGCCTGATGGGTCAGCAGAAAAAGCTCGCCCGGATCGCCGAGTACGGTCATCGTCGTCATCAACCGGCGCCGCGAGGTCGCCGCGAGCCGCAGACTGGCAGGTTCTGCCAGGGCCTTGGGATCGGGAACCGACTGCAACCGGCGTGGGCCGCCGTCCTCGCAGGGCCAGCGGCCTGGCCAATAGCCCTTCACCGTTTAGCGCGGCGGCGGCGCCACCGGATCAAGGTCGCTAATGCTACCACCAATATGGCACCAGCTGGCCACAGTTCGAGCAGCCGCGGTATGAGCAACGTACGCAATGCATTGGCGAAAATCTGGTCGGGCGCCGTGTAGCCTTCGGGCATCGGCAGCACCTGGTTGGCCCTGGCAAAGGCGGCATAATCGCTTTGCATGACGGCAAATCGTTCCGGATCGGCGCGCGACAGATCATCAGTCTCGCCGGGATCGGCGCTGATATTGTAGAGCCGCCAGCGGGCATCGCCATAAGGTGGCAGGTTCTTGACCAGCTTGTAATCGCCTTTGAACAGCACCGCGTTGCCCGACAGTTCATAGCCCAGCGGCTTGTCTGCCGGATGGACGGATGGCGTACTCCCGGTGAGCATCGGCGACAGGTTCAACCCGATCATGGGCTCGACACGGCGCCCGGCAAAAACGCCTTGCTGCGGCGTCACCCCGGCCAGCGCCAACAACGTGGGCGGCATATCGGTGACATGGGCAAAGCCGGTCGCAACGCTGCCACCCCTGATCGCCGGATTGCCCGGCCAGGCCATGATCATCGGCACACGCAAGCCCCCTTCGCTCGCGCTGAACTTGTATCCCCGCAGCGGCGAGACCGATGCGCTGGCAAAGCCAGCGCCTTGTGCAGTCAGCGAGCCCGGGCGACCCTGCCTGGCGATGCTTTGATCATAGAGATGATTGGCGTTCCAGCGCGCAAATGCCCCCATCGCCATCGGGTCGGTGGCTTCGGCGCCATTGTCAGACAGAAAAACGAATATGCTGTTCTCATATTCGCCGATGGCCTTCAGATGCGCGACCAGCCGGCCGATTTCACGGTCCATGGCTGTGGCCATGCCGGCATAGGCCGCCATCGCACCGGCGCGCTGCTGCCGTTCCTGAGGCGACAATTGCGACCAGTCGCCACTGGTATTCATGGTTACCATGGCAACGCCTGCGGGCATCATGCCCTTGGCAATCACTGCGGCCCGGCGCTGGTTGCGCAGCGCTGTCCAGCCCGCGGTGTAGCGCCCGGCATAGGCCGCGATGTCGGCATCGGGCGCCTGCAATGGCGTGTGGTTGGCGATGAAGTTCACCGAAGCCAGAAACGGTTTTCCGCTGGCGTTGCCGCTGTCAATATAGCGGATCATCCTGTCGACAATCAGGGTCGAGGAATAGAAACGCGCCGGCAGTTTCGCCGGCTTGCCGTCCTCGCTCCATTCGGTCTGGTCATAAATGAGCAGATTGGGCTTATCTTCAAAATTGTCGGCGCCCGATTGGGCCAGCGCAAGCGCATGATCATAGCCGCGCGCCGTGGGCAGGCTGTCGGGCGTGTGGCCCAGATGCCATTTCCCGGTCAGATAGGTGCGGTAGCCGCCAGCGCGCAGCTGATCGGCAATGGTCACCACGCGGTTGTTGAGGTGCGCGTCATAGCCGGGCTTGCCCTGATGTTCCGGTGGGATTGTCTCCGGCATGTTGCCCAAGCCGGCACGGTGGTTGATCACGCCCGTCTGCAGCATCGCCCGCGTGGGCGAGCATGAACCGGCGACGTGGAAATTCGAAAAACGCACACCCTTGGCCGCGAGCGCGTCGATATTGGGCGTCGCAATTTCGCCGCCGAAGGCGCCGACATCACTGAACCCCCAATCATCGGCAAGCAGGATTACGATGTTGGGGCGCTTCGCAGGGGCCGCGTGGGTGCCGGGCGCAAGCAGATGCAGCACGGTCAGAGCGGCCAGAACGGCTGCCGGTCGCTTCGGGCTCATCGGCTCAGCAAGGCGTCGAGACACCCCGCCTCCGCCAGCAGCGGATCGATGCGTCCCCGCGCGGTCGCATCCAGCGCGGCATGGCGCGCGCGCAGATCAGCCAGGCATTTGGCCTGATATTTGAACACACCCTGGGTGTAGGGCAGGCCCATGGCGGTCATGCTGAAGGTCGTTTCGCCGGCTTCGATCGCGGCGGCATTGGCGAGGAGGAAGGGCATGTAGATGTCGCCCACCTGCTTCAGCCATGCGGCGATGATCGGCGCAAAGGGCGCATCTGCTGCATCCCATTGGCCCTCGATGCCCGACATATCGTCAATATGGAGCAGCCAGCGGAAGCTGTAGGGATAGTCCTTGCGCATCATTGTTTGCGCGGTCGGGTCAACGCCAAGCTGCGATAACTGGCCATATATGCCGAATTCCGCGAGGCTGGGGCGCGTGCCGAACAGGCAATGGCGATCGACCACATGCGCCTCCAGCGCCGCCATCAGCGCGTGGGTCGAGGCTTCGATCAGCGGGAAATTTTCGCGCGTGCAGCCGACAATCGCCATCCGCCCGACCTGGCGGGCGCGGAACTGTTCGGCAAAGCCCTGGCTCGTCGCCAGCCCGCCGCCCTTCATCGCGTCAAAGGCGAGCCAGCGGCTCATCTGGATCTGGTCCACATCCTCCAGCCAGCGGTAGCCGAACATCGCCTTGGTCACCCATTCATCGGCAAAATCCTCGATCAGGTGCGCGATGAAGGCACTTGCCGGGTCTGGCGGAACCACGGAACGTTCGGCGTGACGCGCCTCCAGATCATAAATCAGCGGGGTGGAATCATTGTGGAACGTCCCATCGGGATATTCCATCACCGGGATGACCGGTGCTTTGACCCTGGCCAGCGCCTCGCGCGAGTCCGCACCGTGGACCCAGAGGTGCGGAATACGGCGATAGCGCATCAGCGCGCGCATCTTCATCGAATAGGGTGAACCGAGCGCGCCATTGATTATGTACATGGTGATGGTGCCCTTTCTCGATCTGGTGCGGCTGATCTGCGCCCGCGAGGAAGGTTTGACAACTGGCATCTGTTCGGGCTGGCCAGTTCAATCCTGCTCACCCTGCTGGTGATCCCGGCCATCTATGTGGTGCTGTGCGACGATGGCCTGGCGCTGCCCGCCTCATCCCAGTGAGCGCCAGCCGACGTACAGCGCCGTCAGGATCACCATGATCGCGAACAGCCGGCGGGCCAAGGCGGCGCGGGTGGCAAGACGCGGCGCCAGTGGTTTGGCGGCCAGCACGCCGATGAGCCCGCCGGCCACCATCGCCAGCAGTGCCGGGCCATCCACTCGGCCGGCCACTGCATAAGTGCCGGCCGTCGCGACGCCGAACACCATCACCGAAACCAATGAGGAGGCCGCGGCGTTGGCCAGCGTCATGCCGGTGGCCGCCATCAGGCCGGGCACGATCAGGAAACCGCCACCGATCCCGAAGAAGCCCGCCGCAAGGCCAACAACAAGCCCGGCCGGCACCAGCTTCAGCGTCATCGGCAGATCAAGCCGCACCGCTGGGTCGCCTTCGGCTTTCGCCGGGCGCAGCATGGCCAGCCCCACCGCCAGCATGGCCAGCGCAAAGGCGCTGAGCAGCGCCTGCCCGTCCACGCGCTGCGCCAGAACCGCGCCGGCCAGCGAACCGGCGAGGCCAGCCCCCGCGAAGGAAAGCGCACACGGCCATTTCACGGTGCCGGCCCGCGCCTGCACCGCCAGATTGGCCGCCGCGTTCATGGCAACGGCCGCCGCCCCCGTGCCGATGGCCACGTGCGGATCAGATATGCCGACGATATAGAGCAGCAGCGGCGTCGCCAGCACGGAGCCGCCGCCGCCAAACAGGCCGAGCAGCAGGGCGATGATGGCCCCGCCGGCAACGGCCGCTGGAAGTCCGAGTGCCAGTCCGGCTTCCATGGCAATATCCTTGTTGGCGGGTCAGGCCGGCAGGCCGGCAAGTTCCGGGCAGTAGATTTCCGCCAGGGTCTGAATCACCTTGTGCACAGCCGGATTGGCGATCGAATAATAGATGGTCTGCGCCTCGCGCCGGGTTTTCACGACGCCCTCTTCGCGCAGCAGCGCCAGATGCTGCGACAGGGCCGATTGCGACAGGCCGACGTTGAGCGAACCCACCGAGCGTTCCCCATCGGCAATCTGGCACAGGATCAGCAGCCGGCGCTCATTGGCGAGCGCCTTCATCAGCTTGGCCGCCTCTGCGGCGCTGGCCTCAAAGGCCTCAAGATTCGCGGAAATGTTCATGGCGGTGGATATACCTACTTGAAACTAATTTAGCAAATGCTAATGTCGCGGCATTGGAGATCGATATGAACCGCCCTGACGTCACTCCGTTCTTTGACCATGCGACCAACACGTGGACCTATCTCGTCTCAGATCCCGACACGGGCGAGGCCGTGATCATCGATGCGGTGCTGGATTATGAACCCAAGGGCGCCCGCGTCTCACACAACGGCCTTGAGGCGTTGTACAGCGTCGTTGAGCGGCGCCAGCTCAAGCTGCGCTGGATCCTCGAAACCCACGCCCACGCCGACCATCTGGCCGGCGGCCACTGGCTGCGGGACAAAAGTGGCGCACCGCTGGTGATCGGCGCCCGCATTGCCGAGGTGCAGAAGGTGTTCGCACCGCGCTTTGGCATGGACGATCTGCCCACCGATGGCCGCCAGTTCGACGTTCTGGTGGAAGATGGCGCCACCCTGCCGCTGGGCAATTTGACCATCCGCGTGATGCACACGCCCGGCCACACGCCTGCCTGTCTGACCTATCTCATCGGTGACGCCGCCTTCGTTGGCGACACGCTGTTCATGCCCGACTATGGCACCGCGCGCTGTGATTTTCCCGGCGGCGATGCGGCAACGCTGCATGCCTCGATCCTGAAGATCCTGGCGCTCCCGCCCGAAACCCGGATTTTTGTTGGCCATGATTATCTACCAACCGGCCGCGCAGACTATGCCTGCGAAACCAGCGTCGCCGCGCAAAAGGCGGGCAATATCCATGTGCATGATGGCGTTGATGCACGGAGCTTTGTCGCGATGCGTCAGGCCCGAGACGCAACGCTGGCTCCGCCAACGCTGATCCTGCCAAGCCTGCAGGTGAATATCGCAGCTGGCGAGCTGCCGCCGCCCGATGCGCAGGGGCGGCGCTTTCTGCGGCTACCGCTGTCATTTGCCGGCTAACACCAAGAACCAGTGTCGGCTTTGGGTTAGGATGCGATTGACCATATTGGCCGAAATGAGGTCGCAATGCGGAAGTAGCAGCAAGGGAGGGATGCCCACCCGACGGTAACTGACTGCCCTCATTGGCACCACCTCCGCCCCCTTGCGGAGGACATCGAGATGGTCCGCCCACCATTGCGCCATGTCCACGCGCGCCTGCCAAATGGGCGCCGCGGTCATTGGCCGTTTGCCCAGGGACGGCGAAAGCTTCGACAGCAGCCAAAGGGTTTTGGCGATGGTACTGAAGGCCCCAGAAAACTGCGCTTGCCGACGGATGTCGGCGAACACAGGCGGTCACCGCGAGAGCTGGCCCAGCTGATTTTGAAGGTTTTTCAATCTCCGGCGGCCGCTGGCGGCCGGAGTGATGGTGCCCAGAAGAGGACTCGAACCTCCACGCCCTTGCGAGCGCCAGCACCTGAAGCTGGTGCGTCTACCAATTCCGCCATCTGGGCACGGGGTAGGCGGCGGCTGATATGGGTGGAATCGGGGGATGTCAATCGTCTGTGCCGGGCAATCGCGATTTTTCCGCCAGCAGCAGCGTCGCGGGGCAAGATGAGCCAAGACAAGGCCGGCGCCAGCGGCTAAATCGCCGGCATGACTGATCTTCACAGCACAAGCACTGCTTCCCCGTTGCCTGTTGGCGCGCTGGTCACCGTCATTGGCGGTGCGGGCTTCATCGGCCGGTACGTGGTGGAGGCGCTGGCCCGGGCCGGATACCGGGTGCGTGTTGTCTCCCGCCATGCCGACAGCGCGCTGTACCTGAAGCCGCTCGGTGATCTTGGCCAGATCCAGGTGGTGACCGGCAATATCCGTTCCGATGCCGATATGGCTGCCGCCTTTGTCGGCGCATCGGCGGGCGTGAACCTTGTTGGCATCCTTGCCGAAAGCGGGGACCAGCGCTTTGCCGGTCTGCAGGCCGAAGGCGCCGGGCGGGCGGCGCGGGCCGCGGCGGCGGCGGGCGTAAAGGCCTATGTGCAAATGTCCGCGATCGGTGCCGATGCCATCAGCGCAATCGCCTATGCCCGCAGCAAGGGCGAGGGCGAGCAACAGGTGCTCAGCGCGTTGCCGTTTGCTTGCCTTCTGCGGCCCAGCCTGGTCGCCGGGCCGGAAGATCAGTTCTTCAATCGCTTTGCCGGCATGGCGCGATTGTCCCCCATCTTGCCGGCAATCTGCGGGGACAGCCTGTTCCAGCCGGTCTATGTGCGTGATGTCGCCGATGCGGTGCTGGCGGCGCTGCAATCGGGCGATGCGCGCGGGCGCACCTTTGAACTGGGCGGGCCGGATGTGCTGAGCTTCACCGCCATCCTGCAGATGATTTCCGATCTGACCGGTCTCGACCGGCCGGTGGTGCCATTGTCGGACTTCACGTCCGGCCTGCTCGCTAAGATGGGCGATATCTTGCCGTTCATGCCGATGAACAGCGATCAGCTGGCGATGCTGAAAAAGGGCAATATCTGCGCGACCACCTTGCCAGGGCTGAAGGATCTGGGCGTCACGCCGACGCCGCTGGCCGGATTCATCCCGGAAATGATGGCGCGCTTCCGCCGTGGCGGGCGCTTTGCGAAAGTGGATGCGTGAACCAGCCCGATCTGCTCACCATCATCCTGCTCGGCATTGTCGAGGGGCTGACGGAATATCTGCCGGTGTCCTCCACCGGGCATCTGATCCTGGCGGGCGAGCTGCTCGGCTTTTCGGGCGAGGCCGGGGCGACCTTCGATATCGCCATCCAGTCCGGCGCGATTCTGGCTGTGTTGGTCGCCTATTGGGGGCGGTTCATAGGGGTGGCGCGTGGCCTGCTGGTGCGGGAACCGACGGCCTTTGCCTTCATCCGCAACGTGTTCCTGGGCTTCCTGCCGGCCGCGATCATGGGCGTGCTGTTCATCAAGGCCGTGGAAGCCATGCTGGAAAGCCCCACCACCGTGGCCGTCTCGCTGATCGTTGGGGGCTTTGCGATTCTGTGGATCGAAAAGCGCATGGGCGAGGCCAAGGTGTTCGGGGTGGAGGCACTGACCCCGCGCAATTCGCTGCTGATCGGGCTGGGCCAGTGTGTTGCCATGATCCCCGGCGTGTCGCGCTCGGGCGCCACCATCATGGCGGCGCTGATGCTGGGGGTGGACCGCAAGACGGCCGCCGAGTTCAGCTTTTTCCTCGCCGTGCCGACGATTTCGGGCGCCACCGTGCTGATGCTGTGGAAGAACCGCGACAGCCTTGATGCGTCCAACCTGTCGGCCATCGGCATCGGCTTTGCCGTCAGCTTCGTGGTGGCGCTGGCCGTGGTGAAGGGCTTTGTCGCGCTGGTCAGTCGCTTTGGATTCGCCCCGTTCGCCTGGTACCGAATCATCGCCGGCAGCGCCGCGTTGGTGTGGTTGGCGATGAGATAGGGCCGAACCGGTCATAAAATGCCGGTCAAACCGCCCGAATCTGGCGAGTTGATCAGATTTAGGGCAGAAATATTGCCCTATTTCCCGCTTTTCACGTGACAAGCGCCGGCGCTTGTGGTTTCGCGCATCCGAACGAAAGGATAAGCGACCATGGCCGCAACAAAATTGCTGAAGTTCGTCGAGCGGACCCAGGCTTACCCGGCCAAGCGGTCAGCCGATGAGCGTGCCCATGATTTCCTCGAAATCAGCCGCCCCTATATCCTCGCCAAGGCCGAAGAGCAGGCCGGGCGCTGCAGCCAGTGCGGTGTGCCCTTCTGCCAGGTGCATTGCCCGTTGCAGAACAACATCCCCGATTGGCTGAAGCTGACGGCGGAAGGCCGCCTGCAGGAAGCCTATGAAGTATCGGCGGCAACCAACGCCATGCCGGAAATCTGCGGCCGCATCTGCCCGCAGGACCGGTTGTGCGAAGGCAATTGCGTGATCGAGCAAGGGTTCGGCAGCGTCACCATCGGTTCGGTGGAGAAGTTCCTGACCGATAATGCCTGGGAGCAGGGCTGGGTGAAGCCGCTGCAGCCCGTCGCTGATCGCAGTGGCCAGAGCGTGGCCATCATCGGCGCCGGTCCGGCCGGGCTGACGGCCGCCGAGGCGCTGCGCGTGAAGGGCTATGACGTGCATGTCTATGACCGGCACGATCGCGCGGGCGGCCTGCTCACCTACGGGATTCCCGGCTTCAAGCTGGAAAAGCCGGTGGTGATGCGCCGGGTCGAGCGGCTGCGCGAGGGCGGCGTGCATTTCCATCAGGATTTCGCCGTGGGCCGTGATGCCAGCCTGGCCGATCTGCGGGCGAAGCACGATGCCGTGCTGATCGCAACTGGCGTGTACAAGGCGCGTCAGGTCGAAGTGCCGGGCGCCGATGGCCCGACGACGATGGAGGCGCTGGATTATCTGATCGCCGCCAACAAGGCCGGCTTTGGCGATGCGCTTCCGGATGCCGCCACCTTTGATGCAACGGGAAAGCATGTCGTGGTGATCGGCGGCGGCGATACGGCGATGGATTGCGTGCGCACCGCCATCCGCCAGGGCGCCGCCAGCGTGAAGTGCCTTTATCGCCGCGATCGCGCCAACATGCCGGGTTCGGCGCGCGAGGTCGCCAATGCCGAGGAAGAGGGCGTGGAGTTTGTCTGGCTGGCGGCCCCGGCACAGATCACGCCCGCCGGCGTGGTGGCGCAAGGCATGCGGCTGGGCCAGCCAGGCCCCGATGGCCGCCGCAGCCCGGAACCAGATGCCGATAATCGCTTCACGCTTCAGGCTGATCTGGTGATCAAGGCGCTGGGCTTTGATGCTGAAGACCTGCCGACCCTGTTTGGCGCGCCGCAATTGCCGGTGACGCGCTGGGGCACGGTGCGCATCGATCACAAGACCATGATGACCGGCGTGGACGGCGTGTTCGCCGCCGGCGACATTGTGCGCGGCGCCAGCCTGGTGGTGTGGGCGGTGCGCGACGGGCGTGACGTGGCGGCGCAGATGCACCAATATCTGCGCGCCCGCGTGACTGCAGCCGCAGCCGCAGCCTGACCAACTCCAAGGAATTGCCCAAATGAAGACACTGATCGTCGCTTTTGCCGCTCTTGCCGTTGCTGGCGCAGCGCAGGCCCAGACCAAGCCGGCCGCGGCGCGTCCGATGGATCCGGCCACCCTGCAATCGGCGGCGGCGATCGTGGCGCAGCTGAACATCAAGGCCAAGTTGCAGACGCAGATGGCGGGCAGCATCGCCCAGATGAAATCGGGCGCGGTGATCCGTGCCATGCTGGCCCAGCAGCCGGGTTTCATCCCCGCCTATCAGGCCAACAAGGCGAAATTTGATCCGGTGCTGGCCAAGGCCGGCGCCATTCAGGCTGAAGTCGCGCAGGGCGTGGTAAACCAGAATCTGAACAGCGTGGTGACCGCCGCCACCCAGGCCTATGCCCGCCAGTTCACCAACGCAGAACTTGACGCCATCCTGGCCTTTTATCGCACGCCCGCCGGTCAGGCGCTGATGCGCAAGGAACCGGCGGTGGCCGCTGCCATCGGTCAGGCCACCGGCCAGTTGATCGGGGCGAAGATCGATGCGGCCATGCAGGCCAATGCCAAGCGGCTGGGCGCAGCGCTGGCCCCGCTGAGCAGCAACGCACAACAGGCAAAGAAGCCATGACCCAGATGCCCGCACCCTTCGTCGTTTCGCCTGAGGAACGCGCCCGCATTGCCGATGTCGGCATGTATCGCCCCGATTTCGAAGGCGATGCCTGCGGCGTGGGGCTGGTGGCGGCCACGGATGGCAAACCGCAGCGCCGGGTGGTGACCGCGGCCATCGATGCGCTGAAGGCGGTGTGGCACCGCGGCGCGGTCGATGCCGATGGCATGACGGGCGATGGTGCGGGCATATTGGTCGAGATCCCGGTGGATTTCTTCCACGAACATGTCGAAAGGCACGGCCAGAAGCCAGTCGCCGGTCTGCTGGCTGTGGGCCAGGTGTTCCTGCCGCGTACCGATCTGGCCGCGCAGGAAGCCTGCCGGACGATCGTTGAATCTGAAATCATCGGTTTCGGCTACAAGGTCTATGGCTGGCGCCAGGTGCCGGTGGATATCAGCTGCATCGGCGACAAGGCGATGCTGAGCCGTCCCGAGATCGAGCAGATCATGATCGCCGGGCCGAAGGACGATGGTGAGGATGCCAAGGAGCGGTTCGAGAAGGACCTCTATCTCATCCGCCGCCGCATCGAGAAGAAGGTGATCGAAGCCCAGATCCAGGGCTTCTACTTCTGCTCGCTGTCGTGCCGCACGCTGATCTACAAGGGGCTGTTCCTGGCGGAATCGCTCAGCGTTTTCTATCCCGACCTCAACGACGAGCGCTTCGTTTCGCGCTTTGCCATTTATCACCAGCGCTATTCCACCAACACCTTCCCGCAATGGTGGCTGGCGCAGCCGTTCCGCACCTTGGCGCACAATGGCGAAATCAACACGATCCGCGGCAACAGCAACTGGATGAAGAGCCACGAGATCAAGATGGCGGCCGCCGCGTTTGGCGAACATTCGGAAGACATCAAGCCGCTGATCCCGGCCGGCGCGTCGGATACGGCGGCGCTTGATGCGGTGTTCGAAGCCTTTGTGCGGTCGGGTCGCGATGCGCCGACTGCCAAGTTGATGCTGATCCCGCAGGCCTGGCAGCGTGATGCCAGCCTCGATCCGGCCACGCGCGCCATGTATGCCTTTTTCGCGTCGCTGATGGAGCCGTGGGACGGGCCGGCGGCGCTGGCCATGACCGATGGCCGCTGGGTGGTGGCGGGCCTTGATCGCAACGCGCTGCGGCCGATGCGGTACTGCCTCACGCGTGATGGCCTGCTGATCACCGGCAGCGAAGCCGGTATGGTGGTGGTGCCGGAAGGTGACGTGGTGAAGAAAGGCGCGCTTGGCCCCGGCGAGATGATCGCCGTAGACCTCGATGCCGCGCCGTCTCGCTTCTACGCCGATGCCGAAATCAAGGCCAAGGTGGCCGGCGCACAGGATTATGCGTCGCTGGTCGCCGGCTTCACCAATTTCGAGGATCTGCCGGGACGCGCCAAGCCGGAGCCGGCCGCGGCCTATGATCGGGACAATCTGCGCCGCCGCCAGGTCGCCGCTGGCCAGACACTGGAAGACATGGAGCTGATCCTCGCGCCGATGGTGGAGGATGCCAAGGAAGCCGTCGGCTCGATGGGCGATGATGCGCCGCTGGCGGTGATTTCCGAAAACGCCCGCAATCTGTCGCACTTCTTCCGGCAGAATTTCAGTCAGGTCACCAACCCGCCGATCGACAGCTTGCGCGAAACCGGCGTGATGAGCCTGAAGACGCGTTTTTCGAACCTGACCAACATTCTGGACGATGAAGCCACCCAGGCCGGCGTGATGGTGATGGACAGCCCCGTGCTGTCCAACCGCGACTGGCATCTGCTGAAGGGCCATTTCGGCCGTCAGGTGGCCGAGATCGACTGCACGTTCGAGATCGCCGGCGGCCCGGCTGGCCTGAGGGCCGCCATCGCCCGCGTGCGCGCCGAAGCCGAAACCGCGGTGCGCCAGGGCAAGACGCAATTGTTCCTCACCGATGAGCATCAATCGGCCACGCGGGCCGGAATCGCCATGATCCTGGCCACGGCCGGCGTGCACACGCACCTGGTGCGCAAGGGCTTGCGCGCTTACGCCAGCATCAACGTGCGGGCCGCCGAAGCGCTCGACACACATTATTTCGCGGTGCTGGTTGGCGTGGGGGCGACCACCGTCAATGCCTATCTGGCGCAGGAAGCCATCGCCGATCGCCATGCGCGCGGCCTGTTCGGCAGCCAGACGCTGGACGAGTGCATTGCCCGTTACAAGAAGGCGGTGGACGACGGTCTGCTCAAGATCATGGCCAAGATGGGGATCGCGGTGATCTCCTCCTATCGCGGCGGCTACAACTTCGAAGCGGTTGGGCTGAGCCGGGCGCTGGTGAATGATTTCTTCCCCGGCATGCCGGCCAAGATCAGCGGCGAGGGCTTTGAATCGTTGTTCGTCAACGCCCAGATGCGCCACGAAAAGGCCTGGGACGAGGATGTGATCGCGTTGCCGGTCGGCGGCCTGTATCGCTGGCGCGCCAATGGCGAGGCCCATGCCTGGAATGCCCAGCTGATCCACCTGCTGCAAACGGGGGTGAGCCGCGACAGCTACAGCGACTATCAAAAGTTCAGCCGCGGCGTGCAGGCGCTGCCGCCGATTTCGCTGCGCGACCTGATGGATTTCGTGCCCGGAACGAAAGCCGTGCCGATTGAATCGGTGGAATCCGTCACCGAAATCCGCAAGCGCTTCGTGACGCCGGGCATGAGCCTGGGCGCGCTGTCTCCGGAAGCGCACGAGACGCTGGCGATCGCGATGAACCGGATTGGTGCCAAGGCGGTTTCGGGCGAAGGCGGCGAAGACCCGATCCGGTTCAAGCCCTATGCCAACGGCGACAACGGCAACAGCGTGATCAAGCAGGTGGCGTCTGGCCGGTTCGGCGTGACGGCGGAATATCTGAACGCCTGCGAGGAAATCGAGATCAAGGTCAGCCAAGGCGCCAAGCCCGGCGAGGGCGGGCAGCTGCCCGGCTTCAAGGTGACGGAACTCATCGCCAAGCTGCGCCACTCGACGCCGGGCGTGACGCTCATCTCGCCGCCGCCGCACCACGATATTTACTCGATCGAAGATCTGGCGCAGCTGATTTACGATCTGAAGCAGATCAACACGCGCGCCCGCGTCTGCGTGAAGCTGGTGTCGAGCGCGGGCATCGGCACAGTGGCGGCCGGCGTGGCCAAGGCGCACGCCGATGCCATATTGATTTCCGGCAATGTCGGCGGCACCGGCGCGTCCCCGCAGACCAGCATCAAATATGCTGGCACGCCGTGGGAAATGGGCCTGTCAGAGGTCAACCAGGTGCTCACGCTGAATGGCTTGCGCCACCGGGTGAAGCTGCGCGCCGATGGCGGCCTGAAGACCGGCCGTGACGTGGTGATCGCCGCCATTCTGGGTGCGGAAGAATATGGCATTGGCACGATGAGCCTGGTCGCCATGGGCTGCATCATGGTGCGCCAGTGCCATTCGAATACCTGCCCGGTGGGCGTTTGCACGCAGGACGAAGCCCTGCGCGGCAAGTTTGACGGCAGCCCGGAAAAGGTGATCAACCTGATGAGCTTCATCGCCGAAGAAGTGCGCGAGATTCTCGCGCGGCTGGGCTTCCGCAGTCTTGATGACGTCATCGGCCGCACCGAATTGCTGCGTCAGGTCAGCCGCGGTGCCGAGCATCTGGATGATCTCGACCTGAACCCGGTTCTGGCCAAGGTCGATGCGCCCGATCACATGCGGCGTTGGGGCTTGGGCAACGGCCGCAACCCGGTGCCGGACAGCCTGGATGCCGAAATGATCCGCGATGCCGGCCATCTGTTCGAAGGTGGTGAGAAGATGCAGCTGGCTTACACGGTGCGCAACACGCACCGCGCCGTGGGCACGCGGCTTTCGGGCGAGATCACCCGCCGCTTCGGCATGACGGCGCTCAGCCCCGGGCATGTCCACGTCCGGCTGCGCGGTTCGGCCGGGCAATCGCTGGGCGCGTTTGCCGTGCAGGGCGTGAAGCTGGAAGTGTTCGGCGAGGCCAATGACTATGTGGGCAAGGGGCTTTCCGGCGCCACCATCGTGGTGCGGCCCTTTCCGTCCAGCCCGCTGGCCAGCCAGGACAACGCCATCATCGGCAATACGGTGCTTTATGGCGCGACGGCGGGCAAATTGTTCGCCGCCGGCCGTGCGGGCGAGCGTTTTGCCGTGCGTAACAGCGGTGCCACCGTGGTGGTGGAAGGCTGCGGCGCCAACGGCTGCGAGTATATGACTGGCGGCACCGCCGTGATCCTGGGGCCAACGGGTGACAATTTCGCTGCCGGCATGTCGGGCGGGATGGCCTTTGTGCTGGATCGCGACGGCCAGTTCGAGCGGCGGGTGAACCGCGAAAGCGTGATCGTGCAGCGGCTGGAATCGGCGCACTGGGAAAGCGTCGTGCTGGCGCTGATCGAGGAACACGCTGCCGAGACCGGTTCCAAATGGGCGGCCGGCCTGCTGGCGGAGTGGGACCGCACGCGGGAGGCGATCTGGCAGGTGTGCCCGAAGGAAATGGTCAGCCGGCTGACGCATCCGCTGAACGACAGCCCGGCCAGCATCGCGGCGGAATAGGGCGCCATCTTGAAACCGGGTCCTTCGCTGCTATATTTCACTATAACAGTTGAAGGACCCGATGATGGCCAAGAGCAATGATCCGCTGATCGAAAGCCTGATGCAGATGGCGGTGGCGGCAGCCCCGCTGATCCGCAAGGCGCGCGAGAGCGGCATTTTCCGTGAACGTGAAACGGTGGTGGACGCCGAGATCGTGACGCCGGAACCGGCCAAGGCACCGACTCCGCCGGAGTCGCCCAAGGCCCCGGAAGCGGCCGCGCCGCCGCCGGTGAGCCCGGACACCAGCGCCTTGCAGGACATTGTCGTCCGCCAGGCGCTGCGCATCAACGAGCTGGAGGCCGAAGTGGCTGCGCTGAAGGCAAAGGCGGCCAAGCCGGCCAAGGCGAAGCCCCAAAGCAAGGCAAAGCCCCGGCCCGCCAAGGCTTAGCCCTTCTTGAACAGCACCTTGCCGCGCTGCTCGACGTACAGCTTCTCGAACGTCGCCGGATCGAAATAGGCTTCGACGCGGCCGGTTTCCGGCATCACGCCATAGACTTCATAGCAGCCGCCATCGACCTTGGCCTTGGCCACGGTCCAGCCCTGCTTGGTGAGTTCGGCCTTCAGCGCCTCGATCGGCTTCATGTCGGCTGCCGCCACGTTGCACTTGATCTTGCCGGTGGCCAGCGCCGGGCCGGCCATCATCGTTGCGGCCAGAGCCGCCATCATCATTACGCGCATCGTCATACCTTTCGGGTTGCAGGGAAAAATCGAACCAGTTGCAGGCCGGCAACGATGCCGGCAACTGCCATGGCCAGGCCGAACGCATCATGCACCACGGCCATGTGTGCCAGCGCCACACCGGCCGCTGGCCAGGCCAGGCGCTGCACCGGCTTCCACGACCGGCGCAACAGGCGCATCGCGGCATCCTTGCTGGCCAGCGCCGGCGGCAGCATCAGGGCGAGCGCAATCCAGCCGGTGAGGATGCCGGGCGTGAAGGCCTCGTCCCAGATCAGCGCCCACTCGCCGCTCGGTTCTGCAAAGCTGCGCATCGCCAGCACGTAGAGCCACAGATGCAAAAGGCTGGCCGCAAACGCCGCCAACCCGACCGCGCGGCGCAGCCACAACAGGCGCGCCAGCGGTCGCCACAGCTTTGCCAGCGGCGTCATCACCACGGCAATCGCCAGCCAGGCCATGGCCCAATTGCCGGTATCGGCCACCAGTGTATCCAGATCGGCATCTTGGCTGGCCGCCTGCCACCACAGCCCGGCCAGCGGCGCCATCAGCACCGCCCACAGGGCCAACAGGGCAAGACGCCGGTTCATGCTTGCCGTGCTAGCGTTGTTGCGAATGATTTGCAACAAGCCTGTTGGGCGGCTGCGGCCTTCCCAAGACGGCAAAGATGATTATGAAAAGGCAGGCAATGTGGCGTCTCTATCATTTCACGCTGTGTCCGTTCAGCCGCAAGGTGCGTTTCGCGCTGGCGGTGAAGGGTGTCACGCACGAACTGGTGCAGGAACGGCCGTGGGAAAAACGGCCGGGCTTCACCGCGCTCAATCCCGCCGGGCAGACGCCGGTGCTGCGGCGCGATGCGCTGGTGCTGTCGGATTCGACCGCCATTCTTGAACATATCGAGGAAACGCTGGAACGCACGCCGCTGATCGGCTCCACCCCGGAAGACCGTGCTGAAACCCGGCGCCTGGCGGCCTGGTTCGATCAGAAATTCTATGCCGAAGTGAACGCCCCGCTGCTGGGGGAGCGCATGTACAAGCGCGCCGTGGTGCGCGGCACGCCCGATGGCGGCATCATCCGCGCCGCCAGCCGCATGGCGGACATGCATCTGGATTACATTGATTTCCTGCTCGAACGCCGGGCCTGGTTGGGCGGTGGCCAGTTCGGGCTGGCCGATATTGCGGCGGCGGCGCATCTTTCGGTGGCGGATTATCTGGCCGGGCTGGAATGGGACGGGCATGAACCCGCCAAGACCTGGTATTCGGCGATCAAGTCACGGCCAACGTTCCGGCCCTTGCTGGCCGAACGGCTGGAAGGGCTGCCGCCGCCGCAGCATTATGACAAGCTGGACTTCTGATCCGGCTGCCTGTGGGGGAGAGGCGCGTTGGCAACCACTGAACAGGCTGAAGCCCGCGCGCGCTGGCTGCTGATCACCTTGCTGTTTGCCGGCACGGCGCTGAACTATGTCGATCGGCAGGTGCTGGCGCTGCTGAAACCCACGCTGGAAGCCGAATTCGGCTGGACCGATCAGGAATTCGCTCATCTCGGCAGCGTGTTCCAGCTCTCCGCCGCGTTCGCGCTGCTGGCTGTGGGCTGGTTTGTCGACAAATTTGGCGTGCGCTGGGCCTATGGCGTGGCGGTGGCGATCTGGAGCGCCGCCGGCATGGCCCACGCCGCCGCCGCCACCGTGAGCCAGTTCGTTGTCGCCCGTTCCGTTCTGGCGGTGGCCGAAAGCGTCAACACGCCCGCCGCGGTGAAAGCCGCCGCCACCTATCTGCCACTCACCCAGCGCAGCCTGGGCCTTGGCCTCGTCAACACCGCGCCCAACATCGGCGCCATCCTCACCCCGCTGCTGATCCCGCCGCTGGCGCTGGCCTTTGGCTGGCAATCGGCGTTCGTCGTCACCGGCGCACTCGGCTTTATCTGGCTCGGCTTCTGGATCTTCGGCACCCGCCGGCTGCTGCCGGTGAACGTCGCCAAGAACGCCGCGCTCGAAGGCAATTGGGGCGAGCTGCTGAAAGATCACCGCACCTGGACGATCGTGGGCGCCAAAGCCCTCACCGATTGCGTCTGGTGGTTCGTGCTCTTCTGGTCGACCGATTTTCTGGTGAAAACCTTCGGCCTGGGCCAGGGCGAGGTCGGCGTGCCCAACGCCATCATCTTCACCATGGCGGCGCTGGGCGCCTTCAGCTGCGGCTTCCTGTTCCCGACAATGCTGAAACGCGGCATGAGCGTGAACAAGGCGCGCAAGACCAGCATGTTCCTCTACGCCATCCTGATCCTGCCGATCCCATTGGCCCTGCAAGCCCCCGGCCCTATCGCGGCCGCCCTCATCATCGGCCTGGCGCTGTTCGCCCACCAGGGCTTTTCCACCAACATCTTCGGCCTCGCCGCCGATACCGTGCCCACCTCCCGCGTCGCCGGGGTGATGGCGCTGGGCGGCGTCGCCGGCAACCTCACCGGCACCGGCATCATCGAACTCACCGGCTGGTGCCTCACCAACGGGGTGGGCTACTGGCCCATGTTTGCCATCGCCGCCGGCGCCTATCTGACGGCGCTGCTGTTCATCCAGCTGATGCAGCCGGATATCCGCGCGCTGGACGAAGGCTGAAGCAAGGGGCCTCCGGCGGGCAGGGACGCAGTCCCTGCACCCGTTTGATTTGAAGTGTGCGGGTTGCAGGTGCGTCCGCTCGCGACTCAATTACCGAATAAGCGCCTAATTGGGTGTTACGCTGCAAAACTCGTCGATCCACTGGGAAGACGTCGAAGCGATCTTATCGACAGCTCCGCTGTCATGATTGAAGTAATATACTGGCAGTTCGTCGCTAGCCTCTGAGTTCTTGGGAAAGCAAAACAGGTTGCCCATGCAGTCGGTAGCGAAGGCGACGAACTGCTCGGGTAGAACCAATTCACGCCAGTCCTCGGTTACAGACACAATCTCCGACGGGCTGAGAAAGTCGCTCACATCTCGTAAACGGAGTTCCTGATCGACGATCGCTTCAAGTAGCGCGCTGGTTGGACGAGGCAGACCGAACTGAAGCACGGCCTCTCGGTATTCGGCTGGCAGGCGTGTCTCAAGACGGCCTTCAGTGCTTTCCAATTCGCTTTCTGCCACGGGGTCAGGCGCGAAGCTAGGGTGAGTCCACTGCGTGATGAATCGGCTCAAATTCATTTGGTTAGGTTAGCATACCGCCGGTAGTTTAAGAAGTTGCCATTGTCCCCTTTCAACCCCAAAGCTGCCATGAGGCGCCGCCCGAAAACAATCGGGTGAAGGGTCTGCGACCCTGCCCGCCGGAGGCCCTCTTCCTTCCCTACACCGCTCCGCCAGCATTTCCTCCACCCACGCCGGCACCAGCGCGCTGGCCGGGCCTTGGCGGGCTTCGTCGAAAAGGGGTGTGCCAGCGGACGGTTCGAGGTTGAGTTCCAGCGTACGCGCGCCGGCGTCGCGGGCCCATTGCACGAAGCCGGCGGCGGGGTAGACCGCGCCGGAGGTGCCGATGGAGACGAACAGGTCGCAGGCGGCGATGGCCGCGCTGATCTTGTCCATGTGGTAGGGCATTTCGCCGAACCAGACGATATCGGGGCGTAAGGACCCCACCTGCGCGCAGGCTGGGCACTTGGGATTGCCGAGCAGCGGCCCGCGCCAGGGCCGGGCGGCGCCGCAGCGGGTGCAGAGGGCGGAGTTCAGCTCGCCGTGCATGTGCAGCAGGCGATTGTGGCCGGCGCGATCGTGCAGATCATCGACATTCTGGGTGACGAGCAGGAAATCACCCGGCCATTCCGCCTCCAGCCGCGCCAGCGCCATGTGGGCGGCGTTGGGGACGACCTGGCCGAGGAAGGCGCGGCGTTGATCGTAGAACTGCTGCACCAATGTGGGGTTGCGGCGGAAGGCTTGCGGGGTGGCGACATCCTCCACGCGGTGGCCTTCCCACAGGCCATCGGCGGCGCGGAAGGTGGGCACGCCGGATTCGGCCGAAATGCCGGCGCCGGTGAGGATGACGATGTTGCGGCTCATGCCCGCCACGATAAGGCCGGCCAGCGCGGCGCGGCAAGCATGGCGCAACCATATTGATGCGCGTGCGTTGACTCACATCAATGCCGGTGCCGCATCCGGAGCCCAATGCTGCTGGGAAGGGAACGGGCATGCCGCGCGCCGCCAGCTTGATCAGTCGTGAAGTTCTGCCGTTTGCCGCGTCGTTGCTGGCGCTGGCGCTGGCGGCGCTGCTGGTTGATGCGGTGCTGCACTATTTTGATCAGGTGTGGGTGGGCCGCTGGCTGGGCATTCTCGGCGTAGCGCTGATCCTGGCGTCGCTCCATTATTCGCTGCGCAAGCGCAAGATCGTCACCCGCGGCAACCCGGTGACCCTGCTGCGCCGGCATGAGTATATGGCCTGGGCGGGATCGCTGCTGGTGCTGGTGCATGCCGGCATCCATTTCAACGCGGTGCTGGCCTGGCTGGCGCTGCTGGCGATGCTGGTGAATGTCGCCAGCGGGCTGACCGGCAAATATCTGCTGGCCCACGCCCGCACCCGCCTGATCGACGCGCGGGCGCGGCTGGCGTCGCAGGGCCTGGACGCCGCCGCCATCGATGAACGGCTGCACCGCGACAGCCTGACCATGGATCTGGTGCGCAAATGGCGGGTCGTGCATGTGCCGATCACGCTGGCCTTTGCCGTGTTGGCGACGGCGCATCTGGTGGCGACTGCGCTGTTCTGGGATTGGCAGTGATGCCGAAGCCGGGAACCCTGTTCATCCTGGTCGTGCTGTTCGGCATCATCCTGCTGGCGATCTTTCGGCCGGAACCGATGCTGGCGCCCGGCCCGGTAAAGCCCGCCCATGCCGCCATCGCCGATAATTGCTTTGCCTGCCACGCGCCGTTCAAGGGGGCGGCGGCAGAACGCTGCATCACCTGCCACGCGCCGGCGCGCATCGGCCTGTTCACCACCAGGGGCAAGCGGCTGGCGGGCGGCAAGGCGGCGTTTCACCAGCAACTCACCACCCCGGATTGCCTGGCCTGCCACACCGATCATGCCGGCCCGGCGCTCACCGGCCACAGCCCGGTGCGCTTCCATCACGATCTGCTGAAACCCGCGGTGCGCGGCCAGTGCGCCACCTGCCACGTGGCGCCGGCCACCACGCTGCACCGCCAGTTTGCCACCACCAGTTGCGCCACCTGCCACACCACCAGCGGCTGGAAGCCGGCGCATTTTGCCCATGATCGGCTGTTCCGGCTGGACCGCGATCACTATGTGGCCTGCACCACCTGCAACGTGGGCGGCAACACGCGGCGCTATACCTGCTATGGCTGCCACGAGCACAAGCCCGCCGCCACGCTGGCCGAACATCGCGAGGAAGGCGTGCGCGGCAACATCGACAACTGCGCCCGCTGCCACCGCAGCGCCGAAGGCGAACGCGAGGGCGAGGGGGACGACGAGTGAGGCGGTTGCACTGGCGCGCGCAAGCCGTCACAACCGACGCATGACAAAGAAACCGATCCGCATTGGTGTGCTTGGGGCTGGCGGCCGCATGGGGCAGGCCATCATTGGCGCGCTGTCGGATTGGCCGGGCCTTACGCTGGCCGGGGCGGTGGAACGGGCTGGCCATGCCAGTTGCGGGCGGGCAGCGGGGCCGGGCCATCCCGAAACGCTCACCATCTGCTCCAATGTTGGCGCCATCGCTCACAAATGCGACCTGCTCATCGATTTTTCGGTGCCGGCGGCGCTGGCGGTGAGCCTGGAGGCGGCGCAGGAAGGCCGATGTGCGCTGCTGATCGGGACCACCGGGCTGGAGGCGGAACATCACGCCGCCATCGATGCCGCCGCGCGCGACATCGCCGTGCTGCAGGCCGCCAACACCAGTCTGGGCGTCACCCTGTTGGCGCGGCTGGTCGAACAGGCGGCGCGGGCGCTGGGGCCGGATTGGGATATCGAGATCGCCGAGCTGCACCACCGGTTGAAGGTGGATGCGCCGTCGGGCACCGCGCTGGCGCTGGGCGAGGCGGCCGCAACCGGCCGTGGCGTTGATCTGGCCAGCCACAGCGATCGGGGCCGCGATGGCATCACCGGCGCGCGCGTGGAAGGCCAGATCGGCTTTGCATCGCTGCGCGGTGGCAGCGCGGCCGGCGATCACATGGTGCTGCTTGCCAGCGAAGGCGAGCGCATCGAATTGTGGCACCGCGCCGAAAACCGCAGCATCTTCGCGCGCGGGGCCCTGCGGGGGGCGCAGTGGCTGGCCGGCCGCAAGCCCGGGCGCTACGTGATGGCCGACGTGCTCGGTATCTGATTGCGGTAACGCGCCAGCGCCTCGCGGATCAGCGCGCCGACTTCGCGGCGCTCCGGCGCTGACAGGAACTGCCCCACCCGCAAACGACGCCCGCGCGCGCTGAGGAACAGCAGCGCATCGCCCAGCGGGGTTTCCTCGATGTCGACCCGGGTGAAGAACGGCTCCAGCACTTCTTCCACTGCCTTGCCCCACGGATCGATGCGGGTGAGGGTGAGGGCATCGTCGGCCAGCACCAGCCGCTCACGTGCGCCGCCTGATCGGTAATTGCTCCTGAACGCCCAGGCCAGCAGGGCGACATCGGCGATCATGAACGGAATCACCGGCCACAGCCCCAGGATCAGGAAGCGGATCGAGCCGATCAGGAACAGGCCACCAATTGCCAGAATCAGCAGGCGCGCGTGATCACGCGGCAAGGAGCGATTCGGCGTGAGGGTGAGATCAAGCAGCACCCGGACTCCCTATTCGCTGCAGGCTTGCCCTGCCAGCCGCTTTGGCGGAAGGGCGACATCATGACCAAGCTCTACCAGCGCCTGATGACGGCGGCCGAAATCGATGAGTATTTCCGCATTCTGGCCGCCGCTCGGCCAGAGCCGGAGACGGAACTGGCCTATGGCAATGGCTATCAGCTGCTGGTCGCGGTCGTGCTGTCGGCCCAGGCCACCGATGTGGGGGTGAACAAGGCCACGAAGCGCCTGTTTGAAGCCGTGCACACCCCGCAGCAGATGCTGGATCTGGGCGAAGACGGCCTGAAACAACATATCCGCACCATCGGCCTGTTCAATGCCAAGGCCAAGAATGTCATCGCCCTGTCGCGCCGGCTGGTGGACGAGTTCGGCGGCGAGGTGCCGCACAGCCGCGACGTGCTGGAAACCCTGCCCGGCGTGGGCCGCAAGACGGCGAACGTGGTGGTGAACGTGCTGTTCGGCGAGGAGACCTGCGCGGTCGATACCCACGTCTTCCGCCTCGCCAACCGCACCGGGTTGGCGCCGGGAAAGTCGGTGCTGGCGGTGGAAAACGGCATCATGAAACGGGTGAAAGCCCCGTGGCGGCGCCATGCCCATCACTGGCTGATCCTGCACGGCCGTTATGTCTGCACGGCACGCAGCCCGAAGTGCCTCGATTGCCCGGTGGCGCATCTGTGCCAATTCAAGGCGAAACAGGTTCTGGTAAAGTGAAGTTCAGCGCCGGTTCAGCGCCAAGGCTGCAGGCTTTGTAGGTTGGAGGACGAACGATGCGCGCACTCATCCTGCCCCTGTCCCTTTCGATGCTGCTGCTTGCAGCCCCTGCCTTGAGCCAGACGAGCGAACCCGCCCCACCGGAAACCCGCAACTGCCTGCAGCTGATGCAGATCCGCAGCAACACCGTGGTGGATGGGCAAACCATCGATTTCCGGCTGCGTGATGGCAGCGTGTGGCGCAACCGGCTGCCGCGCGCCTGCCCCACGCTCGGCTTCAACCAGGCCTTCAGCTACAGCACCAGCATCCCGCAGCTGTGCAATGTCGATATCATCCGCGTGATTGTGCAGGGTAACCCCGGCATCATCGGTGCTTCCTGCGGCCTCGGCAAATTCGAGCGTCTGCCGCCCAAGCCGACAAAGGCAAAGGCCGGGGCCAAGGGCTGAATCAGGCTGGCGCACTCCGGCAACCGCTGCTAACAGCGCAGCATCCGCACCCGTAGCTCAGCTGGATAGAGCGCTGCCCTCCGAAGGCAGAGGTCACAGGTTCGAATCCTGTCGGGTGCACCATCTAAATTATTGATATATAACGATATTTAAACGCACACAGATATGGAGTGCGGCTAAAAATGTGCATTTTTGCTATGCACAAATCGTGCACAAAAACGATGTTATTCTCCCATGTTCCTGATTAGGCTGACGAAGTCGGATGGGAGCGGGTTATGGCTGTCGATACTGAGGACCGTATCGACCTTCGTGGTGACGGTCGGGTCATTCTCTACAAGAGGGCAGGTCTGAAAGATCCTGTCTGGCAGGCTCGTATCCGAGTTCCCAATTCCACTGGCTACAAGCGAATCACCACCAAAACGGCAGATCAGCGGGAAGCCGAACGCTTCGCCATCAACTGCTACGAAGACCTCTATATCCACGTCAAAACGGGCGGCAGCATCAAGTCCAAGACCTTCAAGCAGGTCTTTGGCGAATGGGAGAAGCACGTCACCACGGTGGGTCATACCCGCAAGGGCGGTTCCTGGGAGGACACCATCGAGCGGGTTCGGGTTTATGCCCTGACCTTCTTCGGTCCGATGCGGATGACCGATATCGGACCCGTCGAGTTCGCTGACTACTGGGAATGGCGGAAGAAGAACTTCAATCGCACCAAGCCATCCAACGGGACCCTGCGGCGTGAGCGGACCAGCATCCTCCCCGTGTTCAAGTACGCCGTATCGAAGGGCTACATCACGGCTGCCCCCGACACCGATCCGCCGAAGGCAACGCTGGAACGGCGCCCGACCTTCACGCAGGACGAATGGCGGAAGATTTACACCAAGGCACGGGACTGGGTGAAGGAAGGCGAATCGCTCGCCACATGGCGTCAGCGGTTCATTACCCAGCAGTATGTGCTGGTCCTTGCCAACACAGGTCTGCGGGTTGGTGAACTTCGTGGGTTACGGTGGAGTGACCTACGGACCGTACAGACCGCCGACGGCACTCGTCTCGTTGCCGAGGTTCGTGGCAAGACTGGCATTCGAGAGGTGGTCTTTCAGGACGGAGCCGAGAACTACATCAAGCGTGTTTACGATCAGCGGACGGACGAGCTTGGCAAAGCGCCGCCCGATGACGAGGTGATCTTCAGCCATAAGGATGGGACGCCGATACAGACGATGAAGACCGCCTTCCACTCGCTCCTCAAGTTTGCGGGTGTGCCGATCGAGCGCAATGGTGGGTCACGGACGATCTACTCGCTGCGGCACTTCTACGCCACGATGCGGCTGTCGAACGACACCAGCCCATTCCTTCTGGCGAAGCAGATGGG
>NZ_ATVO01000008.1 GCF_000420765.1 Sandarakinorhabdus limnophila DSM 17366 | reverse complement strand
CGTTCAGTCCTGATCACGTAGGCGGTTGGGCTGCCACGTCCCTGCTCAAGAAGCTCCACCAGCGATGCCCGAAGCTGCTTGTTGATCGGAATGATCCGACCAGACTGCCCCTTCGAGGCATCGTTGGTCAGATGGATGTACTCTCCCACCTCACCGTCAGCCCCGACAACCATCGACCATCTCAAGGCAGCGATCTCCTTCGCCCGAAGTCCTGCCCGTATCGACAGCAGGAAGATGACTTGGTTTCGCAGACCGTAACGGCGTCCGCTGATGTGGTTCAGCACCGCCTCGACCTGTGAGCGGTTGAGAATTTTAGCCTGCTTCCCGAGACCCATCGAAAACCCCTAAGTGGTTATATTTCTGTGGTTTTTACCAATAATATAACCGTTATGGGTCGTACATTGTCAGTGCGCAGGAGAAAGAGATTCTGGATCAACAGCTTAAAGGGGCTGGTTATATTTTTGCTATTTTATAACCTGTTCCCAAGCGCCCCGATGGAGAGGCTGAGATGAAAGCTGTTCACCTGATCTGCCGTAACGACGAAGTTACAAAGCGTCCGAAGGGTATCGATAAGATTGGCGGCGATCATCAGTACACGTCGGAAGCGTGGGATTTTTCACCCGAGCAGGCTGAGAGCCTAATTGGCGGTGAAATCCTGTTCCACCAAACCAAGGCAGAGAAGTCGTTCTTCGGTGGTAAGGTCACTGGGTACCAAGAAATCAATCGTGACGATCTTGCCCATCAGGAGCGGATCAAGTTCACGTTCACAGCCACGCTCGAAGCGAAAAATCAGCCGTGGCGGGGACACGATCATAGTATGGCTTGGACCAGCGGTATCATCGAGGTCTGAGAGGGGTATATGCCATCCACGGGGTATGCGCTGTATGATCCTGCGGGCAACCGCCTTGAGGTCACCCGTCCTGGCGAGAACTCCAAGCGCTATATCCCTTGCACCAACCTTCGCCCTCAGTCCGACAAGGTCCACGGCGTGCAAGTCGAAGGTGATGAGATTTGGGTCTTGGTCGGTCCGTTGACCAACCCACGCCCCAACCGCAAGATCCTGTATCGCTTCTCGAGCCTGTCTGGCGGCGGTAGCCGCTCCCTGTAAAATTATTTGCGCCCAGAGCCCTGGCTGCGGTGCAACTCGGTATAAATAAGATTGGCTGAAAACTTACATATGCTGTGGGTGTGATCCAAACCTGTCGAGGCTGCACATAGGGATATGGCGGTTGGAATTCAGTAAGGGACACCGAGAACCTCTCACGCATCAGCCTAAAAGCGGATGAGCCGACAGGCTCTGAAGCGAGATGGGGGCTCTGAGAAGAAGCAACTCCCGCTACCGAAGGCAGTCGCCCTGTGGCTCTTCGGTGGATCCGTTGGAATGAAGCGGAACGTAAAACGAGATCGGCTAACCTCCGTTACCCGCAAGGGTTGTTCTCACAGGGATGCGACGGTCGATCACTTCAAGATCGCTGGGCATACGTTCTCCTGCGGAAGGAGAAGTATGCTCAAAATCGACCCTTCAAGATTATTCAATAAAATCAATGCATCGAGCTTCGCTCGATTTGCCTTCGGCTTTGCCGAAGGCAATCATCAAAGTTCATTTAAATCATTAAATACCAATAACTTATATCAAAAAGGATATCACGAATGGATAAACCATCATCTAACGGATTTGAAAACACCCTGATCGCTTGTCGAGTTCCCCTGATGCTGAAGGAGAAGATCGAGGCGTTCAGCCAAGAACGGGACGTCACGGTCAGCCAAGTGATCCGTCTGGGTATCAAGATGGCATTGGACCTGGAGAACGCTGGGAAGCCTGCTCAGTGGCTGGTTCGCCAGTGAAGGTCATCCAGAAGAAAACCACCCAGCTGGCTTCCCTGCGGACACTCGTGGCTGGTCATCGGTCAGGTTCGTTCGCCGCATACCAGGTCGAGCAGGCTTCCGATGCTGCCAAGATCGCCAAGGAGATCGAGGGCTTCATCGGCAAGGATCTGAAACCTGTCACGGTGCTGCTCCTGAAGGCTTGAAACACGCTTCGGACAGATCTTGATGGGAACCGTGGTCCTAAGAATGAATTCCGAATTCTCATATATTGAAAATATCAGGAATGGTTCTTGATGATGAATATGGAGAATTAAAGATGGAAAATTTTGAGAAAATGAAAACGGAAGAATTCTTGGATGAAGTTCGTAGTTTGGAACTCTTCGATGAATTTGCAGATCACTTTATAGAGCGTATGGCGGAACTCAACGAGGAATATGCCAAAGGGCAGAATGATGTTCTGGCTCCGTTTTGGGATAAGCTTGCTACGGAACAGGAATCCGACGATCAGCTCTGCGAATATCTCAAGGAGTACATCGGTCCTCGTGTCCCGATCTCCGAGCAGAACTTCTTAGCAGCGACCAACCGCATCCGTTCCCTTCGTGAAGATATTAATGCCGTATCATACACCCTCGATAAGTGGGGAATGGAAACGTATGATATTTGGCAGGAAGTTTTGTGGAAAATTGAAAGTCGCCCACTGGAAGAGTGGATTGAACGCATCGTCGAGCAGGTTCGTGCCTCTCAGCAGGAGACTGCGTAATGACTGATCAAAACGCACTCAAAAACGTTGCCGCCATCTATCCAAATGTCTTCGTGGAGAGATCTGAAATCTATTTCAGTAAGAAAAACAGCCCCAAAAGGATCAAGCTATATCCCGTCACTTTTGAGTGGTTCGATGGAAACGTTATCAATCTTGATTGGACCGAATACAAATTCGTCGATGCCTATTTGTCCGAGCTATCGAAACATTTTGAATTCCTCGAGATGTTCATCAACGGCGAATTCCCAGTTAGGTCAGAACACTGGGCAAAGGTTTGTGATATCATCAATGATTCTATTCTGCGATCCTGCGTCTGGAATTCATTGAAAAGTCGAGAGTACGAACTCCTGATTAGCAGCAAATATCGGATCGAAAGCGATGGACGTATCTATCGGACCGATTTGTACCCGCAGCTTCCGATTATTTGTGATAAAACTCGTCTACAGGAGTATTTTGGATGGATGTTCTCGGATAAGGATGGCGAAGAATATTTTAGGGATTTTATCGTATCTCATAACTCCAAGTGCAACGGAGAGGGCATCTGGACCGAAGAGAAATATGCTTCAATCGGCGAAGATATCGCAGATAAGTTTGTACATGCTTTGGTAAAATTCGATTTCTCCAGCGGGATCGACTGGAGCTGGATCTTAGATGAGTGTTCGGAAATTCATCCTCGATTGGGTGACAGCCTCGACGCCTATTTGCACCCTGCAGATGCTCCAAATGCTGGGATAGTTTTCTCCGATGAACTCAATCTGGAAACCGCCCTTTAGAGACCGCTAGGCACGTGTCCTGAGCCCTCTTGATGGACCTCCGCATTTGCCGAATTTGCTCTTCGGCAAAGCGGAGGTTTCCTTTTCGGTCAAGCTCGGCTTCCCGTAGCAGGAAGCTAGGTAGCCACTTGGCTTTCGGGCGGTTCCGCAGACGGTCTCGAACCGCCTGGAGGAACGCCGAGTTGATCGTCGGCTTCCCCATTTCCAGCCAGATGCAGTAGATCACATGAGCTTCGTGGAGCGGTCGCCCACGAAGCTCTTTTGCGTTGATCTCGTAGGTACCGAACCCAGCAGTCAGGGACTTGGCAGCCTTCGGATCCAATCCAAGGTGCTCGAGCCGTTCCCGCTGCTTCGCCTCGATCAGCGCCTTGATCTCTGGCAGCGTCTTGGTGACGGCTAGGTTCAGCGGGATCGAAAGGTTCAGAACGTTCGGAGCCTTCGATACCTTGGTAATCTCCTCGACCTGAGTGCCGCCGAACAGGTAGCCGTGATCCTTCCACCATTCACGGAAGTCCAAACCTCTGGGGTCACCCCACGGCTCATAGAAGGTGCGAACCTTGGCGAGATTGGCTTGAAGGGCAGGGTCATCGAGGGCGAGCTTGTAGAACTCGAACCACAGCCGAATATGCTGACGTCGGGATTTGACGATGGGGTAGCTCATTGCCTTGCCATCCTACGCCGAGACAGCGGCTCATACCAATCCTGCCGCCCGCTACCCTCGATTGCCGCTATCCAGGCGTGAATGGGGGCGGCTTTGGAGAATGCGCCGAGGTCAATGGCATCACGCGTTGGGCGGGTATGTCTACGGAACGCAGAATGATGAGGGGGCGTTTGTGGACGCTTGATCGTATCAAACCTCTGATCTGATTTCCCTCGCATAGACACCGCAACCTTCTCCCTATAACGTCAGGTTCAGTTATGAGCCTGATCAAATCCAAAAAACGTGTTGCCGATCATGGTGAAGTTTTCACGCCAGACTGGCTCGTGGAGAAGATGCTTGATCTGGTGAAGGGCGAGACGGAGCGCATCGACTCTCGCTTTCTCGAACCAGCATGCGGCAGCGGCAATTTTCTCGTCCCTATCCTTCAGCGCAAGCTCGCAGCGGTCGAACTGAAGTTTGGCAAGTCGGACTTCGAAAAGCGGCATTATGCGCTGCTCGGATTGATGTGCTGCTATGGCGTTGAGCTTCTGGAAGACAACATCGCAGAATGCCGAGCAAACATGCTTGTGCCGTTTGCCGATTATCTCAAGATTGATGAAACCGACGATCTGTATCGCGCCGCTTTCTTCGTGCTGTCGCAAAATCTCGTTCATGGTGACGCGATGACGATGAAGGACATGACGGGGCAACCGATCAACGTGGTCGAATGGGGCTATCTGGGCAAAGGCAAGTTTCAGCGCCGTGATTTCCGACTTGATGTGCTGACGGGCATGTCGAGCTTCGCTGCTGAAGACTCTTTGTTCTCACACCTTGGAAAACATGAGATTTTTACGCCAACTTCGGTATATCCTCCGTTTACAGTGAGCGATTTAGCGAACGCGGCATAGGTACGTTGGGGGCGTAATGAACGATCAGGCGAGTTTTGCCCTGCGCGGGCGCAATCCCGATGTGCTGACATGCATCGCCAACCTGTCAAACGATGAAGTTTTCACACCGCCTGAGTTCGCCAACCGCATGCTCGACACGCTCGCTGAAGCGTGGGCAGAACGTCATGATGGCGCAGATATATGGTCAGACAGCTCCGTCCGCTTTCTTGATCCGTTCACCAAGTCTGGCATCTTTCTGCGCGAAATCGCAACGCGGCTGATCAAGGGACTCGAAGCTGAGATCCCCGACCTGCAAGAGCGCGTCGATCACATTCTGACCAAGCAGGTCTATGGAATTGCGATCACACGCCTGACAAGCTTGCTCGCCCGTCGCAGCCTCTACTGCTCGAAATATGCCAACGGCGAACATTCCGTTGCGACAACGTTCGAGAATGAGAGCGGCAATATCTGGTTTGAGCGGACGGAGCATACGTGGCGGGATGGAAAATGTATTTTCTGCAATGCAGGTCAGAAAGATTATGATCGCGGTGATAACTTAGAAACGTATGCGTATGCGTTGATACACACCGACGATCCAAAGGCTCGTCTAACAGATTTGTTCGGAGACGAAATGCAGTTTGATGTAATAATCGGAAACCCTCCGTATCAACTCGGTCAAAGCGGCGGTGAAGCTGTAGGCGGGTTCGCAATGCCTGTTTATCACAAGTTTGTTACAGCCGCAAAAGAGTTAGACCCTAAATATATTGTCATGGTAACTCCGTCGCGTTGGTTCGCTGGCGGACGAGGACTTGACGATTTCCGAAGCGAAATGCTCAGCGATAAACGTATTTCGAGATTGGTCGATTTTCCTGACGCATCAGAGGCTTTCGCGGGCACACAGATCAAAGGAGGTGTGTCGTATTTTCTCTGGGATAGTTCGTGGCAGGGGGATTGCGAAGTAAGCACGATTCACGGCGGTGAGCTTACATCACCTCCCATGAGGCGATCCTTGTGTTCTTACGATATCTTAGTTCGCCGAAATGAAGCAGTTCCTATTCTGCAAAAAGTTCTTTCGCTTACAGAAAGCGAAGGCGTCGGAAATCTGGCTCGTAAAGTTTCACCGATCCAACCATTTAGTATTCGTACAAACTTTCGTGGAGCTAAAGACCGATCAGGTCTTTACAGACCAGTGAGAGTGATAGGAAATGGAGGTGATACTTTTATTGAAAGGGCTGATGTTCCACGCAATGAGGCGTGGGTCGATCAATGGAAGGTTTTGTTGGGACGCGCTTATGGCGCAGGTGACGGATTCCCTCATCAGATTTACAATTACCCTATTGTAGCTGAACCAGATTCATGCTGCTCCGAAACATATCTGGTAATTGATCGCTTCAAAGATGAGTTGTCTGCAAAGTATTTTTCGAAATATCTTTTAACAAAATTCGTTCGATTTCTTGTATCATTACGAAAAAATACACAAGACATTTATAGCGAACGATTCTTATTTGTTCCTGATCTGGCGATGGACAGAGATTGGAGTGATGAAGTATTGTACATGAAGTACGGGATTAACGACGATGAGCGTGCGTTTATCGACAGCATGATCCGTCCGATGGATGGCTCAGATGGCTAAACCCATCTCCGAAATCCTCGCGCCAAAGCCCGATGTGCATCCGCGCATCTATGCCTATGCGATCAACAGCAACTCGCATGATGGGTTGCTGAAGATCGGGCAGACGACACGCGATGTGAAGCAGCGCATTTTGGAGCAGGTGAAGACGGCTGCGATAGAGTTCACAGTCGAACTGGACGAACCTGCTGCGCGTGATGACGGCTCAATCATCACCGATCACGCATTCAGAGCTGCGCTCAAAAAGAAAGGTTTTGAGAACCCGCGGCTCGAATGGATGCGATGCACTGTTGCTGACGTTCGAACGGTCCTGAATGAGCTACGCACGGGACAGAAGTTTACAGCAAGCCGCAGCGAGACATTTCCGCCGCGACAAGAGCAAGCCGAAGCCGTCGAAAAAACATACAGCTATTTCACGTCGATCTGGCGTGAAGATAAAACGAAGGTGCCGCGCTTTCTCTGGAACGCGAAGATGCGTTTTGGAAAAACGTTTACGGCATATCAGCTTGCCAAGAAGCTTGATGCAAAGCGCGTGCTCGTGGTCACCTTCAAGCCTGCCGTCGAAGACGCATGGCAGACTGATCTTGAATCTCATGTGGATTTCGAGGGCTGGCAATATCTGTCGCGCAAATCTGACAACGACCCAACTCAGGTCGATGCGAGCAAGCCAGTCGTCTATTTCGGTTCGTTTCAAGACCTGCTCGGTCGTGACAAAGCGACAGGCGCCATCAAAGCGCGCAACGAGTGGCTGCACACGATCAATTGGGATCTGGTCGTGTTCGACGAGTATCACTTCGGCGCATGGCGGGACACGGCGAAAGAATTGTTCGAGGGCGAGGACGACGCAAAGCGTGAGGAAAAGCTCGAGTATGCTGCGGGCTTGGATGCAGTGAATGACGATCTTGAAGACCTGTCTGCCAACGAAGCAAATTTCCTGCCCATCACCGCCCGCGCATATGTTTATCTGTCTGGGACGCCGTTTAAGGCACTGGCGACAGGCGAGTTTATTGAAGAGCAAATCTTCAATTGGAACTACACCGACGAGCAGCGCGCAAAGGCTGAGTTTGCCGTAGAATATCCCAACAAGCGCAACCCGTATGCTGCTCTGCCGCAGATGCGATTGCTCACCTACCAGATGCCAGACGAGCTTTTGGCGATTGCCAGTGCAGGTGAGTTCGACGAGTTTGATCTGAACGAGTTTTTCGCGGCGAAGGGCACAGGCGAGAAGGCTGCTTTCACGCACAAGAGCGACGTTCAAAAATGGCTTGAGATCATTCGCGGTGCATATGTTCCGCAGACCGTCGAAAGCTTGAAGACAGGAACGCGTCCCCCGTTTCCTTATTCAGATGCAAGATTGCTGCCCTATCTCCAGCATTCGTTCTGGTTCTTGCCGAATGTCGCTGCCTGTCATGCGATGGCGAACTTGCTTGCGGAAAGGCACAACACATTCTGGCATGGCTACAAGGTCATTCTCGCTGCTGGATCACAGGCGGGCATCGGTCTTGATGCCGTTCCGCCAGTTCGCAAAGCGATCGGCAATGGCTTTGATACAAAGACGATCACGCTTTCATGCGGCAAGCTGACGACTGGTGTGACGATACCGCAGTGGTCCTCGATCTTGATGCTGCGCAATCTAAAATCGCCAGAGACCTATTTTCAAGCTGCCTTCCGTGTGCAGTCTCCTTGGTCGATCAAAAACCCGCATGGTGACAATCCGAACGAGGACGAGATCGTGAAGCCAGTTTGCTTCGTGTTCGACTTCGCACCGACACGAGCGTTGAGGCAGCTATCTGACTACGGCATCGGTCTATCACCTGGAGAGACAAACCCTGAGAATGCGGTGAGGGAGTTGGTCTCGTTCCTGCCCGTGCTTGCATACGATGGGGCAAACATGACCCAGATCGATGCAGGCGGCATTCTCGACATCGCCATGGCTGGCACCTCTGGCACGCTACTGGCGCGCAAATGGGAATCGGCGATGTTGGTGAACGTCGATAACGATACCCTGCGACGCGTCCTCGACAATCCTGAGGCGATGGCAGCGGTTGAGCGCATCGAGGGCTGGCGCGCTCTTGGAGACAATATCATCGAGACCATCATCAACAAGAATGACAAGGTCAAAGGGCTTAAGGGCAAGGAGAAGCGAGTTGGCTTAACCCCTAAGGAGAAGAAGGAGCTTACGGATGAAGAAAAGGAATACAAATCTAAGCGCAAGCTAGTTCAGGAAAAGCTTATAAAGTTCGCTACCCGCATTCCTGCCTTCATGTATCTGACCGATTTCCGCGAAAACACGCTTCAAGACGTGATCACGAAGCTTGAACCCGATTTATTTCAGATTGTCACTGGCTTAAGTGTCAGCGATTTCCACCTGCTGGTCCGCTTGAAGGTATTTAACACAGAGCGCATGAACCAGGCAGTGTTCGCGTTCCGTCGCTACGAAGATGCATCGCTGCGGTACACGGGCATCAACAGCCACGAAGGGCTTACGCGTTACGGTCTCTATGACACCGTGACCGCTAAAGAGTGATCCGAGTTCGAGCTATACGGAGCGATCTCGATCATATGGGATGACGGTTGCCAGTTTGCTGTCCTCGTCATTTGTAAATGCCTTGGGTTCGCTGCTAAGCATATGCGGCAGCTCCTAATCTTTCAGTCGTTCCCGTTCATCGATGGCTTGGTCCATCAGCGCTTGATGAGCATCAATCTCACGCTGAGATGATGTGGATACAGATGCTTCGGCGTCTCACTTAAGAGTTTTCAGCCATTCGATCACATCCGCACGTATTAACCTCCCTATTTCTAGGTATGGAAGGATATCTTCACCTCTTATTTGATAGTCCGACCCTAAAAAATGAGATCCAGCATTCGCTATATGACTGGCAGCTCGAAGATGTGCTTCAAGCATGGGTGGAAAACGCGATGTTTTCCCTTGCCAAATGAAATTTAGATTGTTCTGTTTTTCCATAGCTTTTAAATGCTGTATAAATTTATTCCAATCTTTTTGTGTTCCAGGGTCAATAAGGTCGTTCAAAAATTTCGATACCGCCTCTAAGAAAAATCTAAGCTTGTTTGCTGCTGATACATAGTCGCCGCGTTTTAGATTTAATTCTGCCTCATCTAGAAATTTGTTTATATGGTCTGGCATGTATAACGATGGGAATTTATCCATATCATTTTTAAATATGTCTTCAACAGGCTGAGAATTCCTTGCTTTTACTTGTAAAATTGCCGCCAAGACCAAATCATAAAATTGAGCATGCAATTTTCCTTCAAATACGTCTGGCACTGGTAGGTTTTTGCCAAAGTTTTTTGCAACGATCGCACGGTCTCGCAATTCCTGCTCAATTGTGTCGAGCGTGTCTAACGTGCCAACCGATCCAACCTCGTGTATCGCTCTTACTATATTGAATTTGTTAGTATCTGAAGGCGTCAAAGAGTATTTGTATAAATATTCAACTAACAATGTCTCTATACGGCTATCTTGAATTTTCTCTCGATAAAATTCTACCAACAAATAATTTGGAGCGAATTTTAAAGGAGAAAACCACATATCTAGAAAATATACGTCTTTTGTTTTAATTACAATTTTTGCAGCTAATCGATTTGATGGAATATATCCATCTTCATTTGAACGAGCTCTCACAATATTAATTATATTTTCATCGAAATCACCTTCCGAAAGCGATTTCTCGATCACCTTATCAATTTCGCTGCCGTTGGTTGACGTGCGGAGAATGCGCAGGTCTAAGGGGTGCATTGAGGCATCCTTATGAAATTTGCAGGGATCGCCGCCTGTAAATCTGCATTCTATTGCGCTGGCTTCCCTGCCTCATGGCGGACACTCCGCTGGATTGCGTTTCGAGGCAAGATACCTTGCGCCACAAACTCTGCAATTTTCCTGCTTTCTTTTGTCGCTCTCGTGCGAGCTATGCGGGCGCTGGCATATTCCGCCACCATGGGCGCTTCATTGTTCTGCACAAATCGTGCACAGCAATGTTCAATATGACATAACGCATTGTAATATATGTCATAATCTCAATATCAACCGCCCTCCGAAGGCAGAGGCCACAGGTTCGAATCCTGTCGGGTGCACCATAGCTTCGCTTTTTGTCTCAAGGGCTTATGCTATCGGCAAAACAGCTCGCGAGCTCGAATTTCGCATAAACGGATCATAAGCAGATTTGTTTGCCGAATCCGCGCTCATTGGCTGTGCGCCGGGCCGCTGGCACGGTGTTTTGAATGCGGTGCTGGGTACGGTCGGGAATGGTCGTGTGATACGACCTTCCATGCACCGGCACCGCGAAAAAGAGAGCACTCTGTGTCAGAGGGACTGGCAACAGGCCCAAAGATGCACGCAGCAGAATGATCCACTATCGGATATATCTCCCACAGGAAACTGAAGATGAGTTTGAAGAGTGGGCCAAGCCAGAGGTCGCTTTGATACCTAAAGCTGAACGGCTTGCGGGCGGCACGAATGAGCAGCTTGCTGGGTGGCGTCCAAGGGATGTGGCATTGGAGGATTTCCGCGATTTCATATTGTGATGCCGCACGCTTTCTGCCTCCCCCCGCACAACGGCAGTACGGTGTTTGATTTCAGGTGGTTAACAAGCTTTGTGCCACATCAGGGCTACGCAGGTCTCACACGTGCGCCATGTGGGTCGCAGTCGCGTGGAGGCCCTGCATTGATGCACTTTGAAAACTGGATTGATGTTTGGCCAAGCGCGGTATGAAACGTCCTCATTTCACCGCTAATGTTCAACCCGGACGCAAACGCCCTGTGGCCAGAGTGTGTTGGTCCGTTTGCCAGCCGTCGTTCGGTGCGAACTGACACGGAAGCCCCAAGATGGTTCGCGCAATGGGAACTGAGCCCTGAACTCATCCAGCGAAGATGAGCGCAGAGCGGTTGTTGTTGCACTTGGGCGCCGTGGAACCAATGGCCTATGGGTCCAGCAGGGTGCAAGACAACAGGCCTTTGCTTTGACTCGTCTCACCCGCACAACAACTGCCCGGTTGCAACCCCTGTCGCGACAAAGCCATGGGGCCGCGGCACGACATGTTGGGAAGGGTAAGCCGTTGGCGACCATGGCAGTGGCAGAGATCTCCGAGCTCCACGCGCAAAACCTGCAGTTGCATTCGACAATAGGCCAGCTACGCAACGCGCTGGAAGTGGCCGCCGCACAAACCCAAACCGAAGTGCAAAGCGCGCGGGCTGCCATGGCCCAAGACATTGCTGACCTAAAGGATACCGTTCAGGCATTGCGGGATGGGCTGGATAGCCAGGCAATTGCTTCGGAGGCCGCATTGCAGGCGCTGCGTGCAGCGCATGCGGCAGAAACCGATCAGCTTCGTTCGGCGGTCAATGCGCTTCGTCTTCAACTGGACAGCGCCAATGCCGATGCCGCCCAATCACTTCGGTCGCAAGAGGCGCAGGCCCATCGCGATCAGGAAGTTCTCAAGGAACATATCAAATTGCTCCGCATCCAACTGGAAACTAACGCATGAACGCCGAAAATCCGACCGGTATCAGCCGCTCGGTCGCGCGCCGCACCCGCCGCGACGAGGCTTTGCGCCGCGCGAATGTGCTGCTGGAAGTCACCCGCCGTTGCGCCAGCCTCACCGATCTGAACTCCGTGCTTGCCGAACTGGTGCATCTAACTTCGCGTGAGCTGGACTGCGAGCGCGGCACCCTGTTTCTAAACGACCCCAAGACAGGCGAGCTTTATTCCCGCGTCGCAGAGGGAAATCTCACCCGCGAAATTCGCATACTCAACAGCAGTGGTATCGCCGGTCACGTGTTCCGATCGGGCGAATCCGTGCGCAGTGACAACCCATACGATGACCCTCGCTTCAATCAATCGGTTGATGATCGCACGGGCTTTGTGACACGCAATGTCATCTGCGTACCGCTTTATGCCGCCTCGGGTGAAATTATCGGGGTAATTCAAAGCCTAAATCGCCGAGATGGCGCATTTACAGACACAGATCTCGATCTTCTGCAGGATATCACCAACCAAGCCTGTACCATCCTTCAGAGCATGCAATATCTGGAAGAGATTGAACGCATCCGCGGTAAGGAAATGGCGTTTCTGGAACTTGTCTCGGACATCAATTCAGAATTCGACCTTTCCCGCCTTTTGCAGCGTGCAGTCAGCGAGACAACGAAGATGCTGGGCGCTGAACGTGCGACGATATTCCTGCACGATACCGCAACTGGCACATTGTTTTCACGGGTGAGCACCGGCGGCGATATCTCGGAAATTCGCTTTCCGGCAAATATAGGTATCGCTGGTGCCGTTTTCACCGCTGGCCAGACAATGAACATTCCGCATGCCTATGCAGACTTGCGGTTCAACCCTGCCTTCGACAGGCAGACCGGCTTCTTCACACGATCGATCTTGTGCGTTCCCATCATCAACAAGGAAAATCGCGCGATCGGCGTGGCGCAGGTGCTCAACAAGAAAGGCGGTAGCTTCTCCGACGAGGATGAGCAACGCTTGAAGGCGTTTACCGCGCAGATCGCGATTGCGCTCGAAAACTCGAAGCTTTTCGATGATGTGCAACGGATGAAAAACTACAATGAAAGCATGTTGCAAAGCATGTCTAACGGCGTCCTCACGCTTGACGCCAACAACATAATCGTAACCAGCAACGCCGCCGGAGCACGCATATGGGCCGCATCTGAAACGGAACTCATTGGCAAACCGCTGGCCGACATGCTGGGCGAAAATGGCCAGTGGGTCCTGGACCAACTCGAACACACCCGGGCCAGCCAAGAGAGCAGCTTCTACCCTGACACCACCCTTTCGGTGGGCGCCCAGGAAAAATCGGTCAACATCACGTTCATGCCATTGCGTGCAGCAGATGATAAGTCGCTCGGCTCGATGCTGATGTTCGAAGATATCAGCAGTGAAAAACGTATGAAATCGACGATGTCACGCTATATGGATCCTGTAATCGCTGCAAAGATGCTGGAGAACGACGGACTTGATCTTCTTGGTGGCGTCAGTGCCGAAGCAACCATCATGTTCACCGACGTGCGCGGTTTTACGGCTATTACAGAGGAATCTGGGGCGCAGGGTACCGTACAGTTCCTCAATCAGTATTTCACGATGATGGTTGATTGCATTACCCGCGAAGGTGGGATGCTGGACAAGTTCATTGGCGACGCGATCATGGCCTGCTTTGGTCTGCCGGTCGCCCAAGGTGACGATCCTGATCGCGCCGTGCGCGCCGCGATTACAATGATCCAGGAACTTTGGGAATGGAACATCGTGCGCAAGGCGCAGGGTCTGAAAACCGTTGACATGGGTATCGGTCTCAACACCGATAATGTGGTGTCCGGCAATATCGGTAGCCCCAAACGTATGGACTATACAGTTATTGGAGACGGTGTGAACCTGGCTTCACGTTTGGAGAGCGCCTGTAAGGCTTATTCGGCGCGAATTCTTGCGAGTGAATCCACAGTGTCTAAGCTGCGCGGAACGTATCGCCTTCGCGACATCGACCTGGTTGTCGTCAAAGGCAAGACGCAGCCGGTCCGGGTGTTCGAAATCCTCGACTTTCATGACACCCAAAGCTTCCCGAACCTTATGGACGTGGTCAACCATTTCGGCGAAGCCATGGTGGATTATCGTGGAGGCAAGTTCGATCGCGCCATTCAGCGCTTTGAACGTTGCCTACAGCTCAATCCGAGCGATAGCCTTTCACAAACCTATATCGATCGTTGTCAGGCTCTCTTGGCAAGCCCGCCGACGGAGGCATGGGATGGCGTGTGGGTGATGAAGAGCAAGTGAAAACAGCGCCAGCAAGCTGACAGCCGGGGTCGCCCGTGCCGGATAACTTGGCCCGGCTCGATCCCGCTAAGGATCGAGGTGGAAAGTCACAGCTTCAAAATCATCGGCAACAGGGGTGTTGTGGCTGTTGTGCTAATACGCCAGCGCCCTGTCGCGAAACCTGTTAGTGGTTTGGTGGTGACGTGTGCCAGGTGGATCCGCAGCGAGTAGTGACCCAACAGCCTAGATCCATCCCGATTGCCCTGGCCCATCCCGGTTTGGGTTGCGGGTTTAGGGATCCGCCATGCTCCGCCGCGGCCTGGAACCCTTACGCTTTCTACCGGACGGAGGGCGCAAACAGCTTCTGCACTTCAGGGCTCTCCTCCACTGTCTGCACCATGGCCGGCGTCAGCTTCATAGCAGGGGCCGCCTGTTCGAAGGCATAGCCAAGCGCCAACAGCCGGGCGTCGCTCCACGCTGGGCCGATGAAGCTCAGCCCCACCGGCAGGCCGCGCACGCCGCCCATCGGCACGGTGAGGTGCGGGTAACCGGCCACTGCAGCCAGCCCGCCGGCGCCGCCGCCAGGTGACTGATCGGCATTGACCGAATCGATGAACCAGGCCGGCGCGGTGGTGGGGGCAACCAACACCTCCACCTTGGCATCGGCCAGCATCTTGTCGATGCCTTCCTTGCCGGCCAGCCGCAGCGAGGTTTCGCGGGCCTTCAGATAGGCCGGATCAGTCAACCCCTTTGTGGCTTCGGCCTTTTCAAACGCGTCCTGCCCGAACAGGCCCATTTCTGCCGCCGCATTGGCCTTGTTGAAGGCGATGAGGTCAGCCAGCGTGCGCGGCTTCACATTGGCCGGCGTGGTGACCAGATACGCCGCCATGTCGGCCTTCAGCTCGGTCAGAAGCACGGTGAATTCGTTGGGCCCAATCTCCCGGCGATTGGGGGCGGTGGTGATGTCGACCAGCACGGCGCCCTGCGCCTTCAGCACGCCAAGTGCAGCCTCGAAGCGGGCATCGACACCCGTGTGCCAGCCGGTTGCCCAGCGCAGCACGCCGATGCGGGCACCCTTCAGCGCGTCGGGCTTCAAGGCGGCGACATAATCGGTTTTGCGTGCGTCAGCTTCCTTCGTTGCCGGATCGGCCGGGTCGCTGCCGGCCATAACGGTGAGCAAGCGCGCCGCCAGCGTCACGTCGCGGGTCATCGGCCCGGCTGTATCCTGGCTGTGGCTGATCGGCACGACATGCGTGCGGCTGACCAGGCCGACCGTGGGCTTGATGCCCACGATGCCGTTCATCGCCGCCGGGCAGGTGACGCTGCCATCGGTTTCAGTGCCGATCGCGGCATCGACCATCTGCGCTGCGACCGCCGCGCCGCTGCCCGATGATGATCCGCAGGTGTTGCGCGAAAGTGCGTGCGGATTGCGGGTCTGGCCGCCAACCGCACTCCAGCCCGAGATCGAGGCATCGGCGCGGATATTCGCCCATTCGGACAAGTTGGTCTTGCCCAGCAGTACGGCACCGGCACCGCGCAGGCGGGCCAGGAACGGCGCATCGCGGCCGGTCACATTGTCTTTCAGGGCCAGGCTGCCGGCGGTGGTGGGCAAGGGCCCGGCCATGTCGACATTGTCCTTCACCAGGATCGGCAGGCCATGCAACAGCCCACGCGCCTTGCGCTGGCGATCAAGCGCGCGCGCCTGATCAAGCGCGGTGGGATCAACCGCGATCACCGCGTTCAGCTTGGGATTCAGCGCCTTGATGCGGGTGATGGCGGCGGCGGTGTTGGCTTCGGCCACACCCACCGGTTGGGCGCTGGCCATCGCTGTTTGCACTGCCAATGCACCCGCCACCAGCATCGCCGCCTGTTTCCGCATATCTATCCCCTGTTGCAAATGAGTAGCGCGCAGACTTTGCCTGCCGTGGCATGATTTGCAACTTTGGCACATCGGTTTAGGCTGTTTGCTGCAGTTGCGAACAAACAGGATCATGGGGTTGCGATCAGACGGCACGATAACTGGGGTGGAGGCAGGGCGATGAACGTGCCCGGCCCGCATCCGGCTGACACCGATCCCGCCGCCCGCATCGCGGCGCTGGAACAGGCGCGCGCCGTGGCCGAAGCCGCCAACCAGGCCAAGACGCAGTTTCTGATGGGCCTGTCCCACGAAATCCGCACGCCGTTGAACGCCATTCACGGCTATGCCCAGCTGCTGGAGCGCGGCGCCGCCATCACCCCCACCGAAGCCGGGCGCATCATCCGCCGCTCATCCGAACATCTGGCCGATCTGGTCGAAGGCCTGCTCGATATCAGCCGCATCGAATCCGGCGTGATGAAGCTGAACCGCGAGACGGTGGCGTTGCGGGCGCTGGTGGAGCAGGTCGCCGCCATGTTCCGCATCGAAGCGCAGAACAAGGGCCTGGAATTTGTCTTCAGCCTGCCGCCCAACCTGCCGACCTGGGTGCTGGCCGATGAGCGACGGCTGCGCCAGGTGCTGATCAACCTGCTTTCCAACGCGATCAAATATACCGAAACCGGCAGCGTTACCCTATCGGTGCGCTATCGGTCGATGGTGGCGGAATTCGACGTGGCCGATACCGGCATCGGCATAGCGCCCGAGGATATGGAACGCATTTTCCAGCCGTTTGATCGTGGCGGCGGCCGCGCATCCGGCGTGGCGCCGGGCATTGGGCTGGGTCTGTCGCTGTCGCGCATGCTGGCACAGATCATGGGTGGCGAGATCGGCGTGAAGAGTGAGCCTGGCGCCGGCAGCCGTTTCCTGCTGCGCCTGTTGCTGCCGCAGCCCAATGCCGTCCCGCCCGATGATCAGGCGCGCGGCCTGCCGATCGCCTATGAAGGCCGCCGCCGCACCATATTGGCCATTGATGATGATCCCGGCCAGTTGGCGCTGTGGCAGGAATTGCTGCGCCCGATCGGTTTCAACCTGTTTGTGGCCGGATCGGGCGGTGCCGGGCTGTCGCTGGCGGAACTCGGCCGGCCCGATCTGGTGCTGCTCGATGTGTCGATGCCGGGGCTGGGCGGCTGGGAAGTGGCGCGCCGCCTGCGGGAACGCTTTGGCCGCGAGATCGGCATATTGATGGTGTCGGGCAATGCCAGTGAACTGGTGGGCGTGGTCGGCACCGGCGATCATGATGGCTTTGTGCTGAAGCCGGTGGACCAGCAACTGTTGTTTGGCATGCTGGGCCGCCAGCTTGGCCTGATCTGGGTTTACGAAGGCAGCGTCCCGGATGTGGCCCCGGTTGCTGCGCTGCCCGATGCGGCACGCGCCCATCTGGCCGAACTGGCGCGGCTGGCGCGCACCGGCCATGTGCGCGGGCTGTCGGCGGCGCTGGTTGCCTTGGCCGAAGCCGTGCCCGCCGCTGGCCCGCTGGTTGCGCGCTTGACCGCGGCGTTGGATGCGTTTGATCTTGCTGCCTTTCAGAAGTTGCTGGCAGAACAGCAGCCTGAGGTCGCGAACGGGGAGAAGACGCCATGACCGAAACCCATCACACCACCATATTGGTGGTGGACGACGCGCCGGATTCGCTGCGCTTCCTCACCGACACGCTGGAAGGCGAAGGCTATGGCGTGCGCATTGCCCGGGATGGCCACGCCGCACTCGCCAGCCTGGCTGCGGAATTGCCCGATCTGGTGCTGATGGATGCGGTGATGCCGGGCATCGACGGGTTCGAGACGACGCGGCGCATCAAGGCCGATCCGGCACTGGCATCCGTGCCGGTGATCTTCATGACCGGGCTGACTGAAACCGAAAATGTGCTCGATGGCCTGGCGGCCGGCGGCGTGGACTATGTGAAAAAGCCCATCGTGTTGGCCGAACTGCTGGCGCGGCTGAAAGTGCATTTGGGAAATGCCCGCATTGCCGCTGGCGCGCAGGGCGCGCTGGATGCCAGTAACCGGCCGCTGCTGGCTTTGGATGGGGAAGGGCGGGTGTTGTGGACGACGCCTAAGAGCGCTGCGATTCTTGATCGCCGCTTTGGCGTGGCGGTAGGCGGGCAGCTGCCACTGGCACTGGCCGGCCAGTTGCAGCGGCTGGCCCAGGGCGAGGCGCGGGTGAAGCAGGATTTTGCCGACGGCCGGGTGGAGTTTGCCGCCGTGGCCACCAAGGGCGAAGAGCGGCATTTCCGTCTTACCGAAACGCTGAAAGGTGCCGATGAGAAACTGCTGGCCCAGCGCCATGGCCTGACCGAGCGCGAAGCCGAAGTGCTGCTGTGGATCAGCCGCGGCAAGGCCAACCGTGAGATTTCCGAGATCTTGGGCATCTCTCCGCGCACCGTGAACAAGCATCTCGAACAGGTTTTCGAAAAGATGGGGATTGAAAATCGCGCCTCGGCAGCCGCTGCGGCCGTGAAGACACTGGCGCAATAAGAGCCTTCGGCAGGCGTGATGCGGCTCGTTATGTCTACGCCATGACGGTCGGGAGCGATGTTGGCACCACCAAAGCGCGGCGCCGTGTTGTTCGGCCTGGGCACGCCTGGCTTTGACTGGGCGGAAGGCGGAGACTTCTTTGCGTTCGGCCTGCTAGGCAGCTCTGGGCACGCTGGCGGCGCTGATCGCAATTGCCGGCGGCGTGCTGGCGCTGATGCTGCTGCGCCGCGGGCTGGCTGTGGCCGGCGTCACCGGCGACAATGCACCGCGGCTGGTGCAGGTGGGCGCCGATCTGCCCTATGCCGTCGGCATTGCGGGCGGCATGGCCGTGTGGGCCTGGCGCTTTTTGCCGCTGCCCTGACGGGGTTCGGCCTGTTGCCCGGATGCCTCGTCATGAATTCGACATATCACAGCCACCCAAACGTCATCTGAAAGTCACCATTCCGTAACCTGGGCTGGTTAGCGACCTCCAAGTCTGTCGAACACCGGGTTTGGCGCAGTGGGGCCTTGTCATGAACTTCAACCTGTCTGCCCGCGGCACCGCCGCGCTTCGTCTTGCTCTGCTGGCCAGCCTGGCCGGCTCGCCCGCCATGGCGCAGGTGATGGCAGCTGCCGATCAGGCTGGCGGCGATCAGGCCGCCCGCGCCCGCGCCGGTGAAACCACCACCACCGCCGATGGCGAGATCGTCGTTTCGGGTGAGCGCCCGATCCGCGAATCGGAACGTGCCGCACTGCTGGTGCAGAAGAACAGCGACCAGCTGGTCAGCGTGCTGTCGGCTGACTCCGTGGGCCGTCTGCCCGACCAGAACATCGCCCAGGCCGTGTCCCGCCTGCCCGGCATTGCTGTGCAGCGCGACCAGGGTCAGGCCCGTTACATCAACCTGCGCGGTTCGCCGCTGAACTGGACCACCCTGTCGTTCGACGGCATCAACGTCATCTCGCCGGAAGGCCGCGATGCGCGCTTTGACTCGATCCCGTCGGCGATTGCTACCCAGGTGATCGTGCGCAAGGCGGTGACGCCGGACATGACCGCCGAGACGATCGCCGGCAACATCAACGTCATCACCCGCTCCGCCTTCGACTACAAGGGCTTGCACGTCGCGGCGCGCGGCGGCATCGGCTATGTCGATCTGGGCGGTGGCAAGGAATATGAAGCCACCGGCGTGATCTCTGATCGCTGGGAAACCGGGATCGGTGAGATCGGTGCGGTCATCTCGGGCAGCTACTATGAGCGCACGATGGCCACCGACAATTTCGAAACCGATTTCGAAACGGTCAGCCGCGATCTGCGCCCGGTCGGTTCGAACGAAGACCCCAATGGCCTGATCAACATTGGCGGTACCAACCGCCGCGTGTGGGCGCGTGAAACCGAAAACAAGCTGTATCGCCTGACCCGCAAGAACTACAGCGTCTCTGGCCGGCTGGAATGGGCGCCGGACAGTGACAACAAGCTGTTTGTCACGTCGATCTATTCAGCCTTCACCGACAACGAACTGCGCAGCAACTTCATCTTTGACTTGGATGACCGCGAGTCCGTCACGCCCAACGCGGCAACTGCCTGCGCCAACAACGTGCTGGCCCCCAACACCACCGGCTATGCCGATGCTTGCGTGAACACGCCGTTTAAGGGCACGGTCTACGGCATCGACATCAATGCGAACGTGCTGAGCCGCGAGTTTTTGCAATCGGTGTTCATCAATACCATCGGCGGCGATCACAAGTTCGATGCCTGGACGGTCAGCTGGCGCGGCAACTACACCCAGTCCAAGGATGATCGCAGCTTCCCGTCGCAGTTGAACTATGAAAGCCCGGCGTTCGGCACCAATGGCGTCACCGCCACCGGCCGCCCGACAGTGTTTTACGACCTTACCGATCCGCAGCTGTCAAAAGTGGAACTGTATCGCACGCTGCGCGCCGCCAATGGCACGTTATCGCGCGGTGATCGCGTGCAGGCGATCACCGATTTCGCGGCGCCGCTCAACCGGATCCGCTCCCTGCGGGCGGTGGATACCACCAACGCCTACACTGGCCGCATCGACGTGAGCCGCGAAACCGAGCTGTTCGGCAACACCAAGTTCAGTGTTGGCCTGCAATATGACAATCGCGCCAAGAAAGTTGACTCGAGCCTGCTCGACATCAGCGCCACATCAACCTTCAATGGTAATAACATCTTCACCGCGGCTGGGGTGCCGACCACCCTGCAGGGGGTGGCCGTTCCCGGCAATTATCAGGGCCAACTGCCGTTGGGCTACACCTTCCCCTATCATGGCAAGCAGAACATTATTGACGTGGTCAATAAGGTGCAGCCTTTTGCGCCTTATGTATTCGAAACTGCGAACTTCTACGAAGTGCGTGAAGAGGTCTTGTCCGGCTATGCGATGGCCGTCACCAAGCTGGATTGGGGCAGCATCGTTTATGGTGCGCGCTTCGAACAGGTGAACAACCAGGCCTCGGCGTTCCGTGCCCTCACGCCCGGCGCGGTCACCGCGACGAACTCCGTGCTGGCCACCATCGATCGCAGCTTCACCCAAGTGTATCCCAGCGTGCACTTCAACTGGAACGCCGCGCCCGACATGAAGGTGCGTCTGTCGTTCAATACCGGCGCGGCGCGGCCGGATTACCCGGTGCTGCGCCCGAACTTCACCTTCAACGATGCAAACTTGACCGTTTCCGGCGGCAACCCCGATGCTACCCCAGAGAAGACCCGCGGTGTCGATCTGTACTGGGAATATTACCCCAGCCGCGGTGGCTTCTTCATGCTCGGCGCCTTTTACAAGGACGTGCGCGACGTGCTGTTCGGTTTCACCCGCCAGTTCGGTTCGGACGTCCTGAACTCTGGCGGCGTCGACCGGTCGGTCTATAATTTCTCCACCACGTTGAACGGCGGCAAGGGCAAGGTCTACGGCTTTGAAGCTGCTGCCCAGCTGCAGCTGGACAATTTCCTTGCGTCGGACAGCTGGATTGGTGGCTTCGGTATCCAGACCAACGTGACGGTGAACCGCGGCGACGCCACCACTCCCGACGGCAGCAAAGTGCGCTTCCCCGGTACCTCCGACTTCGTGATGAACATCGGTCCGTATTACGAGAAGTATGGTTTCTCGGCCCGCGTGTCCTACCAGTATCGCTCCAGCTGGATCGATGGCCTGGGTGAACCGGGTGTGGGCGGTGATTTTTATTGGGCCCAGGATGGCGAGCTCGATGTGTCGGCGCGTTATGCCATCACCCGGAACATCGAAGTCTATGCCGATTTGTCCAACCTGCTGAATGGCCCCGGCCGCCGCTTTGTCGGCACCGATGTGCGGACGATTGAGCGTGAAACCTTCGGCCGGCGTTACACCGGCGGCATCCGCGTCACCTATTGATCCACCTCAGCCCTGCCGCAGCCCTGCGCTGCGGCAGGGCTCGCACAGGAGCGGTTCCATGCGCTTGATCACTCTTGCGGCATGGGCCGCTCTTTGCGTTTCCCCCGCCTTCGCCCACGGCGACCATGGCGGCCTGGCCGAACGGCACCAGAACAAGCCCACCGCCGGCGCCGTGCCCGCGAAGGGCCGGCTGTGGCTGCCCGGCGACCATCATATCCACAGTGAATTCAGCGCCGATTACGAAGCCAACCCGGCCAGCCCGCAGACGGCGCCGATCCCGCTGCTCGGCAAGGATGGGCGTTATTCGATCAGCAAGAACGCCCAGATGGCGCGCCAGTTCGGCCTGCGCTGGATGGTGAGCACTGATCATGGCGGCCCCAACCACAGCAAGCTGAATTACGAACAGGCCTGGCCGGAAGTGAACAAGGCGCGGGCCGCCGTGCCGGAGATGCTGATTTTCTATGGCATGGAATTCGATACCCCGGCCGGCGATCATTCAAGTCTGATCATCCCCTTCACCGGCGACGAGCGCAATCAGCTGCGCACCATCGAATCCGGCTTTTCCAAGCGTGAGCCGTGGCCGGCCGACAAGGCGTGGGACAGCGAAGGCCGCATGATCGACGCGCTGAAAATGATGCGCGACCAGAAGGCGCCGCCGGTGCTGATCGCCAATCACCCCAGCCGCTCCGCCACCGCGCCCTTTGCCTGGGGCCTCTATACCCCGTCAGAATTCCGCAACTGGAACGACACCGCGCCGCGCGTTGCCGTCGGCATGGAAGGCGCGCCCGGCCACCAGGCCGGCGCTTTGAAACCCGATGGCAGCCCCGATCCCACAGGCAACCGCGGCGGCTATGGCCGGGCGCCCACGCTGGGCGGCTTTGACCAGATGACGGCGACGCTGGGCGGTTTCTGGGATTCGATGCTGGCCGAAGGTCGGCGCTGGTTCATCACGGCGACGTCTGACAGCCACAACAATTGGCGCGATGGCGGCAATGATTTCTGGCCCGGCGAGTATTCGAAAACCTATGTGCAGGCCCGCCCTGACCATGGCGACATCGTTGACGGCCTGCGTTCGGGCCGCATCTTCGTCACCACCGGCGACCTGGTATCGGAACTGGATGTGATCGTCAGCAGTGGCCACAGCAGTGCCGGCATTGGCGGTACGCTGGCCGCGCGCACAGGCCAGCCTGTGACCGTCACCATCCGCCTGAGCGATCCGGCGGCGGCCAATGCCGGCGGCCGCACGCCGGGCGTGGCGCGGGTTGATCTCATCATGGGGCCTGTGACGGGCCCGGTTGCGGATCGCACCGCGGCACGCGCGCCGGCCACCACCGTCACCCACCGCTTTACCGCCGCCGATTGGCGCCGGGAGGGCGAGGTGCTGACCATGACCCACAGCATCCCGGCGGTGACCGGCCCGCTCTATCTGCGGGTGCGCGGGACCAGCAGCGATGAGCTGGAGCCGACGGCCGATCCCAAGGGCGAAGATCCGTGGTCTGATCTATGGTTCTATGCCAACCCGATCTTCGTCACCGTGAAATGAGGCCGATGCGCGCTGCTTTGCCCTTTCTGCTGTTGCTGGCCGCCTGCGCGCCGCCGGCCGTCGTGCCGGTTGTGCAAACGGCCAGCGTGACCGCCGATGCCGAAACGGTGGCGGTAAAGAGCGGCGACGACGCTGCGGATGATCCGGCGATCTGGCGCAATGCCGCTAATCCCGCCGCCAGCCTGATCGTGGGCACGGACAAGCAGGCCGGCCTGTACGTTTATGGCCTTGATGGCCAGGTGCGCGATTTCAACAATGCCGGCCGGGTCAACAATGTCGATCTGGTCGAGACTCCCGCTGGCGTCATCGTTGCCGCCAGCGATCGCAGCGACGAAGCGAAAGCCCAGATCGCGCTGTTCCGGCTGAACACCACGACCGCGCGGCTGGAACCGATTGGCCGAGTGCCGGCGGGAGCAGGCGAAGCCTATGGAATGTGCCTGTGGGCAACGCCCCGTGCCTTGACGGCGTTCATCGTCATCAAGGATGGCGCCATCCGCCAGATCGAACTGGACACCGCCAAGGCCAGCGGCCGCATCGTGCGCAGCCTGAAGCTCTCCACCCAAAGTGAAGGCTGCGTTGTCGATGCCCGCACCGCCCGGCTCTATGCGGCGGAGGAAGACGTGGGCATCTGGCGCTTCGATGCGCGTGCCAGTGGCAGCACCACAGCGGTGAAGCTGGCCGGCGTGGACGGCAAGCGGCTGGTCGCCGATGTCGAAGGCCTGGCGATTGCCGCCGAAGGTGCCGGCAGTGGCGGCTGGCTGGTGGCATCAAGCCAAGGCGACAACGCCTATTCTGTGTATCGCCTCGCCGATGAGCGTTTTGCCGGCCGCTTCCGCATTGCCGAAGGTCGGCTGGGCAGCACTCAGGAAACCGACGGCATCGCGGCGATGACCGGCGATTTCGGCCCGGCCTTTCCACAGGGCCTGATGGTGGCGCAGGATGGCGAGAACAGCCCGGCGCAGAATTTCAAGCTGGTGGGCTGGGGCAAGATCAAGGCGGCGCTAAAGCTGCGCTGAAAGCCAGTTTGACCGCAGGCCCCGGCTGCGCCACCGTGGCGCAAATTACCGGGGAGACCGCGCCATGGCGCTGCTTGAAGGCTATCAACGCTTCACCTTCACCCGCGGCCATTTCGGCCATGAGCGGGTGCTGACCGCCATCATCACCGGCAACAACCCGGTGAACGGCGTTGACGAGGCGATGCACGAGGAACTCGCCCGCGTGTTCACCGAATTGCAGCAGGACAAGGGCAGCGACATCGTCGTGCTCACCGGCGCTGGCCGCGCCTTTTGCGCTGGCGGCGATTTCGACTGGTTTGAAGAACAGATCGCCCACCCCAACCAGTTCCGCGATATCGGCTGGGACGCCAAGCGCATCGTCACCAGCCTGCTCGACATCGAAAAGCCGGTGATCTGCCGCATGAACGGCGCCGCCGCCGGGCTGGGCGCCACTATCGCGCTGCTCTGCGATATCATCATCGCCGACGAAAACGCCGTGATCGGTGATCCGCATGTGAAGGTCGGGCTGGTGGCCGGCGATGGCGGCGCGGTGATCTGGCCGCAGCTGATTGGCTATGCCCGCGCCAAGGAGTTCCTGATGACCGGCGATCTGATCAAGGCGCCACGTGCCGAAGCGATGGGCCTGATCAACTACGCCGTGCCGACCGATCAGCTCGATGCCAAGGTGACCGAGCTGGTGGGCAAGCTGATGAACAACCCCAAGTATGCCGTGCGCTGGTCCAAGGTGGTGGCCAACCAGCCGCTGCGGGTGCTGGCGCAGCAGTTGATGGATGCCTCCATCCCCTATGAAACGCTCTCCAACCTCGCTGCCGACCGGGCCGAGGCCGTGCGTGCCTTCCGCGAACGCCGGTCGCCAAACTTGACGGGTGAATGATGGCCCCGCCGCTGCCCCCCGTCACCTTCACAGATGAGCCGGAACATATCGGCCAGTTGCGCGACACCATCCGCCGTTTCGTGGCGCAACACGCCCCGCGCGACGCCCGCATCCAGTGGGATCGCGATCACCGCTGGCCGCGCGACGTCTATCCCGAGCTGAACAAGCTGGGCCTGACTGCGCTCACCGTGCCCGAGGCCTATGGTGGGGCCGGGCAGGATCTGGTCGCCGCCATCGCGGTGATCGAGGAATTGGCGCAGGTCGGGCCCTGCCTCGCCGGCCCCTATATCCACACCGCTTTCTATGGCGGTATGAACCTTTCGGAAAACGGCAGCGCCGAGCAGAAGGCGGAATTTCTCCCCCGGCTGGCGAAAGGCGAACTGTTCTTTGCCTATGGCCTGTCAGAACCCGATGTGGGCGGCGATCTCGCCAGTGTCACCACCCGCGCGCGGCTGGAGGGTGATGAGGTGATCATCGACGGCGTCAAGCGCTGGTGCACGGGGGCAGACTGGAGCAATTACATCTATACTCTGGTGCGCTCCGGCCCCGCGGAAGACCGCTATCGCAACCTGAGTTTCGTGCTGATCCCCACCAACGCGCCGGGCGTGCGGATGCAAGACATCCACCACGCCAACCTGCGCTACACGGCGAGCCAGGATGTGTATTTCGATAGCGTGCGGGTGCCGGCCGTCAACATTGTCGGCGGGCCGGCGATGTGGAACCAGGGCTGGAAGCTGCTAGCCGGCCGCGCGCTTGACGTGGAGAAGCTGGAAATCACTGCCGTCGCCTTCGGCATCGCCCGCGCCGCGCTGGACGAAGCGTGGGATTACGCCCAGCAACGTGTGCAATTCGGCAAGGCGATCAGTCAGCACCAGGCCATCCGCCACAAGCTGGTGGTGGCGCGCACGAAACTGCAGGCGGCGCGGCATATGCTCTATCACGCAGCGTGGCTGGCAAACGAGGGCCGGCCTTGCAGTGCTGAAACCAGCATGGCGAAATTGTTCGTGGCCGATGTCGGAGTGGAAATCGCGCTCGCCTGTCAGCAGGTGATCGGTTCCTATGCGCTGTCGGACGCGTTCGACATTGAACGGCATGTGCGCGATCTGCTCGGCATGCCGATCGTGGGCGGATCGTCCGACATGCAGAAGAACAATCTCGCCAGCCTTTGGAAGCTGTGATGATCGCACAATCCCTGCTGAAAGCGGTCGCCGCCCGCGCTGCCGATACCGAATCGCAGCGCCGGCTGCCTGCCGATCTGGCGGCGGAACTGGCGCAGGCCAGCTTGTTCCGCATGCTGGTGCCGCAATCGCTGGGCGGGGCGGAGGTGGATGTCACCACCCTGTTCACCAGCCTTGAACAACTGGGCCGTGCCGATGCCGCCACCGGCTGGTGCGTGATGATCGGCGGCACCACGGCGCTGATTTCGGCATGGCTGCCCATGGAACACGCGCGGGAAATCTGGTTCGATCCGAACGTCATCACTGGCGGCGTGTTCGCGCCGATGGGGCGGGCGGCGGTGGAGGGTGGCGATTATCTGGTCAGCGGCCGCTGGGCCTGGGGATCGGGCAGCGCCAATTGTTCGTGGCTGCTCGGCGGCGCCGTGATCATGGACGGTGGCGAGATGCGCCGCCTGCCCAGCGGCGCGCCCGATCATCGCATGATGGTGATGCGCCGCGCGGAGGTTGAGCTGATCGACACCTGGGATGCGCTGGGCATGCGCGGCACTGGCTCGGGCGATCTGGCCGCCAAGGATGTGCGCGTGCCGCAGAGCCGCAGCGTGTCCTTCATCACCGACACGCCGCGTGAGGCTGGCCCGCTATATCGCTTCGCCCCCTTCGGCCTGCTGGCACTCGGCATCGCGGCGGTGGCCAGCGGCAATGCGCTGGGTGCGCTTGATGATCTGAAGGCGCTGGCGGTGGCCAAGAAGGGGCAGGGCAGTAGCCGCAGCCTCGCCGAACGCGGCGTCGTGCAGGCGGATTTCGCCGTGGCGCAGGCCGATCTCGATGCCGCCCGCGCGCTCGTCCACGCCGAAATCGCAACTGCGTGGGATCGCGTCGTCGCCGGCGATGCGCTTGAGCTTTCAGCGCGTGCCCGGTTGCGGTTGGCGGCGACGCGCCTCACCCAGGTCTCGGCGCGGGTGGCCGCCAAGATGCACGAACTTGCCGGTGGCACCTCGGTCTATGCCAGCCACCCGCTGAACCGCCGCTTCCGCGATGCCCATGTGGCGACCCAGCATGTGATGGTTGCGCCGCCGACGCTGGAACTGGCCGGCCGCGTGCTGCTGGGACTGCCGGCGGATGCGTCGATGCTCTAGACAAAACTGTAGGGATCAACATCAATTACTACGCGCACGCTGGATGGCAGCGCGGCGCCGCCCACCCATTCGCGCAATATCGCCGGCAGCGGCAAGTCACGCCTCGCCTGCACCAGCAGCCGGTGGCGGTGCCGCCCGCGGAGCATAGACAGCGGGGCGGGGGCGGGGCCCAGCACCATCAGGCCCTCGCGCTGGGGGGCGGCGGCGCCCAGCATATCGGCGGCAGATTTCGCGGCGGCGGAGTCTTCGGATGACACGATAAGCGCCGCCAGCCGCCCGAACGGTGGCAGGCCGAGATCGCGCCGCGCTGCGATTTCGGCAGCGAAGAACGCCGCCGCATCGCCCTTGCCCAGCGCCTGCATGATCGGCGCCTTCGGCTGGTGCGTCTGGATCAGCACGCGGCCCGGCTTCACCCCGCGCCCGGCGCGGCCGGCGGCTTGCATGATCTGTTGCCAGGTCCGCTCGCCCGCGCGCAGATCGCCGCCCGACAGGCCGAGATCGGCATCGACCACGCCCACCAGGGTGAGATCGGGGAAGTGATAGCCCTTGGTCACCATCTGGGTGCCGATGATCACGTCCACCTCGCGCCCTTCCACGGCGGCGACCAGCGCGGCAGCGCGGGCGGGGCTGGTGATGGTGTCGCTGGTCACCACGGCGGGGCGCGCCTCTGGCCAGGTGCGGCGCACTTCCTCGGCGATGCGCTCCACGCCGGGGCCACAGGCGACCAGGTGATCGGCCTCGCCGCACTCCGGGCATTGTTCGGGCACCGGCATCTGGTGGCCACAATGATGGCAGGCCAGCCGGCGCGACAGGCGGTGTTCGACCATCCACGCCGTGCAATTGGGGCACTGGATGCGGTTGCCGCAGGCCCGGCACAGGGTGAGCGGGGCATAGCCGCGGCGGTTGAGGAACAGCAGCGACTGTTCGCCCTTGGCCAGCGTGTCGGTGATAGCAGCGACCAGCACCGGTGACAGCCAAGTGCCGCGCGCCGGCGGATGGCGGGTCATGTCCACCAATGTCACGGCGGGCAGTTCCGCCCCGCCAAAACGGCTGGGCAGCACCAGATGGCGATAGGTGCCGCGGCTGGCCAGCACCTGCGTTTCAATGGCCGGGGTGGCGGTGGCGAGGATGATGGGCAGGCCCTCCATCCGCCCGCGCATTACCGCCACGTCGCGGGCGTGATAATGCACGCCCTCTTCCTGCTTGAAGCTGGCTTCGTGGGCTTCATCGACGATGATGGTTTTGAGGTTGGCATAGGGCAGGAACAGCGCCGACCGCGCGCCCACCACCACCTTGGCGCGGCCATCGGCAATCGCGGCCCAGGCGGCGCGGCGCTCGCTGGTTTTCAGATCCGAATGCCACGAGAGCGGCTGGCAGCCGAAGCGGGCGGCAAATCGCGCCAGCCACGGCGCGGTGAGCGCGATTTCCGGCACCATCACAAGCGCCTGGCCGCCCTGCCGGATCGCCTGCGCGACGGCTTCGAAATAGACTTCGGTCTTGCCGGACCCGGTCACGCCTTCCAGCAGGATCGGCGCGAATTCGCCCGCATCCACAGCGGCGACCAGTTCATCGGCCACCGCCTGCTGATCGGCGGACAACGCGGGCGGTGCAAACGCCGGGTCCGGTTCGGGCGGGGTGGCATCGCCGGCCACGCGGGTTGCAATCAGCGTGCCGGCGGTGACGAGCCCGCGAATCACAGCGTCCGAAACGCCGGCCATGCGGGCCAGATCGCGCGCCGTGCCCTGCCGCCCCTCCAGCCGCTCCAGCGCCTTGGCGCGTTCCGGGGTCAGCCGCTTCGGCACCGCGCCGCCCAGCCGGTATTCGGTGAACTCCCTCGGACTCAGGAACGCCACCGACGGCCACGCCATGCGCACCACCGATTGCAGCGACGCGACATAATAATCGGCGGTCCATTCGATCAGGCGGCGCAGCGGCTCGGCCAGCGGCGGCAGGTCGAGCCGCGCCGCCACTGGGCGCAATTTGCTTGCTGGCACCTCTGGCGCGGCCAGCCGATCGGCATCCCACACCACTCCGATGATGCGACGGGGTCCAAGCGGCACTTCCACCGCGTCACCCGGTTGCAGCACCATGCCGGCCGGTACAGCATAATCCAGCGCCCCCAGCCCATGCTGGAAAGGGATGACGCGGACACGAGATAGGGGCGAAGTCACCATCCGACAGATAGGCAATCGCCGCATCACATGCTAGGCGCGCCGCACATCAAAGAGGCCTGTGCATGATCCCCCGCTATTCCCGCCCCGACATGGTTGCCATCTGGGAACCGGAAGCCCGCTTCCGCATCTGGTTCGAGATCGAGGCGCATGCCACCCAGAAGCTGGCCGATCTGGGCGTCGTCCCGCAGAGCGCCGCCAAGGCCTTGTGGGACTGGTGGGAGACCAAGCCGGCCATCGATGTCGCCGCCATCGACGCCATTGAGGCCATCACCAAGCACGACGTGATCGCCTTCCTCGATTGGGTGGCCCAGCAGGTTGGGCCGGAAGCGCGCTTCATGCACCAGGGCATGACCAGCAGCGACGTGCTCGATACCTGCCTCGCCGTGCAGCTGGCGCGCGCGTCTGATATCCTGCTGGCCGACATGGATGCCCTGCTCGCCGCCATCAAACGCCGCGCCCTGGAGCACAAATTCACCCCCACCATGGGCCGCAGCCACGGCATCCACGCCGAGCCGACCACCTTTGGCGTCAAGCTCGCACAGGCCTATGCCGAGTTCGCCCGTTGTCGCGCCCGGCTGGTGGCGGCGCGCGCCGATATCGCCACTTGCGCCATTTCTGGCGCGGTCGGCACCTTCGCCAATGTCGATCCGCAGGTTGAGGAATATGTGGCGCAGCAGCTGGGCCTGTCGGTTGAGCCGGTTTCCACCCAGGTCATCCCGCGCGACCGCCACGCCATGTTCTTTGCCACGCTGGGCGTGATCGCCAGCAGCATCGAACGGCTGGCCACCGAAGTGCGCCACCTGCAACGCACCGAAGTGCTGGAAGCCGAGGAGTATTTCTCGCCGGGCCAGAAGGGCAGCAGCGCCATGCCGCACAAGCGCAACCCGGTGCTGACCGAGAACCTGACCGGCCTCGCCCGCATGGTCCGCTCTGCTGTCACCCCGGCGTTGGAAAATGTGGCGCTGTGGCACGAGCGCGATATCAGCCACAGCAGCGTGGAGCGCTACATTGGCCCCGATGCGACCGTCACGCTCGATTTCGCGCTGGCGCGTTTGACCGGCGTGATCGACAAGCTGCTCGTGTATCCGGAGCGAATGGAGAAGAATCTCAATCGCATGGGCGGCCTCATCCATTCTCAGCGTATCCTGCTGGCGCTCACTCAGGCTGGCCTGACCCGCGACGATAGCTATCGCCTGGTGCAGCGCAACGCGATGAAGGTGTGGGAATCCGATGGCGGCCTGAGCTTGCTGGACTTGTTGAAGGCCGATGCCGACGTATCCGCGCGACTGTCCAACGCCGAATTGGAAGGCCTGTTCGACCTTGGATATCATTTCCGTCACATTGATACGATATTCACCCGCGTGTTTGGCTGAACTTTGATCACCCAGCCCACTGGAGTCTGCATGATGAACCTGCTGCTTGCCCTTATTCTTGCCGCTCTGCCGGCTGCTGCTCTGGCGCAAACCGCGACCGAAACCTCGGCGGCGCCGGCAGCTGCGGCCGTCACGCTCGACACGCCGATTGAAGTGCTGATCGCGGCTGAAAAGACCAAGGCCATCCTCGATGCCCGTGTGCCGGGCCTGACCAGCCATCCGATGCTCGACCAGTTCAAAGCGATGAGCCTGAAGCAGCTGCAGTCGATGGCTGGCGGCCAGCTCACCGATTCCATGCTGGAAGCGGTCGCTGCCGATCTCGCCAGCGGCAAGTAGGGATCCTGGCTGGCGTTCTCGGCCCTGTCCTGCACGCAAGAAAAATGTCACCCTGCCAGGCATGAGGCCTGATCCGGAAACCCCCGCGCCAGCCTTGGCCGGGGTACTTGCATGAGTGACGTAAAGAAAATCTGGCTGACCGCCGATGAGCTGCTGGGCGACAGTTTCCGGCTGGCTCGCGCTGTGCTGGAGAGCGGTTTCCGGCCGACACATCTGGTCGGCATCTGGCGCGGCGGCGCGCCGATCGGCATCGCCGTGCAGGAATTCTTCGATGTGCATGGGGTCGAATGCGATCACATTGCCATCCGCACCGCGAGCTATACCGGGATCGACAAGCAATCGAAGATGGTGAAGGTCTATGCGCTGGGCTATCTGATCGACACGCTGAACGCCGACGACCGGCTGCTGGTGATCGATGACGTGTTCGATTCCGGCCGCAGCATCGAGGCGGTGCTGACCGAACTCAAGGCGCGCTGTCGCGCCAACATGCCAGCCGATATCCGCATCGCCACCGTCTGGTACAAGCCGGCGCGCAACCAGACGGCGCTGAAACCGGATTATTTCATCCACGAAAGCAACGAGTGGCTGGTGTTCCCGCATGAAATCGACGGGCTGACGACTGAGGAAATCCGCGCCCACAAGCCAGCGGCCGACGTGATACTGGCGCCGATCGAAGGACTGAAAAAGTGACCGGATTTGCTTCGCGCGAGGCCCGTGCCGCCTTCATCGCCGGCCTGCCCAAGGCCGAGCTGCACCTGCACATTGAAGGCAGCCTGGAACCGGAGATGATGTTTTCGCTGGCGCAGCGCAATGGCGTCAGTCTCGTGTTTGAGAGCGTGGAAGCGATCCGTGCCGCCTATGATTTCTCCAACCTGCAGGATTTCCTCGACATCTACTATCAGGGCATGGCGGTGCTGCAGGCGGAGCAGGATTTCTTCGATCTGACGACAGCCTATCTCGACCGCGCCGCCACCGATGGCGTGCGCCATGTCGAGATTTTCTTTGATCCCCAGGGCCACACGGCGCGCGGCGTGCCGATGGCCAACGTGGTCGGCGGCATCGCCCGCGCCCTGACCGAGGCGGAGGAGCGCGGGATCACGTCTCAGCTGATCATGTGTTTCCTGCGCCACCTGCCCGAAGCCGACGCCGAGGCCACGCTGGATGCGGCATTGCCCTTTCTGTCGCTGATCCACGGCGTTGGCCTTGATTCGAGCGAAGTTGGCCACCCGCCGGAAAAGTTCGCCCGCGTCTTTGCCCGCGCCCGCAGCCTCGGCCTCAAGATTGTCGCCCATGCCGGCGAGGAAGGGCCGCCCGATTATGTCTGGCAGGCGCTGGACGTGCTGCAGGTGGACCGGATCGACCATGGCAACCGCGCGCTGGAAGATGCCGCGCTGGTGCAGCGCATTGTCAGCGACGGGCTCACGCTCACCGTTTGCCCGCTGTCCAATCTGAAGCTGTGCGTGGTCGACGATCTTGCCCAACACCCGCTGCGTCGCATGCTCGCGGCCGGGTTGCGGGCGACGGTGAACAGCGATGATCCGGCGTATTTTGGCGGTTATGTGAACGCCAACTTCGTCGCCGTGGCCGATGCGCTCAACCTGACGCGGGACGAGATCATCACGCTCGCCCGCAACAGCTTCACCGGCAGTTTCCTGCCGCCGGCAGAGCAGGCCGTGCATCTGGCCGCCATCGACAGCTTTGTAGCCACATATTGACCAGGCGCGGCGCAGCCAGCATCAACAGCCCAACTCTCGGGGGAGCGAACATGACCAAGGCCGATATCGGATTGAACAGCTGGTTCAGCCGGCGGGTGCAGCAAACGCCGGACCGGCCGGCGCTCACCTTCGAAGGCACGACCCGCAGCTATCGCGAGATGGGCGATGCCGTGAACCGGCTGGCCACGGCGCTGAAGACCGGCGGCATCTGCCGGGGTGACCGGGTGGGCTATCTGGGCCTCAACAACCCGCTCTATTTCGATCTGTTGTTTGCCGCCGCGCGGCTTGGCGCCATCTTCGTGCCGCTGAACTTTCGCCTGACGGGCCCGGAGCTTGATTACATCATCAACGATGCCGGCGTGCACACGCTGGTGGTCGATGGCCCGCACCGGCCGGTGATCGACAGCGTACGGGATCGCCTGTGTTGCCGGCGCTTCCTGTCGGCCGACGGGCCGGCCGATGGTTGGCAGCCGATCACGGAGTTTGTGGGCGATGCCGCCCCGCTAGCCGATCGGGTGGAAACCGCCGAGGATGACGTGGCGGTGATCATGTACACATCGGGCACCACCGGCCGGCCCAAGGGCGCCATGCTCACCCACGGCAATTTCTGGTGGGCCAACATCAATGGCGCACTGGGCGCCGATGTGTCCGAAAAGGACGTGAGCCTGGTGATGGCGCCGCTGTTCCATATCGGCGGCCTCAACGTCACACCCTTGAGCTGCTGGCAGAAGGGCGGGCATGTCGTGCTGCACCGTGCCTTCGATCCGGCGCGCTTCATCGCTGATGTGCGCGAGTACCGCGTCACCACCACCTTCGCGGTGCCGGCGATGCTGCTGTTTGTCGCCCAGCAACCGGATTTCGAAGCGGCCGATCTGTCGTCCTTGCGCGTCATCATGTGCGGCGGCGCGCCGGTGCCCGAACCGTTGCTGCGGCTGTACAACGCGCGCGGCATTCCGATGAACCAGGGCTATGGCCTCACCGAAACCGCGCCGTCGGGTACCTATCTTGGGCCTGATTTCGCGTTGGCCAAGCTGGGTTCGGCCGGCAAGCCGATGTTCTTCGTCGATCTGCGTGTCGTGGCCGAGGATGGCCGCACGCCGCTGGGACCGAACGAGCGCGGCGAAGTCATCATGCGCGGCCCCAACATCATGCGCGGTTACTGGAACAAGCCGGAAGCCACCGCAGCGGCCATCGATGCCGAAGGCTGGTTCCATTCCGGCGACATCGGCTATCTGGATGAGGACGGCTTCCTCTATATCTGCGACCGACTGAAAGACATGATCATCAGCGGCGGCGAGAACATCTACCCCGCCGAGGTGGAAGCCGTGCTCTATGATCACCCGGCCGTCGCTGAAGTGGCGATCTTCGGCGAACCCAATGAAAAATGGGGCGAAAGCGTCACCGCGGTGGCCGCGCTGAAGCCTGGCACCAGCCTCGATCTCGAAACCCTGCGCGCCTGGGCGACGGAGCGTCTGGCCCGCTACAAGCTGCCGACCCGCCTGGAAATCGTCACCGCCCTGCCGCGCAACCCGGCTGGCAAGGTGCTGAAGTTCGAACTGCGCGATCGATTCAAGCGTTAACGCGGAGGGGCGATCGCGGCCGGCAGATCGCGGCCATGTTTCAGGAAGGCGGCCTTCACGTCGGGCCGGGCCTTCAGGGCGCGCAAGACAGCCTTGGTCAGCTTGTCGGGTGCGTTCGGGCGGTCGTTGATCAGGAAGGGCTGAAGTTCGAACAGCGCATCGTCGCGGCTGCTTTCGTCGTCCAGCCGTTTGATCAGCACGGCGGCGGCCGCGTCGAGCCGGCCCAGGCAGGCAAAAGCCGCCTGCAGGGCGCGGTTGTTGCCCTCTTTCGTCCAGCCGGCGAGCAGGGCGATCTTCTGCGCTTCGGCCAGCTTTCCGGATCGCGCCAGCGCGCATACCCGGATGCCGGCCAGCGCCTGCTTGCCATAGTCGTTCAGATCGGCGCTGTCGGCCGCGGCCACCCGCGTCAGTGCATCGGCATGTCGGCTGGCTTCTTCCGCCATGTCGGCCGCGATGATGCGGAAGGCCAGGGTGTTGGGCCGGCCTTCGGCGGGGAGGCTGGCGACGGCATCGAGCACGGCCAGTGCTTCATCGGTGCGGCCGGCATCGTTGAGCAGCGCGGCCTTCAGGTTCAATGTCCACAGCTCACGGTTGGTCATCTTGGCCAGCGCCTCGGGGCTGGCGCCGATGTCCTTGATGCGCTCCAGCGCTTCCGGTTCCTTGCTGGCGATGTTCAGCGCTTCGGCCACGCCGGCGCGGGCCACGATGGATTGCGATCTGGCGGCGAGTTTCTGCTCGGCGGCGGCGATGAAGGCAGCATCGGCGGTATCGGCACTGGGGCCGAGCCGGGCTTCCAGTGCTGGCCACAGCGATTGGTATCGGCGATCGATGGCCAGGCGGGCGATGTTGGCAGTGTTGATCAGCGCGGCGATGATCGGCTTGGCATCCTCCAGCCGCTCACGCTTGGCCAGCCCGGCAATCACGGCGAGGCGCAGGCCGTCGCTGTCGCTCACCGTCTCGTCGGGCGGCGTGTAGCCAGCGGCGACCAGCGTATAGGCCAGATCAAAGCTGCGCTGTTCGTCGCTGGCGGTGGTGCGCTGCACATCGGCGATCAGTTCGTGCGGCAGTTCGGCCAGCCATTTCGGATTGGATTCGGCGACCAACTGCAGCGTTTGCGCCGCGCCATTCACATCGCCGGTGATGGCGCGCAGCACGAACAATTGGCGCAGCAGCAGCGGCGTGGGATTGAGCGCTGAGTCCACCGCTAGTTCGATGGCGGCGCGGGCTTCGGCGAACTTGCCGATCCGGGCCAGCGCAAAGCTGCGCAGGCCTTCCACCTGGCCCTTGTCGGCCGGCAGATCGGATTCGGCCAGGAGGGGATCGAGGATGGCAAGGGCGTCGGCCGGCTTGCCATTGTCCACCAGCGCGGCGGCCTGCGCCAGCCGGTCAGCCCGGTCTGGGGTTGCTCCGGGCATGGCTGATGGTGCCGCCGCGATGAGCAGGGCGGCCAAGGGTGCCAGCAAAAAGATCGGTTTGAAACGCTGCATCATGGCCCCACAGTAACCGCAAAGCAGCATTTGGGGAGAGGGTCATGACGGCACAGGTGGAATTCTTCTTCGATTGTTCCAGCCCGTGGACTTATCTGGGGTTCGAGGCGCTGGTGAAGGCGGCCGAGGAGGACGGGTTCGGCATCATTTGGCGGCCGTTCCTGGTGGGCGGGGTGTTCAACACGGTGAACCCCAGCGTTTATGAGATGCGCTCCAAGCCGGTGGTGCCCAAGGCGCGATACTTCACCAAGGATATGCAGGACTGGATCCGGCGTTCCGGCCTGTCGATCAAATGGACGCCCAGCATCTTCCCGGTGAACAGCGCGCGCGCCATGCGGCTGTGTCTGGTGGCCGATGAAACGGGCCAGTGCGAGGCCGTCGCGCGGCGCGTTTTCCAGCTTTATTGGGGCGAAGATCGCGATATTTCTCAAGCAGATGTGCTGGCCGAGGCTGCGGCGGCCGGCGGGCTGGATGCAGCCGCGCTGGAACGGGCGGACGCGCCGGAACTGAAGGCCAAGCTGCGCGCCAACACCGACGAACTGATCGCGCGCGGCGGCTTTGGCAGCCCGACCTTCTATGTGGGCGGCGACGACATGTATTTCGGGCAGGATCGCATCCTGCTCGTGCGCGAGGCGGCGGCAAAAGCCCGGTAGGATGGGGCGCGATAGAATGCCGCTCGCTTGACACTGCAGGGCGGCTAAAGGCAATTGGAACAAAGAAAGAACAAATTGCCATAAGTGAGTCGTTCTGTTGCCGTCTGTTGCCCGCCTGGTGCCGCCCGTGTCCGCTCGTGTTCCGGCTGCTGCCGGGCGGGTGGCGCTTGATGGCGGCCGTGTCGATGCAGCTTTGGGCGGCGGTTTGGCGCTGGCGGGGTGTCACGAAATCTACGGGCCGGCGGCCACTGCTTTGGCGCTGATGCTGGCGCTGGCCAGCGCGCGCAGTGGCCCGATCCTGTGGCTGGCCGATCCGCGGGGCGACGATGGCCGGTTGTATGGCGCGGGCCTTGCCGAACTTGGGGGCGATCCGGGGCGGTTGTGGCTGGTGGCGGCGGGCGCGGCATTGCCGATGCTGAGGGCGGCGGCAGAAGCGCAGCGCTGTGCGGCGCTGGCCTGCCTGGTGATCGAGGCCGGCAGCGCGGCGGCGGTGGACCTGACCGTCACGCGCCGGCTGCAACTGGCGGCGGCGGCGTCCGGCGTGTTCACCCTGCTGCTGCGTGCCGGCCCGCCCAAGCCGTCCGCCGCACTCACCCGTTGGCAGGCGCGCGCGGCGCCAGCGCGGCGGTTGGCGGGCAACGCCCCCGGCCCGCCGCGGCTGGCGCTCACCCTTGAGCGGCAGCGCGGCGGGCCAGCTGACCTTTATCTTGAACTGGAGTGGGATCGTGATCGCCGCCGTTTCCTGCCCGCCAATACGATCGCCCAGCCTGCCATCCCCATCGGCGCTGCCTTTGGCCGGCGTGCGGCGGATGTTGGCCGTGTGCCTGCCGTGGCTGCCCGCCGAACGCCTCGCCCGGCAACAGAAATCCGCGCAGCCTGAACCACTCGTCCTGGTGGCCAATGATCGTGGCCGCCAGATCATCCGCGCCTGCTGCCCGGCGGCGGCGGCAGAAGGCCTGCACCCCGGTCTGGCGCTGGCCGATGCGCGCGCCGTTCTGCCGGGCGTGCGGGTGGCGCCGCATGATCCGGCGGGTGATGCGGCCTGCCTCGATTGGCTGGCGGATGGCGCCACCCGTTGGTCCCCCATGGTCGCTGCCGCCCCGCCGCACGGCTTGCTGATCGACATCAGCGGCTGCGCGCATCTGTTCGGCGGGGAGGCCAGCTTGGTCGCCGATGTGCTGACGCGGCTGCACCGTTTGGGCTTCACCGCCAGCCATGCACTGGCCGCCACTGCGGCTGCCGCCGTGGCACTGGCCCGGTTCGGTCAGGCGCGCGTTGCGGATCTGCCGCTGGCTGCGCTGTCCGATCAGGAGCCGGTGCAGATCGCGCTGCGCCGGGCCGGGCTGAAGCGTGTGGGTGAGGTGGCGAAGCTGCCCCGCGCCGCCGTCGCCGCCCGTTTTGGCGAGGCGCTGCTGGCCGCGCTCGATGCGCTGACCGAGGCCGCGCCGCAACCGCTTGATCCACGTCTGCCGGTGGCCGAGATCGTCGCCCAGCAGCGCTTCGCCCAGCCCATCGCCACCACCGATGCGGTGCGCGCCACGCTGGAGAAGCTGCTGCTGCGCTGCGCCGTTCAGATGGGCGCGCGCGGGGTCGGCGGGCGGCTGTTTGCGCTCGCGCTCTATCGCGCCGATGGCCATGTCGCGCATGTCGCGGTGGAAACCGCGGAACCGCAACGCGATTCTGCCGTGCTGCTGCGCCTGTTCGATGAACGCATCGCCGCGCTCAATGATCCGCTTGATCCAGGCTTCGGCTATGATCTGGTGCGCCTCGCTGTGCCGGTCACCCACGCGCTCGATGAGACGCAATTGGGGCTGGAGGGCGGCCAGCTCGCCGAAACCCAATTGGCCGAACTGGTCGATCGCCTCACCGCCCGATTGGGGCGCGGGCGCATCCGCCGGCTGGTCCGGGCCGACACGCACATCCCCGAACAGGCGAGTTTTGACCTGCCGTTTGCCGCCAGTGCAGCAATGAACTGGCCTCGCCCCGCCCCCGGCGAGCCGCCGGCCCGTCCCATCCGCCTGTTCGATCCGCCACAGCCGATCGAGGTGCTGGCCGAAGTGCCCGATGGCCCGCCGCGCCGCTTCCGCTGGCGCCGTCAGGTCCACGATGTCACCGCGCATGAAGGCCCCGAACGCATCGCTGCGGAATGGTGGCGCCGCAAGGACGGTGCGGGCCTCACGCGCGATTACTGGCGTGTCGAGGCCGCCGATGGCCGGCGGTTCTGGCTGTTCCGCCACGGCCTGTATGATCGCGAACCCGGCCCGCCGCGCTGGTATCTGCATGGCCTGTTCGCATGATGGCGACACCCAGCGGTTTCGCCGAACTCGGCGCGGCTACGCATTTCTCCTTCCTGGAAGGCGCGTCGAGCCCGGCGGCGATGGTGGAGACGGCGCTGGCGCTGGGCCATTGCGGCATCGGCATCGCGGACAAGAACACAGTCGCCGGCGTGGTGCGCGCTCATGTGGCGGTGCGCGAACTGGCCGAAGCCGCCAAGGAGGCCGGCAGCGAACTGCCCCCGTTCAAGCTCGCCGTGGGCGCGCGGCTGGTGTTTGCCGATGGCACGCCTGATGTGATCGCTTATCCGGCGCACCGCCACGGTTGGGGGCGATTGGCGCGCCTGCTCACCACCGGCAACCGGCGGGCGGAAAAGGGGGACTGCATCCTCCACCTCTCCGATCTGATCGAACATGCCGATGGCCTGCTGCTGATTGCGCTGCCGCCAACAGGTGCCCAGCATGGTCGCCTCGCCGAACTGGCGCGTGCTTGCCCGGATCGGCTGTGGCAGGGTGTGATGCTGCATCATGGCGGCAGTGATCGCCGGCGGCTGGCCGCACTCAGTGCGGTGGCCGATGCGGCCGGCGTGCCGCTGCTGGCACTCAACGCCCCACTCTATGCGACGCCGCAGCAACGCCCGCTGCACGACGTGATCCGGTGCATCGGCATGGGCGAAACGCTGGCCGCCGCCGGCACACGGCTGGCCGCTAATGCCGAACGCCACCTGAAAAGCGCTGCGGACATGGCCCGCCTGTTCCGTGATCACCCCCAGGCGTTGCAGGCGCCGGCCCGCCTGCTGGCCCGGGTCGATTTCAGTCTCGATCAGCTGCGGTATGAATATCCCAACGAACCGGTGCCGGCCGGTTACAGCGCCCAAGGCTGGCTGGAAACGCTGACCCTGCAAAAGGCGCGTGAGCGTTGGCCGGATGGGGTGCCGCCCAGGCTGATGGCGCTGCTCGCCGACGAATTCCGCATCATCGCCAAGGCCGGCTATGCGCCCTATTTCCTCACCGTCCACGACATTGTGGCGTTCGCGCAAGGCCGGGGCATCTTGTGCCAGGGCCGCGGCAGCGCCGCCAACAGCGCGGTGTGTTTCGTGTTGGGCATCACCGCAGTTGATCCGTCGAAGCACAATTTGCTGTTTTCCCGCTTCATTTCCGAAGAGCGCAAGGAGCCGCCCGATATCGATGTCGATTTCGAGCACGAGCGCCGCGAGGAGGTGATGCAGTGGATTTACGAACGCTATGGCCGCGAACGCGCCGGCATTGCCGCCACCGTGATCCATTATCGCCCGCGCAGTGCGGTGCGCGAAGTGGGCAAGGTGCTGGGCATGAGCGAGGATCTGACCACGCGGTTGACCAGCACGGTGTGGGGCAGTTTTTCGTCGCAGATGGAGCGCGCGCGTTTTGCTGAAAGCGGCCTTGATCCCGACAGCCCCGAAATCGTGCGGCTGGGCGAACTGGTGAACCAGATCATGGGCATGCCGCGCCATCTTTCGCAGCATGTCGGCGGTTTCGTGCTGACGCAGACGCGGCTGGATGAGCTGGTGCCGATCCACAATGCCGCCATGGCCGATCGCACCTTCATCGAGTGGGACAAGGACGATATCGACGCGCTCGGCCTGATGAAGGTGGATGTGCTGGCGCTGGGGATGCTCAGCTGCATCCGGCGGGCGTTCGAGTCTATCGAGACGCAGTTGGGGCATGCCTGCACGTTGGACAATGTGCCGGGTGAGGCGCCGGATGTGTACCGGATGCTGCAGAAGGGCGACAGTATCGGCGTGTTCCAGGTCGAAAGCCGGGCGCAGATGAACATGCTGCCGCGCCTGAAGCCGGCGGAGTTCTATGATCTGGTCATCCAGGTCGCCATCGTGCGGCCCGGCCCGATCCAGGGCGACATGGTCCATCCCTATCTGCGGCGCCGGCAGGGGCGGGAGGCGGTGAGCTTCCCCAGCCCCAAGCCGCCGCACGACCCCGATGAGCTGAAGAACGTGCTCGGCAAGACGCTGGGGGTGCCGCTGTTCCAGGAACAGGCGATGAAGCTGGCCATTACCGCGGCCAATTTCACGCCGGCCGAAGCCAACCGCCTGCGCCGGTCCATGGCCACGTTCCGCAGCAATGGCGGCATGGAATATTTCGAAAGCAAGCTGGTCGATGGCATGGTGGCGCGGGGGTATGAGGAAGAGTTCGCGCGGCGCTGCTTCAACCAGATCAAGGGGTTCGGCAGTTACGGCTTTCCCGAAAGCCACGCGATTGCCTTTGCCCGGCTGGTGTGGGTGTCGGCGTACCTCAAGTGCCGATACCCGGCGGTGTTTGCTGCTGCACTGCTGAACGCGCAGCCGATGGGCTTTTATGCACCGGCCCAGATCGTGCGGGATGCGGCCGAGCATGGCGTGGTCGTGCGGCCGGTGGATGTGAACCACAGTGCGTGGGATTGCACGTTGGAGCCATGCCGGCCTGCGGGCGATGGCAGGGCTGATGCAGCTTTGGCCCTGCGTCTCGGTCTGCGCCAGATCGCCGGGTTTCGTGAGGAGTGGGCCGAACGCATCGCCGCCGCCCGGCCGATCCATTCGCTCGAAAATCTCGCCCGCGCCGGGCTCCCAGCGCGCGCGCTGAAACTGCTCGCTGATGCCGATGCCTGCGCATCGTTGAACCTCAATCGCCGCGATGCCGGCTGGCAGGCGCTGCGCACGCCGACTGACAGCCTGCCCTTGTTCGCCGCCGCGGCGGCCAGTGAGTTGGGGAATGAGGATGCGCATGATCTGCCGCTGATGGCGCCGGGCGAGGAGGTCGCCGCCGATTACCAGGTGCTGCGCCTCTCACTGCGCGCCCACCCGCTGGCGCTGCTGCGGCGCTGGTTCCCCGGCGTGCTCAGCGCCGCGCAGCTCAATGTGGCCAAGAATGGCCGGCGCGCGACTGTGGCCGGTGTCGTGCTGGTGCGGCAGCGGCCGGGCGGCGGCAACGCCATCTTCATCACGCTGGAGGATGAAACCGGTGTGGTGAACGTGGTGGTGTGGGCGCGATTGTTCGAAACCTATCGCCGGGCGATCATGGCCAGCCGGCTGATGCAGGTGGAAGGCGAGCTGCAAAGGAGCCCGGAAGGCGTGATGCACCTGATGGCGACGCGCATTGTTGATCGCAGCGCTGTGCTGGATCGCCTGTCGGACGCGCATGACGCGACCACGCCGCTGGCTCGCGCCAGTGAGGATCTGGTGCACGGGCCATCGAACCGCAAGCCGCCACCGCCAAGAGGCCGCCATCCCCGCGATGTGCGCATCATTCCGAAAAGCCGTGATTTTCATTGAGCGCTGTGCCACCACTTTGCCCCGGAGGATGAGATGGCAACCACCGCGGGCCAGTTCTGGGATAAGCATGTGCGTGACCTCAACGACCGGGTGAACTGGTGGTCGAGCGACGCCTGCACGGCGACCTATAACGGGCAGGTCTGTGGCCAGGCCGTGCCGGGCAACTCGCGCGGCTGCCGCATCGCGCTGGCGGCTGCGGCGGGTCGGCCGCTGGGCCGCGGCGTGTCGGTGGGCGCCGGCGCGGGTGACAAGGAACGCGCGCTGCTGCTCGATGGCATCGTGGACGAAATGCGGCTGTGGGAACTTTCCGAAGCCCGCGCCGCGGAAGCCCGCCGCCGCGCCGCTGCCGATAGCGTGGGCGACCGGCTTGAAGCGCGCATCGGCAATGCCTTTGTGGAGGAAACCGGCAGCTTCGATCTTGTCACCTGGGATCACAGCCTGCACCACATGCCCGATATCGATCAGGCGCTGGCGTGGAGTGTTGAGCGGCTCAATCCTGGCGGCTGGCTGATGATCAACGATTATTTCGGCCCCAACCGCCTGCAATGGCGGCGCGACGAGGTGGAACTGTGCAACCGGGTGCTCGATGACATTGATCGCGTGCACGGCACAAAGCTGCGCCGGGTGCGCCATTCGAACATTCTCACCCGTCTGCGCATGCGCCACCGCGACCCATCGGAAGCGCCGCACAGCGAGAAGATTGCCGACGCGATTCGCCGCCATCTCGGCGCGGCGGTTACCCCAGTGGGCGGGCTGGTGATGAACATATTGGGCGGCGTCGTCGTACCGGCCTTCCCGGATGATCACTTGGCCATTGCCGCACTGGTCGCCGCCGATCGCGCTGCATTGGCGCAGGGGCAATGGCATTTCGGTTTCACCCTCTGGCAAAAGCCATGAGCCTGGATACGCTGTTCGCCACCGCCGCCCACGTAGGCGCACAACTCAAAGCCCGCGGCGAAACCGTGGCCGTGGCCGAATCCGCCGCCGGCGGCCTGATTTCGGCCGCGTTGCTGGCTGTGCCGGGGGCGTCGGCCTTCTATATCGCCGGCGCGGTCGTCTACACCCCGCGCGCCCGCCACCGCCTGCTCGGCCTGCGGCGGGAGGATGTGCGCGGCTTCATGTCCGCCACCGAACCCTTCGCGCTGCTCATGGCCGAAACCATCCGCAAACAGCACAGCGTCACCTGGGGCATTGGCGAGACCGGCGCGGCCGGGCCGAACGGAAATCCCTATGGCCATGCCGCCGGGCACGACGTGCTAGCGGTGAGCGGGCCCGTGCAAGCGGCCCGCACAATCGCGACGGGCTCAAGTGACCGACAGGCCAATATGGTGGCGTTTGCGATGGCGGCGCTGGAATTGCTGGGGGAGCAGTTGGCCTAGTCGGCCAACGTCACCGCCCCATCTGGGCCGGGCAGCATGTAAGGGTTGTAGACGACTTCCCACGGATGGCCGTCGGGATCGCAGAAATAGCCGGAGTAGCCGCCCCAGAAGGCGTCGTGGGCGGGCTTTTGCAGGGACGCTCCATTGGCGACGGCGCGGGCGAGGAGGGCGTCCACTTCGGCTTTGCTGCTGACATTGTGGGCGAGAGTGAAGCCGCCGAAGCCGGGGCCACGATCGGTCATCCCGCAATCTTCGGCTAGTTTGTCGAACGGGTAGATCGCGAAGGCGAGGCCGCCGCATTGGAACATGGCGATGGCGTCGAATTTGCGGGCCTTGCGTGGCCAGCCCATGGCTTCCCAGAAGGCGACGGCGCGGGGGAGATCGTCGGTTCCGAGGGTGACGATGCTGATGCGTTGGTCCATGATGGGCTCCTGTTGATGGGGATGAGACTGGCATGACGACGGGGCAAATGGAACGCATCGTGTTGGCGCGGCATATTGTGGGCGCACCCAGCTCGGAGGATTTCCGGATCGAAACGCTGCCGATCCCGGAACTGGCGGAAGGCCAGTTGTTGATCGCCAACCGCTTCATCAGCTGCGATCCGGGCACGCGGTCGCGGTTGTCGCCCGGGGCTTCCTATGCGCCGCCGTTGCAGCCGGGGCAGATGGTCGACGGCTTTGCGGTGGGGGAGGTGATCGAGAGCCGCCATCCGAAGTTTGCGGCTGGTGAAAAGGTGATGGGCACCGGTTGGGCGACGCACATGGTGTCGAACGGGCGCGGTTATCTGGCCAAGGTGCCGGATCTGGATGTGCCGCTCAGCCTGTGGAACGGCATCTTGGGTGTGCCGGGGATGACGGCGTGGTTTGGCCTGAAGCGCGTGGCGCAGTTGCAGGCCGGAGAGCGGGTGCTGGTGACGAGCGCCGCCGGACCGGTGGGCGCGACGGCGGGGCAGTTGGCGAAGATCTGGGGTGCATCCAATGTCACGGGCATTGCCGGCGGCGCGGAGAAATGCCGCTGGTTGGTGGAGGAATGCGGGTTCGATGCGGCGCTGGACTACAAGGCGGCCGATTTCGACGCGCAGTTCGCCGCCGCAAGTGCCGATGGCTGGGATGTGCTGTTCGACAATGTCGGCAACGCCAGTGTGGACCGTGCGTTGCCGGTGATGCGCATGAAGGGGCGGATCGTGATTTCGGGCCAGGTGGCGGACTACAACCTGACGCCGCAGGAAGCGCCGGGCATCCACAACACGCGCGAATTCATCGGCAAGCGGCTGCGCATGGAAGGCATGGTGGTGTTTGATGACATGCCGGGCTTCCCCGCCGCGCAGGCCGAATTGGCCGGGATGATCCTCGCTGGCCAGGTGAAGTATCGCGAGGAGATTTTCGACGGGCTGGCCAGCCTGCCGGCGGCGTTCAGCGGGCTGTTCACCGGCCAGAGTTTTGGGCGGCGGCTGATCCGCGTCTGACAGGCGCACGTGCAAACACTGGCAAAGCCGCGCGCCTAGGCGTAAAGGAAACGGGTTCATCCCGCACAACGTTAAGGGTTACACATCATGGGTTCGTTCAGCCTCACGCATTGGCTGGTGGTCATCCTGGTCATCGTGCTGTTGTTCGGCCGTGGCCGCATTTCCGATCTGATGGGTGATTTCGCCAAGGGTATCAACAGCTTCAAGAAGGGGCTGAACGATGAAGCCGCGCCCGGCAGCCCGGCCGCGCCGCCGCCGCAGGTGACGCAGAACAGCCAGGCTCCGGCAAAATCCCCGGTTGAAGACGCCCGCGGCTGACCCGACGATACGGGGCTGAGGCCCGCCCAAAGACCCGCAAAGTCACACGATGTTTGGCATTGATTCTTCCGAGCTGATGCTCATTGCGCTGGTGGCCCTGCTGGTCATCGGCCCGAAAGACCTGCCCAGGGCCATGCGCTGGGTTGGCCAATGGGTGGGCAAGGCCCGCGCCATGAGCCGCCACATGCGCAGCGGTTTCGATGCGATGATGCGCGAAGCCGAACTGGAAGAGATGCAGAAATTGTGGGCGCAGCAGAACGACGCGATCATGAAGGCCACGGCGCTGCCGGAAAACATGCTGCCCGATCTGTCCGGGCCGGTGCCCGCAGAGCCGAGCTATGATCCGTGGCCGGTGGCACCGCCCGAAGCCACGGTTGAAACCCCGCCTGCTGCCGAAGCCGCGCCGCCCGTGAAGAAGCCCCGCAAGCCGCGCGCCAAGAAGCCGGCCGCCACGGGCGAAGCGGCATGACAGACGAGGTTGACCGCAGCGATATCGACGCCAGCAAGGCGCCGCTGCTCGATCATCTCATCGAATTGCGCGGCCGCCTGCTGCGCTGTGTCGTCTATTTCGTCATCGCCTTTGCAGCGTGTTTCAGCCAGGCCGGGCGCATCTTCGATTTCCTGGTGCAGCCGCTGGTCGATGCCTCGGGCAGCGGCGCGCGTTTGATTTACACCAAGCTGTATGAGGCGTTCTTCGTCGAGATCCGTGTGGCGGCCTTTGCCGGCATCTGCATCGCCTTTCCGTTGATTGCCAACGAACTGTGGCGCTTCGTGGCGCCCGGCCTCTACAAGAAGGAACAGCGGGCGCTGCTGCCCTTTCTGGCTGCAACGCCGGTCCTGTTCACCTGCGGCGCGGCGCTGGCCTATTATGGCGTGATGCCGGCGGCTTTCCGCTTCTTCCTGGGCTTCCAGCAGCTGGGGGGGGTGAACGGTATCAACCGCGAAGCGCTGCCGGCGATGGGTGAATATCTCGATCTGGTGATGAGCATGATCCTCGCCTTTGGCGTGGCCTTCCTGTTGCCGGTGCTGCTCATGCTGCTTGAACGGGCGGGCATCATCAACCGCAAGCAGCTGATTGCCGGCCGCCGCTATGCCGTGGTGGCGAGTTTCGTGGTGGCCGCCGTGCTCACCCCGCCCGATCTGTGGAGCCAGGTCGCGCTGGCGATCCCGCTGATGTTGCTCTACGAAATCTCGATCATCGGCATCTGGTTCACCGAAAAGCGCCGGGCCAAGGTGGCCGCGGCTGAACAGTCGAGCGAAAGCGCCGCTTAATCCTTGGCGGCGCCGGCCGACTTGTCGATCACCTGGCCCACGCTCTTGATGTCGCGGCCGGCGCCCTGAATGGTGTTGCAGGCGGTGAGCAGCATCAGTGCTGCCAGCAATCCCAAACGCAAATTCATCATGGCTCTCCTGTTGGCCCCGCATGCCGCGACGCGGCTTGCTGGCGGCTGAACGCACTGGCATCAGGGTGACATGGAGTTTGCCTTGCCTGCAACTGTGTCGCCGCCTGATCTGGCACCGCTGCTGCCGGCTGGTCTGTCGCCCGCGCTCACCAACGCAGCGGTTGCCGCCTGGGCCGATGCGCCGTTTCTGAAGGGGTTGATCCGCGGCCGGCAAGCAACGCTGGCAACGCTCGCTGCTGCCGGGCTGGACGCGGCCCTCGCCGCCGCGCTGGCGCTGGCGGCAGACGATGCGCAGCCGATCATGCCGCGCCTGCGCACCGCCCGGCGCGATGTGGCGCTGGTGGTTGCGCTGGCCGATCTGGCCGGGCTGTGGCCGCTGGAGCAGGTGACGGCGGCGCTTTCGGACTTTAACGATCGCGCCATCGATGCCGCCATCGCCGCCGCACTGGCCGAACGCGGTGCGCCCAATCGCGGGGTGGTGGCGCTGGCGCTGGGCAAGCTGGGCAGCCGTGAACTGAACTACAGCAGCGATGCCGATCTGATCTTCCTGCACGATCCCGAATTGGTGCCGTGCCGGGGCAGCGAAGATCCCGGCGAGGCCGCCGTGCGCATCGTGCGGCGGGCGGTGGCGATCCTGAATGATCTGACGCCTGATGGCTATGTCGCCCGGATTGATCTGCGGCTGCGCCCGGCGAGCGAGATCACGCCGATGTCGATCAGCCTGGCGGCGGCCGAACATTATTACCAATCCGAAGCGCTGACCTGGGAACGGGTCGCCTTCATTCGCGCCCGCGCCGTGGGGGGCGACGTGGCCATGGGCGCGGAATTCCTTGCCCGCATCCGGCCCTTCGTGTGGCGGCGCAGTCTGGATTACACGGCGGTGCGCGACATCCAGTCGGTGAGCTTGCGCATCCGCGATCATTTCGAAGGCGGGCAGGCCATTGGCCCGGGCTTTGATCTGAAGCGTGGGCGCGGGGGCATCCGCGAAGTGGAATTCTTCGCCCAGATCAACCAGCTGATCTGGGGCGGGCGCGACCCTGAATTGCGCTGCCCGGCGACGCTTGATGGTCTCGCCGCGCTGGCCGCTGCCGGCCATGTGCCAGAGGCGGAAGCGGCGCGGCTGGCCACCAGCTACCGGGCGCTGCGCACGCTGGAACATCGGCTGCAGATGCGCCGCGATGAGCAGACCCACGCCATCCCGCGCCTGATCGCCGATCGCCACGCCGTGGCCCGCCTGTGCGGCTGCAAGGATGCCAAGGCGCTGGAAGCCCGATTGAGCGCGATCACCGATCCGGTTGCCACATCCTATGACCGGCTGATCCGCGCCGCCACGCCGGACGCAACGGCGGTACCGGCCGATCCCAAGCCGTGGCTGAAGCAGCATCACCCCGGCCTCGCCAAGTTGCTTGCGCCGCTGATCGCCAATTGGCGGCAGGGCAAATATCGCGCGCTGAAAAGTGAATCGGCCCGTGCCGATTTCGAAGCGGTGCTGCCCTTGTTGCTGGCCCGGCTGGCGGCGGCGGCCGATCCGGCCACGGCGGCGCACCGTCTGGATGGCTTGCTGGCGGGATTGCCGGCCGGCGCCCAATTCTTTGCGCTGCTGCGCGCCAATCCGCGCCTGGTTGGCCTGCTCGGCAATCTGGTGGGCATCACGCCGGTGCTGGCCGAAGCACTGGCCCGTGATCCGGCGCTGTTCGATGTGATGCTGTCCCCCGATGCCTTCGCACCGTTGCCTGATGCGACGCAACTGGCCGCGGAACTCGCCAGCCTGTGCCGCGACGCCGGGCTGGAAGAGCGGCTGGACCGGGTGCGGCGCTGGACGGCGGAAGTGCGGTTCCAGCTGGGCGCACAACTGATCGAAGGCCATGCCGGCGCGCTCGCCGTGGGGCGCAGCCTGGCGGATCTCGCCGATGCCGCCGTGCAGAATCTGGCGCCGGCGGTGGCAGAGGAGTTCGCTCGCAGCCATGGCCGCGTGCCGGGCGGCGAACTGGTGGTGCTGGCGCTGGGCCGGCACGGCGGCCGGGCGATGACGCACGCCAGCGATCTTGATCTGGTGTTCCTGTTCACCGGCCACCACGAAACGCTTTCGGATGGGACCAAGCCGCTGCCGGCTGCCACCTATTTCAACCGGCTGGCGGCGCGGCTGGTGACGGCGCTTTCGGTGCCGACCGCTGCCGGCGCGCTGTATGAGGTGGACACGCGGCTGCGACCATGGGGAGCGAAGGGCAATCTGGCGCTCTCCATCGACAGTTTCGCCCGCTATCAGCGCGAGGAGGCGGAAAGCTGGGAGCATATGGCCCTGACCCGCGCTCGCGTGGTGGCCGGGCCGGTGGCGGCGGCGCAGGCGGTGATTGCCGACGTGCTGGCCGCCCCGCGCGATGTACCAACCTTGCGCAAGGCTGTGCTGGCGATGCGGGCAGACATGGCCGCCGCCAAGCCGCCGCAGGGCCGGTTCGACGTGAAGCTGGCCGCGGGCGGCATGGTTGATCTGGAATTCATCGTGCATTTCCGGCAGCTCGCCAGCGGGCAGGGCTTGTCGCCGGAGCTGCCGGTGGCGCTGGATGAGCTTATCGCCGCTGGATTGCTGCCGGCCGATCTGAAGCCTGCGCATGATTTCCTGGCGCGTACGCTGATCTGGCTGCGGCTGCTGTTTGCCGGCGCCCGGGTGCCCGATACGCTGCCCGAACCGGTGCAGGCGATATTGGCGCGGGCGCTGGCTGCGGCAAATTTCACCGGCTTCACCGAGCAACTGGCCATCGCCAGACAGGCCGTGCGCATGGCATGGGCAGAGGTGTTCAGCCAAGGAGATGAGAAATGACCATGCCCACCCCCGGAACCGCTGCCCCGGCCTTTACGATGGACGGCGACACGGGCCCGATCAGCCTTGGCGAATTCGCCGGCAAGAAGTTGGTGCTCTATTTCTATCCCAAGGACGACACGCCGGGCTGCACCAACGAAGGCAAGGCGTTTTCGGCGCTGAAGGCCGACTTTGACGCTGCCGATACGGTGGTGGTGGGCGTGTCGCGCGACAGCGTTGCCAGCCACGCCAAGTTTCGCGCCAAGCACGGCCTGACCGTGCTGCTGGGCAGCGACCCCGGCGACGTGACGGAGGCTTATGGCACGTGGGTGGAAAAATCCATGTACGGCAAGAAGTATATGGGGATCGAGCGCGCCACCTTCTTGATCGGCCGCGACGGCAAAATCGCCGAAGTGTGGGGCAAGGTGAAGGTGCCCGGCCATGCCGAAGCCGTGCTGGCCGCTGCCCAAGCGCTGGCCTGAACTGAAGACGCCCTGAGGATTTCTACGCTACGCCACTTGTACAAACACTGAGGGAGAAAAACCGGCGGCGACCGCATCATCTCGGGGAGGGGACCCCCCTTTCGATGCTGATTCGCCGCCGGCACCCTCGCGCACCAGCGCTCCAGCCGGGGCCCATCCGACGGATCTAACTGCTGCCATGAGTGTATCTACGGCCGCCGACGGCCAGAGTTTCGCGCTTCTGGCACGAAAAGGTCACAATTCGTCGTCTGCGCCGAACGGTTGACCGCTCCCCGGCAATTGACCGGTTGTTCAGCGTCACCGGGGCTGCTCTGTAACCAATGTCAGCCGGGTTCACCGGCGGCAAAGGGGCAATGGTCTTGCGGGGTAAAGGCGCTGGAAGCTGATTCCGGTGAATGCTCTCCGCTTGTCCGGGTTCCCAGCCTGATGAAGGGTCGCACTAAGTCATGCAATTTCTGAGCGGCAAGATGGTGATGGCGGCGCTGGGCCTGTTCGGCTTGGTGGCAGCCGCTCCGGCCGCCGCCGAAGATGCCACCCAAATCGCCCCCATTTCCGCCGTCGCCGCCGTGTCCGCCATGACGCTGGACGACAGCGCCACCAACAAGTCCAGCAGCATGGCCGAATCCCGCCGCGCCTTCCTTGCCGCGCTGGCCAACGAACGCACCGATGCCGCCACCCTGGCCCGCATGCTGCCGCGCGCCGGTCAGCCGGTTGCCGCGCTGATTGGTGCTGCCCCCGCCGGCACCCCGCGCGCCGAAGCTGTGCTGCGCCGCCTTGGCCTCAACCCCGATCGTTTCCTCGGCAACGCCGGCGGCCCGTTCATTGCCGCCAATGATCCGCAAGTGCGCGATCTGCAGGCCAGCGCCGCGCGCCAGGCCGCCATCGCTGCCACCTTCGCTCGCATCCCGGCCTTCCTGCCGGTGAACCATTACGATCCGTCGTCGGATTTTGGTTACCGTTCCGATCCGTTCCACGGCGGCGGCGCCTTCCACGCCGGCATCGACATGACCGGCAAGACCGGCGACGCCATCCACGCTGCGGCCGATGGTGTCGTTGTCCGCGCCGGTTGGTGGGCGGGCTATGGCAAGGTGGTCGTGGTCGATCACGGCAATGGCCTCGAAACCCGCTATGGCCACATGACCCGCTTCCACGTGAAGGAAGGTGATGTGATCCGCCAGGGCCAGGTCGTCGGCGGCATGGGCTCTACCGGCCGTTCGACCGGCACCCACCTGCACTTCGAAGTCCGCCTCGATGGCCGCGCCCTCGATCCGCAGCCTTTCCTTGATCTCGCCAACTTCGGTGTCGATGCCCCGGCCCGCAGCCGCGTCACCGTGATTGCCCCGGTGGATATCGCCAGCGACGAACCCTTCGCACCGCTGGCCAGCGACGACATGGTGATGGCAGGCGGCCGCGCCTGGAAGGTCCGCACCGGCCGCTGATTGCGGCGCCGGTTGCAGCCGGCCTGCCCTGCGCTTACATTGGCGTCATGGAAACGCTGCCCCGCCTCTCCCCCGCCGCCGCCAAACGCGTTGCTGTTATCGCTGAACGTCAGGGCAAACCCGGCATGATGCTGCGCCTCGCCGTCGATGGCGGTGGCTGCGCGGGCTTCCAATATCGCTTCGGCCTCGAATCCGCCCCGGCCGATGGTGATACGCTGGTCGAAACCGACGGCGTCACCATGCTGGTCGATCCCGATTCGTTGCCGTTCGTCGCCGGCGCCGAAGTCGATTATGTCGAGAAGATCGGCGCGGCGGCGTTCGAAGTGAAGAACCCACAGGCGGCGTCGGGCTGCGGGTGTGGGTCGAGCTTCTCGATTTAAGGTTCAAGGCAGGATTGCCTCCGGCGGGCAGGGTCGCAGACCCTGCACCCGTTTGTTTTCGGACAGCGCACGACAAGCAAGCCGGCCTTCAACGGCAAATGGGCAAATCCAACTGGCGGGTGTAGGGTTTGCGACCCTGCCCGCCGGAGGCCCCCCTTGTTGTTTTCTCGGGTGAAGTCCGTCGTCGCCGCGCGTAAGGATTGCAGGGCAACAAGGAAGCGCAAATGGCGATACAGGCGGTGATTTTCGATTTTGGCGGGGTGATCACCTCGTCACCGTTCGAGGCGTTTGCGCTCTATGAGGCACAACGGGGCCTGCCGACTGGCTTCATCCGCACGGTGAATGCCACCAATCCCGATACCAACGCCTGGGCGCGGCTGGAGCGCAGCGAGATCAGCACCGGCGAATTTGATGCGGCGTTCCGGGCGGAAGCGATCAGTCTGGGCCATGATGTGCCGGGCGGTGATGTGCTGCCGTTGCTGGCGGGCGATGTGCGGCCGGGGATGGTGGCGGCGCTGCGGGCGTGCAAGGCGGCGTTCAAGATCGGCTGCATCACCAACAATGTGGCGAGCGAGGAGGATATCGGCTGGGGGCCGAGCGTGAAGCATATCCTCGGCGAGTTTCACCACGTCATCGAGAGTGCCAAGGTTGGCCTGCGCAAGCCCGATCCGCGCATCTACCTGATGATGTGCGAGGCGCTGGGCGTGGCGCCGGCGGCCTGCGTTTACCTTGATGATCTCGGCATCAACTGCAAGCCGGCCGCCGCGCTGGGCATGACGGCGATCAAGGTGACGGGTGAGGCGCAGGCCTTGGCCGATCTGGCGGCAGCGACCGGCCTGCGCTTCTGATCACCAGCCCACTGGATCGGTGAAGGCGCTGCCCTGCCGTTCCAACTGGGTGGCGATGGCGAATTTGTGCACTTCGGTCGGGCCGTCGTAGAGGCGGAACGGTCGCATGTCGCGGAAGATCATTTCGACGACGGTTTCCGAAGTGACGCCGATGCCGCCCAATATCTGCACGCAGCGATCGGCGACCTTGAACAGGTCTTCGGACACGCTGGCCTTCACGATGCTGCTTTCATGGCGGGCGCGCACGCCGTTATCGAGCAGCCAGGCGACGTGGCGGATGGCGAGGCGGGCCTGGTGCAGGGCGATTTCATTGTCGGCCAGCATGAAATTGACGCCCTGGTGGGCGAGCAGCGGCTTGCCAAAGGCAGTGCGCACCCGGGCATGTTCCAGCGCGATATGCTGGCAGCGCGCCGCCGCACCCAGCCAGCGCATGCAGTGGGTGAGCCGCGCCGGCGCGAGGCGCATCTGGGCATAGCGGAAGGCCGAGCCGATCTCACCCAACAGGTGCGACGGGCCAAGGCGCAGCCCTTCGAAGCGCACGACGCAATGGCCTTCGACATAGTTGCGGTCCATCGAATCCATCACGCGTTCGATCTGGATGCCGGGCGTGTCGCCTTCGCACAGGAACAGGGTGGGGCCGTGCGCCCCGTGGGCGTTGGGCTCGACATTGGCCATGATGATCCAAGTCTTGGCGCCGTTTGCCCCGGTGATCAGCCATTTCAGGCCGGAAATCTCGTAATCATTGCCGTTGAACACCGCCTTGGTCTTGAGCTGACCGGGATCGCTGCCGGCGCCATCGGGCTCGGTCATGGCGAAGACGCTGCGGCGCTCGCCGCTGACCATGGGGGCGAGGAACTGCTTCACCTGATCGGGCCGGGCGATGCGGGAGAGGAGATACATGTTGCCCTCGTCCGGCGCGGCGCAGTTCATCGCAACCGGGCCAAGCGTGGACCAGCCGGCGGCTTCGAACACCGCGGCTTGCGTCGCGTGATCAAAGCCCATGCCGCCCAGTTCGGTCGGCGCTTGAGGGGTGAGCAGGCCCTCGGCCTTGGCCAGCGCCACCAGTTCGGCGCGCAGATCGTCGGTGGGGCCGTGCTGCGTCAGGCGCGGATCGCGTTCGAACGGGATGATCTTGTCGATCACGAACTGGCGGGTGCGGCGGGCCAGCGCCTTGGTGGCTTCGGGCAGGGTGAAATCGGTCACAAGGCGCCTTTCTGGTACTGGTCTGCGGCGTGGGCGATGATCGCCAGCGCCAGTGTCTCGAAGTCTGCATAGCGCGTGCCGTCCATCTCGCCGCGCTGCCATTTTCGGTAAAGCTGCATCCAAGCCACCGCCAGCCGCAATCGGGCGAGGGCCGTTGGCCACACGAGATCGCCCACATCATGGCCGCTGACGCCGGCATAGCGTGATGCCACCGCCGTGCGGCCCGGCCAACCAGGGGTGAGCGAGGGCACCGCCATCAGCGGCTTCACGTCACCCGGATCACCCGGTTCGATCCAGTAGGACAGCAGCACGGCAAGATCGAAAGCCCTGGGCCCGCGGGTGGCCATGTCCCAATCGATCATGGCGCGCGCCTGGCAGGTGGCGGGATCGACGAGCAGATTGTCGGGCTTCAGATCCATGTGCAGCAGGACGGGCGTACCGGCTTCGGGCGGGACGGCGGCGGCCAGTGCGGTGATGAGTGCGGCCACGTGGGCCGGCAAACCATCGGGCCACACCGCCTCGGCACGGCTGGTCCAGCCCTTCAACTGGCGGGCGTAGAATCCTTCCGGCTTGCCGAGATCGCCCAGCCCGATCCCCGCCGGATCGAGCGCGTGCAGCGCTGCCATGGCCAGCAACGTGGTTTCCACCAGCGCCAGGCCGTCGCCGGCTTCCGGCGGCAACGTGCCGGCAATCGCCATGCCATCGCGCCGCTCGATCAGCTGGAATTTCGTGCCCAGCACCGCTTCGTCAGCGCAAAAGGCGATCAGGCGCGGCACCAACGGGAAAACGGGGGCGAGTGCGGCCAGCACCTTGGCTTCGCGGGCCATGTCGCTGGCGCCGGCGGCCAGTTGTCCCGGCGGCGGCCGACGCAACACAGCTCGTCCGGTGGTCAATGTCACGCCTTCGTTGCGGTTGGCGATGCCGCCGCCCAGTCGCTCCAGCCGCGCGCCGGGTGCCAGTGCGAGGCCCTGCGCCGGCAGCCACAGGGCAAGATGTTCCAGATCGGTCATGCGCTGCGCACCATGATGCAGCGCCGCGCTGGATCAAGCCCGCCGGCAGCGGCGTGCGCCGGCAGTCCCGCCAGCCATTCGGGCACGGCCGGATCGTGGGCTGCCACTTCGGCAAAGCCGTGCCGGGCATAAAAGGGCGCGTTCCACGCCAGCCAGCGATCGGTGGTGAGTGACAGCCGCGCGCAGCGGAGTGCGGGCGCGGCCGCAATCGCGGCCTGGAGCAGGGCTGCGCCCAGCCCGCGATCCTGAGCATCGCGCGCCACCGACAATTCCTGGATGTGCAGCCAACCCGCAGTGGCAGCGGCCAGCAGGAAGCCGCAGGGCTGGGGCGCTGTCGCCACCCACAGGCTGCGCTCTTTCAAACCCGCTGCCAGCGCCTTTGCCGGCGTCGTCGGCCCATCCACCACATGCGCCATGGCGGTGCCGGCAAACAGCGTCGCCGCCGAGGCTTCGATGGCAGGCAGCAGCGGCAGATCGGTGGGGCGGGCAAGGCGGATCACGTTGTATTGGCTATCACGCTGGCCCCCGCCTGCAACAGCCTGTCATAAAGCGGTTACTGGAAGTTGGCATGGCCTGTGCCTATGCTAAGCGCCATGACCGAACGTCCCGTCCTCTCGTCTGAACGGCTGCTGCTGCGTCCACACCGGATGGCGGATTTCGATCGTCTGGTCTCACTGTGGTCGCACCCGGTGGTGGTGACGCATTTTGGCGGCAAGCCGTTCAACCGGGAAGACAGCTGGAACCGCCTGCTGCGCTATGCCGGCCACTGGCAGTTGATGGGTTATGGCATGTGGGCCGTCACGCGGCCGGGGGAAGATATTCACCTTGGCGATGTCGGCTTCCTGCACGCTGAGCGCACCGGGGTGGAACCCTTTGGTTGCCCGGAAGCGGCCTGGGCCTTTCATCCCGAAGCGCAGGGACAAGGCTATGCCAGCGAGGCCGTGGCTTGTGCGCTGGAATGGGCCGACACGCGCTTCGATCGCACTGTCGCCATGATCAACCCGGCCAACGCCACCAGCATCTCAGTCGCTCGCCGCTGCGGCTTCAGCATCTTTGGCGAAGCCACCTACAAGGCCGAACCAGTGGGCCTGTGGGAACGCCTCAGAAGTTCGTCCTGATCGTCAGCCGGGCGGTGCGCGGTGTACCGGTGCTGATATTGTTGTCGGTGTGCGCGGTCGGGAAATAGCCTTTGTTGAAGATGTTTTCGACATTGAGCTGCGCGCTGACGCCCTTGGCCAGCGTCACGAACACGGCGCCATCCACCCGCGTATAGGCCGGCAACCGCACCGCGTTGCTGATGCTGGTGAAGCTGGCGCCCTGGTGCAGGATGCCGACGCCCAGTGCCACCGGCTCGGCTATCTGGAAGCGCTGCCACAGGCTGGCCTGGAATTCCGGCACCAGCGGCACATGGCGGCCGGCGGGTGCGGCGGTGGTGGTGCTGGTGATGCGGGCGTTTTGCACAGCAAGGCCGGCCTGCACCTGCCACCATTTGGCAATCTGGCCATCCAGGCCAAGCTCGATGCCGCGGCTGCGCTGGCGGCCGGTAAGCTCGACCGTGCCGGCCACGGCGCCGGGCGCGCGCGTGTTGGTGCGTTCGAGCACATAGGCGGCGATGTTGATGTTGAGCGTTGGCGTGATGTCCCACTTGGCGCCGATTTCGCGGTTGAGGAAGCCTTCAGGCTCCAGCGCGGCCAGGCTGGCATCAAGGCTGGTGAACTGGTCGCCTGATTGCGGCAAGTACGAGCGGCTGAAGCTGGCATAGAGCGAGGCGGTGGCCATCGGCTTTACCACCAGGCCCAAGCGGGGCGACCACAGGTGATCAACGCGGGCAAAGCGCGCGCCGGAGAACAGATTGTCCACGGCAAGTTCGAAACGGTCATAACGCAGGCCGCCGAGCAGCTCGACATGATCACCGATCTTCACCTGATCCTGCACGAACAGCGCGGCCACCTCGGCCTGGGCGCGGATGGAGCGGTTGCCCGGCCCGGCGCGGAAGGTTGCCAGCGGCGGGCGGGCACTGTCGGCCAGGGTGACGAAGGCGCGCGTGGCGCCCGGAATGATGCCATCGAAGAAGCCGTTGATGCGCTGGTTGCGCGTCACCTGGCGGCCGAGCTCGAAGCCGGCAAGGATATTGTGCTGGGTGCCGGCAATCGCGGTCTTCCAGTTCAAATCGGTCTGGCTGAACAGATTGTGGCGGCGCGTGGGGTCGGCATAGGCATCCACCCCGATGCGGCCATCGGCGGCCAGCGGCGTGGCCGCATAGACGTTGCTGTAGACCTTGTCGTAATCGGCCCAGCGCGTGCGGTGGCGCAGGGTGAGGCTGTCGGCCAAGCGGTAATCGGCGGCCAGCGACAGCGCATCGACATCCACACGGCTGCGATTGAGCGCCGGATCGCCCACGAAGAGATTGCGCGAGACCGGCGCCGGCCGGCCAGCCTGCGAGGGGATGCCGCGATCGGCCGTGCGATCATCCGCGGCATGTTCATAGCCCAGCACCAGATTGCCGCGACCGCCCAGATCAAGGCCGAGCGTGGGGTTCACTGCCCAGCGCGTCAGGCCATAGAAATCACGGTGATTGCTGGCTTCTTCATAAAAGCCATTGAGGCGGGCGGCGATGCCGGTGGCCAGCGGCTGGTTGAGATCGGCGGCGACGCGCCAGCTGCCCCACGTATCGACCGCGGCATCGGCGGCAATCAGCTGGGCGGCAAGATCGGGCGTCTTGGTGACGCGGTTGATGACGCCGCCGCCACCACCGCGCCCGAAGATCATGGCGTTGGCACCGCGCAGGATCTCCAGCCGGTCCAGATTGTAGAAATCGCGGAAATACTGGACGTCGTCGCGCACACCATCGACGAAGAAATCGGCGGTGCTGTTGTTGCCGCGCAGCACGATCTGATCGCGATTGCCTTCGCCCTGTGCGCCGACAGCACCCGGCACGAAGCGCAGCGCCTCCTGCACGGACAGAATCGCCTGATCGTCCAGCCGCTGCTTCGTGAGCACGGTGACGGCCTGCGGCACATCGAGCAGCGGCGTGTCGGTGCGGGTGGCGGAACTGATGCTGCCGGCACGATACGGGGCTTCCCGCTGGCCGGTGACCACAATGGTGCCGGCGTCATCATCCAGCGTTTCGGCCTGCGTTGCGACGGGCAGGGCAAGCAATAGGGCCGACGACAGCAGCAACGCGCAACGCATGTGTTATTCCTGCGAATGACTATCAATTGCGCCCCTTATTGCGACGCATTCGCAGGATAGCAAGCGGAAACTTGCGAACCGTTCTCAATATATCCGGTCAGCGGTTGAGGCGGCCTTCGACCAGCGCTTCCACGACCGACGGATCGGCCAGCGTGCTGGTGTCGCCCAGGCTGCCATGCTCGTTTTCGGCGATCTTGCGCAGGATGCGGCGCATGATCTTGCCGCTGCGGGTCTTGGGCAGGGCCGGCGTCAGGTGGATATGGTCGGGGATCGCGATGCCGCCGATCTCGGCGCGCACAGTGGCTTTCAGGGCGGCCACCAGGTCTGGGCTGGCTTCCACGCCGAGGTTGAGCGTCACATAGGCATAAATGCCCTGGCCCTTCACGTCGTGCGGGAAACCGACCACGGCTGCTTCGGCCACGTGTGGGTGTGCAACCAGCGCTGATTCGACTTCGGCCGTGCCCATGCGGTGGCCGGAAACATTGATCACATCGTCCACGCGGCCGGTGATCCACCAATAGCCATCGGCATCGCGCCGCGCGCCGTCGCCGGTGAAATAGCGGCCGCGATAGGTGGTGAAATAGGTTTGGGTGAAGCGTTCATGATCGCCGAACACCGTGCGCGCCTGGCCGGGCCAACTGCGCAGCAACACGAGGTTGCCGCTGATTTCCTGGCCGGGTTGCCACGCGATGATGGTGCCATCGGCCTCCACCAGCGCCGGCTCGATCCCGAAGAAGGGCCACGACGCGCTGCCGGCCTTCAGCGGCGTCGCGCCGGGCAGGGGTGTGATCAGCGCGCCGCCGGTTTCGGTCTGCCACCACGTATCGACGATCGGCAGCTTCCCCTTGCCGACGACGCGGTGATACCAGTTCCACGCCTCCGGATTGATCGGTTCGCCAACCGTGCCGAGCAGCCGCAAGCTGGACAGGTCGTGACGGTTCACCGGTTCATCTCCGTCGCGCATGATGGCGCGCAGGGCGGTTGGGGCGGTATAGAAGATGTTGACCTTATGCTTGTCGATCACCTGCCAGAACCGGTCGTTGGCCGGGAAGCTCGGCACGCCTTCGAACATCAGCACGGTGGCGCCGGCGGACAGCGGGCCATAGACGATGTAACTGTGGCCGGTGACCCAGCCGACATCGGCCGTGCACCAGAAGGTTTCGCCGGCGCGATAATCGAACACGGTTTCAAAAGTGAGATTGGCCCACAGGAGATAGCCGGCGGTGGAATGGAGCACGCCCTTGGGCTTGCCGGTGGAGCCGCTGGTGTAGAGGATGAACAGCGGATCTTCGGCGTTCATCGGCTCCGGTGTGCAGCTATCCGGTACGTCGGTCCGGATGTCGTGCCACCAATGGTCGCGGTCTTCCACCATGGCGATTCGGCCGCCGGTGTGGCGGATGACCAGCATGGCTTCGACGTTGACGCCGGCGACTTCGGCCTTATCGCAGGCTTGGTCGGCGATGGCTTTCAAGGGAATGGGCTTGCCGCCACGCCGGCCTTCGTCGGCGGTGATGATGAAGCGGCTTTGCGCGTCTTCGATGCGCCCGGCCAGGCTTTCGGCAGAGAAGCCGCCGAACACCACCGAATGCACGGCACCGATGCGCGCACAGGCCAGCATCGCCATCGCGGCTTCGGGGATCATCGGCATGTAGATGGTGACGCAGTCGCCCTTGTCGACACCCAGCGCCACCAGTGCATTGGCCATGCGCGCCACCTCTTCGCGCAACTCGCCATAGCTGATGCGGCGGCCTTCAGCCTTGGGATCGTCGGCTTCCCAGATGATGGCAGTGCGCTTGGGGTCAGCTTCGGCCCAGCGATCGAGGCAGTTCCAGCTGGCGTTGATGACGCCATCTTCGAACCACTTGATGTCGACCGGGTCCCACGACCAGTTGCCCATGATGGTGGGCGCCTTGTACCAATCGAGCCGCCCGATCTGGTTGCGCCAGAAGCCATCGGGATCGGCGAGGCTCTGCGCGTAAAGCGCATGATACTGCTCCGCCGTGGTGCGGGTGATTGCGAGGGCCTCTGGGGTGACGCGGTGCATGCTCATGCGCGCTAGACTAGGCCGCAGCGCCGCTTGCCGCTAGAGGCTGTGCATGGCCTTTCCCCCCTCCAAAGCGATGGCATGCGCGCTGGATGAAGCCCGCGCGGCCGCCGCGCGCGGCGAAGTGCCGGTGGGCGCAGTGATCACCGACGCGGCGGGACAGGTGGTGGCTCAGGCCGGCAATCGCACCCGCGAGCTCAACGACCCGACCGCTCATGCTGAGATGCTGGCGATCCGCGCCGCCTGTGCGGCGCTGGGCAGCGAACGGCTGCTGGGCTGCACGCTTACCGTTACGCTGGAGCCGTGCGCCATGTGCGCGGCAGCCATCGCAGCGGCGCGGCTGGAACGGGTGGTCTATGGCGCGTCCGATCCGAAATCCGGCGGGGTGGAGCACGGCGCGCGGGTGTTCAGCCACCCGCAGGCCCATCATCGGCCCGAAGTGGTGGCCGGCGTGGCAGAAGCCGAAAGCGCGGCGTTGCTGAAGGACTTCTTTGCCGGGCGGCGTTGACGGGGCGAACTGCCCCCTTGCCGCAAGCCAACGGCCCGGCCACGCTGCCGGCATGACCTCCACCGCTCCCCGCCGTGTCTTAGGGCCGTTCGCCGCCGCCTCCGTTGTCGTCGGCATGGTGGTCGGGGCGGGCATCTTCCGCTCGGCCAGCCTGGTCGCGGCTAATCTGCAGAATGACATGCTGGTGCTGGCCGCATGGGCGCTGGGCGGGCTGTTCGCGCTGTGCGGCGCGCTGGTCTATGCCGAATTGTCCAACGCCTTCCCGCATCCGGGCGGTGATTATCGCTTCCTGAAACTCGCTTATGGCCCGCTGGTGGGCTTCCTCTTCGCCTGGTCGCGTTTTGCGGTGATCTTCTCCGCCTCTGCGGCGATGCTCGCCTTTGTGGCGGCGGATTATCTGGCGGAACTGGTGCCGCTTTCGGGGCTGGCGCGCGGCGGGGTGGCGGGGCTGGCGATTGTCGTGCTCACCGGGTTCAATCTTGCCGGGGTCAAGCGATCGACCAATGGCCAGATCGTGCTGGTCAGCGCCGATGTGCTGGCGCTGCTGGTGCTGGGCGTGGCCGCGGCCAGCCTGATCGCGTCCGGCACGCCGCCACTCACGCCCACGCCGGTGCCGCAGCCGTTTGGCGCTGCGGCGTTCGGTCAGGCGATGGTGTTCGTCATGTTGGCCTTTGGCGGCTTCAACGATGCCGCCACCTTGTCGGCCGAGGTGCGCCGCCCGCGCGACATGACGCTGGCGATGGTGGGCGGCATGGGCGTGGTCACCGCGCTCTACCTGTTGGCCAATTGGGCCTATCTCACCGGCCTGGGCGGCGCTGGCCTGGCGGCAAGTGCGGCACCAGCGGCGCAACTGATGGCCATCGCCTTCGGGCAGGCCGGGCAGGTGACGATGGTGATCTTCGTCGGCATCGCGGCGCTGGCGATCGTTAACGCGCTGGTGATCGTTGGCGGCCGCACTCTCTATGCCGTGGCCGGCGATGAACCGGCGCTGGGCCGGCTGGCCGCGTGGGACGAGGTGGCCGGCGTGCCGCGCCGGGCGATCTGGGTGCAGTGCGCCGTCTCGCTCTGCCTGGTGGCGTGGGGGTCGCTTTCCACCGGCTTCGCCCAGATGGTGGATTTCCTGTCGCCGGTGTTCTGGCTGTTCCTCTCCCTCACCGGCCCGGCGCTGATCACCCTGCGCCGCCGCGCGCCCGCAGTTGAACGACCCTTCAAGGTGCCACTCTACCCGCTGGTGCCGCTGATCTTTACCGGCGGCTGCCTGTTCGTGCTGCAAAGCTCGCTGCGCTATGTCGGCTGGACGGGCAGCGCGATCAGTTTCGGGATGCTGGGCCTTGGGCTGGGCGTGCGCTTCGCTCTCAAAGCCCCGCTGCAACCGCCAGATGGTAAGTGATGCCGGCCGCAACATAAGCGGCGGCAAACAGGTAAGAGAACATGAAGATCGGCCAGCGCCAGCTGGCGGTTTCACGCCGGGTGATGGCCAGCGTTGAAATGCACTGCGGCGCGAACACGAACCACGCCAGGAACGCCAGCGCGGTGGGCAGTGGCCAGGCGCTGCGCAGCCGCTCGATCAGGCTGCCGGCATTGTCTTCGGACACGTCGTTGAGGGCATAGACGGTGCCGAGCGCGGAGACGGCCACTTCGCGCGCCGCCATGCCGGGCACCAGCGCGATGACGATTTCCTTGTTGAAGCCGATGGGGGCGAAGATCGGTTCCAGCGCCGCCCCGATCTTGCCGGCGAGGCTGTATTCGATCGGCGGCTTGGTGCCCCCAACCGGCGGTTGCGGCCAACTGGCCATGGCCCACAGCACGACGGTGGAAGCCAGGATGATGGTGCCGGCCCGCTGCAGAAAGGCGGTGGCGCGGCCATAAAGGCCCAGGCCAACGTCGCGCAGCGCCGGCCACTGATATTTCGGCATCTCCATCAGGAACGGTGGTGCCGCGCCCTTGGTGACTGTGCGCCTGAGCGCAAAGGCGGCGACCAGCGCCCCCAGGATGCCGGCGAGGTAGAGCGCAAACAGCACCAAGCCTTGCAGGCCGAATGGGCCGACATCGCGCGCGGGAATGAAGGCACCGATCACCACGGCATAGACCGGCAGGCGGGCCGAACAGGTCATCAGCGGGGCGATCAGTATGGTGGTGAGCCGGTCGCGCGGCGAATCGATGGTGCGGGTGGCCATGATGCCCGGCACGGCGCAGGCAAAGCTGGAGAGCAGCGGGATGAAGGCGCGGCCGTTGAGGCCAACCCGCGCCATCAGCCGGTCCATCAGAAAGGCGGCGCGGGTCATGTAACCGGTCTGTTCCAGTGTGATGATGAACAGGAAAAGGATCAGGATCTGCGGCAGGAACACCACCACCGCGCCAACGCCGGCGAGCACGCCGTCGTTGAGCAGGGAGAGCAGCCAGCCTTCGGGCAGGGCGGTAGAAAGTTTGGCCTGCAGTGCGGCCACCCCGGCTTCGATCCAGCCCATCGGCGCTTCGGCCCAGCTGAACACCGCTTGGAACATGAAGAACAGCACGGCAGCCAGCAGCAAAGGGCCGGCCAGCGGATGCAGTACCACGGCATCGATGCGCTGCGACCAGGCCCTGGCGCTGCCGGTGCTGGTTTGGACGGAGGCGGAGAGCGTGCGCGCCTGTTTCTGCAGGGCGCGCACGTCGCTGGGGCGCTCCTGCGGCAGGGCGGGCGGCGTATCGCCGATGCGGGCCGCGAGCGCGGCGCCGAGTGCTTCGAGGCCGAGGCGGCGCACCGCAACGGTTTCCACGACCGGCAGATCGAGCAGCGCGCCCAGCCGGGCCGAATCGATGCCGATGCCGTCGCGCGTGGCGAGATCGATCATGTTCAGCGCCACCACCAGCGGCAGGCCCAGCGCTTTCAGTTCCAGCACGAAACGCAGATGGTTGCGCAGATTGGTGGCGTCCACCACGGCCACGATCGCATCCAGCGGCCGTTCGCCGACGATACGGCCGAAGATGGCATCGCGGGTCACGGCTTCGTCGGGAGAGCGCGGGGACAGGCTGTAGGTGCCGGGCAGATCGATCAACTCGGCGCTGCGGCCATCGGGCAGGGCGAGGCGGCCGGCTTTGCGTTCGACGGTGACGCCGGGATAATTGCCCACTTTCTGCCGGCTGCCGGTGAGCGCGTTGAACAGGCTGGTCTTGCCGGCATTGGGGTTGCCGACCAGCGCCACCACCGGCTGGCGCGTGATGGACACGGGCGCGTTCATGGCTCCACCTCGATCAGGCGGGCCATGTCGCGGCGCAGTGCCACCACCATGTTGCCCACCCGCACCGCAAGCGGATCGCCGCCGAACGGGGCGCGGTGCAATATCTCCACGTCCACGCCTTCATCAAAGCCAAGTTCGCACAGGCGCTGCGCCGTGCCGGGATCCAGGCCGGCGCGATCGATGGCGGCAATCAACGCCACTTCGCCCACGGCCAGCGCGTCGATCGGGCGATGAAGGGCGGAAGTGGTCAAGCGGATGGTCCGGTCGCGAAAGTTGCGAACCGTTATCAATATTGCGCGCGGGGCGCCAGCGTTAAACCGCCGGGTAGCGCAAGCGGCCGAGGAAGCGCGCCGGATCAGGCAGCTTGCCCGCCATGCCGGTGAGCTTGGCCTTGGCCTTTTCAAAGCGCATCACGCCATCGATGCGGCGATCGATGAAGGCCCGGGTGGCGGCGAAATCCTCCGAATCATCCTGCGTCCAGTGCAACAGGGTGGCCGAATAGATGCCGGAAAGGATCAGTCGCTTGGTGTAATGATTATAGTCGGTGGCGGTGTCGCCGGCGGCGCGCCACATGGCATCGGCGGCCTGCCACAAAAGCGTGGCCGAAAGCGCGGCGTGTTGCGGTTGGGCGAGCAGGTTCAGCGCGCGGCGCGTCACTTCGCGATCCCCGGTTTCAAGCCGTGTGACCAGCGCCATGCGAATGCGGTCCCGAATCTTCAGGTTGTGGGCACCGGCCATGGCTTCGGCCATGTTCGCATTCACAGTGGCGGTCCAGGCGGTGAGCATTGCTTCGGCATCGGGCAGGGCCATGGCGGCGATATCGGGATCGATTCCGATATCGCGGGCGGCTGCGGCCAGTGCGGCCGGGCTCCAGCCGTCGAACGGCACGTGCGGCAGCATCGCCTGCACCAGGCGGGGGGCCAGTTCGGCCAGCGGGATGTCCTGCGTCATGGCGATCTTCATAGCGCGCGCGGCCGGCGCTTCACAGTCGATATTGCGTCGCGGGGAGCGCCCTGCTTGCCACCCCGCTTGCAGCCCCGGTGGGCATCTGCTATCGGCCACGCCTCTGTCATCGGGGCGACTCGGTGTGCATCCTTATTTCTTGAATTAACCCGAATATGGGGCCGCTGCCCCCGAACGAAATGGAGTGACGGCAACTCATGCAAATTCTGGTTCGCGATAACAACGTCGATCAGGCCCTTCGCGCCCTGAAGAAGAAGCTGCAGCGCGAAGGCGTTTATCGCGAAATGAAGCTGCGCCGGCATTACGAGAAGCCGTCGGAAAAGCGCGCCCGTGAAAAGGCTGCCGCCGTCCGCCGCGCCCGCAAGATGGACCGCAAGCGCATGGAACGTGACGGCGTCAAGTAAGACGTCCCACGGTGAATCGCGGCTGAGGGCCGGGCAGGGTTGACCCTCTGCCCGGCCCTCGCCATGTAAGCGCTGCGCACATGCAAGCGCTATGCAGGCGCCAGCAATTTTCGGATTTCGAGGCACATATGTCAGGTCAGGCAACCAATAACGCCGGTGGTGTCGGCATCGGCAAGTGGCTGGCGGCGGGCGCCGTCGTGATCGCCGTGGTTGGCGTGCTGGTCTATACCGGCACGCAGAGCCAGGTGGCCGCCGTGCGCACCGCCGATGTGAAGTATATGGCCGCCAACAAGAGCAAGCCCGGCGTGATCACCACCGCATCAGGCCTGCAATATCAGGTGATTCGCGCTGGCCAGGGCCCAAAGCCGGCTGCCAAGGATACGGTGCTGGTGCATTATGAAGGCAAGCTGATTGACGGCACGGTGTTCGATTCGAGCTACCAGCGCGGTCAGCCGGCGGCCTTCCCGCTTGATCAGGTCATCCCCGGCTGGACCGAAGGCGTGCAGCTGATGACAGTTGGTTCCAAATATCACTTCGTGGTGCCGCCGCAGCTTGCCTATGGCAGCCAGGGCGCCGGCGGCGTGATTCCGCCGGGCGCAGTGCTGGAATTCGATATCGAACTGCTGGCGGTAAAGCCGGCGCAGTAAAGTCCGCAGGATCAGTTAGACGTGCCTCCGGCGGCGAGGGCCTGAGGCCCTGGACCCACTTTCGTTTGGCGCGCGTCTGGCGACAAGCACAGAGCATTTGGATCGTAAAACAAACGGGTGCAGGCCTCAGGCCTGCCCGCCGGAGGCCCTCTTTTCTAGCGGTTCAAAGCTCAGTTGTCGCGCAGCGACAGGAACCAGCGGTCACGCAGGGCGGTCACCCAGGTGACCGGGTTCAGGCTGGTCGAACCATCCAAGCTGAAGGTGGTGAATTCGGCGCGGCCAACGATGTTTTCCACCGGCAACAGGCCCAGCCCGCCCACTTCGGCGGGGAAGCGGCTGTCTTCGCTGTTGTCGCGATTGTCGCCCATCAGGAACACATGGCCTTCTGGGACGATCACCGGTTCGGTGTTGTCCTGCGGCAGGTTGGCGAGATCGAGCACGGTGTAAGTGCGGCCGCCCGGCAGGGTCTCGCGATAGGTGGGCAGGTGGCATTCGGCGGTGCCATCGGGCGTGATCACCCGATATTGCGCGTCGATCATGGTGGCGCAATCGCTGTTGGGCGTCACCTTCATCACCGTATCGGCCAGCTTCAGCTTGGGCACGGCCACGCCGTTCAGCCACAACTGGCCATCATTCATCTGCACGGTATCGCCGGGCAGGCCGATCACCCGCTTGATCCAGTCATCCTGGGCAATGGGCGATTTCAGCACCACGATATCGCCGCGTTCGGGCAGGCTGCCGAACAGCCTGCCATCCATCTTGGGAAGCACGTTCAGCGACGGCGACAGATAGGAATAGCCATAGGGATATTTCGATACGATCAGCCGATCGCCAACCAGCAGGCCGGGCAGCATTGATCCGGACGGGATGTAGAAGGGCTTGGCCACTGCGGTGTGGACCGCGAGCACGGCCAGCGCCAGCAGGAGCAGCTGCCAGGCTTCCTCCGCCCAGTTGATCTTCTTCTTGGTCGCCACAGCTTCGCTCATTCCACACCAATCGTGATCAGCACGATGGCCTGCGCCCACGGATGGTCGTCAGTCATCGTCAGATGAATCGCCGCCTTATGCCCGCTGGGCGTGATTTGTGCCAGCCTCGCTGCCGCGCCGCCGGAAAGCTGCAGGGTCGGTTGTCCGCTGGGCAGGTTGACGACGCCCATGTCCCGCCAGAACACGCCCTGGCGAAAGCCGGTGCCCAGCGCCTTGGCACAGGCTTCCTTGGCGGCAAAACGTTTTGCGAAAGTGGCCGCGCGGGTGAGTTCGCGGCGGTTGGCCTTGGCCTGTTCGATATCGGTGAAGATGCGGTTGATGAAGCGGTCGCCAAAGCGATCAATGCTGCTGGCGATGCGCTCGATATTGCACAGATCGGAACCCAGGCCGATCAGCGCCAATCCCGATGGCACCATCAGGCCGCTCAAGCGCGTGCCTCGTCCATCAGGCCACGCATCCGGCGGATGGCGGCATCAAGACCAACGAACACTGCTTCCCCGATCAGGAAATGGCCGATGTTGAGTTCGGCTAGCTGCGGCAGCGCCGCGACGGGCAAGACATTGTCATAGGTGAGGCCATGGCCGGCGTGCATCTCAAGGCCGAGTGCCACACCGGTTTCCGCCGCGCGGGTCAGGCGGGCGAGTTCGCGCTCGATCTCATCTGGCGTTTCCGCATGCGCATAAGGCCCGGTGTGCAGCTCCACCACCGGCACGCCCAGCCGGGCAGCCGCTTCGAGTTGACGCGCATCGGGCGCGATGAACAGCGAGACGCGAATGCCGGCATCCTGCAGCCGCGCCACGATCGGCTGCAGTGTGTTGTGCTGGCCGGCGGCATCCAGCCCGCCTTCGGTCGTGCGTTCGGCGCGGCGTTCCGGCACGATGCAGGCGGCGTGGGGCTTGTGGGCCAGCGCGATGGCCAGCATTTCATCGGTCGCCGCCATTTCGAGGTTGATCGGCAACGAGATGGCGCCGCTCAGCCGGATCAAATCAGCATCGGTGATGTGGCGGCGATCCTCGCGCAGATGGATTGTGATGCCATCGGCACCGGCCGCGGCCGCCACGTCCGCGGCGCGCAGCGGGCAGGGATGCAGGCCGCCACGCGCGTTGCGGATGGTGGCGACATGATCGATGTTGACGCCAAGGCGCAGATGGTTGGGGCGGAGGTGGGTTGTCATGCGTCGACGGCCTTGCAGGCGGCCGCGCTGAGCAGTTCATAGCCCAAGCCGGCGCTCTGCCACAATTCGCCGAAGTCAGTCTTGTCGCGGTTGGTCATGGCAATCAGCACGATGTTGCGTTCGGGCAGGATATAGTTACGCACCTGCACGCCGCCAATGGCACCCCGCCGTTCGATGATGCGCTGCGAAGCGTCGCACCCGCGCAGCTTCACATCATAAGCCCATTGGCCGAGCGCAGCGTAGCCATATTGCGGGCGGCCCTCCCACATCTTGGCGCGGGCAGTGGCCGGCAGCAGCTTGCCATTGATCAGCGCCTGATCGAAGCGCCACAAATCGCGGATGGTGCCGGTGATGGCGCCCGCCGCGCCATAGGCCGCCAGATTCACCGGCGCTTCGCCCATCCCGGCGACATGCGGCCCGGCGATGCGCACGCTGGTCATGCCCAGCGGTTTCGTGATGCGTTCGGTGAGCAACTGCGCATAGGGCTTGCGGTTCACCACTTCGAGCACGCGGCCGGCGATGATGTAATCGCAATTGTCGTAGTTGAAGCTCTTGCCCGGCTGATCGCGCACTGCGCCGGCGCACACGGCATTTGGCAGCACGCGCGCGCCCGGGCGGAAGGCGGCGCCGTCGCCGGCATTGCTGTCAGGCAGGCCCGATGTGTGACCCAGCAGCATACCGACCGTGATGCGTTTGCCGGTCGGTCCCTTGAAGGCCGGCAGATAGCGGGTGATCGGCGCATCCAGATCAAGCCGGCCGGCTGCGACATCCTGCATCGCGATGGTGGCGGTGATCTGCTTGGTCACCGATGCCCAGCGCCAGCTGTCGCCGGGCAGAAAGTCCGATGGCGTGCGGGCGCGAACCATGCGCTGAGGCACTTTGGTGCCAAAGCCTTTTTCCAGCGTGACCTTGCCGCCTTCCGAAAGCAGCACGATGCCGGCGAAACTGGCCATATCCGCCGTTTCGGCGACCCGGCCGGCTGGTTCTGGTCCATAAAAGGCCGCGATCATGGCGATCAGCGGAATCATGCCGCGCGGCTGCCCGGCTTGATGGCGGGAATAGCCTCAAGCTCGGGCGGCAGCGCGTCGGGCTGGTAGCTCGGCACATCCAGCCGGATCAGCGGCGTGAACGGCACGCCCAGATCGGCTTTGCCATTTGAACGATCCACCAGCGAGGCGGCATGGATCACCTCGCCACCAGCGGCCGTGATGGCAGCGATGGCCTCGCGGCTCGACAGCCCGGTGGTGACGACATCTTCCATCAGCAGCACCTGCTGCCCTGGCTCCAGCCGGAACCCGCGACGCAGTTCGAACGTGCCGGTCGGCCGTTCGACGAACATTGAATCCACGCCCAATGCGCGGGCCAGTTCATAGCCGCAGATCAGGCCGCCCATGGCCGGGGCGATCACGGCGGTGATACGGGCCTTCACATCGGCCGGGATCTTCGCGGCTAGTGCCTGCGCCAGCCGCTCGGCCCGCGCCGGGCTCATCAACACGCGCGCGCATTGCAGGTAACGCGAGCTGCGCAGGCCCGATGACAGGATGAAATGCCCTTCCAGCAGCGCTTCGGCCGCACGGAATTCGGCCAATACGTCATCATCAGTCATCGTTTTCACTCCAGTCGCGCTCGCATTGGCAGTGCGCCGATGCGGGCGCAAGCGGCCTTACAACCGCACCCTGTCGGCCGATACCACTGCCTTCACTTGGCGCAGGGCGGCCAGGATGGTGGCGAGATGGCCCACGCTTTCAACTTCGATATCAACGATGTCGGTGTGGAATTCGCGATCCCGGTGTTTCAGTGCCAGCCCGACGATATTGGCATTGTGGGCCGCGATGCTGGCGGCCAGACTGGCCAGCGCGCCCGGCTGGTTGTGCACCACAACCGCAATGCGCGCCGCGGCGCCGGCGGTTTCGGCGCCCCATCTCACATCCAGCCACTCGCCGCTTTCATCGGCCAGATGGTCGCAATCGATCACATGCACCGAAATCGGCCCATCGGGCGCGCGCACGCCAACGATGCGATCGCCCGGCACCGGCCGGCAATGATCGCACAACAGGAAACCGACACCCGGGGTCAACCCTTCGATGGAGATGCTCGCCGCCGCCTTGGCTCTGGCGCCGCGCGGCCGGCCGGGGCGGGCACCAGGCACCAGGGCTTCGGCGACCTGATCGTCGGACAACCGGTTTTCCGCCATCGCCAGCTGCAGGGCGGGCCGATCATGCAGCTTCAGCCGGCCCAAAGCCGGCCCCGTGATCTCGTCGTTCAAGGTCACGTTCAGCCGGCCCGCCACCGCGTCCAGCAGCTTGGACCCCATCGCCAGCAATTCCTCGCGGCGTTTGTGGCGCACATGGCGGCGGATGGCGGCGCGGGCCTTGGCGCTGGCCACAAATGCCTCCCACGCCGGATCAGGCGATTTCACCTTGCCCTTCAGGATCTCCACCTGATCGCCGTTCACCAGCCTCGTGCGCAGCGGCACGGCGCGGCCATTCACCTTGGCCCCCACGCACCGGTCCCCCAAATCGCTGTGCACCGCATAGGCGAAATCCACTGGGGTGGAATCGCCGGGCAGTTGGTACAGCTCACCCTTGGGCGTGAACACGAACACCTGATCCTGGAACATCGCCAGCCGAGCGTTTTCCAGCAGTTCTTCCGGGCTCGCCGCATCCTGCAGCACGTCGAGCAGATCTTCGATCCACGGATAGGCCTCGCGCGCCGGAGCGCCATCGGCGCCCAGCTTGTAAGCCCAGTGCGCGGCAACGCCATATTCGGCTTCCTCGTGCATCAGGCGGGTGCGGATCTGCACCTCGATGCGCGCCGCCTCGCCGCCGAGCAGCACCGAGGTGTGCAAGCTGCGATAGCCGTTCGATTTGGGCGTGGAGATGAAATCCTTGAAGCGACCCGGCACCATCGGCCAGCGGCTGTGAACGATGCCGAGCGCGCGATAGCAGTCGCTTTCATCATCCAGAATCACCCGAAACGCCATCACGTCGGATAGCTGTTCGAAGCTCATCTGCCGCGCCGCCATCTTGCGCCAGATGCTGTATGGGCGCTTTTCACGCCCGCTCACGCTGGCGGCGATACCCTTGGATTTCAGCAACCTTTCCAGCGCCCCGGTGATGCGGTGGACGTTGGCGCCGCTGGTGTCGCGCAGCCGCGCCATGCGCTGGCTGATCATCTGGCTGGCTTCCGGCTCGAGATGGCTGAAGGCCAGTTCCTGCATCTCCTCCATGAAGCCATACATGCCGATCCGCTCGGCCAGCGGGGCATAGATGTCCATCGTTTCGCGGGCGATGCGGCGGCGCTTCTCTTCCTTGGCGATGTGGTGCAGCGTGCGCATGTTGTGCAGCCGGTCTGCCAGTTTCACCAGCAGCACGCGGATATCGGTGGACATCGCCAGCAGGAACTTGCGCAGATTTTCGGCTTGGCGCTCGCTTTCGGTCTGCGTTTCGATCTTCGACAACTTGGTGACGCCATCGACCAGCCGGGCCACATCTGCCCCGAACAGCCGTTCGATCTGTTCCTGCGTTGCCACCGTGTCCTCGATGGTGTCGTGCAGGATCGCGGTGGCGATCGTCTTGTCGTCCAGTTTCAGGTCGGTGAGGATGCCGGCCACCTCGACCGGGTGGCTGAAATAGGGGTCACCACTGGCGCGCAGCTGGCTGCCATGCGCTTTCACCGAAAACACATAGGCGCGGTTGAGGAGGTCCTCATCCGCGTCGGGATCATAGGCCTTGACCCGTTCCACCAATTCATACTGGCGCAGCATAGCCGATGATCTTGGGGGGGATTGGGGGTGAGGGCAAGGGTGCAGGGGCGCTGTGTGCAGGACTTTGCTGCGCAAATGAAAAGGGCGGTCCGATGGGCCGCCCTTTTGCATGCAAGCCGGCTGAGCGATCAGCGGCTGTAGAATTCGACGACCAGGTTCGGTTCCATCTTCACCGGGTACGGCACTTCGTCCAGAGCCGGCACGCGCACATAGCTGGCCTTGTTGCCTTCGACCGACACATATTCCGGCACGTCACGCTCCGAAAGGCTCTGGGCTTCCAGCACCAGCGCCATTTCGCGAGCCTTCGGGCCCAGTTCTAGCACATCGCCCGGCTTCACGCGAGCCGAACCGATGTTGCAGCGCACGCCGTTCAGCCAGATGTGACCATGGTTGACGATCTGGCGGGCGGCGAACACGGTCGGTGCCCACTTGGCGCGATAGATCACCATGTCGAGGCGCTGTTCGAGCAGGCCGATCAGGTTCTGCGAGGTATCGCCCTTCATGCGGACGGCTTCGGCATAGACCTTGCGGAACTGCTTTTCGGTCACGTCGCCGTAATAGCCCTTCAGCTTCTGCTTGGCGCGCAGCTGGATGCCGAAATCGCTGACCTTGCCCTTGCGGCGCTGGCCGTGCTGGCCGGGGCCATATTCACGCTTGTTGACCGGGCTCTTCGGACGGCCCCAGATATTCTCGCCCATGCGGCGATCGAGCTTGTACTTGGCGTTGCTACGCTTTGACATTGTTCACCTCAGCTTTGACGACCTGCCGGGATTGGCGGGTCTACCCGGTCTCGCCACAAAAGCCTGTTGCCAGAGTGGGCCGCCGCTTCACCGGGGTGCGGGGCCAGATGCGAAGCGGGTGCGTTAGGGGGGGGCGCCCCCAGAGTCAAGACACGCCACCATCGTGAAAGGCCAATTTCCTTGACTTTGCGCCCCCGAATCGTCAGGGGGACCCATTCCCGCCAATTCAAAACCGGAGCCACTTCATGGCACGCGTGACTGTTGAAGATTGCGTCGACAAGGTTTCCAACCGGTTCGACCTCGTGCTGCTGGCCGCGCATCGCGCCCGTAACATCTCGTCCGGCGCAGAGCTGACCATTGATCGCGACCGCGACAAAAACCCGGTCGTGGCCCTGCGTGAGATCGCCGAAGAGACGATCCGCCCGGCTGATCTGAAGGAAACCATGGTGCAGGGCATGCAGCGTGTGCAGGCTGAAGATGATGACACGCCCGATGTGATCGGTTCGCTGTCGGCGTCGGCCGAAGCCTTGCGGATCACCGCTGCGCAGCCGCCGCGGAACCAGAACATGGGTGGCGATTACGAGTAAGGCGGCTGGAAATAGCATATTGCGCTATTTCCAGACTCGCCGCACTCTGGCCGGCGACCAAAAAAGGCGACCTTGTAGGTCGCCTTTTTCGTGTGTCGTCCGACGGCGTGGCTCCGCCACGCTCTTTCGTCCTTCCTCCTCCACCTCAGCGGACTCGGCGGCTCCGCCGCCGGCCGCGCCCTCCTTCCCTCAATACCCTGTCGGCGCCACCGTCCGCCCCAGGAACTTCAGCCGCGTGATCCACGTGTGCACTTCGAGGCCCGGCGTGGCGTGGGTGGCACCGGGATAGACCATCAGATCAAACGGCGTCTTCGCCCGTTGCAGTGCCGTCATCAGCGCGGTGGAATTCTCGAACACCACGTTGTCATCCGCCATGCCGTGGATCAGCAGCAGCGGGTCCTTGATCTTGCCGGCATCACCCAGCGCGCCTGATTTTGCATAGACGGCAGGTTCCGTGACCGGATTGCCGAGATAACGCTCGGTATAGGCGGTGTCGTACAGTTCCCAGCGTGTCACCGGCGCGCCGGCGATGCCCGCCGCAAACCCGCCCGGCGCGGCTTCCAGCAGCTTCAGCACCATGTAACCGCCGTAGGACCAGCCATTGACCGCCACCTTGCCGGCCCAGGGTTGCGCTTTGATCCATTGCAACGCCTGCACGTGGTCCTGCACCTCGACGCCGCCCATGGCGCGGAAGATCGGCGCCTCAAACGCCATGCCGCGGTTGTTGCTGCCGCGATTGTCGAGCTGGAACACCGCCCAGCCCTTGGCGACCAGATACTGTTCGATCGGCGCAGTGAAGCGCTTGTGGACATTGTGCGCATGGGGCCCGCCATAGACCTGCATCAGCACCGGGAACGGGCCGGGGCCAGCGGGTTTCAGCAGGCGCCAGTCCATCGCCTGGCCATCGGCGGCAGTGAGCGTGCCGAATTGCGGCACCACATGGCTGGCGAGATAGGGCGCATAGGGGTGATTGGCATTGAGGCGGTTTTCCTCGATCCACGCCAGCCGCTTGCCGGCCCCGTCACCCAACCACACCTGCGCTGGCTGGCTGGGGGTGGAACTGGTGAAGATCAGGCGCTGACCGGCATCATCCATCACGGCTTCGTGCCAGCCGCCCGGCGCCGTCAGTCGCTGCGGTTTGGCGCCGGCCTTGCGGAAATCGAGCGCATAGACCTGTTTTTCCAGCGTGGAATCGGCAAAGCCGGTGAACCACAAGCGCCCGCGCTTTTCATCAACGCCCACCAATTCATCCATCACCCAGCGCCCGCTGGTCACTTGCTGCGCTGTGCCGCCGGCAAGGCGATAGAGGTGGCGATAACCGTCACGCTCGCTGGCCCACAGGATGCTGCCGTCCTTCAGCGGGCGGAAATTGTCGTGGACATTGACCCAGGTCTTTGCGGTCTCGCTGGCCAGCACCCGCGACGCACCGGTGACCGGATCAACGGCAAGGATATCGAGCCGCTGCTGATCGCGGGTGAGGCGCTGGACATACAGCGTCTTGCCATCCACGGCCCAGGCGACACGGGCGACATAGATGTCGGTCGACGGGCCAAGATCGACCTTGGTCTTGCCCGTTCCATCCGGGTTCACCAGCCACAGCGATACGTCGGCATTGGCGGTGCCGGCCGCCGGATAGGCCTGGGTGAACAGGCGGGTGCCATCGGCACCGATGGCAGCGCGTGTCACCTGCTTCACCGGGGATTCGTCGACGCGCGCCACGGCGATGCGGCTGTCGTCAGGTGCCCACCAGTGACCGTCGAACCGGTCCAGCTCTTCCTGCGCGATGAACTCGGCAACGCCCCAGCTCACCTTCGGCGTGTTTTCCCCGGCCACTTCGCGCGCGTCGCCGCCGGCCAAGGCTTGCACGAACAAATGGCCGTCGCGCACGAAGCTGGCAAAGCCGCCCTTGGGGCTCAGCTTGGCATCTGTCTCGGTTTCCGGCGTCTGGGTCAGGCGGGTGATGCTGCCATCGAGGGCGGCCACCCACAGATCGCCGTCCACCGGCACCAGCAGGCGTTTCGCATCGGGTGCCCAGGCATAATCGGTGATGCCCTTGACGTCGGCAATGCGCCGGCGTTCGCGGTTCATGCGTTCGGCTTCGGACAGCGCAGCGCCACTGGACAGCTTTTCCGAATCGACCAGCATCCGGCTTTGACCGGTCGCGGTGTCCACCGCCCACAGGTCGAATCGGTCCTTGTCGCTTGGCCGGCTTTTCAGCAGCGTCGCCAGCCGGCCATCGGGGGCCAGTTTCAGCACACGCGGGCGCGGGCCCCCCAGCGAAGGTGAGGCATAGACGCGCTCAAGCGTCAGTTGCTGTGCCTGCGGTGTCTGCTGGGCCATCACGGGCACACCAACCAGCAGAGCCGAGGCCAACAACGCAAGCTTCATTCCCATTCCCCCAATTTCACGCCCGGCCCGGCATTTCCGCTTGGCCGGGATATATGACAATCGTGCGTCATTGCCGCACCCTTGCTCCTGCGCCAAGTGGCTGCTAGCAAGAAACAGGCGACGGTTTGTCCGTTGCTATTTCCGCGCTCGTTCGCGCTGCCGCCGCATCTGCTGGCCGGTGTTTCGCGATTGGGCCTGGGACTTTGGTGGTTACAGCCTTGCACCGTGCAGGAACAGCTGGCCACACTCGATGACTTGAAGGACGCGGATGAACGGATTGATCGAACTGGCGAAAGGACAGCGCTTCATGCGCCGCCTTGCCAGCGGTCAGGCTGCCGCGCCTGCTGATTTCACCCGCATTTCCCGCATCTGCCGGCGCCATCATTCCGATGTCGTCGGCCTTTTCATATCGCGTCGCCCTGTTGCCGCCCGCTTGTCGGGTGTCGAGGCCTGGGTTGGCGCCACGGAGACCATCAATGTCCAATCGCATGCTTATCGACGCCCGCCACCCGGAAGAAACACGGGTGGCCGTGATCAACGGCCAGCGCATCGAGGAATTTGATTTCGAAGCGGCTGACAAGCGTCAGCTCAAAGGCAATATCTATCTCGCCAAGGTGACCCGGGTTGAACCGTCGCTGCAGGCGGCGTTCGTGGAATATGGCGGCAACCGCCACGGTTTCCTGGCATTTTCCGAAATCCACCCCGATTATTATCAGATCCCCAAGGAAGATCGCGACGCCCTGCTGCGCGAGGAAGCCGAACTGGCCGCCGACGATCATGGCCACGACGGCGAAGAGGGTGATGAATCCGATGATGTGCTGGAAACCGGAGGCCATCATGATGAACCGTCGGATGCGCTGCGCCGCAAGCGCATGGCGCTGCGCCGCCGTTACAAGATTCAGGAAGTCATCCGCCGCCGCCAGGTGATGCTGATCCAGGTGGTGAAGGAAGAGCGTGGCTCCAAGGGCGCAGCGCTCACCACCTATCTCAGCCTCGCCGGTCGCTACTGCGTGCTGATGCCCAACACCGCGCATGGCGGCGGCATTTCCCGCAAGATTTCCAACCCGGCCGATCGCAAGCGCCTGAAGCAGGTGATGGCCGATCTGCACCTGCCGAACGGCATGGGCGCCATCGTGCGCACCGCCGGCCTGAAGCGCAGCGCCGCCGATATCCGCCGCGATTTCGATTATCTTACCCGCCTGTGGGACGAGATCCGCGAGAAGACCCTGGCCAGCCAGGCCCCGGCGCTGATTCATGAAGATTCGGGTCTCATCAAGCGCGCCATCCGCGACGTCTATAACCGCGAGATCGATCAGGTGCTGGTGGAAGGCCGCGCCGGTTTCGAGGCCGCGCACCGCTTCATGTCGATGCTGATGCCCAGCCACGCCGCCAAGGTGGTGGAATATGAAGGCAGCGTGCCATTGTTCCAGCGCTTCGGCGTCGAGGATCAGTTGGAAGCCATGTACCAGCCGGTCGTCCAGCTGAAATCGGGTGGTTACCTGGTCATCAACCCGACCGAGGCTTTGGTGTCGATCGACATCAACTCCGGGCGCTCGACCCGCGAATATGGCATCGAGGAAACCGCCGCCAAGACCAACCTGGAAGCCGCCGACGAGATCGGCCGCCAGTTGCGCTTGCGCGACATGGCCGGCCTGGTGGTGATCGATTTCATCGACATGGAAAATGGTTCCAACGTCCGCAAGGTCGAAAAGGCCATGAAGGAGGCGCTGAAGAATGATCGCGCCCGCGTGCAGATTGGCCGCATTTCCAGCTTTGGCTTGATGGAAATGAGCCGGCAGCGCCTGCGCACCGGTATCCTGGAAGCCTCCACCCATATCTGCCCGATGTGCGAAGGCACCGGCATGGTGCGTTCGGTGTCGTCGGCGGCGCTGGCTGCCCTGCGCGCACTGGAAGCCGAAGCCCTGCGCGGTCGCCACAGCGATCTGGTGCTGCGCGCCAGCGAGGAAGTGGCGGTCTATCTGCTCAACCGCAAGCGCATCGAACTGGCCGAGCTGGAAGAACTCTATGGCGTGACCATCATCACCCGCCCGGATGATTCGCTGATCGGCCCCAATTTCGAGATCGATGCCGGCGGTCCGCCGCCGTCGAAGAAGGTGGAGATGGTGGCGCTGCCGCCGCTGGTGAAGATCGTCGAAGACGGCGATGCCGACGAAGCCGAAGACGATGACGGCGAAGAGGGTGAAGACCGCGGTGAAGAGCGCGGCGAAGATGGCCGCCGTGGGCGGGGCCGTGGTCGCCGTCGCCGTGGCCGTGACGGCCGTGGCCGCGACAAGGGTGAAGAGCGCAGCGACGATCAGGCCGACGCGCATGACGACGATCATGGCGATGAGCATCACAACGATGGTGCGGCCGACGCGGCCGATGAGGCTGAAGGCGACGGCGCCGAGGCCACCGACAATGGTGAAACCGGCGAGAACGGCGGTCGCCGCAAGCGCCGCCGGCGTGGCCGTCGCGGCCGCCGCGGCGGTGCCGAACGCACCAACGGTGCGGAAACGGATGAGGCCGCTGAAGCCGCACCGGCCGCGCCGGAACCGGTGGCTGAAGAAGTTGCCGCCAAGCCCAAGCGCAGCCGCCGCAAGAAGGCCGATGACGCGCCGGTGAGCGAGGAAGTGCCAGAAGCGGTTGTTGAGGTCGCTCCGGCGCCGGTGGCCGAAGAGGCTGCCGCCAAGCCCAAGCGCATTCGCCGCAAGAAAGACGATGCAGCGCCCGAGAGCGTGGCCGCACCGGAGCCGGTTATTGAACCAGCACCGGAACCGGTTGCCGAAGAGCCCGCGGCCAAGCCCAAGCGCAGCCGCAAGAAACCGGCGGCTGAGGCCGTGGCCGAGCCTGTCGCTGCTGCGGCCGAAGAACCGGTTGCCGAAGCTGCTGAGCCCACCGTCCCAGCCGCTCCGGCCCGCAAGGGCTGGTGGCAGCGTACCTTCGGGAATGACTGACAAGTCGGCCTAGGCCGCAGCAAAGAAAGCCTTTCTCCCCCCTTGCCGCGCGATGCGGCAAGGGGGGGCATGGATTTTCCCCCCCAATCTGGTCGCATCCTCCTGGTTGGCGCTGGCCCCGGCGCCGCTGATCTGCTGACCCTGCGCGCCGTCCGCGCGCTGGCGGCGGCCGATGTCGTGGTTCACGACGGCCTGGTCGGCGACGAGGTGATGGCGCTGATCCCGGCCCATGCCCGCCGCATTTCGGTCGCCAAGCGCCGCGCCCGCCACACGCTGGCGCAAGATGCCATCGGCGATCTGCTGGTTGCCGAAGCCCGTGCTGGCCACACGGTGGTGCGATTGAAGGGCGGCGATCCGTTCATCTTTGGCCGTGGCGGTGAGGAAGTGGATGCTGCACTCGCCGCTGGCGTGCCGGTTGTGGTGATCCCCGGCATATCGGCCGCCCATGGCGCGGCGGCGTCCACGTTGATGCCGCTCACCCACCGGGATCACGCGTCGATGGTCAGCTTTGTCGCCGGTGAATGCCGCGGGCTGGCCGAGCAGAACTGGGCCGGGCTGGCCGGCAAGGGCCGCACGCTGGTGATCTACATGGGCCTGGCCGGTGCCGCGCCGATTGCCGAAAAATTGATGGCCGATGGCTTGGCACCCGATACGCCAGTTGCCGTTGTCGAACGCGCCACCCAGGCCAATGAACGCCTCGTCACCTCGCTGCTCGCCGATCTGGCCGGGCTGGTGGCGCGCGAGGCCATCGCTTCCCCTGCTCTCATCATCGTTGGCGATGTGGCGGCCCTGCCCGCTGCTCGTGCCAAAGCCAAGGAAACCGCATGCCTCGTTTGCTGACCGGAAACCGCCTCGAAACCGGCGATGTGTTGTGGTGGGCTGGTTCTGATTGGAGCCTCCACCTCAGAGATGCCGTGGCCGTGGACGACGAAGGCGAGGCGCTGATTGCCCGCCAGTTGCCCCAGGAACGCATCAACGATCTCGTGCTGATCGACGTGGATGCCACGCCTGATGGCTGGCGCCCCCGCTCCACCCGTGAACGTGTGCGCGCTGTTGGCCCCAGCGTGCGCCCCGATTTTGCCCTGCCCTCGCTCCCCGTGGACGCCATCTGATGTACCGTTACGATGAATATGATCAGGCGATCGTCGATGCCCGCGTCGCCGAATTCCGCGACCAGGTCGAACGCCGGCTGAAGAACGAAATCAGCGAGGAGGCCTTCAAGCCGCTGCGGCTGATGAACGGCCTCTATCTGCAGCTGCACGCCTATATGCTGCGCGTTGCCATTCCCTATGGCACGGTGGATTCGCGCCAGATGCGCATGCTGGCCCACATCGCGCGCCGTTATGATCGCGGTTACGGCCATTTCACCACGCGCCAGAACATCCAGTATAACTGGATGAAGCTGGAAGAGATGCCGGACCTGCTCGCCGATCTGGCCAGCGTGGAAATGCATGCCTTCCAGACCAGCGGCAACTGCATCCGTAACATCAGCTCCGATCAGTTCGCGGCGGCCGCCGCCGACGAGATCGCCGATCCGCGCCCCTATGCCGAGCTGCTGCGCCAATGGTCGACGCTGCACCCGGAATTCTCGTTCCTGCCGCGCAAGTTCAAGATTGCGGTGACTGGCAGCACGATCGATCGTGCCGCCATCAAGCTGCACGATATCGGCCTTGAACTGGTGCAGAACGACGCCGGTGAAATCGGCCTGAAAGTGCTGGTCGGTGGCGGCATGGGCCGCACGCCGATGCTGGGCCATGTGATCCGGAAATATCTGCCGGTGGCGGATTATCTCAGCTATATGGAAGCGATCTTGCGGGTCTATAACCGCCACGGCCGCCGCGATAACATCTACAAGGCGCGCATCAAGATCCTGGTCAACGATCTCGGCGCCGCCGAATTCGCGCGCCAGGTCGAGGAAGAATGGGCGCTGGTGAAGCCGCTCGGCCTCGATCCGCCGCCGTCCGAATTGGCCCGTATCGCCGCGCACTTCGCGCCGCCGGTGCTTGATGCCAACGCGCCTGTCGAGATCGACCAGTCCAACCCGGATTTCGCCAACTGGGTGACGGTGAACACGCATCCCCACAAGGCGCCCGGCTATGCCATCGTCACCATCAGCCTGAAGGCACCGGGCGAAATCCCCGGCGACGCGTCGGCCGATCAGATGGATATCATCGCCGATCTGGCCCAGCGTTACGCCGGCGACGAAATCCGCGTGACCCACGCGCAGAACCTTGTGCTGCCGCACGTGCGCCGCGCCGATCTGTTCGATCTGTGGCAGGTGCTGGTTTCGGCCGGGCTGGCCACCGCCAACCTGGATCGCGCGTCGGACATCATTTCCTGCCCCGGCCTTGATTATTGCACCTTGGCCAATGCCCGCTCCATCCCCATCGCCCAGAAACTGGCGGTGAAGCTGGCGCCGCAAGAAGCGGATCTGGGTGAGCTGAAGATCAAGGTTTCCGGCTGCATCAACGGCTGTGGGCACCATCACGCCGGCCACATCGGCATCCTGGGCGTCGATCGCAAGGGCGAGGAAAATTACCAGCTCCTCCTCGGCGGTTCGGGCGCCGAAGATGCGACGCTGGCCAAGATCCTTGGCCCCGGCTTTGATGAAAACGGCATCGTGGCGGCGGTGGAAAAGGTCATCGACCGCTACAAGACGCTGCGCGCCGATCCGGCCGAGCGTTTCCTCGACACCTATCGCCGCGTCGGCGCCGAACCCTTCAAGGAGGCCGTGTATGGCTGAAGTCTATCGTTTGCGCTCAGATCCGGAACACACCGCGCCGGCCTTGCCGCTGGCCGAGTATCAGTCCGGCGGCACCGCCGTGCGGCTGGAGGCGGGTGACGATGCCCGTCTGCTCGTCCCGCATCTGGGTACCCTGCGCCGCATCGACATCGCCTTCCCGAAATTCCGCGAAGGCCGTGGCTACAGCAGCGCGCGTATCCTGCGCGAAGCCGGATTCACGGGCGAAATCCGCGCGGTGGGCGTCCTTTATGTCGATCAGTTGATGTTCCTCACCCGCGCCGGATTCGATGCCGTGCTGCCTGAAACGCCGATTGATCCGGCGGTGGCGGAGCGCACGCTGGCGCGCTTCCCCAATGTCTACATGAAAGCGGCCGACAGCCTGCAACCGATCTGGGCGCTTCGCGAACAGTCCAACGCATGAGCGAGGCGGCGCGCCTGCCAGATGTGATTGACACCGCGCCGGCCTTCACGGCCGAGCAGGTGGCGGCCCTGAACGCGCGCTTTGCCGGCCGGCCAACGGCGGAGATGCTGGCCGAACTTCTCACCGGCGAGCTGAAAGGCCGCATCGCCGTCGTCTCCTCGTTCGGGGCGGAATCGGCGGTGCTGCTCGATCTGGTCGCCGCGGTCGACCGCAGCATGCCGCTGATCTTCATCAACACCCAGAAGATGTTCGGCGAGACGCTCGCCTATCGCGACGGCCTGGCCGAAAGTCTGGGCTTCACTGACCTTCGCGTCTATCGCCCCGACCCGTATGAGATTGCCCGTCGCGACGACAAGTCCCTGCGCTGGGCTTATGATCCCGATGGCTGCTGCGACCTGCGCAAAGTGGAGCCGCTCCGCCGCGCGCTGGCCGGTTTCGACGCGTGGATCTCTGGTCGAAAGGGCTTCCAGTCCGGCCGCGCCGGTCTGCCGCGATTCGAGCTTGATGAAGGCCGCCTGAAAATCAACCCGCTCGCCGATTGGGACAAGGCCGCCATCGACGCGCAGTTTACGCTGCGTGAGCTACCCCGCCACCCACTCGAAGCCGCCGGCTACCCCTCCATCGGCTGCCAACCCTGCACATCCCAAGTCCAACCCGGCGAAGACCCCCGCGCCGGCCGCTGGCGCCACTGGGACAAGACCGAATGCGGGATTCACAACCAGCCGGTGTTCTAGGCGACTACCCGTAACAGTGCCGCTGCTGCGCCCGTTCACGATGTTGGCGCATCAGGTCGCTGGAAAGGCTGATTGTGGCAGGCGGCCGGATCGGTTTTCCGGTGAGCGGACGGAACAGCGTTCTCGTTGGCTCGTCTGCCTCCTCCAGCAACGTGCGACTGACTTGCCAGCGCCAGTTATCGTCCAGCGTGATCAGATGGGCATCGAAGGCACGGTCGTGGGTGGCCGACAGGCACAGTCCGTTGCCGGGGTTCAACCGGTTCTGGCTGTCGTCTGCCCACGGCACGATGTGGCTGGCCACCAACAGGCGGGTTTCCCCTATTCCGGTCGCGCAGCAGTGATTGTTGAAATTGCCGAGCGCGGCGCGACGGAAGAAGTCCTGCCCGATACGGCGCTTCTGCATGGCCTCGACTTCGGTCATGGTAACAATAGGCTGCAAGGCCGGTTCCGTGGCGGTTACAGCGGTCGTCCAGTCGTTGGTAAACGCCGCCCATGCCGCGCGGTCAGCGGCCGAGGCTCCACTCAACCCCTTTCGGCCGGACTCTACGATCTTTGGGTCGATGCTGGCGAAGTTGGAAAGTTTCATTGCCACGGCTGATGGCGTGCGGCCAATCCGGGTGGCCAGTTCGATGATTTCAGGATTGCTGCGGTGCAGCTTGCCGAACGGCGTTTCGAAATAGAGGCGCAGGGCGAGGAAAAGCTGCTCTCGGGTCCAACCATCGGCCATGCCGAGTAGGCTGCCAGGTCATGCGTTGAGCTGCAACGAAAAAGGGCGGCCGTTGCGGGCCGCCCTCATCTCATTGGTCTGGCCGGTTCAGGCGGCTTTCGGTGCCGAATCCCGCACGCTGGCGTCCACATGGGCTTCGAACTGGGCGAAGTTGGCGATGAACATGCCGACCAGCGCCTTGGCCTTGGCGTCATAGGCGGCCTTGTCGGCCCAGGTTTCGCGCGGGTTGAGGATGGTGGGTTCGACGCCCGGCACCGAGACGGGCACGGCGAAGCCGAAATTGTCGTCCGTGCGGAACTCGGCGGTCTTCAGGCTGCCGTCGAGCGCGGCATTCAGGAGCGCGCGCGTTGCCTTGATCGGCATGCGGGTGCCGGTGCCGCCGGTGCCGGCGCCGCCGCCGGTCCAGCCGGTGTTGACCAGCCACACGTCCACGCCGCCCTTGGCGATACGTTCCTTCAGCAGATTGCCATAAACCGATGGGTGGCGCGGCATGAACGGGGCGCCGAAGCAGGTAGAGAAAGTGGCATCCGGCTCGGTCACGCCGATTTCGGTGCCGGCCACGCGCGCAGTGTAGCCGGACAGGAAGTGATACATGGCCTGATCCGGGGTCAGCTTGGCGATTGGCGGCAGGATGCCGAACGCATCGGCCGTCAGCATGATGATGTTGCGCGGCACCGGGCCCATGTTGTCGGCACTGGCGTTCGGGATAAAATCGATCGGGTAGGAACCGCGGCTGTTTTCCGCCAGGCTGTTGTCATCCAGATCGATCACGCGCGTGGTGGGATCAATCACGACATTTTCCAGCACCGTGCCGAACCGGCGGGTGGTGGCGTAAATCTCGGGCTCGGCTTCGGCCGAAAGGCGGATCACCTTGGCATAGCAGCCGCCTTCGAAATTGAAGACGGCGGTATCGGACCAGCCATGTTCATCATCACCGATCAGCGTGCGGCTGGCGTCGGCGGAAAGCGTGGTCTTGCCGGTGCCCGACAGGCCGAAGAAAATGGCGGTGTCGCCATCTGAGCCGATGTTGGCCGAGCAGTGCATCGGCATCACGCCCTTCAGCGGCAGCAGATAGTTGAGGATCGAGAAGACCGACTTCTTCATCTCGCCGGCATAGGCCGTGCCGCCGATCAGGATGGTCTTGCCTTCGAAATCCACCGCCACCACGGTTTCGCTGCGGCAGCCGTGGCGGGCCGGATCGGCCTTGAAGCTGGGCAAATCGATGATGGTGTATTCGGGCACGAACGCCGCCAGATCGGCCAGTTCCGGGCGCACCAGCAGGGTGCGGATGAACAGGCTGTGCCAGGCATATTCGGTGATCACGCGCACCTTCACCCGGTGTTCGGGCTGACTGCCGCCAAAAAGATCCTGCACGAACAGATCGGCCTTGCCCTTCAGCGCGGTTTCGAAATCGGCCTTGATGGCAGCGAATTGCTCGGGCGTGATGCTCTTGTTCTTGTCCCACCAGATGCTGCCATCCGTGGCGGCATCACGCACGATGAACTTGTCGTTGGCGCTGCGGCCGGTGTGCTTGCCGGTTTTCACCACCAGCGCGCCATGTTCCGACAGCAGGCCTTCGCCGCGCTGTACGGCGAGTTCCACCAGCGGGCCGATGAGCAGGTTCCAGTGCAGGGCGGCGGGCGTGGCGAGACCCTGTTGAACAAGGCCATGGGCGGGCACAACGGTGGACGGCACAGCGGATTCTCCCAAGACAACGGTGCGGCTTCTGCCCCCCGGATTTGCAAATCCACATAGCGGACGCATCCCGGTTCGTCAAAGAAGCCGGGCCTGTTACGGGCGCATGCCAGCTATGTCATGTCGCAACCGTCTGGTTGAGTGTGCGGGCCATTGGCGGCGCGCTCTTGCCACCGGCCGGCCAAGGTTCCAAAAGGCCAGTCGATGGATATCGAAAACCCGCCATCCCCCACCATTGCCCTGGTTGATGATGATCGCAACATCCTCACCTCGGTTTCGATTGCGCTGCAGGCCGAAGGCTTTGCGGTGCGGCTCTATTCCGATGGGGACAGCGCGTTGAAGGCGCTGATCGAGAACCCGCCCGATCTGGTGGTGCTGGATATCAAGATGCCGCGGATGGACGGGATGGAAGTGCTGCGCCGCCTGCGCGAAAAAGTGCAGGTGCCGGTGATCTTCCTCACCAGCAAGGACACCGAGATCGACGAGGCTTTGGGCCTGGCCATGGGCGCCGACGATTATATCGGCAAGCCGTTCAGCCAGCGCCTGCTGATCGAGCGGATCCGCGCCGTGCTGCGCCGCACCGCCAACCGCCGCGTGGCTCCCGATGCGGAAAGCGTAGCGCCGGCCGTCGATCCGATCGTGCGTGGTCGGCTGACCATGGATCCAGCCCGCCACCGCGTGTTCTGGGATGCAGGCGAAGGCCGGCGCGGGGATGTCGCGCTCACGGTTACCGAGTTCATGATCCTGGAAACGCTGGCCGCCCGCCCCGGCTTCGTGAAGTCCCGCGATCAGCTGATGGACGCGGCGTACAGCCACGATGTCTATGTGGATGATCGCACCATCGACAGCCACATCAAGCGCCTGCGCAAGAAATTCCGCGCGGTTGATCACCAGTTCAAGGCGATCGAGACGCTGTACGGCGTCGGCTACCGCTTCAACGAGGAGTAGGCCCAGGTGAAGGCCGAAGAGGCCGTGCAGGAATGGCGCCGCGGCCTTGGTTTTGGCTCGCTGCGCGCCCGCATCTTTGCCGTGAACCTGCTCGCCGTGATCGTGCTGGCGATCATGCTGCTCTATCTCGATACGGTGCGATCGCGCCTGCTCGATGAGCGAACCGCCAGCCTGGCCAATGAAGCCATCACCGTCTCGCGGCTGGTAACCGATCTTCCGCCAACGGCGCGGCCCGGCAGCATCCTGCGGCTTGGCATGGAACGCGGCACCCGCGTGCGGCTGTATGCGGGCAGCGGCGAGCGGCTTGCCGACAATTGGCTGAATCCGAAGACCCCGCGTTTCGTGATCGAAGACCCGGCCGCCTATGGCTGGCGGCGTTCATCGGCCAAGGCCATCGATCGGGCGCTGGATGCGGTGCTGGGGTTTCGCACCCTGTCACCATATGTGGAACCGGCGGTAGACACGGCCAGTCTGTGGCCGGAACTGGCGCGCAGCAGCAGCGCCGCCCAGCCGATTACCGATCTGCGCCGCGCCAATGATGGCAGCCTGATCGTCACGGCTGCGGCACCGGTGCCGGGGGTGGGCCATGTGCTGCTCACCGATTCGGCGGACGATCTGGCCAGCATCCTGCGCCGCGAGCGCCTCACCTCGGCCTGGCTGCTGCTCAGCGTCATGGCGCTCACGCTGGGCCTGTCGCTCTATCTGGCGCGCACCATCGTGCGGCCCTTGCGCATGTTGGCGATTGCTGCGCACCGGGTGCGGCTGGGGCGTAGCCGTGAAGTGGTGGTGCCGCGCCTGCCCGACCGCAGTGACGAGATTGGCGCCCTTGCCCGCGCCATTTCCGATATGTCCACCGCATTGCGGCGCCAGATTGACGCGACCGAGGCCTTTGCCGCCGATGTGGCGCACGAACTCAAGAACCCGCTGGCCTCCCTGCGCTCTGCCGTGGAAGTGCTGGACCGCGTGGAGAAGCCCGAACTGCGCGCCCAGTTGCTGGCGGTGATCCGCGACGATGTTGGCCGCATCGATCGGCTGATCACCGATATCGCCGATGCCAGCCGGCTGGATGCGGAACTGTCGCGCACCGGCTTTCAGCCCATCGACGTCGCCGCGCTCGCCGATGGCCTGGTGGCGGCCTATGGTATTGCGGCCACCGCCTCCAACCGGTCGCGCACGGTCAGTGTCGAGCGCGCCGGCCTGGCCGGGCCGGTGCTGATCGAAGGGGACGCCAACCGCTTGGCGCAGGTGCTGCGCAACCTGATCGACAACGCCATCAGCTTTTCCCCCGATGGCGGCCGGGTGACGCTGGCGCTGGCCAGCCGCGGCGATCAGGTCGAGCTGGCGGTGAGCGATCAGGGCCCCGGCGTGCCGGCCGCCAACCGCCGCGACATTTTCCGCCGTTTCTATTCCGAACGCCCGGAAGGCGAGGATTTTGGCCGCCATTCCGGCCTGGGCCTGTCCATCGCCGGCGCCATTGTGGTCGCGCACGGCGGCCAGATCATCGTGGAGGATGCGCCCGGCGGCGGCGCGGCCTTCCGTGTGCTGCTGCCGGCGGCCTGAGCCGTGGAGACGATCCACGCCACTGCCGTTGCCCTCGATGGCCGGGCGGTGCTGTTGCTCGGGCCGTCGGGTGCCGGCAAATCCGATCTGGCGCTGCGGCTGGTGGCGGCCGGCTGGCGGCTGGTGGCGGATGATCGGGTGGTCGTCACACCGGAGGGTGGGCGCATCATTGCCAGCGCGCCGCCGCGCCTGGCTGGCCTGCTGGAAGTGCGCGGGGTGGGCATCGTGCCCGAACCGACCGCGCCGGCCCCGGTTGCACTGGCGCTTGATCTGGCGGCCACAGCTGATCGCCTGCCCGATCCCGATCTTTTGGTACTCGCCGGGCAGACAGTGCCGCGGCTTGCGTTTGATCCGTTCGGGGAATCTGCGCCGCAGCGTGCCGAACGGGCTCTGGAAGTCCATGGCTTGGCAATGCACGGCCTTCCCGGCACAGAAGGCGCGATGAATCCGCCGATTTTGATCATCTCCGGCCTGTCCGGTGCCGGAAAATCGACCGTGCTGCGCGCGCTCGAAGATGCCGGTCATGAAGTGGTGGACAATCTGCCGCTGTCCCTGTTCGACGCGCTGATCGCTGGCGCCACCAGCCGCCCGCTGGCGCTCGGCATCGACAGCCGCACCCGCGCCTTCGATGCCGCCGCCTTGGGCCAGCGCGTCGCTGCCCTGCGTGATTCGGGCCGCGATGCCCGGCTCATCACGTTGGAATGCAGCGATGATGTGCTGATCCGGCGCTTTTCCGAAACCCGCCGCCGCCACCCGCTGGCACTGGACCGACCGGCCATCGATGGCATCCGCGCCGAACGCGAATTGCTCAGCCCTTTGCAACGCTGGGCTGATCTGGTCATCGACACCACCGAATTGTCGGTCACCGATCTGCGGATGCGCATCGCCGAACGCTTTGGCGGTGGCTTCTCGCCTGGCCTCACCGTTACCGTGCTCAGCTTCGGTTTTTCCGCCGGCCTGCCGCGCGATGCGGATCTGGTGTTCGACATGCGGTTCCTGAGCAATCCGCATTGGGACATCACGTTGCGCCCGCTGACCGGCGAGGATGAACGCGTTGCGGCGCATGTTGCGGCCGATCCGCTTTATGCTCCTACGCTCGACAAGATCGACGATCTGGTGACCAGCCTGCTCCCCGGCTATGCCCGCGAGGGCAAGGCCTATCTGACCATCGCCATCGGCTGCACCGGCGGCCGCCATCGCAGCGTGGCCGTGGCCCGCGCACTGGCCGCGCGGCTGCAAGCGGCTGGCCAGAATGTGGCCTTGGTGCATCGCGATGTCGCTAAACAGGCGGGCGATGCGGCCGTGGTCGCAGGCGACCCATTGACAGAATCGGCAAAAAGGCGTGACGGCGGCGGGCAATGATTGGACTGGTGTTGGTAACGCATGGGCGTCTCGCGGCCGAGTTTGTCGCGGCGATGGAGCATGTCGTCGGCGCACAGGACCGTGTCGAACCGATTTGCATTGCCGCCGATGACGACATGGAGCTGCGCCGCGCCGATATCGCGGCCGCCGTCGCCCGCTGCAACGCCGGCCAGGGTGTCATCATCCTCACCGACATGTTTGGCGGCACGCCGTCCAATCTCGCCATCTCGCTGCTCGGGCCGCAGGTGGAAGTGATCGCCGGCGTGAACCTGCCGATGCTGATCAAGCTGGCCAGCGTCCGCAAGACCGGCACGGTGGAAGCCGCCGTGCAGGCCGCGCAGGATGCTGGGCGCAAATATATCGCGGTGGCCAGCCGCATGCTGGGCGAGGCCGCTTGAGCGAGACGGCCGGTCCTGTCGAGGTCCCGATCACCAACCGGCGCGGGCTGCATGCGCGCGCCAGTGCCAAGTTTGTGACGGTGGCCTCCAGCTTCGATGCCGAAGTGACGGTTTCGCATGATGGCTCATCGGTCACCGGCACCTCGATCATGGGCCTGATGATGCTTGCGGCCGCCATGGGCGAAAGCATCACCATCAGCGCCACCGGCCCGGAAGCCGAAGCCGCTGTGTCCAAGCTGGCCGGGCTGGTGCTCGACAAGTTCGGCGAGGATTGACCGACTACACGTTCGGGTCTCTTCTGCCCCAATGCGCCACATCCTCCTCGCCGCCGCCGTCCTTGCCGCCCCGGCGCTCGCCAAACCTGATGCCGACACCAAGGCATGGCTGGCCCGCACCGCCGAACTCAGCAGCGATGCGATGGAAGGCCGCGATGCCGGCAGCCCGGGACATGCCCGCGCCATCACCCTGGTGGAAGGCTGGTTCAAGGCCGCGAAACTGCAACCGGCGGGGGATAACGGCACATTCCGCCAGACCGTGCCGCTGCACGAAGTGGCGGTGACGGCGGCCGATATGCGCGTGGTGGCACCAGATGGCAGCGCCGCTCCACTGAAGTTCCTGCACGACATCACGCCGCGCCCGGCCACCGATCTGCCGGCCAGCCTGTCGGCCCCGATGCGTTTCGCCGGCTATTGCAGCAAGGCGGAAGCCGGCCCCGAACTGAAGGGCAAGATCGCCGTGTGCTACGGCAGCCGCCGCGCTGGCCGCGCCCAAGGCGCCGAACGGCTGGCGGCGGTGACGGCGGCGGGCGCGGTGGCGCTGCTCACCATCGATGATGTCGGTTTCACGGTGGAACCGCCGCGCTGGCCCGATGCCTATGCCCGCGCCGTGGCGCATGAAGGCACGGCGCTACCAGGCGATGCCCCCGCCGGCCTGCCGCAATTCCGGCTGAACGGCGCAGCGCTGGAACGGCTGATGGCCGGCACCGGCCGACTGGCCGCCACGCTGCTGACCGAAGCGACCTATCACCGCGATCTGGAGGCTTTTGATCTTCCCGGCCGCTTCGAGGCAAAGCTGACCACGGCGCAGCGCCGCTTCACCAGCCAGCAGGTACTCGGCCTCCTGCCCGGCACCGACAAGAGCAAGGCCGGCCAGGTGATGCTGCTTGGCGCCCATATCGATGGCTATGGCTTTGGCGAACCGGTGAACGGCGATGGGCTGTATAATGGCACGCTGGACGACGCCGGCTATGTGGCGCTGATCAGCCAGTTGGCGGCACGACGCAAGGGCAAGGGCTTTGCCCGGCCAGTGTTGTTCGCCGCGTGGACGGCGGAGGAAAAGGGCCTGCTCGGCGCGCGCTGGTGGCTGCAGCACCCAACGGTGCCCAAGGAGCAGCTGGTGGGCGTGATCAACCTCGATCAGTTGCGCCCACTGTTCCCGCTGAAGGCGCTCACCCTGCACGGGCTGGACCAGAACACGCTGGCCGATACGGCGAAATCCGTCGCGCAAAGCCTGAAGATCGAGATCCGCCCCGATCGCGAGCCGGAACGCAACTTGATCCGCCGGGTCGACTCATGGCCGTTCATGGAAGCCGGCATCCCGGCGGTGAACTTCGTCTTCGCCTATAACCCGCGCACCGAGGAAGAGCGCATCTACCGTGACTGGTACCAGCGCCGTTACCACCGCCCGCAGGATGATATTTCGACGCCGATGGACCTCGACGCGGCGCGGGATTTCAATCGGTTTTTCTCCACGCTGGTGGAGACGGCGGCGAATGCGACGGCTAAGCCGGTGATGAAGGCAAAGCCCACCCAGCCGTAAGCAGTCTCACTCCCCCGGCCGGTACATCTTCTCCACATGCCCCTGCAGCTGCGCATCGGTGAAATAGACCTTGCGAAAATCATGCGTCCGATACCGCTCCGCCTGGTCGCGGAAGTGCGGGCTGGCCGGGTTGCTGGAGAGGCCGCCGGCGTGGACGGCGCGGGCTTCCGGGCCATCCTTGCCGAAGCGGACGACGGCGACGAAGCTGTTGCCGTAATCGCCATACCAGCGCTTGGTGCCCTCACGCTGGCGGGCGCCGAAGCTGGCGAGGCTGCCCCAGTTGCCGCTGGCAAAACCGATCGGGGTTGAGGGCAGCTTGTCGTCATAGGACTGGTTGATGTTGGCGGTCAGGCGCTGGAATCGGTTGATATGGCCCCACGGCACATCCCAGCCGCCGAAATCGCCGGCCAGTTTGCCAACGGCGGCATCGAGTGCGGCCAGGCGTTCGGCATCGGGCACCTTGGCGCTGGCCAGATAGGGAACGATGGCTTCCTCATCCAGCTTGGCGACCGGGCCGAAGCGTTTGACCATGTCATCACCCCAAAGCATCGCCAGAGACGTGGGGATCGAGGTTTCACTGGCGCGATAATCCCAGGCCTTCAGCGCGGCGACGGGCGCTGCCAGCCGCACCTTTTGCGGCCCATCCGCCAGCGCGTCCCACGCCTTCACCAGCGGCGGGATGGTATCGGCAAAGCCCTGCAGGAACGGATCATAGGCGGTGGTGAGCAGGGCGGAGAGATCAAACTTCCGGTCGCCGCTCAACAGGCGCAGCGCGTTGGGGCCGCGCGGGTTTTCGCCGGCGGCGTCCATGTACTTGGCGAACGCGGCCTGCTTCGGGCTGTCCGGGCCCGCAGCAGTCCACGGCCAGTTGTTGACGTTGAAGGCAAAGCCGCTGCCCGGGTTCATCACGCTGGGCAGTTGATCAAGGCTGTGTTCGCCCTGCCAATCGGTGGCGGGATCGCTGCCGTCCACTGGCTTGCGCCAATCGAACTTGGCATCACGGATCGGCACGAACTGCGGGTGGAGATAGGCGATCTCGCCCTTGCTGCTGGCAAACAGCGTGGCGTTGGACGAATTGGCGCGGCGTGTCGCGACCTTCAGATAACTGGCCAGATCGGTCGTCTTGGTGCGCAGGAAGCTCTGCTCCAGCGCGGCAACCGGCCGGTGCATCAGGGCGACCGCGATCCACTTGCCGTTTTCAGCGCGGATCACCGGGCCGTGGTGAGAGCGCCACGTGGTGAAGCTGCGGCTCTTCATGCTGCCATCGGCTGCGCGGTAGGGCACAGTGATGCTCTTCTCGGCCAGCGGGCGCCAATTGGTGCCGTGTAGATAATGATATTTGCCGCCCTTCTTCTCCACGGTCAGCGCGAACTCATCGATATTGTCGACGCCCGACGACGTGTGCATCCAGCCGGTGTTCCGGTTGAAGCCCTGATAGACGAAGAACTGCCCCCAAGTGCTGGCGCCATAGGCATCAAGGCCCTGGCCGCTTTCGACCTTGGCTTCGCTGCGGAAGTAGAAGCTGGTGTGCGGGTTGATGAGCAGCAGGGCGTCGCCCGACGTGCTGCGGCTTGGCGCCAGCGCCATGCCGTTGGAGCCGGCGGGTTCGAGCAGTTCGCTGCCCAACTCTACCGCCGTGAGTTTCACGGCCTGACCGGTGTAGAAGGACTCCAGCTTGCCGAGGTTGATGCTCTCGATATCGCCGCCGATGCTGCCTTCGGAGAAGCTGAGCGCCATCCACGGTTCGAAGCGGGTGATGACGCGGGGTTTCACCGCCGAGTGGCTGGCGAGATACGCGTTCAGCGCGTCGGCCCAGGCGGTGCACAGCGATTTCAGCCAGGCGGGGCTGGCGACATATTGCGCCTTCAGTTCCGCCGGATCGATGAACAGCTTCATGCGCAGATCGCGCCAGATGGCGCTTTCGCCTTCGGTTTCGGCGAGACGGCCTTGCGCGTTGATGAAGTTGGTTTCGACGCGGTTGAAGTCGTCTTCGGCCTGGGCGTAGATCATGCCGAACACGGCGTCGGCGTCGGTCTTGCCCTTGATGTGCGGGATGCCGAAATCATCGCGGGTGATGGTGACGGCGGCCTTGTGCTTGTCCCAACGGTCAGTCTCTGGGGAGGCCAGGGCCGAGGTGGAGATGAGGGCGGCGAGGAGGGTGAGGCGCAGGATCATGCGCCAACGCTAGAACCCGCTCCCTCCTTCGGCAAGAGCGCCAACCCTATCACAGAGACCAGCGCGGCGCCGGCCAGATACCAGCCGACCGCGCCGATGCCATAGCGCGCCGAGAGCGCCGCGCCGATGACGGGCGTAAGGCCGCCGCCGATGATGCCGCCCAGATTGAAGGCGACCGACGCGCCAGTGTAGCGCACGCGCGCCGGAAACAGACCGGGCAGGAAGGCCCCCAATGGCCCGTAGACAAAGCCCATCACGAACAGGCCCAGCGACAGGAAGGCGAACACGCCGCCAGTGCCGGCCTGCATGAGCGGGCCCATGGTGGCGCCGAGCACAACGCTGGACAGGCTGCCCAGCATCAGCACGCGCTGCGGGCTGGTGCGGTCAGAAAGCCAGCCGGCAATGAGAATGCCGGCGGCGAGAAACAATATGGCGCCCAGTTGCAGTTGCAGGAAGGCTTCGCGGCTGTAGCCCAAAGCGGTGGTGCCATAGCCGAGCGCGAAAGCGGTCGCGATGTAAAAGATGGCAAAGCAGGTGACGGCGGTCGCGATGCCGCAAAGCGTGGCGCGGCCATGATCGCGTACCAATTCGGCCAGCGGCACCGCCGGCGGCTTTTCATGCTTGACCATGGCGGCGAAGGCCGGGGTTTCGAGGATGGTGAGCCGCACCCACAGGCCGATGCCGACCAGCAGGATCGAGCCGGCAAACGGCAGGCGCCAGCCCCAGTTGAGGAATTCGCCATCGTCGAGCCACAGCCCGAGCGCCAGGAACAGGCCATTGGCGGCGATGAAACCGACCGGTGCACCCAATTGCGGGAACATGCCATAACGGCCGCGCCAGCCGGGCGGGGCGTTCTCCACCGCCAGCAGCGCCGCGCCGCCCCATTCGCCGCCCAGGCCAAAGCCCTGGCCGAAGCGGAGCAGGCACAGGATTGCCGGCGCGGCGACGCCGATGGCGGCATAGGTGGGCAGGAAGGTGATGGCGAAGGTGGAGCCGCCCATCAGCAGCAGCGAAGCGACGAGCGTGGATTTGCGGCCCAGCCGGTCGCCATAATGGCCGAACACCAGCGCACCGATTGGTCGGGCGACGAAGGCGACGGCGAAGCTGGCGAAGCTGAGCAGCAATTGCAGATCGGCATTGTCGGACGGGAAGAACAGAGGCCCGAACACCAACGCCGCGGCGGTGGCGTAGATGTAGAAATCATAGAATTCCACCGCCGTGCCGACGAGGCTGGCGGTGAGGATGCGGCTGGCGGAGGGTGGCTTTAAAGCCACGGTGCCTTCGCATCCAGCGCCAGCATCGCGGCGGGCTGGTTGCGCTGGGAAACGATAGCCCAGTCATCGCCCTTCACCATCACTTCGGGCACCAGCGGCCGGGAATTGTAGGTGCTGGCCATGGTGGCGCCATAGGCACCGGCGGTCATGAAGGCGACGAGATCGCCAGACTGCACATCTTCGATCTCGCGGTCCTCGGCGAAGGTATCGCCGGTCTCGCAGATCGGGCCCACAACTGTTGCGACGGTGCGCGCATCCTTGGGCCGCACCGCAAGAATATCGTGCCACGCGCCATAAAGCGACGGGCGCAGCAGATCGTTCATCGCGGCATCGACCACCACGAAATGCTTGGAGGCGCCGTCCTTGGTCAGGATCACTTCGCTCACCAGCACGCCGGCATTGCCCACGATCATGCGGCCGGGTTCGAACATCAGCTGCCACGGCCAACCGGCGGTGGCGCGGGCAACCATGGCGGCATAGTCGGCCGGGCTGGGCGGCGCCGGCTGGTCACGGCGATAAGGCACGCCCAAGCCGCCGCCGACATCAACGCGCTTGATCTTGTGGCCCAGCGCTTCCAGCTCGCGCGCCAGATCGCCCAGCTTGCGAATGGCGTCTTCCACCGGGCCTAGATCGGTCAACTGGCTGCCAATGTGCGCGGCGAGGCCCACGGGGCGCAGATTGGGATGGGCGGCGGCCTGCGCGAAGGCGGCGGGCAGGCGTTCCCATGGGATGCCGAACTTGGCGTCAGCACCGCCGGTGCTGATCTTGCCATGCGTTTTTGGATCGACCGCCGGATTGATGCGGATAGCGATCTCGACGGTCGCGCCTTTGGCGGCAGCGACTTGCGCCAGCATGTCGATCTCGGCTTCGGATTCGACGTTGAACTGCAGGATGCCGGCTTCGACACCCGCGGCCAGTTCGGCGCGGGTCTTGCCGACGCCGGAGAACACGATGCGTTCTGCCAGCACGCCGGCAGCAAGCGCGCGCGCCATCTCGCCGCCCGACACCACGTCGGCCCCGGCACCCAGTCGCGCCAGCGTCGCCAGAACGGCAAGGTTGGGATTGGCTTTTACCGCAAAGGCCACCAGCGGCGTGCCGTTGCCGAGACCGGCGACAGCGTCGCGGAACACGGTGAAATGCCGCTCCATGGTGGCGCTGCTGTAGCAATAGAAGGGCGTGCCAACCGCTGCGGCCAGCATTTCAAGGTTGATGCCCTCGGCGTGCATCACGCCGCCCTTGAACTGGAAATGGTCCATTCGTCAGTTCCTGGGGGGCGGCAGGTTGAACGGATCGTTGCCGCGTTCGGGAAGCGGGCCCTGGTTGTCGTCCACCCGCGTCGGCACGGCCTGCGGATCGAGCTTCAGCATTTCCTGCGGGGTGGCGGCGCGGGTCTGCGTTTCACTGCGCACCGGTGCGGGGCGGCCGGCCTTCGGCTCCAGCGCGCCCTGCTTGCCGCAGGATGCGAGCAGCAGCAGCAGCGCGGCCAAGGCAATCGCCCGCGTCACAGTGCCTTCCGAGCCGCCGTAATGGCAGCGCGCACATTGGCGGGGGCGGTGCCGCCAAAGCTGGTGCGGCTGGCAACGCTGGCTTCGACGGAGAGCACGTCGCGCACAGCCTTGGTGATGCGCTTGTCGATGGCGCTCAATTCCGCGTCGGTCAGGCCATTGAGATCAGTACCCTTGGCTTCGGCGGCCTTCACGCATTTGCCGGTGATCTCGTGGGCCTCGCGGAACGGAACACCGCCGGCGCGCACCAGCCAATCGGCCAGATCGGTGGCGGTGGAGAAGCCACTGTTGGCCGCTGCGCGCATCTTCGCCTTGTTGAAGGTGATGGTCTGCACCATGCCCATCATGCTGGCGAGGCACAGGCCCAGATCGTCATGCGCGGCAAACACCGTCACCTTGTCGTCCTGCATGTCCTTGGAATAGGCCAGCGGCAGACCCTTCATCACCACACTCAGGCGCGTGAACGCCGCCAGGAACTGGCCGGCCTTGGCGCGCACCAGTTCGGCGGCATCCGGGTTGCGCTTTTGCGGCATGATGCTGCTGCCGGTGGACCAGGCATCGGGCAGGGTGATGAAGCCGAACGGCTGGCTGGCCCAGATGATCATTTCCTCGGCCAGACGCGACAAATGGAGCCCGGTCATGTGGGTGGCGCTGAGATACTCCAGCGCGAAATCGCGATCCGACACGCTGTCGAGGCTGTTGCGCGTCGGCCCGCCGGCAAAGCCCAGCGCCTTGGCGGTCATCTGGCGGTCGATGGGGAAACTGGTGCCGGCCAGCGCGGCGGCGCCCAGCGGGCATTCGTCCATGCGCTTCATCGCATCGGCAAAGCGGCTGCGATCGCGGTTCAGCATCTCGACATAGGCCATCAGATGGTGGCCTAGCGTCACCGGCTGCGCCACCTGCAGGTGGGTGAAGCCCGGCATGATCGTATCGGCATGTTCCTCGGCGCGGGCCAGCAGCGCGGTGATCAGGCCCTTCAACGCCAGATCGGCTTCGGCACAGGCAGCCTTCACCCACAGGCGGAAATCCACCGCCACCTGATCGTTGCGGCTGCGCGCGGTGTGCAGCCGGCCAGCAGCCGGGCCAATGATCTCTTTCAGGCGGGTTTCGACATGGAGGTGGATATCCTCCAGCGCCAGATTCTCGACCAGCTTGCCGGCCTCATATTCGGCGGCGATCTGCTGGAGGCCCTTGTCGATGGCGGCGACATCTTCGGCCGAAACGATGCCCTGCTTGCCCAGCATGGCGACATGCGCGCGGCTGCCCTGGATGTCCTGGCGCCACAGCCGTTTGTCGACGCCGATGGAGGCGTTGATTTCTTGCATGATCGCCGAAGGGCCGGCGCCGAAGCGGCCGCCCCACAGGCTGTTTGCGGTGCCGGCTGGCGTTGTCGGGTCGCTGCTCATGGTGGTGGCCGATAGTGGATTGCTGCCGCCCCCGCAACCAGCCGCGACCGCGCCGCCCAGTGCTGCCAACTTGATCGCGTCACGCCGTGAAACCGTCATCGTCTTGTCCCCTTTGCGGGGCTTGGTGCCACAGTGGGTTGGCAGTCGCCACTGCGCTGTTTATCGGGGCGACAACGAATGAAGGACTTTGACATGCGCAAGACCCTGCTGCTGCTTACCACGCTGGCGCTGGCCGGCTGCAACCAGGCCGCCCCCACGGCGCCCGAAAAGCCCGCTGCCACCGCTGCAAAGCCGGGCGAAGCGCCGATCAACACCATCGATCGCAGCCACGCCGGCGAACCCGGCCCGGCGGCGGTGACGTGGGAAATGAAGGGTGGGACGAAGCAGAAGCTGGCTGACCACAAGGGCATGAAGATGCTGGTCAATCTGTGGGCGACGTGGTGCGCGCCGTGCATCGCCGAGATGCCGGCGCTCGACAAGCTGGCCGGCGAAGTGCCGGTGATGGTGCTGCCGATTTCCGAAGACATGGAAGGCTGGCAGGCGGTCGACAAATTCTGGGGCAAGGACAAGTTCAAGAATATCGAATCTGGCCTGGACCAGCCGGGCAGCTATGCCGAGGCGATCAAGGCCAAGGGGCTGCCGGTGACGATCCTGTATGATGAAGAGGGCAAGGAGATCTGGCGGGTATCGGGGACGCTGGATTGGGGATCGGCTGAGGTGCGGAAGGCCATCACTGGCTGATTGTGTGCTGGCTGGCGCGGCCGGCGGCGGAGCCGCCGAGTCCGCTTGGGGTGCCGAAGTAAGTGGAAGGAAGTGCGTGGCGGAGCCACGCCGTCAGACGAATCAAAAAGGGCGGCCTGTTGGGGCCGCCCTTTTCGTTCGCTGGCCGAAGTTCGGCGAGTCTGGAAATAGCGCCGCTATTTCCAGCCGCCTCACTTGTTCATCGCATTGAAGAAATCCGCGTTCGTCACCGAATCCTTCATCTTGTCCATCAGGAACTCGATCGCATCGGTCGAGCCCATCTGCATCAGGATGCGGCGCAGCACCCACATCTTGGACAGCGTCTCCTTGTCCACCAGCAGCTCTTCCTTGCGGGTGCCGCTCTTGCCGATGTCGATGGCCGGGAAGACGCGCTTGTCGGCGATCTTGCGGTCAAGGACGATTTCGGCGTTGCCGGTGCCCTTGAACTCTTCGAAGATCACTTCATCCATGCGGCTGCCGGTATCGATCAGCGCGGTGGAGATGATGGTGAGGCTGCCGCCTTCCTCGATGTTGCGCGCGGCGCCGAAAAATCGCTTGGGGCGCTGCAGGGCGTTGGCGTCGACACCGCCGGTCAGCACCTTGCCGGACGACGGCACCACCGTGTTGTAGGCGCGGCCCAGGCGGGTGATGTTGTCGAGCAGGATGACCACGTCGCGCTTGTGTTCCACCAGGCGCTTGGCCTTCTCGATCGCCATTTCGGCGACCTGCACGTGGCGGGTGGCGGGCTCGTCGAAGGTGGAGGAGATCACCTCGCCCTTCACCGTGCGCTGCATGTCGGTGACTTCTTCGGGGCGCTCGTCGATCAGCAGCACCATCAGGAAACATTCCGGATGGTTGGCGCTGATCGCCTTCGCGATGTTCTGCATCATGATCGTCTTGCCGACGCGCGGCGGGGCGACGATCAGGCAGCGCTGGCCCTTGCCGAGCGGCGCGACGATGTCGATCACCCGGCCGGTCTTGTCCTTCGACGTCGGATCGCCGAGTTCGAGGTTCAACTTCTCATCGGGATACAGCGGGGTGAGATTGTCGAAATTCACCCGGTGGCGCACGGCCTCGGGATCGTCGAAATTGATCGCCGTCACCTTGTTGAGGCCGAAATAGCGTTCGCCGTTCTTGGGCGAGCTGATCTCGCCTTCCACCGTGTCACCGGTGCGCAGGCCATAGCGGCGCACGATCTGCGGGTTGACATAGATGTCGTCGGGCCCGGCGAGATAGCTGGCATCGGCCGAGCGCATGAAGCCGAAACCATCGGGCATCACCTCGATGGTGCCAGCGCCTATCACTTCGGTGCCGGCTTCGGCGGCGGCCTTCAGGATGCCGAAAATGATGTCCTGCTTGCGCAGGGTGGAGGCGTTCTCGACGCCCATTTCCTCAGCCATGGCCACCAGTTCGGCGGGCGGAGTTTTCTTGAGTTCTTGGAGGTGCATGTCAGTCTTTCGGCTTCGCGGCGACGAGCGCGTGGCTCAGATACGCGGCGATGATGTGGTGAAGCCTGCCGCACGCCAGGACGGGTGCGAGCGAGAGGTGAATAAGCCCGCAGCTGCGCGGACGCAAGAAATCTCTGATCAGCGCTTCTTGACGAACTCGGCGCGCAGCACGAGGCCCTTGATGCCGTCGAACTTGCAGTCGATCTCCTGTGGGTCGCCGGTGAGGCGGATCGACTTGATCAGCGTGCCGCGACGCAGCGTCTGGCCGGCGCCCTTCACGTCGAGATCCTTGATCAAGGTCACCTGGTCGCCATCGGCGAGCAGATTGCCGACGGAATCGCGCACTTCCACCACGTCGGGATCGGCCGCCGGCGCCCGCGCCCGCAGTTCGGCGGCGGGCAGCCATTCGCCGCTGACCTCGTCATAGACATAATCTTCGTCGCTGGAATCGGCAGACATGGTGTTGATCCTTGCAGGCAGGTCTTGCCGGTTGCGGCAGTGGTGATACGAACAGGCGGAAATCGCGTGGGAGCCTTTAACATGCCGGTCGAAGCCTTGGGCAGTTATGACGAAAATAACATCTTCGCCCGCATCCTGCGCGGCGAGATCCCGTGCAAGCGCGTGCACGAAACCCCGCACGCGCTGGCCTTTCACGACATCAACCCGCAGGCGCCCATCCATGTGCTGGTGATCCCCAAGGGGCCGTATCGCAGCTGGGCGGATTTTTCGGCCACCGCGAGCGAGGCGGAAATCGCCGGGTTCGTGCGCGCGGTGGGGGAAGTGGCCAAGCTGCTGGGGCTGGAAGAGCCGGGCTATCGTCTGCTCGCCAACGCCGGGGTGAATGCCCACCAGGAAGTGCCGCATCTGCATGTGCACATCTTCGGCGGCAAGGCGCTGGGACCGATGCTGGCGCGCTAACTCTGCGCGTGCGCCTCGCCCATGCGCCTGATCGCGGCGATCTTGGTGTGGAGCGGTGCCCAGTCGTCACGCTCGGCGATGGGTGCCCACAGGGCTTCCACCTCGTCGATCAGCATGGTGCAGGGGGCTTCGTCTGACCAGTAAGTGTGTGACGGCGCGCCGGCCGCGAAATCGGGGATGAGCGCCAGGAAATCCGTGAAGCCGTCGTGGCTGTAGTGCGGGTCGGCCACGGATGCCCCGCGCCGCACGCCGCCGCGCCAATCGAAGAAGAAGCGATCCGGGTCCATCTGGGTTGTGACCAGTGCCTTCTGGATGGCTTCCACTAGCACTTCGTCCTCACTCGGCCCCAGCCGCTTGACCCCCAGCCGGCCCAGCACCGCGTCCGACAGCGCCGCGCGATAGCGTAGGGGATAGGTTTCAAGCGGGCCTTTCAGCTCGTCGGTCTCGGCGATCAGCCGCAACGCGCTGCCCAGCTGATACAGGTTCCACTGCAGGGCTTCGGCCTGGCGGCCAAAGGCATAAAGGCCGGAATGGTCGAAATAGGCGGCGGTGAAGCCGGCATCCCAGGCCGGGGCAAAGCGCCAGGGGCCGTAATCGAAGCTTTCGCCCGTGATGTTGATATTGTCAGTGTTGAGAACGCCATGGACAAAGCCGGCGGCCATGAACTGCGCCGCCATGCGCGCCGCGCCTTTCACCGCATGATCGATCAGCGCTGCGACCGGCGTGGGGCCGGTGGCGTCCGGGGCGAGGTGGGTGAGGCCGTAATCGACCAGTTTTGTCAGCCCCTCGCGGTTCTGGTGGAAGGCCTGGCGCTGGAAGCTGCCATAGCGCACGTGGCTGTGATTGAGGCGGACCAAGACGGCGGCGCGGGTGGGCGATGGTTCGTCGCTGCGGATCAGCTTTTCGCCGGTTTCGATGACGCTGAACGTGCGGCTGGTGGCGACGCCCAGCGCCTCCAGCATTTCGGTGGCAAGGATTTCGCGCACTGCGCCTTTCAGGGTCAGGCGGCCATCGCCCATCCGGCTCCATGGCGTGGTACCGCTGCCCTTGGTGCCAAGGTCCATCAACCGGCCTTGATCATCGCGGCACTGCGCGAACAGGAAGCCGCGGCCGTCGCCAAGATCGGGGTTATAGGTGCGGAACTGGTGGCCGTGATAGCGCAGCGCCAGCGGCCCGGTCAGGCTGCCGGGCAGGGGGGCGAAGCGGCCGAAATGCTGCAGCCACTGCTCGTCACTCAGCCCGGCCAGCCCCACCTGTTCGGCGGCGCGGTCGTTGCGGAACCGCAGGATGGTCTGGGGAAACGGGGCGGCTTCGACCGGATCGAAAAACTCTGCGCCCAGTTCGAGGATGGTGGTTTCAGGGGTGAATTCGGCCATGGCGCAAATCTATGGCCGCAGCCGGCACCTCAATCCAGTGGATATCCGCTGGCGGCGCGGATGTAGCGCACGGTCTCGCGCTCGACGCGGTCCGCCTCTTCCGGGGAAGCAGCGCACAGCCAGCGATCAATGGCATCGCCAACGACATGGTGGGTGAAGCTGGCGGCGATCTCGATGTCCACACCGGTCACGCCGCGCTTGCCCAGGGCCGCCTGCATGTGGCGCTTGATCCAGTCGGTCGTCACCGCCTTGGCGGCATGATAGAAGGGTTCGGCATCGGGGTTGGAGGCCATCGCTGCCTTTGGCCCGCAATCGGCGCATTCGGCTTCCGCGCCTTCCCAGATCATGTTGTCGCGCACGAAACGCAACACGCGCGGGACGGTGATGCCAGGTTCCAGATCTTCGAGTGTGTAGCCCTCTTCCATGGCGGCGATCATCGCTTCGCCATGGCGTCGGCCCAATTCCTGGAGCAACGCCTTTTTGGAGCCGAAATGATAGAAGATCGAGCCTTCCGAAACGTCGGCTTCGCGGGCAATGTCGGCGGTGCCGGTGGCGGCAAAGCCCTGGCGGGAAAACAGCATGTGGGCCGCAGCCAGCACCCGTGCCTTGGTTTCGGTCGGGTCATACCGGCGGGCCCGCATGTCGGCCACGCCTGATGCGGCACGCGGGGAAGCGCGGCCACCGGTGCGGGCCGTGCTGGCATTGGAACCACGAGAATCGAGCGCGCGCGTTGCCACTTTAGCTGTTCTTCCTTACCCCCACGGTAATGGCTTCCTATAACAAGAGAGTTGAGTCAGAGTCAAAATATGGCCGTCGCCCCCCTCTCTGCTCCGGCTTCACGGCCCGAACCGGCGCCCGGCTGGCAGAAAGGCTATGCGTTCACGGGCGATAGCGTGCGGCTGTGCTGGCACGAACATCATGATCCTCGCGTCCCGGTCGATCGCCCGGCGCTGCTGTGCCTGGCCGGCCTCACCCGCAACGGCGCCGATTTTGCCCCGCTCGCCGAATCGCTGGGAGCCGATTGGCGCCTGATCGCGCCCGATCTGCGCGGTCGCGGCGAATCGGGCTGGGCGCGCGATTCGCTCACCTATGTCTCGCTCACCTATCTGCGCGATCTGTCGCTGGTGCTGGATGCGGCCGGGGTGGATCGCTTCGTGGTGATCGGCGCCTCGATGGGCGGGCTGCTTGCCTTGCGGATGACCACCGCACACCGCGCCCGCATGGCCGGCGTGGTGCTGAACGACATCGGCCCCGCGATCGAGCCGGCGGGCCTCAAGCGCTTGCAGGCCAATGTGGGGCGCGGCGGCAACTGGATGACCTGGGTGCATGCCGCCCGCGAACTGGGGGTGCGCAACGCGGCCATCCACCCCGATTGGGGGCTGCATCAGTGGCTGGCCTTTGCCAAGCGCCTGTGCCGGGTGGGGCCGCAGGGCCGTATCATCTTCGATTATGATCCACGCATCGCCGAACCGTTCCGATTGCCGCACGGCGATGCCGGCGCCGATGATTGGGCCGCGTTCGACAGTCTCAAGGGCCTGCCGGTATTGTCCTTGCGCGCCGAATTGTCGGACGTGTTTTCGGCGGCGACACAAGCCCAGATGCAGCGCCGCCTGCCCGGTGCGACGGCGGTGACGGTGCCGGGCGTCGGCCATGCGCCCACGCTGATGGAGTCGGTGGCAGCCGCCGCACTTCGGGATTTTCTGGACGACATCAAACGGGGAGAGGCATGATGATACGCAAGGTATGGAAACTGGCGCGCCGGCCGGTGGGCGATATCGCCGACAGCGATCTGGAACTGGTGAACGAAGCTCTTCCGGAGTTGGCCGATGGCCAGTTCCTCCTTGCCGTCATCTACATGTCGCTCGATCCCACCAACCGCATCTGGATGAGCGATCAGGAACAGTATATGCCGCCTGTGGAACTGGGCGCCCCGATGCGCGCCGGCGTGTGCGGGCGGGTTGTGGCCAGTCGCAAGTCCGGGGTCGAACCGGGCCAGATCATGGCGGGCCTGGGCGAATGGGCCGATCACATCATTTCCGATGGCAGTTTCATGTCGCCGCTTCTGCAATTGCCGGGCGTGCCGCTGGCGGCCAGTTACGGCACGTTGGCGCTGGTTGGCCCCACGGCCTATTTCGGCCTGCTCGATATCGGCCAGCCCAAGCCGGGCGAGACGCTGGTCGTTTCCGCTGCGGCTGGCGGTGTGGGCCAGATCGTCGGCCAGATCGGCAAGATCAAGGGCTGCCGCGTCATCGGCATCGCCGGCGGCAAGGCCAAGTGCGATTATGTCGTGAACGAACTCGGCTTTGATGCCTGCATCGATTACAAGAACGAAGATGTCGGCGCCGCGCTCGATCGGCTGGCACCAGGCGGCATCGACATCAATTTCGAACAGGTCGGCGGGCCGATCATGGTCGAAGTGATGAAGCGCATGAAGCTGTTTGGCCGCATTTCGCTGTGCGGGATGATCTCCAGCTACAACGACGTGACGCCCACCGAACCGCCGGGTTTCTGGACGATGATCCTGATGCGGCGACTGCTGATCCGCGGCTTCATTGTCACCGATTTCGCGCCGCGCTTTGGCGAAAGCGGCATGGCGCTGGCCGGCTGGATGCTGGGCGGCCAGCTAAAAACGCGTCAGGACATTCGCCCTGGCCTCGAAAACGCCGTAAGCGCGGTGAAAGAGCTCTACACTGGCGGCAATTTCGGCAAGCTGCTCATCGAGGTATCGAAGCCATGACGATCAATCGCACCCTGGACGAGGCCGAACTGGCCGTCGCCCGCACCCTGTTGGCCGAATTCAGGGCGCGCATTGACGAAGCGGCGGGAGAGGACGAGCGGCTGCGCTTTGCCCTCAACCGCAAGATCTACAAGGAATTGACCTATGACGAGCGCGGCAAGCCCAACGCCCGCCAGTCGCTGAAGGCACGCACGGCCAAGGCGCAGAACGGCCAATGCGCCATCTGCGCCAAGCCGTTGCCGGAGCATGACACCGTGCTTGACCGTCTGGCCTCCGAGAAGGGCGATGTTGATGGCAATGTGCGGGTGCTGTGCCGGCCGTGCGACCTGACCATCCAGCGCGAGCGCGGCTACGCCTGACGGGCTCTATCCCCAGCCGGGAAAGGGCAGGATCGGCGCGAGCCGCGCCAGCGTTTCGTCGTCGTTCCTGGCCCGCGCCCGGAAGGCATGTTCAACGATGCAGGCCTGTTGTTCGATGCCGTAGCGGTGGAACGGCTTGCCCGGCGTGATGGCATAGCCATAGCGCGCAAAGGGCGGCCGGCGCAGCGCCAGGTGCCCGCCGGTCTGAACCTGCCAGACATGCACCAGTTCGTGGATGAGATGCGCCTGGGCCGAAACCGGCTCGGCTGCATAATCGGCTGCCCAGTTGAAACCATTGGGATGGCACCAGACATGGCCATCGGGCGCCATCGTCACCCACCACGGGTGCAGCGCCCAGAACTTGGCGCGCCGCACAGTGACCGCAGCCACATCCAGCGCCGGCCCGAACACGCTGGCGGCCAGTTCAATCTCGGCGCTGGTCAGCGCGCGGATGGTCGCAGGGTGGGGATTCGACATCACCTGTGCAGTTAATCGCATCGCCGCCGTCTTGCAGCCCCGGAATCGCTTCCTATATCGCCGTTACGACATTCATCGGTCGGGGCACCGGCCAACAGCATCAACCGGGGACGGACCGTGCCGCGCTGCCTTCATGGGGCGCTTGGGGTTCGGGCCCACAGAACAGGAAGTGACAGACCATGGCGAAAGTTATCGGGATCGATTTGGGCACCACCAACAGCTGCGTGGCCGTGATGGAAGGCTCTGCGCCGAAGGTGATCGAAAATGCCGAAGGCGCGCGCACCACGCCGTCGCAGGTCGCGTTCACCAAGGATGGTGAGCGCCTTGTGGGCCAGCCGGCCAAGCGCCAGGCCGTCACCAACCCGTCCAACACCGTCTTTGCCGTGAAGCGTCTGATCGGCCGCCGTTTTGACGATCCGCTGACCACCAAGGATTCTGGCCTGGTGCCCTACACCATCGCGCGCGGCACCAATGGCGATGCCTGGGTGAATGCCGGCGGCCAGGATTATAGCCCGTCGCAGATTTCCGCCTTCATCCTGCAAAAGATGAAGGAAACGGCTGAAGCCTATCTGGGCGAAACCGTGACCCAGGCCGTGATCACCGTGCCGGCCTATTTCAACGACGCCCAACGCCAGGCCACCAAGGACGCCGGCAAGATCGCCGGCCTTGAAGTGCTGCGCATCATCAACGAGCCGACCGCCGCTGCGCTGGCTTATGGCCTCGACAAGAAGAACGACGCCAAGACCATCGCCGTCTATGACCTTGGTGGCGGTACCTTCGATATCTCCATCCTCGAACTGGGCGATGGCGTGTTCGAAGTGAAGTCGACCTCCGGTGACACCTTCCTGGGCGGCGAAGACTTTGACGCCAAGCTGGTGGAATTCCTGTCGGCCGATTTCAAGAAGGCCGAAGGCATCGACCTGACCAAGGACAAGCTGGCTCTGCAGCGCCTGAAGGAAGCCGCGGAAAAGGCCAAGATCGAGCTGTCGTCCTCGGCCGCGACCGAAGTGAACCTGCCCTTCATCACCGCCGATCAGAACGGGCCGAAGCACCTCGTCAAGAACATCACCCGCACCGATCTGGAAAAGCTGGTGCTCGACCTGATCGAGCGCACCCGGAAGCCGTGCCTGGATGCCATCAAGGAAGCCGGCGTGAAGGCCGGTGATCTGGATGAAGTCATCCTGGTGGGCGGCATGACCCGCATGCCGCGCGTGCGCCAGTTCGTGAAGGACTTGTTCGGCAAGGAGCCCAACACCAGCGTCAACCCGGATGAAGTGGTGGCCATGGGCGCCGCCATCCAGGCCGGCGTGCTGCAGGGCGACGTGAAGGATGTGCTGCTGCTCGATGTGACCCCGCTGTCGCTGGGCATCGAAACGCTGGGCGGCGTGTTCACCCGCATGATCGATCGCAACACCACGATCCCGACCAAGAAGAGCCAGGTCTATTCCACCGCCGACGACAATCAGTCGGCCGTGACCATCCGGGTGTTCCAGGGTGAGCGCGAAATGGCGGCGGACAACAAGATCCTTGGCCAGTTCGATCTGGTTGGCATTCCGCCCGCCCCGCGCGGTGTGCCGCAGATCGAAGTGACCTTCGACATCGATGCCAACGGCCTTGTTTCGGTCAACGCCAAGGACAAGGGCACCGGCAAGGAACAGCAGATCCGCATCCAGCCGTCGGGCGGCCTTTCCAAGGACGATATCGACAAGATGGTGCGCGATGCCGAGGCCTTTGCCGAGGAAGACAAGAAGCGCCGCGCCGCCGCCGAAGCCCGCAACCAGGCCGACAGCCTTGTGCACTCGACGGAACGCCAGCTGGTCGAGCACGGCGACAAGGTTGGCCCGGATGTGAAGGCCAGCATCGAAGCCGCCGTCGCTGATGTGAAGGCGGTGCTGGATTCGGGCGATGCCGATGCCATCAACGCCAAGGTGCAGGCGCTGGGCCAGGTCGCCATGAAGCTGGGCGAGGCCGTGTATCAGGCCGAGCAGGCAAATGCCGACCCCGCCGGCAGCGAAGCCAAGCCGTCCAGCGACGACGTGGTGGACGCTGAGTTCACCGACGTGGACGAGAACAAGAAGTAAGTCAGTCGCCGGAGTGCGCCCGCAGCGATGCGGGCGCACTTCTGCGTTTGTTGTGGGGCGACTGAAGCATGGCCACCGAAATCGACTTTTATGAACTCCTGGAGGTGGAACGCGGTGCCGACGAGGCGGTGCTGAAATCCGCCTATCGCCGGCTGGCGATGAAATGGCATCCGGACAAGAACCCCGGCGATGCCACCGCCGAGCAGAAGTTCAAATCGATCAGCGAAGCCTATGACGTGCTGAAGGATCCGCAGAAGCGGGCCGCGTACGATCGCTTTGGCCATGCTGCTTTCCGGCAAGGTGGGGGCGGCGGTGGCGGCGCTCAGGATTTCGGCGGTTTTGCCGATATCTTCGAAAGCGTGTTCGGCGAATTCATGGGCGGCGGCGGTGGCCGTGGCAGGCGTGGTGGGCCGACGCGCGGCAGCGATCTGCGCTACGATCTCGAAATGTCGCTGGAGGAGGCCTATAATGGCCGTCAGGCGACACTGACCATCGATGTCGCTGCAGCCTGCAAGCCCTGCGGCGGCAATGGCGCCAAGCCCGGCACCTCGGCCCGCGCCTGCACCACCTGTGGCGGCAATGGCCGCGTTGGTATGCGCCAGGGCCTGTTCATGGTGGAACGCACCTGCCCAGCCTGCCACGGCCAGGGCCAGGTGATCGCCGATCCGTGCGACAGCTGCGGCGGCGCCGGCCGGGTGGAACAGCAGAAGACCATCAACGTCAACGTGCCAAAGGGCGTGGACGACGGCACCCGCATCCGGGTGGCGGGTGAAGGCGAGGCCGGTACGCGCGGTGGCCCGGCGGGCGATCTCTATATCTTTGTCCACCTGAAATCGCATGACGTGTTCAAGCGCGACGGCACCACGCTTTATGCCATCGCGCCGCTGTCGATTACCCTGGCCGCACTGGGCGGCGAGATTGATGTGCCCAGCCTTGACAAGCAGCAGACGACGATCAAGATCCCCGCCGGTACCCAGACCGCCAAGCAGTTCCGCGTGCGCGGCAAGGGCATGCCCAGTCTGAACGGCGGCGGCGCCGGCGATCTGGTCATCCAGGTCGAAGTGGAAACCCCGGTCAAGCTCACCGCCCGGCAACGCGAACTGCTGGAAGAATTCCGCGCCATCGAAGGCACCGAAGGCGGCCGCAACACGCCGAAGAGTCAGGGCTTCTTCGACAAGCTCAAGGGCGTGTGGAGCGAACTGACCGAATAGGGCTGGCCGTCACGCCGCTGGCTGCGCTAAGCCGCCAGCATGAGCCATCGACTTTCTGACCGCCGCTATCTCATCACCGGGGCCGCCCGCGGCATCGGCCTCGCCATCGCCACGCGGCTGGTCGCCGAAGGCGCGCGGGTGATGCTGGCCGATGTGCTGGCAGAAGGCGGGGAGCGGGCTGCCGAGCTGGGCGAGGCGGCCGCCTTCATCCATTGCGACGTGACCAGCCGCGATCAGATCGAAGCGGCCATCACCGCCACCGTGGAGCGCTGGGGCGGCCTTGATGGCCTGATCAACAATGCCGGCATCGCGGTGAAGGGCGACATCCTCACCGAAACGCCCGAGCAGTTCGACCGCGTCATCGCCACCAATCTCACGGCCGCCTTCCACGCCACGCAACTGGCCGCACCGCACCTGATCGCGGCCGGCGGCGGCGTGGTCGTCAACATGTCCAGTGTGAATGCCGTGCTCACCATCCCGGCGCTGCTGGCCTACAACGTCGCCAAGGGCGGGCTGAACCAGTTGACGAAGAACACCGCCATCGCGCTGGCGCCGCACAATATTCGCGTGGTCGGCATCGGGCCGGGCACCATCCTTACTGATCTCGCCAAACAGGCGGTGATGGCCAGCGAAGAAGCTCGCCGCCAGATCATGTCGCGCACGCCAATGGGCCGCGCCGGTGAGCCGGAAGAAATCGCCGCCATCGCCGCCTTCCTGTTGAGCGACGACGCCAGTTACATTACCGGCGAGACCATCTATGCGGACGGCGGCCGGCTCGGCCTCAACTACACCGTGCCCGTTTCTGGAGAATGATGCGTGATTGATGCCGAATGGTGGGAATATGACGACGCCGACGAGATGGCCGAGGCCGTAGCCGGCGACATCGCCTATATCATCGGCCAGGCGCTGGAAGCCCGAGGCCGGGCGCTGGTCGCGTTTCCCGGTGGTGCCACCCCGCTGCCGGCGCTGAAGCTGCTGGCCGACATGAAGATCGAATGGGCTGATGTGACCATCCTGCCCACCGATGACCGGCTGGTACCGGTGACCGATCCAATGTCCAATGCCGGCGCGCTGGCACGCCTGTTCCTTCCGAAAAAGGCCCGCGTGGTGCCGTTGACGGCTGGCGAGAAGGATCCGGTCGCCGCTGGTCGCGCAGCGGACGAACGCATCGCCGAATTCGATTGGCCGCTCGATGTGGCATGGCTGGGTATGGGTGAAGACGGCCACACCGCCTCCATCTTCCCCGGCCCGGATTTCGATGCCGCCATTGCTGGTCCCAAGGCGCGTCGTGCGCTGGGCGTGCGCCCCGATCCGCTGCCCGCTAACGCCCCGGTGAATCGCGTGACTCTTACGGGCCCCACATTGGTGACGGCCCGCACCGTCACGTTGGTGCTACAGGGCAAGGCCAAGCGCAAGGTCGTGGAACAGGCGCTGAAGCAAGGCGCGAGCAGCACGCTCCCGATCGGCCGCCTGCTGGCCGAGCTGGACATGGACATCGACATCCACTGGTGCCCCTAACGGCGCTCACCGCACCGTCACCCGCACCCGGTCATAGGTTGTCCGCCCGTCGGTCAGACTGATTTCGTGCCGGCCCGGCACCGGTGCCGAGCGCGCCTTTTTCCTGTCACGCTGGCCGGCTAGGGGTTAGGAATGATGCGCATGATCCTTGCTCCGCTAATGGTGTTGCTGATGGCTGCTGCCCCCTTGAAACCCGCGCCCGTTCCGGTTGGGCCGCCAGCCCCGCCGATCATCATCGCGCATCGCGGCGCCAGTGCCGAGCGGCCGGAACACACGCTGGCCGCCTATGAACGCGCCATCGAACAGGGCGCCGATTTCATCGAACCGGACCTTGTGCCGACCAAGGATCATCAGCTGGTGGCCCGGCACGAGAACGAGATCAGTGGCACCACCGATGTGGCCACCCGGGCGGAGTTTGCTGCCCGCAAGGCGACCAAGACCATCGATGGCGAAGCGATGACCGGCTGGTTCACCGAGGATTTCACCTTGGCCGAACTGAAGACGCTGCGGGCGAAAGAACGCCTGCCGCAGTTGCGCCCGGCCAATGCGGCGTTTGATGGCCAGTTCGAAATCCCCACGCTGGCCGAGATCATCGCGCTGGCCAAATCCGCTTCATCTCGCACTGGGCGGACGATCGGCATCTATCCGGAAACCAAGCATCCGACTTATTTCCGCGCTATTGGCCTGCCGCTGGAGCCGGTGCTGCTGCGCGAACTGGCCGCGGCCGGCTGGACCACGCGCGAGGCGCCCGTGTTCATCCAGAGCTTTGAAGTCGACAATCTGAAGGCCCTGAAAGGCCAGACCGGCGTGCGGCTGATCCAGCTGATGGGATCAACCGGCAAATCAGCTGATGGCTATGACTATGCCGCGCTGGCCAGTGCCGAAGGGCTGAAGGCAGTTGCGGCTTATGCCGCTGGCATCGGCCCGGAACGGGTGATGATCATCCCGCGCGGGCCCGACGGCCGGCTGGCCCAGCCCACAAGCCTGGTGCGCGATGCCCATGCGGTGGGGCTGGAAGTGCATCCCTGGACGTTCCGTCCGGAGAATTATTTCCTGCCCGAAGGCCTGAAATCCGGCCCCGATCCGCGCGCAGCGGGCGATGTGGACAGTGAAATCCGCACCTATCTCGCCACCGGTATCGATGGCCTGTTCAGCGATTCAACCGCAGCGGCGGTCAAGGCACTGGCCCAGCCTCAACGCTGACCAAACGAAGGTGGGTGCAGGGGCTCAGCCCCTGCCCGCCGGAGGCCTTCTTCTTCTGATTGGTCAGCGCTCCGGCCAATCCAGCACGAAATTGATGTGCGCCGCCGCGATCGGCTTGTCGCGGCTGCCCTGCCAGGCTTGCGCATGCACATTCACCACGCGGCGGCCCAGCTTGGTGATGCTGGCGGCCGCGCGGGTTTCCACGCAAGCGCCTTCGCGCATGAAATCAACGGTGACGGTGACAGGGCGCACGCGCGGCAGGGCTTCGCCTTCCGGCTGGGCGGCGATCACGGTGAGCAGACCCGCCAGTTCCAGCAGGCCGCCGATGGAGCCGCCGTGCAGGCGGCCGGGTGATCCGATCAGGGTTTCGGCAAAGGGCATCACCAGCTGCAATTCCTCGCCCACCCGTTCGAACGACAGATCGAGCAGGGCGGCATAGGGCAGCAGATCGAGCCGGCCGCTCGGCAGACGGAGCAATGTGGCAAGCGCGGGGCTGGTCATTGCCAGCCTCCGGTCAGTTTCGAGGCGGCAAACATGAAGGTGCCTGTTACGTGCGCGATCGGATCAGCCAGGTCGCCATCATGGGCCAAGCCGCGCACGAAGGCGATCTGGCGGGTCATCCGGTAACATTCGCCGCGCGCCGTCACCGTGGCTTCGGCCTTGGGGCTGCGCACATAATCGGTACGCAGATCGAGCGTGGCGTGCGGTTCAAAGGCGCCGCGGGTGAGCATGGAGGCCATGCCGACGCACGTATCCATCAGCGTGATGATCGGGCCGGATGCCCAGATGCCGTGATCAGGATCGACCAGCAGATGCGGCGCATAGGGCAGTTGCAACTCCACCCAATTGTTGCCGTTGGCCATGAAGCGCAGGCCCAGTTGCTTGTTGTGCGGCACGCGGCCCAGGAACGGCCCCATGAACTGGCTCACCTGATCGGCAAATTCGCTCATGCGGCTTCCCCAAGAGCCTGCTTCGCCAGCGCGTCGATGCGACCGATCATGGAGGCGAGGCCCTGCGTGCGGTTGGAGGAGAGATGCTTCGACAGGCCGAGGCCATCCAGCCGCGCCTTGATTTCGGCGGCATCAATCGCGGCCGGGCGGCGTCCATCGGCCAGCATCAGCACCAGCGCCACAAGACCCTTTACGATTGCGGCATCGCTGTCGGCGGCAAAGCGCAGCAGGTCGCCTTCACGGCTGGGGTGCAGCCACACCTGGCTGGCACAACCGCGCACCTTGTTGGCGTCGGTCTTCAAGGCCGGGTCCATCGCCGGCAGGGCTTGGCCCAGCGCGATGATCAGCCGATAGCGGTCGTCCCAATCGTCGAAGGCTTCGAATTCCGCCTCGACATCATCGAAAGTGGTGATTGCCATGACCGCAGCCCATGAAGGGGCAAATGGGCTGCGGTCAAGGTTACAAATCAACGCCTGCGGCGATGGCTTCCAGCTTGCGGATGCGTTCCTTCAGGTCGGCAAGGTCGATGCGCTGGCCAACGGCGGGCAGTTCGGACTGCTGCGGCCGGGCTTCGATCTCGCGCAGCTTCAGGCGCAGCCAGCCCGACCAGCCCCAGGCGGCAAGGCCACCGATGAGGGCCAGGCCGGTGAGGGCGGCAGTGGACAGGATCAGGAGGGAATCAGCCGGGGGCATGGTGTGTCTCCTCTCGCTCAATCGTTCTTCAGGGATTCGATTTCATCGGAAAGCCGCTTGGCCGGATCGGTGGCCAGGCGCTCCAGCACGCGGATGCGGTCGTTCAGCCGGGCGACTTCGGATTGCAGGCGCATATTCTCACCGCTGTCGGCCGCCGGCAGCTCGCCCTTGGAGGCGCGGCGCTGATCCTTGCCGCCGTAGCGATTGGAAAGAACTCTCCCAATCGTGACGATGGCCACGATCAACACCACCATTTCAAACGGATTCATCTTTGTTTTCCTCCCAAAACCAGCTGGGGGCGTGGCTGGTGTCGTTTAACTCAATTCAATTGCTTGGTTTTCAGGCCGTCGATTTCGGCGGCCAGCATGCTGGGCTTGTCGGTGGCGATGCGTTCCAGCACCGCCATGCGATCCTTCAGGCTGCCCAGTTCGGCGCGCAGCTGGGCGTTTTCCTGGCTGATCAGCCGGATGCGCTCCATCGCTTCGCCGCCGCCGTTGGGATACATCGGCTTGCCCCAGCTGTTTTCCAGCGGATAGCCGTTCTTCACCTTCAACCAGGTAGTGACCACCCATGCGCCCATGCCGGCGAGCACGGCAGCCACGCCCACCGGTGCAATTGCTTCGATAACAGAGGGGTCGAGAGCCATGCTATTCAGCCTTTCAATTCAGCTTCTTGGGTTCATCGCGCAGCGCTTCGATCTGCACGGCGAGGCCCTCGTTACGATCAGTGACGATGCGATTCAGCACCGCCACCCGTTCTTCCAGCACCGCGATCCGCCCTGCATACTGAGCGGCCTGTTCGGCGGTGGCCGAAGCGGTGTTCTGCAGCTGCTTTTCCTTCAGATCGGCCCAACGCCGGAAACCGGTGAGCAGGATGCCGAAGATCGGGATGGAAATGCCCAGGATCGGGATCAGGGCAAAAATGGCGTTTTCGCTCATCGATTGATCCTCAACGCAGCTTTTCGATTTCGTCAGCCAGTTGCCGGCTGTCGCTGGTCAGGTGATATTCCAGATCGCGCAAGCGGCGATCGGCGTCGCGGAACTGGGCGTTCACATCGCGCAGGGTGCGCTTGGGCGCCACCCGCACGTCGCGCCAGAATTCCACGCGTTCCGGGCTTTGATCATACAGCGTGTTCGGCTTGGCATTGGCGATCCAGCCGATGGCCAGATAGGCCAGGATGGTGGAACCGCCGCCCATGATGGCGCCGATGGCAAAGCCGATGCGGACGAGCGTGACATCCCAGCCGAAATAATCGGCGATGCCGGCGCAAACGCCCATGATCTTGCCGTTGCGTTTGTCGAGGTAGAAGCGGGTGCGGCTTTCAGACATTTCGATTTTCCCTGTTGGCCGGCGCTGACGAAGGCGCCGGGGAGGCGGGTCAATAGGTTGACGGCGCGATCAGCGCGATCAGCAGGTACAGGATCACCGGCGAGCCAAAGCCGAACACGGCGGCAGCGACAAAGCCAATGCGAACTATCGTGGCATCCCAGCCGAAATAATTGGCGATGCCGGCGCACACACCGAGGAACTTGCCTTCGGTTTTGTTGACGAGAAACTGGCGGCTCATTTTCTTGGCCCTCCTCAGGGGGAATATTGGGGGTCCGGTTGCTGGTTCAGCGCAGCTGGCGGCGTTGATCGGACATGTCGGTGATCCGGCTGTCCTTCCAATTGGGGTTCTCGGCGGCCATGATGCGTTCGACGGTTTCGATACGCTGGTCGAGCCGGCGGGCGAGATCGTGGAGTTCATCGAGCAGGGCTTCGTCCTGCTGGCTGATGCCGGTCTGGCTCTTCCACTTGGTGACATAGTGCATGATCAGCCAGGGCAGGCCGATGACCGGCAAACCGATGCCGAGGCAGAGGGCAATGACTCCGGTGACATCCATGAGATCAGCCCTCCGTCTTGCCGAGACGCGCCTTCATGGCGGCGATTTCGGCATCCACTTCATCATTGTCCTGCAACGCGGCGAATTCGTCGGCCAGGTTGCGGGTGCCGGTGCCATCGGCCAGGCCCAGCGCGTCGGCGCGGCCTTCGGCCATGTCGGCACGGCGTTCCAGCACTTCGAAACGGCTGAAGGCCTCTTCCACACGCGGCCCGCGGATCATCTCGCGCAGCTTCGAACGCTGGGTGGCGCTCTCGATGCGGTTGATCAGGGCGTTCTGGCGGTTGCGGGCTTCGCGCAGCTTGCTTTCCAGCTTGGCGATGTCCGCTTCGTTCAGGGCGAGCGTTTCGCCCAGCAGATCAATCTCCACCTGGGTGGTGTCGATGAAGCCCTTGGCCTTGTTCTTTTCGACCAGCGCGGCCTTGGCCAGGTCTTCGCGACCCTTGGACAGCGCCAGTTCGGCCTTGTCCTGCCAATCCTGCACGGCCTGGGTGGCCTTGATCATGGCGCGCTTCATTTCCTTCTGATCAGCGATGGTGCGGGCCGCAGACGCGCGCACTTCCACCAGCGTTTCCTCCATCTCCATGATGATCATGCGGATCATCTTGGCCGGGTCTTCAGCCCGGTCGAGCAGGTCGGTCACGTTGGCAGCGATGATGTCGCGGGTGCGGGAAAAAATGCCCATTGGTCTGATCTCCAGAAATTCGAACTTGGTCTTCGTCAGCGTGTGGGCTGATGTTTTGACTGGGGCCGGTTCCACCAAGAGGGGGCGGGCGAGGGGAACCAGGGCCCCAGTCATTATCGCTTTGTTCACGCAATGATATCGTTGTTCACGGCCGGCGTCACCATGGCAGGGCCAGTGGCGGCGGCGACGAAGGTGGTGCCGATCAGCAGGGCGGCCATCAGGGCCATCACGTTGCGACCGAAGCTGTTGTAAAGGGTGCTCATTGTGTTTCTCCTGTTGTGTGGCGGCAGGGGGTGCCGCTCATGCCAGTTGTATTGCATGGGTCGTGCCAAGTGCCGATGTCGCTCCAACATATTGAAATTATTCAATTCCAAGTGGCCGCGCAATTTTTTTGATAGCCAAGAATTGCCAAACATTGGGGAAATGTGCCAACTCATCGCATGGCCGCGCCAGCCCAGATGATCGGCTCTTCGTTGAGCTTCCTCGATGCCGTCGAACGCGCCTCGGCAGCGGCGGCGTTGAACCGCCCGGTGCTGGTGATCGGGGAGCGCGGCACCGGCAAGGAACTGATCGCCGATCGCCTGCACCGCCTGTCTCCGCGCTGGTCGCAAACTCTGGTCAGCCTCAATTGCGCGGCGCTGCCGGAAAATCTGATCGATGCCGAATTGTTCGGTTATGAACCCGGCGCCTTCACCGGTGCGCAGCGGGCGCGGGCTGGCCGATTCGAGGATGCCGATGGCGGCACGCTGTTCCTGGATGAAATCGGCACCCTCTCATCACAGGCACAGGAACGCCTGCTCAGGGTGGTGGAATATGGCGAGCTGACCCGGCTGGGATCGAACAAGCCGATCAGTGTCGATGTGCGGCTGGTTGGCGCCACCAATGAGGATCTGCCCGGTCTGGTGGCGCGCGGGCGTTTCCGCGCCGATCTGCTCGACCGGTTGAGCTTCGAGGTCATTACCCTGCCGCCGCTCAGAGAGCGCGCCGAGGATATCGACATATTGGCACTGCATTTTGCCCGCCGCATGGCTGCCGAACTGGGCTGGCCACGCTTCCCTGGCTTCACGTCGAAGGTGCAGGAACAGCTGGCCACCTGGGCCTGGCCGGGCAATGTGCGCGAGTTGAAGAATGTGGTCGAACGCGCGCTCTATCGCTGGGGCGATGCCGAAACGGCGGTGGGGCAATTGGTGATCGATCCGTTCGAATCGCCGTGGCGGCCAACCTCCAGCCATGTTCTGCCTCACGCGATGCCCGCACCGAGCCCCGCGCCCAGCATCAGCCCCGTGGACACTGCCGCCGCCATGCCGGCACCGCGACTGGAGAGCATCACCGATCTGCGCGGCGCCGTTTCGGCCTATGAAAAGGAAATCTTGGAGTGCGCGCTTGAAAAGCACCGCCATAACCAGCGCCGCACCGCCCCCGCGCTCAACCTCACCTATGACCAGTTGCGCCATGCCCTGAAGCGGCACGGGTTGTTGGGGGAATGACGATCAATCCAGTTTCAGGCCATGTTTGGCCAGCAGTGGCCCCTGGGCGAGGGTGAATACGAAGATCGCCACGGTGACGCCCCACACCTTGAAGCTGAGCCAGTCATCATAGCCGAGCATGCGCCGCGCCGTTTCGTTGGCGATCAGCAGCGCGATGAAGAAGATCGCCCAGTTGCGGGTGAGCAGGCGCCAGCCCGTGTCGGTCAGGCCGGGCAGCGCATCTTCCATCACCAGCTGCAGGGTCGGCCGGCCGCTGGCGAGGCCGCCGAACAGCAGCAGGGCGAACACGCCGTAGATGATGGTGGGCTTCAGCTGGATGAAGGCCTTGTCCTGCAGCCAGATGGTGAGTCCGCCGAACAGCACGACAATCACCGTTGTGAAGATCATCGCGGCCGGCAGATGGCGCGTCTTGCCCCAATGCCACAGCGCCGCGATCAATGTGGCGACCACGAACACCGCCGTGCCAACAACGGCACTGGCCACTTCGGCATCGGCCAGACCGGGCAACTGGCCGCGTTCGTGCAGCGCCTTGCCCAATTTGCTGGCGCCGAAGAACAGCAGCAGGGGCCCAAAATTGATGGCCATGCGGGCGGTGGTTGAAAGTTGCGGGCGGTCGGGGGTGGGGGGCATGGCGGCAGTGATAGCCAAGAACCGGGCATACGTCACCTCTTGGGGGTGACGAAGCCCGACGGAGCCATTAAGCCGGGGCCGTGGTGGATGCGCTCGTGATCGATAATCTGGCCTGCCGGCGCGGCGGGCGGCTGTTGTTCGAGGCTGTCTCGGCGCAGGTGGCGCCGGGCGGCGCGTTGCTGCTGACCGGGCCGAACGGCGCCGGCAAATCATCCTTGCTGCGGCTGCTGGCCGGGTTGCTGCGCGCCGAAGCCGGCAGTGTGAGCGGCGGCGGTCGCCGCGCCTTTGCCGGGCATGACGTGGCGCTGAAACCGCGCCAGAGTCTGGGCGCGGAGCTGGACTATTGGGCGCGGCTGGATGGCGGGCGGGATCGCCTGCAAGGCGCGCTGGCGGCGATGAACCTGGCCGGGCTGGTGGATGTGCCGTGCCGGCATCTTTCATCGGGCCAGAAGCGCCGTGCCGCCATCGCCCGGGTGATTGCTGCAGGCGCGGAATGCTGGTTGCTGGACGAGCCCACCGCCGGGCTCGATGCGGCATCCGCCGGCCTGCTGGCGGCCGCAATGGGCCAGCATCGGGCAGCAGGCGGCCTCATTGTGGCAGCGGTTCACGGCGATATCGGCCTGGCTGATGCGGCGACCTTGCGGCTCGGCTGATGTTCGTCACGCTCCTCCTCCGCGATCTTTCGCTCATCGCCCGCTCCCCAGCACTGTGGCTGCCGGTGATGTTCTTCGTGCTGGCCGCCGCCCTTTTTCCCTTCGCCGTCGGTCCCGATGCCCGCCTGCTGGCCCGCATCGCGCCCGGCATTATCTGGGTTTCCGCCTTGTTGGCCAGCCTGTTGCCGGTGGAAACCCTGCTGGCCCCCGACGTGGAGGATGGCAGCATCGATCAGTTGATCGCGCGCGGCATCGCGCTGGAACTCGTGTGTGCAGCGCGCATCATGGCCCACTGGGTGGGCTTTGCGGTGCCGTTGCTGGCAGCGCTGCCAGCGGCGGGCGTGTTGCTTGGCCTTTCAGCGGACGATGGCACCCGCATCGCCATCGCCTTGGCGCTCGGCACCCCGGCGCTGGCCAGCCTCGCCGTGGTGGCCGCTGCGCTCACGGCGGGCCTGAAGGGCGGGGGCGCGTTGGCCGGGCTGATCGTCCTGCCGCTAGCGCTGCCGGTGCTGATATTTGGCGTGGGCAGCGATGTGGCGGGTGCGTTCCGGCTGCTGGCAGCGGCCAGCCTCGTGGCGCTGGCAGTGTCGCCATTCGCGGCGGCGGCGGCGCTCCGTCCCGAATAGGCGGCTGCTGGTCGCCATTCATTAGCTAGAAACATGACGTTGTGGTAATCTACTGCTCCCTGCATTTTGCAAAGGAGCATTGCCCCATGCGCGTCTTCACCCTGTCCGGTTTCACTCTGGTGGCCCTGCTCACGACGGCCTGCGGCGGCGCTGACAAGCCCGCTGAAACGCCGGCCGCCGAGACGCCGGTGGTGGCAGCACCGGTTGCACCGGCAGCAGAAGCCCCGGCGCCGGCAGCAGAGCCTGCCACTGTTGCTGCAGCCGCTCCTGCTCCGGCGGCCGTTACCTACGCCTCGCTCACCGGCGATGCCGCCAAGGGTGAAAAGCTCTTTGCCCAGTGCAAGGCCTGCCATGTCGCCGAGGCTGGCAAGAACCGTGTCGGCCCGTCGCTGTGGGCCGTGGTCGGTCGCACTGCCGGCAGTATCGCCGGTTTCAATTACAGCAAGGCCAACAAGGAAAGCGGCGTGACCTGGAGCGAGGACGTGTTGTTCACCTATCTCGAAGCCCCGGCCAAGTTCATGCCCGGCACCCGCATGGCGTTCGGCGGCCTGAAGAACCCGCAAGACCGCGCAGATGTGATTGCCTATCTGAAGACAAAGGCCTGAGCCTTCTGGCGGCGGTCCCGCGCTGGGGCCGCCGTCTCAGAACGGCCCGTTCAGTTCCACGATCGCCCGGTTCAGCATTGCAGCAAAACTCACCCACGCCAGATAGGGCAGCAGCAGCGCCGCCGCAGGGCGGGAGATGCGCCACAGCACCACGATCAGCGCGGCGATGCTGCTCCACAAGATGCCGACTTCCAGCGCCGCATAATCAGGGCGGTGCAGACGGAAAAACAGGAAGCTCCACAACAGGTTGAGGAAGCCGTTGAGGGCAAACAAGCCAATGATGGCTTCGAACGCACCGGTGCTGCGTGCCGCCAGCCAGGCTGTGGTGCCGGAAAACGTGCACAGCATGAAAATGATTGTCCACGCCGGACCAAACAACCAGATGGGCGGCGCCCACTCGGGCTGCTTCAACGCCAGATACCACGGGCCGATATCGGTGATGGTGGCCCCCACGGCCGCCGTGAAGGTCGCGGCCACCGCAGCGATGGCGGCGGGCAGTACCCAAGGGGACTCGGCAAATCGCGACATCGCTCTCGTTCTTCCTGGGCCGCCCTTGGCGTTGCGGCCGGTCAGACCTGCGCCCGCTTGCCGGCGCTGTCACCTTCACGCACACCGCCGCCCGACAGGATGCCGGTGATCAGCTGCACGCTGTCCTTCAGGAAGATCTTCACATGGGCCAGCGGCTTCTTGCGCGCCAGTTCCTTGTTCATATAGGCTTCCCAGGTCAGCTGCTGGATGTCCTTGTCCATGCACAGCTTCACGAACTTTTCGCGCATCGTGTCGCTGCGGTACCACCACCATTGCATGATGCCGAGCACGCGGAAAACGGTGCCGTGCGCCTTCAGGAAACGCTTGCGGGCCAGGCCCAGCTTGGCCGGATTACCGCTGGCCAGCGCTTCGGCGGCGGCCTTGGCAGCTTCGCGGCCGGCGGTCATCGCATAGAAAATGCCTTCACCGCTGGCCGGGGCGACGCAACCGGCGGCGTCACCCGCCACCACGACATCCTTGCCATTGTCCCACTTCTTGCGCGGGCGCAGCGGGATGGGGGCGCCTTCCACCCGCACCGTCTTGCAGGTGTCCTCGGTCATGCCCAGTTCTTCGCGCAACTTGCCGACGGCCTTGCGCAATTCAAAGCCCTGCACGGCGCTGCCGGTGCCGATGCTGGTTTTGGATCCATGCGGGAACACCCAGGCATAGAAATCCGGGCTGTGCTTGCCTTGGTAGAACACGTCGCAGCGATCACCGGCAAAGCCCTTGAAGCCTTCGGGTGGACTGTCCACCACTTCGTGATAAGCGGCAACGAAGGGCAGTTTCTCGTCGGGCAGGGCCGCGCGGGCCACGGCCGAATTGCAGCCATCGCAGCCGATCAGCATCTTCGTCATCACCCGCACCGGCTCGGAACCACGTGAAGCGCCCTTGGGGCGATACGTCACGACGGCGGTGCCATCGGGTTCACGCTCCAGCGCTTCGAAGGTGCCGTCGCGGCGATCGGCGCCGTTCTTGGCGGCGCGGGCGCGCAGCCATTCATCGAACATGTCGCGATCGACCATGCCGACCCAGCCGCCTTCGCCTACCGGCATGTCCACTTCCCGGCCAGCCGGGCTGATCATGCGCGCGCTGTTCGCGGTGGTGCACAGCTGTTCGATCGGCACGTCAAAGTCTTTCAGCAACCGCGGCGGCACGGCACCGCCGCATGGCTTGATGCGGCCCATGCGATCCAACAACATCACCTTGTGCCCGGCCAGCGCCAGATCATTGGCGGCCGTCGCTCCCGACGGGCCGCCACCCACCACCACAAAGTCGAACATCTCGGTCATGCGACTGCCTCTTCCAAATTCCGCCTGCCCGCCGGGTTGCTTTCCATCCGGTCATTCAACCGGAAAGCGATGATCGCCGCCAGCAAAAACAGCACAGCTTCCGCAGCAAACACCAATTCAAAGGCCGGCGCATCGGCGCGCAGGGTGGCGCGCAGCCGATCCACGGCAAAAGCGCCAGCAAATCCACCAATGCCAAAGGCAGCGGCTTGGCTCGCGCCCCACAGGCCCATGCGGATGCCTTCATGCCCCGGCCCGCCGCGGCCGGCCAGTTCCAGCATCGATCCGATGGCGGCCACGGCAAACATGCCATTGGCAAACCCCAACAGGGCAACATTGATGGCCAGCGGCCAACCCGGCCCGGCCCGCGCTGCCAGCGCCAGACTGGCCAGCGCCACGGCCGAAGCCAAGCAGCCGGCAACGATCCAGCGCTTCAATTTCATGCCCGCGCGCCCGCCAAAGGCATGGCCGCCCACGCCCACCAGGATCATGCCGGCCAGCACGCCCTGGTGCTGCACGCCGGACAGGCTGGTGGATTGGCCCGGCGTCATGCCGAACACAAGGCCGGCGAACGGCTCAAGGATGAGATCCTGCATGGAATAGGCCAGCATCGAGAAGAACACGAAGATGCTGAACAGGCGGGTGAGCGGATCGCCCCAGATGCCTTTCAAAGCTTCGCCAAATGGAGCCGCTTCGCGCTTGGCTTCGGACTGTGGCCCGCCTTCAATGCCCCACACAGCGAGGCAGGTGACACAGAAGGCCACCGCCACCACGCCGGCCGCCACCGCGATCAGTCGTTGCGGTGAGAAGGGATCGAGCAGCGCGCCGGCTGTGCCCGCCGAAATGACGATGCCAACGATCATCATGATCCACGTCAGGCTGGCCGCTGCCGGACGCCGCGCCTCAGCCGTTCGGGTGGCAAGCAAGGCCAGCAGCGAAGTGCCGGCTGCGCCAACACCAATGCCGATCATCGCATAGGCCAGCACCAGGGCCGCAAACACCGGCCAGAACGGCCCGGCCAACAATGTGGTGGCAAAGGTTGCGAGGATACCGCCGCCGCCCAGGACGGCCATGCCGCCGATGATCCACGGCGTGCGGCGCCAGCCTTCGTCACTGCCATGGCCCCATTTCGGGCGGGAAAGCTGCACGCCATAATGGAAGGCGACCAGCCCGGCCGGCAGCGCGGCGGCCATGGCGTATTCCACGACCATGATGCGGTTGAGCAGCGAGGAGGCCAGCATGACAATAGCGCCCAGTGCGCTCTGCACCAGGCCCAGCCGCGCGATGCCGGGCCAGCTGAGTGGGGCCTGCGTGGTCACAAAATCACCGACAGACCGAAGGCGCTGGTGAGCATGCCCAGCACATAAAGTGTGGTGCCGGTCGCGTTGTAGAAGGGCGCATTGGCTGCGGGCGCGGCCAGCACGCGCTGCATCAGCACCACCTGCATGGCGAGCGAAAACGCCACCATCGCCGACGGCCAGTGCAGGCCCCAGCGCGCCAGCAGGATGATCACCACCACTTGCGGCAGCGCCATCGTCCAGCAGGCGATTTCGGCGGCATTGCGCTCGCCCAGCTGCACCGGCAGCGAATTGACGCCGGACTGGGCATCACCCTTCACCGCCTTGAAATCATTGAGCACCATGATGCCGTGCGCGCCCAGCGCGTACATGCACAGTACCCAGATGATGCGGCTGTCGGGCACGCCGCCGGCCATCACCGCGGCACCGGTGAACCAGCTCACCCCTTCATAGGCAGCAGCGCAGACAAGCGGCCCGAGCCAGCCATCAGCCTTGAAGCGCAGCGGGGGCGCCGAATAGGCCCACGCCATGGCGACGCCAACGATGGTGGCAACGCCCACCACCGGGCCAATGAGAAAACCGACTGCGAGGCTGATAATGGTGCCGATGCAGGCGATGTAGAGCCCCCAGCGGCCGGGAATGCGGCCCGACGGGATCGGGCGCTGCGGCTCATTGATGGCATCCACATGGCGATCAAACCAGTCGTTGATGGCCTGACTGTTGCCGCACACCAGTGGCCCGGCAAGTATCATGCCGGCGATCAGCAACCCCCAGCGGTCACTGAGCGGCACGCCCGACGAAACCACCCCGCACATGAACGCCCACATCGGCGGGAACCAGGTGACGGGCTTCAGTAATTCCAGCACGTCACGCGGGCGCAACACGGCGCGCGCCGGCACGGCGGGTGGGAGGACATGTTCCATTGTTCCAACCTAGTCGTGCCACTGCCGGCCCGTCAACGCAGGCGTGGCGCCAGCGTTACAGTTTCGTCACTTCGCCGCGCGTGCGCAGTTGACAGAAGGGGGCCGGATGATAGGGTTTTTTGCGTAATGTCCGAGGGGTCTGAAGGCTTGTCTGCATCGTTGTCACCGCCTGCGCCGCGGCCGCTGTACACCCCGGAAGAGCGGGTGCGGCGTGACAATTCGAAATGGACGCTGGTGCAGGGCCTGTTGGCGCCGGTGCAATTCCTGATCTTTGGCGTCAGCCTGTATCTGGTGATCGATTATCTCAACACCGGCAGCAACTATGACTGGGCAGTGTGGTCGGTTGTCGTCAAGACGGTCGCGCTCTACACGATCATGATCACCGGCGCCATTTGGGAAAAGGTGGTTTTCGGCCAGTATCTGTTCCACGACAGCTTCTTCTGGGAAGATGTGTTCTCGATGTTGGTGATCGTGCTGCACAGCCTGTATGTGTTCGGCCTGTTTACCGGCATCGCCGATGAAGGCGTGCTGTTTGCCACGGCATTGGCGGCCTATGTCGCCTATGTGATCAACGCCGGGCAGTTCGTGTGGAAATTGCGCCAGGCAAGGCTGTCGGCGCCGGCGGCGCAGCCGGCAGCGGCAACCGAATCGGATGCGGAAATGGTTGAAAATATGGTGGCACAGGCAGCATGAGCAGCGCCAGCCCTGCTTCAGGCTGCGATGCGCCGCCGGTTGGCGTCGATGGCATCCTGCGTGAACGTGGCCAGCGCGAGGTTTTCTGTGGGCTGACCGGCATCATCTGGCTGCACCGCAAGATTCAGGATGCCTTCTTCCTTGTCGTCGGCAGCCGCACCTGCGCGCACCTGCTGCAATCGGCCGCCGGCGTGATGGTGTTCGCCGAACCGCGTTTCGGCACGGCCATCATCGAGGAAAAGGATCTCGCCGGTCTTGCCGACGCAAACGAGGAACTCGATCGCGTCGTCAACCGCCTGCTGGCTCGGCGGCCCGATATCAAGTTGCTGTTCCTGGTTGGCTCCTGCCCGTCCGAAGTGATCAAGCTTGATCTGTCACGCGCGGCGCAGCGGCTGAACGGCCGCTTTTCGCCCAATGTGCGCGTGCTCAACTATTCGGGCAGCGGTATCGAGACCACGTTCACGCAAGGCGAAGACGCCTGCCTGTCCGCGTTGGTGCCTGATCTGGCGTTCAGCGACGAAAAGCAGCTCATGATCGTCGGCAGTCTGCCCGACATCGTGGAAGATCAGCTTACCCGTCTGCTCGGTGATCTTGGCATCAGCAAGGTCGTGTCGCTTCCAGCCCGCAAGGCCGGGCAGATGCCGGGCGTTGGTCCCAATACCAAATATCTGTTGGCGCAGCCGTTTCTGGCCGAAACCGGCACCGCGCTCGACAAGCGCGGGGCGGAGCATCTGCCGGCGCTGTTCCCGTTCGGCGCCGAAGGCACCACGGCCTGGCTGCATGCCGCGGCGCAGGCCTTCGGTGTGCCGGAGGCCCGCTTCGAGCAAGTGATCGCCGGTCCGCGTGAACGCGCCCGCAAGGGGTTGGCGCTCTATCGCGAGAAGCTGGCCGGCAAGCGCATCTTCTTCATGCCTGACAGCCAGTTGGAAGTGCCGCTGGCGCGCTTTCTGGCCGGCGAACTCGGCATGGAATTGGTCGAAGTCGGGACGCCCTATCTGCACAAGGGCCATCTGATCGACGAGTTGGCTGCGCTGCCGCCGGGCACGATGATTTCCGAAGGCCAGGATGTGGATAAGCAGCTTGACCGCGTGCGCGCCGCCCGACCCGATCTGACGGTTTGCGGGCTGGGGTTGGCCAATCCGCTGGAGAAGGAAGGCCTGTCGACGAAGTGGGCGATCGAACTCGTCTTCTCGCCGATCCACGGCTACGAACAGGCCGGTGATCTCGCTGAACTGTTCTCGCGACCACTCCATCGTCGTGATCTGTTGAGGGTCTGACCGATGCAATTGACGGTCTGGACATATGAAGGCCCGCCCCACGTCGGGGCAATGCGCGTCGCCACCGGCATGCGCGATCTGCATTATGTGTTGCATGCGCCGCAGGGCGATACCTATGCCGATCTGCTCTTCACGATGATCGAGCGGCGGGATCATCGCCCGCCCGTCACCTACACCACCTTTCAGGCCCGCGATCTGGGCAAGGACACCGCTGAACTGTTCAAGACGGCGGCGCGCGACGCCTATGATCGGTTCCAGCCGCAGGCGATGATCGTCGGTTCCAGCTGCACGGCTGAACTGATCCAGGATGATCCGCACGGCCTGTCGCTGACGATGGGGCTGCCTTGCCCGGTCATCCCGCTCGAATTGCCCAGCTACAGCCGCAAGGAAAATTGGGGCGCGTCGGAAACCTTCTACCAGATCGTGCGGACGCTGGCGGACAAGGAGCGCAAGCCGCTGCCGGCGGTGGGCGAGAACGGCCCGCGCCGGCCCCGCGCCAACCTGCTGGGCCCCACTGCGCTCGGCTTCCGCCACCGCGATGATGTTGCCGAAATCACCCGCCTGCTCGGCGATCTTGGCATCGACGTGAATCTGGTGGCGCCCATGGGTTCCAGTCCGGCCGACATTGCCGGCATCGGCGAGGCGGATTTCAATATCTGCCTCTATCCCGAAATTGCGGCGCAGGCCTGTTCGTGGTTGGAGCGCACATACCGTCAGAAGACCGTGAAAACCGTGCCGATCGGCCTGCTCGCAACCCGCGAATTCGTCAGCGAAGTGTGCGCCGTGGCGGGGCTGCCCGTGCCCACCGATCTTGATCAAGGTCGCATGGGCTGGTGGTCGCGCTCGATCGATTCGACCTATCTCACCGGCAAGCGCGTCTTCATTTTTGGCGACGGCACCCATGCCGTCGCTGCCGCACGCGTGGCCAGCGAAGAACTGGGTTTCAAGGTTGTCGGCCTCGGTTGTTACAATCGCGAATTTGCCCGTGAAGTGCGCGCTGCGGCCGAGAAATATGGCGTCGAACCGCTGATCAGCGATGACTATCTGGCGGTGGAAGAAGCCATTGAAGCGGCTGCGCCGGAACTGGTGCTCGGCACGCAAATGGAGCGCCACATCGCCAAGCGCCTGCGCCTTCCGTGCGCGGTGATTTCGGCGCCCGTCCATGTTCAGGATTTCCCCGCCCGACACAGCCCGCAGATGGGCTTCGAAGGCGCCAACGTGTTGTTTGATACCTGGGTCCACCCGCTGGTGATGGGGCTGGAGGAGCATCTGCTCACCATGTTCCGCGAGGATTTCGAGTTCTCCGATGCGGCCGGGCCGAGCCACTTGGGCCACGCGTCGGCGCCGGCTGCTCACCCCGCACCGGCTGCCGAACAGGCTGAAGGAGAAGTTGCCACCATCACCGCGCCGGCACCCGCGCCTGCCGAAGAAGGCGGCTGGACACCGGAAGCCCTTGCGGAATTGGGAAAAATCCCGTTCTTTGTGCGCGGCAAGGCCCGCCGCAACACCGAACGCTATGCTGCCGAGCATGGTGTGACCACCATCACCCGCGATACGCTGTACGAGGCAAAATCCCATTATGCGCGCTGATACCCCGCCATCGAAACAGGATCGGCCGGATCATTGCCATGTCGTGATTGTCACGCTCGATAACCATCTGTCAGGCGCGGTCGACCGGGCGCGCGTGCGTTTCCAGAAAATGGGCCTGCCGGTCTCCATCGGTTTCCATGCCGCCGCCGATTGGGACAAGGACGGCAAGCTGGACGCCACGCGCGCCGACATCGCGCGCGCCGATATCGTCATCGTCACCATGCTGTTCCTTGATGAGCAGATCCGCATGATCAAGGACGCGCTCACCGCGCGCCGCGAGGAATGCGACGCGATGGTGTGCCTGATGAGCCAGTCCGACGTCGTGAAGATGACGCGGATGGGCGATTATCGCATGGATGCGCCGCCCAAGGGCCCGCTCGGCTGGCTGAAGAAGCTGCGGGGCTCTTCCAAGGAAGGCGCGCCCAACAGCGGCGCCGCCCAGTTGGCCGTTCTGCGCCGCCTGCCTAAACTGCTGAAGTTCGTGCCCGGCACCGCGCAGGACGTGCGCGCCTATTTCCTCACCCTGCAATACTGGCTGGCCGGCAGCGACGACAACGCCTTCCAGATGATCCAGGCGCTGGTCGATCGCTATGCCGATGGCCCGCGCAAGGGCCTGCGCGGCAAGGCCAAGGTGGAGGCGCCGCAGGAATATCCGGAAGTTGGCGTTTATCACCCCGATCTGCCGCAGCGCATGTCGGAGAAATTGACTGACCTGCCCTGGAAGCAGGATGCGGTTGGTACCGTTGGCGTGCTGATGTTGCGGTCGTACGTGCTCGGCAAGGACAGCAATCATTATGACGGCGTCATCCGCGCGCTGGAATCGCGCGGCCTGAACGTCATTCCGGCGTTTGCGGGTGGTCTTGACCAGCGCCCGGCCATCGAAACGCTGATGATGAAGGACGGCAAGGCGACGGTTGATGCCGTCATCAATCTGACCGGCTTCTCCCTGGTCGGCGGCCCGGCGTACAGCGATGCCAAGGCGGCCGAGGAAATCCTCACCAGGCTGGACCGGCCCTATATTTCGGCGCACCCGGTGGAGTTCCAAACGCTGCAGCAATGGGGCGCAAACCGCCAGGGCCTGCTGCCGCTGGAGGCGACCATCATGATCGCCATTCCGGAACTGGATGGCGGCACCCAGCCGATGGTGTTCGGCGGCCGCAGCGATGCGGGCGGCGACGCCTGCACCGGTTGTTCACGTGCCTGCACCTGGGCGGCGTCGGACGGCGTGCGCGCCATGCAATCCTGCCCGGAACGCGCCGAGGCGATGGCCGACAAGATGCTGAAGCTGGTGCAACTGCGCTGCGCGGCCAACAAGGACCGCAAGCTCGCCGTCGTGCTGTTCAACTTCCCACCCAACGGCGGCGCGGCCGGCACGGCGCAATTCCTTGCGGTGTTCGATTCGTTGCACCGCACGCTCGTTCGGCTGAAGGCCGAAGGCTATGACGTGGAAGTGCCGGAGAATTCGGATGAGGTGCGCCGCCGCGTGATCGAAGGCAATGCCATGCAATATGGCCAGGAAGCCAATGTTCACGCCTTCGTGCCTGCCGATCGCATTGTCGCGACCGAGCCTTATCTGGCCGAGATCGAGCAGGAATGGGGCCCGGCACCGGGCAAGTTCCAGTCTGACGGCAAGAATGTGCTGATCACCGGCGCACAGTTCGGCAACATGTTTGTCGGCATCCAACCGGCCAACGGTTACGAAAGCGACCCGATGCGGCTGCTGTTCGATGGCCGCTTCGCACCGACCCATGCCTTCATGGCCTTCTATCGCTGGATCCGGAATGATTTCGGCGCGCACGCCGTCGTCCATTGGGGCACGCACGGCAGCCTGGAATTCATGCCCGGCAAGCAGACCGGTATGACCATGAGCTGCTGGCCGGAGCGCATCATCCAGGATCTGCCCAACATCTATCTTTATGCCGCCAACAACCCGTCCGAAGGCGTGCTGGCCAAGCGGCGTTCAGGCGCCACTTTGGTGTCATACCTCACCCCGGCGTTGACCAATTCGGGCCTTTACAAAGGGCTTTCGGATATCAAGGCGAGCGTTGACCGCTGGCGCGCGACCGAGCCGGGCAGTTCAGACTTGCCGGGGCTGGAAGAGATCATCCGCGAACAGGCCGAGGCGATGGACCTTGATGGAAGCGATGTGTCCAAGCTGGCCGCCAAGCTGTATGAGATCGAGCAGGAACTGATCCCGCAGGGCCTGCACGTGTTCGGTGACGCCGAGAGCGAAGAGGCCCGCATCGACATGCTGGCCGCCAGCGCCCAGGCGCGCGGCGAGATCATCGACCGCGACACCATCGAGAAATTGATCCACGGCCGCATCGTGCCCAACACGCCAGTATTGCGCGAACTGGCCAATCTCAACGCCGCGTTGTCGGTCAATCACGAGATGAACGGCCTGATCCGGGCGCTCGATGGCCGGTACGTGCCCCCGGTGGCGGGTGGTGACATCCTGCGTGATCCGGAAATCCTGCCGACCGGCCGCAACATCCACGGTTTCGATCCGTTCCGTCTGCCGTCGGCCTATGCCTGCAAGGATGGCACGGCCCAGGCCCAGCGTATCCTTGATCGCGCCCTGGAAGACGCCGGCAAACTGCCGGAAACCGTTGCCATGGTGCTGTGGGGTACCGATAACCTCAAGAGCGAAGGCGCGCAGGTCGCCCAGGCGATGGCGCTGATGGGTGCCAAGCCGCGCTTTGACAGTTACAACCGCCTTGCTGGTGCCGAACTCATTCCACTTGAGCAACTCGGCCGTCCGCGGGTGGACGTGCTGGTGACTCTGTCGGGCGTGTTCCGCGATCTCTTGCCGCTGCAGACCAAGATGCTCGCCGAAGCCGCGCTGCTGGCATCCGAAGCCGAAGAGCCGCTGGAACTGAACTTCATTCGCAAGCACAGCCTTTCTTATCTGGAAGAACATGGCTGTGACATGGCCACCGCCAGTTTGCGCGTCTATTCCAACGCCGAAGGCAGCTATGGTGCCAACGTCAACCTGTTGATCGACAGCGGCGGCTGGAGTGATCCCAACGAATTGGCCGACACCTACGAGAAGCAGAAGGGCTATGCCTACGGCGTCGACGGCAAGCCCAAGCGTCAGCCCGGCCTGCTCGCCAGTGCACTGAAGACGGTCGATTGCGCCTACCAGAACCTGGAATCGGTTGAGCTGGGGATCACCACGATCGACCAGTACGTCGACACGCTGGGTGGGATCAGCCGCGCCATCACCCGGGCCAAGGGCGGCGAATCGGCGCCGGTCTATATCGGTGACCAGACGCAAGGATCTGGCAAGGTGCGCTCTCTGCAGGAACAGGTTGCGCTTGAAACCCGCACCCGTACCCTCAATCCTGTGTGGATCGAGGCGCAGCTGAAGTACGGCTATGAAGGTGTGCGCCAGGTTGAAGCGGCGGTGACCACCACTACTGGTTGGTCGGCGACCACCGGTCAGGTCGACTCCTGGGTGTATCAGCGCATCAGCGAGACCTATGTGCTTGATGAAACCATGCGCCAGCGCATTGCCGAGATGAACCCGCGCGCTGCGGCCAAGATCGCCAACCGGCTGATCGAAGCGGCGGACCGCAATTTCTGGCAGCCGGATGCCGAGACAATGGCCGCCCTTCAGGCCGCCACCGACGCGATTGAAGACCAACTCGAAGGCGTAGCCCCCGCCGGTTCCCTGGCGGCGTAAGGAGAAGCGCAATGACGCTCATCATCGACAAGACCCGCAAACTGGGCCCCGGCGACGGCGAAGGCAGCGTGCAGGTCGCGCTTGATCCGAGCCAGAAGATCGAGGGCGCCAAGGTGTTCGCCGTTTACGGCAAGGGCGGCATCGGCAAGTCCACCACCTCGTCCAACCTGTCGGCGGCCTTCTCGCTGCTCGGCCAGCGCGTGCTGCAGATCGGTTGCGATCCCAAGCACGACAGCACCTTCACGCTGACCAAAAAACTGATGCCGACGGTGATCGACGTGCTGGAACAGCATGAGTTCCACCACGAGGAACTGCGGCCCGAGGATTATATGTTCGAAGGCTTCAACGGCGTGATGTGCGTCGAAGCCGGCGGGCCGCCGGCGGGCACCGGCTGCGGCGGATATGTCGTTGGCCAGACGGTGAAATTGTTGAAGCAGCACCATCTGCTGGAAGACACCGATGTGGTGATCTTCGACGTGCTGGGCGACGTGGTGTGCGGCGGCTTTGCAGCGCCCTTGCAACACGCCGAACGCGCCATCGTCGTGACCGCCAATGATTTCGACAGCATCTTCGCGATGAACCGGATCATGGCCGCCATCCAGGCCAAATCGAAGAATTATGAAGTGCGGCTGGCTGGCTGCATCGCCAATCGTTCGGCCAACACCGACGAGATCGACCGGTTCAGCGCAGCCACCGGGATTGATCGGCTGGCGCAATTCCCCGATCTGGATGCCATCCGCCGCAGCCGGCTGAAAAAATGCACCATCTTCGAAATGGACGAGTCGCCGGAAATCCTGGCCGTGCAGAATGAATACAAGCGCCTTGCTGCGCTGCTCTGGGCCGGCGTGGAGCCGTGCAAGGCCGTGCCGATGAAGGATCGCGAAATCTTTGACTTCCTGGGGTTTGAATGAACGCCCACACGCCGAAGCAGGCTGCCGGCTGGGACGCCAAGCGCGCCAGGCTGGAAACCTATTTCGACCGTACGGCGCTGGATGCCTGGGCGGCGATGACCAGCGATGCGCCGGTGTCGAAAATCCGGGCCACGGTGCGGGCCGGCCGGCAGGAAATGCGTGACACGCTGCTGAGCTGGCTGCCGCAGGACTTGAGCGGTCGCCGTATCCTTGATGCTGGCTGCGGCACCGGCATGCTGGCCATCGAGGTTGCAAGAAGGGGTGGCGACGTGGTGGGCATCGACGTTTCGCCGCAGTTGATCGAAATCGCCAAGGAGCGGCTGCCCGAAGATGTGAAGGACAAGATTTCGTTGCACGCCGGCGACATGCTCGACGCGGGCTTTGGCGATTTTGATCACATCGTCTCGATGGACGTGCTGATCCATTATGAAAGCGATCAGATCGCCGCTGCCACTGCCAAGCTGGCTGAACGCACCCGCCATTCGATGCTGTTCACCTTCGCGCCCGGCACGCCGCTGCTGCGCACGGCGCGGGCCATCGGCCAGTTCTTTCCCAAGAGCGACCGCTCGCCCAGTATCATCCCGGTGGCCCATGATCTGTTGAAGGCCCGGCTTTCGCGCAGTGTGCCGCAGGCCAAGCTGGGCCGCGATCAGCGCATCAGCCGGGGTTTTTACACCAGCCACGCCCAGGAGGTGCTGCTGGGATGAGCGACCTGGGCAAGAGCAGGGCGAAACTTCCTGCCTGGACAACGGCAAATCATTTCATTGCTGTTAGCTTCTGCTCTACCCACGGCCGTGGCCGGCATGCTATGACACTCTTTCGGGAGTCATTTTCCAACCCGCAGGCGCGGCGGGGTTCGGTTTTCTTGTTTCGCGCCAGTTCGCCGCAGATGGGGCATCTTGTGACGAACAGCATCTTTGAGGGGAGACGCCTCGCATGACGAATGTGCATCTGGTTGGTGGCCTGGATATCGCAGAGCTCACCTTTTTCGCCTTCTTCCTGTTTTTCCTTGGGCTCGTTTGGTATCTGCGTGGCGAAGACCGCCGCGAAGGCTATCCGGTCGAGGATGATCTGACCGGCGCAGCCCATGGCGGCACCGAACCGCTGTTCTTCAAGCCGCCGAAAAGCTTTACGCTGCCGCACGGCCTGGGTGTGGTGACCACGCCGACAGCCAACGATCGCGACGAACTGCCGAGCAATGTGCTGCCGCGGGTTTGGCCAGGTGAACCGCTCGACGTGACCGGGGACAAGCTCACCTCCGGTCTTGGCCCGGCCTCGATCGCCCAGCGCGCCGATCGCCCCGATCTCGACATGCATGGCGAGCCGCGCATCGTGCCGCTGCGCATGATCAAGCACCCGGTCGACGTGCACGCCAACGACGTCGATCCGCGTGGCCTGCCGGTTTATGGCCTCGATTCCGGCAAGGCCGGCACGGTCAAGGAACTGTGGATGGACCGCGCCGAATCCTGCCTGCGCTATCTGGAAGTGGATCTGGCTGGCGGCGCCGGCACTGTGCTGATGCCGATCACCATGGCCCGCGTGTCACGCGGCGGTGTCGTGACCGATGCCATCACTGGCCAGCAGATTGCCGGCGTGCCGCGCACCAAGTCGGCCGATCAGGTTACCCTGCTCGAAGAAGAAAAGATCCAAGCCTATTATGGCGCTGGCTATCTGTGGGCGACCCCCGATCGGGCCGAACCGCTGATCTGATCCGGTTCCCGGCAGAACCAGCGGTAAGGCTGGGGGGCTGGGCCGGCACTGGAGCGGAAAGACGGAGCTTTTTTTCGTGTCGATGGAATATGAGAACGAGCCAATCCCGGGTCTGCCCGGGCGGCTGCCGCCAGGGGAAACGATCCTGTGGCAGGGCACGCCTGATTGGCGCGGTGTGGCGCGTGGCGTTTTCCACACGCGCCTCGTTGCCGTCTGGTTCGTGATTGTTGCCAGCCTGGCCTTCGTGGCCGGCGGCACCGGTGTGGTGGGCGCGGCCACCACCTTGGCAGTTGCCTTGCTTGGCCTGGGCGTGCTGGCGGTGCTGGCAAGGGCGCAGGCGAAATCCACCATCTACACGCTCACCAACAAGCGCGTGGTGCTCCGCTTTGGCGTGGCGCTGCCGAAATGCGTGAACGTGCCGCTGTCACTGGTCGGCAAAGCCGATGTCAAGCCGGCCGGCACCGGCATGGTGGATGTCTCGCTCACGCCCACGGTGCGGTTCCCGTTGGCCTATCTGCAGATGTGGCCGCACGTGCGGCCGTGGAAATTCGGTTCGCCGCAGCCGATGTTGCGATCCGTCCCGGAAAACTTCGTGCCACAGCTCGCCGATGCGCTGGCCAAGGCCGATCCGGACCGCGTTGCGGCAAACACGGATGCTGTGCCGGCCCCCGCCATGGTAGGGGCAGCAGCATGAGTGGTGAATTCACCAACGAACGCTTCCCCAAATCGGCGCTCTATGCCGCCGGTGCCTTGATTGCCATTTCGATCGTTACGGTGGGCAGCATCCGGCTGGGTGTGCTGCCGGCCCCAGAAACCGCGCCGCAATCGCGGGAACGGCGGCAAGTGGCGGTGCAGGTCGCCCGCGAGTTCCGTTTCGAAGACCGCGCTGATGGCGCGTTGCTGGTCACCGATGTGGCGGCCGGCAGATTGGTGTTCATCTTCCCGCCGGGCAGCAACACCGGTTTCATTCGCGGCGTCATGCGCGGCATGATGCGCGAACGCCGCCTGAAGCAGGTTGATCGCGCCGGATCGGTGACCGTGGCGCAATGGGCCGATGGCGCCCTGACGCTAACCGACACCTCCACCGGGCGCATCCTTGAACTGGGAAGTTTTGGTAGCACCAACCGCGCCGCCTTCGCGCAATTGCTTGTCCCCTATCAGCCTGGTGGCAGCGGCGCGCCGGATCAGCCGATCATTCCGAAAGCACCGGTGCAATCGTCGATGCCGTTTCTGGCGGGAGGTGCCTGATGGGCCTGTTCACCCGCGATCGTCTTGATACCCAGTGCACGATCGAGATCGAGCACACGTTCGACAACCTGCACGCGCATGTCGAACTGGATGGTGATATCGAACTGGGCCCGGGTGATCAGGTGAAGGTGCACGGTGCCGCGGTGAAGCTGCCATTTGGTGAGCGCCTCACCCTGCGCCGCCCGGTAACGGTGTGGAAAGCCACCCCCTTTGGCCGGCTGTGGACCAGGATGAAGGCCCAGTTGGAATTGACCGAACTCTACGAAATCACCTTCAGCTCGGAGAAGTCGTGATGAACGCAATCACCCCCATCAAGGCCGGCGGTGAAATCACCAAGGACGATGCGCTGGCGATTGCACGCCAGGATACCGTGCTGAGCCCGCGTTTTTACACCACCGATTATGACGCGATGGAAAAGATCGACGTATCGGGTGTGCGCGCCGAGTGGGACAGCCTGATCGACGAGATGAACGCCGATCCCAACAAGAAGCATTTCAAGCGCACGCCGGAATTTGATGGCGTGATCGCCGCAATGGACCCGGAACTGAAGCCGGAGTTCATTGATTTCCTGGTCTCGTCGATGACGTCGGAATTTTCCGGCTGCATCCTGTACGCCGAGATCACCAAGCGCATGAAGAACCCGGATGCCAAGGCGCTGTTCAAGCTGATGGCTCGTGACGAAAGCCGCCACGCGGGTTTCATCAACGACAGCCTGAAGGACGCCGGTATCGGTATCGATCTCGGGTTCCTGACCAAGACCAAGAAATATACCTATTTCCGGCCGAAGTTCATCTTCTACGCCACCTATCTGTCTGAAAAGATTGGCTACGCCCGGTACATCACCATCCACCGCCACTTGGAGGCCCATCCGGAAAAGCGCTTCCACCCGATCTTCAAGTGGTTCCAGGAATGGTGCAACGACGAGTATCGCCACGGTGAGGCCTTTGCGCTGCTAATGCGGTCCGATCCCAAGCTCACCTCTGGTCTCAACGTGCTGTGGATCCGCTTCTTCCTGAACGCGGTCTATGCCACCATGTATGTACGCGATCACAAGCGGCCGGCGCTGTACAACGCCTTCGGCATCAATCCGACAGACTTCGGCTTCAAGGTCTTTCGTATCACCACTGACATTACCCGCCAGGTTTTCCCGATCGGCGTGCAGAGCGATGCACCGACCTATCGCGCCCTGCTGGAATCCATGCGCGAGACCAGCGACGCTATTGACGCCGCCGTTGCGCAGGGTGGCCTGATGGGCAGCATCAAGCGCGTCGGCCTGTCGCTGAAGGCAGCTGCCACCTTCGCCCGCCTCTATCTCCACCCGGTGGACAAGATGGCGGTCACCCCCAACGTGCGCATGGCGCCGGTCTGGTAAGCGCGGGCGGGTCGTGACCGAGTTTGCACTGCCTCTGCTGTTTGCGACCGTGCTGTGGTTCGTGGCCACCGGCTTCGTGCTGTGGCTGGATAAGCTGCCCAGCCACACCTGGCCGGTAAGTATCACGCTGGCTTCGGTCGCGTCGGGCTTTGCCATGGGCGGCATCATTGCCACGGCCGAGGAGACCAGCGCCTGGGCGGCCTATGTCGCCTTTGCCTGTGCGCTGGTGTTGTGGGGCTGGCACGAATTGTCGTTCCTGATGGGCTTTGTCACTGGACCTAACCGCAATCCCTGCCCACCCGATGCGCGCGGCTGGCGGCGCTTCCGGCTGGCGGCCAGCACTCTCATCTATCATGAAGTGGCAATGTTCGTGTGTCTGCTGGTGATGGCGGCGGCCACCTGGGGCAAGCCGAACCAGACTGCGACGCTCACCTTCCTGCTGCTGTTCGTCATGCGGCTTTCGGCCAAGTTCAATATTTTCGCCGGTGTGCCCCATCTGTCGACCGAGATGATGCCGGATCACATGCGCTATCTGGCCAGCTATTTCCGCATCGCGCCGCCGCGCTGGTTCTTCATCCTGTCGGTGTCGGGCATTGCCGTGCTGGCGGCGTGGCTGGCCGATCTGGCGCTCAGCAGCCGCGGCGGTATTGCCACTGGCTATGCGCTGGCCTTTGCCCTAGTGGCGCTGGCCTTCCTTGAACATGGGTTCCTGGTGGTGCCGTGGCAGGACACGGCAATCTTCCGCTGGGCGATGCCCGAACAGGCGAGACAGCGCCTGCAGAAATCGGCTAACGAAACTGTCACAATGTCGGCCCAAACCGACACGAATCCGCTTGCGGTGCGACAAAACGCCGTGCAATGAACGGCGCCGGGAGAAGATGAATGGACTTTGAAGCTCACTTCCAGGCGGCGCTGGACGGCTTGAAAGAACGCGGCAATTACCGCGTGTTTGCCGAATTGCAGCGGCACCAGGGTGATTACCCGCATGCCACCCGTTATCTGGAGGACGGCCGCACCCAGGATGTGACGGTGTGGTGCTCAAACGATTATCTCGGCATGGGCCAGCACCCGGATGTGCTTGCCGCTATGCATGAAGAACTGGACCGGTCGGGCGCCGGCGCTGGCGGCACCCGCAACATCTCAGGCACCATGCACGTGCACCGCCAGCTCGAACTGGAATTGGCGGATCTGCACGGCAAGGAAGATGCGCTGCTGTTCACATCGGGTTATGTCTCGAACTGGGCTGCGCTGTCCACGCTGGCCTCCAAGATCCCCGGCTGCGTTGTCTTCTCCGACGCGCTGAACCATGCCTCCATGATCGAAGGCATCCGCCACAGCCGCGCCAAGTGCCATGTGTTCAAGCACAATGACGCGGAAGATCTGGACCGGCTGCTGAGCCAGTATGGTCCGGACGTGCCCAAGCTGGTGGCGTTTGAAAGTGTCTATTCGATGGATGGCGACATCGCGCCCATCAAGGAAATCTGCGACGTGGCCAAGAAGCATGGCGCTATGACCTATATCGACGAAGTCCATGCCGTTGGCATGTATGGCCCGCGCGGCGGCGGCGTTGCCGAACGCGAAGGCCTGATGGACGAACTGACCGTGATCGAAGGCACGCTGGCCAAGGCCTATGGTGTCGTTGGTGGCTATATCGCGGCGTCCAAGGCGCTGTGCGATTTCGTGCGCAGCTTCGCCTCCGGTTTCATCTTCACCACGGCGCTGCCCCCGTCGATTGCCGCCGGTGCGCTGGCTTCGGTCAAGCACCTCAAGGAAAGCCCGTTCGAGCGCAAGCGTCAGCAGGAGCGCGTGGCCAAGGTGCGTGCCGCCTTGCGTGCCACCGGCATTCCGCAGCTCGACAATCCCAGCCACATCATCCCGGTGATGGTGGGCGACGCCAAGAAGGCCAAGATGATCAGCGACTGGCTGATGGAACATCACGGCATCTATGTGCAGCCGATCAATTATCCGACCGTCCCCGTTGGCACGGAACGTCTGCGCATCACGCCCAGCCCTGTGCATAGCGATGACGACATCGAGCAGCTGGTGAAGGCGCTTTCCGATATCTGGGGCCAGTGCGCCCTGCACCGGGTTGAAGCAGCCGCCTGAGGCGCCGCAGTCCGCAAGGATGACAAGGGCCCGGCAGCCAAACTGCCGGGCCCTTTGCTTTCAGGCATGGCTTTCGCCCTGTTGCCTGGCGGACACGTCACCAATCTGCCATCTGACTGCAACCGTGCCGCCACCCAATTGGCATCGCGGCGCAACATTCACCTGTCACGGGCTGCCCGGCAACCAACAACCGGGAAACCCAGATCATGCGCCGTTCGCTCCACCGTTTCGCCCTTCTCGCCAGCGCCGCCCTCGCCGGGCCGGTGTTTGCCCAACCCGTCATTGTCACCGCCGCTGCCGAGGCTGCTGAGGCCGCCGGTGCTGATGCCGTGGTCGAAGATGCCGAGATCGTCGTGTACGGCAAGGGTGAAGTGCGTCAGGTCACCGAGATCAAGGCCGATGACATCAAGCTGACCGTTCCGGGCGGCAGCCCGTTTGTCGCCATCCAGAAGCTGCCGGGCGTCAATTTCCAGTCGGCCGATCCGTTCGGCGTCTATGAATGGTCGACCCGCATCACGCTGCGCGGTTTTAACCAGAACCAGCTCGGCTTCACGCTGGATGGCGTGCCGCTGGGCGACATGAGCTATGGCAACACCAACGGCCTTCACATCAGCCGCGCCATCATCGCCGACAATATCGGCACCACCCGCGTCAGCCAGGGCGCCGGCGCGCTCGGCACCGCCTCCACCTCCAACCTGGGCGGCACCATCGAATTCTTCAGCCGCGCGCCGCAGCAGGAACTGGGCATTGCCGGCAACGCGACCTATGGCGACAGCAACACGTTCCGCGTTTATGGCACGCTCGACACCGGTGATCTCGGCGGCGTGTCGGCCTACATCAGCGGCGCGCACATCAGTGCCGACAAGTGGAAGGGCTTTGGTCCGCAGCGCTCGACCCAGATCAACGCCAAGATCGCAACCGATGCGACCGCCTCGACCCGCTTCAGCGCCTTCCTGAACTTCAGCGACCGCAAGGAAAGCGATTACCAGGATTTCAACCAGGAAATGCTGGGTCGTCTCGGTCCGTTCTTTGACAATATCGCCAATGATTGGCCGACCGCCGTGCGCATCGCCTTTGTTGGTGCCAACCGCCGCGACACCGGCGTGGTGGTCGCGCCCAACAGTTTCGGCACCACCTATCCGGCGCCGATCCGATTTGTCGATGATACCTATTATGATGCTGCCGGCCTGCGCCGCGATTGGCTGGCCGGTGGCCGCGTCGAACATGATTTCACCGACAAGGTGAAGGGCGGCATCCAGGCCTATTACCACAGCAACAAGGGCCAGGGTTCGTGGATCACGCCGTATCGCGCCAGCCCGGGTGGCCTGCCGCTCAGCTTTCGGACCACCGAATATGAAATCGCGCGCATCGGCGTGATCGGCGATCTGACGGCCGAGTTCGGCAGCAACACGCTGCGCCTGAATGTCTGGTACGAAAACAACGATTTCGAACAGGCCCGCCGCTTCTACGACATGGGCACCAGCCAGACCGTGCCGCTGACCAGCGCCCTGACGTATCAATCGAACCCGTTCTTCACGCAGTGGAACAACGATTACAACACCCGCACCTTCCAGTTCGCGGTTCAAGATCAGTGGGAAGTGACCGAGGATTTCACCGTCACCGCCGGTTTCAAGGGCCAGAGCGTGAAGCTGCGCGCCGAAGCCATCAATCCGGTGCCAGGCCCGCTGGCGCTGGGCCGCATCAAGGCAGAGGATCTGTTCCTTCCGCAGGTCGGCCTGCTCTACAAATTGGGCGGCGGCAACGAACTGTTCGCCAGCTTCACCCAGAACCAGCGCGCCTTCACCGCGGCGGCCACCACCGGGCCGTTTGCCACCTCTGCAGCCGGCTTTGGTGTGATCTCCAGCCAGTTGCGCCCGGAAAAGACCAACACCTTCGAAGGCGGCTTCCGCTTTGGCGAAGGCAAGGTGAACGGCGTGATCGCCGCTTACCTGGTCAATTTCTCCAACCGGCTGCTCTCCATCCCGCAGGGTCCGGGCATTGTCGGCAACGCGTCCTTGCTGTCCAACGTCGGCGATGTGCGCTCGCTGGGTGTGGAAATCGGCCTGCAATGGCAGCCGGTGAAGGCGTTCACCGTCACAGCGAGCTATGCCTACAACGAAAACACCTACCGCGATGACGTTCGCAATGCCGCCGGCGCCGTGGTGCAGGCAATTCGCGGCAAGACTGTGGTCGACAGCCCGCGCAGCATCGCCAACCTGGAACTGGCCTATGACGATGGCGCCTTTTACGGTCGCGCCAATGCCAACGCCATGTCGGGCCGGTTCTTCACCTTCTCCAACGATCGCGAAGTCTCCGGCCGCGTCGTGGTCGATGGCAAGCTCGGTTATCGCTTCACCAGCGACAATCGCTGGCTGAACAATCTGGCGATCGAAGGCACGGTCACCAACTTGTTCGATCGCCGTTATGTCGCCACCATCGGTTCCAACGGCTTCGGCTTCTCTGGCGACAACCAGACGCTGCTGCCGGCCGCGCCGCGCCAGTTTTTCGTGACGCTCCGCAAGGATTTCTGATCCGTCAGGATTTCTGAAAAGTGGGGGCGTCGCCGGCCTGGCGGCGCCCCCTCTTGCTTTTATGACTCAAGCTGCGAGGTTTGGGTGATGATCGATCTTCGCCCGAACCGCCGCCGCTTCGCTGCCACCGCCCTTGGTCTTGCCGGGTTGGCTGCCCTGCCGGGACCTTTGCGCGCTGCCGCCGTCGACACCAGCGGGCTCACGCCAATCACAAGCGGCCTCAAGCCGATCGACGCGGCCGAACGCGCCGCTCGCATCGCCCGGGCGCAGGCGTTGATGGCCAAGGCGGGCATGGCGGCGATCGTCGTTGAGCCCGGATCGAGCCTGGACTATTTCACCGGCATCAAGTGGTGGCGCAGCGAGCGGGTGACAGCGGCCATCATCCCGGCCAGCGGCCAGCCAGTGATCGTTACGCCCTTTTTCGAAGAGCCCTCGATCCGCCAGAGTCTGGGCGTTCCGGCCGATGTGCGCGTGTGGCAGGAGGACGAGGACCCTCTGGCACTTGTCGCCGAAGCGTTGCGCCAGGCCGGCGGCGCCACGTCCGCCATCGGCATCGAGGAGACGGTGCGCTTCTTTATCAGTGATGGCCTTGCGCGGCGTCTGCCGCAGGCGCGGATCGCGTCGGCCAACCCGGTGGTGCGCGCCTGCCGCATGGTGAAGACCGCGACCGAAATCGCATTGATGCAGGCGGCCAGTGACGTGACGCTGACGGCCCAGCGTTGGGCCTGGCAGCGCATCCGCGCCGGTATGACCCCGGGTGACATCGCCGCGTTGATCGATGCCGCAACTGCGGCGTTGGGCGGCAAGGCGAGCGACGGGCTGGTACTGCTGGGCGAGGCGTCGGCCTATCCGCACGGCTCGGCCAAGCCGCAGGCCGTGCGCGAGGGCGAGGTGGTGCTGATCGATTGCGGCTGCAGCGTCGGCGGCTATGCCTCTGACATCTCGCGCAGCTTCGTGTTCGGCCGCGTGCCCGACGACGTGCGACGGGTGTGGGATGTCGTGGCGGAAGGCCAGCAACGTGCGCTAGCTGCCGCTCAGTTGGGCACGCCGGCGGGAGCCGTGGACGACGCCGTGCGCGCCTTCTATGAATCGAAAGGCTTCGGGCCGCGTTACCAGTTGCCCGGCCTGTCGCATCGCACCGGACATGGCATCGGCATGGACGGGCATGAACCGGTAAACCTGGTGCATAACGAGGCAACGCCGCTGGCACCGGGCATGTGCTTTTCCAACGAGCCGGGCCTCTATCTGCCCGGTCGGTTCGGCATCCGGCTGGAAGATTGTTTCCACATGACCGAAACCGGGCCGCAGTGGTTCACACCGCCATCGCGCAGTCTGGATGCGCCATTCGGCTGAGCTGTGGTTCTGCGTGCCCTGGCAAACAGAAACCCCGCAGGCCATTTAGCGTTGCGGGGTTTCTTTTGTCAGCCAGCGGCGTGAAGAATCAAGCGGAAACCACCGTGGCGCGATGCGAACGGCGGCGCATCAGGCCGATCAGGCCAAAGCCGGCCAGCAGCATCGCCCAACTCTCCGGTTCCGGCACCGAGCCCACATAAACGCGGTCGATCACGATGTCTTTCGACGGATTGAGGTTGGTGTCGAACTGGAAGTTCACCGTTTACAGGCCAGCGGTCTGGATCGTAGTCTGGCCGGTGAAGGCCTGCCATGTGCGCACTGGGCCAGTCGACACCAGATAATTGGCGACCGTGGTGCCCAAAATGGTGGCCTGGAAGCGGGCATCGCCGGCGTTGTTGTAGCCATTCTGCGGCGCGAAGGCCGAGAAGCCGAATTCATAACGGCCCGGCGTCAGGAAGATGGTTTGCGATAGCGACTGGGCACGCGCCAGATCGGTGACGAAATAGGCGGCGCGCTGGCCAACGGCGTCCGGGCTGTTCGAAGCGCTATTGTCGGGCGGAACAGATTCGCCGAAGGCACCAATCGGATAGGCCGATGCGCTGTTGTAGAAGATGGCGACTGGCGGGAAATTCTGGCCGTCGCTGCCACCGATTGTCCAGTTGGCGAGACCGTTCTCGAAACTGCCGTTGCTCACCAGATTGGTGATCGCCAGCGCCGGCGATGCCGCCAGCAGTGTGGCGCTCACGGCCAAACCCAAAATCTTACTCATGCTACATACCCCCGACTCAACACTGCGAAGAATTTAACTTAATAGTAACGAATTGTAAAGTTAAACGGGAGTACTGTCAGGCGCGACACATCGCCGACCGACTTGCAGCAAGGCGGCCTGCCGCTTAAGGCAACGGGCATGGCAACGCCCGCGCGCACTCCCTTTCCGTTCACCGCCATTGTTGGCCAGGCCGAGATGAAGCAGGCGCTGCTGCTGGCGGCAGTGGAACCGCGGCTGGGCGGTGTCATGGTGTTCGGCGATCGTGGCACCGGCAAATCCACCGCCGTGCGCGCGCTGGCCGGCCTGCTGCCGCCAATGAAGGTTGTGCCCGGCTGCCGGTACAAATGCGCCCCCGATGATCGCAGCCCGTGCATCGAAGGATGCCGCGAGCGCGCCGGCAAGCAGACGGAAGAAAGCGCCGTGCCATTCGTGGATCTGCCGCTGGGCGCCACAGAAGACCGCGTCGTCGGCAGCCTCGATCTCGAACGGGCATTGGCCACGGGCGAAAAGCGCTTTGAACCCGGCCTGCTCGCCAAGGCCAATCGCGGTTTTCTTTATATCGACGAAATCAACCTGCTCGAAGATCATCTTGTCGATCTGCTGCTCGATGTCGCGGTGTCGGGCACCAACGTTGTCGAGCGCGAAGGGCTTTCCATCCGTCACCCGGCGCGTTTCATTCTGGTCGGCAGCGGCAACCCGGAAGAAGGCGAACTGCGCCCGCAGTTGCTGGACCGGTTCGGCCTCAGCGTCGATGTGCGCACCCCGACCGATATCGGCGACCGGATCGAGATCGTGAAACGCTGCGACCGCTTCGACCGTGACCCGGCAGGCTTTGTGGCCGAGTTCGAGGACAGCGAGCAGCACACGCTGGAAGCCATCGCCAAGGCGCGCAAGCTGCTGCCCAAGGTGCAAGTGGAAGACGAGATGCTGGGCCTTGGTGCCCAGCTCTGCTCGGCGGTGGGTGCTGATGGCCTTCGCGGCGAGCTGACCCTGCTGCGTGCCGCCCGCGCCCAGGCGGCATTGGCCGGCAAGAAGCATGTGAAGCCGCATCATCTGGCCGAAGTCGCCACCATGGCACTGCGCCACCGCCTGCGCCGCAATGTGCTGGACGACACCGGCTCCACCGCCCGCATCACCCGCGCCATTGCGGAACTTGTCCCGGCATGACCCCTGAAGGGGAGAGTGACACGTCGGGAGAACGCTGGGCGCTGGCGCTGGCGGCGATCGACGTGTTGGTGGCGGCCGGCAATGCAGTTGGAGGCATCCTGCTGCGCGCCCGCCCCGGCCCGGTACGCGATGCCTGGGCCGATGCACTGAATCTGGTCGTCCCCACCCGCCGCTTGCCGGCCAGCGCCGATGCCGAAGCCATGGATGGCGGGCTGGACCTGACGGCGACATTGGCCAGCGGCAAACCCGTGCACCGCGCCGGCATATTGGCCGATGCCCAAGGCAAGGCGTTGGTGGTGCCGATGGCGGAGCGACTCAATCCGGCGCTGGCGGCGCGGCTGGCCACGGCGATCGACGATGGCGCGCCGCCGCTGGTGCTGTTCGACGAAGGCGATCCCGAGGATGCGGATCGGGAACGGATTCCGCAGGGCCTGGCTGACCGACTGGCCATTCATATCGATCTGAACAGCGTGCGGCTGGACATGGCGTCCCTGATCGCCGGTGAAGCGCCGCCACCACCGCTGGAAATGCTGGCCGAGCCCGGCGCGATCGCCAAGGACCCGGAGACCGCACTGGCCGTGGCGGCTGCAGCGCTGGGCATCGCGTCGGTGCGCGCGCCGATCATGGCGGTGCGCGTCGCCCGTGCCCATGCCCGTGCCGATGACCGGCCAGATGATATCGAGCAGCTGCGTGAGGCGGACATGGCCGCTGCCGCCGCGCTGGTGCTTGGGCCGCGGGCCACTCGCCTGCCGCCGCCGCCTGAGCAGGAACCACCGCCCCCGGAGGAACAGCCCGACGACCAGCCGCCGCCAGAAGAGCCGCCGCCTCCACCGCCGCCCAGCGACGACATCCAGGGCGACGATCAGGATCAGCCGGAACCGCCGCCGTTTGATCCGACCGACATGATCCTGGATGCGGCACAAACCGCGCTGCCGCCGGGCCTGCTCGATGCGCTGGCGGCTGGCACCATGGGCAAGGCGCCCAAGGCCAGCGGTTCATCCGGCGCCAAGCAGAAAAGCATCACCAGCGGGCGCACGGCTGGCGTGCGGCCTGGAATGCCGGGCCGCGGCGCGCGGCTTGCGCTGATTGAAACCATCAAGACCGCTGCCCCTTGGCAGAAGATCCGCCCCGTCCGCGAAGACGGCCGCCTCGCCATTCGCACCGACGATTTGCGCATCCGTCGCTTCATCGCGCAGACGCAATCCACCACCATTTTTGCCGTTGATGCCAGTGGCTCGGCGGCGTTCGCGCGCCTGGCTGAGGCCAAGGGCGCGGTCGAATTGCTGCTCGCCGAAGCCTATGTGAAACGCGCTGAAGTGGCGCTGGTTGCCTTCCGCGGCACGGAAGCCGCATTGGCGCTGCCGCCCACGCGCAGCCTGCCGCGCGCCAAGAAGGAACTGGCCGGGCTGGCCGGTGGTGGCGGCACGCCGATTGCAGCCGGGCTTGATCTCGCCCGCAAGGTGGCCGAAGCCGAGAAGGGCAGGGGCCGCACGCCGTTGGTCGTGGTGCTTACCGATGGCAGGGCCAATGTTGGCGGCAACGCCGGCCAAAGCCCGCAGGACGCGGCGCTGGCTTCGGCACGCGCCTATCGCGCCAGCGGGATCGCGTGCGTTTTTATTGATTGCAGCCCGCGTCCGCGCCCGCAGGGAACGGAACTGGCAAATGCGATGGGTGCCCGACTGGTGACACTGCCGCGGGTTGATGCCAAGTCAGTGGTAGCGGCGGTGAAGGCCGCGAGTGGTGGGGCGGTCTGATGCGTTGGGATATTGATGGCCGTCATGTGCCGAATAAGGAATGGAGCCAGTTCGTCACCGCCGGTGGTGTGAAATATCACGTGCAGATCACCGGGCCAGAGGATGCACCGGTCCTGCTGCTGATCCACGGCACCGGGGCGACCACGCACAGTTTCGCCGGCCTGGCGCCGCTGTTGGCGCCGCATTTCCGGTTGGTCATTCCCGATCTGCCCGGTCACGGTTTTACCCAGAAGCTCTATTCGCCGGATCCGGACAATGTCGCCAAGGCGCTGGCTGCGTTGCTGGCCGAATTGGGCGTGCAACCGGCGCTGATCCTGGGCCATAGCGTAGGAGCGGCAATTGCGTTCATGCTGGCGGCGGGCGGCCATCTGCAGCCGCAAGCCATCGTCTCGCTGGGTGGAGCGCTGCTGCCGTTCGAGGGTATGGGCAAGGCCTATCCCAGTCTGGCCAAGGCGCTGTTCGTCAACCCGTTCATGCCGTCGATCTTCTCGTTCACCACCCGCTTCCAGTCGATGCCTGATCTGCTCAAGCGCTGGACCGGCTCGCACTCCAGCCGCGAGCAGGTCGCCTATTACGAACGCCTGTTCCGCAATCCCGGCCACACCGGCGGTGCGCTGTCGTTGATGGCGCACTGGGATCTGGACACGATCGAGCGCAGCATCGCTCATATCAAATGCCCGGTGCTGCTGCTGCACGGTGAGCGCGACAAGACGGTGCCGCCGTCCACAAGCCACATCGTCGCGCAGCGCCTTGCCCATCACGGCACCACCGCCGAGCATCACGGCCTGCCCGGCCTAGGCCACCTTGCGCATGAGGAAGCGCCGGAGCGGCATGCGCAAATGGTAGCGGACTTTGCCCGCAAGCTGGGAATGTTGGCCTAACGCCCCCGGAACACCGGCGCGCGCTTTTCGACGAACGCCTTCGCTGCGTCCTTGTGATCCTCGGTCAGGCCGCAATGGACATGGTGGGTGGCCTCCAGATCCAGGCAATCATCCATGTCTCCGCCGGAGAAGGCGCGGTTGAGGTTTTCTTTCATGTAGCGATAGGCCACGCGTGGGCCCGCGGCCAATCGCGTGGCCAGCGCTTGGGCTTCGGTGAGAAGGGCGTCGGCCGGCACCACGCGGTTGGCCAGCCCCAGTCGCAGCGCCTCGGCAGCATCGACCCGGTCGGAGAGAAAATACATCTCCCGCGCCTTGGCCGCGCCCACCAATTGGGTGAGGAAATAGGTGCCGCCATAATCGCCGGAAAAGCCGACCTTGGCGAAGGCGGTCGTCATGAAGGCCGTGTCGGCCATCACGCGCAGATCGCAGGCCAGCGCCATGCTGAGACCAGCGCCGGCCGCCGCGCCGGGGATGGCGGCAATGGTGGGTTTCGGCATGGCATGCAGGCGCCCGGCGGTTTCGCGCTGGTTGCGGCGCTGGCGGGCGATGGCGACATCGATGGGTTCAGGCTCGCCGCTTTCATTGCGCGCCGCCATGCCCTTCACGTCGCCGCCGGCGCAGAACGCGCCGCCCGCACCGGTGATCACAATGGCGCCGATGGTGGGATCGGCTTCGGCTTCGCCTAGCAGGCGAGCCAGCCCGTCGAGCATGGCGCGCGACAACGCATTGCGCGCCGCCGGGCGGTTCAAGGTGAGTGTGAGTACGCCGTCAACGACGCGGGCCAGCAGGTCTTCGGTACCGGTTTCGTAGCTCATTGGTTGGTCTCCGGAAGAAAATCGAGGCCGCAACTGCGGGCCGGGATGGTGAGGCCGGCGACGCGGATCGCCGCCAGCCCTTCGCCGGCCGGGCCATTGTTTGGCATGAAATCCAGCGCAGCATTATCCAGGGTGACACGCCAGCCAGCGCCATGCGGCACGGCAGGCCGTTCAAGAATATGGCTCCAGCGCGACGCGGTGGCGGCCGGGTCATCGCAGGTCATCATCGCGCCGCTGATGGCAAGGCTGGCGTTGGCATAGGGCTGCCAGGCGCTGCCGGCCCACATGTAACTGCCCATCATGCCGCCGTCTGGCCCGTGATGATCGATGGAGAGCAGGCAGCCGCCGGTATCACGCGGGTGCAGGTGCAGTGCGGTGGCGTGCAGTGCGGCGTCGCCGACGGTGAGATCCTCCACGATGCGCGTGCCTTGTGCGGCTAGCCGGTCGCGCACGGGAGCAAGGTCATCGGTGTCGAGAATCACCATGTAACCCGTCGCACCGCCACGCCGGGCCATGTAGCGGCCAGCGGTGGTGTTTTCCTGCAAGGGCGCCAGCGCCTCCAGAAATGTACCGCCCAGCGCCCACAGCGCATTGTGCAGGCCGTATTTGCCCACACCGGGGTCGCGGTAGCAAACTTCGGCAGCCAGCATCTGGCCAACCACTTCCTCCACCGGCGCCAGATCTGGCGCAACCATCGCAATCTGGCGCAAGCGCAGCATGTGTCCTCCCCAAAGCAGTCGTTGCTGCTCCCAAGTCTCCGGCGCAGCATGGCCAGGCAAGGGAGGCGATGATGGCGCAAGATGGGCTGACTGTCAGCAACGAAGCCGGGGTGATGACGATCACACTTGATCGGCCGGAGAAATTGAACGCCTATACCGATGCGATGGGCCGGGCGCTGGCTCGTGCGGTGCGCGCTGCGAGTGATGATGACGCCATCCGCGCCATCATCATCACCGGGGCCGGCCGCGCCTTTTGCGCCGGGGCGGACGTGTCGGCCGGAGCGGAAAGCTTTGACATGGCCGGCGAAGGCGCCGGCAATTTCGGCGGCCGCGACGAACGGCGCGGCAAGCAGGACAGTTTCATCCTTCGATGTAGGAGAAACGATTATGCTTGACGCTTTGGAGATGGACTATGCGTATTAATTTTAGCGAAAGATCGGAAGTTGAAAAATTATCTTTATCACTGAAGGGGTGGTTTTTATTTGAATAGAAAGCTGTGACATTGTTTATAACGACAAGATTCGCCCTCACACCTTCCGCGGCATCCGCCAAGGCAGCATCCACTGCACCGCGCCCGTATCGAACCGCCGCATGTTGAGCGATTCATGCACGGCCACCACATCCTCCCCCCACAGGCGGGTGGCCAGCGCGGTGCGGCTGTAGAAGGGGGTGTCTTCCCAGGTGGCGCGGATGCGGGCGGTGTAGCCGGCGTCGGCGCGGGTCATGCGGTCAAGGCGCCAGGCGGTTTTCGGCAGCACCACCGGGGCGGGCATTTCCATCACTTCGGCCTGGCCATCGGGCGTGATGCGCAGGGCCATGCCGAAATCGGCGCCGTCTTTCAGCTGGCCTTCGTACATCACCGCGGTGGAGCCATCCTTCAGATGGGCCCGGCTCCACTGCCAATCGGCAAAGCCGTCTTCCAGTGATTCAGCTCCGTGGTTGGCATCCAGATATCCGGTGCCGGCCCATTTGATATCGGGGTTGGTAAAGGTGGCTTCCACCCGCGCGCACGGGCCGATCGGTTCCCACACATGCTTGCCGCCGGGATCAAGCCGGAAACGGCGCTGGCCATACACCTGCGGCGTCACCCGCACCTGGCCGCGCACTTTCATCGGCAGCACGGCGCATTCTTCCTCGATATCGATGACCAGCGTGGCGCCATCCCAGCGCAGCTGGCTGGGGCCGATGCGCAGCGTGGCGCGATCACGGAACAGGGCGCCGGTGCCGCGTTCGGTCATCGCCCAGCGGCGACAGCCCTTGCCATAGAGTGCGACGTTCAGGGAAACATGATCTTCCGGGGCATCGCGGCCGGCGGCCTTGTAATAGGGGGAGAAGACCGAGCCGATGAAGGCGATGATCGTCAGGCCATATTGTCCGCAGTCGCTTTCGGCGTCGACATACCACCAGCGGTAGCCACCGGGTGCAACGTCCTGATCGAAGCGCGGGCCTGCAGGATCGCTGCGCTCGCCAAGCGGCCGGACAAGGCCGCCATCGGCACGCCCGCTCCCGGGTGCGCCGAACCACTGGCGACCCAGAGCCCGGGCAGCTTCGTCTTGCTGCCAGGCCGGCGGAAGCTGGCCTGCCACCCGTGCGAGGCCCGACCATAAAGGGCCCCACCGCTCGAAGGGAAAAGCGCCTCGAACATCGCTGGGCCCACTGGCACCATCGCTGTTGGTTTCAGTGTCAGCCCGCACCGGGCGAGGACCGCCAGCGTTGCTGTCTGACATTGTTCCATCTCCTCTGGCGTTGGTGGGGAGCCGTCGCCAGTGGGCGGGGCGTTGACGATGAGTTGCAGGCGTTCGGGGCCATCGGGCGGTTTGCCGATGCCACGATCCTGCGCGCAGATATAGATGCTGGGTTCGGCGGGCAGGCGGTGCTCACCGAAGATGTGCCGGAATTCGGCGGCATAATCGGTGGAGAAGAAGACGTTGTGCCGGTCCATCTCGAAGCCGGAGCACTCAGCCGTCATCATGGTGACAAGGCCGGAAAGCGAGCGTTCGTGGGGTTTGACGCCGGTGACAGCGCGGGAGGCGGCAGCGCCGAAGCGACCATCGGCGAGAGCGGAAATATCGCTGTTGGACAGGATGTCGTGGGCGGGGAGTTCTTCGCCGCTGGCAAGGCGAACCCCGGCGGCGCGGCCGTTCCGTACCATGATTTCGGAAACGTGGGCGTTGTAATGGAATTTCGCGCCCAGCCGCTCGGCCAGCAGCGCCATCTGGCGGGCGACTTCGTGCATGCCGCCTTCCACCAGCCAGACGCCGCGCGCCTCCAGATGGGCGATCAGCATCAGCGTGGCGGTGGCCTGGAAGGGATCGGCGCCGGTGTAGGTGGCATAGCGGCCGTATAGCTGGTGCAGGCGCGGATCGCGGAAATATTTGCCCAATGTGTTCCACAGGGTCGCGAACGGGTTGATCGCGAACATCTCGTGCAGGTGGAAGGGGGCGTATTTCAGCGTGAGGCCAACGGGGCCCATCGCCGGGCTTTCCATGAAGCGGGATTCCAGCGCGTTCCAGATGCGGGCGGATTCGGCCTGAAAGCGCGTCCAGCCCTCGGCCTCACGCGGGCCGGCAAAGGCCGCGACGGCATCGCGGCTGCGGGCGTGATCGGCCCACAGATCAAGGCTGCTGCCATCCTGCCAGGCGTGGCGGGCGAGGCGATCGGATTTGTGCAGGGTGAGATGCGCGTCGAGCGTGGTGCCGGCATCGGCAAAGATGCGTTCGAACACCGGGCGATGGGTGAAAACAGTGGGGCCGGCATCCACCGGCACGCCGCCGACATTGACCGTGCGCAGCTTGCCGCCGGGGGCGCCCATGCGCTCCACCACGGTCACCGGCACGCCGCGCGCCGCCAGCAGCACGGCCGCCGACAGGCCCGCCATGCCGGCTCCGATGATGACAACGCTGTCAGGGCCTGCCAAATCGCACTTCCGAATCATCTATCGTTAAGGTCTGGCAGCTAAACCTGACCACAGGGGTCATGATTGACCTTTGGGCAGCGACTGTCCAGACGGTTTGAGACGAGCTTGTGGGGCACATGGCTGAAAACACGGCCTCTTACGCGTGGAAATTGCGCTGGCTGAACGCGCGCAACCGGATGCTGGCCAATCCGGCGTTCCAGCGCTTTGCCATGCGCAACCCGTTGATGCGGCGCACGGCGCGGTACCACGCCAATGCCATGTTCGCGGTGATCACCGGTTTCGTGCAGACCAAGGCGCTGACCGCGACCGTGGATGCCGGCGTGATTCGCCGCCTGGGCGAGGGGCCGGCCAGCACCGCCGAACTGGCGCAGGGCGCGGGCCTTGCCCAAGAGGCGATGCAGCGGCTGCTGGGCGCGGCGAAGGCGATTGACCTGGTGGAACTGGCGGCGCCCGATCTGTGGGTGCTGGGCCAGCGCGGCGCGGCGCTTTCCACCAACCAGGGCGCGCTGGCGATGATCGAGCATCACAAGATCTTCTATGATGATCTGGCCGATCCCATCGCCATGCTGAAAGGCGGGCGCGGCCAGGGCAAGCTGGCGGCGTTCTGGACCTATGCACCGGCCGCCGGGCAGGGGCTGCCGGCAGCCACCGATGCGGCGAGCTGGCAGGGCGGCGGCCAAGGAGCAGTGGCGCCTTATTCGGCGCTGATGGCGGCCAGCCAGCCGATGGTGGCCGAACAGGTGCTGGATGCCTATGATTTCAGCCGGCACACTTGTCTGATGGATGTGGGTGGCGGGCATGGCGCCTTCCTGGCCGAAGTGGCGCAGCGCCACCCGCGCCTGAGCCTGAAATTGTTCGATCTGCCCGCCGTGGTGGAGGGCGCGAAAGCCAAGCTGGCGGCGCGGGGGCTTTCCCACGTCTCGCTGCACGGCGGCAGTTTCCGCGATGATCCGCTGCCGCAGGGCGCTGATGTGATCAGCCTGGTGCGCATCTGCCATGATCATGATGATGATGTGGTGCGCGCACTGCTGCGCAAGGCGCATGCCGCGCTGCCGCCCGGCGGCCGCCTGCTGCTGGCCGAACCGATGGCCGGTACGATGGGCGCCGAAGTGATGGGCGATGCCTATTTCGGCCTCTATCTGTGGGCGATGGGATCGGGCCGGCCCCGCACGGTGGCGGCTTATCTGGCGCTGCTGGCCGAAGCCGGATTCGGCAGCGCCCGCGAGGTGGCCACGGCGCTGCCAATGGTCACACGGTTGATCGTTGCACAGCGCTGAGCTGCGGAACGGCGTTTGCCGGTTTCGTCAAGCCTAAAGACGACCAAGCCCGTCCAATTTTTTGCTTTCCGATCTGTCATGTGCGCTTTACAGCCGCAGGGCGCTTTGGATATTAGCCATTGCATTGGGACGGCTCAGCGGGGCAAAACTGGCCGGTTTCCTTATGGGGTTGTTTGAATGGAAACACTGGCCGTTGTGGTGGAAGAGCCTGAGCGCGTTACCTTGCGCTCGCTGACGCTCACGCCCTGCCAAGCCGATGACGTGGTGGTGTCGATCGACTTTTCAGGCATTTCCATGGGTACGGAAAAGCTGATGTACAATGGATCCATGCCCATGTTCCCCGGCATGGGATATCCGTTGGTTCCCGGATATGAAGCAGTCGGCACGGTGGTGGACGCCGGCGAGAATGCGACCGCGATGATCGGCAAGACTGTGTTCGTGCCGGGATCCTCCAAATTCGAAGGCGCACGCGGGCTGTTTGGCGGCCAGGCCAAGACGTTGATTACTGGTGCGGCGCGGGTGATTCCGCTGCCGGCCGAACTCCACGAAAAGGCCGTGCTGATGAGCCTAGCGGCCACTGCCCAGCATGCGGTGGCGGGCGGCGAGATGCCGGATCTGATCATCGGCCACGGCGTGCTCGGCCGCCTGCTGGCGCGCATCGCGCTGGCGGCTGGTGTGGAGCCGACGGTGTGGGAAATCAATGACGCCCGCATGGCGGGCGCAGAGGGATATCGGGTGGTCAGGCCCGAGACCGACGAGCGGCGGGATTACCGCTCGGTCTACGACGCCAGCGGTGACCACCGCGTGATCGACCAGACCGTCATGCACATGGCGCGTGGGGGCGAGATCGTGTTGGCCGGCTTCTACAGCGATCCGCTGTCGTTCAACTTCGCGCCAGCATTCCGGCGTGAACTTCGCATCCGCATCGCCACAGAGTTCCAGCCTGACGACCTCGCGACTTCGCTCGCGCTGGTGGGCAGCGGTAGGCTGTCACTCGAGGGCCTTGTGACGCACAAGGTACCGGCAACAGAAGCCCCGACCGCTTATGGTCAGGCCTTTTCGGACCCCAATTGTCTCAAGATGGTCTTCGACTGGAGAGATATCGCATGAGCATCAATAATCTTCTCGATCAGGTTGCCGCGCTTCGCGAGGAGGCTGAACTGGAACCTGATCCCGTTCACACCGGCGAAATCACCAAGGAAACCCAGATCATTGCCATTTACGGCAAGGGCGGTTCCGGCAAGAGCTTCGCGCTCGCCAACCTCTCCTACATGATGGCGCAGCAGGGCAAGCGCGTGCTGCTGATCGGCTGCGATCCCAAGAGCGACACCACCAGCCTGCTGTTTGGCGGCAAGGCGACGCCAACGATCATCGAAACCTCGTCCAAGAAGAAGCTTTCGGGCGAAGAACTGTCGATTGAAGACGTCTGCTTCCAGCGCGACGGCGTGTTCGCCATGGAACTGGGCGGGCCCGAGGTTGGCCGTGGCTGCGGCGGTCGTGGCATCATCCACGGCTTTGAAACCCTGGAAAAATTGGGCTTCCACGATTGGGGCTTCGATTACGTCCTGCTCGATTTCCTGGGCGACGTGGTGTGCGGCGGCTTTGGCCTGCCGATCGCCCGCGACATGTGCCAGAAAGTGATCGTGGTCGGTTCGAACGATCTGCAATCGCTGTATGTCGCCAACAATGTCTGCAAGGCGGTGGAATATTTCCGCAAGATGGGCGGCAATGTTGGCGTCGCCGGCATCCTGATCAACAAGGATGATGGTTCGGGCGAGGCCCAGGCCTTTGCCAAGGCGGTCGGCATCCCGGTGCTCGTCAGCATCCCGGCGCATGAAGATATCCGCAAGAAATCCGCCAATTATCAGATCATCGGCACGTCAGACAGCCAGTGGGGCCCGTTGTTCGCCGAACTGGCAGAAGCCGTTGCAACCGCGCCGCCGGTTCGGCCGACCCCACTCGATCAGGATGGCCTGCTCGGCCTGTTCAAGCCGGAAGATACCGGTGGCAACTTCACCTTGAAACCGGCTTCTCAGGCCGACATGCGCGGCGGCGTCTATGAGACGAAGCCGAGCCTGGAAGTGGTGTACGACAATGTCTGAAGACTTGGCGGTTCCGCCCGCGGAAGGGGCCGGCTGCCACGCCGGCGCCGACACGATGCGCGATGCAGCGGCCAAGGCAGGCAAGTCTGAAGTGCTGGATCGCTATGCGGCCGATTATCCCAAGGGCCCGCACGACCAGCCGCAATCCATGTGCCCGGCCTTCGGTTCCCTGCGCGTTGGCCTGCGCATGCGCCGCACCGCTACCATCCTGTCGGGCTCGGCCTGCTGCGTTTATGGCCTCACCTTCACGTCGCACTTCTACGGAGCGCGGCGCACGGTGGGCTATGTGCCGTTCAATTCGGAAACATTGGTTACCGGCAAGTTGTTCGAGGATATCCGCGACGCTGTGCACGACATGGCCGACCCGGAAAAATACGACACGATCGTGGTGACCAATTTGTGCGTGCCGACCGCTTCGGGTGTGCCGCTGCAGTTGCTGCCCGATGCGATCAACGGTGTGCGCATCATCGGCATCGACGTGCCGGGCTTTGGCGTGCCGACCCATGCCGAAGCCAAGGACGTGCTGGCCGGCGCGATGCTGAATTATGCGCGCAATGAAATCATGGCCGGCCCGGTCGCGGCGCCCGCCGTGATGCCTGACAAGCCGACCGTGACCCTGCTTGGCGAAATGTTCCCGGCCGATCCGGTGGGCATTTCGATGCTGCTGGAGCCGATGGGCCTGACAGCTGGGCCAGTGGTGCCCACCCGCGAATGGCGGGAACTTTATGCCGCGCTGGCCTCGCCGGTGGTGGCGGCCATCCACCCGTTCTACACGGCGGCCGTGCGTGAATTCGAAGCCGCCGGCCGCACCGTCGTTGGTTCGGCCCCGGTGGGCCGGGATGGCACGGCCGCCTGGTTGGCTGCCATCGGCGACGCGTTCGGGCTGCCCGCTGACAAGGTGGCCGCCGCGCAGAACAAGTGGCTGCCGGCGATCACCGGCGCGCTTTCGGCCAAGCCGATCAAGGGCCGTATCACGGTTTCGGGTTACGAGGGCTCGGAACTGCTGGTGGCGCGGCTGCTGATCGAATCCGGTGCCGATGTGCCCTATGTGGGCACCGCCTGCCCGCGCACCAAATGGTCTGATCCCGATCGCGAATGGCTGGAAGCCAAGGGCGTGCGCATCCAGTATCGCGCCAGCCTGGAACAGGACATCGCGGCGGTGGAGGAATATCACCCCGATCTGGCCATTGGCACCACGCCGGTGGTGCAGCACGCCAAGACGCGCGCCATCCCCGGCCTGTATTTCACCAACCTCATCTCGGCACGGCCGCTGATGGGGCCGGCCGGCGCCGGCAGCCTGGCGCAGGTGATCAACGGCGCGCTTGGCAACAAGGGCCGGTTCGACATGATGAAGGACTTTTTCCAGGGCGTTGGCGAAGGCCATGCCGCCGGCATCTGGGAAGAGGTCCCTCGTGACCGGCCCGAGTTCAAGAAGAAATACGCTGGTAAGATGATCGCTGCCGCCAAGGCGAGCGAAGCGATCGGGGACTGACGCCATGCTCGTGCTCGATCATGATAGGGCCGGCGGCTATTGGGGCGCCGTGTACAGCTTCACCTCGGTGAAGGGCCTGCAGGTTGTCATTGATGGCCCGGTGGGCTGCGAAAACCTTCCGGTCACTTCGGTGCTGCACTACACTGACGGCCTGCCGCCGCACGAACTGCCCATCGTTGTTACCGGCCTGGGCGAGGATGAACTGGCAAAGACCGGCACCGAGGGCGCCATGAAGCGCGCCTGGCGCACGCTCGATCCGGCGCTTCCTGCGGTGGTCGTCACCGGCTCCATCGCCGAAATGATCGGTGGCGGCGTGACGCCGGAAGGCACCAGCATCGTCCGCTTCCTGCCGCGCACCATCGATGAGGATCAATGGCAGGCCGCCGACCGCGCGCTGACCTGGCTGTGGAAGGAATTCGGCCCGAAGAAGATGCCGGCGCCCAAGGTGCGGAAAGAGGGCGAAAAGCCGCTCGTCAACATCATCGGGCCGCAATATGGCACCTTCAACATGCCGTCGGACCTGGCGGAGATCCGCCGCCTGATCGAAGGCATGGGCTGCGAGGTGAACATGGTGTTCCCGCTGGGCACGCACCTTGCCGATATCCGCCGCCTTGCCGATGCGTCGGTGAACGTGTGCATGTACCGCGAATGGGGCCGCAACCTGTGCGAGACGCTGGAGCGGCCCTATCTCCAGGCCCCCATCGGTCTGGCCAGCACCACCGCCTTCCTGCGCAAGCTGGGTGAGCTCACCGGTGTGGACCCGGAACCCTTCATCGAGAAGGAAAAGCACACCACCATCAAGCCGCTGTGGGATCTGTGGCGTTCGGTCACCCAGGATTTCTTTGCCACCGCCAGCTTTGGCATCGTGGCGACGGAAACCTATGCCCGCGGCATGAAGGTATTCCTGGAAGATGACATGGGCATGCCCTGCGTGTTCGACTTCCAGCGCAACGCCGGCGTGAAGCCCGACAATGAAGCCGTGAAACAGGCCATCGCCACGTCGAGCCCGCTGATCGTGTTCGGCAGCTACAACGAACGCATGTACATGGCCGAATCGAACAGCCGGTCGATCTACATCAACGCCAGCTTCCCCGGTGCCGCTATCCGCCGCCACACCGGTACGCCCTTCATGGGCTACGCCGGCTGCACCTGGATCATGCAGGAAGTGTGCAACGCCCTGTTCGATGCGCTGTTCTTCATCCTGCCGCTGTCCACCATGATGGACAAGGCCGATGCGACGCCGTCGCGCCTGCTGGAAGCGGTGGGCTGGGAAGACGAGGCCCGTTCAGAGCTCGACCGGATTGTCGACAAGGAGCCGGTTTTGGTGCGGATCTCTGCGGCCAAGCGTTTGCGTGATGCGGCAGAGCGTGCGGCCCGCGACGCGGGTGAAAAATTGGTAACCGTGGACCGTTTGCGCTCCGCTGTGCGCCTTTATGAGGCCCAGGCGGCATGATCGGCGCTATCGCCCTCAATTCAAGCTGTAATTCACTTGCCTTGCTGGCAAGGTCAGGCATAGACTGTCGCAGAGACAATCTGACACAGTCTCAATCTCTTTGCGGTGGAATCATCCTACGCCGCAAAGCCGCCGGTCGGGCGATGCCATATTGGCAGCGTGCGGCGGAACCATCGGAGGAAAAGGCATGAGTGACAACAAGATTGGTCCGGGTACCTACCTGACCGACGCCGAAGCGCGGGAGTTCCACAAGGGCTTCGTCGTGTCGATGGCGTTCTTCGTGATCGTGGCTGTGATCGCCCACTGGCTCGTTTGGGTTTGGCGCCCCTGGTTCGGTTCGAAGCGTCCGTACGCGGCCGTGGAAATCCACCAGATCCAGCAGGCTGACGCTTCCAGCGTCGCTGCGCCCCACGCTTAAGGAGCGACGACAATGTGGAAGATCTGGCAAACTTTCAATCCGCAGCGCATCCTGACCGCCCTGGCGGTCTTCCTGTTCACGCTGGCCGTGCTGATCCATTTCATCCTGCTCAGCACCGAGCGGTACAATTGGTTGGACGGCGCCGAACCGGCGAAGGCTGCAGCCATCACGGAAACTACCCAGGCCGCCTGACATCCGTCAGGCTGCCCGGGCTGTTCCGGTCAAGCGTGCGATGGGCGGGCCGGTTCCGCCGCCCGCCCATCCACACCCTTGCAACGGGCCCGTTCCGCTGGCTGCTGACCGTTGGTCAGCCAAGCTTCCGCGGTAACATGGGGGAGGTGCGCCATGGCAGTGTTGAGTTTTGAACGAAAATATCGAGTTCGCGGAGGCACGCTGATTGGCGGCGACCTCTTCGACTTCTGGGTTGGTCCCTTTTACGTTGGCTTCTTCGGAGTCACGACGGCCTTCTTCGCTGCCCTGGGTACGGCACTGATCATCTATGGTGCTGCCATCGGCGACACCTGGAACCCCTGGCTTATCAACATCGCACCGCCAGACATCAGCTATGGGCTGAAGCTGGCGCCGCTGAAGGAAGGCGGCCTCTGGCAGATCGTCACGATCTGCGCTGTTGGCGCGTTTGTCAGTTGGGCGCTGCGTGAAGTGGAAATCTGCCGCAAGCTCGGCATCGGCTATCATGTGCCGGCCGCGTTCGGCATGGCGATCTTTGCCTATGTCACGCTGGTAGTGTTCCGCCCGCTGCTCATGGGTGCCTGGGGCTATGGTTTCCCCTACGGCATCTTCCCGCACCTCGATTGGGTGTCGAACACCGGCTATCAATATCTGCATTTCCATTACAACCCGGCGCACATGCTGGCGGTGAGCTTCTTCTTCACCACCACCCTGGCGCTTGGTTTGCATGGCGCGCTGGTGTTGTCGGCGGTCAACCCGGCCAAGGGCGAAACGGTCAAGTCGCCAGAGTATGAAGATACATTTTTCCGCGATCTGATCGGTTATTCCGTCGGTACGCTGGGCATCCACCGCGTGGGCCTGCTGCTGGCAATGAATGCCGGTTTCTGGAGCGCGGTGTGCATCATCATCTCGGGTCCCTTCTGGTCACGCGGCTGGCCGGAGTGGTGGACGTGGTGGCTCAATCTGCCGATCTGGAGCTGAGGACAGGGACGCGCCATGGCATATCAAAACATCTTCACGCAGGTACAGCTCCGTGGTGAGCTGGAAGCCGGCGTTCCGCTTGGTCCTCACAACGATGAGCGCTTTGGTCCGTTCGGCACGTCGTGGCTGATGGGCAAGCTGGGCGGCGCCCAGCTTGGTCCCGTCTACCTCGGCAAGCTCGGCATCGCCTCTCTGCTGAGTGGCTTCATCGCCATCGAGATCATGGGTCTCAACATGGCGGCATCGGTGAACTGGGATCCGATCCAGTTCGTGCGCCAGTTCTTCTGGCTCGCGCTTGAACCGCCGGCCGCCAAATATGGCTTCACCGTTGGCGTGCCGTTGAACGAAGGCGGCTGGTGGATTGCCGCCGGCTTCTTCCTCACGGCGTCCATCTTGCTGTGGTGGGCCCGCACTTATGTGCGCGCCAAGGAACTGGGCATGGGCACGCACGTGGCCTGGGCCTTCGGCTCGGCGATCTGGCTCTACCTCGTGCTCGGCTTCATCCGCCCGATGATGATGGGCAGCTGGGCCGAAGCGGTGCCGTTCGGCATCTTCCCGCACCTGGATTGGACCGCGGCCTTCTCGATCCGCTACGGCAATCTGTTCTACAATCCGTTCCACGCGCTCAGCATCGCCTTCCTTTATGGATCGACCCTGCTGTTCGCCATGCACGGCGCGACCATCCTCGCGGTGGGCCGTTATGGCGGCGAACGCGAAATCGAACAGATCACCGATCGCGGTACTGCCTCTGAACGTGCAGCGCTGTTCTGGCGCTGGACCATGGGCTGGAACGCCACGATGGAATCCATCCACCGTTGGGCTTGGTGGTTTGCAGTGCTGACGACGCTCACGGGCGGCATCGGCATCCTGCTCACCGGCACGGTTGTCGACAACTGGTTCCTGTGGGCGGTCGATCACGGCTTTGCCCGCGAATATCCGGCCACCGGTGTCGTTGATCCCGCCACCCTTCCGGGAGCACCGCAATGAAGACGCTGAACAAGCTTGTCGCCATCGCTTTGCCGGCCCTGCTGCTGGCGGGTTGTGAACTCGGCTCGAAAGAGCAGGAGCAGGTTGGCTTCCGCGGCACCGCCATGGTCCAGATCAGCGATCCTGACAGCAAGGCCAAGGTTGGGGACATTCCAGCCCCACCCTATGAGCTGACCGCTGAGATGATCGCTGGCGACCGGGCGAGCACGGCCTATGAGAATGTGCCCGTGCTGGGCAACGTCTCGGTGGACGAGTTCAACTATCTGATGCAGGCGATGACCACATGGATCGCGCCCGACGGTTCCAACGTCAAGGATGCTGGCTGCACCTACTGCCACAATCCGGAAAACATGGCCTCGGACGAGAAATACACCAAGGTCGTAGCCCGCAAGATGTTGCTGATGACCCAGAACATCAACGCCAACTGGAAGCCGCACTTCGCAGGCCAGGGCGCTGATCAGGAAAACGCCGGTGTCACCTGCTGGACCTGCCACCGCGGCAATCCGGTGCCGGTGAACAACTGGTCTTCCGCTGTTCCGGATCCGAGCACCATCACCGGCAACAAGCGGGGCGGCAACACCCCGGCGCAAACGGTGGCCTACGCCTCGCTGAACTCTGATCCGTTCACGGATTATCTGGCCGGCAAGGAAACCATCCGGGTGGGCGGCAAGGAATTCCCGACCGCCGCCAGCAAGGCTGCCATCCAGTCCACCGAAAAGACCTATGGCCTCATGATGCACATGAGCCAGGGCCTGGGCGTGAACTGCACCTTCTGCCACAACTCGAATAACTTCGCGAAGTGGGAAGACAGCCGGCCGCAGCGTGTGAATGCCTGGTATGGCATCCGCATGGTGCGTGACACCAACAACAACTACATCAGCGCTCTGGGCGATGTGTGGCCAGCCAACGGCAAGGGTGCCTATGGCAACCGCCGTGGCCCGCACGGCGATCCGCTGAAGGTGAACTGCGCCACCTGCCACCAGGGCGTGAACAAGCCGCTGGGCGGATACAAGATGCTGAAAGACTATCCGGCGCTGAAGGGCGCTGCTCCGGTTGCCGCTCCGGCACCCGTGGTGGCTGCCACTCCGGCACCGGCAGAGACCGCTGCGGCGGCGGAGGCTGTGAAGCCCGCCGCTTGAGTTACAGCGCAGCAGGTATGGGCAGGCCCCGGCGTTCACAGACGCCGGGGCCTGTTTCATTTCCGGGGAAGGCCTGTCGCACCTAATATTCCCAGCTTTGCCCCAGTTCGGGCCGTGGTAGCGTGCGGTGGTCATGCCCCTGGGGAGGGGCCGCAAGATTGGGGAGAAGATCATGGCAGACCGTCTGGATGTGCTGATTGTGGGGGCCGGATTTTCCGGCATGTACATGCTGCTGAAATGCCGGGAGCAGGGCCTGAAGACCCGCGTGATCGAGGCCGGCAGCGGCGTTGGCGGCACCTGGTACTGGAATCGCTATCCCGGCGCCCGCGTCGATATCCAGAGCCTGGAATACAGCTTCGGCTTTGATGAGAAACTTGAACAGGAATGGCGCTGGTCGGAGCGCTATGCGCCGCAGCCCGAACTGCTGGCCTATGCAAACCATGTCGCCGAACGTTTCGACCTGAAACCCGACATCAGCTTCAACACCCGCGTGACCGCCGCCCACTGGGATGCCAAGGCCGATGGCTGGAACGTCACGCTCGACAGCGGCGAGGTGATCCCGGCCCGCTTTGTGGTGATGGCCACCGGCTGCCTGTCCGTGCCCACCGATGTCACCTTCCCCGGCATCGAGGATTATCAGGGCACCATCTATCGCACCTCGCGCTGGCCGCATGAGGGCGTGGATTTCAGCGGGCAGCGCGTCGGCATCATCGGCACCGGATCGTCGGCCATCCAGTCGATCCCGATCATCGCCGAAACCGCCGCGCACCTCACCGTGTTCCAGCGCACGCCCAATTATTCGATGCCGGCCCACAATGGCCCGATTCCAGACGATGATTTCCAGGAATGGCTGAAGGACCCCCGCGCTTATCGCGCCCGCAGCCGCGCCACAGTGGGCGGTTTCTGGAACGAGGCCCGCGAAGACGTGATCGCCATCCACACGCCACCGGAAGAGATCAAGGCCGAACTGGAACGGCGCTGGGCTTGGGGCGGGTTCCGGCTGCTCAGCGGCTTTGCCGATCAGGGCATTGATGCCGAAGCCAACAAGATCATCGCCGATTTCGTCGCCGCCAAGATCCGCGAACAGGTGAAGGATCCCAAGGTCGCCGAACTGCTCACGCCCAAGGATCACCCGTTCGGCACCAAGCGGCCGTGCGTCGATACCGGCTATTACGCGACCTACAATCGCGACAACGTCTCGCTGATCGATCTGCGCGCTGATCCGCTTCAACATTTCACCGCCACCGGCATCAAGACGAAGCACAACAGCTTCGATTTCGATGCCGTGGTGCTGGCCACTGGATTCGACGCGATGACCGGCGCCATCGAGCGCATCGATATCCGGGGCGTGGGCGGCGAGACCATCAAGGAGCATTGGGCCGCCGGCCCGGAAACCTATCTTGGCTTGATGGTCGCCGGCTTCCCCAATCTGTTCCTGATCACCGGACCGGGCAGCCCATCGGTGCTGACCAACATGATCCACAGCATCGAACAGCATGTGGAATATGTGGCCAGCATCATCGGATCATTGAACGCTGCCCAAGCCGCTCGCATCGAGGCCAGCCGTGAGGCCGAACAGGCGTGGACCGATCATTGCGACCAGACTGCCGCAATGACGCTGCTGCCGCAGGCCAACAGCTGGTACATGGGCGCCAACGTGCCGGGCAAGCCGCGCCGTTTCATGGCCTATGCCGGCGGGCTGCACACCTATACCGATATCTGCAATGCGGTGCGGGACAAGGGTTGGCAGGGCTTTGTGATCGCCCGCGGCGATCAGGTGCTCAGCGAGAGCCGGGTGTTCGACAGCCTGCCGCCGCCGCCCGAAAACATGGCGCCGCACTTGATGGAAATGGCGATGGGCCGGGTGATGAACTGGATGCAGGAGCACGGCCGGGTTTAAAGTCGGGACGGGATGCCTCCGGCGGCCAGGGCCTGAGGCCCTGGACCCACTTTCGTGGGCGTGTGCCCTGTGACGAACGTGAGCCAAAAAATTCAAATGGGTGCAGGCCTCAGGCCTGCCCGCCGGAGGCAATTGTCTCTGATACTTCTTTCCGCGCCAATCGATGGCCGCAGAAGGTAACAACCAGCCGCCCTCAGGCGCGCGCTGTCCCTGCACTCGCCCACAGCCGGGCGATGACGCCGGCCAGCGTGGGGTGGTTGCCGCCATGATAGCTGCTGTCGGCCGGCAGTTCCGCCACCAGCCGGCGGTGTGCGGCGGGCAGGGCGTGATAGGGAACGCTGGGCAGCAGATGGTGCAGCGCGTGATAGCGCAGGCCCACCGGTGCCCACAGTTCGGGCAGCAGCGCCGGCGGCGGCACATTCACGCTGTCGAGATACTGATCGGTGATGCTCATTACCTTGCCGTCATTCTCCCACAGATGCGCTGCCAGCGTGCGGATCTGGTTGATCACCATGCTGGCCGACAGCACGGCCAGCCAGATGCCGAAGGCGCGCAGCGGGATGAAGCCGGTGGCGACGGCCGCCAGCACGGCGATGACGAACAGTGACGTCGCCACTTCCATGACGTTCCAGCGTTTGGCGGCCGGGCCAGCCGGCGGATCGCGGCGGAAATCCGGGTTGATCGACAGCGCCGAGAAGCGCGCCCGCACGAAATCGCGCACCGGCCTCAGCAGCGACAGCGGCGCCAGCAGGCCCCAGCGAATGATCAGGCCAATCGGGCCAAGCGCGGCCACCATGACGAACAGCGGTACACTGATCTTGGGCTTCAGCGCGAGGGCCATATACTCAGGATCGCGCACCGTGCCGTACCGGTTGCGGGCATGGTGCAGATTGTGCACGCCTTCATACATGAAGCTGGGGATCATAAGCGGGATGCCAGCCACCAGGTTCCAGCCCAGGCGGTAGCCCGGCACCGAATCATCTTTCATGTGGGTGATTTCGTGGATGAAGCTGCCCAGCCGGTACAGCGCCAGCACCGCGACCGCTGCCAGTGCGGCAGTCGCGGCCACCGGCAGACCCGGTACAAGGATCAACGCCGCCAGCGCGCCCCAGCCCAGCGCGGCGCTGCCCAGCGTATCCACCCAGTAGACGGCCGGCTTGTACGCGCCCAGTTCGCGGCCAAGCGTGGCGGCCAGCCTGATCATCGCCACGTCTTCGCCGGCCATCGACCCGGCGTTTTCACGCGGGCTGGGGGCGGTTTCGGCAAAACGGGCGGCAGTTGCAGTCATCATGGCATCGCTTATCGCAGAGGATTGCGACCCGATAAGGGCAGAAACCGGGCAGGGCCAGTCCGGGAATTGCCGCAGTTGGTGCGGGCGCGCCCCCTCACCCGCTCGCCGTTGGCGAGTCGCCCTCTCCCGCGAGGGGAGAGGGGAACAGCCTCAAATCGTGCGGCTCACCACCAGCTTCATGATTTCGCTGGTGCCGCCGTAAATCCGCTGCACGCGCGCGTCGCGCCACAGGCGGGCGATGGGATATTCATTCATGTAACCGGCGCCGCCGTGCAGTTGCAGCGCTTCATCGCACACGCGGCCTTGCAGTTCGGTGTGCCACAGCTTTGCGGCGCTGGCTTCGGCGTCGGTCAGCTTGCCTTCGATCAGCTTCTGCAGGCCCCAATCGATGTGGGCCCAGCCCACCTGCAATTCGGTTTTCAGGCCGGCGAGCACGAACTGGGTGTTCTGGAATTCCCACACCGTCTTGCCGAAGGCCTTGCGTTCCTTCACGAATTTCACCGCTTCATCAAAGGCGCGCTGGGCGCCGGCCTGGGCGGAAATGGCGATGGACAGGCGCTCCTGCGGCAGCTGGCTCATCAGGTAGATGAAACCCTTGTTTTCCTCGCCCAGGCAGTTGGTCATCGGCACGCGCACATCGTTGAAGAACAATTCCGACGTGTCGGCGCTGTTCTGGCCGATCTTGTCCAGGTTGCGGCCGCGGGCAAAGCCTTCACGGTCGGCTTCGACCAGGATCAGGCTGGTGCCCTTGGCGCCCTTTTCCGGATCGGTCTTGGCGACAACGATGATCAGATCGGCGTTCTGGCCGTTGGTGATATAGGTCTTGCTGCCGTTGATGACATAATGATTGCCGTCCTTGCGGGCGGTGGTCTTGATGCCCTGCAGGTCGCTGCCGGCGCCGGGCTCGGTCATGGCGATGGCGGTGATCACCTCGCCGCTGATCATCTTGGGCAGATATTTGGCCTTCTGCTCCGGCGAACCATAGGCGACGAGATAATCGGCGACGATATCGGATTGCAGCGTGATACCGGCCGACGAACCGGCATAGGCCAGTTCTTCATCGATGATGGCATTGTACCGGAAATCCAGACCCAGCCCGCCATACTCCTCCGGTACACCGGGGCACAGCATCCCGGCATCGCCGCAGGCGCGCCAGAAGTCGCGGCTCACCAGCCCCTCATCCTCGAACCGGTCGAGGTTGGGCAGCAGCTCCTTTTCGAACACCTTGCGCACCGTATCACGGAAGGCGGTTTCATCGGGGCCGTAAACGCGGCGATCATTGGCGTCGAGCATGGTTTTCTCCGGCAGTTCGTCGTTGCTGCCCTGTTTATGACGCTTGTGCCATGCGTGCGTCACCTGTCTTGCAAGAGAGGGCGGCGCGGTGTCACACTGCCGCCATGAAAACCGCTCTGTTGCTCATCGGCCTGCTGGCCGCCACCCCGGCCCTGGCGCTGGACGATCCCATGCTGAAACGCGCGGAGGCCGTGCTGAAGCGGCAGCCGATCATCGATGGCCATAATGACTATCCGGGCGCGCTGCGCGGCAGTTTCGGTGAGGGCTGGTGGAGCCAGGACCTGAAGGCTGACAGCCGCACATTCAAACGGCCGCTGATGACCGATATCACCCGCCTGCATCAGGGCCGCGTGGGCGGGCAGTTCTGGAGCGTGTATGTGGCGGCCACCGTTACCGGCCCGGCGGCAGTGAAGCAGACGATCGAGCAGATCGATATCGTGCGCGGATTCGTGGCGAAATATCCGCAGGATCTCGAACTAGCCGGCACCGCGGCCGATATCCGCCGCATCCAGAAAACCGGCAAGGTCGCCAGCCTGATGGGCGTGGAAGGCGGCAGCCAAATCGACAATTCGCTGCCCGTGCTGCGCATGTATCATGCGCTGGGCGTGCGTTACATGACGCTGACCCACACCAAGCACAATGATTGGGCCGACAGCGCCAATGAATCGCCGCGCCCGCAGCCGTTGAGCGACTATGGCAAGGCCGTGATCAAGGAGATGAACCGCATCGGCATGCTGGTTGATCTGTCCCACGTGTCGCCCGGCACGATGAAGGCGGTGCTGGCGGTGACCAAGGCGCCGGTGATCTACAGCCACTCTTCCGCCCGCGGCATCGCCGATCATGTGCGCAATGTGCCCGATGATGTGCTGCCGCTGGTGAAGGCCAATGGCGGCGTGGTGATGGCGACCTATGTGCCCGGCTTCATCAATGCGGCCCGCCAAGTCTGGGAAGCGGCCCGCGCCGGTGAACGGCAGCGGCTGGCCGCGCTGTATATCGGCCAACTGGAACGCCAAGGCGCTGCGATGGCGGAGTGGGATGCAAAGAGCCCGCGCCCGCCGGTCGGCATCGGCGACGTGGCCGATCATATCGATCGGATGGTGAAGCTGGCCGGCGTCGATCATGTCGGCATCGGCGGCGATCTGGATGGCATCGATTCCACCCCCACCGGGCTGGAAGGCGTGGAAACCTATCCGGCGCTGATCGCCGAGCTGCTGCGCCGCGGCTATTCCGAAGCCGATTGCGAGAAGATCGCCGGCGGCAATCTGCTGCGGGCGATGGAAGCAGCGGAAAAGGTGGCAGCGAGCATGGCGGGTGAAGTGCCACCGGATGTGAAGCCGTAACCCACGGTCGCTTTCTGATTGAGGCGGTCGCCGCCCCGGGTTTGACCCGGGGCCCCGCTTCCTTGGCGCCGAAAGAACAGCGGGGCCCCGGATCAAGTCCGGGGCGACGTTTCGATTTTTGTGCAACGGGGCCCAAAAGTAGCCCAAAAACACTAATGGCCGCTGGTGTCGCCACCAGCGGCCACTGTGTCGTGCCCCTCCTTGCGGAGGACATGGGCGGTCCGGTCGGCGCCTGCGCTCACAACCTCGTCGGCTGGAGCTGCGGCGGCTGGCCTCGCGCACTTCCACGGCACTTTTGCATCTGCATCCATCTCGGCCCTTCCGGGCCTGCTTGTCTGCAGTGCCGGACCTTTTCGCTCCACCCGCTCGGCCTTGCGTGTCGGCTTGCGCCTGCCGCCTGGTCTTTGGGTGGGCGCATTGGCCCACGGCTGGTATCCTTGTCCCTCGCCCTTGCGGCCCTGCTTGCGCGGAACCGCTCATGGCTGCGGACTGGCCTTCCATCCGCTTGGCTGCTGCCCTTGCCATTGCACCCAGAACATACCTGTGAAGGTTCGGCCCGGTGGCTTCGGGTGCGGAGATGCTTTGCGGAACCTCCGTTCCCTCCATTTCCGGGCCTGGGGTTGCCCCCGTGCCCGTGGCGCTTTGGCTGGCGTTTCAGCCCTGGCTGGTGGTCGTTTCCGGCGTCGTTCAGGCCTGATTTTCATCAGTCCAGCTCTTCCGCCCTCACGGGGTCTCCAGCCACACCACTTGCCGATTTCAATTCCCACCCGAAGGCAAGAATATACGTCTTCAATGGCGATAACCGCTTCATTTCGTTGGCATTTCTGCCGCCGTCAATTCCCGGCTACAAGTGAATGCTCTCACCTTCTGGGTGAGTCGTCAAAGCAAAATTTTCACCATCCAGCCTGTGGATAACGGGGATAACGGGGATGGAATCGGGCTTAGATCAATTCCACCGCAATCGCCATGGCTTCACCGCCACCGATGCACAGGGCCGCTACTCCGCGCTTGCCGCCCGTCCGCTCCAGCGCCGCCAGCAGGGTCGCCACGATGCGCGCACCCGATGCGCCGATCGGGTGGCCCAGTGCGCAGGCGCCGCCGTGGATATTGAGCTTCTCATGCGGGATGGCCAGATCGTGCATGGCGATCATCGCCACCGCCGCAAACGCTTCGTTCACTTCAAACAGGTCCACATCCGCCACCGTCCATCCCGCCTTGGCCAGCACCTTCTGGATCGCCGGTACCGGCGCCGTGGTGAACTTGGCCGGTTCATGCGCGTGGGCGGCATGGGCGACAATGCGCGCCTTCACGCTCAATCCCTGCGCGTCGGCCACGCTCGCCCGCGTCAGCACCAGTGCGGCGGCACCATCACTGATCGAGGAGGCGTTGGCCGCCGTGATGGTGCCATCCTTGGCAAAGGCTGGCTTTAACGTCGGGATCTTGTCCGGCCGGGCCTTGCCGGGCTGTTCGTCGGTGTCGATCAGCACCTCGCCACCCTTGCCCGGCACCGCCACCGGCACGATCTCGCCGGCAAAGGCGCCGCTGGCAATCGCCGCCTGCGCGCGGCCCAGGCTGGCGATGGCAAAATCATCCTGCGCTTGCCGCGTGAACTGGTAATCGCGCGCGCTCTCCTCTGCGAAACTGCCCATCAACCGGCCGGGGTCATAGGCATCCTCCAGCCCATCCAGATACATCGAGTCTTTAATGGCATCATGGCCAATCCGCGCGCCGCCGCGATGCTTCAACAGCAGATAGGGCGCATTGGTCATGCTCTCCATGCCGCCCGCAATGATCACATTGGCGCTGCCCGCGGCCAACGCATCATGCGCCATGATCATCGCCTGCATGCCGCTGCCACACATCTTGTTGATGGTCACCGCCTCCACATGCAACGGCAACCCGGCCCCCAACGCCGCCTGCCGCGCCGGCGCCTGGCCCAACCCACCCGGCAACACACACCCCATCACGATCTGATCCACCGCCATGGGCGAAACCCCCGCCCGCGCCACCGCCGCCTGCACGGCCGCCGCGCCCAACTCGGTCGCCTTCAAACCCGAAAGCGCGCCGTGGAACCCACCCATCGGCGTGCGGGCATAGCTAGCGATGACGATGGGATCAGACATGGTGGGGACTCCGGTTGCTGTGAGCGCCTTTTACGAGGGTGAGGTTACGGGAGGAAGGGAGAAAGCGGGCCTCCGGCGGGCAGGGTCGTGGACCCTGCACCCGTTCGTTTTCGGCTAAATCGTGGACAAAAAGGTCATATCGACGCTGACCTCTTCTGTTCGCACCTCGCGAACAGTGACGCCAAGTTGCCGCTCCTTAAGGAGGTCGCACAGGAGTTCCCCGTCAACTAGGTCGATTGCAGGAGCGCCGTCTCTTGTCGCCTCACGTCTAGCATCGGCTGTAAAACTACCAGTGGTAATAATTAGCCCTTTATCGGCACGTCCCTACATTGCGCCTCGAAAATCGCGCACGATTGGTGAGGTGACAGCGCCCGCGTACCGCTTGCACTGAAACAAAACCTGGAACGAAATCAGGTTCATGCGAAGAACGCCGACTCCGTCGATTCCGCCATCCGCAGATTTGCCTGTAACTTCCACTTTGACGAAGCCGCTTTCACGAAGAAGCCTCTGGCAGAGCCGCTCGAATGCGGTCGGGTCCATGCCCTTGAGCGCTGAAAGCAACTGATCCCGCCAATCCCCTACGCCTTCAGTCGGAGCTGAGGCTTCAAAGGAAAGCTCGTCTGGCGATATCTCCTCCGCAGCGCTTGCTTCTGATGCCGCCCTACGCCGAGCATTATACTCGCGCATTGCTGACGCGACCCCAGTATGAATGGCCGCTTCACCGTCTGAGAGTGCACGTCGGCCGGATTCAGTCAGCAACCATACCCCCCGGCGCTCATTTGCTAGGAAACCAGCTACTTTTAAGTAGCTGCGCGCCCAAGCCATCTTGTTGAGGATAATCGGCGTCCCGCTCTTTTCGTGGGCTTCGGCGAGATCAGCGTCGTTGAACGCGAACTCGTCAACTAGTCGCTGCTCCATCTCCTCAATTGATGCCGATCCGCCTAACGCTTCAAGCAGGCGAAGGATTGGCAGATAAAAATCGTCTTTGCGGAGTTATTGCACGTTCATCGACAAGAACATCCCATTTTCGTTGCGATTATCAGGATGGCTCGCGTCTTTGCAATCAAAAGACGGGTACCAAATGACCGAAACAAACGCTTATACGGCTGATAGCTGAACCGCTGCTCAACACTTCAATTCCACCACCAAGCGCCGCCCAAAATCAAACGGGTGCAGGGACTGCGTCCCTGCCCGCCGGAGGCTCTACCCCTGACTGAAACCCTTCAGGCCGCCCGCACGCCCTGCACGCCGCTGCCCACGTGCAGCATGGTTTCGGCGCCATCGCGAATATGGAACACCGTGCCTTGCGGCGCATCGGCGGCGACGGGGACGCCTTGCCAATCCTGCCCGCCCACCAGGATGCCGCGCAGCACGCGGGCGGTGATGCCGTGGCTGATCACCAGCAGGGGTCGCGTCATGTCCAGCCCGGCCAGCCAGTCGGTCAGGCGGGCGGCGATTTCGGGGAACCATTCGCCGCCGGGTGGTGGCACGCGGAACAGGCGGCGATCGGGGCAGACGATGTGTTCGCCAAGGTCAGCGACGATATCGGCGTAGTAGCGGCCTTCCCACTGGCCGACGTCGATTTCGAGCAGGCGTGTGTCTTGCCGCCAATCAAAGAAGGGCACGCCCAGATGCTCGCCTACGATGGCGGCGGTTTGCTGGGTGCGGCCGGAGGGGGAGACCCAGAAATCGCGATCCGGCGCTTCGCCCAGGGTTTCGCGCAGGGCGGCGCCCATGGCTTCGGCCTGGGCGATGCCGCTGCGGGTGAGCGGGGTGTGCGCCATGTGGCCCTGCATGCGGGCGGCGGCGTTGAACACGGTTTCGGCGTGGCGGGCGAGAATCAGATCCATCTGCCATTCATAGGCCCATTTCCCCGCACATCGCCACTACCACCGTGCGCGTTTGTGGCTATAGTGCCGCCATCTTCACCATTTCGTTACAGGGATCAGAATGAAGGCCACCGTTGAGCGCGCAACCCTGCTGAAGTGCCTGGGCCATATCCAGTCGGTGGTGGAGCGTCGCAACACCATCCCGATCCTTTCGAACGTGCTGATCGAAGCGCGCGCCGATGGCCTGCGGTTGATGGCGACCGATCTTGATCTGCAGGTGGTGGAAAATATCCCCGCCGCGATCGATCTGAACGGCGCCACCACGGTTTCGGCGCACACGCTGTTCGATATCGTGCGCAAGCTGCCCGAGGGCTCGCAGGTTGAACTCGCCGTTTCGGGTGACCGCATGAGCGTGAATGCCGGCCGCAGCCGGTTCAGCCTGGCGACGTTGAAGCGCGATGATTTCCCGGTGATCGCCGAAACCGATCTGCCGGTGCGCTTCACGCTTTCGGCCGGTGAACTGAAGGAATTGATCGACGCGGTGAAGTTTGCGATCTCCACCGAGGAAACCCGTTATTATCTGAATGGTATCTATCTACATGCCACCACGGGCCCGTCGCCCAAGCTGCGCGGCGTTGCCACCGATGGCCACCGCCTTGCCCGCATCGAGCTGGATCTGCCGGATGGCGCGGCCGACATGCCGGGCGTCATCGTGCCGCGCAAATGCGTGAACGAAGTGCGCAAGCTGCTGGATGAAATGGCCGCTGATGCGCCGGTGGAAATCGGCCTGTCGCCCGCAAAAGTCCGGTTCCGCTTCTCGGCGGATTCGACGCTGACCAGCAAGCTGATCGACGGCACCTTCCCGGATTATACCCGCGTGATCCCGACGGCGAACGACAAGTTGCTGAAGATCGATGCCAAGGTGCTGGCCGAAGGCGTGGACCGCGTGGCCGCCATCGCCACCACCGAAAAGACCCGCGCGGTGAAGCTGGCGCTGGGCCGGGACAAGGTCACGCTGTCGGTCACCAGCCCGGAGAACGGCACCGCTTCGGAAGAAGTGCCGGCCGATTATGCCGCCGCCGACATCGAGGTGGGCTTCAACTATCGCTACCTGCTCGATATCCTCGGCCAGGTTGGCAGCGATCTGGTGGATGTGCACCTGGCTGATGCCTCGGCACCAACGCTGATCCGTGAGAATGACGAGGCCAAGGCGCTTTACGTCCTCATGCCCATGCGTGTGTGAAGCGAGCGAAAGCGAGCGAAAAAAAGGGCGGCCCCAACAGGCCGCCCTTTTTCGTTTCGTTTGACGGCGCGGCTTTGCCACTGGCCGTCCGGCTCACTGCGCCTCGGTGCGCTCTGCCAGGATATGCTGAACCGTCGGCTGCATGCGCGCGTTGTAGCGGGCCAGCACCGGGTGTTCGCCGCCGGCGCAGAAATGGCTGATCAGGTCGCGCCCAGTCCAGTAATGCAGCGCAAAGCCAGGCGGTTCAGCCACGATCATGTCGCGGCCATCGGGATTCTCACCGTCGATCTCGCGAAAATCGATGGCGACTTGCGGCGCCGATGAGGGACACACGGCGAGCGTGGTGCCGTGCCAGCCGGTGACGATGGCGCGATGGAGGTGCCCGGTGATCATGCGGATGATCTGCGGGTGGCGGCGCACCACTTCGGCCAGGCGCTGTACCCAGGGTGCATGCAGATCCTCGGTCATCCAGCCGTTGCCGCTTTCGATTGGCGGGTGATGGAGGACAAGCACGGTCGGCCGATTGTCTTCCAGCAGCGTTTCATCCAGCCACGTGGCCTGTTCGGCGGAAAGCGCGCCGCCGTGGTGCCCTTCCTGCAGCGTGTCGAGCACCACGAAGCGCAGCGGGCCGTGCACGAAGGCATATTGCACATGGCCGGTGCCGCTCACCGGCACATCGGGAAAGACGCTGCGGAAATTGGCCCTGAGATCATGATTGCCCAGCGCGAAATGCACCGGAAACGGCAGACGTTCGGCGATGCTTTTCAGGGTCTCATAAGACGTGATGCTGCCGCTTTCGCTGAGATCGCCGGTGGCCAGCAACAGATCGGGCTGCGGAGTGAGCGCCAGCAGCGATTCCACCACCTCGTCGAAGCGCTTGCGGTTCATTTCCGCCGGATCATCCGGCTGGAAACCAAGGTGGATATCGGTCACCTGGGCAATCAGCATCTCGCGCCTCTATGCGTCGACTCACAACGCGCGGGCTGCCCCCCAGATGGCCGTTGCCTGACCAGATACGGCACGAAGGCAGCAACTGACGCAACGATGCGGCGATGATAAGGGGCGCCGCGCATCAGGCCGGTGTCTGCCGGCTGCGGCCAGCAGCCTGCCGCCCGGCAACCCGGGCGGGTTGGACATGGCCGGCGGGGAGCGCACCTGTGGGCGCAACCCCATCATGAAAGCCATGGCAGGTGTCGCAACTGGCGCCGGCCTTGGCCGTAGTGCTGAGCAGGGTCTTCGCCGGAGCGCCGTGGCATTCGCGGCAATTGGCAACGCCGGGAATGTTCACGTCGGTGGAGACCTTGGATTTCGTCACGCCGGTGTGGCAGGCGACACAGGCGGCCTGGCCGGTCTTGGCGTCATAGCTCTTGTGCTTGCCATGCGGGAACTGGCCCTGCGGCAGATAATGATCGTTGATGCTGACCGGGGCGATGGCGAAACGCCGGGTGAGATCGGCTGCACCGGTATCCGTGACGACATGGCATTCCGTGCACAGGCCCTTGCCGGTAAACACGCTCACCACGGCCGCCTGGGCGCGGGCCGCCGGATTGCCGCCGGGCAGCGGCGGCGGCGCCTTGCCGGGCAGGTGACGATCAAAGCTCAGGCGTTGCACACCAGCGCGCGGCGCAAAGCTTTCGGACAGGGTGAAATCGCGGATGATGCCGGCCACCTGGGCGGGTTTGCCGTGCGGCAGTGTGCGGACGGTGCCGCCATCGCGGGCAAAGGCCAAATCGTGGCAGGCGCCGCAATTGGCTTCCATGTCGATCGGTTTGAACCGCACCTGGTCACTATCGGCCTTGTGGCAGTAGCTGCAGGGCAGGGCGCCATCGGCACCCTGCGGCAGCCGCTGTTTCTGTGCCATGTTGGCAACCGCGTTGGTGGTGGATTGGTGGATGTCGTGCGGGTAGATCAGCCCCGATTTCTCCCGCGCGCCGGCGAGGGCGGTGCGGGTGAAGACCGGCTTGTCCGCCGATGGCGAGGAGACCAGCGTGGCCCGGAAATCCGGGTGCTTGGCCCAGCCCGGCACGTTGGCGACCGCCGTATCGGCAAGGCGCGATTTCAGGCCGCCGTGGCAATCGGTGCAGAAGCTTTCCGCCACGGTCATGACGGTGGCTGCGCCTTCATGTTCCTTGTGGCAGCTGGTGCAGCGGCCCTGCGGCAGATTGAAGGCGCTGTGCGCGGCGCCCATCACGCCGCCGTCGGGCAGCCGGCCCTTGGCCATGCGTGCCGGTGCAGCGTGATCGGGCAGGGCCGAAGCCGTGTGGCACGCCTGGCAGGCGCCATCGGTCACTGAAACAAACGCCTTCTGGTGACAGGCGCTGCAATTGTTGGACAGGCTGGCGTGGGCATCTGAGAGCGTGCCGCTCGACCAGCTTTCATCCGGGGCAAAGCCGCCGGCAGCCGCGGGCCGGGCCGTGGGGACAGACAATTTTCCATCACCAAAGCCCTGGCCGGGGGTGACCGGCCGGGCGGCTTCAGCCACCATCGTCTGGGGCAGTGCGGGTTCGCCTTCACCGATGAAGTGGAACAGCGGCACCAGCAACAGCAGCACCAGCACCGCCAGCCCGCCAATCCACGCCATGCGGCGCTTGGTCGGCATCGCGCCGGAAAGCGAGAAGATGCTGGTTTCATGCGCCGCATCGGCGGCTTCGATCGGCGGCACCACGCGTTCGGCGGTGATGGCAACGGCGCCGTCCTCCCCGGGGGACAGCGACAGCCGGAACGGGCCGATATCGATGGTGGGATTCTCGGCCACGGCCAGATCGGCGCGGGTGACGAACTTGCCGCCCACTTCCACCGGCACACCGCCGGTGGTTTCCACACTTACCTTGCCGGCGGTAATCTGCACCAGCCGGGCGTGGCGCAGCATCACGGCCAGATCGGCCAGCTGGATATCGCAATCCGTGCCTCTGCCAACGGTCAATTCGGCCTGCACCAACGTGCGGGTGCGAATGATGTCCCCACCATCGGCGCGCTTGGCGACCTGGCGAACGATAAAGCTCATGCCCGCCTCCCCCTTACCAGTACAGGAACACGGAAATGATGTGCGCCAGCAATGCTGCCAGCAGCGCGATCGTTACCGGCACATGCACGTAAAGCCACAATTCCAATTGAGTTTTCATACGTATATGGCGGCGGGCCTGGGCCAGCGCCGCCTCCTTCCTTTCCAGCAGGAATTCGATCTGCTCCAGGCGATCATCGACCCGGCCGGTGCGCCGGCCAGTCATCACCTTTTCGATGATGATCGCCAGCGCCCGGGCGTTGCCATCATTGGCGTAATTGCCCGACAAACGCTGGCCCAGCGAACCGGCGATGCGGCAATCTTCCAGGCTCATCCGCACCAGCGCCGCGTCGTCGGCATCCAGCGGCTGTGCGGCTATGTCGAGCTGACGATCGAGGGTGCGGATTGCTTCCAGCATCTGCAACTGCGTGACCTCGCCGCGGTTGGCCGACAAGCGTTCGGGCAGGGTCGCATAGAGGCTGATGCCCCACAGGCCAGACAGGATTACGATCATCATGAGCGCCCACGCCAGCGTGTGCACGTTCCAGCCCAGCTGGAAGCCGGTGTGCAGCGTGCCCACGACGATCAGCGACAGACCCAGATAGACGTGCGCACTGGTCCAGCCCTTCAGGCTGAACGGCTTTGATCCGATCACGCGCTTGCGTACGCCCAGCAGCGACAGCCAGACGATCATGCCGGCGCCGATGCTGCCGAGCAGATAGCCCAGCCAGGTGCCGCCATTGTGGCGCGGCACCGGATCGGTGAGCAGATAAGCGCCGAGGGCCACCACGCTCAGGGTGATCGCCACCTTGGCCCAGCGCCCGCGCTTGTGATTGAGGAAGCCCTCGTGCGCGGTGTCACGCGGCGCGCGAGTGACGGCCTTGCCGGTCATCGCCCGGCTGGCCTGTGTCTTGCTGGCCATCAGCGGTCCTCCCGTTTCATCAGGGCGACACCGAGGAATTGTTCCGGCGAGACACGAATGGCAGCGCCAGTGGGGCAAGAGCGCACGCAGGCCGGGCCGCCTTCTTGGCCCGAACACATGTCGCACTTTATCGCCTTCTTGGCCTTTTCGGCATAGGCGGGATCATGTTTCTTGGCCCATTTGTGGCTGGCTTCGCCGGGGCCGGGGCCGCTGCCGAACATGAACCAGCTGAGCAGCCACGGCTTTTTCGGCGGCGTCTTGTCGAGCCGGATCACGCCATAGGGGCAGTTGCGCTGGCAGTTGCCGCAGCCGATGCAGGTTTCATCAATATAGACTTCGCCGGTGGGCCCGCGGTGGATGGCGTTGGGCGGGCAATCGGCCATGCAGTGCGGATGTTCGCAGTGGCGGCAGCTGGTCGGCACATGCAGATGGGCATAGGTGCGCCCGGCCTCGCGATCCAGCCGCGACAGGCCGTCATGCGTATCGGCGCAGGCCTTCTCGCAATTGTCGCAACCAACGCACAATTTCTCATCGATGAGCAGCACGTCGGTGGCTTCACCCAGGCCCTGTTCCACCAGGAAGTTTGCCACCCCGGTGTACATGTCGACCACGCCGGAGAAGCTGTCCTTCTTGGATTCGACAAAATTGTTGAGCTGGGTGCGGCTGGCCATTTCGCCGCGCAACTTGTCGAGCAATTGCGGCTTGGTGGCGAGCAGCGCGCGGAACGGTTCGCCCGAAAGGCGGATCACGTCGCTCTTCACCGCCGCGCGCACCGTGGCAGAACGCGCACTGCCGTCGATCACGCTCATCTCGCCAACAAAGCTGCCGGCGGGAACATAACTGAGGAACACCGGTTTGCCGCCGATCGACTTTTCCACCACCATCGAGCCGGAGCGGATGATGAAGATGTCGTCGCCGGTTTCGCCTTCCTTGATGATGGCCTGGCCGGAACGGATGGTTTCCACCTTGGCGCCGGCGATCACGTCGACCAGATCGGCGGGCGCGAGGCCTGATTTGAAGATCTGCAGCAAGGTGCGTTCGGTGTTGATGCGGGTGATCTCGCGCGATGCCGATGGCACCTGGCTCATCAGTTTCAGCGCGGCATTGCGGCTGATTTCCACCACGATGGTATCGCGCGCGGCCTTGATGGTCGCCCCGCGCCGCCGGCCGGAAATCAGGCCGACTTCGCCAAAAATCTGCCCGGTGCCGATTGACACGGTTATGGACGGATCGTTTGGATTCACTTCCACCACCACCTCGCCATCGGCAATGCCGAACAGCGATGAACCGGGGGCGTTGCGTTCGAAGATCACCTCACCCTGCGCATAACGCTTCACGCTCGAGTCCAGCATGAATTCGCGTATCTGCAGGCTGCTCATGCCATTCAGGATCGAAACGCTTGTCCGCAAATATTCCAGCCATTCGGCAACGCTGCGCTTGCCGGGCAGGCCGGCAAATTTGGCTTCCAGGATCGGTTCGTCGGCGGGCTTGAGATCGAGATTGCCGTTGATGAACTCCACCACGTCGTGGCCCTGGTTCATGCAGTGCTTGATCAAAGGATAGCCGGCCAGCGCGCCGGTGACATAGATGCCCGGCGCGGTCGATTCGAAGGTGGCGGAAAGCTTGGGGAAGGCGAGCCGGTCGGCGCTGGCAAATTCGATGCCGCAGCCTTCGACAAAGCTGCGCGGCGGTGCCGAACCGATACGGGCGATAATCCGGTCGCAGCGCGCCCGCACTTCGCCATCGCGGGTTTCAACCGTAATGAAGCCGGGTTCCACCGCTGTGGTGTTGGCTTCGGCCATGATGCTGATGCGCCCCGAATCGCGCGCCGCCATCAGCGCCTTGACGTTAGCATCCTTGGCGGTGGGGAAATCGGCAGTACGGTTGATCAGCGTGACCGTGTTGTTCTGCGCCGGATCGGCGCACAGGCCCAGCGCATTTTCGATCCCGGCATCGCCGCCGCCGATCACAAAGATATGTTCGTCGGTATATTCGGTGGGATCGTCGAGCTGGTACTGGACATGAGGCAGGTTGCCACCCGGGCAGCCCATCAGATTGGGGTTGCCCTGGGTGCCGAGCGCCATGATCACGGTTTCGGCCATGATCTCTTCGCCGCTCACCAGCGTCAGGCGATAGGGCGGGGCGTTGCGCTGCAGTTCGGTCGTGCTGGTCGTGCCATCGCGGTTGCGGCTCACGATCGGCATCACCGATCCGGGGATGGGCGCGCCGGTGCCAACGATGTTCTTCACTTCAGCGCCGTGCTTGACGTTCACGCCGGCGGCGGCCGTCTGCTCATTCCAGGTGCCCAGAATAACCTCGCGCTTGCCGGCTTCGAAATCCAGCGGCGAGCGCAGAACCAGTTGCGATGGCGTTGCCATCACATGCTTGCCCTTCTGGTATTTGTAGATCGTATCCGACAGATGGTCGGTCTTTTCGAGCAGGATATGGCTCAGCCCCAACTTGGCAGCATGAGCCGCTGCCGAAAGCCCGGCAGGCCCCGATCCCACAATCGCGATGCGGTACGTCGTCACAATGATCTTGCCCCCCCCGGGCTCACACCCTTCGATTCAAAGCCTGTAGCAGCGCTTTGATTCCAGATAAATCCCTAGCATCTTCATACGTATCGGCTAGAGCAAGAATGCAAGCAGAGGCAATATTTCGCCATTCTGCCGCCGCCAACCGTTGGAGACCACCCGCAGATGCTTGCCGAAATCGGCCATTTCGCCCTGATCCTCACCTTGCTGGTGGCGGTTGCGCAAGCGGTGCTGCCGATGCTGGGCGCGATCCGCGGGGATGCGGCGCTGATGGCGTTCGGGCGCAGCGCGGCGGCCTTGCAGGCTTTGCTGATCGCCATCAGCTTTGGCTGCCTGATGACGCTGTTCGGCCAGGCCGATTTCTCGGTCAAGCTGGTCGCCAATCACAGCGCCCTGTCGCAACCGCTGCCCTACCGGCTGGCGGCGACGTGGGGCAATCACGAAGGCTCCATGCTGCTGTGGGTGCTGGTGCTGTCGATCTATGGTGCTGGCATCGCGCGCTTTGGCGACAATCTGCGCGTCACGCTGCAGGCGCGCATCCTTTCGGTGCAGGCGATGATCAGCGTTGCCTTCCTTGCCTTTGCGTTGTTCACGTCCAACCCGTTTGAGCGCCTGTTCCCGGTGCCGCTCGACGGCGCGGAATTGAACCCGTTGCTCCAGGATCCCGGCCTCGTCTTCCACCCGCCGCTGCTGTACCTGGGATATGTCGGCTTTTCCGTCACCTTCAGCTTTGCCGTCGCTGCCTTGCTGGAAGGCCGTGCCGATCCGGCGTGGGCGCGCTGGATGCGGCCGTGGGTGCTGGCGGCCTGGGTGCCGCTTACATGCGGCATCACGCTGGGCAGTTTCTGGGCCTATTACGAACTGGGCTGGGGCGGCTGGTGGTTCTGGGATCCGGTGGAAAATGCCAGCTTCATGCCATGGCTGATCGGCACGGCGCTGCTGCATTCGGCCATCGTCACCGAAAAGCGCGGCAGCCTCGCCGGTTGGACAATCCTGCTCGCCATTCTCGCCTTCTCGCTGTCGCTGATCGGCACCTTCCTTGTCCGCTCCGGCATTCTCACTTCGGTGCATGCCTTTGCGGTCGATCCGGAACGCGGCGTGTTCATCCTCGCCATGATCATCGGCGCCACCGGCACGGCACTGGCGCTGTTTGCCGCCCGCGCGCCGATGCTGCGTTCCGGCGCCCTGTTTGGCAGCATCAGCCGTGAATCGGGGCTCACCTTCAACAATCTGCTGCTGATGGCGCTCACCGCGGTGGTGTTCCTCGGCACCTTCTATCCGGTGATTATGGAAGCCGTGTCGCCCACCAACAAGATTTCGGTCGGCCCGCCCTATTACAACCTCGTCTTCGTGCCGCTGGTGGCGCCGCTGCTCATCCTCGTCACCATCGGGCCGATGCTGTCATGGAAGCGCGATGATCTGGCGGTGCTGGGCAAGAAACTGCTGGTGCCGGTGGCCGTGATCGCGGCGCTGCTTGCCGGGCTGACTCTATGGCTGGGCGCGGCGCAGGTCGTGGCCGCGTTAGGTCTCGCGCTCGGCGGCTGGCTGGTGCTGGGCGCTGTGCTCGTGCTGGTGCGGCGCTGGTGGGGCGCGGGCGGCTTTTCGTGGCGGCTGGTGCGCACCACGCCGGCGGCGACCGTCGGGCTTGTATTGGCCCACGCTGGTCTGGGTTTCACCACTGCCGGTATCGCGACGATGACGAGTTTTGCCGCTGAAAAGATCCTGGTGATGCGCCCCGGTGAAACGGCCGCAGCCGGACCGGTGAGCGTCACCATGCTGGGCGCCGAGGAAGTGGACGGCGCCAATTATCGTGCCCTGCGCGCCCGCTTCACGGTCAGCCAGAACGGCAACGAACACGCGCTGGTATCCGAACGCCGGATTTACACCGTTTCGGGCAGCCAGACGACGGAAGCCGGCATCGGCGTGTCGCCGCTGGGCAATCAATATGTCGCCATCGGCGATGTGCAGCAGGATGCACGCGGGCAGGGGCTGGTGGTGCGCATCTACTGGCATCCCCTCGTGGGCTGGATCTGGTTTGGCGGGCTCCTCATGGCGATGGGCGGCGCGGCCAGCCTGGCCGATCGCCGCTTCCGCATCGGCGCGCCGCAGGTGCGGTCACCCCTTGCGCCCACTCTGGTTCCGGCGGAATAAGCGGCCCATCATGAAGCGTGTGTTGTTCATCCTGCCGGTCATCGCCTTTGCCGGGCTTGCCGCCTTTCTGGGCTTTGGCCTGACGCAGGACCCCAAGGAACTGCCGAGCCAGTTGATCGACCGGCCGTTGCCCGAATTCGTACTGCCCGGCATCACCGATGCACCGGGCGGTGGTCCGGGCCTGGCCAGCGCCAGCTTCAAGGGCGAACCGCGGCTGCTCAACGTGTGGGCAAGCTGGTGCGCCGCCTGCCCGCAGGAACACCCCGTGCTGGAACGCATTGCCGCCGAAGGCTTCCCCGTTTATGGCATCGCCTGGAAGGACAAGCCGGAAGACAGCCGCGCTTTCCTCGCGCGCTACGGCGATCCCTATTCCGGCATGGGCAGTGATTTCCCCGGTCGCACCGCCATTGATCTGGGCGTGACCGGTGCGCCGGAGACGTTCGTGGTCGACAAGAAGGGCCGGGTCCGCTTCAAGCAGATCGGCCCGATCAGCCCGGAAGTGTGGGAAGGCCAGATCAGGCCGCTGATGCAGAAATTGCGAGCCGAAGCATGAAGCGCGCGTTGCTTGCCCTGGCGCTGATGCTGGCCACCCCGGCGGCTGCCGTGCTGCCCGATGAAATGCTGCCTGATGCAGCGCAGGAAGCCCGCGCCCGCGCCATTTCCAAGGATTTGCGCTGCGTTGTCTGCCAGAACCAGTCCATCGACGACAGCGATGCGCCGCTTGCCCGCGATCTGCGGGTACTGGTGCGCGAACAGATCGCCAGGGGCAGCAGCGATGCCGAAGTGCGCGACTATGTCGTGGCGCGGTACGGCAATTTCGTGCTGCTGAAACCGCCGATGGAAGGCGACACGCTGCTGCTGTGGCTGGGGCCGTTCGCGATCCTGTTGCTGGGCGGCGCCGGCCTGATTTTCTGGCAACGGCGCAAGCCCGTTGCAACGCCTGATGCCACCCCGCTCACCGAGGCTGAACGCGCCGAGCTTGACCGGCTGGCGGGCCCCCAAGACTGAGACCAACATGACACTCTGGATTATCCTCACTGCGCTCACGGCCCTGGCCGCGGCCTGGCTCACCATTCCGCTGGTGCGCCGCCACGAAGCAAGGGTTGACGCCCGTGCCGCCACCATCGCCGTGCTGAAGGATCAGTTGGCCGATGTCGATGTGCAACTGGCCACTGGCAGCATCCAGCCCGGCGAAGCCGAAGGGCTGCGCAACGAGATTCGCCGTCGCCTGCTGGCCGCCGGCCATATCCCGGCCGAACTTGATCGCACCATGGGCCAGAAGGCGCTTTCCGGCCTGGCGCTGGGCCTGGCGGCCATGGTCGCCGTGGCCGGCGCCGCGCTTTATGTCAGCATGGGCCAGCCCGAACTGGCGGGTGCTGCTGCTCCGGCTGGCGCGCCCGCAGCCGCTCCGGCTGCTGGCCCGGTGCCCGATGCCGCCGCGCAGGGCGAGGTGAACCAGCTGGTCACCGGCCTTGAACAGAAGATGCAGGCCAACCCCAACGATCCGGAAGGCTGGCGCATGCTGGGCTGGAGCTATTTCCAGACCGCTCGTTACAGCGATGCTGCCAAGGCCTATGCCCGTGCGATCGCGTTGAAGCCCGATGGCGAAGGCTATCAATCAGCCTATGGCGAGGCGTTGGTGCAGGAAGCCGGCGGCCAGATCACGCCCGCCGCTGCCGCTGCCTTCGAAAAGGCCGCGGCGCAGGATGGTGCTGATGCGCGCGCCCGCTATTTCCTCGCCGTGCGCAAGGCCGAACAAGGTGACCGGAAGGGGGCCATCGAGGACATGTTGCGCCTGGTCGCCGATTCGCCCGCGGATGCGCCCTGGCTGCCGCAGTTGCGTTCCGTGGTTCAGCAGACGGCGCAGGCCGCCGGCATCGACATTGCCGCGCGGTTGGCCGCCACCAAGCCGGTGGGCAACGCCGCCGTGCCCGGCCTGCCTCCGCCCGTGGCCGCCGCAGCCGCCGCCAATGCCGCAGCGCCGGCGGGCGTGATGCCCAGCCCAAGCCGCGAACAGGTGCAGGCCGCGCAAGCGATGAAGCCGTCGGATCGCCAGGCGATGATCCGTTCAATGGTTGATGGCCTTGCCGAAAAGCTGAAGGCCAACCCGAAGGATGAAGCCGGCTGGCTGCGCCTGATGCGCGCCCGGCAGGTGCTGGGTGATGTGCCGGCGGCAAAGACGGCGCGCGATCAGGCACTGGCGGCCTTTGCCGGGGATGCCGGTGCGCAGGGGCGCATCAGGGCGGCTGCGGCGGAAATGGGGCTCTAACCCTCTAGCAATTCCCTCAGCAGCGGATTGGGGAATCGCCGGCGCTGGGTGATGGCGTGAAACTCCTCGGTCAGGCCGGGGATGGTGAACACCTCCACCAGCGTGCCGGCGGCGAGTTCGTCCTTCACCACGATCGGCGGCACCAGGGTGAGCGCGTCAGAGGAGCGGGCGAGCAGGCGCAGCATCGCCATGTCGTCCACTTCGGCCAGGATAATCGGCTGGATGCCGGCCTGATCCAGCAGCTGATCGAACCCGGTGCGGATATCGAGGCCTTTCGCTGGCAACAACACCGGCAGGTTGGTGAGATCCTGCGGAAAGCGCAGCGGGCGGTGCAGCAGGCCCGGCGGGCCGACGAGGCCGAGGCGCTCCCGAGCGACAACCCGTTCCGCGTCAATTCACTTACCCAATCGGATTGGCGTGTGTTGGGTTGGCTGCCGACGAGGTGCTTTCCGACCCTGACCATCCGAAACCGGACCGTCTCGTCCCGGCCCGCCGGAGGCCCTCTTTCTTTCCGCCGCTCACGCGGCCATGATGGCATGGCATGACAACGCCCCCCGCCACTGAACCCCATCACATCCCCGGCCATGGCCCCAGCCCGGATGACAGCGGCCGCTGGTTCCGGCGCACGTTGGCGGTGATGGCCGGCATCGGGCTGGCGTTGGCGGCCTGGCATTTGCAGCAATTGTTGCTGGTGTTGTTTGCCAGCGCGCTGGTGGGGTTGATGCTCAGCGATTTTGCCGCGCTGTTGCAGCGCCGGCTGCGGCTGCCGTTCGCGCTGGCGATTGCGGCGGCGATCTTGATCCCGCTCGCCGCGTTGGCCACCATTTTCGGGTTGTTCGGCACCATGATGGTGGAACAGTTCATCCATCTTTCGGAACGCTTCCCGGCGGCGCTGGCGCAAGTGGAAAGCTGGGTGCGCAGTTATGCCATTGGTGATGATCTCATTTCCCAGCTGACCAATTATGCGCCCAAGATGGAACAGGTGGTGGGCATCGTGCAGGCGACGCTGGCCAATATCGGATCAGCGATCACCGGCTTTGCGGTCGTGCTGGTCGCGGCGCTGTATCTGGCGGCGCAACCGCGGCTGCATATCGATGGCTTGATCGCCCTGCTGCCATCGGAATCGCGGGTGCGTGCCAGTGAAACCGTGGCGGCGGTGCGGGCTTCGCTCACGGCCTGGCTGAAGGTGCAGGCCATTGGCATGGCGTTTGTGGCGGTGGGCACCTCGCTGGGCCTGTGGCTGGTGGGCCTGCCGTCGCCGCTGGCGATCGGGCTGGTGGCCGGGTTGTGCGAATTCGTGCCCTATCTGGGTGTCATTCTGGTGGCGGTGCCCACGGTGATCCTGGGTTTTGGCCAGGGGGCGGATACCGGCATCTTCACCATCATCGCGCTGGTGGTGGTGCAGCAGTTGCAGGGCAATGTGGTGATGCCGATCGCGCAAAGCACCTTTGGCGATCTGCCGCCGGTGCTCACCATCTTCAGCCTGATTGCGGCCGGCACGCTGATGGGCCCGTTGGGCGTGGTGCTGGCGGTGCCGCTCACGGTGGTGGGCATGGCGCTGTTGAAGGTGCGGTTGGCGCGTCTTGGTCGCTCTTCGCCGCTCACCGGCGGCTGACCCTCTTGCCACTCCGCGCCGGCCGTGGTGAAGACCGGCGCACATCATGTCCGATCCTACCGCTCCCAATCCGGCTCTCCTGCTGATCGATCGCACCGCCGTGCTGTTTTGCGGCGTGGCGGCCGGCGTTGCCATTGGCCTGGCCTTTGCGCCGCAACTGAGCGCCTGGATAGCAGAAGGGCCGCCGGTAACGGTGGCGGCCGCCGCTCCGGCGCAGGCGGTGGACGTCGATGGTCTGCCGCAAGCCGTGGCGGCAGCGGCCGACGTGCCGGCTGGCCTGGCCCGCGCCGTTGCTGAAAAGCGCGCGTTCCGCATCGGCGTGTTTGGCGACAGTTTCGGTGATGGCCTGTGGGCGGCGCTCTATAACCAGTTGCCGCGCCGCGAAGCCTTTCAGGTGCTGCGCCATTCCGAACAGGCCACCGGCTTCACCCGTTACGCCCAGAACAATCTGGAAGATCGGCTGGCCGGCATCCTGGCCGAAGGGCCGGTGGATGTGGCGGTGATCAGTTTCGGCGCCAACGACACCCAAGGCATTTATGTGAATGGCAAGGTGGCACCCCTGTTGTCGGCGCGCTGGAAGGCGGAAATCGCGACGCGCATCACCCGTTATGTGAAGGCGCTGCAGGCCCAGGGCGCCAGCGTGGTATGGGTGGGCCTGCCGGTGATGCGCGATCCGAAATATGATGCCCAGGTGCAGGGGCTGAATGCGTTTTACGCGGCGCTGATGGCCGATCTGGGTGTGCCGTTCATCGATACCCGCGCCGCCGCCGTTGATGGCGAGGGCCGCTATGCCTCGCACCTGCCGGGCAAGGATGGCGTGCCGTGGCTCGTGCGTGCCGGCGATGGCATTCACATGAGCATGAAGGGCTATCGCCTGCTGACCGATTCACTGGCCACGCGCCTGCGCGCCTGGGGGCAGACCGCCCGCGCCGGCAAGCCGGTAACGGCAGATCTGGTGCCGCCGCCGGCCGCAAATGTGCCCGTGACGGCGCCTGAACCCGCGCCGGACACCGCCGGCAGCGAACCGCGAGCCGATGTCAGCACGCCGCCAGCGCCCAGCCCGGCGCCGGACACCGCCGCGCCTGTTCCGGACACCGATTCAGCGCCGATGCAACTGCTGCCGCCGCAACCCGCGGCGCCGCCAGAGCAGACGCCGCCGCCGCCAGCCGAACCGCCCCGGCCCTGATGCCGGCGTTGCTTGCATCGCTGGCGCTTGCCGCTGCGCCGTGCCTGGCGGCGCTGTGCGGGGCCGAGCATCTGGCGGGCGTGCCGCTCAGCGCGGCACAGATGCCCACGGATCGCCCCGTGCATATCGTGCAGATCGGCGATTCGCACACGGCGGGCGATGCCATCACCGGCGCCCTGCGCGACGCATTGCAGGCGCGGCTGGGCAATGGCGGGCGCGGCCTGATGCCGGCCGGGCGCCCGCATGCCGGGGTGCGCCTGCGCGGGGTGAGCGTCTCCACGTCCGGGCCGTGGAGCGTACGCGGCCTGTTCGGCAGCGGGGCTGCAGAACCCTGGCCGCCGCGCGGTATCACGGGTTATACGGTCAGCAGCAGCGCGCCGGGGTCGGCGCTGGCGCTCACCGCCGACGCCAGTTTTACCGCCTTTGGCCTGTGTGTGATGGCCAGCCCTGATGGCCCGCGCCTCAATCTCACCCTTGGCACCGACACACAGGAACTGGCCTTTGCTGGCGAAGGCCCGCAGTGCCGCCGCATCGTGCCGGGCGCCGCCACCGACAGCGCGCGGCTGGAACTGGTCGCTGGCGAGGCGATCATCACCGGCTGGTGGCTGGAACGGCCAAGCGGTGTCGTCGTCTCCAATCTGGGAGTGCCGGGATCGCAGCTGCAATTCCTTGGGCGCGCCGATGAGGCGACCATCGCCGCGCAGTTTCAGGCGCTGCCGGCCGATCTGGTGATCCTGGCCTTTGGCACCAACGAAGGCTTTGCGCCCTTTTTCGACTCCACGCGCTTGGAAAGCCAGATTCGCGAACAGGTGGCGCGCATCCGCCGGCTGGCTGGGCCGGTGCCGATCCTGCTGCTTGGTCCGCCCGATGCCGCCAGCCGCAACCGTGAATTGAGGGACAATGTGGTGGGCGGCGCGCCCGGCGGTGCTACTGATTGCAACAGTGCCATTCAGGCTACCCCCGATCGCCTGCCGGTGGACGGTATCGACATCCCGTTGTGGAATGATGAAGGCGGTACGCTGGCGCCCGATCCGGTGACGCTGTCCGGCCCGATGCCGCGTGCCGTGCGGCGCGGGCTGCCGCTGTTCAACCCGCCGGCGCTGGCCGCGGCCAGCGCCGTGCAGCGCCGGGTGGCGGCCGATCTGGGCATCGCCTTCTGGGATTGGCGGGCACGGCAGGGCGGGGCCTGTTCGGCGGTGCGCTGGATGCAGGCCGGGCTGATGGGCCCGGATTTCATCCATTATTCCGCGGCGGGCGGCGTGGAAGTGGCCCGGCTGTTGTTGGCCGATCTGGATGCGGCACGGGTGGGCGGGCTGCACTGATGCTGTTCCCCACGCTGGATTTTGGCTTGTTCTTCCTGCCTGTGCTGCTGCTCGTCTGGACGGTGGGGCTGGCGTCGAACGAATGGCGCAAGATCATCCTGCTGCTGGCCAGCTGGGTGTTCTATGGCTTCTGGGATTGGCGCTTCGTGGCGCTGCTGATCGCGTCGGCGGCGATCAACTGGGGCTGTGCGCAGGCCATTCAGCGCCGGCTGGATGATGGCCGCAGCGCTCAGCCCTGGCTGGGCATCGGCGTGGCGGCCAATCTCGCCATATTGGGGTTCTTCAAATATTTCGGCTTCTTCCTTGAACAGTTGGCCCCCATCCTTGCCCGCGCCGGCTGGGGCCGCGATCTGCCGGTGCTGGAAATCATCCTGCCGGTTGGCATCAGCTTCTTCACCTTCCAGGGCATGAGCTACCTGATCGATATCGCCCGCCGCCAGACAGCCCCGGCCAGCTTCCTCGACATCACGCTGCTGATGAGCTTTTTCCCCCACCTCGTGGCCGGGCCGATCGTGCGCGCCAGCCATCTGGTGCCGCAATTCAAGGCGGTGCCAAGGCTGACACGCGGCATGGTGGCGACTGCGCTGATGCTGATCTGCTGGGGGCTGTTCAAGAAGACGGTTGTGGCCAGCGAGCTCGCCACGGGCCTGGTGGACAAGACCTTCTTCGATCCTTCGGCGCAAACCGGCCTTGATCTCGCGCTGGGTGCCTATGGCTATGCCGTTCAGATCTACTGCGATTTTTCGGCCTATTCCGATATGGCGGTGGGGCTGGCGGCGCTGCTCGGCTATCGCTTCCCGCGCAATTTCGATCAGCCATACAGGGCCACCTCGCTGCAGGATTTCTGGCGGCGCTGGCATATCTCGCTGTCGAGCTGGCTGCGCGACTATCTCTACATCAGCCTGGGTGGCAACCGTGGCGGCGTTTGGTTCATCTGCCGCAACCTGATGATCACCATGCTGCTGGGCGGTTTCTGGCACGGTGCCAAATGGACCTTCCTGATCTGGGGCGCGCTGCACGGCGGCGTGCTGGCGATCGAGCGGCTGTGGCGCGAATGGCGGCCGGAAGGCTTTCCCGCGCTGCCCAAGCCCATCGCCATCCTGATCATCTTCCACATCGTGGTGGCGGGCTGGATCTTCTTCCGCGCCGACACGCTGGAAGGCGCGCTGGCTTATTTCAGCCAGCTTTGGGCCTTCCGCCCTGGCCTGACGTTGGCCAGCCCGCTGCTGTGCGGCCTGATTGCGTTCGGCCTGGCCATTCATTTCACGCCGCCCACCCTGCTGCCTGCACTGGGCCGGCGCGTGGCGGCATGGCCGGCGCCGGTGCTGGGGCTGGCCGTCGGACTGGCGATCTTGCTCACCGACGCGATGCGATTCGAAGGCGTCGCCGCCTTCATTTATTATCAGTTCTGAAAGGTGAGCATGGCCGACCAGTTTGACTCACCGGTGGATGTCGAGGCGGATGATCAGGGCTTGTCCGGCCTCGCGCAGATGGCGGTGGCCGTGGGCATCGCTGTCTTCATGCTGGCCATGCTCAACGCCCACGCGCTTGGTGCCTGGGCCGACGGGCTAGAACCGGACGCCCGCACGGCGCGCATCAGTGCTGTCGCCCACGGCCTCGCAGATCAGGCAGCCACGCACGGACTTGATGGACCGCGTGCGGCGCTGAAACAGCAGTGGGATCGGGTGAAAGCCGCGCGCTGGCCCGATCAGGCCAGCGGCAATCAGGATCAGCGATAGAAATCGTGATCGTCGAGCCGCGCCACCTTGGTGCGGCTGCGGAAAAAGCCGTTGGGCCTGGCCCAGTTGGCGTGGAAATAAAGCGCGCCCCTCGATATGTCGCGGGCTTCGCCGGCCAGCACGTCGCGGGCCACGTCCACCGCTTCGGCCCAGCCGTCACTCTTGCGATCAGGGTGATAGCGATCAATGCGGAAGAATTGGCCGGGCTGCTTGGCCACGGCGCAGACATTGTCGCCAAAGCCCTTCTTCACCCGGTTCAACAGCACATGGGCGACGGCGATCTTGCCTTCGCGCGGCTGGTTGCCAGCCTCGTGGTGGACAACCTTGGCCACGCAATTGACGTGGCGCTCATTCAATTTGGGCTGTTCCGGTTCAGCGGCCACCAGCGCCGTCTGGTCGGGGGCAACAGGATGAGCAGCAGCCTGTGATTCCGGAGTCTGGGCTGCGACATGGCCCAAGGCTAGGCCCGAAGCCAGCAACACGGCTGCGGCAGCAGCCTGCATCTGAAGACGCGGAGTGAATTTCACATTCATTGCCGAATATGCGCCCCTGCGGCAGTTGGCAGCGAAAAACACAAGCCACCAACGCGACAGACACGACCTGCAGGATGTGCCGCCAACGCCAGCGCAATCCTGCCTTCTTGAGGCCGGCGGATACGGCGGCTGTTCACCTTTCGTCAAGCAATCAGCGACGAACTGCGCCCTTGCGGCGACCAGTTGAACCGTTGGGCCGGATTGGGCCTCGGTGCTGCACCGTACGTCGCCGCCCTCGAATCAGACTTCCAGCAGCGCCTTCAACCGATCGTTGACCACGCCCGGTGCCGCCTTGCCGGCCATGGCGCGCATGACCTGACCGACGAAGAAGCCGAACAATTTGTCCTTGCCGCTGCGATATTCGGCAACCTTGTTGGGGTTGGCGTCCATCACGGTCTGGATGGCGGCATCGATGGCGCCGGTGTCGGAAACCTGCTTCAGCCCGCGCTGCTCAACGATGCTGGCAGCGCCTTCGCCGGTTTCCAGCATGGCTTCGAACACCTGCTTCACCAGCGGGCCCGACAAGGTGCCATCGGCGGCCAGCGCCAGCAGTTCGGCCAGCGCATCCGGGGACACCGGACTGTCGCCGATTTCCTTGCCCAACTTCTTTAGCGCGCCGAACAGATCGCTCGAAATGAAATTGGCAACACGCAGCGCCACCTCTGTGACCGGCTGGCCGACTTTCGCAGCCGTGGCGGCTAGCGCGGTTTCGAACCAGTCCGCCGTTTCCTTCTCGGCCGACAGCACGGCAGCCAGATACGGCGACAGGCCCAGCGTGGATTCATAACGGGCGCGCTTGGCGGCCGGCAGTTCCGGCAGGCTCCCGCGGCACTGCGCGATGAATGCATCATCGAACACCAGCGGCAACAGATCGGGATCGGGGAAATAGCGATAATCATGCGCGTCTTCCTTGCCGCGCATCGCTCGGGTGGTGCTGCTGCCGGGATCGAACAGGCGGGTTTCCTGTATTACCGTGCCGCCGCTTTCAATCAGATCAACCTGGCGACGGGCTTCATGTTCCACCGCCTGCATGATGAAGCGCACGCTGTTCACGTTCTTGGTTTCGGTGCGGGTGCCAAAGGGCTGGCCGGCCTTGCGCACCGATACGTTCACATCGGCCCGCATGGAGCCTTCGTCCATATTGCCATCGCAACTGCCGACATAGCGCAGCAACTGGCGCAAGCCGGCCACATAGGCGCCGGCTTCGGCTGGCGAGCGAATATCGGGCCGCGACACGATCTCCATCAGCGCGCACCCGCAGCGGTTGAGATCAACATAGGACATCGACGGATGCAGATCATGGACCGATTTGCCGGCGTCCTGCTCCAGATGAATGCGCTCGATACCGATGCGCTTCTTAGTGCCATCGTCCAGTTCGATGTCCAGATGGCCTTCGCCCACGATCGGGTGATAGAGCTGGCTGATCTGGTAACCCTGCGGCAGATCGGGGTAGAAATAATTCTTGCGATCAAAGCGCGACCATTTGTTGATCTGTGCATCGATGGCGAGGCCCGTCCGCACCGCCTGGCGCACGCATTCGCCGTTGATTACCGGCAGCATGCCCGGCATCGCGGCATCGACCAGGCTCACCTGCGCATTGGGTTCGGCACCAAATTCGGTGCTGGCGCCTGAAAACAGTTTGGCTTTGGCCGTCACCTGAGCATGAACTTCGAGGCCAACCACGATTTCCCAATCGCCGGTGGCGCCCTTAACGATGTAGTTTGGGGCTTCAGACATGTCTGTCGCTATGGCCAGCGTCGTCTGGCTTTGCAAGCCCGCAGCTTGGCGTATCAGTGGCGACGCCCACCAAGCCGAAACGCAGGAACTGCGCCAGCCCTGCGCGCGTTGCCAGTTTTTCTTTGGGAGCGACTGCTTTCATCAGGCCGCGATCACGGGCGGGTGCTGAAGCCCGCCGCCCGTTCGATGGCAAGTCCGGCATCGAGCACGCCCATCTCGTCAAGCGGGCGACCGATGATCTGCAGGCCCAGCGGCAGCCCGGAGGCGGACAGCCCCGCCGGCACGCTCATCGCCGGCAGGCCGGCAAGGCTGGCCGGTACGGTGAAGACATCGTTCAGATACATGGCCAGCGGATCGGCCTTGGCACCAAACGCGAACGCCGGGCTGGGCGCCGTTGGCGTGAGCAGCACGTCACACTTTTCAAAGGCTGCTTCAAAATCGCGCGCTATCAGGGCCCGCACCTTTTGCGCCTGAGTGTAATAGGCGTCGTAAAAGCCGGCCGACAGCACATAGGTGCCGATCATGATGCGGCGCTTCACTTCCTTGCCGAAGCCGGCGGCGCGGGTGGCGGCATACATGTCGTGCACGTTGCCGCCCGCAGGCGTGACGCGGTTGCCGTAACGCACGCCGTCATAGCGGGCGAGGTTGGACGAGGCTTCGGCCGGGGCGACGATATAATAAGTGGGCAGGGCGTATTTCGTGTGCGGCAGCGAGACCGAGACGATCTCGGCGCCCTCGGCTTTCAGCAAGGCAATACCCTGATCCCAAAGCGCGGCGATTTCGGGATCCATGCCGTCGAGCCGATATTCGGCCGGGATGCCGACGCGCTTGCCCTTCATGCCGCCCGTCAGGCCGGCAGCGTAATCCGGAACCGGGATATCGAGGCTGGTCGAATCCTTGGCATCGAACCCGCACATGGAGGTGAGCATGAGCGCACAGTCGGTGACGGTGCGTGCCATCGGCCCGGCCTGATCGAGCGAGGAGGCAAAGGCGATCGTGCCCCAACGCGAAGCCCGGCCATAGGTTGGTTTGATGCCGGCGATGCCGACGAAGGCGGCGGGCTGGCGGATCGAGCCGCCGGTATCGGTGCCGGTGGCGCCGGCACACAGCCGCGCCGAAACGGCTGCCGCCGAACCGCCGGACGAACCGCCTGGCACCAGTTCAGCGTCTGAGCCCTTGGCCTTCCACGGGCTGATGACGCGTCCAAAGGCGCTGGTCTCGTTCGACGAGCCCATGGCGAATTCATCCATATTGAGCTTGCCGAGGAACACGGCGCCATCGCGCAGCAGATTGGCCGTCACGCTCGATTCATAGCGCGGCACGAAACCCTTGAGGATGTTTGAGCCCGCCGTGGTCTGCACGCCTTCAACGGCAAACAGATCCTTGATGCCCAGCGGAATGCCGGCCAGTGGGCCGCTACGTGTGCCGTCGTCAACGGCCTTGGCCTGCGTCAGCGCCAGTTCCGGCGTTTCGACAATGAACGCGTTCAGATGCCGATTGGCTGCCATCGCATCGAGATGCGCCTGCGCCAGTTCAACCGCGCTGAACTGCCTGGCGTCCAGCCCCGCCTTCATCTCGGCCAGCGAAAGATCGGTCAGCGCGCTCATTCGATCACCTTGGGCACAGCAAAGAAGCCGCTGGCCGCATCGGGTGCGTTGGCCAGCACCTTGTCCTGGATGCCGCCGTCGGTCACCACGTCTTCGCGCCAGCGCATGTTACCGGGCATGACGCTGGCCATCGGTTCGACCCCCTTGGTATCGACCTCGCCCAACTGTTCCACCCAGCCAAGGATACCGTTGAGTTGCTCGACAAGGCCGGGCACCTCATCATCGGTGACGGCGATCCGCGCCAGGCGCGCGATCTTGCGTACGGTTTGGCTATCCACAGACATGTCGCTGCCGCTAGCAGGCGAGGCCGTTTGCAACAAGGGGGCGAACGCTTCCCCGACCGCTTGTCACGTCAAGGCCGCGCGCGCCTGCCCCGCAATATGCGCCAGCATCGCCGCGCTCACCATGCCGCTGTCGCGCGCCCGGGTGATGGAGGCCGCGATGCGCGCCACCCGCGCCGCATGGGCTTCCAGCCACAGCGCCAGCACCTGCACCGGGTTGCTGCCCTCCGGCACGATATGGCGCAGCAGATCAAGCCTGATCTGCTCGAAATCACGCACCAGTGCCGCCGTCAGTAGCCGTTCCCACGGATCGGCCGGGTTCAGCGCCGCCGCCGCGCCGCGCGCCCAATCCAGCCCGGCGGTTTCGCCCAGCATTGTATAGGCCCGGGCCGTGGCCGCCACATCAAGCCGGCGTTCGGCCGCCAGCAGCGCAACGCCCACCGCGCCATCAAGCGCTTCGACATGCACGATGCTGCGCGCCAGATCGGCCGGGGCGCCGGCGCTGGCCAGTTCAGCCGCCGAACGGTCGAGCTGGCCGCGCACTTCGGCCTTGACCAGTTGTTCGATGCTGTTGCCCAGCGCCTTCAGGCCCGGTGCGATCGCGGCAACCAGTGCGGAGGCGCTGCGGCCGCCGCCCAGCCGCACCAGATCGGCCATCTGGGCACGCAGCACGCCCTGCGCAGCGCGGTGCAGCGCATTGGCCGCCGTGGCCGGCACTGCCGCCGTATCGATCGCCTGCCACAGCCCGGCAAAGCCGAACAGCTGCCGCGCCGCCACAAAGGCGCGGGCGATATCGGCGATGCCGGCGCCCAGTTCTTCGGCCAGTTCGAAGGGCGCCGAAAGGCCGGCGCGGTTGATCAGTTCATTGGTCAGCTTGGTCGCCACCAGTTCGCGGCGCAGGCGGTGATGCAGGATCGCATCGCGGTGCGTGCCCTGCATGGCAGCCGGGAACGCGGCGATCAGATCAGCTTCCAGCAGCGGATCATCCACCACCGCGCTGGTCACCAGCACGTCATAGGCGGCCATCTTGGCATAGGCCATCACCACCGCGAGTTCCGGCCTGGTCAGGCCTTCGCCGGCCTGCGCACGCTGGCCCAGCACATCGTCACCGGGCAGGCCTTCAACCTTGCGGTCCAGTCCAACACGGCCTTCCAGAGTCTGGATCAGCCGCTGGAGCACCGGCACGGCGGCCGCACCGCCGGTTTCGGCCAGGCTGATGGCCTGGGTTTGCAGGCGATTGTCGCGCAGCACCAGTTCCGAAACGTCGTCGGTCATTACCTTGAGCAGCGCATCGCGATCCGGCCGCGACAGGCGGCCGGCGGCGACCTCGCCGTTCAGAGCGATCTTGATGTTGACTTCGTGGTCGGAGCAATCGACCCCGGCCGAATTGTCGATGAAATCGGTGTTGATGCGGCCGCCGGTGCGCGCGAATTCGATGCGCGCGGCCTGGGTGAGGCCCAAATTGGCACCTTCGCCGATCGCCTTTGCCTTCAACGCGTGTGCGTCCACCCGGATCGCATCATTGGCGCGGTCCCCGGCGTCGGCATTGCTTTCGGTCGACGCCTTCACATACGTTCCGATGCCGCCGAACCAGATCAGATCGACCTGCATCTTCAGGATGGCGCTGAGCAATTCGCCGGGCGCCATTGCGTCCACGCTCACGCCCAGCATGGCCTGCACCTGGGGCGAAAGCGGGATGGATTTCAGGCTTCGCGCAAACACGCCGCCGCCTTCCGAAATCAGCGCCTTGTCATAATCGTCCCAGCTCGATCGCGGCAGCGCGAACATGCGCTGGCGCTCTGCAAAGCCGGCCGGGATATTGGGCGTGGGATCAAGGAAGATGTGGCGATGGTCAAAGGCCGCCACCAGCGCCACGGCGGGCGACAGCAGCAGGCCGTTGCCGAACACATCGCCCGACATGTCGCCCACGCCGGCCACGCGGATGGTCTGGGTCTGCACGTCGGTACCCAGTTCGCGGAAATGCCGCTGCACCGAGATCCACGCACCCTTGGCGGTGATGGCCATCGCCTTGTGGTCATAGCCATTACCGCCACCCGACGCGAAGGCATCGCCCAGCCAGAAGCCTTGGCTCTCGGCAATGCCATTGGCGGTGTCGGAAAAGGTTGCGGTGCCCTTGTCGGCGGCGACCACCAGATACGGATCGGGCGCATCATGGCACACCACGCCGGCTGGCGGCAGGACGGTGCCGGCCACATCCAGATTGTCGGTGATCGACAGCAGCGCGCGGATATAGATGCGATAGGCCTCGGTGCCTTCCGCCAGCCACGCATCACGGTTCGATGCCGGCGGCAGCAGTTTGGGATAGAAACCGCCCTTGGCGCCGGTCGGCACGATCACCGTGTTCTTTACCTTCTGCGCCTTCACCAGGCCCAGCACTTCGGTGCGGAAGTCGTCGCGCCGGTCAGACCAGCGCAGGCCGCCACGCGCAATCGGGCCGCCGCGCAGGTGGATGCCCTCCACGCGCGGAGAGAACACCCAGATCTCGCGATAGGGGATTGGGTGGGGCAATCCGGGCATGGCGGCGGAATCGATCTTGAAGGCCATCGCCTCCGGCCCGCCGGGCACGAAGAAATTGGTCCGCAGCGTGGCAAGCATGGCCGCGCGATAGAGCCGGATGATGCGATCATCATCGATGCTGGACACTTCGGCCAGGCCGGCATCGATGCGGGCCAGCACCTCTTCCTGCGCCATGGCGCGGTTCGCGACATTCAACGCAAAGCGCGCCGTGAACAGCCCCACCAGATCGCGCGTGATATCGGGATAGCGTTTCAGCGCATCCACCGCCGTCATCACGCCGTAGGTGACCCCGGTTTGCCGCAGATAACGGAACCACGCCCGCAGCAGCGAGGCATCACGTGCCTCAAGGCCGCAGCCTGGGATCAGCGCGTTGAAGCCGTCGTTCTCCTGCGTGCCCAGGAGCACGGCGACCAGCGCCGGCTCCAGCCGCACCGCCAGCGACGACAGATCGGCAAGGATGGCCGGATCGGGCACTTCACAGATGAAATCGTTGATGCGGCCCAGCCGGCCATCGTCGAGATCGAACGGATATTCCTCGATCACCTTCAGGCCAAAATTCTCCAGCACCGGCACCGCTTCGGAAAGCGGAATGATCGGGCCGAGGCGATACAGTTTCAGGCGCACCTGGCCGGGTTTAGAGGCGGCCATGATACGCACAGCGCGGTCATTCTCGTCCTCCAGCGTGGCGAGCGCCATGATGTCGGCCGCGGCTTCGGCCGGCTGGTGCTGGGCGCGATAGCTGGCGGAAAAAGCCCGGCCGTGGCTGCGCGCCAGTCGCGCCGCGCGGGTCGGCGTCACCAGCTCAGCCAGGGCAGCTTCCAGATCTTCTTCCCAACCGCGCACCAACTGGCGCAGTCGGCGATCGAGCCCGGCGGCCTGATCGGCGGTGAAGCTCGCAGCCTCGGCCACATCCACCACATAGTGCACGCGCGCCAGGCCCTCTTCGCGCAGTTCCACCTCGTACCGCGCGATGCTGCCCTTCAATTCCTGTGCCAGCATCTGGCCGGCGGCTTCGCGCAGGCGGCTGGTGTAGAGATCGCGCGGCACATAAACGAGCGCGGAGACAAAGCGACCGAACGGATCGGCGCGGGCGAACAGCTTCGGCCGCGGCCGGTCGAGCAGCGAGAGCAGGCCCAGCGCCATCGCCTTCAGCTGATCGGGGCTGGCCTCGAACAATTCCATGCGCGGGAAGCTTTCCAGCACATGCACCAACGCCTTGGCCGAATGGCCGCCCTCGCCAAAGCCGAGCGCATCGATGATCTCGCCCACCTTGCGGCGCAGCAAGGGCACCTGGCGCGGCGAGGTGGAGAGTGCAGCGGACGTGTAGAGCCCCAGGAAGCGCGTTTCGGATACCACGCGGCCCTGGCGGTCGAAGCCCTTCACCGCAACCAGATCGCCGTTCACCCGGCGGTGTACGCTCACCACCGCACCGGCGCGCGTGATCAGCAGGGGTTCCGGACTGGCCAGCAGGGCCTTGAAGGCGCGCGGCGTATCGGCCGGGCCGCGCGTGCCGCTCCACACCGGGTAATCCGGATCGGCGAGCAGACCAAGACCAACATCGCTGGTCACCTCCATCGCCGGATCGTCCAGATCGCCTTCAAGGCGGTAATGGCGGGCGCCCAGCAGGGTGAAGTTGTCGGCCGCCAGCCATTCGAGGAAGGCCATGGCTTCTGCGGTGCGGTGCGGGGCCAGCGGCGGCGGATTGTCCGAAAGGGCGCGAATGCGTTCGCGCAGCAGGGCCAGCATCGCCTGCCAATCGGTCACCGCGGCGCGCACATCGGCCAGCACCTGGGCCAGGCTGGCCTCCAGCGCGGCGCGCGTCTTGTGGCCAACCTGCTCGATCTCCATGTAGATCATGGATTCGCGGGTGTGGCCGGGCAGGGGGGCGCCATTCTTGCCCAGTCCGATCACCTCCAGCAGCGTGCCGTCCGCATCACGGCGCACATCGATGATCGGGTGCAGCAGGCGGTGGATGTCCACCCCAGCGGCAGTGACGGCGGCAGCGGTGGAATCCACCAGGAACGGCCGATCTTCGCCGATGATGGCCAGGCGCAGGCGGCGGGCGCCATCCTCGGCCAGCGGATCGATGTGGATCACTGGCTGATCGGGCGCGCGCCGGGCGGCAGCACCGGCCATGAAGCCGGCCACGGCAGCACGTGCCGCCTCGTCCAGGCCTTCGATTTCGCCGGGCAAGGCGCGGGCAAACAGGCACCCCGCCAGCGCCTGTGCCAATGTAGTGTTTGCAGTGGCCGCAGCAGTGCCGGGCTTGGTCGTTTCAGACACTTCGATCGCTCCCGCGACATTTTTCCCGCAGCTTATGCGCCGCGCTGTCGCGAAAGAAAAGTGTGATTCGAAGCTCACTCTGTAATCTTTGTGCGATTGAACACATCAAGGGCCGCACCGGACCGGGGCCGCCGCGGGAAGGGATCGGCCACCGGCGGCAACCGCTGCACCTGGGCAAAGGCGCTGGCCAGTTCGGCGCGCAGGCGCTTCGCCGCGCTCTTCGACAACACTTCGCGCCAACTCAGCACGATCTGCACCAGCGCCGCCGGATCGCCGGCTTCGGGCAGCGGCAGCGCCAGGCCGCGCACCAGCATCTGTGCGCCCATCGGATCGTTCACGCTGGCTTCGAACGGGATCGGCATCGGTTGCAGCGCCACCAGTTCGCAGGCCGCCATCAGTTCTTCAGACAGGCCGGGATCGCGCAGCAGCGCTACCCCGGCGATGAGGCCAAAACGCGCCGAAACCGGGCCGCCCACGCTTTCGATGATGGCGCGGCCCGCCGGATCGCGCACCACGATGCTGTGATCGAAGAACGGTGCCAGCGCTGGTGCCATCCCATCGTCGTGCGCGCTCTGCCAGGCCGCCAGCGCCCGGTTTGTGAGACGCCGTTCCACCAAGACGCTGCGCGGCACCTGGTCTTCCCGCAGCGGCCCCGGCCGATCGAGGGCCGATCGATCAACGCCTGCATCATGCATGCCCAAGGCGCGGAGCGGGATGACGTAGCCGGGGTTTGCAGGGTTCATGCCCCGGATAACGGCCGGTTCGTCCCCGTATTGAGCCAGCCTGGCCCGCCGCCCCACTCAGGGCGTTCGCACTGCCGCCGCCTTGCCCCTTGCCAGTCCACCCGCTCGCTGATAAATCGCCCACCTTACCGAGATGCCGCTTTAGCTCAGCCGGTAGAGCACCGCATTCGTAATGCGGGGGTCAGGTGTTCGAGTCACCTAAGCGGCACCACCCAGCCCCGCAGCCCGGGATTGGCCGGGATTGTCCGGGATTGCGTGGGATAGCGCGCGCCTTTTCCGGCACTTGCGCTGGCCAGTTTTCGGCCCCCAGGACTAAAGACCTTTCTGGCAGGCCGCAGAACGGCCGCGGGGGCAGTATTCTCCACCCCCCGGTTTTGCTGGCCTCAGATGCGATGCGGATGCGATGCGCGATTGCGCGATGCAGCGGCGTTAGACGAACCCGAGCAGCTGCCGCTGGCCGTCCTGACCTGACCCCCTGATTTTCCTCCACGATCGATTAGAGTCCGGCCCTTGGAGAGGACGGACGATGAAGCGAACGAGGTTCACGGAAGAGCAG
>NZ_ATVO01000007.1 GCF_000420765.1 Sandarakinorhabdus limnophila DSM 17366 | reverse complement strand
CAGCAATAGTGGTAAAGATGCCCGAGTTTGCAACCGTAACCGCGCCGCCCGCCGTCACCGCAGCATTGACCGTCAAGCCTGTGCCCGTGAACGCAAGGGCACCCGTCAGCGAGGTCGCGCCATTAATGGTCGTGAGGCCAGTACCCGCGCTTTGCGCCAGGCTAGCAGCCTTAAAGGCTGCGCCAATGGTGACATCCTTCGCCGAAACCAGCGTCACAGCGCCCAAGGCGCCCGTGTCAGAACCGGTGTAAGCTGCACCACCAACAATGCCAGCAAAGCTCACATCGCCCGTGCCCGCCGTAATCGTCAAGGTCGCAGGGGTCGCTACAAGAGCTGCAGCCGAGTTCAACGTCGAACCAAAGCTGACGGCCCCGTTGCTAGTTGTCAGAACAGTTGCAGCGCCTAGGGTCAGAGCATCAACGTAGCTCTGAGCGCCACTGGTGATCACAGTCCCGCCGTTAAACAGCGCCGTGCCACCGCCATCAACCTTAAGCGAAGCAAGCGCTACTGTGCTTCCGATGGCGCCCGTAAAAGTCTTCGCGCCACTGCCGGTGACCGTCAGTGCGCCAGCGGTAACGCCGCCATCGATTGTCTGACCGAAGGAAATGTCCGTGCCGGTCAGTATGGTGGAGGCGCCCACGGTTACGACATCGGCATAACTCTGCGCGCCACTGGTGGTTACGCCGCTGCCGTTCAACAGCGCGGTGCCGCCGCCATTGACCGTCAAAGAAGCAAGCGCAGTTGTACCGCCAACGGCCCCCGCAAAGGTCGTCGCACCGCTGCCGGTCACCGTAAGCGCACGCTTAGTCAATGCCGCATCACTGTCGATCATCTGACCGAAGGAAATATTGGTACCGACTAAAACTGCATCGGCATTAAGGACCAGCGATCCGTTGTAGCCTTGCGCACCAGTTGTATCGATGTCACCGCCGACGAAGACGGTGCCGCTGTTGCTAGCCGACAGCGAGGCAGCCTTAACGCTCGAGCCGAAGGTCGTCGCGCCAGTGCTCACGAGGGTCAGCGACCCGAGGCGCGTAGTCCCGCCAACCGCACCAGTCAGCGTCACGTTGCCACTGCCGGTGCTAATAGTCAGGTTCTTGGCGCCATTTACCGTGCCGGAAAACAGCACTGTACCATTGTCGGTTGTAGACAGAGCTGTGGCGTTGCCGAGCGTCGCGTTGCCGGTATATGTCTGCCCGCCGCGGGTCGTGATCACGCCGGTATTGATTAGCGTGGTGCCCGTCACGGTGAGCGCCTGCAGGCCGGTGATGTTGTCGAGTGTATCGCTTGCGTTACCCAGCACAGCATTGCCAGTGATCGTCAGGGCGAAATTGCCGCCGCCGCTGACGGTGCCACCCGTGGTAATCTGCGTGCCTGTGAGGTTGATATTGGCTCCGACATTCAGCGCAGTATTATACACTTGGGTTGTCGCGGTAGTCACATTTGCTAGTAGCGTGGCCGAGCCGGCAGGCAGGGTCGATGCGGCGTTGATTGCAAACGAACCTACCTGGATGGTGTCGGTAGCACTGGCCAGGCCGGTCGTATTAACGCCAAGCGCGCCAAGCATGGCCAGCGAACCAACCTTGGTGCTGAAGGTGACGTTTCCGGTTCCAGAGCCGAGCGTCAGGGATGCTGGCGTAGCGCTGCCATCGCCGTCGAGCAGGCCGACAAAATTGATGTTGCCGTTAGCCGAACCCATCGCAACATTGCCAGTAACAACCACAGGCGTAGCAAAACTGATATTGCTGGCCGTGGTGGTAATGTCCCCGGCGATACGGCTCGATCCAGCACCGGTCTGGCTTAAACCACCAGCCGCGATCAGGTCGCCATCGGCGCTGGTAGTAAACGTTCCGGCATTGACTACAGTCATCGCAGCGGTACTTGAAAGCGGACCATTAATGGTCAGCTCGTTGCCGGTAAATAAGAATGCTCCGCTGAGGGTAGTTGTCCCCGAGAACAGCGACGTTCCGGTTCCTGCCGATTGCACAAAGCCTGCCGCGGCCACATTTCCAGAGAAGGTGACATTGTTGGCCGAAGACACCGCCAAGCTATTAAGCGCGGCGGTCGTGCCCACGTTGCCGCCAAAACTGATACTGCCAGTGCCGGCCGTCATGCTGAGATTACGCGCTGCGCTATCACTGTTCAACGTGCTGCCGAAAGTGATCGAGCCGTTGCCGACGCCGGTTGTGATCGTCCGGTCTGAATTGGTGAGCACAACTGGCCCTGTGAAGCTCACATTTCCGCCCGAAGTCGCACTCGTGCCTTGATCAACGCCAGCATTTATATTGCCTGCCATGCGGATAAGGGCGCCCTGGAGCGAGACATTGCCAGCCGCAGCGCCTGCCCCCTTGCTGGTCAGCGCACCAGATGTAAGGGTGCCGCCAGCAACCAACGAGATTGAGTTACCCGTGGCGCTGCTCGCTGCTGTATCGCCAGCAGAAGTTACGGCGCCCGTTGTCAGGGCCCCGGTCGTCTGGATGGAGATTGCGCCGCCTGCTTTATAGGCACCCGACGCGTAAGTAACATCGCCCGCCGTCGAAATGTCGGCTGACGAGGAACCGAGGCTGGCGAGATTGACCGCGGTAAAGCTGCCGCCGCGCGTCGAAATATTTTCAAGGACAGTTGCGGCCCCAGTTGCCAAAAGCGTGATATTGCCACCGCTCGTTGCAAGCCCAGTCCAGCCCAGATTTGCTGCCGTACCGCCATTGATGGCGAAGGCGTTTGAGCTGGCAAACTTAAACTCTTCGCCAGTACCCAAAACTCGAGCGGACAGGCGACTAATGTTATTGCCGGTGTCAAGCAGGGTTACAGCGAGCCCGGCATCGACCAGAAGACCGCCCGCATTAATGGCGTTTGTTCCAGAGCCATTGGCTTGGAGCACCTGGCCAGCGCTAGCGATTAACTTGACCGTCCCGTCAATGCCCGCAGCCCCAGAGCCGTCTGCCGCGCCTGCACGCGCACCAATCGCGCCGGAAACGGTTAAAGAGCTGCCGGATGCTGTGAGCGTAATGTTGCCGGCATTGCCGCCCTGCCCGTCACTGCTCGCAGCCGCGCTCGCGCCTGTCGTGATGATATTGCCCACAACAAGGTTTCCAGCACTCCCGGTGCCGGTGGTGGTCAGTGTGACAACGCCGGATGTTACGACGTTGGACGAACTACGCGTATCGATCGTCGTGCTGCTAGCGTTAATGCTTGGCGCGGTAATGGTGATGAGCGCGCCACCCGTGGTGATGCCGGTCGGGTTTACCGCGCCAATCGTAAGTGCAGTGTTGGTCGTCAGGACGACCGCACCCGTTGCCGACGACGCGAAGGTTGAGATCTGGTTCAGCGGTGCGCTCTGCGCGTTGGCCAAGTTTAGCGTGAACCTGCCTGCCCCGCTAAGGCCAAGCTTTGAAACAATGATGGCGCCGGTCTGCGTGACAGCATCGCCAGCCAACAGGACCGCGGATGCGCCCGTCTGCAATGAGCCAACAATAAAGCCGTTTGTGTCGCTTACCCGAACAGCCCCGCCCGTACCGGTTGTGGTATTTTCAGTGGCCGTGCTGCCTGCGGCGGCGGTGTCGGCTGCGTTGCGTACCGACACATTGAGCGTGCCTATATCATTGCTGGCATTCGTCAGGATGACGCCGGCACCAGCATTGGAAAGCGTCTTTATCGTCAGATTGGTTGCTTCGACCAAACCGCTGCCGAGCACATTTGTGGCGTCGGTATCAATAACACCGCCCGACGTGAGCGTCACAGTGCCTGCCGACTGGATCTGGCTGACAGACATCCCGTTGGTGTCAAAATAGCTGATTGCACCGCTGCCGGCCGCTGTATCGGCCGCATTGCGCGACAAGAGCTTAACATACGCCGCGTTATTCGACATGTTCGCGAGCGAAATAGAGCCGTTGTTGCGGGTCTTAACGCTTAGGGCGTTGACCGAGATGGAAGAGCCAAGGCCAACCTGTTGGACCTGACCAACGGCGCTGACGGTCAACACGCCGGAGCTCGTCATGTTGGAAAGGTCAACCGTGCCGCCCGATGTGACGTTTATCGCACCCGTGCCGGCCTCGTAATAGAAGTATTGACCCATCACGAGGCCGCCAGTCCCGCTGGCTGTGACATTGATGCTACCCGCAGAGCCAGTCCGCAGATAGAGAATGTCATTGAGTGAACCCGTGGAGTGCGTGACCGTAGCGCCAGAAACAGTCATGTTCCCGCTTGTCGAAAGCACGCTCTTCGACAGGATTACTTCTTTGTCGGCATTAACTGTAACCGCACCCGAGCCGGTGGTAATGGTCTGGTTGACCTGAACTGTCCCGTTGGAGCCGGTGACGAAATTGCCGATTAGCGTGACGTTGCCCGTTGTCGTGGTCAGCGTCCCCGGCGTCGTTAGGTTGCCGTCCTTTGACTGGAAGTAAATATTTCCAGAGGTCGTTGTCAGATTTTCTGGCGTCAGCACAAGCTGCGTGCCCGCAATAGCGGTGATTGACGTGGTGACAGCGAGCTTTCCGGTCAACGAGTTCAGGCTCAGGCCGTTAATGTCACCGATAGAGGCTGCTGCGCCTGTAGCCGTGAGCGTCACCTGCCCCGTAAAATCGTTGAGCATGCTTGACAGGTCAATGCTGCCCGTTCCGCCCGTAACTTGCGCGGTCGTGGCAAAGACTTTGGATGCAGAGGTCTGGCTTACGCCAATGCCCTTCAGGACCAGGTCAACCCCCGCGGCATTCACCGTGGTTCCGACTAGACGCAGTTCGCCATCGGTGGTTTCGATCTGCGAGCCGGCGCCGGCGGTGACGTTTCCTATGAGGGTAAGGCCGGCCGCGGCGCCGCCCGCGCCGCCTTTGTCCGAAATGGTCAGCGCGCCCGTGGTGGTAAACGCACCCAGATTGTCGACACGGGTGTTGGTGGCAACGACACTGCCTGCATTGCCGTATAGCGTTGCCGCCGAGATGATGCCCGTGCCCGCGCTCTGCGTCACCGCGCCAGAAAGCGCGCCGCCGCTTACGCCCAAAGATACGCCGCCAGCTACAGCGCTGACAATGTTAAGCGTTGCGTTGGCGGCGCTACGCAAGACGATTGCAGACTCTGAATTGCTGTCCGTCGTGATAGTGCCGCCAAGCGTAATGGCATTCGTACCACCACCGCCACTGACGGTGATCGTTCCACCCATGGTAGAGACGCCACTGCCATCAGCATTGATGCTTGATCCGGAGGATTGGCTAATCGTTTCCCCTCCGAGAAAGATGTCGCCGCTTGCCGTTATGTTGTGCGTGCCAATTACAAGGGTGCCCACAGCGCCCGTGCTCTTCGCGGTTGCGATGCGAATGCCGCCCGTGCTCGTCTGCGCACCCGCAATGGTGAGGCCGCCCGTCGTGTCGGCAATGTCGAGGTCATACTGCGTGCCCTCGACGTTGGTGACGTTGGACAGGTTCAGGGTGTCGATCTTGTTCTGGTTCGCCAGCACGACCGACCCGCCGACGGCGGTAGTCACCGTCCCGATGTTCAGTAACGCCGTTTGAATGACCGAATTCTGTGCCTGCGTGACATTGCCAGTGATCGCAAAGCTGTTATCGCCGAGGATAAGGCCGCCCGCCGTCGTGACATTCGGCAGCATCAGCGCGGTGGTCCCGCGCACCGTGATCGCGGTCGATGTTGTGTTAGCCGTTGCCAACGTACCAGATAGGGTGATCGCGCCAGCCGCTGTGCCGTCACTACCCGTCAGCAAGATGGTACCACCGTTGGTGCCATTGCTCGGCGTAGTACCGTTGAGGGAGCCGGTTGCACTAATGGTGCCGCCGCTCTGAGTGATGCCACGGCCAGACAGGACAATGTTGCTGCCCGCCGTGGCAAGTTCGCCCGCTGAAACCCCAAAGCCGGCAAGGTTAAGCGCACCGTTGACAGCCGTCAGCGTAATTGCGCCGTCAGACGTCTTGATGTCACCCGATAGCAGAAGGCCAGCCACATTGCGGAAGGTAAAGGTTGCAGGCGTGGCTGCGATGCCTGTCGCGACATAGAAGGGACCAACTGAGGCGACGTTGTTGTTGTTGTTGAAAGTCACCGACGCACGCGCGGCTGGAGCCGTGGCCGCTCCGCCGGCCGCACCGGCGGCGCTTTGCCCCGAAACAGCGCCCGTTGACGTCAGCACCGAAGCACCGGATTGAGTTATGGCCTTGCTTGCATGGAACTGAATGCCGCCCGTGCCCGACGTGATATTGCCACTCAGCGTAAGGTCATATGTGCTGCTCGCAGCGACAAGGTTGACGCCCTTGCCAGCTGTGATCGCCACGCCACCTTGCGCGCCAGAAGCAGTAATAAGACCGGCTGCGTTATTGGAGAAGGCGCCCCCTGCATGAAACGTGACCGTTCCAGCCGTCGCGGTCGACGTGACCGCCCCGTTGATGTTCATCGCCTGGCCGTTGAACGTTGTCGGATTCTGATAAAAGAGGCCACTGGTCAGCAAGATATTGCCGCCAGAGGTCATTGCGCCTGTCAGCGTAAGGGTGCCGTATGCCGCCCCGGTGATGGTGCCGCCAGCGTTGATAGCCGCGCCAAGGGTCATGTTTCGAAAGTTTTGCGCTACAGTCGACTGGTTCTTTCCGCTTTCCAGCGTCACGGACCCGGTTGCGGTGACCGTCCCGAGGCCGGAGTTATCAAGATGGCCCCAGCTCTGTACGAAAGCATTCCCTGTCGCGGAAATTGCTCCCTGAACGCTCAGCGTATTGGTATTACCGCCTTCTGCCGCCTGTAAAGTTATGTCCTTGGAGGCCGCAGTGGTCGTCACACTGCCGGTGTTGGCGACTGTGAGGCCAGTGTTAGCCTTTATGAAGACCGTACCGGTTGTTGACGTCACCGCGCCGGCAATTGAGATGCCCTGCGATGTCGTTGTCATCGTAACATTGCCAGCCGCCGTCACCGAACCTGTCGAACTCACGGTCTGCGTGTTGTTGCTCATCAGGGTAAGGGCACCCGTTGTCGAGGCGAGCGCACCTGAAACGGTAAGTGTGTTATCCGTCCGAAGACTTAAAGCACCGCCGGCGGTCAAATTCGTAACGGAAGTAAAGCTGCTGCCTGACCGGTCCAGCGTGATCGACCCGCCAACTTTGCCAGTAAGCGCCACCACGTCGACATCGTTCTGCTGGGTGACGTTACCGGCAACATTTTCTGTCGCCCAACCAACGGCCACGGTGGAGGCTGCACCAGCGCCCGCCGAAACAGCGGTCACAGTCGCAAAATATTTGCTGCCCGATGCCGCAGCAGCATTCGCGCCCGTAATCGTTTCGGTCAAGGCACGGCCAAACATGTCGGTGCCGGTCACAGTAAAGGTGCGCGCGCTATCATCCGCGGCGCTCGTGATGACAATGCGGTTGCCTGTTGATGATGTCGCCACGTTGCTGGCGGCCGCGCTGCCATTGATCGTGACCGCACCGCCTGCATCGGCGACAGCCTGGCTTGCAGAAACCGCTGTCGTAACCGCATCAGAGCCGAATTGCAGCGAACCGAAAGTGACCTGGTAACCCAGCTGAACGTTATTAGAATTCTGAATTAAATAAGTATTGGAATTACTTGAGGACTGCTGCGTGCCGCCCGAAAATGTAATGTTTCCGCCTCGGGCGCGGAGTATGAGATTTCCTGCCAACGAATTTATGTTGCCATCGGATGTTATGGAAGATCCTTCCAGCACAACCGTGTTGCCATTTGTATTGGAGGCGACGTTCAACGAACCCTGCGTCGCGATTCTAATGGCATTACTGGTCGTGCCCTCATCGAGCCGACCAGACTTGTTCAGATTGTTACCTTCTGTGTCGGCATCGAAGAGTGAGAATGACCCATATCGCACGACGCGGTCAATTTGACGGAACTCATTATTCGGATTGGTCAGCGTGATGTTGCCGGTGGTTCCATCGCGCGCCCTGAGCGTAACCTGGCCGACCTTTAAGGCCGTTCCAGAATTCTGAGAGACGCTACCCCCGAACCAGTTCCAAAAACTGTGCCCCGTGCTTGGAACGTTATAATGTGAGTCGTCGCCGATAACGAGCCCGCCGCGCGAAGCTAAAGTGCCCGCCGTGACATTTCCAAGAATAGTACTAGATCCGCCGCCGTGAATTAAAACCGACGAAGCCGACGTATTGCCGGCAAATATGTTGCCTTTTAAATCAATAATACCGCGGTTGTTCGCATTGTTATAGTCATATCCATAGATAATAACTTGATTTGTTGACGTAACATTTGATGAGACGCCTTGAGTAACCCCGAGACCGGTTAGCGTCACATTACCCGCGGTCGACGTAATATTGAAATTGCCGAGAATAAGGGCGCCATTACCAGTTGCGATATCGATCGTCGTTGCCGTCACATTGCCCGTCAGCGCCATACCCGCCGTGTGGCCCACAGCTCTCACGGTCAGACTGCTGCCCACATCGAAATCACCGAGCGTGTCAATTTTGTTGGCTGTCGAGGTGATAGAAATCGAGCTTGCAGACGATATGCTCAAATTGGCGATATCTATTTTATCTGTCTGGATAAAGACATCAGCCTGAGAAAACGCACCCGAAATTTTGTCGGATGCCGCAAGCCCGACAGAGACATTCGCCGCTGTCGCATTTGTGGCCACAACGCTGTTAATCGTCTTGTAGGTCTTGGTCGACGTCACGCTGCCGGCAGAGGTGCCAGACACGGTTTCAGACTGCGCATTACCGCTAGCATCGGTGCCGGTGATGACAAAACTGTTGGTCGTCTCATCGCCTGTAAATTTTAATTTCAGCGCCTGGCTCGTCCGCAGGCGCAGTCCGCTGTGCAGCAATGTCAAAGACCCGCCGGCGCTAACGCTTTGCGCGGGCGCAACGGCGACGTCGGAGTCGACAATGCCCACCTGAAGGGTGCCGAGGCCCAGAGTGCCGTTATTGATGTTAACGGTAGAGAGATTGACCGCGCCAGCATCGGTGATGAGAACCGCCGGCGTGCCATTTGTATCGGCATTGGTCGTCGACAGGAGCGCATATTGCGTGATGGTATTACCACCGCCAAACATCCGGATCTTACCTGACCCGGCATTGTAAACGCTGGTAGACTGATTGGACTGGTTATCAATGCCGCCAAGGCCCGTGAGCGTGATCGCCCCGTTGGAGGTCAGGATGCTGCTGTTGTTTTGCGTCGCCGACAGCAGCCCCTTGGTTGAAATCGTCACTGCCCCGCCAGCGGTCGTCGTTGTGCCGCTGATCGTCAGTTGCGTAGTGGCGCCTGTTGCCGACACCGACACTGGCGCGCCGCTCTGCGTAAGCGTCACGTTCATGTTGACGGACAGGGCCGAGCCAGAACTTGAAGAGAGCTGGTAGCCGCTTGCGCCGCTATAAAATTGGACGGCGCTGCCATTTGTTGCGAGGGCCATCGATCCGCTGCCGCCCAACGACACAAGGCTCTTGGCCGAGATGCTGCCTGCGAAACTCAGGTTGCTGACGCTGGAGAGGGAGATGTCGCCAAGTGCGGTCGCGCTGCCCGACGTGCCGCCGCCAATGGTGCTGACGATCGTAACAGCGCCACCCGAACCACTGGCTGTGTTAAAGCTCAGATTGTTGAATTCGCCTGTCCTGCTGAAGAGCGTCGAATTGAGGCTGATCGCCCCGGTGCCGCGCGTGAACGTGACGGGCGCATGCAATTCCGTATTGATCGGGCTGGCGACGCCATTGTTGAGCGTGAACTCGCCGTTTCCGCCGCTGGTATCGATAACAACCGGCGTATTATCGGCCTGCGTTAATACATTCCCGATGTTAAGCTTGGATGTCGTCGCGATGCGGACACCCGTTGTCCGGCCGCCGATGCTGGTGGTGCCGTCTGTTTTAAGGTTTGCAAGAATATCAGTTGTGACTGCCGAAGTTACATCCAGTGAGTAGAGCGCAGCAGTCTGGCCAACCCCACCGCCGAGGCGTACGTTACCTGCACCCGCCCGAAGGGTCAGCGCCTTCAGCGCCGACGCGGATTCCGAGTCCACTGTCCCGAGAAGGAAGATGTAACCGGTCGTCGCGCCCGTATCGATTGTGACGTGCTCGCTGAGCGTAACGCGGCCACTTGCCGTGATGTTGCCGCCAAGGCCCTGCGCCGCGACGCTGGTGCCGCTGAACTCACCGCCAATGGCGGTCAGGTTACCGCGCAGGATGGTCCGGTTGGCGCCAGTCGTGCTCAACGTAATCGAAGCAGAGTTACCGCCGTTGTCGAGCCCGGTGCCACCGGCGCCAGGCGTGTCGTCGCGCTGCGGTTGGCCACCCGATGTCGTAATGGCGCCGACCGAAACGTTGCCGCCCGAGGAGCTGATGTTCACTGTCGCCGCGTTACTACCATCGGCCACGTCGTTCGCCGCGCCGGTGGTCGTAACGTTGTTCAGCGTAACCCCGGCTGCACCAGCGACAGTAACCGAACCCGAAGTCGTGCCTGTGTTCGCAATGGCCGTAGTGGTTATGTTCGCACCAGCGGCCGCAGTGACGGCTCCACTGGTTGACGTGATGCTAACATTGCCGCCCTGGGTAACAATTGACGTAGCAATATTCACAGCAGTTGCTGAAATCGATACCAGACCGCTGGCCTGGCCGGCGTCGCCACCCTGCCCCGTAATTGCCTGCGCACTCACGCCGAGCGTAATGGCATTCGCCGCGCTGGTTAGCGTAATAGCTCCGCCGCCCGTCACCGTGCTGAACATGGTGTCGCGGGTAATGTTGTTGATCCGGATAAAGCCGGGCTTATCAGCAGAAAGCGTCACGTTGCCGGCGACCGAAAAGGCGCCAGTCAAATCAATGTTGCCGTCAGAGCCTACGGAACTAGTAATTGACGCCGAACCTTGCGAAGTAAAGGCCGAAGTGCTGGTGACGCTCCCCGCCACTTCGATGGTCGCGCCACCCGTACCGGCAGTGATCGCTTTGAGTTCGGTATTGCCAGTGCCCTTCAGATTGATCGATCCACTACTCCCAGAAGTGGCGGTGACCCCTGAAGAGAAGATATTGGACGCATTTGAAGCAGCGACATTACTGTTGGTGGCCGACGTGGTCAGCGTCGCAAGCGTCTTGGATTCAACATACCCGCTGAGCGCAATGCCACTTACAGCACTGACGGTTAGCCCCTTGGAAAGCAGGCGGATATTGTTGGCCGCGTTGAGCGACACCGAACCCGAGGCCGTTGCGCTTGAGCCATCCGCCGTTCGGCCAGCTTCAAGCGTTAGGGCGCCGGACAGAGCCAGAATATTGGCATTGATGACCACATTGTTTGCGGCCCGCAGCGTCAGGTCATTGGAGGTGACCCAGCTGATATCGCTGGCGACCGTGATGTTTCCGCTCTCTTCGCCGGTTGATCCAGTGGTCACAACGACATTGCTGGTTTCAAGTAGGCTTCGTATCGTTGAGACGGTGAGGATGGATCCGGTGGCCGAGGCGTTAGTGCCTGTTACACCCGTGTCCGTACCAGTCGCCTGGATCGTCAGATCATAGGGATCCAGAAGCAGCGTGCCCGTCTCGCCCGCAGCAGCTCGCAGATCGACTGAGCCAGTGAAATCGAGCCATTGCTTGCCGGAAACTTCTGCAAAGCCGCCATTCCCGCCGGCCACGCCACCACGCGCGGAAATATTGCCCGCGTAGCGCGTTGCCTTGTCCGACCACACGACCACCTTGCCGCCGTCACCGGCGTTCAATGCGTCGGCAGAGATTGAAGCACCCGCTGCAACCACTGTGGTGCGGGCATTAAGAAGGCCTGCGTCTGCCCCCTGGAAGCCGCCACCAATGTTGATCGCGCCGCCACCGGAACGGCCGGACGCGTCGATTTTGGCGGTATCAGCGATGACCAAATCGCCACCGGTGATGTCGATCTGCCCACCAAGTCCGGACAGGTTCTGTACGGAAACAGAACCACTTGCTTCAACGCGGCCGGTGATGCCGCCTTCAATCTTGACCGAAGCTGCCTCAATTTGACCGCCGGCGACAATCCGGTTGGTTCGGCCATTGCCGGAAACGACGATCGCCTGAGCCTGCTGCAGCTTTGAAGCGATGGCGCTGTCCACCAGCCTGCGTTCGGATGACAAGGTCATGATAACCCGCCCATCCTGGGCTGCAATCATGCCACGGTTTTCAACCAGCTGATCAACCACAGCGGCATCAACCTGCACCGACACGAGGCTGTTGCCGGCCAAATCAAGCGTCAGCACATCGCCGCCTGCAAGCGCGACTGTGCCCATGCGGGCCGAAATGAGACCCTCGTTGCGCACGGTTGACGCCAGCAACGCGGCATAGCCGGTTACAACAATCTCACCTTCATTGGTAACGGCAGCTTCAGAGCCATTCTTCTTGAAGACGTAGCGACCGGCGTTGAAATCATCATCCGACAATGAAAGCGTGCTGGCGACAATTCCGGCCGCATTGATACGGCTGGTAGCGCCAAACAACACACCATTCGGGTTGAGCAGGAAAATCTGCCCGTTCGATGTCAACGAACCAAAAATCTTGCTGGGGTCATCGCCAACGACCCGGTTCAGCGTAATCGACGCGCTGTCGGGCAATGTGAATTTTACGCTCGAACCGGCAGAAATATCAAACGACTGCCAATTGACCACGGCCTTGTGGGTCGATTGAACGATGTTCATCGCCGATCCGGTCTGCGAAATAACCGCCCCGCCAGACGCAACGACCCCGCCCGAGGGCAAGTTTTGTGCCGCAACAGGGGAAACCAGGATGAGCGAAAGCGCGCTATTGGCCAGGAACGCTCGCTTCAGCCCGAACGCCCGAGCGGGCGCCGGGTTCTCTACAAAATTCGATTGCAGCATATTTTTCTCAAAAATCAGAATGCCACCCTGGCGCTGATCCACGCCTTTGTTCTGTCATTGAAAGAGGCCGGCGAGTTTATCGGGTGCGCAACCGACGCATCGATCAGCAACACCCGCGCAACTTGCAAAGCTGCCCCGACACCAACGCCCTGCAGCAGGCTCGGGCGGTTTGCCGCGACGCCGTACACTTTGCCAAAATCGTAAAAGGCCGAAACTCTGAGCACCGGCGCGAACCGATGCTCGAACGTGGCGCGACCAACCACACCAGAACGTCCCGAGACGTCATCATCATTGCTGGCGGCCATGACACCGTTCGAACCATTGACCATCAGGAATTGCGATGGGTCGAGCTTGTTTGAGCCTATCTGTCCGGTGATGCGCAGGGACAACGCATCGCGCATTGTCAGTTGTTGGCGACGCTGAAGATAGGCTGAAACCCGACCAAAGCCGCCATCGCGACTGGCTTGACCGGCCACAAGGCTTACGCCAAGCGCGGAACTGCCGCCGGCAAGAAACGCATCGGCTTGGCTCACATCAAGCGCGATCGACCCGTAAGCCAGGGATCGGTTGTTGACCAATGTTTCCACTTGGTCCGAAAACCGGCGATAGCCCCCTTCGATACTCAATTGGACTGCGCGGTCGGACTGGAGCACCAAGGGGTAACGCAGACCCACAATTGCGGCCGCGCTGTTGCCTTTGATTGAAACCGGCGTTTTCAGGAGGTCGTAGTGCAGCCCCGACACTGCGAGGTTCGCCGAAAGTCCACTGGTGCCGATCGGCAGATTATAGGCGGCACGCCCATATTGCACTCCCGGCGAAGCGAGAGCCAACAGTGCCAGATCATCGCCAAACGCCACAATCGGATGCAAATTGGCACTCAGGAGCAACCGCTGCTGGCCAGAACGCGCCGACCCGGCGTTATCGATCACCGCACTGAAGCTCTGATCCTGACGAAGCTCGGATAACACCACAACAGAAGATGTGGCCTCCGCCGACCCTGCACGCAGAAGCGTGCGAATCGAGCCGCCCGGCAATTGGTTGACCAGAAGAGTGCCGCGCTCGATCCTGCGCAAGTCCAAAGGGTCGCCCTGCTTTAGCCCTGCCCCGACATAGGCGCGCACGCGATCGTCATGCCCGCCGGCTGCCGAAGGATCGATTTCAATACGATCAAGCCGACTTTCCACAACCTGGATCCGCACGATCCCGTTCAACACATCCTGCGTGGGAAGGACCACGCGGGCAAAAAAGCCGCGCTCCTGATAGAGCTTCCCGACCAAATCCGCGGCATAGTTGAGTTCAGCCAGAGTAAGCTCCTGGCCCACAAAACGCTGAAGCGGCGCAGCAAGATCAGCGGCCTTCAGAAGGCTGTTCCCTTCAAAGACAAAACTCTGGACGCCGACCTTTGCGCCCGAGGCCTGTTGAGGCTCGGCGACGGTGATCGCCTTGCGCGGCTTCACCGCCCGCTTCGGTATAGCAGGCGGCTCAACCTGGCGGAGCACCTGTGCGCCGGCATCATTGGGCTGTGTTTGCGCAAAGGCTGCTGATGCTCCTGCGAGCATCAGCAGCCCACCCGAAACAGCCACGGATAATTTATCCAATATCGTACGCACAGGCAGACCTTTCAACGAATACATTCAATCAGTTAGCGGGAACTTCGTCACGCTTCAGGCCGCCTTGGTCTGACGTGTATAGATTTCTGTAATGAGCCCCAACGACGCCTGATGAAGATGGATCAACCCCAGCGCTCCGCTCTCGTTGAGTTCAGCCAGAATCTGCGGTGAAACAGCCTTCAACTTCGCTTCGGTAACCATCTTGAAGCCACGGTAGACAGAGGACTGTCCGTCCCCGTCACGCTTCACAGTGAATTCGCCGTCCGACAGCAGGTCATGCTTTTCCAGCATCTCAACAAATGCGGCGGTCTGCCGGCTGGCAATTTCGAATTGCTCGCAGAAATTCAGGATCGATTTGCACCGATCAGATGGCTCTTCCCCCGAGAACAAGGCGTCGCCCTCGTCAAAGGTGCCAACCAAATTCGATGTGGGGTCAAAGCACAGAGAAAGATCATCACCCTTCGGATCCAGCCGAGCCAGCAGGAACGGGTAACGACGCACATAGGCGGGAATATAAAGGCTTGGCTCAAATCCGCCCTCAGCGTCGAGGAACGCATTCACACCTTCGTTCAACCCCATCAAAGCCAAAGGAAAAGGCTTTTCTGATGCGGAGAAAATGATCGGGTAGCTGCGCTGCGCCTTTACGAATTCATCGGTCATCAGCGGAACCGCATGCTGCTTAATCAACCAAGACGCCTTGTCCGTTGTGCGAGCACGCGAGGCGGCATGGACGTTCGAGTTCAGCGCCACCAGCTGCTTGTAGAACAGCGGGAGAGCCTGGATTTCCTGTTTCTTTAATATATCCACCGAATGACCAACCTTAAAAAATGGAACAGTTATGATAAAAAGTTAACTGAGAGTAAATTTTAACACTACATAACTTAAAGATAACTATTAAAACTTGGCACTCAAAGGAATTATCTTTTATGAGACGTTCATTTTGCCGTCAAGAGCTATTTGGCACTTGACAGTGTCAAATTTTTTCGAAAAAATTGCGTATTATAGGTTAATATGTGGCGTATTCCAAACAGCAGCAGTTAGCGGCCAAACCGAACATTGGAGTATATCCAAAAATTGACGGTGTTGGCGGCTCGCATCAGAAGATTTTAAAGGAAAATGTCAGCTTTATACGTAACAATTTACTTTAATTTACGCGAGAAGCATCTTGCCCAGTCCATTTCATCAGAAGATCAATGGGCATCATAAGCGCGCCTCAGAGACGCGTCGTCGGATCGTCCATGCTGCGATCGAGCTTATGCGTGAGGAAAACATAAATCCCACGGCTGAAGAAATTGCAGTGCGCGCCAACATCGGTCGACGTTCGGTGTTCCGCCACTTCAAAAACATGGAAGGGCTTATTCAATTAATTACCCTCGAACTCGCGAAGCCGCTAGCGATTGTCCCGACCGCCCTCAAAAGCAGCGATTGGCAAGGCCAAATATACGAGATTATGAACCGACGGCTGGCTATGTTTGAGCTGTTTATGCCTTTCCAACGTGCATCAGAGGCGCATCGACACTCATCGCCCACCCTGCAGGCCATTTACGAGGCCTATATTTCATCCATGCGTTCACGGCTCACCCGTGCCCTGCCCCCTGAGATATCAAATCAGCAGCCATTGTTGGAAGCAATCGATGTCGCGCTGAGCCTTGAAGCCTGGCAAACCCTTCGCGTGAAGCAGAAGCTCTCTGTGGCGAATTCTAGTGCCGTTGTTGAGACGCTTTTGTCGCACCTCCTGTCCCCGTACCCTAATGGCCCCTGCGTGCCACCGGATGTCGCGGGCGGATGAATATGCGGCGTAAGGATCTGACCGGCCCCCACCGATTGGTCCACGTTGATTGTTAGTGCATAGCCACCTGAGGGTCCCCCGGTTTTGTATCCGCGCATAATGTCAGTTTCCGGCCTTCATCTGCCGGGGTTAACCCCGGCAGATTGACGTGCACCCCTGAATTGGCGCCATTTTTGAGTAGAGTCCGTTTCTCGAGGATCGGTGGCGATGCTGCCGGTGCGGATGGTATTACAATAGGCCATTGCCCCCGCGCTCGTGGCGGTGATGTCGCATATAATGCGGAACTTGTGAGACGCCGGCACCAGCAATTCGTAACGCGTATAGGCGCTGTCGTCGGTTTGAACGGGTGCAGTACGTGCCGGTCCCGCAACGATCACCGCCAGAAGAATGACCGCCCTTGCTGCTGCATGCTGGAAGCCCGGCCGTGGTAATGCGTGCATGGTCTTGCCCCCCTGGCGCTGGTTGCGCCCTGTTGTAACGCTAGCTGGCCAGCGCCAGTTCCGTCGCTTCGGCAATGGCGCGCTTGGCGTCGAGCTCCGTCGCTTCGCTGGCGCCGCCAATCAGCTTCGACTTCATTCCCCGCGCCACCAGTGCATCATACAGCGCCCTTTCCGGCTCCTGTCCGGCGCAGATGATCACCGTGTCCACCTCGAACAGGCGCGGTTCACCATTTACGAGGGCGTGCAGGCCGTCATCATCGATCTTCAGATAGGTAACCCCGCCCATCATCTTCACGCCGCGCCGCACCAGGCTGAGCCGATGGGTCCAGCCGGTGGTACGGCCCAGCGACTTGCCAGGCGCGCCGTCGCGGCGTTGAAGGATCACCACCTCGCGGTCGGCCTTTTCAATCTGCGGCACCAGCCCGGTCACACCGCCGCGCGGGTGGTTGACGAAATCGACGCCCCATTCGCGGCAAAAGGTCGGGATATCCACGGCCGCAGAGGGGCCGGCATGGATAATCAGCGTCGCCACATCGAAACCGATGCCGCCCGCCCCCATGATCGCCACGGTGCGCCCGATCGGTTTGCGGCCCAGAATCGCGTCAATATAAGGCACGGCCTTGGGGTGATCGATGCCGGGAATATTGGGCGTGCGCGGACGGATGCCGGTGGCGACGATCACCTCGTCATGGCCGGCCGACGCCAGCATGTCAGCATCCACACGGGTATTGAGTTTCAGCGAAATGCCCAGCTTTTCGATCATCCGACTGAAATAGCGCAGCGTTTCGTGGAACTCCTCCTTGCCCGGCACCCGCTTGGCCAGGTTGAACTGGCCGCCGATTTCCGCTCCGGCATCATAGATCGTCAGCTTGTGGCCGCGCTGGGCCGCTTCCACGGCAAAGGCCAGCCCCGCCGGCCCGGCGCCAACCACGCCCAGATCGCGCGGTGTGGCGGCAGGCACCACCTGCATCAGCGTTTCATTGCAGGCGCGCGGATTGACCAGGCACGAGGTGAGCTTGCCCGTGAACGTGTGATCAAGGCAGGCCTGGTTGCAGGCGATGCAGGTGTTGATCTCGTCCTCGCGGCCTTCGAACGCCTTGTTGACCAGATCGGCATCAGCCAGCATCGGCCGCGCCATCGATACGAGATCGGCATGGCCGGCGGCCAGCACCTGCTCCGCCACATCCGGCATGTTGATGCGGTTCGACGTGATCATCGGCACGCGCACATGCTTCCTGATGCGCCCCGTCACTTCGGCAAAGGCGGCACGCGGCACCATGGTGGCGATGGTCGGCACCTGGGCCTCGTGCCAGGTGAAGTGCGTGCTGATGATGGTCGCGCCGGCAGCCTCCACGGCTTGCGCCAGCTGGATCACCTCCTCGCCCGACATGCCGCCTTCCAGCATGTCCATGGCCGGGATGCGGAAGATCAGGATGAAATCATTGCCCACGGCGGCCCGCGTGCGGCGGATCACCTCGACGGGGAAGCGCATGCGGTTCTCGAAACTGCCGCCCCATTCATCAGTGCGGGTGTTGGTCTTTTCGACCAGGAAGGTGGAGAGGAGATAGCCAGCCGAGCCGATGATCTCGACGCCATCATAGCCCGCCGCCTTCGCCTGCGCGGCGCAATTGGCGAAGTCATTGAGCTGCTTCTCGATCCCGTCCGCATCCAGCTCATTGGGCACGAAACGGCCGATGCGGGATCGGATGGCCGATGGCGCCACGCACGCCGCCGTGCCGGCGAGCGGCCCAGCGTGGAGGATCTGCATGACGATCTTCACATCCGGCGCAGCGGCGTGAACAGCCTTGGTCACGATGCTGTGCTGCGCCGCTTCCTCTGGCGTCGAAAGCTTGCCGCCACCGCCGGCTTCATGATTGGGCGCGATGCCGCCGGTGATGATCATGCCCACTCCGCCGCGCGCCCGTTCGGCAAAGAAGGCCGCCATGCGCTCGAACCCGCCTTCGATATCCTCAAGGCCGGTGTGCATCGATCCCATCAGAATGCGATTCTTGAGGCTGGTGAAGCCCAGGTCGAGCGGGGAGAAGGTGAGTGGGTATTTTGCGTGAGCCATGACAATGAGGCTATCAGTGGGCGGTGGGGGCGTCACCCTTGCCAGTAATCACAGGGCGCGCATGGGGCGGAGCCGCCGCGACTGCTGGAGCGCCCAAGGAGGGAAACAAGTGCGCGGCAAAGCCGCGCTGTCGGACGGCGCTCGCGGCGCTGCGATTTGGTGCCCCTGGCCGGACTCGAACCAGCACGGATTTCTCCACTCGATTTTGAGTCGAGCGCGTCTACCAATTTCACCACAGGGGCATTGCCGGGCCGGTTAGCGCATGGCGCGGGCAAGAGCAACAGGGCGGACCAATTGGCTGCGCCCGGCGCGCACGCAAAAAAATGAGGCTTTCGCGCAACACTATTGTGCCCCCTTGTCACAGCGCAACACAATTGGGCGATTCTGCCCTTTTCGCGGCGTAACATTTTCGCCATGAGGCGGTCTTTCAATCGCTACGGGGGGCTCTCATGCGTTCATTCATCCTTGCCGGGGCATCCGCCCTGGCCATTGCCGCGTCGCCGGCTTTCGCCGCTGAAGACCAAGAAACCAAGTTCGCTAAGGGCGCCGCTGAAGAAACCGCCGCTGAAATGATGGTGGTCACAGGTTCGCGCATCGCGCGTGAAAATATCGATGCCACCGTGCCGATCACTTCGCTGAGCGCGGCCGAATTGCTGCAGAACGGCAGTGTGAACGTTGGTGATCGTCTTGCCCTGCTGCCGCAGTTCCGCCCGACCTTCACCAGCCAGAACAGCGGCCGCTTCATCGGCACCGCCGGCCTGTCGATCCTCGATCTGCGCGGCCTGGGCACCAACCGCACGCTGGTGCTGCAGAACGGCCTGCGCCACGTCACCTCGCAGCCGGGCGCTGCCACGGTTGATGTCTCCACCATCCCGGTTGACCTCATCGAGCGCGTTGACATCGTCACCGGCGGTAACTCGTCGGTTTATGGTTCGGATGCCATCGGCGGTGTCGTCAACTTCGTGCTGAAGCGCGATTTCGAAGGCATCATGGGCCGTGCCCAAGCCGGCATCTCGTCGCGTGGCGATTCGGCCCAGTATCTGGCCACCATCACCGCCGGCAAGAATTTCGCCGACGGTCGTGGCAACATCGCCCTGTCGCTGGAATACAACAAGAGCGATCCGCTGTTCTTTGCCGACCGCCCGGAAACCGGAGCTCTTAATGGTCGTTCGCAGTTCCAATTGGTGCAGGACACAGCCACCTCAGGTCCGAACAGAACCGCGGAACCGGCGGCAGGTGACGGCGTCTTCGACACCCAGTTCATCAGCAACATCAAAAATATCGGCATTTCGACCGGTGGTGCTTACACTTCGATCTGCCAGGGTGCCACCGGCGCACGCGCCACGCTGAACTGCGGCGGCGTGTTCAACTCGCTCGGCACCTCACAGTTCGGCAACGTATTCGTGTTCGATTCGGCCGGCAATCTGGTCCGCAACGTCGTGGATCGCGATTTCCGTCCGTTCGGCTCGGGCAATGGCCAGGGCGGCCTTGGTTCGACCCTGCGTGAAACCGGTCTGATGCAGATCGGCAACACGCGTTATGCTGCCAACCTTATTGGCAGCTTCGAAGTGTCGGATGCGTTCCGCCCCTATTTCGAAGCAAAGTGGGTGCGCACCGAATCCCTGCAGGAAGGCCAGCCGACCTTCTCGTCGGGCGCGCTGAACCCGACCTTCTCGATCAACAACCCGTTCCTCACCGCCCAGGCGCGTGATCTGTTGGTCACCAGCTTGGCACCTGGCGCTACCGGGTTCTCCACCACCCGTTTCAACATCGATTTCGGTGGCCGTGGTGAAAACCACAGCCGTGAGCTGTTCCGCGCTGTCGTTGGCACACAGGGCAGCTTCATGGACACCTGGAGCTACAACGTCGCCTTCAACTACGGTCGGGTTGAAACCTTCTATCAAACCCGCGGTAACGTTCACTTGGCCCGTTTCACCAACGCGGTGACCGCGGTGCGCAATACAGCCGGCACAATCGTCTGCTCGATCAATAACGATGCCAGCACGACCAACGATGATCCGGCCTGCCGTCCGCTCAACCTGTTCGGCCTTGGCGCGCCCAAGGCCGATGCGCTGGCCTACATCGGCCACACCTCGAGCCGCAAGCAGTGGTCCGAACAATTCAATGCCATCGCCACCGTTACCGGCGATTCAGCCAAGCTGTTCGAATTGCCCGGCGGTCCGGTTGGCTTCTCGGTCGGCGGCGAATGGCGCCAGGAGCGCAGCTTCTCGGCGTTTGACGATGTGACCCGCGCCGGCCAGACCTTCCTGAACTCTATTGCCAACTTCAACCCGCCGCGTCTGGACGTGTGGGAAGCCTTTGGCGAAGTCCGCCTGCCGATCCTGAAGGACGTGCCGTTCTTCAAGGAACTGACAGTTGAAGCCGCCAGCCGGGTTTCGAACTATTCAAGCGGGAATACCGGCACTGTTTATTCGTACAATGCTGGCGGTGTTTGGCGGCCTGTGGAAGATGTGCGTTTCCGCGCCAACTATGGCCGCGCCATCCGCGCCCCTACGCAGAGCGATCTGTTCGCTTCGCAGTCGCAGACCTTCCTCAATGGTCTGTCAGATCCCTGCGGTCAGCAGAACATAAACAGCAACCCGAACCGCGTTGCCAACTGCCGCGCGGGCGGTGTGCCGGCCACTCAGACCTTCGTGGGTGTGACCGAGCCGTTCACCAACCGCCCGGCCTCGGGCATCTCGGGCCTGTCTGGCGGCAACCCGCAATTGTTCGCTGAAAACTCGGACAGCTGGACGGTGGGCATGGTCTATACCCCGACTTACCTGCCGGGCTTCGTAGCCAGCGTTGACTTCTATCGCATTAGCCTTACCGATGCGATCAACACGGTGGGCGCGCAGACCGTCATCAACCAGTGCTATGACGATCCGGGCGGCATCAACAACGCCTTCTGCTCTGCGATCTTCCGCAACCCTAATGGCACCTTCCGTGGCCAGTCCAACGTGCTTCATGCCGGTCAGACGGTGGCCATCGCCACCACCGGCCAGTCGTTCATCCAGGGTCCGTTCAACTTTGCCCGTCAGCTGACCAAGGGCATAGACTTTGACGCCGCCTACACCCACAAATTCGGAGAAGACTGGCGCCTGAACGTGCGAGCCCTGGTGTCTCTGCTACTGAAGCGGCACGTCTTCACCTCGATCACTGAGCCGGACCGCCTGACCCGCGAGCACGGAACACTGGGCAACCCGGAACTCAACGGCCAGTTGAACGTGACCGTGGGCTACAAGGGCTTCGACCTGCTCTACAGCTTCCGTTACCTGAGCAAGCAAACCCTCAACAGCTGGGGCGCTCAGAACGAGGAACAGGGCCGTCCGCCGACGAACCTCGACGCCACGCCACTGGTCTATTATCCGGCGATCACCTATTCGGACGTGCGTTTCACGGCCAAGGTGTACAAGGGTATCTCGGCCTACGTGGGTGTGGACAACATCTTCGACCAACTGCCGCCGCTGGACCTGATCCTGGGCGACGGCGCCGGCTCGGCGATCTACACCAACACCGGCCGTTTCTTCTACGGCGGTGTTCAGGTGAAGTTCTGATCGCCTGATCAACCAAAACTGAGCGGGGGGCCGGTGGCAACATCGGCCCCCTTCTCTTTTTGACAATCCGGCGGCCCGGCCGCATGGGATGCGCCATGCGACCACCCCGCAAACCAACCGGCGGCAAACGCCCGGCCAGCCCCTCCGGCCCCAAAACGGGTCGGCGTGCGCCTGCCCGCTCTGGCACCCGCTCTGGCCCCCGCACTGACCAACGTCCGCCTGGCGCCCCGCCGCTGTCGCGCCGTGACCAACGCGCTGCGGGCTGGAGCGATCGCCGCGAGCGAGCCGAAACCGACGAGCGCCCGCCACGTGGCGACCGCACACAGCGTGACGATCGCTCGCCGCGGCCGGCCCGTTCCGAACGTCCGGCCCGCGCAGAGCGCAGCGAGCGCCCGCAGCGCAGCGGCCGCCCGGACCGGACCGAACGCCCGCAACGCGCTGAGCGCCCTGACCGGGCCGACGGCCCACAACGCGGCGAAGGCCCACCCAGAGGTGCACGGCCAGACCTGCGCGACCGTCCGGCCCGGACCGAACGCCCGCAACGCGCTGAACGCCCTGACCGGGCCGAAGGCCCTCAACGCAGCGAAGGCCCACCCAGGGGTGCACGGCCAGACCTGCGCGACCGTCCGGCCCGGTCCGCCTCTGGCCCCGGCAAGCCGGCGCCGCGCGCCGATCAACCGCGCGTCACGCGGGCCCCGGCGCCCGTGCGGCAAACCGAAGTAGCGGCGCAGCGCATCGCCAAGGCGCTGGCCCGCGCCGGCGTTGGTTCGCGCCGCGATATCGAACGCATGATCGCCGAAGGCCGCATTGCCATCGATGGCGAAGTGCTCACCTCGCCGGCGCTCAACATCACCAATCTCGCTAAAGTTACCGTGGATGGCGAACCCGTGGCCGGCATCGCGCCCGCCAAGCTCTATCGCTTCCACAAGCCTGCCGGTTTCTTGACCGCCGCGCGCGATCCCGCCGGACGGCCGACGATCATGGATATACTGCCCCCCGGCCTGCCGCGCGTCTTCCCCGTTGGCCGGCTCGACATGAACACCGAAGGCCTGCTGCTGCTCACCACCGATGGCGAACTGAAGCGCGCGCTCGAACTGCCGTCTTCCGGCGTGCCGCGTGTCTATCGCGTGCGTGCCTTTGGTGAAGTCACCCAAGCCGCGCTGGAAAGCCTGGCTGATGGCGTCACGATCGATGGCGTTCACTACGGCTCGATCCTGGCCGATATCGAGCGCAAGACCGGCCATAATCTCTGGCTGATCGTCACGATCCGCGAAGGCAAGAACCGCGAAGTGCGCCGCGTGCTCGAACATGTCGGGCTGCAGGTGAACCGGCTGATCCGCGTTGCCTATGGCCCGATCGGCCTGGATGATCTGCCGCCGCGCATGGCCGATGAAATCCCCGATTCCGATGTGGCCCTGCTTAAAGCGATGCTGAAGGCCACAAAGCCGGAGCCACGCTGATGCGCGTGATCTCTGGCAAATGGCGGGGCCGCGCCCTGAAAGCCCCCGCCGGCGAATCGACCAGGCCGACCAGCGACCGCGCCCGCGAAGCAATCTTTTCGATGTTGACCAGCCGGCTCGGCACCTTTGAAGACCTGGACGTGCTCGACCTGTTCGCCGGCACCGGCGCACTGGGGATCGAAGCGCTGTCGCGCGGCGCCGGCACGGCCTGCTTCATCGATAATGACGCCGCCGCCGTGAAGGCCATCCGCGCCAATCTCGCCGCGCTGGGCGCCACCGGCGATGTGCGGCAAAGCCCGGTTGCCAGCATCGGCGGCGCCCCGCGCGCGCATCACTTGGTGTTCCTTGATCCGCCCTATGGCCTTGGCCTTGCCGATCCGGCGCTGGCGCACCTGTGGGAACGCGGCTGGATCGCGCCGGGCGCGCTGGTCAGTGTCGAGACGGCCGCAGCCGATCCCCTCACCTGCGATTGGGAACGCGTCGTTGAACGACGCTTCGGCAAGGCGCTGGTGCGCCTGCTGCGCGCACCCGTCTGATTAATCTGCCCGATCTCGTGCGCGGGGATAGGTGCCAATAATCTTCACCCAGTTGGTGAAGAAGGTCAGTTCCTCCAGCGCCCGTGCCACCGGCGGTTCCAGCGGGGATCCATCGATCTCTGCATAGAACTCCGCCTGAGAAAACTTGCCGTCGCGCAGGTATGATTCCAGCTTCGTCATGTTCACGCCATTGGTGGCAAAGCCGCCCAGCGCCTTGAACAGCGCCGCCGGCACCGAACGCACCTCGAAATTGAAACTGGTCATCGCTGGCAGCCCCAGCGGCGGCACCACGGGCTCCCGGCTCAACACCACGAAACGCGTGGTGTTATGATCTTCATCCTCCACGCCTTCGGCCAGGATATTCAACCCATAAAGCTCACCCGCCAGCCGGCTGGCAATCGCACCCACACGGGCATCGCCTTCGCCCGCCACGGCAGCTGCCCCGGCCGCCGTATCAAAAAACTGCACCGGCGCGATGCCCCACGCCCGCAAATGGCGGCGTACCTGGCCCAGTGCCTGAGGATGGCTCTTCACCTCCCGCAGCGCCGCCTTGTCGCCCAGCCCCAGCAGGCAATGGCGCACCCGCACGAAATGCTCGCCATTGATGAACAGGCCGGATTCAGGCAGCAGGAAGTGGATATCGGCCACCCGGCCATGCAGGCTGTTTTCAATCGGTATCATCGCCACGCCGGCGCGGCCGGACTGCACGGCTTCTATGGCATCTTCAAAGCTGGCGCAGGGCAAGGGCAGCCGATCCGGGAACGCTTCCCGCACCGCCTGGTGGCTGTAAGCACCGGGCGCCCCCTGAAACGCCACAGCCTGTTCCGGCGCCGCGGCCGCTGCCGCCGCCATGCGATCAACCAGTATCTGGGCCAGGTGCGGATAGCTGCTCGTCATGTCCGTTCGTTATGATAGTGCGCTGCAACAAGCAAATGCTTGCGAGGCGGCGCGCAATTGCCTAATCGCTGCATCAGGAAGGCGCAGGCCGGGTTCATCCCGTGGGCAGCCGCGCGCACATTGGAGCTTCGACGTGGACAGCTTTGAGTGGAACAAGATTTTCGGTGGCGTGCTGGCAGGACTGGTGGCCGTGCTCGGCGTGTCGATCACCAGCGACATGATGTTTGCTCGCCACCTGCCTGAAAAGCCTGGCTATGAAGTGGCCGGCGCCGAAGAAGCCCCGGCCGCAGGCGCTGCCGCCGCCGAAGCCGAAAAGCCGGCCGCTTTCTATCTGGCCAGCGCCGATGTCGCCAAGGGCGAAGCCGTGTTCAAGAAATGCGCCGCCTGCCACAACGTCGATCCCGGCGGCGCCAACGGCACCGGCCCGGCCCTGCATGGCGTTGTCGGCCGCCCGATCGCTTCCGCCGGCGGCTTCAGCTATTCCGATGCCCTGTCAGGTATGAAGGGCAAGAATTGGGATTGGGACAATCTGTGGGGCTGGCTGAAGAGCCCGAAGGCCTTCATGGCCGGCAACAAGATGAGCTTTGCCGGTATCACCAAGCCGGAAGACCGCGCCGCCGTCATCGCCTATCTGAACTCCAAGAGCGCCAGCCCGCTGCCGCTGCCCGCCGCCCCGGCCGAAGAAGCCCCGGCTGCGGAAGAAGCGGCGCCTGCTGTGGAAGAAGCGGCTCCGGTTGCCGACGCGGCCGCCAAGTAAGCGCCTTCACTTGAAATTAGGGGCGGTGGCCGGGATCGGCTGCCGCCCCTTTTTCATGCGTGCTGGTGAGAGAGGTGGGCCTGCGCGCCGGATCAAGTCCGGGGTGACACAGTTATGGTTGCAGACCCTGCCCCGTTGCCTTTCGGCCGCTCATTTCCCAAAGTTGGCCCGCCAACAGACCCATATTTCCTGGCCCAGTGGAAAGGCTCGCCGTCGGGACTTGAGCCATTAATTTGTCCCAATCGCATCCAAATCCGCCCCGGCGCGTTCTCCTGCTGTCAATCAGAACAACAGAAAGAACCCCTATGACGGTGATCGGCTATGGCACACTCGGCGCGCAGCAGAAGCTTCAGCCAGTCAGCTTCGACCGCGAGCCGCTTCAGGCTGGCGAGATCGAGATCGACATCACATTCTGCGGGGTCTGCCATTCCGATATCCACCAATGCGCTGATGATTGGGAGAACACGGTCTGGCCGTGCGTTCCGGGTCACGAAATCGTCGGCACCGTCGCCAGGATCGGGGATGGCGTGTCGAAATTCGCAATTGGCGACACGGTCGGCGTCGGTTGCATGGTCAACAGCTGCCAAGTGTGCGCTGCCTGCATCGCAGGTGAAGAACAATATTGCTCCGGGCCGAAAAGCGCCACCTTCACCTACAACGGCCCCAAGCTGCCGAACGGCTCCAACAGCTATGGCGGCTACAGCGACAGCATCACCGTGCGAGAGGAGTTCGTGGTCTCCATACCCGCTGTGATCGAACCCGCCAAAGCCGCGCCAATCCTGTGTGCCGGCGTGACCACCTATTCGCCGATGAAGCATTTCGGCCTCAAAAAGGGCCAGACGCTTGGCGTCGCCGGTATCGGTGGGCTCGGCCATATGGCCGTGCAGATCGGCAAGGCGATGGGAGGGACCGTGGTCGCGTTCACGAACTCGGCCGACAAGGTTGATGCCATAATGGCACTGGGCGCCCACAAGGTCGTGGTTATTGATGATGCCGCAGCAGTCGAGGCGGCCACCCAGTCGCTCGACATGATGATCGACACCATTCCCTATCCGCATGATCTTGCCGATTATCTGGGCTTCATGAAGCCGGGATCGACCTTGGTCGTCGTCGGCAACATGATGCAGTTCGAAGCCTTCAACCCGGGACCGCTGGTGTTCAACCGGATCAGCGTTGCCGGCTCGCTGATCGGCGGTGTTGCCGATACAAGGGAGGTGCTGGACCTGTGCGCCGAACACGGCATCGGGCCCGAAATAAGGATGATCGATATTGCTGACATCAACGATGCGTTCGACCGCATCAAGAACAACGACGTGCGCTTTCGTCATGTCATCGACATGGCGTCACTCAAGGCGGAGCGTCAGGCGAGCGGGCCCGACCGCATGTACCTGGAAGCGCCGGCGCGCGGGGACGTGGTCAACCGCAAGCCGGCATAAGGCAGATGGGGCGGGAGGGCCGAGCGCCCTCCCCGCTTCTCTTACAGCCCGTAATGCGCCTTCACGATGTCCCAGCCTTCTTCCGCCGTTTCGACGAAGTGGAACAGCTTCAGGTCATCCGGTGCGATCACGCCTTCTTCGGCCAGGGCTTCGAAATTCACCACACGGTTCCAGAATTCGCGGCCATAAAGCAGGATCGGCAGCGGGGTGACCTTGCCGGTTTGGACCAGGGTGAGCAGTTCGAAAAATTCATCGAAGGTGCCGAAACCGCCGGGGAACACCGCCACCGCCTTGGCGCGCATCAGGAAGTGCATCTTGCGCAGCGCGAAATAGTGGAACTGGAACGACAGACCCGGCGTCACATAGGGATTGGGCACCTGTTCGTGCGGCAGCACGATGTTCATGCCCAATGATGGCGCGCCGCTTTCCCAGGCGCCGCGGTTGGCGGCTTCCATGATCGAAGGGCCACCGCCCGAGCAGACCGTGAAGCAGCGCTCTCCGTCCTTGCAGAAAGTGGAGACCTTCACGGCCAACTCGCGGGCCACATCGTAATATTGGGCGTTGCGAGCCAGGCGCGCAGCGACGGCCTTGCGTTCCGGGGTTTCGGCTGCGGCGATCAGCGCCGGGGCTTCTTCCGGTGACGGGATGCGAGCCGATCCGTAAAACACGAACGTGCTGTGGATATCGGCTTCGGCAAGCAACACTTCCGGTTTCATCAGTTCCAATTGGAAGCGCACCGGACGCAAATCCTCGCGCAGCATGAAATCATTGTCCTGAAAGGCCAGTCTATAGGCGGGATGCTCTGTTTGCGGCACAGCGGTGGGCGTGTTGCCCAACTTCGCATCTTCTTCGGCGGTCGGGAAAATACTTTGTGGCACACTAGGGGGAACCGGCGGGCTTATCATCATCTTCTTTCTTCACAAAACGGATGAGGCCCATAGGGCAGCCGGCCGGGCTTGTCACGCCTGTTCGTTGAGGCCCAGCGCTGCGGTGGCTTCGACCACGCTGTTGGTGCGCCACGCCATGTCGTTTTGCAGATGGGCGTGGGTGGGAATGTGAAACAGGCCGAGATCGAGGCCCTTCAGACACAATTCGGCGGCGCGTTCGGGCATAATGATGCCCATGTCTGCCGGCCAGCGCGCGGGATCGTCGCCCAGCCCCGGCGCCGTCATACCCGTATAAACCCCGCCGGGCAGCAGCACATGCACATCCAGCGGCTTGCCGGCGTTGCGGCTTTCGGTAGCCAGCCATTCGGCCAGGATCAGCACGCCATGTTTGGACGCCGCATAAAGGCCGATGCCGTTGTTCTGCACCGACGGCGGCAGCGACAGGCTGTTTTCCGAACCGGTGATGACGATCCGCGCGCGCCAGCCGCCGGCTTCCGCCGCCGTGCACAGCGCCTGCGCCAAGCGCGTTGGCCCCAGCATGTTGATTTCCCACAGCCGCGCCAGGCCGGCATCATCCAGATCGGCCTTCAACAGCCGCCGCCGATAACCGATGCCGGCATTGGCGAACACCGCATCCAGCCGGCCATGGCGAGCAACGAGTTGCGCCACGGCGGCCGGACCGGCCGCACCATCGGCCAGATCGAGCACCAGCGCCTCACCGCCGCAAAGCGCCGCCGTTTCGGCGACGCCTTCCGCATTGATATCGGCCGCCGTCACCAGCGCCCCCCGCTGCACCAACTGCACCGCCAGCGCCCGCCCGATGCCGCTGGCCGCGCCGGTGATCAGCACGCGTTGCCCGGTCCAGTCGATCATCCCCAGTTTCCTCTTTGCGGTTGGATTGACGAGACGCCATCGCCGGTGCGAGGTCAATGCCCGGCCGACACGAGGGAGAATGCATGATCGACCGCCGCATGCTCATCACCGGCCTGCCGCTCCTTGCCGCCGCCGCGCCGGACCGCTTCGCCGCCCTGCGCCGCGCCATCACGGCTGTAGAGCGCAGCGCTGGCGGCCCCATCGGCATATCGCTACTCGACACCCACACCGGCGAACGTTTCGGCCACCGCGCCGATGATCGCTTTCCCTTGTGCTCCACCTTCAAGCTGCTGCTCGCTGCCCGGTTGCTGCATGGGGCGGACAAGGGCCAATGGGCGATGACCGAACGCCTGCCGGTGACCAAGGCGGATATGCTGTTCAACGCGCCGTTCACCGAAAAGCGCATCGGCGGCACGGCCAGCCTGCTGGAACTGGCCCAGGCGATGGCCGTGCTATCCGACAATCCCGCCGCCAATATCGCGTTGGCGAAGGTGGGCGGCCCGGCGGCGCTCACGGCCTGGTTGCGGTCCATCGCCGATCAGACCACCCGGATCGACCGCAACGAGCCTGAAATGAACAACGAAACTCCCGGCGACCCGCGCGACACCACCACGCCCGCCGCCATGCTGGCCACGTCCCGCGCGTTGGTGGAAGGCCGCATCCTGTCTCCGGCGGCGCGCCGCACATTGTTCGGCTGGATGCAGGCCAGCAAGACCGCCGACACCATGATCCGCGCAGCGTTGCCGCCAGGCTGGCAGGAAGCCAACAAGACTGGCGCCGGCAGTTGGCGGGCGCGCAACATCGTTTCGGTGATCACCCCACCCGGTCGCAAGCCGATCTGGGTCGCCGCCTATCTGTTCGCGGCCAGATCCGAACTGGCCGAACGCAACCGCCAGTTCGTGCCGCTGGGCCGCGCCATCGTCGAGTCGGTGAACTAGGGCGGGGCCTGCGCGCCCATGGTAAATCCGAAACCGCTTGACCCCACGGCCCAAACCCCTATCTCCGGCGGCGGGCCACGCCGTCCCAACGCGGCGCGCGCTCTCTGTGAGGAGAGAACATGACTGCCAAACCGACCGCACTTCCGGCGCGCCCCCACTTTTCGTCCGGTCCCTGCGCCAAGCGCCCGGGATGGAGCCCCCAAAATCTTGCGATCGAATCGCTCGGCCGCTCGCACCGGTCCAAGCTCGGCAAGGCGCGCCTGAAGCACGCCATCGATCTGACCCGCAAGCTGCTCGGCATCCCCGACACGCACCGCATCGGCATCGTGCCGGCCAGCGACACCGGTGCCTATGAACTGGCGATGTGGACGATGCTCGGCGCCCGTCCGGTCACGGCCTTCGCTTGGGAAAGCTTCGGCGAAGGCTGGGTCACCGATGCTGCCAAGCAGCTCAAGCTCAACCCCACCATTATCACCGCGCCCTACGGCGAACTGCCCGACCTGGCCGCTGTCGATTTCAGCACCGACGTGCTGTTCACCGCCAACGGCACCACGTCCGGCGTGCGCGTCCCCAATTATGATTGGGTGCCGGCCAATCGCGAGGGCCTGACCTTCGCCGACGCCACCTCCGCCGTGTTCGCGCAGGATGTCGATTGGGACAAGGTCGATGTGCTCACCTACTCGTGGCAGAAGGTGCTGGGCGGCGAAGGCGGCCACGGCATGCTCATCCTCGGCCCGCGCGCCGTTGAGCGGCTGGAAAGCTACACCCCGGCATGGCCGCTGCCCAAGATCTTCCGCCTCATCTCCAAGGGCAAGCTGACCGAAGGCATCTTCGTCGGCGAAACGATCAACACGCCCTCCATGCTGGCTGTCGAAGATTATATCGATGCGCTGGAATGGGCCGATGGCCTTGGCGGTCTTGATGCGTTGAAGGCCCGCGCCAACGCCAACGCTGCCGCGCTCGACGCCTGGGTGCAGTCGCGGCCGTGGGTTGAACATCTCGCCAAGGATGCCGCCTCGCGGTCCAACACGTCGGTGTGCCTCGTCCTGCCCGGCCTAACAGAAGAGCAGGTGAAGGCGATCGTGTCGCTCCTCGAAAAGGAGAAGGCCGCCTATGACATCGGCGCCTATCGCGACGCCCCGGCCGGCCTTCGCATCTGGTGCGGCGCCACCGTCGACACCGCTGACGTGGTCGCGCTGACCCACTGGCTCGACTGGGCCCACGCCGAGGTGACGGCGGCCTGAGCGGCTGCCGTCCCTTCCGCCCCCTTCCCGGCCCCGACGCCGGACACCTATTCCCGGAGCAACACCCATGCCCAAAGTCCTCATTTCCGATCAGATGTCCCCCAAGGCCGCCGAGATCTTCCGCGCTCGCGGCATCGAAGTGGACGAAATCACCGGCCTGTCAAAAGACGAGCTGATCAAGATCATCGGCAATTATGATGGCCTCGCCATCCGTTCCTCCACCAAGGTCACCAAGGAGGTGCTCGCCGCCGCCACCAATCTGAAGGTGGTGGGCCGCGCCGGCATCGGGGTGGACAATGTCGATATCCCGGCCGCTTCCGCGCTCGGCGTCGTCGTCATGAACACGCCGTTCGGCAACTCGATCACCACCGCCGAACACGCCATCGCCCTGATGTTTGCGCTGGCCCGCCAGCTGCCCGAAGCTGACGCCTCCACCCAGGCCGGCAAGTGGGAAAAGAACCGCTTCATGGGCGTCGAAGTGACGGCAAAAACGCTGGGCCTGATCGGCGCCGGCAACATCGGCAGCATCGTCGCTGATCGTGCATTGGGCCTGAAGATGAAGGTGATCGCCTTCGATCCGTTCCTCACCCCGGAACGCGCCGAGCACATGGGCGTGACCAAGGTGACGCTCGATGAACTGCTGACCGGTGCCGATTTCATCAGCCTGCACACGCCGCTGACTGATAGCACCCGCAACATCCTGTCCCGCGAAAATCTGCTGAAGTGCAAGCCGGGCATCCGCATCGTCAATTGCGCGCGCGGCGGCCTGATCGACGAAGTGGCGCTGAAGGAACTGCTCGACAGCGGTCATATCGCCGGCGCCGCGCTCGATGTGTTCCTGGAAGAACCGGCCAAGGCCTCGCCGCTGTTCGGCACGCCCAACTTCGTCTCCACCCCGCACCTTGGTGCATCGACCGACGAAGCCCAGGTGAATGTCGCCATCCAGGTGGCGGAACAGCTCAGCGATTTCCTGCTCACTGGCGGCGTCACCAACGCGCTCAACATGCCGTCACTGTCGGCCGAAGAGGCCCCACGCCTCAAGCCCTACATGGCGCTGGCCGAACGGCTGGGCAGCCTGGTGGGCCAGCTCGACAACGAAGGCATCAAGTCAGTGCGTGTTGAAGTGGAAGGTGCGGCTGCCCAGCTGAACCTGAAGCCGATCACGGCGGCCGTGCTGGCCGGCCTGATGCGCACGCACAGCGACACGGTCAACATGGTCAACGCGCCTTACTTGGCTCGCGAACGCGAGATCGAGATTGCCGAAGTGCGCCACGACCGCGAAACCGATTATCACACGCTGCTGCGCGTGACGGTGATGACCGCCAGCGGTCCGCGCACCGTCGCGGGCACCCTGTTCGGCAACAGCAAGCCGCGCCTCACCGAGATTTTCGGCATCACCGTCGAAGCCGATCTCGCCGGCGACATGCTCTACATCGTCAACGAGGACAAGCCGGGCTTCATCGGCCGCCTGGGCACCGCGCTGGGCGGCAGCGACGTGAACATCGGCACCTTCCACCTTGGCCGCCGCGATGCCGGTGACGAGGCCGTGCTGCTGCTCTCCGTCGACAACGCCATCCCCAACGCGCTGCTCACCACCATCCGCGCCCTGCCCGGCGTGAAGGTGGCCAGCGCCCTGCGCTTCGTGTGATGGCTGGCGGGGAGGAAGCGCTTGCTGCCCTCCCCGCTTGCCGCTAACCGCCTCCCCATGACAAGTTTCGGCCTCCTCCCCGAAGGGTTGCGCGATCGGCTGCCGCCGCAAGCCCAAGCCCTAGCCAGCCTGGTGCGCACCCTCACCGATGTGTGCGCCGCCCATGGTTATGAACGGGTGGCGCCGCCGCTGATCGAATATGAAGCCAGCCTGGCCAGTGGCAGCAGCCGCGAACGCCTGCGCTTCACCGATCCGGTCAGCCAGATGACGCTGGCGCTGCGTTCCGACATCACCGGCCAGGTTGGCCGCATCGCCGTCACCCGCCTTGCCGGGCAGGCGCGTCCGCTGCGGCTGATGTATGCCGGGCAAGTGGCGCGCGTGCGCGGTGATCAGCTTTCGCCCGAACGCGAGCGCACCCAGGCTGGCGCCGAACTGATCGGCAGCGACAGCCCGGCCGCCGCCGCCGAGGTGCTGGCCGTCGCCGTGGAGGCGCTGACCGCCACGGGCCTCACCGGGCTTTCGGTCGATCTCACCATGCCAACGCTGGTTGCCGATCTCGCTGCTGCCGGCTGGTCGTTGGGCCGTGCGTCGCTCAGCGACGTGCAGGCCTGGCTGGACGGCAAGGATGTCGGCGCCCTGCGCGCCGCCGGTGCCGATCAATATGTGCCGCTGATCGCCGCTGCTGGCCCGGTACACAGTGCACTGGCGGCGCTGAAGCAGCTTGATCTGCCCAATGCTGTGCTGGCGCGACTGGATGCGATTGCCGCGCTGGCTGATGGCCTGAACGGCGTCTCCGTGACACTCGACCCCACCGAGCGCCACGGCTTTGAATATCAGACTTGGCTGGGCTTCTCATTGTTCGGCGCCGGCCTGATGGCCGAAGTCGGCCGCGGCGGCGCCTACACGGTCGCGCATGGCGATGGCCGGCAGGAGGCTGCGATCGGCTTCTCGCTCTATGTCGATGGGCTGGTTGATCTTGGTCTGGGCCAGGAAGCCCGCACCCGCGTGTTGCTGCCCGTCGGCACCTCGGCCGATATCGGGGCCGAATTGCGCCAGCAGGGCTGGATCACGGTGGCGGCGCTGGAAGCGGGTGCAGAGGCCAAGGCCCTGAATTGCAGCCACATATTTGCCGACGGCGCGGTGCGGCCCGCATGAGCTGGGCGCTGCGTTTCGCGGTCAACCGCGCCGAAGCAGAAACCCTGCCCGACCTGTTCGAGTTGATGGAGGAACCACCAACGCTCAATGTCGAGGAGCCCGACCCGTCCAAACCCGATAACTGGGTGTTGACCGCCTATTTCGCTGACGAACCGGATGCCGCGTCGGTCGATCTGGTCATCGGCCTGTTCCCGTCTGCCGCCAACCCAATGCTGGAAGACCTGCCCGAAGCCGACTGGACGACCATGTCGCAGCGCGACCTGGTGCCGGTGCGGGCCGGGCGCTTCATCATCCACACCGCCGATCACGCCGATGCGGTGCGCATCGGCGATTGGGCCTTCCGCATCGAAGCAGGCCTGGCCTTCGGCACCGGCCAGCACGCCACCACGCATGGCTGCATGGCGGCGATAGCGCGCCTGAAAGAAATCCGTGATTTCCGGAACATCGCCGATATCGGCACCGGCACCGGTGTGCTGGCCATGGCGGCCCTGCAGGCCAATCGCAGCGCACGGGCCATTGCCAGCGACATCGATCCAATCGCCATCGACGTGGCGGCGGAAAATCTGGCGCTGAACCATTTTGTCGCAGGAACATGTGCCGGGCGCATGGCTCTGGCGGTTTGCCCAGGGCTTGCTGCCCCGGCGCTGCGCAATCGGGCGCCCTATGATCTGGTGCTGGCCAACATATTGGCGCCGCCGCTGATCGCGCTGGCGCGGGACATGGCGCGGGTGATCGCGCCCGGCGGCGTGCTGGTGATGGCGGGGCTTCTCCACCACCAGCAACGCGCCGTCGCCAACGCCTATCGCCGGCACGGGTTGGTGCCGGCGTGGCCGATGGACCGCAGGGCGGAATGGCCCTGCCTGGTTCTGACGAAGAAAGAGGTGCAAGCCTAAAGGCTTGCGCCTGTTCAACGCGCCTTAGAGCGCGTGGAACAGACGGGCTTCGACCGCAGCGGGCGTCAGCATGATGCGACGCTTGCGGATCGGCAGGGGGCGGACCGGGGCCAAGACTTCGGCAACCGGAACAGCGCGCACCTGCGGTTCAAATTCAGTCGATACGACTTTCATTGGTACGCTCCTGTTGATGAGCCGGGCCAATTCCCGGCTGACAAGAGCTGTAATAAGACTGTCACACGCCTTTGTGCAGTGCAGCAGATCGGGCATCAGCCATGCCCTGAACGCATGGATTACATCTAGTCAGGACTCAGTTTGCGCCTGCGCCACCAGCGCCAGCCAGCCATCTTCATCAACCACCTGGATTCCAAGCGCTTGCGCCTTGGCGAGCTTTGATCCCGCCCCCGGCCCGGCGACGAGCAGGCTGGTTTTTGCCGACACGCTGCCCGACGTCTTGGCGCCGAGCAGTTCAGCCTGGGCCTCGGCTTCCTCGCGGGTGCATTTCTCCAGCGCGCCGGTGAAAACGATGGTCTTGCCCGAAAGCCCGGTCTGTTTCACCTCCGGCAGCGGCTGCGGCGATACTTCAGCCAGCAGGGCGGCCAGCGTGTCACGATTGTGCGGTTCGGCGAGGAAATCGATCAGGGCTTCGGCGACAATGGCGCCGATGCCGTTGACCGCCGTCAGCCGAATGACCGCATCCTCGCCTGTTGCTGCGTCCTGCACCGCCTCGGCCGAACGGAAGGCCCGGGCCAGATCGCGCGCCGTCACCTCGCCAACATGGCGGATGCCGAGCGCGAACAGGAAGCGATCGAGGCTAACGCTGCGCCGCTCGTCGATGGCGGCGAGCAGTTTGTCGACACTCTTTTCCTTGAAACCGGGCAGCGCCAACAGCGCCTCGCGCCTGTCGCGCAGCCGGAACAGCGAGACCGGCCCTTCGATCAGCCCCTCGTTGGCGAACAATTCTAGCCGCTCGGTGCCCAGTCCTTCGATGTCGAAGGCATTGCGCGACACGAAGTGCCGCAGTCGCTCGTGCCGCTGCGCCGGGCAGGTCAGCCCACCGGTGCAGCGTTTCACAGCGCCATCCTCTTCGCGCACCGCCGTGGAACCGCAGGCCGGGCAATGATCGGGGAAGACGAACGGCGCACCGCGCGGTGCATCTGACGTCACAACCCCAAGCACCTGCGGGATCACGTCTCCGGCGCGCTGCACCTGCACCCGGTCCCCTACCCGCACGTCCAGCCGGGCGATCTCGTCCTCGTTGTGCAGCGTGGCATTGGTGACGACGACGCCTCCCACGGTCACCGGCGCCAGCCGCGCGACGGGCGTGAGCGCGCCGGTGCGGCCAACCTGGATGTCGATCGCTTCCAGCAGGGTTTCGGCCTTTTCCGCCGGGAATTTGTGCGCCACGGCCCAACGCGGCGAGCGCGCCACCTGGCCCAGCCGCTCCTGCCAGTCCAACCGCTCCACCTTGTAAACAACACCGTCGATATCGAAGGGCAGATCAGCCCGCCGGCGCTCCAGATCGACGGTGAAGGCGAGGCATTGCTCCATCGTGGCATCGCCCACCGCCAGACTGCCGGTGTCGAAACCCCAGCTTGCAATCGCCGCCGTCACTTCGCTCTGGGTGGCGCCCGGCGTCGCACTCATCTCGCCCCAGCCGTGGACGATGAAGGCCAGCGGCCGGCTGGCGCTGATCGCCGGATCAAGCTGGCGCAGCGAGCCGGCGGCCGCATTGCGCGGATTGGCGAAGATCTTGGCGCCAGCCTCAGCTTGCCGCGCGTTCAACGCGGCAAACCCGGCCTTGGACATGTAGATTTCGCCGCGCACCTCCGCCACCGCTGGCGCGCCGTCCGGCAGCGTGTGCGCCAGCCCGGTGACATGGGCGAGATTGGCCGTCACCTCCTCCCCCACCGCACCGTCACCGCGCGTCGCGCCGTGCACCAGCCGGCCATTTTCAAACCGCATTGCGCAAGACAGCCCGTCGATCTTGGCTTCGGCGCGCAGGCGCACGTCCGCATCGTCGGGCAAGTTCAGGAAGCGCTTCACCCGTGCCACGAACTCGCGGGCTTCCTCATTGCTGAACACATTATCCAGGCTCAGCATCGGCTTTGAATGGGTAATCTTGGCAAAGCCCGCCGCCGGCTTCGATCCCACCCGGAAACTGGGCGAATCGCTGCGCACCAGGTGCGGAAACGCCGCTTCGATGGCGGCATTGCGCTGCACCAGCACATCGTAATCCGCGTCCGAAATCTTGGGCGCGTCCTTCTGGTAATAGGCCTCGCTGTGGTGGGCGATGGCTTCGGCCAGCCGCGCCAGTTCGGCAGCAGCATCGGGCTCGGTAACGGGCAGCGTGTCGGTCATGTGTGCTGCCATATCACGCAAAAAGGGCGGGAGAAGCCCCCCGCCCTTTCGCAACTCAAACGTGCTCAGCGTTCATCCGCAGAACCCAGTACTCCGTCGGCTTCAGCGCCGCTTACAGCTCGACGCCCCAAATCGAGAGCCGAACAGCGCTCAGCACCGGTAAGGCCGCCACCGAGCCGCTACCCGCACGCGCCTAGAAATCGCGGAGACCGCTGTAGAACACGGTGCCCGACAGGTAAACGCAGTCTTCAGGGAACCTGCCCCTGGCGCCGCTCTCCTGAGAACGGGACATTTTTCGCTACCGCCCCTTGAACATTACACGAGTGTAATTATTATCAGATACAGCCGGCACCGGTTGCGCGCTCAATCCCCCCAGGACCTGCTCGCCGCCGGGTCGCGAGTGCCTCCCCACCTTGGGCGCCCGCGACAGCCGGCACAGGTGGGGCGTCGTTCATGCGTATCCTTGCCCAAGCGCTGGCCAGCCTCATCGGTGCCGCGAAATGCCCGACGAACATCAGCGCGTCTTCCGCCTGAACGGCCAATCGGTGATGCCGCCGGCCCACAGGGCCCACCAGACGATCACCGGCTGGGCCAGCAAACGCGGCACGTGATAGCCCATGCCGGCCACTTGTCCGCCCAGAGCAATGCCTTCCACTGCGTGCTTGATGTTGGCCGGGAATACGCACACTGCATAGGCCGCAAGGCCCCATGCCGCCGCGACACGCAGGCGCGGGATCATCAGGCCGATGGCGCCGGCAATTTCCGCCACGCCGGTGGCCAACACCACTTCGCGCGGAAACGGCACGAATTCGGGCATGATCGGTAGAAAGCCTTCCGGGCTTTTCAGATGGACATAGCCCACAAAGCCATAGGCCAGCGCCAGAACCAGCCGCACCAGCCAGCGAACAAGGCCCTCAGGTTTCACCGGCCATCCGCATCCCGGGCCAGCGCCGACGCCAGATCAGCATCACGCTGCAACCGGCTGTCGCCCATGGTCTGCAACATCAGCACCACGCCGAACTGGCGCACACTATCGGCCATGAACAGGGTGCCGGCGGCCCCGCCCCAGCCAAAGGCATCGGCCGTGCTGCCGGCCCAGCCGGCCCGGCTCAGGCCAGCGCCCTGGCGGGTATCAAACAGGGTCACCCGCCCGCCGGCACCAAAGCCGTGCTGATTGTCGAAAAACACGCCGGGCGGCATGAGGTTGCTGGTTGCCAGGCGCGCCGTGCCCCGCGGCAGGATGGTGCGGCCTTCATATTCGCCTTCGTTCAGGACCATCTGGGCAAATTTCGCATAATCCCGCGCCGATCCCACCATCCCGCCGCCGCCCGACAGCAGGCGCGGCCGCGTGGTGAAGCCATCCTTTTCCAGCACCGAGATCGGAATCGGTTTCTCCAGCACCTTGGTGGTACCGGGCGCGGTCCACAGATAATTGGCTGCCAGACGCGTCTTGTCCTTCGCCCAGAAACCGGTGTCCTTCATGCCCAGGGGCCCCAGGATCTGCTGCTCCAGCACCTTGTCAAAGCTCATGCCGGTCAGCCGTTCCAGCAGCGCGCCGGCAACATCGAGACTGATCGAATATTTCCACGCCGTGCCGGGATCGAGCGCCAGCGGCAGGCCAGCCAAGGATTGTGCCATCACCTGCAAATCGGGCAGCGCGCCGTCGCCGGGCTGCAGGAAGGCCGGCACGCTGCCGGGCTGGATGCCCAGCCGCTTGTATTCCTTTTCCAGCGGGCCGTTGCCGTTGATCGTATAGGAAAAACCCGCCGTGTGGGTGAGCAGGTGACGCACGGTGATCGGGCGGGCCGCCGGGCGCGATTCGAGGCCCTTGTCGGGACCGACGAGCACCTTCATGTCGCGAAATTCCGGCATGATGTCGGCGATCGGCTGATCCAACTTCAATTCGCCGGTGGCCACGCGCTGCATGATGGCCATCGCCGTGATCGGCTTGGACATCGAATAGATCCGCCATAGCGTATCGGGCGTGGCCTTCTCGTTGCCGCCAAAGGCCGTCACCCCGGCCGAGACGAACACCGGCTTGTGCTTGCCTGGCTCCACCAGCGCCACCACGGCGCCGGGCACCGCGCCCTTGGCGACATAGGCATCGATCAGCGACTGTACCGCATCATGCCTCAGCGGGGCCTGGCGACGCAGCGGCAGTTGCGCGGCCGCTGGCCCAGCGGCCGCCAGAGCGATAGCCGAAAGCAGTTGGCGACGATCAAAAGCAACCATGGATCAAACTCCTTCTAACAGCCGGGCCGCCTGCGCGCGGGCTTCGGGGGTAACATCGGCGCCCGACAACATGCGGGCAATTTCTTCCTGGCGCTCGGTCGGCGCCAGCTGGGCAAGGCTGGTGCGAGTGCTGCCGTCTTCCACCGATTTTTCGATCCGCCACTGGCTGTGGCCACGCGCCGCCACCTGCGGGCTGTGGGTGACAACCAGCACCTGCGCCTCGCCGGCCAGCCGCGCCAGCCGGTCACCAATGGCCGATGCCACCGCGCCGCCAACGCCGCGATCAATCTCGTCGAAAATCATGGTGCCGGCGCTGCCGGTGCTGGCCAGCGCCACCTTCAGCGCTAGGATGAAGCGCGAAAGTTCCCCGCCCGAAGCAATCTTGATCAGCGGGGCGAAATCGGCGCCGGGGTTGGTGGCGATCTCATATTCCACCCGTTCCTGCCCCTCCGGCCCCCACTCGCTCTGCGGCAGAGGGGTGATGCGGGTGCGGAAGCGCGCGGCGTCGAGCTTCAGCGGCTTGAGTTCGGCCGCGACCGCCGCATCCAGTCGGGAGGCGGCGGCAACCCGGGCCTTGCTCAGGGCAGCGGCCGCGCTTGCATAGGCCGCCTCGGCCTTCACCACCGCTGCATCCAGCGCCGCCAGCCCTTCCTCGCCCGCCACCAGCGCGGCTGCGCGCGCCTTCAGTTCCGCCGCCAGCACTGGCAGCGCCTCGGCCGTCACCTTATGCTTGCGGGCCAGACCGCGCAGTTCAAACAGCCGGCTTTCCACCTGCTCCAGCCGCGCCGGATCGGCATCCAGCGCGTGAACAGCTTCGGCCAGCTTTGTCTCCGCCTCGCCAGCCTCCACCAGCGCTCGGTCCAGCGCCTCGAGCGCAGCGGTAAGCAGCGAATGCTCACCCGAAATCCGGTCGAGCCGGCGGGCGCCCTGCGCCAAGGTGGTGCTACCCTGCCCAAACAGTTCCGAGATCGTCGCCAGGTCGTCGGTCAGCCGCGCGCCCTTCTGCATGGCGGCGCGAGCGAGCGCGAGTTCTTCCTCCTCGCCTGGCTGCATGTCCAGCGCGTCCAGTTCGGCCACGGCATGCTCCAGCCACTCGCGATCACGTTGGTCAGCAGCCAATTTCGCGCGTGCGCCAGCCGCCGCCGCCCGCGCCGCCCGTGCCGCCTCCCAATTGTCACGAGCCGCCAGCAGATGGTCACCAAGACCCGCAAACTGATCCAGCAGCGCCCGATGCCCCTTCGGGCTCAACAGCCCGCGTTCGTCATGCTGGCCGTGGATTTCCACCAGTGCCGCGCCCAATTCGCGCAGCAGCGTCGCCGAAACCGGCTGATCATTCACGAACGCCCGGCTGCCGCCATCGGCCTTCAATTGGCGGCGCAGGATGATGGCGCCATCGGCCTCCAGCTCGTTTTCCGCCAGCAGCGCGCGAGCCGGATGACCTGCGCCCACATCAAATTCTGCCACCACCCGCGCCGTATCGCTGCCAGCCCGCACCAGCCCCGCATCGGCACGGCTGCCCAGCACGAGCCCCAGCGCATCAAGCAGGATGGATTTGCCCGCCCCTGTCTCGCCCGTAAGCACAACAAGGCCCGGCGCGAACTCGATGGCCAACGCCTCGATCAGCACGACATTCTGGATGGCAAGCGCGGTCAACACGGCGCTGTGTTAGCCCATCCCACTACGCGGGCGCGAGAGGCATTTTCACAGGCCCGCAACATCCCCTCATGCCATTCCTGCTTGCACTTCAGGCAGAATCGAATATAGCCGCCTCCTTCGCCGTTAATCCGGGGCATCTGGCCCGGCCTTTTGCTGTGGCCGTTGGCATTCAGGACGCACCGGGTTGGGGCACTAACGACCGCTTTCAGATTGATGGATACAGGTGCCTCATGGCCGTTCCCAAGCGCAAGACCTCGCCTTCCCGCCGCAACATGCGTCGCAGCCATCACGCGCTGACCGCGACCCAGTTCCAGGAATGCCCGAACTGCGGTGAGCTCAAGCTACCGCACAACCTGTGCGGGGCCTGCGGCTTCTACAACGGCCGCGAAGTCGTCGCCGTCGAAGCCTGACTTGGTGCCCGGCAGGCTGGCCCGGTTTCCTATGACAGGCACGCCAAACCGGGATCCGGTCATTGCGCTTGATGTGATGAGCGGCGAGGCCGGCGCCGCCGAAGCCGTTGCTGCGGCTGATATTGCTGCCGAACGCTATCCGCGCCTTTCCTTCTTGCTGTTCGGCCACCAGCCGGTGATCGCTGCTGAACTGGCGCGCTGGCCGCGCCTCGCCGCGCGCGCTGAAGTCATCCACAGCGAAGATGTTGTCGCCATGAGCGACAAGCCCAGCCAAGCCCTGCGCCGGGCCCGCACCACATCAATGGGCATGGCCATCGATGCCGTGAAACAGGGCAAGGCCAATGCCGCCGTTTCGGCCGGCAACACTGGCGCCCTGATGGCGATGTCGCTGTTCTCGCTGCGCACCATGCCGGGCATTGATCGCCCGGCCCTGGCGGCGGTGCTGCCCACGCTGAAATCCGAATCGGTGATGCTCGATCTGGGCGCCAACACCGAATGCGATGTCACCAACCTCGTGCAGTTTGCTGTGATGGGCGCGGCGTTTGCACGCACCGTGCTGGGGCTGGAACGCCCCAAGGTCGCCCTGCTCAACATCGGCGAGGAAGAATTGAAGGGCACCGGCGAGATCCGCGCTGCCGCGACCGTGCTGAAAGGCGCGCGCCTGCCGATGCAGTTCCTCGGCTTTGTCGAAGGGGACAAGATCGGTTCCGGCGATGTCGATGTGGTGGTCACCGATGGCTTCTCCGGCAACATTGCCTTGAAGACGGCCGAAGGCACCAGTCGTCTGGTCACCGGCCTGCTCGGCAATGCCTTTCGCTCGTCGATCTGGGGCAAGCTGGGCTATTTCATCGCCCGCGGCGCGCTCGAATCGCTGCGTGCCCATCTCGATCCTAACGCCCACAATGGCGCGGTGTTCCTGGGCCTCAACGGCATCGTGGTCAAAAGCCACGGCAGCGCCAATGCCCGGGGCCTCGCCAATGCCATCGGCGTGGCACATGATCTGGTGACCGACGACGTCAACCGCCGCATTCGCGACGATCTCGCCGGCGTTAACATGGCGCTGGCGACCACCCTGGAGCCCGACGCGGCATGAGCAAGCGCCGTTCCGTCATTATCGGCACCGGCAGCTATCTGCCGCAAACCGTGCTGAGCAACACGGATCTGGCCGCCCGGCTCGACACGTCGGATGAATGGATCATCGAGCGCACTGGCATCCGCCGTCGCCATATTGCGGCTCCGGGCGAGTTCACGTCTGACCTTGCCGTCGCCGCCGCACAGCGCGCGCTGGAAGCCGCCGGCAAGTCCCCGGCCGACATTGATCTGATCATTGTCGCCACCGCCACGCCGGATCAAACCTTTCCCGCCGTCGCCACCGTGGTGCAGCACAAGCTGGGCATGATACACGGCGTCGCGTTTGATGTGGCTGCGGTGTGTTCGGGTTTCCTCTATGCCCTCACCGTGGCGGATTCTCTGCTGGCCACTGGTGGCCACAATCGCGCGCTGGTGATCGGCGCCGAAACCTTCAGCCACATCCTTGATTGGGACGACCGCACCACCGCCGTGCTGTTCGGCGATGGCGCGGGCGCCATCGTGCTGGAAGCGCAGGCGCAGCCCGGCGACAATGCCAGTGATCGCGGCGTCATCGCCTGCCGCCTACACAGCGACGGGCGCTACAACGATCTGCTCTATGTTGATGGCGGACCGGGTTCAACCGGCACCACCGGCAAGCTGCGGATGAAGGGCAAGGAAGTTTTCCGCCACGCCGTCACCAATCTTTCCAGCGTGATGGGCGAAGTTCTTGAGGCGGCATCTCTGCAAGCCAGCGATGTCGCATGGGTGGTGCCGCACCAGGCCAATCTGCGCATCCTGGAAGCCACCGCGAAGAAGCTGAACATTTCACCCGATCAGGTGGTGGTGACGGTCGACAGCCACGCCAACACGTCGGCCGCTTCGGTGCCGCTGGCGTTGGACACAGCCGTGCGCGATGGCCGCATCCAGCCCGGCGATTTGCTGCTGCTGGAAGCCATGGGCGGCGGCTTCACCTGGGGTGCCGCGGCCGTCCGCTGGTAGCCGGATCGCCCCCGAAATCGGGGGTGCGACAATAGGTATAGCGAATCGCGAAAAATCGCGTAAAATCACGCAATAACAGGGTACGTTTGCCGTTTTGCCTCACCAATCGGGTCAATCGCTGCTGGGCAGGCAGCAAAATGGGGGGAAGTCGTGGCCACCACAGCAGCAGGAAGCGTCACACGTGCCGATCTGGCCGACGCGGTTCATCGTGAAATTGGCCTGTCGCGCACCGAATCGGCGCAACTGGTCGAACAGGTTCTGGATCGCATCAGCGATGCCCTGATTGCCGGCGGCAACATCAAGATTTCGAGTTTCGGCAGTTTCGTGTTGCGAAGCAAGGGCTTGCGCGTTGGCCGCAATCCCAAGACCGGGGTCGAAGTGCCAATCGAGCCGCGCACCGTGTTGACCTTCCGGCCCAGCCAGCTGCTGCGCGAAGCGATCAACAAGTAAGCGAGAAGGCGGAACGTGACTGAAAAATCCGATACAGCGTTCCGCACCATTTCCGAAGCTGCCGAAGAGATCGGCGTTCCGGCGCATGTGCTGCGCTTTTGGGAAACCCGCTTTTCTATGCTGCAGCCTCTGAAGCGCGCCGGCGGGCGCCGCTACTACCGCCCGGTGGACATGAGTTTGCTGCGCCAGATCAAGGCGTTGCTGCACGATGATGGCATGACCATCCGCGGCGCGCAGCTGGCCCTGGCCGGAAAGGGTGCAGCGGCGAAAGAGCCGGCGTCTCCTGCCACGATGCCCGCTGCCAGCAGGCCAGGTCCGGATCGCCAGGCCCTGATCGCCATTCGCAATCGCCTCGCCGCCGCGTTGGCGGCCTGATCCGCACATGCGCTGCATCGCCCTGTTCAGCGTGAAGGGCGGGGTGGGCAAGACTGCGCTGGCCGTCAACCTGGCCCATGCTGCGGCTACGCTTTCGGGTCGGCGCACCCTGCTGTGGGATCTGGACGCTCAGGGTGCTGCCAGCTGGCTGCTGAAGGTAGAACCGCGCGCCGGTGCCAAGGCCCGCAAGGGCCTCGCCGAAGCCGATCTCGCCGATCTGGTGCAGCCGACCGCCTTCCCCAATCTCGATGTGCTGGCCGCTGATCGCTCGCTGCGCCGGCTGGAGGCCGATCTTGCCACGGAAGGTGAAAAGCGGCTGAAAAAAGCGCTGAAATCACTGGAAGATCGCTATGATCGCATCATCCTTGATTGCCCGCCTGGTCTCACTGAATTGGCCGATCAACTGTTCCGCGCGGCCGATCTCATCGTGGTGCCGCTGATCCCCTCGCCGCTCTCCACGCGGGCGCTGGAGCAGTTGACGCAACACCTCGCTGCTGAAATGAAATCACCGCCGCCGGTGATGCCAGCGTTTTCCATGGCCGATCGCCGCAAGGGCCTGCACCGTGAGGCACTGGCCGCGCATCCCGAATGGCCGGTGATCCCCTATGCCGCCGCCGTCGAAGCCATGACCGCTACGCGCCAGCCCCTGCTCGCTGGCCGCAGCAGCCCGGCCGCCACCGCCATCGCTGGATTGTGGACCGATGTGGAGCGGCGGCTGACCGCCTAGACGGTCAGGCTCATGCCCCGATAGATGCGGCTCCGATAACGGCTGTCCTCCGCATCCGGCAGCGGTGCCCCGGCCAGCAGCACGGCACGGGCAAAGCGGCGCACCTCTTCCTCATGCTCGGCCGCGTTCTTTGGCTCTTCGGATCGCACGCGGCGGGTGAGGTTGATCTGATTTACAGCCACTTCGTGCACTAGCCGCTCATTCTCCACGGCAATAGTTGCCGTAAAGGCGTGCAGCGTCGTCTTGACGAAATTGGCCAGCGCAAACGCACCCTTGGCCCCCTCGCCCATCGGCACATCGGGCGAAACCAGCACCAGCTGGCATTCGTCGAACAGCGACACCTTTCGGGCGATGCGGAAATGGTGGGTGAGATTATGTTCCACCACGTCGGCAAAGCCATCGCCATCTAGCGGATTGTCCGCATCAAACAGTTGATCGGGCAAGGCCTTCAAAGGCGTCGAAACGATGGTGGTGGGATGGCCCCACGTCGCCAGCGCTGCATCAAGCGCCGTTTCAATCTCGCCGTCGATGAGCAGCGATTCGACCCGGTCGGCACCGCTACCGATATGGCCCTTGATGGCTGTCGCCCCGGCGGCACTCGCGGTGATCAGGACCACACGCGCCACGTCGCAATTGAGGAAGCCCTGTGCGGCGGCACCCAGATAATCGGCGAGATGCTCGCCCACCAGCCACACCGTCTTCCCACCCATCTGGGCCAGTCGTTCGGCCTTGGGGCTGCCGAACAATTCGCGTTCGGTGGCCGAGCGTTCGACGTTGAGGCCGCCCGACGGCATGAAGGTTTCACCCGAAACGGCGCGATCGGCGAGGAAGAACACCGTGGCCTGCGCCACTTCCGTCTCCGTCGGCATCTTGCCGAGGTGGAGCTGGGAAAGCACGCCGCCGCGCACCTTGGCGGCTTCGCGGCCGATCTGGGCGACGGGCAGCCACGGCATGTCATCGGGCGGCACGCGCAGCAGCCAGTCGCTCTCATCACGGCTCTGCCAGTCGGTGCCGATCAGCCAGCCGCCCAGCCGCAGCCGCTTCAGCAGCTTGGCCGCCAGCACGGGCGTGAGGATGAAACGATCCCAGCAGCAGCTTTCATCGCCTTCACGGGCGCAGGCCAGCGCCAGATCCCGCAGCGGCTGCGGGTTGGACTTGTCGTGGCTCAGTTGCACCGAATCGTTGCGCGACAGGCGGAACAGGATTTGCGCCACCGAACCGCCCGCGCGCACCGATTTGATCACGGCGGAGTGGACGGCGTTCAGCCGCTTGTTCTCCAGAATCAGCCGGCCGCGCCGTTCGAACAGGCCGGGCTTGCCGCCCAAGCCAGCGAGGCGATCCCCGTCCACCGGGCCAGGCGCGATGGCGTTGATCTGGATTTCCGGCCCGAGGTGGCGGGCCATGGATTCGACCATGGCCCGCTGTCCGGATTTGGACACGGCATAATCGGTGCGGTTCGGGTAAGATACCGCCAGATACTTCTCGCCACCGAAATAGCTGGAAACATTGAGGATATAGCCCGATCCCTGCTTGCGCATCATCGGCACAACCATATGCATCAGGGCATAGTTGGAGATGAGATTGGCAAACTGGGTATGGCGGAAATTCTCCACCCCCATGTCCACCGCCATCTCCTCCGCGCCCGACACACCGGCATTGTTGATCAGATAATCGATGCGGCCAAAGGCGCGCACGGTCTCGTCAACCGCGTGCTTCAGCGATTTCATGTCGGCCACATCGATACCGGCCAGGGTGAGCACTCGGCGTTCCACGCCGGCAAAACCGATATCCTGCAATTCGCCCACAATGCGTTCACGCGCAGCATCCAGTTCGGATTCGCGGCGGGCCACCATCATCACCTTGGCACCGGCCAAGGCCAGCAGACGCGCCAGTGCGCCGCCGATGCCGGCCGAACCGCCGGTGATCAGCGCCACCTTGCCCAAATGCAGCCCGGTGATGTTTTCCGCCGTACCGGCCAGCGCACGGCGGGCTCCGGTGGCCTTGGTGATGCTGGCCGGGATGTACAGGTTGATCGGCTCGATCTGGCGGCCTCCCAGCAGCAGGCGGGCGGCGTGGCCGGCGGCGAAATCGCGGTTCTCCGGCTCATTGTTGCCAAAGCGCACGATCTGGTTGCCCCACACCGGGCGGGGCGTCTTGCCCTGCGTGGCGGCCACCCGCGCCTCGTCGCGCCACACGCGAAGCAGTTCCTCGATGGCAGCACGGCCCACATCGGCCCAACCGTTGCCGGCGCCATCGTCGGGATTGGTGATGAACAGCACGCGCGGATCGCCAGGTAGATCCTGGCCCTGCTGCCAATAGCGATCGAGCGTACGCGCCACCGCAATGGCGCCTTCCAGTTCATCATCGACAAAGCGTTCCACCGCCGCATCGCTGGCTTCGTTCAGCGCCCCGTGGAAATAGCCCGGGCCGCGCGTTGGCAGGATGATGGCGCCATCGATGGCTGCTACGTGCGCGGTGAAGCGCGCCAGTTCGGCATCCATCGCCATGTGATCATGGCGCGGGAAGCGCACTGCTTTCACGCCGGCCGGCAGCCGCTCGGCGGCATCATCCAGCGCCGCCTGGGCATGGAAACCGAGCAACACCTTTGAGCCTTGGGCGGCGAACAGCCCGGCCATGGCCAGCGCGTCGTCCAACTGGTTGCCGGCACTGATCAAGATGCCGTGGCCATCACCATCAATGGCGCGCAGATCGGGCCGGTGCAGAAACTCGCTCTTTGATTCAAGCGGCACGGCCATGCCGTGGGTCACTTCGAAATCATGAGCGGCAAAGGCGGCGCTCTCATCGCTGCCCAGGAACACGCAGGTGTTGGCGATATCGGCCGGCGTCGGGAAGGTCTTGGCCTTGGCGTCCTCGCCCACGCTGCGTTCCAGCGCCATCAGGTTGAAGAAGTGGTTGGCGGTGCTGCCGGCGTCGTCGCCCTTCAGCTTGTCCATGGCGGCAAAAACGGTGCGGATGCGTTCGGAAGCAATCGGGCCGGGATAGAGCTGGTTCACGCGAATCCCGCGGGTGCCGAGTTCACGCGCAATGCCCTTTGAAAGGATGTTCAGCGCGGCCTTGGGCACCGTGTAGGCAGCACGGCCGAAATAATCGGTGCGGCTGAAGATGGTGGAGACATTAATGATGCTGCCGCCTTCGCCCATTGCTGAAGCGGCGGCACGCACCAGATTCCAGGCCACCACCATGATGTTGCGGGCAGCATCGCCCACCGTCTCGCTGTCGGGCGTGCCTTCCAGTTCTTCGGGCAGCAGCGGCAGATCGCCCAGCACCTGTTTCGGCCCGGCCGAACCGGCGTTGTTGACCAGCACATCGATGCGGCCGTGGCGGGCGACGACGTCGGCAATGCCGGCGCGCACGGATTCGATGTTGGCGCCGTCCATCGTCACGATGCTGGCGGTGCCGCCGACATCGGCAACAGCGGCATCCAGCGCGGCCTGCGTGCGCGCGGCATCTCGGCCGCTCATCACCACGGTGGCCCCTTCGGCCAGATAGCGCCGCACGATACTGCCGCCCAGATTGCCGGCGGCCCCGGTGATCAGCGCCACCTTGCCGGCAAGGCGGCCCTGCGTTTCGGTCTTGCCCATCGCGTTCATTCCCCCTGCCCCTTCAACGACGCCCAAGCCTCGTAGAGTTCATCCTTGCCGCGCAGCCCCATCGCCGGCAGCGCGTGGTTGACGATGTAAGTCGCCCCCGTGTGGCGGTTGTCCCACATGCTCTGGTGCGCTTCCGGCAGTCCTTCCCACGGCACCACCGTCGGCTCGGTCACGTCCAGGATGCCGGCCGCGATCATGTCGTTCATGCGGGTGACTTCGTAGGCGTTGCACAAGTGTGTGCCGCGGATTTCCGCCATCGGCATCACGATCCGGCGCTGACGCGTCCATACCTGCGGCGCGTAGAAATTATACCGCTGCCCGGCCATGTCCTCGCAATAGACCACGCGGCCGGTGAACGGTTTCACCAGCGCCGTCGTCACGCCCAGCGTGTCCTGCCCGGCGCGTTCCAGCACGATATCCGGGTTGCCGCGCGGATTGTCCGGCGAACGCAGCAGCTTGCCCACCGCATTGCCGAAGGGCTTCAGCGTCTTGTCCTGGAACTGGCGCACGGCCTCGCGGAAATTCTCGATATCCTCGCGCGCCACCGGCAGGCGCGGCATGGTGTCGGGCCAATCGAAATTGGCGCCTTCACGCCGCTTGATGCCTTCAAGGGACACGACGCCCGCCACCGCATCTTCAAAGCCCAGCGACAGGATAAACTCGCGCTGGCCATCGGTGTTGGTGACAACCACGATGCGGCAACCCAGCCCGCGCGCCGCCTCGATCATCTCCAGGCCGGTCTCGTCCGCCAGCTGGGTGGTGCCGGGGCCATAGAAGATCAGCACGGCCTCGCCGCCACGCGCACCGGCGCGGGCCAACATGGAAACCGGATCGGAACCGCCCTTCTTGCCCATGAAGCTGAGGTGATAGCCCGACGACGCGCCATAGAAGGCCAGCACGCCGCCATCGCCCAGCAACTGGAAGCTGCGCGGGAAGGCGGTTTCACCGGCGTGGGACACGGCATAATCCGCCAGCTTGCCGCCATTCAGCGCCTTGTATTCCGCCACCAGCGCTTCGCCGGCCTGTTCCCACGCCGCCCAATCCGCCTTCGTGCCATCGGGCACCGAGGTGAACAGCGATTTGAAGCGCGGATCGGTGCGATCGAGCGCGCCCACGGCGCCCTTGGACATCACGAACTCGGCACGGGCCGGGCTGGAAACCAGGCCCGTCACGGCGAGCCCGCTGGCCTTGGCTGATTTCAGCGCATCAAGCCCGGTGCCGGTGGCCGAACCTTCGATAAAGATGGTCTTGCCGCCGATGATTTCCAGCGTGGTGTAGAGGCAGCGCCAGATGGTGCCGAGGTTGAGGATGTAGCTGCCGGCCTGTTCCAGCGTCAGATCGCCGGGGACCGGGTGCAGCTGCGGCGCCTGCACGGTGAGGAACTGGGCATGGCTGCCCGATTTCGTCTCGTACCCCTGGATGGAGAAATCGGCATACATCGGGTCACGCCCGGCCTGCGGGCTGAGCAGATCAGAGGTGCCGGAATAGACCGCCACCATATCACCCACCTTGAGCCGGCCCTGCCCGCGAACTTCGCTGCCCAGCGCGGCGACCAGCGCCAAACCGCCGGAACCCGTCAGCTGCACATCTTCCTCGTGATTGTCGAACGGGGAGACAGGAATGCCGGTCAAGGCCCAGATATCGTTGAAGTTCACTTCGCTGCTGAGCAGATAGACCAGCGCCTCGTTCGGCTCCGGCTGCGGCGTCGGCACGATCAACTGCTTCTCGTGGGTTTCCGGCGGACCGAACTGCGGCGCGCCGGTATCCGGGCTGCGGGCGATGCCGAAGCCATATTGATGGCCCGGAATCGGGGTGACGCCGGGGAAGAAGGGCGCGCCCACCGGCAGCAGGTCGCCGGCCGCTTCCAGCCGCTCTGCCTTGGCGTCGAACTCAGCTTCAATGTGCACGCCGTTACGGCGCACCGGCAACGGCGGCGCCTTCTTGTCCATGAACAGGCGGATGCCGGTCTTGCCGCCTTCGGGATCAACCACGGCTTCGCTGAACAATTCGGCTTCGCGAGCGAGGCCGGCGGCCATGCCCTGAGTCCAGCCGGTGCGGATCGCATCGATGGCGCGCTCACCGGCCTTGCCGCGGCCGGCCCAATCGAGCTGCTTCAGGATTCGCTGCACGAACGGATCGGCCAGCGCATGATCCAGATCGACATGGCCTTCATGTTGCCAGGCGCTCTTGGCAGCCTTGCGGCGTTCCGCCCAGGCGCGGCCCAGATGGCTGGTGTCACCGAGGCGCACGAATTCACGCACGGCGGCATGAGCGAGGCTGAGCGCATCATTGGCACCATCGGCGATGGCATCGATGGCGCCCATGTCCAGCGCATCCGCCGCTTCGACGCTGCGTCCACCGAGGATCAGATCAAGCGCATCCAGCATCCCTTCCGGCCCACGCCGATCGGTGAGCAGACGCGGCAGCCGCTGGGTACCGCCATAGCCCGGCAGCAGGCGCAGGCGGATTTCTGGCTGGCCGAAACGGGCGTGGCTTTCAGCGACGCGATAATGGCAGGCCAGCGCGAATTCCATGCCGCCGCCCAGCGCCACGCCCTGAATGGCCGCGACGCAGGGCTTGCCCATCTGCTCGATCTTGCCGAACGCCAGCTGGGCGTTGGCCGGCAGCACGCGGGCTTCTTCAACCGTGTGGATTTCTTCCAGGAACTGGCGGATGTCAGCGCCCGCCACGAAGCTGGCGGTACCGTCACCGGTGAACACCACGGCGGCCACATCATCGCGGCGCGACAGATGCTCGACGACGATCACCAGTTCGTCGATGGCGCGTTCGTTGAGCGCGTTCACCGGCGGGTTGGTGATGAACACCGTGGCCACCTTCTTGCCGGGCGCGACCGTGTTGTACTGGATGCGGAAATAGCGATAGCGATCGAAGATATCCTGATCTTCGGACAGGCGCTGCTTGCGCTCCCAGGCGCTGATGACGCGCTTGAGCTCGTCCAAGCTCTCCGGGTTCTTCAGCGTGGTGACGTCACCAATCGGCGTGCCTTCCACCAGCGCGCGCACCATGCGGCGCATGTATTTGCCGCTGCGGGTTTCGGGGAACTGGGAGACGACCAGGAAATCGCCCGGCACGGCGACCGCGCCCTTTTCAGTGCGCACAAGGTCGGAAAGCCGGCGTTCGTCATCGCGGGTGATGATCTGGCCGGGGGCTGGCGTGATGAAGGCGAGCGGCGTCAGCCCCTTCTCGCGGTGCGGCGCGCCGACCACGAGCACGTTGCCGACCGGGCTTTCCGGATTGAGCGCCTTGTCGCGCAGGATGGCGCCTTCGATTTCCTCGGTGCCCATGCGGTGACCAGACACGTTGATCACGTCATCCGAACGGCCATGCAGCGAGAAGCCGTCATCATCGCCCTGCACGGCGAAATCGCCCTGGGTATAGGCCCACACGCCCTGCCAGCGGCTCCAGTAACCATCGCGCCAGCGCACCGAGTCACCGGCCCAGCCGGAGGCGACGGCGCCATTTTCGACGCGGAAATTCTCGGAATCGCCCCATACGGTGCGGGCGAGATAGGGATAGGGCGCGGCGATGATGATCTCGCCCTTCTCGCCGCGGCCAGCCTTGCGCCAGGTGACGCCATCGCTTCCGTCGCGGTTCAACAGCACGCGGGCTTGTCTGTCGCCGGCTTCGTCTTCCACCCACACATCGCCCACGATCCACGGCAGCGGGAAGGTGCGGGCATCCGCGGCCAGCGGGAAATCGCCGTTGCCATAGAAATGCGTCCAGGCGATGCCGCCATGCTCGGTCGCCCAATAGCTGTTGATGTACTGCGGCGTGATATTCTCCATGCCGAACGCCTGCACCGGCGGCGAGCAGGGCTCTGCGCAGAAGGTGGCGACGCGCAAGCCGCTGAGGTCGTAGGCCTGGATGTCCTTCAGATTCTGCGGATCGGTCATCACCGCCTTCAGGAAGGTGACACCGGCCTTGAAGATGGTGACGCCGTGATTCTCGATCATGGCGGCAAAGCGGCCGGCGTGCGGGAACACCGGCGAGCCTTCGGCCAGCACGGTGGTGACGCGGCTCAGCAGCGCGGCGGCGATCATGTAGCTCTGGCCGGTGATCCAGCCCGGATCGGCGACAACGAAGATGGTATCACCGGGGCGGGCGTCGAAGGCCACTTTCATGGTCTCCATGATGCCGCTGGCATAGCCGCCGTGGACGTGGACGACGCCCTTGGGCTTGCCGGTGGAACCCGAGGTGTAGATGAAGAACAGCGGATATTCGGCATCCACCGGAAGCGGCTTCGACGCCTTCCAGAGGGCCGCCACGAACGCCTGATCGTCGAGCGCATGCAATGCCGCTTCATCGGGCAAGCCGGCCGCAGCGAGGATGTCGGCCAGCGCGGCGTTGGTGAGATCATGGCCCCACACATCGCGATCACGCCAGACGATATCGGGCACATGGGCATGATTGGCAACGATCACCGCATCGACGCGCGGCGGGGTGGAGACCAGTGTTTCGGCGATGGCGATGCGGATGCGGGCGGACTGCGCGGCATCAACCAGGCCTTCCTTACCCAGTTCGGCCAGCGCCCGGCCCAGGCCGCGCATCACGTCACCGCGCTCGACGGTAACTTCGCCCTTGAGCGCCGCCGTTACGATGCCGGCCATGGCGGTGCGGGTCGTGTCGGACAGGCCAAGATCGGTCCCGCCCAGGCGGTCCTCAAGCATCCGCAGCGCGACATTGACCGGCACATAATTGTCCAGCGCCGGATCGGTATAGGCGGTCTTGAACGGCACGATCTGGGCGTTGCGATAGCCGCCGTCTGCGGTGATGACGATACGGGCGCCGGCATCGTGGATGCGGTCAGACAATGTCTTATCCGAAAAGCCGCCGAACACCGGCGTGTAGATGACGCCGATGCGCTTGGCCGCTTCGGTCCAGTACAGCTGGGCCGGCACGTTGGGCATGTTGAGCGCGATGCGGTCGCCGGCCTTGAGGCCGAGCTTCTGCAATGCGACGGCACACTTGGCGGCTTCCAGCAGCAACTGACGGCGCGAGACGGTGACGCAATCGACCGGCGCGCCGCGGCCATTGTTGGCGGCGAGATCCCAGCGGTCACCCTCGAAGATGAAGGCGGCTTCCGCGCCGTGGCCGGCGAGCACGTGGCGATCGAGCTCGTTGAAGGCGGCGTTGGTGCGGCCACCTTCAAACCAGCGGAAGTTGGGCGCGTCATCGGCGTTGAAGGCGCGCGTCCAGGGCACGAAATCGTCGCCCAGATCGGCGGTCACTGACGCGGCGGTTTCGGCATCCCAACCGGTCCAACCGGCCTCCGATTTGCTCAGCCAGGCCGGGCGGCCGGCGACATCAACCAGCCAATGCAGGTTTTGGGCAGCAATCCTGCCGTGGAACGCGCCCGGATCCGTCAGAACTTCGGCACGCATTGCCTCCCAATCGGCTCGGGTGCGCACCGGATTGACACCGGGAACCAGCATCTGGACACGCGCAGCAGCAGTGGGATCAACCATGTTCATTCTGCCCAACCATTGCCGCTGACACGGCAAAGGCCGGCCAACGGACAGGAAATCGTGATAGAAGCCGCGCTTAGGGTAAGATTATGTCGCCGCCAAGTGGCGAATGGTAATTTTGCTACTAATGCGACATTCTGTCCGCCCAGGGTCGGTCAGGTCTGCGGCAGGCCGTGCCCCGCCCTCGGCCAACCGCTCTCAGAAGGCATTCCGGGGCAGTAAAACCGCACCCACGGTCCGCACCAAGATGTAGAGATCGAGCCAGATCGACCAATTCTCAATGTAATAGAGTGTCCCCCGTCAGCACCAATGGCACAGATTTGAGGTTGTGAATTAAGGAGGGTTGGGGCTTCGTCGTAGTGACGAAGGAACGAAGATGAAGACCTGTGGATCGGCATGCAGATCCGTGATTGGCTGCATGTGGAAGATCACTGCCGCGGCATCGAGGCGACCCTGCTCAAGGGCCGGGTGGGCAAGACCTACAATATCGGTAGCGGTGCCCATTGCCCAACCTGACCGTGATCGAAACGCTGTGCGCTGCCGTGGATGCCGCCTTTGCCGCTGACCCCGGCCTCGCCGCGCGCTTCCCGGGCTCGCCGGCAGCCAAGGGCCAGCCCACCGCCAGCCTGAAAACCTTCGTCACCGATCGTCCTGGCCATGATCGGCGCTATGCCATTGACGAGACCAAGGCACGCGCCGAACTAGGCTATGCTCCGGCGCGGACCTTCGATCAGGGCTTTGCCGAAACCCTGCACTGGTATCTGGCCAATAAAGGCTGGTGGCGGGCGGTGATCGACGGCAGCTACCGCGACTGGGTGGCCACCAACTATACACGCTGAACCGGATTTCCTTTCCGGCCAGAGCCTTGCTTGCTAACACAGGGCCATGGCATTTCCCCTGCCCCGCCTGCGCCTGAGCGTCATCCGTGAGTTGCTGTCCAGCCAGGCGGCGGGCGGCCAGATATTGATGCTGGCGGCTGCGGCAGCGATGGGCATTGCCAATTCGTCGCTGGCCGAGGATTATTTTCACCTGCTGCATGTGGATGTCGGGCCGATGAGCCTGCTGCACTGGATCAACGATGCGTTGATGGCGGTGTTCTTCCTGCTCGTCGGCTGCGAGATCAAGCGCGAATTTGTCGATGGCGAGATGGCGACATGGCCGCGCCGCATATTGCCCGGCGTGGCAGCGGCGGCGGGCATGGCGGCGCCGGCGTTGGTGTTCGTGGGCCTCAATCTTGACGCTCCGGCCAATTTGAAGGGCTGGGCCATCCCCACCGCGACCGACATCGCCTTTGCATTGGGCGTGATGGCGCTGCTTGGCAAAAAGGTGCCGGCCAGCCTGAAATTGCTGCTTACCGCCATTGCCGTGATCGACGATCTGGGCGCGATCGTGGTGATCGCCGCTGTCTATACCGAGGGGGTTGATCTGGCGGCACTGGCGGCGGCGGCCGGGCTGTGTGGCCTGCTGGCCTTGCTCAACGGGCGGCGAGTGCAGGTGGTGTGGCCCTATCTGCTGTTGGGGGCGGCCTTGTGGGTTGCGGTGCATGCCAGCGGTATCCACGCCACGCTTGCCGGGGTCATCACCGCGCTGGCGCTGCCCATCAAGCCCAGCCCCGGAGTGCCGGAAATCCATGACAGCCCGCTTCTGCGGGTGGAGCATGGCATTGCGCCGTGGGTGGCCTTTGCCATTGTGCCGATCTTCGGATTTGCCAATGCCGGCGTGGATGTGCGCGGGCTTTCATTGGATGCCGTGATTGATCCGCTGGTGCTGGGTATCGCGGCCGGCCTCGTGTTCGGCAAGATGATCGGCATCTTTGGCGCGATCATGGCACTGGTGAAGCTAGACATCGTCGACATGCCGGCAAATGCCAATGGCTGGCAGATCTGGGGTCTGTCGCTGCTGTGCGGGATCGGCTTCACCATTAGCCTGTTCATCTCTGCACTGGCCTTTGGCGAAGGCAGCCCCCAGGAAGCGGCCGCCAAGCTGGGCATCATTGCCGGCAGCGTGGCGGCCGCGCTGGCTGGCGTGACAGTGCTGCTGTATTGCAAGCGCGGCGACTGAGCCTCAGCCTAGGTTGGCGCGCAGCATCCAGGCGGTCTTTTCGTGCACCTGCATGCGCTGGGTGAGCAGATCGGCAGTCGGCTCATCTTGGGCCGCGTCGGCCAACGGAAACACGCTGCGCGCGGTGCGAACAACGGCCAGCTGATCGTCGGCCAGGATGCGCACCATCTCGGTGGCGCTGGGCACGCCGTCGGCCTCCTTGATGGTCGAAAGCTTGGCAAAGGCCGAATAGCTGCCCGGCGCCGGTTCACCCAGCGCGCGGATGCGTTCAGCGACCAGATCAACCGCCAGCGCCAATTCCGTATACTGGCCTTCGAACATCAGGTGCAGCGAATTGAACTGCGGGCCGGTCACGTTCCAGTGGAAATTGTGGGTTTTCAGGTAGAGCGTGTAGGTATCGGCGAGCAGCCGCGACAGGCCGTCGGCAATCGCGCGGCGCTGGGCATCGGGCATGCCCAGATTGATTGCATCATCCTTGGCTTTTTTCTTGGCCATCATTAGTCTCCTTTGGCAGAAGCATAGGCCGGGCATGCAAATGGCGTCCATCGGGATTATCCGATGAACGCCATCGCTTTTTTCAACCGCTCAGCGGTAGGCGCTTAACGGCAGACGCTTATCGGCAGACAACCCGGTTGCGATCGACGCTGTTGCCGATCACGGCACCCAGCGTGCCGCCGATGATGCTGCCCAGCACCTTGGAACCGCCCGGCGCCAGCACATTGCCGAGCGTTCCACCGGTGAGGCCGCCGATAATCAGTCCGGTGGTGCCATCGCTGCGCCGACAGTAATAGCGGTTGTCATATCCGCGCCAGATCTGATCATTGGCACCAAGGAAGCGCGGCTGGTAGCTGTTGCCGGGGCGATAGAATTGCTCAGCATGCCAGCCCTGACGGTTCCAACCATCCTGGCGATAGCGCCAATCATTGGCCGGCCGGCCACCGGGGCCCCAGCCGCGGCCGTTCTTCTGGCCACGGCGGCGGTCATCATCATCCCAGCCGCCGCGGCGGCGATCATCGTCCCAGCCGCCGCGGCGGCGATCATCGTCCCAGCCAGCCCGATAAAGATCGGCACGATCCTGACGGAATTCGCGCTGCGCCCGATAAAGTTCACGCGACTCTTCGCGGATGTCGCGGGGATCGCCGCGATACTGGGCCCGGGCGAGATCGCGGCGTTCTTCCTGCAACCGATCATAGCTGCGCGCCACTTCGCGCGGGGAGGCGTTGCGGCGATCGCGCCAATCATCATCGCCGGCCAGCGCCGGGGTGGCGGCGCCCATCGTGAGCAGGGCAAGGCCCAAGCTGATTTTCAGGCTGTTCATGGTCACTCTCCTTGAGATGCGGTTCAGCGGCAGACGGTGCGGCCGCGATCGATGCTGCGTCCCAACAGGCCGCCGACAACGGCGCCGGCCACAGTGGCCACGGTGCGATCATTGCGCCTGGCCACCTGGTTGCCGATCACGCCGCCAGCAATCGCGCCAACAACCGTGCCGGTCCCGCCGCTGCTGCGCCGGCAATAGCCGTCGCCCTGATAATCGCCGCGGTATCCGGCGTTATAGCCGCCATTCCAGTTGCCATTGCGCCGGGGGTCGCCGCGATAGCCATCGTCCCAACCGCCCTGATAGCCGCCGTTCCAGCCGGCCTGCTGCACGGGTTCCTGCCACTGGGCTGCGGCCGGGGCTGCGATGCCAAGGCCAAGCGAGGTGAGGAGTGCGATGGTCAGCGTCATCTTCATGGACCGTCTCCGGCTGGTGTTGATGAAGATTGATTCGCACAGATCACATGTGAACTGTCTGAACGGACTTGTTATCGCCCGTTCATGTGGGCAGCGCCCACAGCGGCGTCTTGCCCGTTTCACCCGGCACTTCGCGCACGATGCGCGGTACCAGATAACCGGGCAGCGCCGCCCGCAGTTCAGTCTCGATTCCGCGGGCGCGGGATTCATCCACATCGAAATGCGCTGCCCCGTCCACCGGATCGGTGAGGTGGAGATAATAGGGCAGCACGCCAGCCGCGAAGAGCCGGCGGCAATGGGCCGCAATCGTGGTGGCATCGTCGTTCACCTGCGCCAGCAGCACCGACTGGTTGAGCAGAGTCACCCCCGCCGCCCGCAGCCGGCCCAGTGCTGCCGCCACGTCGTGGGAGATTTCCCGTTCATGATTGCTGTGGGTGACGATCACCACGGTAAGCCGCGTGCAGGCCAGCAGATCGACCAGCGCCGGTGTTACCCGGTCCGGAATGGCCAGAAACGTCCGGCTGTGCAGACGCAGCGTGGTGACGTGCGGGATGGCAGCGATGGCCGACACCAGCGCGGTCAGCCTGGCATCCGTCAGGCTGAGCGGATCACCGCCCGACAGGATGACTTCGTCGATGGCGGCATCGCCGGAAATCACCGCCAGTGCCTCGGCCTCGCCGGAGCGGGTGAGCATGGCGGCGCCATAATCCGTGTGGCGGCGGAAGCAGTAGCGGCAGTGGATGGCGCAGGCGCCGGACGCGATCAGCAGCGCCCGGCTGCGATACTTGCGCAAAACGCCGGGCGCGGCGCGATAATCGGCCTCCTCCAGCGGATCGGTGAGGCGGCCCGGCTGCGGCAAGGCTTCCTCGCCGCGCGCCAGCACCTGCAGCAGCAGCGGATCAGCCGGATCGCCGCGGCGGATCAGCGAGAGATAATGCGGCGGCACGGACAGCGGGAAATCCGGCTGAGCGATCACGCCCTCGGCAAAATCCGCCGCTATCAGCCCGATATGGGCCAACAGATCGGCGGTACTGATGCGGGCAGCACGGGCCTGCGCTTGCCAGGCTTCGGCGGGTGGCAGGACAAGATCAACAACGGGGGACATGCCGGGGGCGAATAGCGGAGTGCGCCGGCAAAGGGAAACACTGCATCCTTTGCCGCCACTCGTGCGAACAACAGATTTGCGTGGCCTGCGCTTTGCGTTCACCGTGACCTGATGAAACGGAACCCTGCCCGATGAAACGTCTGCCCATCATCCTGCTGATCGCGGCGGCGATCTTCGCCTGGTTCCAGTTCGACCTTGGCCAGTACCTCACGCTTGATGCGCTGAAAGCCCGGCAGGGCGAGATCGCCGCGCTCTATGCTGCCAACCCGGCTGTGGTGATCGGCGGCTATTTCGCGGCCTATGTGGCACTCACGGCCCTGTCCTTCCCCGGTGCTGCGATCATGACGCTGGCCGGCGGGGCGATCTTCGGCCTGGGGCTGGGCCTGCTGATCGTCTCCTTCGCCTCCACCATCGGCGCAACCTTGGCCTTCCTCACGTCCCGCTACCTGCTGCGTGATTGGGTGCAGGGCAAGTTCGGGGCGCGGCTTGGCGCGATCAACGCCGGGATTGAGTGCGATGGCGCCTTCTACCTTTTCTCGCTGCGGCTGGTGCCGGTGTTTCCCTTCTTTGTGGTCAATCTGTTGATGGGCCTCACCCCCATTCGCACGCTCACCTATTTCTGGGTCAGCCAGATCGGCATGTTGCTGGGCACCGCGGTCTATGTGAACGCTGGCACGCAGCTGGCCGGCATTTCCAGTTTGCGCGATGTCGCCTCGCCCGGCCTGCTGGCCAGCTTCGCTGCGCTGGGCCTGCTGCCGTGGATCGGGAAAGCCGTGATGAGCGCGCTGAAGCGCCGCCGCGTCTATGCCCGCTGGACCCGCCCAAGCCGGTTTGACCGCAACATGGTGGTTATCGGCGGCGGCGCGGCTGGACTGGTGAGCGCCTATATCGCCGCGACGGTGAAGGCCAAGGTGACGCTGGTCGAAAGCCACAAGCTGGGCGGCGATTGCCTCAACTATGGCTGCGTGCCATCGAAAGCCTTGATCAAGTCCGCCCGCATCGCCCACCAGATGCGCCACGCCGATACCTATGGCCTGACCCCGCACGAAGCCCAGTTTGATTTCCGCGCCGTCATGGCCCGCATCCGGAATGTCATTGCCACCATCGAACCCAACGACAGCGTGGAGCGCTACACCGGGCTGGGTGTCGACATGGAGCTGGGCCATGCTCGCATCCTCGATCCCTGGACGGTGGAGATCACCCGTCACGACGGCGCAACCCAGCGCCTCACCACCCGCAGCATCGTGATCGCGGCCGGTGCCGCGCCGCTGGTGCCGCCGCTGCCGGGCCTCACCGACAGCAATCACCTTACCAGCGACACGCTGTGGGATGCCTTCTCGGCGCTCGATGCCATTCCCAAACGCATCATCGTGCTTGGCGGCGGCCCGATCGGTTGTGAACTGGCGCAGGCGCTGGCCCGGCTGGGCGCGCAGGTGAGCCAAGTGGAGATGGGCCCGCGCGTGCTGCCGCGCGAGGATGACGATGTCGCCGCCATCGCTCATGCAGCGCTGCTCGGCTCCGGCGTGGAGGTGCTCACCGGCCATGCGGCGGTGCGGGTGGAAGGCGCGCAGACCCTGATCGTCAGCCACGCCGGCGCCGAACGCGCCCTGCCCTACGACGCGCTGATCGTTGCAGTTGGCCGCAAGGCGCGCCTCACCGGCTATGGCTTGGAAGAGCTGGGCATCGAGACCGAACGCACGGTGGTGACCGACGATTATCTGGCGACGCTCTATCCCAATATCTACGCCTGCGGGGATGTCGCCGGGCCATACCAGTTCACCCATGTCGCTTCGCACCAGGCCTGGTATGCAGCGGTGAACGCGCTGTTCGGCCAGTTCCGCCGCTTCAAGGCGGATTATCGCGTCATCCCGTGGACAACCTTCCTCGATCCCGAAATCGCGCGCGTCGGCCTGTCGGAAGATGAAGCCAAGGCCAAGGGCGTCGCGGTCGAGGTGACCACCTACAAGTTGCACGAACTCGACCGCGCCATCGCCGACAGCGCCACCACCGGTTTCGTGAAGGTCCTCACCCCACCCGGCAAGGACAAGATACTGGGCGCCACCATCGTCGGTGACCATGCCGGCGAGCTGCTGGCCGAATATGTGCTGGCGATGAAGCACGGCCTGGGCCTCAACAAGCTGCTCGGCACCATCCACACCTACCCCACCATGGCCGAAGCCAACAAGTTCGCCGCGGGCAACTGGAAGCGGGCGCATGCGCCGCAGGGTCTGCTGGCCTGGGTGGGCCGCTATCACGCATGGCGATTGCGGTAGTGGAGAGGGGGTAACCAATCGCCGGCCTGTTGCGTATTTGAATGGCAACAGTCATGAAAACCGCGCGCACGCCTGTGGGTGGCGGAGCACTTGGGGGATTGGAATGAAGGGTTTGAACCGGGCTGCGGCCGTCTTTCTGGCCGGCGCAGCGATGGTGGCGATGCCGGCGCAGGCGCAACAGGCCGGCATCCAGATTTCGGTGGTAGATGCGCTAAGCGGCGCACCGGCAGCCGATGTGGAAGTGGTCATCGAAAATCCCGGCACCGGTTTCCGCCGCGTGGCCCGCACCGATGCCCAGGGCCTGTTGCGGCTAGAAGGCCTGACCACCAGCGGCCAGTTCCGGATCAGCGCCGCTGCCAGCGCCGCCTATGACGCCGCCGAACCGCAGTCGCTCACCTTGCGCAGCAATTTTTCCAGCAGCATCACCCTGCGGTTGACCCCCGTTGGCCAGACCATCACGGTGACCGGCGCACGGACTGTTGTTGGCCTCAACGCCGTCAACGCCGAAGTCTCCGCATCGCTGGGCCGCGAGCAGTTGACCGCGCTGCCCATCGAAGGCCGCGACGTGATCGGTTCGCTGATCCGGCTGCCGAACGTGGTGGCCAGCACCGGCTTCTTCCCGGAAGCGCCGTCGATCTCGATCAATGGCAGCAATGGCCTCGACACCAATTATCTGATCGACGGCCTCGACAATAACGAGAATTTCCTTGGCGGCATCAAGTTCCCGGTGCCGCTGGGCTTCACCCGCAGCGTGACGGTGCTCGCCAACAGCTATTCGGTCGCCTATGGCCGCACCGCCAACGGCATCGTCAACTATACCACGCCATCGGGCACCAACGAGCTGCACGGCGAAGCCTATGGGCTGCTCCGCCCCGGCCGGCCGCTGGACGCCGCCTCGCCCTTCCCGCGCCGCGACCTGTCGGGCAACGCGGTAGGTGAAAGTTTCGAACGCTATCAGGCCGGCTTTGCGCTCGGCGGGGCGATCGCGAAGGACAAGACCTTCTTCTACATCAACTACGAGTATACCCGCGATCGCAACACCCAGGTCGTCGATGCGCCGCTGCTCGGCATCACCGACACGGTGACCGGCAACAACCAGTTCCACCTCGCTTCGCTGCGGCTCGATCATCGGCTGACCGATGACTGGACCCTGGGCCTGCGCGCCAATATCGGCCGCGTCACCATCGAACGGCCCGGCGGCGGGCTGGGCGGCGGCAACAGCCTGCCCTCGGCCGGCTCCAACCAGGATCGCCATTCGACGCTGGTTGCTGCCACGGCGAGCTATGCCGGCGATGACTGGAGCTATGATGGCGCCGTGCAATATGCGCGCTTCCGCTGGGATTATGGCGAGGCGCTGGCCGGGCCGGGGCCGCAGGTGGTGATCCGCGACCCTTCGGGACTGACCGCCGGCGTCGTCGGCCACCCCGGTTATCTGTTCGACAGCCTGGAAGAGACGATCCAGACCACCCATCGCCTGCAACGCAAGCTGGGCGCACACCGGCTGCGGCTGGGCGCCGACGTCATCCACAGCAACTTCACCCTTTTGGGCGGCGGCAACCCCGATGGCAATTTCGTCGTCGATCTGACCGCGCCGCAGCTGGCCGCGCTGCGCGCCGGCGGCCGCGGGCTGGGGCTGACCGCCAGCGACGTGCTGGCGCTGAACCCGGTGGTGGCCAATTACGCCGTTGAATTGCGACCGCAATCCTTCGGCACCGATCAGACCTTGCTGGCCTTCTATCTGGAAGACGAATGGCAGATCAGCCCGCGGTTCACCGCCACGCTGGGCGTGCGCTGGGATTATGACAGCCTCACCGCCAAGGGTTTTGGTGGCGGTGACTTCGACAATATCGCACCGCGGCTGGCGCTGAACTGGCGGCCGGATGCCCGCTCGTCGGTGCGCTTTGGCGCCGGCATCTTCACCGGCAAATTGAGTTATGCCGTCATCTCCGACGCCCTGCAGCGCAACACCACAGCGCCGGCCTTCCTCACCCAATTGGGCCAATTGCAGAGCCGCGGCCTCATCCCGACCGGTATCAACCTGCGCGACGTGACGTTCGACGGCAACCTCACCGTCGCCCCGCCCTGCGCCACGGTTTCGGCCTGCCCAACCCCGGCGCAGGTACAGGCGCTGCGCGGCGCCGCCACGCTGGGCGAAGCGCGCATATTGTCGCCCACCGGCTATGACAGCCCGTGGAGCCTGCAGTTGAGCGGCGGCTATCAATATCAGGCGACGTCCACACTGACGCTGAGCATCGATGGCATCTACAGCCGCAGCCGCAATCTGGTGCGGCTGCGCGACCTGAATGCGCCGGCGGCCTTCACGCCCAACACCGCCGCGCTCACGCCGGCCAATATCGCCCTGCTGCAGGCCGCGCCCGACAATGCAACGCGGGCGGCGCTGGCGCAGACGCTGGGCCTCGTGCGCAGCCAGGCTGCCGCTGATGCCAGCCGGCCGGTCGCGCTGGTCGCGGGCGGGGCGCGGCAGATCACGGTTTCGGAAACCGAAGGCCGCTCGGAATATATGGCGCTCATCCTGCAGGCCGTGAAGGAGCGCGGCGCAGATGATTATGGCTTCCGCCTCAGCTACACGCTGTCGCGGCTGAAGAACGACACCGACGACATCAACTTCCGCGCTGCCAATGCCAATGATTTCAGCACCGAATATGGCCCGTCGGCAAACGATCGACGGCACTTGATTTCGGCGGTGGGCTATCTCTATCCGATCGAGGGCCTGACGTTGACGGCCGCCGGCCTGTTCCAGTCGGGCCAACCGGTCAATCTGGTGCCCGATGCACGGATTTTCGGCACTCAGGATCTGAACGGAGACGGCGCTTCGTTCGGCGAGAATTTCGTCGGCAATTCCGACCGTTTCCCCGGCGCCTCCCGCAATTCGGCGCGGCTGCCGTGGTCAGCCACGGTCGATCTCGGCGTCCGTTATCTGCTGCTGAAGCGCATCGAGCTTTCGGCCGACGTGTTCAACCTGTTCAACGCCAACAACCAGTCCGGCTTTGCCAACGCGGCCACCACATCCAACCAGGTGCAGTTCGGCGGCGGCGCACCCTTCGTGCAACGCAACGCCGGCCCGCCGCGCCAGTTCCAGTTCGGTATCGCGTACAAGTTCTGATATGCCAGCCGGGATGCAGCAATTTCAGGGTCTGATCGGGCTGGCGGCCATTTTGCTGCTGGCTTGGGCGTTCAGCGAAGACCGCGCCAATCGCCCTGGCTGGCGCTGGCTGGGCGGCGCGTTGCTGCTGCAACTGGCGATTGCCGTGGTCGTGGTGCGGGTGCCGCCAATCTGGGCCGCCGTTGGCGTGGCCAATCAAGGCGTGGCTGCCATCGAGAAGGCCACGTTGGTCGGCTCCTCCTACATGTTCGGCTATCTGGGCGGCGCGCCGTTGCCATTTGCCTTGGCGCAAGGCGCCAGCCCGCCGCTGATCATCGCCTTCCAGATCCTGCCGCTGATCATCGTGTTTTCGGCGCTCTCCGCGCTGCTCTGGCACTGGGGCATCTTGAAGGCGCTGGTGCGCGGGCTCAGTTGGGCACTGCGGCGCACGCTGGGCGTTTCGGGCGTTGTCGGGCTGGGCGGCGGCGGCACGCTGTTTCTGGGCGTGGTTGAATCGCCGCTGGTGCTGCGCGCCTGGTTTGCCACCATGTCCCGATCCGATCTGTTCGCCATCATGGCGATGATCATGGCGACGATTTCGGGCGCGATTCTGGTGCTCTATGCCAGCACGTTGGGCAAGGTGATCCCCAACGCCGCCGGGCATCTGATCGTGGCCAGCCTCATCTCCCTGCCCGCCGCGCTGATGGTCGCCCGCCTGATGGTGCCGGGCCAGCCGCAGTCCAGCGAAGCGGCCGAGCCTGACCTCGCCTATGATGGCGCCATGGACGCCGTGGTGCGCGGCGCCATGGAAGGCGTGCAGCTGATGCTGGCGGTGATCGGCATCATCATTACCATCTTCGCGCTGGTGGCGCTTGCCGATCAGATATTGGCGCTGGCGCCCCACGTGGATGGCGCCGCCCTCACCCTTAAGCGCATGTTCGGCTGGATCTTCTCGCCGTTCATGTGGGCGATTGGCGTGCCCTGGGATCAGGCGCCAGCGGCGGGCGCATTGATGGGCACCAAGGCCATTCTCAACGAATATGTCGCCTATCTCGATCTGGCGGCCCTGCCCGCCGGCACGCTCGACCCGCGCAGCGCCCTCATCGTCACCTACGCGCTGGCCGGCTTTGCCAATCTGGCCAGCATCGGCCTGCTCGTTTCCACCATCGCCAGCCTTTGCCCAGAGCGCCGTGCCGAAGCGGCCGGACTGGGCGTCAAGAGCTGGATCGCCGGCAATTTCGCCACGCTGATGACCGGCGCCATGATCGGCCTGGTGACTCCGCTTGCTTGACGCCCGCCTGCGCCCGCTGATCGACCCGCCGCTGAACGCGTTGGGGCGGGTTCTGGCAGACCTTGGCGTGACAGCCAATGCGATCACCAGCATCGGCATCCTGCTCGTCATCGGGGCCGGCGCACTGCTGGCGCAGGGCCAGTTCACGCTGGCGCTGGTTGTGATCATCGTCAACCGCCTGCTCGACGGGCTCGATGGCCCGGTTGCGCGCATCACCGGGCCAACGGATTTTGGCGGCTATCTCGATATCGTCGCCGATTTCGTCTTCTATCTCGCGGTGCCGCTGGGCTTTGGCCTAGCCGCACCGGCCAACCTGGTCCCGTCGCTGGTGCTGGCCTGCTGCTTCGGCCTCACCGGCATCAGCTTCCTCGCCTTTGCCACCATCGCCGGCAAACGGGGCATGGAAACCAGCGCCCATGGCAAGAAGACCTTCTTCTACAACACAGGCCTGGCCGAGGGAACAGAAACCATTGTGGTCTTCATCCTGTTCTGTCTGTGGCCCGCCCACTTCCCCACCATCGCGCTCACCTATGCTGGCCTGTGCATCGTCACCGTCATCCAGCGCACGGCGGCCGCATGGGCGGCGTTCAAGCCATGATCGCAGCCCTGATACCCACACTGATTGGAGCGGTCGTGGTGGGCCAGTTCAGTGCCGAAGGCCCGGTGCCGCCACCGTGGCAGGTCGCTGTCGTTTCCAAAAAGGTGCCGCCCACACGCTACCGCGTCACCCGCATCGACGGCGTCATGGCCATCGAAGGCAGTGCCGAAGCCAGCATGGCGTTGCTCGCCCGGCCAATCACGGTTGATCTCAATGCAACGCCCATGCTGTGCTGGCGCTGGCGCATCGCAGCACCGGTGGCGGGCGCCAACATGAAGACCAAGGCCGGCGATGATTATGCCGCCCGTGTCTATGTGGGCTTCGATATTCCCGATGGGCAATTGGGCCTGGGCACCAAGATGAAGCTTGGCCTTGCCCGCCGGCTGTTCCCCGGCCCCATCCCCGATGCGGCGGTGAATTATGTGTGGGACAATGTGCACCCCATCGGCACCACAGCGCCCAACGCCTACACCGATCGCGCCCGCATGGTGGTGGCGCAAAGCGGCGCCGCGAATGCCGGCCGCTGGGTGGAGCAGCGCGCGGATCTGGCCAGCGATTATGCCCGCGCCTTCCCCGGCACGACGGCCAAGGCCACCTCCATCGCCGTGGCGGTGGACACGGATCAGACCGGCGGAGCCACGCGGGGCTGGTTTGCCGATCTGCACTTCGTGAGCCGGGATCAGGCCTGCCGCTTCCCAGCCTGAGCGGGCCAACCGCTTTCCTTGTCGTCACCCCAGAATTGCTCCGGGGCGACGGGCGCGTTTTGGGCGGGCCTTGCGCGATGCCGCATATCGCCCATCGGCCAGCTGGCGAGCCATGCCGATGCTGGTGAGCGCGTCGAGCAGTGCTCGGCCTGCTTGCTGCACCGCAGGCTGGACGTGCGGCACGCACCGCGCCATCGCACCGATGGCGGCAACGGCACGCCTGGTCAGCGTGATCAGGATCGAGATTGAGCGGGATGCAAGTGGTGGGCGCGACAGGGATTGAACCTGTGACCCCTGCCGTGTGAAAGCAGTGCTCTACCGCTGAGCTACGCGCCCACTTGCTTGGCGAGCGGGCGGATTAGGCGAGACGGGCGGCGCTGTAAAGCCCCGCCCACCCGTTCACCGCAAGATTTTTAGTGCCGCACCGCCGGTTCGGTGGCCACCGCGGCTGGTGGCATGGCGGCCTTTTCATCGGCCTCGGTCCATTCGATCGGCACCAGCGGCTGGGTCAACGCCAGCGCCAGCACTTCATCAACGTGGGAAACCGGCACGATCGTCATCCCCTGCTTCACATTGTCGGGAATGTCGGCCAGGTCCTTCTCGTTCTCGGCCGGGATCAGCACCATGGTGATGCCGCCACGCAGCGCCGCTAGCAGCTTTTCCTTCAGGCCGCCGATGGGCAGCACGCGGCCGCGCAGCGTCACTTCGCCGGTCATCGCCACATCGCGCTTCACGGCAACGCCGGTAAGCGTGGAGATGATGGCGGTCACCATGGCAATACCGGCAGAGGGCCCATCCTTGGGCGTCGCGCCTTCCGGCACGTGCACATGGATGTCCTTCTTTTCAAACACGCTCGGCTTGATGCCATAGTGCGTGGCGCGGGCCCGCACGAAGCTGAGTGCCGCCGAAATCGATTCGGTCATGACGCTGCCCAGCTTGCCGGTGGTCTTGATCGCGCCCTTGCCGGGGCTAGTGACAGCTTCGATGGTGAGCAGATCGCCGCCCACTTCCGTCCAGGCCAGGCCGGTGACAGCGCCGATCTGGTCTTCAGTGTCAGCGAGGCCATAGCGGAACTTCCGCACGCCCGAGAAATCGGCGAGGTTTTCCGAACTCACGGTAACGCTGGTGTCCTTGCCTTCCAAGATGCGGCGCAGGGCCTTCCTCGCCAGCTTGGCGATCTCGCGCTCCAGTTTGCGCACGCCGGCTTCACGGGTGTAATAACGGATCAGATCACGGATCGCGTTGTCGGTGACCGTGAACTCCTCCTTCTTCAGCCCGTGCGCTTCATACTGCTTCTCGATCAAGTGGCGCTTGGCGATCTCCAGCTTCTCATCCTCGGTGTAACCCGACAGGCTGATGATCTCCATGCGGTCCAGCAACGGCTGGGGCATGTTGTAGCTGTTGGCCGTGGTGACGAACATCACGTCGGACAGGTCGTAATCGACCTCCAGATAATGGTCGTTGAACGCCTTGTTCTGTTCCGGATCGAGCACTTCCAGCAGTGCGCTTGAGGGATCGCCGCGGAAATCCTGGCCCAGCTTGTCGATTTCATCGAGTAGGAACAGCGGGTTGGACGTGCCAGCCTTCTTCAGATTCTGGATGATCTTGCCGGGCATGGAGCCAATGTAGGTCCGGCGATGGCCGCGGATTTCGGCTTCATCGCGCACGCCGCCGAGGCTGTGGCGGATGAATTCACGCCCCGTCGCTTTGGCGATGCTGCGGCCCAGGCTGGTCTTGCCAACACCGGGCGGGCCGACGAGGCACAGGATCGGGCCTTTCAGCTTGTTGGTGCGCGCCTGCACGGCCAGATACTCGATGATACGGTCCTTCACCTTTTCAAGGCCGAAATGATCGGCATCCAGCACGGCCTGGGCCGCGATGATGTCCTTCTTCACCTTGCTGCGCTTGCCCCACGGCAGGCCCAGCAGCGTATCGAGATAGTTGCGCACCACCGTGGCTTCCGCCGATTGCGGCGCCATCGCCTTCAGCTTCTTCAGCTCGCACAGCGCCTTTTCACGGGCTTCCTTGGAGAGTTTGACCTTCTTGATCTTCTCTTCCAGCTCGGCGACTTCGTCCTTTTCCTCGTCGGCATCGCCCAGCTCACGCTGGATCGCCTTCATCTGTTCGTTCAGATAATATTCGCGCTGGGTCTTCTCCATCTGCCGCTTCACGCGGTTGCGGATCTTCTTTTCTACCTGCAGCACACCCATCTCGCCTTCCATGAAGGCGAAGATCTTTTCCAGCCGCAGGCCCACATCCGGTTCGGCCAACAGCGCCTGCTTGTCGGCGATCTTCAGGCCCAGGTTGGCAGCGACGGTGTCGGCAAAGCGGCCCGGCTCTTCCACCGCCGAAATCTGGCTGGCGACTTCCGGGGCGACCTTGCGGTTCAGCTTGATGAACTGTTCGAACTGGCTCTGCGCCGAACGCAGAAGGGCGGCGACCTCGGTTTCGTTGCGCTCCACGTCCGGCCGGTCTTCAACTTCGGCCATCAGATAGGGGCCACTGGCATCCAGCTTGACCAACGACGCGCGGCCCTGGCCTTCCACAAGCACCTTCACCGTGCCGTCGGGCAGTTTCAGCAGTTGCAGCACATTGGCCAGCGTGCCGACATCGTACAGCTCGTCAGCGCCCGGATCTTCGTCGCCGGGGTTCTTCTGGCTGAGCAGGAACACGGTGCGGCCGTCGTTCATGGCCGCTTCGAGCGCGGCCACCGATTTTTCGCGGCCCACGAATAGCGGCACGATCATTTGCGGGAACACCACGATATCGCGCAGCGGCAAAACGGGCAGGGTCTGGTTGGTCATGTCATCTCCGTCGCGAAGGGCTGACCTTCGCTTTTGTCCCGGCTGATATGGGTAGCGCCCTTTACGGGTACAATGGCAGAATCAGCGCAAGCTTGTCGCAGATGATGCAAGAGCCGTGCCGGCCGCGATAGGGGCTTCAGCCCTTGAGGACGCCCTTATCCACAAGCGCGGCAATGGCGGCAGCGTCATAGCCCAGCGCGGCAAGGATTTGCCGGCCATGTTCGCCCAGATGCGGCGCCGGGCCGACCTGATCCAGCGGCTGGCCAAAGCGGGCCGGCGGCCGGGCCTGGCGCACGCGGCCTACGGCGTCGCTGTGCGCCACTTCGATGCAGATGCCGTTGTGCTGGACCTGTGCATCATCCGGCACATCGGCAAGATGAACAACCGGGCCGCCGACAGCGCCCTGCGCCACGAAGCCGTCCATCAGCTCGGCGCGGTTGCGCCGGGCAATTTCGGCGGAAACCTGCGGCGCCCATTCGCGCTGATGCTTGATGCGCCCGGCCGAGGAGCGGAAGCGTTCATCGGCGGCGAGATCCTCGCGGCCCAGGCTGCGGGTGAGCGCCACGAATTCGGCATCCTGCAACGCGCCGATCGCCACCTGCCCATCGGCCGCCTTCCACAGCCGCATCTGCGCGCCATATTCCGGCCATGCCGCCGGCGCATCATCCATGAAGCTGTAATTGTACATGCCTTCTGGCCAGTTGAAGGCGATGGCGGCATCGAGCATGGCGACTTCAATCCGCTCCCCCTCCCCGCCCGATCGTTCGCGGCGGAAAAGCGCGGCGGTAACGGCCTGCGCCGCCGTGAGCGCCGTCACCTTGTCTGCCACCAGATGGCGCACGAGGCCGGGGTTGCCTTCCTTGTCCACCTGGCTCGCCGCGATGCCGGAGACGGCCTGGATCACCGGATCATAAACGCGCACATTCTGATACGGGCCATCGGGGCCAAAGCCGGTGATGCTGCAATAGATCAGGCGCGGATTGAGGGCGTGCAACCGTTCCCAATCCAGACCCAGCCGCGCCAGCACACCGGGGCGGAAATTTTCCACCAGCACGTCCGCCGTTTTCACCAGCGTTTCCAGCACGGCGATGCCGTCGGGCGATTTCAGATCAAGGCACAGGCCCTGCTTGCCGCGGTTGACGGCGATGAACATGCTGGACAGATCGGCCTTGCGCGGCCCCAGGCTGCGGACCGGATCGCCGCCCGGGCTTTCGACTTTGATGACCTCGGCACCCTGATCGCCCAGCATCTGGCAGGCCATCGGCCCCGAAACAATCTGCGAGCAATCGACGATGCGGATGCCCGCCAGCGGTCCACTCATGCGCCCCTCAATCGTTGATGTTGATGTGGCGCGAATCCTTGAGGAACAGCAGCATGATCACCAGGCCCACCGCCACCACCACGATCGTGTACCACAGGCCAGCAAACACATCGCCGGTTGAAACCACGATGTACTGGGAAATCACCGGAAGGAAGCCGCCGAAATACCCAGTGCCGATGTGATAGGGCACCGACATGCTGGTATAGCGCACCCGGGCCGGGAACATTTCGACCAGCATCGCGGCGATGGGGGCGTAGGTCCAGCCGCTGAGCAGACCAATGGCCATCACCGCCAGGATCAACTGCCAGGCGACGATGCGATCCGGATCGGCTTTCTCGGGCCAGCCGGCAGCGTTGAGCGCGGCGCCCCAGGCCTCCTTGTCAAAACCCTTCATCCGTTCGCCGGAAACCCGCATCGCCAGCACATCGGCGTCGGTCTTCTTGTAGGAAACGCCGCGCTTGGTCAGCCATTCCAGCGCCTTGCCGCATTCGGCCTCCTGCTTGGTGAAGATGTTGTAGTCGCACGCCGGCAGCTCGACGGTAACCGGCGCGTTGGCCATGGCTTCGGACAGCGCCGGGTTGGCGCCCTTGGCCATCAGATCGAAGATCGGGAACAACGCGACCAGCGTGAGGGCAAAGCCGGTGGCCAGCACCGCCTTGCGCCCGAACCGATCGGAAAGCCCGCCGAAATAGATATAGGCCGGGGCCGAAACCAGCACGCCAACCGCCAGGTACAGCAACGCCTCCGTTTCCGGCAGGCGGGCGGTGTTCTGCAGGAAATAGAGCGTGCCGAACTGGCTGGTGTAGAAAATCACCGTGAAGCCCGCCGATACCGCCAGCGCCACCAGCAGCCGGCCCTTGTTGCCCGGCGCCGACAGCGCATCCTTGAACGGATTGGCCGACGTTGTACCTGCCGATTTCATCTTCTGGAACACCGGGCTTTCCGACAGTTTCAGCCGCACCCACAGCGAAATGCCCAGCAGCAGGATCGACATCAGGAACGGCACGCGCCAGCCCCAGGCAATAAATTCCGGTTCCGCAATCAGTGCCTTGGTGCCCAACACTACGCCCAGCGTGAGCATGAAGCCGCAGGCCGCCGCCGCCTGAATCCAGCTTGTGTACGCCCCGCGCTTGCCGGGCGGGGCATGTTCGGCGACGTAGATCGCCGCCCCGCCATATTCACCGCCCATTGCCAGCCCCTGCAGGGTGCGCAACACCAGCAGCATGATGGGCGCGGCGATGCCGGCCTGTTCGAAGGTGGGCAGCAGGCCGATGCAGGCCGTGGCCCCGCCCATCATCGCGATGGTGATCAGGAAGGTGTATTTGCGGCCCACCTTGTCCCCGAACCAGCCGAACACCAGCGCGCCCAGCGGCCGGAAGAAGAAGCCGATGGCAAAGGCGAACAGGCTGAACAGCAGCTCGGTCGTAGGGTTGCCCGTGGCAAAGAACAGTTTGCCGAGCAGGCTGGCGAGGATGCCGTAGAGGAAGAAATCATACCATTCGAATACGGTGCCCAGGCTGCTGGCCACGATCACCAGCCGATCCCGCTTGGGATCGATCACGTCTTCGACAGTCTCAACATCCGCGCCCAAAACTCCGGCCTCCCCGCCTGTTTCTTGCGCTCCGGCATAGCGGATGCGGTGGTAGTTGCAACGGGGTGAGCGTTATCGATTGCGGCAGGGTCGGACGGCCGGCATAGACGCCGCCATGGATTGGGCCATGGACATGACCGTGATTGCCGTGGTGGCCGCGCTGGCATCGGCGCTCACGCTCTATTCCGGGTTCGGCCTTGGCACGATCCTGCTGCCGGCCTTTGCGCTGTTCTTCCCGGTGCCGGTGGCGGTGGCGGCCACCGGCGTGGTCCACCTGCTCAACAACGTGTTCAAGGCCGGGCTGCTGTGGCGGCAGGCGGATTGGCGGGTGGTGCTGCGCTTTGGCCTGACGGCGGTGCCGGCGGCGATGCTGGGCGCGTAGCTGCTGGCTCGGCTGGGCGATACGCCGCGCCTGTTTGAATGGAGCGCCCTTGGCCGCACCTTCGGGCCAACCGGCGCCAGCCTGGCGGTTGGCCTGTTGCTGCTGATCTTCGCCCTACTGGAATTGCAGAGCTGGTTTCAGAAACTGGCCGCGCCGCCGCGCCTGCAACCACTGGGTGGGCTGGTCACCGGCTTTTTCGGCGGCCTTACCGGCCAGCAGGGCGCCTTACGCTCGATCTTCCTGTTGCGCGCCGGGTTGGCGGCCAAGCCGTTCATCGCCACAGGCGTGATGATCGCCATTCTCGTCGATCTGGCCCGGCTTTCCACTTATGCCGCGTCCTTCGCCGCGCTGGGCCTCAATCCCGATGGGCAGGAGGCGCTGCTGGTCGGCGTCGGCACGCTCGCCGCCTTTGCCGGGGCTTGGGCAGCGACGCGACATCTTGAAAAACTCACCATCACGGCGATCCGATCGGTGGTCGCGGTGCTGATGTGCCTTATCGGCCTCGCCCTGTGCGCCGGCGTGGTGGGCTGAACTGCCGCCCGCAATTGACCACCTGCCCACAGCCGGGCATGGCTGCTGCCCATGCAGTATGACGCGATCATCATTGGCGGAGGCCATAATGGCCTGGTCACGGCCTTCTATCTCGCCCGCGCCGGGCTGAAGGTGCATATCTGCGAAGCGCGCGATATCGTGGGCGGTGCCTGCGTGACCGAGGAATTCGCACCCGGCTTCCGCAACAGCACCGCCAGCTACACCGTCTCGCTGCTGCAGGACAGGGTCGCATCCGACATGAATCTCGGCGAGCATGGCCTGACCATCGTCAACCGCCCGCTCAACAATTTCCTCCCGCTGGCCAATGATTATCTGAAGGTTGGCCCCGGCGTGACGGAAAGCGAAGTGGCGCGTTTTTCGGAAAAGGATGCCGCAGCGCTTGGCGCCTATGATCAGCGGCTGGAGGTGCTGGCCGATCAGATGCGCCGCCTCGCCTTGAAAATCCCGCCCGGGCCGGGCCTGAAGGGCATGGCGGCGCTGGCCACGCAGGGCTGGCCAATGTTGGGGCTGAGCAAGGGCGAACAGCATGATCTGTTCACCCTGTTCACCCGCAGCGCGCGCGAATTTCTGGATGGCTGGTTCGAAAGCGATCCGATCAAGGCGGTGCTGGGATTCGACTCGATCGTTGGCCATTTCGCCAGCCCGGATACGCCGGGTTCGGCCTATGTGTTGCTGCACCATGTGTTCGGCCAGGTGAACGGGGTGAAGGGCGCCTGGGGCCATGCCATCGGCGGCATGGGTGCCATCACCAAGGCCATGGCCCGCGCCTGTGCCGAAAAGGGCGTTTCCATCGGCCTGGAAGAGCGTGTGGCACGCGTCAACATCGTGAACGGCAAGGCGAAGGGCGTTACGCTGGAGGATGGCCGCGTGCTCGATGCCAAAATTGTGGCCAGCAATGCCGGCCCGGCGCTGTTGTTCCGCCAATTGGTGGACCGCGCCGAACTGCCGGCCGAATTTGCCCGGTCGATGGATGGCTATGCCACCGGATCGGGCACCTTCCGCATGAACGTGGCGCTTTCGGAACTGCCGGAATTCAGCGTGTTGAAGGGCCATGGCCCGCACCACGGCGCCGGCATCATCATCGCGCCCAGCCTGGATTACATGGACCGGGCCTATACCGGCGCCAAGGCCTATGGTTGGTCTGCCAAGCCGATCGTGGAAATGCTGATCCCATCAACGCTGGATGACACGCTGGCGCCGCCGGGACGCCATGTCGCCAGCCTGTTCTGCCAGCAATTCGCGCCCAAATTGCCTGATGGCCAGAGCTGGGACGATGTGCGCGAGAAAGTGGCCGATCTGATCGTCGATACCGTCACAGCGCATGCCCCCAATTTCAAGCGCAGCATCATCGCGCGGCAGATCCATTCGCCGCTCGATCTGGAACGCAAGTTCGGGCTGATCGGCGGCGATATCTTCCACGGCCGCATGAGCCTGGATCAATTGTGGGCGGCGCGCCCGGTGCTGGGCCACGGCAATCACCGCATGCCGGTGAAGGGCCTGTATCTGTGCGGCAGCGGCGCCCATCCCGGCGGCGGCGTCACCGGCGCGCCCGGCCACAATGCGGCCAAGGCGATCTTGTCAGACCGGTTCTACGGTTTTGCGCGGGCGTAGAGCAGCACTGGCCAACCGGCGGCGATGAGCGCGAAGCACCACAAGGTGGCTTCCAGCCCGGAGGCATAGAGCGCAAACAGCGAATAGAGCGTGCCGGCCAGGCCAATGAAGCGCATCGGGCCGGAGAGCAATTTCAGTCCGGCCAGCCCCACCGCCATATAGCCGACCAGCATTGCCGCGGTGGCCACCAGGATGGTGAATTCGAACAGGCCCGAAAGGCTGCGATCGGTGTTCATCAACACCAGCGCTGCCGCCAGCCCGCCCGACAGCAGCACGGCCGCTGCTGGTGCGCCGGCGCGGTTCAGCCCGGCAAAGCGCTGCGGAAACTGCCCGACCAGCGCCATGGCGCGCGGCAGTTCGGCAGCCGTGAGGGTAAGGCCGTTGACCGTGCCCAGCGCCGAGATGGCGGCAAACACGCCGATCAGCGCGGCGGCCTGCGAACCGATGAACGGTGCGGAAAAATCGGCAAAGGGCGCATTGGATTTGGCCAGAGCATCGGCCGGCACTAGCGCGATCATCGCCGCCGAAATCGCCATGTAGAGCACGCCGGCCAGCAGCGGGCCCACGATGGTCGCCACCGGCACGGTGAATTCCGGGCGGCGGATCTTGTCGGCCGGCACGGTGGCCGATTCAAACGCGAGGAACGCCCACATGGTGAGCGTGACCGAGGTGATCACCCCATCGGCTTCCATGGCGGAGGGCGGGTTGACCACGGCGGCGCTGCCCTTGGCGAACAGCAGCCAGGCCGCGATGCCGAGCACGGCGAGGAGCGGCATGAGTTTCAGGAAGGTGGTGACCTGCTGCACGAAACTGGCAGCACCAACGCCGGCCAAGTTGATTGCCGTCACCAGCACCAGCACGCCAACGGCGGCGAGCGCGCTCAAGAGTGGATGGCCGGCCAGACCGGGCCAGAGCACGGTGAGATTGGAGACGACGGCCACCGCCAGCGCGGCATTGCCGACCCAGACGCCGATCCAGTAGCTCCACGCCGCGATATAGGAGGCGTTGGGACCGAACGCCTTTTCAACATAGAAATGCGGCCCGCAGGTGCCGGGCATCTGCCGGGACAGCGCGGCATAGCAGCCGGCCAACGCCAGCGTGCCGGCCAGCGCGATCACCCAGCCGCCCATAGCCGACCAGCCATAAGGCGCCAGCGTTGCCGGCAGCAGGAACACGCCGGAACCCACCATGTTGCCAACCACCAGCGCCAGCGCGGCAACCAGGCCCATTTGCTTTTTGGTGTCGGTCATGTGTCCCCCACCCGCTGTTGCTGCCCGCTAGCTGCCTGGCCGTCAACGAGTTGCTTTTGGGCAGTGCTATTTCAGCTGCCCAAGCCCGGTGTTGCTGCCTATGCTAAGCACATGACGAACCTGCACCCCACACTCGCCCGCGTCACCGACCGTATCATCGAGAAAAGCCGCGTTGGCCGCGCCCGCTATCTCGATCATATCGGCCGCGAGCGGGAGAACGGCATGGGCCGGGAGCGGCTGTCATGCTCCAACCTTGCCCACGGCTTTGCCGCCGCACTGGATGACCAGGCGACGATCAGGGCCGGTGCGCGCGTCAACATCGGCATTGTCACCGCCTTCAACGACATGCTGTCGGCCCACCAGCCCTATGGCCAATATCCGCCGCAATTGAAGCTGTTTGCCCGCGAAGTGGGCGCCACGGCGCAGGTGGCCGGCGGCGTGCCGGCGATGTGCGATGGCGTGACGCAAGGCCAGGTGGGCATGGAGCTTTCCCTGTTCAGCCGCGATAGCATCGCACTGGCCACGGCGGTGGCGCTGAGCCACGGCATGTTCGAATCGGTCGCGCTGCTCGGCATATGTGACAAGATCGTGCCCGGGCTCATCATCGGTGCGCTGCGCTTTGGCCATCTGCCGATGATCTTCGTGCCGGCCGGGCCAATGCCCAGCGGCCTGCCCAACAAGGAAAAGCAGCGGATCCGCCAGCTCGCTGCCGAAGGCAAGGCCAGCCGGGCCGAGCTGCTGGAGGCCGAAAGCGCCAGTTACCATAGCCCCGGCACCTGCACCTTCTATGGCACGGCCAACAGCAACCAGATGATGATGGAGGTGATGGGCCTGCACGTACCGGGCGCTGCCTTCGTCAATCCCGGCACGGGCTTGCGCACCGCGATGAACCGCGCGGCCATGCACCGGCTGGCAAAGATCGCGCTGAACCAGCCGGGCGAACGCCCGCTGGGCATCTGTGTGGACGAACGCGCCATCGTCAACGCAATCGTGGGCCTGCTGGCTACCGGCGGTTCGACCAACCATGCCATCCATTTGCCCGCTATCGCGCGGGCGGCGGGCGTGCTGATCGACTGGCAGGATTTTGATGATTTGTCAGGCGCAGTGCCGCTGCTGGCCCGGGTCTATCCGGGCGGCGCAGCGGATGTGAACCAGTTCCACGCGGCGGGCGGTATGGCCTTCACCATTCGCACCCTTTTGGATGCCGGGCTGCTGCACGGCGACATCCCGACCGTCGCCGGCGACAGCCTGGCCGATTATGCCCGCGATCCCGCCATGGACGGCGAACGCCTCGTGTGGCGCGACGTGCCGGAAAGCCGCGACGAGAGCATCCTGCGCGCCGCCAGCAAGCCATTTCGGGCCGATGGCGGCATGCGGCTGGTGAAAGGCAATCTGGGCCGCGCCATCTTCAAGACCAGCGCCGTGGACGAAGAACGCTGGACGATCGAAGCTCCGGCGCGCGTGTTCGAGGATCAGGAGAGCGTGCAGGCAGCCTTCAAGGCGGGCGAACTGGACCGTGACGTGGTGGTGGTGGTACGCGGCCAGGGCCCGCAGGCCAATGGCATGCCCGAACTGCACAAGCTGACGCCAGCGCTAGGCGTGCTGCAGGATCGCGGGCACAAGGTGGCGCTGGTGACCGATGGCCGCATGTCGGGCGCGTCGGGCAAGGTGCCGGCGGCCATCCACCTCTGCCCGGAAGCCATGGCCGCCGGGCCGATTGCGCGGGTTCGCGATGGTGACGTGATCCGCCTTTGCGCGCGGCAGGGGCAACTGGATGTGCTGGTGGATGCCGCAGAGTTCCTGTCCCGCCCAGCGGCGACGATCGATGCTTCGGGGCCGGGCACAGCGCGGGAACTCTTCGCCTTCTTCCGCTCAGGCAGCGATGATGCGGAAGCTGGCGCTTCCGCGATGCTGAAGGCGGCGGGCCTCTAACGAAAACGGCCGGGGTGTTGCCATCCCGGCCGCTTCATCATCGCTGGTGGGCGATTACTTGGCCTGAGCCAGGTAGGCAGTCATGCGCTTGGTGGCCAGCGGCGACAGCTTCACGGCCTTGGCGGCAGCGAGGTTGGCCGACGGGCCGTTGCCGACCTGCACCAGGGCAACCATGCCCATGGAGAAGTGCGGCAGGCACTTGATGCCGTACACGCCCGGCTTGCCGGCCTTCAGCACGAAATCTTTGCCCATGGCGCCCTTCTGTTCGGCTTCACCGGCCGGCAGGAAGCCAGCGATGGTCTGCGCGTTGTGGCCCGGGTTGGTGGCCACGAACTTCACGGTGTCGCCGGGGGCGGCCTTCACGAACGCCGGTTCGAACACCATGGCGCCTTCGGCACCCTTGTTCAGCATCTTGACGGTGATTTCCTTAGCGGCGGCCGGAGCGGCGATCACCAGGGCAGCGGCGACAAAACCCAGAATCTTCATCGGTTATTCTCCTCGCGCCGGCGGGATGCCGGCAGGTTTCTCACACGCCCGGGCGGGTGCGCCGGATCGCTTGGAGGCGGTCCTTACGCGCGCACAGCGGTGCACTCAAGATGGGAACTTGCGACTTAGTGTCCAAACCCCATTCCATGAGTGGGACATTGGCGTCACCGCGCTTTCACCAAGCTGAATGGATCACAGACTGGCGATGATCCCGGCCGCCGGATCGATGCGGCCCGCCACCAGTTCGGCCCAGGCCTTGGCAGCGGCGGCATCGCCGGTCACGCGCTCCACCCGCAACCAGCCCAAGGTGGCGGCAAAGCGGCCCCAGGCTTCACCCAGCCGCTGTTCAAAGCCAGCCGGGCCCCATTCCGCCACCCGATCCTGCGCCACGGTGGGGGCGAAGAACAGCTGCGGCACCGGGCCGGGCAATTCGTTGGTGTTGGGGCTCTGCCAGTGGGTGTCGCCGACGATGTGGCTTTCCTTCAACCGCTCACCCAGCAGGGTGTGGACATCGCTGCGCACGCCGCCATGGCCAGAAAAATCGATGAAGGCGACGGCCTCGCCCACCACCTGCGCAATATCGTCGTAACTGAGCACTTGATCGTAATAGCCCGTCTTTTCGCAGAATTCCCTGTTGCCCGGCGAAGTGAGACCAACCACGCGCTGCCGGCCCTTCGCCGCCTGCGCCACGCCGAGCGCGGTTTTCGAGGAGGCGGAGGACAGGATCAGCGTATCGACCGGCCGTGTCGCCACCAGGCAATCAATCAGGAAGCTGGTGGCATAGAGCGGTCGAAACAGGCACTGGAGCGCTTCATCGCCCCAGGCCGGGCTGGCCGGATTGTAGCGGTTGTAGAAGGGCGGCAGGCCAGCGCGGTGGGCGGCGCCATCGGTGAAGCCGTGGGCCGAGACCTGTACGGGTGTGAGAACCGCCTGGGCGCCCATCGGCCAGTAACCGAAGAAGCGCTGGCCAACGCTGATCCCTTCGGCGCGGCTTTCGCTGACGCGGGCAAAACCCCAGACCGGGACAATTCCGTGCCCTTCGGGTGCCGGGAAGAAGCGCCAATAGGCAAAATCCTCGCCGTGAACCGCATAGGTGACGTTGTTGGCGGTGAGCGCGAAATGCTCGACCAAGAAGCGGGCTTCGCCATCGGCAATCGGGCCGGGATCGGGCAGCGCAGTGGTTTCCGCCAGAGCGCCAACGCGGGCAGCAAGCGTCGTCATGTTCAGTCCCTCCAGATGGCAACGCCCGCAGGCGGCACCGGGTTTTGGCCGATCAAAAGATCATGGGCGATGGTGACGGGTTCCGGGCCATAGTTGAACAGGAAATTGAAGTTGCCACGCCGTTCCAGCCGCACATCGGGGCCAAGGTCGCGCGGGCTGAGGCCGGCCGTTGTCGCCACATCGGCGAGCACGCGGCGCAGCAGGCCTTCATCAACCTGGCCGGCGAGATAATGCGCTGCTTGGCTCGCAAACCACAGGCCGCGGCCATCATCGAGGGCGAGGCGCGTTTCAACTGCCGTGCCGGCCTCGACATCCTCCATCCAGCCCGTCACCTCTCCTGCATTGCCGGCGGGCAGCACGATGCCGGGCGGCAGGCTTTCTACCCGCGCCACCGTCACGTCGATCAGCGTCTTCAGGCCATCGGGCGGCAGGTGCGCAGGAATGGCGAAATCGCGCGTCTTGGAACCGGTACGCGGGCCGGCAAGCACAGTTGCGTCGCTGTCTTCAAGGCGGCGCGCAAACCCTTCATCCACAAAGACCTGTCCGGGCAAAAGTACAAGGCCATAACCCGCCATATCAGCATCTGGAGGCACGATATCGACACTCAACCCCAGCCGCCGCGCCGCCGTGTGCCAGGCCATGGCGGTGGCCAGCGCATCCTGATCGCGGCCCTGCGGCTGGCTCTGCACTGCCCACACACTGTCATAATCGAAGATCAACGCCACATCGCTGCGCCCGCGCGGCGGCAGCGGGCGAAGCGCGGCCAGACAAGCGGCCAATGCCTCCACCTCGGGCCACGCCGCCCCCGGCAGGTTGTCCGGCCGGTTCAGCCCGGCGTGCATCGCCTCCTGCCCGGTTGGCGCCTGCCGCCAGCGGAACCAGCTCATGCGCTCGGCGCCGTGGGCGACGGCTTCCCAGCCCCAGAGTTCGACGGCGCCTTTCGCCGGCGCCGGGTTCCACGCCGCCCAGTTCACCGGGCCGGGCTGCTGTTCGATCACCCACCAGCGCCCCTGCCCGCAAGCGCGGTACAGGCTGTGGTGAAAGGCGGTGAGGTCCGGATGGCCGGTGCGCAGGTAACGCGCCTTGTCAGCGGCACTGAACGGCCCCTGCCCCAGGAAACCGATCGGGTAGCTGTCCCATGTCGCCACGTCGAGTTGGCGGCCGACGGCGTAGTGGTCGAACTCCGTGAACAGCCCCATGAAATTGTGGACGATATCCCGCCCCGGCGAAGCGGCGCGCAAAATCTCCACTTGGGCTGCGTTGAACCGCTCCACCATGGCGGAGGAGAAGCGCTGCCAGTCCTGCCGGTGCGCCGGGTGGCTTTCAGTGACGGTGCCGAACGGCGTGTCTACCTCGTCGAAGCTGCGATACTCCTGGCTCCAGAAGCTTAGCCCCCACGCCGCATTCAGCGCCTGCACGCTGCCATAACGTTCGGCCAGCCAGCGCCGGAACGCCGCCTTGGCCGCGTCGGACGTGCTCACCACCGTGTCATGGCAGCCATATTCATTGTCGGTCTGCCACGCCACCACGGCCGGGTGCTGGCCGTAACGATCCGCCATCAATGCCGTGATACGCTTGGCCTGCTCCAGATACACGTCTGACGAAAAACAATAATGCCGGCGCGAGCCGAAGCCGCGCACCTGCCCGTCGCGGCCTTTCGCCAATATTTCCGGGTGCGCATCCACCAGCCATTTCGGCGGCGTGGCGGTGGGGGTGCCCATCACCACCTCCAGCCCCGCCGCATGGGCCAGATCAACGGCGCGGTCGAGCCAGTCCCATTCGAACCGGCCGGGTTCAGGCTCGATCCGGCTCCAGGCGAACTCGCCGATGCGCACGAACAATAAGCCCAGCGCCGCCATGCGCTGCACATCGCTGGCCCAGAGCGCCTCCGGCCATTGTTCGGGATACCAGCAGACGCCCAGTTTCATGAGCGTTGCTTGCCACGCTTACAAATCGGCGAACAGCTTCTTTCTGGGGCCGAGATAGCCGAACAGATAGGCCGCAACCTTGCGCATCTGGATCTCTTCCGACCCTTCGGTGATGCGATAGCGGCGGTGGTGGCGGAAGATATGTTCGAACGGCTTGTGCCGGCTGTACCCGATGCCGCCGTGCACCTGCATCGCCCGATCGGCGGCTTCGCACACCAGCCGGTTGGCCCAATAGTTGCACATGGAGATTTTGTCCGAAAGCTGGCTCTCGATGGCCTCGTGGGGCATGTTATCCATGTCCCACGCGGTCTTGTAGATCATCAGGCGCAGCATTTCGCACTGGGTGGCGAGTTCGACCAGCGGGAACTGGATGGCCTGGTTCTTCGACAGTGCCTCCCCGAACGGCTTGCGGGTCCGGGCGTACTTCACGCTCTCTTCCACGCAGAAGGTGGCCGCGCCCAACGACGAGGCCGCCTGGCGGATGCGGTTCTGGTGAACAAAGCTCTGCGCCAGCGACAGGCCGCCATCGGCTGGCCCCAGCCGCGTCGAATCCGGCACCCACACGTTGGTGAAGCTCACACGGGGGTGATCGGTGGGCATGTTGAAGGTCCACAGATATTCTTCCACCTTCAGGCCGGGCGTGTCGGTGGGCACCAGGAAGCAGCTGATGCCGCGCGCGGCGCCGGCAGCGCCCGATGTGCGGCAGAAGGTGGCGCAGTGGGTGGCGACGTGCATGCCGGTCGTCCACATCTTCTCGCCGTTGATCAGCCAGCCATCAACGCCGTCGCGGGTTTCCGGCACGGCGGTGGTTTCCATGTGGGTGGCGTCGCTGCCGTGATCAGGCTCGGTCAGGCCGAAGGCGGTGATGCGGTTGCGGGCAAAGCCGCCCAGGATGAACTCCTGCTGCTGCGCTTCGGTGCCAAAGCTTTCGAACATGGCGACAAACGGGAAATTCCCCACAATGCTGTGTTCGTTTTGCAGATCATTGTGCAGGCCCAGGCCCTTGGCGGCGAACTTGTCGCGGATCACCGCCATCCACAGGTTGCTGCCGTCCTTGCCGCCATATTTCTTCGGCGCCGAAAACCGCCAGTGGCCGGCCTTGTCGGCCCGCATGCTGGCTTCGCGCAACAGCAATTCCCATTCGCGCCTTGGCAACCCACCGTGTTCGAAATCGGTGCGCGCCCATTCGCGGCGATGATCGAAGAAACGGATATTGTCGTCCTGTTGCTCCAGTGGCTTGATCTCGGCTTCGATGAAGGCGTCAAGCTCGGCCAGATAGGCAATCAGATCGGCGGGCAGCGCGAAATCCATGGGTGGGTCCTCCCTTTTTCACCGCCACTGTGAGCCGACGCGCGGTTCGGCAAAACTGGTTGATTGGGGAAGGCGCAAGCGGCAGCGGTATCGGAGGTTCGCGCGTGATTCCGGGAAAAACCTGTCGGGCTGGTTTACAAAATGGCTGTAAATACTTCCTTAACTATTGTTTTTTCTCAATGACTTGTCTGGATTTTTCACGCTTGGCACAATTCTTGCCCCCTTGCGGGTAAGTCCCAAGGGGTCGGGACCAGGAAAGTTGGGTCACGTGTACAAGATTGCGAAATTTGTCTCCGGCATGGCAGCTGTCGGGATGGCCGGGTCTGTGATGGCGGCAACGCCGATCACCATCACCCAGAACACGACCGCCAGCCAGTTCACCACCATTCAGACTCAGAGCCGTAACGGCGTCGGCACCAGCACCTTCGCTGGCACGTCCACCGTCGTCGGCCCGACACTGGTTCCGATAAGCCGTTTCGATACCACGACCGGCATCCTGGTTGGCGCACGGATGAGCGTGAACATTCCGATCACGCTGGCGCTGACCGCGCGCGGCAACGTGCCGACTTCAGGCAACAATCGCCGCGTCAACGTGGGTTCGACGATGTCCGGCACGGTTGCGCTTGCTGGCGCATCGGTGACATCGACCAGCTTTGCCGTGACAGAACGATGCGACAACGATGCCTGCCTGGTGCCCACGGCAGGCAACACGACCTCGTCGGCGCGGACGCTCAGTGGTTCAACGGCCGTATCGGCAGCCAACCTTGCCCTCTTGGCAGGCGCAGGCCCCGGCACTGTCAATTTCACGACCTCAGTCAACGCAACCAATACCCAGATCGTCAATCGCTCCAACGTCATCACCGGCTTTGCAGACACGAGGTTTACGGTCGGCGGCACGACGGCGGCCAACAACCAGTACAGCGTGGCCTATGATTATCTGAACTTCGCCAACCCGTCGTTCAGCACCGGATCGACCGTGACCAGCAGTTCGCTGAACTTTGGCACGCTGCTGGTCAACAGCGGCCCGGCCTTGCTCAATTTCACCATCACCAACATCGGCAACATCAATTCGGCCGGGCTCAGCCTCACCTCGATCAGCCGGTCGACCAACAACAGCCAGCTGACCAGCACCATCACCACGTTCAGCAACGGCCTTGATGGCGGCCTTTCCAACACATATTCGATGACCTTCGATCCGCTCGCCGTGGGCGCGGTGAGCGACATCTTCACCTTCAATTTCATCGATTTCGCCCCGGCTGGCAGCGTGGGCGCCCGCAGCTATCAGCTGAATCTGGCTGTATCCGGCAATGTGTTCGATCCGGTGCCGGAACCGGCCAGCTGGATGTTCATGCTGCTGGGCTTTGGCCTGGTAGGCGCCGTCGCCCGCCGCCGCGCCGCGGGCCAGCCCGGCTGATCTGATTTCGCTCGTCGCGAAGTGGGCGGGGTTGGCGGGGGCCAGCCCCGCCCTTTTTCTTGCCTCTTGCACTTCATGATTTGCGGCGCGACGATGCCATCAGGGGGAACCAGCCGATGACCATCCATGCCAATCGCCGCCACCTGCTTGCAGTCGCCATGGCCACGCCGCTGTGGGCCAATTGGGCCGCCCGTGCCGCCGCGCAGGAACGCGATGCCGATACGATCCTGCACAATGGCCGGCTGATCACCATGGATGATGCCCTGCCCACCGCCACGGCGATGGCGATCAAGGGCGGCCGCATCATGGCGGTGGGCGATGATGCGGTGAAGGGCCTGGCTGGCACCGGCACGCGCATGATCGATCTGAAGGGCGCCTGCGTGATGCCGGGCTTCATCGATTGCCACAACCACCCGATCGGCGACGTCCTGCTGTATGAAACCTTGGTAGGCAATCCGTTCGAGGTGGAATTCGTCACCATCGCCTCCATCATCGACAAGTTGAAGGCCAAGGCCGCAAAGACGCCGGCCGGTTTCTGGGTGGAGGGCTTTTTCCACGACGATACCAAGGTGAAGGATGGCCGGCAGTTGACGGTTGACGATCTCGACAAGATCAGCACCACCCACCCGGTGATGGTGCGCCATCGCGGCGGCCACACCGTGTTCGTGAACAGCCTGGCGCTGGCGCTCGCCGGGGTCACCAAGGACACGCCCAACCCGCCCGGTGGCACCTTCGATCGCCTGCCCGATGGCCGGCTTTCGGGCCGCATCACCGATAACGCCATCGATCTGGTCGAGGAAAAGGGCCAGCGCCCGGTGCTGGATGCCGCCGAAAAGGCGAAGCGCGCGCGGGCCGGCATGGCGCACATCAGCGGCGCCTTCAGCCGCTATGGCCTGACAACCGTGCACCATCAGGGCGGCGATCTGGCCGCCATTCAGGACGTGCGAGCCGCCGGGCAGTTGAAGCACCGGGTGAATTACGAAGCCTGGGGGCCCATGGTGGACCAGATGATCGCCGCCGGCCTGAAAACCGGGTTCGGCGATGACTGGATCCGGCTGGGCGCGACTGCCGAACACACCGCCGATGGCAGTTTTTCGGAACGCACCATGGCGCTTTCGACGCCCTACGCCGGCCGCAACCCGGCCTATTATGGCAATGTCACCGAACCGCAGGACGTGCTGGATGCGTGGGTGGAAAAGGTGGTGCGCGCCGGCATCCAGCCCAATATCCACGCCAATGGCGACGTGGCGATCGACATGGCGCTCACCGCCTTTGAACGGGCACAGGCGAAGCTGGCCGTGAAGGATCTGCGGCCAAAGATCACCCATTGCACGCTGGTCAATGCCGGTCTGCTCAAGCGCATGGCGGCGCTGGGCGCGGTGCCGGCACCGTTCACCAGTTACGCCTATTACAACAGCGACAAGTTCGGATTTTACGGGGCCGACCGGATGGCCAACGCCATGGCCTTCCGCGATTTCCTCGATCACGGCATCAAGGTGTGCGCCGGCAGTGATTTCTTCCCCGGCCCGTTCGCGCCGCTGATGGGCATCCAGGGCATGGTGACGCGTACCGGCTGGAACGGCGAAACCTGGGGCGCCAACCAGCGCGTTTCGGTGCTGGAAGCGATCCGCATCAACAGCCTCAACGGTGCCTGGGCCGCGAAGGAGGAAGCCATCAAGGGCAGCCTGACCGCCGGCAAGCTGGCTGATTATGTCGTGCTGGGCGAAGACCCGACCGTGGTGAAGTCCGACCGCATCAAGGACATTCCCATCCTGGAAACCGTGGTGGACGGGCGCAGCCAGTATCGGGCATGAGCCTTGCTACCATGACCAATCTGCACATCCGTCAGGCACAGCCTGCCGAAATCCCGGCGCTTGAGGCCATCATCACCGCTTCGGCCCGCATCCTAAGCCAGGGTTTCTACACGCCTGCGGAAACCGAAGCCGCCATCGCCCATGTGTTCGGCGTCGATACGGAGCTGGTAGCGGATGGCACCTATCTGGTGGTGGAAGACAGCGCGGGCGACCGATTGGGCTGCGGCGGCTGGAGCAAGCGCGCGACGCTGTTCGGCGGGGACAAGTTTGCCGGCCGCGAGTCCGGCCTGCTCGATCCGGCGCGCGATGCCGCCAAGATCCGCGCCTTCTTCGTGGCGCCGCACGCCGCCCGGCGCGGGGTGGGGGCGGCACTGCTCAAGGCCTGTGAAGACGCAGCCGCAGACGCCGGCTTCACCCGCACCGAACTGATGGCGACTCTGCCCGGCGAGCCCTTCTATGCTGCCCATGGCTACACCGGCCAGGCCCCGATCGATTTGGATTGCGGCGGGGTGGCGGTGCGCTTCGTGCCGATGGGAAAGACATTCCCGGCCTGAAGCGGCCCGTTGCAGCAGCGAACTGTTGCGCCAATGCAACGCTCGGCAACTGTATCATTGCGGCAACAGCCCTGCGGCCATTTATTGGGGTGCGCGAATGGCGTATGTCAGGCACAGGTGCATTGGCGCTTGAAAAAGCCCACCGGAATCCGCTTGCAGCCTGAAACTTGGGCTGTTCAGTTGAATGCCGTTGGGCGTTGCCAGTGAGTTGGTAACGTGGATCGGCGGCGGCCAAGGCCGGTTGTCGATTCGGTGTGGCCTGACAGGGCCGGAACTGCTGAGCGGCGGGAAGGATCGCTTCGCAGCAACCGGCGACTGAGCATGACGAATTATAACCAGGGGACTGACATGATGCGATTGAACGACAAGGCCCAAAGGGTCGATCTGAAGCTGGCCACCTCGATGGTCGCCCTTGTGCTGGCCAGCATGGCCGCACCGGCCCTCGCTGCCGCCGACGACCAGGAAACGGCCGCCGCAGGATCGAAGGAAGACACCACGATCATCGTGACCGGTACCCGTCGTACCGACCGCACTGTGTCTGAAAGCGCCGTGCCGATCGACGTCTTCTCCACCGAAGATTTCAAGGCCCAGCCGTCGCCGCAGCTGCAGAGCATCCTGAAAACGCTGGTGCCGTCGTTCAACCAGAACCGCAACCTGCTGGGCGATGCCTCGGCCTTCGTGCGTCCGCCGAACCTGCGCGGCCTGCCGGCTGACCAGATCCTCGTGCTGATCAACGGCAAGCGCATGCACCGTTCGGCGCTGGTGCAGGTCGCTGGCGATTCGCTGAACGCCGGTTCGCAGGGTCCCGATCTGTCGCAGATCTCTTCGCCGGCCGTGAGCCGCATCGAAGTGCTGCGCGACGGCGCTGCTGCCCAGTACGGTTCGGACGCCATCGCCGGCGTGATCAACATCGGCCTCAACCGCGCCGATTCCGGCTACAACCTCGCCGCTCGTTATGGCCAGACCTATCGTGGCGACGGTGAAGACCTGCAGATCAGCGCCAACGCCGGTTTCAAGCTGGGCGATGGCGGCTTCTTTAACATCACCGGCGAATTCATCGATCAGAACGTGTTCGATCGTTCGGTGCCGCGTCCGGAAATCGCCCCGCTGATCGCTGCCGGTATCAAGCCGCCGCGTCCCACGGGCAACCAGCTCGGCCAGCCGTCCAACCGCGCCTATCGCGTGGTCTGGAACGCCGCCGTTCCGGTTGGTGATGGCGATGAAGTCTACATGTTCGGCAACTATGGCTGGCAGCGCCAGTCCAACGACTTCAACTATCGCCGCCCGATCGCCGTGAGTGCGCAGGATATTCCGCTGCGTCCGGGCACCGGCACCTTCTCCAAGTCGATCAACTCGCTGTGGTATCTGGATCGCATCGGCACCGAGGCTTCTACCGGCCGCCCGATCTACAGCGAAACCGGCCGTACCTTCACGGAAACTTCGATCTTCCCGAACGGCTTCGTGCCGGTGTTCGAAGCATCGATCGAGGATATGTCGTTCGTCGCGGGCTACAAGGGCTCCACCGAAGGCGGCTTGAAGTATGATGTGACCGCATCTTTCGGGCGCAACCAAATCCGCTATTTCATGTATGACACGCTGAACCCGTCGCTGGGTCCGGCGTCGCCGACCGATTTTTACCTCGGCAAGGTCACGCAGCAGGAATACAACATCAACGCCGATTTCAGCTATGAAACTGACATCGGGCTGTACAAACCGCTGTTCATCGCCGCCGGTCTGGAATTCCGCCGTGAAGCCTTTGCGGTTGGTCTGGGTGACCGCGCCTCGTGGGAACCGGGCATCTATGGTTCGCAACTGGTACAGCGCGCCAACGGCACCACCTTCAACGTGACCAAGGCCGTGGGCGCCAACGGCTTCCCCGGCTTCGGTCCGAGCGACGTGTCTGAAGGCGGCCGCAACAACTATTCGGCCTACCTCGATTTCGAAGCCGAAGTGGTTGAAGGCCTCGATCTCGGCCTTGCTGCCCGTTACGATTATTTCAATGACTTCGGCAGCACCTTCAACGGCAAGTTCAGCGCCCGTTGGGCCATCAACGATGTTATCGCCCTGCGCGGTGCCGCGTCGACCGGCTTCCGCGCGCCGACGCCGGGTCAGCAGTTCACCCAGAACACGCAGACCGGCTTCCCGCAGGGCAGCCCGGTCCCGGTGGCAACACAGACCGCCCGCCCGGACAGCATCTCGGCGCAGTATTTCGGCGCCAAGTCACTGTCCCCGGAAAAGTCGACCAGCTTCTCGGGCGGCTTCGTGCTCACGCCGGGTGGTGGCTTCAACCTGACGGTCGACGCCTACAACATCGTCGTGAAGGATCGTATCGGCATCACCTCTTCGGTGACCGTGACCGGCGCGGACCAGCAGGCGCTGCTGGCGCTCGGCCTGCCCACCGCGCTTGATCTGGGCCAGGTGAACTATTTCACCAACGGCTTCCGCACTCGCACCCAGGGCTTCGACATCGTGTTGTCGCACCGGACGGATACCGGCATCGGGCGCTTCAACTCCAGCCTGGCGATCAACTACAACAGGACCAAGGTCACCAATCGTCAGACCATCGCGCTTTCGGCCATCCGGCCGACCGATACCCGCGTGCTGAGCCTGATCGACAACACCCGCAAGGGCAACATCGAGGATAGCAACCCGCGCTGGCGCGCCGTGCTGAGCACCAACTACACCAGCGGTGCTTTCGACCTGACGGTGCGTGCCAACTACTTCGGCAAGTTCAGCACCTATTTCGCGCCGATCGGGTCTGTCCCGGCCGGGGTTGATCCGGTGGCCTTCCGCGCCCGGTATCCGGCACCGAACGCAGCCGCGGGTATCCCTGAATGGGGCAAGACCTTCGGTGCCGAAATCGGCATCGATCTCGAAGCCGGCTTCACCGTTGCCGAGAATTATCGTCTCGCCGTCGGTGTCGAAAACCTGTTCAACAACTATCCGGATGTCGAAACCCGCAACGCCTATCCGTCCACCGGCGGCCAGGCCAACGGTTCGCTTTACCCCGGCTCCTCGCCGCTGGGTCAGGCGGGCGGCTTCTGGTACGTGCGCGCCACCGCCAAGTTCTAAGCGGAGGCGCAAGCGATATCGCTTGCCAACAGCGGGCGGCAGGGCAATCCTGCCGCCCGCTTCTTTTTGCAACCGAAGGGGACCTGATCCATGAAATTGTTCACGCTTGCAGCTGCCACCCTGGCCATGGCGATTGCCGCACCGGCGTTCGCCCAGAACGTCGAAAAGGTCGGCCCCGCCGGCGGCCGCATCCTCACCGCCGCCAAGGTCAAGGCCGGCGCCACCACCGTCTATCTGTCGGGCAACCTCGCTTCGCCGGCCACGCCGGGCGGCAGCGATTATGGTGACACCAAGACCCAGACGATCAGCACGCTGAAGAAGATCAAGGAACTGCTGGCCGCGCACGGCATGACCATGAAGGACATCGTGCGCATGGATGCCTATCTGGTCGCTGCGCCCGGCATGGACGGCAAGATGGACTTCGCCGGCTTCAACGCCGGGTTCGCCGAGTTCTTCAACAATGCCGAAAACCCGACCACCACCACCCGCACCACCATGCAGATCAGCGCGCTGGCTGGCCCGCAGTTCCTGGTGGAGTTGACGGTGATCGCCGCCAAGTAACCGCGGCACAACGCAATCCAGGGGCCGTCGCGGCGACGCGGCGGCCCTTTTCCGTTATACCAGCACGCGTTCCGGCTTGGGCACTTCGGAAAGGATCGTGTCCTTATCGATGCGCATCAGCGGCTTGATGTGGCCATCGCGCAGATCATAGACCCAGCCGTGCAGGGACAGCGGCCGGCCGGCCTGGAATGCCTTCTGCACCGGGCCGGCGCCGGCCAGATGCAGCAACTGGTCGCGCACATTCACTTCCACCAGCCGGTTCACCCGCTCCTCGCCTTCCGGCAGCGCCTCGATCTCGCTGCGGTGATCGTTCAGCACCTGGCGGGCATGTTTCAGCCAGTGGGCAATCGCGCCCTCTGGCGCGCCGTCCAGCGCCGCCTGGATGCCGCCGCAGCCATAATGGCCGCAGATCACCACATGCTCCACTTCCAGCACGTTCACGGCATAATCCAGCACGGCCATCAGGTTGCGATCATCGGGATAGACCAGATTGGCGATGTTGCGATGCACGAACAGGCCACCGGGCACCGCCTGCGTCATCTGGTCAGGTGCCACCCGGCTGTCGGAACAGCCGATCCACAGAAAGGCCGGGCGCTGCCAGTTGACGTTGCGGTTGAAGAACTCGGGGTTCTCGGCCAGCATTTCAGCGGCCCAGGCCCGGTTCGACAGCAGCAGTTGATCGATTTCCTTCATGGGATCTGGTCCAGCTTCAGGTGGCGCGGGCGCGGGAAACGGGGGCGTTGATCAGGGCGGCCGTCTTGCGGCCCGGATCGGGGCGCACCCTGACATTGATATCGCGGAAGCCGGCGGCCTTCACAAAGCCGTTGATGATATCGATGCAATCAAGATCGACATAGGAGGTGGCCGACAGGTCAATCAGCAGTTCGGCACCATCGGGCACCCGGCTCAGCGACTCCACCAGCGCCGGCTTGTGCATGAAATGCAGATTGCGCCGCGCCCGCACCATCACCGTGCCACCATATTCGACATAGGTGATGATGTTGCCTGCCGAGCGCCAGATGACAAAGCCGAAGCCGACCAGCAGCCCGATGCCGATGCCGATCAGCAGATCGGTGAACAGGATCGCCGCCACGGTGATCACGAACGGCGCGAACTGGGTGTAGCCCTGCTTCCAGCGCTGGATGAACAGCGCCGGTTTGGCCAGCTTGTAGCCGGTGGCGATCAGGATTGCCGCCAGCGCCGACAGCGGGATCAGGTTCAGCACCGACGGGATGACGGCAAGGCCGAGCAGCAGCCAGATGCCGTGCAGGATGGTGGAGAATTTGGAATCTGCTCCGGATTCGACGTTGGCCGAAGATCGCACGATCACCGAGGTGACCGGCAGACCGCCCAGCAGGCCGGAGATAAGGTTGCCGGCGCCCTGGGCCAGCAGCTCGCGATTCTTGTCGGTTACCCGGCGCTTGGGATCGACTTCATCGACCGCCTTCACCGACAGCAGCGATTCCAAGCTGGCGACGATGGCCAGGGTGAGCGCCACCGTCCAAACCTTGGTGTTGGTGATGGTGGCGAAATCCGGCAGGCGAATCTGATCGGCCAGCGCCCAAGGCGTCGCCGACACCGGCACCTGCACCAGATGGGTGCTGGCCACGGCCAGATCGGGTGCGAACTGGCGGAAGGCTTCATTGGCGGCGACGGCAAACAGCACCACCACCAGCGGGCCGGGCAGCAATTTCAATCGGCCATCCTTGGGCTTGGCCTTGTCCCACCAGAACAGGAACGCCAGGCTGACGGCTGCAATCAGGGCCGCGCCCCACAGGAAATCATTGCTGAGCATGTGGCCAAGCGCTGTCAGCGTGTTGTCGCCATCGCGCTGGAAAAAGCTGAAATCGCCTTCGGGATCGGCATCATAGCCCACCGCGTGCGGAATCTGCTTGAGGATTAGGATCAGGCCGATCGCGGCCAGCATGCCGGTGATGACAGCGCCCGGCACGAATTCGGCAATCACGCCGCCGCGCGAGGCCGCAAACAGCAATTGCAGTGCGCCGGCCAGACACACCGACAGCAGAAAGGCCTCGAACGTGGGCAGCGAGGTAATGGCCGCCAGCACAATGGTGGTGAGACCGGCGGCAGGGCCAGACACCGACAGCGCAGACCGGCTAATGGCGCCGACCACAATGCCGCCGACAATGCCGGCGACCAGCCCCGAAATCAGCGGCGCACCCGACGCCAGCGCCACCCCCAGACACAAGGGCAATGCCACCAGCGCCACAACAATCGACGCCGGCACATCCTGCCGCCAACTGGCCAGCAGGCCTGTCTTTTCCTGCATGCGCAGCCTCATTGATTACAATCACGCAATGAATAGCAGCAGATTGCCGCATTGCGTCATTACGGAACAGCAATGTTTCTGGCAGCTTGCATGGGGCCGGCGGATTCGCCACTGATGGTGGCATGAACGCCAAACCGCCCCTGCAAGCCGTTATTGTGCCGGTCACGCCGCTCCAGCAGAATTGCACCTTGATATGGTGCACGAAAACCATGCGCGGCGCCTTCACCGATCCGGGCGGCGATCTCGATCGGTTGAAGCAGGTCGCCGCCGACAATGGCGTGACCATCGAGAAACTGCTCGTCACCCACGGCCATATCGATCATTGCGGCCTCACCGCGGTGCTGGCGCGCGATCTGGGCGTGCCGATCGAGGGCCCCCACCCCGATGACAAGTTCTGGATCGACATGAACCCCGCGCAAGGCGCCGCTTACGGCGTGCCCGGCGCCGAGGCGTTCACGCCCGACAGATGGCTGCACGATGGCGACCAGGTGACGGTGGGCGAGCTGGTGCTGGATGTCTATCACTGCCCCGGCCACACGCCCGGCCATGTCGTGTTTCACCACGCGCCATCGCAGCTCGCCATTGTGGGCGATGTGCTGTTTCAGGGCAACATCGGCCGCACTGATTTCCCCAAGGGCAATTTCAACGATCTGGTGGAAGCCATTACCACCAAGTTGTGGCCGCTGGGCAATGAAACGGCGTTCGTGCCCGGCCACGGCCCGATGAGCACATTTGGCCGCGAACGCCAGGCCAATGCCTTTGTGGCAGATCGGATGCTTGGCTAAATATAGTTGGGAGATGGCGGCTGAAGCCCCAACCCCAGCCACAGCGCCCATAAGGACAGCCCCAGGATCAGCCCCCAACTGATCAGTGCGCCGCCGGCCCGGAACGGGTTGGGCGATGGCCGGCTCATGCCAATGGCATGGGCGATGCGGGCCAGCACCACCAGGCCGCCCGAAAGCCATAGCCATGGCGCATGATGGCCGGCGGTGATCTCGATGCCCGCCATCAGGATGAGGGTGAGCGGGACATGTTCGGTGAAATTGGCGTGGGCGCGGATGCGTTCCAGCATTTGGCTGTCGCCGCCATCACCGATCATGATCTTGCCGGAAACGCGGCGTCCGACAACGCGGATGGTGAGCGCTAGGAAAACGAGACCAAGCAGCCCGGCAGTGATCAGGGTCGCCGGTATCGGCATCAACGACCGCCCTGATTGGCCATCTTTTTGGGTGCATCCGGTACCCAGCGGCCAATCAGCTTGTAGCTGCGTTGGTACCACTTGGATTCCGGATAATTATTGCCCAGCACGGCGGCCGATTTGGTAGCCTCTTCCGGGATGCCCATGGCGAGGTAGGATTCGACCAGCCGGTGCAACGCTTCGGGTGCATGGCTGGTGGTGTCGAACTTGTCGATCACGGTGCGGAACCGGACAATCGCCGCCAGATACAGGCCCTGGCTCTGGTAGAAACGCCCGATCTCCATTTCCTTGCCGGCGAGGTGATCGCGGGCCAGATCGATCTTCAGCCGGGCATCGGCGGCATAATCGGTGTTGGGATAACGGCGGATAAGCTCCCCCAGTGAATCCAGCGCCTGCTGCGTGGTCTTCTGATCCTTGTTGACCGGCATGATCTGGTTGTAGTGGCTCAAGGCCACCATGTAATAGGCATAGGGCGCCTCGCGACTGCCGGGGTGCAGCGACAGGAAGCGTTGAGCGGCGCCGATGGCTTCCTGATATTCGCCCGCCGCATAATAAGCGAAGGACGACATCAGCTGTGCGCGGCGGGCCCACACGCTGTAGGGATGCTGACGCTCCACTTCGTCGAACTGCGCGCCAGCAAGGCGATACTGGCGCTTCGCCAGCGTTTCGCGCGCGGCGCTATACAGCGTCTCCACATCCTGCGCGATATAGCTCTGGTCCTTCTTGGCCTTGCGGCCGCCTCCGCAGGCGGTGAGCACCAGCGGGGTGAGCAGCAGCAAGGCAAGCGCGGAGCGGTTCAGACGGGGCATGAAGGCACCACTAGCAGGATGGATGTTGGGGGGGAAGGTGCGTGTGAAACGATGAATGGGGGCTGGCTGCCGCCTCACATGTCCTGCGGCCGCCGCCTGATCACCAGGTTCCGGATCTCGGTCATGTCTTCCATGGCAAACCGCACGCCTTCGCGGCCCAGGCCAGAATCCTTCACGCCGCCATAGGGCATGTTGTCGACCCGGTAGCTGGGCACATCGTTGATGACGACCCCGCCGACATCGAGCACGTCCCAGGCTTTCAGCATCTGGAACAGATCGCGGGTGAAGATACCGGCCTGCAGGCCGAACTTGCTGTCGTTCACGATGTGCAGCGCCTCGTCGAACGTCTTGAAGCGGGTGAAGAAAGCGACAGGGCCGAAGGCCTCTTCGGTGTTGAGCTTCGCGCTGCGGGACACATCTTCCAGCAGGGTTGCCGCCAGCATCGCGCCGTCACGCTGACCGCCGCACAGCAGCTTCGCGCCGCCAGCCACGGCCTCCTGAATCCAGCCGTCCAGCCGGGCGGCTTCCTTCACGTCGATCATCGGGCCGATGAAGGTGGCTTCGTCGCTTGGGTTACCGGCGATCAGCTTGGCCGTGCGCTCGACCAGTTTCGCCTTGAAGGCGTCATACACGGCGTCGTGAACAAGAATGCGCTGCACGCCAATGCACGACTGGCCGGACTGGTAAAAGGCACCGAACACCGTGCGATCGGCCGCATCATCCAGATCGGCGTCGGGCATGATCACCACGGCCGCGTTGCCGCCCAGTTCCAGCACCACCTTCTTCTTGCCGGCGCGGGCCTTCAGATCCCAGCCCACATCGGGCGATCCGGTGAAGCTGAGCAGTTTCAGCCGGTCATCGGTGGTGAACAGGTCCGCCCCTTCGCGGTGGGCCGGCAGGATGGAGAAGGCACCCGGCGGCAGATCGGTTTCAGCCAGCACCTCGCCGATGATGATGGCCCCCAAGGGCGTGCGGCTGGCCGGTTTCATCACGAACGGGCAGCCCACCGCGATGGCCGGCGCGATCTTGTGGGCGGCGAGGTTCAGCGGGAAGTTGAACGGGCTGATGAAGCTGCAGGGGCCAATCGGCACGCGTTTCCACATGCCCTGATAGCCCTTGGCACGCGCTGAAATGTCGAGCGGCTGCACCTCGCCGGTCATCCGCACGCTTTCTTCCGCCGCAATGCGGAACGTGTCGATCAACCGGCCGACTTCGCCGCGCGAATCGCGGATCGGCTTGCCGGCTTCGATGCACAGGGCCTGCGCCAGTTCATCGGCGCGCTCGGTGAAGCGTTTCACGCAATGGGCAAGCACGGCCTGCCGTTCGAAACTGGCCATGCGCGCCATCGGCTCGGCCGCCGCCACCGCCGCGGCAATGCCGCGATCGATAGTGGCGGCATCGGCCATGGCAACGCGCGTGGCGGGCTTTCCGGTGAACTTGTCGGTCACCACCAGATCGGTGTTGGGCTGCTCCGGCACATTGGCCACATAGAGCGGATAGGTGTCGCGCAGCGCCATTGTCGTGCCTCCTCAGACGGTCAGGACGATCTTGCCCAGCGCCTTGCGATCCATCATCCAGCGGATGGCGGCGGCGCCTTCATCCAGCGCGAAATGGCGCGAGACATGCGGCTTCAGCTTGCCTTCCGCGTACCAGCGCAGCAGCTCTTCCATATTCTGTTGGTGCAGCGCCGGTTCGGCCTGGGTGAACGCGCCCCAGAACACGCCGACGATGCTGGCGCCCTTGATCAGCGGCAGATTGAGCGGCAGCGCCGGGATGGCGCCGGCGGCAAAGCCGATCACCAGATAACGGCCATTCCAGGCGATGCCGCGGAAGGACGGTTCGGCATAACGGTCGCCAACCGGATCGTAGATCACATCAACCCCGCGGCCATTGGTCAGCGCCTTGATGCGCTCCTTCAGGTCTTCGGTGGCATAGTTGATCACCTCGTCGGCGCCCATCTCGCGGCACAGCGCCAGTTTCTCGTCCGACGATGCTGCGGCGATCACCTTGGCGCCCATCACCTTGCCGAGTTCAACGGCAGTGAGGCCGACGCCGCCCGCCGCGCCCAACACCAGCAGCGTCTCGCCCGGTTTCAGTGCGCCGCGCTGTTTGAGCGCGTGGTGGCTGGTGCCATAGGTCATGGTGAAACCGGCGGCCACGTCGAACGGCATGCCTGGCGCCATCTTCACGATCTGGCCGCGATTGGCGATCACTTCCTCGGCCATTGCGCCGTGGCCGGTCATGGCGATCACTTCATCGCCCACGGCGATATCAGCCACGCCCTCACCCACCGCGCTCACCACGCCGGCGCATTCGCCGCCGGGGCTGAACGGCAGCGCCGGTTTGAACTGATAGAGATTCTGGATGATCAGCGTGTCGGGGAAATTCACCCCCACCGCCTTCACGCTGATGCGCACCTGCCCACGGCCCGGCTCCGGCGTGGGCACGTCCTTCACCACCAGCTTTTCCGGTGGCCCATGTTCAACGCACAGCACGGCCTTCATGTGATGCTCTCCCAAGTTTCGCCCGACAATAGCCGCGGCTTACGACAGCGCCAATCCTGCCACTAATGATTCGCCCATCAGGCGGAATTCGGCTTCGCGCGGGGAGGCGTGTCGCCACACCAGCGACACGGTGCGCGCAGCGTTGCCCGATACCGGCCGCGCGATCAGATTGCCATGGGTGAGGATACCGGCATCCAGCGCCAGTTTCGGCACCAGGGTCTGGCCCAGTCCACCGGCCACCATCTCCACCAGCGTGACGAGGCTGGTGCCGCGATGGGCGGGATCGGCGCGCAGTTCCGGACGACCGCAGGCGGAAAGCACCTGCTCCTTCAGGCAATGGCCATCTTCCAGTAACAGCAGATGGTGTGGATCGATGGCATCGGGCGCGACGGCCGGCGGCGGATCGGGCAGATCGCCGGGGCGGAACACCAAGAAAAAGGGATCATCGAACAGCGGCATCACGCTGAGCCCCGCCGTGTCCCACGGCAGCGCCAGCAGCACCACATCCAACATGCCGCGCGCCAGTGCTTCGGTCGCCGGGCCGCTCATTTCCTCGCGCAAGTGCAGTTTCAGATCGGGCCAATCGGCCCGCACCTTGGGCAGCGCGCGTGGCAGCAGATAGGGCGCGATGGTGGGGATGACGCCAAGGCGCAGCGGGCCGGAAAGCGGCTTGTCTCCACCCACTGTGAGCCCGGCCAGTTCATCGGCCTCGCGCAGCACAACATAGGCCTTGGACACCACCCGTTCGCCCATTGGCGTGAAGCGCACGACCCGGCGGTTGCGCTCCACCAGCCGCACGCCCAGCAGCGATTCCAGCTCGGCAAGGCCCGCCGACAAGGTGGACTGGGTGACGAAGCAGGTTTCAGCGGCGCGGCCGAAGTGGCCGTGGATGTGCAACGCGGTGAGATACTGCAGCTGTTTCAGTGTGGGCAGGAAGGCTGTCATCGACAAACTCGATTGATAATAGCGATATTATCGATTGGATTTCTATCTCGTGCAAGGCCAATGGAACCGTGCTGGCGCTCGCTGGTTCCCGTTTACACCCCCCAAACCAAGGATTCACCTCATGGCTCTCACTGTTGGCGATAAAGTTCCTTCCTTCGATCTGCCGGTGCAGCAGGGCGTTGCCGCGCTGCCGAACGGCGAATCTTTGGACATCACCACGGCTTATCCTGGCAAGTGGAAGATCCTGTTTTACTGGCCGAAGGATTTCACCTTCGTTTGCCCGACCGAAATCATCGGCTATGGCGATCTGAAGGGCGATTTTGCTGACCGTGACGCCGTGCTGATCGGCGCTTCGACCGACACCGATTTCGTGCACTTCGCCTGGCGCAAGAGCGACGAGCGTCTGGCCGCCTGCGATTTCCCGTGGCTGGCCGATAACAGCAAGCTGCTGGCCGACGCGCTGGGCATCATCGTTGCTGGCGCCGGCGTGCCGCTGCGCGCCACCTTCATCATCGATCCGGAAAACGTGATCCAGCACATCACCGTGAACGGCCTGAACGTTGGCCGCAACCCGGCCGAAACGCTGCGTATCCTCGATGCGCTGCAGACCGACGAGTTGTGCCCGTGCAACTGGACCGAAGGCCAGGACACGTTGAAGCCAGCCGCGTGACGGCGAGGGGATAGCGCCTCGGCGCTATCCCCCGACTCGTCAAAGGCGGGGCGGCGAGGATCAAGCCCGCTGAACCTGTTCGACCTCAGCCGCGGCTTTTTCGCGGCCCCTTCCCCTTCGTTCAACCCTCCCCCGCCGAGGGGAAAGGAACCCCCATGATCTTTTCCGAACTCGCCAAAACCCTGCCGGATTACGCCAAGGATCTGCGCCTCAACGTCTCCAGCCTGCTAACCGAGCAGTTGCTCAGCGATCAGCAGAAGTGGGGCACGATCGTGGCGGTGGCCCATGCCTGTGCGCACAAGCCGCTCATTGATGCGGCCGAAGCCGAAGCCGCCACCAAGCTCAGCCCCGAAGCAATGAACGCCGCCAAGGCCGCCGCCAGCATCATGGCGATGAACAACATCTATTATCGCTTCACCTACATGGCGTCGCGGCCGGACTACAAGACGATGCCCGCCAAGCTGCGCATGAACGTGATCGGCACGCCGGGCATCGAGAAGGCCGATTTCGAGCTCTACAGCCTGGCGGTTTCGGCCGTGAATGGCTGCGGCATGTGCATCGACGCGCATGACAAGGTACTGGCCCAGCACGGCATCGGCGCCGACAAGATCCAGGCCGCGGTGCGCATCGCCGCCGTGGTGCATGCCGTCGCCCGAACGCTTCAGGCGCTGTAAGGCCCTGTCAGGTCAACATGAAGGGCCAGTCATCCCGCGTGGGATGACTGGCCTTTTTGTTTGAATTGGATTAAGTGACGCTCAAATCGGTAGCCGCTTTCTGGCCAGCCGGAGAACCGCCATGGGTTTGATCGCCTATCTCGACTCGGTGAAACAACGCGATCCGGCGCCGCGTTCGCGCTGGGAAATCCTTACCTATCCCGGCGTCTGGGCGCTTGGGCTGCACCGCATCGCCCATATGCTGTTCCGCGGGCACTTTTTCTTCGCCGCGCGACTGGTCAATCATTTCAGCCGCTTCCTCACTGCCATCGACATCCACCCCGGTGCCCGTATCGGCCGCAATTTCTTCATCGATCACGGCTTCGTGGTGATCGGCGAGACTGCCGAGATCGGTGACGAGGTGACCATCTATCAGTGCGTGACGCTGGGCGGCACCGATCCGGCTGGCGGCACGGGCGGCAAGCGCCATCCCACCATCCTGGATGGCGCCATCGTCGGCTCCGGCGCGCAGGTGCTGGGCCCGATCACCGTGGGTGCCAAGGCCCGTATTGGCGCCAATGCGGTGGTGACGCGTGATGTGCCGGAAGGCGCGACCATGATCGGCATCCCCGCTAAGCCGGTGGTGATGGCGGCCGAGGACTATGTGAAGCCATTCCTGCCCTATGGCACGCCATGCGCGCAGAAATTCGATCCAGAAACCCAGAAGCTGGAACTCCTGCGCTGCGAGATGGAAGTGCTGAAAAGCCGGCTGGACGAACTGACCCGCGAAGACACGCGCAAGGCCGGTTGACCTCTCCATAGCGCCGCGCCAAACATTGGGCGTGAGCATTGTCATCCCGCTGACCCCGACCGCAGCCGTTCGCCAGGTCGCTTTCACCCGTATCGAGCTTGACCGGATCATGTCGCTGTATGGCCGCATGGTCGCCGCCGGCCTGTGGCGCGATTATGCGCTGGAACTGGGGGCGAAAGTGGCGAGCTTCTCCGCCTTCCGCCGCTCTGCCGAGAATCCGGAGGTGCGGCTGGTGAAAGACCCATCCCTGCGCCAGCGCCAGGGCGAATGGGTGCTGTATGGCGAAGGCGGCGTGGTGCTGAAACGCGGCCACGAACTGGCCGGCGTGCTGGCGGTGGTGGAACGGCGGTTGCTGAAAGCCGTGGAAGGCTAAGTGTTCGCCTGGGCGATAGTGGGCAGATTTGCCCGCAGGCCCACCGGCAGCCGCGGCACCAGCAGCGCCCGCGCCCGCCGCCAACCGGCCGAGAGCAAGACCAGCATCAAGCCTACCAGCAGGAGACCGACGTTGCTGCCGATCGACAAATCACTGCCCTGCCCTACCAACGTCTGGATGGCGTAGATAGCATAGCCAAGAGCCGACACGATCAATGCCCGGCGATCAATGGCCAGCGCAACCAACGTTAGAATGGCAAAGGCCACGACCACGAGTATGGCTGTTCCTGGTTGGCCGCCCGACGCGCTCAGCCCGGTGCCAGTGAACAGCGGGTGCACCAGCATGGGCGCCGCCAGCAGATGCAGCCAGAAGGCAATATCGGAACGGCGCGTGATGCGCGCGGGGTCGCGGCTATCATACCACATTGCCAGCGTGAAGACACCAACTCCGCACAGCAGGACCAGCAGGGTGAGGATATTGATGCCAACAATGGCAAAGGCCGGGCCGATGATGCCGCCAGCCAGGCTGATAACGGTCAGGCTCAAGGCGCCAGCTCCGGCCGCCACGGTGATAGGCACCCGAAACCGCCACCAGTGCGCGGCGGCAGCGGCGGCCGTCAGCATGCCAGCCGCCGTCAACATGCCGCTGGCTTGCAGGATATTGCCATTGGCGGCGCCAAGACGCAGCGCCGCGAGACCACCAAACAGCCCTAGGACCACAAGGAATGCCGCTGCGGAATAGCTGAGCATCAGCAACACGCTGGGCAACGCCATGCGGCGTTGGCGGGTGAAATATTCCGCCAGGGCCCAGCTGGTCGCGGCGACGGCGACGGCCGACGCCAGTTCAGACACTGGCAGGGCGATTGCGGCGATGGCCAACAGCAGCATGCCAATGGCGATGGCCACGAAGATATCATTGAAGCCGGTAAGCAGACGAAAGGATTCCTCGTCGCCGCCAGCCGTGCCACGGCGCAACTGGCGGGCGAAGACCACCAGTCGCTCGCGGGTGGGCGCATCGATCACACCGGCCGCCACAGCGGCGTCCAGATCGCGCTCCTCGATCACCGGATGGTCAGCGTGCGCCGCCCAGCGCCATCGCCGCCTGCGCGCCGCCATTGTCCGGTGCCACTTCGCCGGTGCGGTCGCTGATCTCGGCAAAGCGCGCCGCCACGTTTTCGGCGGTCAGCTCGTCGGCACCAAGATGGATGCCGCGGGTGAGCGTCACGTAGGCGCGCTCGATGCCGCCGCCGCCAGCGTTGAGGATCACGTTGGTCGGCGCTTCTTCCGATACCAGATAGACCGACGCCGGCACCACGGTTTCCGGGCCCAGCTTTTCCAGCATGGCCGGCGGCATCAGATCCTCGGTCATGCGGGTCGCTGCCAGCGGCGCAATGGTGTTCACATGCACGTTGTACTTGGCGCCTTCCAGCGCCAACGTCTTCATCAGGCCCACCAGCGCCAGTTTGGCCGCGCCATAATTGGCCTGGCCAAAATTGCCGTACAGCCCGGTGGACGACGTCGTCATCAAGATGCGGCCATAGCCCTGCTCGCGCATCAATTCCCACACAGCCTTCGTGCAGTTGACACTGCCGATCAGGTGAACGTCCATCACGGTGCGGAAATCGTCCAGCGTCATCTTCACGAATGTCTTGTCGCGCAGGATGCCGGCATTGTTGATCAGGATATCGATGCGGCCCCAACGTTCCTTGACGTTGGCGACCATCTTTTCCACAGCCGCCATGTCGGTGACGCTGGCGCCATTGGCCATGGCTTCGCCGCCGAACGCGGTGATTTCATCCACAACGGCCTGCGCCGCCGAGAGCGACGCGCCCGAACCATCGCGAGCGCCGCCGAGATCGTTGATGACCACCTTGGCGCCACGCCGCGCCAGATCAAGCGCATAGGCCCGGCCCAGGCCGCCGCCGGCACCGGTAACAATGGCAACACGCCCTTCAAAGCTGATGGTCATGAGATGCTGTACCCTTGAATTGTTGGGATCATGTTCGCAGAAGGGCCGTTTAACCAAGCAGGCCGGTGCTGCAAAGCGATTCCGCCACTGCGGTACAGAGGCAAAGCGCCAGAACGGGCCGATCAGGCGGCCACTTGCGCCGACACTGGCGTTGCGTCCAGCGAATAGCCGGCCGAGCGCACGGTACGGATCAGATCGGCCAGTTCCTCGCCGCCCGGGCCGGCGTTCACGGCCTTGCGCAGGCGGCGAATGTGCACGTCGACCGTGCGCTGTTCCACATAGACATCACGGCCCCACACGGCATCGAGCAATTGTTCACGGCTGAACACACGGCCGGGATGTTCGAGGAAATGGCGCAGCAGGCGGAATTCCGTGGGGCCGAGCTGCACGGTGCGGCCGTCGCGGGTCACCCGATGAGCGGTGGTATCCATGGCGATGCCAGCAAATTCCAGCGCGCCGCCCTGCAGGGCCGGGCGCAGGCGGCGCAGCACGGCGCGGATGCGGGCGACAAGTTCGCGCGGGGAAAACGGCTTGGTCATGTAATCATCGGCGCCGGTTTCTAGGCCGCGGATACGGTCCGCCTCGTCACCGCGCGCGGTGAGCATGACGATGGGCAGGTTGGCGGTGGCCGGCGCGCGGCGAAGGCGGCGGCAGACCTCGATGCCCGAAAGATTGGCGATCATCCAGTCGAGGATGACCAGATCGGGTTTTTCCTCTTCGGCCAGGGTCAACGCTTCCTCACCATCTCCGGTGCGGACCACGTCAAAGCCTTCCTTTTCAAGATTATAGGTCACCAACTCAACAAGGCTGGCGTCATCTTCAACAAGCAGGATCTTGGCGCGCATGGGGCGATCTCCTGAGGGTTATTCGGGGCTGTAAACCGTTGACGTGAAATCATTCTTCGGCCGCTCGGCCGGGCGCTGGCCGGTAACGGAATAATAGACCATCTCCGCCACTGAGGTGGCGTGATCGCCGATCCGCTCCAGATTCTTGGCGACGAACAACAGATGGGTGGACGGCGTGATGTAGTGCGGATTTTCCATCATGAAGGTGAGCAGCGCGCGGAACAGCGAGTTGTAATATTCGTCCACCTGCTGATCACGCTGCAGCAGCGCCAGCGCCTTGACCGGATCACGATCGACGAAGGCATCGAGCGTGTCGCGGATGATTTCCACCACCAACCGGGCCATTTCCGGGATGATCACCGCTGGGCCAACCGGTTGCGACTGGGCAATAACCGCAGACCGCTTGGCGATATTCTTGGCGTAATCACCGATCCGTTCCAGTACGCCGGCAATCTTCAGCGCCGACACGATCTCGCGCAGATCATCAGCCAGAGGCGCGCGCAGCGCGATGATGCGGACCGCCAGCGCCTCGGCCCCGGCTTCCAGCGCATCCAGGCGCTTGTCATTCTCAATTATGGTCTGGGCGGCTTCGGAATTGCGGCTCATCAGCGCGTCGACGCTTTCGGCGATCTGGGTTTCGCACAGGCCGCCCATGCGGGTGATCACCGCGCGCAGCTGGGCGATATCCTCGTCGAAGCTCTTGACAGTGTGGGCGGCGAATTCTGCCATGACTTTTGCCTTTCAGGGGCGGCTGATCGGGGGCGGATCAGCCGTAACGGCCGGTGATGTAATCCTTGGTGCGGGTCGCTTTCGGGTTGGTGAAGATCGCCGACGTGTCATCATACTCCACCAGCGTGCCAAGATGGAAAAAAGCCGTCTTCTGCGAAACGCGCGCCGCCTGCTGCATATTATGCGTGACGATAACGATGGCATAGCGGCCGCGCAGTTCGTCAATCAGTTCCTCGATACGGGCCGTGGCGATCGGATCGAGCGCCGAACAGGGCTCGTCCATCAGGATCACTTCGGGATCAACCGCGATGGCACGCGCGATGCACAGGCGCTGCTGTTGCCCGCCCGACATGGCGGTGCCGCTTTCGTTCAGGCGATCCTTGGCTTCGTCCCACAGGCCGGCGCGCTTGAGAGCGCTTTCCACGATCTCGTCCATGTCGGTCTTGGATCGCGCCAGGCCATGCAGGCGCGGGCCATAGGCGACGTTTTCATAGATCGACTTGGGGAACGGGTTGGGCTTCTGGAACACCATGCCGACGCGGGCCCGCAGCTGCACCACGTCCATACCGCTGGCATAAACATCCTGGCCATCCAGCTCGATGCGGCCTTCCACACGGGCGCCGTCCACCGTGTCGTTCATGCGGTTGAGGCAGCGCAGGAAGGTGGACTTGCCGCAACCGGAAGGCCCGATGAACGCCGTCACATGTTCGGCGGACACGTCGATGGAGACGTTCTTGATGGCTTGTTTCTGGCCATAGAAGACGTTGACATCACGCGCCGTCATCTTGGGGACGGTGTTATGCCCAATGGCAGGGTTCTGGTTCACCAGCGCCTCTCGAAACGGTTGCGAAGATAGATGGCCAGGCTGTTCATGGCGATCAGCACCAGCATCAGCACCATGATGGCGGCCGAGGTTTTCTCGACAAAGCCGCGCTGCACGTCATCGGACCACAGGAACACCTGCATCGGCAGCACCGTGGCTGGCGACGTGAAGCCCTGCGGCACATCGGTGACAAAGGCGCGCATGCCGATCAGCAGCAGCGGCGCGGTTTCGCCCAGCGCGCGGGCGATGCCGATGATGGTGCCGGTCATGATACCGGGCAGCGCCAACGGCAACACATGGTGGAACACCACCTGGATCGGCGAGGCACCAATGCCCAGAGCGGCATCGCGGATCGACGGTGGCACCGCCTTGATCGCTACCCGCGACGCGATCACGATCACCGGCATGATCATCAGCGCCAGCGTGATGCCGCCGACGAGCGGCGCCGATCGCGGCATACCGGCAAAATTCAGGAAGAAAGCGAGGCCCAGCAAGCCAAAGATGATCGATGGCACGGCGGCGAGATTGTTGATCGACAGCTCGATGATGTCGGCCAGCCGGCCCTTGGGCGCGAATTCTTCCAGCCATACCGCCGAAAACACCCCCAGCGGGAAAGCAATCGCGATGGTGACCGCCAGCGTGAGCAGCGAACCCAGGGCGGCGCCGCCGATGCCCGCCAGTTCCGGCTCCGTGGAATCGGCGCCAAACAGGAAGGTGGTGTTGAAGCCGGTGCGCAGCAGGCCCTTGCCTTCAAGCCAGCGCCAATCAGAGACTTCGCGATCGGTCACGCCGCGGCTTTCGGCCGGCGCGGCCAGATCATATTTGCCCTTGGCCAGCAGATCGATCGACGACCGCACCGGCACCCACAGGCTGGCGCGCTTGCCCAGCAGGGCAGGATTGTCCATCAGCGCTTCGCGCAATTCCATCCAGGCCGCATCCGACAGCGTGTCATCGGCCGGGCCCAATTGTTCGGCGGCCTTGAGCAGCAGCGCCTGATAATCAGCGCGGGCCAGCAGCGCCTGGCCTTGCGGGCCAGCCACAGCCGCCGGATCAACGCCCAGCGTGGCCGCATCAAACTGCACCTCGATGCGGGTTTCGGTGCGCTGGAACCCGGTCCAGCCGTCGCGCACGATGGTGAACAGCAGGAAGGCGAGGAAACTTGCGGCGATCACCAGCGCGGCAGCGCCCAGGCGACGGAAATTGCGCTCGGCGCGATAGCGCGCGGCGATGCGCGACCGCATGGCCTGCGTCGTCCAGTCGGTGGGTTGGCGCTCGGCAATGGGCGCAGCGGGAGCGGCAAGGGTCGCCATCACTCGTAAGCCTCGCGATAGCGCTTCACCACGGCGAGCGCATAGATGTTGAGGACCAGAGTCATCACGAACAGCACCAACCCCAGCGCGAAGGCCGAAAGCGTCTTGGCGCTGTCAAACTCCTGATCGCCGGTAAGAAGCGCGACGATCTGGGTTGTGACAGTGGTGACGCTGCTGAATGGATTGGCTGTGAGATTGGCCGCAAGCCCTGCCGCCATCACCACGATCATTGTCTCACCGATGGCGCGGCTCACAGCCAGCAGCACGCCGCCCATGATGCCCGGCAGCGCGGCAGGCACCAGCACCTTCTTCACGGTTTCCGACGGGGTGGCACCCATGGCGAGGCTGCCATCGCGCATGGCGCGCGGTACGGCGGCGAGCGAATCATCGGCCATCGAGGACACGAACGGGATGATCATCACCCCCATCACCAGTCCGGCAGCCAGCGCGGAATCGGAGGAGGCATTGGTCATCCCCAGCGCCACGGCAAAGCTGCGCACCAGCGGCGCGATGGTAAGCGCGGCGAAAAAACCGTAAACAACTGTGGGCACCCCGGCGAGCAATTCCAGGATCGGCTTCAGCCATTTCCGCACACGCGGATCGGCATATTGGGTGAGATAGATGGCCGACATCAGGCCCAGCGGGATGGCCACCGCCATGGCGATGATGGCGCCGATGAAGATCGTGCCCCAGAACAACGGCACCGCCCCGAACGCGCCCGTGGAACCAACCTGATCGGCGCGGATCGCTGTCTGCGGGCTCCACTGCAAGCCGGTGAGGAATTCCACTGGCGACACCAGCTGGAAGAAGCGGATCGATTCAAAGATCAACGACAGCACGATGCCGAACGTGGTGAGGATCGCCACAACCGACGACACCAGCAGCAGGGCACGCACCTGCGTTTCGACCCTGTTGCGGGCGCGGAAATCCGGGCGCAGGCGGCTCCAGCCCCACAGGCCTCCCATCGCCAGCAAGGCCACCGCCAGCGCGCTGGCGAGCAGATCGCCGTTGCTGCGCGCCGCCGCATAGACGGGCGCCAGACGGGGCGCGAGCGGGTTGAAGGCTTGCGGCAGATCGCCGTTCACCAGCCCGCGCACTTCGTTCAACAGCGCTTCGCTGTCGTTGCCAGGCGCTGGGCGTTCAGCGGCAGAAAGACTGCCCAGCACCTGGCCTTCGATCAGGCCTTCGCCCACGATGCCCCAGCCGGCCAGCACCAGCAGCGCCGGCGCCAGCGCCAGCACCGCCACATAGGCGCCGTGATAGACCGGGCGCGAATGCACCGCTCCCATGCGGCCGCCCGCCACCGTTACCATGCGGTTGCCGCGGGCACGGCCGGCCAGATAAGCCAGACCAGCAAGACCAAGCACCAGCGCGAAGGCAATCAGCAGCCTCATTGCAGCCCACCTTCGTCCATCGCCGTCAGTTCACGGGCGGTCGCCTCGCCAGCACGGCGAATGGCTTCCGGCGCCGCCACCAAGCCTTTGCGGGCGAGATAGCCGGTGCGGCCCCAGGTCGATTCCCGCGCATACTCGGCCAGAAACTCGTGCATGCCTCGCACGGCTGGCACATGCTGGACCTTCACGTACAGATAGAGCGGGCGCGCGGCCGGGAAACTGCCGCTGGAGATATTCTCATAGGTGGCCGTGACGCCCGACAGCGGCACATCCTTCACCCGGTCGCTATTCTCTTCCATGAAGGAAAAGCCGAACACGCCCAGCGCCTGCGGATTGGCGGAAATCTTCTGCACAATCAGATTGTCGTTCTCGCCGCCTTCGACATAGGCGCCATCTTCGCGCACCTTCTCGCATATCTGCTTGTGGGCGTCCTCGTCGCTCTTTTTCAGGGCCTGCATCGCCGGTTCGCTGTTGCAGCCCTTGAGCATGTACAGCTCGTTGAAACTGTCGCGCGTGCCGCTGGTCGGCGGCGGGCCGATCACCTCAATGCGGATATCGGGCAGCGCCGGGTTTACATCTTTCCAGGTGCGCGCCCGATTGGGGCCCTTGCCGAACGGATTGGCAGCCAGCGCCAGATAAACATCGCGTTCGGTGAGCGAGGGGAAATTGGCTTCGCGCGCCTGGGCGATGACCAGGCCATCAATGCCGACCTGCAGTTCGATCAGGCCCTTCACACCGTGCTTGGCGCAATCCTCGACTTCGCTCTTCTTGATGCGGCGCGAGGCATTGGCGGCATCGGGGAATTGCGCGCCAAGGCCGGCACACATCAGCTTGATACCGCCGCCGGTGCCGGTCGATTCCACGATCGGCGCGGGAAATTCCGTCCACTTGCGCTTGAACTGTTCAGCGACAGCGGTGGTGAAGGGATAGACGGTGGAGGAGCCAACGATGCGGATCTGCGTACGGCTGCCGCCCGAACAGCCCGCAAGCCCGACCGCCAACAGGGCAGCCAGGCCGAGGCCGAAGGCAGCAGACACGCGGATTGGCGGCAAGAAATTCATCCTCATGGGGCTCATGGCCGGGCGATTCGCCGCCCCGTCCTTCTGCCCCGCTTGGTCGGCCTTTATGACCGTCGGATGTGGGCCATATGACGATTTAGTGACATTTTTGTTACGCCGCCTGTGGATGGTTCAGGCAATCGGCAGGGTGAACGACACGCGTGTGCCCTCGCCCAGCCGGCTGTCGATCTCCAGCCGGCCGCGATGCCGTTCCACGATATGCTTGACGATGGCCAGCCCCAGCCCGGTACCACCCAGGGTACGGCTGCGCTGGGAATCCACCCGGTAGAAGCGCTCGGTCAGCCGCGGCAGATGTTCGGGCGCGATGCCATCGCCTTCATCGGCGACCGTCACCTTTACGCTGCCGCCCGGCGAAGTGGCGACACTGGCCAGGCTGACCCGGATCGGGGTGCCACTGCGGCCATATTTCAGCGCGTTGGAGATAAGATTGTAGAGCACCTGCAGCACCTGGTCGCGATCGGCGATCACGCGCGGCAGTTCGTAGGGTTCGTCGATGAGAAGGGCGCGACTATCGCCTTCCAGCCGCATGGCCAGCGTGCTGCCCACTTCGGCCACCAGGCCCTTCAGGTCGAGCGGCTGGGTGGGGCGCACGAACTTGTCGAGCTCGATGCGCGACAGGCTCATCAGATCGTCGATCAGGCGGCGCATGCGATCGGCTTCGGTGGCCATGATGGTCAGGAAGCGCTGGCGGGCCGGCTCATCCTCGGCCGCCGGGCCCTGCAGCGTTTCGATGAAGCCGGCCAGCGTGGCCAGCGGCGTGCGCAATTCGTGGCTGGCATTGGCGACGAAATCGACGCGCATGCGCTCGGTCACCTTGGATTGGGTGATGTCATCCAGCAGCACAAGGCAGCGGATCGGGCCGTCATCGTCGTCATCACCCACCACGCGCAGGCGGAAACTGCGATTGCCGCTGCCCAGGCCGGTCAATTCGCGATCTTCGGCCACTTGCCCGGCCATCACCGCTTCCACCGCATCGAGCAGTGCCGGGTGACGCACGGTCAGCCGCAGATCGCTGCCGACAATGCGGTTGCCGAACAGGGCGCGGGCAGCGGCATTGGCAGCCTCCACCAGCGGGCCGCGTGTCAGCAGCGCCGCATCGTTCAGGCTCTCGATGTGGATACGGTCTGGCAATGGCGGTGGCGGTGGTGGTGGAGATGGCGGCGCAGGGGGCAACGCCGGAGTCTCCGGATCGGGTGCGCTCATGCGGCCAAGCACGAAGCCCAACAGCAGGGCAGCCAGTACGGCCAGCGCCAGTTCCAGCGCGCCGCTCACCGTGCCAATCCCCGGCCAAGGCCCCTCAGCGCTGGCAGCAACGCATCATAATGATCGATCACAGCGTCGCCGCCCAGTTCATGCGCCGGCCGATCGGTGTAGCCGAAACTGACCAGCACGATTGCCAGGCCGGCATTGCGCGCCGCACCCACATCGGTGGCGGAATCGCCCACGAACGCTGCATCATCCACCGCGCCGCCCGCCGCTGCCAGCGTCGCAAAGACATGGCCGGCATCGGGCTTGGGCCGTTCGACACTGGTGGCCCCGATCACGGCAGCAAACCGCCCCTGCCAGCCGAGCGCTTCGACCAGCGCCTGCGCGAGATGGGTGGGCTTGTTGGTGCAGATTGAAAGCAGGCAGCCAGCCTCTGTCAGCGCATCCAGCGCCGTTTCCACGCCATCGAAGGCACGTGAATCATTGGCGATGTTGGCCGCGTAATGTTGCAGGAAAAGCGGCATCGACGGTTCGACCAGATGCAGCGCCGGATCGCCGGTGGCCGCCAGACCGCGCGTCACCAGCGCCCGCGCGCCGTGGCCCACAAGGTGGCGCACATTGTCCACCGGCAAGGGCGGGCGGCCATGCGCGGCCAGCACATGGTTCATCGCGCCGGCGAGATCGGGGGCGGTATCGACGAGCGTGCCGTCGAGGTCGAACAATATGGATCGGGGCAAAGTCACGGACTGGAAATCATGCACTTCTATTGTTTCAGCACTGCGACAGGCGTTGCGCCGGGTGGCGGCACTTTTCAACCCCCAGCCGTTATGGCAGGGCTGCTGATGTGATGTCCACTGCCCCCTTTGCCGCCATCATTCTTGCCGCCGGCATGGGCACGCGCATGAAATCGGCTCGCCACAAGGTGTTGCACACCATCGCCGGCAAGCCGATGCTGCGCCACCTGACCGACAGCCTGGCAATACTCAATCCGGCCCGCACGGTGGTCGTGGTCGGCGCGTTGAAAGAACAGGTTGAAGCCGAAGTCGTCGGCAAGGCAGATGTGGTCGTGCAGCAGCCGCAGCATGGCACCGGCCATGCCGTTTTGCAGGCGCGCGACGCACTGGCTGGTTTCGACGGCAAGATACTGGTGCTCTATGGTGACGCGCCACTGGTGCCGGCGGCGACCATGCAGCGCTTGCTGGATGCCCTCACCGAAGACGTGGCGGTGGCGGTGCTGGGCTTTCGCCCGGCCGAACCGGGTGCCTATGGCCGCGTGATCGCGGAAGCTGGTGCGATCCGGAAAATGGTCGAATACAAGGACGCGACGCTTGCCGAACGCGCCGAGACCTTGTGCAATTCAGGCCTGATGGCAGTGCGTGCCGCCGATCTGTTCCCGCTGCTCGCCCGCGTCACCAACAACAATGCCGCGGGCGAATATTATCTGCCCGACGTGGTGGGCCTGGCGTTGGGCGATGGCCGCGCCTGCGTGGTGATCGAGACCGCCGCCGATGAAGTCGCCGGGGCCAACAGCCGCGCCGAATTGGCCGGGCTGGAAGCGATTTTCCAGAACCGCCGCCGCGCCGAACTGATGGCTGCCGGCGTTTCCATGCAGGCGCCCGAAACCGTTTTCCTGTGCGCCGATACCGAGATTGCCGCCGATGTGGAGATCGAGCCCTTCGTGGTGTTCGGCCCGGGCGTGAAGATAGCCACTGGCGCCCGCATCCGCGCCCACAGCCATATCGAAGGCGCGGCCATCGGCGAGGGCTGTGAAATCGGCCCGTTCGCCCGCCTGCGGCCCGGCACGGTTCTTGGCAAGGGCGCCAAGATCGGCAATTTCGTCGAAACCAAAAAGGCCGTGCTGGGCGACGGCGCCAAGGCCAATCACCTCACCTATCTCGGCGATGTGACCGTGGGGGCCAAGGCCAATATCGGCGCCGGCACCATCACCTGCAATTATGATGGCTTCTTCAAATATCAGACGGTGATCGGCGCCGGCGCCTTCATCGGATCGAACAGTGCGCTGGTGGCGCCGGTGACGATCGGCGATGGCGCTATTGTCGCTGCCGGCAGCACCGTCACACGCAACGTGAGCGGCGATGCGCTGGCGCTGGTGCGCCCCGAACAGAGCGAAAAGACCGGCTGGGCGGCGCGGTTCCGCACGCTCCAGTCGGCGAAAAAGGGCAAGTAACCATGTGCGGCATCATCGGCATTGTTTCGGGTGAGCCGGTGGCGGATCGACTTGTCGATGGCCTCAGGCGGCTTGAGTATCGCGGCTATGACAGCGCCGGGATTGCCACCATCCACGACGGCGTGATGGACCGGCGGCGCGCGCCGGGCAAACTGGCCAACCTGGCCCGCGAACTTGTGCTTGATCCCCTGCCCGCCAGCATCGGCATCGCCCACACCCGCTGGGCCACCCACGGCGCACCAACCCGCGACAATGCCCACCCGCATGCCACCGAAAATGTCTGCCTGGTCCACAACGGCATCATCGAGAATTTCAAGCCGCTGCGCGCCGAAGTGCTAGCCGCCGGGCGCACTTTGAGCAGCGACACCGATACCGAAGTCGTCGCCCACCTGCTGGAGCTGGAGCTGGCCGGCGGTGCCACGCCGGATGCGGCGGTGGCGGCAACGCTCAAGCGGCTGCACGGTGCCTTCAGCTTTGCCATATTGTTCCGCAACCACCCCGGCGTCATCTACGGCGCCCGGCGTGGCTCGCCGCTGGTGGTCGGCCGCGGCGACGGTGAGATGTTCCTGGGCTCCGACGCGCTCGGCCTGGCCCCCTTCACCAACCGCATCGCCTATCTGGAAGAAGGCGACTGGGTGCGGCTGACGGCCGACAGCGTCGCCATGTTCGACGCCGATGACCAGCCGGTGGACCGCGCCTTCATCACCTCGTCGGCCAGCGCCGCGGTGATCGAGAAGGGCAACCACCGCCATTACATGGAAAAGGAAATCCATGAACAGCCGATCGTGGTGGCGCAAACATTGGGCGCCTATCTCGACCCACTGGCGGAAACCATCGCCCTGCCCGGCCTGCCATTCGATCTCGCCAATGTGAAGCGCGTCCAGATCGTGGCATGCGGCACGGCACTGCTGGCCGGCCATGTCGCCAGTTACTGGCTGGAACAACTGGCCCGGGTTCCGGTCAGCATCGAGAACGCCTCGGAATATCGCTACCGCGACCCGGTCTATGAAGACGGGGGCCTGTGCCTGTTCATTAGCCAGTCGGGCGAAACCGCCGACACGCTGGCCGCGCTGCGCCATGCGCTGGCTGGCGGCCAGATGGTGGCGGCGGTCGTCAATGTCGCCACCTCCACGATGGCGCGCGAGACGCAGTTGCTGCTGCCCACCCACGCCGGCCCGGAAGTCGGCGTTGCGTCTACCAAGGCCTTCACCTGCCAGCTTGCCGTTTTGGCCGCCTTCGCCATCGCGCTGGGCAAGGCCAAGGGCCGCGTCGATGCGGCCGAAGAAGCCCGCCTCGTCCATCTGCTCACCGAAGTGCCGGCGGCGATGAACAATGCGCTGAAGTGCGAGGACGCGATTGCGGCGCTGGCCCCCACCTTGGCCAAGGCACGCGACATTCTCTATATCGGCCGTGGTCCGGATTATCCGATGGCGCTGGAAGGCGCGCTGAAGCTAAAGGAAATCAGCTACATCCACGCCGAGGGTTATGCCGCCGGCGAGTTGAAGCACGGCCCGATCGCGCTGATCGATGAACATGTGCCGGTGATCGTCATTGCACCCAGCGGTCCGCGCTTTGAAAAGACCGTCTCCAACATGCAGGAAGTGATGGCGCGCGGCGGTCAGGTGGTGCTGCTGTCTGATGCAGAAGGCGTGGCGACCCACGGTCAAGGCACGATGACTGCGGTGACGCTGCCGGCCGTCGATCCGTTCATCAGCCCTCTGGTCACCGCCATTCCGGTGCAGTTGCTGGCCTATCACGTCGCCTTGGCCAAGGGCACGGATGTGGATCAACCGCGCAACCTAGCCAAGTCGGTGACCGTGGAGTGAGTTACCGGCCCTTCAGCCGGGCTGCATAACCCTTGCGGAACTTGGCCAGTTTCGGGCCGACCACCGCAACGCAATAGCCGTTCTTGGTGCCATTGTTCTCGAAATAGCGCTGGTGATAGGCTTCAGCCGGCCACCACGGCGCGTTCGGCTCGACCGTCGTCACGATCGGATTGTCCCAGCTTGCTTGGTTACGGGCGATGGCAGCTTCGGCTTCGCCGGCCTGCACACCGTTCTGCGGGAAGATCGCCGAACGATACTGGGTGCCGGTATCGCCGCCCTGCCGGTTCAGCGTGGTCGGATCATGGGTGTGGAAGAAGATGTCGAGCAGTTCGGCATAGCTGATGATGTCCGCATCATAAACAATGCGCACGGCTTCGGCATGGCCGGTGGTGCCGCTGCACACCTGTTCATAGTTGGGCATGTCCTTGTGGCCGCCGATATAGCCGGATTCAACCGCTTCGATGCCCTTCAGTTCATTGAAAACTGCTTCAGTGCACCAGAAACAGCCGCCAGCAATGATAGCGATATCATGCGTCATATATACCTCGTTGTCTAAGTCTTGTGTTGATTCTATAGTGATCTGGAGGTGGTGGGGCACCCGAGATAGGCCCGGCTGAAGAGCGGGGCAAGGCAATCGCGCGCGGGCAGGGCGTCGCATGATGGTGCACGGGGGCGTGTGTGAGCAGTTTCCAGGATGTCCAGACGTTTGTGCGCGCCGTGCGCACCGCGCCCAGCCTGACCGACATCGGTCTGGTGCTGAAGGATGCCACGCGCGCCTTTCAGTTCGATCATTTCGCGCTGGCGCAACGAATCAACGCGCCCGACCGGCTTGGACCGGTGCGGCTCACCGATTTTCCTGATCACTGGGTCGACAATCTGGTGCCCAGCGGCCGCGTCGCCGATGATCCGGTGCTGTTGGCCTGTGAACGCAGCGTCACTCCCTTTGCCTGGAGCCGGCTTGATAGCATCATGCCGCTGTCCAGCCGTCACAAGGCCTACATGACCTAGGCGCGCGCCGCCGGGCTGGCAGAGGGCTACACCGTGCCGATCCATGTACCCGGCCAGGCCTCGGGCCTCGTCAGCTTCGTGATGGCCCAAGGCCGCGAACTGCCGTCGGACTCGCTGCAACTGGAAGGCAATGATCCGCCCGAAGGCCCGAAACTGACGCAACGCCAGCTCGATTGCCTGGTGTTGGCCGCGCGTGGCAAGTCCAACTGGGTGGCGGGCCAGTTGCTCGGCCTGTCGGGCGGCACGGTCCACAAATATCTTGAGGCCGCCAAGACGCGCTATGGCGTTGCCACCCGCACCGAACTGGTGGTGCGCGCCCTGTTCGATGGCCAGCTTTCCTTTGCCGATGTGATGGGTGACAGCCGCCGGGACGGCTGATAAGCCTTTGCGCTGAATTGGGGTCGCAGACGCCCCGGCAGCCTTGGGGTGAGCACAGCGCATGGCCGAACACGACAACGATGCTGAGACCGGAAAGCCGGTTCCACCGGTCGGCGGTCCTTATGCCTGGTATGTGTTGGCGCTGCTCGTCCTGGTGTATGTGATGAACTTCATCGATCGGCAGATCCTGTCGATCCTTGCTGAAGACATCAAGCGCGACCTCGATCTCACCGATGCACAGTTAGGCTTCCTCTATGGCACGGCCTTTGCGGTGTTTTACGCGTTGTTCGGGGTGCCGATTGGCCGGCTGGCGGATAACTGGGTGCGCACACGGCTGCTGGCGCTGGGCCTCACACTGTGGTCGGGGATGACGGCGATGTCAGGCCTCGCCGGCAGCTTCAGCCAGCTTTCGCTCGCCCGCATTGGCGTTGGTGTTGGTGAAGCTGCGGCCGGCCCGTCGGCCTATTCGATGATTTCCGATTGGTTCCCCAAGGCCCGCCGCGCCACCGCCATCTCCATTTATGCCGCCGGCCTGTATCTGGGCGGCGGCGTTTCGCTGCTGATCGGCGCGGTGGTGGTGAAGGGCTGGAACACGGCCTATCCCGGTGGTGGTCCGCTGGGTTTGGTCGGCTGGCAGGCGGCGTTCATGGCTGTGGGCATCCCCGGGCTGTTGCTGGCCTTGTGGGTGGCGACTCTCATCGAACCGATCCGCGGCCGCGCCGATGGCCTGCCGCCACCTGTGCCGATGCCGGGCAAGACGATCATCCGCAATTTCCTCGCCGATCTGGCCAGCGTCATCCCGCCGCTCACCCTCATCAACATGGCGCTGCTCGGTCGCCGTGCGCTGATGGAAAATGTCGCCGTGCTGGCCCTGGTTGCCGGACTGGTGGCGACGCTGGTGCATTTCACGGGCGAGATCCCGCAGTTCCTTGCCGTTGGCACTGGCCTTTATGCCGTGCTCAGCTGGGCGCAATCGATCAAGCGCCGCGACAAGCCAACCTATGAGATGATCTGGGGCACGCCGGCCTTCGTGCTCACTATCCTGGGCTTCGGTTCGATCAGTTTCGTCGGCTATTCGGTCGGCTTCTGGGCAGCGCCTTATGCCCTGCGCACCTTTGCCGAACCGATGCTGGCCAGCGGCGAACCCATCCCCTGGTATGCCACCAAGGAATCGGTGGCCTTCATCTTGGGCGGCGGCGGCGCGCTAGGCGGCTTTGTCGGCACCATCCTTGGCGGCGTGCTGGGCGATTGGGCCAAGAAGCGCCATCCTTCCGGGCGCATCATGGTGGGTGCGCTGGCCACGCTGGTGCCGGCGCCCTTCATCTGGATGCAGTATACGACCAGCGATTTGGCGATCTTTTTCCTGTGCTTTGCGCCCACCACCGTTTTTGGTTCCATGTACGTCGGTGTGGCAGCTGCCACGACGCAGGATCTGGTGATGCCACGCATGCGCGGTGCGGCGACCGCCACCTTCTTCATCGGCACCACGCTGTTCGGGTTGGGCCTGGGGCCGTGGTTCACCGGCTTTGTGTCGAAGGTCAGCGGCAGCCTTGGCACCGGCGTGCTGGCATTGCTGTTGATGGCCCCCTTTACCATCATCTGCCTCTATTTCGTCTACCGCCTGCTGCCCAAGGCCGAAGCCACGCGGCTTGATCGCGCCCGCGCCGCCGGCGAAATCATCGGAGCCTCTGCCACATGAAGATCGAATCCCTGTTCAGCGTCGCCGGCAAGACCGCCGTCGTCACCGGCGGCAGCCGCGGCATTGGCGAGATGATCGCCCGCGCGCTGATCGAGAACGGCGCCAGGGTCATCATCACCAGCCGCAAGATCAGCGACTGCGAAGGGCTCGCCGCCCAGCTTGGCCCGGCCTGCACCGCCATCCCGGCGGATCTCAGCCAGATGGCGGAGATCGAGCGGTTTGCCGCCGCCGTCGCCGCTGTCACGCCCAAGGTCGATGTTTTGTTCAACAATGCCGGCGCCTCGTGGGGGGCCGGTTTCGACGAATTCCCGGAAGCCGGCTGGGACAAGGTGATGGACATCAACGTGAAATCCGTCTTCTTCCTCACCCAGAAACTGGCGCCGCTGCTGGAGGCTGCCGCCGGCCCTGGCAATCTGGCCAAGGTGATCAACATCGGCTCGATCGATGGCCAGCATGTCTCTGATCTGGAAACCTACAGCTATGCCGCGTCAAAGGCCGGCGTACTGCACATGACGCGGATGATGGCCAAGTTCCTCGCCAAACGGCATATCAGCGTGAACGCCATCGCGCCGGGGTTCTTCCCATCGAAGATGACCGCCGCCATCGCCGAGGAGTTCCGCGAGGCGTTCCGCGCCGCCACGCCGATGCAACGCTGGGGCACCCCCGACGACATGGCCGGGGTGGCGCTGTTCCTGTCTAGCCGGGCCAGCGATTTCCTGTGCGGCAGTGTTGTGACCGTTGATGGCGGCTATGCCACCACCGTCTGATTCCGGTGCAAAAATCGGCGGCATATGAGGGAAATACCGGTAGCGCGGCATTTTCAAAAAGCGCATTGAGTTGCCGTCCGGCTCGTGGTTATCGCCACGGGTGTGCGTTGATCATGCCGTTACAGGCGAGGATGGGTCGTGAAAAAGATCGAAGCTGTCATCAAGCCGTTCAAGCTGGATGAAGTGAAGGAAGCGCTGCATGAAGTGGGCGTGTCCGGGATCACCGTCACCGAAGCCAAGGGGTTCGGCCGCCAGAAAGGCCACACGGAACTGTATCGCGGCGCCGAATATGTGGTGGATTTCCTGCCCAAGGTGAAACTGGAGGTTGTCGTGGACGATGACCAGGTGGAGCGGGTGGTGGATGCCATCACCAACGCGGCGCGCACCGGGCGCATCGGCGACGGCAAGATTTTCGTGTCCCCCATCGAAATGGCAGTACGCATCCGCACCGGCGAGCGCGACAGCGACGCGATCTGAGTTTACCGGCTGATTCGACAACACCCAAAAAACAACGAGGGAAGACCCAATGACCACGGCTGCTGACATTCTGGCGATGATCAAGGAGAAGGAGATCGAGTGGGTCGATCTGCGCTTCACCGATCCCAAGGGCAAGTGGCAGCATTTGACCATGGTGTCGGGCGTCATCGACGAAGACATGCTCAACGACGGTTTCATGTTTGACGGTTCCTCGATTGCCGGCTGGAAGGCGATCAACGAAAGCGACATGATCCTGATGCCGGATCTGGATGCGACCTATATCGATCCCTTCTCGGCCACCCCGATGATGATCCTGGTCTGCGACATCGTCGAACCGTCGACCGGCCAGCTTTATGGCCGCGATCCGCGCTCCACCGCCAAGCGCGGCGAAGCCTATCTGAAGGCCAGTGGCATCGGCGATACCGTCTATGTCGGCCCGGAAGCCGAGTTCTTCGTGTTCGACGATGTGCGTTTCGGACTGGGTTACAACGAAGGCTTCTTCCACCTCGACGATATCGAACTGCCGACCAACAGCGGCCGCCAGTATGAGCAGGGCAACATGGCCCACCGTCCGCGCGCCAAGGGTGGTTATTTCCCCTGCGCCCCGGTGGACAGCGCCGTTGATCTGCGCGCCGAAATGGTTGCCACCATGCTGGAAATGGGCCTGCCTTGCGACAAGCACCACCACGAAGTGGCCAGCGCCCAGCACGAACTGGGCCTGACGTTCGGCAAGTTGGTCGAAACGGCCGATCGCATGCAAGTGTACAAGTACGTCGTGCACCAGGTAGCCCATGCCTATGGCAAGACCGCGACCTTCATGCCCAAGCCGATCAAGGACGACAACGGCAGCGGCATGCATACCCACCTTTCGATCTGGAACGGCAAGACCCCGCTGTTCGCTGGCGATCAATACGCCGGCCTCAGCGAGATGGCGCTGTTCTTCATTGGCGGTATCATCAAGCACGCCAAGGCCTGCAACGCCTTCACCAACCCCGGCACCAACAGCTACAAGCGCTTGGTGCCCGGCTTCGAAGCCCCGGTGCTGCTGGCTTACTCCAGCCGCAACCGTTCGGCTTCGTGCCGCATCCCCTATGGCACCGGCACCAAGTCCAAGCGCGTCGAAGTGCGCTTCCCGGATGCGCTGGCCAACCCGTACCTGGCCTATACCGCGCTCCTGATGGCCGGTCTGGATGGCATCGAAAACCGCATCCACCCCGGCCCGGCCATGGACAAGAACCTTTACGACCTGCCGCCGCGCGAACTGAAGAAGGTGCCGACCGTGTGCGCCTCGCTGCGGGAAGCGCTCGCTGCTCTGGACAAGAGCCGCGCCGTGTTCACCAAGGGCGGTGTGTTCACTGACGACCAGATCGATTCGTACATCGAATTGAAGATGGAAGAAGTGATGCGCTGGGAAATGACGCCGGCGCCGGTTGAGTTTGATATGTATTACAGCGCATGACGGCGCGGGCGTAACGCGCAGCGTTACGCCCCGGCTCGTCAAAGCTCGGACGGCGAACGAAAAAGGCGGCCCCCACAGGCCGCCTTTTTTGATTCGTCCGACGGCGCGGCTTTGCCGCGCTCTTCCTTCTTTCCTTTCTGAAAACCCAGCACGGACTCGGCGGCTTAGCCGCCGGCCGTGCCCTTCCCGCAGGCCCGCGTTTCAGTGCCAAGCGCAAGCCGGCTTCGACAAGCTCAGCCTGAGCGGGAACTTTGGTAAAAAGGCCAGAGGCAAATAAGCCCCCGGCTCACCTCATGGATTATACGCCCGCTCGCCATGCTCGGCCAGATCGAGCCCCTCGCGCTCAACGTCGCTGCTGACACGCAGGCCCGTCACCGCCTTGGCGACGTAAACCGCAACCACAGTGCCAATGGTGGCCCACACGATCGTCGTCCCCACCGCCGCCAGCTGCACACCGATCTGGCCGGCCATGTCGAAATCCGCCGCCCCCTGCCCACCCAGCGCCGGCGAGGCCACAACGCCCGTGCCAACCGCGCCAACAATGCCGCCAACCCCGTGAATCCCGAACGCATCGAGCGAATCGTCATAGCCAAAGCGCGGTTTGAGCGTGGTCACTGCGGCATAGCAGACGGCCGACGCCGCGGCGCTGAGCAGAATGGCGCCCATCGGGCCGGCCAGGCCAGCCGCCGGGGTAATGGCCACCAGGCCAGCGATGATGCCGGACGCCAAGCCCAGCGCCGACGGCTTGTGACCGGCGATTTTCTCCACCGCCAGCCAGGCCAGCCCGCCAGAGGCCGTGGCCACGAACGTGTTGATCATCGCCAGCGCCGCCGAGCCATTGGCTTCCAGCGCCGAGCCGGCGTTGAACCCGAACCAGCCGACCCACAACATGCCGGTGCCCACCAAAGTGAGCGTGAGCGAATGCGGCGCCATGATCTCGCGGCCATAGCCGATGCGCTTGCCCAGGATGATCGCCGCTACCAGCGCCGACACGCCGGCATTAATGTGCACCACGGTGCCGCCGGCAAAATCGAGCGCACCCATGGTGAAGAACATGCCCGACGAGGCCCACACCATATGCGCGATCGGCAGATAGACGATCGGCAGCCACACCAGGGTGAAGATCAGCACGGCCGAAAACTTGATGCGCTCCACCACCGAACCGAGCACGAGGCTGACGGTAATGGCGGCGAAGGTCATCTGGAAGCAGACGAAGACATATTCGGGGATGACAACACCAGCGGTAAAGGTCGCGGCGGTGGACGCCGGCGTGATGCCAGCCAGGAACAGCCGATCAAGGCCGCCAATGAACGGCTTCAACGCACCGACAGCTTCGGGCCCGAAGGTCAGCGAATAGCCGAAAACCACCCACATCAGCATGGCCAGGCAAGTGGCGGCGCCGATCTGCGTCATGGTGGAAAGCATGTTCTTGGTGCGGGTGAGGCCGCCGTAGAACAGCTGCAGCCCGGGCAGGATCATCAGCAGCACCAGCAATGTGGAGACCATCATCCACGCGGTGTCGCCCTTGTCGGGAACCGGCGCCGCGTCAGCGGCCAAGACGGGCGTGGCCAGCAATAGGGCAGGCAGCAAGGCGGCAGCGGCACGCTTGGCCGAACCCGGCAAACTGTCGAACATCCTCATTTTTCCCTCTGCACTCAAACTCTGACGGGCGCCCGTCAGATGAAGCGTTCAGACGTTTGCTGAACCATGGTCAAGGCAACCGGCGATAGTGGCAAAATGGCGGTGGCGGCATTCAAGCAGAAGGTGCAGTGGCCGGTTCGCTCGGGGCCGAAGTGCCACCGGCTGGCTGCGGGCGACGGATCACGCTCCACCCAGTTCCGAACGAGGAAGGTGCGCCTTTTTGTGCAGCGCACCATTCCCGTGCGGTCGCTGAACCGCTCCCTTGATTCCAACCAACCAACGCTAAAGATTGAAAAAAAGGGCCGAAACCTGAGTTTCGGCCCTAGTAAATCCTTGGGGAGGATCGCCATATCGGCATCGCTTTATTGCACCGCACAATGTTACAGAACAATGCGCGAAATGGCGTACGGCCAAAAAAAATTGTCGCACCCGGTCAAACAGGCCTAGCCGCTGGCGGCCCGCGCGGCGGCGCCCTATACAGTGGCCATGTCCGATCTGTTCGCTGCCACGCAAAGCTCCGCCGAATATGATGCCAGCCATATCGAGGTGCTGGAGGGGCTCGAACCCGTCCGCCGCCGCCCCGGCATGTATATCGGCGGCACCGACGAACGCGCGCTTCACCATCTCGCCGCCGAAGTGCTCGACAACGCCATGGATGAAGCGGTGGCAGGCCACGCCAGCCGCATCGAGGTGACGCTCGAGGCCGACAATAGCCTGACCATCACCGACAATGGCCGCGGCATCCCTGTCGATCCGCACCCGCGCTTTCCCGACAAATCGGCACTGGAAGTGATTCTGACCATGCTGCATTCCGGCGGCAAGTTCAGCGGCAAGGCCTATGCAACGTCGGGCGGCCTGCACGGCGTGGGCATCAGCGTCGTCAACGCCCTTTCAGACGATACGGTGGTGGAAGTCGCTCGCAACAAGCTGCTGTATCGCCAGCGTTATTCACGCGGGATTCCGCAAGGCAAGATCGAGGAACTGGGCCCGACGCAGAACCGGCGCGGCACCAGCGTCAAATTCCACCCCGATGCCGAGATCTTTGGCGAGGACGCCCGCTTCAAGCCGGCCCGGCTCTATAAGCTGGCCCGGTCCAAGGCCTATCTGTTCGGCGGTGTCGAGATCCGCTGGCGCTGTGCGCCCGAACTGGCGACGCCCGATGTGCCGGAAACGGCCGTCTTCACCTTCCCCGGTGGCCTGGCCGATCATCTGAAGGAACGGCTCGACAACCGCCCGCTGGTGGTGCCCGATCTGTTTGCCGGCCGCACCGATCTGCCAGCTGGCCCAGATGGCCGGCCGATGGGTGCGGTGGAATGGGCCTGCGCCTGGCCGCAATATGGCGAAGGTTCGGCCAGTTTCTATTGCAACACCATCCCCACGCCCGATGGTGGCACGCATGAGGCGGGCCTGCGGCTGGCGCTGACCCGCGGCCTGAAGAACTATGCCGGCCTCACCGGCAACAAGAAGGCCAGCGATCTTTCCGGCGAAGACGTGTTTGCCGGCGCGGAGATCATGCTGTCGCTGTTCATCCGCGATCCGCAGTTCCAGAGCCAGACCAAGGACCGGCTGACCAGCCCGGAGGCCACGCGGTTGGTGGAAAACGCCATCAAGGATCATTTCGATCACTGGCTGGTGGCCAATGGTGAACGCGGCAAGGCGCTGCTCGCCTTCGTGGTGGAGCGCATGGAAGACCGGCTGCGCCGCCGCCAGGAAATGATGGTGAAGCGCAAGACCGCGACCAGCAAATCCAGCCTGCGCCTGCCCGGCAAGCTCACCGATTGCGCCCGCAATGACGCGGTCGGCACGGAATTGTTCATCGTGGAAGGTGATTCGGCCGGCGGCAGCGCCAAACAAGCACGCGATCGCAACACCCAGGCGATCCTGCCCATCCGTGGCAAGATCCTCAACGTCGCTTCGGCCAACATGGCCAAGATCGGCGCCAACAATGAAATCGCCGATCTCACGCTCGCCATGGGCTGCGGCACGCGCGACAAATACAGCCCGGAAAATCTGCGCTACGAACGCATCGTCATCATGACCGATGCCGATGTCGACGGCGCCCATATCGCCACCCTGCTGATGACCTTCTTCTTCCGCGAGATGCCGGGCCTGGTGCGTGATGGCCGGCTTTATCTCGCGCAGCCGCCGCTCTATCGCTTGGCGGCTGGCGGCACGGTTGCCTATGCCCGCGATGATGCCCACCGCGCCGAGTTGATGAAGACGGTGTTCAGCGGCAAGTCTAAGGTGGAGGTGAGCCGCTTCAAGGGCCTGGGGGAAATGAACCCGTCGCAGTTGAAGGAAACCACCATGGATCCGGCCCGCCGCAGCCTGATCCGGGTGAAGCTGCCCGAGGATGTGGATGGCCGGGCCGATGTCGCCGATTTGGTGGAGCGACTGATGGGCCGCAACCCCGAACATCGTTTCCACTTCATCCAGAGCCACGCCACCTCGATCGAGGCCGACGCCATCGATGCCTGACGGACCGCCTTCGGGCTGGCGGGCGAACATCGCGCCGCTTCGCGCTCGATGCCGTCACTTTCGGCCAGCAGGCGTGCTCCTCACCGCTGGCGCTGTTGTGGCGCGGTGATGCTGCCAACGTGACCGCCGCGCAGGCGACCTTCTGGCCGCTGGTGGAATCCGCCATCGCCGCCGCTGGCGAGCCCTTCGCCGCTCGCGCCGCTGTGGACAAACTGGTCGCCGAACGGATGCTCGACGCCGCCGGCGCCGTGCATCACCGCGCCACCAGCGATTATCGCCTGCGCGTGACCGAAACGCCCGACATGACACGCCTCACCCGGCTGGCCAGCGACGGCTTCTTCGTCGAACGCCGCATCGAGCGCCTCGAAGACCTCGCCCCGCTTGTGCAGCGCGACTGGCAGACCATCGCCAGCCTTGGCGTCAGCGGCGGCGACTGGCGCACCATGCTGGCAGCCACCCGCCCGCACGGTATCGATCGCATCGTGCCCTTCGGTCAGGCGCTGGCGTTCGGCAATGTGTGGGACGGGGTGAACCTGCTCACCGAGCTCACCCGTATCGTTTCCATCGAGGTTTAAGGCGCCGCCACTGCCACGTCATAGGCCTCACTGGCCGCGGCCCACGCGTCCTCAGCGGCCGTAATACCGGCATCGAGCACGCCGCGCTTCTGCATGAGGGCAGTAATGTCGGCCGGCGCCTGAGTCATCTGCTCGTCCACCGCCTCGCGTTCGGCAATCAGCCTGTTCATCTGCGCTTCGGCCGCCAGCATCGCCTGGCGCAGCGGCTTGGCAGCTTCCCGGCGGGCCGCGGCCTGGCGCCGGGCTTCCTTGGGATCGATGCGTTGTGCCTTGGCGGCGGCAGGCGCAGCGGCGTTGGCGTTGGAGCCGGCTAGAATCAGCGTTTCATAATCGTCGATACTGCCGTCAAACGTGCCGGCACGACCAGCATCAACCAGCACAAGCCGATCGGCGCTGGCTTCGATCACGTGCCGATCGTGGCTGACCACCACCACAGCGCCTTCATAGCCGGCCAGCGCCTGCACCAGGGCTTCGCGGCAATCGATGTCGAGGTGGTTGGTCGGTTCATCGAGCACGATCAGGTGCGGCGCATCGCGGGTGACGAGCGCCAGCGCCAATCGCGCCTTTTCCCCGCCGCTCATCGTGCCGATGCGCTGTTCCGCGGTCGGGCCAGTAAAGCCGAAGCGGCCCAGTTGCGCCCGTACGGCGCTGGGGCTGGAGCCCTTCATGGCGCGGCCCATCATCAACACCGGCGTGGCGTCACCATCCAGTTCCTCGACCTGATACTGGGTGAAATAGCCCACTTTCAGCTTGCCCGATGCAAAGCGCGTGCCCGCCATGGTCGGCAACTGGCCGATCAACAGCCGGGCCAGCGTTGTCTTGCCGTTGCCGTTGCGGCCCACCAGCGCCAATCGGTCATCGGGATCCAGGCGGATATCGAGATTGTTCAGGATCGCGCGGCCGTCATAGCCGACATCGGCATGATCCAGCGTCACCAGCGGCGGGCGCAGCGGTTCCGGGCTGGGGAAATCGAACTTCATCGCCGGATCATTGGCCGCTTCGGCAACCGGCTGCATCTTGGCCAGCGCCTTCTGCCGGCTCTGCGCCTGCTTGGCGGTGGAGGCGCGGGCGCTGTTGCGCGCGATATAATCCTGCAGCTTGGCGCGCTGCGTGGCCTGGGCGGTGCGGGCGGCCTCCAGTTGCGACAGCCGTTCGGCACGCTGCCGTTCGAAACTGTCGTAATTGCCGGTGTAAAGCTGCACCTTGCCGCCTTCGAGGTGCAGGATCATGCCCGCCACTCGGTTCAGCAGATCACGCTCGTGGCTGATCAGTACGATCAGGCCGGGATAGGATTTCAGGAAATTTTCCAGCCACAGGGCCGATTCCAGATCGAGGTGGTTCGACGGTTCGTCGAGCAACAGCACATCGGGCCGGGTGAACAGCAGCGCCGCCAGCGCCACACGCATGCGCCAACCACCGGAATAGCTGTCGAGCGGACGGCCCTGCATGTCCTCGTCAAAACCCAGGCCCACCAGGATTCGCGCAGCGCGAGCGGGGGCGGTGTGAGCATCAATAGCGATCAACCGCTCGTGAATATCGGCCACACGTTCCGGCGAAGCGCCGGCGTCTTCCTCGGCGATCAGCGCAGCGCGTTCGGTATCGGCGGCCAGCACGGTTTCAAACGGCGTGCCCTGCCCCATTGGGGCTTCCTGCTTCAGCCAGCCCAGCCTTGTGCCGCGCGGCCGTTCAATGCTGCCGCCATCCGGATCGATGGTGCCGGCCATCACCTTCATCATCGTGGATTTGCCGGCGCCGTTGCGGCCGATCAGGCCAACACAGCCGCGCGGCGGCAGCGTAGCGCTGGCGCCGTCGATGATGGCGCGCCCGCCAAGGCGAACGGTGAGGTTTTGAACAGACAACATGATGCGCGCCGCCTAGCAGGATAGGGCCGAGCCGGCTAGGCTGCTGGCATGATCAATCGCCGTATCCTGCTGGCCCTGCCGCTGTTGCTCGCCAACCCAGCGCGGGCAGAGCCTGCCGATCCGCTGGTGGCGGCGCTCATCACCTGCTGGCAAGCGCGCGGCGTGTGCTTCACGCCCGAACAGGTGGCGGCCCGCATCGGCGCCCGCACCGGCCGCGACGCGCTGCTGGCCGTTGCAGGCGCGTGGACCGATGCCAACGACGATGATCAGGAAACAATGGTTGAAATCGTCTGGGAAGCAGGCGCGCCACCTTCGCCGGCAGAGCCGCTGTTGACCGTCGATCTGGTGGCGGGCAGGCCGGCGCTGCTGCTCACCCGCGACGGCGAGTGGTGGCTGCTGCACGCGCGCAGCCAGAATATGCTCGCCGTTCACCACCCGCTTACCGGACAAGCGCAGATGCTGGCGCCGGATGCGGCGGCGTTGATCGGTCGCCCGGTTATAGCCGGAGCTTGACCCATCACCTCACCCCGGCTTTCGCCGGGGTGACGGGAACAGCTTCAGGGCCGCGGTTGCGGCGACGGGAACGGCGGGTTGCTGATGAAGTTGCCGGCGTCGCCCGGATAGGCGATCGGGCTTTCGCTGCCATCGGCGGCCACGGCGGCAACGCCAAACAGCCAATCATCGATCGACACATGTTCCAGCACCAGCGACGTGGCAGCGGCCGCGGCGGTGCGGCTATATTGCCATTGCGGTGCGGTGGTGTCGCGCCACCAGATCTTGTAGCCGGCAGCGCCCTTCACCGGAGCCCAGCTCACCTTGGTATTGGAACCGGCGTCGCGCTGGATGGTGACGGCCGGCGGCATCGGCGCACGCGCCAGCGCGGCCAGGGCGGCCACGTTCAACCTGGTCACCTTGGCAAGATACTGGAAATCGACGCCGGGGATGAGATCACCATAGGCGCGGCCGTTTTCCACCCGAATATTCTGGTGCTGCCGGTCATAATGTTCCACGGACTCGGTTATGCGCACCGCCGGATAGCCGGCTTCGAGGAGGCGGGTCTGATCGCCGCCGCGGCCGAACCTGTCGGTGCGATAGATCATCTTCACATCCAGGCCATCGATGTTGTGGTCGGCAAGGCGGTCGAGGAAGCGCGCCACGTTACGGCTGGGCGAATCATTCTCACCCCCGTTGTAGCGGCGGCGGTTGGCCTGAGCGGCGCTTTCCACGGCCTTGGTGCCTTCCGAAAACACGCGGACATGGCCCGACTCCTTCATGCCGCCAATGCCGGTGCTGTTCCCAATGATGTCGTTGTTCAGGTCAGCTTCAACCACCCAGCCCTTAGCGCGGGCGTAATCGGCCAGCACCTTGCCGCCGTTCAGTCCCTGCTCCTCACCCGACAGCACGGCATAGACGACGGTGGCAGGGAACTTGTGCTGCGAAAGCACGCGCGCCGCTTCGATCACGGCGGCGGTGCCGCTGCCATCATCATTGGCGCCCGGCGCATCGCCCTTGGCATCGTTGGGATCGCTGTTGCGGCTGTCGATATGAGCGGAAATGATGATGAACCGGTCCGGATCGGTGGTGCCGCGCTGGATGGCCAGCACGTCCACGATCTCGGTCGGATTGGGCAGGCGATCACCGGTGAACACCTGTGCTGGCTTTTCAATAGTCAGGCAATTGCCACAGGCGGCGCTGAACGCCTGAAAGCGGCTCTCGGTCCAGCGGCGGGCGGCGCCAATGCCGCGGGTCGGGCTGGTGGTGTCGCTGGCCGAATGGCGGGTGCCGAAGCCCACCAACGCGGTGATGCTGGCCTTCAATTCGGCCTCGCTCACGCCGGCGGCAAGCGCAGTGAGCGGCGCTTCGGCAGCCAGCACGGGCGACGTGCCCGCCAGCAAAGCCGCCACTGCCACAATCGATCGCATCGTCACCATCGCATCGCCCCTGTTTGTGCGTAGATCTGTTGCGATGGCGCGAGGCTGCCGCTTTGGCAAGACCTGCGCGTGCGTGCCGCGCCCGAAGGCGGCAAGCCGCGACCACGAAAGAGGCCGGCCCCCGATTGGAGACCGGCCATTATTTGATCAGCGCTTGATCAGGCCGAAACGCTCAGCGCGCCGCGACGACGGCGGGCGACAGCGCCCACCAAGCCGAAGCCGGCGATCAGCATGGCCCAAGTTGCCGGTTCCGGCACCTCGCCACCGCCTGGATCAAAGCCGCCGTCACCGGTGCCCATGCCGATGCCGGAGGTGCCCTGGAAATTACCGGCTACCGACTGCCAACGGAGAATGAAGTTGTTGATGGGGCCATTTCGGAGGGATGAGCGGGCCGTTTCCACCCGTTACGGATTACCGCAATCGCGCGTGCGAAACCGCCGCTGCCGGGCGGCGCGACGTGATCGAAAACTGCTGACGCGGCTTATTCAGTTGATCAGGAAGGCCACCAGCGCCCGCACCTTGGCCTGGCGCCATTGCGGCGTGGGCGCGGTGAGCCACCAGGCGCCGGCGGCAGGCACACCCGCATCGAGCGCGATGATACGCCCCGAGGCGAGATCTGCGGCGGCCAGCAAGGCTGGCACCCGCGTCTTGCCCAGCCCGGCTGCGGCCGCATCGATAGCAAGGCCAGGGTCTGCCACCGTCAGCACGCTTTCAACGCAGGGCGTTTCGGGATCGAGCGGGTGTGCGATGCACGACAAGATATTGGGCGCGTCTGGCCCGGTGCCGAGCGCCGTCACCGTGATCAAAAGTTCATCGCCCATGGTGCGGCCATGAATGCCCTCGGCCTGCGGCTCACCGCCGAAATGGATGGCCAGATCGTGATTGGCCTGGGTGAAATCCATCTCGCCGTCTTCATGGGCGGCGATGGAAAAGCGCAGTTCCGGGTGCTGCCGGCCATAATCGGCCAGCCGGGCGGTGAGCCATTTGGCCACCAGCGCGCGTGGCGCGGCGATGGAAAGCACGCGGCTGGATTGCCCGGCCTGCATCACCCGCACCGCCTCTTCAAAGGCCAGGAAACCCTGCTGCAGCGACGGCAGTGCCTGTTCGGCTTCGTGGGTGAGTTCAAGATTGCGGGTCAGCCGGCGAAACAGCACGACGCCCAGCGTTTCTTCCAGTGCCCGGATCTGCTGGCCCACGGCCGCCGGGGTGACAGCCAGTTCATCGGCAGCGCGCGTGAACGACAGGTGGCGCGCGGCCGCTTCAAACACGCGCAGGGCATTCATGGGCAGATGGGTGCGCTTCATGGGGAGAGAATGGCTGGCCTGCGCGCCGCAATCAATGCACTGGCGGGCGGCCGACTGGCACGTCCAGCGCAAAGGCCGGGATAACGACCGTGTAGCGCACGCCGTCTTCGCCCATCATCACATAACGGCCCTGCATGCGGCCCGACGCGGTGGCCAGCGGACAGCCCGAGACATAATCATAGGCGCCGCCCGGCGCGATCAGCGGCTGCACGCCCACAACGCCATCGCCTTCCACCTGTTCGGTGCGGCCATCGCCATCGGTGATCAGCCAGCGCCTCGCCATCAGCCGCACCGGCACCAGGCCGGCATTTTCCACCCGCACATGATAGGCCCAGACATAATAGCCGCGTTCGGGATCGGATTGATCGGGGAGATAATGGGGAGCGACACGCACGGTAATGCCGCCGGTGGTTTCGGCGTAGGGGAAGATCTGGCCGATCATCCCCGTCATAGGCCAGCCGATTTCAGCGCCTGATCAAGATCATCGATCAGATCGTCCACGTCTTCCAGGCCCACGCTCAGCCGCAACATGCCTTCGGTGATGCCCATTTCGGCACGCACCGCTTCCGAAACGCTGGCATGGGTGGTGCTAGCCGGATGCGTCATCAGGGTGCGGGAATCACCCAGATTGTTGGAAATATCGATGATGGTGAGCGCATCGAGCAGCGCCTGCGCCTGGGGCCGGCCGCCATCAAGATGCATGGCGACGATGGTGCCGCCCGCTGTCATCTGGCGCAGCGCCAGGGCGTGCTGCGGATGGCTGGGCAGGCCGGGATACACCAGCCGCGGCACCCGGCTTTCCAACCAGGCGGCCAGTTTCAGCGCATTGTCACACTGGCGGCGCACGCGCAGATCCAGCGTTTCAAGGCTCTTCAGTACCACCCAGGCGTTGAACGGGGACAGATTGGGCCCGGTGTGGCGCGCGAATGCCAGATAGGTGTCGTTGATCCACTTTTCGCTGCCAACCACGGCACCGGCCAGCACGCGGCCCTGCCCGTCCATCAGCTTGGTGGCGCTGTAGGCCACGATATCGGCACCATTCTCCAGCGGGCGCTGCACGATCGGCGAGGCAAAGGCGTTGTCCACCATGACCAGGGCGCCGGCATCATGGGCAACATCAGCAATTGCCCGGATGTCGCACAGGTCCAGCCCCGGATTGGTGGGCGTTTCGAGGAAAAAGGCCTTGGTGTTCGGGCGGCGCGCCTTGGCCCAGGCGTCCACGTCGCGGGCGTCCACCGTGGTGGTTTCGATGCCGAAGCGCGGCAGGATCGTATCCACGAGCACCCGGCACGAACCGAACAGCGCGCGGCCCGCCACAAGATGATCGCCCGCGCTGAGCGTGGAAAGCAGCATGCCGCTCATCGCCGCCATGCCGGTGGTCGTGGCGCGGGCGGCTTCGGCCCCTTCGATCAGGGCGATGCGCTTTTCCAGCATCTCCACCGTGGGGTTCTGCAGGCGGCTGTAGGTCATCCCCGGCCGCTCGCCCCGGAAGCGTGCGGCGGCTTCCTCGGCATTGTCGTAACAATAGCCCGACGTCATGAAGATGGCTTCGGAGGTTTCGCCAACCTCCGTGCGCATGGTGCCGCCGCGCACCATCTGCGTGGCGGGCCGCCACTGCTTCACGAGTTCCAGATCCTGACCGGCGTTACGCTTCATGGCTCCCGCCATAAACCTGTGATGGCCCAGGCGCAATGAAGCGCTGCTTCAAATTGCCACAGTTTCACATGATCTTTGCCGTGACTGTCAATCTGCAATGGCCGTGCTGGCCTTGTCGCCCTGCACGATGAGCAGATACATCACCGGCGTGACGACGCGGGAGAGAACGGTGGACGATACCAGCCCGCCGATGATCACCCAGGCCAGCGGCGAATAAAGGCCGGAGCCGGACAGCGCCAGCGGCAGCAGGCCACCGATCGCCGTCACGCTAGTAAGCAGCACGGGCAGGAAACGCACCTCGCCGGCTTCCTCGATGGCTTCGCGCAGCGGCCGGCCGGCTTCGCGCAGTTGTGTGGTGAAATCGACCAGCAAAAGGCTGTTCTTGATCTCGATCCCGATCAGCGCGACGAAACCGATGACAGCGGTGTAGCTGAGGCTGTTGCCGGTGAGGAACAGCGCCACCAGCCCGCCAAATAGGCCGAGCGGGATGACGCCAGCCACCACCAATGTCTCACGAAAGCGGCCGAATTCGATCACCAGCACCGCCAAGATACCGAACACCGCCAGCGCGATGATGGGGCCCAGCCCGCCGAAACTGCGTGCCGCCGTTTCCGCTTCGCCGCCAATGTCGAAACGATAGCCTTCGGGCAGCTTCACCTGGTCCTGCACGGCCTTCACCACCGCCGCATTCACCTTGGCCGTGAGATAACCCTCCGCGATCTGGGCATCGATATAGACAACGCGGCTCTGGCGTTCACGGCTGATGCGAGGCGGCGCGGAATCGAGAAAGGGTTGGGCGATCTCGCGCAGCGGCACTGCACCCCGGCTGCCCGGCATGTAAATATCATCCAGCACCGTCACGTTATGGCGTTCGTCCAACGGCAGGCGCACGACAACATTATAGCTGTCGCCTTCCACATCGCGGAACCGCCCGGCATTCTCTCCGGCCAGCGCCAGCCGCAGGGCGCGGCGCGGCGCGCCTGGCGCGACACCGAGCAGGGCGGCCTTATCACTGTCCAACCCAAGGTTAAGACGCGGCGTGTCCACGGCCACCGGATTGCGCACATCGCGCGTGCCAGGCACGTTACGCATCACGGCTTCCGTTTCGGCGGCCAGACGTTTCAGCACATCCAGTTCCGGGCCAATGATGCGCATCTGGATCGGCGCGTCGATGGGCGGGCCGTTCTGGAAGATTTTCACCACATATTGCGCGTCAGGTGCTGCCGCCAACTTGGCCCGCAGTCGCTCCACCAGCGCCGGACCGCCCTTCTCGTCCCAACGCTTCAGCACCACCAACACTTCGCCGATGTTGCTGCGCTGATCGAAACTGCGCTGGTTATAGAAGATCTGCGGGTTGCCGCGGCCGATGTTGCTCATCACCGCCTGCACCTCGGCTTCGCCTTTCAAGGCATTTTCAACCACGCCCACGGCGCGGGTGGTAGCGGGAATCGCGGTGCCTTCGCTCGCCGTCACCTGCACCAGGAAATAGGGCGTTTCCGCGGGCGGAAACAGGCTGGAGCCAATCAGCGGCACCAAGCCAAAACCAGAGACGATCAAAAGTGTCGAAACGCCCATCGCCCGCCACGGATGGGTGAGGCCCCAGTGCAGCACCGGTTGATAGAAGCGGTGGATGCCCTTGTTCACTGCCTGCAGGAAGGCATTGCCGTGCTCGCTTTCCTCGCGCGGCAGGATGCGGCTGGCCAGGAACGGCACGATCGTGAGCGACACGAGCAGCGACGCCGCCACCGTGCCCAGCACGGCCACAGGCAGGCTGCGTGTGAACTTGCCAGCGCCTTCAGGGAGCATGGTCAGCGGCAGAAAAGCAAACAGCAGCACGAAGGTACAGCCGATCACGGCCACCGCAATCTGGCTGGTGCCGTCGATGGCCGCCTGTTGCCGAGGTTTGCCCATGCGCAGATGGCGGGCGATATTCTCCGTCACCACGATGCTGTCGTCGACCAGCAGGCCAAGTGCGATGATGAAGCCGGAAATCGCCAACTGGTTGAGCGTGAACCCGCTCCAGCCCAGCACGGCCACACCCATGGCGAGGCTCAACGGCACCGAGACCATCACCACGATGCTCGCCCGCCAACCAAGCGGCAGCAAAGTGATCAGCACCAAGCCCAGCGCGATGGCGAAATCCTGGCCCAATTGGCTCAGCTTGCGGGCGATGTCATCGCTTTGGTCAAAGCCCACCACCATCTGCACATCGGGCGGCAATTGGCTGCGATATGCATCTGCTGCCTTCACTGCCGCATCGCGGATATCGAGCACATTGAGCCCGTCCTTCTGGGTCAACGTCACCCACACGGCACGCTTGCCATTGTAACGGCCGAAGTGCGGCTGCTCTTCATAGGCCCAGCCGACCTGTGCGACATCTTTCACCCGCACGATGCGGCCATCCTGCGCGCGCACCGGTTCATCCGACAGTTCGTCGATCGATTTGTAGGCGCCGCCGGCCTGCACGTTCAGCCGGGCATCGCCCGATTGCACCGCACCGGGCGGTAGATCCTGGCCGCCGCTGCGCAACGCATCAGTAACGGCAGTAACGGGAATGCCCAGTTGTGCCATGCGCCCGTTATCCAGCGCCACACGCATTTCGGGCTGCGGCAGCGCCCACACCCGTGTTGCCCGCACGCCCGGCACCCGGATCAGCCGCTCGCGCAGGTCCTTGGCAACCTTTTCCAGCCGACGATAGCTCGCTGTGTCCGAGACCAAAGCGAATTGCAGAACGGCTGGTTCGGTGGTGCGGGTCTTCTGAAATTCCAGGCGCGTCAACGCTGATGGCAGACTGGAACGAATGGCGTTCACTTCGCGCACCACCTCGTCGTAGTTCTTCTCGGCATCGCCATCCCAGCTGAATTCGGCAGTGATCACGGCGGTTGAATCGGTCGAGCGCGATTGCACCTTCACGATGCCATCCAACCCCTGCACCACGTCCTCGATCGGCTTGGCGATGGTCGATTCCATGTCGGCTGGCTCGGCGCCCGGCACGGTGGCAACGATGTTGACGAACGGCGACGGGAAGTGCGGATCAACCGATCGCGGAATGGTGAAGAAGGCCGAAAGCCCCATCGCCGCCAGCGCCAGAAACACCACCAGGGTGATCTGCCAGCGCTGAATGGCAAAACGGATGATGCCGTTCACTTGGCGGTTGCCTGCGCCAGTTCGATCACCTGGCCATCACGCAGCCGGTCCACCCCGGTGGTCACCACCTGCTCGCCGGGCCGCAGGCCACCAGTCACCACCACGCCTTGCGGCCCGACCGCGCCCAGCGCCACCTGCCGCTGCCGCACCCGGCGCGTCACAGGTTCAAGGACATAAACAAACCCTTCATCGGCCCGGGCCGAAAACACCGCCGTTGTCGGCACACTGATCGGCGCACCGGGCTCGGTCGGGCCGAGCACCAGCCGGGCGCTGCCTATCTGGCCGGAGGCGAGGCGCCCATTAGCCGGCAACTTCACTTCCACCCGGAAGGTGCCGGTGCCATCATCGCCGCGCGCGCCCACTTCGCTGATCTGGCCTTGCAACGTGCCCGCCCCCAGCGCCGGGATACGCACAGTGGCGGGCATGCCCTGCCGCACCCGTGCCGCATCGCGATCTGCCAGCGGCAAGCGCAGCACAAAGCCTTGATTCATTTCACCTATCGTCAATATCGCCTGGCCTGGCTGGGCAATCTGGCCCGGTTCCCCCGGCCGCGCCAGCACGACACCGCTGGCGGGTGCGCGCAAACTGGCCAATGTCACGTCAAACCCGGCGGCCCGCGCCCGCGCTTGCGCCGCCGCCATCGTCGCCCGCGCCTGCTCAACGCGCGGCGCCGTCACCCAGCCCTTGGCAAACAGATCCTCAGCGCGCTTCACGTCCGCCCGCGCCCGCACCACGTCCGCCGCTGCAGCGTATTGGTTCGCCCCCAGCGCCGTGGTGTCGAGCCGCGCCAGCAACTGCCCGGGCTGCACCCGATCACCTTCGCGCACCAGGATCGCCGCGATGCGCCCCGGCGTGTTGAAGGCCAGCGGCGTTTCGCGCTTCAGCCGCACAGTGCCGGCCACATCAAGCTCGGTCACGCCGCTCACCGGCGCCACGCTCACCACCCGCACCGGTACGGCCGGCGCAGGGGCTGGCGGCGGCGTTTTGGTTTCGCCACAGGCCGCCAGCGTTGCGGCCATGCCCAGAATGGGGCCAAGAATGAAGATCGTGGATGCGCCGGCACTAGGCGCTGGCTGAACGGCCCTGTTGACCCTGTTCTTCACCATGTGCGTGCCCGCCGACCTTGTTGCTGCCAGTGGCGACCGGCAGTTTTGATTGCTACTCACATCCTGCCCACGTCGGCTCGGGCTGGCAAGTGTTTTTGAGCGGCGCTCAAGTTTGTCGCAGGGGGGGGGGGGGGCTGCCCGCCGTCAGCCAGCACTTCCCCCGGGTGCTGGCGCGACAGGCGATCGCCCGCTTGGTTCAGTCGTTGATCACTAGGGCACAGATGGTCATTGCCACTCCCTCGTCATCGGCGGTGCCGGGTTCCACCAAGGCTTCGGCCAGGATCTGCCCGGCAATGGTAATGGTTTCGTGGGCCAAGCTTTCACCCAACGCGGCCAGCGCGGCTGCTGCACCCACCCCATCCAGCCGCACATCGAGTTCATGGCGCGTGCCGGTCAACGTCAGGCTCGCCCAATCGCGAGCACGCAGTCCCTCGATCACCACCCGCGCCCCGAACGGCGCCGCGATGGCAGCGCCATCCACATCATCGGACGCGTCGTCTGGGTGGGGCGCAAACTGACTTGATCGCAGGCAAATTCCTTTCCCGAGATAGGAAGAATTGGGCCTCCGGCAGGCAGGGGATCGTCCCTGCACCCGTTTGTTTGGAGCGCCCCTCGCCAAAAAGCCGTCGTCATGCTGGCGTAGGCCAGCATCCACAGCACTGCTGGGGCCAACTTCGCTGCAGCGGGCGCACCGACCCACAGAGAAAATCGGCGCGCCGAGGGCCGGCGCGCCGCTGTTCGATCAGATGGTAAATCCAGCGCTTACTCCGCGGCCACTCCGAGCAGCCCGCCCTGGGCGTCATCGGTGTTGGCCGGCTGGGTTTCGCTGGCAATCTTGGCGGCCTTGCGGCTGTCAAAGGCAGTCCACACTTCGTTCCAGTCGCCCTTGGTCGCGGCCTTGCTATATTCGGTCGAGCGGGCTTCGAAGAAGTTGGCGTGCTCCACCCCATTGAGCAGCGGCGTCAGCCACGGCAGCGGGTGTTCCTCGATCATATAGATCGGCTGCAGGCCGAGCTGCTTCAGGCGCCAATCGGCGATGTAGCGGACGTAGCGCTTGATATCCTTGGGCGCCATGCCGGAAACCGGGCCTTGTTCGAAGGCAAGATCGATGAACGCATCTTCCAGGCGCACGGTACGCTGGCAAACATCGGCGATATCGTCGCGGATTCGGCTGTTGAGCACGCCGGTTTCGGCGCAGAACGCGTGGAACAGCTTCACGATGCCTTCGCAGTGCAGCGATTCATCGCGCACGCTCCACGAAACGATCTGGCCCATGCCCTTCATCTTGTTGAAGCGCGGGAAGTTCATCAGCATCGCGAACGAGGCGAACAGCTGAAGGCCCTCGGTGAAGCCGCCGAACATCGCCAGTGTCTTGGCAATATCCTCGTTGTTGCTCACGCCAAACGTGCTCATGTAATCATGCTTGTCGCGCATTTCCTTATAGTTGAGGAAGGCGCTGTACTCGCTTTCGGGCATGCCGATCGTGTCGAGCAGGTGGCTATAGGCGGCGATGTGGATGGTTTCCATGTTGGAGAACGATGTCAGCATCATCTTGACTTCGGTCGGCTTGAACACGCTGCCATATTTGTCGTGGTAGCAATCCTGCACCTCGACATCGGCCTGCGTGAAGAAACGGAAGATCTGGGTGAGCAGGTTGCGCTCGTGATCGGTCAGCTTCTGCGCCCAGTCACGGCAATCCTCACCCAACGGCACCTCTTCCGGCATCCAGTGGATCTGTTGTTGACGTTTCCAGAAGTCATATGCCCAAGGATATTCAAAGGGCTTGTACGACTTGGATGCCTGAAGCAACGGCATGGTTCAAAATCCTGCGCTAATGATTGAAGAAATAACAGAAAAACTAGACCTTCGGCGGACAGGGGCCAAACCCCTGCACCCGCCCTTCGCAGTTGCCCTGGCCATCAGTGGGCCGGCCAGCAACGCCCGCGAAGGCGAGGACCATGCTGCAAGGCTGGTGCGCCTTGCACCTGCACCAGCCGTGGAACACGAGAACTTTGCCTGCAGCGCCGCGGCACCCATCGGCACCGTCGAACATCCACTGGAGGCGATACGCATCCCGACGAAGGCACGCCCACTCGCAACAACGGCCCCGGCTTGAACAACCATTTGGCCTACGGTTGGGAGGGGGTCGTAGCCACACGTCGTGGAATGCATCGCCACGACCCCCTCACCGTCCAGCCGGGAAGCATCCCGGCCGGTGGATCGCCCCGCGGTATGGCAGGGCAAGCTGAAACGCTTCACTGACAAGCGATACACTCGTCGTAATCACGCCGCTCGACTTGGATGACCGGGGCTTCGCTCGTGTTGTCAGCTTCAACGCCGCCGCCGGCGAACCCAGCCCGCTGTACACTCATCGAACGCAGATAATAAAGCGATTTGATGCCCAGTTCCCAGGCGCGATAGTGGAGCATAAGCAGATCCCACTTTTCGACATCGGCCGGGATGAACAGGTTCAGCGATTGCGCCTGATCGATGAACGGCGTGCGATCGGCCGACAGCTCGATCAGCCAGCGCTGGTCGATCTCGAAGGCGGTCCGATATGTGGCCTTTTCATCGGGAGTCAGGAACTCAAGATGCTGCACCGAACCGCCGTGTTCCAGCATCGAATTCCACACCGCGTCGCTGTTCTTCGCCTTGGAAATCAGCAACTTCTCAAGATAGGGGTTCTTGACGACAAAGCTGCCCGACAGCGTCTTGTGGGTATAGACGTTGGCAGGGATCGGCTCGACGCAGGCCGAAGTGCCGCCGCAGATGATGGAAATGCTGGCCGTCGGCGCGATCGCCATCTTGCAGCTAAACCGCTCCATCACGCCCATGTCGGCGGCGTCCGGGCACGGCCCGCGTTCAACCGCCAAGTTCATCGATGCCTGATCGACCTGGGCGCGGATATGCTTGAAGATCTTCTTGTTCCAACTCTTGGCCAGCGCGCTTTCGAACGGCAGGCCGCGCGCCTGGAAGAAGCTGTGCAGGCCCATCACGCCCAGGCCCACCGAACGTTCGCGCATGGCTGCATAGGCGGCCCGCGCCATCGCCGGTTCGGACCGATCAATATAATCCTGCAGCACATTGTCGAGGAAGCGCATGCAATCCTCGATGAACTGCGGCTGGTCGTGCCACTGGTCCCAAGTTTCGATATTCAGCGACGACAGGCAGCACACCGCGGTGCGATCATTGCCCAGATGGTCCGGCCCGGTGGGCAGGGTAATTTCGGAACACAGGTTCGACGTCGACACCTTCAGCCCCAGATCACGCTGGTGCTTGGGCATGGTGCGGTTCACTTCATCGATGAAGATGATGTAGGGCTCGCCGGTGGCCAGCCGTGTTTCCACCAGCTTGGTGAACAGCGCGCGGGCATCGACTTCGGCGCGCTTCTCGCCAGTCTTCGGGCTGACCAGATCGAACTTGTCGCCGTCGCGCACCGCTTCCATGAACTTGTCGGTGATCAGCACGCCATGGTGCAGGTTCAGCGCCTTGCGGTTGAAATCGCCCGACGGCTTGCGGATTTCGAGGAACTCCTCGATCTCCGGGTGCGACACGTCGAGATAGACCGCCGCCGAACCACGGCGCAGGCTACCCTGGCTGATGGCGAGCGTCAGGCTGTCCATCACCCGCACGAACGGGATGATGCCGCTGGTCTTGCCGTTGAGGCCAACCGGCTCGCCGATGCCGCGCACATTGCCCCAATAGGTGCCGATGCCGCCGCCGCGCGAGGCCAGCCACACATTCTCGTTCCAGGTGCCAACGATGCCATCCAGGCTGTCAGATACGCTGTTCAGATAGCAACTGATCGGCAGGCCGCGCCCGGTGCCACCGTTAGACAGCACCGGAGTCGCCGGCATGAACCACAGCCGGCTGATGTAGTCATAGATGCGCTGGGCATGTTCGGCGTTGTCGGAATAGGCGGCCGCCACGCGGGCAAACAGATCCTGATAGGATTCACCCGGCAGCAGATAACGGTCGTCCAGCGTATCTTTGCCGAAATCGGTGAGCAGCGCGTCGCGGCTGCGATCCACCGTCACCGGGAATCGCCACGGCAGGACTTCGCTGCTGCCCGGCCGCGTGGTGGCTGCCGCCGCCGCAGAGGCCTGCGCCAGCACGCCAGCCGCCATGCTCGCGGCCAGCGCGGCGCCGGCATCGGCGGATTCGGTGGTGTGATCAGCTGTGGTCAAGCCGGCGCTGCTATCTGTCATGCGAAACTCGCTCATCTCTACTCTTGCCCCTCAATCATACGAGGGGAACAAATCGGGGTCACGCGCCTTCTTTGCCGCAGCAACACTTGTCCCCGATATCCACAGGCTGGCTCGCCCTGCCGCCCGGGAGTCCCCCGCCCGAAACCACCACGCCTTGTGTCTGGCAGGTCCCGATACGCTATTGATAGTGCCACAGATGAATCGCGGCGCAAGCCCCATTGTTTGCTTGACGGCCCGAAACGCCATCCGAACCGGTTGAATCGGCAGCGATTCATCCACAGGCCACCGCCCTGTCCACCCCAGCGAGATTCGTTTCCTCAAGGGCTTGTGCAAGATTGCTGCAACAATCCGGGAAGCGCCCGCTGCGGCAAACTAGACGCGAAAGCCACCGCCGCCTATCGTTTCCCCATCAACACGTGACCAAAACGCAACAGGATTTGCCCCATGACCGTGATCCGCGAAGAGGATGTCATCACCTCCGTGGCCGATGCGCTGCAGTACATCAGCTATTTCCACCCGATGGATTATATTCGCGCCTTGGGCCGCGCCTATGAACTGGAAGAATCGCCGGCCGCGAAGGACGCCATCGCCCAGATCCTCACCAACAGCCGCATGTGTGCCGAAGGCCACCGCCCGATCTGCCAAGATACCGGCATCGTGGTGGCCTTCGTAAAAGTTGGCATGAACGTGTCCTGGCAAGCCACGAAAACCGTTCAGGAAATGGTGAACGAAGGCGTGCGCCGCGCCTATCTGCACCCCGAAAACAAGCTGCGCGCCTCCATCGTCGCCGATCCTGCCTTCACCCGGGTGAACACCCGCGACAACACGCCTGCCGTGGTCCACATCGAGCTGGTGCCGGGCGATCATGTCGAGATCACCGTGGCAGCCAAAGGCGGCGGCAGCGAGAACAAGGCCAAGTTCGCCATGCTCAACCCCAGCGATTCGATCCGCGATTGGGTGGTGAACACCGTGCCATTGATGGGCGCCGGCTGGTGCCCGCCTGGCATGCTGGGCATCGGCATCGGCGGCACGGCCGAAAAGGCGATGATCCTGGCCAAGGAAGCGCTGATGGAGCCGATCGACATGGCCGAACTGAAAGCGCGCGGGCCGAAGTCGTCGATCGAGGAACTGCGCATCGAACTGTATGATGCCGTCAATGATCTCGGCATCGGCGCGCAGGGCCTGGGCGGGCTTTCGACCATCCTGGATGTGAAGATCCTCGAAACGCCAACGCACGCCGCCTCAAAACCCATCGGCATGATTCCCAATTGCGCCGCCACCCGCCACGCCCATGTTACCCTCACCGGCAATGGCCCGGCCTATATGGAACCGCCGAATCTTGCCGAATGGCCGCAGGTGCATTGGACGCCGGACAAGGCATCAAAGCCAGTCAATCTGGACGCGCTCACCCCGGCCGAAGTGGCGAGCTGGCAGCCGGGTGACCGATTGCTGCTCAGCGGCAAGATGCTCACCGGCCGCGATGCCGCCCACAAGCGCATGGCAGACATGCTGGCCCGCGGGGAAGCGCTGCCGGTCGATTTCACCAACCGCGTGATCTATTATGTCGGCCCGGTCGATCCGGTCGGCGATGAAGTGGTCGGCCCCGCCGGCCCGACCACCGCCACCCGCATGGACAAGTTCACCGAGGTAATGCTGGCGCAGACTGGCCTGATCGCCATGATCGGCAAGGCCGAACGTGGGCCGATGGGCATCGAGGCAATCAAGCGCCACAAGGCGGCCTATCTGATGGCAGTCGGCGGCGCCGCCTATCTGGTGGCCAAGGCGATCAAGGCCAGCCGCGTCGTGGCCTTCGAGGATCTGGGCATGGAAGCCATTTACGAGTTTGAGGTCAAGGACATGCCGGTGACTGTTGCGGTCGACTCCGAAGGCACCAGCGTCCACCAGACCGGCCCGGCCGACTGGAAAGCCCGCATCGCCCGCGCCAAACAGCCGACCTGACGGTCCAAAAATGATCAACGCCCGCCCGGCGGCCGTCCTCTTCGATATGGACGGCCTGCTGCTCGATACCGAACGACTGATCCGTGATGCCATGATCGCGGTGATGGCGGATTTCGGCTTTGCCATGAGCCGCGCCGATTATGCGGAACTGATCGGCCGGCCGGAACCGGCGAGCCGGGCCATAATGCAGGGTCGCTTTGGCGCGTTGCTGGATTATGATGTGATGCGCGCCCAAGTGCGGCAGCGCATTCGCAGCAAATGGGGGCCGATCCGGCCGCTAAAGCCGGGCGCGGCAGACCTTCTGGCCCAGGTGAACGCGGCTGGCATTCCGGCTGCCGTCGTCACCTCGTCCGAACAGGCGCTGGCCCGCGCGCATCTGGGCCATGTCGGGCTGCTGGATGGGTTTGCCACCATCGTTGGCTGCGACGACGTTGCCAACGGCAAGCCACATCCCGAACCCTATCGCACCGCCGCCGCCCGCCTTGGCATCGCGCCCGGCGCCGCGCTGGCACTGGAAGACAGCTACAATGGCATCATCGCTGCGCACATGGCCGGTGTGCCCGTGATCATGGTGCCCGATCTGCTGCCCGCCACGCCCGAAATAACGCCCCGCCTGCTGGCGGTGGCCGATGATCTGCACCAGGTGAGCCGCTGGCTGGCTGCGACGGGCTGACGCAGCCAGGGCCGTTCAGGCTGGTGAAAGCCGGCCTCGGCTTTATCGGCAGCAGGCAAGATCACGATACCGGGAGAGGGAATCATGAAGGGGTTCAAGGCGCTGGCGGCACTGCCGGCGCGGGGGACACGTGCAGCCAGCGTGCTGGCGATGATGGGCCTGGCGGCATGCAGCACCAGCGAAGGGCCGCCCCGCCCGGTGGCGATGGTGCCGGCCGCGCCGGTGCAGGCCATCGAGCCTGCCGCCATCACCCGGCTGGTGCCTGACAATGTGGTGGCCAGCGCCGAAGTGGTATGGGCCTTGCGTGGTGAGCTGAACGTTGCGGCGCTGCTGTGCGGCAGCCAAGCCTTGCGCGATGATTACAACCGCATCCTCAAAACCCACCGTAACCTGTTGAATGAAGTCTATTCCACCGAACAGGCCCGTTATCGCCAACAGCATGGTACGGCCGGCCAGGCGCGCCATGATGTGGCGATGACCCGGCTGTACAATGGCTTTTCCAGCGTGCCCGATCGCCGCCGTTTCTGCACGCAGGCCAGCCGCGTTGCCGATGAACTGCTGGCCCTGCCTTCAGCCGACGTGCCGCGCATCGCCGCCCGCGCGCTCACCGCCATGGAACCCGGCGCGATGCGGTTGGTGAGCAGCGCCTATTGAAGCGCAGCCACGATGGCATCATAGGCCGGCGTGGTCACCGCGGCATTACCGCGGTTGCTCGCCACCGGGTGGCTACCCAGCCGGGCGATCACCACGCCGGCGCCGCGATCGACATAAATGCCCTGCCCGTGCACGCCCATCGCCATCAATTGGCCGCCGGCGCGGTGCCACCATTGGCTGCCATAATTACCATCCAGGTTGCCGGTGTATTGGCAGGCGACAAACGCGGCCGGATCGCCGCCGGCAAAGATGCGCTCCACCACGGCTTCGGCCACGATCTGCTGGCCATTAGAGCGCCCGCCCAGCCGCATCATCTCGCCAATGCGGGCGATATCGCGCAACGACGCCATCAGGCCGCCGCCGCCAAAGCCGGTGCCCACCCGGTCCACGCCCAGCGCCGCATCATGATCCATCCCCATCCGCGCCCAGAATCGCGCCTCGATCTGCGCCGCCAGTGACTGGCCTTCGATGCGTTCAATGATCCACTGCAACGCCGTGGTGTTGGGCGTGCGGTAGACGAAATCGCCACCATGGGGCGCATTCTTGCCCAGACTGGCGCTGAATACGAAATTCCCGTCTGGCCCGGCATAATCGGCCAGACGCGGCACCCAGCCGGTGGAAATGCTCATGCGCTGCACATCAGTCAGGCCCGTCTGGCCGGGGACATAATCCTCGCTGAAGGCCAGGCCGGTGCGCATGTCGAGGATTTCGCGGATCGTCGCATCACCCAGGCCCGAACCACCAAGTTCAGCGACATAATCCGCTGCCTTCGCTTCCGGGTTGAGCTTGCCCTCCTCGATCAGCATCTCGGCAATGGTGCCGACAAAGCTTTTCGTGACGGAAAACAGGATATGCTGCGTGGCTGGCGTGGTGGCGCCGAAATAGCGTTCCTGCACCACCACCCCGTCCTTCATCACCAGGATGGCATCCGTATATGTCGCGGCCAGCGATTCCCGCCACGTCATGGCCTGCCCGTCGAGCGTCGTCAGCCGCACATCGTCCACATCATCGCGCAGCGCTTGCGGCAGCACACTCACCGCCCCTTCGCGTCCGATATTCACCGTCGGCACCAGTTCGCGCATGTGCGAAAAGGCCCAGCGCTGCTGCGGGAACCGCCACATCGAACCATCGGTCCAGCGCACCTGTTTGTCGGCCGGCACCGGCGCGCCGTGCATCAGGCCCAGCACTGCCGGATCGGTTTCGGCAGCGCTGCCATTCTGGCCATGGGCAAAGCCCGGTACGTGATGTGATGCGGCCATGACCGGCCCTCCCCTGTTTGCGGTTCTTTGCCGGGATGCTAGGCCGGAGCCATCAACCCGGCAAGGAGTCCCCAGGTCATGCGCATCGCCATTCTCGCTCTCGCCCTGATGGCCACGCCGGCACTGGCCGAAACCCCGGAACAGCGCCTCGCCGCCGCCGGCCTCACCCTGCCGCCGCCCAACGCGCCGATCGGCCTGTATGTGCCGGCCGCGCGCGTGGGCAAACTGCTGTTCCTGGCCGGCCACGGCGAATGCCCGGCCGGCGGCGCCGGCAAGCTGGGCGCGACGATGGACGTGGCCGCCGGCAAGGCCAATGCCGCCAAGGTGGCGCTGTGCATGCTGGCCACGATCAAGGCCGAGCTGGGCGATCTTTCCAAGGTGAAGCGCGTGGTGAAGGTGATGGGCCTGATCAATGCCACGCCCGAATTCACTCAGCATCCCGAAGTGATGAACGGCTTTTCCGAAGTGATGGTCACCGCCTTTGGTGATGCCGGCAAGGCGCCCCGCGTCGCCGCCGGCGCCGGCAGCCTGCCGCGCAGCTGGCCGGTGGAGGTGGATGCAATCGTGGAAGTGAAATGAGACCCGAAGACTCGCTCCCCGAAATACTCGCCCACGCCTGGAGCCTGCTGGTGCGCGGCGGTGCAGACCGGAAAAGCCCCGTCCACACGCCGGTGATCGCCAGTGTGGACGCGGATGGCCTGCCCCATGCCCGCGTGATGGTGCTGCGGAAGGCAGATCCGGCGGCGGCTACCTTGCGCCTCCACACCGACGCGCGCAGCCCCAAGGTGACGCAGCTGAGTGGCAAGCCGGTCGCCGTGTTGGCCTATCATCCGGTCGAGCAGGTGCAACTGCGCATCGCCGGCACTGCCCGCGTGCTTACTGATGATGGAGTGGTGAACGGCTTCTGGGACCAGTCCACCCCCTTCGCCCGCCGCTGCTATCTGGCCGAACACCCGCCCGGCACGCCGTTGCCGGGGCCGTCGTCAGGCCTGCCTGCGTGGATCGAAGGCCAGCAGCCAACGCTGGAGCAGATCGCGCCGGCCCGCGCCAATTTCGCGACGCTGTGGATCGAGGTGACGGCAATTGATTGGCTGCACCTGGCCAACAGCGGGCATCGCCGTGCAGTATTCCGCAGCACCAACGACTGGGCGGGGGAATGGGTGGCGCCGTGAGGCAGACTGTCTTCCCGACTGCAGCCGGGAACACGGCAAGAGCGCTTAGCGCGTGAGTTTCTTGTAGGTCAGCGCATGCGGACGATCTGCCGCGTCGCCCAGGCGCCGCCGCTTGTCTTCCTCATACATCTGGAAATTGCCTTCGAACCATTCGACATGGCTGTCGCCTTCGAACGCCAATATGTGCGTTGCCAGGCGATCGAGGAAGAAGCGATCGTGGCTGATGACCACGGCGCAGCCGGCGAAGCTTTCCAGTGCTTCTTCCAGCGCCCGCAGGGTTTCCACGTCCAGATCGTTGGTCGGTTCGTCGAGCAGCAGCACGTTGCCGCCCTTCACCAGCATCTTGGCCATGTGCACGCGGTTGCGCTCACCGCCTGAAAGCAGGCCAACCTTCTTCTGCTGGTCCGGCCCCTTGAAGTTGAACGCGCCCACATAAGCGCGTGTCAGCACCTCGTTCTTGCCGAAATAGAATTTGTCGTTGCCGCCGGAAATTTCTTCCCAGACATTCTTGTCGGATGCCAGCGCATCGCGGCTCTGGTCGACATAGGCCATCTTCACCGTTTCGCCGATGACGATCTCGCCGCTGTCGGGCACTTCCTGGCCGGTGATGATGCGGAACAACGTGGTCTTGCCGGCGCCGTTCGGGCCGATGATGCCCACGATGCCGCCCGGCGGCAGGCTGAACGACAGATTTTCGAACAGCAATTTGTCGCCATAGCTCTTGGTGAGGTTGTGGGCCTCGATCACCTTGTTGCCCAGGCGTTCCGGAATCTGGATCAGGATCTGCGCTTCACCCAGGCGGCGGTTGGCCTGTTTTTCCACCAGTTCATCAAAGGCCTTGATACGCGCCTTGCTCTTGGTCTGGCGGGCCTTGGGTGAGGCGCGGATCCACTCCAGCTCCTGCTTGATGGCCTTTTCGCGGCTGGCGTCTTCACGCTCTTCCTGGCCCAGGCGCTTCTGCTTGGCTTCCAGCCAATCGGAATAATTGCCTTCGAACGGAATGGCGCGGCCGCGATCCAGTTCCAGAACCCATTTCACCACATTATCAAGGAAGTAGCGATCGTGGGTAACCAGGATCACCATGCCCTTATATTCTTTGAGGTGGTTTTCCAGCCACGACACGGATTCCGCATCAAGGTGGTTGGTCGGTTCGTCGAGCAGCAGGATTTCCGGCTTTTCTAGCAGCAGCTTGCACAGCGCGACGCGGCGCTTTTCCCCGCCCGACAATTTCTGCACACCGCTGTCCCCCGGCGGGCAGCGCAGCGCGTCCATGGCGATTTCGAGCTGGTTGTCGAGCGTCCAGCCATCCACCGCGTCGATCTTTTCCTGCAGCGTGCCCATTTCCTCGAGCAGCTTGTCGAAATCGGTATCGTCCTTGGGATCGGCCATTTCGGCGCTGATGGCGTTGAACCGGTCCACCAGATCGGCGACGGGGCGCACCCCGTCCATCACATTGCCCTTCACATCCTTGTTGGGATCCAGATGCGGTTCCTGCGGCAGATAGCCCACGCGCACGCCTTCGGCGGCCCAGGCTTCACCCACATACTCGGTATCGATGCCGGCAATCACCTTCATCAGGGTCGATTTGCCGGCGCCGTTCGGGCCGATGATGGCGATCTTCGCCCCCGGCAGGAACGACAGGGTGATATCCTTGAAACAGGGCTTGTTGGCGCCGGGATAGGTCTTGGACAGACCCTTCATCACGAACGCATATTGATAGGCCACGGGGAGGCTCCGGATTCTGGGTGTTGGAAGGTCGCGCTGCCATTAGCCGATGGGCGCGGTGGGCGCAAACGGGTCGATTGACCCCACGCAGCCGGGGCGTAAAGGAAGGCGCACAAACAGGGGAACCCTCACATGCGCCGCATCACCACGTTGGCAACCGCTGCCTGCCTGCTCGCCATTCCTGCCATGGCCCAGCCGGCGGGGAACGACCGTCTGGCCAATGCGGCCCAGTTGCGCGATGCCGCCCTGGCCGGCAACAAGGCGTGGGGGCTGCTGTCGAACCTCACCGACACCGTGGGCCAGCGCCTGGCCGGCACCGAAGCCGAAGCGCGCGGCCGGGCGTGGGCCAAGGCCGAAATGCAGAAGCTGGGGCTGGTCAACATCCGTGAGGAGGCCTTCCCGCTGACGCTATGGGAACGCGGGCAGGCCAGCGCCACCATCGTTGGCAGCAATCACCAGCTGGCGCTCGCAGCGCTTGGCACTTCGGGGGCAACGCCAGCCGGCGGCATCACCGCGCCCGTCACCTGCTTCAGCAATCTGGCCGCCTTCCGCGCGGCGCCGGACGCCGCCGTGAAGGGCCGCATCGTTTTCATCGATCACCGCATGGGCGTGACGCAGGATGGCAGCAGCTATGGCGCGAACGGTGCCGTGCGCCGTGCCGCGCCAGCCTTGGGCGCGCAAAAAGGGGCAGCGGCCGTGCTGATCCGCAGCCTGGGCACCGATTATCACCGCAATCCGCACACCGGCGGCACCGTGTTCCCGGCCGGCACTGCGCCGATCCCGGCGCTGGCGCTGGCCCTGCCGGATGCTGAGCTGTTGGCGCGCCGCTGCGCCGCCGGGCCTGTGCAGATGCAGTTGCTCTCCACCCCTACCAGCCGGCCCGGCCAATCCGCCAACGTCACCGCCGAAATCCCCGGTACGGTACCCGGCGAAGTGGTGGTGCTGGGCGGACATCTGGACAGCTGGGATCTGGGCCAGGGCGTGTTCGACGATGGCGCTGGCGTCGCCATAAGCCTGGCGACGGCTGCCGCCATCAAGGCCCACGTGGACCGCACCGGCTTGGCGCCGCGCCGCACCATCCGTGTGGTGCTGTGGGGCGCCGAAGAGTTCGGCCTGATAGGCGGCCGCGCCTATGCCGCGGCGCATGCGGGTGAAAACATCGTGCTGGCCGGCGAAAGCGATGCCGGTGCCGATCGGATCTTCACCATCGATTCCAAGGTGGCCACAGCCGGCCTGCCGCTGCTCACCGAAATGGCCAGCGTGCTCGCCCCGCTGGGCATTGATCAGGCGCGCAGCAACAGCGCTGGCGGCGGGCCGGATGTGGGGCCGCTGGCCGCCACCGGCGTGGGTGTGCTCGATCTGGGGCAGGACATGACCCGCTATTTCGACGTGCACCACACGCCCGATGACACGCTGGACAAGGTGGATCGCAAGCAGCTCGATCAGAATGTGGCAGCGTGGACGGCGGCGATCTGGCTGGCGGCAACGGATGATCGGCCAATCAGGACGAAGTGATCAGCGCTTTCCCAGCGGATCCGGGCAATGCGTGATGACGGGGATGCGCACCGTGCTGCTGGCGCCATCCTTGATGCTGAACCGCAGCAGCACATCGTCGGGCGCTTCGGCGCTGACAGACAGCCGCACCAGCCGGCATTGATGGGCGAAGCAGCCCTGCGCTGAGGGGCGCTCGGCGGGCTTCAGCGCCTTGTCGTATTCGGCAATGGTTTCGGCCTTCACGCCTGAGCTGTCGCTGGCGAGATCGACTTCGGCAAGGCCGAGGTTGGCCCCCTCCAGCCGCACAATCGCCGTGATAGCACCGCCGGGGCAACTGCGCGTTGGCCGCCACTGCGTCGGCACCGGCGCCACGGGCCCCAGCGCCAACGTGGCGCGGCAGGCAGCGCGCGGTTCACCCTCCACCTGGGCCTGGCCGGGGCGAGTGCACACGGGAACCCGGGCCGATGTTTCCAGCACGAAACCAGGCGGGCAGATCAGGCTGCGATCCGCCCGCGGCTTGGCCGCCACGCTTTCGATGGGCGCGGCAGCGGCCACCGATCCCTTCTCGGGCAGATGCGCACACAAGGAGGGCGCTGCCATCGCTGGCAACGCCCCCAGGAAACAGAGTGCTGAAAATGGTATGGCGCGCATGGCACCAAGCTAGTCTGCGTGTCAGGCGATAGCCAGCCCGGCGATGATCAGGAGAAGCGGTTCAACTGGCTGGCCGAAGCCCGAGCCATCGAGCGAGGCAGGCGGCGCGGGAAGGAACGACCCGACCACAACATGCCCAGCAGCACACCGAACAGCATCGACAGCACCATCAAGGCACCATCGGTTGCCAACAGCTGGCCCATGCCCTGTGCGAAACCGGAAAAAATCATACGCCGCCCTCACTCGTTAACACTTGATAGACCAACTTTCTAATTTGGAAGTTACTTAATGTAAAGCGATATTGATGCTTGTTAACTATTTTTCCATTAACGAGTATTACGATCCGGCGTCCCCTTCAGCGCTTATCACGCCCGATTGTCTCATTCTGGGAGGTATCGCTCCTTCGTTCGGTCCGAATGCGTTCCCCAAAAACGCCAAGAGGAACCCCCAGCAGCAATGAAATTCGACCAATATCACATCTGATGCCAGGATTTGTTGCATGTTTCATGCTTCCCCGACCAAAAATTTTGCTGAAATGCTCACAAAATTATTCTTCTGAATTTTTAACATATATTGAATGAATACGACCACAGGAAAATCATGAATGACGCAATATTTATATTTAACTATCATCAATCTGTAAAATTCAGGTGCGTTGCCGCTGATGGCAATTCATGCTTAAAACATCGGCATAGGGGAGGAACGGACATGAACAAGCGCGTTTTGACTGCCGCCATGATCGGCACTGCACTGGCGGCCAACCTGTCGGCGCCGGCATTGGCAACCGATTTCCGCGTCACCTTGCCAGCCACCGGCATCGACGCCAGCAACGATGGCCGCATCATCTTGGTGATCACGCCCGACGATACGAAGGAACCGCGCTTCCAGGTCAAATTGGGCGCCGATGCGCCGCAGGTGTTCGGCATCAATGTCGATGGCCTGAAACCCAGCGGCAGCGCCAGCATCGGCCGCGGCGTGCTCGGCTATCCGGCGGAAGACCTCTCCAAGGTGCCAGCCGGCGACTACACAGTGCAGGCCGTCCTCCACAAATACACGACCTACAACCTTTCCACCGGCCACACGGTGAAGCTGCCGGCTGCGCGCGGCGCTGGGCAGAACTGGCGCGCGGAGCCCGGCAACATCATTTCCGAACCGATAAAAGTGCGCTTCAACCCGGCCACCAATGATATCGTGACCATCCCGCTCACCAAGGTGATTCCGCCGGTGGAGCAGCCGAAAGACAGCGAGTTCATCCGCCACATCAAGGTGCGATCAGAGCAGCTGTCGAAATTCTGGGGCACCGATGTCTTCCTCACCGCCCACGTGCTGGTACCCAAGGATTTCGACAAGCATCCTGAAGCGCGTTACCCGCTGATCATCAACCACGGCCATTTCCCGGCTGATTTCGGCGGCTTCTCGGTCACGCCGCCCGATCCCGCCATGCCGTGCAAGCCGGAGCCACGCTTCAACGAGCCCTGCTACAACAAGATCGAGGCCCAAGAAGCCTTCGACCTCTACAAGAAATGGACGTCAGACAGCTTCCCGCGGATGCTCATCGTCGAGATCGACCACAGCAATCCCTATTATGACGACAGCTATGCGGTGAATTCCGCCAATCTCGGCCCCTATGGCGATGCGATCATGAAGGAGCTGGTGCCGGAGATCGAAAAGCAGTTCCGCGGCCTTGGCCAGGGCTGGGCGCGCTTCACCTATGGCGGTTCCACCGGCGGCTGGGAAGCGCTGGCCGTGCAGATGTTCTACCCCGATGATTTCAACGGCGCCTTCGCGGCCTGCCCCGATCCCATTGATTTCCGTCAATATACCAACATCAACATCTATGAGGACAAGAATGTCTTCTGGAAAGTCGGCCCATTCGGAAAGGTCGATCGCCCGGCCCATCGCAACTATCTGGGCCATGTCGATTACACGGTGGAACAGGAACAGCGGCTGGAACTGGTGCTGGGGGACAAGTCCCGCTCCGGCCAGCAGTGGGACATCTGGGAAGCGGTCTATTCCCCGCAGGGCGCCGATGGCTACCCGCAACGCATCTTCAACAAGCGCACCGGCGAGATCGATCCCAAGGTCGCCGCCCACTGGCGCGAAAATTACGATCTGCGGCACATCATGCAGCGCGACTGGAAGACGCTGGGCCCCAAGATCCGCGACAAGATCTTCCTCTATGTCGGCGACATGGACAATTATTACCTCAACAACGCCGTCTATCTCACCGAGAATTTCCTGAAGAAGGCTGATCCGGCGTTCACAGGTGAAATTGCATACGGCGATCGGGCCGAACATTGCTGGAACGGCGATCCGAACCAGCCCAACCACATCAGCCGCCTGCGCTATCACACCATGTATGTGGACAAGATGCTGAAACGCATCGAAGCCGCCGCACCGAAGGGAGCTGATCTGAAGAGCTGGCGTTACTGATGGCGGGCACGCCACTCCCCGGCCTTTACCGCGTGCAGTGGAACCAGTTCGCCCAGGCCGTAGCCCTGCCGCCGCTGTTCTGGGCCCTGCCCTGGCCCACGCCGCTGGCGCTGGTCGGATTGGTGCTGCCGCCGCTGGCCCTGGCGCTCAACCTCGTCCTCATCGCCGTGATCAAATGCCCGGCCTGCACCAAACGCCTGATGATCAAGGGCCTGATCATCTTCCCACGCCGCAAATGCCCGCACTGCCGCGAAGTGGTCGCATAAGACGTGATCCCCCGTGAACTGATCGGCGAGGCCGAAGTGCCCGGCGGGCCGCCGCTGCGGCTGTTTCGGCGCGGCAGCGATTTCATGATCGTGCTCGAACGCAACGAACTGATGAGCACGCGCATGCATGGCTCTGAAGTCGCGCTCGGCACCATGGCCTGCGATCGCCTGGCCGGCCACAAAAGCCCGCATCTGCTCATCGGCGGCTATGGCATGGGCTACACGCTGCGCGCCGTGCTCGGCCAGTTGGGGCCCACCGCACGCGTCACCGTCGTCGAACTGGTGCCCGGCATCATGGCCTGGGCGCGCGGGCCCATGGCCGCCGTCACCGCCGGCTGCCTCGATGATCCACGCGTCACCGTCACCATGGGCGATGTCGGCGCCAGCATGGCCCTCAGCACCGCACAGTATGACGCCATCCTGCTCGATGTCGATAACGGCCCCGACGGCCTCACCCGCGCCGCCAATAATGGCCTCTACCGCCCCCGCGGCCTTGCCGACGCCCGCAACGCCCTGCGCCCCGGCGGCATCCTCGCCGTCTGGTCCGCCGCGCCGGATACCGCCTTCGGCCGCCAACTGGAACGCGGCGGCTTCAGCGTCGAAACGGTGAAGGTCCGCGCCCGCGAAACCGGCAAGGGCGCCACGCACATCATCTGGTTCGCCACCAAACGCTGAGCCGCCAGGGCGGCATTGCCTCCACCCCTTAGTCAGAACGAAGTAGCGCCTCCGGCGGGCAGGGACTCGTCCCTGCACCCGTTTGTTTCAGTGTCGGCTGTTGGGCGGGGAACCGGCTGTTCGATCCGGGTCGCGATCCAAGGCAAGGCTGGGCTGACGCGAGCGCTATGCGACTGCCGCCGCCTCGCGAAAGGAGATCAGCCGGCGGCGTTCTTCGTCCCACAAGGTGAGTGCCAGCGGCCGGATCATCTGCGCGAAGGTGAAGCGGTTGAGATGACGCAGATCGGGACAGGCGTTGAGCACCTCTTGCAGGCGATAGAACGGGATACGGCTGGCGAGATGGTGGACGTGATGAACGCCGATATTGCCGGTGAACCAGCGCAGCGGTTGCGGCAGGTCGAGATGGGTGCTGCCGTACAAGACGGCATCGTGGAACGACCAGGCCGCCGCCTTGTCCCAATGCGCCGTTTCGAACTGATGCTGGATGTAGAAGAGATAGACCCCGGTCGATGCCGCGATCAGCAGGGTGGGGATCACCACCAACAGGGTCGTGCCCCATCTAACCAGGAGGATCAGTCCGCCCAACATGGCGGCGATCGCCAGATTGGTGGCAATGGCGCTGACCCAATGTTGCACGCCGGCCCGCATCAACCCGATCGGCAAACGGTGCCGCAGCAGGAATAAATAAGCAGGGCCAATCCCCAGCAGCACCGCCGGGTGGCGATACAGCCGATAGCCCAGTCGCCCAAGCCGGCTGCGGGACTGAAACTCCCTCACCGTCAGCGTGTCGATATCGCCATAGCCGCGGGCATCGAGATTGCCGGTGCTGGCATGATGCAGCGTGTGCGCGCGCCGCCAGCAATCATGGGGCGATCAGATAGCCTGCGTTGATGGCGGCCAGCACGGCGGACAAGACACCGAAAAACGGGACAAGCGTGATCGCCAGTTCCCAGATGCTGCGGACGGTGTGAGGTCGGGAAAACGGCTTGAGCTGCGAAACCAGCGTGCGCGGCACCAATGCGGGGAGGCCAGTGGGGGGAACAGTTCCCTGATATGGCATTTCGGTGTTCGCAAAATCCATGAATTCCACTTTTTATCCAATAGCTTCCGACACGGGGGTTCTTATATCAGGGCGCAAAGATTACAATCGGGATGTGGCGCAGAAAACTGCCCATAGGATGAGCAAAAATGGTCAATCATCCCCACCCAACCTCGGGTCAGGACCTGTTGAAGCTGGGCCTTTCCGGATCGAGCCCATGTCTGCTTTAGGGCTTATGATCCGGTCGCCCGAATGTCCGTTTTGAAGGCGCAATGCCGTCATGTTGGTTTGACGACAGCCAACACGGAGCCGCCCAGATCAAACGGGTGCAAGAACAGCGTCCCTGCCCACGTCACCCCGGACTTGATCCGGGGCGGAGGCCCCTTCTCCCTTCAGTCCGCCGCGCCTGGCATCCAGCCCGGCGGCGCCAAGGTGAATCCGGCAAAATCAAATCCCGGCGCAACGATGCAACTGACCAGCGCCCACCCCAGATCGGCAACCGCGGCCTGCCAGTGCCCAGCGGGAATGTAGGCCTGGGGGAATGGCCGGCAGCGACGTCTGGCCCAAGGGTGATCCAGACCGGTGCATCGTGATCGCTGGCCGCGTGGCCCAGCGCCAGCGGGTGGCCGGCGTGCCAGCACCAGATTTCTGTAGCGTCCACCGTATGCCAATGCGACCGCTGGCCGGCTTTGAGCAGGAAGTGGATGGCGGTGACGGTGGCGCGCTCCGGCCCACCGACGCACAGTGTTTCGCGGTACCATCCGCCCTCCGGATGTGGAGAGAGGCGCAGCGCCGTGATCAGGCGCTGCGCCTCTCCCATGTCCATTGCCGGCGGTTCAGGCGGCCTTATCGGCCACCATCAGGCGGGTCGGTTGCTTGGTGCCGGCGACGACATCCCTGTCCACCTGCACTTCTTCCACGCCTTCCAGGCCGGGCAGATCGAACATGGTGTCGAGCAAGATGCCTTCCATGATCGAACGCAGGCCGCGCGCGCCGGTCTTGCGCTCGATGGCGCGTTTGGCGATCGCCGACAGCGCGTCGGTGGTGAAGGTGAGTTTGGCGCCTTCCATTTCGAACAGGCGGGCGTACTGCTTCACCAGCGCGTTCTTCGGCTCGGTCAGGATCTTGATCAGCGCCGGTTCGTCAAGGTCTTCCAGGGTGGCGATCACCGGCAGGCGGCCGATGAATTCCGGGATCAGGCCGAAGCGCAACAGATCTTCCGGTTCGCATTTGCGCAGCAGTTCGCCAACGCGGCGTTCATCCGGTGCAGCGACATGCGCGCCAAAGCCGATCGAGCGGCCCTGCATACGATCGCCGATGATGCGATCAAGGCCAGAAAAGGCGCCGCCGCAGATGAACAGGATGTTCGTCGTATCAACCTGCAGGAATTCCTGCTGCGGATGCTTGCGGCCGCCCTGCGGCGGCACGGAGGCGGTGGTGCCTTCCATGATCTTGAGCAGAGCCTGCTGCACGCCTTCGCCCGACACATCGCGGGTGATCGACGGATTGTCAGACTTGCGGCTGATCTTGTCGATTTCATCGATATACACGATGCCGCGCTGGGCGCGTTCGACGTTGTAGTCGCTGGCCTGCAGCAATTTCAGGATGATGTTTTCCACATCCTCGCCCACGTAACCGGCTTCGGTCAGCGTGGTGGCATCGGCCATGGTAAAGGGCACATCCAGGATGCGCGCCAGCGTTTGGGCGAGCAGCGTCTTGCCGCAGCCGGTCGGGCCGACGAGCAGGATGTTGGACTTGGCCAGTTCCACTTCGGCACCCTTGCCGCCGTGGTTCAGCCGCTTGTAGTGGTTGTGGACGGCGACCGACAGCACGCGCTTGGCGTGGAACTGCCCGATCACATAATCATCCAGCACCTTGCAGATTTCGCGCGGGGTTGGCACGTCGCCGGACTTCTTGACCAGCGCCGTCTTGGTTTCCTCGCGGATGATGTCGTTGCACAGCTCCACACATTCATCGCAGATGAACACGGTCGGGCCCGCGATGAGCTTCCTCACCTCGTGCTGGCTCTTGCCACAGAAGCTGCAGTAAAGCGTGCCTTTGCTATCGGTGCCGCCCAGCTTCGTCATGACGTTCCTTCCTCACGCCGGCCCGCCATAGCCGACAATATACGCGCCGGCATGCCACCGGCTTAATAGTGTAGCGATGAATCACCGCCTGCCGCAAGGGCAGGATTACGCCAAAGCGTCACAATTGCGGCAGGGCAATAGCGCCATTCTGACGCCACGGCCCTGCCCCGATGAAGGTTCAAGCCGCCTGCGCTTCGCTTTCCGGCGCCACGGGGCGCTTTTCCATCACGGCGTCGATGATGCCGAATTCCTGGGCTTCCTCAGCGCTCATGAACTTGTCCCGCTCCATGGCGTGTTCGATGGTGGCGAGATCCTTACCCGTGTGCTTCACGTACAAATTGTTGAGAATGCTGCGAATCCGTAGAATTTCACGGGCCTGGATTTCGATATCAGTCGCCTGGCCTTGGGCGCCGCCCGACGGCTGGTGCACCATGATGCGAGCGTTCTTCAGCGCGATGCGCATGCCCGGCTCACCAGCGGCCAGCAGGAAGCTGCCCATCGACGCGGCCTGGCCCACGCACACCGTGCCAACCTTGGGCCGGATATACTGCATGGTATCGTAAATCGCCATGCCGGACGTGATCACCCCGCCCGGAGAGTTGATATACATGTAAATATCTTTTTTCGGATTTTCCGATTCGAGGAACAGCAGCTGCGCCACGATCACCGAGGCCATATGGTCTTCCACCTGGCCGTTCACGAACACGATGCGATCACGCAGCAACCGCGAATAAATGTCGAAGCTGCGTTCGCCGCGGTTCGAGCTTTCGATGACAATGGGAACCAAGCCGGCAACAGGATCGAACATGGGAATCTCCTTTCCCACTAGTTCGGACGTTTACGGCCTGAGTTCAAGGGGGCAAAGGCAATTGCCGCAGGCGGAATCGGCACCGGATTGCGGAAGTGGGCCCGGCGCCACAGCTCTGCCGGGAGATCGACCCAGCGATTCAGGGCCACGGCGAGCACCGCGGAGATCAGCAGCATGGCCAGCTTCAGCGCCAGGCCGCCTGCTGGCATCAGCACCGCCATGGCGGTGATCACCGGGGTGTGGACGAGATAGAGACTGAACGACAGGTCACCGGCCCAGAGATCCTGCCTGCTGGAATATTGGTGAACGCTCCATGCCACGACCGGCTGCAGCAGCACAGGCCAACCCAGATGGGCAAGTTGCACAGAGCCATGTTGGGTGTTTCAATGCCGTTCTTGAGCAACACTTCGCGGGCTTGCGGCAGCAGGGCAAGTCCGGCTCCGGCTGCCATAAACAGCAGAACAGAGGCGAACGCCTGACCATCCGTGGCCTTCCAGCAGGACTCCGCCAGCCAGGCACCGCCAGAAAACGCGGGCGGATAGAACAGCGCGGTGACAAGACCCGCCGACATGAGGCCGATGCCGACCACCCAGCCAATGAGCGCCAACAGCTACACTTCGGCCCGCCGCAAGTGAATCAACAGCGGGGCTAGCAAAGGGAGCGCCAGACAGAATTGCAGCTCGATATCGAGCGACCAGGATACGCCGATCACGTCACCGGCGCGCGCCGCCAACCCGAGCAGGGTAAGCGCCGACCACAGACCTTCCGGGCGAACCGCTTCGGCGTGGGCGTGGAGCAGCCAGGCCAGCACGGTGACCACCGCATAGAGCGGCCAGACCCGCAAGGTGCGGCTGACATAGAAGGCCGGCACGCTGGCCTGCCAACCGGCAAGCAGGCGCGACACCCAATAGCCGCTGAGCATGAAGGACAGCAGAACGGCTGGCCGGCCGATATTCAGACTGGTGAGGTGCGAAACCACCACCATCGCTGCGAGGATGAATCGCAGCATACCGGGCCCAAGCAGCCGCAGCTGCGGCATTACTCGGCGGCTTTTTTGCTAGCCTTCTTTGGCTTGGGCGCAACCTCAGCCGGGATTTCGACGGCCGGTTCGGCATCGGCCTTCTTGGCCGCAGCCTTCTTGGCGGGCGCCTTCTTCACCGGTTCGGCATCAACCACCGGTTCCTCGGCTGCCTTGGCCTTCTTGGCTGCAGGAGCTTTCTTGGGCTTGGCCGGCGCATGATCATGATCGTGATCATGGCCACAGCCGGGGCCGTGAACGTGGCCGCCCGGCGTTTCGTCTTCGCTCTCGATGGCAGCTTCCAGCTCGGCGCGAGTAACCGCACGTTCGGTGATTTCCGCCTTGCCGATCAGGAAGTCCACCACCTTGTCTTCATACAGCGGCGCGCGCAGCTGCATGGCGGCCATGGCGTTTTCCTGGAAGAACTTCACGACCTTCTGCTGCTCGGCCGGGGCATAGCGCGCGGCTTCCTGGCCGATCAGGCGGTTCATTTCAGCCTGCGAAACGGTGACACCGTTGCGCTGGCCGATTTCGGACAGCAACAGGCCCAGACGCACGCGGCGCACGGCGATGCGGCGGTAATCCTCGCGCTCGGCCTCGATCTCGGCGCGGGCTGCTTCGGGATCAGCTTCGCGCGCGGCTTCGCCTTCCAGCGTCTGCCAGATCTGTTCGAACTCGGCATCGACCATCGATTCCGGGACGTCGAAATCATGGCGGGCAGCCAACGTGTCGAGCAGCTTGCGCTTGAGATAGGTGCGCGACAGCGTGCCCAATTCGGCGTCGAGCTGATCCTTCAGGATTTCCTTCAGCGCATCAAGGCTATCGAGGCCGAAGCCCTTGGCGAATTCATCATCGATCTTGGTTTCGCCGGGCACTTCGACGCCGGTCACTGTCACGTCGAATTCGGCCGGCTTGCCGGCCAGATTGGCGGCGCCATAATCGGCCGGGAAGGTCACCTTCAGGGTGCGCTGTTCATTGGCCTTGGCGCCGATCAACTGGTCTTCAAAGCCGGGGATGAGCTGGCCCGAACCAATCTTGACCCGCATGCCTTCGCCCTTGCCGCCATCGAACGGCACGCCATCCACCTTGCCTTCGAAATCGATGACCACAGTGTCACCGGTCTTGGCCTTGTGTTTTGCCGGGGCGGGTTCGGTGCGCTGCGCCGATTCGGCGAGGCGGGCGATCGCGGCATCCATGGCACCTTCGTCGGCCGGCACGACCAGCTTTTCCAGCGCCAGATCTTCAGCCTTCACGTCCTCGATGGTCGGCAGGATTTCCAGGCTGACAGTGAAGCGGGCATCGCCCTCTTCCGGCAGTTCGCCATCCACATCAACCTGCGGCTGGGTCGCCGGGCGCAGACCGTGATCGGCGATCACCTTGTTGACGCCATCATTCACAGCCGCCTGCAGCGCTTCACCGCGCAGAGCCGCCCCGTGCATTTTCTTGACGAGGTTGGCCGGCACTTTGCCCGGACGGAAACCCGGCATCTTGATGGTCTTGGACACTTCGGCCAAGCGCGCGTTCAGCCGCGCGGCGATGGCATCGGCGGGGATCACCAGCGAATAAGCGCGGCGCAGGCCCTGGTTGGTGATTTCAGCAATCTGCATCGAAGAACCCATCAATTTGAATTTGAAATTCTTGTGAAGTCACCCGGACAAGCAGCGGCAGGCTGGTGCGGGCGAAGGGACTCGAACCCCCACGTCTTTCGACACTGGAACCTAAATCCAGCGCGTCTACCAGTTCCGCCACGCCCGCACCCGGGACGCGAGCGCCCGGCTATAGCAGGGACATTCCGGAGTGCAAGGCAGCAATGCCATGCTGGGACACGCCGTTTGGAACGGCGCCCGGCCGGCCAGCCGGCGCAGCGCGGGATCAGGCGAGGTTGAGCGAAACCGCCATAGTAGCAAAGCCGGCGAGGACCAAGGCCGAAACCGAGGCCACAATGCGGCGACGACGCTGCGGCGAGCCAACAAAGCGCTGAATCATCGGATGGCTGCTGGTGCCAGACGCTGCCCAGGCCATAAGCGCGATCCACAGGGCGAAGGAAAACAGCGAGATGACGTTGAGAGCGGCGAGCAGATGGCGATCAGGCAGGTGGCCATGAAATGCAGTTTCTTGCCGACCCGATCGAGCCCGAACAGCACGACACCCAGGAAACCGGATCCCAGGAAGAAGGCCGACAGCACTTCATAGGCCATCAACGGCCCGATGACCGGGCCGGCTTTGTCCGAAAAGGCCGACCAGTTCGAACCGAACTGATAGGCCATGACGATACCCGACACGACACCCATGCCGAAGGCGATAGCGAAAATCTTCAGCCAGTAATGGAAGAGCTGCAGATAGACATCGCGGCCCGTCTTCAGCCAAAGCCCTTCCAGAACAGAAAGATAGCTGGCCAACCCGATCGAGAAGGCCGGAAAGATGAAGTGGAATGAGACAGTGAAGGCGAACTGGAAGCGGGCCAGCGTCAGGGCAGACACATTGTCAAACATATGGCTCCTTCCCGACGGGCGCGCAACCGTGTAGCCGGAGAGAACACTCGGCGCCTATGGCGGGAAATCATGGCAACGGACATTGAAATTGCGCGGGCAGCGACATTGCGCCCCATCCGGGCGATCGCGGCTGGGCTGGGGCTGGCGGAAACCGACATCGAACCGCACGGGCATTTTATTGCCAAAATTGCGGCCAAAGCGCTGCCGGCGGTGGCCGGCCGTGATCCGGTGGCTGGCGGCGGTGTTCCGGCGGCTGGCGGCAAGCTGATTCTGGTGACCGCCGTCAATCCAACGCCGGCGGGGGAAGGCAAAACCACCACAACCGTGGGTCTCGCCGATGCCCTCAACCGCATCGGCCGCCGCGCGGTGATCGCGCTGCGCGAGCCGTCGCTGGGCCCCGTGTTCGGCCGCAAGGGCGGCGCCACCGGCGGCGGCCAGGCGCAGGTGCTGCCGATGGAGAAGATCAACCTGCACTTCACCGGCGATTTCCACGCCATCACCTCGGCCCATAATCTGCTCGCCGCGATGATCGACAATGCGGTGCATTTCGGAACACCGATGGCAACGGGCGCCGCCATCAACCCACGGACCGTCACCTGGCGGCGCGTGTTGGACATGAACGATCGCGCCCTCAGGCAGATCGTGTCCGGCATGGGCACCGGTAACCACCCGCTGCGCGAAACCGGGTTCGACATCACGGTTGCATCAGAAGTGATGGCGATCCTGTGCCTCGCTGACGATGTGGCCGATCTTCAGGCCCGCCTCGCCCGCATCCGGGTGGCGAAAGACATGGCCGGAAGTCCGGTGACGGCCGGTGACATCGGCGCGGCCGGCGCCATGGCGGCGTTGCTGCTTGATGCCATGCAGCCCAATCTGGTGCAGTCGATCCACGGCTCCCCTGCCCTCATCCACGGCGGGCCGTTCGCCAACATCGCTCACGGCTGCAATTCGGTGATCGCCACCCGCACCGCGCTGGCGCTGGGGGAATTCGCCGTCACCGAAGCCGGCTTCGGCGCTGATCTGGGGGCAGAGAAATTCGCCCATATCAAGTGCCGCTCCGCCGGCCTCGCCCCGGCCGTCGCCGTGGTGGTGGCGACGGTGCGTGCGCTCAAATATCATGGCGGCATGGCGCTGGCCGATCTCGGCACCGCCGATCCACACGCCGTTGATCGCGGCCTCGAAGTGATAGCCCGCCATGTCGAAAATCTGCAGTCGTTGGGCCTGCCGGTTGCCGTGGCCATCAACGCCTTCAGCAACGATCGGCCAGAAGAGCAGCAGCAGGTGCTCACCCACTGCCGCGACACGCTGGGGGTCGCCGCCCACCTGTGCAGCCACTGGGCGGACGGCCCGGCCGGTGCGGAGGAATTGGCCCGCAGCGTCGCCGCACTGGCCGACGCCAACACGGAGCCCCATGCCGCTTTCACCCCGCTCTATGCCACCGGCACCGACGTGTATGACGCGCTCACCATTGTGGCCACCCGCATCCACCGCGCCGCCCAGGTCACCCTGTCGCCGGCCGCGCAGAAGCAGCTCGCCGCGCTGCGCCACGAAGGCCTGGCCAATCTGCCGGTTTGCCTCGCCAAGACGCCCTACAGCTTCACCGCGGACGAGAAGGTGCGCGGCGCCGTGTTCGGGCACGACCTGCCCATCCGCGAACTGCGGCTGGCCGCCGGCGCCGGCTTCATCGTCGCGCTCGCCGGCGAAATCGCCACCATGCCCGGCCTGCCAAAGCTGCCGTCGGCCATCGGCATCCACCTCGATGCGCAAGGCCGGATCGAAGGGCTGAGCTGAGAGAGCAGCTCAGCGCATCACGAGATCGATCTCGACCGTCTTCACCGGCTGGTCCGGCGCCCACGGCCGCGCCAGCCGGGCGGTGATGCGATAGTGGCCGGCTGGGGCCTTCACCTGAACCTGGCCGCCGGCCGGATCGCCCAGCTGGCCCGGCGCGGCGGCCAGTGTGCTATCGGCGATCTGCTGCACGCCCGCCGGCACAGAGCTACCGCTTGCGCGACGCAAGAAAGGTCAGTACTATTGACCCATCTTGCACATGCACAAAGAGCCTCAGCCATGGTCGCCGGTCTACCGCCTGTCAGCCTCGAAGACAAATATCGCTTCCGCGAAGGCCGCGTGTTCATGTCGGGCGTGCAGGCGCTGGTGCGGTTGCCGCTGGTGCAGAAATGGCGCGACACCGCCGCCGGGCTGAACACCGGCGGTTTCATTTCCGGTTATCGCGGCTCGCCGCTGGGCGGTTATGATCAGGAGCTTTGGCGCGCCAAGAAGTGGCTGAAGGAACAGGATATCCACTTCGTTCCCGGCGTGAACGAAGAACTGGGCGCCACCGCCGTCTGGGGCAGCCAGCACGTTGCGCTCAACCCGTCGGCGCAGCGCGATGGCGTCTTCGGCATCTGGTACGGCAAGGGCCCCGGCCTCGATCGCGCCATGGACGTGCTGAAACACGGCAACGCCGCCGGCACGTCGGCGCATGGCGGCGTGCTCGCTATCGTGGGCGATGATCACGGCGCCAAATCCTCCACCCTGCCCCACCAGAGCGACCATAACTTCCAGGCGGCCTTCGTGCCGTTCCTGGCGCCCGCGTCGGTGCATGAATTCGTCGAATATGGCCTGCTGGGCATCGCCATGAGCCGCTTTGCCGGCACCTGGGTCGGCTTCAAGGCGACCGCCGATACGGTGGAAACCAGTGCCACCGTCGATCTGGCGCACGAGAACCGTTCCATCATCATCCCGCAATTTGAATTCCCCGATGGCGGCGTCCACATCCGCCCCGGCGACATCTGGCGCGAGGAAGATACCCGCCTGCAACGTTACAAGGGCTTTGCCGCCATGGCCTTTGCCAAGGCCAACGGCATTGACCGGGTGGTGTGGGATTCGCCCAAGCCCCGCATCGGCATCGTTTCCACCGGCAAGGCCTTTGCCGACACGATGGAAGCGCTGGACGAACTCGGCATTGATGCGCGCGTCGCTGCGGACATTGGCCTGAAGGTCTACAAGGTCGGCATGCCGTGGCCGCTGGAGCCCGATGGCATGCGCGCCTTTGCCGAAGGCCTGGATGAAGTCCTCGTGATCGAGGAAAAGCGCGAATTCGTCGAACATCAGCTGAAATGGCAGCTGTATAACTGGCGCGAGTCCGTGCGCCCGCGCGTCGTTGGAAAGCATGACGAGAGCGGCGAATGGCTGCTCAGCCCGGACAATGAACTTTCGCCGGGCGTCATCGCCCACGTGATCGCGGCGCGCCTGCAGCATTTCCACGACACCGACCGGATCCGCAGCGCACTCGCCTTCTTCCGCGATCAGGCCGGCAAATCCGCCGCGCACATCACCCCGGTCAAGCGCAGCCCCTATTTCTGCTCCGGCTGCCCGCACAACACCTCCACCAAGGCGCCGGAAGGCCAGCGCGCCCTGGCCGGCATCGGCTGCCACATCATGGCGCTATGGATGGACCGCGCCGAAACCTTCACCCAGATGGGCGGCGAAGGCGTGACCTGGGTGGGCGAAGCGCCGTTCGTCGGTGAAAAGCACGTCTTCGCCAATCTGGGCGACGGCACCTATTTCCACTCCGGCCTGCTCGCCATCCGCCAGTCGATCGCGGCGGGTGTGAACATCACCTACAAGATCCTCTACAACGACGCCGTCGCCATGACCGGCGGGCAGAAGCATGACGGCGAACTGGGCGTGGACCAGATCGCCGCGCAGATGCTGGCCGAACATGCCAAGAAGGTGGTGATCCTCACCGAGGACCTTGATCGCTACGACAAGGCAAAGGGGGGCGTCGCCATCCCGCCCGCCGTGCGCCTGCTCGATCGCGGCGAACTGGAGAATATCTCCCAGGAATTCGCCGCCACGCCGGGTTGCACGGTGATCATCTTCGATCAGACCTGCGCCGCCGAAAAGCGCCGCCGCCGCAAGCGCAAGCAGCTGGTCGATCCGGCCCGCCGCGTCTTCATCAACCCGGCCGTGTGCGAAGGCTGCGGCGATTGTTCGGTGCAGTCCAACTGCGTCTCGGTTGAGCCGCTGGAAACCGAATTCGGCCGCAAGCGCCGCATCAACCAATCAAGCTGCAACAAAGATTACAGCTGCGTCAAAGGCTTCTGCCCCAGCTTCGTCACGGTGGATGATGCCGACGTGAAGAAATCCAAGGCGGAGTTCTCCCTTGATGGCGTTGCCGATCCGGTCATCCCGGCCCCCGGCCATGGCTATAACATCATGGTCACCGGCATCGGCGGCACCGGTGTGCTCACCGTCTCGGCCCTGCTCGGCACCGCCGCCCATATCGAAGGTCTGGCCAGCACCACCGCCGATATGGCCGGCCTCGCCCAGAAGGGCGGCGCGGTTTACAGCCATGTCCGCATCGCCGGGTCCAACGATGATCTCCTCTCCCCGCGCATCATGGCCGGCAGCGCCGATGTCGTGCTGGCCTGCGATGCCGTGGTCGCGGCCGACAAGCCGACCCAGACGCTGATGGTGCCGGAACGCACCGCCGTGATCGCCAACGCCGATATCGCGCCCACATCCGATTTCGTGCGCAACCGCGATTTCGATTTCCACAGCGCGCAGGTGGAACGCACCATCCGCAAGGCCAGCAACCCCAACGCCTGCGATTTCATCGCCGCCGATACGGTGGCCACGGCGCTGTTGGGTGATGCCATCGGCAGCAACATCCTGCTGATGGGCTATGCCTGGCAGAAGGGCCTGATCCCGCTGAAGCGCGAGAGCATCGAGGCCGCGATTGATCTGAACGGCGTCGCCATCCCCTTCAACAAGAAGGCCTTTGCGCTGGGCCGCCTGCTCGCCACCCGCCCCGATCAGGTGCTGGCGCTCGTTGAAGCCACGCGCGGGCCCCAGCCGGAACCGCCCGCCACCACGCTGGACGAGATGATCGCCCGCCGCGAAGCCGACCTGATCCTTTATCAAGACGCCGCCTACGCCGCGCGCTTCCGTGCGCAAGTGGACAAGGCCCGCACTGCCGGCGGCGACGCCTTTGCCGAAGCGGTCGCCAAGAGCCTCTACAAGCTGATGGCCTACAAGGACGAATATGAAGTCGCCCGCCTGTACAGCGACGGCCGTTTCGAAGCGGCATATTCCGCCCAATTCTCCGGCGGCAAACCGCGCGTGCTGCTGGCCCCGCCGCTGATCACTCGCACCGATCCCGCCACCGGCCGCCCGAAGAAGATCAGTTTCGGCCCATGGATCTTCAAGGCGTTCGGCGTGTTGGCCAAGTTCAAGGGCCTGCGCGGCAGCAAGCTCGACATCTTCGGCTACAGCGAAGAACGCCGCCACGAACGCGCCGACATCGCGGCGTTTGAGGCCGACGTCGATCGCCTCTGCACCGACGTGAACCCCGCCAACATCGGCCTCGCCATCGCCATCGCCAAACTGCCGATGGACGTACGCGGGTTCGGCCCGGTGAAGGACAAGGCGCGCGGTGAAGTCGCAACCCGCCGGACGGCGCTGTGGGCGAAATGGCCGGGGCTGGCGGCAAGGGCCGCCGCCTGATCTTGAACTGAGGTTCCCGGCTCCGGCGGCAAGGGCCCTTGAACGCCAATCGGCGGCAGGCTGAAAGGCCTGCCGCCGAAAGGCGCGCTTGAACCTGTGGGCGGTGTTTTGGCGCCGCCCGGCAGGATCAGGCAGTGGTGGCCAGTGCCGCAATGCGGCGACGACGGGCCTGGAAGCCGACGAGGCCGAAGCCGGCGATCAGCATGGCCCAGACCGACGGTTCAGGAACGCCGCCGACGACGATCGCTGCCGGGTCACTGGAGAAGCTGCCGGTGCTGTAGGCTTCGAACGAACGCAAAGCGGCGCCCGGGTTAGCGAACAACAGCGGCGCCAGCGAGGTCAGCGAAATCGACATGTCAAAGTCGCTATTGGGCACGAAGCTCACGAAATCCGACGTGAACAAGATGGTCGAACCACCGCCGGTCGAACCGTTGTAGGCCGCGGCCGAAGCATTGGACTGCCCCGCGATGCTGACATCGGTGAACGTGCCCGAGAGCAGGTTCGCGCCAGCAGCGTAGTTGGTCCCGCCGACCGAGATTGCGCTGGTCGACAGGAACGAGAAGCCGCCAGCGAGGCCGGGCTGGAGGGTGAAGCCACCGACAGTCTGGGCCGGCGACGCCGTGCTGGACAGCAACGTCAACGATGCCGTGACATTGGTGATGGACGCGGCAAGCGCCGGCAGCAGGAACGAAAAGTTGTCCAGGCGGGAGCCCGGCACATTCGTCAGAGGATCAATGGTGTACAGCGAGCCGGTGGCGCCGCTGACATCGTCGGGAGCGCTGTTCTGGAAACGAACGCCGGACACGGAATTGATACCGGTGAAATTGGCGAAGGTCGTGAGCACCGCTTGGGCCGGCGCGGCGGAGAGCCCGACCACGGCAAAGACCGTGGCCAATGCGAGGCGTGGAGATTTCAACATGCACTTCACTCCATGAAATGGTGCCAGAACGAAAAAATTCGGCCGGAAACGACCGCATCCTTGTCCAGCGCCACTAAACTCCATGCAAATATCGTGCCAATCGAATATTAATGGTTAACGCACTATAAAGATTGAAACCGAATATTTCGTCAATTTGTAAAGTGTAAAATCTCTTTACACTTTTTTGATTCTGATAATGAACATATCGTTCCTATATAGAGCAGATACACGAAAATCTATTTGGTTCCATTGTATAGAAAAAATATTTTTACTTATAATTATGGAACCTTTTTGATTTTGCTGAATCGGCTCGATCGTGAAACCGGCGGGGTCGGCCCGACCCCGTGTCGGGCATCAGCCGCAGGCCTTTGGCGGCTTTCTTGCTGTCACCGGCTGTGACAGGGCGGGTGCTGCTGGCGATGGCGCTTCCGCTGGCTCTAGATAGCTTTCCGCGCGCCGGATCGCGTGTATCACTCTCGGCCAAACACTATGGTCTGGGGAGAGCCATGCACTACACGGAACTGGCGCAGGCGCGCGACGAGCTGACGGGGCCCGGGGGCGCGTTCGAGATCGCTCATGTCAACGTCAATGGCATCCAGGTGCGGGCCTATCGCCATGCGCTGCCCGATGTGCGCGCGCTGTGGCAATCAACGCACGCGTTCGCCGACCGCACCTACCTGGTCTATGGCGAGGAGCGGCTGACCTACCGCCAAGCCCATGCCCGCGTGGACGCCATCGCAGCCTGGCTGGCGGCGCAGGGCATCGGGCCCGGCGACCGGGTGGCGATTGCCATGCGCAACTATCCCGAATGGATGCTGATCTATTGGGCCTGTGTGTCTTGCGGCATCGCCGTTGTCGGCATGAACGCCTGGTGGACGCCCGAGGAAATGGCCTATGCACTGGCGGACTCGGCGCCCAAGGCCGTGTTCCTCGATGCCGAGCGGCTCGACCGCATGCACGAAATCGCCGCGCCGCCGGCCGGCCTGATGCTCATCGGGGTGCGGCTGCGCGGGCCGGAGCCGGGGGTGACGCCGTTTACCGATGTGCTGGCGCACGGCGGTGCCATGCCACAGGTGCAAATCGATCCCGATGCCGATGCCTGCATCTTCTACACCTCGGGCACCACCGGCTTTCCCAAGGGCGCGCAGCTCACCCATCGTGGCTGCATCACCAATTTGTTCAACATGCTCTATGCCGGCGCATCGACGGCGCGGGCGGTGCAGCTCGCCACCGGGGTGGAGCCGCCTGCCGTGGCGCCGGTACCCGTCTCGCTGCTGACGACGCCGCTGTTCCATGTCACCGCCAACAATTGCGGTGCCTATGCGACGACCGCGGCCGGCGGCACCATCGTGCTGATGTACCGCTGGGACGCTGGCGAAGCGCTGCGCATCATCGCCCAGGAACGCGTCACCTCCATCGGCGGCGTGCCGGTAATGGCGCGCGAACTGATTTACCACCCGGATTTCGGCACCACCGACATGTCGAGCCTGACGGCGATGTCGGGCGGCGGTGCACAGGTGCCGCCCGATCTGGTTCACAAGATCGAGGACAATGTGGCCAGCGCCCGGCCAAGCACCGGTTACGGCATGACCGAGACCTGCGGGATCATCACGTCGGTCTCCGGCGATTTCTTTGTCGACAAGCCGGACAGTGCCGGGCCCGCCATGCCCGCCTATGAGGCCAAATGCGTTGATGATGCCGGCAACACTGTGGCGCCGGGCGAAATCGGCGAGCTGTGGGTGAAGGGCGCCGCCGTCATCAAGGGCTATATCAACCGCCCGGAAGCAACGGCGGCTTCAATCACCGATGGCTGGCTGCACACCGGCGACATCGCCCGCATCGATGAAGACGGCTTCATCTTCATCGTCGATCGCAAGAAGGACATGGTGCTGCGCGGCGGCGAGAATGTTTATTGCGCCGAGGTCGAAGCCGCCATCTACCGCCATCCTGCGGTGGCCGAATGCTGCGTGTTCGGCGTCCCCGATCACCGGCTGGGCGAGGAAGTGGCCGTGGCCGTGGTGCTGAAGCCCGGTGAAAGCCTTGATGACGCGGCGCTGCGCAGCTTTGTCGGCAGCCTGATCTCCAACTACAAGGTGCCGCGCCACGTCTGGTTCATGGCCGAAGCGCTGCCGCGCAATGCCAGCGGCAAGTTCCTGCGGCGCGAACTGCGCGACCGGTTGGCGAAGGATCTGCCGGCAGCGTAACCGGCGGCGCGCTGTTTAATCGATGTTGAGGGCGAAGCAGCCGTTCTTGCCGATTTCCAGCGTCTTGCAGCCGTCGCGGGCTTCGTCGCGGGTGGGGAACGGGCCGACCTGCAGGCGATAGTTGCTGCCGAATTTGCCGATCGTCGGGCGCAGGCCCTTGGTCGACTTCTTGTTTGCGGCGGCGAGCTTGGTCCAGGCCTGCATGGCGGTTTTCTGGCTGGGGTAGGTGCCGAGCTGGATGCGCCAGCCGGTTTCCTTCGGCTCAGCGGCCTTCTTGGCGGCCAGTTTCCTTTCGGCGGCGCGTTTTTCAGCAGCGGCTTCAGCGGCGGCGGCTTTCTTTTCCGCGGCAGCTTCGGCAGCACGGTTGGGCCGGGCGGTGGGCGGCGCCAGCGGCGGCGTGCTGGCGGCCGGGGCGGGTTGGCGCATCGGTTCGGCGGCAGCGGGCGCTGAATCTTGCGCCTCTTCGGTGTCGCCTTCGCCGGCATCGGCTTCGGCGGCTTTCAGCGCCGCGGCGTTCAGACCGGCAGTGCTGGTGCCGAAAGCCGCTGCTGGCGCACTGGCGACCACGATCGCCGGTGGCGGCGTGGTGACGGCCATCATCGGCGGCGGCTGTATGCCGGGCTGGAACTGCGCCGGGATGCCGCTGCCGTTGGCGAGCGATGTGGCGATCTGCCAGCCGTTCGCGCGATCGAGCGACTGGATCACCTGGGAAAGTTCATTCAGCGCCTTGGTGGCTTCGGGCAGGCCTTGCGCGGCGGCGCGCACCAGATAGGCATAAGCCAGCGGCAAAGATTTCACCGCGCCATCGCCGTTCCAGTGTACGATGCCGAGCACATATTGGGCGCGCATTTCGCCGCGATCGGCGGCGGCCTTCAGCCAGCGCACGGCTTCGGCCTTTTCGGTGGCCTGGAACAACAAGATGCCCAGATTGGCCTGCGCGGGCAGATGGCCCTTCACGGCGGCGCGGCGATACCAGTCGCCGGCGGTGGTCTTGTCGAGCGCGACACCGCGGCCGAGTTTATAAGCCTGGCCCATATTGAACATGGCATCGGCATCGCCGTTTTCCGCAAACGGCTGCCACATGGAAACGGCGGCATCCCACTTGCTGGCGCGCCACAGTTCAACGCCCTGGCGCACAGATGGCGGCGGCGGCGTGGCGCGGGCAGGTGCGGCAGCGGCCGGGCGGCTGGCACGCTTTTTCTTGCCCTTCTTCTTGCGGGCGGCGAGCGCAGGATCGCCGGCCACTAGGGCCAGCACCAGCAGGGCGCCAATGATCCTTACACCCGCCAAACCACGTCTCCACCTTTGATTGTCATGCGCACGATGCCGGCGGTTGGCACACCATCAAAAGGCGTATTGCCGGCTCCGTGAAATTTCCGTCCGTCGATACGCCAGGGGGCAGCTTCATCAAAGACCACAAGGTCCGCAGGTGCGCCCAGTTGCAGCGTTCCGGCGATGAGCCCAAAGCGGCGGGCCGGATTGAGGCTGAGCATGGCCACCAGGCGCGGCAAATCGATCACACCATCGCGCACAAGGCCAAGGCCCAGCGCCAGCAGGGTTTCGGCGCCAGCCATCCCGGCGCGGGCATCGGCGAAGGGCTGGCGCTTGTCTTCCTGGCTTTGCGGATCATGGCCTGAAGAGATTATGGTGATCAGACCGGCGCGGATGCCCTCGATCGCCGCCAGCCGGTCGCGCTCATCGCGCAGCGGCGGGGACAGGCGGGCAAAACTGCGGAAGCCGGAAACGGCCATATCGTTGAGGAACAGGTGGGCGGGCGTGATGCCGGCCGTCACATCCACGCCGCGCGCGCGGGCAGCGGCGAGCACAGCGAGCCCTTCGGCAGTGGTGACCTGACGGATGTGCAGCGCGGCGCCGGTGGCTTCAGCGAGCCGGCAATCGCGGCTGATGGCCAGGCTTTCCGCGAAGGCCGGCGCGGCGGCCAAGCCCAGCCGCGTCGCATATTCGCCGGCCGTGGCGACGGCACCAGCGGTCAGCGCGGGATCTTCCGCATGGCTCACCACTGTCAGGCCGTGGCCGTGGGCATAGGCGAGCAGCCGGTGCATGACGCGGGCATCGGCAATGGCGTGGCGGCCGGTGGCAACGCCCACGGCGCCGGCGGCCTTGGCCAGGCCGATTTCGGCCAGTTCCGCGCCGTTCAGCCCGCGCGTCGCGGCGGCGAGCGGGTGCACCCACACGTCCGGCTTGCCCGAGCCTTGGGCATAGGCGACCAGCGCCGGCTCATCCAGGGGTGGCGACTGATCGGGCATCAGCACCATGCGGGTGATGCCGCCCGCGTTCGCCGCAGCGGTATCGGCCTTGAACACGCCGGCATCGATGATCCCCGGCGCGACCACCAACCCACGCGCATCGATCACCGTGGCATCCGATGGCGGTTCGGCATGACCGATGCCGGCAACCTTGCGGTCCTTCAGCAGGATAGTGGCAATCGCGTCATGCCCGGTTGCCGGGCAGATGACGCGGGCGCCGGTGAGCGCGAGGGGGGCGCTTTGCATCATGCCCAGCCCTCCACACCGCGCCGCTTGCGGGTCAACACATCAAGGCAGGCCATGCGCACCGCCACGCCCATTTCCACCTGTTCGGTGACGGCGCTGCGGGCGATATCGTCGGCAATCGCCCCGTCGATCTCCACGCCGCGGTTCATCGGGCCGGGATGCATCACCAGCACATCGGGCGCGGCCTTGGCCAGCCGGGCTTCGGTGAGGCCGTAGAAGCGGAAATATTCCCTCGGACTGGGCACATAGGCGCCCTCCATCCGCTCCGTCTGCAGGCGCAGCATCATCACCACGTCGGCGCCGGCGAGGCCGGCATCCATGTCGGTGAAGCTTTGCACGGCATAGCCATCAAGCCCGTCGGGCAGCAGGGTGGACGGGGCCACGGCGCGCACTTCGGCGCCCAGGCTGGCCAGCAGCTGGAAATTGGAACGGGCAACGCGGCTGTGCAGGATATCGCCGCAGATCGCCACGCGCAGCCCGGCGATGCGGCCCTTGCGGCGGCGGATGGTGAGCGCGTCGAGCAGCGCCTGGGTGGGGTGTTCGTGGCGGCCATCGCCGGCATTCAAGACCGGGCAATCGACCTTTTCCGAAATAAGCTGCACCGCGCCCGACGATCCGTGGCGGATCACGATCATGTCAGGATGCATGGCGTTCAGCGTCAGCGCGGTATCGAGCAGGGTCTCGCCCTTCTTAAGGCTGGAGCCGGAGACGCCGAGATTGACCACGTCTGCCCCCAGCCGCTTGCCGGCGATTTCGAAGCTGAGCAGCGTGCGGGTGGAATTTTCGAAGAAGGCGTTGATCTGGGTGAGGCCGGCCAGACGATCATCGCGCTTGGCCGTGCGGGCGCGGTTCATCTCCACCCATTGTTCGGCTTCATCGAGCAGGAAGGCGATTTCCCACGGTTTCAAGTGCGCGATGCCGAGCAGATGTTCATGCGGAAACGGGTGCGCGCCGTCTGCAAGAGCCGGATGGGAGGGGGTGCGCGCCATGGGCTCCACCCCTAATGGCACGGGGCCTGCCAATCAACCCGTGTGGCCATCAATCGCCCCGTCAATCACTGCGCCAGCGCAGGACGGGCAGCACCGAAGCGAAATCATCGCTCCACGGCGCCAGCTCCGGCTGGCTGCGGGGTTGGCGCCAGCCGCGTTCCAGCCCGATCAACAGGCCGATGGCCAGCGGCATCACCAGCCGCGCCAGATCAGCGTTCGAAAGCATCGGCAACAGCCGTGCCGGGCGATGGCTTGCCGGTCAAGCATCGCCGCCGTAAGGCAGCGGCCATGGCCACCGCTTTCCGCCCCAAATGGTTTGTCGTCATCGCCTTCTACAACGAGGCGAACTATATCGCGCCCACCGTGCAGTGCGCGCTGGCGCAGGATCGCGACGACATCATGCTGGTGTGCGTGGACAATGCCTCCACCGATGCCAGCCCGCAAATCGTCGCCGATGCCATCGCCGGCAATCCGCGCGCCATGCTGGTGACCGAAACCAACCAGGGCCACACCTTTGCCCTGCGTCGCGGCCTTGCCATCGCGCAGGAGTTGGGCGCCGAAAACATCGCCTTCTGGGATGCCGATACCTTCTACCCGCCGCATTACATCAGCCGCGCCGATGCACTGCTCGGTACGGACCAGCGCATCGTGGGTGTCCAGGCCTTCGACATCTATGGCCCCTACGACAGCCCCAAGAACCGCATCGTCCGGCACCGCATGGCGCTCACCGCCAATCTCTTGAGCGGCCAGGGCCACACCGGCACCTTCGGACAGGCTTTCCGCATTGCGCCACTGGTGGCGGCCGGTGGCCCCAAGAGCGATGACTGGCCGTTCGTGCTGTACGATCATGAATTGATCCACCGCGTGCTGAAACAGGGCCGCCTCACCCACGCCGCCGATCATGTCTGCTGGCCGGCGCCGCGCCGCCAGGTGAAGGGCCATGTGCGCTGGAATCTCACCGAACGGCTGCTCTATGCCCTCACCCCCTATGCGGTGAAGGACTGGTTCTTCTACGATTTCCTTAGCCCCCGTCTGCGCGCGCGCGGCATGTTCGAAGCCGGCCTGCGCGTGCGCGACTGGGAATAGGTCACACGCCTGCAACACGGCGTGGGCATGGCAGGCGTATGAAACGCATCCTCGCCCTCACTATCGCCCTGTTTGCCCTGCCCGCCGCTGCCGGGCCGCCGGTGCTGATGATCGCCATCGATGGCCTGCGCCCACAGGAATGGCAGCGCCGCGACAACGGCCTCGATCTGCCCGCCCTGCGCGGGCTGGCAGCGGGCGGCACCAGCGCAGCGGTGACCGGCGTGCTGCCCACCGTCACCTACCCCAGCCACACCACACTGATCACCGGCGCCACCCCACGCCGGCACGGCATTGCCAACAACCTCACGTTCGATCCGCTGCGCGGCAATGCCGACGGCTGGTACTGGTATGCCAGCGACATCAAGGCCGATACGCTGTGGCAGGCCGCCAGCCGCGCTGGGCAGAAGGTGGTGAACGTCCATTGGCCAGTGAGCGTTGGCGTGACTGGCCTCACCGCCAACCTGCCGCAGATCTGGCGCACCGGCCTGCCCGATGACGACAAGTTGATGGCCGCCCTAGCCACCCCCGGCCTGCCACTTGCCGAAGCCGGCCCCTACCCCACCGGCAAGGACGAAAGCATCGCCGGCGACGAAGGCCGCACCGCCCAGGCCATTGCCCTGTTGCGCCGGGTGAAGCCGGATTTCGCCACCGTCTATCTCACCGGTTTTGATCATGAACAGCATGAAGCCGGGCCGGATTCGCCCGCTGCGCGTGCCGTGCTGGTGCGGATCGATGCCGCCGTGGGCCAGCTGGTCGCTGCGGCCCGCGCCATCAACCCGCAAACGACGGTGGTGGTCGTCTCCGATCATGGCTTTGCACCAACCGCTCGCACCACCAATTTGTTCGTGCCGTTCATCAAGGCCGGGCTGATCCGGCTGAACGGCAACGCCATCGCCAGCTGGGATGCCATCCCGTGGACCGCCGGTGGCAGCGCCGCCATCCGTCTGGCCCGGCCCGATGATGCCGCCTTGAAAGCCAAGGTCGCCGCTGTGCTGGCCGAGGTGGCCGCCGATCCCGCCGCTGGCATTGAGCGCGTGCTGGATGCAGCCGCCATTGCGGTAGCCGGCGGAAGTGCCGATGCCGCCTTCTGGGTGAATTGCCAGCCGGGCTGGCTGATGGGCGGCAAGCTGGATGGCGTGCAGGGTGAGCCCACCGCAACCAGGGGCATGCACGGTTATTTCCCCGATGTGCCGGCGATGCGCGCCAGCCTGATCGCCAATGGCCCCGGCATCACCGCTGGCCGCGATCTGGGCGTGATCGACATGCGCGCCATTGCGCCGGCCGTGGCCGCCCGGCTGGGCGTGACGCTGCAGGATGCGAAAACGCCCGCCGCCTTCTGACGCGCCTCCCCAAAGCGCCGGTTTCGCTACACCGCCTTGCGGGCCAGAGTGCGCCCAGGGAGAACGGCGATGCAATTGGCCTGGAGCGCAGACGATCTGGCTTTTCGTGACGAGGTGCGGGCCTTCCTCGCCGCCGAACTGACGCCCGAACTCAAGATGGCCGCCGCCGGCATGACCAGCGTCTATGCGCCGCCCGATGTGGCGCTGGCCTGGCAGAAGAAACTGCATGCCAAGGGCTGGGTGGCGCCAAGCTGGCCAGTGGAGGCCGGCGGCTGCGACTGGAGCGTGGCGCGCCGCTACATCTTCGCCCGCGAAACCACCGAAGCCGGCGCGCCGCCACTCTCCCCGATGGGGCTGGGCATGTGCGGGCCGGTGCTGCTGCATTATGGCACCGAGGAACAGAAGCGCCGCTTCCTGCCGCCGATGCTGGCCGGCGATGAATTCTGGTGCCAGGGTTATTCGGAGCCCAACAGCGGATCGGACCTCGCCTCGCTGCAGATGAAGGCGGAACGCGACGGCGATCACTTCGTCTGCACTGGCCGCAAGATCTGGACGACGCACGCCCATTATGCGGACTGGATCTTCTGCCTGGTGCGCACCACAAGGCTGGAGAAGCCGCAGCTCGGCATCACCTTCCTGCTGATCGACATGAAAACGCCGGGCGTGTCCGTGCGCCCCATCGTCTCACTGTCGGGCGAGCATGTGCAGAACGAAGTGATCTTCGATGAAGTGCGGGTGCCGGTGGCCAATGCGGTCGGCCGGATCGACGATGGCTGGACGGTGGCCAAATATCTGATGGAATTCGAGCGCGGCGGCCATGCCTATGCGCCGTCTTTGGTAAAGCGGGTCGATACGCTGGTGGTGCACCTCGCCGAAACCGGCCAAGCGATGCCGGGGCGCATTGCGGCCTTGCGCACCGAGATCGAGGCGCTGGATGCGCTGGAACTGCAGTTCAATGCCGGCCTGTCCAACGGCGCCGCGCCGGGGCCGATGGCCAGCGCGCTGAAGATCCTTGGCACCGAACTGAGCCAGCGGCTCACCGAACTGGAAGTGGAAGCCGCCCTGCCCTGGGTGGAAGCCTATCAGCCGCACCTCACCCTGCCCGGCGGTCCGGTGCCCGGTTTCGCCGCGCCTGCAGACGGTCTGGGCGTTGGCCCGGCGTGGGCGGCGAAAGCCTTCCCCAAATATCTCAACGACCGCGCCGGTTCGATCTATGCCGGCACCAACGAAATCCAGCGCGGCATCCTCTGGCAATATCTGGCGCGGCGGAACAGCTGAACAATCAGGCTTTCAAGTGGAAGACCGCCACGCTTTCCGCCAGCAGCGGCGGCAGCGGCAGGCCGGCGTGAGCCAGCCAATTGGCCGGGAAAGTGACGCCATCGCCTGAGAGCGCGGCCAGCAATTCCGGTTCGCCAAAACCCTTGTGCGGCAGCGTGCCGGCACGGGCCAGTAGGCGGGCGTGGACAGGCCCAGCACCGGCCAGGAACGGCAGCGTCAGTGGCTGCGGCCGGCGATCCTGCGGCGGCGCGATACGGGTGACGAACAGCACCCACTCATTACCATCGCCGCTGGCCTGCCACAGCAATCCGTCCGGCCCCTCGCCCATCAACAACGTCTGCAAATGCAGCAACTGTCGCCACTTTTTGTGGAAAGCGATCCAGCCGGCCAGTTCGGCGCGCTCGGTTTCGGGCAGCTTGTCAGGGTCCAGCTCAACCCCGAAATGGCCGGGCAGCGCCACGCCGGCGCGGAAACCCAACGTCTGGCGGCGGCCGGTGGCATGGGCCGGGCTGGCGCCCACGTGGGCGCCCATCAATTCGGGCGGGAAGAACGCCTGGAACCCGCGCTGGATGGTGGCGCGGGAGACGGCATCAAGATTGTCGCTGGTCCAGAAGCGGTGGGTGAAGGCAGCAATGCCGGCATCGATGCGGCCGCCGCCGCCGGCACAGCTTTCGATTTCCACATCCGGGTGCGCCGCGCGCAGGCGGGCGAGCAGGCGATAGAGGCCCTGCACCTGGCCCAGCCCGCCGGCGGGCGCCAGATCGCGGTTGTGATCCCATTTCAGGTAGGCGATCGGCACGTCGCTGAGCAGTGTGTCGAGCGCGGCGAAGAGATAATCCTCCACCTCTGGCAGTGACAGGTTCAGCACCAGCTGATTGCGCGCAGTGGGCTGCGGCGCACCCGGCACATGCAGCGCCCAATCGGGGTGGGTGCGGTACAAATCACTGTCAGGATTGACCATTTCCGGTTCGACCCACAGGCCGAACTCCAGCCCCAGCGCGTTGACGCCCTGTGCCAGCGGCTTCAACCCGTCGGGATATTTCGCCGGATCGGCCACCCAATCGCCCAGCCCGGCACGGTCATGGTTGCGGCCGAGGAACCAGCCGTCATCGAGGATGAAGCGCTCCGCCCCGATGGCGGCGGCAGCGCGGGCGAGATCAAGAATGCGGGATTCGTCATGGCGGAAATAGCAGGCTTCCCAGCTGTTCAAGTGCACCGGGCGCGGGCGCATCTCTTTGCCCGGCCAGTCCGGCCGCGCCCGCACCAGCCCATGCATCTGCTGCATTGCGCCGTTGCGGCCCTTGGCGCTCATTGCCAGCAGCAGCCGCGGGGCTTCGAAACATTCTCCGGGTTGCAGGATAAAGCCATCTGCCATGCCCGCCGATAGGAAATGCCGGCCTTCATCGTCGCGCTCCACCGCCAACGCGGCATCACCTGACCAGGCCAGTTGCGCCGCCAGCACGAGGCCCTGATCCCAACCGGCTCCCTGACCCAGCAGATACAGGCCGGGCGGCCCGCCATGGCCGGGCAAGCCGCGCCGGCCCTCCCGCCGCCACTGGTGGGCGGGCAACGGTTCCACGCACTCCACGAACTCGGCGGCATGGCGGCCGCGCCAACTGAGAATGCGGTCGAGCCCAGCGGGCAGCGGCAGCAGCGCACTGGCCAGATGAGCGACCGTGAGCGGCACCGGGCCATCGTTGCCCAGTGTCGCGCTGATCGCGAAGCCGCCGCCGGGAGCCAAGCAGACAGTCTGTTCGAGCAGCAGGCCGCTATCCGGATCGGTTAGGGTGCAACGCAGCGAGTCCGCGTCCGCCGCGACGTCCTTCACTGCCCAGCGCAGCACCCGGCCGGCGACCGACACCGCCAGCGGCCCGAACCAGCCCAGGCCGGGCGCGGTGGCAAAGGGCACATCTTCATCCAGGCTGAAGGTCGCCGCGCCGCTCGTGCTGGCGAGTGGCGGCAGGCCGGTGGTCTCGACCGGCAAACCCAGGTGACGCCACAACAGCGCATCGCCTGACTGTTCAAGGACCAGGCTGGCTTCGGGGCTGTGGAGCGCAAATATCGTCACCGCGCCAGATTGGCGGCGCGGGCGATTCCGTCAACCCACCAGCAGTTTGCGCACGTCGCCGTTGCAGCGGAAACTCTGCACGAACAGATAGACCGAAAGGAACATCGCTCCGCCCAGAAAGGCAACAACGGCCAGCGCCAGCCCGGCCGGCGTGCCACGGTGCCGCCAGCCGATATAGAGGCCGGACAGGGTGAGCATGAACATGAAATCCAGGTTGAACTGCCCCTGCCAGCCGCCGCCGGAAATGGCACCGAAGAAGGCGGGAAACAGGTTCGGTTCCGCCATCAGCACCGGCGCGGTGTAGATGGTCAGGCTGGCAAAGATGACGATGCAGAGCAGGCGGATGATGAGCATGAAATTCTCCCCGTGATGGCTCATCATCGGGCGGCGAGGGAGGCGTGGCAATTACCTTGAGCGTCAGTTTCCGCTGAATCGTCCGGGGCGTTTCTCGCGGAAGGCGGCCAACGCCTCGGCAAAATCCGCGCCTTGCGTCGCCAGCAGCCATTGATCGGCATCGGCGTGCAGCACGGCGGCATGGAGCGCGCCCGAAACGGCGTTGATGCTGCGCTTGATCATCTGCACGGCCATCGGCGGCAGCGCGGCATAGTCGGAAGCCAGGGCCAGCGCCCGCGCTTCCTCGGTGCCGGCCGGCACGATTTCATCGATCAGGCCCCATCGCTCGAGCGTTTCGGCATCGAACAGCGCACCGGTCATCACCATGCGCTTGGCGCGGGCCGGCCCGACCAGTTCGATCAGCGGCCCCAACGCGTTCCACATCAGGTTGATGCCGATCTTCACCTCGCCATAGCCTGCCCGCGAACCCGCCGCCGCCACCCGGAAATCGCAGGCCGTGGCGATGCAGGTGGCGCCGCCGGTGGCCACGCCTTTCAGCGCCACAATAGTTGGCTGATCAATGCCCTGCACCGCCCGCATCACCCGCGCGCCAAGCTGCGCAGCGCGGCGGGCTTCAGCCAATGGCGCGGGCGCCGCCAGCCGGCCTTCCATCTCGCCAATATCGGCCCCCACGGAGAAATCCGTCCCCTCCCCGCGCAGCACCACCGCACGCACATCGCCGCTCCCACGCAAACTGTCCGCCAGCCGCTCCAGTTCCGCCAGCATCGCCTGGCTCAGCGCATTGCGCTTTTCCGGGCGGTTGAGGGTAATGGTGGCGATCGTGTCGCTCACGGAAAGGGTCACGTCCATTTCAGCACTCCACCACGTTCACGGCCAGCCCACCCTGGCTGGTTTCCTTGTACTTGTGGCTCATGTCGATGCCGGTCTGGCGCATCGTCTCGATCACCTGATCAAGGCTGACACGGCTCAGGCCGGGCCGGTGCAGGGCCAGCCGCGCGGCGTTGGCGGCCTTCACGGCGCCGATGGCGTTGCGTTCGATGCAGGGGATTTGCACCAGCCCGCCAACGGGATCGCAGGTGAGGCCCAGATTATGCTCCATGCCGATCTCGGCCGCATTGGCGACTTGTGTGGGCGAGGCGTTCCAAACGGCGGCCAGCCCCGCCGCCGCCATCGAGCAGGCGACACCCACTTCGCCCTGGCAGCCCATTTCCGCCCCGGAGATCGACGCGCGCTGCTTGTAGAGCAGGCCAATGGCGCCGGCAGTGGCGAGGAAGCGGCGGCGTTGTTCCGCCCCTTCGCAATAATGCTTCATCACGGCGGGCAGGATGCCGGCCGCGCCGTTGGTCGGCGCGGTCACCACCTGGCCGCCGGCGGCATTTTCCTCGTTCACCGCCATGGCATAGACGTTGAGCCAATCAAACAGCCGCTCCGGCTCGTTGGCGCTGCGGCCCTGCTGCAACTGCTGCCACAGCGATGGCGCGCGGCGTTCCACTTTCAGGCCACCGGGCAATATGCCTTCGGTCGTCAGCCCGCGATCGATGCAAGCCAGCATCATGGCGGCAACATGATCCAGCCCGGCCAGTGTCTCGGCGCGCGGGCGGATGGCGTCTTCATTGGCCAGCACGATGATTTCGAGGCTCTGGCCGGTCGCTTCGGCAATGGCCAGCAGCTCGGCGGCGCTGGCAAAGGGGTGCGGCACGTCCCGACCAGTCGCCACCCGATCGGCCGGGGCGGCCTGCTCCAGCTGGCGCCGGCTGGCGATGAAGCCGCCACCGGTGGAGAACCACTCCTCTTCGGCCAGCACTGCATCGCCGGCCAGCACGGCGAGGCGCATGGCGTTGGGGTGCAGCAGATCGCGGGTGTCGTAATCGAGGCTTATATCGGTGGCAGGATCGAAGGCGAGGCCACTCAGCTGCTGCGTCCGCTCCAGCGCAGCCAGATCGCGCTCGGCCTGCAGCGCGTCGAACGTCTCCGGCGCATGGCCCAGCAGCCCCAGCGCCGTCGCGCGCAGCGTGCCGTGACCATGGCCGGTGAAGGCGAGACTGCCTTGCAGCGTCACCACCACCCGCGCGCCTTCCGGCCAGCGCCGCCGCGCCAGCCGTTGGCCATAACGCAGCGCAATGCGCATCGGCCCCACCGTGTGCGAACTGGAAGGGCCAACGCCCACGCGAAACATGTCGAGCACCGAAAGCATGGCGCAATCGTGGACGAGGCGGCGCAGAGGGGCAATGGGGGGCCGCAATGGCGGGCTGCAATGGCTGGCGGAAACTCCAGCCTGTGCGCAGACGAAAGCTGCGCCTAAGCTGCTGCCATGGATGAAGTGCTGATCGATCAAGTGAGCCGGCTGCTCGCGCATGAAGCGACCGACGCGCGCCTGCGCGCGGCGCGAGCAGGCGGCCGAGCGGACGGCTGGGACGCCATCACCGCTGCCGGCCTGCCGCTGGCGCTGGCCAGTGAGGCGGCGGGGGGATTGGCGCTGGATGCCGCGACCGTGCTGGCTATCGCCCGCGCGCACGGCAAGGCCGGCGCGCCATGGCCGCTGGCCGAAGCGATGATCGACGCGGCGCCAGAGTGTCCGGCCGAGCTATGGGCGCCGGCGCTGGCCAGCGCCGAGATCGCCGGCCTCGCCGAAACCGTGCTGGCGCTGACCCTGGAGTGGACCCAGACGCGCCAGCAGTTCAGCAAGCCGCTGTCGAAGAACCAGGCGGTGCAGCACAGCCTGGCGCAGATGGCGGCCGAAACCGCTGCAGCCGGTGCAGCGGTCGGGCTGGCAGGATTGGGGCTGGCGGGTGAAAACTGGGCGATGGTGGCGGCAGGCAAGGCCCGCGCCAGCGAAGCGGCCGGCGTGGTCGCGGCGCTGGCGCACCAGTTGCACGGCGCCATCGGCGTGACGGCGGAACACCGGCTGCACCTGTTCACCCGTGCGCTATGGCAGCGCCGCGATACGGCCGGTAGCGAACATGATTGGCACACACGGCTGGGGGCTGACGTGCTGGCGCGCGGCAGCCTGTGGCGGCTGGCGACGGATGAACCGCTGCTCGGTCCGGCCGAATCGGCCGCGGCCGGTGATCGTTTCCGCTTTCCGGTGGTGGCCGAAACCGCCGCGCGCGCCGATTTGCGCTGCGACGTGCGGGATTTCCTGGCCGAGGAGCTCGCCGCCCTGCCCCCGGATGTCCGCGCCCACAGCTGGAACGGCCACAGCCCGGATTTCAGTCGCAAGCTGGGCGAACGCGGTTGGCTGGCGATGACATGGCCGAAGGCGGTAGGCGGGCATGAGCGCAGCGCGCTCGACCGACTGGTGGTGATCGAGGAACTGTTGGCCGCCGGAGCGCCCGTCGCGGCGCACTGGATTGCCGACCGGCAGACCGGGCCGTTGCTGCTGAAATATGGCACGCCGGAACAGCAGGCGGCGTATCTGCCCGCCATCGCGCGCGGTGAGCTATTTGCCTGCATTGGCATGAGCGAGCCGGGGGCGGGATCGGACCTGGCCGCGCTCACGACCCGCGCGCGGCCGGTGGACGGCGGCTGGCGGGTGAACGGCACGAAATTGTGGACCACCTATGCCCACAAGGCGCACGCCATGCTGTTGCTGTGCCGCACGGGCGAAGGCCAGCGGCATGAAGGTCTGAGCCAGTTGCTGGTGCCGATGGACTCGCCGGGCCTGAAGCTGCGCCCGATCATCGATCTGATGGGCGAACATCATTTCAACGAAGTGCATTTCGATGATGTGTTCGTACCCACCGATGCGCTGGTCGGCAGCGAGGGCAATGGCTGGGCGCAGGTGATGAGTGAGCTGGCTTATGAACGCTCCGGCCCCGAACGCTTCCTGTCGACACTGGTGCTGGCCGAGGAACTGGTCGCGGCACTGCCCGAAGACGCGGCGGCCGCCCATGCCCCGCTGGGCCGGCTGGCGGCGCACCTGATGGTGCTGCGGCTGATGGCGCGCGGTATGGCGGCCCTGCTGGAAGCCGGCGAAGATCCCGCGTTGGAAGCGGCGATGGTGAAGGACCTTGGCGCGACCTTCGAACAGGCCATCCCCGAAATCGCCCGCAGCCTGTTGCCGCTGATCCCCGATCCGCCCGGATCGCTGCTGGCCACGCTGCACGCCACCGTACAGATCGCGCCGATGGTGAGTTTGCGCGGCGGCACCCGCGAAATATTGCGCGGCATCATCGCGCGCGGCCTTGGCGTCCGATAGGAGAGTGAAATGACCGAGCATGTCCTTTACGAACGCGATGGCCACATCGTCACGCTGACCCTCAATCAGCCGGAACTGCGCAACCCGGTTTCGGATGACGACATGGTGGATGCGATCCTGGCGGCGCTCATCCGGCTGGAGAATGACCCGGATGCGCGCGTTGCCATCCTCACCGGAGCCGGCAGTGCCTTCTCCTCGGGCGGCAACCTGAAGAAGATGGCGAGTGGCGACGGGCTGGCCAGTGCGTCGCCGATCAAGACCCGGCGCAATTATCTCACCGGTATCCAGCGCCTGCCCCGCGCCTTTGCCGCGCTGGAAGTGCCGATCGTGGCGGCGGTCAACGGCCCGGCCATCGGTGCCGGCTGCGACCTCGCCTGCATGTGCGACATCCGTGTCGCCGGCGAGAGCGCGAAATTTGCCGAGAGCTTCGTGAAATTGGGCATCATCCCCGGTGACGGCGGCGCCTGGCTGCTGCCGCACGTGGTGGGCCATGCCAAGGCGGCTGAAATGGCGCTGACCGGCGACTTGGTGGACGCTGCCGAAGCACTGCGCATCGGGCTGGTGAGCAAGGTGGTGCCGGATGCGGAATTGCTGGATGCGGCCCGCGCTTATGCAAACCGCATCGCTGCCAACCCACCGCAGGCGGTGCGGATGACCAAGCGGCTGCTGTGGGAGGCCCGTCAGGCCAGTCTGGAAACCGTGCTGCAGCTTTCCGCCGCCATGCAGGCGCTGGCCCACACGACCAGCGACAACAAGGAAGCGATGACGGCCTTCCTCGAAAAGCGTCCGCCGCAGTTCAAAGGACAGTAGTTCAGCGGGCGTTGAAGGCGCGGCGGTGCAGCGTGGCCATCCCGATCACCACCAAGAAGGGCTGCATCACGAAGGTCGCAAAGCCAGCACTTTCCGCCATCCCGCTCGGCCCGGCGATGGCCCGCCACGCCACTTCCAAGCCCAGCATCACGGCGAGCAGAAACAAGGCATCGGATGACAGGCGGTGCAGGCGAAGGCTGGTCAGGCCCCAATCCAGCAACGTCCGCGCCAGGCAATAGAAGATCAGCAGCCAGCAGATATTGCCGGCGAGATGGCTTTCATCCCAGCGCCCCAGAAAACTGCCAAGATGGCCCTGCACTACCAACCACAATGCCGACATCACCAAGAAGGCGCGCCGCACCCAAACAACGCCGCCGACGTCGGTATCACGATCTTCCATCACTCTTGCCACCCGCAACTATGCATCCAATACGGGTGTAATTATCGTCGTTTTACGTAAAATCCAGGTTAACCATCCAACCAATCGGCCAAAATACTCTGCTCGTCTTCACCCACGCGCGGTGGCGGGCGGCGCATTGTGGCCGGCGTGGCGCTGAGTTTGCCGGGGAAAGCGACGCTGGGGATATGGGCGCCATCGGCACGCACGAAATCATGCACGACATTGCGCGCGGTGATGAAGGGATCGGCAAACACCTCGCTCACCTTGTTCACCGGTCCGGCCGGAACCCCGGCGGCGGCCAGCCGGTCGATCAGTGGCAGGCCGGGTTCGTTCGCCACCAGCCGCTGCACTTCGGCCTCGATGGCGTCGCGGTTGATCAGGCGGGCGCTGGCGGTGACGAAACGCGCATCCTGCGCCAGTTGCGGCACGCCCATCAGCGCGCAGAAGGCACGGAACTGGCCATCGTTGCCGATGGCGATGATGATGGTGCCATCAGCCACATCGAAGGTCTTGTAGGGCACCACCGTGGGGTGGCGGTTGCCCAGCCGGCCGGGATCGACGCCGCCCACCAGCCAGTTCATCGCCTGGTTGGCCAGGCAGGCGATCTGGGTGTCGAGCAGACTGATATCGATGTGCTGGCCTTCCCCGGTGCGTTCGGCATGGCGCAGCGCGGCCAGGATGGAGATGGTGGCATAAAGCCCGGTGGTGACATCGGCCATGGCGACCCCGGCCCGCAACGGCTGGCCGCCTTCCTCGCCGGTGATGGCCATGAAGCCGCCCATGCCCTGCGCCACGAAATCATAACCGCCGCGGCTGGCATAAGGCCCGGTCTGCCCGAAACCGGTGACGGAACAATAGACAAGGTTGGGCTTCACCGCCCGCAGGCTTTCCCAATCGAGGCCATATTTCTTCAGGCCGCCCACCTTGAAATTCTCGATGACAACATCGGCCTTGGTCGCCAGTTGGCGCAGCAGCGCGGCGCCTTCGGACGAGGCAAAATCGACTGCGATGCTGCGCTTGTTGCGATTGGCAGCGAGATAATAGGCCGAAGTGCCGATCTCGTCCTCACCGTCCGCGCCTTTCAGGAAGGGTGGGCCCCAGGCGCGGGTATCATCGCCGCGGCCGGGCACTTCCACCTTCACTACGTCGGCGCCCAGATCGGCCAGGATCTGCGTGCTCCACGGCCCGGCCAGCACGCGCGACAAATCAAGCACACGAATGCCGGCCAGAGCGGCGGGAGCGGTCATTTCAGTCATGATCTGGAGGTAACCGGAAAAAGAAAACGGTGCCAGCCCACAAGGACTGGCACCGCTCCTAGCCCCCGACCGGGGTTAGCCGTTGCTGAAGGGCGATTGCCCCGATCTGGAGAAGTTTGCCGCGATCGTGACTGAACGCCCCTGTACGCGACTGACTCCCCCGAATCACACTCAAGTCTCTGTTACCAAACTATGAAGGTCCAACAAAGCGGAAAGAAGTTAACAACTTGACACAGAGGTGATCAGACACTTTCAAAGATGGCGGACAGTCCTTGGCCACCACCGATATACATGGTCTGCAATCCAAAATGGGCCTTTCACCGCTGCATTTCGTGGCACATCGAAGCCAATGTGCGCCCGCCAGTTATAGGGCTGGTCAGGCCATGGCGGTGCGGCGGCGCAAAATGGTGCCCACCATGCCAAAGCCGGCGATCATCATCGTCCAACTGGCCGGTTCCGGCACCGGCTCATAAGCACTGCTCAGGATTTCAACGCGCAAGCCTGAGGGGTTGCCATTGGCCTAGGCGAGGTTGAGAAGCCGAAAACTGAGCGTATTGAGACCGCCAATAAAGCCGGTGCCGGCCGAAAAACTGGTCCACTGGTTGAATGTCCCCAGTCCGGCCTGGGTGATCTGGGTGCCATTGAGCAGGATCGAGGTCACCGTATTATCGGACGCGAAACGGCCGTTGAAGCTCGCCGTACCGGGCACGAATTTGCCGAGATCGAAGGCGATCGAATAGGTGTAGAAGCCGTTTGAAATGGGGTCCAGCGATTGGTTGCCGTTGCTGGTTGGCGTCATCCAACGCGAAACGCTGTTGTTGGCCAGCCACGCGCCATTGATGGAGCCGCTATTCCAAGGCCGGCTGATGCCATTCAAGAACCAGTTCTGTTCTTGCACTGTGCCGGTTGTGACAGCCGAATTATTGGCTAGCCGGCCACTGTTGAACAGCCCTGGAATGGCCACGACGGCCTGCGCTGGAACCGCAGCAATGACCAGCAATCCAAATGCGATTGAACGCACAATCATGTGCTTGCTCCGCGTCGACCCCGGGCGATGACATAATGTATTAACGTTAAGAAAACACAAACAAGACAATGGCCTTGGCGCGATTCCTCTTATGCTTTCTCAAAGATGGCCGCCAATCCCTGGCCACCGCCGATGCACATGGTCTCCAATCCGAACCGTGCATCACGGCGGTGCATTTCGTTCAACATCGTCGCCAATATGCGCCCACCAGTTGCCCCGATCGGGTGGCCAAGGCTAATGCCGGAGCCGTTGACATTGAGCTTGTCGGGGTCGTTCCAGCCCCAGCCTTTCAACACCGCCAGCACTTGCGGTGCAAAGGCTTCGTTCAATTCGACCAGATCAATATCATCCCATTTCATGCCGGTCCGCGCGAACAACCGCTCCACCGCCGGCACTGGGCCGATGCCCATGCGTGACGGGTCGCAGCCGGCCGCGGCCCAGCCGGTCAGCCAGGCCATAGGTTCAAGGCCCAGCGGTTCCAGGAGCTCTTCGGCCACCACGAGGCAAGCAGACGCCCCGTCGTTCTGCTGGCTGGCGTTGCCGGCGGTCACCACGCCGTCTTTCTCGATGGACTTCAACAGCACCAGGCTTTCCGGCGTCGCGTCGGCGCGGATGCCCTCGTCCGCCGCAAAGATGATGGGCGGGCCCTTCTTCTGCGGGATTTCCACCGGCACCAGTTCATCGACGAATTTGCCGTCTGCCCAGGCCTTGGCGGCGCGCTGGTGGCTTTGCGCGGCATAGGCATCGCATTCTTCGCGGCTGATGCCATAATCCTTGGCCAGATTGTTGGCGGTTTCAATCATGCCTGAAATCACGCCGTAACGGCTAATTGGCTGGCTCATCACCCGGCCCCGCACCAGGCGGTCGTGGAAAGTGGTACTGCCCATGCGGGCGCCATTGCGGTGATCGGTGCTGTAATATTCAACCTGGCTCATGCTTTCGACGCCGCCGGCGACAACGATATCAGCCGCGCCCGTTGCCACCCGCATCGATGCATCGATCACCGCCTGCAGGCCCGATCCGCACCGCCGGTCGAGCGAGACGCCTGGCACGGATTCGGGAAAGCCCGCCGCCAGCCACGACCAGCGCGCCACGCACGGCGCCTCGCCGTTGGGGTAGCCGTGCGCGAACACCACGTCGTCCACGCGTTCCGGATCGATCTTCGTGCGCTCCACCAGCGCCTTCAGGATGATCGCGCCCAATTCGCCGGCCGGAAAGCCCGCCAGCGACCCACCAAAACGGCCAACCCCAGTGCGAATGGGGGAAACAATTGCTGCGCGCCTCATTGGGTCTTCTCCCGCATCATGGCCTTGGCGATGATCGTCTGCTGGATCTGGCTGGTGCCTTCATAGATCCTGAGCAGCCGTACATCGCGATAGAAACGTTCCACCTTGTATTCCGCCATGTAACCGGCGCCGCCGTGGATCTGCACGGCGCGATCGGCAATGCGGCCCACGCCCTCGCTGGCGTGGAGTTTCAGCACCGAACATTCGCGGGCGCTGACTTGGCCGGCATCAAAGCGCGCGGCGGTGCGCTCAAGCAGGGCAGCGGTGGTCAACCGATCCACCTCCATATCGGCCAGCATGGCCTGCACCAGCTGGAAATCGCCGATGCGGCTGCCGAATTGCTGGCGCTCCATGGCGTAAGTCAGGCTCATGTCGATCAGCCGGTCCGCCATGCCCAGTGCAACGGCAGCGATGTGGATGCGGCCACGATCGAGCACCTTCATGGCGGTGCGGAAACCCTGACCGGGCACGCCGCCGATGATGTTGGCGGCGGGCACCATCACGTCTTCCAGAATCACATCGCAGGTCTTGGCCCCGCGTTGCCCCATCTTGCGATCGGGCTTGCCCAGCGAGATGCCGGGGCTGTCGGCGGGCACGATGAAGGCGCTGATGCCGCCGGCGCCCTTCACGTCGGGTTCCGTCCGCGCCATCAGGGTGAACACCGTCGCGCGTGGGGCGTTGGTGATGTAGCGCTTGGTGCCGTTGATGCGGTAATGATCGCCTTCGCGCACCGCCGAGCAGCGCAAGGACGCCGCATCGGAACCGGCGCCCGGCTCAGTCAGCGCGAAGCTGGCAATGGCCTCACCGGTGGCGAACTTCGGCAGCCACGTGGCCTTCTGTTCCGCCGTGCCTTCGATCATGATGCCCTGGCTGCCGATGCCGACCGTGGTGCCGATCAGGCTGCGGAAGGTGACGCTGGCGCGGGTGAGGATGCGTACCAGCTGCGATTCCTCCGCCATGGTCAGGCCAAGGCCGCCAAACTCTTCCGGCACCGACAGGCCGAACAGGCCCATCGCCTTGAATTCGGCTACGATATCGGGCGGGATATCGTCGGCTTCTTCCACCGAGTCTTCGGCCGGGATCAGCCGTTCTTCGACATAGCGGGCCAGCTGGTCTTTCAGCAGACCAAAGGTTTCAGTGTCCATCGCGCTTCACCCCGCGTTCGCTTGCATTGCCACCGTGCCGTCACAGCGCAGCGCCTGCAAGCCATCATCACTCGCTGCCAGCGCAATCGGCTGCCCGGCGAATAGCGGCGCCTGGGCCCGGAAGGCGAATGTCTTCGCCGGCCCGTGTCGCTGTTCCCACAGGCCAAGCAGTTGCGCTGCCACCAGCGGGCCGTGGACAACAAGGCCGGGATAGCCCTCCTCGCCGCTTGCATGGGCCAGATCATAATGGATGCGGTGCGCGTTGGCGGTGGCGGCGGAAAACAGAAAGAGCTGCACCGGGCCGGGGGTGAAGGCGACATCACACGTGGGCGGCGGACTTACGGGGATAGGCAGCGGCACGGGCGGGCCATCATCGCGCCACACAATCGTCTGCACTTCCTCCAGCGCCTTTTCGCCCTCCTGCCAGATCTCGATCCGCACCTGGCCGAGCAGCAGCGTGCCGGTCTTGCCATGCTTGGGCGCAAGGCTTTCCAGCACCCGCATCTGCATGGCGGGCATGCCGGCGATCAGCGGGCGATGAAACTGATAGTCCGCACTGGCGAACATGCGGCGCGGCAAGAAAACCGGCGGGAAGAAACCGCCGCGAACCGGGTGGCCGTCCACCCCGCGCTGGCCGGGCGGCGGCAGGAACAGCGCAAGATGGCCCAAAGGCGGCCAGCCCAGCGTCTCCACGTCCCAACTCAACGCCTCGGCCAGCCGCACCACATCCGGGCCGTGCAGCACCTCCTCGCGCCATTCCGGCTTGCCACACCAGCTTTGCCAATGGGCGATGTCTTCGGGCGTCATGCCACCAGCCCCTTGTCATGCAACGCGCCGATGGCGCTGCCGGACAGCCCCAGCACCTCGCCAAGCACGTGATCGGTATCGGCCCCCAATTGCGGCGCCGGGCGCACCGGGCCGCGCGGTTCGCCAGCCAGCGTCGCCGCCGGACCGGCAGCGGGATAGGTGAGGCCGGATTTGTGCGTGATGGTCTGGAAAATCGGGTTGGCGGTGAACAGCCGCGCATCGCCGTGCACGGCCTCAGCCAATGTCTGATAGGGACCCCAGGTCACGCCGGCCGCATCAAGGCGTGGGCCAAGCTCGACAAGTTTCTGCGCCGCCATCGCCGCTTCGAACAACGGGAACAGCAGGCCGCGATGGGTGAAGCGGGCACCTTCATCGGCCGTGAAATCAGCGCCAGTCGCGGCCTCCACCGCCGCCACGGCCTCACCCAAGCCCAGCGCCGCCACCAAGCCGCGCCATTGTTTCGGCGTGATGGCGACAAGGTAAATGCGCAGGCCATCTGCGGTGGCAAAATCTCGCCCGAACGCGCCGAACAGATCATTGCCCAACCGGCCGCGATCCCCCTGCAACAGGGCTTCGGCAGCAAAACCGAGGTGAGACAGCGACGTGGCCGCCAAATCCGACAGCGGAACGCGGATCTCGGCTCCCTCCCCCGTCTGCCGGCGGCGATGCAACGCGCTGACCATCGCAAACGCCGCCCAGGTGCCGCCCAGCAGATCCCAGGCCGGCAACACGGCATTCACCGGGCGCGTGTCGTCCACCGGCCCGGTCATTGCTGGCACACCCACGGCGGCATTCACCGTGTAATCCAGCGCCGGCTTGCCGTCGGCCCAGCCCATGATACGTGCGGTGATGATGTCCGGCCGGCGCGCGGCGAGATTGGCGTGAGACAAGAAGCCATCCACCGGAAAATTGGTTAGGAACAGGCCGGCCTCGTCGCCCGGCGCGGTGGCCAGGGCGAGGGCCAACTCGCGGCCTTCAGCGCGCGACAGATCAATCTGGATGGAACGCTTGGCCTTGTTCAGCCCCTCCCAATAGAGGCTGTCACCAGCCTTGGTCAGCGGCCAGCGCTTGTAATCCGGGCCACCGCCGATCTGATCGATGCGGATCACCTCGGCGCCCATCTGGGTCAGATAAAGCCCGCCGGTCGGCCCGGCGACAAAGGCCGCCGCTTCAACGACGCGCAGGCCGGAGAGGAGCTGGTACATCAGCCCCTCCCCCGCTCTGCAATCACATGCGCTCGATAATGATCGCCGGGGCCATGCCGCCAGCCGCGCACATCGTCACCAGGCCGCGCTTCAGATCGCGGCGTTCCAGTTCATCAAGCACCGTGCCGATCAGCATCGAACCGGTGGCGCCGATCGGATGGCCCAGCGCGATGGCGCCGCCGTTCACGTTCACCTTGTCGCGATCCAACTTCAGATCACGGATGAACTTTTCCGCAACCACGGCAAAGGCTTCGTTGATTTCCCACAGGTCGATATCATCAACGGTAAGCCCGGCCTTGGCCAGCGCCTTGCGGGCGGCCGGCACCGGCGCATTCAGCATCAGTGTCGGGCAATCGCCCATGTTGGCCATGGTCACGATACGGGCGCGCGGCTTCAGGCCGTTCTTTTCGGCATAGGCCTTGCTGGCCAGCAAAACGGCGGCGGCGCCATCGACCACGCCCGACGAGTTGCCGGCATGGTGCATATGCTCGATCTTCAGATCGGGATATTTGGCGTTGATCAGCTTGCGGAAGGTCGTGCCCTGCGCGTCCAGCGGCATGTCCGCGATCTTGGTGAAGCTCGGCTCCAGCGCCGACAGGCCTTCCATCGTGGTCTGCGGGCGCGGGAACTCTTCATGATCCAGCGCCAGCGTGCCGTCTTCGCGGTAAACCGGGATCACACTCTTGGAAAAGCGTCCTTCGGCAATGGCTTGCGCGGCGCGCTTCTGGCTTTCCAGGCCCAACGCGTCAACATCGGCGCGGCTGATGCCTTCCATGCTGGCGATGGCATCACCGCACACGCCCTGGTGGCTTTGCGGGTGGTGCGCCTGCAGGCGGGCGTTGCCGCTGCCCATCATCATCGGCGGCAGACCGGCCGCACGCTCTTCCTGGGCCATGGTGGCGGTATAGCTCATCATCTCGGTGCCACCGGCGATCAGCAGATCTTCCATGCCGCTCATGATCTGGGCGGAAGCCAGGTTCACCGAAGTGATGCCGCCGCCGCAGAAGCGATCCAGCGTCATGCCGCTGGCCTTCAGATCATAGCCGGCATCAAGCGCGGCCATGCGGCCAAGATCGCCGCCCTGCTTGCCCTTCTGGGTGGAGGTGGACCAGATGATATCGTCAACTTCAGCCGTATTCAGATGGTTACGTTCGGCAATGGCCTTCAGCACGGCCGCGGCGAGGTGCTGCGGGTGCATGTCAGCCAGGCTGCCCTTGCCCACCTTGCCAATGCCACGCGGGGTGCGGACGGTATCGATGATATAGGCTTCGGCCATTGATCTTCTCCCTTATGGAACCGGCGTACCCTACGCTTGTCGGCGCCTGCGTCGATTGCGGTTTTTGGCAGTCTCAGTAACTCTTGGGCAGGCCCAGCACATGCTCGGCGATATAGGCGAGGATCAGGTTGGTGGAGACCGGCGCGACCTGATAAAGCCGTGTTTCCCGGAACTTGCGCTCAATGTCATACTCGGCGGCGAAGGCGAATCCGCCCAGAGTCTGCATCGCCGCCTCGCCGGCCTGCCAGCTGGCTTCGGCGGCTAGCATCTTGGCCATATTGGCCTCCGCCCCGGCCACTTCGCCGGACTCGTAACGTCGGCAGGCATCGGCGACGACCAGCTTTGCGGCATGAGCGCGGGCGTGGGCCTGGGCGAGCGGGAACTGGATGCCCTGGTTCTGCCCGATGGGGCGCCCAAACACCTGGCGCTCCTTCGCGTAACTGGTTGCGCGATCGAGGAAAAACCGCGCATCGCCGATGCATTCGGCGGCGATCAGGATCCGCTCTGCGTTCATGCCGGACAGGATATAGCGAAAGCCCTGCCCTTCCTCCCCGATGCGATTGGCGGCGGGGATGCACACATTGTCAAAGAACACCGCCGTCGTGCCATGATTCATCATGGTTTCAATCGGTTGGATCGAAAGGCCGGGACAATCCCGCATGTCGAGCAGGAACACCGACAGGCCCTCGGTGCGCTTGGCCACCTGATCCTTGGGCGTCGTGCGGGCGAGCAGCACCATCAGATCGCTCTGCGCGGCGCGACTGGTCCAAATTTTCTGACCATTAATCAGATAGTTGTCGCCGTCCCTTACTGCTGTCGTGCGCAAGGACAGCGTGTCACTGCCCGACGTTGGCTCGGTCACGCCAAAGGCCTGCAGGCGCAGCTCGCCCCGCGCAACGGCCGGCAAATATTGGCCTTTTTGCGCCGTCGAACCATGGCGCAGCAATGTGCCCATCACATACATCTGCGCATGCGCCGCCGCACCATTGCCGCCGCTGGCGTGGATCTCTTCCAATATCGCGCAGGCCGCCGACAGCGGCAGGCCAGAGCCGCCAAACTCTTCCGGAATCAACGCCGAAAGCCAGCCTTCGCGCGTCAACGCCTGCACAAATTCAATGGGATAGGCGCTGCTCTTGTCCTTCGCCCGCCAATATTCGCCGGGGAAGCCAGTACAGAGTTTCGCCACTGCGGCGCGGATATCAGGCCAATCGTTCATGCCGCCATCAGGCCCTGCCAGCGCCTTGTCTGCAAGCCCTCCTGATGGGCAGGGTTGCGGGCCCGCCCAAGCCGGGGCAGCGTGGCGGCATGGACGCCCTGCCCCTGCTCCTCGATTGGCTGAAGCCCCGGCTGGGGCATGGCCCGTTGATCATCGGCCTGGCCGGTGCACAAGGCAGTGGCAAGTCCACATTGGCGGCGCAACTAGCGCAGCGGCTGCCGTTCTGTACCGGCGCGCTGCCAAACGGTGCCGGCGCGCTGCCGGACGCTGGCGGCAGCGTGGTTGCCGTGTCCCTCGACGATTTCTACCTGACCCGCGCTCGCCGGCAGGCGCTGGCCGCCCACGTCCACCCGCTGTTTGCCACCCGCGGGCCACCCGCCACGCATGATCTGCCGCTGCTGCTGGATGTGCTGCTGCGCGTCCGTTCCGGCCGGCCGGTTTCGCTGCCGGTGTTCGACAAATTGGCCGACGACCGCCTGCCCCCGCAGCACTGGCGGCACTTCGCGCGGATCGACGTGCTGATCCTGGAAGGCTGGTGCATCGGCGCCCGCCCGCAGCCCGCCGCCCTGCTCGCCGAACCAGTGAACGCGCTGGAAGCCGCCGAAGACCCCAACGCCCTCTGGCGCACCCACATCAACCAGGCCTTGGCCGGCAGCTATGCCCGCGCCTGGGCGATGCTCGACGCCCTCGCCTTCCTCGCCGCCCCCGATTGGGAAACCGTCCCCCGCTGGCGCGCCCAGCAGGAAGCCGGCCTCACCCGCGCCACCGGCCGCACGGGCATGTCCCCCACCGCTATCACCCGCTTCTGCGCCCACTACGAACACCTCACCCGCTGGCAATTGGCGGATACGCCCCGCCACGCTGGCCTCACCTTACGGCTGGATGGGCAGCGGCGGGTGATCGGCGTGCGCTGAACGGAGAGAAGCCAAAGTGGCCTCCGGCGGCCAGGGTCGCAGACCCTGGACCCGTTTGCTTTCAGGCAGCCTCGATCCCCAACGTCATCCAAAGCGACAGATCACGAAAGCGGGTGCAGGGGCTCAGCCCCTGCCCGCCGGAGGCCTCTTGTCCGACTTCACGAAAACGCTGGCGTGTCCGGACCGTTGGCGTAGCCGGAGATGAAGGGCTTGATGCCGCCCTCTGGCGGATAGACGTGGCGCGGGTGGCGGCCGATGTCGGTGCCATAGACGTGGATGCTCACCGAGACGGCTTCGACGGCGTTCGAGACCTTGTGGATGTCACCCACATCCGGGCCGACCAGTTCGACCATGCCGGGGTGGAGTGTGTGGCGATCGCCGATGGGGCGCGGTGGGGTGGTGCCGTCGGCGGTGTAGGCCTGGCTGTGCTCGGCGCCGCGGAGCACGCCGACAGCGCCCCAAACGCCATGATCGTGGATGGGCGTCGCCTGCCCCGGGCCCCAGACGAAGCTGACGATGGAAAATCGCCCCGTGGGATCAGCGTGAAGCAGATATTGCTGATGATGTTCGGGGTGCGGCTGGGCATAGGCGGGGGGCAGCCAATAATCGTGGGCGACGAGGCGAGCGAGGGCGGCGCTCACGGTTTCGTGGGCGGCGGGCTGACCGAGGGCGACGTGCACGGCGGCGATGAAGCGCATCAGGGGATCGGGCGTGTTCATGCGTGGTGAGTGTGGCGCAGGGCTGGGCCTGCGTCAAAAACCGGCTTTCGCTGGCCGGGTTCGGGTGCCACTCTACCGGGGATTTGATCAATGGGGGCAGGCATGAAGCGGTATTTGTTGGGCACGGCGGTTGTGGCGCTGTTGGCGGCTCCGGCTCTGACGCAGGAAACGGCCTATATGCCGGTGAGCATCGACGCCGCGAAAGGCCGCGTGCTGCTCTCCGTGCCGGCGCTGGATACGGATATTCTTTACTACGTCAGCCTGGCCAGTGGCGGCGGATCGGTGGAATTGCCGTTGGATCGTGGCACGATGGATTCAAGCCTGATCCATTTCCGCCGCGTGGGCAGCAAGATCCTGGTGGAGGAGCAGAACCTGTCCTTCCGCAGCCTTGCTGGCGATGCCGCGCACAGCCAGGGCGTGAAGGACAGTTTCCCCACCTCCATCATCGCCAGCCTGCCGATCGAAAGCGATGCCGGCGGGAAGATCGTGGTGGATGCGACCGCACTGGTGATGCGCGATGCGGCGGGCGTGGAGGCGATCATGCGCCGGGCCAACCAGGGCGCGTACAAGTTTGATGCTGGCCGTTCGGCGCTGAACGCGGCGCGCACCAAGGCCTATCCGCTGAACACGGAGCTGGAGATTTTTGCCAACTTCACCGCCGACAATCCCGGTGGGCTGGTGCGCGAGGTGGCGCCCACACCCGGCCAGGTGACGATGCGGGTGCACCACAGTTTCCTGAAGGCGCCGCCCACCGGCTACACCCCGCGCGTGGCGGACCCGCGCATCGGGGTTTCCACGTTGAAGTTCAAGGATTTCAGCGCGCCGTTTTCGGGCGGCATCGATACCGAGTGGGTGACGCGCTGGCGGCTGGAGAAGAAGGATCCGACGGCGGCGCTGTCCGAACCGGTGACGCCCATCACCGTCTATTTCGATCCGGCCATCCCGGCCCCCATTCGTCACGCTATGAAGCAGGGCCTGCTGTGGTGGAACAAGGCCTATGAAGCGGCCGGTTTCACGAACGCGCTGGTGGCGAAGGACGCGCCGGCGGAGATGGATGCGCAGGATATCCGCTACAACTACATGCAATGGATCAACCGGGATGAGCGCGGATTTTCGTCGGGCGGTTCCTATCGCGATCCGCGCACCGGTGAGATTTTGGGCGCCAAGGTGCGGATGGACAGCCACCGCATTCGCACTGTGGGCAATTATTGGGATGCCTATGCCGGCGGCCTGCCGGGCGATGGCAGCGGCGTGACCGTGGCGGATGCTTCGTTGGTGAACGGCCAGTTCGCCGCCATGCCGCAGGGGCAGCGCGACATGGTGCTGCTGCGCCAGGCGTTGCTGACGGCGCATGAATTCGGCCATGCGCTGGGTTTTGGCCATAATTTCGCGTCGAGCCTGAACAACCGCGCTTCGGTGATGGAATATCCGACACCGCGGGTGACGGTGAAAGGCGGCAAGCTGGACCTGTCCGAGAGTTTCCAGAAGGCGATCGGCGCGTACGACACGATGATGGCGCGTTATGCCTATACGCCTTTGAAGGATGAGAAGGCCGGGCTGGACGCGATCATTGCCGACATGCGCAAACAGGGCCTGCTCTATGTGCCCGAAAGCGATCCGCGCTGGACCTGGTACGATGATCGGGCAACCCCGGCGGAGGGCCTTGCAGAAGCGCTGGCGGCGCGGCGGATCATGCTGGCCAATTATGGTGCGGACAGCGTGCTGTTGCCCGGCGAGCCGGTGGGGGAATTGCGCAATCTGCGGCTGTGGATGGTCTATCTCCATCACCGCTATCAGGTTGAATCGGCCGTGAAATATATCGGCGGGCTCTATACCGACATCAAGGTGAAGGGCGAACCTGGCCCGGCGACCATCGCCATCCCGGCCAAGTTGCAGCGCGACACGCTGGGGCGGCTGCTGGAGAGCTTGCAGCCGGCCGAACTGGCGATGCCGGAGAAACTGCTGGCCGAGCTGACCCCCGATCCGGGCCGCAATCTTGAGGATCTGTCCGACGATCCGGTGTTCAACCAGTTGCAGGCCGCGCGAATTGCCGCGGCGCTGGTGGTGGAGCCCCTGCTCGCCCCCGACCGCGCGGCGCGGCTGGTGAGTTTGCAGGCGCGCGGGGCGGATGGCGTGACGCTGCCCGAACTGATCGACGCGCTGATGGCGGCGAGCTGGAGCGCCAAAAGCGGCGATGCGGCCCTGCTGCGCGTGGTGCAGAAGGCGGTGCTGGATGGCCTGATGATCCTGGGCGCGTCGTCCACCACTGCGCCGGAAGCCCGGGCACTGGCATTGCAAACGCTGGCCGGGTTGGCGAGCGCCCTGCCTGCGAAGGGCGGCGATGCGCTGGGGGCGGCCTTCAACCGACAGACGGCGGCCGATATCGCGGCCTATCTCGCCGATCCGGCGGGTAAGGCACCCAAATCGGTTGGCATTCCCTGGGGCAAGGGCCCGCGCAGCCGCAACCCGCTGCCGCCGGGGCCGCCGCTGTAAGCCAGACGGAACCGTTACGAAAAGGGCCGGCGCCTCGCGGCACCGGCCCTTCGGTTTGCGGATCGCGCAAGGCTCACTTCACCTTGGCGAAATCCTCGTAATTGATGCCCAGTTGTTCCAGGTAGCTCTTGTACTTGGCCGGGTCGTAATAGAATTTTTCCTGTTGCGGGCGCATCTTGCTCATGATGTCGGCGTTCAGCCAGATCGCTGGCTTGTCCTCCGGCGTCAGCAGCGGGTCGTACTTGTCGCTCTTGAACTGCACGTCCTGCTGATAGGTCTTGGCATCCGAGATGATCTTGGGCGTGGTCGCCAGATCGAGGATGGTCATGGCAACGGCCTTGGCGGCGACCACCACGCCCTTGTGGGCGATCGGCGTCGCCATGGCGATGGCCGATTGGCGGTTATGGCCGATGGCGTTGGGGATGTTGGACGGATAACGGATGGTGACAGTGGGCACCGTCCACATGATGTCGCCAATATCATCCGAACCGCCGCCCATCGAAACGCCGCGCAGATCGGGCGTCGAAAGCGGGGCAAGCGTGGTGGAGAGCGCCTCCACCTTCTGGCCGTTGGCCTGCTGCATCGCCTTGGCAAAGCCTTGGTCGGCCGCAGACCAGCTGGGCAGGCCCACGCTCTTGATGTTGGCGTACAGCGCTTCGGCCAACGGCTTGTTGCCATAGTTCGGCGCGGCATAGCCCAGAGTGCGCTTAGTCACCGTGGTATCGGTGGCCATGGCGGCGGCATCGGCGATGCGGTTGCCGATTTCATAAAGGCCGCGGATCTTGGCGAAGCTGCCTTCGCGGAAATAATACCAGACGCTGGCCTTTTCCGGCACGATGTTGGGCTGGCCGCCGCCTTCGGTGATCACATAATGGCTGCGCTGGGTGACGGGCAGATGCTCGCGCCGCATGTTCCAGCCGATGTTCATCAGTTCAACGGCGTCCAGCGCGCTGCGGCCGTCCCAGGGCTGGCCGGCGGCGTGCGCGGTCTTGCCCTTGAACGTGTATTCCACGCTGACCATGCCATTGTTGCCGGCTGGGCCCCAACTCACGCCGAAATCGCGGCCAACGTGAGCGAAGATCGACGCATCCACATCCTTGAACATGCCGGCGCGCACATAATAGGCCTTGGTGGCGAGCAGTTCTTCGGCAACGCCGGGCCACAGCATCAGCGTGCCCTTGATGCCGTTCTTTTCCATCACCTGCTTGGCGGCGATGGCGGCGACGATCATCATCGGCATGCCGCTGTTGTGGCCTTCGCCGTGGCCGGGGCCGCCTTCCACCATCGGCTTCATCTGCACGACGCCGGGATATTGCGACAGGCCGAGCAGGCCATCGATGTCACTGCCCAGCGCGATCTTCGGGCCGGGGCCGTTGCTCCACGTGGCGGTGAAGGCCGTCGGGATGCCGGCGGCGCCGCGCACCACGGTGAAGCCGTTCTTTTCCAGGATGCCGGTCAGATATTCGCTGGTCTTGTGTTCCTGGAAACCGGGTTCGGCATAGCTGAACACCATGTCCACCATTTCCTGCGCCAGCTTGCTCTGCGCGTCGACCAGTTCGGCGCTCAGTTTCTTCTGGGCCGGCGTGGCCAGCGCCAGCGCCGGGCTGGCCATCACACTTGCCGCCAGCAACGCGGCGATCATCTTGGCAGTCTTCATCGTCAAAGCCCCCCTGTTGGCTTCTCAATATTCGAAACGCACGCCCATACGGTACACGCGGCCGAGCACATCATACAAGTTGCGGTTGGTCATCGGATAGGCCGGCGTGTTGTTGCCGGTCGGGCCGTTGCCCACCAGCACCGGATCGCTGTTCAGCAGGTTGCGGACATACAGGAACAGATCGACCTTGGATCCGCCCAGCTTCACCTTCTTGGTGATGGAGGCATCCACATACCATTGGCCGGCGATCTGGTTGTTGTTGATGGTGCGGGCCTGCGGCGTGGAGGCCGGGCAGCCGGTGGTGCATTCGATGAAGTTGTTATCATACACCCCGCCCGAGAAGCCGCGGCCGACGAGGTTGAAGCTCCAGCTGTCGATCTCGTAATTGGCGGTCAGGCGGTAGTTCCACGATGGCGTGGCATCGCCGCCGCCGGCATTCTGGCCAGCCAGATCGCGGGCGACATCGATGCCGTTATCGATGATGTTATCGATATAATGGCTGGCCAGCGCGCGCAGCGTGGCCTTGCCGCCGCCCAGATCAAAGCGGTAGCTGGCTTCCAGATCGATCCCGCGCACCTTCACCGAAGCGAAGTTGAACGGCACCAGCTTGATCGAGGTGATCGGGCTGGCGGCGCCGGGGGTACCGTTGAAGGTGATGAACTGGCACAGATCCTGGCGGTTCTGTTCGATGCACAGCGACGTGATGGTCTGTGCGGTGATGGTGGCGATGGCGCCCGACAGATCGATGTCGAAATAATCCACCGAGGCGGCAAAGCCGGGCAGGAAGCTGGGCGTGAACACGCCGCCGATGCCCCAGGTCAGTGCGGTTTCCGGCTGCAACGCGGTGTTGCCGGTGGTCTGTTCGAGGAACTGATCGGTACGCTGGGCGCCGCCGGGCTGCAGCACGTTCACCGTGTTGGTGCGGGCGGTGCCGGGGGCGAACAGTTCATTGAGGTTGGGCGCGCGGATGTCGCGGCTGCGCACGACGCGCAGTTTGAAATCATCGATCACCTGCCAGGTGGCACCGGCCTTCCAGGTGGTGACGCTGCCGGAAGTGGAATAATCGGTGACGCGGATGGCGCCGTTGAAATCCAGACCCTTGGCCAGCGGCACCACGGTTTCGACGAAGGCTTCCTTCACGTCATAGGCACCCTGGGTGACCAGATAGTTGCCGTAGAGCCAGCCGGAATTGAACTGCGGATCGACCGAGCCATTCACCCGCTCCCGACGATATTCACCGCCGAAGGCGAAGCTGACCGGACCAGCCCAGGTGTCGAACAGTTCGTTGGTGGAGATGTTGATGGCCGCCACGTCCTGACGCAACGACTGGAAGCGCTGCGGCTGCTGGCCGTTGTTGAACACATAATCGATGGCAGCCTGCGTCACGCCGCCGATGCCGATGCGGTTCAAGGGAACGCAGCCGTTGGTCGGAGCGGTCAGGGTCGAACGGCAGACGATGGTGCCGGCCGCGATGCCGGCGGCATTGCCGGCGGGGGCGCGCACCGCATCCTGCGCGAGGCTGACCCGGCTGTTGAGCCAGGTGTTGGTGAGCAGTTCGTTGGTCTTGGCAACACCGACCTGATAATAGGCCGCATATTTCCAGCCGATCTTGCCGGTTTCGAATGCGCCATCGGCGCCGGCGACAAAGCGATAGACTTCGCGGGTGTTGTTGGAACCAGCGGCCGGGAAGCCGGCATTGCTGGTGCCGATCGAGATGTTGGTCAGGCCGCGCGCGGTCATGTCGGTGACCAGCGCGGTGGGCAGGAAGGCGTTGTCACGCTGGATGGTGATGCCGGTGGACGGCGTCTGCTGGTAGAAGCTGCGGCCATTGTAGCCGGAATAGCTGTACTGCACGAAGGGCACGAAGGCGCTGCTCACCTCGAAGCTGAGGCGGCCAAACACGTTGCCGCGCTCTTCATCGGGCGACAGGCTGTTGCTGTTCCAATGGCCTTCGCGGCTGACCCGGAAATCGCCACCCACCATCCACTGGCCGCGATTGGGGCCATAGGTGAACTGGTTCAGGCTGGCCTGACCGTTGGTGATCTGGCCGAAATAGGTGCCACGCAGCGGGCCGGAATTGATGATGCCGCCGGGTGTGAACTGATAGGTGCCGATGCCGCTGGCCACGAGGCGTTCGGGCTGGCCATTGCCGGCGACGAAGGCCGGATTGTCGATCTGGAAAAAGCCGCTTTCCTGCCACGGGCGATCATAGGTATCGACGCCCTTCTGGGTGAAATAGTCGCCGGCCAGCAGCACCTTGCCGCGGCCATCGGCGAAATCGAAACCGCTGGTGATGCGGAACGTATGGTTGGGCGTGTCACCATAATCGGTGATGCCGAATTCATATTCGGCGCGGAAGCCCTTGAAATCGCGATTGAGCGCGAAGTTGATCACCCCGGCGACGGCATCGGAGCCATAGGCCGACGACGCACCGCCGGTGACCACTTCAACGCCCTTGATCAGGCCCTGCGGCACGGTTTGCGTATCGACGAGACCCACCGGCGAGGACGCGACCGAGCGTTGCCCGTCGATCAGCACCAGCGTGCGCGCCGCACCCAGGTTGCGCAGGTTGACCGTGGCGATACCGGCCTGGCCGTTGGACAGCGAACCCGAGTTGGTGGACGAGCTTTGCGAACCGCGCACCGATGGCAACGTGTTCACATAATCGCCGATATTGGCCTGCGGTTCAGCCTTCAGTTCGGCTTCGGTGACAACAGAAACAGGGGTCGGCGCATCATAGCCGGTGCGGGCGATGCGGCTGCCGGTAACGGTGATGACGCTGGTTTCAGCCTCTTCGGCGGCCGGATCGGCGGCAGCCGTTGCGGCGGGCGCGGTCTGGGCGAAGGCCGGCGTGATCAGCGCCAGGCTGGCGACCCCCAGCAAGGCCATGCGGCGGATATCGGCAACAGCACGGTGGTTCGTCGTCATCAATCAAGACCCCCAGAAATGCCCGGCCTGCACCGGAGCGAACCCTGCCAGATCGGGCGATGGGCCGGAGCGTTTCATGCCCTTCAAAACCCGATTCTCTCCAAATCCTGCGCGTGACAGATGCATGACAGCGCCGCGCGGGGCGTTACGTTGTTTGGCGTAGGCAAGCGGCGGCAATGCGTGCCGCACCTGCGGCAACAGCGCGCAGGCGCCTCAGCTGCCCGGCAGCGCGATGGGCTTTTCCGGATCGTGCGCGCCGAAATTCAGGCTGCGGGTGATGCCGGCCCCTCGTCCGACAATGCGGATGTTGACCTGGGTGCTGTGATCGTCCCACGTCTCGCCGAACAGCGCGCCGCTGATCAGCAATTGCTTGGGCTTGCCCTTCAGCAGGCCGATGTAGCGCAGCACCACCGTATCGCCATCAAGCCGCTGCCCGGCCGGCGCGAGGCGGACACCGGCGATCCGGAAACGCTGGCCAACATAGGCGACCAGCGCCTTGAGCGCGTCGGGATCATCCAGGCTGGGCTGGGCATCGGGCGCGATATCGACCAGCGCCGGTTCGACATCATGGGCCTGCAGATGGTGGGTCACGGTGGCGGCGCCGGATTTGGCGTCAATCTCCACCACCGCCAGGCTGGCGTGGCCGCGATGCGCGTTGGCCGGGGCAGCAAGCCCAAGCAGCAGCGCAATCGCGGCCAGCAGCCTCACTCGTCGTCCTTCTTCTTCTCGTCCTTCTTCACCGGACGCGTCTTGATGCTGTCCGGCGACACTTCCAGTTCGCTGTCGGCCATGCGGTTGTCGCCGCCGGCCGGATCGTCGCGCACCTTCAGCACGGTTGGTTCGATGCGGCGCGGATAGGCGTTGTTGCTGCGATCAGCGTCCGCGGTTTCCCACAGCGGATCGACTTCGGCGGCCTTCAGCGTCTTCGGCGTCACATGCTGCCAGGTCACCGCCTTGGCATTATAGCGCCACAGCTCGGCCGGGATGCGGATGGTTTCAGTCGAGCCATCCTCATAATCCAGCTTCAGGATCACCGGCATCACCAGGCCGCCGATATTGCGGAAGCTGAAGTGATAGAAATTGTCCTTGAAGGCCAGCGCAGCCGCCTGTTCCGGCTCCAGCTTCTTCAGGCTGGCCGCGTAGTCCTTGCGGTCCTTGGCGGTCACAGTGAAGCGATCGGTTTCGTCGTAGAAATCGCGCGTTTTCGGATCACGATCGATCATCGGCGGCTCGGTGTTGCGCACCGCGGTGAGCGGGGTCGGCGCGGTCTTGTCGCGGTCCTTTGCCCACGCCTTCTCCACCTCCGGATTGCGGGTGTCGAGCCGGGCCTGCACCACCTTGTCGAGGCTGATGTCGACATGATCGGTGGTGTAGAACCAGCCGCGCCAGAACCAGTCGAGGTCCACGCCCGAGGCTTCTTCCATGGTGCGGAAGAAATCGTACGGTGTCGGCCGCTTGAAGCGCCAGCGGCGGCTATATTCCTTGAAGGCGAAATCGAACAGTTCGCGGCCCAGGATGGTTTCGCGCAGGATCACCATCGCGGTGGCCGGCTTGGAATAGCCGTTGTTGCCGAACTGCAGCAGGCTGTCGCTGTGCGTCATCAGCGGCACCTGATCGCGGCTGACCATATACTCGGTGATGTCACGCGGCTCGCCGCGGCCACGGGTCTTCACCGGGTCCCAGCGCTTTTCAGCTTCGAACTGCAGGAAGCTGTTGATGCCTTCGTCCATCCACGTCCACTGGCGCTCGTCGCTGTTGACGCTCATCGGGAACCAGATGTGGCCGACTTCGTGGATCACCACGCCGATCAGGCCATATTTGGCACGCTCGGTATAGGTGAGCTGGCCGGTCTTCTTGTCCTTCACCGGGCGCGGGCCGTTGAAGGTCATCATCGGATATTCCATCCCGCCCACCGGGCCGTTGATGCTCTGCGCGGTGGGATAGGGATAGGGGAAGGCGAAATCGCTGTAGACGTCGATGGTGTGGGCGATCGACTTGGTGGAATAGGCATCCCACAGCGGCCGGGCTTCCTTGGGGTAGAAGCTCATCGCCATCACCAGCGGCACGGCGGCATCGTCCTGTTTGACGCCCATCGCGTCCCACACGAACTTGCGTGACGAGGCAAAGGCGAAATCGCGGACATTCTTTGCGGTGAAGCGCCAGGTGCGGGTGCCACTGGCCTTGCCCTTTTCGGCGGCCAGCGCTTCCTCGGGCGTGACGATATAGACCGGCTCCTTGGCAGTGCGGGCCTGGCTCAGGCGAGCGCGCTGCGCTGCAGAGAGGATATCCGGGTTGGCCAGTTCGCCGGTCGCCGAGACGACGTGATCGGCCGGCACGGTGAGGCTGACATCATAATCGCCGAATTCCAGCGTGAATTCGCCGCCGCCAACAAAGGCCTTGTTGTGCCAGCCTTCATAATCGGAATAGACCGCCGCGCGCGGGAACCATTGCGCGCCAAGGAAGATGCAATTGCCATCCTGATCCGGCTTGGTGAAGCATTCATAGCCCGACCGGCCGCCAACCACGCGGGTTTCCGGCATCGGCAAGGTGAAATCGATCTTCACCGTCACCACGCCGCCGCTGGCCAGCGCTGCGGCCAAATCGATGCGCAGCAGCGTATCGACCACGGTGAACTTCAGCGCGCGGCCCGAAGCGTCGGTCACCTTCAGATTGTTGAAGCCGCCTTCCCATTCCTTGTAGCGCATGGCCTTGCGCACGTCGGTCATGCTGATCTGGCCGCCGGGCGACACGGTTTCGGCGCGCTCCGCAATGTGGTCGCGCTTGTAATTCTGATCGAGCAGCAGCCAGAGATACTTCAACGCATCCGGGCTGTTGTTGTGATAGGTAACGGTCTCGCTGGCGCTGATGGTGCGGGTGGCTTCATCAAGCTTTGCCGTGATGCGGTAATCCACCTTCTGCTGCCAGTAACGATGGCCCGGCGCGCCGGCGGCGTTGCGGGTGTCGGTGGGGGTTGGCCAATCCTCGCCTTCCAGCTGGCGGAACTTGTCGACGAAATCGCCCTTGGTCTGAACGATCGGGCTGGCCTGTGCCGTTGCCCCCAGCAGGGCGAGCGCCGCCCACATCACTACCCGTCCCAGCACGCGCATCTTGATCCCGTCCCTTGCAGCTCAATCGTTGCCCATTGCCGCGCTGGCCGGGCCTTGGCAAGCACCGCCACCGCGTCTGCGGCATTTGCCCACCGGCAGACGCGTTGCCGGGGGTGCGCGAATGTGACAATGTGTCGTGTCTGAGTCGATGGGAAGGGTTTTCCATGCGTCTGATCGCTGTTGTTGCCGCCACTGCCATGCTCGCTGTCGCCGGCCCGGCTGTTGCCTGCGCCTTTGATGGCATGCCGGGTTACAGCCACTACGCCCCCGACGGCACCGATCCCTATGCCGGCGCCTATGCCGAAGCCGCTGCCCGCATTGCCGAGCAGCGTCGCCAGGAAGCCATCGAAACCGCACGCCTTGCCATGCTGAAGCGGTTGGGCATGAAGGATGACGTCGCCACTGCGCAGGCTGCTGCCGGCGCGGTTGCCGTGGCCAATGTCCAGCCCTGACACGCTGACCAATTCGAAGACCGCGCAAGGGCCCCTGGTGGAAGCCAGGGGCCTTTCGCATGTGCGTGATGGCCGCACGGTGATGGCCATCGGCGATTGGCAACTGCAACCCGGCGCCCACGCCCTGCTGCTGGGGCCATCGGGTTCGGGCAAGACCACCTTCATCAACATCGTCACCGGCCTGCTCACCCCCAGCCACGGCGCGATCAGCGTCGCTGGCGAGGTGATGAGCGCCCTGCCCCCGGCTTCCCGCGATGCCTTGCGCCGCCGCACCATCGGTCTGGTGTTCCAGACGCTGCGGCTGATCCCGGCCTTGAGCGTGACCGACAATCTGGCCCTGGCCCAGCAACTGGCGCTGGGTCATGTTGACCGCGCTGCCATTGCCGGCATGATCGATCGGGTTGGCCTTGCCCACCGTGCCGCCGCCCGGCCGCGCCAGCTTTCGCAGGGCGAAGGCCAGCGCGCTGCCATCGCGCGCGCACTGATCACCCGGTCGCGGCTGGTTGTTGCCGATGAGCCAACCAGTGCGCTGGACGATGCCAACGCCGCGCGCATGATCGATCTGATGTTCGACGTGGCCGATGCCACCGGCGCCACGCTGCTGGTTGCCACCCACGATGGCCGCATCGCGCACCGTTTTGCCAACCGGCTCAATCTGATGGCGCCGGTGGCCGCATGATCGGGCTGAGCCTTGCCTATCTGAAGGACCGCGGCCTCAACACCGCGCTCAACATCCTGTTGCTGGCCTTGAGCGTTGCCAGCCTCGTTATCCTGCTGCTCTTTTCCAGCCAGTTGGAAAACCGCTTCGACAAGGATGCGCAAGGCATCGACATGGTGGTGGGTGCCAAGGGCTCGCCGCTGCAGCTGATCCTGAGTTCGGTCTATCATGTCGATATCCCGACCGGGAATGTGCCGCTGGATACCGTCCCGCTGCTGCGCCGCCAATTGGGCGTGGCCGAAGCGATCCCGCTGGCGCTGGGCGACAGTTTTCGCAGCTTCCGTATTGTCGGCACCGAACCGGCCTATCCGGCGCTGCTCGGCGCCAGCCTTGCCGATGGCCGCATGTTTTCGGCGAAGATGGAGGCGGTGATCGGTGCCGATGTGGCGGCCCGCACCGGCGCGACGCTGGGCCAGCGCTTCGTGGGCGGCCACGGCATGAGCAGTGGTGACGAAGGGCCGAAGCACGAGGAAACGCCGTTCATCGTGGTTGGCCGCCTGAAACCGACCGGCACGGTGATCGACCGGTTGATTCTGACCCGCGTTGAAAGCGTGTGGGGCGTGCACGGCATCGAAGATCCCGGCGAAGACCATCACGACGGGGAGAGCGCCGAAGACCATGAAGCCCATGCCGGTGCCGCTGAGGTGACAGCCGTGCTGGTGCGCTTCGGATCGCCGATTGCGGCGGTGCGCCTGCCCGGCTTCATCAACCGCCAGACCAATCTGCAGGCCGCCGTGCCCGCCGTGGAAGTCTCCCGCCTGTTGGCGCTGGTCGGCGTCGGGCTGGACGCGGTGCGCGCCTTTGCCGTGTTGCTGATGCTCACCGCCGGCCTGTCCATCTTCGTGGCGCTGCTCACCGCGCTGAAGGAGCGGGAGGGCGACATGGCCATGCTGCGGGTGATCGGGGCCAGCCGCGCGGCGATCATCGGCCAGGTGGCCAGCGAGGGGCTGATCCTGGCCAGTGCCGGTGCCACGTTGGGTCTGTTGCTGGGCCATGGCGTGATCGGGATGGCGGCGGCCAGCATCGAACAATTGCGTGCGCTGGGCCTGAACGCTTTCGCCTTCCACCCCGGCGAGGCGCTGATTGTCGCCGCCGCGCTGGGGATCGGGCTGATTGCCGCCTTGATTCCAGCCTTGCGTGTGCTCAAGAATGATATTGCCGAAACGCTGGCAAATGCCCGCTAGGAGGGACCAATGCTCGCCCGTGTTGTCATCACCGCCGTCCTGATGCTCGCTGCTCCGGCGGCGCTCGCGCAAACCGCGCTGAAGCCATCGGAATCGATCTGGAAACCGGCCCCCACCCCGCCCGGCGGCGTGCCGTGGGCGGTGCTGGAAAGCGCCAAGGAAGATCCCGCCGCTGCCAAGGTCGGCGCGGTGAAGCCAGTCTATCCCGCCACGGTGAAATCGCTGGCGGGCAAGCGGGTGAAGATCAATGGCTACATGCTGCCGCTGGGCAAGGGCGCCAGCCAGAGCCATTTCGTGCTGCTGGCCTATCCGCCCGATTGCCCGTTCCACCTCAATCCCGGCCCGCAGCAGTTCATCGAGGTGAAGGTCTCCAGCGCCGTGCCGATGAATTACGACGTGCGCACCATCGAAGGCACGCTGGAACTGGCCGGCGGCGACGGCGCCGGCGTGTTCTACAAGATTCGCGACGGGAAAGAGATGTGAGGACGCTGCTCGCCCCACTGGCGTTTGGCGCCCTGCTCGCCGCACCGGCAACCGCTGCCCCCCCGACTGCGACTTTTCCGCCCGAACTTGCCGCCAGCATCGATCGCAGCATGCGGGAATGGGCCGACGCCAACCAGGTGCCGGGCCTGACCTGGGGGATCGTCAAGCGCGGCGAAGGCCTGGTGCACAGTGGCGTTTCCGGCATCGCCGATGTCGATGCTGCCCGCCCTGTAGAAGCCGACACGCGCTTTCGCATTGCCAGCATGACCAAGGCCTTCACGGCGCTGACGCTGTTTGATCTGGCCGGCGAAGGCAGGCTGCGGCTGGACGACAAGGTGGCGGCGCATGTGCCGGAAGTGGCCGGTTGGGGCGACGCGCTCACCGTCACCGATCTGGTGCACCACATGGGCGGTTTCGTCACCGATGATCCCTGGGGTGATCGCCAGACGCCGCTGCCCGAAGCGCAGTTCAGCGCGCTGTTGAAAAACGGTGTGCCCTTCACCCGCGCACCGGGGCTGATCCATGAATACAGCAACCTGGGCTATGCCCTGCTGGGCCGCATCATCCGCAATGTGAGCGGCCAGCCGTTCGAAGCCGAAATTGCCAAGCGCCGGTTCCGGCCGCTGGGCATGGCGGCCACGACATTTGATCTGGCCGATGTGCCGCGTGGGCTGCTGGCCAGCGGCTGGCGCTGGGAAGACGGCAAATGGCAACGCGAGCCTGACATGGCCCCCGGCACCTTTGGCGCCATGGGCGGCGTGATCACCACCGGGCCGGATTATGCCAAATGGGTGGGGCATCTGCTCTCTGCCTGGCCGGCCGCAGCACCGGGCGAGGCCGAAGCGCCGGCCCGTGCCACGGTGCGTGCCCTGCTGCGCGGCGAAGGTTCACCGCGCCGGATGATGCGGCCCACGCAGGCAGCAAGCTCGCCCTGTGCGGTGGCGGTCGTCTATGGCGGCGGGCTCAGGGTTGGCGATGATTGCACGCTGGGCCGGGTGGCGTTCCACGGCGGCGGCTATCCCGGTTATGGCAGTTACATGCTGATCGCGCCGGAAAGCGGCTGGGGCGCCTTTGTGTTGACCAACCGCACCTATGCCGGGCCAGCCGCCCCCACCTGGGACGCGCTGATCGCCATCCGCGAAGCCGGCCTTGCCCCCAACGATGTGCTGGCGCTGTCGCCAGCGCTGGCCGGGCTGGCGGAACCGATGCACAAGGTGCTGACCACGGGCGAAGTGGGCAACGCCGGGCTGGCGGTGAATTTCCTGATGGACCGCGACGCCGCCCACCGGCGTGCCGATATTGCCGCCATCACCGCCAAGGCCGGCCGTTGTCCCAACGCGCCCGGCGTCTCGGCAAAGGGTGCACTGGAAGGCGAATTTTGGTGGAAGTGCGAACGTGGCATGATCATCGCCTATGCCCTGCTCGCCCCCACGCCCACGCCGCAACTGCAGGCGCTGGAATGGCGCTGGCAGCCGCCGAAGCCGTGAGCTGAACCTTCCCCGGTGGGGAGGGACGGTCAGGATTTGGGCGGTTTGCCGGCCGCAGCCAGCACCGGCATGGCGCTGGTTCCTTGCGGATACATCAGCCGCAAGGAGGCCGGCGCGCCGCATTTCTGGATCACCTTTTCGACGATCTGTGCGCGGGTCTTGATCAGGCTAACCGAAGTGAAGGCCTTGGTGCGGCCAACCGCAACTTCGGCGGCGGTGAAGGGCTTGGTGCCGGCGGGCGTGGACTTGCCGCCCAGGCCGAACACCATGAAGTTCATCAGCGCGGCGAGTTGTTCGTTGTCGTCAATGCGGCTGCGGGCGATGTTGGGCAGCCGCATCAGATAATCGCGGCCTTCGGGCAGGCACATGAACCAGCCGACGCGGCCCTGCAGATTGGGCAGTTCAGCCGGCGCGGCATTGCCCTTGATGCCGTGGCAGCCGCCGCATTGTTCGACATAATCGGATTGCGCGACGTCCATATCGGCCGGGTAGCTGACCGGCAGGCCGGTTTCATCGCCGGGGGCGCGGTAATCAACGGCCGGCGGGGCGGCGGCCACCAGAAGCAACAGCCCCGCCAGTGCGCCAGCCGGCGCCCAGACCGAACGTGTGGGCAGAGCCATGGTTCAGCCCTGCCCGCGCGTCACGAAGCCTTGCCGACGAGAACGGCGGTGGAGCAGTGATATTCCATGCTCTTGGTGCCAAAGCACCAGATCACGTTGTTGTTCAGCTGCGGCATGTACAGCTGGGTTTCGCGATCGGTGTTGTCGCAGCCGCACTGGCCACACGCCGATTTGCCGCAGCAATCGCGATAGGCGATCAGATAGGCCTTGCCGTCATCGGGATTGATGCAGGTGCCGACCCACGACACCGGCGAGGGCTCGGCGCCGGGCGGGCAGCTGCTCATGCCGCCGCCGCAGCAGGAGCACAGGCTGCCATCGATGGCGCAATAGCGCCAGTAATCGCACTTGGTGTCATCCTTGGTCTGGGCGTTGCGGGCAAAGGCGGTCTTGGCCTCGGGCGAACGATCCTTGGTGGCGGCGCTGGCCCGGCTGACCGGCAGCAACGGGAAGGCCGGCGCGGCCACGATCGTGGCCCCCAGCTTGGTGAGGAAGGAACGCCGCGAACTGTTGCCGGCAAATTTGCGCAGCAGCTTCTCGCCAAGGCCATCGATATCGAAACGCTTCATGCCTTTTCCCCCTTGGCTCCCCTTGCCGCTCATGCGTCCACCTTCGCCGGTGTCGGCAGACCAGCAATATAATCCTGAACGCTGTGCACGCCCATCTCGTGGCTGATGATCAGGCTTTCGAAATGCTCGCGGCTGTTGACCAGCCCCTTGGCCAGCACGGTGCCGGTCGCATCGAGCAGTACGGCGTGGGGCAGCTTGTCCACCTCGAACAGGCGGCCGACAACGTCGCTGTTGATGAACGGGAAGGCCGCCAGATCATGCTTGGCGACCAGCGCCCTCTGCGCGGCCGGATCATCATCACCAACGAACACCAGGCTCACGCGCTCTGCGGCGGCGAACGACTTGGCGACCGGAATCAGGCTCTTGCACATCGGGCAGGAGGCCGAAACGAACATCAGCAGTTGCAGGCCCTGGGCCGGGCCGCCGATCAGATAGGGGCGCCCTTCCAGCGTCGTCACCGGCGTTACCGGCGCTTTGTCGCCAATGGCGGGGCCGCGATTGGCATCCAATGCACCGGCCGGGGCCACGCGCACATGCAGCACGCCCACCTGCCGCGCCAGCGCCAAGCCAGCCACACCCAGGCCGATCAGGACCAGCCACTGCAGCGCTTCGTTGATGAGTCCCAAGGTTGACATCAAAACCCTTCCTCAACCCTGCTTGGGCGCCGACGCAACCAATGCGCCCACTGCCGAGAACATCAGCAACAACAGATAGAGGGCAACGCCCGCCGCCGCGCCAAGGCCCACATCGGCCATGCCCAGATCAGCCCGCCCTGCCGCCAGCGCCGGCAACAGTGCCGTAGCCAGCACGAGGTTGCGCGCCACCTGGCTCCAGCCCAGTTGCTGGCGCAAGCCCACATGGCCGCAGCCGCAATCGATATGCCGGCGGCCGCGCCCGATGTTGATCGCCATGGCCGCCGCAAAAACCAGCAGCAGCGCGATGGCCACCATCGGCGCAAGCGGGGCAAAGCCCAGCAGCAGCCCGGCCGCCACCAGCAGTTCCATCCCCGGCAGCACCGCCGCAGCGAGCGCCACCAGTGCATCGGGCAGCAACCGATAGTTGGCGATCACGCCGGGCAGCAGATCGCGGTGGCGCAGCTTGTCGATGCCGGCGACGGCAAACAGCAGCGCCACAGCGACGCTGGCCGCCACACCCAGAAGAGGCAGCGCCTGTTCCACTCAATCCACGTCCGGCACGACGATCATGCCGCCGCCGCCGCGTTCGATGTCATGCTTGATCTCGTAGGTGGCGGCATCCATCACCTGCACCACGCCTTCGTCACCCGACAGGAAGATCAGTGGCTTGGCGTCTTGCGTCACCTCGATATTGCCGATCGGCTTTTTCAGCGGCACACGCTTGACGACCTTGCGGGTGGCCATGTTGACCACCCAGATTTCCTCGCCATCGGCCTTCTGGGTCCAGTATTCGCCCCGGTGCATCAGCACATAAAGCATGCCGGTGGCGCGGTGCAGCGTCGTCGCCGCGCGGCCGCCAGGGAACCAGTTGATGTCCAGCGGGCGGGTATCGCCGGGGCGCACACCCGCCGCCGCCTGGATCGACCAGGCATCGCCGATGGTGGGCGCCGCGCCCAGCTTCACCGTGCGGATAAGGCCGGTGTAGGTGAGCGTCACGATCTCACCCTTGGTGCGATCATAGGTGAAGAAATCGAACACGCCGTCTTCAGCGGCCTTGAAGAAGGGCTGGCTGTGGCTGACGGTGGAGGTTTTCGGGCCCACCGTCACCGTGGCGATGGTGCCATCTGAGCACAGCGCCGAGAAGCCGATGCCTGTCACCGGCACGAGGCTGGCACAGCCCGGCAGTTCGACGACCTGTCCAACCTTGCGCTTTTCCAGATCAACCACGATCACCGAAGATGCCGGGCTGAAATCATAGACGAAGCCCGTCTTGCCATCATCGCTGATGACGAAATTGTTCTTCATGGTGCCGATGATCAGCCGGCCCGGCAGCGGAATTTCCGTCACCAGCGCCATGTTCACCGAATCATAGACCGAGATCATGTCCTGTCGGGTGCCGCGGTTCACCTTGGTCCAGATGCTTTCCGAAACGTAGATGAAGCGCCGCTTGGGATCGAGGGCGAGATCGGACCAGCGACCCGTGGAAACGAGGCCGACCATCTTGCCGGTATCACCGTTCCAGATGCGGGTGCCGCCACTTTCCCAGCCGCCGCGCACGAAGCCCCAGTGCGGGGACCATTCCGGCAGTTTGTGGGTGAAGGGCTCTTCCGGCTCGACCGGGGCCATCGTGGCGGCTGGCGCCGGCGCGGCGGCCGGCTGGGCCTGTGCGGCAGCAAGGGCGAGCAGCGAAATCGCGACCGTGCCTGCCAGCCGGCCAATCCCTGCCATGGTTGTTGCACTGATCATGCTTGCCAAAGCCCTTCCCCCAAATGCCCATTCGGCGACCGCCCGCTTGCCCACTTACGGACCGGCGACTCCGAACCGGCGACCGGATACCCGGCGCCATGCAACTTCAGACTGGACGCACGTCAAGTATTCGTCAAGCCAGCGCGCCGGCCGGCACAATGCCTGAATAACGTAGCGGGTTTCAGCCGAGATCGGGCAGGTCTTCGGGCTTTATGGTGCGGGCCAGGTGCAGCAGGGCGTGCACGGCGAGGCGCTGCATTTGCGGCATCTGGTGGGCCCAGGGCTTGCCGTGGCCGGCAAAGATGGTGGTGCCTTCCAGCGCGGAACTGACAAAGCGTGCCACCACGTCCAGCTGCGCGGGCGACAGCGCCGGATTGAGCGGCGCGATGGCGGCCGCGATATTGGCGTGGGCATAGCGGTAGAAGGCCGCCACCCGTTCCGCCACCGCCGGATTGTGATTGGACAGCGCCCAGAGTTCGGTGAACACATGCGTGGTGCGCTTGGTACCGATATCATCGAGCACCAGGGTAATCATCCGGCGCAGCTGTTCGGCCGGATCGAGGTGCGGCTGGCGCACCGTTTCGTCGAGCATGCGCTCATAATAATCGAGCAGATCATCGAGCAGCAGCTGGATCAGCAACTCCTTGCGGGCAAAATGATAAGACAGGCGGCCCACCTGCATGCCGCAGCGCGTCGCGATCCGGCGCAGGGTGAAGGCCGCCGCGCCTTCTTCCACCAGCACATCCAGCGCGGCATTCAGGATCAGATCCACCGTTTCGGTGCCGCGCCCATAGATCCCCGGACGCACAGGCGCTGTTCGCGCCGGCTTTTCGGCTGTTTTTGTCATTGTATCCGGCTTAACGCAGCCGTCTGCCGGCGTCCAGCGATGCGCGGTTTGCCCCATGGAGGACGGCTTGACGCCGCCTTGATGACTGTCCAGTATTTGCCGCACATCGTGGCCCACGCTGGGCCGCCCCATCCTGATTGCAAGGAAAAATCGGCATGATTTCAAATCGCTGGCTTTTGGCTTTGGCTGTTGGAGCCGGGGTGGCAATGCCGGCGGCGGCCGAACCCAAGGCGGCGTTCGTGGCGCGCTGTGCCATGTGCCATCAGGCCGGCGGCGAAGGTCTGTCCGGCCAGTTTCCGCGCTTGGCCACCCGCGCCGCCGCCATCGCCCAAAGCCCGGAAGGGCGGGCCTATATGGCGCGCGTCGTGCTGTGGGGCATGGCCGGCCCGATCACGGTGGAAGGCGCGCCGTTGATGGGCGTAATGCCGGGCATGGCCAGCATGGCGGATGCCGAGATCGCCGAAATCCTGAGCCACGCCGTCACGCTGGGCAAGCCGGCCAAGCCGGCCAAGCCGTTCAAGGCCGCCGAAATCGCCGCGGTGCGCACCGCCGGCCGGGTGAGCATGGCTGAAAATAACGCCCTGCGTGCCAAGCTGGCGGAAACTGGTGTGATCAAATAGGCGACAATGACGCCGGCACCGCCGGATAGAGCGTTGCCACATCGCCCAATGTTTCGCCCAGCGGACCCAGCCAGGCGGCATAGGCCTTCCAATGGTCCACGCCGTCGGTGAAGATCGGCTGGCGCACCTGTTCGGAACTGGCGGTGCGCACCGCGCGATCATTACGCCAGAATTCAAGGCAGGCCGGCTCATACGCCAGCCCGACAGCGCTGAGCAGGCGGCGCACCTGGGTTTCGGTGTCGGCCACCATCTCCTCATAGACGACTCGGGTGGTGGCACCGGGGGCAGCGGCATCGAAGTGCGCCATCAGCCGCACATAATCGCGGTAATAGCGGCCCACGTCGACCAGATCGTAGGAAAAGCCCTGCCCGCGGGCAAAATGCTGTTTCCACGCCGAAAAACAGCAGCCCATCGGGTGGCGGCGGGCATCGATGATGGTGGCATTCGGCAGGATCAGCCGGATCAGGCCGACGTGCTGCCAGTTGTTGGGCATCTTGTCGATGAAACGCGGCTTGCCGGACTTGCGGTGGATGCGGGTGCGTTCGAGATATTCCTCGCCCAGCCGCTGGCGATCCGTCGGGGTGAGCGCCGCCATCATCGAACCGAAATCGGCAAATTCCCCTGCCTCCACCCGCGCGGCCAGCCGGCTGGCGATCATCATCATGTCGGGCAGTTCCATCGTGCCTTCGACCTGGCTGTGGCTGGCAAGGATCTGCTCGATCAGCGTGGAGCCGGAGCGCGGCAGGCCGACGATGAAGATGGGATCGGGCGCGGGGCACCCGCCATCCCGGCGTGCCGCGAGGAATGGCGCGGTGAAGGTTGAAACGGCGGCATCGATTTCGGCGGAGAAGGCATCGGCATCATGCACGATCCCGGCGCGGCGCAGGCGATTGCCCTCCGTGTAATGGCGGAACGCGGCTTGCGATTCGCCCAGATCCTCGTGCGCCTTGCCCAGCGCGAAATGCATGTGGAACAGGTCTTCGGCGCGCGGCGATTCCTGCCCGGCGAGCGCGGCCAAAGCCGCCTCCATCGCGGCAATGTCGGCCGCGCCCAGCTTCACCGTCTTCAGATTGGCCAGGCTCCACCAGGCTTCGCCCAAGGTGGGCTGGCGGGTGACGGCTTCACGATAGGCGGTAACGGCGCCGGCCTGTTCGCCCAGCGTCTTCAGCACGTGGCCAAGGTTCTGCCACACCTGCGGCTGGCCGGGATTGCGGGCGAGCAGCCCTTCATACAGGTCGCGCGCCCGGCCCTGTTCGCCCAGATGCACCAGCACGGAGGCGAGGATGAGATCATGGCCGGGATTGTCCACCGGCGAGGTGGCCAGCAATTCTGCATGCACCAGCGCATCGGGCAAGCGGTTCGATTGCACCAGCAGGCGAATCAGAAATTCGCGCGCCATGTCATAGCCCGGTGCTTGGTTCAGCACCGCCTCCAGCCCGGCGATGGCGCCCGGCATGTCGCCCTGGCGCCAGCGGATTTCCGCCGCCAGCCGGCTGGCGGGGGGATCATCGCCGGCCCGCACGCGGCGCGCCACCAGCAGGGCGGCGGCATCATCCAGCTTGCCCTGCTGCATGGCCAGGGCGGCCTGCACCAGTTCGGCATCCTGCGTGGCGGCGTTCACGCCCTTCAGATCGGCCAGCCAGCCATCGCGGGCGCGGCCGGCGGCGCGATATTGGTTGGCGAGCAGGAACCAGCCGCCCGGCACCGCCGGCAATTGCCGGGTCAGTTGTTCAAGCGCGGTGATGGCAACTTCCGGCTGGCCGGCAGCGACGGCGGCCTGCGCCAGTTCCCAGCGCACGGCCGGCACAGTGGGTGCTAGTGCCGCCAGCGCCGAAAGCCGCGCAACGGCCGCATCGAACTGGCCCAAATGGCGCAGCGCCTGGCCCGCCAGCAATTGCGCCGGCAGCAGATCGGGCGCGCTGGCCAACAGATCTTCGGCCACGGCCAGAGCGGCAGCCGGATCGGTCGCCAGCTGCGCTGTCGCTGCGGCCAACACCGTCTCCGCTGGCCGTGATCGCGTGTTGCCCGATTGCATTTCGCTCCCCCTGATCGTGTTGCAACGCTAGGCGCAGATGGCCGAACAGACAATTGGCGGCGCAGCCCTGCGGGTGGGGAGAATGGCGCATAGGCGCAGCCGGCCGATGCTGCATTATGAGATGACAGAAAAGTGACGTGACCAGCTCCGACAGGTGTTGCTACACTTCAGGTCAGTTGCGCTGGGGAAGGTTATAACAGTTTCAAGGGGGAATGGTTTCATGACGGGCACGCAGGCGCTTCAACAAGGCAACAGCCGCACACGGTTCATCCGATTGCTGGGCATCACCACCATGCTGGCCGGCCTTGCCAGCCCGGCGCTTGCCGCCGATGATCAGGCCACCGCGGTCGCCGAAGAGGAAAAGGGCTTCGAGGAAATCATCGTCACGGCCACCCGCACGGCCACCAGCATCCAGAAGGTGCCGATCTCCATGCAGGCGCTCAGCGCCGATACGCTGCAGCAGCGCAGCGTGAAGGGCCTGACCGATTTTGCCGCGTTGATCCCGTCCGTCTCGTTCGCCGGCCTCGGGCCGGGCCGCACCGAAGTCTATTTCCGCGGTATCGTGCCGGCCGGCGGCGCCTACCCTGCCACCGGCTATTATCTCGACGATATCTCCATAAACGTGAACGGCCTGCCCGATGTCCACGTCTATGACGTAGAACGCATCGAAGCGCTGTCTGGCCCGCAGGGCACATTGTTCGGCGCCGGCTCGCTGGCCGGCACCATCCGCGTCATCACCAACAAGCCCAAGCTTGGCGAATTTTCCGGCGGCATGGACCTGGAAGCCAACAAGTTTGGCGGCGGCGATTTCGGCGGCCAGGCCCAGGGCTTCATCAATATCCCGGTCACTGAGACGCTGGCGATCCGCGCCATGGGCTATTACCGCAAGGAAGGCGGTTACGTCGACAACGTGGCCAACAACGGCAAGTTTGCCGACGGCAGCCCGGCCATCCTGAACCTGGGCGATGAGAACCCGCTTACCAGCTTCACGCTGAACAACGCCAGCAAGACAAAGAACAACTACAACAGCATCGATGAAGTCGGCGGCCGCCTGTCGCTGCTGTGGGAACCGGTCGAAGGCTGGTCGATCAACCCGCAGATCACCGCGCAAAAGCAGATTTCGCTGGGCTATTTCGGCTTTGATCCCCGGGTGGGCGATCTGCAGGTGCATGATTATGACGACACCCGCCAGAACGACCAATGGTATCAGGCGCAGGCCACCATCCACGGCCACATCGGCGATTTCGATGTGGTCAGCGCCACCGGCTATTTCCGCCGCAACATCAAACTGTTGAACGACTACACTTATTACACCGTGGCCTATGACAGCTTTGGCCCTGGCTATGAGAGCTATCTGCAGTTCTTCGACAAGGCGGGCTGCACCGGTTCGGGCGCGTCGCTGCGCTGCTCCACCCTGCTGAACCCGACCCAGTATTACAGCGGCAACCGCCACGAGCGCATCTTCACGCAGGAATTGCGGATGAAGACGCCGGAAAGCTGGCCGTTCGATGTCACGTTCGGCGGTTTCTACCAGTATCAGAAGAACGAGATCAACGACGACTACGCCACGCGCGGCTTGGGCAATGTTGCCGGCTATACCGAAGCCGGCGGCGGTGATCGCGCCGATTTCGCCACATCATTCGGCGTGCCTGATACGCAAGGCGGCAGCATGATCCTGGGCACTCCCGCCGTGAAGCGGGATGCCTTCTACATTACCGAACAGGACCGCGTCACGCGCGACTATGCCGTGTTTGCCGAGGGCCATTACAACATCACGCCAGCGCTGAAGATCACTGGTGGCATCCGTTATTTCTGGACGGAACTGAACGTGGTCGGCTTTGCCGGTGTCGCCGCATCGGCGCAAAACGTGCGCAGCACCGTGGCAGCAACTGGCCAGGCGGGCGGCTGCCCCACCCCGCTGTCGGCCACGGAACGCCTGACCTGCCTCAACACCAACTTCTCGCGGCCCGATCACCAGCTGATCTATCGGGAACAGGGCCAAACCCACAAGATCGCGCTGGATTGGCAGGTGGCCCCCGGCAAGATGATCTATGCCAACTATTCCACCGGCTTCCGCCCCGGTGGCCAGGGCCGGCCGCTTCGTATCGGTGGCCAGGTCTATGCCGTGGCGCCATTCCGCTCGGAAGATCTGACCAACTATGAAATCGGCTTTAAGACAACCTGGGGCAATGTCTTCCGCCTGAACGCGGCCTTCTACCTCGAAAAGTGGAATGACCTGCAATATACGGTGGTTGTCGCCGGCGCCCAGGGCGCGGGCATCACCGGTAACGCCGGCAACGCCGAGGTGAAGGGGGTCGAATTCGATGCCGATCTGCGGCTCGGCAAGTTCACCATCTCCACATCGGGCTCGTACAATGATGGCAAGCTGAAGGGCAACTTCTGCAACTTTGCCGCCAACGCCGCGACCTTGTCCATCGCACAGCTGGCGTCCTGCACGCTTGGCGCCTTCGCGCCGGGCAACCCGCCCACGCCGGAAGTCGCCGCCGCCGATGGCACCCGCCTGCCGCGCCAGCCCAAGTTCAAGGGCACCACATCGGTGCGCTTTGATACGATGCTGGGCAAGATGGATGCCTATGTGCAGGGTGCCGCCCTGTATCAGACTGGCGCCACCCAGGATCTGAACACCGAACTGAACGATCTGCTCGGCAATTCGGCGGGCTTTGTCTCGTTCGATTTCTCGGCCGGTGTGAAGAAGGACAAGTGGTCGGTGGACGTGTTCATCCAGAACGCCTTCGATCGCCGCGGCATCCTGACGACGAACACCTTCTGCTCGATCTCGATCTGCTCGGGCTCATCGCGGAACTTCCCGATCCGGCCGCAGTTCTTCGGCGTGAAATTCGGCCAGCGTTTCTGACGCTCGGCCTCTGACGCGAAACGGCCCCGGCAAACATTGCCGGGGCCGTTTCCACTATGGTCGGGAAGCCAGGACGCAAAACGTTAGAGACCCAATCAGTTTTATCCCAAATGCTTACGCCACATCAGCGACATCTGCCCGCGACCTGTTGCGGCTCACGTGACGAACCGTAGCCGAAGCGAGTGTAATTGATGAACAATCCCAACCTGACGAAGCGCTCCGGAACCAGTAAGGTTCAATATCGCGAGGCCATACTGAAAGACGGAGAGAAGATTTTGGTCTCGCAAGGAGAGGCCCCGAGAAAAAAAGTCTGCGCCAAAAGGCCGGCCGCAACTGACGCCATCATTTGACGGGTGCGGGCGCCGAACCGGTTTCGGGGTTGTAGGCCGGATTGGCCGGGCTCAACGGATCGGCGGCTGGGTTCTGTGGCGGAAGGGCTGAGACCAGCCAGGCGCGGTGCAGCAGGTCGCGCAGCATGGCCGCGCCGGTGGCGGTGCGGGCATAGACCAGATCGCGCGCTGGGCGCGAGGCGGGATCGGCGAGCGCGCCCTGCTGATCCAGTTGGTAGACACGCTCCATGTTCGCGGCGCTGTCGTCAAGGAACGCCAGCACCGCGTCGAACACGTCGCCCTGCTGCCGCGCCGGGGCCGGCACGCCGCGCAGCACATCCTGTTCAGTCAGGCCGATCGCATCGACGAACATGGTTTCAAAGCGGCTGTGGATACTGCGATCGGTCGTATACTGTTTCGGATTGGCGCCGCGCCAGCCATCGCTGTGAATGGAGGCGTGCAGCGGTTGCGCGCCATCGCCGACATAATGGGCGATCCGCACCACATCATAGGCCAGTGCCTGATCGATATGCCGCGTGTCTTGGCCCTGCGCGGCCAACCGGCGGTGCATGCGCATGCCGGCCACCAGCCGGTCAAAGGCTTCCACGGTGGCGTAAGCCATGGTGCCGGTCCATCGCACGTTTGTGCGCAGTGCCGCGTCTGAACCAGGCGGCATCTTGCGCTGCGCGTCGAGCAGCGCAATGACGAATTCATATCGTGAGCGCGGCGGCTTTTTCATGAAGGCGAACTGTTCGCGGAACCAGCCATGGTTGGGGTCCTCCTCCATCTTGGCGAAGGGATCGACCGGCTGCCGCCAAAGATCGGGCAGGCTGGCCATGCCGCCGATGAAATCGGCATGCGCCTGCAGGAACACCGGGCCATCGGCTGGCAGGCTGGCCAGCGCGGCGCGGTTGATCGCAGCGTGCGCCCGATCACCCCAGGCCGCCGCCGGCGTGGCTGTAACGATCAACGCCAGTTGCAGGCCGACCGCAATGATCTTGAAACGATTGCGCATGGGTTCATCCTTTCGCTCAGGGATCGAGCGGATCGAGCGGTTCGACGTGAAAAGCCACCCGGTCCGGCCGGAATTCGAAGGCAAATGCGATGTCTGCCGGCGTCACCTGGCCGGGCAGCACGCCGGTTTCGGCGCGCGTGCGCTCCAGCAGCACCGGGCTGCCAATATAGCGCGCGGTCATCGGATCGGTGACGATCAGCGACGGGCGATCGGTGGGAAAACGCGCGGCAAACAACAGGCGCGCACTGTTGCGCAAATTGGTGGTGGTGTGCCGGGCGTGGGGGTCGATCAGGATGCGATCCGCCGGAATGGCATAGTGCGCGATCAGCAGCCGCTTCATTTCGATGGCTTCGTTGAACGGCGTGCGATTGGGGTGCACGTTGCCGCCGCTGACAATTATGAACGGCGCCAACCGCTGCGCAAACAGATCGGCGGCGCGCGCCAAGCGGATATGGCCCAGCACCCCAGTGCGCGACTGCGCGTCTTCCGGGCCGTGACCGAACACCAGAAGCGCCGGATAGCGCCAGCTGGCCCAACGCGTGCGGCGCGCCTGGGCCACGGCCTGCGCATTCTCGCCAGCCAGCAGCGGCCGGAACGCCGCCGCCTCGGTCCGCTCGTTCATGCGCAGCAGGCCGACGGCAAAGCGAAGCGACGGATCGAACGGCAGATCATCGCCGCGCGCCGCCGCGAAGGTCACCTGCGCATGCGCATCGAGAGCGCCGGCAAACTCCGGCCGGTTCACATCAAGAATGCCTGCATCGATCAGCGGGTAACGCGGCGGCTTGCCCTGGCCATAGACGGCCACAAGATTGTTCAGGCCAGCCGCCGTATCGGCCCAGGCCGCCGCCAGCAGTTCGGCATCGCCCAGCCCGGCATGGCGGGCAAACCGGCCAGAGGCGCGCAGGTGGGTACGCACCAGCGCATCCGCCAGGCCCGGCCGCGCCGCGATGCTGCGCAGCGCGCTGGTCATGGTTTCAGTGTCGGCCGGGGTCCACAACCAAGCTTCGGCCAAGCAACTGGGCCGCGGCGTGCAGGCGCTGGCGGCCGTGACCCGCTGCGCCCGTGCCGTCGCCAGCGTCTGCAGGGCGGGATCGGCTCGCACCGCCGCCGCCCAGCCTGGCACCTGCCTGATCATAGCAAGCAGCGGGAAGTTCAGCGTTTCCAACGTCTCGGCAAAGGGGGCGGCATAACCGGGCGGGTCCATCGCCATCACCTGAGTTGGCGCTGCCATCACCGCCGCCAGCAAGGCCGCAAACAGCGTGGCCTTCTTCATTTGCGGCAGCCCTTGGCGAGCGGGTTGCCCACAGGATTGCAGCGCCAGCCGCCAACAAAGGGCGCCAGGTGATAATCATTGCCGTGCACATTCGGCCGGGTGAGATAATCGGTGGAAACGATCTGCGCGCCGCTGGCCAGCGTGCGGTCACGCCGTGTGCCATCCCCGCGTCTTGCCTCGTCAGTGTCGATGTCCGCACGCGAGCGGACCAGATAGCCGGCCTTGACCAGCGCCGGGATGCGATCCGGCCGGGTCAACGCATTGTCCACCAGCACGAAGGCAGTGTGCGCCATCCCCGGCAGGCCCTGCACGAAGGCGACACGCCCCTGCAACGACGGCCGATCCTGCATGTAAGGCGCGAACGCCACCAGGTTCAGCCCCGGCACCAGATAGAGAAACACGAACTTGCCGCGCGCCGCCGACAGGCGCGGCCATGCCTTGGCCAGCGCGGCGGCCTCCAGCGTGGGATGGCGCCCACGCAGATCATCGGGGGTGAAAAGGCGCTCCGCGCCCAGCGCCGCGCGGATGCTGACGTCCACCTCCTCAAAGGCTGCGGCATCGAACGGCGGCACGGCGACGGCGCCGGGCACCACACCGGCAAAGGCAGAGCCTTTGGGTTCGAGCAGCACGAACACCGGGCTGTGGCCGGGATTGGCGTCCGACCAGCGCCGCAGCAGGCCCAGGCAATCGCGCAGCCGCGGGCACTGGCTGCGTACATCGAGATCGGCGACATGCAGCACCTTCATGCCCGGCTGGCGCAGCGTGTCCACCGGCAACGGCGCCAGATCCGTGATCCCGGCGGCGCGCAATTCGCGGTACGGCAGCGGATCGGTATAGAGGCCGCCGGCCGGATCGGGGTGAAGATCAAGCTCGATGCTGCGCACGCCGGTGCGCAACTGGGCTTCCAGCGGCATCTGCACATAATCGAGCGCCAGCGCCGGATCGTTGATGCCGCCCGGATGCTCTTCGGCGAATGCGGCGCGCCGGTCCGCCGGCAAGCGCACCATGCCGGCAGCATAAAGCGCCGCCAGTTTGGGCGCCATCAGCCCCATCACCCGCGGATCGGCCGGAATGGCATAACTGTTGTGGGTGCCAACCACCTGAATCGCGTTGATGGGCGGATCAATCGCCGGCGCGGCGCTGGCGGCGGCAGGCAGCAATGCCGCCACCAGCAGCCGCCAGAACCAGCGATTCACCAAGCTTTTGTCACCACGAAGCGGACGTTGCGGCCGAACAGCGGGCGGCCATAGATCGCCGTGCTGGACCCTTGCCCGGCCAGCTGATCAGTGCGCGGATTGCCTTCGGTGAGGCCGCGGGCGTTGGTGATGTTGTCACCCACCACCTGGAAATTCCAGGAGCGATATTCGACGATCAGGCCAGCGCCCAGCGTGTCATAAGACGGCAGTTCGGTGCGGTTGAACAGATCGACGAAGCGCTTGCCGACATAATTATAGCGCAGATAGGTCTGCACATTCGCCTCGCCGACATCGAAGCTGATGGCCGGGCGGAAGTTGCCGTACACCTTGGGCTGGCGGATCGGCTGGTTGCCGTCCACCGCGGCGGCCGACGCACCCTGTTCGTTGACCAGATCGGAAATCGTCGGATCGCTGACCGTCACCGTGCCGGCGAGCGACAGCCACTTCACCGGGCGGATGTCGATATCGGCTTCAGCGCCCTTGGTCACCGCCGAACCGATGAAGGTCAACGGTACATTGTTCTGGCCAGTCACCGGGTTGAAGGCCAGGAACGACGCATTGAATGGATCGAACTTGGTGTAGAAACCGGTCAGATAGGCCGAAACGCCCGGCATCGCGATCTTCACGCCGGCTTCATACTGGCGCGCCTTGGGCACGACGTTGGCGGCACCCGAATAGACGTTGAACTCGCTGGGCACGCGGAATGCTTCCGACACGCGGCCATAGATGCCGAACTGCGAGCTGAGATCGAAATTGGCGCCGAACGTCCACGGCGTGACGTTGACCGTAAAGCGGGTGTTGTTCGGGATGCCGGTGTAGGCCCGCGTGGCGTTGTCGGCCAGGGTGGTCGGATCGCCGAGGTTGACCGTGGTCTGGCCGATGCCGAAGCCGCGGAACGTGTAGCGTTCGTGGCGGACGCCAGCATCGATGCGCAGATTGTCGGTCACCTGCCAGGTATCGTTGGCAAACGCCGCCCATATCGTCACGTCGCTTTCACCCGCCGTGATCGTGGTGGAATAGCGCAGGACACCCTTGTCGGTCACATAACCCAGGATCTGGTTGGTGTCTGAATAGGCGATCAGGTCCAGCGTGCGTGGCTTGGTGGCCAGTTCGAACAGATAATCCTGATAGCGCTGGCCATATTCGTTGCCATAGGCCGACGCATAGCCGCCAAAGACGACGCTGTGCTTGCCAAGGCCGGTCTTGATATCGCGATACAGGCGCACTTCGCCCTGGCCCGAGTAGAAATCGCTCGCGATCGCGCGATACTGGGCGCTCAGCACTAGCCCCGACGTGGCGCGCGGATCGAACACGGTGGCGCCGTTGGTGCCGCCGATCGCATAGCCCAGGCGGGCCACCGTCTGCGTCGGCGTGTTGAAGGCGGTGCGCGCCGCCGCCAGGAAGCCGCTGGCAAACACGTTGCTGTCGGCCGGATTGGTGGTGGAATAGAGCGCGTCGAAATCGACCTTGCCGTCGGTCCAGCGGCCTTTGGCATCCAGCGTCCAGTCACCCAGCGCTTGCTTGTATTCAAGGCCGAAACTCAGCATCTTGGTGTGACGGCCGTCGGCGAGATCGCGATCTTCCGACAGCTTGCTCCCCGCGCCATCCGAATAGACCAGCCGGGCATTGCGCAGCGCTGGCGAATTCAGCGTGCCGGTGAAATAATCGAGGAACGGATCCAGCGAGCTGGTCGGATTGCGCGGATCGGCGACCGGGATCGGCAGATAAAACACATTCTTGTCATTCAGATACAGCACCGAGGCCTTGACTTCCCCGCCTTCGAACTCGTGGCGGATGTTGGCGCGGAACTGGCCGCCGTCATCGCTGGGGAAGCCGCCCGGGCGATAGCCCTCGTGGCGGCGCACAAAGCCACCGAGCGCGAAATAGGTGCGCTTGCCAATCGGACCGGAATGATAGGCATCGAAGCGATACAGCCCGGTGTCACCCAGCGTCAGGCGCACCGCACCAGCCGGCGTGTCGGAACCGGTGACGGTGATCATGTTGTAAATCGCCGAAGCGTTGCTGGCGAAAATCGGCGCCGGGCCGCCGCGCACGAATTCGACGGTGCGGGTCATCAGATCGACGCGGTTGAGCACGTCGCCCTTGAAGAAGGGGCCGTCGTTGTCGTGATAAAGCGGCAGGCCATCCTGATGGAAGGCCTGGAAACTGCCTTCGTTGGGAATGCCGCGCAGACGATAGACATTCTGGACTTCGCCGCCGGTGGCTTCGGCCTGAATGCCGGGAATATTGCCGAGCAGATCGGCAAAGTTCAGCGGCGCCAATTTCTGGATGTCGGCGTTGGACAGCGACGTCACCGCATAAGACACATCGAACTTGCGCTGCGCCGTCGACGAACCGGTGACGATGATCACGTCGTCTTCCGGCGCCGCCTTCTCGTCGGCGGCCGCCGTGCTCGCGGCCGGCGCTTGCGCTTGTGCCAGGCCCGGGTCAGCCAGAGTGCCGGCAAAAGCCGAAGCGAGCAGCAACCGCGAGAGACTGACGGTTGAGAATGACATGATTGGACCCCGTTTGGTTTTGGACAGGAGTTCCCTTTAAGGTCGGTGTGTGGCTGAAAACAGACACTAATTTGAAGTTATCGCTGCAACTTCATGACGTGTTCGGATCAAAAATGTTACAACCACCTGACCTGACCCCCTGATTTTCCTCCACGATCGATTAGAGTCCGGCCCTTGGAGAGGACGGACGATGAAGCGAACGAGGTTCACGGAAGAGCAGATCATCGGGCTTTTGAAGGAGGCCGAGGCGGGCGCGAAGACGGCTGATCTCGCGCGGCGGCACGGCGTGTCGGAAGCGACCATCTACAACTGGAAGGCCAAGTACGGCGGGCTGGAGGTTTCGGAGGCCAAGCGGCTGCGGTCGCTGGAGGACGAGAATGCCAAGCTCAAGCGGCTGTTGGCCGACACGATGCTCGATAACGCTGCGCTGAAGGACCTTCTGGCAAAAAAATGGTGACGCCTGCCGCGAT
>NZ_ATVO01000006.1 GCF_000420765.1 Sandarakinorhabdus limnophila DSM 17366 | reverse complement strand
CACCATTTTTTTGCCAGAAGGTCCTTCAGCGCAGCGTTATCGAGCATCGTGTCGGCCAACAGCCGCTTGAGCTTGGCATTCTCGTCCTCCAGCGACCGCAGCCGCTTGGCCTCCGAAACCTCCAGCCCGCCGTACTTGGCCTTCCAGTTGTAGATGGTCGCTTCCGACACGCCGTGCCGCCGCGCGAGATCAGCCGTCTTCGCGCCCGCCTCGGCCTCCTTCAAAAGCCCGATGATCTGCTCTTCCGTGAACCTCGTTCGCTTCATCGTCCGTCCTCTCCAAGGGCCGGACTCTAATCGATCGTGGAGGAAAATCAGGGGGTCAGGTCACCGAACCGACAAATCAGCGTGCTGCTTCCGCCGCTCACAACCTGAGTGCCGCTGGCCTGCGCTTCAGCGGCGTGCGGGCAGGGTTGCAAGCCAATCATGGATGCGGGTTGCAAGTGCAATCCGCGCGTCTGACCAGGTGTGATCGGTGGCTTGGTGGGTTTCAGATACCTGGCCGCTGGCGGCGCGGACGGCGGCGACCAGCGGATCGGTGGCGGGTTTCAGCCCGTCGTCTGACGTCAGCACCAGCAGCGGCTGGCGGGCGAGGCCGGCGGCGCGTGGGCGCAGATCAAAGGCGGCCGCCTGCGCGCGCAATTCGGCGGCCTGGATCGCGGGCGACGTGCCGGCCAGGGCTTCGCTGTTGCCGGCCGCCTGGGCTTCCAGCCGATCGCCCAGCAATTGCGGCAGCATGCCCATGTTGCCCGCTGAAATCAGGATGGCGCCGGCCAATGCCTGATCTTCGGATGCCACCATCCCCGTTACCCAGCCGCCCATGCTGTGCCCCGCCAGCACGATGCGGCGAGTGTCGATGCCCAGCTTTGCCGCCAACTCCGGCTTGCGCAGCATGGCCAGCACGGCCTTGGCGTCCTCCGGGTTCTGGCCAAAGCGGAAGTTGCCGGGGCTGCCCCAAGCACCGCGATAATTGAACGTGATGGCATTCCACCCGGCCCGGCGAAGGGCCTGGGCCAGATCGAGATTCTTCTCATTGCCAGGCCAGCCGTGGCAGATGACGATAGTGGGATGCGGCCCCGGCCCTGCCGCCAGATAGGCCACGCCGTTGATCTCCACCCCGCCCGAAGGGATGTGCAACACTTCCATGCGGGCGCGCGGCGTAGCGGTGGCGGGCGGATCGGTGAACAGCGGATTGGCCAGCGCCGGAGCAGACATCAGCAGCAGGGCTAGAACAAGACTTCGCATCGATTTTCCCCCTTCAACATGGACTTAGGCTAGACTGGCGGCAGCGTCCAGTCGATGGGGTGCAGGCCTTGCGATTCCATCCAGACATTCGTGCGGCTGAAGTGGCGGCAGCCGAAGAAGCCATTGTGCGCCGACAGTGGCGATGGGTGGGGGGCTTTCAGCACCAGATGCCGGCTCGCGTCGACAAAGCCAGCCTTTTTCTGGGCGTGGCTGCCCCACAGCAGGAAGGCGCAGGGTTGTTCCCGTTCCGCCACCAGACGGATCACCGCATCGGTGAACGCTTCCCAGCCGCGGCCCTTGTGACTGGCGGCAAGGCCCTGTTCCACCGTCAGGCTGGTGTTGAGCAGCAACACGCCCTGCCGCGCCCAATGCTCAAGGAAGCCATGCCGTGCTGGCGCGATGCCGAGATCGGCCTGCAGTTCCTTGTAGATGTTCACAAGGCTGGGCGGCACCCGCACGCCGGGGCGCACGGAAAACGCCAGCCCATGCGCCTGGCCGGGGCCATGATAGGGGTCTTGCCCCAATATCACCACGCGCACTGTATCAAGCGACGTCAGATCAAGCGCGCGGAACCACTCGCTGCCGTTGGGAAAGATCGCCTTGCCGGCGGCTTTTTCAGCCAACAGGAAAGCCTGCAACGCCGCCATCGACGGCGAGGCCAGGGCATCCGCCAGCTGCGCGCGCCAGCTTTCGTGCAGCTTAATTGTGTCGGCCATACGCCTGTGTGACGGGGGCAGGGCGGCAGCGTCAAGCGCGCGGTTTGCCCACACCCATGCGTGGCATCAGATTGTTACGATCCATCACCAGATGCTTGATGATGCCAACAATGTGCAGCGCCAGCAGCGCCAGCATGGCCCAGCCCAAGATCTCGTGCAGTTCGTTGGCAGCGCTGCCAGTGGCCTTATCAACGCCGAACTTGGAGACCGGCAGCCCGAACCAGGCCAGCGGGCGATCGTTGCGATCGGCCGCCACCCAGCCCGACAGCGGCAGCGCCAGCATCATGGCATAGAAACCCCAGTGGGCCGCCTTGGCCAACAGCCGCTCGCCACCGGTGAAGTAGGCGGGCAAAGCCGGCACGCTATGGCTCAATCGCTAGCCGAGCCGGAACAGGGTGAGGGCGATGATGGTCAGGCCGAAGCTCTTGTGGAAATCCATCACCAGCGCGCGCTGGCCGCCTTCGCGCGGCACGAAATCATGCAGGAAGCCGCCGGCCAGATTGCCGATGATCATCAGGGCCATCAGCCAGTGCAGCGTGATGGAAACCTTGCTGTAACGGGTCATGCGGCGTGTCTCCATTGGTGTCGGCACAAGCTAGACCCGCATCATACGCCCGTCGATACGGGGTTCACCCGGTCAGAACGAAACGCGCGCGCCCACCCAGAAAGTGCGGGGCAAGGCGCGCTCGACCACGCCGGTGCCCGAAAGTGCCGCCTGCACTTCGGCATCAAACAGATTTTCCACCCGGCCCTCGATGGCAAAGCCCTTCACCAATGGCACCAGCAGCAGCGCATCAACCATGGTGGCGGCGTTCAGGCTGCGGCTGTTCTGGTCATCCTCGAACTGGGCCGCGATATGGCGCAGTGTGGCCGATGCCGTGAACAGGCTGCCGGTGTAATCGATGGTGCCGGAGAACTGGTCGCGCGGCGTCTGGGCGGGAAGCAGACCGTTCAGTGGCGCAGCGGCCCGGGATGCGGCGATGGTCGGATCGACATGGCTCCAGCTTGCAGTCAGCCCAAAGTCGCCACGCCGCAGCTTCGCATCCACTTCCCAGCCCCACACGGTCAGCGAATCCAGGTTCTGGCGCTGGCGATAAAAGCCGCCGGCCGCCACAAAGCCGACACCTGGGAAGCTGCCCGGCCCGCGCCCTTGCGTGACGTTGGCGATGGTGTCGTCCATGCGGTTCCAGAAACCGGTGACGCCGATCTCGAAACCATCTGCCGGCTTGAGCGTAAAGCCCAGGTCCACGCCGGTCACCCGTTCAGGGCTGAGCAGGGCATTGGCGGCCGTGGCATCGGGGCCAACGCGGAACGGCCGATAGAGTTCATTGAGCGTCGGCAGCCGCCAGCCGCGATAGGCGGCACCGCGCAGCGCCAGCCAGTCGGCGGGATTCACCGCCAGGCCGGCGCGGCCGGTGAATTCATGGCCGGAACGATCGGCAAACAGCAGGCTCGTGAACGGAGCGTTGGTGGCGATCGTGGTTTCCAGCAGGCGGCCATCCTTGATCGTCCACCAGTCGATGCGGGCCGAAGCCGTGGCGGTGATCATGCCGCGTTCGATGCTGGCATCGGCGAACAGCCCGGTGGTGCCGGTGCGGCCGCCGGCCTCGCGTTGGCGGGTGGGGGCGGCATTCACATAGGTGAACAGCTCCATTGTCTTGCCGGTGAGCTGCCGCGTGTCTGCCCCCAGCCGCAGCGAGACGCCGTCACCAACCGGCGGTGCGATCTCCAGCCGGCCGCCCCAGCCGGTGGCCGGCGTGTCGTATTGGGCCAGGCTCTGGGTCACGCTGGTGCGCGCGGCGTTCACGGCAGCGAAATCGGAGGTGAAATTGCGCGTCTGCACATAGGCCAGCGCCTGCCAGCCCCAGCGCCCGCGCCCGACCAGCCGCAGCGCGCCATCAACGCCTTCGGACGTGTTGCGCGAAAAATCGGTGCCACGCTCGCGGCTGTCGGTGAATCCATTGGCCGTCACTTGCGCTTCGGTTTCGGGCGCGACTTCCACAACGGCGCGCAGGGCCACGCTGGCCTGTTCATAAGGCGCCGCGCGATCGACCGGGCCGCGATTGCGTTCGACGATGGGGATGAAACCGTCGCCGCGGCCATAGGCGGCAGAAAGGGTGGCGAAACCCTTGTCACGTGTCAGCCCCAGTGCGCCTTGCGCGTCGACGCTGTTGCGGCTGCCATAGGCGATGGCGCCGTCGAATGGCCGCACCGCGTTGCCGCCCACGGATTCCAGTTCGATGGTGCCAGCCAGCGCGCCCGGGCCCCAATAGCCGGAGCCACCGCCGCGCGTGACCCTGATGCGATCAAGCCGCCTGGTGGCATAGGCCGGAAACGCCACCCAGCCACCGAACGGATCGGCCTGCGGCACGCCATCCAGGACCAGCAGCGCGCGGGACGAGGCATTGCCGCCCAGCCCGCGAAGGGTAATGCCTTGGGACGTGGCGTTGGCGGAGCGGCTGTCCGACCGGCGGAACTGCTGTTGCCCGGCGATATCGGCGAGCACCGATTCCAGCCGGTTCGATCCGGTGTTCAGGATGCGCTCCCGGTCGATCACGATCAACGACAGTGCCGCATCGCCGGGCAGATCCTTCAGGCCCTTGCCGGTGACGGTGATCAGTGTGTCCTCGGCCTCAGCGGCAAACGCAGGTGCGGTGCTGAGGAGCAGGGCGGCGAAGAGGGGCAGATGCTTCATGGCCGCGTGTGTTGCCCAACGCGCCGGCGGGTGCAAGCGCCCAACGATTTTGTCGCGGCTTGCGTCTTGGCGGCGCAACACACCCGCCCTACATTGGCATCAGCACAACAGGAGACATTCCATGCCCAATCCCTGGCAACACAGCCGCGCCACCGGCATCGCCGATGATATCGATTTCGAGATCAAGGGCCATGAACTGCAGTTCGTCGAGATCGAACTGGATCCCGGCGAAAGCGCCGTGGCCGAAGCCGGTGCCATGGTGTGGAAGGATGCCAGCATCGGCATGACAACCGTGTTTGGCGATGGCGGCGGACAAAGCGGCAGCTTCATGGGCGCGCTGATGGGGGCCGGCAAGCGGCTGCTCAGCGGCGAAAGCCTGTTCACCACCGTCTACACCCACAACGGCGGCGGTAAGGCGCGCGTTGCCTTTGGCGCGCCCACCCCCGGCCATATCCTGCCGCTCAAGCTGGACAGCATTGGCGGCACGCTGATCTGCCAGAAGGATGCGTTCCTGGCGGCGGCCAAGGGCGTTTCCATCGGCATTGCCTTCCAGCGCAAGGTGATGACCGGTCTGTTCGGCGGTGAAGGCTTCATCATGCAGAAGCTGGAAGGCGATGGCTGGGTGTTCGTGCAGATGGGCGGCACGGTGATCGAGCGTACGCTGGCGCCGGGCGAAGTGCTGCATGTTGATACCGGCTGCGTGGCAGCCTTCACGCCATCAGTGAACTTCGATCTGGAAAGCGTCGGCGGCGTCAAATCCATGCTGTTCGGCGGCGAAGGCGTGTTCTTCGCTCGCCTCACCGGGCCGGGCAAGGTGTGGATCCAGTCGCTGCCGTTCAGCCGACTGGCCGGCCGCATGATGCAGGCCGCCATGGGCCGCGGCCAGAACCGCGGCGAGGGCAGCGTGCTCGGCGAACTGGGCGATCTCATCGGCGGCAATCGCTAACCAGCCTGTTGACCAAATGTCTTGGCCACGCGCAAAGAACGTGCGTGGCCAAGCTCTATTTCTACTATGCCTCGATGAACGCCGGCAAATCGACGGTGCTGCTGCAGGCCAGCTTCAACTATCGTGAGCGCGGCATGCACACCATGCTGTTCACCGCTGCGATCGATGATCGGGCCGGGCAAGGCATCATCGCTTCGCGCATCGGACTATTAGCGCCGGCCGACATGTTTGCTCCCGAAACCGATCTGTTTGCTGCCGTGGCCAGCGCGCATGCGGTGGGCACGCTCAATTGCGTGCTGGTCGATGAAGCCCAGTTCCTGACCAAGGATCAGGTCTGGCAGCTGGCGCATGTCGCCGATGATCTGGGCATTCCCGTGCTCTGCTATGGCCTGCGCACCGATTTCCTGGGCAATCTGTTTCCGGGCAGCCAGTGGTTGCTGGCGATTGCCGATACGCTGACCGAGCTGAAAGCGGTTTGCGCCTGTGGCCGCAAGGCGACGATGAACTTGCGTATTGACTGGCAGGGCAAGCCGGTGGTCTCTGGCCAGCAGACCGAGATTGGTGGCAATGATCGCTATGTAGCCCTGTGTCGCCGGCATTTTGAGGCCGCATTGGCCGGACAACACCAGCCCTGAGAGGGACCTTTATGACGACCGTTTACGATTTCAGCGCCAAGACCATCGATGGCCGTGAGATTTCCATGAAGGATTTCGAAGGCAAGGTGCTGCTGATCGTCAACACCGCCAGCAAGTGCGGGTTCACGCCGCAGTATGAAGGGCTGGAAAAGCTGCACAAGAAATATGGCTCCAACGGCTTTGCCGTGCTCGGCTTCCCCTGCAACCAGTTCGGCGCGCAAGAACCTGGTAATGCCAGCGAGATCGCCAATTTCTGCAAGCTCACTTATGATGTGGACTTTCCCCTGTTCGCCAAGATCGACGTGAATGGTGACAACGCCCACCCCTTGTTCCAACTGCTGAAGAAACAGGCGCCCGGCTTGCTTGGCAGCGAGGCGGTGAAGTGGAACTTCACCAAGTTCCTCGTCGACAAACACGGCCAGGTGCAGGAACGTTTCGCGCCCACGACCAAGCCGGAAGCGCTGGGCAGCCAGATCGAGAAGCTGCTCGCAGGGGCCTAAAAAGGAGATCGCCGCGATGGCCAGTGTTGCACCCAACGACCTGTCGTCCTTGTGGATGCCGTTCACCGACAACCGCTATTTCAAGGCGAATCCGCGCCTGATGGTGGCCGCGCAGGACATGCATTACACCACCGCCGATGGTCGCCGCGTTCTGGACGGCACCGCTGGCCTGTGGTGCGTGAACGCCGGCCATGGCCGTGAACCCATCGTCAAGGCGATCCAGCAGCAGGCCGCAGTGCTCGATTATGCGCCCACCTTTCAGTTGGGCCACCCGCTCGCCTTTCAGCTCGCTTCGCGCGTTGCCGGGATCATGCCGGAAGGGCTGGACCGCATCTTCTTCACCAATTCAGGTTCTGAAAGCATCGATACCGCTCTGAAGATTGCGCTGGCCTATTGGCGTGCCAAGGGCCAGGGGCAGCGCATCCGCCTGATCGGCCGCGAACGCGGCTATCACGGCACCGGTTTTGGCGGCATTTCGGTGGGCGGCATCGTCACCAACCGCCGCACCTTCGGCACCGGCTTGCCCGGCACCGATCACCTGCCGCACACGCACGATCCGGCACGCAATGCCTTCAGCAAGGGCCAGCCGGCCCATGGCGCCGACTTTGCCGACCGGCTGGAAGCGATGATCGCTCTGCATGGCCCCGATACCATCGCTGCCGTCATCATCGAGCCGGTGGCAGGTTCCACCGGCGTGCTGGTGCCGCCGGTGGGGTATCTGGAACGGCTGCGGGCGATCACGGCGCACCATGGCATCCTGCTGATCTTTGACGAAGTGATCACCGGCTTCGGCCGCATTGGCGCGGCGACCGCGGCCGAACGGTTCGGCGTCACGCCCGACATCATCTGCCTCGCCAAGGGCCTCACCAACGCTGCCGTGCCGATGGGCGCGGTGGCGGCAGCCCGTCACGTCTATGATGCCATCGTCGATGCACCAGGCGGCGTGCCGGGGATCGAATTGTTCCACGGCTACACCTATTCCAGCCACGCGCTGGCCTGCGCCGCCGGGATCGCCACGATCGATCTTTATGCCAACGAAGGCCTGTTCGCCCGCGCCCGCGCGCTGGAAAGCCATTGGGAAGCGGCGCTGCACAGCCTTGCCGGCCTGCCGCACGTGATCGACATCCGCAATTTCGGCCTGGTCGGCGCCATCGAACTGGCCCCCCGCCCCGGCCAACCGGGTGTGCGCGGGCAGGAAATCTTCCGCGCCATGTTCGATACCGGCCTGCTCATCCGCGTCACCGGCGACATCATCGCGCTGTCGCCGCCGCTGATCATCAGTGAAGCACAGGTCGACGAGATTGCCGATCGGCTCGGCGCGTGCCTGCGGCAGTTGGCCGATGCCTAATAGCGGACAATCCATGCCAGGCGTTGATCTCTTCGCACAGGGAATCATTACGGCGGCGTAATTTTTTGGTTCGGCCCGCCTTGGCATTGCGGGGGCTTGCGCCTACATGGGCCAGTGTTGCCCGCAGCAGGTGACAGGAGAGACATGGCCGCCAAGGATCTTGCGAAGATGGACCTGAACCAGCTGGTGTACAGCTGGCTGAAAGACATCCTCTGGCCTGAGAAGAATTATTTCTGGCTGGCGATCATCTATGGCGTTGGTATCGCCGTGCTTGGCCTTGCCACACCGATTTCCGTGCAGTTGCTCATCAACAGTATCGCCAACACCGCGCTGCCGGTGCCGTTGTTCACCCTGGCCGCCATCCTGTTCGGTCTGCTCATCGTGTCGGGCCTGCTGTCGGTGCTGCGCATCCACTTGATGGAATTCTATCGCCGTCGCTTCATGGCGCGGCTGGTTGCCGATGTGACGTTGCGGGCGATCAACGCGGCTGATCCCTTCTTCCAGGATGATCGCCGCTTCGATCTGTTCAACCGCTATTTTGAAATGGTGAACATGCAAAAGGCGGTGCCGTCGCTGCTGATCGGCGGTTTCACCATCATCCTGAGCATGATCGTCGGGTTCGTTGTCACCAGCTTCTATCACCCGTTTTTCCTGGCCTTCAACCTGGTGCTGATCGCGCTGTTGTGGGCGGTGTGGGCGATCTGGTCGAAGGGGGCGATGAAGACCTCGATCATCCTCTCTCACGAAAAATACAACGCCGCGCATTTCATCGAAACCGTGGGTGCGTCCAACGGCTTCTACAAATCGGCCCGCCACATCGATTACGCGCTGGAAGGCGCGGAACGGGTATCGGCCAATTATGTGAAGGCCCACGCCGATCATTTCGCCTACCAGTTCCCGCAGACCATCGCCTTCTATTTCCTTTATGCCGCAGCGTCGGCCGGCCTGCTGGCGCTGGGTGGCTGGCTGGTGATCCAGGAACAATTGTCGATCGGGCAATTGGTGGCGGCCGAACTCATCCTGTCCGGCGTGTTTGCCGGCATGAACAGCCTCTATTCCTATCTCGACGACTGGTACGATCTTGTCGCCTCCATCGAGGAACTGTCCCTGCTCTATGGCCTGAAGCAGGAAGCCAAGCCGGTCGCTGGCCTGGCGGCGCCCAGCGGCGGCGCGCTGGAAATGAGCCAGGTGCGTTTTGCCCTGCCGGTGGGCGGGGCCACGGTGAATCTGCAGATCGCCGCCGGCAGCCGTCTCGTCTGTCAGGGCGTTCCGGGCATGGAGCGCGAATTTGCCGATCTGCTGAAGCGGCTGGAAAAGCCGCAATCGGGCCTCATCACGCTGGGCGGCGTGGATATCGCCCTGATGGACCCGCTGGCGCTGCGTTCCGATATCGCTGTCCTCGACCGCGCGGCCATCGTGGAATCAACCATCGCCGATTATCTGCGCCTGGCCAACCCGGCCAAGAATGCCGCAGACCAGATGGCGGCCTTGAAGCTGGTGGGCCTGGAAGACCGACTGGCGCTGCTGCCCGATGGCCTGCACACGCGCCTTTCCTCGACCGGTGCACCGTTTACCGTGGCTAAGATGATGCAGCTGAAACTGGCGGCTGCGATCCTGTCGGAACCGCGCATCCTGGTGTTGTCGCCGCTGTTCGACACGGTGGCGCGCGCGCGGCTGAAGGCGGTGTTCGATCATTTCCGTGACACCCAGACCACCATTCTCTATTTCAGCAACCGGCCCGAAGATCTGGTGCTGGATGGCTATCTGTGGCTGGGCCTTGATCGCCAGCTGATCACGCGGGATCGTGCCACCTTCGATGGCTTGCGCGCCGCCGCCGGCCGGGAGACCGTTGATGGCGACTGATCGCACCAGCCTGCCCGACGGCCATTTCGCCACCCTGCGCGGCCTCAATCCCCCGCCGGTGATGCGCATCTTTGCCCGCATGGTGGTGATCGGCATCATCGCGGTGCTGGCGTTCATCATCTTCACGCCCTGGGTGCAGACGGCGCAAGGCACCGGCAGCGTGATCGCCTATGATCCGCGCGACCGGCAGCAGAATATCTCCGCGCTGGTGCCCGGCCGGCTGGATCGCTGGTTCGTCACCGATGGCGCCCAGGTGAAGGCGGGCGATCCCATCGCCCGGGTGATCGACATTGATCCTGATTTCCTGTCGCGTCTGCAGGCTGAACGGGCCCAGAAGGTCGCGGAAATCGCGGCGACCGAAGCTGCCAGCGCCACCGCTCAGCGCGACGTGAAGCGCATGACCACCCTTTATGGCGAAGGTCTGGCCGCCCGGCGTGACATGGAACTGGCGCAGATCAAGGTGGCGGAATTCCGCGCCAAGATCGCTTCCCAGCGGGCGGACATCAACAAGATCGATGTCAACCTCCGCCGCCAGTCGGAACAAGTGATCCGCGCGCCGCGCAATGGCCGCATCATGCGGGTGACCAGCATCGACAGTGCCACCATCGTCAAGCAGGGTGACGTGCTCGCCACATTCGTGCCCGAACAGTCGCGCCGGGTGGTCGAACTGTACATGGACGGCCGTGACGTTCCATTGATCCATGTTGGCCGCCGCGTGCGCATGGAATTCGAAGGCTGGCCGGCGATCCAGTTTTCGGGCTGGCCGTCGGTTGCCAAGGGTTTCTTCGATGGCCAGGTCGCCGCGGTTGATCTCAACGCGTCGCCCAACGGCCTGTTCCGCATCCTTGTCACCGAAAGCCCGGACCGTGATCCGTGGCCGGACGAACGCGCCGTACGGCTGGGTGCCAAGGTGCGCGGCTGGGTGCAGATGAACACCGTGCCGATCTGGTTCGAATTGTGGCGGCTGCTCAACGATTTCCCGCTGCAGTTCACGAGGCCAGGCGCAGAGCCGGCGATGAACGGCGAGGTGAAGGCGCCAAAGGGCAGTGATGCGTCCTCGTCTGCCAAGTAAGGCCGGATTGCTGGCGCTGCTGCTGGCTGCTGTCCCGTTGACAGCTGTCCCCGGGGCGGCCCAGCAGCCAGATCAGCCGCAGCCCAGCAACCGGCGCCAACTGGAGGCCGACGCCCGGGACGCCGCACAGCCGCTGCCGGCCGCCAGCGCTCCGCTCGAATTGGCCGAGGTGCTGGCCGCCAGCCGCTTCCACGCGCCGCAGGTTCTGGAAGCCTTGGCGCGGGTGCGCGGTGCGGAAAGCCGCGTGCTCACCACCGAAGGCGCCTTCGATACGTTGTTCAGTGCCAACGCCGAAGCCCGGCCAACTGGCTTCTATGATGGCGCCGAAGCCGGCTTCCGCCTGTCGCAGCCGCTGGCAACCAATGGCGGCTCCGTCTACGGCGGATACGACATTTCGCGCGGCAGCTTTTCCTCGTCGCAATCAGGCAACAACACCGCCCAGCTGGGCCGTCTCACCGTTGGTACGATGTTCGCGCTGCTGCGCGATCGCGACATTGATGAACGCCGATTCAACCGCGCCATTGCCACCGGTGATGTCGTGCTGGCCGATAATGATCGGCTGCTGGTTGCCATCGGCGTGCAGGCCCGCGCCATCACCGCTTACAACAACTGGGTGATCGCCGGTCAGCGCGTGGCGGTGTTCAAGGGGCTGCTGCAACTGGCGCTCGATCGCCAGGCCGGTTTCAAGCGCCAGGTCACAGAAGGCCTGCGCCCGGCCATCCTGCTCACCGAGAATGAACAGAATATCCTGCGCCGGCAAACCCTGGTGGTGCAGGCCGAACAGGCGTTGCAGGTGGCGGCGGTCAGCCTGTCCCTGTTCTGGCGCGATGCCGATGGCAACCCGATCGTGCCCGGCCCGGAGCGGCTGCCGCGCCGGCTTGGCGATCCGCTGCCGTTGGCCGATGATATGATGGCCGCGCTGGAAAACCGGCCCGATCTGAAAGTGGTGGATGTGCGCATCGCCCAGGCCCGCACCAGGCTGCAGCTTGATCGCAACAACTTCCTGCCCCGCCTCGATGTGAAGGCCGAGGTGAACCAATATGTCGGCGATGCCGGGACCGCCGGCCGGCCGTTCACCGGTACGGCCTCCATGGTAGGGCTCAACCTGTCGGTGCCGCTGCAGCAGCGCCTGGCGCGTGGTCGGTTGGGGCAGACGCGCGCCGAACTGGACGGCTTCCAGCAACGCCGCCGCTTCATCGAGGATCAAATCCGCATCGAGATCTCCGGTCTGTCCATCGCCGCCCGCCAGTCGCGCCGGCTGCTGGGCATTGCCATCGACGAACAGGATCGCGCGCTTACCATGGCCGGCGCCGAACGCCGCCGCTTTCAGGAAGGCGCTTCGGATTTCTTCGTCGTCAATCTGCGCGAGGAAGCCGCGGCCGATGCGCAGGTGCGCCGATTGGATGCCGCCTTCCGCCAGATCGTCGCCCATGCCGATCTGGCAGCCGCCACGGCGGATGTGAAAGCCTTGGGGCTGGAGGGCAGCTGATCAGGGTGATTGCGGAGTTGCCCGACTGCAACGCCGCTGGCATAGAGCGGCCATGAACCGCCGCTCGTCCGGTCTGATTTTTGTCGCCATTTGCGTGGCAGCGTTGGCGCTGCGCCTGCTGTTGCCGGCGGGCTGGATGCCGGTGGCGACGGGAAACGGCGGCATGGCCATCACCCTTTGCAGCGGTGCCGTGTTGCCTACAGATCCAGGCCCGCCCGCACCGGGCGACGATCAACGCTGCGGCTTTGGGCTGGCGCTGGGGCCGCTGCTGGCCACGGCGGCGCTGTTACTGCTGCCGCTGGCCGTGCCATTCTTGCCGATGTCGGCGGTGCCGCCCGTGCGGCAGATGGCCCGCCACCACCGCGCTCGCCCGCCCGGTCAGGGGCCGCCCTTCGCTTGATCACCGCAGCCGGCTCCGGCCGGCCCATGCTGTTTTCAGGAGACCATCATGAAGTTGATTCCAATTGCGGGCCTTTTGCTGGGCCTGTCCGCGCCATCGCTGGCGCATGAATACAAGGCCGGCGCGCTGCTGGTCGACCATCCCATTATCCGCGTTGCCAGCCCGGAATCGAAAACCGGCGCCGGTTTCATGACCGTCACCAACAAGGGCAAGGCTGCAGACCGGCTGCTGTCGGTCAGCACCGCTGCATCCAATCGTTCCGATCTCCACGGCACGCTAAATGAGGGCGGCGTCATGAAGATGCGCGCCCAGGCCGGCGGCGTGCCGATTCCGGCGGGCGGCAAGGTCAGCTTTGCCCCCGGTGGCCTGCATGTGATGTTCATCGGGCTGAAGGCGGCGGTGCAGCCGGGCCAGATGATCAAGGCGCGGTTGATGTTTGAAAAGGCCGGGCCGGTAGACGTGGCGTTCAAGGCTGAGACAGCTGCCAGTGCGCAGCATGACCATCATTGATCAAGCAAGGGAGACGACACGATGAAGGCGAACATCATCACCGCCGCTCTGGCCGCAATGGCCCTGGCCGCCCCGGCGGCAGCGCAGGATGCCAAGGCCGGTGAAAAGGCCTTCGTGCAGTGCAAGGCCTGCCACAGCGTGGTGAAGGGCCAGAACCGCATCGGGCCGTCATTGGCCGGCGTGGTGGGCCGCAAATCCGCCAGCGTCGCCGGTTTCAGCTATTCGGCGGCCATGAAAGCCAAGGGCGTCAGCTGGACCGAGGCTAATCTCGATACCTATCTCACCAAGCCAGCGGTCTATGTGAAGGGGACCAAGATGGCCTTTGCCGGCATCGCCGATGCCAAGAAGCGCAAGGACGTTATCGCGTATCTGAAGACGCTGAAGTGAGCGACCGCGCCAACCGCCGGCTCAGCCGAGCCGGCGGTTGAGCGTGAGGTTGAGGATATGGTTGCCGGCATTGGGGCCGGGCCGATTGATGTGCTGGTGCATGTAACCGGCTTCGAGATTCAGCCGTTTGCCCAGCGGCTGCAGCCAGCCCACAAACACCCGCTGTTGATCAAAGCCGCGGCGCGCGCCCCAATCGGTGCTGTTGAACGCCACGAACGTTTCGCTGATCAGCAGCGGACCGGCGGTGCCCGGCCCGTTCAGCGGCGCCTGTAGCCGCCAGAACATGCGCAGCCGCCAGCCCAGATCGTTTGCGTTCTCGAACGTACGTTGTTCCAGCCGCCAGCGCGTGATCAACGCCAATCCGTTTGGTTGCCGGAACACCGGCCCCATCACCTGCTGCCAGAACCGGTGTTCGTCACTGGTCCGGCCCGGCGCCGGGTTGTTGTGCTGAAAATGGTAGCCGGCGTGGAAATCAATGTCGTTCCTGGTGCGCACACCCACGCCCACCCGCGCGACCACCTGACCCAGTCGCCCGGCATCGCGGGTAAACCGCGGCTGGCCTTCAGCCCACAGCAGCAATTTGCCGTCTACCGGCCCCTGCACCAGTAGCGTGTTCCAGCTCTGCACATCCTGCGCGGCGGCGGGGGCGGCCACCAGCAGGCCCAAGATGAAGCGCGTGTAATACATCACCGCTCACTGCCAAGCCAATGTGGCAGTGCCGTGACAGTTCAGGCCTTCAGCAGGCTGACATCCAGTGGCAATTTGCGCAGCCTCACGCCCGTCGCCGCAAAAATCGCATTGGCCAGCGCCGGCGCGACCGCCGGATAGGCTGGCTCTCCCAGCCCCGTCACCGGATAGTCCGGGGTGAGGAAAGCGACTTCGATTGGCGGGATCTGTTCGTTGCGCAACATCGGCACGTCGCCGAAATTGCGCTGTTCGATGGCGCCATCGGCAAAGGTGATTTCGTGGCCCATGCACGCGCCCAGCGCATCCAATATGCTGCCCTGCACCTGGTTCATGGCGCCGGCAGGATTGACGATCTGGCGGCCGATATCGCCGGCCACCCACACCTTGTGCACCTTCACCGTGCCGTCTGCCGCCACACTGGCTTCGATCACATTGGCAAAATAGCCCAAGTGGCTGAAGTGGAAGGCGACGCCCAGCCCGGTGCGCTTGGGCAGTTTTCGGCCCCAGCCAGCCATGGCGGCAGCCTTGTCCAGCACGGCGCGCATGCGGCCGGTGTTGTAGGGCCCGCGCGATTTGGGATCGCCGATGATGCGGGGAGTTCCTAAGAAATCGCGGCGGAATTGCACCGGATCAGCGCCGGCAGCGTGCGCCAGTTCATCGATGAAGCCCTGGGTGACAAAGCCGAAGGCGTTGTTGGACGGCGCTCGCAGGAAGCCGGTGGTGTGGATCAGCGGCAAAACGGTGGCGCCCAGCCGGAAATCCTCGACAATGCCGGCCGGGAAATCGGTGGGGCCGATGCCAGCGGCGCGGGCGAACTTGCCATCGCGGCCATAGCTGATGAAGTGATTGTCCCACGCGATGCAGCGACCTTGGGTATCCAGCCCGGCTTCCAGATAATGCCAGCCGCCGGGACGCAGATAATCCTGGGTGATGTCGTCCTCGCGCGTCCAGGTCAGCTTCACCGGCCGGCCGGCCTGCTTTGCGATGGCCGCCGCTTCCACCATATAATCATTCTGCAACCGCCGGCCGAAACCGCCGCCCACCCGCATCATGTGGATGGTGACATTCTCCGGCGGCACGCCCAGAAGTTTCGCCACGGCAGCGCGGCCCGGCTCCGGATTCTGCGTCGGCGCCCAGATCTCGACCTTGTCGCCATCGACCCGCGCGGTGCAGTTGATCGGCTCCATCGGCACGTGCGGGATGAAGGGGTAGGCATAATCCGCGGCCACGCGCTTGGTGGCCTTGGCCATCGCCGCGCTCACATCGCCGGTCGCGTGGATCGGCAGGGCGGCCGGCTTGCCTTTGGCATCGGCCGCCAGCTTCGCCCAAGTGGCGGTGGACTGGAAGGCGGCGGGGCTGTCGTTCCACTCGACCTTCAGCGCCGCGCGGGCGCGCTCGGCGTGCCAGGTCGTGTCAGCAAGGATGGCGACACCGCTGGCCAGGCCTTCATATTCCTCGGTGCCGGCCACGATGAAGGCGTCCTTCACGCCGCCCATCGCCTTGATCGCCGCCAGATTGGCCGATTTCACCTTGGCGCCCTGCACGCCGGATTTGTGGAAGGCCGCGTACAGCATCCCCGGCACTACCGCATCGATGCCGTAATCCTGCTTGCCGGCCACGATGGCGCGGTTGTTCACGCCGGGCTGGAAACTGCCGATCAGGCGGAAGGCCTTGGGGTCTTTCACGGCCACGCTCGCCGCGTCCGGCGCGGGCAATGCAGCGGCCACAGCCGCGAACTGGCCATAAGGCGCGCGCTTCGTGCCGTGGACGACATGGCCCTTGTCCGTGCTCAGCTCTGCCACCGGCACGCCCCATGCGGTGGACGCTGCCTGCAAAATCATCCCGCGCGCCGCTGCGCCCACCCGGCGCATCGGTTCATATTGCGTCGGCATCGCCTGCGATCCGCCAGCCACCTGCCGGCCATAGATCTTGGCATCGGCCAATGTCGGCACGATCTCCACAGCAGCCCAATCGGCGTCCAGCTCTTCGCAGATCACCATCGGCAGGCTGGTGCGGATGCCCTGGCCCACTTCCGGATTGCTGGCCATGATGCGGATGCGACCTGTGGCCGGTATCACCACCCAGGCATTCAGCTGACCGGCTTCTGCCGCCTCGGCCTTCTCAGGCGACAGCCCCAGATACAGGCCGCCCCCAACCGCCGCGCTGGCAAACAGGAAAGTGCGGCGGCTGAGCTGGATGTTCATAGTGGCCTCACGCGGTGAGTTGGCTGGTGTCGAGCGGCAGGGTGCGCAGGCGCTTGCCCGTCGCCTGGTAAATCGCGCCGGCCAGCGCCGGGGCGAGGCTGGGATAGGCCGGCTCGCCCAAACCCGTGGTCGGATAATCGGTGGACAGGAAAGCGACATCCACGGCCGGCGCCATGTCCATGCGGGCAAGATGGAAATCGCCGTAATTCTTCTGTTCAACAGCGCCTTCAGCAAAGGTGATGCGCTGGCCCAACGCGGCGCCGAGCGCGTCGATCACGCTGCCTTGCACCTGGTTTTCCGCGCCCGACAGGTTGACGATGTGCTTGCCGATATCGGCCGCCACCCACACGTGATGCACCTTCACGCTGCCATCACCCGCCACGCTGGCTTCGACCACATTGGCGAAATAGCCGAGGTGGCTGAAGTGGAAGGCGATGCCCAAACCGCGACACGGTGGCAGTTTGCGCCCCCAGCCGGCCATTTCGGCGGCCTTGTCCAACACGCCGCGCATGCGCCCCGTGTTGTAGGGCGTGCCCCTCATCGCCTCGCCGGTCTCGCCGCTGAACTCCTCGGCGATCGGGATGGCCCGCGGGGTGCCGAGCACGGCGCGGCGATACTCCAGAGGGTCACGCCCGGCAGCAATCGCGCAATCGTCGATGAAGCCCTGGGTGACGAAGGCAAAGGCGTTGTTGATCGGCGCGCGCAGCCAGCCCAGCGTGGAGGCAATCGGCAGCACCGTCACATCGGCGCGGAAATCCTTGATCACGCCCGATGGAAACAGCGAGCCATCGATCACAGCGGTGGGGTTCAGCGCACCATCAGCGCCGAAGCTGACGAAATGATCGTGCCAGGCGATGATGTCGCCTTTCTCGTCCAGCCCGGCTTCCAGCTTGTGCCAGCCACCGGGGCGCAGCCAGTCGTGGGCGAAATCCTGTGCGCGGTCCCACTGCAGCTTCACCGGAACGCCGGCGGCCTTGGCAATCACGGCGGCTTCCACGGCAAAATCATTCATCAGCCGCCGGCCGAAACCACCGCCGGATCGCATCAGGTGGATGGTGACATTTTCTACCTTCAGGCCCAGCGCCAGCGCCACCATGCGGCGCGCGTCTTCCGGCGTTTGCGTCGAAAGCCACAACTCGGCCTTGTCGCCTGTCACATGGGCTGTGGCGTTGATCGGCTCCAGCGCGGCGTGGGCGAGGAACGGGTAGCTGTAATCCGCTGTCACCTTCTTCGCAGCGGTTGCCATCTTGGCCGGCGCATTGCCGTGGTTCATGTAACCGGGCTTTTGCGGGCCATCCTTGAACGCCTTGGCTGCGGCGGCTTCCCATGCGGTGGTTGACTGGAAGGCCGCATCGCCGCCTTCCCATACGGCGGCCAGCGCATCGCGGCCCTTCAGCGCCGCCCATGTGCTGGTGGCAAGCACGGCGATGCCTTCAGGCAGCACTTCGATGCCAGGCAAGCCCACATCGATCTGCGTCTTCAGATCGCGGCGCTCGGCGACGTTGATCAGGCCCTTCACCCCCGGCACCGCCAGCGCAGCGGCGCGGTTGGCGCTCTTCAGCTTGCCGCCGAACACCGGCGATTTGGCGAACGCCGCATAAACCATGCCGGGCAGGCGGGTATCGATGCCGAACAGCGGCTTGCCCGTCACCAGCGCGCGATTGTCCACGCCGCCGATGCGCGTGCCCAATATGCGAAACTGCGCCGGGTCCTTCAGGGTCAGGCTTTCCGGCTTGGGCGGCGCGATGCTGGCTGCAGCTTCGGCCATGTCGGCATAACGTGCGCTGCGGCCACTGGCCTTGTGATGCAGCATGGCGCTGCAGGTGGTGATCTCGCCTGCCGGCACACCCCACTTGTTGGCGGCGGCCTGCACCAGCATGGCGCGCGCCCCCGCGCCCAGCCGGCGCATGCGCTCGAACTGGGTCGGGGTGGCCGATGAACCCCCGGCCAGCTGCACGCCATAAACCTGGCGGTTGCCTGGCGCCGGCACCACGGTCACCTGCGCCCAATCAACGTCGAGCTCTTCGGCAATCATCATCGGGAAACTGGTGCGCACGCCCTGGCCGATTTCCGGCTGGTGGGCGGTGATGCGGATGCTGCCAGTGGGATCGATGATCACGAATGCCGACAGCGCGCCGGGCACGCTGGCCTTTGCACCGCCGGCGAATTGCAGGCCCAGCGAAAGCCCGCCGCCAGCCAGCACGCCGGCTTTCAGGATGTCGCGGCGGGAGGCCTTCATGCGGCCGCCGCCTGCTTGATGGCGGCGCGGATGCGCGTGTAGGTGGCGCAGCGGCATATGTTGCCGCTCATCGCTGCATCGATATCGGCATCGGTGGGCTTGGGGGTAGTCCGCAGCAGCGCTTCGGCGGCCAGCAACTGCCCGGCCTGGCAATAGCCGCACTGCGGCACATCCAGCGCCAACCATGCATCCTGCAACTTGCGGCCCCAGGCCGAAGCGGAAAGCCCTTCAATGGTGGTGATCTTGGCGGTGCCCACGGCCGAAACCGGCGTCTGGCAGCCGCGCACCGGCTCACCATCCAGCTGCACCGTGCACGCCCCGCAGAAGCCAGCGCCGCAGCCGAACTTGGTGCCGGTCAGGCCCAGCACATCACGCAACGCCCACAAGAGCGGCATGTCCGGATCGGCAGTGACGTCAACCGACTTGCCGTTGATGTTCAGCTTCATAATGCGGACTCCCCTGTGCGTGAGTATCAGCATAGCGGGAACGAAAGGGAAGGGGAAGAAGTGGCCTCCGGCGGGCAGGATCGCAGACCCTGCACCCGTTCGATTTCAGCCGGCCCGCTTTCAAATTTGCTCTGCATGCTGGCACACGAGAGCCCAGCCCAACGAACGGGTGCAGGGACGAGTCCCTGCCCGCCGGAGGCTTTCCTTTTCTGCTTCAACCCCTTATCGGGCCGGCATGATGTCCCGCCGCTCGCTACTCTCCGTCGCTGCTCTGACGCCACTGGCCGCAGCCTGTTCGCCGCTGGGCGCCTTGAACGGCCTCAACCGGCTCACGCCCGGTGATGGCGGCGTGGAGCAACTGGTGGACGGAGCGGCCTTCGGAACCGATCCGCGCCAGAAGCTTGATGTGTGGGCACCCCAAGGCGCCAACCAGAAATTGCCTGTCATCGTCTTCTTCTATGGCGGCAGCTGGAACAGCGGCCTCAGGCAAGGTTATGGCTTTGCGGCGCGGGCGCTGGCGGCGCGCGGCTTTGTGGTGGTGGTGCCGGACTATCGACTGGTGCCGCAGGTGCGCTGGCCGGCGTTCGTGGAGGATGGCGCGGCGGCGATGAAATGGGTCAGCGCCAATATCGCCGCTCACGGTGGGGATCCGGCCCGCGTGGCGGTGATGGGCCACAGTGCCGGCGCTCACATCGCGCTGTTGTTGGCGCTCGATCGGCGCTGGGGCGTGGCAGACCAGATCAAGGCCGCCGTGGGCCTGGCTGGGCCTTATGATTTCCGGCCGTTCGTGGCCGGCGGCGCGGCGGATGCGGCGTTGGGCAAGGCGGCCGATCCGAACGACACGCAGCCGATCCATTTCGCCCGCGCCGATGCGCCGCCGCTGCTGCTGTTGCATGGCGAGACCGATACCACCGTGCTGCCGCGCAACAGCCAGCGGTTGGCCAATGCGTTGACCGATCTGGGTGGCCGCGCCGAGGTGAGGCTCTATCCCGATGTTGGCCACATCGGCATCTTGCTGGCCTTGTCCAAGCCGTTTCGCGGCAAGGCCAATGCGCTCACCGATGCCAGCAACTTTTTGCTGCGTGTGCTTACGCCCTGATCAGTGCCAGTGGTGGGGCCGGGGCTGCGGGGAACACGCGGCGTGTCACCAGGTCCGGGTCCAACCCGAACAAGCCCGCTGCGGCCCCGGCAAACAGGCTATTGAGGCTGGTCGTTGGCAGCAGATCGCGGCCTTCGTAAAGAGTGCTCAAGCCCGGCCAATCACCCAGCACGCGGCCCGCTGCCGGGCCACCCTTCAATTGACCTCCAGCCAGCAGCGCCGCGCTTGCCGTGCCGTGATCAGTGCCGCCGGTGCCGTTGGCCGCCACGGTGCGGCCGAATTCGGTGGCGGCGATCACCAGCGTGTTGGCCCAGGCTGGGCCCAGGCCGGTTTTGAGCGTGGTGATCACGCCATCCAGTTGGCGCAGCTGATTGCCCAGCCGCAGCGCCTGGCCGGCATGCGTGTCCCACCCGCCCAGATCGAGCACGGCGATGCGTGGGCCCGCCGGATCAGCAAGCAGACGCGCGGCGCTGGTAGCGAGGTCTTGCGGATTGCCGGTGCCGCCATCGTTGGTGCCAGCCATCATCTCGGTGGCCATCGCCTCGCTCCACAGCCGGTGCAGCAGCGCGTCATTCTCATACAGCGCGGCAACGCGGGCTTTCAGGCTGGCGCTGGCATCGGGCAGGCGGCTGGGGGCAAAGTTGGTGGTGGGCGCAGCCCCGCGCAACAGCGCGGGCAGGGTGGCGGCAATGGCGACGGGCGGCGGGGCCGCTGGTAGCAGAGGCAGTAGCCGGTTCAGCCAACCATCCTTCAGCGCATAAGCCGCATTGCCGCCGGTCTCGAGGATGTTCTGCGCATCGAAATGGCTGCGCTCGCGATAGGGGCTGGCGATGGCGTGCACCACGCTGGCCTCGCCTGCCGCGAACAGCCCGGCAAAGCCTTTGAGTGCCGGATGGGCGGCAAAATCGCTGGTCAGCTTCAGCATGGCGCCGAACTGCTCGGGCGGCTGGGCGAGGCCCCCACGCAATTGGTTCAGGCGGGCATCGCCAATCGGCGGGATGGCGGCCAGCCCGTCCATGGCGCCGCGCAGGATTATGAACACCAGGCGTTGATCGGTGCCGGCCGCCGCTAGCGCCAGCTGTGGGGTCAGGGCAAAGCCACCGATGAGGGCGCCGCGCGCCAGCAGGGAACGGCGGTTGATTTTGGGGTCGATCATCGGCGCAAGAATTCTGGAGCGACGAGGAGCAGCGCGAGGCCCTCGGCCGGGCTTTCTGCCCGTGCAATGGCGCTGGCGGTGGCAGGCGACAGCGTGCCGGGCAGAATGCGCGGCGCAAGGCTGCGCGCATCGAGAGTGGCGGCCAGCGGCGCAGCGATGCGGCTGGCGACTTCCACCCGGCGCAGCAGCGCATCGGGCGCGGCCCAGCGCGCGGCGTCATCCTCCCAACCGGCGGGTGAACCGGGGCGCCACACAGGCTGGCCCAGTTCGCGTAGCGCGCCGATCGCCTGCAGTGGCGGCACGTTCTCGCGGCCCAGGGCGCGCAGGGACGAAACCAGCCAGTCCCACGGCGTCTTGAACTTGGCCAATGGTGTCGCCCAGGCTTCCGGGGCTTCGATCAAGGCGCGATAGAGCGCCGGCAATTGCCCGCCGCTGGCCAGGTAGGCGGCGGCCATGCGATCAACCAGCGCCGGCGGCGGCGCATCGGCGACAAAATGCCGGGCGAGTTTCACCGCGAGGCGACGGGCGGTGAGGGGATTGAGCGCAAGATCCTGCAAAATGGCCAGCGCCTGCGCCTCGCCATTCTGGCGATAGGGGCGCCCCGCCACGGTTACACCGCCCGGCTCATGCCAGGCCGGCTGGAAGACGAACTGCCCGTCTGGCGCGGCCACCCCCAAAGGCCGGCGCACGAAGCCGCCGATGCTCCAGCCGGTGAGCGCGCGGGCGAGGCCGGCGACATCGGCCTGCGTATAGTTGCCGGCACCCAGCGTGTGCAGTTCGAGGATCTCGCGGGCCAGATTTTCGTTCAGGCCAGGCTGACGGGGGGCGTTACGGCGGCGGGCCGCCTCACCCAGCAGGCTGTTTGGGCCGATCGATTGCGCCTGATCCAGATAGAATTGCATCCCCGGATGGCGAGTGATGGCCAGCAGCATGTCGCTGAACCGGCCGCCGATGTTGGGGCGGATGGCTTCGAACTCCAACGGGCCGCCCATGGTGGCGGTGGCCAGCTTGTCGGTGGAAATGGCGAAATGATTGGCCCAGAAATGCACCAGCCGTTCGGCAAAGGGGGTCGCGCTGGTGAGCGAGAGCGTCAACCGCGCACCGACCTGCCCGCCATAGGCCTGGGCAAAGGCCTGGCGGCGCTCGCGTTGGGCCTGGTTGGCCCCCATCTCGTTGGCCGCTTCGGCTTCAGGGCCACGTGGCGCTTCTGGATCGCCCGGCCGGCGGGCGCCGATCAGACCTTGCCGGCGCAGCTGCGCCAGATTCTGCCGATATTGCAGGGTCATCGCCGCAGCATTGGGGAGGGCGGTGATCACGGCCGGGCGTGGATCAAATCGACCAAGTTGACCCAGCAGCCAGCCGCGCGGATCGGCAGGCGCTGCATCGCTGGGGCGGGCGCCAAGGCCGAAGCGATTGAGGGCAATTGCAGAAAGGCTCATGCCATCAACAACGCTGCAGCGCGGCTTTTCCCTCGCACGAAAAAGGCCCGGCTGTTGCCAGCCGGGCCTTGATCATCTTGCAGCGTGAACGGTCTGCAATGGGTTGTGGGACAAGTCCGTCCGTTGCAGCCCACGCCTGTCTCAGCGATTCACCTGCCGCTTCATGAAGCCGGGCACATCATCATCGCTGGCCTGCGGCGGTTCCGGCTGCGGCGCTAGCGTGGCGGGCGGCGCTTCCGGGGCGCGCGGCTTGCGGCTCATGCCCATCATGCGTTCAAACAGGGTCAGCGGGCGATCTTCAGCCACCGGCTCCGGCGCCGGAGGCGGGTTCGCCGCCGGGCCAGCGACAGGTCCAGACACTGCCGGCGTGACCGGTGTGAAGGTGAAGCTGGTTTCAATCCGTTCGCCCATCTCGGCCAGATCCATGGCGTCGTCCTCCACCGCGTCGGCGGGTTCGGGCTGATTGCCATCGATGCCATCGAGCACGCGTGCCATGGCTTCCTCGCCCACGGGCAAGTCAAGCGTCGGGGCAACGGGCGCTTCGTTCACCGGTTCCGGTTCCGGCTGCACTTCAGCCACCGGCTCCAGCTCCGGTTCCGGCTGGCTGATCGGCGGCGGCATAGTGAAGATGCTGGGCTGCGAAAGGAAGGCCGGTGCGGCCGCCTTCTTCTGCGGCGCCGGTACCGGCATCGGGCGGCTGGCAGCATCGATGCCGGTGGCGACCACGCTCACCCGCATCAGGCCATCCAGATCTTTGTTGAAGGCGCTGCCCACGATGATGTTGGCTTCGGTATCGACCATGTCGCGGATGTAGGAAGCGGCTTCGTCCACTTCCATCAGCTTCAGATCGTCGCCACCGGTGATGTTGATGATGACACCCTTGGCGCCGCGCATCGACACTTCATCGAGCAGCGGGTTGGCAATCGCCTTCTGCGCCGCTTCGATGGCACGGCCTTCGCCCGTGGCTTCGCCGGTGCCCATCATCGCCTTGCCCATCTCGCTCATCACGGTGCGGATGTCGGCGAAATCGAGGTTGATCAGGCCCGGCATGATCATCAGATCGGTGATGCCGCGCACGCCCTGATGCAGCACCTGGTCCGCCATCGCAAAGGCGTCCTTGAAGGTGGTGTTGGCGTTGGCGATCAGGAACAGATTCTGGTTCGGGATGATGATCAGCGTGTCGACATGCTTCTGCAGTTCGGCAATGCCTTCCTCGGCGGCGCGCATGCGCTTGGCGCCTTCAAAGCTGAACGGCTTGGTGACGACACCAACCGTCAATATGCCCTTTTCGCGCGCAGCGCGGGCCACGACTGGGGCTGCGCCCGTGCCGGTGCCGCCGCCCATGCCGGCGGCGATGAAGCACATGTGCGCGCCATCCAGCGCGGTTTCGAGTTGCTCAAGCGTTTCCTCGGCGGCAGCACGGCCGATTTCCGGGCGGGCGCCGGCGCCCAGGCCCTGTGTGATCTTCATGCCAAGCTGGATGCGGGTGCCAGCCGGGCTCATGGCCAGCTGTTGGGCATCGGTGTTGGCGACCACGAACTCCACGCCCATCAGATCGGCGGCAATCATGTTGGCCACCGCATTACAGCCGGCACCGCCGACACCAATGACAGCGATACGCGGCTTCAGTTCGGTCAGTTCTGGCTTGGCGAATTCCAGCATGTCGTGTCTCCCGAGGTCAAAAGCATACTAGATGATGCGTGAATCGCTGGGAAGTGACTTCACAGACTTCCCCACAGTTTTTCGATGACTCCCCCGAATCCGCGCCGAAGCGAGGGAGCTTCGCCCGACACTTGCGCATGCCACACGTCGCCGGGGTCGCCTTGCGCAAACAGCACCAGGCCGGCCAGTGTCGCAAAGGCCGGGCCTTCCTGCGCCACCGGCAGGCCGGTAAGGCCGCGCGGCCGCCCGATGCGCACGTTGCAGCCCAGATAGGAGCCGGCATAATCGGCGATCGAGCGCAGATCGGAGCCGCCGCCGGTCAGCACGATCCGCCGTGCCTGCGGGCCGACAAAACCCAGCGATAACAGCGCCTTGCCAATCTCGCCGAACAACATGTCGAGCCGGGTGCGGATAACGCCCACCAGTTGTGCGCGTGGTACCTTACGGGCTTCCACGCTGCCATCCTCGACCGACGGCGTGATCAGCACCGGGTCGGACTGATCACGGATGGTGGCCACTGCCGCGCCATCAAAGGTCTTCAACCGTTCGGCAATGCTGCGCTTGGTGTCGAAGGCCGCCGCAATGTCGTCGGTGATGTCGGCGCTGCCCATGGGCACGGTGGCGACGCCCACGGCGATGCCGAACTTGTGCACGGCAATGCTGGTCATGCCGGCGCCGATGTCGATCAGCGCCACGCCGATATCGCGCTCTTCCTCGTCCAGCACGGCGAGGCTGGCGGCCAGCGGGCTGGCAACCAGCGTGGAAATGCCCAGGTGCGATTGCGCCACGGCGCGGGTGAAGTTCAGAATCGCCGGTGTGTCGGCAGTGACGACATGGATATCCATGCCCAGCCGATCGGCATGCAGGCCCAGCGGGCTTTCAACGCCGGGCAGGCCATCCAGCGTGTACAGCGCCGGCAAGGCATGCACCACGCTGCGCCCGCGCGGATCGATGGCGGCACGGCCGGCCTGGCGCAGCGTCACCATGTCGGTGGGGGTGATGCTGGCGCCAGCGATGTCGATCTCGGCACTGGCCATGCTACTGGCCATGTTGCCGGCGGCAAAGCTGGCCACAACACTGTCCATCTGCATGCCGGCCGCGCGTTCGGCCTGGTCAATGGCGCCACGGATCGCCATTTCGGCCTTGTCGAAATCTGTCACGGTGCCGCGCTTCAGGCCCATGCAGGGCTTTTGCCCGCTGCCGATGATCCGCGGCGGTCCGTCGCCTCCCACCAGCGCAATCAAGGCCGATACTTTCGAGGTGCCGACATCAAGCACGGCGACCGGCCGTTCGGACTGGCTCCGGCCAAGGGGAGGAAGGGGAATACGGGGGGCCATATGTTCCTCAGATCTTTTGGGCCTGTGCGGCGGCGCGGCGCGCCTTTTCCGCTTCGGCCAATGTTTCGGCCACCGCAGGTCCCGCAACGATCATGCGGCCCGGCAACCGCAGATCGAACCGGGTGAAACGCCCGCCCAGCAACCGCTCCGGCCCCTGCCCATCCAACTTGGCAAATGTGGCCAGCGCCGCGCGGGCCTGGCCGGGCTGATCGGGCAGCGCCAGCGTCTCGCCACTCTTGAACCGCAAATCCCAGCGGCGGCCACCCACGAACACGGCGGCATTCACGTCACGGCCCAGCGGCGTTGCGGCGATCAGTTCCAGCGCGTCGCGCACGCGGGCATTGGCGCCGGCACCAACCAGGATCGGCAGATCGTTCCAGCGTTCCAGGCGCTCGCGGGTCAGCACCTTGCCGGTGATATCGATGGCGGCCAGGCGCTGGTGATACTGCCAAAGCGCGACGGGTTTGCGTTCCTTCACCTCGATCACCAGCGTATCGGGCAGGCGGCGCTGCACGCTGGCATCGGCCAGCCACGGCAGCGCGCGCAGCCGGTCGCGCACATCGTCCAGATCGGTGGCGAGCATGGCGTTGCTCGGGCCATTCAAGACGGCGGCATAGATCGCCAGCCGCTCCTGCTCACGGGCGCCGGTCAGTTCGACATGGCGCACTTCCCACCCTTGCGCGGCGGTCCATTCCACAAAGCCGTTCCAGATGCGCTGCGGCACGCCCACGGCGACCATCACCGCGATCGCAATCGCCAGTAACACCGCGCCACCGATACCCAACTGCTGGCGGGTGATTTTCTGTGCGCCAGACACGCGCGTCGGCCGATTCTGCGCGGCTTTTGGTGGCCTGGCGCCGCGTTTCAGAACGGCGGCAGTCATGGCTGGCCTCCCTTACCGTGGTCGCGCCCAAAATCATGCAGGGCCATATCGATCAGGCGCTGCACCAGTTGCTCGTAACTGATGCCGCGATACTTTGCCTGCTCCGGCACCAGGCTCAAGGGCGTCATGCCCGGCTGGGTGTTGGTTTCCAGCAGGAACAGGCCGGCCAGCCCCAGCGCCGGATCCCAACGGAAATCGGAACGGCTGGTGCCCCGGCAGCCAAGCGCACGGTGGGCGGTCAGCGCATGGGCCAGGCAGGCGGCTTCCACATCGGCCGGCAGTTCGGCGGGGCAGATGTGCAGGGTCATGCCATCGGTATATTTGGCTTCGTAATCATAAAAGCCGCTGGAGGTCTGCAATTCGGTCACGGCCAGGGCTTCGTCGCCGATCACCGCCACGGTCAATTCCTTGCCGGCCACAAACGGCTCGGCCAGCAGTGTTTCGAATGCAGCCCAAGGCCCTGGCACGTCGCGGCGGATGGGATTGCCGTAATTGCTGGCGTCGGTGACGATGGCGACGCCGACGGACGAGCCTTCGTTGACCGGCTTCAGCACATAAGGCCGGGCCAGCGGATCGCCGTCGAACAGGCTTTCACTGGTAACGACCTTGCCCAGCGGCATCGGCACGCCCGCCGGCACCAGCACTTTCTTGGTGAGTTCCTTGTCGATGGCAATGGCCGAAGTGGTCAGCCCGCTGTGCGTGTAGCAAAGGCCCAGCAGGTCCATCAGGCCTTGCACCGTTCCATCTTCGCCTGGCGTGCCGTGCAGCGCGTTGAACACCACATCAGGCGCGGCCTCGATCAGGCGCTGCGCCACATCGCGGCCCATGTCGATTTCCACCACGTCGTGGCCCAGGCTGCGGCAGGCCTGCGCGATGCCGCGGCCGGAGGTGAGGGACACCTCGCGCTCCGCCGACCAGCCGCCCATGAGCACTGCCACCTTCATTGCACCCGCCCCACGCGCTGGATTTCCCACTCCAACGACACGCCCTGCGTGCGCAGCACATGGGCGCGCACCAGTTCGCCCAGCGCCTCGATATCGGCGGCGGTGGCGCGGTGACTGTTGATCAGGAAATTGCTATGCTTCTCGCTCACTTCAGCCCCGCCAACCCGCAGCCCTCGGCAGCCGGCATTGTGCACCAGTTCCCAGGCCTTGTGCGGCGCTGGATTCTTGAAGGTGGAACCGCCGGTGCGGGTGCGCAGCGGCTGGCTGGCTTCGCGGGCGGCGGCGATGCGGTCCATCTCGGCCTGGATGGCGGCCTTCTCGCCGGGTTGACCCTTGAGACGTGCCGAAACGACGATCTCGCCGTCCTGCAGATTGCTGTGGCGATAGCTGTAGTCGAGCGCCGACAGGGCGCGGGTTTCAATGCTGCCGTCCCGGGTAACCACCATGACGTCCATCAGCACATCGGCGACTTCGCGGCCATAAGCGCCGCCGTTCATCCGCACGAAGCCGCCCACCGTGCCGGGGATGCCGCGCAGGAATTCCAGGCCCGCCACGCCGGCATCGCGCGCGGCGCTGCTCACCGCGATGCCCGATGCACCGCCGCCACAGGTGAGTGTGTCGCTTGTCGCGCTGACCTTGCCGAACGCCTTGCCCAGCCGCACCACAACGCCCGGCACGCCGCCATCGCGCACGATCAGATTGCTGCCCAGCCCCAGCGCCATCACCGGCACATCGGCAGGCAGGGTTTTCAGGAAAGCGCGCAGATCATCGACATCGGCCGGCTCGAACAACCAGTCCGCCACGCCGCCGGCCTTGAACCAGACGAGCGGCGCCAGCGGCGCAGACGCCGTCAGCTTGCCGCGCGCGGCCGGAGGGGCGGCGAGGGCTGTCACCCCGCCTTCACCTTGCCGATTGCATCGGCAAGGCCCGCGGCCCACTTGGTGATGTCGCCAGCGCCCAGGCAGATGACCTGGTCACCCGGCTGCACCACGCTGGCCAGTTTCACCGCCAGATTGTCGGCGCCTGTCACCGTGTCGGCGCTCGGGTGTCCGGCCGCGACCAGCCCGGCGGCGAGCGCAGCGGCGTCCACCCCTTCGATGGGTGCTTCTCCGGCAGCATAGACGGGTGCGACATAGACCATGTCGGCATCGTTGAAGGCGGCGCAGAAGTCCGCCATCAGATCGCGCAATCGCGTGAAGCGGTGTGGCTGCACGACCGCAATCACGCGCCCGGTTGCGCCTTCGCGGGCGGCGGCGAGCACGGCGCGGATTTCCACCGGATGGTGGCCATAATCATCGATGATGGTGGTGCCGGCCACTTCGCCGACCTTGGTGAAGCGGCGCTTCACGCCGCCAAAGCGGGCCAGGCCGGCCCGCAGGCCCGCATCATCCACGCCCAGTTCCAGCGCCACGGCAATGGCGGCAAGCGCGTTCTGCACATTGTGGCGGCCCGGCATCGGCAGCACCAGATCATCAATGCGGCGCTGGCCATCACGGGTGCGCACCAGAACCGAGAAGCGGTTACCGCCCGGCACCGGCGTCACGTCCAGCCCGCGCACATCGGCAGTGGCGGCAAAGCCATAGGTGATGATCCGTCGATCCGACACGCGCGGGATCAGCGCCTGCACTTCCGGGTGATCGATGCAGAGGATCGCGGCGCCATAGAAAGGCACGGCGTGGACGAAGCGTTCGAAGCCCTGCTTCACCGCTTCGAAATTGCCCCAGTGATCGAGATGTTCGGGATCGATGTTGGTGACGATGCCGAAGGTGCCGGTCAGCCGCAGGAAGCTGCCGTCGCTTTCATCAGCTTCCACCACCATCCAGTCTGACGCGCCCAGGCGGGCGTTGGAGCCGATCGAATTGATGATGCCGCCGTTGATCACCGTGGGATCAAGCCCGCCGGCATCCAACAATGTGGCGACCATGGAAGTCGTGGTGGTCTTGCCGTGGGTGCCGGCAACCGCCACGCAGCTTTTCAGCCGCATCAGTTCGGCCAGCATTTCGGCGCGTCGCACCACCGGGATGCGCTTGGCCCGAGCGGCGACCACTTCGGGATTGTCGGCCTTGATGGCGGTAGAGGTGACCAGCACGGCGGCGTTGGCGACATTGTCCGCCTTCTGGCCGATGAAGACCTTGATGCCCTTCTTCCGCAGGCCTTCGACCACATAACCTTCAGCAGAATCGCTGCCCTGCACGTCAAAGCCCAGATTTGCCATCACCTCGGCAATGCCGGACATGCCGATACCGCCGATGCCGACGAAGTGGATGACGCCAATATCGGTGCGGAAACCGGGGCGCAGGCGGAGATTTTCGGGAGCGGGGTTCATGCGATCAATCCGGTGGCAATGACAAGATTGGCCAGGCGTATCGCGGCCTCGGGATGACCGGCGGCACGCGCTGCGGCGGCGGCTTCGGCCAAGCCCTTCCGGTCTGTCAGCCACCCCGTCAAGGCCTCTGCCAGTTGCTCTGGCGTAAAATCCTGTTGACGGATCATCTGCGCACCGCCGACTGCCACCAGGGCGGCGGCATTGTCGGCCTGATGATCATCGGTTGCGATCGGCAGTGGCACCAATATGGACGGCCGGCCCATCACCGCGAGTTCCGCCACCGTCGACGCGCCTGACCGGGCGATGACGATATGGCTGGACGCCATTTCAGCGGGGAGGTCGGGGAAGTATGCGGCGATGGTCGGCTCGATCCCGGCATCGTGGTAAGCGGCCAGCATCTCCTCGCGATCCTCGTCGCGGCCCTGGTGGGTGATGTCCAGGTTGGCGCGGACAGCGGCCGGCAGCAGCCGTACAGCGGCCGGCACCACCCGGTTCAAAACTGCCGCTCCCTGGCTGCCGCCGGTCACCAAAAGCTTCAAGCGGGCAGCATTTTCGTCGAATTTTACATCCCGGGCAGCCAGAACTTCGGGGCGCACCGGGTTGCCGACGAAATGCGCCCGGCGCTGCCAACTGCCCTCCATGCGGCGCACGCGGGGGAAACTGGTGGCGATGGCGCGCACCCGCGGCGCCAGATAGCGGTTGGTGCGGCCGAGCACGGCATTCTGTTCGTGGATCAGGCAGGGCAGGTACAGCGAAAGGCCAGCGAGTAGCCCCGGCAAGGCCGGGTAGCCGCCGAAGCCGATGACGGCGCGGGGGTGTATGTCCTTGAAAAGCTTGCGCGCGGCGCTGCGGCCTTTCCAGATCGACAGCGCCACCTGCGGCAGTGACCGCCAGCCGCTGCGACCGGTGGAAGCCGCCTCCACCTTGGTCACCGGCACGCCCGGAAACAGGCCAGGGAAGCGCAAGCCGCGTTCATCCGTCACCAGATGAACCTTGTGGCCCCGCGCCATCAGCTCCAGCGCCAGGCAATGCGCCGGCACCATGTGGCCGCCGGTGCCGCCAGCGCACAGCACATAAGTGCCGCCGGGGCCGGGAGTCATCTGGCGGGGATTGTCCGTCATGCCGCGCGCAGGCTGCCGGGCGGCCGCGCCCAGGGCTGGCCCTTCAGGAACGGGTTGCAGCGGGTCAGCGCCAGCAGCAGCCCGGCGCCGACGCAGATGGCGAGATAAGAGGAGCCGCCGTGGCTGATGAACGGCAGGGTCATGCCCTTGGACGGCAGCAGTGCCAGATTGACCATCATGTTGATCGCCGCCTGGAAGCCGAATTGCGCGGCCAGGCCGGCGGTAGCGAGGAACACGAACGGATCTTCCTCGTCCATCGCCACCAGCAGGGCGCGCACCACCAAGCCCATGAACAGGCCGGCCAGCATGAAGCAGGCGATCAGGCCGAACTCCTCACCGATGACCGAGAAGATATAGTCGGTCTGGGCTTCAGGCAGGCGGAACTTCATGCGGCCTTCGCCTGGCCCGGTGCCCAGCCATCCACCGGCGCGAAAGCAATCGAGCGCCTTGTCGATCTGGAAGGTGTCGCCGGTGCCCAATATCCATTTGTCGATGCGGGCGGCGAAGTGATCGAGGGTGAAATAGGCCGCGACCAGCCCGACGATGCCCAGCCCAGCCAGCGCGCCGACGATGGTGAGCGACAGGCCGGCCAGCATCGCCTGGGTGAGCCACACCGCCGAAATCAGCGCCGATTGGCCGACATCCGGCTGGGCGATCAGGCAGATCAGCGCCATACCGAGCAGCCCCAGACTGATCTGCATGGTGGGCAGGCTGCGGTCTTCAACCTTAAGGCTGAGCAGCCAGGCTGTGGTGACGATGAAGCAGGGCTTGAAGAACTCTGACGGCTGGAACTGGAACCCTGGCAACTGGATCCAGCGCGCCGCGCCGTTGGCACCGCCGCCGATGAATGGCACCAGCAGCAGCGCGACCAGGCAGCCCAGTGTGCCAATGACCGCCAGCCGCTTCAGCAGGCGCATGTCCAGCATCGAGGTCGCCAGCATCAGCGGCAGACCCAGCGCCACCCAACCCAATTGGCGATAGAGAAAATAGAGATCGTCAAAGCGCAGCGCGGTGCCCGAAAGCCTGCGGGCAGCGGCCGGGGAAGCGGCCGCCACGGCAACGATGCCGGCGGCGACCAGCGCGAAGATGATGATCAGCAGCGTCTTGTCGATCGTCCAGAACCAGCGGCCGATGGTGGAGCGGTCCCCGCGCGTGAGCGCGGCGGCAAGCGTGCGATTGGTGCTGCGGCTGGCCATCTGGTCCCCCTCAAAGTGCCGCGACCGCTGCCCGGAAGGCAGCGCCGCGGTCCTCGAAATCCTTGTATTGATCGAAACTGGCAGCAGCCGGGCTGAACAGCACGACCTCGCCCGGTTTGGCGGCGACGAGAACATCCGCCATGGCATGCGCCAGCGTGCCCGACTGGGTGACCGGCACCTGGCCCTGCAGTTGTTCGGCAAACATTGGCGCCGCTTCGCCGATCAGATAGGCGCCCACGACGCCGCCCATATGCGGCAGGATCGCCGACAGATCGGCCTTGCCGTTGGCATCCAGCTTGGGCCGGCCACCGGCAATCCAGTGGATGCGTGGGTAGGCGGTCAGCGCCGGGGCGGTGCTGTCAGCGTTGGTGGCCTTGCTATCGTTCACCCACAGCAGGCCGCGCTTTTCACCCACCGGTTCCATGCGGTGGGCGAGTGCCTGATAGGTGGCGAGGCCGCGCGCGATCACGTTGTCGGCGATGCCAAGCGCGCGGGCCGCAGCAATGGCGGCACGGGCGTTTTCCAGGTTGTGCGGTCCTTTCAGCGCCGGCCAGTTGCTTTGCGGAGAGGGCAGCACCACATTCTCTATGAGCAGCACCGGCCCCGAAGCCACCGACCACGTGGCCTGCGCTGCCTTGCCAACGATGGCCGTGCTGCCGGGCTTCTGCATGGCAAACAGCCGCGCCTTGGCACCGGCATAGCCAGCCATGGTGCCGTGCCGTTCCAGATGGTCGGGCGTAATGTTGGTGAGGATCGCGACGTCGCAGGCCAGGCTGTGGGTGATCTCGAGTTGATAGCTCGACAATTCCAGCACCCACACGCCGCCGGCCGGCAGGGGATCCTGTGCCATGATGGGCAGGCCGATGTTGCCGCCCATGGCTGCCGGGATGCCGGCAGTGGTGCACAGATGATGCAGCAGCGCGGTGGTGGTCGATTTGCCGTTGGTGCCGGTGATGCCAACGATGCGCGCGGCTGGCTGGCTGAGGGCAAACAGCTCGGTATCGCCAAGCACCGGCACACCATAGCGAGCAGCGGTGGCGAAAATCGGTGCGGAGTGGGGCACACCGGGCGACACGACAATAGCTGCGAGCCCGGTCAGATCAGCCGTGTTCAGATCGACCAGCGCGCCCTCGTACGACGCCCGCGCCGCTTCGCCATCATCCCACGCCCACACTTCACCGCCAGACGCGGCCAGCGCAGCCGCTACGGCGCGCCCCGTACGGGCCAGGCCCAGCACGCCCCAGCGTTTGCCGGCAAAGGCGGGCGAGGTAATCACCGGCGCAGCGTCCTCCCCCCCCGTGCGCCACGGTTACGCAGCAGCACACGCGGTGCGGGGTATGCAGGTTCAAGGAGGAGGACGCTGCTGACGAGCATGGCCATCACCGAAGTTTCAGTGTCGCCAGGCCCGCCAAGGCGAGCAGGATGGCGATGATCCAGAAGCGGATCACCACGGTCGATTCTTTCCAGCCTTTCTTTTCATAATGATGGTGCAGCGGCGCCATGCGGAACACGCGCTTGCCTGTCGTCTTGAAGCTCGCCACCTGAATGATGACTGAAAGCGTTTCGAGCACGAACAGCCCGCCGATCACCAGCAGCACCAGTTCGTGATTGGTGATCACCGCTATGGTGCCGAGCGCGCCGCCCAAGGCCAGGCTGCCGGTGTCGCCCATGAACACCATCGCCGGCGGCGCGTTGAACCACAGGAATCCCAGACACGCCCCGATCAACGCCGCGCAGAACACCGCCAGTTCGCCCGATCCCGGCACATGATGGATGCCGAGATAATCTGAAAAGCGGATGTTGCCGACCAGATAGGCAATCACCGCAAAGGCTGCGGCGGCAATGATGACCGGCATGGTGGCGAGGCCATCAAGGCCATCGGTAAGGTTCACGGCGTTGCCGAAACCGGTCACGATGAAGGCGGCAAAGGCAATGTAGAACAGGCCCAGATAAAGCCCGGCATCCTTCAGGAACGGCAGATAGAGGGTGAAGCCGGTGCGGCTGGCGATCCACGAGCAGGCGAGGCCTGCAATCAGGAACTCCATGGCCAGGCGGGTCCGGCCGGAAACGCCCTTGTGGCTCTGCTTGGTCACCTTGTCATAATCATCCATGAAACCGATAGCGCCGAAACCCAGCGTCACCAGCAGGCTGGCCCACACGAAGCCATTGCCGAAATCCATCCACATCAGCGTGGAAATGGTCATGCCGATCAGGATCAGCAGGCCGCCCATCGTCGGCGTGCCGCGTTTGGTGAGCAGATGCCATTCCGGGCCGTCTTCGCGGATCGGCTGGCCCTTACCCTGCTTGGCGCGCAGCATGTCGATGAAGCGGGGGCCGAGCACCAAGGCGATGGCCAGGCTGGTCATCAACGCCGCGATCGCCCGGAAGGTGATGTAACGGAAGATGTTGAACAGGCCTTCATAGCCGGCGAGATCGGCAAGCAACTTGATCATGGCATCATGTCTCCGCTGGCCAGCGCCTCGATGACGCGGGCCAGCCCGATCGAATTGGACCCCTTGACCAGCAGCACATCATCGGCCGCAATCATTCGGGCGATTTCGGCGCGTGCGGCATCGGCATCGGCGACGTGGCGCACATCGATGCTGCGGCCCAGGGCGGCGGCCAGCGGTTTCATTTCCGCGCCGACCAGCACGGCGGCAGCAACGCCGGCTTCGCGAATGTGCGGCGCCAGCCCGGCGTGGAATTCATCCGACAGCGCGCCCAGTTCCTTCATGCTGCCCAGCAGCGCCAGGCGGCGACCGTGGCGCGCGGGCGCAACCGCCTTCAGCACGGCGAGGCTGGCCGCCATGCTGGCCGGATTGGCATTATAGGCTTCGTCGATCACGATGGCCTGACCGGCACCGGCGGCCACCCGCAGGCGGCGGCCGCGACCGGGCAGATCATTCAGTTCGGCCAGCGCCAGGCCGGCCAACGCCAGATCGGCGCCAGCGGCCTGCACGCCGGCCAGTACGGCCAGCGCGTTGTTGACCCAATGCTGGCCGGCCATACCAATCTTGAAGGTGAGGGTTTCCTTGCCGATACGGGCGGTCACGCAACTGCAATCGGGGTGCAGCGCCACTTTCTCGGCGTGCACATCGGCGCCGTCGTTCAGTCCGAAACGCACCACCTTGGCGCCAGCATCGGCGGCGGCGCCGGCCAACAGATCGGCATGAGGATTGTCGTGCGGGATGATGGCGGTGCCGCCCTTTGGAAGCCCCGCAAAAATCTCGGCTTTCGCCATCGCGATATCGGATTCGGTGGCGAAGAATTCGCGGTGCGCCGATGCCACCCAGGTGACGATGGCGATGTGCGGGCGCACCAATTGCGTCAGTTCGGCCAGTTCGCCGCTGTGGTTCATGCCCATTTCGAACACGCCAAAACGCGACGCCGCCGGCATCCGCGCCAGCGACAGGGGTACACCTGTGTGATTGTTGTAGCTTTTCACGCTGGCGTGCACGGCATCCGGCGCAAAGCGTGACAGAGCCGCCTTCAGTGCTTCCTTCACCCCGGTCTTGCCAACACTGCCGGTCACGCCGATGCGGGTGGCGCGGCTGCGGTCGCGCGCGGCAGCGCCCAACGCGTTCAGGGCGACCATCGTGTCGGCCACGCGGATATGCGCTGCGTCAACCGCCTCGCTCACCAGCAGGCCGGCGGCGCCGCGCTCCAGCGCCTTGCCAATGAAACGATGGCCATCGGTGGCTTCGCCCTTCAGGGCAATAAACAGGTCTCCCGCTACGACCTCGCGGCTGTCGAACGTCACGCCATTGGCTGCGAACTCGCCGGCCGCCGTGCCTTCGCACGCTTCGGCGATGGCGGCGCTGGTCCATAGGCTCATGCCGCGCACTCCCGCGCCACGGTCACGTCGTCGAACGGCAGCACCCGGTCGCCCACAGTCTGGCCTTGCTCATGGCCCTTGCCGGCGATCAGCACGATGTCGCCGGCAAGGGCCATGGTAATGGCCGCGGCAATTGCCCGGCGGCGATCCGCTATTTCCTGTCCGCCGGGCGTGGCAGAGAGGATGGAGGCGCGGATGGCCGCCGGGTTTTCACTGCGGGGATTATCGTCGGTTACAACGACGACATCGGCATGGGCGGCCGCAGCCTCCCCCATCAGGGGACGCTTGCCGGCGTCACGGTCGCCGCCGGCCCCAAAAACGATGATCAGCCGGCCCGTCACATGCGGGCGCAGCGCCGCACAGGCTGCGATGATGGCATCGGGCGTGTGGGCATAATCCACATAAACGGCAGCACCTGAACGCGTGATGACCGCGCGCTCCAACCGACCGCGCACTCCCGACACACGGGCGAGATTGCCCAGCGTCTGCTTGATGTCGCCGCCAGTGGCGATCACCAGCCCGGCGGAAACCAGCGCGTTGGCGGCCTGATAGGCGCCGATCAGCGGCAGTGCGATTTTATGGGTCTGGCCGCCGGCTTCGATGACCAGATCCTGGCCCAGCGCCGTGGGAGTGCGCTTGATCAGCTTCAGCGTTTCGCCGGTTTCACCCACGGTGAGCAGTGTGAGGCCGCGCTGGCGGGCGGCAGCGATCATGCGGGCCGACCAGTCGCCATCGTCGGCCCAGATCACTGCATGGCCGCCAGCGTCTACCACGTCCGACATCAGGCGGGTCTTGGCGGCGAAATAGGCCTCCATGGTGCCGTGGTAGTCAAGATGGTCGCGGGAAAGATTGGTGAAGGCTGCGGCCGTGACCGGCAGACCCTCGGTGCGATACTGATCAAGCCCGTGGCTGGAGGCTTCGAACGCGGCGTGGCTGATGCCTTCACGCGCCAAGCCGGCCATGGTGGCCAGAAACGTCACGACATCGGGCGTCGTCAGGCCGCCGGTGCCATCGCGCGGGGAAACGCTGTCATAACCGGTGGTCACGCCCAGCGTTCCGATGCTGGCAGCGCGGTGCCCTGCCGCCTGCCACAGCTGGCGGGTGAGTTCGGCCGTGCTGGTCTTGCCGTTGGTGCCGGTGATGGCAACCGTGGTGGCCGGGAAGGGCGCGAAATAGCGGGCGGCCAGTGCTGCAAAAGCCCGGCGCGGATTGGCATCGGCCACGTGCAACACGCCCTCCACCCTGGCTTCGGGGCGTGCCACGATGGCGATGGCGCCGGCGGCGATGGCGGCTTCGATATAGTCCTCGCCGTTCACGCGGGCGCCCTGGAAGGCGCCAAAGATAGTGCCCGGCGCGACCTTGCGGTGATCAAGCGCAAAGCCGGTGACGATTTCATCACCGGCTTTGCCTGCATTGGGGAGGAGCGCGCCGAGCCGCATCGCTATTCCTTGGCTTCGACGGCGGCCGGCAGCAGGCCCGTCAGATCCAGATCACGATTGGGTTCGGGCACGACACCCAAAGGCGGTGCGATGCGGCGGATGATGTTGTTGATGGTCGGCGCCACCACCATGCCGGCGGTGCGGAAGCCATAGGTGGATTTGCTGCCGCGCGGATCGTCGATCATGGCGACCACGACATAGCGCGGCGCATCGACGGGAAAGACAGCGGCGAAGTTCACCACATTCTGCCCGCGCACATAACGACCATTCTCGATCTTCTCGGCCGTGCCGGTCTTGCCGCCCACGCGGTAACCAGGCACGTCGGCCTTGCGACCGGTGCCCTTGGTGACAACCAAGCGCAGCAGCCGGCGCAATTCCATGCTTGTGCGTTCCGAAAACACCCGGCGGCCTGGCTGCACCGCGGCCGCATCGCGCTTCAACAATGTGGGCGCACGGTAGATGCCGCCGTTGACCAGCGTTGCATAGCCATTGGCCAGGTGCAGCGGCGAGACAGTGAGGCCGTGGCCATAGCTGATCGTCATGGTGGCGCTCTGGCCCCAGTTCGACAGCGGCGGGAATTGCGGGCGGGCCTTTTCCTTAAGCTCGACCTCGACGGGCCTCAGGAAGCCCAGCTTGTCGAGATATTCGCGCTGGCGATCGCGGCCCAGCTCCACGGCCATGCGCGCGGTGCCGATGTTGCTGGAATAAATAAAGATTTCCGGCACGGTGAGCCAGCGGTTCTTGGCGTGATCGTCGCGGATGCGGAAACCGGCAACATAGAGCGGCGCGGTGGCGTCATACAGCTTCTGCAGGTTGGTGAGCGTGCCGGTTTCCAGCGCGGTGGCGATGGTGAAGGCCTTGAAGGTGGAGCCCAGTTCATAACCGCCCAGCGTCACCCGGTTGAAACGGCTGCCGTCGTCGTTCTGGGTGGTGTATTTGGTGCCATCGGCGCGCTGGCCCGGCACGTTGGGGTTGAAATCCGGCAAGGACACCATGGCCAGCACTTCGCCGGTGTTCACGTCCATCACCACGCCGGCGGCGCCCTTGGCGTTCTGATCGGCCACCAGCGCGGCCAGTTCATTTTGCATCGCCTGCTGCACGCGCACATCGATGGAGAGCGCCAGTGGCGCCGCGCGCTGCACCGGATCGGCGAGGCGCTGGTCAAAGGCCTTCTCCACGCCAATCAGGCCATGGCCGTCATCGTCGGTATAGCCCAGCGCCTGCGAGGCGAGGTTGATGTTGGGATAGAGGCGTTCGGCTTCCCGGGTCAGCTCGATCGCCGGTTCGCCCAAGTCATTGATTCGGCGGGCCTGGCCGGGCAGAACGCGGCGGGCCAGATAGCGCAGGCCCTTGGATGAGGTGAGGTCGGTCAGGATTTCGTCGCGGGTGCGTTCCGGCAGGATTTCAGCCAGCTTGGTGGCCAGCACTTCCGGATCGGAGGTGAGCCGGCGCGGGATGACGGTGATGGCATAGGCTTCAAAGGTACGGGCCAGTTCAACGCCGTTGCGATCAACAATGTCACCGCGCGGCGGGGCGGCGCTGATCAGTTTGGTTTCGCTTCCGGGGGTGCCCTGGATCACGGAAAGATCGACCAGCCGCACCAGGATGATCAGGGCCAGAACCGGGAACAGCATGATCAGGAAGGCCAGCCGCTGCCGGGCCTGGGCGCGCGCCGTCACCCGTTCCCCAGCCACTGCCGGGGCGGCGCCGATCAACGGATCATTGCCGGGGATGCTGGCCATCAGGCCTCCCCGTCCTGCGGCTCAGCCGGCAGCATTTCCGGTTCGATAACAGGGGCTGGTGCGTCGCCGAAACTGGTGCGGACCAGGCGCGCGGCGCTGCCGGGCTGTGCCGGTGCGGGGCCAGACTGTGCCGGCGGGCTGCCGGCCGCTGGCGGCAGGCTGCCGGGCGCTGCCGGGCCAATTTCGGCCACCGCGAACTGCACGGTCGGCCCGGCATCGGGCCGGGCGGCAAAGCTGGCCAGCTGCACCGGCGAGCGCAGAATCTGCCCGCCCTGCGGCGCCGCCAGCTGGAACACGGCATCATTCCAGCGCTGCAATTCCGGCAGGCCGGCGCGGGTGCGCAGCTCGGCTTCCAGTTCGCGCACGCGTGACGTGTTTTCCACCAGTTCGAAGTTGAGCTTGGTCACCGCCCGGCGTTCGGCGGCGGCGCGCGTGGTGATCACTTGGGCCCCGGCCACGACGATCGTGGTGCCGGCAATCCACAACAGAGCCGAAACATACTGCCTCATGTGCGGCCTCCCTCGATTGCGGTTCCCCCAAGGACTCCCCACGCCGGGGCGGCGGTGCGCACGGCACTGCGCAAGGTAGCGCTGCGGGCACGCGGGTTGCGGGCGATCTCGGCGGCCGAAGGGCGCACGGCCTTCATCGGCTTTTCAAAGCTGGCGGCGCGGGTGGGCGCGGCCAGTGGGGCGTGGCGCGAGGCGGCCGGCGCTTGGCCGGACCGGTCGCGCAGGAAATTCTTCACCCGCCGGTCTTCGGCGGAATGGAACGAGACAACCGCCAGCCGGCCGCCGGGCTTCAGCAACCGTTCGGCGGCAACCAGCCCGGCATCCAGCTGGCCCAGTTCGTCGTTCACATGGATGCGCAGCGCCTGGAAGCTGCGGGTGGCCGGGTCCTTGCCCGGTTCGCCCCGGCCCAAGACGCGGCGGATCAGCCCGGCCAGTTCGCTGGTGCGGGCAAACGGCCGATCGGCCACGATGGCGCGCGCGATCCGGCGCGAGGCGCGCTCGTCGCCCAGATGGAAGAGCACGTCGGCAATCTCTTCCTCGCTGGCGCTGTTGATGAAATCGGCGGCGCTCATGCCTTCCTGGCTCATCCGCATGTCGAGCGGGCCATCGGCCTGAAAGGAAAAGCCACGCTCTGCCGTGTCGATCTGCATGGAGGAGACGCCGATATCGAAGGCGATGGCATCAACCGCCGTCACGCCATGGTCGGCCAGCCCTTCCGCCATTTCCGAAAACGGCCGGCGGATCAGGGTAACATCATCGGCGCCGGCGATATCGGCATTCAGCACATGGGCCTGCGGGTCGCGATCAAAGCCATAGGCGTGGCCCAAACCATGCGCCCGGGCCGCGCGCAGATAGCCGCCGGCGCCCAGCGTTGCATCGACATAGAGATCGCCGGGCTTCAGCGCGAGCGCGGCCAGCACTTCGGCCAGCAACACGGGGATGTGCGGTGCCGCACTCATGCGACCGGGCCATCGATGGGCAGGCCGCGCGTTTCCAGTTCCATCTCGATCTGGATGCGCTGCAATTCGGGCAGGCCCGGCAACGCCTTGAACGCCCAGGGATCCCACAGTTCGAAATAATCGAAGCCGCCAACAAACCAGACATGGCTGGTGATGCCGCTGACCCGGCGCAGCACCGGGGAGAGCACGATACGGCCGGCATCATCGATGCTGTGCGGCTGGGCCGAACCGAACAGATAGGCGCGCTCGTCAAAGGCTTCGCGGCTGCCGGTGTCGCTGTGGCGGGCTTCGTGGGTGGCGTGCAGTTGTTCGGCAAACAGCGTGTCGAACGCCATCAGGCAGCGGCGGCCGGCATGGCCCGGCCCGACCAGCACCTGCTTGCCGCCGGACTTCGCAGTGAGGACGTCGCGGAAGCTCGCCGGCACAGACAGCCGGTTCTTCGCGTCAACCGCGTTCAGCCCATAACCAAGATACGAATTTGCCGACACCCCATACCCCTGCCGCGGGGTGCCGTTGCAGCCAGTTTCGTCCCGATACTGCTGGGTCGATGAACGGCTGCACGGCGGATACACCCGCTGTGGAAAACGGATGTATCATGGGATTTGATGGGAGCCAATGGAATCTGATGGGCAAATGCCCGCTTAAATGGGGATATCCTTGGTGGAATGTGGCCAATTGGGGCGATGTTCCCGCCTTGTTCTAGGGTGGTTTGATGCTTGATTTGGGTTGTGGATAAGTCTGTGGGGCAGCACGCGCTGGATTCGCATGGGATTGGCCCCCACCGGGCCTGCTGATTCGCCCCGAATGCGCGGCGAATCTGGGCTGTTCACTGCTCTTCAGCCGGCCGTGTGGCCGGGCCGGGGGCGACGCCGAGCACGGCCAGGGGCTCACCGGCGCCGGGCTGTTCCTCGCGGCCGGTCGGGCCCAGGCCGGCGGCGGCGGCCAGAACGATCAGGAACACGGCTGCCAGGCCAGTCAGGCCCCAGCGCAGACGCTCCCCGCTGCGGCGGGCGCGCAGATCGGATGCAGACGAGATTGGGGGCAGATCCATCACGCTGATTCTACGCCCTTGAGTCAGACCGCGGCAAGCCCCTTCGCCGCCAGCCAATCCGGATTGTAGATGGTCGAAAGATAGCGCAGGCCGCTGTCGCACAAGATGGTGACGATCACATGGCCAGGCCCCATCTGGCGCGCCAGCCGCACCGCGCCCGCCACATTGATGCCAGAAGACAAGCCAAGGCAGATGCCTTCTTCGGCATTGAGCCGGCGCACCCAGTTCAGCCCTTCCGTATCGGGCACCCGGAACTGGGCATCCACGTGCAATCCATCGAGATTGCCGGTGATGCGCGATTGGCCGATGCCTTCCGACACGCTTGACCCTTCGGCCTTCAGTTCGCCGTGGGCAAACCAGTTGAACAGGGCAGCGCCTTCGGGATCGGTGAGCGCGATGGTGACATCGGGCTTTTCGGCGCGCAGACCCAGCGCCACGCCGGCCAGCGTGCCGCCAGTGCCCACCGCGCAGGTGAAGCCATCGATGCGGCCTTCGGTTTGTCGCCAGATTTCCGGGGCGGTGGTGCGGATGTGCGCCAGCCGGTTGGCGACATTGTCGAACTGGTTGGCCCAGATCGCGCCCGGCGTTTCCCCTGCGATGCGGCGGCTGGTGTGCACATAATGGCCGGGGTTGGCATAGGGGGCGGCCGGCACCAGCACCAGTTCGGCACCCAGCGCGCGCAGCGTGTCCATCTTTTCGCGGCTCTGGGTTTCGGGCATGACGATGATGGTTTTATAGCCACGCGCCGCGCCCACCACCGCCAGGCCGATGCCAGTGTTGCCGGCGGTGCCTTCCACGATGATGCCGCCGGGTTTGAGCAGGCCCTGTTTTTCCGCATCCTCGACGATGCCCAGCGCGGCGCGGTCCTTCACGCTGCCGCCGGGATTGAGGAATTCCGCCTTGCCCAGGATGGTGCAGCCGGTTTCCTGGCTGGGCCCCTTCAGGGTGAGCAGCGGCGTGTTGCCGATCAGGCTGATGATGTCGGGGGCGATATGCATGGGGCGCTTTTACGCCCTAGCCGGCCAGCCCCGCAAGGAAGCATAGGGTCAGGACCCATTAATTCCATGCCCCGGCACGGCCCGCTGTGCCGGGGCGCTGCGGGCCGCCCTACGGGTTGAACGGGGAGGCAAAATGGCGGCGTCGGATGGCCTTGCCGGGGGGCGCTGCCCCGCCTGCGGCCGCCCTCCTTGCCATTTTGCCTCCCCGTTCAATGACGGGGTATGGAATTAATGGGTCCTGACCCTAGTTGTGCCTTGGCAAAGCCTGGCTAGAGTAGCGCCAAGATGCGCCCCCTGTTCGTGCCTGCCCTTGCCCTGCTGTTGGCTGCCTGTTCCGGCGGCCGGCCCGGCGGCGATCTCGACGTGGCGGTGGTGGGCGAAGGGCCGCTGGCCGAAGAACTGGCGCAGGAAGCCAGCCGGGCCACGCTGATCCGGCGCGGCAGCGGCGGCGAAGTGGAGGCTGGCGTGGCGACGAGCTGGCGCTTTCTGGATGACGGCGACGATCTGATCCTGCGGCTGGCGCCCTTGCGCTGGCCGGGCGCGGGCGACAAGCCGGGGCTGGAACTGGTGGCGCAGGATGTGGCCTTGGGCCTGCGCCGCAGCGGCAATGAGGGCCGTGCCGCGCTGGCAGCCGCCGGGCTGAGCAAGCGCGGCACCGCCCGTGCGCCGATTGCCCGGGTGGTGGAACTCGCGCCGCAACCGGCCACCCCGCTGCTGCTCGATTGGCTGGCCGAACCGGCGCTGGCGGTGCGTGATCGGCGTGGTCGGCTGTTTCCCGGGCCGTATGTGCTGGAAAAGGATGGCGGGGCCTGGCGCCTGCAACGCCGCAGTGAACGGCCGCTGCCCGATGCCCGCGCCGCCAGTATCCGGATCGCGTCCGTCGACGCTGCAGAGGCCGTTTCGGCCTTTGCCAAGGGCGAGGTGCAGCTGGTGCTGGGCGAGGGCCTGGCTGGTCTGGGCGCGGCGCGGGCGGCTGGGCAGGGGCGGGCGCTGAAGCTGGAGACGGTGCCGGGCGTGATTGGGCTGGCCATCAATGCCAGAAGTGGCCTGCTCACCGATGTGCGGCTGCGCCGCGCGCTGCTGCTGGCGGCTGATGGCCGGCCGATGGCCAATCGGCTGGCGCTGGCCCTGCTGGTGCCGCAGAACCGGTTGTGGGATGGCCTGCCGCCGCCCACGGATGACCGGGCGCGCCCCGCCGAAGAACGCCGCGCGCTGGCCGCCGCGCTGCTGCGGGAGATTGGCATCGGGCCGGAACAGCCGCTGCGCCTGTCCCTGCTGGTGCCAGCCGGGTCGGAATTTCAGGCGCTGGCCGAAACGCTGGCGGCCAATCTGCAGCCGCTGGGCATCAGCCTGGCCGTGCAGCGTGCGCGCCCCGGTGGCTTTGCCGCAGCGCGGCGCAGCGGCGCGGCCGATCTGGCGCTGGTTGAACAGACGGCGCGTGTGGCCGATGTGGTGGCGCACTTGGATCAATGGCGCTGTGGCCGGGTGCGCCCGTGTAGCGCGGCTGCTGATCGCCTGCTGGATGACGCGGCGGCGGCCGGCAATGATCTCACCGCGCGGCAGGCGGCAGCGGCAGCGGCGGAAGCGGCGCTGATGGCCGATCCGGCCTTCATTCCGTTGCTGCGGCCGGTGCGCTGGGCGCTGGTGGCGAATGAACTGTCAGGGTTCCAGGCCAATCTGCTCGGGCGTCATCCGTTGGGCCGCATTGCTGGCGATGGCCGCTGAGCCTGCAACCTTTTGCACGGGTGCTGCGAAGTTCGGGCATGACCACGCGCGTCTGCAGCCATGACCAGTGACGAGGCCACATTGGCCCGGCTGATGTGCGCGGCTCAGGCCGGCGATGCCCTTGCCTATCGCCAGTTGCTGGGGAGGGCAGCACCGCTGCTGATGCGCTGGTTCCGGCGCAAGGTGGCGCCGGCTGATCTGGATGATCTGGTGCAGGATACGCTGCTGGCCGTGCACCAGCGCCGGGCGAGCTGGGATCCGGCGCGGCCGTTCCTGCCGTGGCTGGCGGCGATCGCGCGCTATCGCTGGGTGGATCGTCTGCGCCGCGCCCGGGTGCGCGATACCGATGCGCTGTTCGATGATATCGCGGTGGAATCGGGCGAAGCGGCGCTGATTGGCCGGCTGGGCTGTGATCGCCTGCTGGGGATGCTGCCGGGGCCCCAAGCCGCTGCCATCCGCGCCGTGAAGATCGAGGGGCTGAGCGTGATCGAAGCGGCGGCGCGGCTGGGCCAATCGGAATCGATGATCAAGGTGAATGTGCATCGCGGCCTGAAACGCATGGCCGCGGCGGTGGACGAGGATAGGTGATGGCTGAGTTTTCCCCCAACCGGCAGTTGGAGGCGCTGATGGACCGGCTTGCCGCTGATGTGGCGCCCGTCCAGCCGCTGGAGGACCGGCCGACGATATTGGTGCTGGCCGCGCTGTTGCTGGTGGCGGCGGTGCTGATGCTGGCCTGGCTGGGGCTGCGGCCCGATCTGATGGCCGGGCAGCCGAACCCGATGTTCCTGCTGCGCTGTGGCACGTTGGCGGTGCTGGGGCTGGTGAGCGTGGCCGCCGTGCTGGCCCAGGCCCATCCCGGCGTGGGCCGCAGCAATGCCGGGTGGAAAGTGGCGGCGGCGATGGCGCTGCTGTTTCCGCTGTCGGGTGCGATCATGGCGCTGGATCAGCCCGACCATGCGATGGCGATGGCAGGCTCTGCCAGCGGTTGGGAATTTTTGCGGATGAGCTTGGCGACCGCTGCCCTGTGCGCGGTGCCCATGGTGCTGCACCTGCGGCGCGGTGCGCCGGTGGCGCCGCAGCGCGCTGGCCTGCTTGTGGGCCTGGCCGGCGGCAGCCTGGGCGCGCTGGCTTACAATCTGCACTGCCCCTATGATTCGATGGTCTATATCGGGCTGTGGTACGGGCTGGCGGTGGGCATTGCCGCGCTGGCGGGGCGCCTGGTGGTGCCCCGCCTCGTGCGCTGGTAGGCCGATCAGCAGCGCTTGACGGTGGCGCGGCCGATCTCGCGGCCGGCCAGAGCACCGGCACCCGCGACGAGCGCCGTCTCACCGACATTGCCGCCCAGCAGTGCCGTGCCGACACCGGCAATCACCGCGCCGGCGACGGCACCGCGGGCCTTGGCGCGTTTCTTGGCACGCTGGCACTGGGCCAGCGTATTGTACTGCTTGCCGTTGTATTCATACAGCGTCGGCTGGCCCTGCTGGGCAAAGGCCGGCGTGACAGCCGGCAGCATCAGGCACAGCGAAACCGCAAGCATCAGGGGGGTACGCATCATCATTCTCCTCTTGCACAGCCTGTGAAGCAGGGCGCATGCTTGGTGGGTTAACCGTGGGTGCACTTGTCGGTTGCAGCAAGTGTTACCCGAAGGTTCAACCGATGTTCAAGCTGGCAGGTGAAAGGTGAATTCATGATGAAGCAGATGATCTTGCCGGCTCTTGCCCTTCTGGCCAGTGCGCCGACCTTCGCCCAGCCTGCCGGACCGGCAGACGCGTATGTGCCCGAAATGCGCGACGCCGTTGCCGCCGCCGCGCTGCCACCGCCGGCGATGGACGCGCGCCTGATGCCCACCGCCGCGGATGCGGCGGCGCTGCCGCCCGGTTGGGCGCCGGCCACGGCGCAAACCTGGCAGCAGCAGGCACCGGTGATGCCGGCCGTGCAAAGCCAAGGTTGGCAACAGGGTTGGCAGCAACCACCGCCGGTGCAGGTGGTGCACACGCGCACCGTGGTGCCGGTGCCCGTGCCGGTTGCCTATGGCGGTTGGGGCGGCCCGGCCTATGGCGTGCCGATTGGCTGGGGTGGCGGCTGGAACAGAGGTTGGAACCGTGGTTGGAGTCGAGGTGGCTGGAATGGCGGCTGGGGCCCGGGCGTGGTGATTGGTGGCGGTTTTGGTGGCGGCTGGGGTGGCGGTCGCGGCTGGGGCCGTTGCCGCGGTACGGGCGGCGGCGCACTGGTGGGCGGCATTGCCGGTGCCAGCATCGGCTATGGCCTTGGCAATCGCTGGGATCGCACGCCGGGCGTGATCATCGGCGGCCTGGTTGGCGCGCTGGCTGGCAGCGCCATCGAACGTTCAGGCTGCTGAGGCGGTAATCGCGGCCAGAAAGGCCGGCCCCCAGCTTTCCAGTTTTACGGCGCCGACGCCGGGGATGCGGGCCATGTCGGCCATGCTTTGCGGGCGGCGGGCGGCCATGGCGCGCAGGGTTGCATCGGCAAACACGATATAGGGCGGCACCCCGGCATCGGCGGCGAGTTGCCGGCGCAAGCTGCGCAATTCATCGAATAGGGCGCGATCCTGCGGGGCCACATCGGCGCCCGCCGCGCTGCTGCTGGCTTTGGCCGCCCGGCGTGGCTCCACCTGTTTCAGGTTGATGGCCACTTCGCCCTTCAGGATCGGCCGCGCGGCGGGGCCCAGCACCAGGCCACCATGCTGGGGATCACGCTCCAATGCGTCGATGGCTTCAAGCTGGCGGGCCAGGCTTTTCCACTGATCGGCGGGCCAATCCTTGCCGATGCCGAACACGCTGGATCGGTCGTGGCCGAATTTCTGCACTTTTTCCGTCGCCTTGCCGCCCAGCACCTCGATTAGGTGCCCGGTGCCAAAGCGCTGCCCGGTGCGATACACCGCCGAAAGCAGCTTGCGCGCGGCTTCGGTGGCATCCAGCAGCGTGGGCGGGTTCAGGCAATTGTCGCAGTTCCCACATGTGGCTGGCGCGGTTTCGCCGAAATAGCGCAGCAATTCCTGCCGCCGGCAGCCGGCGGTTTCCAGAAAGGCGATCAGCGCGTTCATGCGGCGGGCTTCATTGGCCTTGTGGGCATCACTGCCATCGCCAGCCGCGATGAAGCCGCGCAGCCGGGCGACATCCTCGCCGCCCCAGATCAGGTGCGCCACCGCCGGATCGCCATCGCGCCCGGCGCGGCCGGTTTCCTGATAATAGGATTCGATCGATTTGGGCAGGCCGGCGTGCACCACGAACCGCACATCGGGTTTGTTGATGCCCATGCCAAAGGCAATGGTGGCACACATCACCATGTCTTCGCTTTTCACGAAATCCGCCTGGTGCCGGCTGCGGATGCCGGCTTCCAGCCCGGCATGATAGGGCCGGGCGCGGTAGCCGGCTTCCACCAGCCAGTCGCAGATCTTTTCGGTGGCCGCACGCGTGGGAGCATAGATGATGCCAGCGCGACCGGCCTGGCCAGCCATGAAGGCCAGCAACTGGCGATGCAGGGTGTCGCGCCCCACCACGTCATAGCGGATATTGGGCCGATCAAAGCCCGACAGCGTGATGCGATCGCTGGCAATGCCCAGCTGCAGCGCGATATCGGCGCGGGTCTCGCGATCGGCGGTGGCGGTGAGCGCAATGCGCGGCACGCCGGGCAGGGAATCGCAGAATGGCTTCAGCCGGCGATATTCGGGGCGGAAATCATGGCCCCACTGGGAAACGCAATGGGCTTCGTCGATGGCGATCAGCGCGATTTCCGTGCGCTGCACCATCTGGCCGAAACCATCCGACAGCGCGCGTTCGGGCGAGACATAGAGCAGATCAAACTGGCCATCGACAAAATCGCGCCACACCTGGCCGCCATCGGTCGATTGGCTGTTCAACGTGCCGGCACGCACGCCCTGGGTGTGCAGCGCCTGCACCTGATCTTCCATCAGCGCGATCAACGGCGAGATCACCAGCGCCGTGCCGGGCCGCACCAGCGCCGGCACCTGATAGCACAGCGATTTGCCCGCCCCGGTCGGCATGATCGCCAGGCAGTCGCGGCCAGCAATCACGTCGCTGATGATCTGTTCCTGAGGACCGCGGAATTCGGCGTGGCCGAACACACGGTGCAGGATTTCATGGGGGGTCATGGCGGCGTGGATAGCGAAGGCGTTCCCTGCCTGCTATGCTTTTTCCATGAGGCGCGTGGCGATTTCCCAAGCCGGCCAAACCGCTGGGCTGGCAGCCCTGCTGCTGGCGGCGATCTGGATTTTGTGGACAGAGTTGCGCCCGCTGGCCACCGCCGCCAACCAGCCCCGGCACAGCATCACCATCACCGCCGCGCCGCTGGCCGGCGCCGGCAGCAAGATCGGCCCGTTCCGCCTGACGAGCGCGGCCGTGCTGACCAGCCCGGAAACATCGTTCGGCGGCCTTTCGGGCCTCGCCGCGCTGCCGGATGGCCGGTTGCTGGCGGTGACCGATGCGGGGGATTGGCTGCTGTTCCGCCCCGGCGCACCATCTGGTGAAATGGGCAGCATCAGCATGCCCGGCGATGTGAAAAGCGATCGCGATGCGGAAGCGATTGCCTTCACGCCGGATGGCCGCACGCTGATCAGCCTGGAACAGCAGCACCGCATCCTGGGCTTTGCCGGCCATGGTCCGCCGCTCACCCCAGCCGGTGAACCGTTGTATCGCACCGATACCATGGGCTGGCCGCCCAATGGCGGCGGCGAATCGCTGGCGGTTCTGGGCGATGGCCGTCTGATCTGGATTGCCGAGAATGCTGCCACAGCCGATGGCGCGCTCACCGCGCTGTTGGTGGCGCCCGCCGGCCTGACGCGCCGGATCATGATCGATGCGGTTGATGGCTTTGCGCCCACCGATGCGGTGGCCCTGGACGAAACCCACCTGCTGGTGCTGCACCGCCGCTTCACCGGTGCCGAAACCGCCGCTGCGATCAGCATCGTCGATCTGGCGCCGGTGCTGGCCGGCGGCAGCGCCGCGCCGGGCCGGCTGCTGGCGCGATGGGGGCGAGATGGCGAGTGGCCGGTGGACAATATGGAAGGCATCGCACTGGTGCGCCGCAAGACCGGGCCGCCGATTGTCTATCTGGTGTCCGACGATAATTTTTCGGCCGCGCAGCGCACGCTGCTGCTGCAACTGGAGATCATTGCGCCGCTGCGATGACGCTGCCGGGGTGCCACATCGACCAGAAGTTTGGTGCATCGCCGTGCTGCCATTCATTGCGCACGCCAAAACCATGGGCCTGATAGAGGCCGACGTTCGATGGCGTGGCCGTTTCAAGGTAGCAGGGCTGGCCCGCGGCGCGAGCGAGGCCGGCACGCAGCAGGGCACCGCCCACGCCCTGGCCTTGCCCGGCGGGCGCGACGCCAATGAACTGCAGATACCAGTGCGGCCGGCGATCATGCTGATGGTCCATCGCGCCCATCAGGCCCAGCGTGCGCGGCAGCGCGGTGGTGAAGGTGGCGGCAAGGCGCGGCAGGTTGGCGATCAGGCTGGTGGTGGGCAGCCCCCAAGCCCCCGGCGGTCGCCACAGCGCAGCGCCGATGATGCGGCCGTCGCTGGCGCAGGCGACATGGGCCAGGGGCAGCCGACCATCGGCACGGGTGATCAGATCAAAGAATCGGGTCAGCCGGGCGGGGCGCCGGGCGGCATCGGGGAAGATCCACGCCAGCGCCGGATCATCGATGAAGGCAGCGGCCAGCACGGCGATGATGGCCGGGCGGTCTGCCAGGGTGGCGGGGCGAATCACGGGGTTGGGGCGCATGGCCGCCAGCATAAGTGATGCCGCCACAAACAAAAGCGGCCGGGCTTGGTGCCCGGCCGCCTTGGCGGATCACAAGAGCAGCGCGGCCTCAGGCGGCGGCGGTCAGCTTCTTGTTGATTTCCTTCTTCAGCTTGACGCAGCGGTCAGACAGAAGCTCGTCCTTGGTCTTGACCAGCCAGTTATCAAGGCCGCCGACATGTTCGACCGAACGCAGACCGTTCATCGACACGCGCAGACGCACGCCCTTGCCCAGCGCATCAGAGATCAGCGTCACGTTCTGCAGGTTGGGCAGAAAGGTGCGCTTGGTCTTGTTGTTGGCGTGGGACACGTTGTGGCCAACCTGGCGGCCCTTGGCGGTCAATTCGCAAACGCGCGACATCGTTCAATCCTGTCATCAAGAATTTCGCAAATGCCAGCCCGTACGGACCAGCAACAGACCGTCTCGCATAGCGGAGGGGCGGTGCGGCGTCAACTGTTGCGCGGCCTTTCCCCTCGGCAGCCCGGCCATTTCAGCGCCTTGGCCAACGCCGTGTGCGGCAGGCCGGGCCGGGTCGCCGCGAATCGCCGCCCGGCACGCGGCCGGTTCAGGCCGCCCCAAATCGGGCACATGGCCCTTTTCTCACCGCTTTTGCCGGGCTAGACCGAAATCAACGGTGGCGAATCAACGGCGCCGGCAGGTTCGATTCATGCCCTGGTTTGCCATTCATTGCATCGACAAGCCCGACAGCGCCGAACTGCGTGTGCAAACGCGGTCCGATCATCTGGCCCATATCAACGCCTTCAAGGATCAGGTGCTGGTTGGTGGGCCGCTTTTGCGCCCCGATGGCCGGGCGATGGGCAGCTTGCTGATCATGGAATTCGATGATCGCGATGCGGCGATCGCCTTTGCCAATGCCGATCCCTATCACCTGGCCGGGCTGTTCGAGAGCCGGTCGGTAACGAATTGGCATAAGGTGTTGCCCTAGAAGCTGAGCCCCTGCCGCTTCGCCGCGCTCGACAGCTCGGCACGGATATTGACACCCGGCTTGGCCAGCCACTCCTGCATGGCCTGCGACAGCGGCTCCAGCGTCGCCGAACGGATCATCGCCTTGATCGGACCAATGCCGGCCGGCGTGATGGAGAGGCGCTCGACACCGAGCGCGATCAGCGCCAGCGCCTCAAGCGGGCGCCCGCCCATTTCACCGCACACGGTCACCGGCACATCATGCTCGGCGCCGGCGCACACCACGCGGCGGATGACGCGCAGGATGGCGGGGGATAGCCAGTCGTAACGGTCGGCCAGGCGCGGATTGGCTCTGTCTGCGGCGAACAGGAATTGCGTCAGGTCGTTGGTGCCGATCGACACGAAATCGGTCATCGGCAGCAGCAGGTCGAGCTGCTCGATCAGGGCCGGCACCTCGATCATGGCGCCGTACTGGATCTCGGTGGGCACGGCGTGGCCGGTGCTGGCCAGCCGTTCGCGTTGCTGTTCCACCAGCCCACGGGCTTCGGCGAATTCCCAGGGTTCGGAGACCATCGGGAACATCACGTTCAAGGTGCGGCCGGCTGCAGCCTCCAGCAGGGCGCGGGCCTGCACCTTCATCAGGCCGGAGCGGCCGAGCGCCAGCCGCAGCGCGCGCCAGCCCATCGCCGGGTTTTCGTCTTCCTCGTCACCGTCGATATAGGGCACGGCCTTGTCACCGCCGATATCGACGGTGCGGAACACCACCGGCTTGTCGCCCGCGGCTTCCAGTACGCCGCGATACAGGCTCTGCTGGCGTTCGCGGCGCGGCAGGGTGGCCGAAACCAGGAACTGGAATTCGGTGCGGAACAGCCCGATGCCATCGGCGCCGGCCAGCGGAATCGCGGCGGCATCATCGAGCAGGCCGGCGTTCATATAGAGCGCGATATGGCGGCCATCCTTGGAAATGGCCGGCAGATCGCGCACCTTGGCCCATTGTTCGGCCTGACGCGCTTTCAGCGCCCGCATCGCCTGGTAGGATTTGATCGTGGCTGCCGTCGGCCGGATCAGCAGCGCATTGTTGCCGGCGTCGACGATCAGTTCATCGCCGTCATTCACGTTGGCAAACAGCTGATCGACGCGGCCAAGCACGGGCACGCCCATGGCGCGCGCCACGATGATGACGTGCGCCGTCAGGCTGCCTTCTTCCAGCACCACGCCCTTCAGGTGGCGCTTGTCATATTCCAGCAGTTCGGCCGGGCCGAGATTGCGGGCGATCAATATGGCATCGCCGGTGATGCCCAACTGCGCTGCCGTGCCCAATTGGCCGGAAAGGGTGCGCAGCAGCCGGTTGGCGAGATCATCGAGATCGGTGAGCCGTTCCTTCAGATACGGATCGTCGATTGATCGCATGCGCAGCCGGTTGCGCGATTGCACCCGTTCCACGGCGGCTTCGGCGGTGAGGCCGGTTTCGATCGCCTCGTTGATGCGCCGCGCCCAGCCTTCATCATAGGCAAACATCTTGTAGGTTTCGAGAATTTCGTGGTGATCGGTGCCGGCAACGAATTCGGATCGGCCCATCATGTCGTCGATCTGGGTGCGCATCCGAGCAAAGGCATCGACCAGCCGCACGCGTTCGGCATCGACATCGTCGGCCACCGTGTGTTCCACCACCACGCGCGGCTGGTGAAACACCGCCACGCCGCGGGCGAGGCCATCGACCAGCTTCAGGCCATTCAATCGGGTTGGCCCGCTGTTGGCGGCGCGCATGCGGGCGGCCTGGGCATCATCCACCAGCCCTGCGCCGTGGATCAATTCCGAAAGCACCATGCCCACGGTTTGCAGCGCTTCGATCTCCACCTCGGCATAATTGCGCGGTTCGCGGTGCTGCACGGCCAGCACGCCGATGGCGGCTTCGCGGCGCAGGATCGGCACGCCGCAGAAACTGTGGAAATCATCTTCGCCGGTTTCCGGGCGATAGGCGAAATCGGGATGGGCCTTGGCTTCGGCCAATGCCAGCGGTTCGCGGCGGGCGGCGATATTGCCCACCAGGCCCTGGCCCATGGAAAGCCGGGTGACATGCACGGCCGATTGCGCCAGGCCTTGCGTGGCAAACAGTTCCAGCACGCCATCGCGCAGCAGATAGATGGAGGCGACCTCGCTGCCCAGTTCGGCCGCCACCAGCTTCACCACCTGGTTCAGCTTCACCTGCGCCGCCGCCTTGCCAGCCATCACATCGTGAAGGCGGCGCAGTATCTCGCGGGCGGCGTTGACTTGGGCCATCAGGCAGCGGCCTCTCTGACGGTCCGACGGGACAGGGCGGCTTCGGCGTCGGTGGTGAGTTCGTCGATGATCTCGGCCACCGGCTGCACGCTGGTGACCATACCCACCGATTGGCCGGCCATCAGGCTGCCGCCTTCGACATCGCCATCCACTACGGCGCGGCGCAGCGCGCCGGCCCAATAATGTTCGATGGCCAATTGCCCGGCGGCCAGATCCATCTCGCCGCGATCAACGGCGGCGGCAACTTCGCGCTGACGCTCGTTGAAGGCTTCGCTGCCGGCGTTCTTCAGGGCGCGCACCGGGATCACCGGCAGGCGCGGATCGATTTGCACGCTGGACAGCGCATCGCGGGCCGAAGCGCGGACAAACGCGGCCTTGAACTTGTCGTGCGCCACGCTTTCGGCTGCAGCGGCAAAGCGGGTGCCAAGCTGCACGCCCGATGCGCCCATTTCCAGATAGGCGGCAATCGCATTGCCGCGCCCGATGCCGCCGGCAACGAACACCGGCACATCAGTGATCACCGGCAGGATTTCCTGCGCCAGCACGGTGAGCGACACTGGGCCGATATGGCCACCGGCTTCGGAACCTTCGATGATGATCGCATCAACACCCGATCGCACCAGCTTCTTGGCCAGCGCGGCGGTGGGCGCAAAGCACATCAGCTTGGCGCCAAAGCCCTTGATCTTGGCAATCGCCGCGCCCGACGGCAGCCCGCCGGCGAGCACGACATGGCTCACGCCCTGCCGGCCACAGATATCGATCAGTTCATCCAGCTGTGGGTGCAGGGTGATCAGGTTGACGCCGAACGGTTTGCTGGTGAGCGCCCGCGTCGCGATGATCTCGGCTTCAAGAATGGCCGGCGGCATCGCCCCGCACGCCAGCACGCCGAAACCGCCGGCGTTGGAGATGGCGGAAACCAGGTGACGTTCCGAAACCCACGTCATGGCGCCGGCCATGATGGCGTGGCGGGTGCCAAGAAATTCGCGGCCCTTGGCCGATGCAGCGTCGAGGTGGGGGGTATCGCTCACGCATCGCTCTCCGCATCTTCGGCCACATCGCCGGCAATCGGCCCATCCAGACCATAGGCCGTGTGCAGCACGCGCACGGCCAGTTCGACATAATCCATCGGGATCAGCACACTCACCTTGATTTCCGAGGTGGTGATGGCCTGGATATTGATCCCCCGGCTGGCCAGCGCGCGGAACATGGTGGCGGCCACCCCGGCGTGGCTCTTCATGCCGACGCCCACCACCGAGATCTTGGCCACATCATCATCGGCCAGCAAGGACGCAAAACCGATGGCATCGCGCGCCTTTTCCAGAACGTCCATCGAGGCCGGCAGCTGCGCGCGCGGCACGGTGAAGGTGACATCGGTCTTGCCTTCCCCCTTGGCGATGTTCTGCACGATCATGTCGACATTGATATTGGCATCGGCCAGCGGCCCGAAGATGCCGGCCACCACGCCAGGCTTGTCGGGCACGCCCACCAGCGTGACCTTGGCTTCACCCTTGTCGGCCACGATGCCGGCGATCAGTTCCTGTTCCATCTCGTCATCCTCGTCCACCACCAGCGTGCCCGGCGCGTCGGAGAAGCTCGACAGCACCTGCACAACCACTTTTTCCTTCATGGCCAGTTCGACCGACCGCGTCTGCAACACCTTGGCGCCCACGCTGGCCAGTTCCAGCATTTCTTCATAGGTGATGCGATGCAATTTGCGGGCGCGCGGCACGATGCGCGGATCGGTCGTGTAGACGCCATCCACATCAGTATAGATGTCGCAGCGATCCGCCTTCAGCGCGGCCGCCATCGCCACCGCCGACGTATCGGATCCGCCACGGCCCAGCGTTGTCACCCGCTCATCCGCCGTCAGCCCCTGGAAGCCCGGCACCACCGCCACTTCGCCCGCCGCCATGCTGGCCAGGATGGCAGCCGTCTCGATGTCTTCGATGCGGGCCACACTGTGGGCGCTGCTGGTGCGGATCGGCAATTGCCAACCCAGCCAGCTGCGCGCCTTCACGCCCAGCGATTGCAGGGTGATGGCCAGCAGGCCGGAGGTGATCTGCTCGCCAGCGGCCACCACCACGTCATATTCGGCCGGGTCGGCCAGCGGCGAGGCTTCGCGGCAATAACCGACCAGCCGATCCGTCTCGCCCGACATGGCAGAGACAACCACGGCCACTTCGTTGCCGGCGTCCACTTCGCGTTTCACCCGCGATGCAACGTTGCGAATCCGCTCCGTCCCCGCCATCGAGGTGCCACCGAATTTCATCACGATCCGGGCCATTGCCGGCGACTTCCTTTATGAGGGTGCTTCACTATTGCCCTTGCCTGATAGGAACGTGGGCGGGCAATGGCAAGAAAGCCCTAGAGACGTGCAGGACAAGAAAATGTCAGCAGCCGCCAGCATCAACCCCGACGAAGCCGCCTTCTTTGGCAAGCTGGCGGCCGACTGGTGGAATCCCAAGGGCACGTCTGCCATGCTTCACCGCATCACGCCGGTGCGCGTGGCCTATATCCGTGGGCTGGCGCTGGCGCATTTCGGGCTGGATGCGAAGAGCCGCCGGCCACTGGCGGGCCTCGCCGCGCTGGATGTCGGCTGCGGTGCCGGTCTGATGGCGGAGCCGTTGGCGCGCATGGGTGCGGCCACCACCGCCATCGATGCCGCACCGGAGAATATCGAGGCGGCCAAGGCGCATGCCGAAGCCAGCGGGCTGAGCATCGATTACCAGTGCATCGCGGTGGAAGACTTGGCCGCGACGGGCGCGCGCTATGATCTCATCACCTGCCTTGAAGTCGTCGAGCATGTCGCCGGCCGCGATGCCTTCTTCGCCGCGCTGGCCGGCCTGTTGAAACCCGGTGGCCTCGCCGTCTTCTCCACCCCCAACCGCACGCCGGCCAGCTGGGCCGTGGTCATCGCCGGGGCGGAACATATCACCCGCACCATCCCCAAGGGCGCCCACGACTGGAACCGCTTCTTCACGCCGGCCGAACTCGCCGAAGCACTGGCCCACGCCGGCCTGAACCCGCAGGAGCCCGCCGGCCTGTCGTGGCGGCCAGGCAAGGGCTTCCACATCGGCAGCGACGTGTCGGTGAATTATTTCCTGAGTGCCACCCGGACGGCCTGATCCTTCGTGCAGGCTTTCTTGGGGCGGCAGTGCATGGCACTCTCCTGTTGAAGGAGGGCCTGCCATGACGACAGCATTGAAGGGCATTCACCACAGCGCCTATCGTTGCCGCGACGCCGAGGAAACGCGGGCCTTTTACGAAGATGTGCTCGGCCTGCCGCTGGAAGCGGTGGTGCAGGAGGAGAAGGAGCCCGGTTCGGGCCGGCCCAATCCGTTCGTGCACCTATTCTTCCGCATGCCCGATGGCAATTTCATCGCCTTCTTCGATGCGCCCGGCACGGTGAAGGAAGGCGATTTCAATCTGGTGCATGGCTTTGACCGCCATGTCGCGTTCGAAGCGGACGACGAGGTGAAGCTGCTCGACTGGCGCGACAAGCTGAACGCGGCCGGTGTGCCCTGTTTCGGGCCGATCGATCATGGCTTTGTGAAATCGGTGTATTTCTCCGATCCGAACGGCTTGCCGCTGGAAATCACCGCGCGGGTGCCCGCACACGATGCGATCCTAGCCGAAGATGCCAAGACCGCCCATGCCATCATCAAGGCGTGGAGCGCCCGCAAGGCCAGCGAGAAGGCGGCATGAGCTATAGCCGTATCCCGCTGCTGATCGCCTTTCGCGAGGCAGTGGGCCTGCGCGACACCTATGGCGGCATCGATGGCGTGGTGGCGTTGCAGGCGCATCATCTCAAGCCGGAGACGCGATCCGATACCATCGTGATCTTCATGCACCCGATGGGGATCATGCATTATCTGCCGCTGCCGCCGGCGCTGGCCGATGCGGGTGTGCACGTGCTCACCGCGGTGTCGCGCTATCCCAACAACGACAATGCGTTGATCATGGAGAAGGTGGCGGTCGATCTCGGCCGCTGGGTGGCGCATTGCCGCGAGGTGCTGGGGTATAAACGCGTCGTGTTGGCCGGCTGGTCGGGCGGCGGCAGCCTGGCGCTGTTCTACCAGGCCGAAGCCTGTGACCCGCAGGTTACGCACACGCCGGCCGGCGATCCATTCCCGATGGCCGAAGCCAAATTGCCGCCGGTTGATGGCATCATGCTGCTCGCAGCGCATGTTTCGCGCAGCCAGACGTTGACCGAGTGGCTGGACGCCTCGGTGGTGGACGAGAACGGCCCGGTGCGCGATCCGAAGTGGAATCTTTACAGCCCCGATTGCCCGCAACCGGCCTATTCTGCGGACTTCCTCGCCGAATATGCTGCCCGGCAGGTGGCACGGTCGAACCGCATCACGGCGTGGGCGGAAGCGACCTTGGCCGAACTGAAAGCCCGCGAAGGCCCGCATGCGGAGCGCGCCTTCATCGTGCATGGCACCATGGCGGCGCCGTGCTGGCTCGATCCGGCGGTTGACGCCAATGATCGCGCGCCCGGCCGCTGCTATTTGGGTGACCCGCGGCTGATCAACGATTCACCCGGCGGGTTGGGCCGCTTCACCACGCTCAGGTCATGGCTGTCCCAGTGGAGCCTCAAATCCAACGCCTGTTCACTGAAGGTTGGCCACCGCATCCGGCTGCCGGTGCTGGTGGTGGGCAATACGGCCGATGATGCCTGCACGCCCAGCCACACGCGGCGATTGTTCGAGTGCGTGGAGAACGCCACGTCCCGCGAACTGCACGAAGTGAAGGGCGCGACCCATTATTATGCGTTCCAGCCGGAGCATCTTCGCCAAGCAGCCGGCATCGTGACGGACTGGTTGGGCCGGGCGCTTTAGAGGAAGCGCGCCACCACGTCGCGGTAGGAGCGCGAGACTTTCACCTGCGTGCCGCTGCCCAGCACCAGGAAGCATTCGCCGTTGGTGTGCGGCTTCACGCTCTTGATGTTGTCGAGATTGACGATGGTGGAGCGGTGGATGCGCTGGAACTTCTTCGGATCGAGCCGGCGTTCCAGATCCTTCATCGTCTCGCGCAGCACCAGCGTCTGATCCGCCGTGTAGATGCACATGTAATCGCCGGCAGCATCGATGCGTTCGATATCGCCAACGTCCACCCGGAAGATCTGGCCACGATCCTTGATGTTGATCACCCGTTCAAAGCGGCCGGCCTGCGGTGCATCCGAAAGATCGTCGGGCAGGGCTTCGGGTGCGACTTCGGAAAGGATTTCCTTCAGCCGCTCGGCGCCCTGCGCGCCCTGCTTTTCCGCAAGGCGCTGGCGCACGCGCTCGATGGTGGCGGCCAGCCGGTCTTCCTCCACGGGTTTCAACAGATAATCCACCGCCTGCGCTTCAAAGGCCTTCAGTGCATGTTGGGTGAAGGCGGTGACGAACACGAACAGCGGCGGTTCGATATCGGACAGGCCGGAAACGACGGAGAAACCGTCGAAGCCCGGCATCTGGATATCAAGGAACACCAGATCGGGCTTCAGCGTGCGAATGGCGCGGATCGCCTCACGGCCGTTGGCGCAGCGTTCGATTATCTCGACATCCTCGAACGGCTGCAGCCGCAGTTCGAGGCCCTGGATCGCCAGTGGCTCGTCGTCGACGAGTATGGTGCGGATGGTCATGGCGTTACACTTGGGGGGCCAACACCGGCGTTGCAACCGCTGGCGCGACGGGTTGTGCCGGATTGTCGGTCTGGAACGGAATGTCGATCAACACGATCAGGCCGTGGGGTTCATTGTCGGCCAGTTCGAAGCGGTGATCGGCGCCATAGCTTTGCGCCAGCCGCTCGCGGATATTGCCAAGGCCCACATTGGTTCCCGATGCTTCGGCCGGCACTGCGCCCAGGCCCGGGCCTGTGTCTGCGATGGTAATTACCAGCCGATCGCCCATGCGCCGCGCGTCCACCAAGATGTCGGCGCCGTCTTCGGCCGGGGTGACGGCATATTTGATGGCATTTTCGATGATGGGTTGCAGCAGCAGGCTGGGCAGCCGCGCCTCCATCACATCGGGCGCGATATCGAAGCGGGTGCGAAGGCGGGCTTCAAACCGTGTGCGCTCGATATCCAGATACAGCTTCAGTGCTTCGGCTTCCTGCGCCACGGTCGCCAGGCCTTCGCGTTCGCCGACCAGGCTGTAACGCAGGAAGCTGGCCAGGCGGGACAGCATGGCATTGGCGCGCTCCGTCTGTTTCAGCAGCACCAGCGTCGATATGCTGTTCAGCGTGTTGAACAGGAAATGCGGATTGAGCTGGTAGCGCAGCATTTCCAGCTGGGCGCTGTTGGCCTGGGCCGCCATGTTGACCATGCGGGCCGATTGTTCGGCCAGCAGCAGATAATAGTTGATGCCATAATAAAGCGCCGTCCACGCGCCGAGCACGGCGAAATCGAGCAGGATGGCGCCGAAGAACTGCACCCCCTTGGGTTGCCAGCCGGGCTGATAGAAGGTGGCGTGCGCCCACACTTCCAGCACCGAGAACAGCCCGGAAGCGCCGATCAGCAGCATGGCGGTGAGCGTCCACGTCCAGATCGGCTTTACGGCGATCAGGCGGCGATAGGCGGCCGACAGCAGCAGCGTGATGGAAAAGCCGGTGGCCGTAACGATGATCGCCGGCACCACGAAATTGAGGCCCATGGAGTTGGCCAGGCCCGACAGGGCGCGCAACATCAGATACGCAAACCAGCCGCCGCCCTGCAGCATCCAGAAGGCGCGGTTCTTGTCGCGGAAAAAGCCTTGGCGGATATGCGGATCAACCATCGGGGCACCATAGCGACATGGGAAGAAAAGGCCAAATTGGCGGTTTCCGGACGCCACCGTCTGCCCGGCTGGCCAGCCGGGCGCGCGCCGCCTAGGCTGCAGATCATGGGACTTTCCGCCGAACAATTGCACGCCTGTCTCCACGCGCTGGCCGCCGATCATCCGCCGGTCGCCGATGCGCTGGCCAGCCATGGCGTGCCCGAGCCTCGTTTGCGGCCACGCGGTGCCGGCACCATGATGCGGGCGATCGTGGCCCAGCAGGTGAGCACCAAGGCCGCCGCCAGCATCTGGAACAAGTTGGAAGCAGCGTGCGGCGGCGACATGGACGATCTCGGCCAAGTGGCGGCAACGCCGTTCGAGGTGCTGCGTGGCGCCGGGCTTTCCGGGCAGAAGGCCAGCTATGTCCACGCGCTGGCCGAGGCGGTGGCCAGCGGGCAGATCGATTTTGGCGCGCTGCCGGACGAGGATGAGGCGGCGATTGCGCTGCTGTCGTCGATCAAGGGCATCGGGCGCTGGTCGGCCGAGATCTATCTGCTGTTCGCCGAGGGCCGGGCGGATATTTTCCCGGCCGGCGATCTGGCCTTGCAGATCCAGCTGGGCCGGATGCTGGGTGAGGACGCGCGGCCCACCGAGAAGCGCGCGCGCCTGCTGGCCGAACCGATGCGCCCGCACCGGGGGGCCCTCTCCATCCTGCTTTGGCACAATTACAATATCGTCGCATTGTGATAGGCGCCGCCAATGCAGCCGCGCATCACCGATATTTCCTCGCCGTCCAACCCGGTATTGAAGGCCCTGAAAGCCCTGTCCGACAAGCGCGGGCGGCGGGAGGCGGGGCAGTTTCTGGCCGAAGGGCTGCGGGTCTGCACCGAGGCGCTCAGCGCGGGACAGGTGCCCGAAACCCTGTTGTTCACGCCCGAAGCCGAACGCCATGCGCTGACCCAGGCGCTGATCGACGCGACATGGGATTTGCGCGGCACCATCCTGCGCACCACCCCCGATCTGATGCAGCGGCTCACCGGCAAGGATAATGCACAAGCCGTTGCCGCCGCCTATCCCATCCCCGACATCTCCCTGGACCGGATCGACCGCAGCACCGCGAAGCTGTGGCTGGTCGCCGAGAATCTGAAGGACCCCGGCAATTTCGGCACCATGTTGCGTACCTGCGATGCCACGGGTGCGGGCGGGGTGATCTTGCTCGATCAGTCGTGCGACCCGTTCAGCGTGGAGGCGGTGCGCGCCTCGATGGGGGCGCTGTTCAGCCGCCAGGTGGCGCGGGCAACCGGGCCGGAGTTTTTTGCTTGGCTGCGGCAGGGACCAGCCCATTTGGTGGGCGCGGCGCTCACCGATCAGGCGGTGGATTATCGCGCGGCGACCTATAACGCGCCCTGCTTTCTGCTGATGGGCAACGAACAGGCTGGCCTGCCGGCGGATTACACCGCGCAGTGCGACGCGGTGGTGAAACTGCCGATGCTGGGTGCCGCAGACAGTTTGAACGTCGCGGTGTGCGCCGGCGTGCTGCTGTATCATGCGCTTGATCAGCTTGGATGACAGTATGTTAGGTTGACGCTCCCGCAGGCGCGGCCCACGGCTTGCGCACAACAGGGAGTCTTCAACCATGCGTGCCATCACCCTTTTCCTTGCGGGCCTGCTGGCCAGTGCCGCTGCAACGGCCGCACCTATCACCGCATTGGTGGGTGGCCGCCTGATCGACGGTCAGGGCGGGCCACCGTTGGCCAACAGCGTGATCTTGGTTGATGGCGATCGCATCGCCGCTATTGGCACGGTCGCCACGCTGCCGGTGCCGGCGGGTGCCACCGTGGTCTCTACCGAAGGCATGGATGTGCTGCCCGGCCTGTGGGACATGCACGTCCACCTGATGATCAATGGCCACGCCGATTACACCCATTGGGACAAGGCGTATCTGAACCGCTTCGGCCCCGAAATCATGCCCGCCAGCGCCGTGCAGCTGCTGCTGGCCGGCGTCACCAGCGCCCGCGACCTCGGTGGCCCGCTGGCCGAAAGCATTGCCATCCGCGAGGATGTGAAGGCTGGCCGCAAGCCGGGCCCGCGCCTCTATGTGTCCGGGCCGTTCCTGCAGAAGAAAGCCTATCCCGGCACTGAAGCATTCCGCTGGGGCGTGGACAACGCGGAAGATGCGCGCGCCAAGGTGCGCAAGCTGAAGGCGGCCGGTGTCGACATCATCAAGCTCGTCGATCAGGACGAAGTGGGCGAAGTCACCACCCGCGCCATTGTCGAAGAAGCGCACAAGCTGGGCCTGAAAGTGGTGGGCCACAGCCATCTGCCCGAAGAAATCCGCATCGGCCTGAAAACCGGCATCGACAATTTCGAGCACACCGGCCTGGGCGCGGCGCCGAAATATCCCGATGACATCATGGTGGCGCTGGAAGCCCGCGCCGCTGAAGGCCGGGTGCGGGGCAACCCGCTTTATTGGACGCCCACCATCAGCGGCCTGTTCAACCACGGCAATCTGCTGGCCAACCCTGAGAAGCTCGACGATGCCTGCTGGGCGCGCGGGCTGAAGCCCGATACGGTCGCCGACATCAAGGCCTCGCTGAAGGATGTGTCGGCGCTGGAATACAACCAGCTCACACCGCGCCGCAAACCCACGCTGGACACCAAGTTCGCCCAGTTGCGCAAGGCTGGCGCCATCCTGCTGATCGGGACAGACAGCGGCATTCCCACCGCCTTCCACTGCCAGACAACCTGGAACGAGCTGGATGTGTGGGTGAATGGGCTGAATGTGCCGGCGATGGAAGCGATCCAGGCCGCGACCTACTGGCCGGCCAAGTTCATGGGCGTGGAAAAGGACAGCGGCACCATCGCTGCGGGCAAATATGCCGACATCATCGCCGTGCGCGGCGACGTGCTGCGCACGATCGCGCTGCTGCAGAACCCCACCCACATCATGAAGGGCGGCACGCTCTACAAGCAGGGCGGCGTGGTCAACGAGGCGGCACTGGCGCCGCGTTGAGGTTCAGGCGAACCGCCAACGCTGCAGGCCGTCGTCGGCCACGCTCACCGCGCCGGGCAGGCCGATGGGGTGGGCATCAAGGCTGAGCAGGGTGGCCAGCGCGTCCGCATCGGCAATGTCGATCTTGCCGAGGGTGCGCGCGCCGTCGGGCGTGCGGCCAACCACGCTGCCGTGGCTAGGCTGGCCGTCGCGGCCGAAGACGATGCTGTAGGTTTCCAGGTTCGCCGGCCCCACGTAGCTGCCATCATAGGCCGGCACGTCGCCGCGCGCGTCCTCGGCGACGTCCTGCACATCCTTGTTCAGCATCAGCCAGGCCGGTTCGGCCGGGCGATTGCCGATCACCAGCGCGTGATGCTTGGTGACATAGCCGCCCTGGCCATAGAGCAGCGCCTGATCGGCGGGCCGATCGCGCAGGGAGCGCACCATCGCACAGGTGGAATGCAGCATGTAGCAGTTGAGGCCGGCGCCGGCGAAGCTGAGCCCGCCCATCACCGACAGCGGTACATCTGCGCCCAATCCCAGCGTGCGCCGCGCCATTTTCGGCACGGTGGGGAAGCAGCTGTACAGTTCCACCCGGTCAAAACCATTGGGTGCAATCCGAATCGCCTGGCCCAGCACGGCATCCTGCGCGCAGCTGTGCACATATTGATCGCGCTTCAGATAATCCATGTGCTCGCCCGCCGACGCGCCGCCGTGGACGTGGATGATGCGGTCTTCGGGGATGCCGGCGGCGCGGGCGGCGGCAAGGGTGGTCATCAGCACGGCGGCGGCGGCGTTGACATTGTTGTTGGCCACCATGCGCTTGGTATAGGGCCAGCAGATCATGCGGTTGTCGTCGGACACCGTGGTGATTTCATCGGCGCTGAACGCCTTGCGGCCCCAGGCGAACGGGTTGGTGGCGGCGACCGCGCTGATCCGCTCGTACGCCGCGCCGCTTTCGGCGAGCGCTTGGCGCGGAGTCAGCCCCCAGGCGGCGACCGTGGCATTTTCATACAGCGGATAGATGTGGATCGGCTGGAAGATGCCGTGCTGCATGCCCAATGGCGTCACATGCTCCGACGGGATGATCGGATTTTCCGGCGTTTTCGATGGCGGCGTCCACGGCAGGGTGATGCCGGCGGCCTTGGCCTTGGCCACGGCGTTCTGGGCCTCGCCGCCGGTGATCACCGCGACCACGCTGTTGCCGTTCATGATGCGCAGCGCGGCTTCGTGGATCTTGGTCGTCGGCGTCTCGCCGCCGACCACTGCATAGACGGCGCGCGGTGGGACAATGCCCAAGCGCTCGGCCAGCCGGGCCGCAACCCGGTCATAGCGCCATGAAATCAGGTTGATCACATCCAGGCTGTCGATGCGATCAAGGAAGCCGCCGCCGGCATCGGCATCGGCCGCGCGCACGGCCGCTTCCATCAGCGCCAGCGGTTCCAGAGCTTGGCCCGGATCGGCGGGCCGGTCCAGAACCTCGCCTACGCCGATGATCACCGGTGTGCGTTCGGCTGGCAGTGACATGGCGTGTTTCTCCCCGTGTGGCCCTCACTGATACAGGCGCGGGCCTTGGTCGCAAAGCGGCGACACCCCTGCTACAATCGCGGGGTGATAAACGTTGCGCCTTCCCCTGACTGGACCGTTCCTCAAGATTGGGAACATTTCACCGCCGTTGATCACGGCGTGTGGGATCATCTGTTCGATCGGCAGACGCGGTTGCTGCCCGGGCGGGTGGCGCCGGCGTTTCTCGATGGATTGAAGCGGCTCGACCTGACGCGGCCCGGCGTGCCGGATTTTGCCCGGTTGAACGATGAACTGATGGCGCTGACCGGCTGGCAGGTGGTGGCGGTGCCGGGCCTGGTGCCCGATGCGGTTTTTTTCGATCATCTTGCCAACCGGCGCTTTCCGGCGGGCAATTTCATCCGCAAGCCTGACCAGCTGGATTATCTGCAGGAACCGGACGTGTTTCACGACGTGTTCGGCCATGTGCCGTTGCTGGCCCACCCGGCGTTCGCGGATTACATGCAGGCCTATGGCCGCGGCGGCCTGCGGGCGCTCGAATACAACGCCATCAACCGGCTCTCGCGGCTCTATTGGTACACGGTGGAATTCGGCCTGATCCGCTCAGATGAGGGCCTGGCGATCTATGGCGCCGGCATTGTTTCCAGCCATGGCGAAACGTTGTTCGCGCTGGACAGCGCCAGCCCCAACCGCATCGGGTGGACCCTCGAACGGGTGCTGAAGACGCCCTACATCATCGACGATTTCCAGCAGAACTACTTCGTCATCGACAGTTTCGACCAGCTGCTGAAGGTGACGCTGGAAACGGATTTTGGCCCGCTTTACCAGCGGCTGGCCGGCGACCGGGACATCCCCATCGCCGCCATCCTGCCCCAAGATAGGGTGTTCACCCGCGGTGACCAGAGCCACGTCGCAGGTGCCCGCCAGCCCGTCTGATTCAGCGCAAACTGCCGCGCCGCACCAGATTGACGATGCCGAGCAGCACGACGGCGCCGACAACCGCCACCAAGAGGCCGGTGAGGGAGAAATTCTGCACCGATCCGGCAATGCCGAACTGGTTGAGGAGCAAATTCCCCAGCACCGAACCGACGCAACCGACGACGATGTTGAGGAACAGCCCCATGCTGTTGTCGCGGTTCATCACCATGCTGGCCAGCCAGCCAGCGATGCCGCCCACGATCAATGCCACGATCCAACCCATGATATGTCTCCCTTGGATAGCCACCGGCCATCACGCTGATTTCTGGAATTGGTTCTAACGCCCCAAATGCTGGCCTGTTCCCTGCCATCATGGCAAAGGGCAGAAATGATCGATTTGGGCCCCACCTCGCACAGCTTCATCTCGCAGCGACTGCGCCTGCATTATTGTGACTGGGGCAATCCTTCCGCCCCGCCGCTTTTGCTTCTGCACGGCGGGCGCGACCATGCCCGCAGCTGGGATTGGGTGGCGCGCGAGCTGAAGGATGAGTGGCACATCATCGCGCCGGATTGGCGCGGCCATGGTGACAGCGCCTGGGCCCCCGATGGTGACTATATCACCCACGATTATGTCTATGATCTGGCGCAGTTGATCCATCAGCTGAAGCTGGCGCCAGTCACCATCGTGGCCCATTCGATGGGCGGCAATATCGCGCTGCGGTACACCGGGCTTTATCCGGACAATGTGAAGAAGCTGGTTGCCATCGAAGGCCTTGGCCCGTCCCCGAAGATGCTGGCCGAGCGGTTGAAGACCGATTTTGCCGAGCGGGAGCGCCAGTGGATCGACGCCAAGCGCGCCGCCGCCGCCCGAAGCCCCAAGCGTTATGCCACGCTGGAAGAGGCGTTCGCGCGCATGCACCAGGAAAACAGCTTCCTGAGTGAGGAACAGGCCCGCCACCTCACCATCCACGGCACTCACCGCAACGAGGACGGCAGCTACAGCTGGAAATTCGACAATTACCTGCACCTGCCGTGGCTGCACGACATGCCGGGCGAGATGGTGGCAGAGCTGTGGCGCCGTATTACCTGCCCGACCCTGCTGATGTATGGCGAGAAAAGCTGGGCATCGAACCCGGTCGACGATGGCCGCATCGAACATTTCGCCACCGCGCGGGTGGTGACGTTTGAAAATGCTGGCCACTGGCTCCACCACGACCAGTTTGATCGGTTCGTGGCGGAGCTGCGGGCGTTCCTGTAATCCGTCGCAGCTACCGGTGCGACAAGCCGTGCGCCCGATCATGACGAGTGTGAGGTTGACGGGCAATTGAGCAAGGCTCAAAGCTGCTACGGTCTTCTCTCGTCCGGATTTTCTCACGTGCGCCGCTCGCTCTCCACCCTGTTCATGGCTGCGGCGCTTGCCGCCTGCGCCGTGCCGCCCAAGCTTGGGCCGGCGCCGCTGCCGCGTGCGCCGGCGACTGCGGCCAGCACGATCACCCTGGCCGCGAAAGGCGAATTTGATTGGCCGGCGGCGGACTGGTGGCAGGCCTGGGGAGACAGCCAACTGAACGCGCTGGTGGCCGAGGCGCTGGCCGGCAATCCCGACATGGCGGCCGCCGAAGCCCGGGTTGTCGCCGCCGATGCCGCCGCGCGCCAAAGCCGGGCGTCGCTGCTGCCGTCGTTGACGGGCAATGCCAGCCTGGGTGGGCAGCAACTCTCGCGCAATCTTGGCATCCCGGCGCAATTCGTGCCGCCGGGTGTGCTCGAATCGGGCCTGATCAACCTGCAGGCGGGCTGGAATCTCGATCTGTGGGGCCAGGGCCGCGCGCAGTTGCGCGCCGCCCGGCGCGAGGCCGACGCGGTGGCGGTGGAACGCACGCAGACACGGCTGTTTCTGGCGGCCAGCGTGGCGGCGGCTTATGCCGATTTCGGCGCCGCGCTGGATCGCCTGGCCGTGACCCGTGATGCCGTCTCCATCCGCCGGCAGACGCTGGAGCTGACCGCCAATCGCGTCACCGCGGGCCTGGACAATGATGGCGCCCGCGCCCAGGCCGCGACCCGGTTGGCGCTGGCGCAAAGCGATCTGGTCGCGGCCGCCGCCCAGGTGACGGCGGCGCGGCGCCGGCTGGCGTTGCTGCTGGGTGCCGGGCCGGATCGCGGGCTGAGCCTCACGCCGCCCAACATCAAGCCGCTGCCGCCCGGCCTGCCCGAAGGGGTTTCCATCGCTCTGGTGGCGCGCCGGCCCGATATCGTTGCTGCCCGCTTGCGCGCCGAAGCAACCGGCGCGCGTGAAATGGCGGCTGGCCGTGCCTTCCTGCCCAATCTGACGTTGAATGCCACCATCGGCCAGCAAAGCCTGGGTTTTGGCAAGCTACTGGAAGGCAACAGCCTTTATGGCCAGTTCGGCCCGGCATTGAGCCTGCCAATCCTTGATGGCGGCCGCCGCGCCGCCGAATCCCGCAGCGCCCGCGCAGCGCGGATGGCGGCGGTGGCGGTGCATGATGCGACACTGCTGCGCGCGCTGAATGAAGTGGCCGATGCCGCCGGCGCGGTGACCGCGCTGGACCTGCAGCGTGAGGCGCTCACGCAGGGGCTGGCCGAAGCGACGCGGGCGCGGAACGTGGCGACGCTGCGTTACGATGCCGGGCTGTCGAACCAGTTGCTGGTGCTCACTGCCGATGATGCCGTGGTCACCGCCCGGCGCACGCTGGCTGATGTGAGCGCCTTTCGCCTTGCCGCCGATGTCGCGCTGGTGCGCGCACTGGGCGGCGGCTTTCGGGAACAGGAGGGCCAGTGATGGCTGACATGGCAACCACGGAACTCGCTGCCGAAACGGGCAAGGAAACTGGCAATCCGAAACGCGCGCGGGCCCTGCGGGTGCTGGGCGGGGTGGTGGTGATCGCCGCGCTGCTTGCCGGGTTGTATTGGGCGATCTTTTCCCGCGGCCGGGTGGAGACCGACAACGCCTATGTGGGCGGCGACACCGCACTGGTGACGCCACAACTGGCCGGCACCGTGACCGAAGTGAAGGTGGGCGGCACCCAGGCCGTGAACGCCGGCGATGTCTTGGTGGTGCTGGACGATGCCGATGCGCGCATTGCCGTGGCGCAGGCCGAAGCGGCGCTGGCGCAGGCGCGGCAGCGTTATGGCCAGGCCGGCGCCATGGCCGATGCGGCGTCCGCGCGGGCCGCCGGGCGCACGGCCGAGATTGCCTCGGCCCGCAGTCGCCTGATCGAAGTCGAGGCTCTGCTGGCGCGGGTGAAAGGCGAATTTGATCGGCGGCAGACGCTGGCCGGCAGCGGCGCGGTGTCGAACGAGGAACTGGGCGCGGCGCGGGCTGCGCTGGCCGCTGCCATGGCCACCCGCGATGCCGCGCGCACGGCGGTCGCTGCGGCGCAGGACACGGCGCGTTCCGCGGCCGGCGATGCTGCTGCTGCCGCCGCAATGGTGCGTGGCACGACACTGTCCACCGCGCCCGACATCCGCGCTGCCGAGGCCGCGCTGGCCAAGGCGAAGCTCGATCTGGATCGCACCGTGATCAAGGCGCCGGTCGCTGGCATTGTCACCAACCGCAACGTGCAGATCGGCCAGCGCGTTGCCGCCGGGGCGCCGTTGATGACTCTGGTGCCCACGGTCGGCCTGTTCGTGGATGCCAATTTCAAGGAAAGCCAGCTCAAGACCATCCGCCTTGGCCAATCGGTCGAGCTGGAATCCGATCTTTATGGCGGCAGCGTCACCTATCACGGCAAGGTGGTCGGCATGGCCGGCGGCACCGGTGCGGCCTTTGCGCTGATCCCGGCGCAGAACGCCACCGGCAACTGGGTGAAGGTGGTGCAGCGCCTGCCGGTGCGCATCGCGCTGGATGCGGCCGAAGTGAAGGCGCATCCGTTGCGGGTTGGCCTGTCGATGACCGCGGTGATCGACACGCGCCAATGACGGCCGCCGCCGCCCCGGAGCCGCTGACCGGCGCGCGCCTGTGGTTGACGGCGTTGGCGCTGGCGCTGGCCAATTTCGTGGTGGTGCTGGATATCACCATCGCCAATGTCTCCATCCCGGCCATCGCCGGCAGCCTGGCAGTGGCACCATCGCAAGGCACTTGGGTGGTGACAAGTTATTCGGTGGCCGAAGCCATTTCGGTGCCGCTGGCTGGCTGGCTTGCGCTGCGCTTTGGCGTGGTGCGCTGGTTCAGCATCTCGCTGTTCGGCTTTGGCCTGTTCTCGCTGCTGTGCGGCCTGTCGCAAAACCTGGAGTCGCTGGTGCTGTTCCGCATCGCGCAGGGCTTTGCCGGCGGGCCGATCATGCCGTTGAGCCAGGCGATCCTGCAGCAGATCTTTCCCAAGGAAAAGCAGGGCGCCGCGATCGGCCTGTGGGCGGCGACCACCATGGCCGCGCCCATATTGGGACCGATCCTGGGCGGGTTGATTTCCGACAATGTCAGCTGGCACTGGATCTTCTTCATCAACCTGCCGGTGGTGGCGATCTGCCTGTTCGTGGTGTTCCAGCGCCTGCGCGTGTTTGAAACGCCGCTGCAGCGCCAGCCGATCGACATCATTGGTTTCGTGTTGCTGGTGATTGGCGTTGGCGCTTTCCAGATCATGCTGGACACCGGCCGGGAGCAGGACTGGTTTGCCTCGCGCGAGATCATCGGGCTCGCCATCGTATCGGCGATTGCCATTGCGGTGTTCGTGATCTGGGAACTCACCGATGATCATCCGATCGTCGATCTCAAGATCTTCCGTCACCGGGGCTTTGCGGCCGCGACCTCGGTGATCAGCATCGGTTTTGGCAGTTTCTTTGCCGTGGTGGTGCTCACCCCGCTGTGGCTGCAATCGGTGTTTGGCTACTCGGCGACGCAGGCTGGTTACACGGTAGCGTGGATCGGGGTGTTTTCGGTTCTGGTGGCACCCGTGGCCGGCTTGCTGTTGACCCGCGTTGATCCGCGCATCACGGTCACCTGCGGGGTGATCTGGCTGGGCGTGATGGCGGCGTGGCGCACCAGCTGGTCAACCGACAGCAGCTATCTCGATCTGGTGTTGCCGCACCTGCTCACTGGCCTGGGCATGCCGTTCTTCTTCATCGGCCTCACCAGCCTGGCCATGGCCAGCGTGAAGCCGGAAGAAAGCGTGTCGGCCGCCGGCATCCAGAATTTCTGCCGCGTGTTGTGCGGGGCGATCGGCACCGCCATCGCCACCAGCCAGTGGGACACGGATTCGCGCCAGGTGCGCGCAGCCATGGCCGACGGCATGAACGGGGTTGATGCCGCCATGGCCAAACTGCAGGGCGCCGGCCTTTCCATGGAGCAGGCGCGCGCCAGTATCGATCGGCTGCTGGAGGTGCAAGCGGCGACGCTGGCCAATCTGCATATCTATGCCAGCACGGCGTTGCTGTTCTTCTTTGCCGCCGCACTGGTGTGGCTGATCCCGAAGGTGAAGATCACCGGGGCAATTGGCGGCGGCCATTGACCGAACCGCCCTTGCCCTGCCAGCATCACGGGCAAAAGACGGGGAGAGGATGATGCAGATCGAGCCGACGGGACAAGCCTGCGGGGCCGTGGTGACGGGGGTTGATCTTGCCGGCCCGCTGGCAGCTGAAACGGTGGCCGCCATCCGCGCGGCGTGGTTACAGCATCATGTGCTGGCCTTCCCCGATCAGCGTCTGAGCGACGATGATCTGGAGCGGTTCACCCTGGCCATGGGCGGCTTCGGCGAAGACCCGTTCATTGCCCCCATCGCCGGCCGCCAGCACATCATTGCTGTCGCGCGGGCCGCCGATGAAACCGCGCCGATCTTTGCCGAGACCTGGCACACGGATTGGAGCTTTCAGGCGCGCCCGCCGGCCGGCACCTGCCTTTATGGCATCGCCATTCCGCCGATGGGCGGCGACACGCTGTTTGCCAACCAGCATCTGGCGCTGGACGCGATGCCGACCGCGATCCGGGCGCGCATCGAAGGGCTGACCGCCATTCATTCGGCGCAGAAAGCCTATGCCCCCGAAGGCTTCTATGGTGCGGGCGATAAAGGCCGCAGCATGGACATCCGCCCTTCGGAAACGGCCCGCGCCACCCAGCGCCATCCCTTCATCCGCCATCACCCCGAAACCGGCCGCGAAGGCCTGTTCGGCTGCCTGGGCTATGTCATCGGTTTTGAAGGCATGGCCGACGAAGAGGCGCTGCCGCTGCTGGTCGAACTGTATCACTGGCAAGGGCAGGAACGCTTCCAGTATCGCCACCGCTGGCAGCCGAACATGCTGGTGATGTGGGATAACAGATCGGTGCTGCACGCCGCCACCGGTGGATATCAGGGCCACGCACGGTTGCTGCACCGCACGACCATCGCCGCTGCCTGAACAGGGTCAGTGGCGCGGCTTTCGTCCCCTGATCTTGTCGAACCCCGCCTTGATCGCGGCAAAGCGCAGGTCCACCCCGGCTTCGAAATTGTTGTCGGTGAAGATATAGGGCCAGTCGCCCTCGATGCCTTCCACCACCAGTTCGCCAACATAGAGCGGATCGATGCCGTTCTGGATGGCCTGGGTGGCCATCACCGCAAATTCGTTCGGCAGTGCGGTGGGATCAGGCAGGGCGATCTGGCCCACAAGGCGCTCGGGAATGGCGCGCGCGCTTTCCATGATGCGGGTGCGGATGAAGCCGGGGCAGAGCACCGACACGCCGATGCCTTTCGTCGCCAGCGTTGGCCGCAGCCCTTCCGAAAGCGCGACCACGCCATATTTGGTGACATTGTAGCCCGGCGCCACGGCGGCCACGAGCCCAGCCATCGAGGCGGTGGAGACGATCTGGCCGCCTTCGCCGTGCTTTTCCATCAGTGGGCCGAAGATCTCGATGCCCCACACCACGCTCATCAGGTTGACGCCAATCACCCAGTCCCAGCTGGCATCGCTCCATTCACCATAAGTGCCGCCGCCGCCCACGCCGGCGTTGTTGACCAGGATATGCACCTTGCCGAACCGTTCGATGGTGGCATCGGCGGCGCGTTGCAGTTCGGCCTTCAACGACACGTCCGCGCGCACGCCGGCCACATCGGCATTGGTCGCCGCCAGCCGCGCCACTTCGCGATCGAGCGCGTCCTGTTCGATATCGGCCATCATCACCTTCACCCCGGCCTGTGCCAGTGCTTCGGCGATACCCAGCCCGATGCCCGATGCCGCGCCCGTGACGAAGGCGACCTTGCCCACCAGATCCTGCATGTTGCGTGCTCCTTGTTGGCCAGCAGAATAGGCGGCCGCCGGCTGCAGCCAACTGTCACAAGCAAGGGCGCTGCCGTGATGCATGATCACAGCTTATGATCATAACCTGCACCATCCCCTATTGAGCCCCAGCGCCTCTGGGCCTAACCTCATGCGTATGTTCACCCGCATCACTCAGGCTGTGTCCGTCGCTCCGCAGATCGCGCCCGAAGATGTGGCGCTTGCCGCTGCGCAGGGGTTCCGCACCATCGTCAACAACCGGCCAGATGGCGAGAGCCTGGATCAGCCGCCGGGCGCGGACATCGAGGCGGCGGCGCACGCGGCGGGGCTGGCGTTTGTCGCCATTCCCATCGATCACACCGGCTTCAATCTCGATCAGGTCGAAGCGATGGTGAGCGCCTTGAACCATGGGCCGGTGCTGGCCTTCTGCCGTTCCGGCACGCGCAGTTGCAATCTGTGGGCGCTGGCGGCGGCAAAACAGGGCGGCGATCCGACCGAAATCATCGCGGCGGCGGGCGAAGGCGGCTACAATGTTGCCGGGCTGCTGCCCATGCTGAAGCAATTGGCGCCGCGCTGATGGACCGCTTGGGCATGCTGGCATTCTCCGTCATTGGTGTGGTGGCCTTGGTCGTGTTGGCGCGACTGTTTGGTTTTGCGCGCCGGCCACAGATTGACGATCCAGCGCTGGCAGTGCGGCTGGTGGCCGAGGCGCTGCCGGGCTTTCGCGCCGCAGAAGCCGCTGTGAGCCGCGATGGCAGCGGCGCGCTGGTGGCGGCGCACGATGGTCGCGTTGCGCTGGTGCGACCGTTGGGCGATCGTTTCGTGGTGCGGCCCTTGGAAGCCCCCATCGTCGCCCGTGCCGGCGGCCTGCTGCGCGTGCGCCCCGATGAAGCGATGTTCCCCGAAACCATGCTTGATCTGGGCGAAGCGGTGGCGATGCGCTGGGCGGGTCGGCTGTGAACTGGCAGTCCATCCTCAGCGCCGATCCGGTGGCCATCGCCATCCCCGTGTTCGTGATCAGCATCATCATCGAACTGGTGGCGGTCCGCATGGGCTGGCGCGGCGATTATGATTGGCGCGACACCGGCACCAGCCTGGCCATGGGCCTGGGCAACACCATCAGCGGCGCGCTGCTGGCCGGCAGCGTCACCGGCCTGGCGCTGTGGCTGTGGCAGCACCGGATGTTCGATATCCCGGTGGCGTGGTGGAGCTTTGCGCTGTGCTTCTTGATCGATGATCTGGCCTATTACTGGATCCACCGCGCCGGCCACCGCATCCGTTGGGCCTGGGCGGCACATGTGATCCACCACTCATCGCAGCATTATAACCTGTCCACGGCGCTGCGGCAGACGTGGACCGGGCTGTTCGGCCTCACCTTCATCATCAAGCTGCCCTTGTTTTTCATCGGCTTACCGATCGAGCTGGTGGCCTTCTGCGGTGGGCTCAACCTGATCTATCAGTTCTGGATCCACACCGAGGTGATCGGGAAGATGCCGCGCTGGTTCGAAGCGGTGATGAACACGCCGTCGCACCACCGCGTCCACCACGGCACCAATCCGCGCTATCTCGATCGCAATTATGCCGGCGTGTTCATCATCTGGGACAAGCTGTTCGGCACGTTCGAAGCGGAGCGCGCCGATGAACCGCCGCGCTATGGCATCATCCGCAACCTGGGCACCTTCAATCCCTTGTGGGTCGCGGTCCACGAATGGGTGGGCATTTTCCGCGATGTCGCCCGCGCCCGCAGCCTGAAAACTGCCTTTGTGGCCGCCTTCGGCCCGCCGGGCGCGCTGTCGGGTGAAACCGCCGATGCCTTGCGGGCACAGTGGCAGGCCGAAACCGCACCGCCAGCATCGCTGCCACCTTCGGCCGTTCCGGCCGAATGATCGCCCGCCGCCGCTTGCTGATCGGCGCCGGCGGCCTCGCTGTCGCCGGGTTGGCCGGCCGCGCGTGGCAGCAGGGCTTGCTGGGCGGCGACAATCCGGCGCTGGCGGCGTGGGATGATTGGGCCAGCCAGCGCCAGGCCGGCCCGTTGAAGCTGGTGGGTGCCGGCGTGCTGGCGTCCAGTCCGCACAATACTCAGCCGTGGACGTTCGCCATCGGCCGCTTCGGCGTCGATATCTTCGAGGTGCCTGGCCGGAATCTTGGCACGATGGATCCGTTTGGCCGCGAGCGGCTGGCCGGGCTGGGCGGGGCAATCCACAACATGGCGCTGGCCAGCACAGCGCTGGGCCGGGCAGCAAAGGTGAAGCTGCTGCCCGATCCCCAGAATCCGGCCCATGTTGCCCGTGTTATCCTCGGTCCCGATGGCAGCGGGCCTGCCGCGCACCCGCTGCTGCCGTTCATCGCGCGGCGCCACACCCACCGCGGCGCCTGGCGCGGCGGGCCGGTGAGCGAGGCAAAGCTGGCGGCCGTGCTGGCTTTTCCGGCCTTTGCCGGCGTGAAGGTCGCGTTGTTCGCGGCGTCGAGCCCGCTGGGCAAGCGTTTTGCTGCCCTCACTGACGAGGCCACGGTCGCCATCACCGGCGATGCTGCCATGATGGCCGACAGCCACCGCTGGTTCCGCCACGAACGCCGCGACGCCGAACGGTTGATGGATGGGCTGACGTTGGCCACCTCTGGCGTCTCCCCCTGGCTGGCCACCGCCGGGGCCATGCTGCCCGCACAATCGGCAGCGGATGAAGGCAAATATTGGCTGGCCTCCACCCGCGATGTGCATCTGCCCACCGCTTCGCTGTTCGGCCTGATCCTCACGCCTGGGCCGCATGATCGCCGTTCCGCCCTGCTCGTCGGCAGCGCCTGGCAGAGGCTGCATTTGAATGCCACTTCTGCCGGTCTGGTCGCCCAGCCGCTGAACCAGTTGCCCGAGATGATCGACCGTGAAGCCCAATTGCACGCCCCGCCGCGCTTCGCCCGCGCTGCCGATGCCCTGCTCGATGATCCGGCCTGGCGGCCGAGTTTTGCGTTCCGGCTGGGGCTGGCCGATGCCCCGGCCGGCGCTGCGCTGCGCCGCCCGGTCAGTGCCGTGATTGGCCCACCGGCGCGCATGGCGTGGGAAGTGGAGCAGTGGAAGGAAGCGGGCGGAGCGTACTGAGAAGAAAAAGTGGCCTCCGGAGGGCAGGGCCTGAGGCCACTTTTCCTCAAGCCCGCACGAACACTTCGTTATAATGTCGGCGCGTGGGGTCGTTCACGCTCGGCGTCAGGCCCTTCTCGGCCAGCCGGGCGAACAGCGTCTGGCGGGTGGTGCCGTGCTTTGGCAGATTGTCGGGATCGACTTCGACGATCATCTTGGCGATCTGGCTTTCACCGAGCAGCGGCATCAGTGCTTCGATGACCTGGTTTTTATGGCCTTCCACGTCGATCTTGATGGTGATGCGGCGGCCGGCGGCGACGTTGAGGATGAGATCGGCAACCTGCTGGCTGCCCAGCACCATGATGGCGCTGCTGCCGCTTTCGCTGATGTGGGCGATGCCGCTGTGACCCGGCCGGGCCGGGATCGAACGCCACACGCGCTGTGGCGTTGGACACGCCGGCGCAGACGGTGACGACATTGGTGCAGTTGTTGGCAGCAAGGTTGCCGGCGAGATCCGCGAATGTCGTCTGGTTGGGTTCAAAGGCGACCACGCGGCCTTCCGGGCCGAGGTGGCGGCTGGCGACCATGGTGAACAGGCCCAGATTGGCGCCGATATCGATGAAGCATTCGCCCGGCGCCATCGCCATGATCAGGGCGTGCACGTCGCGCTAATCTTCGGCCAGCGTGCCGAGCAGGGCAAAGCGGTTGGTGGTATCCTGGCTGCGCACGGTCATCAGCGGGCCATAGACGGAGGGCAGGCGGCGGCCATCAAGCAGACCCAGCAGAGCGCGGATCACCCTGCCTTTGCCGGGATGGCGCGGGGCCTTCACATAGTTGGCAAACCATTCACCCGACACGCACGCACCCCAAAAGCCAGCGCCGGCACGTTTTCAGCCGGCAGGGCAGAAGCAAGCGTCAGGCGTCTGTACGGATCGGCCGGGACAGGAAGCCCGGCACACCTTCGGGGCCAAAGCCGGTAAAACGGTCACCATCGCCTTCATCGTTGCGCCGCGCTGGCGCCGACGGGGCAATGGAACGGTAACTGGCCAGCGGATCACCCGCCGCAGCCTGGCGCACGGTGCGCGGCTTTTCACCCAACGGCGTACGCTCGGCGCGGGGCGGGCGGGCCTCGCGCGGGGGGCGGGCTTCCCGCGGGGGGCGGGCTTCGCCGGCGGGCCGGGCTTCGCGGGGCGGGCGGGCTTCACGCGGGGCACGCTCGTCGCGGCGACGGCGATCGGATCGCGGTGCGGCTTCGGCCTCAGCCACTGGCGCGGCCGGCGGAGCGGATGCCTGGGGCGCGCCATCGTCTGCCCGGTCACGGCGCGGCTTGCGGGCCCGGCGGCGATCACCGCTGCGTTCCTCGGCGGGCGCTTCGGCTGCATCGCTGGCTTCCGCCGCTGCCGGCACGGTCACCTGCACGGTGGCGGCATCGCCTTTCCAGCGGGCAATCTTCTGCCGGGTCAGATTTTCGATATTGGCGAGATTTTCGGCATCCTCGGGCGTCGCGAAGGAAATCGCGATGCCGGTGCGGCCTGCTCTGCCCGTGCGGCCGATCCGGTGCACATAATCATCCGGGTGCCACGGCATGTCGAAATTGATCACGTGGGACACGCCCGGCACGTCGAGGCCGCGCGCGGCGACATCGGAAGCGACCAGGATGGTGATGTCCCCCTGCTTGAAACGGTCGAGCTCGCGGATGCGGTCGCTCTGCTCCATGTCGCCATGGATCTGCCCCACAGGCATGCGGGCGCGCTTCAGCACGTCCGCCAGATCGCGCACCATCGTCTTCTTGTTGCAGAAGATGATGGCGGTCTTCACATCGTCCTGGGCGAGAAACGAGCGGACCAGATCCTTCTTTTCGCGGTTCGATGTTACCACCACCCACTGGGTGATGTTGGTGTTGGTGCTGGCGGCCCTCGCAACCTCGATGCTCTTCGGGCTTTCCATGAACTGGTCGGCCAGCTTCTTGATCGGCGGCGGCATGGTGGCCGAAAACAGCAGGGTCTGCCGCGATTTCGGCAGCTTGGAACAGATGGTCTCGATATCCGGGATGAAGCCCATGTCGAGCATGCGATCGGCTTCATCGATCACCAGCATGGCGCAGCCCGACATCAAGATCTTGCCGCGGTTCATCAGGTCCATCAGGCGGCCCGGCGTGGCGATCAGCACATCGACGCCCTTTTCCAGCGCCGCAAGTTGATCGCCCATAGAAACGCCGCCGATCAGCAGCGCCATCGTCAGCTTGTGGTTCTTGCCGTACTTGTCAAAATTCTCGGCAACCTGCTGGGCCAGTTCGCGGGTCGGTTCCAGGATCAGGCTGCGTGGCATCAGGGCGCGGCTGCGGCCTTCGGCGAGGATATCGATCATCGGCAGCACGAAGCTGGCGGTCTTGCCGGTACCGGTCTGGGCGATGGCGATGATGTCCTTGCCCATCAGCACCGACGGAATGGCCTGGCGCTGGATCGGCGTGGGCGTTTCATAGCCGCTGTCTGCAACGGCGCGCAGCAGGGCATCGGAAAGGCCCAGGTCGGAAAAGCTCATCGTGTTCCTGTGAATGGGGGCGGTGTCCGCCCGGATTTATTCAGCGGTCAAATGCGGGGCAGGGCGGCAAAAGTCAATGGCCGTACCTGGTTTCGCCTTTGGCCCAAAACCAAACGGGGCGGCTGTTGCCAGCCGCCCCGCGGGGTTCAACCGTTGCCGGTCAGATCAGAAGCGGAAGCCCGCTGCCACACCGTAACGCCGGGGTTCCAGCGTGAAGATGTTGGTGAACAGGCCCGACGACTGGTCGGTGACATACAGGCCGGTGACGGCGCTGTTGTTCGTCAGGTTCTGCACAAAGCCGCGGACATAGAATTTGTCATCCGGGCCGTTGAACTGGATCTGGGCGTTGATCACGGTGAAGCTCGGCACACGGTTGATGGAACCGTTGAAGATGTTGCCGAAGCTTTCGCCGGTGTGAGCCAGATCGACGCGCGGGATGAGGTTCATGCTGTCGCCGATCGGGAAGGTATACTGCACACCCGCCGAGAACTTGTAGGTGGGCGCCTGCGGCAGCTGGTTGCCGCGCAGGTTGGTCAGCACGCCTTCCGGCAGCATCTGCACACCACCGAAGGCTGCGCCCACGGTGGGTGCCAGCGCCTGCAGCACGCCGCAGAACGAGAAGGCGCCGGTGGCACCGTTCAGGCCGCTGTCGGTCGGGAAGGCCGACGGAGCGCGCAGGCCGGCGCCGGCCTGCAGGCCCGGAATGGCACCCGCGTTGATCAGCGTGTTGGCCTGGCCTACGAAGCCGTTGGCACCAGCGGCATTGCCGACCGTGGTTGGGACCACGGCGCAGTTGGCGCCGTTGGAAATGTCCTTGATGATCACGGCATCGCTGCGGCCGCCCGACGGATCGCGCGGGTTGGCGAGGAACTTGTCGCTGGCCACCTTGGTGTACAGATACGACGCGTTCAGGTTGATCAGCAGGTTGCGGGTTGGCGACAGGATGAATTCGCCTTCCAGGCCGTAGACATTGGCATCAACGTTGTCGTTCACCGAGGTGCGCGCCGTGATGCGGCTCAGCTGCAGGCCCTTATACTTGTAGTAGAAGGCGGTGACGTTGGCGCGCAGCTTGCCATCGAGGAAGCTGTTCTTGGAACCAATTTCAAACGCGTCCACGAATTCCGGCGTGAACGTGTCCGGCACCGCGAAGATCGGCTGCAGCGGCGGGTTGATGCCGCCCGATTTGTAGCCGCGCGAGTAGGACGCATAGAGCAGATTGTCTTCGGTGATCTTCCAGTCGAGCACGAAGCGCCCGGTCACGGCATTCTGGCTGACTTCGCGATTGGAGAAGGGCTGGATGCCGGCGCGGTTGGGATCGCCGTCGAAGCCGGCGGCAGCCGGCGAGTTGAAGACGCTGCCGGTGGTGCTGAACGGCACGAAGAAGCTGGCCAACGTCGAACGCGCGCTGACGGCCTTTTCGTCGTTGTTGTAGCGCAGGCCGGCGGTGATCTTGAGATTATCGGTGAGGTTCAAATAGGCTTCACCGAAGATGCCATAGCTCTTCAGAGAGTAGCGGGCGGTGTTGTTGCGGAAGAACGGCGTGCCCAGGTAGCCGCCGTTGGCAGCGCCCAAGATGCCAGTGACATAGTCGATGCCCCAAGTGTTCACGTAGTAGCTGTTTTCCGGCAGCACGGTGTTCACATAGATACCGCCGATCAGGAAGTTGAACTTGCCATCAAATTGAGAGCTGACGATTGCTTCCAAGGTCTTGCCGCGCACGATCTGGTTGGACCGATCAAAATCCTGCGGGGTCGCGGAGCAGTCGCGGAACCCGCCATAGGCACCAAGGCCGTTCTCGACCGGTTGCGAGGTGCAGAACTGGGCACCGCTGCTGATGGCATTGGCAACATTGGTCAAGCCGGGAATGGCGGCCGAAATTGCGCGCAGGCTGGTGATCGCGGCACGGGCTACGGCCGGGTTGAACACGCTCTGGTTATAGTCGATCGAGCTGTCCACCGCGTTGCGCTGGTACATGCCGGTGACCTGCGCCTTGATGCTGCCGAAGTCATGCTGAACGCGCAGCATATATTGTTCTTCTTCGGCGAAATATTTCGGCGTGTAATCGGTGCGGATCTCGCGCACGTCGGTTGGGTTGGTGTGGCCAGCGTAGTTGTACGGATCGGTGCCATAGACGCTTCCGAGGGCCAATGCGGCAAAACCGGCGCCGCCCTGGGTCGTCAGGAATTCGCGGCTGGTCAGCGTGCCAACAAAGGTGGTGTTGGCATTGATGAAGCCGTTGTCGCGGCGACCGGGCAAGCAGCCCAGCACACCGGTCGGATCGGTCTGGCACAGCTGCTTCTGGTTGCGGTTGCGATCATCCTGTTCGCGGAAATAATAGGCCATCGCGTCGACAGTGGTGTTTTCCGTCGGTTCCCAGCGGATGCTGCCGCGGATGGCATAAAGATCGCGGCCATCGATGCGGGTGTTGTTGAACACGTTGGTGGTGTAGCCATCGCGCTTCAGATAAGTGCCGGCGACACGGACCGCCAGATTGTCGGTGATGGGCAGGTTGAACATGCCCTTCAGACGCAGCGAGTCGTAATTGCCGTATTCGATTTCGCCTGCGGCATGGATGGCGTCCATCCGCGGCTTGGCGTTGACGAAGTTTACGACGCCGCCGGTGGCGTTGCGGCCGAACAGCGTGCCCTGCGGGCCGCGCAGCACTTCAACGCGCTCAAGATCGAAGAATTCGGCTTCGAACAGGCGGGTGGCGAACAGCGGCATGCCTTCAGCGTGGATGGCGGTGGCGGAATCGCAGGTCACGCCCACGCACAGATCGCCGATGCCGCGAATGGTGAAGCTGGAACCGGTGAAGTTGCCCTTGGTGAAGGTGACGTTGGGCAGGGTCAGCTGGATATCGAGCGGGTTGTTGATCTGCTGGCGCTGCAGGGCGCCGGCATCGAAGGCGGTCACCGCGATCGGCACGTCCTGCAGGCTTTGCGCCGTGCGCTGTGCGGTCACGACGATTTCGGCGATGCCAGTGTCTTCATCGGCCTGCGCGGTTTGCGCGAATGCCGGCAAGGCAACCAACCCGATAAGCGATGCGCTGGCCACCAGACCGGCACGGATTCCAAGTGCAATCTTCATATGACGTCCTCCCCAAAAACCCAAAAAGGCCGGATCTTGTTGTTGGCTCTGATGGCCGGATCCTGTGCCGTGACATGACGCCCGTGTGGCTGTCATGCCGCAATCATCAGTTTGGACAGGCGACAAGGATTTTGTCCAGAGCTGCACGGGTTTTGGCCGGTACAGTTGGCGTGTGGTGCGGTGCCTGTGTCTGTCAGGCAACAGTTTGATGACATTAAACCCTGGTTTCAGCGCCGGCGGCGGGCTTTTCGGGCCGGCGGCGCCACCGGAACGATGGCGGCAATGGCGCATTCGCCGCCGGAACGGGCGCCGATGGCATCGCGGCCGGCACACAGCTGGCCGGTTTGTTTCTGCTGGTAATAAAAGCCCTGATAGAAACTGAGCCCCGGACACTCCTGCGCCAGGTGCAGCCGCCAGCGCCGGCCGCCGCGCATGGTCAGTTCGATGGCGCGGTCGCCGTACAACTGGGCACCGGCGATGCCGTTGGTGGCGATGCAGCGGTTGCGGCCGGCGCGCGGCGGGGTGGGCCGTGCCAGCGCGCCGTCTTCCACCCGGTCACCGCCCGGTCGCACCGGCACGCGGCGCCAGGCCTGGCCATCAAAGCTTTGCGGTGCCGCAGCCGGTGGCGGTGCGCGGCGGTTCTGCGCCGCGGCCGGGCCAGCCAGCAGCATCAGCGCTGCCACGCTCGCCATCACGCCAGACCGAAATGCCGACAATCCTGACTGTTCCCCTGTTGCTGACGCAGCTGCGACTGTGCCGTCCCGTGTAAACCGGTGGCTGCCCCCAACCGCCCGTAAAAGCGGGTAATTGCCCCGCACCGCTTGAACCTTGTCTGAATAGGGGGCTGAATATGGCCTGCAACCTTTGGGTTCAGCTGTGCCTGGAAAACCGCTAGGGAACGCGCATGACCGATCTCGTGATCCCGCCGCCGCCGTCCGCTGATGCGCTGGCTGCCCTGAAGGCCGCGGCCGGCCGTGATTGGAGCGAGGATCCCGATCTGATCGGCCCGCGGCTGGTCGATTGGCGTGGACGCTATACGGGCACCACGCCGCTGCTGCTGCTGCCGCGGGATGTTACCACGTTGCAGGCCATTGTGCGGGCGGCGGCCGCGCATCGCGTTGCCCTGGTGCCGCAGGGCGGCAACACCGGGCTGGTGGGTGGCGGCATTCCGCCGGCTGATGGCTCGGCGGTGCTGGTCAGTTGCACGCGCATGAACCGAATCCGCCAGGTTGATGGTGCCGGGCAATTGCTGGTGGCCGAAGCCGGCGTGATCCTGGCGGATGTTCACGCGGCGGCGGCCGATCAGGGCATGGCCTTTCCGCTGTCGCTGGGGGCCAAGGGTTCAGCGACGGTGGGGGGGCTCGCCTCTACCAATGCCGGCGGCGTGCAGGTGCTGCGCCACGGCACCATGCGGGCGCTGGTGGCGGGGCTGGAAGCCGTTTTGCCCGATGGCAGCGTGCTGAACCAATTGCAGGGCCTGGCCAAGGACAACACCGGCCTGGATATCAAGCAGCTGCTGATCGGCGCTGAAGGCACGTTGGGCTTCATCACCGCCGTGGCGCTGAAACTGGTGCCGGCACCGCGTCATCGCGCTGTCGCCTGGGCCGGGGTGGACCGGCCGCAGCGCGCGCTTGCCCTGCTTTCCCGCCTGCGTCAGCTGACTGGCGGACAGGTGGAGAGCTTCGAACTGATCCCGGCCGATGGCGTTGATCTGGTCGCCACCCATCTGGGCCTCGCATCGCCGCTGGCCGGCCGCCATGCCTGGGCCTGCCTGGTGGAACTGGCCGGGCCGCAGCCGCTGGACGATGTGCTGGCGCAAGGGCTGGCTGATGCCGATGATGCGGTGATCGCCCAATCCGAAACGCAGGCCGCCGCCCTGTGGCGCCGCCGCGAGGAATTGCCGCTGGCCGAACGCATGGATGGCCCGGCCGTCCACCATGATATCGCCGTGCCGGTATCGGCGATGGCGGATTTCGCCGAAATGGCGTCGGCCGCGATCGAGGCCGCGTTCCCCGGCAGCAGGGTGTTGGCCTTTGGCCACTTGGGCGACGGCAATTTGCATTTTAACGTGCGCGCGCCCGCAGGAGACGCTGCGGGCGCCTGGATCGCCGATCACCGCACGGCAATAACGGCGCGCGTGCATGAAATGGTGGCGGCCGCCGGCGGATCGATTTCGGCCGAACATGGCATCGGTGTGATGAAGCGCGATGATCTCGCCCGCCTGGGCGATCCGGCGCGGTTGGCCGCGATGCGGGCGGTAAAACAGGCGCTGGATCCACTCGGCATCATGAATCCCGGCAAAATATACTGACGCGTCGTGCTGTCGCAGCACAGCCTTGCAGAAGCTTCATCTGCGCTTTAGGAAAGCGCACCAATTCTTCACTCCAGTCACGAAAGCGCAGATAATCCCATGGCCAGCCAGCCTCCTGCCAACCAGCTTCCCCTTTTCTACAACGGCCTGGCGCCGCTGTCGTCGCAACTGCACCCCAACCATGGCCTGAAGCCGCGCGGCGATCTGGGTTTTACCCGCGGCACCCACGCCATCCCGGTGACCGTGGATGAATTCCCGCTGGTGCAGCGCAACTATCCGATCGTGTTCGGCGTGGGCGAAAATCCCGCTCCGCTGGCGCTGGTTGGCCTGCAGGAAGGCGAGAATCTCTATCTGGGCGCCGATGATCAGTGGGAAGCAAACGCCTATGTGCCCGCTTTCGTGCGCCGCTATCCGTTCATGCTGGCCCGTTTGACCCCGGACGCCCAGGAACTGTCGCTGTGCTTTGACGACACCGCGGGCATCGTGGTTGATAACGAAGGCGAGAAGCTGTTTGCCGGCACCGATCCGACCGACACCACCAAGGCAATCCTGCAGTTCTGCGAACAGTTCGAACAGGCCGTGATGCGCACCCGTGGCTTCATGGAGGAACTGACCAAGCTCGATCTGCTGATGGACGGTGAAGTCACCATCCAGCGCGAAGGCCTGGCCCAGCCGGCGGTGTATCGCGGTTTCCGCATGGTCGACGAACAGAAGCTGCAGAACCTGCGCGGCGATCAGGCCCGCAAGATGGTGCAGTCCGGCCTGATGGGCCTGATCTATGCCCATCTGTTCAGCCTGTCGCTGATCAGCCCGCTGTTCGAACGCCAGTTCGCTGCGACGTCTGCCAACGCGGCCTGACTCCTGATCAAACGCTGAATGAAGGGGCGGTGGCCAGGCCACCGCCCCTTTTTTCATGTGCATCATCCATCTCTTGACGTGTTACATCGTATCATCATATCGGGGTGCCTGTCCCCAAGCCGCCATAGGAGATCCGATGTCGTCGCGTCTGTCGCTTGCAGCCCTGCTGCTCCTGTCTGCCGCTCCAGTGCTGGCCGAAGAGGCTGCGCCGCAGGATGAACAGCACGGCAGCAGCGACCCGGAAATCATCGTCAGCGCGCCCTATGCCCGGGATCGCAAGCTGGTGGCCACCGCCGTCACCGTGCTGCAGGGCGATGCGCTGCAACTGCAGCTGCGCTCCACCATCGGCGAAACCCTGGCGCGCCAGCCCGGCGTGTCCTCCACCTTCTTCGGTCCCAACGCCTCGCGGCCCATCTTGCGCGGCCTTGATGCTGAACGCGTGCGCGTGCTCACCGATGGCATCGGCAGCTTCGATGTCTCCAACACCTCGGTCGATCATGCCGTTGCGGCCAATCCGCTGCTGGCCGATCGCATCGAGATCATGCGCGGCCCGGCGGCGCTGCTGTTCGGTTCGGGCGCCATCGGCGGTGTTGTGAACATGCGCGATCTGCGCATCCCGCGTGAAGTGCCCGATGGCCCGCATGTCGATGCCAATGCCGGCGTCGGCACCGCCGCGCGCGAGCGCAACATCGCGGCGGCGCTCAACCTGCCACTGGGCGGCGGTTTCGTCGCCCATGTCGACGGCAGCTTCTTCGAATCGGACAATTATCGCACCGGCGGCTTTGTTTTCGCCGAAGGCCTGCGCGCCGAAGCAGCCGAAGAGGGCGGCGAAGTGGCCGAAGAGGCGCAGAAGCGCGGCCGGCTTGAAAACACTGCCGCCCGCACCTGGGATGTGGCGGGCAGTATCGCCTGGATCGGCGAGAACGGCGCCAATTTCGGCGTCGCGGTGAGCCACCTCCAGAATCGCTACGGCATCCCCAACAGCCTCGAGATCGGCCATGACGAGCATGAAGGCGAAGGCCACGAGGGTGAAGCGCATGAGGGCGAGGAGGCACATGCCCACGAGGACATCACCCTCAACATGCGCCAGACCCGCGTTGACGTGCGCGGCGCGCTGCCCTTGTCAGGCGCTTTCAAGGAAGTGCGCGTGCGCGGCGGCTGGGCGAATTACCGGCACGACGAAATCGAACCCGATGGCGCCGTCGGCACCAGCTTCTTCAACAAGAGCTGGGAAGCCCGGCTTGAGCTGGTGCAGGCTGAAAAGGATGGCTGGCAGGGCGCCAGCGGCGTGCAGTATTTCAGCCGCAATTTCCGCGCCGTGGGCGAGGAAGCCTATATCCCGGCCAACGAAACCCTGCAGTTCGGCCTGTTCACCCTGCAGGAATTCGATCTGGGCGCCGTGCGGCTGGAAGGCGGCGCGCGCTATGAACATGCCAATGTGAAATCGGCGCAGGTGGGCCGCGAACGCACGTTCAATTCGGTGTCGTTCTCGGTTGGCGGCTCCGTTGATCTGGGCAGCGGCTTCCGCCTGGCGTTGAGCGGGGCGCGCACCGAACGCGCGCCGTCGGCGGAAGAGCTGTTCGCCAATGGTGCCCACGCCGCCACCCGTGCCGTTGAAATCGGCAATCCGGATTTCAGCACCGAACGCCAATTGGGTGCCGAAGCTGTGCTGCGCGGCCGCGGTGACGGCTGGCGGCTGGAACTGTCCGCCTTCGTCAACCGCTTCGACAATTATATCTTCCTCAATCCCAATGGCCTTGAGGAAGACGAACTGCCGGTGTTTGAATATGCCCAGTCCGATGCGAGCTTCTGGGGCGTGGAAGTGGAAGCCGGCGTGAAGGTGGCGCAGCTGGGCGCCACCCGTGTCGAAGTCACCGGCCTGCTCGATTACACGCGCGCCACCATCCTTTCGGGCGGCGGCGCCGTGCCGCGCATCCCGCCGCTGCGCATGATCGGTGGCATTGAAGCCACGGGCGGCGTGGTCGGCGGCCGGCTGGAGATCGAGCATGTGACGGCGCAGGATCGCACGGCCAGCTTTGAAACCCGCACCGCCGCCTTCAGCCTCGTCAACGCCAGCCTGTCGTGGAAGCCGTTCGGTGCTGAAGCGGCGTCCACACTGATGGTGCAGGCCAACAACATCTTCGATGTCGAAGCCCGCCGTCATTCGAGTTTCCTGAAAGACGTGGCGCCTCTGTTCGGCCGCGATATCAGAGTCTCGCTGCGCGTTGCCTTCTAAGCGCGGAGAAAATCGCGCCGGTGGCCCTTGAAAGCCGCCGGAATGACCCCAAATCAGGTGTATTGCGGCACCGTTCCCCCCTTTCGGTGATCGCCTGTGGCCCCAATTTTTCCTTGGGCCTGCCACCTTCCGAACCTGGATGAAGGTTCTGATCTGGCCGCGCTGGTTGCCCCCCACCAGCGCGGCCTTTTCGTGTCTACTCGGCAGCCTCGGCCCAGGGTGACGGGCAAGCCAGTTGCGGCCAATCTGCCACCAGCCGCTGCACCAGCGCGGTCATCACGCTGCGCACCTTGGTGGCGCCGGCGTGCAGCACCAGCTTGTGGCCATCCAGGTAAAGCGCTCGATCAATCTCGATCTGCACGGCGTGGATGCCGGTGCCGGGCTGGCCATGGTGCCGCGTGGTGTGGCCGCCGGCATAAGGCGCGTTGCGCGCCACCCGCCAACCGGCGCGGCGGAAATGATCCTCGATCGCCTGCATGATGGCGGGATCGGCGCTGCGGCCGTGGCAATCGCCCAGCACGATCTGCGGCGGCCGTGCCCCGGTGGGCGATGGCATCGAATGGCAATCGATCAGCAGCGCCGCGCCGTGCTGGCCGCGGGCGGCGGCCAGGATGCTGCCCACCTGTTCGTGCCACGGCGCATGCAGGCTGGCCAGCCGCGCCACGGCTTCGGCCGCCGGCAGCGCGCGGGCATAGATATCGAGCCCGTGGCCAGCGAGGCGCGGGATCACGCCCAGCCCAGCCGCCACGCGCTCCGTGGCGGCCACCGGCACGGCCAGTGGCCCATCGAACATCGCCGGATCCAGCTCATCGGGCCGCCGGTTGAGATCGAGCCAGCTGCGGGCATGGCTGGCGGCCAGCACTGGCACCCCGGCAATGCCATCGAGCAGGGCATCAACAAACGCATCTTCCGCCCGCCGCAATTGCGCCAGCGACAGGCGCGACCCCGCCAGCAGCGCAGGCGGATAATGCCGGCCACTGTGCGGCGAGGTGAGCAGCAGCGGCCAGCGCCCATCGGCATCGCCCGACAGGCGCCCCCATGGGAAAATGGCCGACTGGCCGGCGGCAGAGGCGCGAAACATCATCCCGCACGCTCCAAGCACGCGGGCTGGCCGCTGCCAAGGTGACAAATGACACGGCGTGCCCCCACAGGACGTGCCAAGGCACTTGCCAAGCTGGGCCGATGCCACTAACAGGCGCCTTCCCGTGGACGCGTAGCTCAGTGGTAGAGCACTGTGTTGACATCGCAGGGGTCGCAGGTTCAATCCCTGCCGCGTCCACCATTTTCCCAATAAACCGCTTACGTTCAGTCAGTTGCGCGATCCGCAACGGGCCGGCGCATGTGTGCCGTGCGCCGGTGCGGCACCACGCGATCAACCACAAGAAAACCGGGCTGGCTGGCCCGGTGATTGCGGTTTGGAAGGGGGGAGTTGGTGCGCCGGACAGAACGAAGCGGATAACGTCTATGTAATTGATTTATTTATATTTTAATAAAATCTCCTCTTGTGGCCCTGCAGCTGATTGCAGTCATCACTGCCCGCAAATGAAGTTAGTTCCATGGATAGCCACTGATATCACCGCCTATCGGGGTCGCAGGCATACCCCACTCTCCACAGCGGCATGCGAACCATCAGCTATCAATGCAAAGCACTATGCTTTTCAACGGCATCAACCTGGCGTGCACGTCAAACTTGACGTGACGTCCCGTTCGTCATCCAGCCTAAACTGGAATTCTCCAGCTCGAAACGGTCCAGAAAACAGGCGGCAGGAAAGGTCGGCCATAGCGTATTCATCTTGGTCAGGGATCGAGCGGATCGGAGGGATCGACATGAAACGCTGCTCGGTCGGGGCGGAACTCAAAGGCGAAAGGCGTGGATGCCGGCGCCACCACCCCCGGCAGCACGCCAGTCTCCGCCCGCGTCCGCTCCTGCAGCACCTTACAGCCGATATATGGGGCCGTCGAAGGGTCGGTGACGATCAGCGAGGGCTGATTGGTGGGGAACCTGGCAGCAAGCAGCAGGCGCGCGCTGTTGCGCAGATTGGTGGTAGTGTGGCGGGCATGAGGCTCGATCAGGATGCGGTCGGCCGGAATAGCGTATTGCGCGATCAACAGCCGCTTCATCTCGATGGCTTCATTGAACGGCGTACGATTAGGATGAACATTGCCGCCGCTGACGATTATGAAAGGAGCGAGGCGCCGGGCGAACAGATCGGCGGCCCGCGCCATGCGGATATGGCCGAGCACGCCGGTGCGCGATTGAGCGTCTTCGGGGCCATGGCCGAACACCAGAAGCGCGGGATACCGATAGTCGCTCCAGCGCGTGCGCCGAACCTGCGCCAAAGCCGCTGTATTCTCGCCGGCCAGCAAAGGGCGAAAGGCGGCGGCGTCGGTGCGCTCATTCAGGCGAAGCAGCCCGATGCCAAAGCGCAGCGACGGGTCGAACACCAGATCATCGGGGCGCGCCGCGGCTTCGGTCACCCGGGCATGGGCATCCAGCACAGCCGCAAATTCCGGCCTTTTCACATCGAAGATAATGGCATCGATTGCCGGATAACGCGGCGGCTCACCAGCTCCATACACTGCGACCAGATGATTGAGGCCAGCTGCGGTATCGGCCCACGCCGCTGCCAACAGTTCGGCATTAGCAAGGGCCGCGTGACGCGCAAAACGGCCGGAGGCGCGCATATGGGTCCGCACCAGCACGTCGGCCATGCCCGGACGCGCCGCCACAGTGCGCAGTGCAGCGGTGACGGTTGCAATGTCTGCCGGTGTCCACGCCCAGGCCTCTGCCAGACAATCGGGCCGCGGGGTGCACGCAGAGGCCGCGGCCACACGCTGCGCCCGCGCCGCTGCCAGTGCCTGCAAGGCGGGATCGGCGCGCAGGGCCGGCGCCCAACCGGGCACACGCCTTATCATCGCTAGCAGCGGAAAGGTCAGCGTTTCCAACGAGTCCACAAATGGCGCAGTATAACCCGGCGGGTCCATCGCCATTACCGGGTATGGCCATGCCACCGCTGAAGACATCGCCAGCACTCCCGCGGCCACACCGATCATGGATGTACTTTGCATGCGATGCTCTCCCCGGGCGGCGGGTTGCAATGCACACCGCTTGACGATGCGCTCTACCACGCCTTGATGAGCATGAAGCGGACATTTTGGCCGAACAGTGGCCAGCGGCAAGCCGCGACGGGGTTTACCAGCAAGAATATGCTGGAAGCCGAGCTGATGCGCGATGCCGCCATTATTTGAAAAGCGATGGGCAAGTTTTCAGGATTTTGGGCGAAGAACGAACGACCGGCGTGCCGATCCTTGTGAACTTCCCACATGCAGAAGTGAGTTTTAAAAGCGCCGACAGCGCAGTCTAGCCTCTCTGACTTATTGCCGAGGTGCAGCGGCATAGGTATTCATTAGCGCTTGCAGGAACGTGTTTTACACTCCCCTATTTTCGGTACGAATTCAGTACGTTTTAAGAAAAAATAAATCTACTTGATTTATTAAATAATGCGCCGGACAGAATTTTATCGATAGTATCTTTATGGTTGATTTATTAATATTTTTATTAATTTGCGTTGTCTGTTTTCATACCAGATTGCAGTTATTACTAACCGCTCAGCGAATTATGTAGCCCGATCGGCGCAGAGACTTCCGCCCATCGGCTTCCACATGCGGCGTAAGCGCGGCAGCCTGCGGGCCGTTTGGAAAGGCTCTAAACGGCCAACTGTGTTTCCATCCCCAATTCGACAAGACGGCGATACTGGCCGGCGGATTGGCTGATGAGGCTGCTGTGGGTTCCCGTTTCGACAATGCCACCTTCGCCAAACACCAGGATAAGATCAGCATCGCGGATCGTGGACAGACGATGTGCGATTGTGATGGTGGTGCGGCCGGTCACCAATTCAGCCAGTGCCTGCTGCACCAGCACCTCAGTTTCGTTATCAAGGCTGGATGTCGCTTCGTCGAGCAGCAGGATTGGCCGATCAGCAAGCAAAGCCCGGGCGATGGCGACGCGCTGGCGTTCCCCGCCCGAAAGCTTGGCGCCGCGTTCACCAACAACCGTGTCATAGCCGTTCGGCAGTATCTCGATGAACAGATCCGCGCGGGCGCGCCGCGCGGCGTCGTGCACCTGTGCGTTGGTGGCATCAGGCCGTCCGTAACGGATATTGTCGGCCAGACTGCGGTGAAACAGAATGGGATCTTGCGGCACGATGGCAATCATCGATCGCAGTTCTGCGATCGCCAAATCGGAAATGTCGTGACCATCAATGCTAATGCAACCGGAATCGATCTCGTACAGCCGCTGAACCAACTTGGTCACTGTCGATTTGCCGGAACCCGATGGGCCCACGAGGGCAACATGTGATCCGGCTGGCACCACAAAGCTGAGACAATCGAAAACTTGTCGGCCCGATGGATAGCTGAAGCTGACGTGGTCAAACTCTATCCGTCCGGCGACTGCGCCAGCCGGCAGGCGCCGCTGGGCATGTTCGGCCCGGTGGTTGGCGATCAGGAACTCAGCTGCATCTTCAAGCTCGGCATAGGCGCGCTGGGTGGTGCGGATATCCTGCCCCAGATTGCGCAAGCTGCCCGACAGCAGCGCAATGGCCGACATGACAAATGCGATGTCGGCCACGCCGGCCTGCCCCTGCATCGCTTGCAATGCCACCAGCGCCAGCACGCCCAGTTGAGTTGCCATCCACAGCAATTGCTGGACCGCGTTTGTATCGGTCGCACGGTCGAAGGAGACCACGGCAACCTGCGCCCAATGGTCCGAAATGCCGCGCAGGCGTTCATCCTCACGCGGTTCGGCACCGAAGGCCTTGACTGTGCTGTTGCCGGCAACGGCGTCGGCTAACGCCCCGGTCAGTTGGCTGTCGCGCGTGGCGGCGGAAACGCTTATCGGGCGCACCCACCGCGTGGCCAGCATCCAGCTGGCTAAGAAATAGACGGTGGCGCCAGCGGTGAACGTCAAACCGGCAAGCGGGTAACGCCAGCACAGGATGGCCCCGACGATCAGCAGGGTCAGCACCGGCTGAAACAATCGCAACACGATGATGTTGCTCAGCATGTCCAGCGCCCAGCGCGCCCGGGAAATGCGATGCACGGTGGCGCCGGCAAAGCTGTTGGCGTGCCAGTCCGCAGGCAGCCGCTGCACCCGCGCGAACAGATCCAGCTGCAAACTCTGCATGGCGCGGGTGGTCAGGCCGTTCCACAGTCGGTCCAGCCATTGGCGCAGCAGGATGGCCGCCGCCATGGCGCTGGCCACGGCGAGCAGCGACTGCAAAATCATCGCCGTGGCAACCCCCGGCCCAATCTGGGCCACCGCACCGGCCAACTGGCCAAGTGCCAGCGGTGTCGCCGTTTCGGCAGCAACCACCAGCAGCAGCAGTGCGATGATGGCCGCGATCCGGCCACGCTCGGTCAACCAGTAACGGGCAAAGGCCGCCAGCGTTTGTTGCCAGCTCAAGGTGGTGGTGCGCCGTGGCACATGTGAAATGCCTGCAGTGCCGCTCATGACAGTCGTTCCAGGTTGCAAAGGATGGCAGGATGATCGCTCGGGCCTCCTGGCAAGTCTTCCGGGTCGGGCGGCAGCATGATCTGGCGATCATAACGCCAGCATTCGCCCAGCGCCGGGAACAACAGCACATGATCGATGGCGCCGCCAACCCGGCCGCCGCTTGCAGCCGTTTGTGCCTCTGCAACACATTCTGGGTGCAACCGTGGATGTTGAAACAGGCCGGCCAGTTCCGGGGCGGCGGCCGTCCCATTGAGATCACCCATAAACAGCGTGGTGCAGCCGGGATCGGACAGCAGCGCGGTCACGGCCGCATCAGCTTGCGCGCGGCGCAAGGACTGACCGTCGGCAAGGTGCGTGAAGTGGGTGCAGCCAATGCGCAGTGGCCGGCCTTCCCAGATTAGGTTGGCGATCAGCAGGCGACGCTCACCGTCCCTAGGGTCTTCGGGCAGGGCAATGCACGTAGCAACGGAGTGATGCTCTTTGGTCAACAGGGCAAGATCAGAGCGGCTGTCGAGCAGTCCGGTACCGTGCAATCGCGGCTTCCCACGCTGTGCAGCCCTCGCCAACTGGAGGTTGCAGCGATGAGCAATCTGACTTGCAACATCGATGTCTGCTGCCGGCGCAAAAAAACACTCCTGCAGGGCAATGATGTCGGCATTCAAGGCCACCAGTCCGGACAGGATGCGCCGCATGCGATCAGCAAAGCGGCCGTCGTTCTTCCAAAGGTTGAACGACACCGCGCGCAGCACGGCCATCCTCAGGCCTGCCGGGTGCCGGCGATCCACACCCCGCGCACGACGGGCAGGTGGCCGTGCAGGCTGACCCGTAGCAGATCGGCACGTTGGCCCGGTGCAATCTCGCCGCGGTCCACCAGCCCCAACGCATGGGCCGGCACCTTGGAAACGGTTGCCACTGCGGCGGGCAGCGACCAGCCATGCGGCGGTTCGGCCAGGCGAAACGCACATTCGATCAGGCTGCGCGGCACATAATCGGATGCAAAGCCATCAAGCAGGCCTTCCTCGGCCAATTCGGCCGCGCCGACATTGCCCGAATAGGAGCCACCGCGCACCAGATTAGGCCCGCCCATGATGTTGATCATGCCCCGGCGGCGCGCTTCGGCTGCCGCTTCGTGCGTCACCGGAAACTCGGCGATCACCGCACCGGCGTCTTGTGCGGCCGCCACATGCTCGGCTGTCTCGTCGTCGTGGCTGGCGAGCACGATGCCGTGGCTCGCGGCCGAGGCCCCAACATGGCCCCGGTGGGCGTCAGCATAAGCCGCCTGGTTCTCGCGCCGCTGGGCCAATCGCTCGGCCACTTCACCTTCGTCTAGTTCGCTGCGCCAATTGCGATTCAGGAAAAATTCGAGATCGCGATATTGGCGCTGGCCGGGCGTGTGATCCATCAGCGAGGCCAACCGGGTCATCGGATGAGCCATGAATTCGTCGACCAACTCCGGCAGATGCGGGGCGGGCAGCTCGCAGCGCCAATGCACGAAATGGTCGGCACGCAGCGCGCCAGACGCCCGTGCCGTGTCCACGCCGCCCAACAGTCGGCGCAGATTGGTCAACCCGCGCGCTTCACTCTTGTTCCACGACCCCAGGGAAAAGCTGTCGAACACGGTGGTGACGCCGCTGGCGATGCAGACGCCATCGTGAGCGATGGCGGCGGACACCGGATCCCAGTCAATATTCGGGCGCGGAAAGAAATGGCGCTCCAGATTGTCGGTATGCATATCGACAATACCAGGCGTTACAAAGTCACCATCAACATCAAGGCCTACACTTGAAAAATCACCTTCTTTTATTTCTTGAATGATGCCGTTTTCGATGATGACCGAGCCATGGACGACGGCTTCCGCTGTAACGATACGCGCATTGGTGATCATCTGCATACTCATGAACCTGAAGCTCCGTTGGGTTCGGGTGTGGGGGGCGACTGCATGACCAGTTCAACGCGGTCAGCTGCCAGACGCGCTTCGCCGTATTCGAGGATGGCGCCATCCAGGTCCACATTGGTAGCGCGGGTAATGATCAATGGGACATGCTGCGGCATGCCCAGCAGTTGGGCTTCGCCTGGTGTCGGCAACCGGGCATGGATCCGGGTGCGCAGCCGCACATAGTCATGAATGCCAATTGTAATGAGCGTTGCCGTGATCGAGCCGCACTGTTCGTAGACCTCGGCAAAGCCCGGCACACGGACGGCAACGAAGTAATGGTCGCTGATCCCGGTTGCCTGCCCATCCACTACAGAAAGCCGCTGAAGGCGCAGCATTGCCGTGCCTGCCTTTACCTCGAGTTCCCGGGCGACGTCGGCCGGCCCGGGGATCACTTCCAAACGCAGTGTTTGGCTCGAATGAACTGCACCGGCCGCTCGCACCGACTGGCTGAAACGGGTCCTCTGGGTGATCGGCATCTGAAACGTTGATCGGGAAACATAGCTGCCGCGGCCCTGGTGGCTGATGATCAAGCCCTTTTGCACAAGCCGGGACAGTGCCCGCCTCACCATGTGCCGGTTGACGTAATATTTTCGGACAAGCTGCTGTTCACTCGGCAGTTTGTCGCCTGGTGCCAGCCGGCGCTCAGCGATGGCCCGCTCTAGATCGGTCGCTATCGTGTCCCACATCCCCGCTCGCCCTCCAGAGCCCGGAATAATAAGGAATCATGACAGTAACATTTAAGCGGCAACAAGTTTTAAATTAGTCATATTTCTGCAACGTTGATTTGTATTGAGCTGACTCTTTACTTTTCTATAAAAGGTTTTGGTGTTCCTTGGGATATATTCGTTATGGCTGAGAGCGAAATGCAACAAGGGCAGGAGGTTGTTGAGGCGCGGCAGCGGGCTCATGCGCTTGTGGCCCGTAATCCTCAGGAGACGGTGCGCGCATTGTTCGAATCGTTGCCCGATTTGCCGGCTACCCAGCGGCTGCGGCCCAGCGAAACCGGGTTGATCATGGTGCGTGGACGTATCGGTGGTGATGGTGCCCGTTTCAACCTGGGCGAAATGCCTGTCGCCCGCGCGACCATGCAGATCGCCAATGGCACTGTTGGGGTCGGCTATGTGATTGGCCGGGATCACGACCACGCCGAATTGGCGGCGCTTGCCGATGCCATGGTCCAGGATCCGGCGTGGCGCGATGTTCTTGAACAACACATTCTGGTGCCGCTGGCCGAACAACAGGCCGCCCGCGAAGCGCTGGAGGCGCGCAAGGCGGCAGCGACCAAGGTGGAGTTCTTCACGATGGTACGCAACCGGGGGCCGAAATGATTGCTGCGCAAGCGCTTACCGATATGGCGCCGGGTTTTGCCGATCTGGCGCTTGATGCGCAGCGAACCTTTCGCCGCCTGATGGATTCCATGGCCAAGCCCGGACGCGTAACGGATCTAGATGTACTGGTCTCACCGCCCGTGCCTGGTTTTGAAGCGGCCGGAGCAATTGCGCTGGCGCTGCTGGATTTTGAAACGCCAGTTTGGTTCCCGGATGACGCTGACGGCCGCCGTCTGGCAAACTGGGTCCGGTTCCATTGCGGTTGCCCCGTCACCACTGATCCTGCTGCCGCCGCCTTTGCTCTGGCTGGGCCGCACAACGTGCCGCAGATTGATCATTTCAACGCCGGCGATGCCAAATACCCGGAAAGGTCGACGACACTGCTGATCGTCTGTCCGGCCCTCGTGGGCGGAGCGGCAATCGATTTGACCGGGCCCGGTATTGCCGAACCGTTGTCCATTGCGCCGGCGGGCCTGTCTGCGGCGTTCTGGGGCGCGGTGGCGCAGGATCGTGCCCGGTTCCAGCTCGGTGTCGATCTCGTGTTGACTTGTGGCACTCAGATCGTCGGTTTGCCGCGATCAACGCGGATTTCACCGTCTTCAGCCAAAGGGAAATGAACCATGGCCTATGTCTCCGTAAAAGGCGGTGAGCGGGCGATCGACAACGCCCATCGCTGGCTCGACGAAAAGCGCCGCGGCGATCCTGGTGTGGCCGAGATCGAAGTTGCCCAGATCCGCGAACAACTGTCGCTGGCGGTTGACCGGGTCATGGCCGAAGGCAGCTGTTACGATCCCGAACTGGCCGCCCTGGCGCTGAAGCAGGCGCGCGGCGATGTGACCGAAGCGATCTTCCTGCTGCGCGCCTACCGCACGACCTTGCCGCGATTTGGCATGTCGCAAGCCGTCAGCACCAAGGACATGGCTGTCCAGCGGCGGGTTTCGGCTGCCTTCAAGGATATTCCTGGCGGCCAGATTCTCGGCCCGACCTTTGATTATACCCACCGGCTGATCAACTTCGATCTGGCCGACACCGGTCCCGACACCAAGGCCACCCTCGCCAGCAAGCCGCTGGCTGACCAGATGCCCACGATCGCTTCCGTGTTTGCGCACGAAGCGCTGCTGGAAACACCGGAAGCCGATCCAGCGGACGGAAGCGAACCCTATGACCTGACTCGCGAGCCCATGGCGTTCCCGGCCGGGCGTGACCAGCGGCTTCAGGCGCTGGCCCGCGGTGACGAGGGCTTTCTGCTAAGCCTCGCTTATGCGTCGCAGCGCGGGTGGGGCAACACCCACCCCTTGTGCGGCGAAATCCGCATGGGCAACGTCGTGGTGGAATTTCAGCCCGAAGAGTTGGGATTTCCCATCGAAGTGGGCGAAATCACTGTCACCGAATGCCAGATGATCTCGAATTTCGAGGGTTCGGCAGAACGCCCGCCGCAATTCACGTTCGGTTATGGACTGGTGTTTGGCCACAATGAACGCAAGGCCATGAGCATGGCGATCGTTGACCGCGCATTGCGTCATGCCGAAGTGGGCGAAGCGCCCGCTCACGCCGTACAAGACGAGGAATTTGTCCTGTATCACAGCGACAATGTCGAAGCGTCGGGCTTCGTGCAGCATCTCAAGCTGCCACATTATGTGGACTTCCAGGCCGAGCTTCAGTTCATCCGGCGCCTGCGCCGGGAATGGCAGGCTGCGCGCGCGCCGGGCGATGGCCTTTCGGAGGCAGCAGAATGACCATTGCAAATCAGAGCAACCGGCGCGCCTATAACTATGCCTATCTTGATGAGCAGACCAAGCGGATGGTGCGCCGCGCCATTCTCAAAGCCATCGCCATCCCCGGCTATCAGGTGCCATTTGGTTCGCGCGAGATGCCGGTGCCTTATGGCTGGGGCACGGGCGGCATCCAGTTGACGGCCGCGATCATCGGGCCCGACGATGTGTACAAATGCATCGACCAGGGTGCCGACGACACCACCAATGCCGTTTCCATCCGCCGCTTCTTTGCGCGGGTTGCCGATGTAGCCACCACCGAACGCACGCAGGACGCCAGCATCATACAGACCCGGCACCGCATCCCTGAGGCGCCGCTGGGACCGGGCCAGATCATGGTCTACCAGGTGCCTCAGCCCGAACCGCTGCGCGGCCTTGAACCGCGCGAAACTGAAACACGGGCCATGCATGCCTATGAGGAATATGGCCTGCAGTATCTTTCACTCTATGAAAGCGTGGCAGCTTTTGGTCGCATTGCCGGCGGGGCAGGCTACCCGGTGCTGGTAGACGAACGCTACTTGATGTCGCCGTCGCCAATCCCAAAGTTCGACAATCCAAAACTGCATCAGAGCGAGGCACTGCACCTGTTTGGTGCTGGGCGCGAAAAGCGGGTTTATGCGGTGCCGCCTCACACCGATGTGCGCAGCCTGGATTTCGAAGATTATCCTTTCGAAGTGCAGAGCTGGGATGAGGTCTGCGGGCTGTGCGGCTGCGGTGAAAGCTACAAGGACGAGGTCATTCTGGATGATGCGGGCAACCGCATGTTCGTTTGTTCCGACAGCGCATATTGCGGCGATCGCCGCGTCGCCGGCCATGCCGGACCGATGGCTGGCCACGCGCTGGACGGCCTGGCAACCGGCGACGACAACACAGATGATGACGCCGCCGCTGTGGGGATCGAGGCATGACCGTCATGACACAGGTTCAATCGGACGGGCCGCTGCTGTCCGTAAAAAGTCTGCATCACTACTTCGGTCCGCTTGCCGCGTGCCGCAATGTATCGTTCGAACTTCGCCGTGGTGAGATTCTCGGCATTGTCGGTGAAAGCGGGTCGGGCAAGACCACGCTGCTGCGTTGCCTTTCGGGCCAGTTGGCACCCACCAGCGGGGAGGTGCTTTTTGCCAGCCGCCGTCACGGGTTGACCGATATCTTTGCACTTTCGGAGCAGGATCGCCGCAGAATCAGCCGGGAAGAGTGGGGCTACGTCCACCAGAATCCGCGGGATGGTCTGCGCATGCGGGTGTCGGGCGGTGCCAATGTTGCTGAGCCAATGATGATGAATGGCACCCGCCATTATGGCCAAATGCGGGCGCTTTCGCTGGATTGGTTCGCACGGGTGGAACTCGACACCGCCCGCATCGACAACAAGCCACGCACCTTTTCGGGGGGCATGCAGCAGCGGCTGCAGATCGCCCGCAATCTGATACATGGTCCCAGTTTGGTGTTCATGGATGAACCCACCGGCGGGCTGGATGTGTCGGTGCAGGCCCGCCTGCTTGATCTAATGCGCGCGCTGGTGCGCGACATGGGCCTAGCAGCGATCATTGTAACCCATGACATCGGCGTGGCGCGGCTGCTGGCCGACAGGCTGCTGGTGATGAAATCGGGCGACGTCGTGGAACATGGCCTGACCGATCAGGTGCTCGATGATCCCCAGCATGGTTACACCCAGTTGCTGGTGTCTTCCGTTCTGCAGATTTGAAGGGGCAAACGATGCACCAGAACGATCAGCCCGCCATCCGCATCACCGGTCTTGGCAAAAGCTTCACGCTTCACAACCAGGGCGCTGCCGTGGTTCCGGTGTTCGCCGATGTCTCGCTGGAAGTTCGCAGCGGCGAGTGTGTCGTGCTTGCCGGCGCTTCGGGCATGGGAAAATCCACATTGTTGCGTTCGATCTATGCCAATTATTTGCCGTGCGCGGGCAGCGTCGAGATCAGCCACGACAGCCAGTTCGTGGACATCACACGCGCCCCACCGCATCTTGTGCTCGACGTAAGGCGGCGCACGATGGGCTATGTCAGCCAGTTCCTGCGCGTGATCCCGCGCATCCCGACCTTGGCTCTGGTCATGGAGCCCTTGCTGGAAAATGGCGTGGACGCAGCCGAAGCCAGGGAACGTGCCGAAACCATTCTTACCAAACTGAACCTGCCGTCCACGCTTTGGCAGCTGCCGCCGGCGACATTTTCCGGCGGCGAGCAGCAGCGGGTGAACATCGCCCGCGTGATGGTGCGCGAATATCCCGTGCTGCTCCTCGATGAACCCACGGCGTCCCTTGATGCGGCCAACCGGGGCACGGTCGTGGCGTTGATGAACGAGGCCCGCGCGCGCGGCACCGCGATGGTTGGGATCTTCCACGACGAAATTGTGCGCGAACAGGTGGCCACCCGCTTGTTTGACGTAGCGCGTCACCGCGCGGCCGCATGATGACCGCAATCGTCGCCGCGACCACGATGCACCAGCAGGTTCTGTTCAGTCGTCGGATCGTCCTTGCTGATTGCTGTATCAGCGGTGAAGTTGTTGTTCGCGGCGGTTTCATCGCTGAGGTCGTGGAGACCGCAGATCCGTCAGGGACGGCTGTCGATCTGGGAGATGACCTGCTGATCCCCGGACTAGTGGACATCCATACCGACAATCTGGAAAAACATTATCAGCCGCGTCCCGGTGCCAATTGGGATGATCTGGGCGCGGTAATAGCGCACGATGGGCAGTGTGCAGCCGCCGGCATTACCACTGTGCTCGATTCCCTCGCCCTGCATGGTGAACGCAACGGGCTCGACCGAGCTGCCGCTTTTCCCAAGTTGGTTGCTGCGATTGACCAGTGCACGCGCGACGGCCTGCTACGAATCGACCATGGCCTGCATTTGCGTTTCGAGGTGACCAAGTCAGCGATCCTGGATATTGCCGCGCCTTACCTCGATCATCCTCGGCTGCGGCTGTTGTCGCTGATGGATCACCGCCCCGGCCAGCGCCAATTGCACCTGAAATCGCCGTCTGATCAGACGGTGGATGACACCGAAATAGCCGATCTGTGCCGCCGTAATCGACGCCACTTAGCCGACATCTGTCATGCGCAGGGCGTTGCCCTAGCCGGTCATGACGACGCCACGCTTGAACATATTGCCGAAGCAGTGTCACTTGGCTGCACCATGGCCGAGTTTCCTGTGACCCAAGTGGCCGCTCAGGCTGCCCGCCACGCCGGTATGACGATCGCCATGGGGGCACCCAATCTGGTGCGTGGCGGTTCCCATTCCGGCAATCTATCCGCCAAGGCTGCCGCGCAGGCCGGCCTGCTCGACATTCTGGCTTCAGACTATATTCCGCTTTCCATGATCCGGGCGGCATTCTTGTTGGTCGAACCAGACCAAGGCTTTTCGTTGCCCGATGCGATCGCAACAGTAACTGACAATCCGGCGCGCGCTACCGGCCTGACAGACCGCGGGCGAATTGCGCCGGGCCTGCGTGCCGATCTTGTGCAGGTGCGTTGGCAGCCGGGCCGTTGGCCGCTGGCACTTTCCGTGTGGTTGGCCGGCAACCGGGTGGCCTGAAGCCGATGCCTGAACGTTTTGCCATCTATTACGCCCCGGATTGCGAAAGCGCATTCTGGCAGCGCGCGGCTGCCTGGCTGGGACGCGACGCGGCCACCGGTGTTGTGCTGCCACAGCCGGTTTTACCGGGGTTCGATGGCCAACGTTTCGAGGCCTTCACTGCCGATCCGCGTCACTATGGCTTTCATGCAACACTGAAGGCCCCCTTTGCCCTCGCAGAAACGGCGACACAGGCTGATCTGATCGCTGCGGTGGCCATGCTTGCGAGCACACATCCCGCCTTTAACGCAATCATCGAGCCTCAAGCGATGGGCAGTTTCATCGCATTCAGGCTCGCCGCGCCGTCAACATCGATGCAGGCGTTGCATGAATCAAGTGTTCGCCTGATTGATCCGTTTCGGGCTCCGCTCACCCCGGCAGATATGGCCAGGCGCCTGCGTGCGCCCTTGACCGATCGCCAGCATGAACAACTTGCTGCTTGGGGTTACCCTTATGTCTTTAACGATTTCCGCTTTCACATGACGTTGACTGGCCGGATCGAGAATAGTGGAGACCGGCAGCAGTTGCTCGATGCCGCCATCCAATATTTTGCGGACGATTGCGGACAGCATCAGGTGACTTCGATCAGCCTGTTTCATCAGCCCGATACCAAAAGTCCATTCACGATATTGGCGCGTTTCACGCTGCCGCAGCCCTGACCGCCGACACGAATTTCGCGGCTGCAGCCTCAAGTGTTCCGTCATTGTCGATGATCGTCACATCTGATCCTGTGGGCTCGGCTGGTGGCAAACGCGCCAAACGGGCAGCGATTTCGTCAGCTGTTTCGCGACCGCGACCGGCAATGCGTCTGGCCAGAACCTCCAGCGGTGCCGTTACCCAGATAACCGCTACGCGCGCAAAGCGCTGTCGGGCCAGCTCGATCGCGCCGCGCGAGACATTGCACAGTACGGTCTGCCCGCTTGCCAGCGCTGCACCGATGGCCGTTGGAATGCCATAGCCATGACCATTGGCTTCCCACCAAAGCGCATAGGCCCCGGCATTGCAGCGCAGTCGAAATTCGTCGGCGGTCACCGGGTTATGGGCTTCACCGCCCGAGCCTGCCGGACGCGTGACATCCCGAGTTGGAAACACAAAGCCGGTATTGCCAGCCAACACATGTTGAGCCGCGGCCAGCAGACTGTCCTTGCCGGCGCCTGACGGCCCCACCACCAACACCAGCACCCCAGGGCGGACTGCTTCAGTCATGGCGGGCGATGAAATCAGCAGCATTCAGCCGGCGGAAATCCTCCAGAGCCGCTGCCAGCCGCGCATCATCCCAATCCCACCAGGCCAACGCCAGCAGCGCTTCGCGCAGCGGCTCTTCAAAGCGGAAGCGCAGGATGCGGGCCGGCACACCGACCACGACCGCAAAGGGCGGCACGTCTTTCGACACAACCGCGCCAGCGCCCACAACGGCGCCAGTACCGATGGTCACGCCAGCCAGCACCGTGGCGCCGTGGCCAATCCAGATGTCGTGGCCCATGACAACACGATCTGCACGGCGCCATTCGAAGAAATCGGCGTCATCATTATCGGCCAGATCGTATGAAATGGCCCGGTAGCTGAAATGATGCTGCGCTGCACGCCATGTCGGATGGTTGCCTGGATTGATCCTGACATCGCGGGCAATCGAGCAGAATTTGCCAATATCGGCATAGGTAGCGCTGGAGTCGCTGACGATATAGGAATAATCGCCGAACGCGACTTCACTCAGCTGGGTTCGCGCTCCCACCCGTGTCCAACGCCCAAGGGCGCAGTCGACCACGGAGGCCTCCGCATCAATCTGCGGTTCTGGCCCCCGGTTGACGGAATGGGGCCGAGCGGGAACTTGGCGTGCAACATAGGCCATGCCGCGTTCTGCGGCTGTACCAGCAAGGCGGCTGCTCATCGCGCCACCACCTTCTGTGCGGGCGTCGCCAAGAGCGGCTCCATGATCGGCAAGGCCTCTCTTCTCTCAGGCGAGCTTGCATCTTCAGGATCGACCGTGACGCCATAAATTGCCGCGACGGCCCGATCAGTAAGGCTGCTGACAGGGCCGTCAAATACGATGCGTCCCTGGTTCATGCCGATGATCCGCTGGCAATAGCGGCGGGCGATGTCGATGGAATGCAGGTTGATCAAAACGGTCAGCCCGCGCGATCGGTTGATGTCGAGAATGCTTTGCATGACGATTTCGCTGTTGACGGGATCAAGCGATGCGACCGGTTCGTCTGCGAGCAGAATTTCCGGATCCTGCACCATGGCGCGCGCGATGGCGACGCGCTGCTGTTGACCGCCTGAAAGATATTGGGTCCGCTTAAAGGCGGCTTCAGCCATACCCAGTCGGTCCAGCTCAATGACGGCACGCGCCCGCAGTTCCGGTGTGAAATAGTTGGCCAGCGACGGCAGCACCGGCCGCGTAGCCAATGTGCCCAACAAAACGTTGGTGAGCACATCAAGGCGCGGAATGAGATTATAATCCTGAAAGATGATTGCGGCCCGGCGGCGCCAGTTCCGCAAGTCGCGGCCCGTGTAGGCAGACACGCAAGCGCCCTGCCAATGGATACTGCCCGCTTGCGGCGTATACAACCGGTTGATCAAGCGCAACAAACTGCTCTTTCCAGAGCCTGACCGACCGATAACGCCAACCATTTCGCCGCCGGCAATCGACAGCCGCGCGTTGTCAACCGCCACCACGTCGCCAAAGCGGCAGACCAGACCATTAACTTCGAGCATGGAGACCCTTCCCCGTTCAGATCAGCCGCGCCCGCAGGCGCTGCGAAACCTCGTCCAGCAAACCGACGATCACGATGTACAGGATCGTGATCAACGCCACTTCGTCGAAGGCGAAGATGCGGATGCGCTCGTTGAGTTCAAAACCGATGCCGCCGGCACCAACAACACCTACCACTGCGGCGGCGCGGAAATTCTGTTCGAGGTAATAGAGGCACTGGCTAAGGCAGACTGGCAGGACCTGGGGCAGCATACCAAAACGTATCACCAACGACCCACTCGCACCCGTCGCCTGCAAGGATTCGCGCTGGCGACGATCGACACTCTCGATGGCTTCGGCAAACAGCTTGCCCAGCCGCGGTATGTCGGCAAACGCCAGCGCCAGCACACCCGGCAATGGCCCCAGCCCACACGCTGCGACCAGGATCAGGGCCCACACCAGTGCAGGGATGCCCCGGAACACATCCATCATCCGCCGCACGATGAAGTGGATGGCCGCATTGGATACCAGATTGCGTGCACCCATCAGCCCCAGCGGCAGGGCGCCCAAAATGCCCAACAATGTCCCCAGCACGGCCAGGCCCAGCGTCTGCGCGATCGCGAGCAGTAACCGCGACCACTGCCCACCGGCGCTTGGTGGCCACATGGCAGCCAGTATGCCGCCCAGCTTGCCAATGCCATTGGCCAGCACGTCGGGTCCCAGATCAAGATCGATGCAGCAAGCGATAAACAGCGCGAAGGTGGCCGTCGCAATCGCCCATGGTTGCAGCCGCTCGCGTAACGGTATGTCGATTGCGCGCGGCACACGGGCGCGGGCGCGGGCGATCATATCGGCAGGCGACAGAGCCACTGTGTCGTTCACGCCATCGCTCCGATCAAGCGGTGGCGCAGCCGTTCCGACACAAGATCAATGACCGTGATGCAGGCAATGATCAGCAGCAGGATGGCCAGATAGGTATCGAATTCGGTGAAGCTGATGGCGCGCTGCAACTCCACACCGATGCCGCCGGCACCGACGATGCCCAGCGCCGCGGCCGCTGACAGATTCAGCTCCAGCCGCAGTAGCCAATACGATACCAGTTGCGGCAACAATTGTGGAATGACGCCAAAGCGCATCTGCAACAGCCAGTTGCCACCCGTGGCAGCAATCGCTTCCACTTCACGAATCCGGGCGTTTTCCATGCACTCGCTGAACAGCTTGCCAAGCGAGCCCGTGGTGCTGACGATGAGGGTCAGGACGCCGGCCACCGGCCCCAGGCTGAAGGCCGACGCAAAGATCAACGCCAAGATCACATCCGGGATCGTTCGGGCCGCATCGAGGCTGCGGCGTATCAGCACCCGCAGCGGCCGGTTCGCGTTGAGATTGCTCGCAGCCAGAAAGGACAACGACAGTGCAAACACGCCACCAACCAGCGTGCCGACGATGGCCATGGCGACGGTTTCGCGTATGGCCACCAGCCACAGCGGCAGATCATAGAACCAGCTGGCCAGTGAACCATCTGTGTTGCGGCTGGCAAACAGCGCATCGGCTCGCAGATGCGGGGTCATCCGATCGACGAAGGTCGCCACGCGCTCGCCCCAACCAAGACCGACAGAACTGTTACGCAGCTCGCTCAATTCCAGCGAGACCGCCAGCAAGGCAGAAACCAGCAACAGCCAACCGAGATTCTGCAGGCGATGCGCAAGCCGGCGTTTTCGCCAATCCTGTTCGAACACGGCAGCACGGCGGCGATCCTCTGCATCAAACAGGGCTGAAACGCTCATTGCCCTGCCGGTTCCAGCGCCGTTGCCTCAACAGGTGTGATCTCGCTCCCGCCCGGGGCCAGCCAGGCAGCAATGGCGGGCTGTTCCAGAAACAGTGCGATGTGAATGCCCACCAATCGCGCCCAGCTTTCCGGAGCGATGTTCCGGCTAACGCTCCATGCCACTGCCACCGGTTCCCGACCGCGCCACACCTCGCGCAGGCCAGCACAGGGCGTTTCGTCCTTCTTGGTGCCGCGGCAGTAACGGTACCATTCGGCCCCGCCAACAGCAGCCGCATCGCCAGCGCCGCTGCGCAGTGCGGCGGCAGCGGTTTCCGCATCGGGCTGGGCGCTTGCTGCCGCAAGACTGGCGGCGGGAAAACCCGCGCTTGTCAGGATCCGGCGCACACCATCCAGAATATCGCTATTCTCCCGCGACAGGATCAGCCGCGCCCCCACGCGGCCGGCCGCGGGCGCCAGATCAGCCAAGGTCCGGGCCGGCGCTGCTTCGCGCACCACCACCACGGCAATGGCCCGGCCTGGCGCCGTGTCGGGACGCACGGCGAGGATCGGACGGATCTTTTCCGCCACCGGCGCCAGGCCGGCCCTGTCCACTGGGCCCATCTCGATGCGGCCATCGGCAATGGCCGCAGCAATGGCACTATATTCCGCCATCGGGCACAGCGAGACCGGAACTTCCATGCGCGATGCCAGGTGCTGCACATATTTGCGCTGTGCTGCGGGCCATTCCGGCGCATCCGATCGGCACGGCGATGCGGCCGGCGCCAGTATGCCGATGCGCAGCTGTTGCAGTGTCGGCGGACGAGCTGCACCGGCTTCGGTATCCTTGCTGCTGCCACCGCACGCGACCAGCATCAGCGCAGCAACAGTGCCCACGACAAGACGAGCCATCATTCGCCGGATCCTGATCGCCGCTGGCTGATGTCCTCGGCCCGAATGGCCATGATATCAGCGTAGTCGGCCCGGCTAACGGGGTGGAAATCATTGCCGGGTGCCTGCCCCATGCTGGCCCAGACATCGGGCTTTTCATACGGCAGCATGGCAAGCGCGCCGCGCAGCACATCGGCAAACGCCTGCGGCCGATCGGTGCGCATCACGTAAGGTGAGTTGGGCATCGGGCCTGCTGTCCAGATGATCCGCATCTCATCAAGATTAATCAGCCCCCGACGAGCCAAACTGACATGGTTGCCCGTGGCAAAGCCGGTTTCCGGCGTTCCGGCGCTGACGGTGATCATCGCTGCATCCACTCGGCCATTCATCATGGCAAGCAGGGCCTGCGTGCCGCCGCCAGCCATGATCGATTTTGCGAAGAACCGTTCGGGGTCAATTCCTTGCTTGATCAACTCATGCCTTGGATAGATGTAACCAGACGTTGAATTGAAATCGATGTAGGCGATTGTCTTGCCCTTGAGATCGGCCAAGATGCGGAACGGAGAAGCCGTCCGTACGGCCAGGGCGGAATAATAGCCCGTGTTGCCTTCGGCTTGCCGGACCAACAGAAACGGCAACGCCTTGCTGCCCACTTGGGTATCGACATTGGCATAGCCTCCGGCGCCCAGCAGGGCGAAATCCACTTGGCCGGATGCAACGGCTTGGATCACGCCGTTGTAATCCGATGCTTCGAACGTTTCGACGGGAAGCCCGGTGACGGCCTGCAGGTGGCTGCGATATCCTGACCAGGTGGCAGCAAAGGCCGGATCGGCCTCATCGCCCCGTACGGCAGCCCGGATCTTGCCCATGCGCTGCTGCCAGCTTCCTTCGGGAAAGGCTGGCGGCTCGTCCTTGGCGCATGCAGCCAGCGACACCGACCCGATGCAAAGCACGGCGAGGGCGACCAAATGTTTGGAAAGTCTGATCCCCGATCCCATGAGTTTCATTGTTACCGAACTCCATGTTGTTTTTATTACCCCGACAAGATCGGATTTTCTCGAAACAACGAAATTATTATTTCATTTTCAGATGCTTGCATGGAACACCGAGTTGGTGAGCAGGAACAAGTTCCGCAATTGTCACGAATTGTTCATTCGGACAGCGGCCCCACATTGCGGCGTCAGATAAGGCTTGCCGTGGTTGGCAGCGCCAATCCCTGTTCGCCATCCGCTGCAACAAACCCCTTGAGAATGCTGACCGCGAGGCTCCGGCCAGGCAGTTCAAACCGCAGATCGCGGCCGGCCGTCAGCGCAAAGCGTGTCCCGGGCAACGGATTGTAGCCGGGCTGAGATGGCCCAAGGCCATATTTAAGATGGTGCGAGACATCCCAATATTGCGCAGCCCCATCCACCTGTACCGCGATCCAGCAATGGCCCGGGCGCGAAAGGCTTTGCCCGGCCTTGAAGAACACGCCGCTGATGTACGCGGCGTCCATATTGCCCGCCCGCATCGCCGCAACGGCATAGCTGTGCGTGTCGACACAGGTTCCTGCGTGCGTGTCGCAAACCAGCGCCGGCATCGCAGCTTCGCCATCGCCCAGCCCGCGTTCGCGGCGACCATAAACGAAGCGCGCGTCGATATGTTCGATGATCCTGTTCACACGGGCCTGCCCGCATGTGGTGCCGGCCAAACCGTCGATCAGTTCTGCCAAGGCCACTGATGGTTGTTCGTGGGCGCCGCCGGTCGACCCGAACAGCCATGCCGGCGCCATCCCGGCCGCATCGCTGAAGTCCACGTCAACAACGGCACAGCCACCCTCCGGTTCGATCAGCAAGGCGCTCTGCCCGCTATTGCTTGCGGTCACCCGATCAAGGCAGTTTCCCGCCACAACATCGATCGCGATCACCGATTGTTCGGGCGTGTTGAATGGTACGCCGAACAGCAAGGGGGCACTGTTGGTTGCTGGCTCGGTGAGGGAGAAACGGACCCGCGTCGGCATGGCTGTTGTGCAAACCTCCGTCATCTCGATTCAGATCAACACAGAGAGCTGGCGCTGGCGTCAGCGGTGACCAGCGAGGCGAGCACCGAAGCCGTCGCCAGCCAAGCAGCGCCTTTGGCATTTGATCCGAGATGATCCTGACAGCCCGTCACGTCCACCTCCGATCGCAGTATGTGAGACCTGGCTACCGTTTGGTGGAGTCAGAGCCGTTGCGGAGGCATGAAATGAAAATGAACTGACAAAAACTTGGCGTGATCTGCACCTGTTTTGCGGCAGTTTTGGGGATTTGGGCCGATAGCGGTTTGGTCGGTTTGTGAACGCCGCGGGTGAAGCGCTCGAAGGGACGGCCACCTTTGAATGGCTGATTCCTGGCCTTCTAAAGGGGATCAACGTCCAGCGTGGCCAGTCTTGGGCGTGCAACATTTCGGACGCCACGGAGTCACAAACTGCCACTACGCCACCGCCAATATCAACAGCGCGGCGGGGGCTTCATGCGTGTTTTGATGACGGCGATAACCGCCATGGCTTTGGCCCTGCCGGTTCTTGCGCATGATGGTGACCATGGGCCGCCGCCGTGGCAGGGTGCCACGGCCTGGCCCGATCGCATCGTGGCGACCTTCGAAGGTGATCCGTCGCAAGCCTTTGCGGTGGCGTGGCGCACGGCTGCAAACGTCACCGCCACCCGCGCCGAAATCACGCTGGCCACACCGGATGCGCGAATCGATCTGACCGGACGCAGCGTCGCCGCCGTCACCGAACGGGTCGATCTCGATACGGTGATCGCCAATGGCCGCGCGCTGGCCGTGCAGGCCAACGACACGCTGCCCGCCGTGGCCTATCACAGCGTACGCTTTGATGGGCTGAAGCCGGACACGCTCTATGCCTATCGTGTGCAGGGCAGTGACGGCCACTGGAGCGAGTGGTTCCAGACCCGCACGGCGCCCAAATCCGGGCCGATCCTCTTCATCTACATGGGCGATGCGCAAAATGGCGTGCTGTCCCTGTGGTCGCGCACCATTCGCGCGGCCTTCCAAGCCGCGCCCGATGCGCGCTTCATGCTGCACGCCGGCGATCTGGTGAACCGTGGCAGCCGCGACATCGAATGGGCGGATTGGTTCAAGGCCGGCGGCTTCCTGCATGCCATGATCCCGGCGATCCCAGTGGCCGGCAATCATGAATATGACATGGCCGATCCCGCCGATGCCGCGCGCCGTCGCCTGCTCAGCCATTTGTGGCGGCCGCAGTTCCGGCTGCCGGTCGAGGCCGCGCTGCCGGCCGCCGTGCAGGAAACCGCCTATGCCGTGCATTATTCTGCCGATCTTGATGTGTTCGTGCTGGATACCAACCAGCCCGATCTGCAGCCACAGGCCGATTGGCTGGATGCGCAACTGAAAGCCTCCAATGCGCGCTGGCGCATCGTCACCATGCACCATCCGATCTTCAGCTCGGCCGGGGAGCGGGACAGCCCGGCCGGCCGGGCTCTGCTGCTGCCGATCTTGACGGCCAATAGCGTCGATCTGGTGCTGCAGGGTCATGATCACACCTATGCGCGCGGGCTGCTCAATGCGGGTGGCCAAGCGCCGCGTCGCGCCGGCTTCAAGGTGGGCGACACCTTGACCACGATGTTCGTGAACAGTGTTTCCGGCCCCAAGCAATATCAATTCCGCAAGCAGGGCTGGGATGATTACGCACCGACCGGTGTGAAACTGGAGCGGCAGGGCGAGAATGGCCAGTTCTTCCAGGTCATCGGCATCGATGGCAACCGCCTGAGCTACACCGCTTACACCGCCGACGGCGTGCAATATGACGCTGCGATCATCGAAAAGCGTGGGGCCACCAAGCGCTTGATCAAGAACGACAATAGCCAGCCGCCCACGCGGCGTTTCGGCAACACACTACCGTACAAGAGCCCGGATTTCTGAGAGTTCACCGCTGCGCACCCGCGCGGCTGCACGACAACAACCCACACTGGAGAAACCAATGAAACCGACCCGTTCCATTCTGCTGGCCAGCGCCGCGTTGAGCCTTGTCACGACCCTGCCCGCCGCTGCCCAAATGGCTGATTCTGCTGCCGCTGCTGATGCCGGCTCTGCTGCCAGCACCGGGCAGATCACCGGTGTTGTCACCGATGCCAGCGGCAGCTTTGTTGCTGGCGCCACCGTGCGCATCGAAGGTTCCTCGGTTGTCGAAAGCACCACGGCGCAAGGCCGCTTCACGCTGCGCGGCGCACCCGCCGGCCAGCAGAAGATCACCGTTCGTTATTTCGGCAGTGCCGACGTGACCCAGACGATCACTGTCGTCGCCGGCCAGGATACCGAAGTCAACGTGACTTTGGCAGCTGCGACCGGCACTGATGGCGAAATCACTGTCACCGCCTCGCGCCCGATCGCCGAATCACTGGCCGCTGCCTTGCAGGTGCAGCGCGCCTCGACCGCGCTGGTCAGCGTGCTCGCCGCCGATGCCGTCGGCCGCTTCCCGGATCAGAACCTCGCCGCCGCCATCGCCCGCCTGCCCGGCGTCGCCGTGCAGCGCGACCAGGGCCAGGATCGTTTCATCAGCCTTCGCGGCGCCCGCACCAGCTGGACCACGGTGTCATTCGACGGCATCAACGTGATCAGCCCGGCCGGCCGCGAAACCCGCTTCGACACCATTCCGGCCACCATCGCCAGCCAGGTGGCGGTGCGCAAGGCGGTCACCGCCGATCTGACCGGCGAAGCCGTCGCCGGCCAGGTTGACGTCCGCACCCGCAGCGCCTTCGATTATCCCGGCTTCAAGGTTGCCCTCGATGTCGGTGCCGGTTTCTCGGCACTGGGCGGTGGCCGCCAGTACAACTTTGCCGGGCACATCTCAGAACGTTTCTTCAATGACACCGTCGGCATCCTCTTGTCGGCCTCGCGCTTTGAAGTCGACATGGTCACCGACAATTTCGAAGCCGACCCTTGGGAAATTGCGCCGGAAGATCGCCTGCCGGGCTTCGCCGACCGCGTGTGGGCGCGCGAGTTTGAAAACAAGCTCTATCGCCTGACCCGTTCCAACACCGCCTTCAGCGGCAAGATCGATTGGCGCCCAGACAACAACAATGAAATCTTCCTGAGTTCGGTGCTCACCGAATTCCGCGACGACGAACTGCGCACCCAGTTTCTGTTCGATTTCGATCAGAATGCGGTCAGCACCGACAGCACGGCAGCCCAGGCGACCGCCCGCCGCACCGGTTATGCCGATATTCGCACCGGCAACACGCCGCTGCGAGGCACGCTGTTTGGCATTGAAATCGACAGCACATTGAACAGCCTGTCGTCACGCCAGCGCATCTTCACCAACACGCTGGGCGGCAATCACATCTTCGGCGAATGGAAGGCCAACTGGCGGTTGAACTACACCCGCGCCCAGGACGACGCCCGCCACCCGTACACCTCGACCTGGGTCAGCCCGTCAGATCGCACGCGGCGTCCCAGCATCGTCTATGATTTCAACGACCCAAGCGATAACAAGGTCGTCCTGTTCAATACGCTGGCCGATGCCAACCAGAATTATTCGCTGGGGGCCCGCCGCGATGTCATCACCACCACCGAGCTTGATTTCGTCACCATGAACCGGGCCAACAATCGGGCGCAGACCGATGCCTATACGGCGCGGCTTGATTTCGATCGCACCATTTCGCTGTTCGGTCAGGACACCAAGATCCAGTTCGGCGGCCAATACAACAAGCGCACCAAGGAAAACAATGTTTCGGTCATTGAAGCCCGCGCCGCTGATCTGACCGCCAAGGGCATTGCGCTGCCGCGGCAGGACGCGATCTCGACCAACGCACCACTCAAGGTCAACATTCCGATCGGCTACGGCTTCCGGTATCATGACAGCCAGCTGGGCAGCGACCTGCTGGACAGCTACATTGCCGCTGGCGCCTCACGCATCCAGCCCAACACCACCGAGAACAACTTCTACGAAGTCACCGAAGAAATCTTCGCCGGCTATCTGATGGGCACGATGTTCTTCGAAAACGGCAATATCGTCGCCGGGGTTCGCGGCGAGCGGGTGAACAACACCGGGCGGGCGAACGGCACCATCAACGGTGTGCGCCAGGAACTGAACACCAGCTCTGGCACCACTTTGTTCTTCCCCAGCCTGCATCTGAACTATGATGCCACAGACGAGATCAAACTGCGCCTGTCGCTGAATACGGGGGCGGCGCGGCCTGATTATGACTTGCTGCGTCCCAACCTGACGATAAACGACCCGCTGCTGACGATTTCGGGCGGCAACCCGTTTGCCGTGCCCGAAAAGGCGGTCGGCGTGGACGCCTATGTCGAATGGTACATGGGCAACCAAGGCTTCCTGTCGGTCGGCCTCTACTACAAGAAGGTCCGCGACATTCTGTTCGATTTCACCCAGCCGTTCGGCAACACGGACTTCGACCTCCCCGGGCTCGAGCGTTCGACCTACCAGATCACCACCGAGGTCAACGGCGGCAACGGCGATATCAAGGGTATTGAAATCGCCTATGTGCAGCCGTTTGGCGGGCTGCTGCGCAGCATCGGTGCACCGGAATGGATGGAAGGTTTTGGCTTCCAGGGCAACATCACCCTGAATCGCTCCAACGCCACGACGCCGGATGGCCGCAAGGTCAGGCTGCCCGATGCGTCCAACACCAATTACAACGCTTCGCTCTATTACGAACAATATGGTCTGTCCCTGCGCGCCAGCTGGCAATATCGCAGCGATTATCTGTTCGAAATCGGCAGCGCCGACGTTGGCGGCGATGGCTATTGGCAGAGTGTCGGCCGCCTCGATCTTTCGGCGCGCTATGCCATCAGCCCGCGCGTTGAAATGTTCGTCGACGCGACCAACCTGCTCGACGAACCGGGCCGTCGCTACCGCGGTATCCCGATCCGCGTGCTCGAGTTCGAAAAGTTCGGTGCCCGCTTCATGGGTGGCGTGCGTATCAACCTGGGCGGCAGCGGCAAGCGCTGACCCCGGGCATTCAAACATCAACTGTAAATGGGCGGGGTGGCAGCAATGCCGCCCCGCCTTTTTTGTGCGCCAGTTTACGGCGCAGCCAAGCCAACACCGCCGTATTTTCAGGACGCCTTATTCCAGCCCCACACAAGGGCAATAGGTTGGCGGGCAGCCTCGCGCCATCGGATATGGCGCGCAGAGCGTGACATGCACACGGCAGTGTCGGTCGCAGGTAAACCCCTCGGCCCAGCCGGTTCCGCCTTTAGAGCCGTTAGAGACAGGTAATAACTTATATAAAGCTTGCAGCAAAGACCTCACAGGTAAAACTTCGATGAAAAATGTACGATGCATGGTGTTTATTGGAAATATATTATTCACCAGAAAGTTGGTAATACTAGAAACAGCCGATGGGAAAAACTGTTATCCAATTGGGATGGATTTGTATCAAGTGGAAGATATTGTCCTATTTTATTTACGGGACAATCCTGCTCGTCGCCATTTGCCAGCGATCAATCTGGCAGTGGAGGCAATCACCCAGGCATTCCCTGCGTGCCATCCGCGTCAAGTTCGGTAACGGGGTGCCCTCCGATCCGCGCAGCGCGAACATGCCTCTTTTTACATCACCTGCCCACTCTACTTATTTTTCGTTCCCAGCGCCGCCACCTGAGTGAAAGCCAGCGGGCAAGCATCGCTGCGCGGTTGCCGAATAGCGGCGCTGGAACGGGCAGAGCAGCGGCTAGTCAATTTGGCTTAGGGCGCTTCATCGATTGAAACAGCGAAGTTGAGATTGCCTGAAACACCTTGACGCCATGTAGTTATTCCAATTAGTCGCCCTTGGGCATCGAAGAGTGCCCCACCCGATGATCCATGATCTATCGGAGCTGTAATTTGAATGTCTTTGACGCCATTCAAAATACGCAGCGCTGAAATAATTCCTTCAGATAGGGTGTTTTCTAGTCTCGCCGGCGATCCGATCGCGTAAACCTTTTCACCAACTTGCAAAGTTTCGTAACCGCGAACCTGCGTTATGGGGCTGAGGTTCAAATCTGTTTTGTAAATGCAGAGGTCGACGGACTTTTTGCCCTTTCCGAATTCTACCAGCTGCCACGCGCCATTAATTTTTACTCCAAACAAATTATGCCCTTCCGTGACATGGCAGTTCGTCAAAAGTTCATGGCTCGAAATGGCTACTGCGGATCCGCCCATGCCACCTTTTTGGCCCCGAGTTTCAGCCTGCATCAAGAAGACGCTAGCTGCATTCCTCTGATAGATTTCTACAGGCGAAAGTTCGCGGGACGTAATGACCTGGCGATGAGATGTTGCATTCTGAGCCGCAGGAGCTGCCTTCGACGAAGGAGTGTAAACAATGTCGAATTTAGAAAAGAGAAGGTTTCGCGCCTCCACCAGACCCGCATCTGCAGCAGCCTTGTACAACTCGATAGCGGTCGCGGCATCTTTCGCAACCCCAAGTCCATCTGCATAAAGATCGCCAAGATTCAGTGCAGCTTTTGGCGAGCCCAATGACATTGCCTTTACGAAATGAGTGACTGCTACGGCATATTCGGGTTGGGCGTAGTTTCGTGGAGGATTTGCCGCGTATTGGCCTAGGAAGTTTTCTGCGTCTGGATCGCCTTGATTTGCAGAACGCTGCAGCCACTCAAGCGCCTCTAGTGGAGGCGCCTTCGCGATTTCCATCAGGATGAGTCCGTATAACCGCTGAGCACTGGCATTGCCTGATCGGGCAGCCAGGAGGAACCAGCCGCCTGCCTCTTGCAGATCGCTCGGCGTACCCTTTGTCAAAAGTAACAAAGCCAATTCGATTTGGGCTTGCTCGTTCCCCCGTCGAGCATGCCAGTTCAGCGTGCCCCGGGCTTTTGCGACATCTCCCGCGTTAAGAAATTGGAATGCAGCTGCAAGACTGAAAGGTGCAATTTGCTCGCTCGGTGGCGAAAATAATTCCGCTCGTGAAGCCAAAATCACTTCTGGGTACGCCTGAAGTACATCCAAGGCTTTTGAACTACCGTCTGAGCCTAACTGTTTGGCACGGAGAAAATATGGCACAGCTTCTGTTCTCTTGATCGGCATTGATCCTTCGAAGCCAGTCATCAATTGGTAGCCCATCTCCCAGTTGGCTATTTTTGCCCATGTTGGATCAACACTTTGGGCCGCGATCTCTAAATAATGCAACGCTGAGTCGGAATTTTTGAAAACGCCGATACCATTTAAATAATATTTGTAGAGCTTAAAAGCGGCTGCTGCGGCTAATTCCGGACTGCCACCTTCCACCACCTTCGCATACAGCTTCGCGGCTTTGATATAATCGCCATTCTCATCAGCTTTGTTGGCTGATAGGAATGCAGTGTTGTTGAAAAAGCCTGCCTGCGCCGGCTGGGCGCCAACGAACAGCATTGATCCGGCGATTGCCAGCGCCGTCGTACGGGCGTGTTTTAGCATAAGACGTCTCCTGCCGCCCTGGGGAAGCGAACTGCGATCTCCTCTGCCCTTCGTGCGAATTACAAGACTCTGTGTCAATTGAGGGCTTAGCTCCCACCTCGATCCATGCTGGTGCGGACGGCGGGACACGAACCGGCACGAGGGATACCCTCCGAGGATTTTAAGTTTCTGACGACTTTCTCGCCACCTTCACATGCGCGTCGACTTACTCACACCCTAAGCCATCATGATCGCCGTCAAGATGCGGCCCATATCCCGGCTGTCCGCGCCTCAGCGGGGCTGCGCCTGCTGCTCTGACGGCATTACAGTTGGCCCTGCCCCCGGGGGGAGCGAATCAGGTAAGAAGAAACTTTGGGCCGCCTTTGGGAGGGCCCTGTTGGGCCAAACCGGCTCGACTGAAACCGGTCGGTCTGATGCCTATCTGATGCCCGGCGCCAAAATGAAATAAGCAGCCATAGGATGCCAGCGCCGCACGTGACGCTAAGTTCTTAAGAAATTGAGGAAAAAATGGTGCGCCCGGAACGATTCGAACGTCCGACCCTCAGATTCGTAGTCTGATGCTCTATCCAGCTGAGCTACGGGCGCACACCGTGAAGGCCGGCCTGATAGCCATGCGCGCGGGGCATTGCAACCTCTTCCTTGCCGTTTTAGGCGATAAATCATGCACCGCATGGCCCAGCCTCTTGTTCTTGCCCTTTTGCTGGTCGGTTGCGCCGGCCGATCCAATGATTGGCCCAGCCTGAACCCGCGTCCCGGTGAAATCTCGCCGATGGTGCCGCGCAACGTGCCGGGTGTCGGCCGCTGCCCCAGAGGTGACGCCGACTGCGCCCCCCCGGCTGAAGCCGTGTCCCCGGCCGCGCCCGACATGCCGGCACCCACCCCACCGCCAACGCCGGCCGCTGCCGAAACCGAGATTGCCGCGCTGGAAGCGATGGTGGCGCAGGTGGAAGCCGCCGCTGCCCCGGCCCGCGCCGCCCGTGATGCCGCGCGCGCGGGCGCTGCCGGCAGCGCCGCCGATTCGGCTGCTGCCTTGCAACGGGAAGCGACCGAATCCGCCCTGGGCGCCGCGCTGGCGCCGCTGGCTGGCGCCGATTATCGCCGCGCTTCGCTGGCTGAAGCCTTGCGTGACGCGCCGGCTGCGGCGGCCACGCTGGCGCCGCGTCTCGACGCCCTGGCGGGCCGCATCACGGCCTTGCAGGCTCAGTAGAGCCCGACAGCCTGGCGCACGGCAGCGGCCACCAGATCGGCGGCCACCGTGCCGATTTCGATCAGTTGCACATCGTCCACTGGTGTCTGGCCGGGGGGCGCGGTGGAGAGGGCGAAGAGGCAGTCGCCATCGAACGGCGTGTGGATCGGGCGGACGGCCCGCGTCAGCCCGCCCTGCGCCATCATCGCCACCCGCAAGGCCTGGGCGCGGGTGAGCGGCGCGTTGGTGGCGACCGCGCCGATGATCGTGTTGTCCCGCCCGAAGCGGCGATGTTTGGCCAGTTTTGGCATCTCCACCGGGCCGTCACCGGGCGGCGCATCGGCATAAATTTCGCCGAAACTGTTGGCAGCAATCAGCGCGCCAACAATGTTGCCATCATCCAGCACGCGCGAGACGCTGCCGATGCCGCCCGCCCGGCTGCCGGCCCGCGCGCCGAACCCGGCACCGATGGGCCCGTGGCCGTCACTGCCCGGCTGGCCGGTGGCGGCAAAGGCCTCCCGCGTCAGCCGGCGATAGGGTGGGTCCATGCCCCACGCCTTGTCGCCGCCATTGGTGATATCGAACAGGATGGCCGCCGGCACGACCGGCACCGCGGGCAGGCCGTCGCCCATCGGCAGGCCGCGCCCGGCAGCGGAAAGCAGCAGCGCCAACTCATCGCCGGCCGCCAGCCCGAACACCGAACCACCAGCCAGCGCCAGCCCGTGGGCGCGCTCGACCAGGTTGATGGGATTAAGTGCATCCGTCTCGCGCGTGCCGGGGCCACCGCCGCGCACGTCCACCGCCATCACCGCGGGTTCGTGTGGCAAGATCAGGGTGACGCCGGTGCGCGCCACATCGCAATGGGCATGGCCGACGTATATGCCGGGAACCGCGCTGATGCCTGATGAGTTCATGGCGCATCCATCGGCCGCAGTGCGTGCTGTTGCAAGCCCTGCCCAACCGGCGCACTGTCGCCCTTCAACTCAAAAGGAATTTCCGCGATGCCTGCCCCTGCAATCGCGCACATCAACCGTATCGGCACCGCGCTGCCGCCCAATGATGTGCACGAGGCGTTCGTGGATTTCGTTGGCGGCCTGATCAAGGATCGGCGCGACCAGTTGATCTTCAAGCGCCTGGTTGGCCGCAGCGCCATCGATCACCGCTGGAGCTTCTTTACGCCGGTGAAAGACCCGGACGGTTTCACCGCGGACGCCGAGGGTTTCTATCGTCCCGGCGCGTTCCCATCGACGGCCAAGCGCATGGCGCGTTTCGCCGCCACCGCGCCGGGCCTGGCTGAACAGGCCATCGCCGGGCTGGGTCTGTCGGCCGCGGAACTGCAGGGCATCACGCATCTGGTTGTTGCCAGTTGCACCGGCATGACAGCGCCGGGCATCGATCAGATCCTGGTGCAGCGCCTTGGCCTCAATCCCGGCGTGGAGCGCACGCACGTGGGTTTCATGGGCTGCTATGCGGCGGTGAATTCGCTCAGGCTCGCGCATCATTTCGTCCGGTCCGATCCATCGGCGCGGGTGCTGGTGGTCAATCTGGAACTGTGCAGCCTGCATTTTCAGGAAACGGGCGAACTGGAATCGTTGCTGGCCATGCTGCTGTTCGGCGATGGCTGTGCCGCCGCGCTGGTGACGGCTGATCCCACCGGCATCGCCCTCACCGATTTCCGCGCCGCCACCATTGCCGATTCCGCTGATACCATCACCTGGGGTGTGGGCGATCAGGGCTTTGACATGGTGCTTTCGGGCCGCGTGCCGGCGATCCTGCAACAGGCGCTGGCCGGCCCTGCGGGCGTCGATCTGTTGCATGGCCGCAGCCCGGATGAATATGGTGTGTGGGCCGTGCACGGCGGCGGCCGCGCCATCTTGGATGCGGTGGAAACCGGGCTGGGCATCGGGCAGGGCGCATTGAACTGGTCCCGCGAAGTGCTGCGCGAATGCGGCAACATGAGCAGCGCCACCATCATGTTCGTCCTGCAACGCATCATGGCCGGGATCGGCACCAGTGTGCCCAAGGGCGTGCCGGGCTTTGCTGTGGCCTTCGGGCCGGGCCTGGCGGCGGAAAGCTTCCGCTTTGAAACGGTGGGTGTGTGAACGCGAACGCCGTTCCTTCGGATTGGCCGCGCGCGCGGCTGGATTTCTCCAAGCGCGCCGATCTGCCGGAGGTGATGGATGCCGACGGGCTTGATCCCGCCACCTATGCCGCCGTCATCGCCGATCTGGCACAGGTCAACACGATAACGCTGGCGCGCTGGCCCACCATCGCCTGGCTGCGCAGGCAATTGCCCAGCCGCGTTGGTTTCACCTTGCTCGATGTCGGCTTCGGCCATGGTGACATGCTGCGCGCCATCGCCCGCTGGCTGCAGGGGCGCGGGCTGCACGCCGAACTGGCCGGCATCGATCTCAATCCGCGTTCGGCGCCGGTCGCCGCCGCGGCCACTGATCCGGCGCTGGGCATCACTTACCATACGGGCCGCGCCGAAGCGCTGGACTGGCAGCCCGATTTCATCATCTCGTCGCTGGTGGCCCACCACATGCGCGATGATGAACTGGTGGCGTTCATCCAGTGGATGGAGCGCACGGCCCGCGTCGGCTGGCTGATCAACGATCTGCACCGGCACTGGCTGGCCTGGGCCGGCTTTCGTACCCTTGCCTTTGTCTTCCGCTGGCATCCGATCGTGGCCCATGATGGCGCGCTGTCCGTGCGCCGCGCTTTCACCCGCGCCGATTGGGAGGCGCTGCTGACGGCGGCCGGCGTGGAGGCCGAAGTCCGCTGGCATTTCCCCTTCCGCTGGACGGTGGAGTCATGCCCGAAATGACGGCGCCGCTGATCATCGGCGGCGGCCTGGCCGGCGCGGCAGCCGGCATCGATCTGGCCAGATCGGGCCATGCGCCGCTGTTGCTGGAGCGCGAGACAGGCCCGCACGACAAGATCTGCGGTGAGTTTCTCAGTGGCGAGGCTGTTGCCGCGCTGGCCGGGCTGGGCGAGGATGCACGCAGCCTCGGCGCCGTCCCTATCACCCGTGTCGAGATCAACGCCGGCCAGCGCCAGGCGGCTGCCGCCTTACCCTTCCCCGCGCTTAGCCTGTCGCGCCGTGTTCTCGATGAAGCGATGCTGGAACGCGCCGCCACTGCCGGTGTGGAGGTGCAGCGTGGGGTGAACGTGCGCGGTCTGGCCGACGGCGTCGCCCAGACCAGCGCAGGAGACATCGCCGCGCCGGCCCTGCTGCTTGCCACCGGCAAGCATGATGTGCGGGGCCTGCCGCGTCCCGATGGGCCGGACGAGATTGGCTTCAAGATGTATTTCCGTGACCCAGCCCTGTCCCGCCGCCTTGCCAGCACCGTGGCCGTCACCTTCTTCGATGGCGGCTATGCCGGGCTGCAACCGGTGGAGGGCGGCCGGCTGAACCTGTGCCTGCTGGTCAATGGCGCGCATTATCGCGAGCTGGGCAACTGGCCCGCCCTGCTGGCGAGGTTGATCACCGAGCCAGCCCTTGCCGCGCTGGGCGATGCGGAACCCTTGCTGCCGCGCCCGCTCGCCATCTCCCGCGTGCCCTACGGGCATCTGGCTGGGCCAACGACGGACGGCCTGTGGCGGCTGGGCGATCAGGCCGCCGTCATCCCCAGTTTCTGCGGCGACGGCATGGCCATTGCGCTCGAATCTGGGCGGCTGGCGGCCACCATGCTGGCGCAGGGTGCCAGCGCGGCGGATTACAGCCAAGCGCTGCTCACCCGCACCCGCCGCCCTGTCCGCCTCGCGATGGCGGCGCTCGCCGTTGCCCGGCACCCGCTGGGGCGTTTGGCCGCCATGGCCGGGCTCTCTGCCATCCCCGGCGGCCTTGCGCTGTTGGCGCGCCTCACCCGCGTCGCTGATCCGCACGCACTTGCACCGGCCTGAACCGCAGGGCACAGCCGCGCCATGCAGCAACTGCCGATCTTCGTGAACCTCGCCGGCCGCCAGGTCATCCTTGTTGGCGACGGTGAACCCGCGGAAGCCAAGGCCCGCCTCGTCCGCGCCGCCGGCGGCGAACTGGTGGGCGAACATGCTGCTGAAGCCGTCCTTGCCTTCGTCGCCATCGAGGATGACGCTGAAGCCCTGGCCGCCGCCACCCGGCTGCGCGCGCGGGGCCTGCTGGTCAACGTGGTCGACAAACCCGCCATGTCGGATTTTCTGATGGGTGCCATCATCGATCGCTCGCCCGTGGTGGTTGCCATCTCCACCGCCGGCGCCTCGGCCAGCCTCGCCCGCGCCTTGCGCACCCGCTTCGAGGCGCTGCTCCCCGCCAGCCTCGGGCCATTGGCGCGCGCCATCCTCGCCGCCCGCGACGCGGTGGCCGCCCGCCACCCCACCCCCAATGATCGCCGCCGCCTCTGGGAACGTGCACTGGCGCAAGCGGGGCCACTTGATCCCTTCGCCGCACTGCCCGATGCGGACGCCGCTGTGTCGCGCGTGATCGAAGGCAGCTCCACTGCCACTCCTCAATTGCGGGAGATCGCGATCACCAGCGACGACCCCGGCGACCTCACCCTTAACCAGCTGAATGCCCTGGCCCGCTGCGACGCGCTGGTTGTGGTCGGCGCCGTCGTCCCCGCCATCATCGACCGCGCCCGCCGCGACGCGGCGCGGCTGGACGCTGTGCCTGATCCGTTGCCGGCGGGGCTGACGGTGGTGCTGCGGGACGAAGCGTAAGAGGGCCTCCGGCGTGCAGAGATGCAGTCCGTGCACCCGTTCGATTGCGGTCTGCCCTTGCAGCACGCGCACACATCAGCGCTGCAGGCGGGATTGATTGCCTGCGGCGCTGGTTTGGTGTCTGAATCGCTTGCCAAAAACGAAAGTGGGTGCAGGGCCTCAGGCCCTGCCCGCCGGAGGCCTCTTACTCTTTCCCGTTCTTCTTCGAAGCCGCCACCAGTGCATCCCATGTCGCCCAATCGATGGCACGGCCGGGGTAGGCGACTTTGGCGAACGGCCATTTGGCGCGCACCCAGGTCTGCACCCAGACGTAGAGTTCCGCATCAAAGCCGGCGTCATGTTCGGCCTTGGTCACCCACAATCGGACCACGGCATCATAGCCGGCGACAGTGCTGGGCGAGACATAGACGCTGCCGCGCTCGCGGCGGCCATCCGGGGTGAGCACGCCATAGGCGAAGGATTCGCGTTTCTGGAAACGGGCCGCTTCGTTCTCCATGTCGGCCATAGCATCGGCAGCGGTGAGGTTCTTGTGCGGCCAATCCGTGCTGCGGGTGAAGGTCCTTTGCAGATGATCGATGGACGACATGTAGGCTTCATAATCGATCTTTACCAAAGCTGGGCCCAGCGGCACGAGTTTGAAGGTGGCCGCTTGGGCCGCGACGGGCACCGTGAAGCCGGCGGGCACAAGTTGTGCGGCCTGCGCAGGCTGGGTTCTGGCGGCAAGGGGTGTGCACAGTGCGATCAGCGCCCCGATCACGGCTGCAGGGAAGCTCCTCAGGGCAGTCATGCTTGCTCCTCGATTACCCACATCGCCACAGAACAGCGGGTGTTGCGGATTGGCAAGTCGCCCCCGCGTCAGGCCTTGCTGATCAGGGCTGCGTAGCCAGTTGCGCGGCATAGAGTGCCACCCGGCCGCGCACCGGCGCTTCATCGCCCACATTGGCGGGCAGGCCCAGGGCCGGCAGCGTTTCCCGCGCCGCAACGCTGCCCTGTTCGGGGTGGAGCGAAATGGCGATGAGGATGGCGGTGCGCTGAGCGGCGGGAAGGCGGGATTTGAGCTCGGCAGCGACCAGCGTTGGCAGCTGGGATTGCAGCGGTTCAGTATCGTAAAGATCGGCCACGGCGGCGATCAGCAGCAGGTTGCGGGCGCGCTGGGTGAGATCGGGTTCGGCCGCGGCGGGCCAGTTATCGATCTGGCGCTGCACCCGCGCCAGCGCGCTGGCCGTGGCGGGATCGGGCGGTGAAATCGCGATGGGGGCGACATGAGCCGGACGCTCCAGCAATGCTGGCAGAGCGTAAATTGCCAGATCGGCGTGCGGCATCGGCGGGCCGGGCCGGTGCCAGACCAGCGCCGACAGGCCGATCCAAGCCGTGAACATGAGCGCATAAGGCCAGCGGCGCGGCCACAGGAAGGCGACCAGCAGCGTCGTGGCTGCCGTGCCGGCCAGTGCGAATAGCGCAGAGCTGGCCGCGCGGGTGCCGGTGCCGGTCAGCGCCGTCTGGATCGCCGTGCTGGCCCATTGGGCGGGCAGCAGGGTGAGCAGCCAGGCCGGCAGCATCGCAGCCGAAACCAGCATCGCTGCCTCTCCTGCGACCACGAACAGCGCCATCAGCCAGCCGTTACGCCCCATGGCGCGGGCAAATAATGTGCCGCGCGCAGCAAAGCTGAGGCTGGCCACGATCACCGCCAACCCGGTGGAAAACGGGTGCGGCAGGGCGGGCATGCCCAGCGCTCGCGCGATCAGGATCAGGCCCACCCCGGCAAGCAGCGCCAGGCCCAGGCCGATCCACAGCCGTCCAGCCGCCGCCGCGGCGATCATGCCCATGCCCATCAGCCCCACCGCCAGGATCGGTCCCCCGATCAGCGCCAGCGGTGCCGGCGCCGGCGCATCGCGCAGCAGCAGTATGGCCGCAATAGGCAGAACGGCCCCGGCCAGCATCACGGTCAGCCAGGCCAAAGGGGGATTATGTGCAAGGGCTTTCATGGCCGGCACATTGGGCGACACACCGGGCCGTGTCGAGCCGGGGCCATCAATGGCAGGCCTTGCCGGTGAAAGTGGCGATGATCGGGCAAGGGCCAGCCTTGCCGCTGGTGCATTCGCTGAGCAGACCCGACAGCATGGCGCGGGCGGCGGCAAGTTCGGCCATTTCGGCATCGAGCGCGGCCAGCCGCGTGCGGGTGAGCGCCTGGACGCGGGTGCGGTCGTCGCTGGCATCGAGCGCCAGCAGTTCGGATATTTCCTTCAGGCTGAAACCGGCGCGCTGGGCGGCGCGAATGAAGCGCAGGCGCTGCACGTCGGCTTCGTCATAATGGCGGACAGCGCCGCTGCTGGCGGGAACCGGCAGCAAGCCCTTGCGTTGGTAAAAACGCACGGTTTCGACGCCAACGCCGGCACTGGCAGCAAGGCGGGCGATGGTGAGATTGGTCATGGCTTGACTCCGTATCGCGGTACGGAGGGTATGAGGTTTCCATCGCTGATTCGCAAAGGATGTTTCCGATGGATGCACAGCTTCCCCGCACAGCCCTGCTGGTGCGCATGGCGTTGCCCGATCATGTCTGCCCCTGGGGCCTGCGCGCGCGCCATTTGCTGCGCAGCCACGGCTATGAATTCGAGGACCAACTGCTGACCAGCCGCGAAGAGGTGGAGGCGTTCAAGGCCGCCAACGACGTGAAGACCACCCCGCAGATCTGGATCGCCGGCCAGCGCGTCGGTGGCCATGATGATCTGCGCCAATGGCTTGGGCTGAAGCTGCATGACCCGAAGGCGATCAGCTATCGCCCGGTGATCGCCCTGTTCGGCATGGCCGGCGCGATGGCGCTGGCGCTGAGCATGGCGACCATGGGCACGCCCTTCACGCTGCACGCCGCCGAATGGTTCGTTGGGATGGCGATGTGCCTGCTCGCCTTTTTGAAGCTGAAGGATATTGAAGGCTTTGTCACCGGCTTCATCGGCTATGATCTGCTGGCGCGAGCGTGGCTGCCTTATGCCACTGTCTATGCGTGGGCGGAGGCTGCGGCCGGCGTGCTGATGTTGTCGGGCCAATTGGTCTGGCTGTCGTCGGCAATTGCGCTTTTCATTGGCTCCATCGGCGCAGTCTCGGTGATCAAGGCGGTCTACATCGAGCGCCGCACGCTCACCTGCGCCTGTGTCGGCGGCGGCAGCAACGTGCCCCTGGGCTTTGTGTCGCTGCTGGAGAATGTGACGATGATCGCCATGGCCTTCTGGATGCTGGCGATGCATGGAGCGGCATGATGTTGCGACTGCTTCTCCTTGTTACTGGCCTGTTGCTGCCCGCACTGGCGCAGGCCGGCACTTATGATCTGGTGGTCGAACGGGCAGCGATGCAGATCGTGCCTGGCCGCACCGACAGCGTGATCGCGATCAACGGCACCGTGCCCGGCCCAACCTTGCGCTTCAAGGAGGGCGAGGAAGCGGTGGTGCGCGTCACCAACAAGCTGAGCGCCACCACCTCCATCCATTGGCATGGGCTTCTGGTCGATGGTGCCTATGATGGTGCGCCGGGGTTCAACGGCTTTGCCGGCATCGCGCCGGGCGAGACCTACACCTATCGCATCCGCATAAGGCAGAGCGGCACTTATTGGTATCACGCCCACAGCGGGGGCCAGGAACAGGCCGGCCAATATGGCGCGCTGATCATCGCGCCCAAGGCCGAGGACCCGATCAAGTCTGATGTGGAGCATGTGATCCTGCTGTCGGACCACACGCGTGAAGATCCGGCCCGGGTGCAGAAAAATCTGAAAAGCGATTCCGGTTATTACAACTGGAACAAGCGCACGCTGCCCGAGCTGATGCGTGATGCGAAGAAATTCGGGATGAAGGCGACCATGGCCGAGCGCGCGGCGTGGGGCGACATGCGCATGGATGCGACCGATATCGCCGATGTCACCGGCTATGCGCTGTTGATGCACGGCCGGCCAACCGCGGCGGGGCCGACCCTGGCCTTCCAGCCCGGCCAGCGCGTGCGGCTGCGCTTCATCAACGGCAGCGCAATGAGCTTCATGGACATCCGCATTCCGGGTGTGCCGATGACCATCGTTGCCGCCGATGGCCGGCCGGTGCAGCCGGTGACGGTGGATGAATTCCGGATGGGCGTGGCTGAAACCTATGACGTGATCGTGGAGCCACCGGCCGGCGCCCATGCCCTGTGGGTGGAAACACTCGACCGGCGCGCCAGTGTGCTCGGGCGGTTGACCAGTGATCCGGCGCTCACCGTGGCCGCACCGGCCGCTCGGCCGAAACAGGTGCTGCTGCTGGCCGAGATGGGCCATTCGATGCCAGCGCCGGGCGAGGCCTGCACGGCCGAACACGCCGCAATGGGCCATTGCCAGATTGCCGGTGTGACGCCTGTTGCGGCTGGCGCTGCCGACCCTGATTGCCCACCGGAGCATGCGGCGATGGGCCATTGCACCCCCAAGGCTCCCGCGGCCGTGAAGCCGGCTGACCCTGATTGCCCGCCGGAACATGCCGCCATGGGCCATTGTACCCCCAAGGCCGCCGGCCCGCGTGCCGCCACTGCCGTGGCGCTAGCCGAGAAGCCTGCGGGCGGCACGCCCTTCCCGGTGGTCGATTATGGCTATGGCAAGGACCCGATGGCCGGGATGGACCACAGCAAGATGAAGGGCATGATGAACATGCCGGTGCTGGGCAAGGAAGGCGACACTGATGGTTCGGGCCGCGTCTTTGGCTGGGCCACCGGTGCGCCTTATGGGGCCCGCGTGCTCTCCATGCGCGACCTGGTGGCGCTCAATCCCAAGGAGACCGCGCCGCCGACGCGGGAGATCATCGTGCGGCTGCAGGGCAATATGGAGCGCTATATCTGGACGCTGAACGGCCACAAGTTCGGCGAAGGCCCGCCCATCGACGTGAGGTTTGGCGAGCGCGTGCGGGTGACCTTCATCAACGAAACGATGATGGCGCACCCGATGCACCTGCACGGCATGTTCTTTGAAGTCGAAAACGGCCAGGCGCCGGGGCTGATGCCGGAAAAGAACGTGATCGTGGTGGCACCGGGGCGCACCCAGTCGATCATCCTGACGGCGAACGAAGCCGGCGAATGGCCGCTGCACTGCCACCTGCTCTATCACATGAATTCGGGCATGATGGGCAAGCTGGTGGTGGCCAATGTGCTGGGCCCGGATGGCAAGGCCGTGCCGGCGGCGGGTCATGTCCATTGATGCGCGCCGTCCTGCTCGCCGCGTTGCTGGCGGCGCCCGCCTTGGCGAAGGATGGCCACGGCCACGGCGATGCCATCAACAACTACACGCTGGTCGAAGAGGCGGACATCACCCGCTTTGACGGCAAATGGGTTGCCAACTGGGAAGTGCAGGGCTGGATTGGCGGCGATGTGAACAAATTCTGGTGGCGCACCGAGGGCGAGACCAAGGGGCCGCGGCTGGAGCAGAGCGAGTTCCAGGCGCTCTACAGCCGCAACATCGCGATGTTCTTCGATGCGCAGGTTGGCTTGCGCCACGATATCCAGCCCGACGCCCGCAGCTATGCCGTGGTGGGCGTCCAGGGCCTGTCGCCCTTGTTCTTCGAAACCGAAGCGCATGCCTTCTTCGGTTTCAAGGGCGACGTGCTGCTGCGGCTGCGCCAGTCGTTCGATCTCAGGATGACCAACCGGCTGGTGGTGCAGCCGTTGTTCGAGACCGACATCTATCTGACGCGCGTGCCGGAACGGCTGATCGCGCCGGGCCCGGCCATCATCGAGGCGGGCGTGCTGACCCGCTACGAAATCACCCGCCGCGTGGCGCCCTATGTTGCGGTGATGTTTGAGCGGCGGCTGGGCGAGTCAGCGCGGCTGGCGCAGGCCGCGGGCGAAAATCCGGGCGGCTGGTCGCTGCGCACGGGTGTGCGCTTCTGGTTGTGACGCCAATAATCGCCGAGGCTTCACATTTCGTGATCACCCGACTTGGTGCACAGGCTGCAATCGCCGCCGGAGAGCGGTACAGGGTCGCGTATTTGGCCCTAGCAAAGCAGGCGGGCTTCGGCGCAGGATGAACGCATGAAGATGCCCGAACCCGACGCAGCTGTCATGGCCCGACAGGCCCAGATCGCCGCTGCCCTCGCCGCCATTGTGCCGGATGGGGTAATCGCCGATTCGGCAGGCGTCTCACCTTATGGCAGCGATGGGCTGGTGATGTACCGGCAGAGCCCGCTAGCCGTGGTGTTGCCGCGCACGACCGAACAGGTAAGCAAGGTCCTGGCTTGGTGCCATGCCAATGGCGTGAAGGTGGTGGCGCGCGGATCGGGCACGTCGCTTTCGGGCGGGGCGCTGCCGCTGGCCGATGGCATCGTGCTGGGCATGGCGCGCTTCAACCGCATCCTGAGCGTGGATTACGACAATCGCTGCGCCGTGGTGCAGCCTGGTGTCACCAATCTCGCCGTCTCCCAGGCCATTGCCCACAAGGGCTTTTACTACGCGCCCGATCCGTCCAGCCAGATTGCCTGCTCGATCGGCGGCAATGTCGCGGAAAATGCCGGCGGGGTGCATTGCCTGAAGTATGGCACCACCAGCCCCAATCTGCTGGGGGTGGAACTGGTGCTGATGGACGGCACGGTGCTGCGGCTGGGCGGCCCGGGGCAGGAACAGGCCGGCTATGATCTGCTCGGGCTGGTGTGCGGTTCCGAAGGGCTTTTGGGCGTCGTCACCGAAGCCACGGTGCGTATCCTGCCCAAGCCGGCCACGAGCCGCGCGCTGCTGCTGGGTTTCCCTTCCGTTGCCGATGCCAGCGATTGCGTGGCGGCCATCATTGCGGCCGGCATCATCCCGGCGGGCCTCGAGATGATGGACGCGCTGGCCGTCCGCGCCGCCGAAGATTTCGTGCAGGCCGGCTATCCCACTGATGTGGAAGCGCTGATGATTGCCGAAGCCGATGGCAGCGCGGCGGAGGTGGACGATCAGCTAGCCCGCATCACCACCATCGCAAATGCTCACAACTGTACCCACCTGCGCGCCTCCACCGACGAGGCGCAGCGCCTGCTGTTCTGGGCCGGGCGCAAGGCAGCCTTCCCCGCCGTGGGCCGCATCGCGTCGGATTATTATTGCGTTGATGGCACCATCCCGCGCCGGCAGCTTGGTGCGGTGCTGGGCGAGATCAGCGCCATCGTTGCCCGCCATGGCCTGGGGGTCGCCAATGTCTTCCACGCTGGCGACGGCAATCTGCATCCGCTGGTGATGTATGATGCCTCCGTGCCGGGCCAGACCGAGGCCGCAGAGGCGGCCGGCGCCGAAATATTGATGGCCTGCGTTGATGCCGGTGGCGTGCTGACCGGCGAACATGGCGTGGGTGTCGAGAAACGCGATCTGATGGAACACCAGTTCAGCGCCACCGATCTTGAGGTGCAGAGCCGGCTGAAATGCGCCTTTGACGAGCACAGCCTGCTCAATCCCGGCAAATTGTTCCCCACCTTGTCGCGCTGTGCCGAAATGAACGCCATGCACGTCCACGGTGGGCAGCTGCCGTTCCCCGAACTCCCTAGATTCTGATGGCTTATCGTCCTGCCACGATCGAGGAACTGGCCGAGATGATTCGCGATGCAGCGGTGCATGGGCGGTCGTTGGCCGTGTCCGGCACCGGCAGCCGGCCCGGCATCGGCCCCGGCGCCGCAGACGCGGACCTGGATCTGACCGGCCTTGGGGGCAGCATCGATCATGATCCGGGCGAATTGCTGCTCACCCTGCCGGCATCGACGCCGCTCGATCATGTCGAAAAGCTGTTGGCCCAATCCGGCCAGTGTCTGGCGTTCGAGCCGCCTTCGCCCGATGCAATCTGGGGCCTGGGCCACGGCACCATCGGCGGCGCCGTGGCGAGCGGGCTTTCCGGCCCGCGCCGGCCCTTTGCCGGGGCGTGCCGCGATCATGTGCTGGGCCTGTCTGGCGTGACCGGGCGCGGCGAGATCTTCACGGCGGGCGGCAAGGTGCTCAAGAACGTGACGGGCTTTGATCTGCCGCGCCTGCTCACCGGCTCACGTGGCACGCTGGCGGTGTTGACACAAATCACTCTGAAAGTGCTGCCGCTGGCGCCTGCGCAGGCGACGCTGCAGCTGCCCGCCGACACGGCGGCCAAAGCGGTGCGTATCATGGCCGATGCGCTGATGGTTGATGGCGGTATCACGGGCGCGGCGTGGAGTGAGGGCGAGGTGCAGTTGCGCATCGAATCCAGCCCGGCCGTCCTGCCGGCGCTGGTGGACGCCGCCCGCGCCCGGCTGCCCGCCAGCAGGCTGATCGAGGGCGACGCCAGCCGCGGGCTTTGGACGGCGATCGCCAGCCTTTATGGCCATGTGCAAGCCGACGAAATCATCTGGCGTTGCCCGCTGCCCGCCAGCCGCGCGCCGGCGCTGGCCGCGTTGTTGCCGCCTGATGCGCGCCTGCGGCTGGATTGGGCCGGCGCCCTGGCCTGGGTGCTGCTGTCGGCTGGTGCCGCTGATCTCGATCTGCATGCGCTTGTGGCGCAAGCCGCCGGGCGCGACGGCCACGCCGAACGGCTGCGCGGGCCGGCCTCGCCCATCCCGGCACGTGCGCCACTGGAGCCGGGTCTGGCGGCCCTGTCAGCGCGGGTGAAGGCGCAGTTCGATCCGGCCGGCATCCTCTCTCCGGCGGCGGCACCAGGGGGCGCGGCATGAGCAGTATCGATGTCGCCGCTGCGCAGGATCGCATCCGCAAATGCGTGCATTGCGGGTTCTGCACCGCCACCTGCCCGACCTATCTCGTCACCGGTGATGAGCTGGACAGTCCGCGCGGCCGCATCTGGCTGATGAAGGACATGCTGGCCAACCCGGAAGTGGCTCCATCGCCGCGCGCCGTGCATCATATTGATCGCTGCCTGTCGTGCCTGTCATGCACCACCACCTGCCCTTCGGGCGTGGATTACATGCATCTGGTTGATGCCGCCCGCGCCCATATCGAAACCACCCATCGCCGGCCGCGGCCCGATCGGCTGCTGCGCGCCTTGCTGCCGGCGGTGCTCACCCGGCGCGGCCTGTTCCGGGCGTTGCTGCGCGCTGGCCGGCTGGTGCGCGGCCTGGCGCCCCTGTTGCCCGCCCGTCTGGCGGCCATGCTGGCGATGGTGCCGGATGCCGTGCCGGCACCGGGCCTGGCTGAACGCCGGGCGCCGCTGCCGCCTGTGGGTGCCCGCGCCGGCCGGGTGATCCTGCACCTGGGCTGTGTGCAGCCGGTGTTGCGCCCGGCCATCGACGATGCCGCGCTGCGCCTGCTTGCCCGCCACGGGGTGGAGGTGGTGATCACCCGGCAGTCGGCCTGCTGCGGTGCGATCGATCATCACCTGGGACGGGAAGCCGCTGCCGCCGCCCATGCCCGCGCCAACATCGAAGCCTGGGAAGCAGCTGGCGCTGTTGATGCCATCATCATCACTGCATCGGGCTGCGGCACGGTGATCAAGGATTACGCAGCGCTGTTTGCCGATGATCCTGCCATGGCCGCCCGCGCCGCCGCCGTTGCAGCCCAAGCGCGCGACATTTCCGAGTATCTGGCGCTGCTGCCATCGCTGCCGTCGCAAATCGCGCCGGGCTTGCCTGTTGCTTGGCACAGTGCATGTTCGCTGCAGCACGGCCAGCAGGTGAAGGCGGCACCGCGCCGGTTGCTGGTGGCCGCCGGCTTTGACGTACGAGATCCGGCCGAAGCCCATATCTGCTGCGGATCGGCCGGCAGTTATGCGATCCTGCAGCCCGAAATGTCGGCCACACTGAAGGCCCGCAAGCAGGCCGCGCTGGCCGCCACGGGCGCCCATATCGTGGCCACCAGCAACATCGGCTGCATCGGCCAGATCGCCCGGCCCGAACTGCATATCGTCCACATGGTGGAACTGCTGGACTGGGCCAGCGGCGGGCCGACGCCACTGGGCCTCCCGATGGAGAATCGCTGATAATCTGCATTGTCTGAAAGGGCGCCAGCCTCAACTGACGAGCCAAGCCTGTTCGCCGGCCAGCACGTCGTTCGGCGTCTCACCGGTCTATGACCTGCTGGGCCGCAGCTATCGCATGGGCCTGCGCTTCAAGATTTGAGCTCGGTTGCAACCACGGCGGGCGATTTTCGGGCCGCAAGCCGCGGGTTGCAGAGCCAGATGAGGAGCCTGTGTCGGCACACAGCCGGCACGGGTTTTTCATGCCCGCGCCAGGCCCGGACCAAACACGGGTGATCGGTGTGGCGGCAGAACAAGTAGCGTGAGCGCAGTGCTGCTGTTCAGGCGTGATCGCATCCTGCCCGGTGGCGGCTAGAGCGCTGGCCAAATGCCGATTCCGCACGCGTCACGCGCTTGAAAGGGGGCGCTTCCAACCGCGGCTGCGATAAAAGTGGATTTTGTCTGAATCCTGACGGCGCTTGCGGGATCCACAGCCTGCGCGGCTGTTTGGAAAGGCTCTAGACGGCCATCGACCCCCAATTCGACAAGACGGCGATAATGGACGGCGGATTGGCTGATTTTTAGCCAGTCGAAGGTAGAGCCCGTTCAATCGCGGAAGCGCGCCGGACAAATTGATGCTTCTGCCAGTTAAACGAGGCTGGGCGAGCACGTTGGTTCTCGTGCTCGCCCAGCTGAGATACGCATTTCCAACCCCGGCTGCGCTTCCGTCCTCAAACAGAGGAAAGCAGCCCCTTCACTGTGCGATGGTCATGCACCCATCGCGAAACGGCCGGGACGATGATCAGAAGCGCACATTGGCTTCCACACCATAGGTGCGGAAGTCGTTGAAGAAGCCGCTGATGCCGCCTTGCGGGCTGCCGGACTTCCAGAACAGGAACTGGGAGTTGAGCAGGTTGCGGGCCCACACTGCCAGCGTCAGCTTGCCATCGCCGCCGCCCAGCGGGATATCTGCAAGAGCCAGGCGGCTGTTGACGATGAAGCCTGAATCGCCCTTCGGCTGGGCAAAGCGCACCGCGCGGGTGACCGGATCATAGGTCACGTCGGTGTAGTTGGCATAGAAGCCCGAATCATAATTGCCATCAATGTGGGCGTGCAGGTTGAAGTCCTTGATCGGCAGATCATAGTCGATCGAGACGCTGGCGGTGTTTTCCGGCGTGTAGACCTGATAGATCGGCACCGGCACGGGTATCAGCACGCCGCCCGTCTGCGGGAACGGGTTGAGCGTCGGCGGGATGGTGACAATGTTCTTGGCATAGCTGGCCGACAGGGTCAGGCCCTTGGCCGGGTTGACCAGAAACTCAAGCTCGAAACCCTTCACCCGGCCGGTGCCCGGCGCATTGATGATGTCGGTGGTGGTGCGGGTGGTGGTGACGCGGACACCGTTGATCACGTCTTCATACAGGCCGCTGAAATCGAGCTGGATGTCCTTGTACGTCCCCGTGAACGCCGCGAAGTTGAAGCGCACCCGGTTGTCGAAAAACTGGGCCTTGCCGCCAATTTCGAAGATCGACACGGATTCTGGATTGAACGAGCGGTAGGTCAGCGAGCGCGAGCTGGCGCCGCCCGAACGATAACCGGTGCTCCACTTGCCATAGACCAGGATATCGTCTGTCACTTCGGCAGCCAGGGTGACCAGCGGATCGAAGCGGCTCCAGGCCTGATCAAGCGGGATCTTGGCAGAGACGTTGACGCCATTCACCGGCACAATCGGGAGGGCCCCGTTGATGGTGAAAAGATTGCCCTGCTTTTGGTCACGCGTCCAACGACCACCCAAGGTGAGGTGGATCTTGTCGTCAGCAATCGGCGGCGTGTAGATACCCTGGCCGAACACACCAACGCTGGTGACCCGCACATAGCTGGCGCGCTGGACGACCTGCGTGTTGAAATCGATCTGGCGCTGGGCGAAGGTGGTGCCGGCGGCATCCGTGACGACATTGGTGTTGAACGCCTGGGCGTTGTCCTGCACCTTTTCCTGATAGAACAAGGCGCCGGCAGCGAACTTCAAGCGGCCGATTTCGCCGACTGCTTCCAGTTCCTGGCTGAGTTGGTTCTGGCGGAATGGCGCCACGCTGATCCGGGCAAACTGATAAGGCCCGCCGGCGGTGGCAATCAGGAAGTTGCCATTGGGATTGGCCGCAGTCGGCGCGATCGACAGCGTCGAATCCGCCGAGCCATTGTCCCATTGGGTCTGGCTCATCACGCGATAGGCCGTGATCGACTTGAACTTCAGCGTGGAAGTCGCGTCCCATTCCATACCAAGGCGATAGCCTTCGGTCTTGCCGATGCTCAGCGGCTGCGGCACGCCCACCTTGGCGGCGCTGAGCCGGGTTGCCGACACCGGGTTGATCCCTGCCACGAAGTTGGGCGCGATCGCCGGCGCAGTGGCCGTGGCCGGAAGGCCCAGCGGGCGGGTAACCTGCTGCAGATACATGGTGCTGGTGGCATCATAGCTGTTGTCGACTGCGACATCGACGCTGAAATTGTCAGTCGGACGCCACAACGCTTCGAGACGGATGCCGCGCTTGTCGAAGCTGTTGAAATCGTTCTGGCCTTGCAAAGGGTTGTCCACCATGCCGTCGCGACGCGAAAGGATGCCGTCGATCTTGAAGCTGATGTTGGCGACTTCCGGCAGATCGATGTGGGTGACCGCGTTGTAGCTGTTGTAGTTGCCAACGCCCAAAGTGGTGTTGGACTTGAACTTGCCACTGGGCTTCTTGGTAACGATGCTCACCGCGCCGCCCATGGTGTTGCGGCCGAACAGGGTGCCCTGCGGGCCCTTCAGCACTTCGATATTCTCGACATCATAAAGCGCAGCGCCCAAGCCCTGAGCGCGGCCGAGATAGACGCCATCAACATAAACGCCGACGCCCTGATCGCGGGCCGGCTGGTTGCTGTCCGCCATCACGCCGACGCCGCGGATGTTGATCACGAGCACGCCGGGGCGCGAGAAGAAGGGTGCAATCTTCAGCGACGGGATGGCGCCATCGCCAAGATCGAGCAGCGACACCACGTGGCGGTCAGCCAGCACGGCGCTGTCCAGCACGGCAATGGCGATCGGGGTCTTCTGCAGATTTTCGCTGCGCTTTTGCGCGGTGACCACGATTTCGGCCAGACCCTCTGCCTCGGCATTTGCGGCAGCGGCCGCATCAGCTGCCAGCGCAGGTTGAGCGACGAGCAATGCGACAAGCGATGTGGTGGCCAGATTGGCCCGACGGATTTTCATGATGCTGCCCCTGTTTTGAATGCGCCGGCCTTGCAGCCGATCGCGGTATGCCAACCGTGGGCGTACCGGTGGTGTGTAAATAAAAATTGGCTTTCCAGTTAAGCTTTCGCGGCAAAAATCTTGCGATTTGGTTGCTCGCTCCGCTTGTCATTGCTCTGACACAAGGGCGGGCTAACGCCGGCGCGTTGATGAGCCGAGAGAACCACAATGCACATGCGACTGCCGCTGATCCTGATTGCCATGCTGCTGCCGCTGGCGCCCGTCGTGGCAAAGGCCGTGGCGCCGCCGCAAGCTGTGGCGGCGCCGCATGATCGGCTGCTGCCGCTGCAGGGCGGCAATAATTTCCGCGATCTGGGTGGTTACAGGGCCGCCGACGGGCGCAGCGTCCGGTGGGGCCTGTTGTTCCGTTCTGGCGCGATGGCAAGCCTGACACCGGCGGACTTTGCCACACTTGCCGGCCGTGGCATCCGCACCGTCTGCGACTTCCGCGACGTGCGGGAACGGACGTCGGCACCGGTCAACTGGCCGGCCGGCAAGGCGCCGGTGGTGCTCGCCGATGATTATCAGAATGACATGAGCGCCATCGTCCGCCTGTTCGGCCCCACACTGCCCTCCGGCGAGCAGGCGCGCGCGGCAATGACCTCCACCTATCCGCAGATCCTGAAGCAGTTCAACGGCCAGTACCGCCGGATGTTTGGCGAACTGCTGGCCGGCCGCGCGCCGCTCGCCTTCAACTGCTCTGCCGGCAAGGATCGGACCGGCGTGGCCGCCGCCCTGCTGCTGACCGCGCTGGGCGTCGGGCGTCAAGACGTGATCGGCGATTACCTGCTCTCCAACCGCTATTTCGATCCCGGCAAACTGACCGGTGGCAATGATCCACAATCGGCCATGTTCCGCCGGATGCCGCCCGAAGCGCTGCAGGCCATCATGGGCGTCGATCGCGCCTATATCGAAGCGGTGTTCGCCGTGATGGACGCCCACAAAGGCGGTGTGGATGGCTATCTGGCCGGCGAGCTGGGCTTGAACCTGACCGAGCGGCGGGAACTGGTGAGGCTTTACACAGAACGCTGAGCCGGGTGGCAACAGCCATGACCGACGCTGCTCTCGACCAGTTGCTGGCGCCATTCCGGTCCGCCGGCATGCAGCATTACGGTGAGCACGTGACGCAATATGCCCATGCCGTGCAGTGCGCAGCCCTTGCACAGGCGGCGGGTGCTGCCCCTGCACTCGTCGCTGCCGCGCTGCTGCACGACATCGGCCAGTTACTGGATGACGCGGGAGCGGCGGCTGAGCATGACACCGTTGATGCCCGCCACGAACAGCGGGGTGCAGACCTGCTGGCCCACTGGTTCGGGCCGGCGGTCACCGAACCCGTTCGCCTGCATGTCGCGGCCAAGCGCTATCTGTGCGCCGTCGATCCAGCATACCAAGCCGGTCTCAGCGCCGCCTCCATCCTCAGCCTTGTGCTGCAGGGCGGGCCGATGGACATCGAAGAGCAGGCCCGTTTCTGCGCGCAGCCGCACGCAGCCGATGCCGTGACGCTGCGTCGTTGGGATGATGCTGCCAAGGATCCCCACTGTGCGGTGCCCCCGCTCGACAGTTGGCGCCCTCTGCTGGCCAGCCTGCTGCGCGTTTCTGCTCAGCCGTAAGCAAAGCCGGTCAACACTGCCGGCAGATCGGCCACGGTATCGATCACCACATGGGCGCCGGCCGCCAGCAGTTCGGCCCGGGCAGATGCGATACGATCGGCCCGCTCCTCCACTGGAAGCACCGCCAGCGCCTCGGCCGACAGGCCAACGCTGTTGCCACTGGCGGCCACACCCACCGTCCAAGTGCCGGCGCTGCGCCCCTCGGCTATGCCCACCGCAGCGTCGTCCACCTTAACCACAGCGGCGGCTGGCCATACCCCCAGTTCCACCATGTTCTTCCACAGCATCAATGGCGAAGGCCGACCGAAGGCCGTGTCACCGGCGCATACGAGGCAATCAGGGGTATAACCCTGCGCGGCGGCGGCGGGCAGGATATCGGCCATCATTTCCCGCGTGTAGCCGGTGCACGAACCGATCTTCACGCCTTGTCCGCGCAACTGGCGCACCACGTCGGCAGCGCCGGGGATCAGCACGGCGGTTTCGCGTGCGGCGGGCTGCATCAGAGGGGTAATGCGGGCAAACAGCCGGTCACCGTCTGTCACGTCAGGGGTCTTGCCATAGCGCGCGGCCCAGGCGGCAGCCACACGCGGCTGGGCGAGAATGGCGGCGATATGGTCGCGCTTTGCCATCCCCATGTCGGCCCGGGCCTCGGCCTCGCTGATCGGCACATCAAAGCCATCAAACAGCTTGAGCAGCGCCACCACTGGCGCGCGGCTGCCGAAATCGATCATCGTGCCCGCCCAGTCGAACACCACAGCCTGCAGATTTGCGCTCAACAGATTGGCTCCCTATTGCCGAACACGCCGTTCACCGTTTCTTCGGCCAGCGCGAACCCGGTGGAAGCACCGGTGCCACTGGTCACCACCACCAAGTGCACGCCGGGCATCGGTGAGCGCACGATGCTGTGGCCGGCGGCCGAGGCATAGGTGCCGGTCCAGCGTTCGGCCACCGCAGGAGGCGCGCCCAGAACCGCCTCATACTGGCGAAGCATGGCGGCATCGATGTCGGCACGACCGAAGGGGTCAGGTGTCGGGCCATATTCATGGCTGTCACCCACCACCAGGCTCCCATCGGCGCTCTGCACCACAATCAGATGGATGCCCCAACCAAGGGCTTCGGCTTGTTCCTGTTCCAGCTGGGCCTTCAACGCTGCAGCTTCGGGCAGCGCGGCATAGCCGAGGTAGCGGACCAGGCTGAGATCGCTCATGACCGGGGCCGGAAGCCGCCAGCCGGGCGCCGCAAGGCGCAGCATCTGCAGCTTGCAGCGAGTGATTGATTCCTCGGCATAAATCGACGGGAACAGCGAGGCCCAGTCATCGCCAGGGCAGGCGAAAATGGCATCGGCCGCCAGCGCTTCACCATTGGCCAACGCGACACGGCCGGTTTCCATACCCACTACGGCGCTGCCGAAACGGAAGCGCACGCCATGCACCTCGGCCAGCCAGGCGGCCAGTCGGGGCAGCGCTTCGCGCGATTCGACGCGCAGATCATGCGTGCTGAGGATGGCGCCAGCAGGCGCATGGGCCTGCGGGCAGAGATCGGCGACCGAAGATGGGTTCAGGCGTCGGCACCCTTCTCCCATTTCAGTGGCCATGAAGGCATCGAGGACCGCCGATGATTCAGGGCGCTGCCCCACAACAAGCAGACCTTCCTGATCGATGCGGATGCCAGCGGCGGGTGCCACGTTCCGCCAGATGGCGGCGCTGCGCCTTGCCAGGCGCCACACCCGGCCTTGTTCCTGCCCGGTGACGGTGATGAAGCCGAAATTGCGGATGGAGGCGCCATTCGCGCGCGCGTCCCGGTCGACCACCATCACCCGCGCGCCAGCGCGTACCGCAGCCAACGCATGGGCCAAACCGACAATACCGGCGCCCACCACGATCACGTCAGACAATCAGGAATCTCCCGTTTTTGGCCGGCCCGGCGCCAGAAATACAGGGCCGAAATACCGGTAAGCACGATAATGAGCACGGCTGCGACATGGGCAAATGCGATGAACAAGGGCACCCAGTCCGCGGCAGGGGCAAACAGGCTGCGCCACAGCAGAAGGGCGATGCTGCCCGCATACCCAGCAGTGTCGGCAATGTAGATCAGGAAACCGGCATTGGCCGTTCGGCCCAGCACGGCAATCATGCGATCAAACAGCATGGCGTTGAACGGTAGATAGGCCAGATAAAGCCCTGCACCGGCCAGAATCATCCACGGCATCGGGCCAAGTAGGCCGGCCTGGAAAGCCAATGTGCCCAGCCCCAAAAGCGCGCCGCCCAGCATGATCACCCCGTGCATCGCCAACATTGCCTTCACGTTGTCGCGCACCAGGATCAGCCCGGCAAGTGCACCGAGCGCGATCACCGCCACCGGCAACTCGCTGGCGGAAAACACCGCTGCCGACCCGCCCATGCCTAACGCCGTCCAGAGTTCGGCCGCGAAATTGTCCCGGAAATCGCGCATGGCGGTGAGCACGATATAACTGGCCGTCAACAGCGCCATCGGTAGCCCATGCGCCTGCAGAAAGGCCGCCCGCTCGGTCTTGTCCATAGGGCGGCGCGGTGTTCGCTCAGCCTCGTCGGCGGCCGATGGCGCCGGCATCCGCTCCAACAGCCATAAAGACAGAATCAGCACCGGGAAAAACGGCAGGCCGGTTGCAGCTGGCATCCAATGTTCCGGTACGCCTTCCTGCAACAACAGCGCACCGGCCGACTTGACGACACCAGAGGCCAGGATGAACGCCCCGCACAACATGGCACCCAGAAGTTCGGTGGTGCGCCGCCCTTCCAGATAGCTGAACACCAGCCCCCAGATCATCCCAAGTGCAAAGCCGTTCATTAAGATACAGGCCAGACCAAGCACCGGCGGCAGCAGCGCAAAGGCAATCAGGCAGGCCCATGAAATGCTGATCAGGCCGAAGATGACGCTGGCTCGGCCTATGCGGCCAAATTCAGCCATCACCCTGATGCCAATGAGCTTGGAGGCGGCATATCCCACCACCTGCACGATCACGAGCGCCGTTTTGTAATCAAGGCCGAAGGGGTGAAAGCCGACATCGGTCCAGCCTGCCACGGCCAGCGGTTTGCGGAATGCGTACATGGCAAAGTAGGCCGCAAAGGCTGCCAAACCGCCCAGCAGCAACCGCGGCAAATCTCCGGCCATACCAAACCATGGCGGCCCCCGCCCGCGCGATTCTTGCCCCTGCACACCCATGAACATCGCGGTCCATTAAACATGAAGTGCGGCAGAGCGATTACAATTTGGAGATAACCGCTCGATTGTGCGCTTACCAACCTATCCGGCAAAGCCGGCCCGGTATTGTTCCCAAATGGTGCGGCCAAGAAGACTCGAACTTCCACGGCCTTTCGGCCACAACGACCTCAACGTTGCGCGTCTACCAATTCCGCCATGGCCGCACACCAGGGAAATGAAGCGCCTGAGCGCCCCTTCGGCAGATGGCGCGGGTAGCAGGGGAGGGCTTGTGGTGCAAGCCCTTCCCCGCCGCCTTGCAGCCTTAGTTGTATTTCCGCAGTTCGTTCTTGGCGATGGCTGCGCGGTGCACTTCGTCCGGGCCGTCGGCCAGGCGCAGTGTGCGCTGGCCGGCATAACCACTGGCGAGGCCATAATCCTGGCACACGCCGCCGCCGCCATGGGCCTGGATGGCGTGGTCGTGGATCAGGCAGCTCATGTTCGGCGCCACCACCTTGATCATCGCGATCTCGTTGGCCGCGGCCTTGTTGCCGACTGTGTCCATCATGTAGGCGGCCTTGAGCGTGAGCAGGCGGGCCTGTTCGATGGCGATGCGCGAATCGGCGATGCGCTCGTGCCACAGGCTGTGTTCCGAAATCGGCTTGCCGAAAGCGACGCGGCTCTTCAGGCGCTTCACCATCTTTTCCAGCGCGCGTTCGGCGGCGCCGATGGAGCGCATGCAGTGGTGGATGCGGCCCGGGCCAAGGCGGCCCTGCGCGATTTCAAAGCCGCGGCCTTCGCCCAGGATCATGTTGGCAACCGGCACGCGAACATTGTCCAGAATCACTTCGAAGTGGCCGTGCGGCGCGTCATCAAAGCCGAACACGTTGAGCGGGCGCAGCTTGGTGATGCCGGGTGCATCCAGCGGCACCAGGATCTGGCTCTGCTGGCTGTGCCGCGGCGCGCTGGGATCGGTCTTCCCCATCACAATGGCGATCTTGCAGCGCGGATCACCCACGCCCGACGACCACCATTTGCGGCCGTTGACGACATAATGATCACCGTCGCGGCGGATGGAGGTTTCAATGTTGGTCGCGTCGGAAGAAGCGACAGCCGGTTCGGTCATCAGGAAGGCGGAGCGGATTTCGCCGGCCATCAGCGGCTTCAGCCAGGTCTGCTTCTGCTCTTCGCTGCCATAGGTGCGCAGCACTTCCATGTTGCCGGTATCGGGCGCGGAGCAGTTGAACACTTCGGATGACCAGCCAGCGCGGCCCATTTCCTCGGCCAGCGGCGCATATTCGAGGTTGGTGAGGCCGGGGCCCTTCCACTCGCCGGTGTCGTGATCGCAGATGTTGAGGAACAGGTTCCACAGCCCGGCGGCGCGGGCCTTGGGCTTCAGTTCCTCGATCACCGGCAGCACCTTCCAGCGATCGCCTTCCTGCACTTCACGATGATAGCGCTCTTCGTTGGGGTAGATATGCTCGTCCATGAAGCCGCGCAGCCTTTCGATCAGGCCTTTGGTTTTGTCGCTATATTCGAAATGCATGGCGCACCTTCCCCGTGTGTGGATTATTGCATGTTGCAGCGCACAGGCTGTCACGCCTGACCCTGCTTGGCCACTGGCAAAAAGGAAAGAGCGGACGATTGCGTAGGGCGGGCCGCTTTTGCTTGCGCGTGGCATCGGGCAAGCTGTGGCCCCAGCACAGGAAGCCGATGAGCCGATGATGAATCTTGTCGAACATGCGTTGGCCGCGGTGGCCATCCAGGCCGTGATCGGCCTCACCACCCGCAATTGGTGGATCGGAGCGGCGCTGGCCAGCGGCTATTTCCTGGGGCGAGAGGTGGCACAGGCGGAATATCGCTGGATCGAACAGTTCGGCGATGGATTGCGTGCCAATCTGCCGTGGTGGGGTGCGCTGGATGCCCGGCTATGGGTGCAGCCGGAACAGGTGGCCGATTGGCTTGGCCCGGTACTGGCAACGTGGCTGGCGGCCGTGGTTGCCAGTCGCAATCGCACCTCGGGACGCCGACAGGGATGACAATGGCCCTGCCTTATTCGAGATAGGCCGCCTGCAGCGCCTTTCGCCGGGCCGGGGTCAGGCCGGCTTCGCGTTCGAGATAGGCCTCTACGGTGCCGTATCTTGCTTCAATCTCGGCAAAGGCGCCGGCGAGGAAGGGCGTGCCATCGGCTTCCACCAGGGGCGTGGGCGCGGCGGCCTGCGGTGTCTGATAGCCGGCAAACATGCGCGCCACCGGATCATTAGCAACCACCGCCGGATCCAGCCTGGGCATTTCGAACTGCGGCCGGCGCAATTGGGTGGAAAGCTGATAATCGGCCATGATGGTGGCGCGCGGCACGCCCAGGGCTGACAGGATCATGGCGGTGACAAAGCCGGTGCGATCCTGCCCGGCGGAGCAGTTGTAGGCCAGTGCCCCGCGCTCATTCAGCACGCGATCGAACACCAGCCGCAGATGCGGGGCGAGCAGGGTGGGGAAACCGCGATAGATGGCACTTCCATTGCGCACCGCCGCCACACCACCGGCCGGCATCAGGGCCGCCATCGAATAGCCCACCGCATTGTAACGCACCTGTTCGATGCGGGTCGGGGCCAGGCGGCGTTCTTCGGCCGAACGCAGATCGACGAGATTGGCAAGGCGCAGCCGGGCGATCTGGGCCTGATCGGCGGCAGTGAGCAGGGGCTGCCCGCCCGAACGATAGATCAGGCCCCAGCGCACATGTTTGCCGCCGGCGCCCTGATAGCCGCCGATGTCGCGGAAATTGGAGCCGGCCTCCAGCGGCAGCAGCCGTTCGGCGACGCGCAACGTCTTGCCCGTGCCGCGTTCCCTTAGCAGCACATAGCGGCGCTGGCCGGCTGGCACGCCGAGGCGATGTTCGCCATCGCCGTCTGCCGCCGAAGCCAGCGTGGCAGCACGGGCAGCCGCGTCTGGCGCTTCGCTCACCAGCACGTCCACCGGGCGCTTGGCTGTCCAGCGCACCACCAGGGTTTCGGCGTCGATCCGTTCGACGCTGGCTTCGGTCAGCGCATGGGCTGGCGCGGCGGCTACAAGGCCCAGTGCGATCAGGGCAAGTTGCTTGGTCATCGGATCGGCTTTCGGATCAGAACCGCACCTGGATATCGGCACCAAAGGTGCGCGGTTCGTTGAAAATGCCATAGGGGCCGGTGGCGGCCTGGGCGGCGACGCTGCGCAGATAGACCTGCTGGCGATTGAGCAGGTTGCGCGACCACAGCGCGATTTCAGCGCGGGTGCCGTTGCCGATTTCGATATCGGTCAGCGCCAGCCGGCCGTTGACCAGCACACTGCGGTCCGAGAAGGTGGCTTCACCCGGCAGGCCGCGTACCGGATCGGCGATATTGGCATCAAGGTGGGCCCGCACCACGCCGAAGCCGACATCCTCGTTGAAATCGGCGGCGAAGCTGTAGGCATTATCTGGCGTGAAGACGATGAATGGTCGCTGGAAATTGTTGTTGTTGAAGGGGTTCTGCGCCAGCGGCAGATTGCCCTTGGTGTGGGCATAGCTGGCGGCGAGGGTGAAGCCCTTGATCGGCGCCACGGTGAAATCGATTTCCAGGCCCTGGATGCGGCCATTGCCAGGCGCATTCACCGTTTCGATGGTGGTGCGGGTGGTACCGGCGACGAGCTGGGCGGAAAAATCGATCTGAATGTCGGTGTAGCGTGTGGTGTAATAGGCAGCATTCAGCCGCGCCTTGTTGTCGAGAAATTCCGACTTGAAGCCGACTTCGAAGGTTTCGACGCTTTCCGGATCGAAGGAGCGATAATTGACCGAGCGCGAGTTGGCGCCGCCGGCGCGATAGGCGGTGCCCCACTTGCCATAGACATGCACATCGTCGGTGGCATCGAAGGCCAACGTCACCATCGGATCGAAGCGGTTGTAGCTGCGATCGAAGGTGAAATTGGTATCGGCGCCGTTCACCTTGAACAGCACGCCCGACCGCTTGTCGTGGGTGTAGCGGCCGCCGGCGGTGAGCTTCAGGCGGTCATCGAAGATCGGCGGCGTGTAGGTGGCCTGCGCAAACGCCGCATAGCTGGTGGCGCGCGCCGTGCTGGCGCGATCCGGGAACGGGGTGACTTGTCCGGCCACCAGCGATGGAAGGACGGTCAGCGCGCTGCCGTCGGCATTCCAGCGCATGGTGTTGGGCGCCCAGGCGTCGTCGCTGCCCTTTTCGCGATAATAAAAGAGACCGGTGACCCAGGTGAGGCGCTCCGACGTGCCGAGCAGCTGCAGTTCCTGGCTGAACTGGTGCTGGACCAGATTGGCGAGGCTGTAACGCACGACATTGGCGTTGGGGCGGAAAACCGAGGCGATGATGCCGAAGCCATTGTCGAACTGGGTCTGATCGACTTCGCGATAGGCGCTGATTGAACGGAACTCGACGCTATCGCTGATCTTCCAGTCGAGCGTCAGCAGGTGCCCGTTGGTCTTGCCCACACTGTCTTCCTGCGGCACGCCGACCAGCGCCGTCTGCGCCCTGCGGGCCTGCACGCGCACCAGTGGCGAATTGGGCAGAGCGTTCGGGCTGCGCGACAGCAGTTGAAGATAATTTGGCGTGGTCGCGTCATAGGAAATATCAAAGGCATAGAGCGCGCTGAAATCGCTCGACGGCCGCCACAGCACCGAGGCGCGCAGGCCACGCCGTTCGAATCGGTTGAAATCCTCCTGACCTTCCAGCGGGTTGTCCACCGTGCCATCGCGACGGGTAGCAATGCCGTCCAGCTTGAACGAAAGGCCATTCCATTCTGGCAGATCGAGATGGAGTTCAGCGCTGTAGCCGTTGAAATTGCGGATGCCGCCCAGTAGGCGACCGCCGAACTCGCCGGTTGGTTTGCGGGTGACGATATTGACGGCCCCACCCACCGCGTTGCGGCCGAACAACGTGCCCTGCGGGCCCTTGAGCACTTCGATCCGTTCGATATCGAGCAGCGCTGCGCCCAGTCCCTGACTGCGGCCCAGGAAGACACCATCGACATAGATACCCACCGTGGCATCGCGGCTGGGCTGGTTGGCATCGAACGGCACGATGCCGCGAATCCCGACGGTGAGGGCCGAGGTGCGCGAGAAGAAGGGGGCGATGCGCAAAGACGGGATGCTGCCGTCAGCGAGATCAGACAGGCTCTGCACCCGGCGGTTTTCGAGATCAGCAGCGGTGGCGACCGAAATGGAGATCGGGGTTTTCTGCAACTTGGTTTCGCGGCGTTCGGCGGTGACGACGATTTCAGTGAGCCCGGCATCCGCATTGGCGGCTGCCAGCGTTTGGGCAAGGGCTGGCGAAGCAAAGGCAAGACAGGCAGTCGTTCCAGCCAGAATGGCGCGCAGCATCATGATAAAGACCCCCGATTGATCGGACGTCTGGCTAGGCAATCCGCATTTCGTCGCCATGACGGTTCGAAGGCGCCACTATGAAGATTCAGCGGCTCCGGCATGACGGAGTCGTGCCGGTTTGTAGAATCGCGTCCAAAAACGACCCCCTTTGGAGGGCGAAAAGGGGGTCGCGTTTGGATGCGATTTGACAAATGTGACAGTGCCAGTGAACGAGCTGCGAGCGCCGCGCCGCGGTCGCAGTTTTAGATTGGCGGTCGTTTGAGCGGTCGTCTGGGCCCGGCGCAAGTCGCACCGAGGCACAGAACAACGACGGGCAACAGCGCCACCCGCAGGAGCAGCGAAGCCAAATGCCTAAACGAGGATAACCTTGCCGGTGGGCAAATCGTAGTAGGCGCCGACCACTTTGAGCTTACCGGCGGCCACCATGTCTCCTAGGATCGGCTTCTCGGTCTGCAGCCGGCTCACATTGGCCCGCACGTTCGCTACGACGGAGCGCTGCTCTAGATCCGTTCCACCGGCTTTCACGACAGGCTCGATGCCGGGCTTCATGGCCGTCACTAGGCCCGCGATGTGGCCAGGCAGGTTGTTGCCTTTTTGAACGGCCTCAACCGTCGCATTGACCGCGCCACAGCTCGTATGGCCAAGCACCATGATCACCTTGGTGCCCAGCACCGCGGCGCCAAACTCGAGGCTACCCAACCCTTCGGGCGTCACGAAATTACCGGCGACGCGGACAATGAACAATTCGCCAGGACCCTGGTCGAACGCGAGTTCGGGAGCCACGCGTGAATCCGCACATCCCAAGATGGCGGCAAACGGCGCCTGACCTTGAGCGCGCGCGGCGCGCCCCGCGGAGAAGTCGCGCTGATTCATCTCTCCGGAGACGTAGCGCGCATTGCCCTCCATCAGGCGGGCAAAAGCGGCATCCGGGGTCTCGGCGGACCGCGCCGATTGGGCGCGTGCTCCCGGAGCTTCTGCCGCCAGCGCCAGAGCGCCTACGCCTGCCGCTAAAATACCGCGTCGCGACAAACCAGATGAATTACAGCCGTTGCATGCACACATAGTAATCTCCCCAGATCATTGTAATGTTGCACGTGATACAAAAATTCGAGATTTCAATATAAAGCAGGCGTATGGACAGGGCAATAGGGTGAAGGACTGGGTGACAAGCCTCTGAACCGACAGTCCCCAGATGAACGCTGGCTCAAGGCGAAATCTGCCCGGATTTGTGATTTCTGACAAGGCTGTGGGTGCCGTCGCCAGCCTTCGACCCTTATGGGAGCAGCGCCAGCGGCTCGGGCAGCGGCACAGTTGGGGTAGTAATACCAATGATCGTGAAGTCTGTCTCACGCGGGCGATTCCCAAGCGTGCGATGATGTGATCCAACATTCCCTTTCGAGGGAGGTTGTCATGGCTGCGGCGGTGGGTTTGCGAGCGGGCTTCACAGCGACGGATTTGCGGCGTCTGGCGCAGTCGCGGCGCGATGCTGGGCAGGTTCGCCGGCTTCTGGCGCCTGCGGTGATTTATGACGGCGGAAGCCGAATGGATCAGCCTTGGCGCATCATGTCCATCGGACTGCGCCAATGGGCCCATGGGTGAATACCAGTGAGAGTTGGTATAACAACCTACATATCAGAGTTTAAAGGGGATATTTAAGGGGATAAAAATTTTTACATTAATGTTTTATACAATTAAATCAACATTTAAGATAAAAACTGTGGTGCCGGATGAGGGGATTGAACCCCCGACCTTCGGTTTACAAAACCGCTGCTCTACCGCTGAGCTAATCCGGCGCGCCGTTTCGGATAGCCGCTGCGCGCTTCCAACTCAAGTCAGCAACCGTTCTGGCACGCAGGATCGGGGGACCACCAGACGATGCGGGCAATGGTGTCGCCGGCGGCGACGCGGGGGTCGGTGGTGATCATGTTGATGCGGCCATCGGCCGGTGCCACTACCGTTTCCAGGCTGCGGCCAAAGGCATCGCGCACTTCGGCGATCGGTTGATCCTTCTTCACCGCGCTGCCGATCGGCAGCAGCAGGCGGGCCCAGCCGGGCAGGCGGGCGCGCACGGCAACGATGTCATTTGCCACGGTCAGGCCGCCTGGCGGCGGCGTCACCTTGCCGGGCAGCATCTTCATCTCGCGCATCAGGTTGGTGAGGCCGGACTCGGCGCGCGCAATCATGGTGTCGTCGAACATTTCGGGCCGGCCCAGTTCCAGCGTGATTGCCGGTACGCCATCATCGGTCAGCGTGTTTTCCACCGTGCCCTTGTCACCCTTGTCCATCTTGATGATGTCGGGCGCCACCAGTTCGGCCATGCGGCGGGTGCGCGGCGTGGAGGCAAAGGCATACATCATGTAGGCCGTGCCGCGGGATTGGGTGTGCAGGTCCACCGCGCTGTCGGCATTGGGGCGGATCAGGCGGCTCCACAGCCGGCCAGCGAAATCGGCGATGGCAGAGCCGCCTTCCTTGCCGGGCAGCTCACGGTTCAGATTGGGGGCACTGCGGGACCAGTCCGGCGTCCATTGCCGGGTCGATTGCAGCAGGCCGGGCGGATTGAGGCCGGGCACCAGCGTGAGCGTGCCGGCCAGCTTGGCTGGGTCCACCGTGGCGGCCAACCGGTGCAGAACGGCGATGCCGTTCAGTTCATCGCCGTGGATGCCGGCCGTAAGCAGCAGGCGCGGGCCGGGTTGGGCGCCTTTGACCACGACCACCGGCACCAGCCACGGCTGGCCGACGGGGCTCATCCCGGCGCGGAACCAGAAGCGCTGCACGCTGCCGGCGGCGATGTCGTTCACGTCCAGCCGATCGATGATGGTGACGCCGTCCAAGCTGCCGGCTGCTTCGGTGGCGGCCAGCGTTGGTGCGGCGACCAGCAGGGCAAGGGCGGCAATCGCGGCGCGCATCAGACGTCGCCGGGGGCCGATGCGACGATGCGCAGCGCGTGGATGCGATCAGGCGCGACCAGATCGCCCAGCGCAGCATAGACGGCGCGTTGGCGGGCGATGCGGTTTTGCCCGGCAAAGCTGGCTGCGCTGATCTTCACGGTGAAATGCGATTCGGCATCGTCGCCGCGATGACCGGCATGGCCATGGTGCTGGTGGCTGTCGTCGATCACCTCAAGGGCGGTCGGCGCCAGTGCGGCCATCAGCCGGGATTGGATTTCTGCGGCAACCTTGCCCATATCGTCTCCTGTCGAGGCCGTTATAGACCGGGCAGACAGAAGGACGACAGATATTTCAAGCCAGAGCCAACCACGCCACAGCCGGTGGCACGGGCGGGTGGAAACCCCCGAGCCGCAGGCCTGTGGCTGGCCGGGTTGTGCCGGTAATGGCGAATTCCGGGCGCCGCGGTCCAATCGGGTGCCGGGCGATGTTGGCGGCTGGCAGTATCTGTGCCTTGATCATGTCCGGGCGTTCAACGCCGGTTACAATTATTTTGATGGCCTCTCGCCCGATGAAATCCATGCTGCCCAATCGCCGCTGGCCGGGTGGGAGAAGGATGTGGTGCGCGGTGGCCGCATGGCCTTCACTTTTGGCGATACGCATGGGCTGTTCGATGAACCGCTGCGGCCGTCACGCTCACCACCCGGACGCTGGGCCGACAAGGGCGATGCCCAGGCGCTGGGCACGCTGGGGCTTGACCGCAACGCCACCGCGGCCGACATCCGCCGCACCTATCGCGGGCTCGTGCGCCGCTACCACCCTGACAGCAATGGGGGGGACAGAAGCCACGAAGGGAAGTTGCAGGCGGTGGTCAACGCCTTTACGCACCTGAAGGCAGCAGCCGGATACAATACGGAGTCGAACAACACGTGAGCGATATGCACGAAACCCCGCCGGTGGCGATGAATGCGCCGGACACCACGGTGGACGCCCGTGAGGTGTTCGGCGTCGATATCGATATGGCTGTGCCAGCCTTTTCGGTGAAGGATGATCGCGTGCCGGATCTGGATCCGGCCTATGTGTTCGACCCAGACACCACGCTGGCCATTCTTGCCGGCTTTGCCTTCAACCGCCGCGTGATGGTGCAGGGCTATCACGGCACCGGCAAATCCACCCATATCGAGCAGGTGGCCGCCCGCCTCAACTGGCCGTGCGTGCGCATCAACCTCGACAGCCACATCAGCCGCATCGATCTGATCGGCAAGGATGCCATCGTGCTGAGGAACGGCGCGCAGGTGACCGAATTCCGCGAAGGCCTGCTGCCGTGGGCGCTGCAGACCCCCACGGCGCTGGTGTTCGACGAATATGACGCCGGCCGCCCGGACGTGATGTTCGTGATCCAGCGCGTACTGGAAGTGGAAGGCAAGCTGACCCTGCTCGATCAGAACCGGGTGATCCGTCCCAACCCATGGTTCCGGCTGTTTGCCACCGCCAACACCGTGGGTTTGGGTGACACCACTGGGCTCTATCATGGCACCCAGCAGATCAACCAGGGCCAGATGGACCGCTGGAGCATCGTCACCACGCTGAATTACCTGCCGCACCACACCGAAAGTGCCATCGTGACGGCCAAGGTGAAGGAATTCGACACCGAAGCCGGCCGCAAGACGGTTTCCAACATGGTGCGCGTGGCCGACATGACCCGCGCCGGCTTCATGGGCGGTGACATTTCCACGGTGATGAGTCCGCGCACGGTGATCACCTGGGCGCAGAACGCGGTGATCTTCAACAATGTCGGCTTTGCCTTCCGTCTGTCGTTCCTGAACAAGTGCGACGAGGCCGAGCGCAGCATCGTGGCAGAATATTATCAGCGCGTGTTCGGCGAGGATCTGCCGGAAAGCATCGCGGTGAAGGCGAAGAAGTAGGGAATGGCTGAAACCAGCCCCATCGAGGATTTCCGCCAGGCGGTGGCCGCGACCATGCGGGCGCTGGGCCATGCGCCGGGGATGGAGCTGGCCTATACGGCCGACAAGCCGGGCTGTTTCGGTGATCAGGCCCGGGTGCCGCAGCCGGCCCGCGCCCTGCCGGCTGAACAGGTGGCTGAAGTGCGCGGCTGGGCCGACAGTTTCGCGCTGAAACGCCGCTTCCACGATCCCAAACTGCATGGGGCGGAGCAGCCGGAATCGGGGCTGGCGCGCGACATCTGGAATGCGCTGGAACAGGCGCGCTTTGAAGCCCTGGGCGCGGCCGAAATGGCCGGGGTGGCGCGCAACCTCGACCGCATGACCGAAATGCGCGTGCGCACCGATCCGATCGTGCGCGCCCGCACTGCTGAGGAAGTGCCGCTGGCCAGCGCCATCAGCCTTATGGTGCGCGAACGGCTGACCGGTGCCGACGTGCCGCGCGCCGCACAACAGGCGGTGGACATGGTGCGCGGCCATATCGAGGCGCAGGCCGGCACGCATCTGGATGCGCTCGCTGCCAACATGGATGATCAGGCGGCGTTTGCGCAGCTGATCCGCCATGTGCTCGCCGATCTGGGCCTGGGCGCCGATCCCGACGAGGCCAGCGACGAGACCGAGGAAAGCGACGGGCAGGACCAGGAAGAACAGCCCGGCGAAGACAGCGAAGATCAGGAACAGGACGACGGCGGCGGCCAGGACCAGTCCACCGAAACCCGTTCCGAGGATTCGTCGGACGCGCCCGAGGGCGCCGAGCAACGCGAAGTCGAGATGGACACCGATCAGGTGTCGGACGCAGAAATGGGCGAAGAGGGTCAGGACGGCATGATGCCGTGGCGGCCCAACATGCCGCTTTCCGATCTGCCGCCGGATTTCGAGTACAAGGCCTATTCCACCAAGCATGACGAAGTGGTGGGGGCTGCCGAGCTGTGCGACGACGAGGAACTGACCCGTCTGCGCGCCTATCTCGATCAGCAACTGATCCCGCTGCAATCGGCGGTGACCAAGCTGGCGAACCGCCTGCAGCGCCGCCTGATGGCCCAGCAGAACCGCAGCTGGGATTTCGATCAGGAAGAAGGCATTTTGGACGCTGCCCGGCTGGTGCGCATCGTCACCAATCCGGCCCATGCCCTCAGCTACAAGATCGAGCGCGACACCCAGTTCCGCGACACGGTGGTGACGCTGCTGATCGACAACAGTGGCTCCATGCGCGGCCGGCCGATCTCCATCGCCGCCATCTGCGCTGACATCCTGGCGCGCACGCTGGAGCGCTGCGCCGTGAAGACCGAAATCCTCGGCTTCACCACCCGTGCCTGGAAGGGCGGGCAGAGCCGCGAAGCGTGGCTGCAGGCGGGCCGTCCGGCCAAGCCGGGGCGCCTGAACGACTTGCGCCATATCGTCTACAAGCAGGCCGATGCGCCGTGGCGGCGCGCGCGCAAGAATCTGGGCCTGATGATGCGCGAAGGCTTGCTGAAAGAGAATATCGACGGCGAGGCGCTGTTGTGGGCGCACGACCGGTTGGTGGCCCGCAACGAAGACCGCCGCATCCTGATGGTGATTTCCGATGGCGCGCCGGTCGATGATTCCACCCTTTCGGTGAACAGCGGCAATTATCTGGAGCGCCACCTGCGCGCCGTGATCCGCCACATCGAGACCAAGAGCCCGGTCGAACTGATCGCCATCGGCATCGGCCATGACGTGACGCGTTATTATCGCCGCGCCGTCACCATCATGGATGCCGAACAACTGGGCGGCACCATCATCGACAGTCTCGCCGCACTGTTCGAGGAAGGCGGCGGTGGCCGCAATGCCGGTCGCGGTGGCTGTAGTCCGCGCCGCCGCTGAGCTTGAACTTCAGTTCTGCAATTCTTGCAGCTGTGGGGCCCGATGCCGCCTTCGAGGCAGCGGCCGGCGGTACGGAGTGGATTTCTTCCGTCAGGACGACGTGAAATCCCGCCTATGGGGCTCGATGCCAACCGGGTTGCGCCGCAGCCGCTGCTGGCCTGCAACAGTGTCGAGTCACATGCGTAAATGAACCATAAAATTATATATTATTTTGGGTTGAATCGGGTTAATTAATTCCACAACATGAACGGGTCGCACCTGTGCTGTTGTCGCGGGGGAAGCGTTAATGATGGATATGGGCTTGCCAGCGGCGGCGCTCACGCCGGTTTTCCGTCGTGGCCTGTTGGCAACCGGGATGGCAATCATCGTTGCAGCCTCAGGTGCGCAGGCGCAGGTGAGCGTCACGGGGGCGCCGACCCGAGAGGAAATCGATCCATCGCGCCGGCCGCAGTTTACCCAGCCCAGCCGGTTGATCGTTGATGGCGATATCGAACGCAGCCCGTGCGCGCTGGCCGATCTGCCGGCCGAAGTGTCTGGCAAGGTGGGTGCGCTGAAGATCAGTGGCGGCAAGACGCCGGTGACGCTGAATCTGAAACAAGTGGCGGCGCCCACGGACGTGGAGGCGCTGGGCATGACGCTTGTGGAAGCGGGCTGCCAGAGCCAGTTCCAGCGACTGGCCGTCAACACGTTTCAGGATTGATATCGGCACAACGTGCGCTTCACCTCATCGTGAAGCGCACCTTGCGGTTGCCGAAATCCAGTGCAACGCGGCGGAAGCTGGACAGAAGATCCGATCCCAGGAAGATCGCTGGCTGGGTGCTCAGGCCGAACAGCGCGAAGGGCGGCGCATCGGCAAAGGCCACCACGACATTGTTGAGGATAAGCCCGCCGATCCGCACGTTGTTGAGCACTATGGCTTCGGCTTTCAACACCTGCCCGGTGACGGACAGCAGCTCGATATCGAACATCTTTTCGGGCCGGCGGGTGCCATAAAGCCGCTCCCGCAGGGCCCTGTTGCCCAGGGTAACTTCACTGCCGGTATCGATCACTGCGAATACCGCGCGATTGCCGATCGATGCCTGGGTGATGATCAACTGGCCCTTGCGGCGACGCGCGGTGACCACAATTTCCTGGTCATTGGCGGCAAAGGGCGTGCGCGAGTCTTGCACCGTGATGGTGCGCTTGTCGAAATCCAGCAACAGCCGTTGATCGGCCAGCGCGTCGATGCCGATCAAGCCATCGGCGCCCAGATGGCGTGCCGACAGCGCCGGCGCATTGATCGGGCCGATTTCCGACTTGCCGATGGTGAGCATGGCCACCTCGACCGTGCCGACACTGACGGCGCCGGCCATGCCTTGCAGGCGCACCGACTCGCCAGCCGGCAGGTTTAATCGGGCCGCCAGTCCATCGCTGACCACCGAACGATCGGCGCCGGAATCGACGAGGAAGCGGTGCGGCCCGATGCCGTTCACCTTCACGTCAACAAATATGCGCTTTTTCAGCTGTTCGGCTTCCAGCGCGTCGCCTAGGATTTCGAGATTGTTGTCGATGATGGCCGGCGCAATCAGCGGTTGGCCAGGGACGGAGGCGGCCGGCGGTGTCACGCTGGCGGCAGCAGCGGCCAGCAAAAGGGTCAACACGGACATGAGTGCATTGTCTGCCTGATACGGTGGCGGTGCAAGGGACCGATTGCAAAGCGACGCCGAATGCCTATGCCGAGGCGATGAGCAGCAGCCTTGCCATCATCGCCACCGCTACTGGGCTGGTCGCTCTCGCCGAGATTGGCGACAAGACCATGCTGCTCGCTCTCTTGCTGGCGGCGCGTTTTCGCAAGCCTGGCAGCGTGATTGCCGGCATATTGGTGGCCACCCTTGCCAATCATGCGCTCGCTGCCTGGGCGGGGGCGACGCTGGCTGATTGGCTGGCCGGGCCGTGGTTTCAGCTGGCGGTGGCGCTGGGCTTCATCGCCATGGCCGCATGGACGCTGGTGCCCGACAAGATGGACGACATGCCGGCCGTTGCCAGCGGTGCGCAGGCGTTCTTGGCCACGACCGTCGCCTTTTTCATCGTGGAGATCGGCGACAAGACCCAGATCGCCACCATTGCCTTGGGCGCGCGGTTCCACGATGTGCTGGCTGTCACCATCGGCACCACGCTGGGCATGATGATTGCCAACGTGCCGGCCGTGCTGCTGGGTGACAAGCTGTTGGCGCGTGTGCCGCTGAAGGCCGTGCGCATGGCCGCGGCGGCCGTGCTGGCGCTGCTCGGTGTGGTGATGCTGGCGGCGCTGTGGCCGCAGTTCGTCAGATGATGCCGCGGGCCTGCAGTTCGGCCAGCGCCGCTTCGTCAAGGCCCAGCATCTCGCCGTACACGTCCGCATTGTCTTGCCCGATCGTTTCGGGCGCGCGGCGGCGGACGCTGCCTGGCGTGGCCGACAGCTTGGGAAAGACATTCTGCATCTTCACCTCGCCCCAGCGCGGGTGCGGCACGCCGATAATGGCTTCGCGGGCCTGGAAATGCGGATCGTCCAGCATGTCCTGCGGGCGATAGAGGCGACCGGCCGGTACGCCGGCTGCCACCATCTTGTCTTCCAGCTCGGCGATGGTCAGTGTTTTTGTCCAGTCGCCGATCAGGGCGTCCAGTTCTTCCTGGTGCTTTCCGCGCGCGACATGGTTCACATAGCGCGGATCCTTGGCCAGCTCGGGCCGGCCCATCGCGTCGCAAAGCCGACCGAACACCGTGTCTTGATTGGCGCCGATCAGATATTCGCCGTCCTTGCACGGATAGACGTTGGATGGCGCAATGCCCGGTAGCACGGAGCCAGAGCGTTCGCGCACATAGCCCGAGGCAACATACTCCGGCACGAGGCTTTCCATTACCTGCAGCACGGCCTCATAAAGGGCGGAATCGACGATCTGGCCCTTGCCAGTGGCGTGGCGGTGGTTCAGCGCGGCCAGCGCGCCCATAGCGCCGTAAGTAGCGGCCAGCGAATCCCCGATCGAGACGCCCATGCGGCTGGGTGGCCGATCCGGATCACCGACAATGGCCCGCCAGCCGCCCATCGCCTCGCCGATCCCGCCAAAGCCGGCGCGGGCCGAATAGGGGCCGGATTGGCCATAGCCCGACACGCGCACGATGATCAGGCCAGGGTTGTCGGCCATCAGGGTTTCGGGTGATAAGCCCCATTTCTCCAGCGTGCCTGGGCGGAAATTCTCGATAAGTATGTCGGCCTTGCCGATCAGGCGGCGGGCCAGCGCTTGGCCTTCCCTCTCGCGCAAATTGCACGAAACGGCGCGCTTGTTGCGGGCTACAACTTCCCACCACAGCGGGTAGTCACCGCGGCCCCATACCCGCATCGGATCGCCCTGACCAGGTGGTTCCAGCTTGATAACGTCGGCGCCCATGTCGCCCAGCAATTGCCCGCAGAACGGCCCGGCAATAAGCTGGCCCATTTCCACGACTTTGACGCCCGCGAGGGGGCCGTTATTCTCAACGATCATCGCTGGTCCTTATTCGGCCGCGATGGCCAAGTGGTGCCACACCGGCTGCCTGGGCGCAGGCAGGCCGGTTTCGGCCTCGCATGCCGCGCGCAGCTCGCCTACCGTGCCGCCACGATTGAAGATCGCCGGTTCAGCAGGCTGAGCGGCGGCCAGTTCAGCACGCAGGGCTGAAGTGGCTGCTGCGTCCACCCGGCCTTCTGCGTCGGCCACCACACCATAGGCCCTCGCGCCGGCTTCGCTCACCAGCCCCTGGCGGATTTCGAGGCCAACCAGCGCCGGATCACGCTCCAGCGGGTTGCCCCAGCCGCCGCCACCCCAAGTGATGAAGTGGAGTTGATCGCCAGCATCGACATCGAGGCTGTCGAGCTTGTTGGCAACAATCGTCTGGGTGCCATCGGCCTTTTCCAGGATCTTGCGGGCGCGGCTCCCCGGCGCGCCGCCGTTCACGCCCCAGGGGTAAGTGAACCAGCGATCATCGTGGATCGAAACACTGCCGGCGCTCAGGAAACGGTAGCTCATCAGGATGCCGTTGCCGCCACGGTTCAGGCCGGCGCCGCCGGTATCCGCCAAGGCTTCATAACGCTCGATGCGCAGCGGGAAATAGCGTTCGAGGAACTCGTTGGGCACGTTGGTGAAACCCGGCCACAGCGAATGGCCATCCGGGCCATCGCCGAACGGCTTGCCGGGAATGCCGCCGAAACCGATCTGGAACAGCTGGAACCACTCGCCGTTCTTGCCCGGCCGCTGGTCACGCCCGGAATACATCAGGTGCGGCGACGAGGAGAATCCAGCCGCGCATAGGAATTCCGGCGTGCGCTGGCCGAGCAACGCGCCCAGCAAATCGAAGATGCGGCCCAGAGCGTGGGTGCGGCCCGACAGCGCCGCCGGGTAACGCGGCTTCAACAGCGAGCCTTCGGGGATCTTCACCTCGATCAGGTCGTAGAAGCCATCGTTGAACATGATCTGCGGATCGAAAACCATGATCATATAGATGCCGAAGAACATCTTGAACATGTTCTCATTGAGATAGAAATTGATCGCCGCGTCACTCTGCGGATCGGTGCCATCGAAATCCAGCACCACCTTGTCGCCCACGCGCTGCATGGTGCACTTTATCTTGTAGGGGCCATAGCCCACGCCATCGTCGCAAACATAATCCTCAAAGCTCACCTTGTCGGTGGAGACGGAGGTGGCGATCAGCGCCTTCATGGCGCGGTGATTGCGGGCCAAAAGCTGGTCCATCGCCGCCACCACGTCGTCCTCGCCGAAACGCGCGCACATTTCGTCGATGCGCCGCGCGGCGACTCGGCAGGAGGCGATCAGCGCATTCAAATCGGCCGCGCACCAATCAGGCTTGCGGGTCTGGTGCATGACCAGCTTGATCAGATCCTCATTATACTCGCCCTTGCGCCAGATTTTCACCGGCGGGATGCGCACGCCTTCCTCGAATATGGCGCGGGCGTCGATCGGCATGGAACCGGCGACCTTGCCGCCAATGTCGCTTTGGTGGCCGAACATTGCCGTCCACGCGATCAGGCGCCCACTGCGATACACCGGCAGCAGAACCAGCCAATCGTTGCTGTGGCTGATCGCGCCTTCACAGCTGTAGGGGTCAGACAGGAAGATCATGTCGCCTTCCTCGATGCTGCCATCCCAGCCGCGCAGGAAGCCATCAATAAAGCTGCCGAACTGGCCAACGATCATCTTGCCCGCCGGGTTGGCGATCATCGGGAAGGCATCGCCCTGTTCGCGAATACCCGGCGACATCGCGGTGCGCACCAGGGTGGCGTCCATCTCGATACGGGCATTGCGCAGTGCGTTCTCGATTATATCAAGCGTGACCGGATCGATGGTCTTGGCCTTAAAGGGGCGCGGATTGGTCTCAATGATACGGGCGGGCATGGTGCGGTCCTTCAGGGCTTGCCGGTCGCGGCGTAATTCAGCAGCCGGCTGAATCCTTCGCTCATCACGTTGTCCTCTGGCACGGCGAGCGTATCCAGATTGTTCGCTGCGGTGCCGGCAACGCGATAGGTCATCGTCAATCGTGTGTCGGAGCCTTCGCCGCGCAGGCTGAATTCCAGGATGGCGTTCACCGGCAGCGCCTGCAGCGGGCCAAAGCCACCCGACATGCGCAGCGACGATGGCGCCACCGCGCTCAGCACGACGGCATGCTTCACGCTGTTCTTATCCCAGCGTTCCAGCAGCAGGCCGCCGCCGCGCGGATCGAGATGGATGGCTTCGGCCTTGCCGCTGTAGCTGTGGGCCTTGTCCCACCAGTTCGACCAATTGGTCAGCGCCCGCCACATCCGCGCTGGCTTTACGCCAATGACGGCTGAACTTTCCGACACAAAGCCATCAGGCGCCGACTTGATGACGGCGGCTTGTGCTGGGCTGGCCATCGTTGCAAGCAGCAGGCCGCTGGCGATGGCGGGATGATGAAGGGAGCTCATCATTTCTCCGGTGTGATCAGCAGATTGCCAAAAACATCCACGCTGGCAATGTGGCCATTGTGGACGAGCGTGGTGGAATCCATTTCGGTGATCACCGCCGGGCCTGCCACCACGTCACCAGCGCGAAGCTTTGACCGGTCATAGATGGCGGCGGCGCGGGCCTGGCCGTCCATCCACACCCCGTGGTCGCGCACCCGTGCGGCGGCCGGGTTGCCGTCACCCTTGGCAATGCGTTCGGCCAAGACATTGGCAGCCTTGCCCAGTGCGACGACCCGGATGTTGACCAGCTCCTGCGGCACCGAAAGATTGAAAGTGAACAGCCGCTTGTGCTCGGCATCGAAGCGTTCGGCGAGGCTAGCGATGCTAGAGCCGGGCGGCGAAAACAGCGGCACTTCAAAGGCCTGGCCGGCATAGCGCACGTCGACTTCGACGCGGATCTCGATCTCGTTGGCGGCCACGCCTTCGGTGGCCAGTTCGTCGCTGGTCTGGGCGATGAGCTCACCGATCACCGCGCCGACTTCGGCATCACTGGTTTGCGTCACCAGTTTGTTGAAGCTGCGCTGGGCATCGACCCGCAACCGGGTGGTGGCATCGCCATAGGCGCACAGCACACCGGGCGAGGGAGGGATAATCACCGGCCACGATCCCATCAACATGCCCATGGCATTGCCATGCAGCGGGCCAGCGCCGCCAAAGGCCATCAGCGCGAAATCGCGCGGGTCATAACCCTGCTGAACGGACACTAATCGCAGCGCGCCAAACATCGTCTCGTTGACGATAGCGATGATGCCGGCTGCCGCTTCCAGCAGCGGCAGTCCCAGCGCATCGGCCACCGTCTGCACTGCGCGCTTGGAAGCTTCGCGGTCCAGCTTGAAGCTTCCTCCGAGCAGGTTTTCGGGCAGATAGCCCAGCACCACGTTTGCGTCTGTCACGGTCGGCAGTTCGCCGCCGCGGCCATAGGCAGCCGGACCGGGCACGGCTCCGGCCGATTGGGGGCCTACGCGCAGCGCCTTGGTCAGTTCCGGCACGGTTGCAATAGAGCCACCGCCGGCACCGACCGTCTTCACGTCAAGGCTGGAGGCCCGAACGGTCAGGTGGCCCACGCTGGTCTCGCGGCGCAGCCGTGCCTGATACTCCTCGATCAGCGCGACATCGGTGGAGGTGCCGCCCATGTCCAGCGTCAAGACGTTGGGAAAGCCGGCGTTCTTGGCGATCCACACTGCGCCGGCGACACCGCCGGCAGGGCCAGACATCAGCAGGTTAACCGGTGCCGTGCGGCTCTTTTCGGCGCTCATCAAGCCGCCGTCGGAGCGCAGCAGGTTGAGCTTGGCGGTTGTGCCCCAATCCTTGAGCGCGGCTTCGAGATTGCCGACATAGCGCGACACGGTGGGCCGAACGGCGCTGTTGGCCACCGTGGTCAGCGCCCGCTCATACTCCTGCATTTCGGGCAGGATGTCCGCCGACAGCGAGACCGGGATGCCGGGCAGTTCCTCGGCACAGATCGCGGCGACGCGGCGTTCGTGGGCGTCGTTCATGTAACTGTTGATTAGGCAGATGGTGATGGCTTCCACCTTCTCTTCGGCCAGCCGCTTGAGGTTCTTGCGCAGCGCGGCTTCGTCGAGCGGACGCACGATCGAACCATCGGCACCGACGCGTTCGGGCGCTTCGATCGTGGCTTCCAGCGGCGCCATCGGAGTGGGTTTGGGCCAGATTATCCAGGCCGCAAGTCCGCCGGGCACAAGGGAGCGGGCAATCTGCAGGATATGGCGATAGCCTTCGGTGACGATCAGGCCGACCCTGGCGATCTTGTGTTCCAGCACCGCGTTGGTGGCGACCGTGGTGCCGTGCAGGAACAGCGACAGATCGGCCGCCGAAATCCCTGCCTTCTCACAGAGTTGGCGGGCGCCAGTGATGACAGCTTCGGACGGGTCGTGCGGGGTAGAGGGCACCTTGTCGCGCACGGCACGGCCGGTCTCTTCATCAATCACGATCAGATCGGTGAACGTGCCACCCACATCAACGCCGAGTCTGTAGCTCACGAATTTGCTCCGATTGGAATAGGACGCGCAACAAAGTCCCCGGCCTTGCCCGCCCGGCTGGGTAGCGCCCGGCCCATGATGGTGGCGAGCCAGCGATTGGCTTCCAGCGTGGTTTCAAGATCATAGCCGGTGGCGATGCCTGAACGGCCGAACAGGTAAAGAAGCTCCTCGGTGCCGACATTGCCCGCTGCACCAGGCGCAAACGGGCAGCCGCCCAGGCCGCCAAGCGCCGAATCAAAGGTGCGGCAACCGGCCTGATATCCGGCCCAGGCGTTGGCGGGGGCCAACCCGCGGGTGTCGTGCAGGTGCAGGCGGATCGGGATGGGGGCGATGGCTTCGATCACGCGGGCTGTAAGGTCGCCAACCTGGGGCGGCACAGCCACACCGATCGTATCGGCCAGCGCGATTTCCTGCGCACCGGCGTCGGCCATTCGCTTGGCCAGTTCCACCACGCGGTCTGCGGGCACGGGGCCTTCGTAAGGGCAACCAAAGGCTGCGCTGATCGTAACCTGGGCGTAAAGCCCTGCATCTCTTGCCATTTTCAGCATAGCGTTGTTGGCGAGGATGCCATCGGAAATTTTCTGGCCCTGGTTGACGACGCCGAACGTGTCGCTGGCTACCAGCACGCAGCCGGCTTCATCCAGCGGGCGCGGATTGTCCTGCGTGGCGATGGCACGGGCGACGCCGCGTTCGTTCAGACACAGGCCGATAAAGCGCACGCCGGGCGCTTCTGGCAGGCCGAGTGCCACTTGTTCGGCGTCTCCCATCTGCGGCACGCGGCGCGGATTGACGAAGGACACCACTTCGACGCGTTTGGCGCCCATGGTCACCAAATGGCCAATCAATGCCAGCTTGTGGTCACTGTAAACCAGCACGGACTCGTTCTGCAGGCCATCGCGGGGCGATACCTCAACGATTGTCACCGGATCGGTGATGTTCGGGCTGGTGGTGGACATGCGGTTTTGTATACAAAGTCGCGGCGCCCCTGTATAGCCGGCGTGAACGGAGGAAATCGTGGATCAGGCCAATCCGGATGCGGATTATGCGGCGGCCGGCTTTGGCCAGGGGCTGTTGTTGGGGCCGCGGCCGGCGTTGCTGATGATCGATTTCGCGCGCGCCTATTTCGCGCCGGAATCGCCGCTGTATGCCGGCGTGGAGGCCGCCCGCGACGCGGCTGCGCAGGTGCTGGCGGCGGCGCGGGGCCATGGCTTGCCGGTATTCCACACGCGCGTTGAGTATCAGCCGGGCGGCGCCGATGGCGGCGTGTTCTTCCGCAAGATCGGGGCGCTGAAAGTGTTTGAAACAGGCAGTCCTCTGGGCGACTTCGAACCGCCGCTTGAACCGCGGCCGGGCGAGGCGGTGATCACCAAGCAGTTTCCGTCCGCATTTTTCGGCACCGATCTGGCGGCGCTGCTGAACAGCGCAGGCATCGACACGCTGGTGATCTGCGGCCTGTCCACATCGGGCTGCGTGCGCGCCAGTGCAGTGGATGCGATCTGCCATGGTTTCGTGCCGGTGATCGTGCGCGAAGGCGTGGGTGACCGGCTGCAATCGGTGCACGAAGCCAATCTGTTCGATCTCGCCGCCAAGACGGCTGAACTGCGCAGCATCGTGGAAATAAACACTTATTTCGAAGGCGTTGCATCCTGAAAGGCGTGCAGGGCACGGCGGATATGGGCGGTCATCACTGCCCGTGCCCAATCTTCATCATGGGCCGCAAAGGCCTGGATCAACTGGCTATGTTCGTGTGCTGATCGGGCCAGATCGGCGCGGTCATAGCGGGTGGCGGTGCGCCGCACGATCGGTTGTTCCACAAGGCCAGCCAGCATCGTGGACAGCCGCGCCGAGGCGGACGCGCTCAGGATGATATCGTGAAAGCGGCGGTTTTCGGCCAGAAAGCGCGCGACATCCGGCTGCTCTATCGCCACGGCGGCTTCGATGGCAGCGTTGCAATGGCGCAGTTCCGCCAGTTGCGCCGGGGTGGCGCGGCGAGCGGCGCGGGCGGCGGCATGGCCTTCCAGCATGGCGCGCAAGGCAAAGATTTCAGCAACATCGTCACTGTCCCAATCGGCAACCACCAAGCGACCGCCGGGGGTGCGCACCGCGTAGAGCTCCACCTCCAGCCGGCGCAGTGCATCGCGAACCGGGGTGCGCGACACGCCGACGATATCGGCCAGCGCCTCTTCGCGCAGCGGCGTGCCGGGGCTGGCATCGCCGGCCAGGATCAGGCCCCTGATTTCGGCATAGGCGCGATCGGCGGCGCTGGCCGCGGCATTGCTGGCACTGGTGGTGTTATCCGGCATCTTCACCCTGTTGCAAAATGGTCGCGCCCCCCGTGTTTGCAGCGAAACGGACGAAAGCTCGCTTGCATATGGCCAGTTTTGTATACATTATCAGCAACGCATTTGTCACGAAACTGAAGTCACAACGGGCGGGAGCGAGGTAACATGACGCAGATCTACAGCCAGACGCAGGCCAATTGCATGCGGGCGCTGCCGGCGAGTGCCGGCACGGATCTGGTGACTGGCGGCGCGCTGCCGGCCGCTGGCGGACTGTTGCCGTCGCGTCTGGCCCGGCTTTTGCTTGGCGTTTCTGGCCTGATTCTGGCCGCCACGCCGGCCATGGCCCAGCAGGCTGTTGCCGCAGACGACGGGGCCGGCGAGATTTTGGTGACGGCCCGCCGCAACAGCGAACGGCTGATCGACGTGCCGGCCAGCGTGTCGGTGGTCACTGCCGAAACGCTGGCCGCCACCGGCACCTTCCGCAGCCAGGAAATCCTGCAGCTCACGCCCGGCGTGACCATCGTTTCGGGTTCGGCGGAAGCCGGCGACACCCAGATCAACATCCGCGGCCTCAACGGCGCCCGCGACGCTGAATCGAGCGTGGCGCTGGTGGTTGACGGCATTTTGAAAACCAACACGGCGCAGCTCAATCAGGTGCAGGGCACGCTGCGCCAGGTGGAAGTGCTGAAGGGCCCGCAGGGCGCCATCTATGGCCGCAACGCGGCGGCTGGCGCCATCGTCATGACCACGATCAAGCCGGGCGACGTGCTGGAAGGCGCGTTCCGCGCCAATTATGGCGAACTCGCCACCGGTCAGGCCTTTGGCTATGTCGCCGGCCCGCTGTCTGATGCCGTCGGCTTCGTGCTGTCGGCCAATTATCAGACCACCGATGGTTTCTGGCGCAACGAATTCTTGGGCAATGCCAAGGTTGTCGACGATCAGGAAAATTACGGCATCGATGGTCGCATCGTCGCCAAGCTGGGCGAGGCCACCACGCTCGACGTGAAGAGCCGCTATGCCAAGTTGTCCGGCGCCTCGATCAACTTCAACGCCAGTTTCCACCTGCCCAACTTCGCGGCGGTGAACCCGGCCTTCTATGAAAATGTGAACAGCCACCCATTCCGTTATTACAGCAACATCCGCCCGACCAACGAGCAGACCACCTTTGAAACCTCGGCCCGAGTGGAGCATGATTTCGGCACGGGCAAGATCACCGGCTGGATGCTGTATTCCGATGTCGATCAGGCGTTGACGGCCGATGGCACATCCGCCGATTTCGCGCGCTACACTTTCCCGGGCGCCAGCGCGACCAGCCAGGCCGTGGCCGCCAAGTGCGCCGCCACCACCTTGCAGCTGGCGGGCTATCCGCTGAATCCGCCGACGTTCATCGGCACCAGCTCGACACCGTTCATCTTCAATCCGGGCACCGGATCCACTTATGGTGCCTACAGCCCGACCACGTGTGACGGCACCCAGCTGCAGACCCGCCAGCAGAAGGACATCTCGGCGGAAATCCGCTATGCCTCCACGCTGGATGGTCCGATCAACTGGTCGGTTGGCCTCTATTACCTCAACATCGATCGTGAAACCGGCATCAGTCTGGGCGCCGATCTGGGCCAAGGCGTGTCGCCCACGCTCTACAACGCGCCCGGCTCGTCCAACCCGACCAGCCAATTGTTCAACGATCGCTTCCGTACCGATGTCTATGCCGCCTTCGGCTCGCTTGACTGGAAGCCGGTGGAGCAGTTCACCGTGGGTCTGGCCTTGCGTTATGACATCGAACGCCGCCGCGCCGAAAATCTGGTGCCGTTCGTGCTTGATCCAATCAGCGGCGGGCAGATCAACCCCGGCCAGGTGGGCGGCCCGATCCCGCCGGCGGCCAACACGTTCAAGCAGCTGCAGCCCAAGATCACCCTCGGCTACAAGCTGAACGACGATACCAACCTGTTTGCCAACTGGGGCGTGGGCTTCAAGGCCGGCGGTTTCAACAACCAGGGTTCGGCCGCCATCGTGAACAACAATTTCAACAATGGCGTGACCGTTGGCACCATCAACGCCGGCGTGACGATCAGGGATCAATATCGCCTGGAACGCTCATCCGCGTTTGAAGCCGGCATCAAGGGCAGCCTGCTGGATGGCCGCATCAGCTATGATCTGGCGGGCTATTATACCAAGGTCCGCGACATGCAGTTCTTCGAATTCTTCGTGGGCGGCTTTGGCCTGCTGCGCGTGGTGTCGAACATCGACAAGGTCGATCTGTGGGGCGCCGAACTCAACCTGAATGCCAAGATCGTCGATGGCTGGACGGTGTTTGCCAGCGGCAACATCACCGACAGCGAGATCAAGGCCAATCGAAGCCGGCCGGATACGCTGGGCAACAAGAGCCCCTATACAGCCGATTACACCCTGAACGTCGGCACACAGGTGAGTGTGCCGGTTAGCGACGCCCTGAAAGCCAATTTCCGTGCCGATTACCGCCTGACCGGGCCGACCTGGTTCCACAGCGTGCAGGATCAGGAAAAGCCAACGCTTTTCAGCGGTTTGTTGCCGATTTCGGCGCTGCAACTGCCGGCGGTGGTGGGCAACGCGCGTTATGACGTGACCCGTCGCGATGCGTTCGGCGTCGTAAATCTGCGCGCCGGCATCGAATGCAAGAACTGGCAAGTATCGGTGTTTGCAAACAATCTGCTCGACAAGATGTGGCTGAACGAAGTGATCCCGGCGATCGAGTTTGGTGGATCGTTCATTTCACCCGGCCAGCGCCGCATTATTGGCGGTGAAGTCAGTTTCAAGTTCTGATATTGATTTCAGCTAAGGGCCGCCTCTTCCCGGGGTCGGCTCACTTGGCGGGGAGGGCCCGCCCGGCCTGTCGCTCCACCCCCACCCAGGAGCGACGGGCCGTTTGATTCTTGGGGACGGCGGTTGGGAAGCGGCCTGGTTGCGCCCGATCCACCACGCGGCAGCGACAGAATAACGGGGCTCCGAATCACGTCAGGGGCGACAGGGTAAACCAGCGAAGATCAGGCGAAGTTGAAGCTGATCGAAATGCGATCCGCCTTGGCGGCGCTGGGCATCACCTCGTGGCGCAGCCAGCTTTCCCACAGCAGCAGATCGCCCGGCGCTGGTTCGACGTGGACGAAATTGCGGTTCTCGGCCGGCGCATCGGCGCTGCGCGGGGGGCTGTGCATCAGCATCGGCAGGCGCGGGTCTTCGAAGCGGATGCTGCCGGCGCCAGCGGGCACCTCCACATAGAGTGTGCCTGAAATGATGCTGTGCGGGTGGATGTGCCCGCTGTGGCCGCCGCCGGGTTTGAGGATATTGACCCAAAGGCTGTCGAGCTTTGGTTTACGCCCTGCAAGATCGAGATGCGCGGCCGCGGCAAAGGCGCTGGCCTGTTTCACCAGCCAGCGCGCCAGATCGCCAAAGGCCGGATCGCGCGACGGCAGATCGTTGAGCGAGGCATAGCTGGTGTAGCCGCGATAGCGGTTGTCGCGGCTCCAGCGGCGGCCGGCGCTGTCGTCCTCGGCCAGCGTCCGGCAACTGTGGGCCAGATCGGCCAGCAGCGCGGTATCATCAAGCCGGCCCTGCCAGAGCGGGGTGGGGAACAGGAATGTGGTCGCCATGCCCCGCCCCATGGCGGCTTCGCGGCCGGCGGGCAAGCCCGAGGGCGATAACATCCGTAATAGATGCAGCGCGATTGCCGCACGCAAGCTCCACCCTGATGCAGCCGTTACCGGCCTTGGACAGGGTTGCCGCCAGCACGGCGGAAACGCTGCCAGCCGGGCGACCGATCATGGGCCGCCCGGCGGACAGCACGGGAGACACAGGAATGACGCCGTTCCGATTGCGCCCCACGATGATGGCCGGCCTGGCCGTGATGGCTCTGGCCAGTGCCGCCAGTGCGCAACAGGTGATCACCCTGACCCCAACCAGCAGCCAGACGGCCGTGCTGGCCAGCGTGCGGCCGGGCGACACGCTGCGCATCACCGGCACATTCGCCATCCCGCTGGTGCTGCGCAATCGTGATTTCGGCAATGTGCAGGTGGATGCCCGCGACGCCGTGTTTCAGAGCGGGCTGGTGCTCAACAACGTGCACAATCTGGCGTTTTCCGGCGGCACCTATGGCCGCGCCGATCTTGATCTGCGCGCCTGGCACACGGTGCAGGTGCAGTTCAGCAGCAACATCAGCCTGGCGCAGGGCCTGTATCTGGGCAACCGTGACAATCGTGGTTCTGGCCTGCTGGTGGTGCAATCCCACCAGGTTACGGTGCGGGATTCGCAGTTCACCGGCCATGGCACCGGCATGGACGTGCGCAGTTCCACCGGCGTGCTGGTGACGCGCAACAGCATTACTGGTAGCTTCGCCGATGGCATCAACGTAGTGGACAGCCAGCGCGTGATCGTTTCATCGAACAGCTGTTCGGCCTTCACGCCGGGCGTTGGTTCGCACCCCGATTGCATCCAGTTGTGGAGCCTGAATGGCCGGCCGCTGCAATCCGATATCGCCATTCTGAACAACAGCGCCATCGGCAACATGCAGGCGTTCGTGTCGTTCGATCCGCGCACCGGCAGCGGTGAACGGCTGATCTTTGCCGGCAACTATGCGGCTGTCACCTTCACCCATGGCGTGAGCTGCACCCGCTGCAACGACAGCATCTTCATCGACAACGTGCTGTCGAACCTGCCGGAAGCGCGCTGGGGCGCGCCCACGGTGCGCCTGACCGAAGGCTTGCGCAACATCGTGGCCAACAACCAGTCGTTTGATGTGCGCGGCCTCTCCGGCCAGCCCTGCTTTGCGCTGGCAGCACCCACCCGGTCCAGCTTCACGCCGGCCTGGGCAGACAGCGTTGGCAGTCAGATCAGCAGCCTGTTTGCCGCCGGATTCGGCAATCCGCCGGTCGCGGTGAGCAACGTGCCCGAACCGGCAACTTGGCTCATGCTGGGGCTGGGCTTCTTGGCGGTGGGACACCAGCTGCGCCAGCGGCATCGCGGCGGGCCAAAGTGGGTGATGGCCTGATTAGCCCACCAGGCTGCGCTGCATCATCACAATGTCGAGAGGCTTGCCGAACTTTTCGCCAATCTGTTTCAGCAGGCCGGCGCGTTCGAAGCCGCAGGATGCATGAAGGCTGATGGATGCATTGTTGCCAGGATCGCCGATCAACGCGATCAACTGCCGGAACCCGGCCGTTCGCGCCGCGCTGCTCACCGCCATCAGTAGAGCCTGGCCGATGCCGGTGCGCTGGGCATCGGGCGCCACATAGACGCTGGTTTCGCCGCAATAGCGGTAGGCCGGGCGATCCCGGAACTGGGTGACATAGGCATAGCCATCCACCTTGCCCATCGTCACATGCACCAGCCACGGCCAGCCATGCGATTTCACCTTCATCAGCCGCTGCGCCATTTCGGCCGCAGACGGCGGTTCGATCTCGAAACTGGCGGTGCCGTTCAGCACGGCGGGCGCATAGATGGCGGCCAGGGTCGGGGCATCTTCCATGCGGGCAGGACGGATGCTCATGCCGCTTCCAGCGCGCGTTCGGCCGGGCGGGCGAGCATGGTGCCACCGGGCCCGATTACCACCGGGCGGTTGATCAGGATGGGATCGGCCAGCATGGCGGCCAGGATGGTGGCGTCGTCCGCTTGCGGCAGGCCGCGTTCCTCTGCATCGGTGCCGCGCGTGCGCAACAGGGCCTTGGCGCCGCCCACGGCCGCGGCCACGCCAGCCAACGTTGCGGCATCGGGCGGGGTTTTCAGATATTCGATCACGTGCACATCATGGCCCTGTTCGTGCAGCAAGGCCAACGCACCCCGCGAGGTGCCACATTTGGGGTTATGCCAGATGGTGATAATGGCCATTTGCCGTGTTTCCGCCGCCAACCCCCTGGCCTGCCAAGGATTGGCGGCCTTGTTTTGCCGCAGTCTGACATGGGGTGGCTGGCGAAGTCCAGCGACCTCAGCCAGCGATTTTTGCTAGATAAGTCCGCGGCTGATCAGGCATTCCTGCACGGCCCGTTCGCCCATGTCGATGGCGGTGTTGGTGAAGGCCGAAGCCGACGCATCGGCATTGGCGATGGCCATGCGGCCGAAGCTCTGCCGGCCCAATATGTGTGGGCGCTGTTCGTCGTGCACATCCGGATCGCCCAGCGTGTCATAGGTATAGCTGTAGCCATGCGGCCAGCGGTTGACGGTGATGCCGGCAATGTCGCGCGCCGCCTCGAAACCGGCACTGCCCAGCATGCGCTGCAGCTGGCTCCTAATTTCGCGTTCAATGGTGGTGTAGTCGGTGGCCAGCATGTCGGCACGGCCGATGCGGTTCTGTTCCTTGCGTGGGCTTCCGGGGCTGTTGGGATTGCGCACCATGTGCAGCACGACCGGTTCATCCGGCGTCTGCGCGCTGCGATAACCGCCGATCGCCATTGGCGTGTCGAGCGCGGTGGTGGTGTGATAGCCGTTGGGCGCATGGATGGCCTTGATGCCCAGCTTCGCCCACGCCTTCCAGTCGCGCAGCAGCACGTTGGTATATTGCATCGGCACCTTTGACGGATAGAGCAGCGCCGCCTTCTGCGCCTGCGGCAGGCTGGGCACGATGAACGGGATGATGTTGTTGAAACAGGCCAGGATCACATTGGCCGCCGTCACCGCGACGCGCTGGCCATCCTTCACATACACCACGCGCGCCGCCTTTTCGGTGCTGCGCGTCACCGGCCCCAGATGTTCGGCGCGGATCACCATGCTCGAAAGCCGGATGCGCACCGCATTCTTCGCATTGTCGAGCGCGGCATAATTGGCCGGCGCCAGCACGACGCTTTCCTGATCGAGCTTGCCCGGAAACACGCCCGGCACCAGCGCCGACACCAGCAGCCGCGCCACCGATGCATTGCCATCGGGCCAGTGAAAATGCTGGGCTTCGGCGTGAATCTGGCCGGGCAGGGTCATGCCGGCAAAGCCCGGCGCGCGCTTGCTCAAGGCGGCTTCCCAGGCCGGCAGCGTGTCCACCCGCTTGTTGTTGCGATAGCCCTGGCCGGTGAAGAAGGGCAGGCATTCGGGCAGCATGCCGGCATGTTTCAGCAGATAATCCTGATAGCTCATGGCCTTGAGCGCCGCCGCCTTTGCCTCTGGATCAAGGCCGGGGAGATGATCCTTCACTTGCGTGTGCAGGCGCGTCAGGTCAGCGCGGACGGCGGGCGAGAGCGGGGCTTCGGCGAAGAATTGTGGCCACGGTTTCTTGCCCGTGCCGGTGACCAATTTGTCGTTCAGAAAATGCTGCCGGTCAAAGAAAGTGGCGTTGCCCAGCCCGGCATAGGCCTTGGTCTCGAACCGCTCATAGCTGGCCAGATCGACACCCAGATCGGCCAGCAGCTTTTTCGACGTGAAGCTGTAAGGGAAGGGCGATTCAATGCTCATCGTGCCGCCATAGGCAAGGATAGTGCGGCCGCCGTAGTGGAACTCGTTGCGCTTGGCGTGGCCGCCGAAATCATCGTGATTGTCGAGGATCAGGATCTTGCGATCGTCGCCTAGCGCCTGCCGGTAGAAATGGGCCGCCGACAGTCCGGAAATGCCGCCGCCCACGATCACCAGATCATAATGTTCGCCGCTGTCATCCGCCGGAACCGCGCCGCCAAAACTGCCGTCGCGGGCCATGTGCGCGGTTTCGAAACTGCCGGGATATTGCCCGCGCAGGCCGGTTTTCAACGGGGGATAGTCGGGCGCTTCGGCCGCCCATGCCGGCAAGGATAGGCCAGACGCCGCGACACCAACCGCCACGCCGCTGATGAAATCCCGCCGCGCAATCGGCCGGTTCATCCCCAACGTCCGATCAGACCAATCGCTCATCACCTAGTTCCCCCTGCCGGCTCCGCCTCTCCGTCATCCGACGAGCGAGACAAGGCCCTGCACACAGGCTAGCATCCCGCCATCGCAGTGCAAGGAGGGGCCGATGCGCCAGACCATCCCGTTGATCGCCGTCATGCTGGCTGCCGCCGTGCCCGTCGCCGCCCAGACCCCGGCAGCGCCGCCCGCTGCCAAACCCACCGAAACCTGCCGGGCCGACAGTCTGTTTCGCCAGCAGGATTTCACCGTTGGCGAATGGGATGTGTTTGCCGGCGACAAGAAGACCGCCGAAGTCTCCATGAAGCTGATCCTGAACGATTGCGTGATCGAGGAACGCTGGATGGTGCTCGACGCGGCCCGGGGCGGCAATGGCGTTGGCCTGTTCAACTATTCGCCTCTGCTGAAGAACTGGGGCTATTACTGGGCGACGGATACCGGGGCGACCACCAGTTTCCGCGGCAGCCTGATCAAGCCCGGCGAGATGCGTTATGTCACCGAACGGCCGCTGCCGAACGGCAAGGTGCGGCTGCGCCACTGGACGCTGTTTGCCAACTCGGATGGCACCATCCGCGAACTTTCGGTGGGCACCGAAGATGGCGGCACGACCTGGACCACCGAATATGATCTGAAGTGGGTGCGACGGAAATAACAATGGGCAAAGTGCACTTGGGGGCTGGCCGATGCTGGATGATGACGCACTGGGCATGAACGCCCGCATCAGCCGCCGCGATTTCGTGAACGGAGCCGCGGTGGCGGTCGGCGCGCTCGGGGCCGGGGTGCCGGCACTGGGCGCAGCGCGAGCCGGGGGCCTGATCCCGCAAGACGAGACTTACCCCCCGTCCCGCACCGGGATGCGCGGCAGCCATCCGGGCTCGTTCGAAATGGCGCATGCGTTGCGCGACGGCCAGAAACCCGGCGACGCGCAGGATACGGGTGAGACCTATGATCTTGTCATCGTCGGCGGCGGGCTGAGCGGCCTGGCGGCAGCGCATTTCTATCGCAAGGCAGTGGGGCCGCAGGCACGCATCCTGATCCTTGATAATCACGATGATTTTGGCGGCCACGCCAAGCGCAACGAATATGTGGTGGATGGCAAATTCATCGTCATCAACGGCGGCACGCTGAATATCGAGTCGCCCGAACGCTACAACAAATGGGCGCGTTCGATCCTTGATGATCTCGGCATCGATCTGGAGCGCTACAAGGTCACCAACGATGCCAACAGCCGGCTCTATGCCGGGCTCGGCCTGCGGCGCGGCTATTTTTTCGAGAAGGAGCGTTGGGGCAAGGATCAACTGGTGGTGGCCGATCCGGCGCAGCGCGGCATGCGCGGGCCGCGGTTCGGCGCAGAGTTCCTCGCCCGCACGCCTCTTTCGCCAAAGGCCCGTGCCGACATGGCGCGGCTGCTTGCACCCGATCAGCCAGATTATCTGGCCAGCATGGATGTGACGGCAAAGAAGGCCTTCCTCGCCCGCACATCGCTGCAGGATTATTATACCCAAACAGTCGGCCTCGATGCCCAAGCGATGTGGTTCTTCATGACCATGGGCCGCGCCAGCTTCTGTGTCGGCGCCGATGCCACGCCGGCGCTGTTCGGCTGGGTGCAGGGCTATCCCGGTTTCTCCGGCCTTGGCCTGGGCCAGGTACCCGATGGCCTGTTTGCCGATCTGCACGGCGGCCACCACGGCCGCCAACGCGAAGGCAAGGAGTCCATTCATTTCCCCGATGGCAATGCCACGCTGGCCCGGCTGCTGGTGGCGGCACTGGTGCCTGGGGCGACGCCGGCGCGCACGCAGGAAGACATGGCAACCGCCCGCATCAATTATGCTGCGCTCGATGCGCCGGCAAACCCGGTGCGCATCCGGCTCTCCAGCCTCGTTCTCAACGTCAGCCACGACGGCGATGCGGCGAGCGCCAGCAACGCGACGGTGCGTTATGTGAAGGATGGCAAGCTGCAATCGGTGCGCGCGAAGGCGGTGCTGCTCGCCTGCTGGAACGAGGTGATCCCGCACATCATGCCGGAATTGCCCGCCGCCCAGAAAGACGCGCTGCGCTATGGCACCAAGGGGCCGCTGGTCTATACCAATGTCGTGCTGCGCAACTGGCGCGCCTTCCACAAGCTCGGTGTGTCCAATTTCTATTGCCCAACCATGTTTCACGACACGGTGGCGCTCACCGAAGCTGCCAGACTGGGCGGCGTGGTCCACGCGCAAAGCCCGGACGAGCCGATCGCGCTGCATCTGACGCAATTTCCCGCCGAACCCGGCCTGCCGCGCCGCGAGCAGCACAAAATTGGCCGCGCCCGCCTGCTCGCCACCAGCTTCGAGGATTTCGAGCGCGAAACTCGTAGCCAATTGGCACGTTTGCTTGGCCCCGGCGGCTTTGATCCGGCGCGCGACATCGCCGCCATTACCGTCAACCGCTGGCCGCATGGCTACAGCTATACCTACAACAGCCTCACCGATCCGGTGGAGTGGGTCTATGCCCAAAGCCCCACCCGCCCCTGCGTCATCGGACGCCAGCCCTATGGCCTGGTTGTCATCGCCAATGCCGATGCCGCCGCCAGCCCGCACACCGATGCCGCGTTCGAGGAAGCCCACCGCGCTGTGAGCGAGATCGTCGAGCGGCAGACCTTCTCGTTCGTGCCCCGCACCGATTGAAGGCCGCCGGCCGCAGTGCCTGCCCCTGCCACCCCCAACAGCTTGGCCTGCCGCGCCCGGCGTGCCACTTGTGGCCCAAACACAAGGGAGTGACGCATATGGCCGGGCCGCTGCAGGGAATCAGGATCATCGAACTGGCCGGGATCGGGCCGGGGCCATTTGCCGGTATGATGCTGGCCGATCATGGCGCGGAAGTGATCCGGGTGGATCGGCCGGGCGCGCGGATCGATGCGCGTGATCCGCTGCTGCGCGGCCGACGGGTGATCGGGGTGGATCTGAAGAGTGACGAAGGCAGGGCGCTGGTGTTGGATCTGGTGAAATCCGCCGATGCGCTTTTCGAAGGTTTCCGCCCCGGCGTGACCGAGCGGCTGGGCCTGGGCCCGGCAGAATGCCACGCCGTCAATTCCAAGCTGGTATATGGCCGCATGACCGGCTGGGGCCAATTCGGCCCCTATGCCAATGCCGCCGGCCACGACATCAACTATATCGCGCTGGCCGGCGCCCTGCACGCCTATGGCCGGGCGGGCGAGAAGCCAACGCCGCCGATCAACATGGTGGGCGATTTCGGCGGTGGCGGCATGATGCTGGCGTTCGGCATGGTTTCGGCGCTGCTGCACGCGAAAACCACCGGCCAGGGCCAGGTGATCGATTGCGCCATGACCGATGGTGCCGCCGCGTTGATGGCGATGATCTGGGGTTTTCGCGCTAACGGCATCTGGAAGGACGAGCGCGGGGTGAACCTGCTCGATACCGGCGCCCACATGTATGACACGTATGAATGCGCCGACGGAAAATGGATCAGCATCGGCAGCCTGGAACCGCAATTTTATGCGCTGCTGCTGGAAAAGACCGGGCTGAAGGACGATGCCGATTTCGCCGCGCAGATGAATTCGGCGCAGTGGCCGGCCCTGAAGGAACGGCTGACCGCGCTGTTCAAGACGCGCAGCCGCGATGACTGGTGTGCGGACATGGAGATGACCGACGTGTGCTTCGCGCCCGTGCTGAGCATGAGCGAAGCGCCGCATCACCCGCACAACGCCGCGCGCGGCACCTTCGTGGAAGCCGATGGCGTGATGCAGCCTGCGCCCGCCCCGCGCTATTCGGCCACCGTGAGCGATGCGCCGCGCATGACAAAGATGGCCGATACCGATGCGATCCTGGCCGAACTGGGGTACGACTCGGGCAAGGTGGAGGCCCTGAAGGCGGCCGGGACGGTGAAGTGAGGGTGAGGCTTTGACCCTCGCCCCCTTCGCCACGCACTGGCAGGCGTCACGCGGGCGGCTGCACTCGGAGGCGGCTTCGGCAACGCGCAGCCCGTTTGCGCGCGATCGCGACCGGATCATCCACGCCGGCGCGTTTCGGCGGCTGCGCTACAAGACGCAGGTATTTGTAGCCCCCGACGGCGATCATTTCCGCGTGCGCCTGACCCACAGCCTGGAAGTGGCGCAGATCGCCCGCAGCCTGGCCCGCGCGCTCAATGTGGACGAGGACCTGACCGAGGCGTTGGCACTGGCGCATGATCTGGGCCACCCGCCGTTCGGGCATAGCGGTGAGGATGCGCTGGAACTGGTGATGGCGCCGTGGGGTGGCTTTGATCACAACGGCCACGCCCTGCGCATCGTGACGAAACTGGAATGCCGGCACCCCGGGTTCGACGGGCTGAACCTGACGTGGGAAACGCTGGAAGGCCTGGCCAAGCACAATGGGCCGATTTATGAACCGGGCTGGGCGCTGGCCGGCGTCGATGCCGCTTGGCCTTTGGACCTGACCAGCCATGCCGGGCTGGAAGCGCAGATTGCGGCAATTGCCGACGATATTGCCTACGACAATCACGATCTGGATGATGGCATCCGCGCCGGCCTGTTTGGGATCGAGGATGTGGTAACCGCCGTGCCATTCGTCGCCGATTGCTGGGAGGCGGTGACGCGGCGTTGGCCCGGCATTTCGGCGCGGCGGCGGCTGGTGCCCGAGCTTGTGCGCGAACAGATCGGACGGATGGTGGAAGACCTGCTCGCCACCACGCGCGCCAGGCTGGCGGCAATCGATCCGCGAAGCGTCGAGGATGTTCGCGGCGCTGGCCATACGATTGCCGGCCTTTCGGACGGGCTTTCTGCCGAGGTTCGGGCGCTAAAGGCCTTCCTGCGTGAGCGCATGTATCGTGCGCCGGCGGTAGCGCGGCTGCGTGACCCATCGGAAGCAGTGGTTGAGGGGCTGTTTGCCGCGCTCCACGCCGATCCGGCGCGACTGCCTGGTGATTGGGCGAGCACCTGCCCGGCCGACGAACCGGCGCGTGCCCGGCATGTTGGTGATTTCGTGGCTGGCATGACGGATCGTTATGCGCTGAAACTATATCGTGAACTGGTGGGGCCATCGCCCCTGCCCGAGGAGATGGTGACATGAGTGACGTGCAGGGTTTTGTGCATCCGAAATTCGAAGCCGTGCGCGGCGCCTTTGCCGCGGCCTTCGCGCGCGGTGATGATCTCGGGGCCAGTTTCGCCGCCACGATTGATGGCGAGCCAGTGATCGATCTGTGGGGCGGCTGGGCCGATGCCGAACAGACGCGGCCCTGGGAGAAGGACACGATCGTCAACGTCTATTCCACCACCAAGACGATGACGGCGCTCACCGCGCTGTGGTTGGCGGACCAGGGCGCGCTGAAGTTTGAAGAGAAGGTCGCGCATTACTGGCCGGAGTTTGCCGCGGCCGGTAAGCAGGACGTGACCGTGGCGCAGTTGATGAGCCATGCCGCCGGCCTTTCCGGCTTTCACGATCCGATGCAGCCGGCTGATTTGTACGACTGGGATCTGGTCACCAGCCGCCTGGCCGCGCAGGCGCCGTTCTGGGAACCGGGCACCGCGCCGGGCTATCACGCGGTGACGCAAGGCTATCTGGTCGGTGAAGTTGTGCGGCGCATCACCGGCAAGTCGCTGGGCACGGTGTTTGCGGAGCAGTTGGCCGGGCCGCTGGGGGCCGATTTCCATATCGGGCTGGATGCGGCGCACGATGGCCGTGTCGCCGATCTGGTGCCGCCGCCGCAGGGCGCCAGCATCAGCGACGGGCCGCAATCGGCGCTGGCGAAGAATATGGCGACCAACCCGCCGATCAACCCGCTCGATACCCGCACCCGCGCATGGCGCGCGGCGGAAATCCCGGCGGCGGGCGGCCATGGCAATGCCCGCTCGGTCGCGGCGGTGCAGACGCTCATGGCCAATGGCGGTGTGGCCGGCGGCAAGCGGCTGCTGAGCGAGGCCGGCGTGAAGAAGGCGTTGGAACTGCAGATCGAAGGGCACGACCAGGTGCTGAACATGCCGGTGCGTTACGGCATGGGCTATGGCCTGGCTGGGCCGACACGCCCGATGCCCAACCCCAACACCATATTCTGGGGCGGTTACGGCGGCAGCCTGGTGGTGTGCGACATGGATGCGCGGCTGTGCATGAGTTACGTGATGAACAAGATGGCTGGCACCACCGTGGGCGACATGCGCGCCGGCATGCTGATGGCCAGCGTGTGGGGGAGCCTGATGGCATGAAGCGGGCACTGATCGCGGCGGCATTGCTGGCTGCTCCTGCCGCTGCGGCAGAGGACCCTCACCGGCTGGCGCTGGCGGCGGGGTACAAGGCGGCCTTCCTGTGTTCCGGGCGCTGGAATGCAGGACAGGATGTCGCCAGCATCACCCGCGATGATCTGACCGGTATCTACCGCGAGTATCAGGACAGCGTGACCACATTGCCCGCCGCGATCAACGAAGCAACGCGAACCGTATCGGTTAAATTTGCTGATGATATGCCGCCTCGCATCGCCGTGTGGCGGCCTTTGTTGGGCTGCGCGCAGTTGCCGCCGGGCGCCGGGCCGGAGGTCGCATCAGCGCTGCCCAAGCTGGTGCCGGGCCTGACAACACCAGATCTGGCGGCGACCGATGCCATGGCCTGGCCGCTGGGCGATGCCGGCGCGGCGCAGCCGCTGAAGAAGCGCAAGGCCCGCGTCGCGCTGGATGAAGTGGTGGCGACGGCCTTTGCCAGTGATCGCACCACGGCGGTGATCGTGCTGAAGGACGGCAAGATCATCGCCGAACGCTATCGCGCCGATTGGACGATGCACACGCCGCAGCGCACGTGGAGTGTGGCCAAATCGCTGACAGCCACACTTGTCGGCCGGGCGGTGCAGCTTGGGCTGGTGGACGTGAACCGGCCAGCGCCTGTGCCGCAGTGGCGAGCAGAAGGCGATCCGCGCGCCGCCATCAGCTGGAACCAACTGCTGCGCATGAATAGCGGGTTGTGGACGGCCGGGCCGGGCAACCGCACGGACGAAGTTTATGTGGGCGGTGCCTTGGTGGCGCAGACGGCGGTGACGATGCCGCTGGAATATGCACCGGGCACGCATTTCAATTACAGCAATAATGACATCATGTTGGCCGGGCTGGCCCTTTCGCGCACCGTCGCAGCACAGGGCGGCAAGCACGCGGCGCTGGCCTTCCCGTTCACCGAACTGCTGTGGCCGCTGGGGATGACCCGAACCACGCCGGAAACCGACTGGCAGGGCGATTTCGTGCTGTCGAGTCAGGTGTGGATGACGGCGCGCGATCTGGCCCGGCTGGCGCTGCTGTACCAGAACGGCGGCAAGATTGGGGGCCAGCAGCTGCTGCCTACCGATTGGCCGGCATTTGTGGAAGCCGCGACAATGACCCAGCCGCAGGGCCGGCCCGAAGGCTATGGTGCCGGATTCTGGCGGTGGGGTGGGCTGGGCGCGCATGATGCGGTGCCGGCATTGCCTGCGGGAACCTATGCGATGAATGGCAATCGCGGGCAGTATGCGGTGATCGTGCCGGGGAGGAATATCATCGTGATTCGGCGCGGCTTCGATCTGCCGGCCGCGCCATTCGCGATGCCGCGCTTTGCTGCGGAAGTGGTGGCGACGCTGGATAAAATAACCAAATAGGCACTTTATTGATTGACAGGTGTAACGCTTTTGGTTATCAATATGGCATGCCTGCGGAATCGGCCTGAACAGGGCTGAAGTCGCCGCTTTCCAGGAGCCTCTTGCATGCTTGATGCGCTTGTCTCGCCAGCGATGGCTGGTGACGTGTTTGCTGTGGCTGCTTGTGCCCCTCCGGCCCGCAAGCAGCGCGATCGCTCAGCAGAGCGCAGCCGCCACCGGCTGGGCACCCGCGAAGCGCGGCGATTGGTGGGCAGCCGCAAGGATCGCATGGCCTTTCTAGAATTGCTGGCCCGCCATGGCGGCCGGCCGTCTGCGGATTGCTGGCTATGCCAGCGTGTTTGCCGTGCCCGACAAGGGTGGCGACGTGGTGATGCCGGGCGCCTTTGCCGAGGCGACAGCGCCGATCCCCCTGCTGTGGCAGCACAAACCGCATGAACCAATCGGGTTCGTCGATAGCCTGGGGGAAGATGCCCGCGGCCTCCGCATCTCGGCGCGCATCCTGCCGCAAGGGCGCGGGGCCGAGGCCGCGGCGCTGGTGCAGGCCGGCGCGCTTTCCTGACGGCGCCCACCGCTGCCACGGCGGATCTGACGCGTCCGTTCGGCGCGCTGCAGTTCATCACGTTGGGCGCGGCGGGCAATTTCGCTGAGACCAACCCGCAGGATCGCCTGATCGACATGGTGCACGCGCTGGTCAGCCCCTATCGTCAGGGTGCGGTGTGGGTGATGAACAGCGCCACGCTGGCGCGCATCCGGCCGGAACGCTGATGCACTGGCAAGATTCGGGCTGGTTGGCCGCAAGTCCCCGCGATGGACAGGTCGTGCTGGTCGATGATGAAGACCTGATGCTTGTCCGCAAGGGCGACTGGCAGGCCAAGTGGCCCACTCTGGGTTTTTCGATCAATGGCCGCACCCTATTGGCCGCCTATCCAGCCATGATTACCCTGCCCAGCGGTGGTGGCATAGTGGACAGCGAAGCCCGCGCAACATTGGCTACACTGCTGACGGCATTGCAGCAGCAGGGCATAATTTCCTAAAAACAGGGAGGGCTGTCGCCATTTTCCCCTTTGAACTGTTGCATCGGGGCAACAATCTTAACCAATCCAGACTTGCATCCCCGCAAGTGCCTGCGATAAAGACTTTCGAGAGGCCAGAATAGGACTGGCTCTTCACAAAGGGGAAGACGATGCGCAAGTTTGCGATCGGCCTCGCCCTCGCGGCCACCGCGCTCTCGAGCGCGGCCACTGCGAAGGACAAGGCTTGGTATATTGGTCTGGAAGCGGGTGTTAACCTGCTGCAAAAGCAGAGCCTGGACATCTCCACAGCCAATGGTGCGACCACGGTCGAAAACTCGATCACGCACACCTATTTCCCCGGTTTCGATGTCGGCGGGAATGTTGGTTATGATTTTGGCGGTTTCCGCGCCGAATTCGCGCTGAACTATCTGCGCTCCAAGAATCGTGAATCGAACCTGTTGAACCCGCCGCCGGCGATCCCGCACACAACGGCGGCTGGCGTCAATACGGTCGGCATTCCGCTGACGCAGCAGTATCCGAACGCCGGCGGCACCGCCAGCGCCTTGGCTTTCATGCTGAACGGCCTCATCGATTTCGGCGGCAAGGACAAGGACTTCGGTGGCTATATCGGCGCTGGTGCCGGTATCGCCCGCGTCAAGCAGTTTGCGCGTCTACGCAATCCGGGCCTGGTGTTCCAAGACGATGCTGATACGTCGTTCGCTTGGAACATCCTGGCTGGCGTCTACAAGCCGATCAGCGACCATGTCGATGTCGGCCTGAAGTATCGCTGGATGAACGTGAACAAGGTGGACACGTTCACCGTGAACGGTCTGCCGGTGAACAATGCTTTCCGCAGCCACAGCGTGCTGCTGACTCTGACCTACAACTTCTTCGAGGCTGAAGCGCCGCCTCCGCCGCCCCCGCCCCCGCCGCCTCCGCCGCCTCCGCCCGCCCCCGCCCCCGCCCCGCTGCCGCCTTGCCCGCCGGCTGCTGTGACCCCGGGTCCGTTCTTGGTCTTCTTCGATTGGGACAAGTCGGCCATCACGGCTGAAGCCGCTGCGATCCTTGATCGTGCTGCGGAACAGTTTGCCGCCACTGGTCAGACCAGTGTTGCGCTTGCCGGCCACGCCGACAAGTCGGGCAAGGACGACTACAACGTGAAGCTGTCGCAGCGTCGTGCTGATGCCGTGAAGGCCTATCTGGCCGGCAAGGGCGTCCCCGCCGATGCGATGGGCACCGAAGCGTTCGGCGAAGGCCGTCCGCTGGTTGATACCGCCGATGGTGTGCGTGAACCGCAGAACCGTCGCGTGGAAATCACCTTCAGCGGTGCTCCGGCGCCGGCCCCGACGGGTCCCTGCCAGCCGCAGTAAGCGGCTTACAGGCTGAACGAAATCGGGGGAGCGGCTCAGCCGCTCCCCCTTTTTCTTTGTCTGCCGTCAGTCAGGACCAGATACAGCCAGCCCCAGCACGCAGGCTGCCGCCTTGTTGTTAAGCCACCAACCAGAAGAGTGTCGGTCAGTTCTCGGTGAGGTTAGCCAGATCCGGCCGCACATCGGGCAGCGGCGGCAATGGCGGCACGTTCAATCCGGCAGCCGGCGGCACATAGGCCAGTGCGGCGCGAAGTTCCGGTACCATGGCCTCTGCAATCCGGCCCATTGCGCCGACATCGCCGACACGCACTGCCTGGCCCGCCTGACCGGCAGCCCAGCAAAAATTATACTGCGCATCCAGGGTTGAAAAACTGTTGTAGCTGCGGGTGTTGTAGCGATCAAAGGCCGCTGCGCCGCCGCGCTTCATTGTCCGCGTATAATGGCTCAGCATCGTCATCTGGGCTGATGTCAGCTCGCCGCCGTGCTTCTTCAGCATCTGATTATAATTGTCCACCGAGCGCAGGAACGGTGAATACTGGCACTGCAGGGCAGCGACGTTCAATGCCGCGCGCAATGTCCACACCGCATGGGCGCGTGTTTCAGCCGGGATCGCCCGGATCAGAACCACCGACTTGGGCACCATGATGCCGGCTGTTGTTGGCAGCTTTGGCGCCGGCGGCTTGGCCGGCATTCGGCTAGCGGCTTTGACCGGGCCCTTGCGAACCGGACGCTTGCTCTTGCGCGGCGCAGCGTCGGCAGCGCTCGCCACAAGAAAACAACTCAGCGCCAGCCACAAAATTGAACGCATCAATTACCCATTCAAGAAAAGGAGCCTCAGGCCACCGGGCCGGGCGATGCCCACGCCCGGCGAACCATCACGCCCGGTTCAGCCCAGGATGCTGCCCAGCGAAAGGGCGACCGACATGTCGCCTTCGATCTTGAGCTTGCCCATCATGAAAGCCATCTGGGCGTTCTGCTTGCCCGTGGCAATATCCATGAAATCAGCCATCGAAACCTTGATGCTGCAGGCAGTCGGGCCGTCTTCATTGCTGACGACGACGGGCGAAACGGTATCATCAATGCGCACCAGGCCATCGGCGCCGAAATCGAATTTCACGGACTTCTTGAACTGGCCACCGGCGCCCAGGCGCTCGGTCATCTGTTCCGTAATTTGTGTAAGGCTCATGGTCATTCCTTCCCCAAACAAGAAAAAAGGGCCGCCCCAAACGGGACGGCCCTTCCTAAAGCAATTCGACGAAAAGTCGAAATTACTTGGCAGCCGGAGCTTCAGCGGCCGGAGCGGCTTCAGCGGCCGGAGCGGCGGCGTCAGCGGCCGGAGCAGCGGCGTCAGCAGCCGGAGCCATGGCATCAGCAGCCGGAGCGGCTTCCGGAGCCGGAGCGGCTTCAGTGGCCGGAGCTTCAGCGGCCGGGGCTTCTTCAGCCTTCTTTTCGCCGCAAGCGACGACGAGAAGAGCGGCGCCAGCGATGATCGAGGCAGTCTTCAGCTTTTCAACGATGGTCATTTCTAATCTCCTTGGACGGTAACGCCTGAACCCAGGACGAGTTGGGTCGGCTCGGCCTTAATCCCCCAACTGTGGTAGACATTAGCGAGACGCGTGAAATCGCGCAAGCGGGTCATTGCATGTCACCGACATCATGCGACGAGACGTGCAAGCATGGCGGGCAGATGGCGAGCGAGGGCCTCATCTGCGTCTGCAAGCGTTGCCCCGTGCCCCAAAGCCGCTAGGCTGGTGACTGGTTCCGACAGGCCGCAGGGGATGATCCCGTTGAAATCATTGAGATTGGGCGTAACGTTAAGCGAAAGTCCATGAAAACTGACCCACCGTTGCACCCGCACTCCGATGGCAGCGATCTTTGCCGGCCCGGCCGCCGTGTCCACCCAGACGCCGACTTTACCCGGGATAATTCGCCCATTGGTCCCAAAATCGGCCAGCGTGTCGATCAGCCAGCCTTCCAAAGCGGCCACAAAACGCCGGACATCACGGCCCCGCGCTGCCAGGTCCAGCATCACATAGGCTACGCGCTGCCCCGGTCCATGATAGGTATAGCGTCCGCCGCGTCCGGCGTTGAAGACGGGAAATCGTTCTGGATCAATGAGTTCTATCGGATCGGCGCTGGTGCCGGCGGTATAGAGTGGGGGGTGTTCGACCAGCCAGATGCGTTCCGATTCGCTGCCCGCCCTGATGCCGGCCGCGATTCCCTGCATCCTGGTCAATGCGGCCGGATAGGCGGTGAGGCCAGGCGTTACCTCCCAGACCGGATCGGCCATGCTCACAGGCTGGCGACGAAGGCCCTGAAATCGGCCAGGAAAAGTTCTGGCTCTTCAAGGCTGGCGAAATGGCCGCCGCGCGGCATGGTCGTCCAATGTGCGACATTATAGCCGCGTTCCACCATCGATCGCGGCGGGAAGGCGAGCAGGTCGCGCGGGAAGGCAGCCACGCCCACCGGCACTTCAACGCGCCGATCTGCTGGCATGGCAAAACCACCCTCCAGGAACAGACCGCGGTAGATCCAGGTCGCGGTGAGGAAACTGCGCGTGCTGAGATAGATCATGATGTTGGTAAGCATCTGATCCATGGTGAACGGCGGATCGGTATAATCGCCCGCCACATCCGACCAGCCGACGAACTTTTCGGCGAACCAGGCGGCCACCCCCATCGGCGAATCCATCATGGCAAAGCCCAGGCTTTGCGGCTTGGTGCCCTGCAACTGCAGATAGGCGGTTTCGGTTTCGCGCATGGCGACCGCCTTCTGCATCCAGGCCATCTCGTCCGGTGACGTCGGCGTCATGTCGGCACTGCGCAGTCCATAGCCATTGAGGTGGATGGCTTCGACCCGGCTTGAATCGAGTCCCATCCAGCCGCCGATCACGCAGCCCCAATCCCCACCCTGATAGATATAGCGATCATAACCCAGCGCGCCCATCAGCGTATCGTAACGGAGGGCCACCTCGCGCGGGCCGATCGGTGCCGATGGCCGGTCTGACCACGCATAGCCGGGCAGGGATGGCGCCACGACATGGAAGGCCGGTGCGGCCGGATCTTCCGGTTCAGCCAATCGCTCCATGATCGCATCGAATTCCAGGATCGATCCCGGCCAGCCATGCGCAATCAGCAGCGGCCGCGCATCGGGCCTGCTGGAGCGCAGGTGCACACAGTGGAGATGGAAGGGCTGCCCGCCGTCTTCCCCCACCTGCACCCGCACATGCGGCAACCGATTGAGATGCGCCACCGCGCCGGCCCAATCGTAACCGTGCAGCCAGTGCGCCTGCAGCCGTTGCATGTAATCTCGGTTGGCGCCGTGCCGCCAGCCGGCGTTCGGCGGTTCTTCAAACCAGCGATAGGCCGCGACACGATCACGAATCCAGGCGACCTCGGCCTCGTTCACCGGGATGGTGAAGGGCGTGCTGCTCATGCCGCCAGCCCCAGCTTGCGCTCCAGCTTGGTGCGCGCGGCGATGATGTCGGCAGCCTTTTCGGCGATCATGATGGTGGGTGCGTTGGTGTTGCCCGAGACCAGGAACGGCATCACGCTGGCATCGATCACGCGCAGCCCTTCGACGCCGTTCACCCGCAACTGGCCATCGACCACGGCGCGTTCATCCACGCCCATCCGGCAGCTGCCGACCGGGTGGTAGATGGTTTCGGCCCAGCCACGCATTCTTTCCAGCAGCTGGCTGCGATCCGTCACCTCCGGACCCGGCCAGGCTTCGCCATCGTTGTAGGGCGCAAAGCCGGGCTGGCGGCCGATTTCTCGGGCCATTTCCACACCGCGCACCAGCGTTTCGACATCTTCCGGCGCTGAAAGATAATTGGGGTCGATTGCCGGCGCGGCCAGCGGATCGGCGGACTTCAGCCGGATCGTGCCGCGGCTTTCCGGGCGCAACTGGCACACGTGCAACTGATAGCCGTGGCGCCCATCCATGGTGCCGCGGCCGTGCGGATTGCCGCGCACCGGCATGAAGTGCATCTGGATATCGGGCGCGGCCAGGCCTTCGCGGGTGGAGAGGAACGCCCCCATCGGCGTTGGCATGTGGGCGCCATTGCCGGTGCGGGTGAACACCCATTTGCCCAGCGCTTTCATCTTGTTGATGAATTTTGAATTGTTGTTGAGCGTCACCGGCTGGCTGCAATGCCATTGCACGATCACATCCAGGTGATCCTGCAGATTACCGCCGACATCCGGGCTGTCGGCCACCACCTCCACACCAAACTGCTTCAGATGCGCAGCCGGGCCAATGCCGGACAGCATGAGCAACTGCGGGCTGTTCACAGCGCCGCCGCACAGGATGATTTCCCGGCCCATCGCGGATAGCAGCGACGTGCCTTGCGTATATTCAACGCCAACCGCGCGCTTGCCTTCCAGCAGCACGCGCCGAGCCTGCACGCCGGTGATGATCTGCAAATTGGGCCGCTTGCGCACGTCGGCGGTGAGATAAGCCTTGGCGGCGGAGAAGCGCTCCCCATCCTTGATGGTCGCGTCATATTGGCCAACGCCTTCGAATTGCGGCCCGTTGAAATCGTCGGTCAGCTTGTAGCCGGCCTGCACGGCCGATTCGGCAAAGGCTGCGTTGAGCGGATTGGGCAGGGCGCCCTTGCGGCTGGTGTGCAGCGGGCCGCCGCTCCCGTGAAATTCGTCGCTGCCGCGTTCCGAATCCTCGGCCTTGCGGAAATAGGGCAGTACATCGGCCCAGCCCCACCCGGTGAGGCCCAATTGGCTCCAGCGGTCATAATCGCTGGCGTGGCCGCGGATATACACCATGCCGTTGATCGACGATGATCCGCCCAGTGCCCGCCCGCGCGGCCAATAGAGCGGGCGGCCGCCCAGATGCGCCTGCGGCTCGGTCCAGAAACCCCAATCATAGGGGCTGGGCTTTTCCGGCGGGATGATCTGGGCAATGCCGGCCGGCATCTGGATCAGCATGTTGTTGTCGTTGCCGCCGGCTTCCAGCAGTGCCACGCGCGTGCCGGGATCTGCAGACAGGCGGTTGGCCAGAGCGCATCCGGCAGAACCCGCGCCGACGATGATGAAATCAAATGCCTCGGTCACGCACTATCCCCTGTAAGATTTAGACCAAGCTACTCGCCTTGCCGGCAGCGCGCAAACCGCCAGCTTGGGGAGGGGGATCAGGCCTTGACCAGTTCCGGCAGTGCAGCGGCATAGCGCTCCACATCGGCCATGCGCCCGGTCGACACGCGCGACCATTCGGGCCAGCCCGGCCCCCAGGCGCCGCGCACCAATATGCCGCGCTGGGCCATGGCGGCCGCAAAGCGATTGGCATCGGCCACTTTCACGAACAGGAAATTGGTCTGGCTGGGCAGGGCCACGGTCCCGGCCTTGGCCACGGCGGCCTGCAGCACGCGACGCGCCGCCGTGATGGCGCTGCGGCTCTGCTGCTGGAAAGCATCGTCATCCCAGGCCGCGATGGCGGCAGCCAGGCCCGGCGCATTCAGGCTGATGGTGACGCGATGGCGCTTCAGCTCGGCGGCATTGGCGGGCGAAGCGACAGCATAGCCGATGCGCAGCCCGGCCATGCCGAACAATTTCGAGAAAGTACGGGTCACGATGACATTGGCGCCGCCTTGCACCAGCGGCAGCATGGTCGAACCGGCCGGATCGCCGGCCAGTTCCATATAGGCTTCATCCACCAGCAGCGTGACGCGCGGCGGCAGGGCCTTAGCGAACGCCAGCAGATCAGCCGCCTTCAGCATCATGCCGGTCGGATTGTTGGGATTGCACAGATAGACCATCGCCACATCGGGCGCGGCGGCGGCGCGGGCTAGCGCGCCCAGATCGATGCCCAGATCCGGCGCCATGGCGACGCGGCGATAATTGAGCCCCTGCGCCATCGGATAGAGCAACGGCTCATTGAATTGCAGCGCCGGCAGCAGGATGGTGCCGCGCTTGCCCCAGGCCAGCGCCGCGCTGGTGATGACTTCCGAACTGCCGTGGCCGAGCACCACTTGCGATGCCGGCACGCCCATTCGCTTGCCGATCATCGCCGCCAATCGGCCTTCCGCATCATCGGCATAATACCAGCTGCTGCGCGCCAGATCGGCCATGGCCTGGATGGCGGATGCCGGCGGGCCGAGCGGATTTTCATTGTATTTCAGGTGGGCAATGCCCGGTGCCGGGGCAAAGCCGGTGGGATCGGGCAGCATGGGCCGGATTGTGGTGGCGCTGGCCTGTGTGCTCGCTGCAGCCATGCCGGCCAGCCCCAGCCAGCCCCGCCGTGAAACGTCCATTGTTTTTCCCCTCAGGCTGGATGCCAGGTTTTCAGCAGCGTCGCCGTATCGGCCAGTGCCTCCACGGGCACCGCGACGCCCTTTTCCACCAAGGCCTTGCCCTGCACATAGTCGCGCGCGGCGTTCACGCAGTCCAGCGCGATCACCTTGCCGGCCTTCAGGTAGATCAGCGAGAAACTGCGCGTTGCCGGGTCGCCGCGCAGCACGGTCTGATCATGGCCGATGCTCAGGCCCATGGTTTGCAGCCGCAGATCATATTGGTTGGACCAGAACCATGGCACCGCATGATACGGGGCGGGATCGCCGGTAATGACGCGCGCCACCGTGGCGGCCATGTCGGCGGCGTTCTGAACCGATTCCAGCCGGATTTCAGCGCCGCCGGCAAAGCTGTTCGCATGCAACGCGCAATCGCCGATGGCGAACACGTCCGGCAGGCTGGTGCGGCAGTGATCATCCACCCAGACCCCGTTCCCGCCTGTGGCGCCGGCCGCCAGCAACGGCTGCACGGCGGGCACGATGCCGATGCCGACGATCACCACATCGGCCACGATCTGCCGCCCGTCCGTGAGCGTGGCGAGCTTGGCATCGCCGGCTGCGGCTAGACTGGCCAAGCCGGCGCCGGTGACGATTTCCACCCCGTGCGCGCGATGTTCGGCTTCATAAAAGGCCGAAAGTTCCGGCCCGGCCACGCGCGCCAGCACCCGATCCATCGCCTCGATCACCGTCACTGAATGGCCCAGCTTGCGCAGCACGGCGGCCGATTCCAGCCCGATATAACCGCCGCCCACCACCAGCACGCGTGATTCGGGCTTGAGATCTGCCTTCAGGGCATCGACATCGGCGCGGGTGCGGATGGCGTGCAGGCCGGGCAGTTCATGGCCGGGGCAGCTGAGCTTGCGCGGATCGCCGCCCGCCGCCCACACCAATTGGCCATAGGAAATCGCGCCAGCGGTCGTCTCCAAACGGTGCGCCGCCGCATCAACGGCCGTCACGCGGGTGCCGGTCATCACCTCGACATTGCGCTCCGCCCAAAAGGCCGGCGGCCGCAGCAACATGCGCTCGAAGCTCTTCTCGCCCGCCAGATATTCCTTGGACAGCGGTGGGCGCTCGTAAGGCAATTCGGGTTCAGCCGTAATGATAGCCAGGCTGCCGGTGAAGCCGCGCTGCCGCAACTGCGCCGCCTGTGCCGCGCCGCCATGCCCGCCGCCCACGATGACCACGTCGAAATGCATCACGTCCTCCCGTTTCAACGTGGCATGCGGCAACGGCGCGGCCTTGCCAAGCCGGGTTGTTGCTTATCCGCCCTTCACATCGCGCGGCGGCGCTGCCACATGGGAGGCATGGATCTCGCCAGCCACCCCGACAGCGCCGTTTATGGCCTGCTCGTGCCGCGTTCCCCGCTGGTGCGCCGGTTGCTGGCGCGCAATCCGTCGCCGTTCACCTTCACCGGTACCGGCACCTTCGTGGTCGGCCAGCCCGGCGGCACCGTGGCGGTGATTGATCCCGGCCCGGCTGAGCCGGCGCACATCCGCGCCCTGATCGATGCGCTGGTTGGCGAGACGGTTAGCCACATCGTCATCACCCACACCCACATGGACCATTCGCCCGCCGCGCCGGCCCTGAAGGCCGCGACCGGCGCCAGCATTGTGGGCTGCGCGCCGCTGGTGCTGAGCGACGATGGCCCGCGCGCCGATGCCGGGTTCGATGCCACCTACGCGCCCGATCGCGTGCTGGCCGACGGCGAGAGCGTCTCCGGCCCCGGTTGGACACTCACCGCCATCCACACCCCCGGTCACACCAGCAATCACCTCTGCTTCGCGCTGGCGGAGGAAAAGGCGTTGTTCACCGGCGACCATGTCATGGGCTGGAGCACCACCGTGGTCGCGCCGCCCGATGGCGACATGGCCGATTACATGGCCAGTTTGCAGAAACTCCTGACCCGCGACGACGCCATCTATCACCCCACCCACGGCGAGCCGGTCACCGATCCGCAGCGCTTCGTGAAGCATCTGCTTGGCCACCGCCGCCAGCGCGAAACCCAGGTGCTGCGCGCCATCGGCGAAGGGCTGGTGACCATCCCGCAGATGGTAGCGGCGATGTATGCCATGGTGGACAAGCGCCTGCATCCGGCCGCCGGGCGCAGCGTGCTCGCTCATCTCATTGATCTGGAACGGCGTGGGAAAGTGAGCCGTGCCGGCGAAGACTGGAGTGTTGTCTGATGGACGCGCGATTGAACATGCTCGGCGGCGGTGCTGCCATCGATGTGAAGGCGGAAATCAACCGCCTGCGCAAGGAACGCAACGCAGTCATCCTCGCGCATTATTATCAGGCGCCCGAAATCCAGGACATCGCCGATTTCGTTGGTGACAGCCTTGATCTGTCGAAGAAGGCCGCTGCCACCGATGCCGATGTCATCGCCTTCTGCGGCGTGAAGTTCATGGCTGAAGTGGCGAAAATCCTTTCCCCACAGAAGACCGTGATTCTGCCCGATCTGAAGGCTGGCTGCTCGCTGGAAGACAGCTGCCCGCCTGAAGCCTTCGCCAAGTTCCGCCGCGCGCACCCGGATCACATCAGCCTCACCTACATCAACTGTTCGGCGGCGGTGAAGGCAGAGAGCGACATCATCGTCACGTCGTCGTCGGCCGAAAAAATCATCAACCAGCTGCCCGCCGATCAGAAGATATTGTTCGCGCCCGACAAGCACCTGGGTGCCTGGCTCAACCGCAAGACCGGGCGCGACATGCTGTTGTGGGATGGCACCTGCATGGTGCACGAGAAATTCTCGGTCACCGAATTGCTCAAGCTGAAGGCCCAGCATCCGGCAGCGCCCGTGCTGGCCCACCCCGAATGCCCGGCCGCTATCCTGGAATTGGCGCACTATATCGGCGCCACTAGCGGCATATTGAATTACGCGCTGAACTCCCCCGAACCCACCGTGATCGTGGCGACCGAGCCCAACATCATCCACCAGATGCAGAAGGCCGCCCCGCACAAGAATTTCATCGGCGCGCCGGGCGCCGACGGCAACTGCGGCTGCAACATGTGCCCCTACATGGCGCTCAACACGATGGAGAAACTCTATCTCTCCCTGCGTGATCTCACGCCGCAGATCGAAGTGCCGGAAGACGTGCGGGTGAAGGCCAAGCGCAGCCTTGATCGCATGCTGGAAATGGCGGGCAATGTCTCGGCCGTGCCGGTGCGCGGTGATTGACGGGTTCGATACGGCGGCCTTCGTCAGCGCGACGCTGGCCGAGGACATGGGGGCAGGCGGGGACATCACGTCAGCCGCCGTCATCCCGGCTGATGCGCGGCTGACGGCGGTGATGGACAGCCGTGATCCGGTGGTGGTGGCGGGTCTGCCACTGGCCGCTGCCTTTTTCCGCGCGCTCGATCCCGCCTGCACCATCACCATGCTGGCCAGCGATGGCGATGCCGTGCCGGCCGGCGCCGACCTGATGCGCATCGAGGGCAACGCCCGCGCCCTTCTCACCGCCGAACGCTCGGCGCTCAACACCGTGCAGCACCTCACCGGCATCGCCACGATGACGCGGCAATATGTCGATGCCATCGCCGGCACTGGTGCCGTGCTGCTCGATACGCGCAAGACCCTGCCTGGCCTGCGTGCGCTGGAAAAATACGCCACCCGGATGGGCGGCGCCACCAACCACCGCATGCGGCTGGATGACGGCGTAATGATCAAGGACAATCACATCGCCGTTGCTGGCGGGGTGGAGCCAGCGGTGCGGGCGGCCAAGGCCGCCGGGCTGCAGGGCATCGTTGTCGAGGTGGATAGGCTGGACCAGATTCCGCCGGCGCTGGCCGCGGGTGCCGATCGGCTGCTGCTCGACAATATGGGGCCGGACACGCTTCGCGCCGCCGTGGCGCTGATCGCCGGCCGGGTGCCAACCGAAGCTAGTGGCGGTGTCAATCTGCAGACCATTCGCGCCATTGCTGAAACCGGCGTCACCTACATCAGCGTCGGCCGCATCACCCAGAGCGCGCCGGCCGCCGATATCGGTCTGGATTTCGCCTGATCAGCTCTGGTCCAGCAGCCGCTTGACCAGTTTCAGGTTGCGGCTGTTCGACCGGAAAAACAGGTCGAACAGGTCGCCGGCAATCGGCACGCTGCCGATCGCCGTATCCACGCCGACATTGGCCAGCATGCGCAGCAATGTGCCGCGCGACGCGCCGAGATTGCGGGCTTCCCAGATCAGGTAGAGGCCAAGTGCGGCCGTGGCGGCATCGCCCACGCCGGGTGCGAGGCCGATGATGGCGTCCAGCCCGACGCGCCGTCCGATCAGCGGCAGCTTGATCAACCCTTCCAGCAGATGCTCCAGCGCCACGATTCGCGCGCGGGCACGGTCATGCGGGCTCAAACCAGCAAGAGACGAAGGGGCAGAGACGCGATTGGTCAATTCAGCTGATACTCCGGCGGCCGGGAGCCGCGATCATCAGTGAATCTGGCCCCGGCCGCCGGAATTACAAGAGCGGCTCACTTCTTGCCGAACATGCCCATGATGTCGTTGATCGGGTTGCCGTCGCCGTCCCGGTCCAGCATTCCCGCCACCTGGCCCAACATGCCGCCGCCACTCTGGCCGCCCAGGCCGGCCATCACCTCCTCCAGCACGCCGCCCTTGCCGCCGGCACCCTGAACGGCCTGCAGCAACTGCGGCAGCAGCGCGCCCAGTGCGCCGGCATCAAGCCCGGTCTTGCCCGCCACGTCGGCGACAGCGGCGGCATTGTTCATGCCCGGATCGGCGATCTGCGGCAGCAGCTGCCCCAACGCGCCTTCCACCATGGCCGGATCGAGCCCGGCCTTGCCGGCCAGCCCGGCGATATCGATATTCCCGCCAGCCTGCGCCAGCAGATCATCCAGCATGCCCATCTGCGATTCTCCCGTCTTGGCGACCCAAGGAGAACATGACTCGGTTACGCTTTGGCGGCAATCAGCCTCAAAATCAGCCTTTGATCATCGCCGGCAGCGTCGCTTCATGGGTGCGCTTCAGTTCGGCCAGCGTCACTGTTTCGCCGTTCAGCACCAGCGCATCACCGCCCACCGTGCCGATGCGCATGGCGCCGTCGATGACAACGCCGGCTGGTGCGGTGACGAGGTAACGGCCCTGGTCCTCGCCGAACGCCGACGCGGCAGCCAGAGCCCCCTCAACAATTGCGCCCAGCCCGCTGGCCATCGCCATTTCGGCCACCGCCACGGCCAGGCCGCCATCCGAAAGATCGTGCACGGCATTCACCGTCCCCGTCGCGATCAGCGCCGCGACCTTGTCGCCGGCTGCACGCTCTGCGGCCAGATCAACCACCGGCGGTGGACCGTCTTCACGGCCATGGCATTCGCGCAGCCACAGCGACTGGCTGAGGTGCGAACCTGCTCCGCCGATCAGCCAGATCACGTCGCCGGCCGCCTTGAAGGCCAGATCCATCTGCTTGTCGTAATCGGCGAGCAGGCCAACCCCGCCAATCGCCGGCGTCGGCAGAATGGCGTTGCCGCCGCCGGTCGCCTTGCTCTCGTTGTAGAGGCTGACGTTGCCCGACACGACCGGATAGTCCAACGCCCGGCAGGCTTCGGCCATGCCCTCGATGCAGCCGACCAGCTGGCCCATGATCACCGGGTTCTGCGGGCTGGCAAAGTTCAGGCAGTTGGTGATGGCCAGCGGCTTGCCGCCCACCGCCACGATGTTGCGCCAGGTCTCCGCCACGGCCTGTTTGCCGCCCTCAAACGGATCGGCAAAGCAGTAACGCGGCGTGCAATCGGTGGCGATGGCCAGCGCCTTCTTCGTGCCATGCACCCGCACCACGGCGGCATCGCCGCCCGGGCGCTGCAGCGTGTCGGCGCCAACCTGGCAATCATATTGTTCCCAGATCCAGCGGCGTGAACACAGATCGGCACTACCGAGCAATGTCTTCAGATCGGCCACGATATTGGCACTGGCCGGCACATCGGTCAGGGGGCTGCGCTTGGGCGTCGGCACATGCGGCCGGTCATATTTCGGTGCGGCGTCTGCCAGCGGGTCGAGCGGGATGCGGCCCACCACGTCGCCGTGGAAGGTCATGGTCAGATCGCCGCCTTCGACGACTTCGCCGATTACCGCGAAATCCAGTTCCCACTTCTTGAAGATCGCCTGCGCGAAATCCTCGCGGCCCGGTTTCAGCACCATCAGCATCCGCTCCTGGGATTCCGACAGCATCATTTCATAGGGCGTCATGGCCGTTTCGCGGCACGGCACCTTGTCCAGATCAAGCCTTATGCCCACGCCGCCCTTCGACGCCATTTCCACCGATGAACTGGTCAGGCCCGCCGCGCCCATGTCCTGAATGGCCACGATCGCATCCGATGCCATCAGTTCCAGGCAGGCTTCGATCAGCAATTTTTCGGTGAAGGGGTCGCCCACTTGCACGGTCGGGCGCTTTTCCTCGCTGTTCTCGTCGAATTCGGCGCTGGCCATGGTGGCACCGTGGATGCCGTCGCGTCCGGTCTTGGAACCGACATAGACCACCGGATTGCCGACGCCGGCAGCGGCCGAATAAAAAATCTTGTCCGCCTTGGCGATGCCCACGGTCATCGCATTCACGATGATGTTGCCGTTGTAGCTGGGGTGGAAGATCGTCTCCCCGCCCACGGTCGGCACGCCAACGCAATTGCCGTAACCGCCAATGCCGGCAACGACGCCCTTCACCAGATGGCGCATCTTGGGCGCGTTGATGTCGCCAAAGCGCAGCGCGTTCATGTTGGCCACCGGCCGCGCGCCCATGGTGAACACGTCGCGCAAAATGCCTCCAACGCCGGTGGCCGCGCCCTGATAAGGCTCAATGTAACTGGGGTGGTTGTGGCTCTCCATCTTGAAGATGGCGGCGTCCCCATCACCGATGTCGATCACGCCGGCATTCTCGCCCGGGCCGCAGATCACCCACGGCGCCTTTGTGGGCAGCTTGGCGAGATGCATGCGGCTGGATTTGTAGCTGCAATGTTCGGACCACATTACCGAGAAGATGCCGAGTTCGAGCAGGTTCGGCTCCCGCCCCATGGCGGCGAGCACGCGCTCATATTCTTCGGGCGTGAAGCCGTGGGTGGCGACAACTTGGGCGGTGATCTGGCTCATGGCGCGCGCATAGCCTGCGGCGGCAGCTTTGTCATGTCGCAGCGGGAGGCGCTGCTGCATTTTCCGCTTCGGCCCGGCGGCCAATGGCTGCGGATCGCAGCATGACAATGCCGGTATAGCTGATCACCACCGAAACCAGCCATTTCAGCGGCGCCAGTGGCAGTTCTTTCACGATGAACGCCGCGACCAGCACGGCCGGGATGCCGGCCAGCACCATGGCCAGGGGAATCCGCAGATCGATCTTGCCGGCCTTGATGTGATGCGTCGCAATGCCCGCCGCCGCAAAGGAGGCGCTGGCGGCCATGATCGGGAAGCACAGGCGCGGATCAAGCCCCATCAGGCTGAGCATGGCCAGCGTTGGCGCATAATTGCCGATGCCGAAATTGATCAGCACACCAAATCCGAAACTGGCGGCAATGGCCACGATGGTCAGGCCGAGTGGCAGGCTGGTCGCCGTGCCGCCCACCGGCATCAGATCGAGATTGGACAGCAGAAAAAACACCGCCGCGATCAGGAGCGCAAGGCCCACCACGCCCTGCACGACCCAGGCCCGGGCGCGGGCGATCAGCGGCAGGCCGGCCCAACCACCGGCCAGAAATGTGATGATGCTGCCCACCAGCAGCACGGGATCCACCCCCACGCCCAGCAGGCTGAGGAAGATCAACCCCTCCACCATCGTGGGCAGGGTCAGCCCGGTGATCATCGTCTGCGGGATCAGGTGATCGGGCACCAGCTTGCGGAACTTGAACCAGGCCATGGCAGGTGCCATCGATCCGATGCCCAGCGTGTCGAGGAAATTGACCACCGCGCCCAGCAGCAACGCTTCCGTGCGCGGCCACAACCGCTGCGCGATGGCCGCGCGCAGCAGCGCCACGCCATTGAACGCCGCGGCGAGCGCCAGCAGCGCCAGAAGGATGTTGAGCATCGTTTCGTCCCCAGCCGCCCTGTGGTGCAGCGCAACGCCAACAAGGCGGCAACTGCCACTGGCGTCAATAGGGACGGCGCGAATTTGTTACGACGCCATGGCGTGATGCACTTCGCGGCGCGCGGCGCTGCAAATTCACATCTGCGCCATCCGCACCTTCCGCAATCGGCGCACCCCGGCTATGACGCGGTGCAACAGCTTGAAGGGCCGCCATGCCACGCACGCGCGCAGACGGGAAGAAAACGCAGATTGTCGTCGTGGGCGGCGGCGCTGGCGGGCTGGAGCTTGTCACCAAGCTGGGCGCGCATTTTCCGCGCCAGGATTTCGACATCATCCTGGTCGATCGCAACCCCACCCATATCTGGAAGCCGCTGCTGCACGAAGTGGCGGCTGGAAGCCTGGATGCCAATCTGGATGAGGTCGGCTATCGCGGCCACGCCTATCGCTGGGGCTATCGTTATTTCGATGGCGCGCTGGAAGCCATCGACCGCGAGGCGCAGCAGGTGATCATCGCGCCGATCCGCGACGAAGATGGCAGCGAAGTGATCGGCCGCCACCGCATCCGCTATGATTATCTGGTGCTGGCGGTGGGCAGCGTTTCCAATGATTTCGGCATCGCCGGTGTGAAGGATCATTGCCTGGCGCTGGAAAGCCGCATCGATGCTGATCGCTTCCGCCGCAAACTGCTCAACCAGTGCCTGCGCGTGTCGCGCCAGATGGTCGCCGATCCGGCCAGCGATGCCACAGTGAAAGTGGTGATCGTTGGCGGCGGCGCCACCGGCGTGGAACTGGCGGCCGAGCTGTATTCGGCGGCCGATGCGCTGGGCTATTACGGGCTGGAAGTGTTCGATCGCCAGCGCCTGCAGGTAACGCTGCTGGAAGCCGGGCCGCGCATCCTGCCGCTGCTGCCGGAAAAGCTCGCCGCAGCCGCCCATGCCGAACTGGAAAATCTGGGCGTGCATGTGCGGCCCGGCACGCAGGTGGTGGCCGCCACGCCCGAGGCGATCCATGTGAAGGATGGCAACATCATCCCGGCCGATATCCGCGTGTGGGCGGCCGGCGTGAAGGGGGCCGAGTTCCTGAACGGCATCGGCGGGCTGGAAACCACCCGCAACAACCAGCTGCTGGTGAAGGACACGCTGCAGACAACATTGGATGATCGCATCTTCGCCATCGGCGATTGCGCCAGCTACACCCCGCCGGGCGAAACCCGCCCGATCCCGCCGCGCGCCCAGGCCGCGCACCAGATGGCGCAAACGGTGTTCCGCAACATCAACGCGCTGATCGCAGCCAAGCCGCTGCGCCCGTTCGTCTATGAGGACAAGGGCTCATTGGTCAGCCTCGCCCGCTATTCCACCGTGGGCAGCCTGATGGGCAATCTGGTGGGCGGCAAGATGGCCATCGAAGGCCGGCTGGCGCGCTTTGTCTACACCTCGCTCTATCGCATGCACCTGATCGCCATCCACGGTTGGCTAAAGGGCCTGTTCCTGATCCTGATGGGCCATGTGAACCAGGTGGTGCGGCCCAAGCTGAAGCTGCACTGAGTTCATCCCTTATGGATTGATCCAGATCAACGCCGGCACAGCCACGGCGGCCATACAATCCCGCCATGGCTATATTCCATCCCGATCTCGCCGCGCAGCCCGTGCCGCGCTACACCAGCTACCCCACGGCAGCGCAATTCCACGAAGGCGTGGGCGCGGGCGAGCAGGGCCAGGCGCTCGCCGCCATCCCTGCGGGTGCGCCGGTGTCGCTTTATCTCCATGTGCCGTTCTGCCGGCAGATCTGCTGGTATTGCGGCTGCAACACCGGCGTGGCCGCCAATGACCGGCTGAAGCGCTATGAAAAGGCGCTGCTGGCCGAAATCGCCACGGCGGCCAGCCTGATGAAGGGCCGGGTGATCGCCGTGCAGTTTGGCGGCGGCAGTCCCAACGCTTTGGCCGCGCCCGTGCTGGCCCGCATCATCGCGGCGTTGCGCGCCCAGTTCGACGTGGCAGACGGCGCCGAAATCGCCATGGAGCTTGATCCGCGCGCCATACAACCGGGCGATGCCAAGGTGCTGTCGGCTGCCGGCGTCAACCGCATCAGCCTGGGTGTGCAGACGTTCGCGCCGCACCTGCAGAAACTCATCAACCGCATCCAACCCCTCGACACCATCATGACCGCCGTGGACCAGTTCCGCGGAGCCGGCATCAAGGCGATCAATTTCGACCTGATGTATGGCTTGCCCGGCCAGAGCGTTGTCGATCTCACCGAAACCATCGAACAGGCATTGCTGCTGAAACCCGACCGGGTGGCAGTGTTCGGTTATGCCCACATGCCGTCGGCCATTGCCCGTCAGCGGATGATCTCTGATCTCGATCTGCCGGGTGCCGCGGCGCGTTTTGCCATGAGCAAGGCGGCCCACCGGCTGTTCACGGCGGCAGGCTATGCCGCCATCGGTTTCGATCATTTTGCGCTGCCGGATGACAGCCTGGCCCGGGCCGCAGCGGATGGCGAGATGATCCGCAATTTCCAGGGTTATGCCACGCAGGCCGGCGAGGCCGTGATCGGGCTGGGGGCGACCGCGATCAGCCAGTTCTCTGGCCTGATCGTGCAGAATGAAAAGCATCTGGGTCAGTGGGAGGCCGCCGTGAACGCCGGGCAGCTGGCCGGCACGCGCGGTGTGGCGGTGAACGCCGATGATGCCCAACGCAGTGACGTGATTGCCCGCCTGTTGTGTGATGGCATGGTGGATGTTCCGGAACCGCTGGCCGACGCGCTGCCCCAACTCGCAAGGCACGCGGCGCGCGGATTGGTGCGGCTGCATGGCCGGCAGGTGGCGCTCACGCCCGATGGCTGGCCCTATGCGCGGCTGATCGCATCGGCCTTCGATGCGCATCTGAAGGCCCCGCAGCGCCATTCAAAGGCGGTGTGATCCCGTTTATTCGTGGAACTCTGCTAGTTCCGGGATGCGGGTGAAGGCAATCGCCGGCCCGCGCGACCGTGTGGCGCCACCGTCATGGTGGCCCAGGGTGACGGCATCGCGGCCGAAACGCTGGTTCATCCGGTCCATCGCTTCGCTCAACGCCAGCCGCTTTGCATCGGTGCGGGCGCACAGCAGCGCGTTTGAATCAAACAGATCGGCCTGCGCGGCGTTGGCCGGAGTCAGTTCGGCCAGAACTACGCCCACCTGCAACAAGCGGCGATGCGGGAATTCCGCCGCCATGCGCGCCCACAGGCCCTCCATCGCTTCGACCAGGCTGATCGAATCCATCACCTGGCCCAGCTTCACCCCGGCTTTCCATTTCGTGCCGCGCACCTCGCCCTTCACGAACAGGCCCAGCCATCCGGCGCGGCTGTCGGCGCGGCGCAGGCGGGTGCCGGCCTTCATCACCAGCCGTCGCGCCACCAGCCGCGCCACCGGCAGTTGGCGCTTCTCCGGCCCCAGCACATGGCTGTGGCCGATGCTGCGCCGCTGGGTTTCCACATCGGCCACTTCGTGCCCCTGCAACTGCCGGTGCAGCCGTTCCCCCCACACGCTGCCCCAAGCCCCGCGCGCCTGGGCCGGGCTCATCGCCAGCAATTGCGCCATCGTCACCAGACCGGCTGCGGCCAGCCGCTTTTCCATCGCCCGGCCCACGCCGGGAATGTCCGAAAGCGGCAACCGCTCCAGCCGGGCGCGGCGTATATCCTCGGTCAGAATGGTCAGCCCGTCGGGCTTCTTCATGTCGGCTGCCATCTTGGCCAGCAGCCGGTTGGAGGCAACGCCAATGGAGGCGGTGAGGCATTCGCCCACATTGGCGTTCAGCCCGGCCTTGATCGCCGTTGCGAGGGCGGCAACCGCGGCCGGGCTGTTCTCGTTGTCCATCAGGCGGCACGCCACCTCGTCGATGGAACAGATGTTGGTCACCGGGACGTGCCGGTTCACTTCGTCGATCACCTTGTGGTGAAAACGCACATAATCATCATGGCGGCCGGGCACGATCACGACATCGCGGCACATGGCTTTCGCCTGCCAGATCTTGGTGCCGGTGCGGATGCCATATGCTTTCGCCTCGTAACTTGCCGCAATTGCGCTGGTGCTGTCGGTCATCACCGGCGCCACCACCACCGGCCGGCCGCGCAGGGCCGGGTTCATCTGCTGCTCAACGCTGGCGAAATAGCTGTTGAGATCGAGGTAGAGCCAACGCAGAGGCAGCGAATCAGCCATTATTCTCGGATAACACAAATAGAACGAAAAGTGAACAAATAAGCTGCGTCATCCGGCACCTTCCGCCGGCCAGACGGGCCGCCTATGGTGCAGTTCATGTCGATGGATCCCGAAGCCAAGGCCCTGCTGGACGCAGCCGCCGCCCATGAACCCACTGGCGTTCGCGCTGTGGCGGCCGATGCGCTGGCCGGCCGGCAATTGCGCTATTATGATTTCTGCATGGCGGCCTTTGCCGTCATCCTGATCTGTTCCAACCTGATCGGTGCGAGCAAGCCGGCGCAGGTGGACGTACCGATCTGGGGCACGGTCACGTTCGGGGCCGGCATATTGTTCTTCCCGCTCTCCTATGTGCTCGGCGACGTGCTCACCGAAGTCTATGGCTATGCCCGGGCCAGGCGCGTGGTGTGGGTGGGTTTTGCCGCCTCGATCTTCGCTGCCACCATGAGCTTTGTCGTGGTCTCATTGCCGCCCGATCCGAGCTGGAAAGGCCAGGCCGCACTGGCCGAGGTGTTCGGTCAGGTTCCGCGCATCTTCCTGGCTTCCATCTTGGCCTTCTGGGCCGGTGAAATGGCCAATGCCTTCGTCCTCGCCCGCATGAAACTGCTCACCAACGGCCGCATGTTGTGGACGCGAACCATCGGCTCGACCGTGGTTGGGCAGGGCGTGGACAGCCTGATCTTTTATCCGCTGGCCTTCTGGGGGATCTGGGAACCGGCGCTGGTGTTCAGCGTGATGGCCACCAACTATGCGCTCAAGGTCCTGTGGGAAGCGCTGCTCACGCCCGTCACCTATCGCGTGGTGGCGTGGTTCAAGGCCGTCGAAGGCCTGGATGTCTATGACACCGGCACGGATTTCACCCCGTTCAAGACGAAGGTGTGAACACGGGCGATGTGAAAAATGGCGGCCTGAAAACCGGCTGATGTCAGAACAGGCTGGGCATCAGCGCGATGCGGCGACGGGTTGTCTGCGCCGGGTTCGGGCGGCCACCGCGCGCCAGGAAGGCGCCGGCATCAATCACAAGCATCGCTGCCAGCATCACAACGGACACAGCGGCCATCACCAGCCAGATCACCGCCATCAGCGGCATCAGAGCAATGCCAGCCAGCGACATCGGCGCGGGGGGAGCGGTAACGCTGAGGGCCGGGCTGTACACGGTCGTTTTCCCCGAAAGCCTGTTGCCAGTCGCGAGCACGTCATGTGGGACACTGGCCATCTGCGTCTAAGCCTCCCTGAACCGAGGAACAATACACGTTCCTTTCAATATTATTAAGCAAAGATTGCGTTTCCGGCAAGCCCTTGGCGTCGATTCCGCCAAGCTGTTGATTTTGCAAAACACGTCTGCCCACCCCGGCGGAGATTCGCACCAGGATGGACGCATCTCCTGACGCAAACCGGGAGAATCGCAGCCGTTAAGAATGGATTTCCAATCAGACCCCGCCACCCACCGGCAGCGCCGCCATCACAGCATCAGGCGCAACAAATCGCGGCCAACGATGATGCGGCCTGCAAACGCCTTGGCAGCCGCCGTCTGCCACATGTCATCGGTCACGCTGGCATCGCCGCCCGGCACGAAATGGCTGAGCACCAGCGTCTTCACGCCCGCCGCCGCCGCGATCTCGCCAGCCTGTTCCGCCAACGTGTGGCTGGCCAGCAGATGCGCGCGCAAGGTTGGCGCATTCGATTCAGAGGCAATCAGCCGCTCCATCGCCGGCAGATACATCACTTCCTGCACCAGGAAATCCGCCCCCCGCGCCAGATCGATCAGCGCTTGGCACGGCCGCGTATCGCCCGACCACACCACCGATTTGCCCGCCCAGTCAAAGCGATAGGCGAAGCTGTCAACCAACGGCGGATGCTCCACCCGCGCCGCCGTCACCTTCAGGCCCGCACTTTCCAGCAATACGCCCGGTGCGACTTCGGCCACGCTGATCATCTTGCGCAAATCCGGCCGGCCTTCATCCGCCATGCGCGTCTCGATATCCACGCGCGCAAAGCGCAGCCAATCCCGCGCCATCTGCTTCATGCCCCGCGGCCCATGCACCGTCACCGGCGTGGTCAACGCCCCACTCCACGCCAGCCACGGCAGGGTGAAGGCATCGGCCACATGATCATTGTGCAGATGCGTGATCCACATCTGCGCCAGATTCTTCAGCGGCAACCCCGCCAACGCCGCCTGCCGCGCCACGCCATTGCCGGCATCAATGATGTGGAGTTGCCCGCCAATCATCAACGCCATGCTCGGCGCAGCCCGCAAGGCTTTCGGAGTCGGGCCGCCGCCGGTGCCGAGCAGCACGAGCTGATCAGGCAGCGGCTGGGCGCGCAGACCGTGCGGAATCAAGGTGGCTGCGCCAGCGAGCGCGAGCATCTGACGACGTGTGTGCATGGTGGCCTCCCGCCGCCACGGTGCGGGAGCGCGGCGGCAGAGACAAGCGGAAATAGGGCCTCCGGCGGGCAGGGTCGCAGACCCTGCACCCGTTTGTTTTTTTGGCCTACGCCTGCAAGATGGGCGCTGGTGGGAGAGGCGCGACTGATAACGAACGGGTGCAGGGACGAGTCCCTGCCCGCCGGAGGCCCCGTTGGGCTTAACCCAGCGCGGCCTGAACCGCTTCGAACATCCGCCGGCCATCGGTACCGCCCTGGGGGTCTTCGATCAGCCGTTCCGGGTGGGGCATCATGCCGAGCACGTTGCCGGCGTCGTTGAGAATGCCGGCGATGGCGCGGGCCGAGCCGTTGACGGGTTCGGCGTAGCGAAAGGCGACGCGGCCTTCGCCTTCAAGGCGGTTCAGCGTGTCTTCGTCGGCGAAATAATTGCCGTCGTGGTGGGCGACGGGGATGGTCACCGTTTCGCCGGCGGCATAGCGGCTGGTGAAGATGGACTGGCTGTTGACCACTTCGAGCCGGACTTCGCGGCAGACGAAGTTGAGGCCGGCGTTGCGCATCAAGGCGCCGGGCAGCAGGCCGGTTTCGGTGAGCACCTGGAAGCCGTTGCAGATGCCCAGCACCGTGCGGCCTTCGCCGGCTGCCTGGACCACGGCCTGCATCACCGGCGAGCGCGCCGCCATGGCGCCGGAGCGCAGATAATCGCCATAGGAAAAGCCGCCGGGGATGCCGATGAAATCAAGGCCTTCGGGCAGGCTGGTTTCGGCGTGCCACACCATCTGGGGCGCGGTGCCGGTCACCTTGGTGATGGCATCGGCCAGATCCCGATCGCAGTTGGAACCGGGGAAGACGATGACCGCGGCCTTCACGGCATTTCGATCCGGAAATTCTCGATCACGGTGTTGGCGAGCAGCTGGCGAGCCATGGCTTCGACCGTTTCGCGGCTGGTGCCGTCGGCCAGTTCCAGCTCGATGATCTTGCCGGCGCGGACATCGCCCACCCCTTCGAAACCCAGCCCTTTCAGGGCCGATTCGATGGCCCGGCCCTGCGGGTCGAGCACGCCATTTTTCAGGGTGACGGTGACGGTGGCTTTCATGGGCGCGGCCATAGGCTGAACGCGCGCGGGGTGCAAGCGGTGGAGGCTGATTTCAGCTCAGCAAAACAGCCGCAGCCGCGCCCAGCCCGGCCGCCAGCAGTAGCCAGGGCGTCGACCAGCCGCCAACGCTCTTCTCCGGCAGCGGCGGCAGTGGCGCTTGCGGCGGGGCGGCGCCGGGCATGGGATTTTCGGCGACCCACTGGCGGAAGATGCGCGGCAACTGGCTGAGCGCGCGGGCGTTCAGCACCAGCCGGTCGGCGATCACCGCTTCCGGACCCATCTCGTCGCGCACCCAGTTGCGAACATAAGGCTCCGCCACTTCCCACATATTGACGTGCGGATCGATGGTGAGTGCGACGCCTTCCACCATCACCATGGTTTTCTGCAACAGCAGCAGGTGCGGCTGCACCGGCATGTCGAAGCTGCGGGTGATGGAGAACAGGCCTTCGAGCAGATCGGTGATGGCGATGTCCTTCGCCTGGCGACCGCGGATCGGCTCGCCGACAGCGCGGAGCGCCGTGGCAAAGGCCGCCGGATTGTGGTGCGGCGGCACATAGCCGGCTTCGAAATGAATCTCGGCGACACGGGCATAATTGCCGGTCACGAGGCCGTGCAGGATCTCGGCCAGATACAGTCGCGCGCGGCGGTTGATCCGGCCCATGATGCCGAAATCGATGACGCCGATGCGGGCATGATCGATGCCCCCATCACGGCCAACGCCGGGCGGAATCACGAACAGATTGCCCTGGTGCAGATCGGCGTGGAAGAAGCCCTTGGCGATGGCCTGGGCGAGGAAGCCGTTGACCAGCACGCGCGCCAGCGCCGGCCGGTCGATATCGAGCGCAGCCAGCGCGGCCCGGTCCGACACCTTCACGCCGTCGATCCAGTCGATCACCAGCACGCGCCGGGTGGAGCGCTGCCAATCGATGCCGGGCACAATGTAATCGGGCTCGCCGGCCAGGATCTCGCCCAATTCCGACGCATTGGCGGCTTCGCGGCGCAGATCGAGCTCGGCTTCGATCCAGCTCTTGAAGGTGGCAATAACGGCGCGCGGTCGCAGGCGGGCAAATTCGCCGCCCAGTGTTTCAATATGGCCGGCGCCCCATTCATAGGTGGCCAGCGCCGAAGACACTTCGGCCTCGATGCCGGGGCGCAGCAGCTTGATGGCAACGGTGCGGCCATCCGACGTGACGCCCTTGTGGACCTGGGCGATGGAGGCGGCACCAATCGCTTCGGGTTCAATCGACTGGAACTGGGTTTTCCAGTCGCCGCCATAAATGCCGTTCAGGATGGGCTCGATCGTGCTGAACGGGGCGGGGGGGACGGCGTCCTGGAGGCGGGCCAGATCGGTGGCAGCTTCCAATCCGATCAGATCGGGGCGGGTGGCGAGCGCCTGGCCCAATTTGATGGCGGCGGGGCCAACCGAGGCGAGGCCGGCAGCGAAATCGGGGGTGGCGGGGGCGCCAGTACCGAAGCGCGCGACTTTCGCCAGCAGCCGTACAGCAAACGGCAGCCGCCGGTCCTCAAACGGACGCAGCCCGCCACTGCGCGCCAGCCGCCGGCCCCATTTCAACAGCCGCCACAGGTGGACGATGGCGATCAAATCAGACCTTCCATCCCGAATGTATGGCGACCGCGCCGCCCAGGATCGGCGTGTATTTGACCTGGGAGAAACCGGCCGCGGCGATCATCGCGGCGAATTCCGGCATCTTGGGAAAGCGCCGAATCGATTCGATCAGATAGCGGTAGCTCTCGCCATCCTTGGCCACCATTTCCCCAATGCGCGGCACCAGTTTTTCCGAATAGATATCATAGACTTCAGCGAAACCGGGCCAAGTCGTGCTGGAAAATTCCAGGCAGAAGAAGCGCCCGCCATAACGCAGCACGCGATGCGCTTCCTTCAGGGCTGCCGGAATATCGGTGACGTTGCGGATGCCAAAGGCAATGGTGTAGGCATCAAAGCTAAAGCTTGGAAAACTCAGGGTTTCCGCATTCTCCTCGCGCCAGATGAGGCTGGTCAGGCCCTTTTCGGCCGCCCGCTCCATGCCCACTTCCAGCATGGCGGGGTTGATATCGGCCACCGTTACATTGGCGCCAGACTTTTCCATCCGGAACGCGATGTCCCCGGTGCCGCCGGCCATGTCGAGAATGTCCTCGCCGGTGCGCGGGTTTACCCGGCGGACGAAATCATCCTTCCACACCCGGTGCATGCCGGCCGACATCAGATCATTCATGATGTCGTAACGCTTTGCCACAGAACGGAAAACGTCGCCCACGCGGCGGGTTTTCTCCTCCGGGGCAACCTCTTCATATCCAAAGCTGACGGTATCGCTCATCGTCTGTCCTTTTCGCATCGGCGGCTTAGCCGAGGCTTGGCGGCCATGCAAACGCCGCCTATGTCGCGGCCATGCCCGAGCTTCCCGAAGTCGAAACCGTGATGCGCGGCCTGACCCCAGTGTGGGAAGGCCAACGCTTCACCCGTGTCATTGCCAATCGGCCCGATCTGCGCCGGCCGTTGCCGGAGGCGTTGGGCCAACGACTGACCGGGGCTATCGTCACCCGGCTGGACCGGCGCGCCAAATATGGCCTGGTGGAGACCGATCGCGGCGATACGCTGATTATCCATCTCGGCATGTCGGGCCGGATGCGGGTTGATCCGGAAACCCTTGAAAAACATGATCATGTCGTGTTCGAAACGGGCAATGGCCGGGTGGTGGCGTTCAATGATGCCCGGCGCTTTGGCAGCCTTGATCTGGTTGCGACCGGAGAGGCAACGGCGCATCCGCTGCTCGCCAATATTGGTCCGGAGCCGCTTGGGCCTAACTATGGCCTGCCGTTGCTCAAGCGCATCTTTGCCGACAGGCTTGCCCCAGCCAAGGCGATCCTGCTCGATCAGCGGCTGATCGCGGGCCTGGGTAACATCTATGTGTGCGAGGCGCTCTATCGTGCCGGTATTCATCCCGAAACACCCGGTGGCGTTGTATCGGCCGCGCAGCTCAAACGGTTGGCGCCTGCCATCCCGCAGGTGTTGGCCGAGGCGATTGCGGCGGGCGGCTCCACCTTGCGCGATCATGCGGCGCCCGACGGCACGCTGGGCTATTTCCAGAAAGACTTTGCCGTCTATGGCCGCGAAGGGCAGGCTTGCGTTGCCTGTGCCACGCCGGTGGCCCGCATCGTGCAGTCCGGCCGCTCCAGCTTCCTCTGTCCGCAGTGCCAACCGCGCGACAAGACTTGACCGCAGGCCAGCCCTCGCTTAAGGCGCTCACTTTCCGGCGCGGCCCCTCAAAGGCTGGTGCCTGCCCACCATTGAACAGACTTGCAGGAAAACATGGCCAACACGCCCCAGGCTGAAAAGCGCATCCGCCGCAACGACCGCCGCGCCGCGATTAACAAGGCGCGCGTCAGCCGCATCCGCACCTTCGTGAAGAAGGTCGAAACGAGCCTTGCTGCCGGTGATGCCGCTGCCGCTGCTGAAGCGCTGAAGGCTGCCCAGCCGGAAATGATGCGCGGCGTCGCCAAGGGTGTGCTTCACAAGAACACCGTGTCGCGCAAGATCAGCCGCCTCGCGGCCCGCGTGAAGGGTCTGGCGACCGCCTGATCATCATCGGCGCCCATCGGGCCGGTCAGTCGTTTCAAAACGGGGTGTTGCCAAGTGGCGGCACCCCGTTTTCGTGTCACGATCGTTGATCGCTGGTGTCTGCCTGCCTGGTAGTGATTCGCGGCCGATGCCGGCGATTCGCGACCGGAACAGCCGATTCGCGGTTTTTGACCGCCGGTATTGGTTCCGAAAGTGGACCAAGCTGTGATCTGTTGCGCCGCACAAGCGAATTGCTGCGCTGCAACGCACCCTGCGACGCATCCTGCGGCGTCATCAAAGCGTCATTGTTTTGACACAAAAAATCCAAGCGCTTAGCCCTCTTCGCTGCCTGATCGTGTCCACACGCGATAATGATTCGGCACGTAAATCCAAAGAGTTGCGGCGCTCTCCAAGGTAAGTCTCCGGATGGGCTGTCAACAGCTTTATTTGGCTGTGGATGGAAATTGGTCGCTTGCAGCACTGCGCCCACCCTGCTTATTTGCGACATGGTTTGGGCCGGCCGGCGTGATGAACGCCAAACGACCCGATCACGCAACACGCGATGCTGGCTGTGCCCTGCTTCAGGCGCAGTGGGGCAATTGTGTCTGGCTCAATACGGCCGGCTGGTATCGTGCGTTCTGGACGGAAATGTGCCTCTGCTGAGGGGGCTTGTGTCAATTGCCGAGGTGCGGCGGAAGGAAGGGGTGCGTGTCGACGGCTGTTGCATCAGTTATGCCTTCTGGCTTTCAGCCAGTGCCGCAGGGTGGCTCGATCGACTTTTCCGTCAACGATCGTGACGTGTGGACGCGTGTCCGCGCCGCCCTGAAAGCTGATGCCGGCGATCACAGCTATGAAGCCTGGTTGGCTCCTTTGGCGCTCATCGGCTGCGACGGTGAGACGCTGCGTCTGGCCGCGCCGTCGGCCTTTGCCGCTGATTGGGTCACCAGCAACTATGCCGATCTGCTGCGCCGCCATTGGTCACAGCACCAGCCGTCGCTCCGCCGTGTGGCCGTGCAGCAGGGCCAGGCCATGGTGGCGACACCGTCGGCCACAAAGGCGGCAGCTCCGGCTGCAGCCCAGTCGCTCCCGGTCGATGCCCGCTACAGCTTTGACAATTTCATCGTCGGCAAGTCCAATGAATTGGCCTACAATGCCGCTCTGGCCATGGCCGAGCCGGGCGCGCCGGGCTTCAACCCGCTGTTCCTGCATGGCACCACAGGGCTGGGTAAGACCCACCTGATGCACGCCATCGGCAATTCCTATCTGGCGCACCACCCGAGCGCCCGCGTCGCCTATCTGTCGGCTGAGAAATTCATGGTCGAGTTCATGGCGGCCATGCGGGCCAAAGACACGATCAGCTTCAAGCAGCGGCTGCGCTCGGTCGATCTGTTGATGATCGACGACGTGCAGTTCATTGCCGGCAAGGAATCGACCCAGGAAGAATTTTTCCACACCATGAATGAGATCATCGGGGCCGGAAAACGCCTGGTGATCACCGCCGATCGCAGCCCACAGAATCTGGAAGGCATTCAGGAACGCATCCTGTCGCGTATGGCCTGGGGTCTTGTCGCCGATATCAATCCGGCCGACTACGAACTGCGGTTGAACATCCTGCATGCCAAGGTCGCCACGCTTGGCAACCGCTGCGCTGTGCCTGATGACGTGATCGAGTTCCTCGCGCGCAAGATCACCGCCAACGTGCGTGAACTGGAAGGCGCATTGAACCGCGTCACGGCCTTCGCCCTGCTGGTCAACAAGCCGGTAAGCCTTGAATTCACCCGTGAAACGCTGGCCGATCTGCTGCGCGCCCACGAGAAGAAACTGACCATCGACGAGATCCAGCGCAAGGTTGCCGATTATTACGGTCTCAAGGTTGCCGATCTCCTGTCCGAACGCCGGGCCCGCGAAGTCGCGCGGCCGCGCCAGATCGCTATGTATCTGGCCAAGAAAATGACGCCGCGTTCGCTGCCGGAGATCGGCCGCCGGTTCGGAAAGCGGGATCACACCACGGTGATGCACGCGGTCAAGCGCGTGGAACAATTGCGCGCTGACGATCGCGAAATCGATAGCGATGTTGCAACACTGACCCGACTGCTGGACGGCTGAGGCTTCCCAGTCCGCAGCCAAGCGCCTAACTGCAATGTTGTGCAGCGCCTAAAAAGTTCCGGCCCGTTCTGGTTCATTCTCTCCTGCTTCGCCTTTGCGTCGATGTGGGTGATGATCCGCTTTGCAGCGCGCCACCTTCACAGTTTTGAGATTGTTTTTTTCCGTAATTTCATTGGTTTGCTCTTCCTGGTGCCGATGATGCTCGGCACGCCTGGCCTGATCCGGCGAGACCGGATGAAGGTGCACCTTGGCCGCGCCACGTCGGGCTTCATTGCCACGATGGGCACCTTCTATGCGGTGGCCAACGCGCCGCTCGCCACCACCCTGGCCATCAATTACACGGCGCCGCTGTTTGGTACGCTGGGGGCCGTGCTGGTGCTGGGTGAACGCATCCGCGCCCGGCGGATCGCGGCGCTTGCCGTGGGCTTTGTCGGCATGCTGCTGGTGCTGCGGCCCGGCCAACTGCCGCTGACGGCGGGAATCGTGGCCGGCATCGTGTCGGCAGTGTCCACCGGTTATTCGATCGTGGCCATGCGCAGCCTGGTGGGGGTGGATGATGCCCGCGCGGTGGCGGCATGGACCTTCATCCTGACGACCATCCCCAGCCTGGCGGTCGCACTGTTCGTCTGGCAAACGCCGCCGCTGGTGGTATGGCCGCTGCTGGCCGGCATTGGCGCGGCTGCGGCTATCGGCCAACTCACGCTCACCCGGGCCTTCTCGCTGGCCGAAGCCTCCGCCGTGCTGCCACTGGATTTCGTGCGCTTCGGCCTCATCACAGCGGCCGGCATCCTGCTGTTTGGCGAGACCTATGATGCGCTCACGCTGGCGGGCGGGGCATTGATCCTGTCCTCCACCATCTATCTGGCCTGGCGCGAAGCGCAGTTGAAGAAAGCGGGCTGATTGTTTGGAAAGGTTGCGGGCGGGGGCGGCGCTGCTCATAAGCTCAGTATCACATTTCAAACATGGGGAGGTTCACATGAATCTGGAAGGTTGTTCGGCGGTTGTTACCGGCGGTGCATCGGGCCTGGGCGCCGCCACGGCGCGGTTGCTGGCAAGCCAAGGCGTCAAGGTCGCCATTTTCGACATGAACGCCGAGAAGGGCGAAGCCATGGCGGCCGAAATCGGCGGCGTGTTCTGCAACGTCAACGTCACCAACGATGAATCTGTCGATGCCGGTTTTGCCAAGGCCCGTGCCGCCATCGGCCAGGAGCGTATCCTGATCAACTGCGCCGGCACCGGCAACGCCATCAAGACCGCCAGCCGTTCCAAGGAAGACGGCAGCATCAAGCATTTCCCGATCGATGCCTTTGATCGCATCATCCAGATCAACCTGGTTGGCACCTTCCGCTGCATCGCCAAGTCGGCCGCCGGCATGATGAGCCTGCCGCCGATGGAAAACGGTGAGCGCGGTGCCATCGTCAACACCGCTTCTGTCGCCGCCGAGGACGGCCAGATCGGGCAGGCGGCTTACTCCGCGTCGAAGGGCGGCGTTGTCGGCATGACCCTGCCGATTGCCCGCGACCTGTCGAGCGAAGGCATTCGCGTCAACACCATCCTGCCCGGCATCTTCAACACGCCCCTGCTGCAAGGCGCGCCGGACAATGTGAAGGCTGCGTTGGCGGCGACCGTGCTGTTCCCCAAGCGTTTGGGCGGCCCGGAGGAATATGCTTCGCTGGCGGTGGAGATGTGCCGGAACTCCTATTTCAACGGCGAAGACGTCCGTTTGGATGGCGGCATCCGGATGGCTCCGCGCTGATCGCAGCTGGGCGCGCAAATAGCGCAGCTATTTGCCGGCTCCGGCAAGATCGGCCAACGACTGAAGAGGGCGGCTCTCCAGCCGCCCTTTTTTGTGTCGTCTGACGGCGCGGCTCCACCACGCTCTTTTTTCCTTCTTTTCTTTAATCCTTCAGCGGAGTCGGCGAATCCGCCGCCGGCCGCACTCGCATGTCTTCCATTCATCATCCCGCAACATGCGGCGCGCCACTATCCTGCCTATGAAAGCCACGCTCCTCCTCGCTGCCCTGATCGCGGCGCCAGCCTTCGCGCAAACCCCGCCCGCCAGCATTGACCAGCTGTTCATCCCGGCGCCGTGGTGGATGAAGGATCCGGTCATCGCGGCGATGGGCCATGTCCGCACCGAAGTGCCGGCCAACCGCGCCCGCTTTGCCGCCCGCTTCTCTGTGGTGGAAAAGACCGCGGCCGCCGCCACCACCGCCGCTACTGCCAAGGCGAAGGAACTGGATGCGGCGCTGGCCGCGCTCGGCAAGGACCGTGTCCGGCTGACCACCAGCCTCAGCACCCGCCCGCTTTATGACCAGTATCGCCAGAAGGACGGCACGCTGGTGGAAAACCAGCGCGCCGACATGATCGAATCCTATGAAGTGACGGCAGTGCTCAGCGTTGAGGTGCGCGATGCCGACGTGCTGGAACGCGCCTATCGCCTGGCGGTGGCGGCCCGCCCGTCAGCGATCGATACGCCGTCGTTCAACCTGGAACCGGAAAACGGCCTGAAGACCTGGCTGTATGAAGCGGCGATCAAGGATGCCGCGCGCCGCGCCCGGCTGGCCACGGCGGCAGCCGGCAGCCGGCTTGGTGGGGTGAAGGTCATCGATCCATCGGGCGGCGTCTGCCAGACCCAGATGCTGGCCGGCTGGCCCAGCTATGCCGGGGAAAGTTCTGCCACCGATGTGCAGGTCTCGGGTTCGATGGCGCGCTATGCCGATGCCGCGCCCACCATGATGTCCGCGCCAGCGCCGCCACCACCGCCGGGGCTGGAAAAACTGGCCAGCGATGTGCAGGTGACGCTGCAGCCGCCGCTCTATCCGCTCACTGCGCAGGCCTGCGTGATCTACGGCCTGCTGCCTCCCGGTTGACGATGGCGAATCAGTATATTAACGTGAAATACGGTTAATTGGGGGAGGGGCGCAATGGCTCACAAGTTCGAAATCTACAAGGACAAGGCAGGCGAGTTTCGCGTGCGCTTCATGTACAACAGCGAGGTGATGTTCTCCACGCAAGGCTATTCTTCGAAGGCCTCTGCGGTGAACGCCATCGAATCGATCAAGAAGAACGGTCCCGGTGCGCCGACGGTCGAACAGGAAGATTGATCCGCATCATTGCTGACAGCAGGGGCGGCACCGCAAGGTGCCGCCCCTGCTGTTTTGGCGATTGTTGCCTTTTCGATCAGCCGATCAGCGCATCAATCGCCTTGGCCAGGCGCACGTCGCGCGCCGAAAGCCCGCCGGCATCGTGCGTGGTCAGTGCGATATCGACCTTGTTGTAAACATTGAACCATTCGGGGTGATGATCCTGGGCTTCGGCCAGCAGCGCCACCCGGCTCATGAAGCCCCAGGCCTCGTTGAAGTCCTTGAAGCGGAAGCTGCGCTTCAGATGCTCGCCGGCCAACTGCCAGTCAGGCAATTTTGTGCCGAGCGTGGCGCGTGCGGTCTCATCCAGCTTCTCGACCATGGCCGGCTTCCTCTCTATGGTGGGATCATGTTGATCGCCCCCACCCTTGCCGATATCGAACAGGTCGCACAAGCCGCCGTGGAGCGCTTGCCCGACCAGTTCCGCCGCCATCTCGCCAGCGTCATCCTGAAGGTGGAGGATTTCCCCGACGAAACGGTGATGGCCGAAATGCAGCTGGAGACGGAGTGGGATCTGCTCGGCCTCTACTGGGGCCGCCATGTCGGCATGAAGGGCGATGTGCCATCGGGCGCGCTGCCGGACATGATCTTCCTCTATCGCCGCCCCATGCTGGATGTGTGGGCGGAAAGCGGTGAGACGCTGGAACTGCTGGTCACCCATGTGCTGGTGCACGAAGTGGGGCATCATTTCGGGCTGAGCGATGAGGCGATGGACGCGATCGAGGCGGAGGCAGGGGAGTGAGCCCCGGTAGCCACGGCCGGCGGCGGAGCCGCCGAGTCCGTTTCGGGTGAGAGTTTAGGAAGCAAGGAAGAGCGCGGCAAAGCCGCGCCGTCAGACGACACAAAGAAAGGGCGGCCTGTTGGGGCCGCCCTTTTTTGCTCGCCGTCCGATTTTGCCGGAGCCGGTGGATAGCGCCGCTATCTACGCGCCCGGCTGCGATCAGAAGTTAACCCGGCCGGTGAGGCCGAAATAACGATCCGCTTCACGCGGGATCAGGTAACGGAAGGCATTGCCGGGGCCACCGTTGGTGATCTGCGCCGCAAAGCTTTGATCAAACAGGTTCTTGACGATGAAGGTCAGGCGGAACTTGTCGTCCTTCTCAACCAGGCCGAATTGCAGATCAACCAGGCTGTAGGCGCCGATGGTGCCGGCATCGCGCAGCGCCTGGCTGGCATCAAACAGCGTCAACTGGCTCGACTGGGTCGAGACATTGCCGGCCAGGGTGAAATCAACCGCGCCGCCGGTGCGATAGCGATAATCCATGCCCAGGCTGCCCTTCCAGCGCGGCGCAAAGCCAAGCGGCGTGCCGGCCGGGATCACCGCGGCGCCCGGCGGCGCCTTGAAGGCATCGACCTGCGCATCGGTGAAGGCGAGGCCGCCAACCAGGTTCAGATCCTTGGCCGGGCGCCACACGAAGTCCAGTTCGACGCCGCGGGTCGACACGTCACCGGCGTTGGTGAAGCGGGTCACCACCACGCCAGCCACCAGATCCGGGTTGTTGGCCTGGAAATTCTTGTACTTGGCATAGAAGGCGGCGAGGTTCAGCGTCAGCGAGCCGCCGAACAGCGTGTTCTTCAGGCCGATTTCATAGGAATCGGCGATTTCGGCTTCGATGACGTTGGTGCCGGTCGGATTCAGGTTGAAGAAGGTGTTGTAGGCCGGGCCCTTGTAGCCGCGGCTGTAGGTGCCGTAGCCCATCATATCATCGCTGAAATCATATTGCAGGCCGAGCTTGCCCGACAGGTTGGTCGCGCTGGTCTTCGTGCGGAACGGGGTGCCATTTGTTGCCAGAGGGTTGCCGTTGTTCGCGCCGAAGTTGGAGCTGTCGAAGACGCCCTGATCGAAATTGCGCTGGATGCCGGGCAGGCCGGCGATGTTGGGCGAGGCGACGCGGCTGTGGAAGATCGACAGCTGGTCAGCCGTGAAGCGCAGGCCGACGATGGCGCGCAGCTTTTCGCTGAAGGCGTAGGTGCCCTGGCCGAACAGCGCGTAGTTGTCGAAGGCCGAACCGAAGGTCGCGGTGCCACTGACATTCTCGATCGGGAAGCCGGGCGAACCGCAGCTGACCAGCGCCACCGGTGTCGGCGCGTTGCCGCAGCGGGTGACGAAGCGGCTGAAGGTGCGTTCGGTAACCGCGCGGCTGAAGAAGGCGCCGGCCACATAGGTGAAGGCCTGGTCGGCCGGCGAGGTCAGCCGCAGTTCCTGGCTGACGGTGGTGCCGGTTTGCGGGCCGTCATCGTGCAGCTGCGCCAAGCCGGCAAAGGCACCGCCCACCCAATCACCTTCACGGATTTCGCGGTTGTCATACCGGCGCCAGGCGCTGATCCAGGTCACCGTGTGGGTGCCGACTTCGGCATCCAGCTGGGCCGAGATGCCATAGCTTTCTTCTTCGGTGCGGGTGACAAGATTGTGCCGCACAGTGCGAGTTTCATCGCCCTGGAAGTTGATGCCGGCCAGCGCCAGTGCGGCCACGCCGGTGGGCGTGGTGCCGATCACTTCGGCGCAGCAATTGTCGTTGGCCTTGCGCCAATCGGCGATTACCGTCAGCTTCACCGTCTCGGTCACGTCGGCTTCGATGATGCCGCGCACGCCGTAACGGTCATAGCCGTTGACGCGGCGGTTCACGCCGGCAGCATCGTTGAAGATGTTGCCGTCATAATTGCTGTAGAAGGCGGTCAGGCGGGTGCGGACGCTGTCGCTCAGCGGCACGTCAAAGCCGGCGCGCACGCGATATTCATTGCCGTTGCCAAAGAACCAACCGCCTTCGGCATAGCCACCGAGTTTGTCGCCCGGGCGCTTGGACACGATGTTGACCACGCCGGCCGAGGAGTTCTTGCCGAACAGCGTGCCCTGCGGGCCGCGCAGCACTTCGATGCGATCAATGTCGACCAGATCGGAGAACGCTTCGCCGGCGCGGGCCAGCACGACGCCATCGAGCACGGTGGAGATCGACGGTTCGCCGGCGAGGCTGAAGGTCGCCGTGCCGACGCCGCGGATATAGAGCGACTGGTTGATGCTGGTGCCCGACTTGCGGAAGTTCAGCGATGGCACCAGATATTGGGCGTTTTCCAGGTTGAGCGCACCCTGACGAGCCAGCGCATCGCCACTCACCACCGATACGGCGAGCGGAATGTCCTGCAGCTTCTCACTGCGCTTTTGCGCGGTGACGACGATTTCGACCGACTCATTGTCTTCGGCAACGGTCTGCGCGGCGGCAGGTGCAGCCGCGACGGCCAGAATGGCGGCGGAACTCATCAAGAAACGGCGGATCATGTCACTCCCCTTTTATCTGTTTGCATCTGTCCGGACTTTCGCCGGTTTTTCGATGCAATATTTCGTCAGCGTGTTGCCCTGCCAAGACAGGCTTTCTTGACCAAGGTCAATCTGGACCGTGTCTATGCATGTGCAGTTCCAGCCACGCTGTGGCGGCGGAGTCACACTATTGTCATCTGCTTACAGGCCCAAAGTCACAGGCCCAGTTCGGCCATGGTGACGGCGCGATGTTCCTTGGCTGAGATTTCGGCGGCCAGGCCGATGGCGACGGCGCGCATGCCATCATCGGCCGTCACGATCACCGGGCCGGCCCCGCGCACGGCGGCGGCGAAATGGCGGTGCTGGAAGAAGGTGGAGCCATGGTGTTGGCCGGCGGCCAGTGCATCGGCCGGGGTTTCGACGTGCCAGCGGGTCGCCTGCTTGGGATTCATGAAGCCCACCCTCGGCGATTGGATGATGTCGCCGGCCGGGATCAGCACGTCGAGCCGCGCCTTGTCACCCGTGGCGAGGATCTCTTCCTGCTGTTCGGCGCCATCGGCGAACATGCACAGATCGAGCATGGCGCGCACGCCGCCCTCGAAATCCACCACCGTATAGCTGTTGTCGATGATGTCCGGCGTCTTGCCGTCATAACGCTCGTCCTTGTGGTTTACGTCCATGGCGCCGCTGCAATAGACGCGCACCGGTTCGGCCTGGATGACGTGCCGCATCAGATCGAAGAAATGGCAGCATTTTTCGACCATGGTGCCGCCGCTGTTGACCGAGAAGCGGTTCCAGTCGCCCACCTTCACCAGGAAGGGGAAGCGATGCTCGCGGATGGAGAGCATCTGCAACTGCCCGACCTTGCCGGCGTGGACGTGGGAGACGAACTCGCTGACCGGCGGCATGAAGCGATATTCCATCGCGGTCCAGAAGGTCTTGTCATACCCCTTCACGGCGGCCGCGACCGCCTTGGCGTCTTCCAGCGTGGTCGCCAGCGGCTTTTCGCACAATATGTGGAGGCCGGCGTCCATCAACGGCCCCAGCACGGCGCGGTGCGTGAAATTCGGCGAGGCGACCACGACGGCATCGCACAGTCCCGACGCCGCCAGCGCCGCCACATCGGGAAAGCGCGCTACCCTGTGTCCTATCGCCTTTTCAGCGCGATCGAGGCAGGCCGGCACCGGATCGGCGATGGCGGTGATGGTGCCGCCGCCCAGCAACTGAATATTGGCGATATGCTCCAGCGCCATCATACCGGTGCCAATAATGCCCCAGCGAATACTGTCGGTGCTTCCCATCTACCCGTCCTTCAGTCTATCAAGCCAAAATGTCGCAGATCGCTCTAAGCCCCAATCGCCGCCCGCTGGGCAAGTCCGAATTTCAGGTGAGCCCGTTGGCCTGGGGCATGTGGCGCTTTGCCGGCGATGATGTGGCAGCCGCGCAGGCACGCTGCGAGGCGGCGCTGGCCGCCGGCATCAATTTCTTCGACACGGCCGATATTTACGGGCCCGACAATGACGAACCGTTCGGCGCGTCCGAAGCGTTGCTGGGTCGCGTATTCAAGGCGGCGCCGGGATTGCGCGGTCAGATCGTGCTGGCGTCAAAGGGCGGCATCAGCATGGGCGTGCCGTACGACTCCTCGCCCGACTATCTTGTCGCCGCCATCGATGCTTCGCTCACCCGCATGGGCGTGGAGCGCATCGACCTGTGGCAGATCCACCGGCCCGATATGCTCACCCACCCGGCCGATGTCGCCGCCACGCTGGACGCCCAGGTGCAGGCCGGCAAGATCGGTGCGGTTGGCGTGTCCAACTTCACCCCGGCGCAAACCCGTGCGCTGGCCGCGCATCTGAAAGCGCCTTTGGTCTCCACCCAGCCGGAGTTTTCGGTGCTGGCGCTCAGCCCGCTGTTTGATGGCACGCTTGATCTCGCCATGGAGATGGGCCAAGCCGTGCTTGGTTGGTCGCCGCTGGGGCAGGGCCGGCTGGGCGACGGCGATCCGCGCCCGGGCCGCAAGAAATCCGAAGACGAACGCTTGATCCGGGTCAAGGCGGCGCTGGCGGCGCACGGGCAGACGTTCGGCGTGAGCATCGCGGCCACGGCCTATGCGTGGGTGCTGGCGCATCCGGCCGGCATCACGCCGATCGTGGGCAGCCAGAACCCGGCGCGCATTGCCGAGGCCGCCGATGCCTTCAAGGTGACGTTCACGCGTGCGGAATGGTACGCCATTATGGTCGCATCGCTTGGGGAAAATCTGCCATGAGTGGCCCTGAAATTAGCTGGTTTTCCGCGCTGTGCGACGATGACTATGAGTTTCTGGGCGTGCCCGATCCCGGCCTGCGCTCCAGCTGGGAACATTGCCGCAATATCGTCATGACCGCCGAAAAAGGCGGGTTTGACAATATCCTGCTGCCCAGCGGCTATCAGCTCGGCATCGACACCCAGATGTTTGCCGGCGCCATCGCCGCGCTCACCCATCGCATCCGCCTGCTGATGGCGATCCGCGTGGGCGAGACGTGGCCGCCGCAATTGGCCCGCCAGATCGCCACGCTCGATCAGATCCTGGGTGGCCGCCTGACGGTGAACATCATCTCGTCCGACATGCCGGGCGAAGTGCTGGCCTCCAAGCCGCGCTATGACCGCACGGTCGAGGTGATGAAGATCCTCAAGACCCTGCTCAACGGCAACGCGCTCGATCATCAGGGCGAGTTCTACAAGCTGCAGCTGCCGCCACCCAATGTGAAGACTGTCTCCGGCAAATGCCCACCGCTCTATTTCGGCGGCCTGTCCGAAGACGCGCGTGAAGCCGCTGCCGAAGCCGCCGATGTCTATCTGATGTGGCCCGACACGATGGACAAGGTGAAGGAAGTGGTCGCCGACATGACCGCCCGCGCCGCCAAGCGTGGCCGCAAACTCAAGTTCGGCTACCGCGTCCACGTCATCGTACGCGAGACGGAAAGTCAGGCCCGCGAGGCGGCCGATCATTTGCTTTCCAAGCTCGACGCCGCCACCGGTGACGCCATCCGCGCCAAGTCGCTCGACAGCCAATCCGTCGGCGTCCAGCGCCAGGCCGAACTGCGCGACAAGGCCAGCGACGGTTATGTGGAGGACAATCTGTGGACCGGCATTGGCCGGGCCCGGTCGGGCTGCGGCGCTGCGCTGGTCGGCGATCCCGATCAGATCGTCGCCAAGCTGAAGGCCTATCAGGCGGCCGGCATGGAAGCCTTCATCCTCTCCGGCTACCCGCACGCCCGTGAAGCCGATCTGTTCAGCCGCCACGTGCTGCCGAAACTGGAGCACGGCCCGCTGGTGATGTGAGGCTCAGCGCCCTGTGTAGCGGGGCGCGCGCTTCTCGCGATAGCTGGTGAAGGCTTCGCGGAAATCCTGCGTTTGCGTGGCGAGGTGCTGTTCCTTGTCAGCAGCGGCGAAGGCTGTGCTGTAATCCTCATCGAGCGCGGTCCACACCTGCGCCTTCATGGCGGCGAGGCTGCGCGGAGCGCTGAAGGTCGCGATGTTGCGCGCATATTCCTGCACGTGCGGCAGCAGTGCTTCATCGTCGAACACGTCGTTGACGAGGCCCAGCGCCTTGGCCTCTGTCCCGTCAAAGCGGCGAGCGGTGTAGAGCAGGTCCATGGCTTTCGCCTGGCCAATATGGCGGGTGAGCAGCCAGGCCGAGCCTTTTTCGCCGGGCACGCCGATGCGCGCGAAGGTGGCGTTGAACAGCGCCGACGTGCTGGCAATGCGGATGTCGCAGTGCAGGGCGAGGATGAAACCCCAGCCGAATGCCGCGCCGTTGATGGCCGCAATGGTTGGCTTGCGGCAGGTGATCAGCGTGGGCCAGCCGCCGCTGTAATAAGGCGCCAGCGTCGGGCCAATGTCGTCGCCCCATTGCGGGGCTGAATCGGGGAAGGGGTTCACGTCGCCGCTACCGCCGCCACCGATGATGGCCAGATCCAGCCCGGCCGAAAAGCCGCGGCCAGCGCCGGTGACCACGATCACCTTGGCCTCCGGATCGGCACCGGCCTTCGCCACAGCGGCGAAGAAATCGCTCAACATCTGGGGGGTGAGCGCGTTAAGCTTGTCCGGCCTGTTGAGGGTGATGGTCGCCACCCCGTCGGCCAGATCATAAAGGATGTCGCTCATGCAACGAGCTTCTGCAGGCGGCCGCGGATGATCTCCTCGGCCTCGCGCACCATCCCTTCGATCAGATCCTTGCAGCTGGGGATATCGTGGATCAGGCCCACGACCTGGCCGCACGACCAGCCGCCGGCATCCATGTCACCGTTCTTCATGATCCTGGGGTACACGCCGGCGACTTCCTCGATGATGTCCTCGAACTTCAGCGCGTTGCCCAGCGTGCGTTCCTTTTCCAGCAGGCGTTCAACGGCGGCGTTGTTCAGCACGCGCTCGGTGTTGCGCAGCGGGCGCATGATCAAGCGGGTATCAAGCTCGGTCGCCGCCACCAGCGCGTCCTTCACATTCTGGTGCACCGGGGCTTCCTTGGTGGCGATGAAACGCGTGCCCATGTTTACGCCATCGGCGCCCATGCACAGGGCTGCCGCCAGCTGCTTGCCGTTGGCGACGCCGCCGGATGCCACAAAGGGGATTTTCAGCTCTTCGGCGGCGCGCGGCAGCAGCACCCAGTTGCCCACGTCATCCTCGCCGGGATGGCCGCCGCATTCGAAACCGTCCACCGAAACTGCGTCGCAACCGATAGCTTCGGCCTTCAGGCTGTGACGCACGCTGGTGCATTTGTGGATGACCTTGATGCCATGCTCTTTCAGCGCGGGCAGCCATTTCGCCGGGTTGTTGCCGGCGGTTTCCACCACCTTCACGCCGCCTTCGATGATCGATTTGATCAGGCCGGGATAATCGGGCGGGGTGACGCTGGGCAGGAAGGTGAGGTTCACGCCGAACGGCTTGTCGGTCATTTCGCGGCAGCGGGCGATTTCGGCGGCCAGCTTTTCCGAGGTACCAAGCGTGAGGCCGGTGATGACGCCCAGTCCGCCAGCATTGGAGACGGCGGCGGCCATCTCGGCAAAGCCGACATAGTGCATGCCGCCCTGGATGACGGGATGTTCAATGCCGAACATTTCGGTGATGCGCGTCTTCATGGCTGTTGTCCCCAATTGCCAATGGCTCAATTGATTGTGGCGAAAAGCTAACCCGCGCCCCTGCTGGCGGCAATGCCGCGATTGTGGGAGGGTTGGCGGGTGATCGAATTCGGCGTGTTGAGCATAAGCCTTCTGGTCGGCACGGCGCAGGGCCTGGTGTTGGCTCTGATGCTGTGGCGCGTGGTCACCAACCGCGCCGCCAATCGCTGGCTGGCGCTGCTGATTGTCGCCGTGGCGGCGCTGATCACGCCTTATATCATTGGCTTTGCCGGTTTTTATGATCGCTGGCCGTGGCTGAGCTTCACGCCGCTCAGCTATACCCTGGCCTTTGGCCCGCTGCTCTGGCTCTACGCCACCACCTTGTGCGGCCGGCCGCCGAAGCGGGCGTGGCCGCATTTTGCACCATTTGCGGTGCAGTTCGCGGCCGATGCGCTGGTGTTTCCGTTCCCGCTGGAAACCAAGGATTGGTGGGACACGGTCGCCCACGCTCCGATCATCGCGCCCATGTTGCGGGTGGCCACCTTCATCTCTCTGGCCGTCTATGGTCGCCTCGCCTGGCGCTGCTGGGCCGATTATCGCCGCTGGCTGGGCGAGAATGTCACCGATGCGGTGGATTTCAATCCCGACTGGATTCGAAATTTCCTGCTGGCGTTGGGGTTGGTCGGCTTGGTGTGGTTGGGCTTCTTCATCGCCAACGTGCGCGACCCAACGCGCAATTATTTCGATCAGTTCTGGCTCTATGTCCTCTTCTCTGGGCTGGTGATCTATCTGGGGGTCGAAGGCTGGCGCCATGCCGCCATGCGCTACCCGGTGCCCGCCGATGCGGTCGAGGAGGCGGTGCCAGCCGGGCGCGACTGGGCGGCACTGGGTGGGCGCTTTGAGGCCGAGATCGAGGCGAAGGGCCTGTGGCGCGATCCTGACCTGACCGCCGCCAGCCTGGCCCGCGCGCTGGGCACCAACAGCAATTATCTCGCCCGCGCCTTCAATGAAGGGCTGGGCGCCAATTTCAATGCGGTCATCAACCGGCGGCGGGTGAAACAGGTGCAGGCGTGGTTGGCTGATCCGGCCGACACGCGCGCCATTCTGACCATGGCGATGGATGCCGGCTTCCGCTCCAAGGCGAGCTTCAACCGGGCCTTCGCGGAGTTTGCCGGGATGACGCCAACGCAGGCCAGATCGTCTCAGGCACGTCTCAAATCCTGAAAATTGCGCAAAGTTCAGCGTTTCGGGCGATCTGCGCTACCGAATCGGGGAGTGGGCAGGGAGTCAACCCGAACCGAAAGACCCGCCATGATCCGCACGGCCTTGCTCGCCGCCCTGCTTGCCTCTGCTCCCGCAATCGCGGCTGATATGCCCAACCCGATGCTCACCCCGGCGCAGGCCAGCAGCGATGTCGCGCTGATGCGGCGGGCGCTGGAGACGATCCACCCCGGCCTCTATCGCTATGTGTCCAAGGCGCAGGTGGATGCCAGCTTCGCTCGGTTGGAGGCGCAGGCGAGGCAACCGATCGGCACGCTTGCCCTGCACCGCGAGATCGCGCGCATGGTGGCCAGCATCCATTGCGATCATTCCAAGCCCGAGCTGCCCGACGCCATCGCAGAATGGCGCCAGACCAACGCCAGCCACTTGCCGCTGCGTTTCAAGCTGATCGAAGGCCGGATGATCGTGGTATCGGGTGCGCTGCCCAAAGGCGCCGAAATCACCGCCATCAACGGCCGGCAGGTGTCGCAGATCCTGAACGCGGTGGCGCCGTTGGTGGCCTATGATGGTGAAACCGATCAGGCGATTGCGGTGAAGATCGCCGACGACAGCGACCTGGGCGGCAGCGATCTGGAGGAATATTGGCCCGGCCTGTTCGGAGCGCCCAGCCAGTGGGATATCGCGTGGAAGGTGCCGGGAGAAGCGGCCGCCAAGACCAGCCAGCTGGCGCCGATCAGTTTTGACCAATGGACTCAGCTCGACGCGCCCGACGGCAAATACCGCAATGAATTCTATAACGGGATCACCTGGCGCATGGCCGGGAAGACAGCCCGCCTGAAGATCGACACTTTCGTCAACTATCGGAACCCGGTGGCTGCAACGCCCTATCTCAGCGGCTTCTTCAACGCGATGAAGGCGGCCGGGACGGAGCATCTCGTTCTTGATCTGCGGAACAACGGCGGCGGCTCCACCGATCCGACCATCGCGCTGGGGCGGCACCTTCTCGACACGCCGTTCAAACTGACCACGTCCATTCGCGCCAAGACCATAAGGTTTGGCGACCTGCCGAAACATATCGAGACCTGGGGTGACCGCGAGGCGCAGTTTAATCCGCCGGAATCGGCCTACCGGCGCACCGGTGACAGCCTGCTCGAACGGATCCCTACCGGCACCGACGAGAGCGACGATGATGACAGCACGATCGAACACCAGCCACTGCCGGTCACTCAGCGGTTCACGGGCCGGCTGACCGTGCTGACCGGACCGCAGAATGGATCGGGCGCGACCATGACCATCGCCTGGCTTAAGGATCGGCGCGACGTGACGCTGGTGGGGGAGGATACTTCGGGCAGCGCGGAGGGGCCGACGGCGGGTAACATCTTCAATCTCGGGCTGCCCGAAAGCCATATTCGCGTGCGCGTGCCGCAGTTCAGAAGCTTCACCAATATCAAGCAGTTCACGCCCCGTCGGGGCATGAAGGCGGATGTGCAGGTAGTGCCGACCCTGGCCGATTTCGAAGCCGGCCGGGACCGCGCGGTGGAAGTGGCGCGCAGCCTGCCGGCGCCGCCGGTCGATGCCGCCGCCACGCTCACCGCCGCGCTGGCCGGCAACTGGGCCGGCACGCTCGACTATCGCGATTATGGCAATGACAGCCGCGTTACCTTGCCGACGCTGATGAGCGCCAATGGCCTTAGCATCGCCTGGACGTTCGACGATGGCCCCGGCAAGACGGTGCGCTACGGCGAGAACTGGTCCTTCACGCCGGATGGAAAATCGTTGGTGATCAAGGGCGGAAAATCCAGTGAAACCATGGCCATCGCCGAATTCCGACGAGGTGCCAATGGCAGCGTCACGCTGGTCGCTGATGGCAGCGGCGAAGAAAATGGCCGCAAGGTGATGGTGCTGGAAATCCTCACCCGCGATGGCCCGGTGCTGCGGCTGACCCGGATGAGCCGCACGGCGGGCCAGCCGTTCATCATGCGCCACAGCTATCAGTTGCGGCCCGCCGCCTGAGGGGTTGGCACCCCGCCCACCGACATGGCAAGACACGTGGATGCAAGCCGGGACCACCATCTTCGAGCATATGTCGGGCCTGGCCCGGCAGCATGATGCCATCAATCTGGGGCAGGGCTTTCCGGATTTCGGCTGGTCCGATGCGGTGCTGGCGGCGGGAGCAGAAGCAATTACAACGGGTTATAACCAGTATCCACCGATGCGCGGCCTGCCGGAACTGCGCCGGGCGGTGGCGGATTTCTATGGCCGGCGGCAGGGGCTGGACCTTACGCCGGCACAGGTGATCGTCACATCGGGCGCCACTGAGGCACTGGCAGCGAGCATCATGGCAGTGGCGGGGACCGGCGATGAGGTGATCCTGTTCGCGCCGGCCTATGATGCCTATGCGCCGCTGGTGCAGCGGGCAGGCGCTCGGCCGGTGTGGGTGGAACTGCAGCCGCCCGACTGGCAGGCAAGCGCCGCGGCGATTGCAGCGGCGATTACGCCGGATACCCGCGCTATCCTGTTGAACACGCCACACAATCCCACCGGCGGCATGGCCGGCCCGGCGATGCTGGCGGCCATCGTGGAGATGGCCCGCAAGCATGACCTGACCATCATCAGCGACGAGGTGTGGGAGGAAGTGATCACCGGCGATGCGCCGCACGTCTCGCCCTATCCCCAAGCGCCGGAGCGCACGATCAAGATCGGATCGGCCGGCAAGCTGCTGGCGCTGACCGGCTGGAAGGTGGGCTGGGTGGTGGCGGAAGCGGCGCTGGCCGAGAAAGTTGCGCAGGTGCACCAATATCTCACCTTCACCACCGCCCCGCCGCTGCAGACCGCAGTTGTTGCCGGGCTGGCGCTGCCGGATGCCTGGTTTGCTGCCGCCCGCGTCGGCTTTGTGACGGCGCGGGACCGGCTTGTGACGGATCTTGCCCGCCACGGCTGGAAATTGCTGCCAACGCAGGGCAGTTACTTCGTGATGGCCGATCTGGCAGCATCTGGCATCGAAATGGGAGATCGTGATTTCTGCGAGGCGGCGGTGATCGATCCCGGCATCGCCGCCATCCCGCTTTCGGCCTTCATGCCCGATGGCCAGCAGACGCCGTTCATCCGGCTGTGCTTCGCCAAGTCTGATGCCATCCTGGATGAAGGCGCGGCGCGGCTGAACCGGGCACGGGCGATGTTCGCGGCCTGAGCCTTGCGTGTATTGCCCAACTAATGCACTGTGGCCGCGCAACAGGGGAGACAGGATATGGCCGAACAGCGTCTGCGCAGCGGGGAAGTGGTTCGCACTGGGATCGGCCTTGGCTCGGCCATAGCCGTCACCATCAGCTGGAGCCTGCACAAGTCGCTGCTGTGGGTGATCATCCACGGGCTGCTGTCGTGGTTCTACGTGATCTATTACGCGCTAACCCGTTAAGCCGCCCGGCGGTTCTCCAGCACTTCGGCAAAGCCGCGGAACAGCGCTTCGAAATGCGCATCAATGGTGCGGGCGAAGGGTGCCGCCGCCACGGCATTGGCGCGCATCGCTGGCAGCCCAGGGATGGCGTCTGCAATGGTGCTGGCGAGGCTGGCGGCATCCAATGACTTGAACGCCATGCCGATGCCCGGTTCGAGTTGATCATATGCCGCGCCTGCATCCGGCACGATCAGCGGCAGGCCGCTGGCGCGGGCTTCGGCGCAGGCGATCCCGAAGGTTTCGGCCGGCGCGCCGTGCACCATCATGTCGGCACTGGCGAGGATGCGGGCGAATTCCGGGCGGTCGCGAACCGGGGCGATCAGCTGGATATGTGGGTTTTCGCCGACCGCGCGCGCCACGGCGGTGCGGGCATGGCCATCGCCCAGGATGATCAGACCCAGCGGCCGGCCGTAACTGGCGGCGGTCACGCCGGCGATCACCATCGGCCATTGCTTTTCATGGCTGTGGCGGCCCACGCCGATCAGCAGCGTGGCGTCTGGCGGCAGGCTGCATTGGGCGAGCAGGCGGGCGCGCAGTTCTGCATCACGATTGGCCGGGGAGAACACGCCTGGGTCCACCCCCAGCGCATTGTCGACCACATGTGTGAGCCCACCATCGCGCAGCCGTTTCGACAGGCTGGGTGCCGCCGAAATCACCTGATCATAACGGGCGTCGAGCCGGCGCAGATAGCGCCAGAACCAATCGAAGCTGCGGTCGATCGTCTGGCGCGGCAGGAAGCCATCGAGATAGCGATAGACCCAGGCCGACAGCGGCTCGGCGTGCATGAACAGGCTGCGCGGCGCGGCGCCCGGCCAATCGGCCACGGCCGCCGCACTGCCCCATGGCGAGGAGCACTCGATGAAATCCGGCTGCAATTCATCCAGCGCATCGTGGATGATCCGATCACTGGCGAAATAGAAATAGTTGCGATCCAGCGGGAAGCGCGGGCTCTTGATGTTGACCAGTCGCGCCTTGCCCACTTCGCGCACGCTGTCGTCGGCGCCCGGCACCACCACGGTCAGCCGCACACCGTGCTTTTCCGCCACTTCCAGCTTGCGGTGGGTATAGGTGCGTATGCCGCCACCCTGCGGGGAATAAAGCGCCGAGATGTCGACGAGATGCATGGGTGAAGCGATACTCCTGCACCTGTGCTTGGCGCAATCCGGTCAATCTGCCGGGCCGCGCCTGCGGTCAAGCCCCGATCAATCGCTCCTGATCAATCACCGTCCCGTAACGGGCCGAAGCTGAACAGGCCACGGCGGTAATTGAGGCGGATGGAAATCTGCGTCAGGCCCGGCCCAGTCTGGAAGCGCGTGGCGGCAGCCCTGGGCTTGGACAGGCCCAATTTCGGATTGTTCGGAAAGCCCACGCCATCGGTGGACAGGCCGAACTTCCGATTGGAATCGCGGTCATGCAGCAGCGACAGCGTGTAGGCGCCGGGGCCGGGGGTGCGCACGCACAATTGCACGGCGCCGGCCTGCGGCAAGGGCATTTCCACCCGGCGGAAGGTCTTGCCCTGGTTGATCAGGATATTGTCGTCCTGCAGGAAATCCTGATCATTATCGGGATACAGCTCGGCGCGCAGGGTGCCGCGCCGGTCCTTCAGGCCCACAACCGTCACGATCACCGCCGAACCGGCTTCGTTGGGCCGGCACTGGCCTTCAGCTTTTCCCAGATCGGGATTGGATTCCACCTGCGCGCACGCCGCCGCAGGGATCAGCACCATCAGTGCCGCCAGCCAGACCATCTTCATTTCTTGCGCCATCCAGCCGCTTCGCCGCTCACCAGCAACAGGCCAAGGCCCAAATGCGTTGCGAGCAGCAGGCTGGCCATCATCGCCATCAGCGCGCCCACTTCGGCATCCTGGCCGATCATGAACACCGCGAGCGCGGCAAACACCACATCCTTGTTGGGCAGGAACGGCAGCCGCGACAGCAGCATGCGCATGGCCGAAAGCAGCACCCACAATTCCACCGATTCCGCCGGCAGCGCCAGGTGCCAGCACAGCCCGGTGAGCACCAAGGTGGCGATCACGCGCGCGGTCTGCACGAAGGTGACAACCCAGAGATCGCGCGCCGGCAGGCTGAACAGCTTCTTGCGAAAGAACAAGACGCCGCTGGAAATCACCAGCATCAGCGCCACCGAAGCGAAGAAGGCCGTGGAATCAATGCCGAGATGCAGCGTATCAAGCAGCGGATAGGCCAGCACCATCAGCACCAGCGTCACGGCATTGGCTGCCATGGCCGACAGGATGGCAACATCCTTCACGGCGCCGAACGGCGCCGAGGTCATGCTGGTGCGCTGCCGCGCCCAAGTGTAGAAATAGAGATCGCCGACATAACCGGTGATCAGCTCGTTGCCGATCAGCTTGCGCAGCAGCGCGAAGAAACCGGCGACCGGGATCTGCCACAGCCGGCGGAAAATGACATAATCGCCGAGCGGCCCGGCAAAATAGGACAGCGCAAACACCAGCCAGAAGGCCGGCGAGCTTGGCACGATGGCCGCCACGCGCGCCAGATCGAGCTGCGCCAGTTGCAGCATTGCGGCCACCAGCACGGCAAGCGTGATGATGGTGCCAACCCACCAGGTCCAGCCGCGTTCGCTGCGCGGCAGGGCGGGCAGGCTGGGCGGCAGGCCATCGGGGCCTGCCGGGGCAGTTGCAGCGTCGGTTCGAAGCATTCCCGGGGCCAAAATCCTAACTCACGCCGGCCCTAGAGGCCCAATATGGCAATTTGACGACCGTGCAGCGGCGGATTTTGCCGGATTGGTGCCCTATTTCCCTCATGCCCGGTTCATCACAGCAGCGGCGCGATGGCCGCCAGCAGGGCCGGAGCGCGGCCGGGGTGGCAGATCAATATATCAGGCGTGAGCGGACGCGGCTGGTTGAACACCAGCGGGCTGCCATCAACGCGGCTCACCCACAGGCCGGCGGCCTGGGCCACCGCGGCGGGGGCGCCGCTGTCCCATTCGTGCATGTCGCCCTGGTGCAGATAGACATCGGCCTCGCCGCGCAGCACGGCCAGGGTTTTCGCGCCGGCGCTGCCCATCGGCACGAGTTCGCAGCCGATGCTGGCGGCCAGGGCATCGGCGCACGCGGCGGGACGGCTGCGCGAGACGACGATGCGCAAGCGTGCGGCTTCGGGATGCAGCGAAGGCGGGTGCTGGGTGCAGATGGTCTGATCCAGCGCTGGTTGTGCCACCGCGCCATCGGCGATGCGGCCATCGATGCTGAGCGCCACGTGCACCGCCCAATCATCGCGGCGTTCGCCATATTCGCGGGTACCGTCCAGCGGATCGACCAGCCAGACACGGGCGTACTGCAGCCGGGCCAGATCGGGCGCTTCTTCTTCCGATAGGATTGCATCATCTGGGCGCAGCCGGCGCAGTTCGGCGACAAGGAACGCATTGCTGATGCGGTCGCCCTCGGCACCCAAAGCCTTGCCTTCGGCCGGGCCGCTGCGGAGTTCCAGCAGCATCTGCCCGGCGACGTGGGCGAGGTGGCGGGCGAGTTCAGCGTCAGTCATGCGCGCTCCCTGCCAGCCGGGGCGGCCGTCTGCAACCTCGTCAATGCTGGTGGATAGCCTTGATCACCTGGAAGGCGCGCATGCCTTCCGGGCCATCTTCGCTGCAGTGGCCTGAATCCTTCACCCCGCCGAACGGCGAATCCGCCGCGCTCATCGCCATGGTGTTGATGCCGACCATGCCGGATTCGACCGCATCGGCTATCAGATTGGCGGTGCGGGCATTTTCGGTGAACAGATAGGCGGCAAGGCCGAAGGGCAGCCGGTTGGCCTCGGCGATGGCGTCCTCCATCGTGCTGACCCGGTGGATGAGCGCCACCGGGCCGAACGGTTCTTCGTTCATCAGGCGGGCAGAAAGCGGCACATCGGCGAGCAGGGTGGGCGCCCAGAAATTGCCGGTGCTGCCCACACGCTCGCCGCCGGCCAGCAGGGTGGCGCCCTGTGCCAGCGCATCGCCGATCAGGCTTTCCATCGCCTGCGGCCGGCGCGGGTTGGCGAGCGGGCCCATCTGGGTGGCGGCATCGAGGCCGGAGCCGACGGTGAGACCCTTGGCCCGCTGCGCCATGGCGGCGGCAAAGCGATCGGCAATGGCTTCGTGCACGATCAGGCGGGTGGGGGACACGCAGACCTGGCCGGCGTTGCGCCATTTGAAGGCCGAAACCATGGTGACGGTCTTTTCGATGTCGCAATCATCCCACACGATCACCGGGCCGTGGCCGCCCAGTTCCATGGTGGTGCGCTTGGCGCCGTCAGCCGCCAGCCGCATCAGATGCTTGCCCACCGGCACGGAGCCAGTGAAGCTGATCTTGCGGATGATCGGGCTGGCAATGAGGTGGCGCGAGACCGTGTCGGGCACGCCGAACACCATCGAGGCGACGCTGGCGGGCAGGCCGGCATCGATGAAGCATTGCAGCACCAGAACGGCCGTGCCCGGCGCTTCTTCGGGCGGCTTGATGATCATCGAACAACCGGCGGCCAGCGCGGGGGCGAGCTTGCGCGCCGGGTTGAGGATCGGGAAGTTCCACGGGCACAGCGCCAGCGAAGGCCCGACCGGTTCGTGGATGACCAGGCTGCGCTGCCCGGTGGGGCGGGTGAGCACGCGGCCATAGTTGCGGCGCACTTCGCCGGCGTAGAAATCGACCAGCGCGGCGCTATACGCCAGCTCGGCCCGGGCTTCGGCCAGTGGCTTGCCCTGTTCCAGGGTGGCAGTGGTGGCGATCATTTCGACCCGTTCGCGCATGAGGCGGGCGGCGCCGGCCAGCACGGCGGCCTTCTCGTCCACCGATGTGGCGCGCCACAGCGGATAGCCGCGCGCGGCGGCATCAAGCGCGGCATCCAGATCGGCGGTGGTGGCCAGCGGCAGTTCGGCCAGCACGGCGCCGGTGGCGGGGTTGACCACCTGGTGCGTGGCGCGGCCTTCGCCGGAGAGCCAGTGGCCATCGATGAACAGGGCAGGGCGGGCAGGATAAGCGGTCATGCTGGGAGTCTCCTTGTCTCCTCTCTAATGGAACCAGCTTGCCAGCCAAGAGCGGCGAGGGCAGGCTGCACAAAAGTTTGGGGAGATGATGATGGAGAAGCCGCAAGGCGCGCCGCATCCGCGGCTGCTGCTGTGGACGCTGTTGGTCGTCTATATCTTCAACTTCATCGATCGGCAGATCGTGGCCATCCTGGCCGAACCGATTTCGCGCGATCTTGATCTGTCCGACAGCCAGTTGGGCCTGCTGACGGGCCTCGCCTTTGCGCTCTTCTATGCCACGCTGGGTGTGCCGATCGCGCGGGTGGCCGATAATGGCCGCAGCAACCGCAGCCGGATGATCGCCGTGTTCGTGGCGGTGTGGTCGGTGATGACGGCGCTGTGCGGGGTGGCGCAGAATTTCTGGCAGTTGCTGTTGGCGCGCATCGGGGTTGGCGTGGGGGAGGCCGGCTGCACGCCAACCGCGCATGCGCTGATTGCCGACAGCCTGCCGCCGGAAAAACGCGCCGGCGGCATCGCCTTTTTCGGGCTGGGCATCCCCATTGGCGGCCTTTTGGGCACGTTGATCGGCGGCGGCATGGCCGAAGCGCTGGGATGGCGAGAAGCTTTCTGGGTGGTGGGCATCCCCGGGCTGCTGCTGGCGGTGTTCGTGTGGTTTTTCCTGAAGGATCCGCGCCTTGGCCGCGCGGCACCGGCCGATGCGCCGCCACGGCTGTCGATGTGGGCGAGCCTGAAATTGCTGGCAACCTCGCCGGCCTATTGCCTGGTGCTGTCGGGCGCGTCGCTGGTGGCGTTCCTGTCCTATGGCAAGGGCGTGTGGGTGCTGGTCTATTTCCAGCGGACCCACAAGCTTTCGGTTGGGCAGACGGCAATCTGGGTGGGCGTGATCTTGGGCATTGCCGGCATTGTCGGCACCTGGCTCGGCGGCTGGGCGGCGGACAAGTTCGGATCGAAGGATCGTCGCCACATGCTCACCCTGCCGGCCTGGGCGATGGTGCTGGCGGCACCGGTGCTGTTTGCCGGTTACATGGTCGATGATTGGCGGCTGGCGATTGCGCTGCTGGTGCTGCCCACTATCGCCAATTCCGCCTATTATGGCCCGGCCTATGGCGCGGCACAGGTGCTGGCGCGGCCCGATACGCGGGCGATGGCGGCAGCGTGGATGGTGTTTGCGCAGAATCTGATCGGGCTTGGGCTTGGACCTCTGCTGTTTGGTGCATTGTCTGACATGCTGAAGCCGGAATATGGTACGCAATCGGTGCGCATCGTGCTGTATTTCGCGGCGTGGGCGGGTCTTGTCCCGGCGCTGTTGTTCTGGCTCGGTGCACGCGCACTGGGCCGCGAGGCCAATCAAAAGGAATCCATGAATGCGAGTGTTGCGCACGCCGGATGAGGCCTTTGCCGGCCTCACCGATTATCCCTTTGCCCCGCATTATCTGGAGATCAAGGACCGGGCGACCGGATCGCCGTTGCGCCTCCATTATGTTGATGAAGGCAACCGCGAGGCGGCACCGATCCTGCTGATGCACGGCGAACCGAGCTGGAGCTATCTCTACCGCAAGTTCGTGCCGCCGCTGGTCGCCGCCGGCCACCGCGTGGTGGCGCCCGATCTGATCGGCTTCGGCAAATCCGACAAGCCGGCGGATCGCAATGATTACACGTTCGAACGCCATGTTGAATGGATGAGCGACTGGCTGACTGCGCTCGACCTCACCGACATCACCCTGTTCTGCCAGGATTGGGGCGGTCTGATCGGCCTGCGCCTTGTCGCAGCCTTTCCGGAGCGTTTTGCCCGGCTGATGATCGGCAACACCGGGCTGCCGATCGGCACCGGCTGGTCGGAAGGCTTCAACGCCTGGCTGGCGTTCAGCCAGCGGGTGGAAACCTTCCCGGTCGGCTTTATCGTCAACGGCGGCTGCACCCGCGATCTGACGCCCGCCGAAGTTGCCGCCTATGAAGCGCCCTTCCCGGATGAAAGCTTCAAGGAAGGCGCCCGCCAATTCCCCACCCTGGTGCCGATCACGCCGGAACACGCCAGCGTGCCTGAGAACAAGGCGGCGTGGGAGGTGCTGAGCCGTTTCGAGAAGCCCGTCGTCACCTGTTTTTCCGACAAGGACGCCGTCACCCACGGCGGCGAGAAAATCTTCATTGAACGCGTGCCCGGCGCCAAGGGCCAGCCGCACACGATCGTGCAGGGCGGCGGGCATTTTTTGCAGGAAGATGCGCCCGAGGAGCTCGTGCGCATCATCCTTGATCACATCAATCGGGGGTAAGACACATGCAGGTGAAGAACGAAACCGCGCCGCGGCCGGAACTGGCACAGGCGTTTTTCAGCGATGCCGATCATGGCCCGATGGTCATGGTCAACATGCTGAAGTTCAAGGACAAGGCGACCTATCCCGATGGGCGCGATCCTGATCTTTCGGGGCGCGACGCCTATAACCGCTATGGCGCCGGCGTGGTGGCCTGCATTGAAAAGGTCGGCGGCCGGGTGGTCTATTCCGGCCCGGTGACGGGGATATTGCTCGGCGATGTCGAGGAGATGTGGGATGCCGTCGCGCTGGCCTATTACCCCAGCCCGCAGGCGATGCTGCAGATGGTGGCGCTGCCCGAATATCAGGCGATCGAGATCCACCGTTACGCCGGTCTGGCCGGGCAATTGAACATCCGCACGAAGGCGCCGCAATGAGCCTGAATTTCGATCTCTTCTGGTCGTTCCGTTCGCCCTATTCCTATCTGTTGCTGCCGCGCGTGGTCGATCTGGTGGCGAGCCACGACGTTACCTGCACCGTGCGCATCGTCTATCCGATTGCGGTGCGGCAGGCGGATTTCTTCCAGAAGGTCGATCCGTTGTGGGTGTTCTATCTGATGAAGGACACGTATCGCGAGGCTGAGTTTCTGGGCATGCCCTATCGCTGGCCCAAGCCCGACCCAGTCTATATGGACCCGGCGACCCGGCTTTATCCGCCGGAACAGCCGCACATCCACCGCCTGTCGCAGCTCGGCATTGCTGCGACGGAAGCCGGGCGCGGGCTGGAGTTCATCCGCGCGGTGTCCCACACTATCTGGTCGGGCACGGTGGACGATTGGCACCAGGGCGATCACCTGGCGCAAGCCGCCGCGCGGGCCGGGCTTGATCTGGCCGCGCTCGATGCCGCCGTGGCCGCCAACCCCGATCATTATCGCAGCCAGATCGAGGCCAATCAGGACGCCCAGCGCGCGGCCGGCCATTATGGCGTGCCGCTGATGGCGCTGGAAGGCGAGCCCTTCTTTGGCCAGGACCGTTTCGATCAACTGGTCTGGCGATTGAAGCAGAAAGGCCTGCAGGCGCGCTGAGCAGCTCTGCCAACCAAACAAACCCGCTCATGCCGAGCTTGTCGAGGCACGCACGGACTGTGGTGCGTGCCTCGACAAGCTCGGCATGAGCGGTTTGGTGCGGATGCCACAGAGTCTAAAGGTCGATCAGCAGCGCCAGCCCGGCCGCCACGGCAGCCGCCACCCCCAGATTGGCCATGCCCAGCAGCGGCCAGGCCAGCGCGCCGGCCACGGCGCCGCCGATCATTGCCGGCCACAGCAGCAGCCACGGCAGAAAGGCCAGCGCCGGCCCGCCGGTGAGCGCCAGCGCCAGCCGCTGGCCGATCTTGACGAGATTGCCGGTCATGAACGTGAGGCTGATCCGCACGTTGCCGCCGGCCTCGAACACGCAGTTTTCGGCGCCCATCGCCATCGCCGCCAGCAACAGCCCCGGCCAGGTGAAGCCGATCTGGCCCAGCGTGAAACCGCCGCCCAGCAGCGCGGCCACCAGCAGCAACTGCCCACGCCGGCGGTGACTGTTCAGGCGGCGGCCAATCAGCGTGGCCAGCGTCACCCCGGCGACGAACGCGGCCAGCAGGCTGCCGGCCAGTGCGGCGAACTGGCTGGCTTGCGCCAGGCCAATGCCCAGCCGCGTGCTGTTGCCGCTCATGAAGCTGATGAACAGGCCGCCCGACGCAACGAAGCCGACGGCATCGACATAGCCGGCCAACGCCGCCAGCGCCGCGGCAATCGCCTGATCACGGCGCGGATGATCGTGCATCAGCGCATGCCGTTACAGATCATGTTCCTCGATCGCGCGGCTGCCGGCCGGCAGGTGCAGCACCGTGCCATCGTGCGCGATGCGGATCGGGCCGGCAAAGCGCTGCGGCGCGTCACCCAGGAAGGCCGCTTCGAAGAAACGGCTGGGCAATTGCGGCACGATGTGGGTGAGCATCAGCATCTGCACGCCGGCTTGGGCGGCAGCGGTGGCGGCCTGTTCGGGCGTGGTGTGATAGGTGAGGATGTCGCGGGTGATCTGCGCCGTGCGCGGCTGGTTGGCCGCGGCCAACCCGCGCGTGAGGGCGGCAACAAGGCGCGGCTGCAGCGCTTCGTGCACCAGCACGTCTGCGCCCCTGGCGGCCTGCGCCATCGCCGGCGTGGCAGCGGTGTCGCCGCTCACCACAACGGTGCGGCCCTTGTACTGGATGCGATAGCCATAGGCCGGGGCGACCGGCGCGTGGTTGACTTCAAAGGCGGTGATCACCAGGCCGCCGGAATTCCACACCACGCCAGCCGGCCTGTCCTGCCCGGCAAATTGCCCGCCGCCGGGCGGCACGATGGCCGGGCCATGATGGCTGGTGCGATAACCGGCATCGGCCTTCATCATCAAATTATAGCCGGCCGCGACATCGCTGGTGCCGGGCGGGCCGATCAGCGGCAGCGGCGTGGTGGCTGCGCTGCCGGTCCAGCGCAGCAGCAGCGCCGGCACCAGGCCTTCGATATGATCGCTGTGCAGATGGGTGAGCAGCACGGCATCAAGCCCGCCCAGCGGCACGCCAAAGCCGCCAAGCTTGCGGGCCCCGCCATCGCCGCCATCGATCAGCAGCAGATTGTCTCCGGCCTTCACCATAAGGCACGCCTCGGCGCGCTGCGGATCTGGCACGGGGGAACCAGTGCCGCAGAAGACCAGGGTGAGGCCGTCGCTATAGGCGGCCAGCGCATTGCGTCCGGCGCGGCGCTCGGCAATCTGGCTGAACACAAATTCGCCCAACGGCGCGCGTTGCAACCACAGCCCGCCCACAGCAGCGAGGATCAACAGAAGCAACAGGAGACGGCGCATGAATCGCTTGCTAGGCGAAAGCTGACCTTCTGACAATGGACTGGTTTTCAGTGCGCGCCGGCCTGATAGGGTGGCCGCCAACATTTTGGGGAATATGGGATATGGCAGGCGTGATGCGGGTGGTGATCGGTTTGATCGCGGTGTTCAATATTGCGATCGGCTTGGGCTTCCTGCTCAATCCGGCGCGATTGGCTGGGCAGTTTTTCCTGTCACCGCTGGGCAGCCAGGGCCTGGCAACGCTGCGGGCCGATTTCCCCGGTTTCTTCATCACAGGCGGCGTGTTTGCGCTTATCGGGGCGGTGAAGAAGGATGACAAGGCGCTGCAGGTGCCGTTGCTGCTGCTTGCCATAGCCATCATTGGCCGCACGGTATCGCTGGCCCTGGATGGCGCCGTACCCACGGCTTATCCGCCGATGATTGCCGAAGCGGTGATGATTGTGGCCCTGTTGCTGGCACGGCGCAGCTTCGCGCGCTGAGCTTGGCGCTCAATCGGTCGCGCTTTCGTCGCAGCCGGTCGCGCTGGCGGCTATGTCACGGCAATTGTTAACCTTTTACAGGTGGCATCGGAGCGGTCGCAATGGCAGTCTGAAAGCCAGTGCATATGGGGGCCTGACGCGTGCCGGAAGCTGCGGAGATTGATGGTCGGCGCCTGCGATCGGTGGCGAGCCGGGATCGCATCATCAACGCCGTGATCGCCCTGGTGGATGAAGACCAGGGCATTCCGGGTGCCGAGGCGATTGCCGCGCGTGCCGGGGTGGGCCTGCGATAGGTGTTCCGCCATTTCGGCGACATGGACGGGCTTTATGTCGCGGTCATCGAACGGATCGGCCGACGCTACACGCATCTTTCCCGGCCCTATGGGGCCAGCAGCTGGCAGGGCCAGGTTGGCGAGGCAATGACCCGCCGCATGGAGATGTTCGAAACCGTGCTGCCCTATCACCGCGCGGCCGACATGCACCGGCAACGTTCGCCGCTGCTCAACCACGGTCTGGATGCGCTCACGCTGATGCTGCGCGCCCGGCTGGAAGGCGCGGTGCCGCCGGACGTGAAGTCCGACCATCTGTGGTTCGAACAGCTGGACCTGTGGCTGAGCCTGGAAGCCTATGGCCGCTTGCGCGATCGCCAGCGGCTGGATCATGTCGGCGCCGCGCAGGTGATCGAAGCGGCCGTGGCGGCGTTGCTGTTCGCAAAGCGCTGAAGGGCTGATTTTCTTTGCGCCGGAAAGGGCTGGCGGTTAAGGCGTGGCTCTTTCCAAGGGCTCGGTTCCGGGCAAAAAAGGGCAGAATTGCCATGGCAAGCGACGCGGCACCGCTGGTTGGCATCATTATGGGCAGTCAGTCTGACTGGCAGACGATGGTGCACGCCGCCGATATATTGTTGGCGCTTGGCGTGCCCCACGAAACCCGCATCGTTTCGGCCCACCGCACCCCGGATCGCCTGTTCGATTATGCGCGGGGCGCGGCAGCCCGAGGTCTGAATGTGATCATCGCTGGCGCGGGCGGCGCGGCGCATCTGCCGGGCATGGCCGCCAGCATGACGGCGCTGCCGGTGCTGGGTGTGCCGGTCGAATCGCGCACGCTGAAGGGCATCGACAGCCTGCTTTCCATCGTCCAGATGCCGGCCGGCGTGCCGGTGGGCACATTCGCCATCGGCAAGGCCGGTGCGGTGAACGCGGCGTTGCAGGCGGCGGCCATCCTGGCGCTGAATGATGCGGCGTTGGCCGGCCGGCTGGCAGCCTGGCGGCAGGCGCAAACGGACGCGGTGGCGCTGGTCCCGTCGGATGATCTGCCCTGATGCTGGCACCCGGCTCCACCATCGGCATTTTGGGCGGCGGCCAATTGGGCCGCATGCTGGCGCTGGCCGTAGCCGAGCTGGGCTATCGCTGCCACATCTTTGCGCCGGAAGCCGACGCGCCGGCCAGCGAAGTGGCGGCGTTCACCACGCGGGCCGAGTATGGCGATGCAGCGGCGCTGAAGGCCTTTGCAGCCGCCGTGGATGTGGTGACGCTGGAATGGGAGAATGTCGACCGCGAGGCGGTGCGGCAGCTGGCATCTGATGTGCCTGTTCACCCCGGTGCGCACAGCCTGGAAGTCGCGCAGGACCGCATGGCCGAAAAACAGTTCGTCGAATGGCTGGGCGGGCGCACGGCGACCTGGGCGCAGGTGGACAGCCGCGAGGCGCTGGACGCGGCGATTGCGCAGGTGGGCCTGCCGGCGATCCTGAAGACGCGACGGTTCGGTTATGATGGCAAGGGCCAGGCCCGCATCATGGTGGCGGGCGATGCCGATGCCGCGTGGGCAGCGATTGGCTGCCAGCCGGCGATTCTCGAAGGCTTCGTGAATTTTGCCCATGAATTTAGCGTGATCCTGTGCCGTGGGCAGGATGGCAGCATCGTGGATTGGCCGGTGCCGGTGAACCTGCACAAGGGCGGGATCCTTGCCACCTCCACATTGCCGCCGCCGGCACTGGTGCGCGCGCAAGCCGCCGAAGCCGTGCAACTGGCCCGCACCGTGGCGGAAAAGCTGGGCCACATCGGCGTGCTGACCGCCGAATTCTTCGCCTGCAAGGATGGCCCGCGCTTCAACGAGATTGCGCCGCGCGTGCACAACAGCGGCCATTGGACGATCGAGGGCAGCGCCACCAGCCAGTTTGAAAACCATGTCCGCGCCGTGGTGGGCCTGCCGCTGCGGCCGACGACGCTGATGTCAGCCCGGATCGAGATGACCAATCTGATCGGCGACGATGTGGCCGACTGGCCGCGCCTGATGGCCGACCCCACGGCGCATGTGCATCTTTACGGCAAGGCGCAAAGCCGGGCCGGCCGCAAGATGGGCCATGTGACCCGGCTGGGGAAATAGCGCCTCAGCGCGCTTTCGGCTTCGGCGCTTTCGGCGCAGTCGGCGCAAAGGCAGTGCCGAAATAATCGCCTTCATACCAGCGCGGCGCGGCCGTGCCGTTGGCGATGCGGCGGATGATGTCAGTGTTCAGCCGGCTCCATTTTGCGGCGGCGGCCCAATCGAATGGCAGATCAAGCTGGTCGGACACTTCGTGATAGCTGTTGAGGCGGAACGCCCGTTCGGCGTCCTTGCAGGCCATGCCGCCCTTGGTGTCGGTCCAGCCTGTCTTCAGGAACACCGAAGGCACGCCCTTGCGGACGAAGGGATAATGATCGGAACGGGTGAACACCGCTTCTTCCGGCTGCGGATCGGGCGACAGGCCGAGCTTCATCGCCTTGGCGGCGGCAGCGACTGTGGGGCCCAGCGTTGAACGGTCCCCGCCAAAGGCCACCACATCACCGAAATCGCAGGTGAGGATCGGCATGTCGATGTTCACGTCGGCCACGATGCGCTTTACGTCCACCGTGGGCTGGCGCGAGAAATAATCGGCGCCCAGCAGCCCGGATTCCTCCGCCGTGGTGGCGAGGAACAGCACGGAGCGTTTCGGCGGCGCCTTCACCAGCGCGGTGGCGGCTTCCATCATCGTGGCGGTGCCGCTGGCATTGTCCATGGCGCCGTTGAAGATGCGGTCTTCGCCGGGCTTTGGGCCCGAACTACCAACTGCCTTCACGCCAACATGGTCGCTGTGGGCAGAAATCACCACGATTTCGGCGGCCAGCGTCTTGTCGGTGCCGGGCAGCAGGCCGAGAACGTTGGGGCTGGAAATACGTTCCAGCTTGGTGGCGCGGTTGATCTTGAACCGGCCCTGCAACGGGAAGCTCTTCACCGGGCCCTTGGCGGCCGCAGCCTGCACATCGGCAAAGCTCATGGCGGAACCGGCGAAAATGGCGGCGGCAGCGGCATCATCGATGCTGGCGCGCACCTTCAGGCCGGCGCCATCGCCCAGCGCCTGTCCATCGGGGCCAAGCAGCACGCGGCGCGGCAGGCGGGCGCGCGGCGCGAATTTTTCCCACGGCAGGCGCGCCGCTTCCTTCAGGGTGCGCACGGTGATCAGGCCAAGGGCGCCGGCCTGCAGCGCGGCGATGCCCTTGGAGGTGCGGGCCAGGTGGGCGGCGACTTCGCTGTTCATGCCGTCGGGCGCGCCCGACAGTACCACGGCATATTTGCCCTTCAGATCAAGGCCGGCGAAATCATCGATGCCCTGCGATTTGTCCTGCAGGCCATAGCCGACGAATACCATTTCACCGCTAATGCTTTCCGGGCCGGCGAGATCGCCGGGGGACAGCACCAGGCCGACACCATTTTCGAGCGTGATTGTCTTGCCCGCCCCGGTTTCCATCACCGCGGTCTCGCCCTCGCTGGCGAAGCGGCTTTCGGCGAAGTTCACGCGCTGGAACCACGTTCCCTTATCGCCGGCGGGCTGCAGGCCCAGGCGGGCGAAATGCTGCGCGATATAATTGGCCGCAATCTCGTGGCCTTGCGAGCCGATGCCGCGGCCTTCCAGCAGATCATCGGCCAGGAAGGCGACATGGGCGCGGAACGACGCAGCCAGCGGATCGGCCTTTGGGGCGGGAGCGGCTGCGGCGATGAGCGGCAGGGCGGCGGAGACGAGGAACGTACGCTTGATCATTGGCGTTTCGTATCAGTCAGGCTAAACCTGTGCAAACTGCAAGATTGAGTGAGGTTTTGTCGATGATCCGCAATTTTCTGGTGGCACTGGCTGCCACCACGATGCTGGTGCAACCGGTGCTGGCCCAGACTGGTGCCGTGTCCTCCACCCAACCGGCCAGCTTCGCTGCGCTGGTGAGCCAGGTGCAGGTCCCCTACGAACAGTTCACCCTGCCCAACGGCCTGCGCGTCATCGTCCACACCGATCGCAAGGCGCCGATCGTGGCCGTCAGTGTCTGGTATCACATCGGTTCCAAGGACGAGCCCCGTGGCAAGACCGGCTTTGCCCATTTGTTCGAACATCTGATGTTCTACGGCAGCGAGAACAACGACGGCGTGTTCTTCAAGAAGCTGGAGGATGTGGGCGCCACCGATGCCAACGGCACCACCTGGTTCGATCGCACCAACTATTTCGAAAATGTGCCGACCCAAGCGCTCGATCTGGCGCTGTATCTGGAATCCGATCGCATGGGCTGGCTGCTTGGTGCCGTGACGAAGGCCAAGCTGGATGCGCAGCGCGGCGTGGTGCAGAATGAAAAGCGCCAGGGCGACAACGCGCCCTTTGGCCTCACCGGCTATGCCACGTTGAAGGCGTTGTTTCCGGAGGGCCACCCCTATCATCACGACAGCATCGGTTCGATGGCCGATCTGAACGGGGCGAGCCTGGCTGATGTGCAAAGCTGGTTCCGCGCCAATTACGGCCCCAACAATGCCGTGCTGGTGCTGGCCGGCGATATTGATGCCGCCACTGCCAAGCCGCTGGTCGAGAAATATTTTGGGCCGATCAACCGGGGTCCGGAGGTGAAGCGCCTCGACGCGCCGGTGCCGCGCTGGACCACGGAACGTCGCGAGACTCTGTACGACAAGGTGCCGACGCCGCGCGTTTCGCTGCACTGGCCGGTGCCGGGCCGGCTCGACCGCGCCGCCGTGCTGACCGATGTGGCGCTGACGGTGCTGGCCGGCGGATCATCATCGCGGCTGTACAACGAACTGGTGCGCACGAAGAAGCTCGCCGTGTCTGTGAGTGGCGGCGTGCAGGCCTTTGAAAAGGTCAGCATGGCCGAAATCGAGGTGACGCTGGCGCCTGGCGTGAAGCCGGAAGCTGTAGAAGCCGCAGTGAAGCAGGCGCTGGCGGAATTCATCGCCAAGGGGCCGAGCGCTGATGAAGTGGGCCGCGTGGCAACCCGCAATGTCGCCGGAACCATCCGCGGCCTCGAAGCCGTGGGCGGCTTTGGCGGCAAGGCCGTCGCGCTGGCCGAAGGCGCGGTTTATGCCGGCAATCCCGAACAATATCGCACGGAGCTCGCCTGGTATGCAGGTGCCACCCCCGCCGATGTGCAGGCCGCCGCGCGTGCGTGGCTGACCACCAGCGCCTATGTGCAGACCGTACTGCCCGGCGAACGGCCGGCCGCCGAAGAGGTGCCACCGCCGCCCAAGGTGGCCGCCAGCTCCCCGCCCGCCATCGGCCCGGCCCGCATGGCCGAACCCGCCGTGGGCCAACCGCCGCTGCTGCAATGGCCGGCGATCGAGCGTTTCACCCTGGCCAATGGCCTGAAGGTGGAACTCGCCCGCCGCACCACCGTGCCGCTGGTGCGCATGTTGCTCAGCGTGGAAGGCGGCCGGGCAGCGGATGAGCGCGGGTCGCTCGGCATCCAGTCGATGGCGTTGAACCTGATGGACGAAGGCGCCGCCGGCCGCAGCGGCACCGATATTGCCGAACTGCGCGAACGGCTGGGCGCCGGCATCGGCGCCTCGCCGGGCATGGACCGCACGCGGATTTCCCTCGATGCGCTGAAGTCCAACCTCGGCGCCTCGCTCAGCCTGTTTGCCGATATCGTGCAGCGCCCGGATTATCCGCCGGCCGAGATCGAGCGCGTGCGCGGCCAGATGCTCACCGCCCTGCAGCAGGAGGCCAGCAATCCGATTGGCATCGCCCAGCGCATCCTTTCGCCGGCGCTCTATGGCCCCGATCACCCCTATGGCGCGCCGCCGAGCGGGCTTGGGACCGCCGACAGCCTGAAAGCCATCACCCGCGATGCGCTGGTGGCCTGGCACAAGCGCTGGATCCGCCCGGATCGCGGCACATTGTTCGTGGTGGGGGACATCACGGCCGCCGAACTGAAGCCGCAGCTGGACGCCGCCTTCGGCAACTGGCGCGCCGATCCCGCCACCCCGGCCGGCACGATTACCGCTGCCGCCGCGCCGCCGCCGCAAGCGGCCCGCATCATCCTGGTTGACCGGCCCAACAGCCCGCAAAGCCTGATACTGGCAGGCGCGATGCTGCCCATCACCGGCATGCAGGATCTGATCGCCGAACGCGCCGCCATCGATGTGCTGGGCGGGCTTTCCACCAGCCGCATCACCACCGATATCCGCGAGGAAAAGAACTGGGCCTATGGTGCCTATGCTGGCCTGACCGACGGCAAGGGGCAGCTGACCAGCCTCGTCTATGCCCCGGTCCAGACTGACCGCACCGCCGACAGCATGAAGGCGATCATCGGCGATATCGCCGCCATCAAGGCCGCCAAACCGATCACCGCCGAAGAACGCAATCGCAGCATCGCCAACTCCGTGCTGGCCCTGCCCGGCGAATTCGAACGCGGCACCGCCTTCCTTTCCGCCATGGAACGCAACCAGATCCTCGGCCGGCCGGACGATTATTACGTCACCTCCGCCCGCCGCCTGGGCGCGCTGACCACGGCCGATCTGAACCGCGCGGTGCAGCTATTCGATACGGACAAGCTGTTGTGGATCGTGGTGGGCGATCGCGCCAAGGTGGAGCCGCAGCTGAAGGCGCTGGGGCTGCCGGTGAAGGTGCGCGCAGCCCCGTGAGTTCGTAAGCAAGGAGGGCCTCCGGCGGGCAGGGACTTAGTCCCTGCACCCGTTTGATTTGGCTTCGCCTCTATTTCCCAACGACCGTCATGCTGAATTGGGGCCGTACTGATTCGAACGGGTGTAGGGTCTGCGACCCTGCCCGCAGGAGGCCCTTTAGACTTCGTCAGCCAGAATCCGCCGGATCACCTTCACGAAGGTCGCCGGTGGCTGGCCGCCCATGATGGCGTATTTGCCGTTGAAGATGATGGCCGGCACGGCGGTGATGTCCTGCTCGTCGCGCCACCAGGCTTCGGCGGCGCGCACGTCGTCGGCGTAGCGGTCGCTGTCCAGCACGTCGCGGGCGGCGTTGGCATCGAGGCCAGCGGAGACAGCAGCGCGGATCAGGGTTTCGGCGTTGTTGAGCGGTTCGGCGCGCGTGAAATGGGCTTCGAACAGGGCCATTTTCAGGGCGTGGGCCTTCCCGGCCCTTTCGGCCCAGTACAGGAGGCGGTGGCAATCGAAGGTGTTCCAGATCATTGAATCCGGTCCGCCCTTGAAGGTGAAGCCGAGGTTTTCGCCCATGGACTTGATGTGGCTGCGGGCGGCCGCGCCCTCTTCGGGCGGGCGGCCATATTTGCGGGCGATGTGATCGGCGCTGTTTTCGCCTTCCGGCGGCATCTGCGGGTTGAGTTCGAACGGGTGGAAATGCCAGTCAGGTGCCACGTCGTCGCCCAGTTCGGCCAGCGCCTGTTCCAGGGATTTCAGGCCAATCACGCACCAGGGGCAGACGATATCGGAAACGAAATCGATGCGAAGCGGGGTGCTCATGGGCGGCTCCTCAGAAATCGTGGCCGGGCGGCACGTGGTGTGGTGGGGTTGTGGCGGGGTCGCCCAGTATCTGGCCGGCGACTGTGGTGGCGTAACGGCTCCACTGCCGGTTGTGGTGTTCGGCGCGGGTGGCGGCAAGATCACCGGCAAAGCGCGGGTCCTGCGGGCGGGTCTGGCCGTCGATATACCAGGCGACATCCCAGGCCTGCTGCACGGAAAGCGTGCCGGCGTTGCCCACCGGCATGTTGGCGCGGATGAAGGCGGCGGCCTTGTCCACCTGCGCCATGCCGGCGCCCCAGTTGTAGCTGGCCTTGCCCCATAGCGGCGGGTTGATGATGGTGTCGCCATCCTTCAGGCCCTGCCCGTCTTCGCCGTGGCAGGCGGCGCAGACTCCGGTGAAGACGGCCTTTCCGCGCGCATCATTGGGCGGCAGCGTTGGGGCTGCGACGGCGGGGAAGCCGCGCCCCGGCGGGGAAACGCCGATAGGCTGGCCCTGCGCCAGCCAACCGGCATAGGCGCTCACCGCCAGCAGAACCTCGCCGCCCAGCGGCGGCGGCGTGCCGTTGATCGAGTAGATGAAACAATCCTGCACGCGCTTTTCAAAGCTATTCATGCGGCGGTTCTTGTCGCGCCAAACCGGGAAATTGCCGAACGCGGCCCACAAGGGCGCAGCGCCGGCGGTGCGGCCGGCATCGAGGTGGCAATTGGCGCAGCGCAGATCATTGCCGGCATATTGGGGTGCGGCAGCGCGCGTATCAGAGATGATGGCCAGCCCGCGCCTGATGGCATCGCCATCGGGCCCGGCGGGGATGGCGGCTTCGGGCGGCGGGGTGGCCAGATCAGCCGCAGCGATGCCGGCGAGGGCCGCCACAGCCAGAAGGGGAAAGCGCCAGCGCATGCGCCATGGCTAGCGCAGGCGAGGCCGCTGGGAAACTCTCAATCGTTGGCGGCGCCAAAGCGTTCGGCATAGCGGCTGGTGATGCGATCAACCGGCATCACCACGAACACATCCACCGTGTTGAACTGACGATCGACGAAGCCGCCATCACCCACCATGGCGCCAACGCGCAGATAGCCCTTCAGCAGCGGCGGCAGCGCGCGGGAAGCGGCGCGGCCGTCGATGGCGGCGGCGTCGAGCCGGTTCATCTCCACCCGGTGCGGCGGCAGCGCGCTGGCCCGCAGCGACGGCGGCGCGAGATGGTTGTGATACAGCCACGACAGTTCGGCCAGGTGAAGCGTTTCATCGGCGCCGTGCAGCGAAGCGCAGCCAAACAGATGGCCGATGCCGTGCTGGGCCAGATAAGTGGCAATGCCGCGCCACAGCAGCGAAATGGTGGCGCTGGTACGCCATTCCGGCGCGACGCAGCTGCGGCCCAGTTCGAGCAGTTGCCGACCCGGCGCCGATTGGGCGATCAGGGCGGACAGGTCGAACTCGCCCGCCGAATAGAAGCCGCCGTTGGCCATGGCCACGTCCTGCCGCAGCAGCCGATAGGTGCCGACAACGCGCGGGCGCAGCGCATTGGCATGATCGATCACCAGCAGATGATCGCACACCATGTCATAGGCATCGATGTCGCGGCGGGCGCGGGCCATCGCCGGCGTCGGCAGCGCGCCCATTTCATCATAGAAAATGGCGTAGCGAAGCGCCTGGGCGGCGATGATTTCGGCTTCGCTGGCGGCAAGCCGAACTTCCAGCAAGCCAGCCCGGTGGATCGGCGCGGCGTGGGCGAGCAGGGCGGCGGGCAGTTCGGTGGCACGCGCGAGGGCAAGGGTCATCATCGGCTCCGCTGGTTTTGTGGGCGATAGCGCAGCTGTATGACAATGGTGTGGCCGCAAGATGACAGGCGCGTTGCGGCTGGGTTACGCGCCTGTTGCAGTCTCAACCGTGTCATCGGCCACCACCAGCCCGGCGCGCCACAGCCACAGGAAGATCAGCACGCCGGGAAGCGCCAGCACCGTGGTGAGCCAGTAGAAATCGACATAGCCCAGGCTTTCGATCAGCGCGCCGGCCGTGCCCGACGAAAAGGCGCGGCCCAGGATGGCGGCGGCGGAGGACAACAGCGCGAACTGCGTGGCGGTGAAGCGGCGGTCACACAGCAGCGCCAGCCAGGCCCCCACGGTTACGCCGCCGATGCCGCTGGCGAGATTTTCAAAGCCCTGCACCAGCGCCAGCGCCCACACATCGTGGCCGCTAATGGCGAGCCCGGCATAAGCGGCGTTGGATACGCCCATCAGGATAAGCGACAGGAACACCGATCCTGCCAGCCCGACACGCTTGTAGATCAGGCCGCCCAGAAATACGCCGGCCAGATAGCCGAACAGGCCCAGCGACACATCATAGAAGGCGACTTCTTCCTTGGTGAAGCCCAGATCATTGTAGAACAGCCGCACCGATAGCTGGCAGACGGTATCGCCGATCTTGTGGGCCAGCACGAAGGCCAGCACGATCCAGGCACCTTTGCGGGTGAGAAAATCTGCCAGCGGCGCGATGATGCTGTCCGTGATGGCCGCGCTCAGCCCCTTGCCCGATTGCAGCGCCGGCGGGCGTTGCGGTTCGCCCAGCACGGCAGCGGCGATCAACGACGGCGCAAACAGCAACACCGCCGACGCATAGGCCAGCGCCCAGCTGCCGCCCGCCGCCAGCAGCAGCGCCCCGGCGCCCGCCAGATAACTGCCCATGCGCCAGCCATATTGGGTCATGCCAGAGCCTGCCCCCATTTGGTCCACCCGCAGCCATTCGATGCGGATGGCGTCAATCACGATATCCAGCGTTGCGCCAGCAAAGCCCACGGCAACAGCAGCGGCGGCAAACAGCGCCAGATCGGCGGTGGGATCGAGCAGCCCGAGCCAGGTGATGGCGGCACTGGCCATGATGACCGAGACGACCAGCCAGGCCCGGCGCTGGCCGATGAGATTGGCCAGCACGGGGATGCGCACCCGATCGATCAGCGGCGCCCACAGCGGCTTGAAGCTGTAGACCAGCAGCGCCAGCCCGAAGGCCGTCACCGATTTCTTTTCGATGCCGCTTTCCGCCAGCCGCGTGGTGAGCGTGGCGGCGATCATCGCATAGGGCGTGCCCGATGCCATGCCGAGCGCCAGCGCGCCCAAGGGCCCGGCTTCGAAATAGGGTTTGATGGCAGCGAGGAGCGAGCGGTTGGGCGTGGTGATCATGGGCCGGCACCATGGCGGCGGCGGGCGGCCTGTCAATGGGCAGGCCGCCTTTCAGCGTGGCGGCAGCCGCACCCGCTCGCCAGCGACGGCCCGAAACTGTGGTCGCCTGAAAAGCCCAATAGCGATCGCGACGGCGGATCGGATGATATCGGCGACATCATGTGGACGGTCCCGACCATCACCATCGTCTATCCCTCCAACGTGCCTGGCATTTCCTATCACAACATCATGGCGGCCACGGCGATGGCGACGCCGATTGCCCATAAGGGCGCCGTTGTTGGTGCCAAGGTGGCGGCAATGACATTGCTCGATCTGATGACGACACCGGAACTGGTGGCCGGCGCCAAGGCCTGGCAGCAACAGGTGCAGTTCAAGACCGAGCGTTATGCGCCACTGCTCGGCCCCGAGGATCAGCCGGCCATCCATCTCAATGCCGATCTGATGGCGAATATGCGCCCGCAGATGGAAAAATATTACTTCGATCCGAAGAAGTACAAGTCGTACCTGGAACAGCTCGGCATTGATTACGAAAAGGCCGGTTTGAAAAACTAGCTTCCGCTGCCGGCGGAACGGAGTCACCATCCGCGCCATGGATATTGCCTTCAAACCGCGCCGTCCGACGCCAGGCCAGCGGGCGCTGGCGGCCGGCGTTCCGGCGGCGGCGGGCAAGCCGGCCAGCGGCGTGATGCGGGAAATCCCGGCCAGCGCCTATACCTGCCCCGATCATTTCGCCCGCGAATGGAGCCATGTCTTCAAGCGGCTGCCGGTGGTGATCGCGCCGTCGGCCTTGCTCCCTCAGCCCAACATGGCGGTGCCGCATGATGGGTTCGGCCTGCCGCTGCTGATTGCGCGCGACGGCAAGGGTGTGGCGCGGGTGTTCATGAACGTGTGCCGGCATCGCGGCACGCGGCTGGTGGAGGGCTGCGAGCTGGTGAAATCACCCGCGCTTGTCTGCCCCTATCACGCGTGGAGCTATGGCACTGATGGCACGTTGAAAGGCCTGCCGCGGCCGGAGACGTTCGCGGGGCTGGACAAGAACACGCGCAATCTTGTCGAGATGCCGAGCCTGGAGGCCGGCGGGTTGATCTGGGTGGGCCTGGATCGCGATGCGCCGCCGGATTTCAGCCTGGCGGCGGGGCCGCTCGCGGCGGATTTCGATGCCATTGGGTTTGGTGATCAGCATCTATATGCCCGGCGCACGCACAAGGTGGCGGCGAACTGGAAGCTGATCATGGATGCCTTTGCCGAAAGCTATCATGTGCTGCGCCTGCACGCGTCCACCATCGCGCCCTATTTCCAGGATGGCGTGACCACGGGTGATCGCATCGGGCCGCATTCGCGCTCCGCCGTGGCGCGTCTGTCGGCGCTGGAGGGCATGGACCTTGACGACATGCGCGACCTGCGGCGCACGATGACCTTCACGTACAATCTCACCCCCGGCACGGTGATCGTGGCCAGCCCGGATTATATCAACATCATGGTGGTGATGCCGCGCGGCATAGACGAGACTTGGGTGGAGGATTTCATGCTGATCCCCGAACCGCCCAAGGACGAGAAGGCGGAGCGGCACTGGGCGAAAAGCTGGGTGCTGCTGGATGGCGCGGTGTTCGGTTCGGAAGATTTCCGCGCCGCCGCGCTGGGCCACGAAGGGCTGAAATCCGGCGCGGTCGATCATTTGCTGATCGGCGGGCTGGAACAGGGCATTGGCACGTTCCACGACACGCTTGCCGGGCTGATGGCCGAATAAGCGGCGATTTCCCGCGGCCACCCCTTGCAAAAGCGTGTCGCAATCCTAACACAGTAGGCAGGCCGTCGCGGTGCTGATAAGCTGCGACCACAAAAGGTGAGGACAGGCATGTCGGAAGAAGTCGCGATCAAGCTGGAACCCCCAGTGGCGGTGAGCGCCATTGCGCCTGCGAAAGCCGCCGGCCTGGTGCCGCTGAAGGATCAGGAAAAGGCCCAGCTGGAAGCCAAGGTGGAAAGCTTCATCGATGAGCTGATCGCCACCGATGCCGCCAGCCCGGAATTCGGCAAGAAGGTCGATGCGCTGGCCAATCTGGGCGCCACAGAGATTGCGCGCGCCGCCGCCCAGTCCAACCGTTTTCTCGATCGGCCGACGCGCGCGCTCAATAAGGAAACCGGCATCGGCGCCGATCTGGTGCAGTTGCGCAAGATCGTCGAGGATCTCGATCCCGGCAAATCCGGCAAGCTGACCGGCCGCAAGAAGCTGTTTGGCCTCATCCCGGTGGGCGGCAACAAGCTGCGGTCGTACTTCGACAGCTACAAGAGCGCGCAGACCAACATCAACGCCATTCTGGGCGCGCTGAAAAGCGGCAAGGACGAGCTGTTGAAGGACAATATCAGCATCGAGGACGAGCGCGCCAAGCTGTGGGACGCGATGGGCAAGCTGGAACAGATGGTCCACATGTCCAAGGTGCTCGACGAGAAATTGGAAGAGCGCGCGACCGAGCTTGATGTCGTTGATCCGGCCAAGGCCAAGGCGATCCGCGAAAATGCGCTGTTCTATGTGCGGCAGCGCACGCAGGATCTGCTGACGCAGCTGGCCGTTTCGGTGCAGGGTTATCTGGCGCTTGATCTGGTCAAGAAGAACAATGTCGAGCTGATGAAGGGCGTGGACCGCGCCAGCACGACCACTGTTTCGGCGCTGCGCACCGCGGTGACGGTGGCCGAAGCCATGACCAATCAGAAATTGGTGCTGGAACAGATCACCCAGCTGAACACCACCACGGCGGGTATCATCGATTCGACCGGCGAACTGCTGAAATCCAACACGGCGATGATCCACGAACAGGCCGCGGCCAGCACCATTCCGGTCGAAACGCTGCAGCGCGCGTTCCAGAATGTCTATCAGACGATGGACGCCATCGACACGTTCAAGATGAAGTCGCTGGAAGCGATGAAGACCACGGTCGACACGCTGAGTGTCGAGGTTGAGAAGAGCCGCGCCTATGTGGCGCGCGCGCAGGGCCAGGCCGAAGCCCAGATCGCCGGGCCACAGAACAACCTGACCGCGCTCACGTAAATGGCAAGCGGCGCACCGTTCGACGAAGCTGAAGTCCGCCGCCGCCGCCTGGCGCGGGCCGAAGCCATGCAGATGGCGCGCAGCCGGCGTTGGGAAAAGCGCAAGGCCAACATGGCCACAAGAGTCACGCGCGGTATGGCGGCGTTTGCCGCGATGCTGGCGGCGCTGATCGTCTATGGCTGGACGGCGGGCGGCATGGGTATCGGGCTGTTCATTGTCTCGTTCCTGCTGCTGCCGATGGCGGGCATTGCCGGCATGCTGCTGCCCGTCGGTGGCCCGGACGTTGATGATATCGACAAGGCGCCGCCCGCCGAACTTCCGGCCATCACCGAGGCGTTCCTCGATCGCCAGCGCAAACAGCTGCCGCGCCTCGCTGCGCCGCAACTGGATGGCATCGCCGTGCAACTGGCGGCGCTGGAAAAACAGTTGGCACGTGTGCCGGCCGATCATCCGGTGGCGCAGGACATTGGCCGTCTGCTTGGCAATCATCTCCCCGAACTGGTGGACCGTTATACCCGCATCCCGCCGCTGCAACGCACCGGCCTGGTGGAGCACGACGGCCGCACGCCGGAAGCCACGGTGGTGGATGGCCTGAAAACGGTGGAAGCCGAACTCGCCCGTGCCTCGGCCACGCTGGCTGAAAGCGACCGCGACGGCCTGCGCGTGCAGGGCAAGTTCCTGGAAGCGCGCTACAACGAAGGTCAATCAGGCGGCATGACAAGCGGGCGCTGACCTGCTAGCCTCATGGTCAGGGTCGTATCCTTCCGGGGGGAGCTACGGCCATATCTTTATTGTCGATTGTGACCAAGGCGCTGAATGCGCTTGATCTGGATGACGAGGTTAATCGCCTTGTCATCGACCGCACGGTGAATGTGTGCCGCAACCGGCCGCACCCGTGGTCCACCAAACATGATTATATCAGCTGGTCCGGTCTCACCGATCGCACCTACAACGCGCGGCTGCTGCCGGCCAAGCCCACGACCGGACAGGGCATCGGCACCAGCCGGCCGCCATTGCAGGCCACCGCGGCGCTGTTTGCGCGGCCGCCCGGCGTCAACCAGCGGCTGTGCCCGAAATCCACCGGGCTGTTCCCGGCCTTTGCGCAATATCTCACCGATGGCTTCATCCGCACCATGCTGCACAATGATGATGACAAGGAAGATCGGCGCCGCACGACATCGAACCACGAGATTGATCTGTCGCCGCTCTACGGTCGCACCGAAGCGCAGACGCGGGCGCTGCGGGCCGGCACCGGTGGCCGGCTGAAAAGCCAGGTGATCAACGGCGAGGAATTCTCGCCCTTCCTGTTTGGCGCCGATGGCAATGTGAAGCCGGAATTTGCCATTCTCGATCTGCCGCTGGGCCTGAAGAACGTCACGCCGGCCGGCAAGGCGACGCTGTTTGCAGTGGGTGGGGACCGGGTCAACGCCGTGCCGCAGACGGCGATGATGAACACGCTGTTCCTGCGCGAACACAACCGGCTGGCAGGCCAGCTGGCGGCGAAGAACCCGACGTGGGATGATGATCGCCTGTTCGAAACCGCGCGCAACATCGTGATCGTGATGTTCATCAAGATCGTGGTGGAAGAATATATCAACCATATCAACACCACCGAATTTCCGCTGCAGGCCGATCCCAAGGTGGCGTGGCGGGCGAAGTGGAACCGGCCCAACTGGATGACAGTGGAATTCAGCCTGCTCTATCGCTGGCACGGGCTGGTGATGGAAAATGTCACCTGGGGGGACAAGGCGCATCCGGGCAATTCCACCCTGCTCAACAACAGCCTGCTGATCGGCAGCGGGCTGGCGCAGAGCTTCGTTAACACCTCGGCCAACCGGACCGCCACGCTGGGCCTGGAAAATGCCGCCAGCTTCATGATGTTTGCCGAAACCGGCGCCATCAATCAGGCGCGGATCAACAATGTCGCCAGTTACAATGATTATCGCCTGGTAATGGGCATGGAACCGGCGCGCAACTTTGCCGCCATCGTGGGCAGCAGCGACACGCCGGCCGAACAGGCGCGGCTGTCGGCCTTGGCGAAGCGGCTGGAGGGCCTGTATGGCGACGTGAACAATGTCGAATATTATATCGGCCTGTTTGCCGAGCGGGTTGAGAAGAACGGGCCGCTGCCCGAACTCGTGTCATCCATGGTGGCGATGGACGCCTTTTCCCAGGCGCTGACCAACCCGCTATTGTCCGAACATGTGTGGGGCAACCCGGCCAACAAGCGGCTGGCCTTCACCGAAGAGGGCATCGCCGTGATCGAACAGACCAAGCGCCTGAGCGATATTGTTGATCGCAACGCCAAGGGGCTGGGCAATGCGTTTGTCGGGATGACCCGCAAGGAGTGGAAGCGGGCTTAGGCCAGCGCCCGCGCCAGCACGGCCTCGTAGATCGACGTCAGCCCGGTCACGTCGGCGACGGCGGCGTGCTCGTCCACCTTGTGCATGCTCTGGCCGGGCAGGCCGAATTCGACCACCGGGCACAGGCGGCGGATGAAGCGGGCATCCGATGTGCCGCCAGTGGTGGAGAGATCGGGCGTGAGGCCGGTGACATCGGTGATCGCAGCGCTGACCAGAGAGGACAGCGCGCCGGGTTCGGTGAGGAAGGCCTCGCCGGAAATCTTGATCTCGACGTGCGACGCCGGCGCATGGGCGGCAACGGCGGCGCGAATCCATTCGGAGAGGGACGCGCCTGTGTGCTCATTGTTGAACCGGATGTTGAGCCGGGCGCGGGCCTGGGCCGGGATCAGGTTGGTGGCGGGATTGCCGACCGCCAGATCGGTGATTTCAAGGTTGGAGGCCTGGAACCAGTCGTTGCCTTCGTCCAGCACCCGCGCTTTCAGTTCAGCCACGATGGCCACCAGCCGCGTGATCGGGTTGTCCGCCATGTGCGGGTAGCCGACATGGCCCTGCGCGCCGTTCACGGTGATCCACGCGTTGAGGCTGCCGCGCCGGCCGATCTTCATCATGTCGCCCAGCTCTTGCTGCGACGTCGGTTCGCCAACAAGGCAGAGATCGGGCACCAGGCCGTGGGCTTCCATCCAGTCCAGCATCATGGTGGTGCCGAAGGTGGCAGGGCCTTCCTCGTCGCCGGTGATGATGAAGCTGAGGCGGCCCACCAGCGGCCCACGGCCAAGATGACGGGCGGTGGCGGCGATCATGGCAGCCAATGCGCCCTTCATGTCGGCAGCGCCGCGGCCGACGATGAAGCCATCTTTCACTTCGGCGGCAAACGGATCCTCGCTCCAACCAGCCAGATCGCCAGCCGGCACCACGTCGCTGTGGCCGGCAAAGGCGAAATGCGGGCCGGGCCCCCCGGCCAGCGTGGCGAAGAGATTATCCACCGGGCCATCGGGTTCGTGGCCGAAGGGCAGGCGGGTGCAGGCAAAGCCCAGCCCGGCCAGCGCCCGTTCCAGCACGTCCAGCGCGCCTTCATCGGCCGGCGTGACGCTGGGACAGCGGATCAGGTCTTGGGTGAGGGCAACAGGATCAGGTGCGTTCATCACCCGGCTTTGCGCATTTCCGTGGCCACCCGGTCAAGATAGGCGGCAATGCGCCGCGCGTTGGCGCCGAGATCGCTTTCGCCGACGCGCGACTTGGAGCGCATATCGACGCGGGTGCCGGTGGGCGTGGCGGTGAGGCGGATGACGATATCATCGCGATAGCCCCACCACAGGCTGCGTTCCACCGCTTCGATGCGGCCGGCGGCGCGATCGGCCAGGATGATCTGCCAATCCTTTTCGCAGGCGGCCAACGCCACATCGAAGGCCTTGCCCTGTTCAACCGGCAGATCGAGCGGACGCACATCGGGATAGGCGCGTTCCTGTTGCGGGGCGAAGGCCGGGTTGTACTCGATTGGGCTGGCATCAGCGCCGCGCAGGGTGGCATCGATGGCCTGGAACGGCGGCGGGGTGGTGGTATCGGTGCTGATATCGTTGATCGGCGGCTTGTCTCCGGCGTTGATCACCACGGCGATCGGCACGGCAACAGCGGCAAAACCGGCCGCCGCCGCAATCACTGTCACGGTGCCGCCACGCCGGCGCAGCAGTTGATACAGGCACCAGCAGGCGCCGATGCCGGCCAGCAGCGCGGCGGCCACGAACAGCCCCAAGGAGGCTTGCCAGCCGATCACGCCAAAGCGGTGCAGTGGCCCGGCGGCCAGCATCAGCACGGCGGCCACCAGCGTGGCACGGGCAATGTTGGCGGGGTTCATGCGCGCGTCTCCGCTGTGATCTTGATCTTGCCGGGGATGGGATAGCGGGTGAAGGGGAAATCCTCTTTCATCGCCTCGTCGCGCCACTCCACCATGAACGGGTGGGCCAGCACGCGATCGATATAGGCTTGGATCCTGGCGCTGACCGGCAGATGATAGGTGTTGATCCGGGTGCAGGTGGGGGCAAACATGATGTCAGCCGCGCCAAAACGGCCGAAGAGCCACGGCTCACCGGTTTCTTCGCCGAAGCGTGTGAGCGCTTCTTCCCACAGGCTTTCGAGGCGGCGCACGTCGGCCAGCACGTCGGCAGCGGCCACGAAGCCTGGTGCATGATGCTGCAGATCCATCGGGCAGGCGCTGCGCAGCGGGGCAAAGCCCGAATGCATTTCGGCGCACATCGCATAGGCGAGGCCACGCGCGTGCATGTCGCGCGGCCAGAAGCGGTCGTGCCCGGCCTTGTCAGCCAGGTACATCAGGATCGCCATCGAATCCCAGATCGCTTCGCCATGATCCCACAGTACCGGCACCTTGCCCGATGGCATGTCGGCCTTGGCTTCGCCGCTGATCCACTCGGGCGAATCCATCACCCGCAGTTCGGTTTCGAACGGCAGCAGCGACTGTTTGGCGGCCAGCCAGCCGCGCAGAGACCAGCTGGAATAGGTGCGATTGCCGATTATGATCTTCATGGGTTGGCCCCCTTTGTTGCCTTGCAGCATCGCCCAATCCGCGGCGGGGAGCAAGCCGCGCTTGGCAATTGGCGCGGTTCATGGTTTTGATGGGTGATGACCGACCAACCACTCGTGATGGTGCTGAACGGCCCCAACCTGAACCTGCTGGGCAGCCGCGAACCGCATATCTATGGCCATGACACGCTGGATGATATTGCCGAGCGGCTGGAAGCGCAGGCCGCCGCGCTGGGCCTAGCGCTCGATGTCCGCCAGTCCAACCATGAAGGCCATATCGTCGATTGGCTGCACGAAGCCGGTGCGCGCGGTGCGCTGGCGGTGCTGCTGAACGCAGGGGCGCTCACCCACACGTCGGTCGCCATTCACGATGCGATCAAGGGCATCGCCGTGCCGGTGATCGAGGTGCATCTTTCCAATCCCCACGCGCGCGAGGAATTTCGCCACACCAGCTTTGTGGCACGTGCGGCGAAAGGCACGATTTCGGGCTTCGGCGCGGCGTCTTACACGCTGGCGCTGGACGCGGCGGCTGCTTTACGGCAGTAAGCCGGGCTTCATTGGGGGCAAGAGACGGGACCATCATGTCTGACAGCAAAACTTCAGTGGTTGGGGGAATCGTGGTCGATACCGGCCTGGTGCGTGAACTGGCCGAACTGCTGGACGCCAGCAATCTGACCGAAATCGAAGTGAAGGACGGGGATCGGACCATCCGCGTCGCCCGCACTGCGGCCGCTGTCACCATGGCCGCTGGCCCTGCCAGTTACGCTCCGGCCCCGCCGGCGGGCGGCTGGCCCGCACCGCCGCCGGCTGCGGCTGCCACGGCTTCTGCACCCTCTGGTGGCGATGACGTGCGCAACCACCCCGGCTTGGTAAAATCGCCGATCGTCGGCACAGCCTATCTCACCCCGGAACCGGGTGCGCCGGCCTTCATCACCGAAGGTGCCACCGTCGCCGCCGGCGCCACGCTGCTGATCATCGAAGCCATGAAGGTGATGAACCCGATCACCGCGCCCAAGGCCGGCGTGGTGAAGGCCATCTTGGTGAACAATGAGCAGCCGGTGGAATATGACCAGCCGCTGGTGATTATTGAGTAAGCCGGCGCCGATGTTCAAGAAGGTCCTGATCGCCAACCGGGGCGAAATCGCGCTGCGCGTCCACCGTGCCTGCCGCGAAATGGGTATCCGAACCGTGGCGGTGCACTCCACCGCCGACGCTGATGCCATGCACGTGCGGTTGGCCGATGAAGCCATCTGCATTGGCCCGCCGTCGGCGACGGACAGCTATCTGAACATCCCGGCGATCATTTCGGCGGCAGAAATTGCCCAGGCCGATGCCATCCACCCCGGCTATGGTTTCCTGTCCGAAAACGCGCGTTTTGCCGAAATCGTGCAGGAACATCGCATCACCTGGATCGGCCCGGATCCGGAACATATCCGCAAGATGGGCGACAAGGTTGAAGCCAAGCGCACCGCTGCCCTGCTGGGTTTGCCGCTGGTGCCGGGCAGCGATGGCCCGATCGAAACCATGGAAGAAGCGCTCGCGGTGGCCGAAATCATCGGTTACCCGGTGCTGGTGAAGGCCGCTTCGGGCGGCGGCGGCCGTGGCATGAAGGTGATCCCCGATGCCGCCAGCCTGCCCTCGCTGGTGAGCCAGGCCAAATCCGAGGCCAAGGCCGCCTTTGGCGACGACACCGTCTATATCGAGAAGTATCTTTCCGAGCCGCGCCACATCGAATTCCAGGTGTTTGGCGATGGCCATGGCGGCGCCGTCCATCTGGGCGAACGCGATTGTTCGTTGCAGCGCCGCCACCAGAAGGTGCTGGAAGAAGCCCCTTCGCCGGCGCTCAACGCCGCCGAGCGGGCGCGCATGGGCGAAGTGGTGCGTGAAGCGATTTCCAAGCTGAAATATCGCGGCGCCGGCACCATCGAATTCCTTTGGGAAAACGGCGAGTTCTTCTTCATCGAGATGAACACCCGCCTGCAGGTGGAACATCCCGTTACCGAAGCCATCACCGGGCTTGATCTGGTTCGCGAGCAGATCCGCGTTGCTGCCGGCCTGCCGCTGTCGGTCACCCAGGACGAGGTGAAATTCGAAGGCCACGCCATCGAATGCAGGATCAACGCCGAAGATTCGAAGACGTTTGCGCCGTCACCGGGCCGGGTTACCGATTTCCACCAGCCCGGCGGCCTGCACGTGCGGGTCGATTCGGCGCTGTATGACGGCTATCGCATCCCGCCTTATTATGATTCGCTGATCGCCAAGCTGATCGTGTACGGTGCCAACCGTGATGAGTGCCTGATGCGCTTGCGCCGCGCGTTGGAAGAATTCGTCATCCACGGCCCGAAGACCACGATCCCGCTGCACCAGGCGCTGATCGAGGATCCGGATTTCCAGAACGGCGATTATTCGATCAAGTGGCTGGAACGCTGGCTGGCCAAAAAGGCGGCCGAAGAGACGGCGGCCGGTTGAAGCTCCTTTTCGGGCGGGCCTGATCGGGGCATGTTGAACCCGTGACCCGTCCGCTCACCCATCGGCTCGATCCGGATATGCTGCTGCGCGCCTATGCCAGCGGCATCTTCCCGATGGCCGAACGTGCCGACAGCACCGATGTGTTCTGGGTGGAGCCGCGCCGCCGGGGCGTGCTGCCGCTGAACGCGTTTCACCTGCCGAAAAGCCTGGCCAAGACGTTGAAGCAGCAACGCTTCCGCTTCACCGCCGATCGCGCCTTTGCCGCCGTGCTGGAAGGCTGTGCCGAACCGGCGCCGGGCCGCAGCGAAACGTGGATCAACCCACTGATTGCCGAAGCCTATGTGGCGCTGCACGAACGCGGCCAGGCGCACAGCGTGGAGGCGTGGACCAGCGATGGCGAGCTGGCTGGCGGTCTCTATGGCGTGCGGCTGGGCGCGGCGTTCTTTGGCGAATCGATGTTCACCCGGGTTCGCGATGCCAGCAAATGCTGCCTAGCCGCCCTTGTGACGCGGCTGCGGCTGGGCGGGTTCCGGCTGCTTGATACGCAGTTTCTCACCAGCCATCTGGCCGGGTTCGGCGCAGTGGAAATAACGGCGAAGGATTATCGCGGCAGGCTGGCAGCAGCGCTTTCGGGCGCGGCGGGCGATTTCTTCGCCGGCGATGAAGGCACGGTGCGCGGCGCAGGCCCGTCGGGAAAGCGCATCGTGCAGCTCTTGAGCCAGACATCATAGCGCGGGTGCTGCATGACATTCAGGCTGGGGCTTTCGGCATAGAGCCAGCCGGAAAACACGCGTTTCACCTGCCCGGCCAGCCGCTCATCGACCTGCAGGAAGGCGCCCTGCAATTTCGGCCATTCCCACGGCGGCGTCGTCTCGCAGGTGCGCGCCGTGATGCGGATGCCGGCGAAATCGATGAACTGCCCGGGCTTCAGGGTGAGGAAGCGCGTCTCGCCGGTGCGCTTTGCCAGCGCGCCGACGACCAGCACGCGCTCCTTGACCGGGGTGACTTGTGCGACGCGCGGCGCGGCGGGTTTGGCCGGGGGTGGTGCAGCGGCGGGCGCTGCGGCCGGCGGCGCTTCCTGCGCCATTGCAACGCCCGCAATCAGGCCGGCGACCAGCGCCAACGCTTTACTTGGCCGGGGCATTGGCGGCCGCAGGTTCGCTTGCCGGCGCATCGCCACCGGAACGGTTCACGACACTGCCGATCAGGCCCATCAGATCGGGCGCGCCCGAGGTTTCGATGATCTCGCCACCGTCCTTCAGCATGTCGGCTTCGGCCCCCGGCGTCAGAGCGATATAATTGCCGCCGAGCAGACCCTCGGACGAGACTGCGGCTGAGCTGTCGATCGGCAGGTTCAGCCCGCGATCAACGCTCAGGCGCAGCACGGCCTGATAGCTGGTCGGATCAAGTTCCAGCCCCACCACCTTGCCCACCTTGACGCCGGCGACCTTCACATCGGTGCCCAATGTGACGCCGCCGATATTGGGAAATCGCGCCGTGAGCGTGACGCCATCGCTGCCTTCACCAGCGCCCGTCCGGGCCCAGGCAAAGGCGACGAATCCGGCCGCCAGCAGCACCACGAACAGGCCGATCAGTGCCTCGGCCAGATGGTCCTTCAGCGTGCCGGCCATCAGGCGTCAGGCGACCAGGCGCGATAATCGCCCGTGGTCGGCGCGCGCTGGCCGCCGGCGATCAGCGCGCCGCTGGGGGAATGGGCCAGCTTCGTGCCGGTGGCATTGGGCGTCCATTCACGTTCCCACACGCGCGTCACCAGCGGCTTGGTGCTGGGCGGCTCATTCACCGTCTTGTGCATCCACAAATGCCATTCTGGCGGGATGCGCGTGGCTTCGGGTTCGCCGTTGTAGATCACCCAGCGCTTTTGCGCCGCGCCGTTGCCGGACCGGTAATAGATATTGCCCTGATCATCGCGCCCCACTTCCTCGCCATTGCGGGCGGTGAAGATGCGGGTGCCGAGGCCGGGGCCATTCCACCAGGTGAAGATCGTCTTGAGCACGGACACGTGTCGCTCCTTTGCCCACCCAAAACACATTTTGCCGCACCCGCGCAACCCCGGTGATGGCGGATAGGCGCGGACGCAAAAAGCCGCTACGCAGCCGGCGTGAACCGCGCGCTGGCCTTCATCTTCATCACCGTTCTGATCGACGCCATCGGGTTTGGCGTCGTCATCCCGGTGTTTCCGCAGCTGATCGTCAAGCTGACGGGGCGCGATCTGGCGAACGCGGCCGAGGTTTCGGGCTGGATCGCCTTCCTCTATGCCGGCGTGCAGTTCCTGATGGGGCCGGTGATCGGCGGGCTTTCCGATCGCTTTGGCCGCCGCCCGGTGCTGCTGGCCAGCCTTGCGGCCTTTTCGCTTGATTACGTGGTGATGGCCTTTGCCCCCACGCTGTGGTGGCTGGTCGCCGCCCGCGTGGTGGCCGGCATCACCGGGGCGACCTTCCCCACCGCCTATGCCTATATCGCCGATGTGACCCCGCCCGAAAAGCGCGGGGCGAACTTTGGCGTGATCGGCATGGCGTTCGGTTTCGGTTTCATCATTGGGCCGGCGCTGGGTGGATTCGTGGCGCAGTTCGGCACCGAAGTGCCGTTCCTGGTTTCGGCTGGCCTCGCCATGGCCAATTTCCTCTATGGCCTGTTCGTGTTGCCGGAATCGCTGCCGCCCGAAAAGCGCCGCGCCTTCGAATGGCGCCGCGCCAATCCGGTGGGCGCGCTCATGCGGTTGAAATCGGCGCATCCGGTGGTGCTGATGCTGGCCGCGACCGTGTTCGTGTGGACCCTGTCCTACCAGTCACTCTATTCGATCTGGAGCTATCACGGCCAGCTGCGGTACGGCTGGACGCCGGAGCAGGTGGGCTGGAGCCTGGCCGCTGTTGGCGTCACCGGCGCCATCGTGCAGGGCTTCCTTGGCCGCAAGCTGATCCCGCGCTTTGGCCAGCGCCGCATTATCGTCGTTGGCCTGATTTCGGCGGTGGCGGGCTATTCCACCTATGCGATGGCCGATGCAGGCTGGATGGTTTACCTCGGCATCGCCGTTTCGGCCTGTCAGGGCCTGGTGTTCCCCTGCTTGCAGGGTCTGATGTCGGCCGAGGTCGCGCCGAACGAGCAGGGCGAGTTGCAAGGCGCGGTGGCCTCGATCCAGAGCCTTTCGGCCATTGTCGGCCCACCGCTGATGACGACGGTGTTCGCGCGCTTCTCCGTCGCGGATGCGCCCATCTATGCGCCGGGGGCGCCGTTCGTCGTGTCGTTGGTTTTTGTTGGCATCACGGCGCTGATATTCTTCCGCGCCCATGCCGGGCGGCGTGTTGTGGCGGCGGAATAATCAGCCGCGCGCCTGAAACCACGGCGTCATCCGGGCGATCGCCTCACGCACCTGCGGCGTATCCACGGCAAAACTGAAGCGCATGAAGTGGCGGCCCTCCACCGGATCGAAATCGATGCCCGGTGCGGTCGCCACGCCGGTATCCAGCAGCAACTGCTCGGCCAGCGCCATCGCATCGTCGGTCAGGTGTGCCCCATCGGCCCAGATGTAGAAGGCGCCATCGGGCGGCGCGATCTTCGTCAGGCCCATCGCCGGCAGCGCATCCAGCATCAACTGGCGGTTGACCGCATAGCGGGCGATGTGGCCCTCAAGTTCGTCAACACAGTCCATCGCCACCAGCCCGGCGTGTTGAGACAGGGTGGGGGCGGTGAGGAAGAGATTGCCCATGCGGGCGCGGGCGGAATCGATCAGGTCTTCGGGCGCCACCAGCCAGCCCAGCCGCCAGCCGACCATCGAGAAATATTTGGAGAAGCTGTTCACCACAATTGCATCCGGCGCATATTCCAGCGCGCTTGCCACCGGGCCAACGAACGACAGGCCGTGATAGATCTCGTCGGAGACGATGCGGATGCCGCGCTCTGCACAAACGCGGGCGATGGCGGCCATCTCATCCGCCGGAATGACAGTGCCGGTGGGATTGGCCGGGCTGGCGATGATGACACCGGCCGGCGCGGGATCGAGCGCCGCCAGGTGCGCCGCCGTGATCTGGTAGCGGCTTTCAGGGCCGCAGGCGATTTCCTGCACGATCATGCCCAGCGCGTGGCAATTGTTGCGATAGGCAACATAGCCCGGCCGGGCCATGGCGATGACATCACCGGGGCGGAACGCCGAGGTGAGCGCCATCACCAGCGCCGGTGATGCACCGCAGGACAGCACGATGCGTTCCGGCGCCACGTGCACGCCGTGGCGGGACTGGTAGAGCCCGGCGATCCGGGCCTTCAGCGGTTCCGATTCCCAATAGCTGCCGGGATCATTGTCCAGCACGGCGTGCGCGCGGGCGATGGCGGCAGCAGGCGCGCCGGTGGAAGGCTGGCCGAATTCCATGTGGATGATGCTGCGCCCCTCGGCCTCCAGCCGACGGGCAAGGCGCGACAGGCGGATGGCGTGGAAGGGTTCGACGGGATCAGGATGGTTCATGCCGGGCCGTTAGCGGCTTTTGACGCGCGTTGCACCTGTGGCGTGTGGCTGGCACAAGGCGCAGCGATGATCCGCCTGTTCCTGCTGTTGTTGTGCCTGGCCTGGCCTGTGCTGTCGGCGCCTCCCGTCCCGGTGGCCGCCGCTGCCGATCTGCGGCTGGCGCTGCCGCCGCTGGTGCGCGGTCACGAGGCGCAGACGGGCGCGCGCTTCAGCCTCAGCTTCGGGTCGTCAGGGCAGATGGTGCAGCAGGCGCTGAATGGTGCACCGTTCCAGCTGCTGCTGCTGGCCGATGCCAGCCACGCGGATCGCCTGGCCGCGGCGGTGCCGGGAGTGGAGCGCCGGCCTTACGCGCTGGGCCGGCTGGCGCTGGTGGCCACAAGGGCCAGCGGCGTCACTGATCTCGCCAGCCTGAAGGCCGCCATCGGCGCGGGCCGCATCCGCCACCTCGCCATCGCCAATCCAGCGCACGCGCCCTACGGCGTCGCCGCCCGCGCCGTGCTGGCCGGACTGGGCGTCACCGGCGCGCCGTTGGTGCTGGGGGACAATGTCGCGCAGGCGCTGAGTTTCGTGTCAACGGGCGCGGCAGAGGCCGGGCTGGTGGCGCTGCCATTGGCGCGCGCTGCCAGCAGTGGTCTGATCGTGGTGCCGGTGTCGCCCGCGCTGCATCCGCCGCTAGTGCAGACGCTGGTGCTGATGCCCGGCGCCACCCCGGCCGCGCGCGGGCTGGCCGATCGCCTTACCGGGCCGAACGGCCGCGCCGCGCTGGCCCGGGCCGGGTTTGGCCTGCCGTGAACGGCGCTGATCTGACCGCGCTGCACCTGTCGCTTATGCTGGCAGCGGCAACCGTGGCGCTGCTGCTGCCGCTGGCGCTGCTGCTTGGCCACTGGCTCGCCACGACACGCTGGCGTGGTCGGGCGCTGGCCGAAGCATTGTTGCTGCTGCCGCTGCTGCTGCCGCCCACCGTGGTGGGCCTGGCGCTGCTGATCGGCATGGGGCCGGACAGTGTGATCGGACGCAGTTGGCAGGCGATAACGGGCGGCCAACTGGTGTTCAGTTTCGCCGGCATCCTCGTCGCCTCCGTATTGGTCAACCTGCCGCTGATGGTGCAGCCGGCACAGCGCGCGTTCGAGGCGGTGGGCGATGATCTGCGCGCCGCCTCCGCCAGTTGCGGCCTGTCCCCGCTGCGGGCGTTCACCAAGGTGGAGCTGCCGCTGGCCTGGCCCGGCCTTGCCACCGGCGCCGTGCTGGCCTTCGCCCACACGCTGGGTGAATTCGGCGTTGTGCTGATGGTGGGCGGCGCCATCCCCGGCGAAACGGCGACGCTCAGCCTCGCCATCTATGACCGGGTGCAGGCCTTTGACATGGCGGGCGCGGCGCGGCTGGCGTTGCTGTTGCTCGGCATAAGCCTGATCGCCATCACGCTGCTGTTCCTGCTGGGGCGCAAGCGTGGCTGAGGGCCTCACCGTCGCGCTCACCCGCGCTGGCCCGCTGGAAGTGGAAGCCGCGTTCAGCGTGCCGCCGAGGCAGACGCTGGCGCTGGTCGGGCCATCGGGCGCCGGCAAATCGACGATCCTGAAGGCCATCGCTGGCCTGCTGCCCACCACCGGCACGGTGCGCGTGGGCGGCCAGGACTGGCAGACGGGCACCCACGCCCTGCCGGCCTGGCAGCGGCGCGTGGGCCTGGTGCTGCAGGGCGGTGGCCTGTTTCCGCACCTTGATGCGCTCGGCAACGTGATGATCGCGCAAGCCACGCCTGACCGTGACGCCGCGCTGGCGCTGCTGGCGGCGATGCAGATGGACGGGCCGGTGCTTGGCCGCCGCCCCGCCGGCCTGTCAGGCGGCGAACAGATGCGCGTGGCGCTGGCCCGGGCGCTGGCCCGCGCGCCGGACGTGCTGCTGCTGGATGAGCCGTTCGCTGCCGTCGATCCTCCGGTGCGCCGCGCGCTGATTGCGGCCGTGGCCAACGTCCGCCGCCAGAGCGCTGCGCCGATGATCATCGTCACCCACGATCTTGCCGAAGCCGCCGGCATCGCCGATGTGTGCGCCTTCATCGATGGCGGGCGCATCGTCGAACAAGGGCCGGCCGCCGCCGTGCTGGCCGATCCTGCCAGCCGGCTCAATCGCTGGCTGGCTGGCTAGAGCAGTGCCGCCAGCGCAAGATAGCGCCCGGCCTTGGCCAGCGTCACCAGCCCAAGAAACAGCGGGAAGGGCGTGCGCGCGGCTCCGGCCAAAACGGTGAAGCCATCGCCCACCACCGGCAGCCAGCTCAACAACAGCGTGGCCACGCCCCAGCGGTTGAACCATGCGGCGCTGCGGTCCCAGCCGGCGGCGGATAGGGGGAACCAGCTGCGATGACGGAAGCGGTCTGCCGATCGGCCCAGCCCATAGTTGAGCACCGCGCCGCCAACATTGCCCAGCGTGGCGACCAGCACCAGCAACCAAGCCGGATGCTCGCCGGCCAGCAGCAAGGCGGCGAGCACGATTTCGGATTGCGCCGGCAGAATCGAGCCGGCCAGAAAGGCGCTGGCGAACAGGCCGGCCAGCGCGGCAGCACTGGCGGGCCCCATCGCTAATTCTCACTTTTGCAGTGGCGGAGTCGGAGGGATTCGAACCCTCGGATCCAGTTACCCAGATCGGCAGTTTAGCAAACTACTGGTTTCAGCCACTCACCCACGACTCCGAGCGAGGCGGAGGCTATAGCCATGCCGCATGGGGCTTGGCAACAGGCTTTCGCGGCTGGCCCCGGCGGCGCGTGGCGGCTACAAGGCAGTGGTGGTGGCTCAGCCCCGGTTCAGGCTGGGAAGGTGAGACAGGATCCACATGATGGCGAGGGCCCGACAGATGCAGCAGATGATGAAGCAGGTGATGGCGGTGGCGTTGATTGGCCTGCTGGCAGCGGGCCCGGCTCTGGCGCAGGAAGCCCAGACGGCGCCTGTGCCGGCGCCAGCACCTGCCGCCGCTCCGCCGCCGCCGCCCGCCACCCAGACTTATGCCGAGGAAGATGTGCTGGGCGCCGCCGAGGACGTGTTTGGCAAGGGCGCCGAAGGCCTCGCCGAAATCGTTCGCAAGACCTTCAAGGATCGCGGCCAGCCCAATGCCTATATCGTTGGCCGCGAGGCCGGCGGCGCCTTCATCTTGGGTGTGCGCTATGGTTCGGGCATGCTGTACCACAAGGTGGAAGGTGAACGGAAAATCCACTGGACCGGGCCTTCGGTGGGCTTCGATATCGGCGGCGATGGTTCGAAGGTGTTCGCGCTGGTGTATAATCTGAACGACACCGAAGACCTGTATCGTCGCTATCCGGCCGCCGAGGGCAAGGCCTATCTGATCGGCGGCTTCACCGCCAACTATCTGCAGCGCGACAATATCGTGATCGTGCCGATCAAGCTGGGCGTTGGCTGGCGGCTGGGCCTGAACGGCGGCTATCTGAAATTCTCCAAGAAGGGCAAGGTGCTGCCCTTCTGATCAGTGGAAGATGCCGACGGCGAGCTCGGCCCACACCAGCAGCAGCATGGCAAGGCCACCAAACATGCCCATGGTGCGCCACTGGCGGCGGGGCAGGACGGCGACGATTTCGAGAACGACGCCGGTGGTGCCCAGGAGCAGCGCGGCCGCCAGGAAATCGCCGGGGCCCCAGTTCATCTCGTCAGTGAACGCCATGGCAAGCGCCGGGAGCAGCAGCAGGCCGGCGGCCAGGCTCCAGCCGGCTTTTCGAATGGTTGCGGTGGAAAGGGTCATCGGCAGTTCCTGTGGTGGCGCGAGGATGCACTCACTGCCGTGATCAATCAATCGCGCCCAGCAGCGGCTCGCCTGCACCCAGAAGACGGATGTTTTCGACCAGCCGTTCCATGATGCGGCGGTTGATATCGGGGTTGCTCCACGACACGTGCGGGGTGATGCGGCAGCGGGGATGGCCCTGCAGGCGGTGGCCGGCTGGCAGCGGTTCCGGATCGGTGACATCAAGGCTGGCCCACAGCCGGCCCTTGTCCAGTTCGGCCAGAAGCGCATCCTGATCGATCAGCCCGCCGCGGCCGACATTGACGATGTGCGCCGTGGCCTTCATGCGCGCCAGCCGTTGGGCGTTCAGCAGATGCTGGGTGGCCGGCGTGATCGGGGCGGCCAGCACGAGATGATCGGCGCGGGCCACCACCTCGTCCAGCGGTGCGGTGCGTATATACGGATCGGGCGAAGGCGCGGCACTGGCGCGGGCGGCAATGATCTCCATGCCAAAGGCGTGGGCATATTTCCCCACCTGCCGCGCGATATTGCCCAGGCCGATCAGGCCCAGCGTGCGCCCGTGCAGGGTGGCCAGCGGTTGATCGATGAACTGGGTGCGCTCAGGCCACTCCTCACCGGCTTTCAGCGTGATCGCGGCCAGTTGCTTGGCATGAGCCAGCATCACGGCCAGCGCATATTCGCCGATCGGGATGGCGGTGGTGCCTGATGCACTGGCGACGGCAGGCGCTTCGAACAGCCAGGGCGGATAATCATCGGCACCGGCGCTGGCCAGTTGCACCAACTTCACGTTGCCGGGCCAGCCGGCGGGGCGCGGGGCGTGATTGGCCTCGTCACGATCATCGCCTTGCCCGTGCAGCACGAACAGCACGTCCACATCCGTGGGCAGCGCCCAGCGATCTTCCTGCGGAATATGTGTGGCCGCAGTGATGCCGGGCAGGCCGGCGAGCATGGCCGACATCGGCGGGGCAAATTGGTGGGCGATGCGCATCTTGTCCTCCCTGATGGCCATCCCCTAGCGCGCCGCGATGCTGCCCGCTACAGGGCGAAGCGAAACTCAGGCTTAAGAGGACGAAATGGCCAGCATCACCGTGATCATCCGCGACGGACAAAGCCATGTGCTGCCCGCCCATCCCGGCATGAGCGTGATGGAAATCATCAAGGATGCCGGCATTTCCGAACTGCTGGCGCTGTGCGGCGGCTGCTGTTCCTGCGCCACCTGCCATGTGCACGTGGCCGAAGGCGACATGGCACGCACCGGCGCGGCCAATGCCGATGAAGCCGATCTGCTCGATTCGTCGGATCATCTCACCCCGGCCAGCCGGCTTTCCTGCCAGATCGCCTTCACCCCGGCGCTGGACGGCATCACCGTCACCATCGCGCCGGAGGATTGAGCGCGGCCATGCGGCTGGTTCTCGCTTCGGCCAGCCCGCGCCGGCTCGATCTGCTGGCCCGGCTGGGGCTGGTGCCCGATGCGGTCGATCCGGCCGATCTGGACGAAGCTGTGCAACCCGGTGAGCAGCCGCGCCCCCATGCCGAACGCCTGGCGCGTGAGAAGGCGGCGCTGGTCGCCAGCCGCCATCCTGGCGCCATCGTGCTGGCCGCTGATACGGTGGTCGCCGCCGGCCGCCGCATCCTGCCCAAGGCCGAGGATGAAGCGACGGCGCGGACGTGCCTGGCGCTGCTTTCCGGCCGCCGTCATCGCGTGCTGACGGCCGTGGCGCTGGTGGATGCGGATGGCCGCCTGCGCGAACGGCTGAGCGAATCCATCGTCACCTTCCAGCGCCTCCAGCCCGCCGACGTGGACTGGCTGATCGGGCGCGGCGACTGGCAGGGCAAGGCCGGCGGCTATGCCATCCAGGGCGCCGCTGAAGCCTATGTGCGCAGCCTGTCGGGTAGTTTTTCGGGCGTGGTCGGCCTGCCGCTCAACGAGACGCGGCTGCTGCTGACGGCGGCCGGCTGGCGCGCATGATCGCGCTGGTGGAGGCCGCGCCCGGCGCCACCCGCGCCCTGGTGCTGGATGGTGATACGGTGGTGGAGGCTCACATCGCGCGCGCGGACGATCCGCTGCCGGTGGGCCTGATCGCGCCGGCGCGGCTGGCCGATCGCCGGCAGGGCGTGGCGGTGCTGGCCGCTGTCGAAGCGCAATTGGCGCCGGTGCCGGCCGATTGGCCCGAGGGGCAGACCCGTCTGGTGGAAGTGCTGCGCCCGGCGCGGCCCGATGGTGTGCGCGACAAGCAGGCGCGGGTGGCGGCGCACGATGGCCCGGCGCGCCCAGCGCCCGATCTGGCGACGCGGCTGGCGACGGCTGGCCATGCCGTGACGCCGGTGCCGGCGCATGGTCCGGATGTGCTGGCCGATTCGGGCTGGGATACGGTGGTGGAAGAGGCGCTGTCGGGCCGTGTCGAGTTCCCCGGTGGCCGGCTGCTAGTGGCGCCCACGGCGGCGATGCTGGTGATCGATGTGGATGGGACAGGCGATCTGGCGCGGTTGGCCGAAGCGGCGGCCCGCGCCGTAGCGGCCTTGATTCGCCGGCATGGCATCGGTGGCCCGGTGGTGGTGGATTTCCCTTCGCTTGGCGGCCGTGCCCCGCGCGCCGTTGTGGATGCCATCCTGGCCGAAACCCTGCCGCCGCCGTTTGAAAGGACTGCGATGAACGGATTTGGCCTGGTGCAGATCATCCGCCCGCGCCGGCAGTTGAGCCTGATCGAAAACGTGCGCCAACCGGGCTTTGCCGCGCTGGAACTGCTGCGCCGCGCGCAGCGCCTGGTCGGCCCCGTGCAGATCGAGGCCCAGGCCAGCGTAATCGATTGGCTGGCCGCGCACCCGGCCCTGATTGCGGACTGCGCGCGACTGACCGGCGGGACACTGGCGCTGCAGGCCCGCGATGGGGCAGGGAGGGGCCATGTCCAACCCGCCTGATTCGCGCCCGCGCCCGTGTGTTTATTGCCGCAAGGCCCCCGCGGCGCCGGCCTTCCGCCCCTTCTGTTCCGAAGGCTGCCGCAGCCGCGACCTCAACGCCTGGCTGTCCGATCGCTATGTGCTGCCGGCGGGAAGCGAGGCGGACGAACTTTCTGACATCTCTGCGCTGGACAACGACGACGAGGCTGGCTAAACGGCCGCCTCCCACGCGGTTTACCCGACCGCTGTGACAAATGTGGGCCCGGGTAGCTCAGGGGTAGAGCAGGGGATTGAAAATCCCCGTGTCGGTGGTTCAAATCCGCCCCCGGGCACCATTCTTACCGCTCGCGCAGATCAGGACTTCCCATGGCGGGGAACATCGGCCATGGGCTGCGTCCATGAACCTCGCCCGCTTCCCCCGTCGCCGTTACACCCCCGGTTTCACCCCGCTGGAGCCGCTGCCGCGCCTTTCAGCCGCCATTGGCGGCGCGGAGATCTGGATCAAGCGTGACGATCTGCTCGGTCTTGCCGGCGGCGGCAACAAGACGCGCAAGCTGGAGTTCCTGATCGCCGATGCGTTGGCCAAGGGTGCCGACACGCTGATCACCGTGGGTGCGCCGCAGTCCAACCATTGCCGGCTCACGCTTGCCGCCGCCGCCAAGGAGGGCCTGGATTGCCGGCTGGTGATCGAGGAGCGGGTGGCGGGCAGTTTCAGCCCCGACGCACTGGGCAACAATCTGCTGTTCGATCTGATGGGTGCCGCATCGGTACGCATGGTCACGGCCGGTGCCGATCTGGCCGAGGAAATGGCCGTGGAAGCCGCCGCGGTAAAGGCGGCGGGCGGTCATCCCTATATCATCGTGGGTGGTGGCTCCTCGCCGCTGGGCGCGCTGGGCTATGCCGCGTGCGCACAGGAAATCATGGCGCAAGCGTTTGATGAAGGCGTCGCCTTCGATCGCATCGTGGTCGCATCGGGCAGTGCCGGCACCCATTCGGGCCTGATCGCTGGCCTGGTGGCGCTGAATGCCGGTATCCCTGTCACCGGCATCAACGTGCGCCGGCCGCGCGCCGAACAGGAAGCCAATGTGCTGAAGCTGGCGCAGGCGACCGCCGACCTGATGGGCACGCCGCAGCCGGTGGCCGCAGATATCGTGGCGCTGGCCGATTGGGTTGGTCCTGGTTACTCGCTGCCGACGCCCGAAATGGTGGAAGCCGTGCGGCTGCTGGCAGCGAAGGAGGGCATATTGCTCGACCCGGTGTACAGCGGCAAGGCGATGGCCGGGCTGATCGCGCTGGCGCGGCAAGGCGCTTTCAAGGGTGAACGGGTGCTGTTCCTGCACACCGGCGGTTCGCCGTCGCTGTCGGCCTTTGCCGGCGTGCTGCGCGATCCTGCCTTCAATCAATGACCCACTATCGGACAATCGGCGTGATCGGCGGCATGGGGCCGGCGGCCACCGCCGATTTCCTGAACCGGCTGGTGGCAGGCGTGAATGCCGCCAGCGATACCGATCACCCGCGCGTGCTGGTAGACAGCAACCCGCATGTGCCCGATCGTAACGCCGCCGCGCTGCATGGGGCGGATTCTCCCGGCCCGGCGCTGGCCGCCATGGGCACGGCCCTGGTGGCGCAGGGGGCGCAAGTGCTGGCCATGCCGTGCAATGCCGCGCACGGCTGGGCCGATGCGATTACCGCAGCGCCGTTTGTCTCGATGATCGATGCCGCCGTCGCCGAGGCGATGGCGCACCAGCCGCGCTGCATCGGTGTGCTGGGCGTTGGCGCAACGCTGGCACTTGATCTGTATGGGCGTGCCAGCCCGGTGCCGGTTCTGGCGGGCGATCTGGCCGTGGTGCAGCCGGCGGTGAATGCCATCAAGGCCGGGGATCGCAGCCACGATGTTCGCGCGGCGCTGGCCGGCGAAGCGGCACGGTTGGCGGCAGCCGGGGCGGACGTGGTGATCGCCGCCTGCACCGAAGTGCCGCTGCTGCTGGCCCAAGCCGATGTGGCCGTGCCGCTGATTGATTCCACTGCCGCGCTGGCCCGCGCCACGTTGGCGGCGGCGCGTTTGCCCGATAGGGTGTGACGATGACCAAAACGACCGCCGCCGTTCTTGCCGCCATGGGTGCGGCTCAGCCTTATGCCACCAGCCAGCCGCTGACGATGAAGACGCTCGATCTCGCGCCGCCGGGGCCAGGCGAGGTGCTTGTAGCGATCGAAGCCGCCGGCCTGTGCCACAGTGATCTGTCGGTGGTGAACGCCGATCGCCCGCGCCCGCTGCCGATGGCGCTGGGCCATGAAGCGGTGGCGCGCGTGGAAACCGCCGGGCCGGGCGCGCGGCTGAAGCCGGGCACGCGCGTGGTGATGGCCTTCCTGCCGGCCTGCGGCCACTGCACCGTCTGCTGGTCGGGCGAGCCGTGGCTGTGCGGCAATGGCGCGGCGGCCAACGGCAAAGGCGAATTGCTCGGCGGCGGCTTTCGCCTCTCGGATTGCGGCCACCCCGTGCACCATCATCTGGGCCTGTCAGCCTTTGCCAGCCACGCGGTGATCGATGAACGCAGCCTGGTGGTGATCGACGACGACATCCCGGCCGAAATCGCTGCGCTGTTCGGTTGTGCGGTGCTGACGGGCGTTGGCGCGGTGTTCAATTCGGCCGTGGTGCGGCCTGGCGAAAGCGTTGCTGTCTGGGGTTTGGGCGGTGTTGGCTTGGCCGCGCTGCTGGGGGCGGTGGCGGCGGGCGCGGAACCGGTGATTGCCATCGATCCGGTGCCGGAAAAGCGCGCACTGGCGCTGGAACTGGGTGCCCGCGCGGCGGTGGCACCGGAAGACGCGGCGCAAGCCTTTGCCAAGCATGGCGCGCCCCGGGTCGCCATCGAGAGCGTGGGCAGCGGCAAGGTGCTGGCCGAGGCCTATCGCACCGCGGCGCGCGGTGGCCGCATTGTCACCGTCGGCCTGCCCAACCCGGCCGATCCCTTCACCATCCCGGCAGTGAGCCTGGTGGCGGAAGCCAAGACTATCATCGGCAGCTACATGGGATCGGCGGTGCCGGCGCGTGACATTCCGCGCTACATCGCCTTGTGGCGGGCCGGGCGGCTGCCGGTGGAGCGGCTGCTTTCCGGCGTGCGGCCGATGGCCGAGATCAACGATGCGCTCGATGCGTTGGCCAGCGGGCACGCCATCCGCCAGATCCTGATCCCCTGATGCTGCCGGCAGGCTGGTGGCCGGTGATCGGCGGCGGCCTGGGCCTTCTGCTGGGCAGTTTCATCGCGTTGCTGACGGCACGCTGGCCGCAGGGGGAAACCATCCTTGGCCGCTCGCGCTGTGACCGGTGCGGGGCAAGATTGGGTGCGCTGGAACTGGTGCCGGTGCTGTCGCACATCATCCTGCGTGGTCGCTGCCGGCACTGCGGCCAGGCCATTGCGGCCCGGCATTGGCAGATCGAACTGGCGGCAGCGGTGATCGGGGCCGGGCTGTTGTGGCAATTCCCGGCGCTGGAAGGCTTATTGCTGGCGCTGGCTGGGTGGTGGTTGCTGGCGCTGCTGATCCTTGACGCCGAACATCAGTGGCTGCCCGATGCGCTCACCCTGCCGCTGATCCCGTTCGCGCTGCTGCTGCCGGGGCTGCCGCTGGAACAGCGGCTGTGGGGCGCAGGGTTGGGCTTTGCCGGGCTGTGGCTGGTGGGCTTTGCATACAAGCGGCTGCGCGGGCGCGACGGGCTGGGCGGCGGCGATCCCAAGTTGCTGGCCGGGCTGGGGGCGCTGCTGGGCGGGTGGAGCCTGCCGTTCCTGATCACCGGCGCAGCCGCACTGGGCCTCGCGCTGGCCGGCTGGGATCATTTTCGCGGTCGCCCGGTGAACGCCGCTACCCGGCTGCCGTTCGGTGCACTGCTGGCGGGCGTGGCGCTGATCCTGCTATGGCTGGGGCCCGATTGGCTGGAGATGGTTCGATGACGCGGTTTGCCGGCGCCCAGAAAGTGCCCGACAAGCGAGTGGAGATGGTGATCCGCAAGGGCTTTCTGTCGGCGGCGGATTGCGCCGGGCTGGTCAGCCTGATCAATGTGCATCGCCGGCCGTCGACTATCACCGATGCCTATGGCGCGGGCAGTGATTTCCGCACCAGTGAAACCGCTGATCTGCCGGCCGATGATCCGCTGGTGGGCCGGGTCTATCGCCAGCTGGCCGATTATGCCGGGCTCGACATCGCCCATGCCGAAGCCTTGCAGGGCCAGCGTTATGCCGTGGGCCAGCAGTTCCAGATGCACACCGATTATTTCGAGCCGACGGGCTTGGATTATTATCCGCACACCGCTGATGGCGGCCAACGCACCTGGACGGTGATGGTGTATCTGAACGAGCCCAAGGCTGGCGGCGCGACACGGTTTCAGCATCTGAACAAGACCATCCAGCCCGAAACCGGCAAGCTGGTGGCCTGGTGCAACCGCCTGCCCGATGGCGGGGTGAACAGCGCCACCCTGCATGCCGGCATGCCGGTGCGGGCCGGCACCAAATATATCATCACGGCCTGGTTCCGCGATCAGCCCCGCCGTCATCCGGCGGTTATCTAAAACGATCGCTATCCCGCCGTGAACTGACACGAAAAAGCCGCCGGAGCACAGGGCGCCGGCGGCAGTTTCGGGGGACTCAACTTAGAACTTGGCGGAAACGCTCGCCTGGAAGGTGCGGCCCAGCACATAAGTGTTGGTGTCGATGCGGCTGGCGTTGAGGCGCTGGAATTCCTGATAACGCGTGTTGGTCAGGTTGCGGCCTTCCAGCTTCACTTCCAGTTCGCTGCCGAACAGCTTGACGCCCTGGCGGACCACGACATCCAGACGGATACCGGGCTTTTCCACCAGATCGGGTTGGCCCGACGGGCCGCGGAAGGCGACGCGGTTGCTGGCATAGTTCAGCAGGATGGTCTGTTCCGACAGGCCTTCATCATCCTGGAAGCCGAACGACAGGTTGGCAACATGATCGGACTGGCCGGTAAGCGGCAGGCCGCTCTTGAAGATGTCGGTTGCCGGTACGATCGCGCCCGAAAGCGGGAAGCGAGTGGTGTCACCCGCCTTCACGCGCAGCTTGCTGTCGGTGTAAGTATAGTTGGCCGAGATGAAGAAGCGGCGGCTGGCGAAGAGATCACCCCAGCCCGACAGGTCGAAATATTTCTGGGCTTCGATTTCGGCGCCATACAGGCGAGCGTTCGGCACGTTGGCAAACGTCGTCTGGAAGGTGCCGCCCTGCACGAAGGCGATGGCATCGATCGGCTGATCGATATCCTTGAAGAAGCCGCCAACGGCCAGCCGCTCGTCACGACCGAAATACCATTCGTAGCGGGCTTCGACGTTGATCAGCTGGGAATTGGTCAGGAACTGGTTGCCGAAGCTCAAACGGTCGCTTTCGGTGTCGAAATAGGGCTGCGGTGCCAGTTCGCGGAACTGCGGACGCGCAATGGTCTTCGACGCGGCAAAGCGCAGCTGCATGTCTTCAGCGAAGTTCCAGGTAACGGTCAGCGCCGGCAGCCAGTAATCCTCGTTGATGTTGGTGGGCGTGTTGAAGGCCGAGCCGGGGTTGGCGTTGAACACGTCAACCGGCGTCACGTTCTGCTTGCCGGATTCATAACGCACGCCGGCCACCAGCTGCACGCCATCGGTCGGTTCGATCTCGATCTGGCCATAGCCGGCATTCACGGTCAGGCCGGCATCATAGCGCGGCGCCACCGTGGAGATGGTGTTGAGGATGATGCCGTAGGTATAGACGTTGTAATCCGACAGCAGGAAATCAGGGCGCTGCTGGCTGAGGGCACCGGGCAGCGCCGCGTTGGACTGATAGCGATAGTCAAAACGTTCCGACACGCGATCGGCTTTGCTGTAGGCATAGCCGGCGGTGAGCTTGATCGGGAACGGGCCGCCGCGGATCTTGTAGCCAAGATCGAGGCCGCCGCCCCACACGTCTTCGTTCAGCCGGCTGAAGGCGACCAGGCTGGATTGGCCCGGCGACCGCAGATCGTTCACATAATCCTTAAACTGCGCCGAGAACGCATAGTTATTGAACCGCTCATAAGGAGCGAGACGCTTGGAGTTGGCATAGGTGCCGCGCAGATCGACGGTGAGATCGTCGAACTTGAATTCGCCCACGAACTGCGTGTCGATCAGCTGGCGGCGGAACTGCGCGGTGGCGTTGCGCTGCAACAGCACGTCGCGACCCACGTTGATGTCGTCGGTGCCGACCTGGATGCGGGCTTCCTTGATGGTGTCGTTCACATAGACGTTGGCGAAACGGATCTTGTGATCGCCGAATTCGGCACCAATGCTGAACAGGCCGTTGACAACGCTACGGAATTCCGTGGCGGCAAAGTCGAAATCCTGATCCGGGTTGAGCTGCAGCGTGCCGCCCTGACCCACCGCGGCGCCGCCGGAAAGCTGCTGCTTGCCGGCTTTAGTCTGCCAATCATTCGACAGACCGGCGGCGAACACGAAACCGATGCGCGCGTCACCCACGTCCCAGGCGCGGCCGCCCGACATGTTGCCGCTCCAGTTCACCGGAATATTGTCGTTGCGGAAGATGACGTTGGTTTCGGCATTGGCGAGGGTGGCGGTGATATCCTGCAACTGGCGCAGCGAGAAATTGCCGCCCACGGCCAGCGCCTTGCCGGCGTCCTGGCTGGCCTGAATGCCGGTGGGCAGACGGCGGGTGCCGTCGTCATAGCCGGTCCAGTCCTTGCGGCCCCCCGCATAGACATAGCCGAGCTGGCCGGTGGTGGCGGTGTTGGCACCAATGCTGGCGCCCACCGTGAAGAAGGCTTCCTTGGGCACGGCCCGCGTTGTCAGGTTGATGACGCCGCCGCCGAATTCGCCGGGGAAATTGGCGGAATAGCTTTTCTGCACAACAGACGAAGCCAGAACCGAGGTCGGGAACAGATCGAGCGGGACCACGCGGCGCAGCGGATCCGGCGACGGGATCGGCAGGCCGTTCAGCAGCGCCAGCGAGTAACGTTCACCCAGACCACGCACATAGACATAACGGCCGCCAACAACCGACAGGCCGGTCACGCGCTTCAGGGCGCCGGCGATGTCGCCTTCACCCGAACGCGCGATGTCGGCCTGGCTCAGCACCGACACCACTTCGCGGCTCAGCCGCACGGTGTTGGGGATGCGCCGGCCGATGACGACGATTTCGCTGCCGCCGCCGCCAGGGATCGAAATGTCGACTGGCTCTTCTTCTGGCGGCGCTTCGGAAGCCGGAGCCGGTTCGGGCGCCGGCGGGGTCGCCGGTTGGGCCCAGGCAGGGGCAGCGAACGCCACCATCATGGTGGTCGAAAGCAGGAGTGGCAGCTTGTTGGTCATTATCTTGTCCCCGGTCGAAATGCGGTGGCCGGCAGCTGCGAAGGTCGCGCCGCCGGCCCCAGCCCTTACTGGATCGGCGCTTACTGGATCGGCGAGGGGGCTGCGGTGCAGGCGGTGGCACCGGTGCCAACGCCGCAGGTCCAGCCGGCATACCAGGTGTCAGCTGCGTTGCGGAACGCGCCAACAAAGGTGGTTTCATCCAAGAAAGTGCCGGTGCCGGTGAAGGCCGTGCGCGGGTTGGTGGCAACCGCAGCGGTTTCGAAGCTGCCCGGCAGGAAGATGTCGGTCAGGGTCAGCGTCACCGGCGGCAGCAGGTTGTTGTTGCCGGTGATGATCGGCGTGATGCTGGCCAGCGGCACATCGCTTTCGTCACGGGCGGCGCCCGAGCAACCAAAGATCACCGAGCGGAAGATCGGCGCACCGGCTTCGTCGGTCGGGGTATCGGCCGTGGTCACTGCGGTCTGGGCGCCGTCGATGTCGAGGCACAGGCCGGTGGCCGTGGTGTTGCGGATGATGCCGTTGGTCAGACCGTAATCGGTGCCGCCGCGCAGCAGAACGCTGTCGGGCGTGCGGTTGCCGATGAAGGTGAAGTTGGCGATGCGCGGGTTGGAACGCGGGGTCTTGGTTTCGCCGCCAGCTGTATCGGCTTCGATCACGCGGTCACCGCCATCGGTGCGCTGCACGACCAGCACATACTGCATCAGGCCTTTGTAGCCGAGATCGGTGTCGATCGAGTCATCGTCGGCCCCGGTGATCACCAGGAACTTGTGGTTCAGGCGGCCACCGAACCATTCGATGCCATCGTCGGAGCTGTTGTGGACCTGGATGTTCTGCGCAAAGGTGCCTGAACCAACACCGGCGAAGGTGATGCCGTTCAGTTCGTTGCCGGGGCTGACTTCGAAACCCGGGTATCGGACCTGGACAAACTGCATGCGGCCCGAGTTGTCGGACGGGGAACCGCCACCGTAGAAGGCGCCAGTGAGGCCTTCAACCGCCGACTGGCAGCTTGCGGTGCCTGGCGTGGCGGTGCCGACGCAGGTGTGGATCGGCGCGCGGCCGAGGATGACGATACCGCCCCACTGGCCGATCGAGCTGGCATTCACGCCGCTTTCCATGTTTGAACGACTGGTGAAGATGATCGGGCGGGTGGCTGTGCCTTCGGCGAAGATTTGCGAGCCGCGGTTGATCACCAGCGCATCAGCGCCAGAGGAACCGAACACGACCACGCCCGGCTCGACGGTGAGGATACCTTGGCTGCCGCCAGCGGCCGGCGCGCCAGGATCGCCACCGAGATCGACGCCGACGTTGACGCGGCCGTTCAGCGAATAGACCACACCTCGTATGTTGCGCAGGGTCAACGCGCCTGAGATGGTGCCGGAGAGGGAGCAATTACGCAGGTTGTTGATCACGCCAACGTTTGCCGTACCGGCGGGGCAATCGGTGGCCGGGCCAGTGGGCGTTGGCGTGGGCGCAGGGGTGGGGGCCGGGGCCGGGGCGGGAGGCGGGGTCACTAGCGTGCCTTCGCCGGGCGACGCGATGTTTTTGGCGCCATCACAGGCAGCCAGCGTGAGCGCCGAACCGATCATGAGGAGCGTGCGAAGGCGGATATTGCTTGAGCGTGTCATGGGGTCACCCCTGTTGGCCGTGTGGTTTGAACAAACTGGGGTGCGCCTTTTGGCCGTTCACACCCCCGCGATAGCAATGGCCTTAAGCGCGATTCGTGGCAGCTTGGTTACTGCACGGTTGCAATTTCGTGACAGCAGGCGCTTCCCCGGTCAGGGCGTGACCACCGCTTCACGCTGGGTATTGCCGCGCCGATAGACGATCTGCATGCGGCCATTGGCGGCCAGTTCCTGCGGCAGCTCCATGACTTTCTCTTCGGAGATCAGCTCAGCCCCATTGGCCGACAGCAGCACGTCGCCGGGCTTCAGGCCAGCCCGGGCCAGCGCCGGCAGGCCTGCCAGGCTGTCCACTCGCCACCCCACCAGGCGGCCCTGTTCCCGCAGTGGTGAGAGCGCCAGCTGCCACGGTGTCGGATCGCCTCCGGGCGGCGTGGCAGGCCCAGCCATCGCTGGCGCTGCATCGGCAAAGGCCAGCACCATCTCGCCGGACGGTCCGGCCAGAATGGCGCGGCCCGGCTCCACGCGCAGCAGCTTGATGCCGCCGGGCAGGACACGGCCGGGGCGCAGCAGATATTGCTTCCCGCCGGCCACCACGATGGCCATGCCGCCATCAGGCCCGGCCCGCAGGCCGGCGAGTGCCAGATCGGAGGGTGCCGAAACGGCTGCAGCAACAGGCGGTGGCGGAGAAGCGATGACTGGCGGTGGAGGCGGCGGCAGCAATGCAGGCGGCGCCTCATCACCGCCGCCGCGCAGCACCCACACCAGCCCGGCCGACAAGGCGAGCCCGCCCCCGATGGCCAGCGCCCATTCCTTCGGCGTGTTTGTGCGTCGTGCCGCCACTATTGCGGGCAACCGGCGAGGCCAGCCACCGGTAGCACAAGGGCGCTGCCATCGGCTTCGGTGATGGTCAGGCTGCCATCGCGCACCACGGCGCCGCCGGCCGTGGCGGGCAATATGGTCAGCCGCACCTCGAAACTGCGGTTGGCAGAGCGGAAGCGGCTGATGGGCGTAAAGCCCATTACCTCTTCACCCTCAAGCGCTTGCGCTGGCAGATCGGTGGAGCGGCCATCGATGATTGCGCGCAAGTTTGCCGGCGTGCGGCCCAGCATGGCGATGCGCTTGCCGCTGGCCCGGTCCCACAGGAACAGCGCACATTGGCCAGGCTCCAGCACCTGCTGCGGCAGTTCGGTGAAGGGCGGCGGCAAAGCTGAGGGGGGTGGGGGCTGGGTGGTGGCCAGCTGCAGCGCGATAAAGGCCGTGATGATCATGCGCCGCTGTCCTCTTTCACCAGGGCGCCGCCCTGCTCACGGAAACCGGCAGCAGTCAGCGCTGCGGCTTCGCCCACGCCGGCACCCGAAACCGCCAACCGCGCTGTCCAGCGGCCCGCCGCGATGGTCACGTCCAGCCGCACCCGGCCATCGCCGCTGGCCAGCGGCAGCAGCAGCGCCGCCCCGTCGCAGCGCGGTGCACCGGTGAGCTGGCGCTGGCCCGCCAGCGGCAGTGCCAGATCGGCCGTCACCTGCCCGCCGGCCGCTTCGCAGCGCCCGGCCCCATCCAGCGTCGCCATCACATCGGCAAGGCTGATCCCGGCCAGCGGCAGGCCAGGCAGCGGACTGCCGGTCAACCGGCCATTCAGGCCCACCACGCCGCCGGCCGTGAAGCCGCGCCAGATCTGCCCGTTCAGACTGCCTGCAGTCTGCCAGCTGAGCCGGCCCTTCAACAGCGCCCCCGGCTGCAAGGCCAGCGCCACGTCCCCCAGCTGCATCCGACCCAGCGCCGCGCCGGACAGTTGGGCTTGCCACAGGCTGCCCGTCACCGAAGTGGCGGCCAGCGGCGGTGCTGGCAGCAGCAGCCGCGCCGGGGCAAGGGCCACCAGCCCCACGATCACACCAAGGCCCAGCGCCAGCATCCGCATCACTGTGCGCTCCGTACCAGCAGTCGCGCCCGCACCGATTGGTCCGGGTTGCGGGTGGCTTCCAGTTGTTCGATCACCAGGCCATCGTTCTGCTCAAGCGCCGTAGCCCAGCCGATCAGCAGGCGGCCGTTGATGGCGGTGATCTCCAGCAGCGCCTGGCCCGGCCCCTGCGCTTCCAGCCGGGCGGGTTGCAGCCCGGCATCGGCCAGGCGGCGGTTCAGCACGTCGATCACGGCGGCCGGGTTGGCGGCGGGACGGGCCTTGATGGCCGCGGCCAGCGCCTGGCCCTGTGCAAGCTGGGCGGCAGCCGCGCCGGCATCGGCCTGCGCCGTCGCACGCGCGGCGGCCAGCGGGCGCACAAGCACCAGCCAGAACAGCAGTGTGGCCAGCAACGCCAGCATCACGCCGATCAGCCAACGCTCGCGGCCCGTGCGCTGCGCCCACCACGGAGAAAGCATCGCCATCATTTCGCGCGCACCGTCACTTCGCTGATACTGCCGTCGGCGGTGGCGCGGGTGGTGCCGGGTGAAGCGGCAAGACCGGCGATACCCAACGCATCGGCCAGCGCCTGGGCTTCACCGGCGCCGCCGGCCACGCCCGCAACAAGTCCGCCGGCGGGCGTGTAGCTGAGGCCGGCCAGCCCAGCGCCCGGCCGAGCGCTGAGCGCCTGCACCACTGGCCCGGCCAGCGCCGCCAGCCCGCCCGCCGCACCGCGTTGCTGCGCCTGCGCCTGAAGGGCCGCGAACGCGCTGGGTCCATCGGTTGTGCTCGGTGCCAGCGTCATCAGTTCTGCATCGGCAGCGCTGGCGGCGCTGCTGGCGCGGAGCAGAGCGGCCATATCACCACCCAGCCACAGCCCGGCGACGGCGGCGGCCAGCAGGGCGAGGCGCTTTACTTGCGTGCGATCCGGCTGCCAGCGCGCCACCTGCACATACTCGCCCGACAGCAGATCAAGCGGCAGCGGATCGGGCAGGGCCGGCTGGGCCGGGGTCGTGGCATCGGTGCCGATGATGGCGGCGGCCAGTTCCGACTCGGCGGCAAAGGCGGAGCTGGCGCTGCGGGCCAGCACGCGCGGTCCGTCCTGCGCCACCGCCCAGCCGCTGGCTTGTGCCGGCAGCAACAGCGGATCGGGAATGATCGCGCTGGGCTTCCAGCCAGCGCGTGCGGCTTCGGTCAGCCAGCCGGCCATTTGTTCGCGTGCAACCACGGCAACGGGGCGCAGGCCGCTGCCCGGTGCGACGGTGATATGGGGATCAGCCTCGGCCAGGCGATCAGCCAGCGCCATCCGCGCGGCCGCAGCGGCCTGGGCGGGCGCCAGATCCGGCAGATCGAGCCAGTGCAGCGCGACCGCTTCGCCGGGCACAGCCAGCACCAGCGGCGATCCATCGGGGGCCGGCCAGCCGGCGCCGCCCGTGCCGTCGCTGCGCTGCCAGCGCACGCGGGGGACGAGTGTGACCAGCACTGATTTTGGCATCATGCCTCGTCTCCCCAGCGGCGCAGCAGCAGTTTCGCCGGGCGGGTGCCGGCATCGATCAAGCCGGTTTGGGCCAGCGTGACGCCATTGATGTTGGTCGTCATGCGGTAGGCCACGAAGCGATCGCGCGTATCGGGCTGGCGCAGCGCATCGGCAGCCAACTGGCGGCCGGCGAACAGCGGTTGCGCCCAGAAGTTCGCCGTGTCGCGCCAGCCGCCGGAGGGGCGGGCCGCGATCGCGTCGCGCGCGGTGGCCAGCGGCACGCCCGTGATGGCGGCCAGCACTGGCGCACCGGCGGGCACCAGGCTATTGATATTGGGGCGGGACAGTTCGGCTTCCGGCAGCGCACACAGATGCGGGGCGGCGCGGGCGAAGATGGCAGGCGTTACCCCGGCCACGGCGCGCCACTCGCTGGCTTCGGCGAGCAAGGTGCCAGCGGTGCGATAGGGTGTGGCGGCGCGGGCATAGGCCGGATCTTCGGCGCCGCCGGAACCTGGTTGCTGATCGACATCCACCCAGTCGGCCGTGGCCGCCGCGATGCGCAGGCTTTCCGCTTGCGGCACATCAAGCAGGGTTAGCAGCCGCGCCAGTTGCTCGACGCCGAGCGGACGGGTGAGGGTGCGGCCCACAGGCCCCATGGCGACGCTGTTGAGGTTGAAGCAATTGCCGCCGGGGCTGAGCATCACCGTGGTGGGGACGGACGTGGGCAGCGCGAACGGACGCGCCGGCAATTGCGGCAGCGGCAAACGCGCCAGGATCATCGTCTCGCCGGCCAGCGCCGCGCCGCGCGCCACTTCCAGCCCGGCACGAGTGGTGTCGAGATGGCGGGCCAGCCGCAGCCGATCGAACAGACTGGTGGACAGCGCCGCCATCACGCCCACCAGCACCAGCACGTTGATCAGTGCTGCGCCCTGTTCATGGGGAGGGATGGGCCGGGTCATGCTGCGTCCCCGGGGGCCAGCGGCACGATCTGGCGGACATGGCCAAGCTGCGGGCCATCAAGGGTGAGTTCGATGGCGCGGGGCAGGGCGCCGGCCTCGCCGCTCCAGCCATCCTGCCAACCTTGCGCCGTCAGCACCCGCAACCGCGCCGCCGTGACGCCCTTGGCCAGCACGCTGGCTTGGGTGGCAGCCGGGCCATCAACCATTGCTGCAGAGCGGCGCACCAGCGTGTCGCCCTGGATCACCCATTCCACACGCTGCAGCGAGGCGCGCGGAGCCTGGCTGGGATTGGCCCAGCCGCGCCGTACCAGCGTGAACAGTGCGCCATCATTCACGGCAAAGGCCGCGTGCGGGCGACCCTCACGATCCCGCCACGGGCGCGGCGCGGCCTGGCCGGCATCGGCGGTGAGCAGCGCCCGCAGCCGGGCCAGATCGCCGCTGGCCCCGACCAGCGCCTGTGCCTGCCCGCTGGCCTGCACGCTGCCGGCGAGCAGCGCCGTCCCCGCCGCCGCCATCAGGCCGAACAGGAACAGGCCGACGAGCAATTCGATGAGGGTGAAGCCGGCCTCTCTCACCGCCCGCTCCATAGCAACTTGTCAGCGGCAATCACCTGACCGCCCTCGCCGATCACCTCGACACTGATCAACTGGGTGCCGGGATCGGGGCCGGGGCTGATCTGTCGCCGCCACGCCCAATCGCGGATGCCGGCGCGCTCGCGGCCCTGATCGGCGCTGGGCGGGGCGGCAGACAGTATCACTTCCAGTGCCTGATTGCGGGCGACGATGGCGGCATATTGCCGGTCTGACAAAGTGGCGGCGCTGGCGAGGCTGACGCCCTGCAGACGGATCAGCGCGACAGCGGCGAGCCCGAAGATGGCGAGTGCCACCATCACCTCGATCAGGCTGAAGCCGGCTTCAGCGCGCATGAACGCTGCCCGCCGCATCGATGGAGACGCTGGCACTGGCATCGCCACTGCTCACGACAATCCGCGCCGGCGTGGCGAGGCCGGTGGCGTCGAAGCTGATCGGGCCGGCCGGCTCGGTGGTGAGGGTCAGCCCGTCCGGTGCCGGCGGTGCGAACGCCGTGCTCTGCCCGGTCAGGATTGCAATGTCGCGCGTGGCGGCGGCGTGCGCCGCCAGTTTGACGGCAGCAGCGCGCACCCGGTCGCCAGGGCCGGGCAGGGTGAGGACAAGCGCCGCGCTGGTGATGCCGATGATGGCCATCACCACCACCAGTTCCACCAGCGTGAAGCCGGCTTCAGAGGTTCCAGTTGCCGATGTCATCGGCCTCCCCTCCTGGCCCGGTCAGGCCATCGGGGCCCATCGACCACACGTCGAACGGGCCGTGCGCGCCGGGACTGGCATATTGGTAAGGCTTGCCCCAGGGATCATTGGGCAGCCGCTGCACATAGCCGCCGGGGCGATAGCGTTCCGGTTGGGCCATGTCGGTGGGCGCGGCCTTCAGCGCAGCAAGGCCTTGGCTCGTATTCGGAAACACCATCGTGTCGGCCTTGTAGCTGGTCAGCGCAGTTTCCAGCGTGGCGATATCGGCGCGGGCGCGGGTGATGGCGGCCTTGTCCACATCGGGCAGCACGTTCAGCACCACCACCGTGGTGAGGATGCCGATGATGACGATCACCACCATCATCTCGATTAGGGTGAAGCCCTCTTCGTTGCGATTGCGCTTCATGGTGTAGCCAGGCTTTCGAGTTGCAATATGGGCAGCAGGATGGAGAGCACGATCACCCCCACGGCGCCGCCCATGAACAGGATGATCGCCGGTTCCAGCAGGGCGAGCGCCGAGCGGGTGAGCGCATCATACTCGCGTTCCAGCGCTTCGGCGCCCTTTTCCAGCATCACATCCAACCGCCCGGCACTTTCGCCGCCCGCCGCCATGGCGACCAGCAGTGGCGGCAGGATGGCAGCGCGGCGCATGGCGGCGGTGAGGCTTGCGCCTTCGCTGATATCATCGGCCATCTGCGCGACGCGGGCGCGGATCTCGCGGTTGCCGATGGTGGGCAGGGTGAGTTTCAGGCCATCGACCAGCGGCAGCCGGCTCGCCACCATCATCGCCAGCGTGCGCGCCAGCCGCGCCGCCTGCCAGTCGCGCAGCAGGCGGCCGAGCAATGGCAGGCTGAGCAGCCAGGCATCGAAACGGCGGCGCAGCGCCTCATCGTTCAGCGCCCGGGCGGCCAGCACACCGCCGCCAGCACCGAGCAACAGGATCACCCACCAGCCGGCGGCGAGCGCGTGGGAGAGCGCCATGACGATGCGGGTGAGCAGGGGCAATGTCTGGCCGATATCGGCGAACTGTTCGGCGATCCGCGGCACCACGAAGATCATCAGTGCCGCCACCGCCAGCGTGGCCACGGCTGCGAGCGCCGCCGGATAGGCCAGCGCCGCCTGCACGCGACCCTTCATTTCGGCCTGGCGATCGAGCAGGGCCGCAAGGCGCTCCAGCACCTGCGGCAGCGTGCCGGCGCCTTCGCCGGCGGCCACCATGGCGCGGTAGAGCGGCGGAAAGCTGGCGCTTTCCAGGGCCATTGCATCCGAAAGCCGGCGGCCTTCGATCACCGCGCCATGCACAGTGGTCAGCACGGCGCGGGGCTTGTCGCCCTCCGTCTGCCTGACGATGGTGCGCAGCGCTTCTTCCAGCGGCGTCACACTGGCCAGCGTTGCCAGCTGGCGGGTGAACAGGCCGAGCGCATTGGGTTTCAGCCGCGCACTGCCCGTGGCCAATGTGGGCTCGCTGGCGGTGGCCGCTTCCAGCTTCGTTGCAAACAGCCGCTTGTCGAGCAGATCGGCGCGCGCTGCCTCGCTGCTCGGTGCGCTGATGCGTCCGGCGCGCGGTTTGCCTTCGATATCGAGCGCTTCGTAGCGAAAGTCAGCCATCGGCCGGCTCCGGCTCGGCGGTGCCCATCACCCGTAAGGCTTCGGCCGGCGAGGTGAGGCCATCGATCACGGCTTGCGCGGCAATTGCCGGCAATCCGGGGCTGCCGGCGGCGGCGAGATCAGCGGCGGTGGCGCCTTCGTTGATGCGGGCGGCCAGGGCGTCGGTCATGCGGATGATGTCATACAGGCCAACGCGGCCCTGCCAGCCGGTGTGGTTGCAGGAATCGCAGCCCGGCGCGGCCCACACCGGTGTTCCCGCCGCGATGCCCAGTGCCGCCGCCGTGCCGGCATCACTGGCGTGCGCGGTGCGGCAGGCGGGGCACAGCCGGCGCACCAGCCGCTGCGCCACCACGGCGCGCAGGGTGGCGGCGAGCAGGAACGGTTCCACGCCGAAATCGCGCAGGCGTGTGATGGCGCTGGCGGCATCATTGGTGTGCAGCGACGACAGCACGAGGTGGCCGGTGAGCGCGGCCTGCACGGCAATGCTGGCGGTTTCGGCGTCGCGGATTTCGCCGACCATCACCACGTCAGGGTCTTGCCGCAAGATGGCGCGCAGCCCGGCGGCAAAGCTGAGGCCGACCTTGGGGTTCACCTGAGTCTGGCCGAGGCCATCCACGGCATATTCCACCGGGTCTTCCACTGTCAGGATATTGCGGCTGCCATCGTTGAGCAGTTTCAGCCCGGCATAGAGCGTCGTCGTCTTGCCGCTGCCCGTGGGGCCTGTCACCAGCACCAGGCCGTTGGCTTCGGCGAGTCCCGCGCGGAAAGATCGTTCGGCGCCTTCGGGCATGCCGAGCGCGGCCAGATCGATGCCGGCATTTTCCTTGTCGAGCAGGCGCAGCACCACGCGCTCACCGCCGCGCGCCGGCAGGGTGGAGACGCGCACATCGAGCCGCTTGCCGCCCAACGCCAGGTCCATGCGGCCATCCTGCGGCAAGCGTCGTTCGGCAATGTCCAGCCGCGCCATCACCTTGATGCGGCTGACCAGCACCGGCGCCACACCGGGCGGCAGGCGGTGCATCTCCTTCAGTTCGCCATCGGCGCGCATCCGCACCACCAGCGCGCTTTCGAACGGCTCGATGTGAATGTCAGACGCTTTCAGGCGGGCGGCCTCGGCAATCAGCCCGTTGATCAGGCGGATGGCGGGGGCTTCGTCGTCGCTGGCCAGCAAATCCTCGGCGGACGGCAGATCATCGCCGAAGCCGGCGAGTTCATCGGCCTCTCCGGCATAGGAGGAGCGGGCATAATGATCCTGCAGCAGCCGGTCGAATTCGGCATCGTCCACCTCGCGCAGCGCCAGTGGCCGGCCGGCGATGCGGCGCACTTCGGCCAGCGCGGCCACATTGCTGCCCTTGCGACGCGCCACCTCCGCCACGTCACCCAGTGCGGTGACGATCACCCCTTGCGCCTTGGCAAAGGCATAGGAGAGGGCGGGCTGGCTCATGGTTTGGGCGGGGCAGGCGGAACAGCAGCAGTGGGGGCGCCCGGGATGGGCGCTTTCAGATAATCGCGCACCAGTGCATCGATGCTGGGATCAGCCGTGGCCTCGCGGCGAGCCTGTTCGGCTCGCACATATTGGTAACGGTCGCCGGTCAGCTTGGCGGCGTCTTCGGCATTGCGGATGATGGTCGGGCGGATGAACACCATCAGATTGGTCTTGGTGCGGTCGCGCGATTTCGATCGGAACAGATTGCCGAGGAAGGGAATGTCACCCAGCAGCGGCACCTTTTCGATGGCGCGGCGCTCATTCTCGTCGATCAGGCCGCCCAGCGCGATGATCTGGCCATCGTCCACCGTCACCGTGGTGTTGATCTCGCGCTTGTTGAGGATGATGTCCGGAATATTCTGGGTCACAATGGAGGTGGCGATGCTGCTCACCTCCTGCCGCAAGGTCAGCTTGATGGTGCCGCCGGCGTTGATCTGCGGCCGCACGTCCAGGGCGATGCCGATATCCTGACGCTGCACGGTGCGAAACGCATTGTCGAAATTGTTCGAAAGCGCCTGGCCGGTGGCGAGCGGCACATTCTGGCCGACAAGGATGCGGGCCTGGGCGTTGTCGAGTGTCATCACCGACGGCGTTGACAGCACATTGGATGCGGTATCGGCCTTCACCGCATTGACGACGAAGCCGAACACCGCGTTGCTGCCCAGATTGCCGCCAAAGCCAAACTGGCCGCCATTGGCATTGAGCAGGCTGTTCACCGCGGCATTGCGCAGGGCAACCGTGGTGGAATTGTCTTGGCCATAGCGCTTTTCCGCCGCAATGGCGCCAGCCACTGCCAGCAGGTTGGGCGCGGCGTTGCTATAGTTGGTGACGGAAAAGGGGATGTTGCTGCCGCCGGTGCCGGACAGCAGGAACTGCACCCCTAGCCGCTGGGCGGCGATATCGCTGATTTCCACGATGATGGCTTCCACCAGCACCTGTTCGCGGCGCACATCCAGCTGGCGGATCACCTCGCCCAGCCGGCGCTGCACATCGGCGGGCGCAGCGATGACGATGGCGTTGGCGCCTTCATACCGCGCGATCACCGCCTGGCCGCGGCCAATGCTGGCGCCGGGCACGAAGCCGCTGGTGCCGAGGCTGCCGCCCGTTGGTTGCGCGGGCAATGGGGCAGAGGCGGCGGGCTGCTGGCCCTGCGCGGCGGCATTGGCGTTGCCGAAGGCGCTTTGCGTCGGCATCGCCTGCGGGGCGGACTGGCTGGCGGGGCTGACCGGCTGGCCGACCAATTGCTGCAGCACCGGCACCAGTTTTTCGGCATCGGCGTGGTTCAGGAAAAACACCCGCACATCGCTACCAGCGGCGGCCGCCTGATCGAGATCGGCGACGGTGCGGGCGAGCTTGGCCAAAGTGGCGGGATCGCCGCGCAGCACCAGACTGTTGCTGGCATCCACTGGCGCCACCTGCCAGCCGCGGCCTTCAGCGCTGCCTTGCGCAATCTGGGCGAGACTGGTGGCAATCTCGCGCGCGCCGGCGTGTTTCAGGGCGACCACGCGCACTGCCGCCCGATCCTGATCGATCTGGCGCGCAAGCTGGCGCACGCGGGCGACATTGTCGGCATAATCGGCAACGATCACAGCGTTCCCGGCGCGATTGGCCGTCACTTGGCCTTCGCGGGACACCAGCGGGCGCAGCGTCTCGATGGCGGAGGCGGCGTCGATGAAATTCAGGTTGAGCACGGCGGTCTCGAACCGGTCACGCCCCTGGCCCGCCGAGGGTTGGGTGGCAGCGCCATCGGCCGGCGCGACCCGGAAGGCACCTCCGGCCGCCGGCGTGACGACAAGACCGTTGGCGCGCAGCGTGGACAGGAACAGTTCGAAATAGCCGGCCTGATCGAGCGGCCGTTCGGAGACAACCGAGACTTTGCCCTGCACGCGCGGATCGATGATGAAGGTGCGCCCCGTGGCGCGCGACACATCTTGGATGAAGGCGCGCACATCGGCATCGCGCAGATTGACCGTCTGCTGCGCCAGCACCGGGGCGGCGATCAGTAGGATTGCCAGGATGGCAGGGGAGAGCTTGCGGGTCATTTCTTGTCCTGCCGGGGCGGTGCTGCATCAGCGGCGCTGCCCGATTGATCGATATAGAGTTGCTCGCGGGCGCCGCCGCGATCCAGCGTCACGGATTCAAATTCCACCGCTGCCAGCCGCACGCCGGGCATGATCTCTTCGCCCACGCCCACGCTCTTCTGTTGGCCGTCGGGCGTGGCCAGGATCGCCGATCCCCGGCCCGATGCGGCATCAACGCGGGTGCCGAGCAACACCAGATCGAGGCTGGAGACCGTATCGGCCGCGGCCGGACCGGCCGGGAAGAACGGGTCCACCGCCACCACAACCGGGCCCGTCGGCAGCGCCACGTGCGGCGTGCCCAGCGGCCCCGCCGGCGTGATTGCCAACCAGATCAGACGCGCCGCTGCCAAGCCGGCCAGCACCCAGCCAGCCAGTTCGGCCATACCCAGCAAGCGGGCCGGCCACAGCGGTTTGTCCTCGGTCCGGATCAGCGGCTGCACCCCTCAAAACGCGATTTTCCGCAGGCGCTCACAGCCTAGTCGGATTCGCCTTGTGTGCCAGCCCCTATCGGCTGCGTGTGACGGTTGGGTTACAACTGCGTGACAGCCGCTGGGCTCATTTCGGCGGCAGCAGCAGGTTGTGGCGGCGCAGGACAGCCTGCAACTGGTCGTGCGGCAGCGCTGATACCGTCCAATAATCTGCACCGGTCATCGTTTTCGCGGCGATCATGGCGTTGATCACGGCTTCTTCCACCCCTTCGATGGTGGCGGTGAACAGCGGGTTGATGGCGGCGTTGGGCAGGCGGGCGATGGTGGCCGGCTTGTCGACGGCTTCGTGCCAGTTGCCATCGTCAACGCCGGCATTGGCGGTGGAAAAGGCGATGAAGATATCGCCCGAACCATCGGCCAGGATCGATCCCAGCCGACCCAGGCCCGCAGTGCCGCGCCGCGCCAGCCGCTTCAGTTGCTCGGCGGTGAGCGGGGCATCGGTGGCGATGACGATGATGATCGAGCCGCGATGTTCCTCACTCGCAGGATCGGCGATGGCCAGCTTCTTGGGATCGCACAGCGTTGGTGTTGTGCCAAAGAATAGCTGCGGCGGAGACAGGATTTTGGCCACGCAGCGCGGGCGCAAATCCATCTCGCGCGCCACGTTTATGCCGGCGATGCGCAAGCCGTTGGCTGAACCATAATTGCATTGCACCAGCACGCCGACGGTATAGCCGCCTTCCACAGCCGTCAGCCTGCGCGATGCCGTGCCGGTGCCGCCCTTGAAGCCGTTGCACATCATGCCGGTGCCACCGCCCACATTGCCTTCGGCCACCGGGCCGGGTTTGGCGCTGTCCAACGCATCCAGCGTGTCCTGTTGGGTCACATGCTGGCCGGACATGTCGTGCAGGGTGGCATCGGCGGTTTCAGCGACCAGCGGATACCAGAAGGCGCCCTTGCGGTGATCGGCCAGCCATTTGAAGGCCGCATCGCGCACTACGCCCACGCTGCCGGTGCCGGTGATCAGTATCGGTGTTTCCAGCACGCCGCCTTCTTCCACCCAGTGCGTGCCGGTCATGTCGCCATTGCCGTTGCCGGCAAAGAAACCGGCAAACACGCCGCGTTGATCCGTCTTGCCGCGCGGAAAAATCGCCGTCACCCCGGTGCGCACCGGGCCTTTGCTCCGTACTCGCGCACCTTCCCCCGATATCAGCGTCTTGAAGCCGACTTCGACGCCGGCAACATCGGTGATGGCATTCAGCGGCCCCGGTGTGCCGTCGAAGGGCACGCCCAGATCGCGGGCGCGTGGGCTCGCGGTGGCACTGCTGGCCAGAAATAACGCCGTCAGGATCAGATGTTTCATGGCAAATCCCCCATTGCCAGCAAGGGTAACCTGCCGCCCGGGCCGGCGCAAATTTGACTTTGTGGCCGAGGTCGTTCAAAGCCCGGCCACAACTCGATGGGCGCGTGATCGGAGCATCTGGCTCCAAGGCCCCACCCCCCTAACTTGCTTCCCTTATCACGCGGGTTGCCAGGCAACCCCGGGCCTTTTGGCCCTCCCGGTTGGCATGGTGCCTCCGGGCGACTGATATTGTTGGAACAACAACCTCATGAATTTCTCTGATCTCGCTCTTGCGGAACCCTTGTCGCGCGCCATTGCCGAAAAGGGCTATGATATCCCCACCCCGATCCAGCAGGCGGCCATTCCGCCGGCGCTGGCTGGCAACGACGTGCTGGGCCTCGCGCAGACCGGCACCGGCAAGACAGCAGCCTTCGCGCTGCCGATCCTCAACCGCCTGGCTGCCAATCCCAAGCATCGCCTGAAACTCTCCACCCGCGTGCTGGTGCTGGCGCCCACGCGCGAACTGGCCGCGCAGATTGCCGCCAGCTTCACCGCCTATGGCCGCTATCTGAAGCTGTCAGTGGCCTGCGTGTTCGGCGGCGTGCCGATCGGCCGCCAGGAACGCGCGCTGTTCCCGGGTGTTGATGTGCTGGTGGCCACCCCGGGCCGTCTGCTCGATCTGGTGATGAAGGGCGCGTGCGACCTTGGTCATGTCGAAATGCTGGTGCTCGATGAATGCGATCAGATGCTTGATCTGGGCTTCGTCCATGATCTGAAGCGCATCACCGGCCTGCTGCCGAAGCAGCGCCAGTCGATGCTGTTCTCCGCCACGCTGCCGCCAACCATCGAAGACATGGCCCAGCGCTATCTGAAGAACCCCATCAAGGTTGCCGTCAAGCCGGCCGCCACCACCGCCGAGCGCGTGGTGCAGACGGTGATCCATGTTTCCCAGCCGGAAAAGCTGGCGCTGCTGGCGCATCTGCTGGTCGAGCCCGACGTGGGCAGCGCCATCGTTTTCACCCGCACCAAACATGGCGCCGATCGCGTTGTGCGCCAGCTTTCGGCGCACAAGATTGCGGCCGAAGCCATCCACGGCAACCGCAGCCAGGCCCAGCGCACCCGCGCGCTCACGGGCTTCCGCACCGGCGAAGTGAAGGTGCTGGTGGCGACTGATATCGCGGCCCGCGGCCTCGACATCCCAGCGGTGAGCCATATCTTCAACTACGAACTGCCCAACGTGCCGGAACAATATGTGCACCGCATCGGTCGCACCGCGCGTGCCGGCCGCGAAGGCCGGGCGATTGCCCTGTGCGCGCCGGATGAACGCGCGTTCCTGAAGGATATCGAGCGCACTATCCGCATGCAGCTCGACCAGCAGGCGCTGCCGGCCAATTTCCGCGATCTGGTGGGGCTGACGGCCAAGCTGATCAAGTCCAGCCCGTCGGCCGCCGATCCGCCTCGCGATGAGCGTGATTTCAACCGCAGCCCGGGTGGCCGTGGCCGCGATCCGCGCGCCGTGGTGCATGCCGATGGCCGTGGGCCGCGTCGTGAAGGTGGCCGCGATGGTGGCCGCGATGCCGCCCGTGATGGCGCGCGCCGTGAAGGTGGCCCTGGCCGTCCGGCCAATGCTGCCCGTCCGCAGGGCCGCCCGGGTGGCGGCTTTGGTGGCCAGCGCAACAGCGGCCAGCGCCGTTCGCCTGCCGGTCGCTGATCGACGGACATGAAAAAAGCCCCCGCCAGAGCAATCTGGCGGGGGCTTTTTCTTTACGCAGGATGGATCAGGCGACGGTGGCCTTCACGATGCTGCCCGGCGCGCGCGGCGGCTCGCCCTTGGGCAGCGCGTCGACGAATTCCATGCCCGACGTCACTTCGCCCCACACCGTGTATTGGCGATCGAGGAAGCGGGCATCGTCAAAGCAGATGAAGAACTGGCTGTTGGCGCTGTTCGGCGCGCTGGTGCGCGCCATCGAGCAGACGCCGCGCACGTGCGGCACGTCGTTGAATTCGGCCTTCAGATCGGGCAGATCGCTGCCGCCGGTGCCGGTGCCCTTGGGGCAGCCGCCCTGGGCCATGAAGCCGGGGATGACGCGGTGGAACTTGACGCCGTCGTAAAAGCCCTGGCGCGCCAGCGTGGTGATGCGCTCGACATGGTCGGGGGCCACATCGGACCGCAGCTTGATGACGACATCGCCGCCGCTGTCGAGCGTGAGGGTAAGGGTGGTCGGCGCGTCAGCCATTGTGAATCTCCGGTTGTGGGAAAGCGCAGCCTCTAGCCCTTCAGCCGCAGCGCCTCAAGTCGTTCCCGCAAGGCCGGCGGAATCGGTGCCGGGCCGGATTCGGGATCGCGGTGCACCAGCACACTGTCGCAGAGCGCGATGCACTGGCCTTCCTGAAAGGCCGCCATGGCGACCGTAAAGCTGCTGCTGCCGATCCGCGCAATCGCATAGCCAACGGTGACCGGCGCCGGATAATTGCCTTCCGCCAGATAATCGATGGCCACGTGCGCCACGACAAAGCTGGAGCGGCGCTCGCCCACGGCCGGTGCCGCCGGCCCCGCGCGATTGAAGCGCACGCGCGTTTCTTCGAACAGGCGGGCAAAGGCCACGTTGTTGAGGTGGCCGTTCACGTCCATGTCACCAAAGCGCGTTTCCAGCGTCTGGCTGGCCGGATAGGCAGCGGGATCGCGCCGCCGGGCGTCGTCCTTCATCGCATGCGATACCGGATCGGCATGGCCTTCAGGCCGGAAACGAAGTTGGCGACCGACAGTTTCGGCTCGCCGGCCAGTTCGATCTCGTCCAGCCGCGGCAGCAGTTCGGCGAACAGGGCCCGGATTTCCATGCGCGCCAGGTGCAGGCCCAGGCACTGATGGACGCCGTTGCCAAAGGCGGTCTGCGGATTGTTGGCGCGGTCCACCCGGAAGCTGAACGGGTCCTCGAACACCGCCTCGTCACGGTTGCCCGACCAGTAGAACAGCGCCACACCGTCGCCGGCCTTGATCGTCTTGCCGCCCACCACCGTATCTTCGGTGCAGGTGCGCATGAAATGCTTCACCGGCGTCGCCCAGCGCAACATCTCCTCGACCGCCTGCGGGATCAGCGATGGATCGGCTTTCAGCTTGGCCAATTGCTCCGGATTCTGCGCCAACGCCAGCAGCCCGCCTGATGCCGTGCTGCTGGTGGTGTCATGCCCGGCGGTAACGGTGATGGCGTAATAGCTGATGGCTTCCAGCATGCCGATCGGTTCGCCGTCCACCGTGCCTTGTGCGATCACGGTGGCCAGATCATCGCGCGGATTGGCACGGCGATCCTGCATCACCTCGCCGAAATAAGCGAAGAACTGCTGCACCAGCGCAAAGATATCCACCTGCGGGTTGCCGGTGGCTTCCGGGCCACCCAGGCCTTGCGTCAGGATGCGGCTGCGCGCCACCACGTCGGGATCCTGCGGGCCGAAAATCTCCTGCGTCATCTGCAGCATGCGGCCTTCGTCCGCCTCTGGCAGGCCCAGGATCATCATGATGACACGCAGCGGATACCAGAGCGCGACTTCATTGACGAAGTCGCAGGCGCCGCCAAGGCTGGCCATGTGGTCGACATGCGCCTTGGCGATGGCGGCGATCCGCGGTTCCAGCTTTTTCAGGTTTTGCGGCATGAACCATGTGTGGGTGATGCGGCGCAGTTTCATGTGCAGCGGGTCATCCAGATCGACCAGCGTGCGAAACAGGTGCGTGTCACCCGTGGTGCTCTTCACCCACTCTTCGGCCTCGATCGGCGAGATATAGGTGCGTTCCCGGTTGATGAAGCGATCATTGGCCTTGGAAATGGCGACTATGTCGGCATGGCGGGTGATCGACCAGAACGGGCGGAAACCCTTCGGCTGGGTCCAGTGCACCGGATCATCCCGGCGCAGCGTGATGTAGGCATCATGGATGCTTTCATCGGCAAAGGCGGCCGGATTGACCAGCATGTGGTCGATGGTGTCGCTGTTGAAACCGGGGAAGGGCATGGCGGTCATTGGCTGCGTCCTCTGGCTTGCACGGCGCCGCGCGCGGCTTCGACCTCGGCGGCGGAGACTTGGGCATTGGCCGCGGTGGAGCGTTCCGCTTCCAGCGCCATCGCCTGCCCGAACGGCAGTTCATAGCCGTCGTTGATCAGCTTCTTGTACCCACGCGCAAAACCGGGCGCGATGGTGGCCATGTCGTGCGCCAGCTGGGTGGCGGCGGCGACCAGGTCCTCGGCCGATACGACGCGGTTGAGCAGACCCCAGCGTTCCGCCGTGGCGGCATCGAGGAAATTGCCGGACAGTGACAGCTCGCGGGCGCGATACGGCCCGATCAGGCGCGAAAGTTTCTGGCTGAGCCCCCAGCCCGGCATGATGCCGACCCGCGCATGGGTATCGGCAAAGCGGGCATTTTCGCTGCCGATCAGCACGTCGCAGGCCAGCGCCACTTCGAAACCGCCGGTAATGGCGACGCCGTTGATGGCACCGATGACGGGCTTGCCGGTCTGTTCGATGGCCTTCACCGGATTGTCGTCAGGGCCTTCCGCGTTGGCGGCGCCCAGACCCTGTTGGCCGAGTTCCTTCAGATCGAGGCCGGCCGTAAAGGCGCGGGTGCCGGCGCCGGTGAGCAAGATGGCGCGCACATCGTCGTCTGCTTCAAGTTCGCGGAACACCTTTGCCAGATCGCGGCGCAGCGCCTGGCTCAGCGCGTTCATCGCCTGCGGCCGGTTCAGTGTGACGATGGCAACCGGCCCATCACGACTGACCAAAACGACATCTTCGGACATGCAGTGCCCTCCCTGCCGCGCACATTAGTCCATTGTGCTGCCGGGGCCGCCTGCAATTGGCGATAGGGGGATTACTTGGCCAGAATCACTTCGCGCGCCGCAGAATGACGTAAAACGCACCGCCACCGCCGTGGCGTGGGTGGGCGGCGCGCAAACTGGCAACGTGTGCGCGCAGATCGGGCCGTTCCAGCCAGTGCATCAGTTCGGCGCGGATGCGCGCCGGACGGTCCGGGCGGCCCTTGCCGGTGACGACCAGGATGACGCGGGTGCCATCATTGGCGAGGATGGCGGATGACAGCGTGGCATGGGCATCAACCACGGTGTGGCCGTGCAAATCGATCACCCGGTCAGGGGAGAGGCGGCCGCGGCTGATCTGTCGGTCCCAAGTGCCATCCAGCGGCGCGCCGAGCGGGTGGGGCTTGGGCTTGGCCGGTGGCGGCGCCTTGGCGGCGGGCCGTGGCGGGCTAGGCTTGGGTGCGGTCTTGGGCGGAGCGGGGGCGGGAGCTGCCGGCGCCACAGCCGCCGGTATTTCCGGCGCGCGCTTGCCGGGCAGGGGCTTCACGCTGGCCGCCACTCGTGCCCACAAGGCCCGTTCATGGGCGGATAGGCGGCGCATCAGGGCTTAAGCCGCGCGGCGGCGGTGGCGGGAATCAGCAGGATCAATCGGGCTGGCGACGATTGCGCGCCGGCAATGGCGGCGGCTTCGGGGCCGGGGCCAAGGAATAGATCGATGCGGTTGGCGCCCTTGATGGCCCCGCCCGTATCCTGCGCCACCATCAGCCGGGTGAACGGGGTCGCCGGGCCGGTGAGCGTGGTTTCCACCAACAATGGCGCGCCAAGCGGAATGAAGGCTGGATCGGCGGCGACGCTGACGAACGGTGTCACCGCCGCGCCCATTGCACCAATCGGGCCGTCGCCCTTCAGTTCCCGGAAGAAGATCTTCGACGGATTGGCATTCAGCATAGCCGGCGCCCCGGCGGGGTTGGCGCGCAGCCAGGCGATGATTTCCTTCATGCCGGCCTTGCCGCGTTCCAGCTTGCCCTGTTCGATCAGCAGCCGGCCGATGGCGACATAATCGCGGCCGTTCTGGCCATCATAGCCAATGCGGATGATGCGCCCATCGGGCAGGCGCAGCCGGCCACTGCCCTGAATTTCGAGGAAGAAGGCTTCAAAGGGGTCAGCCGCCCACGCCAGTTCCAGCTGCCGGCCCACCAGTGCGCCTGCCGCGATCTGTTCGCGCGTCGCATAGGGCACCAGGCGCGTGCCCTGCACGCGGCCGCGAACAGTGCGGCCCTTCAGGCTGGCGGCGAAATCACCCAGCGGCACGTCGATCAGATCGGCCGGGCGGCGATAGAGCGGCACGTCGTATCCCGGCTGAGGGCTCAAGCTGGCGGCGATTTCCGGCTCGTAATAGCCGGTGGCAAAGCCTGCGCCGCCGGCCACGGTGATAGCGTGGAACTGGCTGCGGAAAAAGCCGTCCTCCTCGCCCGGTGCCACGCTGGCGGCAGCCGTGCAGGCGGGCTGCCAGTCTTCGGGCCGGGTCAGGCCCGACAGGTCTTCACGGCGGGTGAGGCCGGCGCAGGATTTGCGGAAGGCGGTCAGTGCGGCAGCAGCCTCGGGCAGAGCCGGAAGATCAACCAGCGCAACACCGGCATCCGCAGCGCGGGTGACGAGAGGCGGCTTGGCTGGCTCAGTCGGTGGTGCGACGGCCGGAGGTGACAACGGCGGAGCTAAAGGGGTTACCTGCCGCTCCTGCTTGCCGGCACAGGCAGCCAGCAGCAACAGGCTGGCCAGCGCAATCCACCGGCGCACGGAACGATGATCAGGCGTTGTTGTCGGAAGCGTCGCCCAGATGATCGGGCGGCATCTGATCGCTGTCGTCTTCATTGTCGGTCGCGATCAGCACCCAGGCCGGATCTGTGTTGCCGGCAAGGCGGCTGAAGGTCCACAGATCGCGGGTTTCAATCTCACCGTCGCTGGTGGCGATGCGGGCGACAAAACCCACGGTCACTTCAACCATCTGGCCAACCACCGTGGCGTCGCGCAGCGCAACGGCGCCCAGCCCGGCCAGTCGGTTGGGCAGGCTGCCACCGCCGCGCGCTTCGATGGCGTTCGACAGATTGTGATGCACTTCGTCCGACACCAGGCCGGTCAGGCTCGAAAGATCGCCGGTCCAGAAGGCTTCGAGGATCATGCCGTAGGCGCTGCGCGCGCCGGCCAGGAAACGATCGGGGGCGAAGCCGGGATCGGCATCGGCCACGGCTTCCAGAGCGGGTAACAGGCCACGATCGGTGCCGGGCGGCAGTAGCAACTGGCCGCGCACCGGGTTTGTCGCTTCACGACGCGGCGGCGCGGTTACTTCGGCGCTGGGCCGGAACGCGTCACCGATCGGCCGCTCCTGCCCAGTGCGCTTGCCGAGCACGGAGACGAGGCGCAGGCCGATGAAAGCGGCCAGCAACGCCAGCAGCACAATCTCGACCCAACCACTGCCTTCGGACATTTATTATCCCCAACCACCGCGCCAAAAAACCATCGGCATCGGTGGCCTGAATGAAAACCGCCATCGAACCGGATGGCCAACTGGTCAAAGATTGGCGTGAAACCGATCATGCCACCGGCACAATGCGGGAATCACGCAAGAATTAACCCGACTTCATCTCATAATCGGCTTTTATGGTGCTGATTGCAAGGGAATGCGGCATTACCGCCAGCCTGTCAGGCCGCTGCAGTTGCGGCCATGGCGGCGGCCAGTTCCTTCACCAGCTTGGCCGCGACCACTGCGGTCATGCCATTGATATCGCGTGTCGGGTTCAGTTCCACCACGTCGCCGCCGATGATCGGGGTGTCGAGATCAAGCAGGATGTTGACGATCTGGCGGACGGTGAGCCCTCCCGGTTCATGGTGTGATACGCCCGGCGCAAAGGCTGGATCGAGCGCGTCGATATCGATGGACACATAGAGTGGCCGGTCGAATCGCGGTCGCCAATCGTCGCGGAAATGCCGGGCTTCGATGATCTCCACGCCGAACCGCGCCGCCTGTTCGCGGCAGTGGCGATTGAGCGTGCGGATGCCGACCTGCACCAGTCGGCGGGCATGGCCGCCTTCCATGATGCGCGCAAACGGTGAGGCGTGGGAGCGGCGATTGCCATCGAGCTCGTCATAGAGGTCAGGGTGGGCATCGAAGTGCAATATGTCGAAGGCGCCGTGGCGGCGGGCCAGTGTTTCGACCACCGGGAAACTGATGGCGTGATCACCGCCCAGCGCAATCAGTTGCCCGGGGCAGGCGGCGATGGCAGCGCGGATACGCTCATCATCGCCGGCATCTTCAGCGATCGCGACGTCGCCGCGATCCGCCAGCGCAAAATCCAGCCCGATCTCGGTGCCGCGTTCGGTGCCGCTGTTGCCGTGCTCACTGGCCAGCGCAGCCCGGATCGCCGCCGGGGCCCCGGCCGGCCCGCGCAGGAAGCTGCTGTGCTGGTCGGTGGGGATGCCGATCAGGCTGATGGTGGGCGGCATTGTGAAGTTCGCTCAAAAAATCGCCGCCAGAGCAGGGGGTTGGGGGCGGCCCTGCGCTGGCGGCCAGAAAATGTGGTGCGGGCGGCGGGACTCGAACCCGCACTTCCGTTGGGAAAGCGGATTTTAAGTCCGCTGCGTCTACCGGTTCCGCCACGCCCGCTTGTCAGACCGGTCGTCCGGCCTGGCGGGGCCGACGATCAGCCGTTGAGGCGTTCGCGTAATTCCTTGCCGGGCTTGAAATAGGGCACCTTCTTCGCATCCACCTTCACGGCGGCGCCGGTGCGCGGATTGCGGCCGGTGCGCGGATCGCGGGCGCGGGTGGAAAAGGCACCGAAGCCACGCAGTTCAACGCGTCGGCCCTGGGCCAAGGCATCAGTGATCTCGTCAAAGATGGTGGCGACGATGCGCTCGACATCCTTGATGGTCAGATGCGGGTTCTGTTCGGCGACGATGGCAACCAGTTCAGACCTGATCATCTTGGCCTACCTCATTTGGCGCCACCCCGGCGCATACCCCCCAAAAATCAAAGTAATTCTATTGCATTGGCAGGGATGGTCAAGGCGCGCCTGTCAAAAAAACGCAACCATCGTGCCACAATCTCCGGGCTGAGGCCGCGTGGCGGCGCCGCACCAACGAAAAACGCCCCGGCAGATGTTCTGCCGGGGAGCGTTTCATGGCTTTTTGGAAAAAGCGCGATCAGTTCTTTTCGGATTTCACGGCTTTTTGGAAAAAGCGCGATCAGTTCTTTTCGGATTCTTCGCGGGCCTTGTTGAAGGCAGCGCCCAGGATGTTGCCCAGCGTCGCACCCGAATCGGAGGTGCCGTATTGGGCCACGGCTTCCTTTTCCTCGGTGATCTGCAGCGCCTTGATGCTCAGCATCGGCTTGCGGCCCTTTTCGAAGCCAACCACCATGGCATCGACCTTCTGGCCGGGCTGGAAGCGCTCGGCCTTCTGGTCTTCGCGGTCGCGGCTCAGATCGTTGCGCTTGATGTAGCAATCCGGGCCATCTTCGCCGATCTTGACATCCAGACCGCCATCGCGGGCGGCAACCACGGTCACCGTGACGATGTCGTTCTTCTTCCAATCGCCGCCGCTGGTGTTGCGGGTGCCAGTGGCCGCGCCCGTGCCGCCCTGTTCATCAAGCTGCTTGATGCCCAGGCTGATGCGTTCCTTCTCGATGTCCACTTCCAGCACGCGGGCCGAAACACGCTCGCCCTTGTGGTGGCGCGCCAGGGCGCCTTCGCCGGTCATGCCCCAGGCGATGTCGCTCATGTGCACCATGCCGTCGACGTCGCCGTCGAGACCGATGAACAGGCCGAATTCCGTTGCGTTCTTGACTTCGCCTTCCACGATCGTGCCGACCGGGTTGGTTTCAGCGAACACTTCCCACGGATTGCGCTGGGCCTGCTTGAGGCCAAGGCTGATGCGGCGCTTTTCCTCGTCCACTTCGAGAACGATGACTTCCACTTCCTGGCTGGTCGAAACGATCTTGCCGGGGTGGACGTTCTTCTTGACCCACGACATTTCCGAAACGTGCACCAGACCTTCGATGCCGGCTTCCAGTTCCACGAAGGCGCCATACTCGGTGATGTTGGTCACGCGGCCCTTGTGCTTGGTGTCCACGGCGTACTTGGCAGCAGCAGTGGTCCACGGATCGGCTTCCAGCTGCTTCATGCCCAGGCTGATGCGCTGGGTGTCGCGGTTGATGCGCACGATCTGCACGCGCAGCACGTCGCCGATGTTCAGCACTTCGGACGGGTGGTTGACGCGCTTGTAGCTCATGTCGGTCACGTGCAGCAGGCCGTCGATGCCGCCCAGATCCACGAACGCACCATAATCGGTGATGTTCTTCACGGTGCCGTCAACGATCTGGCCTTCGGCAAGGCTGCTGATCAGGCCGGTGCGGGCTTCTGCGCGCGATTCTTCAAGGATCGAGCGGCGCGACACCACGATGTTGCCGCGCTTGCGGTCCATCTTCAGCACCTGGAAGGGCTGCGGCAGGTTCATCAGCGGGGTGACATCGCGCACCGGGCGGATATCCACCTGCGAGCCGGGCAGGAAGGCCACGGCGCCGCTGAGATCGACGGTGAAGCCGCCCTTGACGCGGCCGAAGATCACGCCTTCGACGCGCTCGCCAGCAGCGAACTTGGTTTCCAGCGCATCCCAGCTGGCTTCGCGGCGAGCGCGATCGCGGGACAGCATGGCTTCACCCTGCGAGTTTTCCACGCGGTCGACGAACACCTCGACTTCATCACCAACCTTCAGGTCGGTCTTGCCATCCAGGCCGGCGAATTCGCGCAGGGGCACGCGGCCCTCGCTCTTCAGGCCGACATCGATGACGACAAATTCATTTTCAAGCGCGGTCACAACACCGCGGACAACACGGCCTTCAAAGCTCTGGTTCTCACCGAGCGAGGCATCAAGCAGAGCCGCAAAATCATCACGGGTCGGCTGGGCAGAAGTAGCCATAGAGTATCATTCACCTTCATTTGGGCCGGCGCGGGCAAGGATGGACGGCAAAAGCCGCCTATACCCACGAAACCCCTCGACAAGGCACCATTGCCCGCCGTTCATCGCCGTCGCGGTGGCACCATGCCAGCCGCTCAAGAGAAACCGGAAAAAAACCAAGCGCCCGCACAGGGAAAACCCTGCCGGGACGCCGATAACCCCTTACCGGCTGTGCTGTGCGCGTGCCTTTTCAACCAAGGCAATCGCTGCAGCGACGGCGGCGGCTATACTGAGATTACTGGTATCAAGCAAGGCAGCATCACTGGCCTGCACCAAGGGCGCGGCAGAGCGCCCGGAATCGCGGGCATCACGCGCATGGATGTCAGCCAGCACATCGGCCAGCGTCTGATCGCTGCCCCCAGTTTCTTTGGCGCGCCCGGCCTGTTCGGCATGGCGGCGCTGGGCGCGCACTTCGGGCGCCGCCGTCACGAACAATTTGGCCATGGCATCGGGCGCGATCACCGTGCCGATATCCCGCCCATCCAGCACCGCCCCACCGGATTGCTTGGCAAAGCTGCGCTGCACATCGAACAGCACCGCCCGCACTGCCGGATGACTGGAAACGATCGAGGCATAATCACTGTTCAGCGCGCTCATCAGATCAGGATCATCCAGCAGCGCCGGATCAAGTTGTCGTGCTGCCTGTGCAGCCGCATCGGCATCGTACGGATCATGCCCCGTCAGCCGCACCGCCAGCCCGCAGGCGCGATACAATTTGCCGGTATCCATGAACGGCAGGCCGTAATGCCGGGCCAGCGCCTTGGCGATGGTGCCCTTGCCGCTGGCAGCCGGGCCATCAACGGCGATGACGAGGGAAGGGGTGGTGATCACCGGTTGGCGTTAGCGGGCCGGTCGCAGGTGGGCAAGTGGCGGGCAGGGCGGCGCGCAATTGACGGGGCCGGGGCGCAGACCTAGGCTTTGCTTACAGGCAGTTGATCACGGCCATCAAGACCGGACGCGCCATAAACGGGGGGACACATGGAGCGTCGCACATTTCTGAAGGCGGCAGGCTTGGCAGCGGCCAGTGGCGTGGCTGGTTCGACCGCTTCAGCACAATCGGCGCTGAAGTGGCAGCGCACGGCGAAGCCGGCGGATGTGGTGGTGATCGGCGCCGGCGCGTTCGGTGGGTGGACGGCGCTGCGGCTGCGCGAGATGGGCCATACGGTCACGCTGGTTGATGCTTATGGGCCGGGCAATGCGCGGGCGACGTCGGGCGGGGAAACCCGGCAGATCCGGGTGGGCTATGGCGATCGTGAAGTCTATTCGCGCTGGGTGTTGCGCGGGATGGAACTGTGGCGGGAGCGGGAGCGCGAGTTCGGGTTGCCGCTGCTCTCCCAAGCCGGGCGGTTGCAACTGGCGACCGATCTCAATGCCGGCCTGCGCGGCTCGCGCGATGTGTTCACTCGGCTGAAGGTTGATCACGAACTGATGACGGCGGCCGACATGCGCCGGCGCTGGCCGCAGATGGAGCCGGGCGAGAACATGGTTGGCCTGTATGAACCCGGCGCCCTGATCGTGCGCGCACATCGGGCCTGCCTGGCCGTGGCCGAAGCGGCCGCGCGCAAGGGCGTGCAACTGGTGTCGGGCCGCGCCCAGCCCGGGCAGGCCAGTGGCGGCGCCATGGCCAATCTGGCGCTGCAGGGCGGCGAGACGGTGAGCGGCGCGAAATATGTGTTTGCCTGCGGGCCGTGGCTGGGCCGGTTGTTCCCTGATCTGTTGGGCAACAAGCTGCAGACGCCGCGCCGCGAGGTTTATTTCTTTGGCGCACCGGCCGGCGATGACCGTTATTCCTGCCCGAACCTGCCGGTGTTTTCGGAAGCCAGCCACTATGGTTTCCCCAATGTTGACGGCAAGGGCATCAAGGTCTGCCCGGTTGGCGGCGACACGATCATGGACCCTGACAATGATGATCGCATCGTCACACCGTTCCAGGTGCGCCGGTCGCGCGATTACATCGCCCGCCGCTTCCCGGGGCTGAAGGACCAGCCGATCATCGAGACCCGGGTGTGCCAGCTGGAAAACAGCGTGGACGAGCATTTCATGATCCAGCGCCACCCGGGCTGGGACAATGTCTGGATCGCCGGCGGCGGTTCCGGCCACGGCTTCAAGCATGGCCCGGTGGTGGGCGAGTATATCGCTGAACGCGTGCTGGGCCGGCCAACCGATCCGGCGCTGGAAGCGCTGTTCCGCGTGAAGGATGAAAAGTTCTGAACACGATGCGGCGCGACCGTAAGCCCGGCAGTTGCCAGACAGACCTAGTTCACGCAGAATGACTTTCAGGGTCAGTCACTTCGCGGGGGCGAATGATGTCTGCTGGCGGCCCGGGTTCTGCATCGTTTCCAGTCATGTTTATCGCGGGTACGCAGCCGGAGGCGGTGAAGCTGGCACCGTTGCTGCTTGATCTGCAGACGCGTGGGCACTGCCCCTTGCTGGTAGCGACCGGGCAGCATCGTGAGATGTTTGATGAAGCCTTGGCCGGGTTCGGGCTGCAGGCGGATCATGATCTGGGTGTGATGGCGGCCTCGCCAGATACAGTGGTGGGGCGGCTGGTGCCTGCGCTGGCGGACGTGGTGCGGGAAACGCGGCCGGCGTGGGTCGTGGTGCAGGGCGACACGAGTTCGACGCTCGCCGGTGCCTTGGCGGCCCGCTATGCCGGGGCGCGGCTGGCGCATGTCGAAGCGGGCTTGCGGACGGGAACGCACGATCCGCACCCAGAGGAAATGCACCGCAAGCTGGTTGCGCAAATGGCGCAGTTGCACCTGGCACCCAGAGCGGCAGCAGCAGCGGCGCTGGCCGCAGAGGGTGTGTGCGATGGCGTGCACGTCACCGGCAACAGCGGCATCGATGCGCTGTTATTGATGAAGGCGCGGCTGGCCGGCGATGTAGCACTGGCAGGGGCGGCGGTGGCGCCGCTGGCCGGCATCCCACGTGGGAGGCCGTGGGTGCTGGCGACCATCCATCGTCGCGAGAACCAGGGTCACGTGCTGGGCGGGTTGCTGGACGCGCTGGCCGAATTGGCGGGCGAAGCAGAGATCATCCTGCCGGTGCATCCCAGCCCGGCGGTTTCAGGCCCGCTGCGTGCCGCTCTGGGCGGCCATCCCAGCGTTCACCTGCTGCCGCCGCTGCCCTATGCCGGGTTCGTCGCTCTGATGGGACAGCGTCGCCTTGTGCTGACCGATTCGGGTGGGGTGCAGGAAGAGGCACCGGCCATCGGTCTGCCCTGCCTGGTGCTGCGCGACACCACGGAGCGGCGCGAGGGGCTGTTCAGCGGCAATGCCGCGCTGGTGGGGCGTGATCCGGCGGTAATCGTGGCAGCGGCGCAGCGTGTTCTGGCCGATTACGCGTTGCGGGCAACGATGGCAGAACCATCCTTGCCTTATGGAAGCGGCGGTGCTGCCCGCGCCATCAATGATCTGCTGTTGGGAGAAGCCTGCAGCCAAGCTGCTCCATCATTGCCACGAACGTTGGAAAGCTCGTTGCGATCGGCCGGGCATCATCAATGACCACCGGCCGGGCCGCGTTCAGGCCCAGCACGGCGAAGCTCATCGCGATGCGGTGATCGAGCCGTGCCGCGATGGTAGCGCCGCCGGGGACGAGATCGCCGTCACGGCCTTCGACGATCAGGCCGTCTTCAAGCTCCTCGCACTGCACACCGCAGGCCTGTAGCCCCTGCGCCATCACCGCGATCCGGTCGGATTCCTTCACCCGCAGTTCTTCGATCCCGCGCATTACCGTGCGCCCCTTCGCAAAGGCGGCGGCGACGAACAGCACCGGATATTCATCAATCATGCTGGGCGCGCCGTCAGGCGGCACGTCGATGCCAGTGAGCGCACTGTGGCGGACGTGGAGATCGGCGACCGGTTCGCCGCCAACGGTGCGTTCGTTCAACAGATCAATGCGCCCGCCCATCGCCTGCAGCACTCTTACCAACCCGGCGCGTGTGGGGTTCAGGCCAACATTGCGAATGATGATGTCGCTACCCGGCACGATCAGCGCGGCGACCATCGGGAAGGCGGCTGACGACGGATCGCCTGGCACCTGAATGGTCTGCGGTTTGAGTTCGGCCTCGCCGCGGATGGTGATGATGCGGCCCTCCGGCGATTCGGTGACCGAAAGCTGGGCACCGAATCCGGCCAGCATGCGCTCGCTGTGATCACGGGTGGGGATGGGTTCGATCACCACCGTCTCGCCCGGCGTGTTGAGGCCAGCCAGCAGCACCGCCGATTTCACCTGCGCCGAGGCGACCGGCAGCGTGTAGCGGAGCGGAATCGCCGGGCAGGCACCGGTGAGCGTGAGGGGCAGGGTCTGCCGTCCCGGCCCTGGCGTGGCGGCGATGGTGGCGCCCATCAGGGACAGTGGCGTGATCACCCGCCCCATCGGCCGACCCGACAGGCTGGCATCGCCGATGAACGTCGCGGTGATCGGGTGGGAGGCGACCAGGCCCATCAAAAGCCGCGTGGAGGTGCCGCTGTTGCCCATGTCGAGCGCGGTCGCCGGCTGCAACAGCCCGCCAACGCCGACGCCGTGAACGCGCCATTCGCCGGTACCAGTGCGCTCGATATCGGCCCCCATCGCCCGCATCGCCGCGGCAGTGGCCAGCACATCCTCGCCCTCAAGCAAACCTGTGATGCGGGTTTCGCCCACCGCCAGCGCGCCGAGCATCAGCGAGCGGTGGCTGATCGACTTGTCGCCCGGCACCGTCACATCGCCCTTGAGCGGGCCTGAAGCGGCAAGGCAGAGCGGGGCGGGTTTTCCGGCGACGTGATTCATGACGCGGCGCTTTGACAGGGCTTGCCGGCTGTGGCAATGCGCCGGTCTTTCCGGGATGGCTGTGCTGCCCCGGCTCGATTGCGTTTGCCCGGCTGGACCCACGGCCGGGACGATCACGGAGACGATATGGTCAAGGCTGAATGGGGCACCAAGCGTGCCTGCCCGAAATGCAACACCCGATTCTATGATCTGGGCAAGGAAGACCCGGTGACCTGCATTTCCTGCGGCTTTGGCTGGGCGCCGGAACCGGTCCTGAAGTCCAAGCAGACGACGCCGTTTGAAGCCACCAAGCCGCAGGCGGCCGAGGAAGACGCCGTGGTGGCCGTGGATGAGGATCTGGACATCGAGGACGCCGACGTGGAAGCCGGCGAAGCTGATGCCGATGTCGATCTGGGTGATGATGATGATCTGGGTGTCGTCTCGGAAGGCACGCACGACGAGAATTGAGGATATCGGCCGGCTTTGCGAATTTCGGGCTTGCAAGGCCGCGAAACATCGCCTAACCGGCCGCTCCCGGCGTTGCTGGTAACAGCAACGACCACATTGGGATGTGGGGCCTTAGCTCAGCTGGGAGAGCGCTACGATGGCATTGTAGAGGTCAACGGTTCGATCCCGTTAGGCTCCACCATCCCAACCTAAAAACCCCGGCCAGAGATGGCCGGGGTTTTTGCTTTTCAGGCGAATCGCTGGCAAGGCGCATCGCCATGAACAGCCGATCCGATTATCGCGTCCACCGCCTGATCCCCACCCGCTGGATGGACAATGATGCCTATGGCCACGTCAACAACGTGGTCTATTATAGCTGGTTCGATACCGTGGTGAACGCCTGGCTGATCGAGCAGGGCCTGCTCGACATCCACCATGGCAACCCCATCGGCCTGGTGGTGGAAACCGGCTGCCGGTACAATCGCTCCGTCGCCTTCCCCGAAATCGTGCAGGCCGGCCTGCGCATCGCCAAACTCGGCAACAGCAGCGTGCGTTGGGAGGTGGGCCTGTTCACCGCCGGCCATGAAGCGCCGGCCGCGGAAGGCCATTTCGTCCACGTCTATGTCGACAGGGAGACGCGCCGGCCCGCGCCGCTGCCCGATGCATGGCGGCAGGTGCTGTTGCCGCTGGTGGTTGCGCCAAACGCCGCCACGCCCTAAGCGCCCGCGATGCACACGCCAGACGACTCGATCCTCATCCTCGATTTCGGCAGCCAGGTGACGCAGCTCATCGCCCGGCGCATCCGCGAAGTGGGCGTTTATTGCGAGATCGTGCCCTTCGCCAAAGGCGGCGAAGCATACACACGGATGCAGCCCAAGGGCGTCATCCTGTCGGGCAGCCCGGCCAATATCAGCGATGAAAACGGTCCGCGCATCCCGGATGTCGTGCTGGCCGCCGACGTGCCGCTGCTTGGCATCTGTTACGGTGAACAGTCGCTCTGCTACCAGTTGGGCGGCGCCGTTGTCGCCTCCGATCACCGCGAGTTCGGCCGCGCCGAAATCGACATTGTCGACGATTGCGCCTTCTTTGCCGGCGTGTGGGCCAAGGGTGACCGCCCGACCGTGTGGATGAGCCACGGCGACCGCATCGAGGCGATCCCCCCCGGCTTCCGCGCCGTGGCGGTGAGCGCCGGCGCGCCGTTCGCTGCCATCGCCAACGACGAAGCCCGCCGTTACGGCGTGCAGTTCCACCCCGAAGTGGTGCACACGCCCGATGGCGGCGCGCTATTGAAGAACTTCGTCGTCAATGTCTGCGGTATCACGCCGAACTGGTCGATGGCCGGCTTCCGTGCATCCAAGATCGCCGAAATCCGCGAGCAGGTGGGATCGGCCAAGGTGATCTGCGGTCTGTCAGGCGGGGTCGATTCTGCTGTGGCCGCCGTGCTGATTCACGAAGCGATCGGCGATCAGCTCACTTGCGTGTTCGTCGATCATGGCCTGATGCGGCTGGGCGAAGCCGAACAGGTCGTCACCCTGTTCCGTGAACATTATCACATCCCGCTGGTGCACGTCGAAGCCGGGGAATTGTTCCTCGGTGGCCTTGCCGGCGTCACCGATCCGGAAGCCAAGCGTAAGTTTATCGGCAAGACCTTCATCGAGGTGTTCGAGGCCGAAGCCAAGAAGATCGGCGGCGCTGATTTCTTGGCCCAAGGCACCCTCTATCCCGACGTGATCGAGAGCGTCTCCTTCACTGGCGGCCCCAGCGTGACGATCAAGAGCCACCACAATGTCGGCGGCCTGCCGGAACGCATGAACATGAAGCTGGTTGAGCCGCTGCGCGAACTGTTCAAGGACGAAGTTCGCCGCCTTGGTGTCGAGCTCGGCCTGCCGCCGGCGTTTGTCGGCCGCCACCCGTTCCCCGGCCCCGGCCTTGCCATCCGCATCCCCGGCGAAGTGACCAAGGAAGCCTGCGACACGCTGCGCAAGGCCGATGCGGTGTATCTCGACGAGATCCGCAAGGCGGGCCTGTATGACGAGATCTGGCAGGCCTTTGCCGTGCTGCTGCCGGTACGCACCGTCGGTGTGATGGGTGATGGCCGCACCTATGATCGGGTCTGCGGCCTGCGCGCTGTCACCAGCGTGGATGGCATGACCGCCGATGTCTATCCCTTCGAGGCCAGCTTCCTCACGCGCGCTGCCACCCGCATCGTCAACGAGGTGAAGGGTATCAACCGCGTGGTTTACGACTATACGTCAAAGCCGCCCGGCACCATCGAGTGGGAATGAGGCCGGCAAAACGGGGGCGGGAATGAGCGAAGCGGATACGACCCCGGCACTGGCGCGCACATTGAAGCGCCGGCATGTCACCATGATCACGCTGGGCGGCGTCATCGGCGCCGGCCTGTTCGTCGGCAGCAGTGCCGCCATCGCCTCGATCGGTCCGGCCGTGGTGATCAGCTATGCGCTGGCTGGTGCCATCGTGCTGATCGTGATGCGGGTGATCGCGGCGCTGGCCGTGGCGGTGCCGCATGCCGGCACCTTCACCGAATATGCCCGTGCCGGGCTGGGCCGCTGGGCCGGTTTCACCGCTGGTTGGCTCTATTGGTATTTCTGGGCGGTGGTGATCGGCATCGAGGCAATCGCCGGGGCCGGTATCGTCGCGCTTTGGGTTGATCTGCCCGTGTGGCTGATTGGCACCGTGCTCACCTTGCTGATGGCCGGTTCCAATCTGCTTTCGGCGCGCAGTTTCGGCGAGTTCGAATTCTGGTTCTCCACCATCAAGGTGGTGGCCATCGCGCTGTTCATCATCATCTGCAGCGTGTTCCTGTTCGGATCGCCGGCCTCCACCGGCATTGCCAATCTCACCAACGATGGTGGGCTGGCGCCGATGGGCTGGGGCGCAGTGATTGCTGGCGTCACCACGGTGATCTTTGCCCTGGTGGGCGCCGAGATAGTCACTGTGGCCGCCGCCGAAGCCGAGGATTCGGGCGATATGGTCGCCAAGATGGCCAGCACGCTGATCCTGCGCATCAGCGTCTTCTACATCGGCGCCATCAGCCTGATTGTCTGCATCGTGCCCTGGCGCAGCATCGTGGCTGGCCAATCACCCTTTGCCGCCGCGCTGGATGTGATCGGTGTACCGGGCACGGCGCTGTTGATGAACCTGCTGGTGCTGGTTGCCGTGCTGTCCTGCCTCAACTCGTCCATCTATGTCGCCAGCCGGGCGCTGTTCACGCTGGCCGCCAATGGCGATGCGCCGCGCTGGAGCGTGGCGGTGGACAGCCGCGGTGTGCCGGCTCGTTCCATCATCGCCTGCACGTTGGTGGGCCTGGCCTGCGTGTTCGCTTCCGTGCTGTCGCCGTCGCTGGTGTTTGCGTTCCTGGTCAATGCATCCGGCGCCACCATGGTGTTCGTCTACTCGCTGGTGGTTGTCGCGGCGATCCGGATGGGTATTGGCGGCGGCTTCCTGCGCTGGGGGCGGTTTGTGGCGGTTGCGGCCATGCTGGGCGTGTTAGCGGCAATGGCGCTCACCCCCGATCTGGCACCGCAATTCTGGGCCAGCATGGGTTTCCTCGGCCTCGTGCTGATCGCCGCGGCGGCCACGCGCAAGCGCCGCTGATCCGAGCGGATTTCCAGCGCCAACCTGTTTGCTAGAAAAGATTTCCGGACTTCACTTTGCCAGATTCCCGGCATTCAAACTGATCGATTCTGCGTGACAGGATCAGGCGAGCAATTTTGGGGTGAAGGCAGAAAGGGTGCGGCAGCGGGAAACCGGTGCCGTATGGCTCAAGCGTAGGCGGCTTCGCCAACGACTGAAGAATGTACAACGAACAATTTTTTCGACAACGCGATCATGTCGCAATAGGTGTCGATCTTCGTTGCATCGCGTTCTGTAAAATTCATGGCGTTGACAGGAAGCGTGACGGCGTTTGGCAACCAATGCTGCAACGCCGATTTCACGAAGACCCACGCTTCATCATCGAACATATCAAACAGCAGGATGCAATGGTCATCACGACGGCCGGCGGCAATCAGGTCCTCAACGCGCGGCAAGGCAATTGTCTGATAGCCCAGTTGAAAAAGTTTCTCATCGATTGCCAGCCTGAAATTTTCACAGGGATGCAGAGTGACGACCTGCCACTTCAAGACATTTCTCCAAAACGACAGCACATCTGGGGGGGATGGCGTAGACTAGCCATGAACCAAAAGCGTAAGAAAGTGCAGACCAAAAAACGCACTCAGCCTTCAAATTCACGCAATTCGCTGAAATCGCGCCGATGCGATGGTTTGGATCGGTGTTTCTCCGAAATGCCGTTTGTATAATGTTGTCAATGCGCTGAGTGTTGAAAAACCCATTTCATAGGCCAATTCGGTAATAGTGGCATCGGGAGGCAGGAGAAACAGCCGTTCCCGCACCCTGATCATGCGTTCACGTTGCTGCCATTGCATGGGTGAACAGCCGAACCGTCTCATGAAACTATATTGCAGTGATCGTGCCGAAAGTGCGCTTGCGTTTTCCATCTCGGTCAACGTCAAGGGGCGCACATCGATGGTGGCGCGGATTTAATCACACACGAAATCAACGCGGCCTCGTGGAACATGCTGCGTTTCTGCCGTGTCTTCGCCTTCGAGCAGGGTCGTCGCCACCCATCGATACAGGACATCATCGACGCCCAGGCGGGCTGCGAGCGCGACATCCTCGCCGCAGGCGTCAATGATCTTGCAGATATGGGTGAATGTCCGCCAGAGGGCGGGTTGAAAGCCGAAAGGGATTTTCGTGGGCCGGTCGTCAGGCAAATGCACGATGCGGTCGGTGCCGCTCATGGCCATCTGTCGTTTCATGAGTTAGTCAATATCAAAGGCGGCAACGAAGGCGCTGCCGGTGGTTCGTTCGCTGGTGCGCGGCAGGTTTGGCAAGGTGATCATGTTCTGGCCGGGGAGCAGATTGAACTGCTTACCATCGCACAGGGTTTCCGATCGGCCCGCAACGGAAACCATGACGTGCCAGCCCTGCGTATCCGTTACCGTGGCCTGACACGGAGTCACCGAATTGGTTGCGACCTTGACGCCACCGCAGACCAGATCCGCGTGGGCGAAGGCGGGGATCACCGGGCCGGGCAAATCGAACATCTGCAGGCTGGGTATCGTTGATGACAGGGCGTCGGCGGCCGCGGCGGCCGACGTGAAGCGGCGGGATCTTGATTGGCCGAATAAGAGGGGCAGAAGTGCCATTAACCCCCACTACACATGTTAACTTGATATGCAGAGGCTAGGCGAACCTTGCAAGAATGTAACCAATCTATTTTGCAAGAGATCGCCGGCATCCTGTGCGCTTCCCCGGCGATGTCGTGAGAGCGGGGAGACGCCACGGCAGGACCCGTGGGCCGTTGCGCATCAAGTGGGATGGGGCGCAACCAACCCCAACCGTGGCGTCTCGTCTGCTGGACATTCCGGGAGATGCGCGCAGTGGACGCGCATCTCCGGCGGCTCACCCCCCTGGTCGCCAACGGAACGAATGCGCCGCCATTCAACCTGCAGGCCAACGCCATCCGGCAGACCTCCTTTCGGAGTGCTGAAAACGTAGCGGCATCCACCAACCAGCGGCAAATCAAGTTGGTGCGGATTCCGGATGTAACCGTATAATCCTGCAAGTGTCTGTTTTTAATGAATAATTGATCTATGATCTATCTGCGTGAAAATACTTATAAGACCGAAATCGGATTTCTCGTCAGAAATGGATGAATATATATCCGGTATTGCATCTTTTTGCAGTTTGGGCCGATAACGGCCACCACTACACCTGCAAACAATGGAAAAAGTATTTGTAATTCGATCGTTTATTTTCGGATTATAAAAAATAACTACCGTAAACAACGGCCGCAAAGAGTTGAAAATGGGTCAAACGCACAAGATCCTGATCGCCGATAGCGATTTCGCATTTGCGAAGGCGTGCCAGAATCACCTCGAAAATCTGGGATATGCGGTTGTGATCGCTCACGCCTATGCGCAGGCTGCTGATGAACTGGCCGATCCGGCCATTTCGACAGTGATCGTTGATGGCGGCCTGAACGGCGGCGGCGCGATTGCCCTGATGAAGATGGTGGCGTTGCGCCCTTCATCCCTGGGTGAGGGGTGGCCGCGCTTCATCCTGACAACGGCCGATCCGACGGTGGAACTGGCAATCGAGGCGCTGCGGGCGTCGGCGGTGGACCTGCTGATCAAGCCGTTTGCGATGGCGGCCCTCGATGTCCCGCTCGCGTTGATCCGGGAGATGCGGGCGAAGGCCGCGCGCACGGAGTCCGTGGACGACAAGCTTTCAACCCTGACCGGCGAAATCCGCCTGCTCGGCAGCCTGCTGCAGAATCAGGCTGGTCATGCGGCGGCTCCGGTGGATGTCCCCGCGTCCATGCGGACCAATCCAGACGCAGCCCTGCTCCGGAAGCTGATCCGTGCAGAATCCACCCGGGCGATGGCGATTGGCGGCAAGGCGTTGGGCGACCCGGCCTGGAACATCCTGCTTGATCTGATTCTGGCCTCGCTGGAAGATCGCAAAGTTGCCGTTTCGAGCGCCTGCATTGTCGCTGGGGTGGCGACCACCACTGCGCTGCGCTTGATCACGCGCATGGTGGACGATGGCGTGTTGATGCGTGTCCCGGATGAAAGTGATGGCCGGCGCCATTTCCTGGCCATCGAGCCAACCGTCGAACGGGCGCTCAAGAGCTATATTGCCGATCTGGCAGACCTGTAAACGCAAACGGGCCATTGTGCCGCCCGACCGCGTGCGACAAGGCCTGTCACGGCATCGCTGAAGCAGCCTTTGCGCAAGGCCATGCGCACACGCGGCTGCCAGCAGCGTATAAACCCATGTCCATCGTTGCTGATTGTCGCCGATCCTGTGGCAAAACAGGCCAGCATTTTGCGGCTTTCCGTGCCACTCACAGTTTGTTGGTTACAGATCGTGTTGAGAGGGCGTCTCATTCATGAACGTTTCGATGACCGGACCGTCTCCAAACGGTGTGGTTTACCTCGCCGCATCGGAATCGCGCTTCATCGCCAAGACTATCACATCCAGAAGCGAACCCTGTTTAAACCGAATGACTGCGTGGTTCACCCAGAAGCCCATGAACTTGTGAAATTCTTAATGGATATCAGTATAAATACCATATTGTTCATAAGTTACTCTGTTCACCACGGGCCACTGGTCTGCTGAAAAAGATCCTTAAAAAACAGATGATGCGCAGCCATCATCTGACATTTTCATCATGCATTCGCTTGATATGGAACGACACGTCATGGACTCGCGTTGGGCTGGGCGCATTTTGACTTGACGCCAAATTGCTGTTGCTCATCAATAAAACGGGTTCGCTCAGCATAAAACAGGCGATGAGCGTAAGCGATCTGTCCAATCGCGGATCTTATACATTGCTTAACGGGTTGAGCAGTTTGCGCCTCATCACAGTCATCGCGGACGCTGTCGACAAACGGGTGCGGAGGATGGGGTTCGCGGACAAGGCCGATATTGCCGAATTCATTCTGGGCTGAGCGGCCGAGGAAGGGCGGCCCGCAAAACCTGGCTGGCCGTCAGGCCGTGCGCTGCCGATATCCTGACTTCGAGATCAAGAGCTTAGCGCGCGATCAGCGAAGCCTCCTCCCACCCGCCGACAGGGTTCAATCGGCCATCACTGCCACGATGATCTGTTCGAGAATGGCGTCGGCGGGGAAGGCGGGGCCAATCAGGCGCGCCAAATCCAACGGTAGCGGTGAAAGTTTGCGCCTGGCGGACCGTGGGCGGCAGAGACGGGGAGCCCCGCGATCATGCTGCCTGATCAAACAAATTCGTTCGCTTGTGGATGTGAAGCGTTTTGCCGACCCGGCTAAAAAACTGCGATAACTCCGCACACAGAGGTTAATTCGATGCGCAAACAACGGGAACGACAAGCCAATAGGGTGTTCGCCATGGCCGCGGTAGCGATCCTGGCGGTCCTGCTGTTGTCGGATATGTCCTTATGGGTAATTCTTGTGCCCGTTTGGCTCGTGTCTTTGCTCGTCACCCAGATTGCGTTGCAACATTATGCGACAAATGAAAAAACCACTGGCTACGATCGAGATAAATTGGGGGTTTTGTTCATATCGCGATTGCTCAGGGCGAAAAACATTGATGATGAAATGAAAAATAATCGTGAGCATTCTCAGCGATCATCAGAAAAAGCCGAGCTTGTTGAATATTTATGAAAAATAATTCTAATGAATCAATATTTTTCATTGGAAAAAAGTTACAATATATTTCAATGAGCAGCTCTGGTGCGGATAGATGATAGAGGTTTGAGGAAATGAATAATTTATTCATTTCGGATCATAATCAATATCCGCCTTTTATCTGCGTATCTTTCAGTTCACGATGAAAATCCTGCATCCGAGTGAAGCAGGATAGGATTATTGGAGCATATAAAGCCGTCTCGTGCCTGATTGGCTTGTTGAATTGCGCCGGCGCACACAAACGTAAATGTTCCGGTATCGGAAGTAATGATGCTTGTCGTGAGGTCAATCATCGTGAACGGGGTTGGCGGCAATTTGATGAACTTAACATCCTATTCTCGGGTCATGGCGAGCCGTCCAAATCGGGTGTCGCCATAAGGGCTTTGGTCAGTCGCGTTCAACATCAACAGCAGCCTGCCGCACCGCGCCAGGCGACAAGGATAACGGTATGACGGAGAAGGTAGATAGCATGTTGGATGGCGTGCGGACTGCCATTCCCGAACGCCGGGCCGTCGAAGTGATTGATTTCGCCGATCCGGCTGGCGCGCTGCAATCGATGATCCTGCAAGCTGAAACGTTGCTCCGGACCTGTCGCGCCCTTGTGGCACAGGCCCGCGAAACGCCAGCAAACGGCGAGCTCCTGTGGCCAACTCAGGCGATGAGGGACGCGCAGGAACCGCATGACGAGACCGGCACGGATTGGCGTGCGCGCTCGCCGTCGGGCAAATCCGACAAGAGCGACAAGCGGACATGGCGTCGTTACGAGCACATGGATTTCGACGTCGATCTCTTGCAGATTTTCAAATCACGGCTGCCGGATCTCAGCATGGCACCGCTGGTGGTCTTGACCACGCTGCTCGCCAATCACGGCCGGATCGTTTCAAACGATGATTTCCGTAAGGCGCTGGGAACCGAGTCACCGCAGATCGTCAAAGTCTACGTCTGCCGCTTGCGCAACCTGTTCAGGGCTCATGGCGTGGATGTCGAGATATCGGTGCTCAAGGGTGGCTATGGCGTTCCTCGCGATTGCGCCACGTCTGTTCTGACCGGTCTTGGGTTTGACGAAGCGCAACTCGGGGCCATTCTGAACTCTGCCGTGATCAGTCGTCCCGGCCGATGACGGTTGCGGCGGCTGAGATGGCAGGGGAGATGGTCAGCCGGGATGTCCAGCTGGCCACAGGATAGCCAGCACTTCCCAGTTCTTCTCGCCGCCGGGCAACCGAACGCTGCGCACATCACCCACGCGTGCACCCCGCAGTGCGCGCACGATGGGGGCGCTCCAGCCAATCAGGCCAAGGCCTGCATCCTGCTCGTCATCGCCCACCAGCGTGAGCGTGCGGCGATTGTCGTCGTCATCGGCGATCTCCACCGTGCAGCCGAACAGCACGCGATCCCGCTCGGTCTGGCGGGCGGGATCGACCACCCGGGCGGCCGCCATGCGCTTGGCGAGATGGCCCAGCTCCCGGTCAATCTCACGCAGCTTCTTGCGGCCATAGATATAATCGCCGTTCTCGCTGCGATCGCCATTGCCAGCGGCCCAACGCACCACCTCCACAATGGCGGGCCGGTCCGTGTGGAGCAATTGCTCGTAACGGGCGCGCAGGGCCGCCATGCCGGCGGGCGTGATCGGGTTGCCCTCTGTGGTCACAGATCAAGTTGGCCCTGGTTGTTCACGGCTGCAGTTTTGCGGCGGCGGGCGGTGTCTGGCAAGCCGGCCCTGCGGCTGCCGTGTTTGGCCACGATGGCGCGGGCCGGGCCCCCGTGCGCGGGATCGCGGCGGATGGCGGTGATGGCGGCCTTGGCATCGCGCGCCGCCTGTTCATGATCAACCAGCGGCGCAGGGTATGCGGGGCGCATCACCCTATCGTCTGGGGCCAGCCAAGGCTCGTGCACAAGGGGCGTCGGCAAGTGCGCGAGTTCCGGAAGCCAGCGCCGGATGAAGTCCCCATCTGGATCCTGATCATGGCCCTGTTTCACCGGGTTATAGATGCGCGGGATATTGGTGCCTGTGGTGCCTGATTGCATCTGCACCTGCGGCCAATGGATGCCCGGCTCATAATCGGTGAACAGCCGCGCCAGCGCCGCGCCGCTGTGCCGCCAATCCAGCCGCAGGTGATAGCTCGCCACCGCCATCACCATCGCCCGCATCCGGAAATTCAGCCAGCCGGTGGCAGCAAGGCTGCGCATGCAGGCATCGACGAACGGCCAGCCGGTGCGCCCCTCCGCCCACGCCGCCAGCTGCGCGGCATCATGGGCGGGCAGGGCGGCATAGGCCGGGTGCAGGCAGTGCTGTTCCAGCCACGGCGCGTCTTCCAGTTTCTGGATGAAGTGGCAATGCCAGTGCAGCCGGCTGATGAAACTGTCGATGGAACCCGTGAAGCGCGTGTCGCCAGCGTCTTTCAAACGGAGCCGTGCGGCGGCGGCGGCGTGCAGCACTTCGCGCATCGAAAGCGCGCCCAGCGCCAGATGGGGTGACAGGCGAGAACAATGATCCGCCCCGCTGTCGGGCGCAGACATGGCCGCCCGATACGGCCGGCCGCGTTCGCTCAGAAAGCTCCTCAGCAAGGCCAGTCCCGCGCGCCGCCCGCCGCGCTGGCGGCCGGGGCAGGGGTCTGGCGCCAGGCCAAGCGCTGCCGCTTCCGGCAAGGTCTCGCTGGCGACATCGGCCATAGGGATCGCCTGCGGTGCCGGCAGTCGGGGTTCACGCATCATCGCCTCCCACCGCGCCGCCCAACCGTTGCGGTTGTTCAGCACCCGCCACACGCCGTGCTGCTGCGCTTCATGCATGGGCACGCCGGCACCCCGTGCCCAGCGCCGCACCGCCTTGTCGCGCGCAAAGCTCCACAGATTGCCGGTTTCCTGATGGGCGTGGATGCCGGAAATGCCGTGCGCTGCATGCAGATCGTGCAGGATCTGCACGGCATCACCCACCCGCACCACCAGCCGGCCACTGCGGGCGGCGAGGCTGCGGTCCAGATCGGTCAAGCTTTCAACGAGAAACGCGAACTGCCGCCCGCTGGCATCGGGCTGCGCCCACAATTCCGGCTCGACGATATACAGCGGCAGCACCGCCCGCCCGCTGGCGCAGGCAGCGGCGAGCGGCGCATGATCATGCACCCGCAGGTCGCGCTTGAACCAGACAATCTACATGCGCGCCGGTGTAGCCGCTTTGTTCCGGGTTTGCGCCGGGCGGCGTGTCGCATGCGTTTCGTTCAGGCCGGCTGGAGCTGGCCGATGCTGGTGGCAAACAATGTGGTGGCATCCGGCATGGGCAGGCCATTGGCCTTGTAATCGGCGGTCAGGCGGGTCTTTTCCACCGCCATCTGCGCACCCAACGCAGCGAGATCAAGGCCGCCCTTCTTGGCCTGCGCAAACAGTCCAACCCGGGCGCGTTCTTCTTCGCCGACATGGTGAGCGATTTCTTCTCAACGGAAAAACACGAAATACAGGATGATGATGATCGGTATTGGCACACCGAACAGCAACAGCAGGAGACTTTTACCCATATCCGTTCCTTGCGAAGCCTATCACAGCCAATATGATCATCAGTTCCCTGATTGATTGACAGCTTCGGAATCCACCCAACGCCTGCGACCTGATGCGCGCCGGCTTGGCAGCGGGCCTGTGACTTGGCATGGAGGCGCCGGGCAAAGGAGGCGGGCGATGGCGCTGCAACTGTACGGCATTCCGAACTGCGACACGGTGAAGAAGGCGCGCACCTTCCTGACGGCTGCCGGCGTGGCGCATGATTTTCATGATTACAAAAAGGCCGGCGTGCCTTCCGATGCGCTCGCCCGCTGGGTGGCGCGCTGGGGGTGGGAAGCGGTGCTCAACCGTGCCGGCACCACGTTCAAAGCGCTGCCCGATGCGGACAAGCAGGGTCTGGATGCGGGCAAGGCGATGGCGCTGATGCTGGCCAATCCGTCTATGATCAAGCGGCCGATCGTTGAAGGGGAGGGCGTTGCCCTGATCGGATTCAAGCCGGATGCCTGGTCCGCCGTTTTGGAGAAGTGAGATGGCGCGCTGGCTGGTGAAATCCGAACCGTTCAAATACAGCTGGGACCAGCTGAACAAGGACGGCCAGACCGCGTGGGACGGCGTGCGCAACAATCAGGCCGCGATCTACCTCAGGTCTATGAAGATCGGCGACGAGCTGTTCTTCTACCATTCGAACGAAGGCCTGTGCATCGTTGGCATCGCGCAGGTGGTGGGCGAGCATTTCATCGATCCCAGCGACCCCAAGGGCCGTTTCCCGGCCGTGCTGGTCGGCCCGAAAGCGCCGATGCCGCGCCCCATCACGCTCGCCGAAATGAAGGCTGAACCGCGGCTGGCCGGCATGGCGATGTTCCGCCAGTTCCGTCTTTCCGTTGTGCCGATCAGCGATGATGAGTGGGACGTGGTGATGGAGATGGCCGGCGCCTGAGCCAGTCCGTTTGCCCGCTTGCGCGGCGCGGCGCGGCGGGCAAGGGTGGCGCGGTCTGCCAAAGGAAACCGCCATGCGCCTGCCTCTTCTCGCCGCTCTCGTGCTTGCCGGCCCCGCTTTTGCCGCCACCCACCATTTGAAGCCCACCCCGCAAACCGTGGCGTGGGGCCATTATGATGCCGCCAACAAGCCGGTGCTGACCATCAGATCGGGTGACACGGTGGTGATGCACACGCTGCTCACCAACAGCCCCATTGGCCTGGAACGGGCCGGGGTTGCACCGCACGATATCGAACCGGAATTGCGCGCCGTGTTCGACGGCGTGCCGCTCTCCGCGCGCGGGCCCGGCGGGCATATCCTCACCGGGCCGATCGCCATCGAAGGCGCCGAACCCGGCGACACGCTGGAAGTGCGGATCAGGAAGATCGATCTGGCCATCCCCTACAGCTACACGTCGTTCCGGTACGGCGCCGGTTTCCTCACCGACGATTTCCCTTATTCCCGCATCAAGATCGTGCCCCTGGACCGCGAGCGCATGGTCGGCAAATTCGGCCCGGGTATCGAGGTGAAGCTGGCGCCGTTCTTTGGCAGCATGGGTGTGGCGCCGCCCGCCACCTTCGGCCGGGTGGACTCCGCCCCGCCCGGCATCAACGGCGGCAATATGGATGATAAGTTGCTGGTCGCCGGCACTACCTTGTTCCTGCCGGTCTATGTGCCCGGCGCATTGTTCCAGGCCGGCGATGGCCATGCCGCGCAGGGCAATGGCGAAGTGACGATCACGGCGCTGGAAACCTCGCTGATCGGCACGTTCGAATTCATCCTGCACAAGAAGACCGCCACCCCTTATCCGCGCGCTGAAACGCCCACCGCCTATATCGCGATGGGTTTCGATGATGATCTGAGCAACGCCACCCGCAAGGCGGTGCGCAACATGATCGATTTCCTGGTGACCGCCAAAGGCATGAGCCGTGATGATGCCTATATGCTGATCAGCGTTTCGGGCGACGTGGAGATCACCGAACTGGTGGACCGCAACAAGGGCGTGCATGTCGTGCTGCCCAAATCGGTGTTTGTCGCCCGATAGCGGGCGCCGATATGGGGCGCGCTAGCCCCGTTCTGCCAACGTGGCCAGATTGGCTTCGTGCCCGGCACGGCTGAGGCGATAGCGCGACACGGCGAAGATCATCAGCGCCCACACCAGCCAGATCGCCGGCACATAGGTCGCGCCCAGCTGCCACAGGCTGGACTCGGGAACCTGGCTTGGATTGGCGCCTTTGGGGAATTGCGCCAGGGTCAGCACGAAGCTGGCGGCCATCACGCCCAGGCCCTGCACGGCCTTGCGGATGAAGGTGTTGGCGGCAAAGAAAATGCCCTCGTTGCGCCGGCCGGTGCGCACTTCAGCCTGTTCGACGAGATCGGCCAGCATCGAGGCCGTGAGCGCTTGGAAACAGATGATCAGGCCAACATCGATCATGGTGACGAAGAACACGATCCAGAAGATCGCCGGATCGCCGTTGGGCGGCAGCAGCCCGAACAGCCGCAGGATGATCGGCAGCGGCAGCACGATACCGGCCAACAGACCGATCACCACCGCTCCGCGCTGCTTTCCCAGCGTGCGGCTGACAACGGGTGACATGGCCCCGCCGATGGCGGCAGAAAGGAACACGCTCATGGTGATCAGCCCGATCTGTTCGGAACTGAAACCCCAGAAATAGGCTGAGAAATAGAAGCTGAGCGAAGCCGAGATGCCGGTGGCGATGGCGCCGAACAGCGCCGCCATGAACAGCGCGGAGAAATCGCGATTGGCGATGGTTTCGAAAATCTCGCCGAAGATCGCCTTCAGGCCCAGCGCGCGCTGGGCCGGGGCAGCGCGCAGATGCTTGATGTGGCTGTGCGTGCCCAGCGCGGAGACAATGATCGCCACGAAGATCAACGCCGAAGCGATCAGGCCATAGAGCTGATAGGAATCGCGGTTGAACTGGCCGTTGGGGATAGCCGCTGTGACAAAGGCCGGGAAGATCAGGGTGAAATTCGCCACCGTCATGATGCTGCCGATCACCCAGGCAAAGAACAGCCGCCAGCCGAACAGCGCGCTGCGTTCATCATAGCTGCGCGCCAGTTCTGGCCCGAGCGCGGTGCTGGGAATTTCATAGAAACTGATGCTGATGCGGATCAGCGTGGCCAGCCCCAGAAGATACCAGAACAGCGAAGTCTGCGACCAGCCGGCTGGCGGATCCCAGATCAGGAAATAGGTCGCAGCGGTGGGCAGCGCCGAAGCATAGAGGAACGGGTGCCGCCGCCCCCAGCGCGAGCGCAGATTATCCGACCAATAACCGATGACCGGATCGGCAACCGCATCGATCACCAGCGCGATGGTGATGGCCAGGCCCACCAGCCGCGCATCCACCCCGATCACCTGACTGTAGAACAGCAGCAGGAAATAGCTGAAGCCACCATCCTTGACGCCATAGGCACCGGCGCCAAAGCCATAGGCGATGCGCGTCCCCAGGCCCGGCTTGTCGGAATGTTCGGCTGCAGCTGCTGCCATGCTGATCGTCCCCTTGGCGTTGCCGATCATGCGCCGGCGTTGGCCACTTTGTGCTGCACTATCAGCGGGGAAGGGCGGCCTGTAAAGCCGGTCTGACCGCCGCCTTCAGCCTGTGCGCTGCCAAGGCGATCGGATCGTACGGTCGGCGGCCAAGCAGTCTGGTTGATGTGCAGGGGCCGGGGGGGTAAAGGCCCGGCCATGAGCACCACCTTCACGCTGGACACCGCAACAAGCCGCGCCCACCCGGTGCCGGAGCCCGTGCGCCGCCTTACAGTGCCGGCCATCCAGAAGCGCAAGGGCGGTGAGCCGATCGTGATGCTCACCGCTTACACCGCGCGCATGGCGCAGCTGCTCGATCCGCATTGCGATCTGCTGCTGGTCGGCGATTCGCTGGGGCAGGTGATCTATGGCCTCGATACGACGGTGAAAGTGTCGCTCGACATGATGATCGCGCACGGCGCCGCAGTTGTTCGTGGTTCCTATCGCAGCGTGGTGGTGATTGATCTGCCTTTCGGTTCCTATGAAGAAAGCCCGCAGGCCGCCTTCCGCACGGCGGCGCGTGTGATGCAGGAAACCGGTGCGGCGGCGGTGAAGCTGGAAGGCGGCGCGGTGATGGCGCCCACGGTTAAGTTCCTTAGTGAACGCGGCATCCCGGTGATGGCGCATGTCGGCCTCACCCCGCAGGCGGTCAATGCGCTGGGCGGCTATGGCGCGCGCGGGCGCAGCGAAGCTGAAGCGGCCAAGATCCTGGATGATGCCAAGGCCGTGGCCGAGGCCGGCTGCTTTGCGCTGGTGGTTGAAGGTGTGGTGGAGCCGCTGGCGGTCGCCATCACGCAGGCCGTGGCCTGCCCAACCATCGGCATCGGCGCGTCGCCCACCTGCGATGGCCAGGTGCTGGTGGTGGACGACATGTTGGGCATGTTCGAACGCGTGCCGCGCTTCGTTGAACGTTTCGACGATCTGGCCGCGCGGATTTCCGATGCGGCGGCGCGCTATGCCGGCTCCGTGCGGGAACGGCGTTTTCCGGGTGATGCGCAGCTCTATCGGTAAGTCTTTACCTTTGATGCGCTGTCGGGCATTCACGCCCCGGCAAGAGTGGCGATGCCATTCCCACGCTTGAGGAGCTTGACGACCTTGGCCAACACGCCTGCCAATCCCGAAGATGCCTTTCTGCGTGAAGTGGACGAGGAATATCGCCGCTCGCAGCTCGCGAACCTGTGGAAGCGGTTTGGCACGCTGGCCATTGCCGCGCTGATCCTGGCGCTGGCTGGCCTTGCCGGCTGGCTGTTCTGGCAGGACAGGCAGGAAAAGGCCGCTGGCGAAGCCGGTGCCGCGCTGACCCGCGCCATCGAGCAACTGGAAGTGGGCGATGGCGCCCGTGCCCGCCCGGTGCTGGAAGCGATGACCCGCGATGGCCCCGGTGCCTATTCGGGGTTGGCCCGCATGGTACTGGCCAATGATGCGCTGGCTGGCGGTGACAAGCCCAAGGCCCGCGGCCTGTATGACGCCGTGGCAAACGATAGCGCGTTGCCGCAGCCGCTGCGCGATGCCGCGCTGGTGAAGGCGGTGCGCGTTGGTTTTGATCAGATGCGCCCGGCCGAGGTGGTGGCAAAGCTGAAGCCGCTGGCGGTGCCGGGCAATGCCTGGTTCGGCGTGGCCGGTGAACTGGTGGCGGTGGCCCATTTCAAGGATGGCAAGCCGGAACTGGCCAAGCCGATCCTGATCGCCTTGGCCAAGGATGAATTGCTGAGCCCGTCCTTGCGCAGCCGCGCGGCGCAGCTGGCGATTGCCGCCGGGGTGGATATCGCGACGCTGGGCATCAACACCCAGCCGGCGAAATGAGGGATAACAGGTGAACAACCGCAGCACAGTCCGCACCGTCGCCATCGTGGCCATGGCCAGCCTCGCGCTGGCCAGTTGCGGCGTTTTCAAGAAGGGTGGTGGCAGGTCCCGCACGCCGACGATCGGGGAGCGTATTCCGATCCTCAGCTTTGAAACCCGCGTGGAAGCGGAGACCGAGCTGAAGGATCTGGCCATCGTGCTGCCGCCGCCGGAAGCCAATGCGGAATGGGCCCAGCCGGGCGGTTCGGCCGCGAAAGTTGGCGGCCACCTCGTGCTGGCCGAACAGCCAACGCAGGCGTGGAGCGCCAGCATCGGCAAGGGAAGCAGCGGCACCGCGCGCCTGAACGCCGCGCCGGTGGTGGGCGCCGGCAAGGTTTTCACCGTTGATGTCGGCGGCCAGGTCAGCGCCTTTGATGCCAAATCCGGCGCCGTGGCGTGGCGCGTCACCGTGAAGATTCCCAAGCGCGGCAGCCGCGCGGCCTTTGGCGGCGGTGTCGCCTATGGCGATGGCCGGGTCTATGTTGCCACCGGCTATGGTCTGGCGCTGGCCTATGACGCCGAAACCGGCAAGCAAGTGTGGGAACGCCCGCTGGTGCAGCCGCTGCGCGGTGCGCCCAGTGTTTCGGGCCCGCGGGTGTTTTTCCTGAGCCAGGACAATCAGCTGCACGCGCTCGACGGTGCCACCGGCGAGATCAGCTGGACGGTGCCCGGCACGGTGGAGCCGGCCTGCATCCTGGGCACGGGCGCGCCGGCGGTGTCGCTGGATACGGTCGTGGCGGGTTTCTGCTCGGGTGAACTGAAGGCGCTGCGCGGTGAAACCGGCCGCACCGTTTGGGAAGACCAGTTGGCTCGGACCGGCCGATCGACCGCAATGGCGGCGCTGGCCGATATCGATGGTTCGCCGGTGATCGATCGTGGCCGGGTGTTTGCCGTGGGCCATGGTGGCCGCATGGTCGCGCTGGAACTGGCGACGGGCCAGCGCGTGTGGGAACGCAATTTTGCTGGTGTGTGGACGCCGTGGGCTGCCGGTGAGTTCCTCTATCTCGTCACGGTGGATGGCGAAGTGCTGTGCATCACCCGCAGCGAAGGCAAGTTGCGCTGGGTCAGCCGGCTCGCCCGCTTCAAGAAGGACAAGCCGGGCAAGAACGGCAAGCCGGGCACGCAGAAGGGGCCGATCCTGTGGGCCGGGCCGGTTCTGGCCAGCGAACGGCTGTGGGTGGCCAGTTCCAACCGCGAACTGGTGGCGCTTGATGCCTATGAAGGCAATCGCGTGGCCAGCATCAAGCTGAAGGCCGAAGCCTATCTGCCGCCGGTGGTGGCAGGCGGCATGATGTACATGCTCACCGACGATGGTTCGCTGACAGCCTATCGTTAATGGCCGCGCGCTGCTAAAGCGCGCGGCATGTCTTCTGCCAACATTCTCGATTTCGACGTCGACGCGCCGCGCGTGGCCATCGTCGGCCGCCCCAACGTCGGCAAATCCACCCTGTTCAACCGGCTGGTCGGCCGCCGCCTGGCGCTGGTTGATGATCAGCCCGGTGTGACGCGCGATCGCCGCGAAGGCTCGGCCAGCCTGTTCGATCTGAACTTCGTCGCAGTGGATACCGCTGGTTTCGAAGACGGCAGTGAGGAAAGCCTGTCGGGCCGCATGCGCGCCCAGACCGAGGCTGCGGTGGGCCGCGCCACGGTGGCGCTGCTGGTGTACGACGCCCGCGCCGGGGTGACGCCGATGGATCGGCATTTCGCCGCCTGGCTGCGGCGCAGCGGTGTGCCGATGGTGCTGGTTGCCAACAAGGCCGAAGGGATGCAGGCTGAAACCGGCATCAACGAAGGCCATGAACTGGGCTTTGGCGAACCCATCGGGCTTTCGGCCGAACATGGCCTCGGCTTGGCTGATCTCTATCAGGCGCTGGCGCCGTTTCTGGCCGAAGCCCCTGTTGCCGAGAGCGAAGACGACGACGCGCCGCCTGCCGACGAAGACAGCGAAATCCCGGAACCGCCGCCCGGCCCGCTTAAGCTCGCCATCGTCGGCCGCCCCAATGCCGGCAAGTCTACCCTGATCAACAAGCTGCTGGGTGAACAGCGCCTCGTCACCGGGCCGGAAGCCGGCATCACCCGCGATTCCATCGCCATTGATTGGGACTGGGTGGACCGCGACGGCAATGTGCAGCACGTCCGCCTGATCGATACCGCGGGCCTCAGGAAACGCGCCAAGGTCACCGACAAGCTGGAAAAGCTGTCGGCCGCCGATACCAAGCTGGCCATCGATTTTGCCGAAGTCGTGGTGCTGCTGCTCGATTCAACGCTGGGCCTGGAGGCGCAGGATCTGCGCATTGCCGACAAGGTGCTATCCGAAGGCCGCGCGCTGATCATCGCGCTCAACAAGTGGGATGCCGCCCACGACCAGAGCCGCCTGTTCCAGGGTGTAAGGAGAGCGCTGGACGATGGTCTGAGCCAGGTGAAGGGTGTGCCCTTGCTCACCTGTTCGGGCGCCACCGGCAAGGGCCTCGACACGCTGATCGAAGTGGCGATGACGACGCGCCAGCGCTGGTCGAGGCGGGTGCCGACCTCCGCGCTCAACCGTTGGTTCGAAACCGCCACCGATCGCAACCCGCCGCCGGCACCGGGCGGCGTGCGCATCAAGCTGCGCTATGTCACGCAGGTCGCGACGCGGCCGCCCACCTTCGTTGTGTTCGGCAACCGCACCGAAGGTCTGCCGGCCAGCTATGCCCGCTATCTCACCAACAGCCTGTCGACCGATCTGGATTTTGGCGGCCTGCCGATCCGGCTGACGTTCCGCGGCGGGCGCAACCCATATCACAAGAAATAGGGGCTGCCGGCCCCGGACACAGACAAGGGGCGGAACGGGGGCAGGGCGATGAAGCTTCACGGATATTGGCGCACGCAACGACGATCACGGCGGTCGCGCCACCCTGAACTTCGCGTTCTGATCGCGAAGCCTCCAAGGCTGAACAAACGAACGGCGGTCCCTTCGGGGGCCGCCGTTTCGCTTTTGGCCCTGCCCCCCTGCTTCGACCTGCCACACAGGGCAGGGGCCGCCTGGCGCGCATTGTGCCATTGACCGGCAACCCCTTGCCTTCCTATCGGAACCCGCATGACCTTTGCCGCCAACTTCATGTCTGACAACGCCGCGGCGCCTTGCCCGGAAGTGTTGGCCGCGCTTGCCGCCGCCGCTCCAGCCCAGAACGCGGGTTATGACGGCGATGACTGGTCCCGCCGGCTCGATGCGCTGTTCACCACCCTGTTCGGGCGCGCATGCATGGCGCTGCCGGTCAGCACCGGCACGGCCGCCAATGCGTTGGCGCTGGCCTGCCTGGTGCCGCCGTGGGGCGCGGTGGCCTGCCACACCGAAGCGCATATCCATGTCGATGAATGCGGCGCGCCGGAATTCTATACTAGTGGAGCCAAGCTGATGCTGTGCGCCGGCGAACACGGCAAGCTGACGCCGGCCGGGTTGGATGTCGCGTTGGCCAGCCACCGCAACGATGTGCACCAGGTGCAGCTGAGCGCGCTTTCGATCACCCAGGCCACCGAATGCGGCACCGTCTACACCCCGGCCGAAATCGCCGCGCTCACCGCCCATGCCGCTGCAAAGGGCTGGCGTGTCCATCTGGATGGCGCGCGGTTCGCCAATGCCGTCGCGCAATTGGGCTGTAACCCAAGCGAAATGGCGGTGGGCGTCGATGCGATCAGCTTTGGCTGCATCAAGAACGGCGGACTTTCGGCCGAAGCGCTGGTGCTGTTCGATCTCAGCCTTGCTGATCAGTTGCGCTGGCGCCGCAAGCGTGCCGGGCAGATGCCCTCCAAGGGCCGGTTCAACGCGGCGCAGATCATCGCCATGGTGGAAAATGATGTCTGGCTGCGCAATGCCCGCGCCGCCAATGCCGGCGCGCAGGCGCTCGCCGCCGCCGCCAGCGATCGCCTGCTGCACCCGGTGCAGGCCAATGAAGTCTTCGTGCAACTCGCCCCCGGTGAACCCGACCGGCTGCGCGCCCAAGGTTTCAAGTTCTATGATTGGGGCGATGCCGGTTCGGGCGAAGCTCGGCTGGTGGTGAGCTGGGACACACCGGCCGCCCACGTCGAGGCACTGGCCCGCGCGCTGGCGTCGGGCTGATGGCAACGACGGAAGGCCGCTTCACCCCGCTGGCCTGGTTTGCCTTCATCGTCTGCACCCTGATCTGGGGCAGCACCTGGTTCGTGATCCGCACGCAGCTGGGTGAAGTGCCGCCCAGCTGGTCGGTGACCTGGCGTTTTGCGCTGGGCGCCGCCGTGATGTTCGGCCTGTGCCTGGTCAGGGGCAAATCCTTGCGGCTCACCGGCCGCCAGCATGGTTTTGCGCTGCTCGTCGCGATCAGCCAGTTCGTGCTCAACTTCAATCTCGTCTACCGGTCCGAACAATATCTCGCCTCCGGCCTGGTCAGCCTCACCTTCGCTTTCCTGCTCGTCACCAACACGGCGCTCTCGGCCGTCTTCCTCGGCCAACGCGTTACCGGCCGCTTCATGATCGGCAGCGCCATCGGCCTCGCTGGCGTCGCCCTGCTGTTTGCGCCCGATCTGGGCAAGCCTGGGGGTGAACAGATGGGCCTTGGCCTTGCCCTCGCGTTCGGCGGCGTCATCTCCGCCAGCGTTGCCAATGTGCTGCAGGCCACGCCGCAGGGCCGTGCGATGCCACTGGAAGCTGGCATCGCCTGGGCGATGGCGTGGGGCGCGCTGATCGATGGCGCGGTGGCGTGGGGCATTTCGGGCCCGCCGGTCATTTCGACGGCGCCCGTCTATCTAGCCGGCCTCGCCTATCTGGGCATCGCGGCTTCGGCAGTGGCTTTCAACCTCTATTACATCCTGATCCGCACCGTGGGGGCGGGGCCGGCGGCGTGGAACGGGGTGGCGGTGCCGGTGGTGGCGATGGCGCTCTCCACCGTGCTGGAAGGCTATCAATGGACCCTGACGGCCGTCGCCGGCATTGCGCTGGCGCTGATCGGCCTCGTCATCGCGCTGAAAGCCAAGCAAGCGTAATTTCCCCTACGTAACCGCCCCGATTCCACGGCCCGTCCGACCTGCCAATATCGGCGCGGGAGAGAGACGATGGTTTTCGGGAACAGCTGCAAGCAATGCGGTGTGCGTGGGCAGGCCCTGTGCGGCGTGCTGGCCGATGAGGAGCTGGCACCGCTGGCCGCCTGCGGTGTGCAGCGCAGCCTGGCGCGCGGCGAAACGCTTGTGCACGCCGGCGACAAAGCGCCGATTTGCGCCAATATCCAGCGCGGCCTGATGAAGATCAGCCATATCAATCCGGCCGGGCAGGAAGTGATCGTGGGCCTGTTATGGCCGGGCGATTTCGTTGGCACGCCCTTTGCCGGTGGCCAGCCGCTCCCGGCCACGCATGATATCGTGGCACTCACCCCTGTGAGCCTGTGCCAGTTTCCGCAAGCGCGTGTTGAACGCACCATGGTCGCGCATCCGGCGATGGAGCGCGCCCTGTTGAGCCGCACACTGGCCGAACTGGGTGCGGTGCGCACCCGGTTGAGCCGGCTGGCGCGGGCCACCGCCCTGGCCCGCGTTGCCGGCTTCATCACCGAAACCGCCCACCGCAGCGGCGTTGACGATGGCGAAACGGTGACCATCATCGAACTGCCGCTGAGCCGCGGCGAAATGGCCGATCTGCTCGGCCTGACCATCGAAACCGTCAGCCGCCAGATGACGCGATTGAAAAATGCCGGGGTGATCGGCCTGCCCGGCGGCCGCCGCGTGGAGATCCATGATCCCGACGCGCTGGCCGAAGCCGCCGAAGAACTTGTCTGAAGGGAGACAGACTGATGAAAACGATCCTTGTGCATATCGAAGGTGACGATGGCCAGGAGGCCAGGCTGAACGCCGCCTTCGATCTGGCCCGCGCCACTGGTGGCCATCTCGTCTGCCTGTCGGTGATGCCCTATGCTGCCTATGCGCTGGGCGATCCGGCGATGGGCGCCTTTCCAGTGACCACCCTGATCGATGCGGTGGAAGCCCGCCGCAAGGAAGAGCGGGTCGCGGTGGAAGCCCGGCTTGCCCAGGAAGGTGTCAGCTGGGAATGGCTATCGGCCGATGGCGATTCCAGCGATCGGCTGGTTGAATATGCGAGGCTCGCCGATGTGGTGATGATGAGCGCCGGGCCGTTCTCGCGCCAGGCCGCGTTGCAACTGGGGATCACCGGCGATGTCGCCATCCGTTCCCCGGCGCCGGTGCTGGCGGTGCCGCCCAACGCCCGCGGCATCACGGTGGCCGGCCCCGCCCTTGTCTGCTGGGATGGCGGACAGGAAGCAGCGCGGGCGCTGCGCGCGGCGCTGCCGCTGCTGGCCCTGAGCGAGGCGGTGACGTTGCTGACGGTGGAAGAGAAAGACACGGCCTTCGGTGTGCGCGCCGCAGCGGCCTTCCTGTCTCGCCATGGCATCCATGCCGATGTGGTGGAACGCGCACAGGGCAGTTCCAGCATCGAACAGGTGATCCGTTCGGTGGCGGCGGAACGGCAGGCGGCGTGGATCGTGCAGGGCGCTTATGGCCACAGCCGCATGCGCCAGATGCTGTTTGGCGGGGTTACGCGTGGGCTGTTGGCGGATGCGCCGGCACCAATCCTGATCGCCCATTGATCTGGATCAAGGCGAAGGCCAGCCGGGCTTGGCAGTTTCTTGAGGGACGCCCGGTGGCGGGCGCAGCTTGGGAGAGGGGAAATGAAATTCGAATTCCGCGAAGAGCATGGCGTGGCGATCGAAGGCGCCAAACAGGGCGTTCCTGCACCTGAACAAGGTGTAAGGCGACTGGATTTTGACTTGCCAAACAAACTCTTAGCACAACTGTTGGGGGCTGGAGCGGCTTATCTTTCCATCATGTATGTTGCGTTTCAGGCAGGCACCGGGCTTGGTTTGATCTTCGTGGTGTTCGGTCTGGTGCTGGTGGCCTATTATGGGTTGCCCTTGATGATGCAGCAGGCGTCGGGCCCCAACAAGGATGACGTCCCGCGCAAGGGAGCGTGGGGAATTGATACCGCCAGCGGCTATCTTTCAGGCCGGGCAGCCTATGCCCAGGTGATGACGGTGCCGTTGCTGATGGTGGCCTGGGCCATCTTCGTGGCCGTGATTACCTGATTTCCCCGTTTCAGGGGTTGGTTGTCGACCGGACTGCATCCTCCGTCTCCCACCCATCCTGCGGGGGGTGACGCCGGGCCGATCAACCAACGGAAGGCCGTCGACCCGGGCAGGGACGACGGCCTTCCTTCTTTCTGGTGTGTCACGCGGCCTTCGGCAGCGCCTGTGCCAGCCGCCACAGTTTCTCCGGCGTGGCCGGCATTTCCACCTGCTGGCCATCCAGCGCATCGATGATGGCGTTGATCACCGATGGCATGGCGCCAATCGTGCCAGCTTCGCCACAGCCCTTCACGCCAAGCGGATTGGTGGGCGAGGGAGTGTTGAGCGTTTCGAAGGCGACCGCCGGCGGCATCACGTCGGCGCGCGGGATGCCATAGTCCATCAGGCTGCCGGTGATAAGCTGGCCGGCCTCATCATAAACGATATTCTCCAGTACGGCTTGGCCCAGCCCTTGCGCGATGCCGCCGTGGATCTGGCCTTCCACCAGCATCGGGTTCACCAGCACGCCGAAATCATCGACCAAGCTGTAGCGTGTCACGGCGATCATGCCGGTATCCGGGTCCAGCTCGACTTCGGCGATGTGGCAGCCGTTGGGGAAGGTGGGCGCGGGCTTGGATTCCTTGGTGGTGTACCGGCTGCGGCCATCCAATGCGCCGGGGTGGCGGCTGGCGAGTTCGGCCCAGCTCAGCGTGGCATTGCTGCCGCGCGCCTTGAACAGGCCATCGCTGTAATCGACGTCGCTGCCCAGATCTTCACTGGCCAGCGCAGTGCCGCGGGCAATCATGTCGTCGGCACACACCAGCACGGCGCCGCCGCCGAACGCCATCGATCGCGAGCCACCAGTGCCGCCGCCCACCTCCATGCGGGTTGTGTCGCCCTGCACGATGCGGATCTGGTCCATCGGCACGCCGAGTTTCGCCGCAGCGACCTGCGCATAAACGGTTTCATGGCCCTGGCCGTTGGATTGGGTGCCGACCGACATTTCGATTGTGCCATCGGCCGCAACCCGCACATCGGCATGTTCCTCGGTGCCGCCACCGCCAGCGATTTCGACATAATAGGCAATGCCGCGACCGAGGCGCTTGCCGCGCTTGGCGGCTTCCGCCTTGCGCCCTGCGAAGCCGGCCCAATCGGCCACCTGCTTGGCGCGTTCCAGCACGGCGGGGAAATTGCCGATGTCGAAGGTGAGTCCCAGGCCGTTTTCGTGCGGCAGTTCGGCCGGCAGCAGCAGGTTGCGGCTGCGCATCTCGTCAACGCCGATGCCGATTTCACGGGCGGCGGCTTCGATCAGCCGCTCCATGATATAGGCCGATTCCGGGCGGCCGGCGCCGCGATAGGCATCGACCGGGGTGGTGTTCGTCACAACGCCGTGCACCAGATTGTGGATGGCCGGGATGCGATAGACGCCGCCCATGATGCGGCCGCCGGCCATCGTCTGGATCGCCGGGCCGAACTGCGCCTGATAGGCGCCCAGATCGGACCAGGTTTCCACCTTCAGCGCCAGAATGCGGCCTTGCGCATCAAGGGCCAGCGCGGCCTCGCTTTCCATGGCGCGGCCGTGGGTATCGGTCTGGAAGGCGTCGCTGCGCTCACCCGTCCACTTCACCGGGCGGCGCAAGTGACGGGCGGCATGCAGGCACAGCGCATATTCGGGGTAGAGGAAGCTCTTCATGCCGAAGCCGCCGCCGACATCGTGGGTGACAACGCGCATCTGTTCGATCGGCACTTGCAAGATGGCCTTGGCCAGCTCCCTGCGCATGGAAGCGACGCCCTGGCTGCCGGTGGTCAGCGTGAAGCCTTCGCCTTCGCTATATTCGCCCAGCGCGGCGCGCACCTCCATCGAGGTGGGCGCGATGCGGTTCTGGATGATCTTCAGGCGCGTCACATGTGTGGCGCCGGCAATGGCGGCATCGGCCGCCGCGCCATCGCCCACCTGCCAATCGAACAGGCTGTTCGACTTGGCTTCCGGCCAGATCAGGGATGCATCAGGCGCAAGCGCGGCAGCGATGCTGGCCACGGCGGGCAGTTCTTCATAATCCACGAAAATGGCTTCGGCACCGGCGCGGGCCGCCTCGCGGGTTTCGGCGACAACAAAGGCGACACCATCACCCACGAAGCGCACGCGATCATCGGCCAGCAGCACGCGCGGCGTTTTCACCTCACCTGACAGCGGCACCAAGCAGGGGATCGGGCCGTAACTTTCGACATCCTTGTGGGTGTAGACGGCGACGACACCCGGCACATCCAGCGCGGCCGACACGTCGATATCCTTGATTTCGGCATGGGCATGGGGGCTGCGAAGGGTAACGCCATACAGCATGCCGGGCCGCGACAGATCATCGGTGAAACGGCCCTGGCCGGTGAGCAGGCGGGCGTCCTCGACGCGGGTAATCGATTGGCCGGTGCCGAACTTCATGGGGCAGACTCCTCAAGGCAGGCCAACAGGCCGGCGTGATAATCGGGGTATAACAGCGAATAGCCAAGCTGCCTTTTCATGCGGCCATTGGCCACCCTGCGGCACTCGGCATAGAAGGCGCGGCCCATGGGCGACAGAGCAGCCTGTTCCAGCGGGATCAGCGGCGAAGGCTCCATCCCCAGCATCCGTGCGGCCGCGGCCGTGACCGCTTCGCCCGGCGCCGGCAGATCATCGGCGATGTTGTAAACGCCGGCCGGGCCGCCGTGCATGCTGGCCAGCACGCTGCCTGTAATATCATCGACATGGATGCGGCTGAACACATGGCCGGGCAGATCGATGCGGGCGACCGGCCCCGCGCGCAGCCGATCAAGCGCGGAACGGCCGGGGCCATAGATGCCGGGCAGGCGGAACACGCGGGACTCAGCGTGCAGCGCCTCCCACTGCTCATCGGCCAGGTTGCGCCCGCCGCGGCGACCCTGGCGCGGGCTGGCTTCGTCCACCCAGGCCCCGCCGGCATCGCCATAAACACCTGTGGAGGAAAGATAGCCGATCCATTTCGCCGGTGCTCTGGCCAGTGCGTCGCCGTGCGCGACCAGCACCGGATCGCTGCCGTCACTTGCGGGCGGGACCGAAGACAAGATGTGCGTGGCGCTGGCGATGACGTCCGGCAATTCCGCACTGTCCAGGGTGAGCACACCCGGGCCGGGGCGCGAGCGCACCGCAGTCAGCGCAAAGCCCGCCGCTTGCGCCGCCTGGGCGATCATACCCGCGCTGTACCCAAGGCCAAGAACCAGCAGATGCATGGCACCTGTCTAGGCCACGACGCGGGCAGGCGCCAGCGCTGCCGGCCTATTTGATGTCCGATGCGTCCAGATGCTCCGCCTTCCAACGCATGGCGGTGATCACGCGGGTGTGGCCGCTGGGATGATCAAAGAAGATCACCTCTTCTAACGGCGAGGGTTCGATCTTGCGATATTGCGACAGCTTCATCGCAATGCGGGCAAAGCCATCGGGCGCGCGGGCGGCATTGAGGCCGAAAACATCGGCTTCCTGTTCCTGCACGCGGATCATACTGTTGGTGATCGGCGTGCCCAGAAAAAACACAAGGCTGATCACGAGGGTCAGCGCCGGCAACACGCCGGGATCGGCCATGCCCTCGATCCCCCAGCGCCCGCCAAAGCGTGTCAGCAACCACGGTGTGCCCACCGCCACCACCGCCAGGCTGACCGCGATGAGCAGCGCAACGGTGATGATCAGTTTCCACATGTGATTGAGCACATAATGGCCCAGCTCATGCGCCATCACCGAGCGGATCTCGTGAATGTCCTGCTTCATCAGATTGTCGTTCAGCGCGATGCGGGTGGTGCCGAACAGGCCTTTGACATTGGCGGAGATGCGATCCGATTGGCGGCTGGCATCAACCAGATAGACATTGTCGGCCGGCACGCCATTGGCACGCGCCAGCTTGAGCACTTCGGTCTTCACCGGGCCATCGGGCAGCGGTGTGTAGTCATTGAACAACGGATCAAGATAGACCGGCGCCAGCGTGATCGTGACCATCATCACCCCGATGGTCAGGCCGGCGCCGCCCAGCCACCAATTGCGCGGGAAATGGCGAATGGCTGCGTGCACGCCCATCCACAGCAGCGCCGCCAGCAGCGTATCGACCGCAATGAAGATCAGCTGCTCGCCGCCCCATTCGGCAAAGCCTTGATTCGACAGGCCATAGGCATGTTCGCGGAAGAAGTCGGTGTAGAGGACATAGGGCGCGGTGATGATGGTGATCAGCAGCAGATAGGGCACGGCAAACAGGAAAGCGGCGAGCAACGGACCCGCCTTGCTGCGCGCCCAGCGCGACAGCCGCGCCGCCCAGCCCAGGCGCAAGACGATCAGATTGGCCACCAGTGTGACGAGAAATTCCGCCAGGATCAGCCAGTAGCCACCCTCGAAATAGGCATCGGATTTCGCCCGCGCCGCGCCCTTCAGGGTCGCCATATAGGCCTGTGTGGCCAGTTCCGGATCAAATGCCATGGTGTCTCCTGTTGGCGTCTGTATTGCATGAACAATACAGATAGACAAGCTTGTGCCGCGGCCACACCGCTGACCCGCCGCTTTTGCACAGCTTGCCGCACCCCGCAGCCATGCCACCATCCGCACATGCTCAGCCGCGCCGACGATTATCCCATCCACCAGACTCCGGAGCCGATCGCGGTTTCAGGGACGGACCGCAATTTCTATGATCGCTATTTCTTCAGCGCGCAGGCGCCGGATGGCGGTGCGGTGGTGGGCGTGGCGATGGGCATCTACCCGCACCTCAACATCATCGATTGCGCGGTTTCGGTTCTGGCAGGCGGCCAGCAACACAGCCTGTTCGCCAGTCGCATCCTCCACGGCGAGCGCATGGATCTGCGCGTTGGCCCGGTCACGCTGGAGGTGGTTGAACCGCTGCACAAACTGCGTCTTGGCATTGCGCCCAACGACACCGGCATCGCCGGGGAACTGCTCTTCACCGGCCGCGCCGCGCCGATCCTGGAGCCGCGCTTCATCCGCCGCATCGGCACACGCACCATCATGGACGTGACGCGCATGACGCAGGGCGGCCAGTGGAGTGGGCAGATCAGCGCCGCTGGGGTGGCGCATGATCTCACCGGTTGGCGCGGCACTCGCGATCGCAGCTGGGGTGTGCGCCCGATTGGCGCGGCCGATCCGCAAACCCCGCAGCCGGCAATCCCGCCGCAATTCTTCTGGCTGTGGACGCCGACGGCCTTCGATGATTGGCACCTGTTCTTCCATTCGAACGACGATGAACATGGCCGGCCGTGGAACCGTGCCGGCGTGCTGGTGCGTCTGAAGGACGGCGCCGAATTCCCGCTGGAAGACCCGCGCATGGCGCTGGCCTTCCGCCCCGGCAGCCGCCACGCTGGTGCCGCGCGGCTGGAGGCGCGTCTGCAGGATGGCCGCCCGGTGACGGTGGATTTCCGCATCGGCGACAATTTCATGATGCGCGGCATTGGCTATGGCCACCCGGTGCGCGGGCACGGGATGTTCCAGGGGCCGGAGGTCGTTGCGCACGAGGTGATTGATCTGGCCGGCGTCGATCCGGCCAACCCGATGAACGCCCATGTGCAGGGCCTGAGCGAGGCCAGCCTGTCGATCGGCGGTGCGGCTCCGCTCGTGGGGCGCGGCCTGTTCGAGCAACTCGCGATCGGCCCGCACGCACCGTCGGGTTTCAAGGAGCTGTTCGACCTTGCCGGCTGAACATCTCGTCCGCTTCCTGTCGACACGCTGGGGGGAAACGGTCAGCATCACCGGCCTGAAGCGTTTCCACGGCGGCTCGGCGCGGCAGACCTATCGCTTTGATGCCACGGGCGCATCGGGCCGGTGCGAAGCGTTGGTGCTGCGCCGCGACCCGCCGTCGAGCCTGATCGAGACCGACCGGCTGGCCGAATATCGCGCCATCCAGTGTTTCGCCGGGACCGATGTGCCAGTGCCCGAACCCGTGTTCTGCGACGAAGGCCCGGAAAGCTTTGGTTCGCCCGGGTTTCTCATGCGCGAAGTGCCAGGCGGTGCAGCGGCTGGCCTGCTTGAACCCGAACCCTATGGTGATCATGCGGCCGCCATCGGTCGGCAATTCTTCACCGCCTTGGGCCACATCCACGCCGAGGATCCGGGCAAGGCGGGATTGCCCGCCATGGCGCCGGCTGATGCCGCATCGGCGCGGCTGGCGCACTGGAAGGCGGCCTTTGACGCCGATGCCTTCCGCCCGGAACCGCTGCTCGATGCCGCCTTCCGCTGGCTGGCCGCCAATCTGCCGCCGCCGCCGCCGCGCATCAGCATCGTGCATGGCGATTATCGCTCCGGCAATTTCCTGCATGACGGGGCTGGCAGGCTGCTGGCCGTGCTGGATTGGGAAATGGTCCACCCCGGCGATGCGCACGAGGATCTTGCCTGGGCATGCGATCCCTTGTGGTCGAACTTCTCCGGCCGGCCCGCTGCCACGCTGCCGCTGGCCGAAGCCATTGCGACATGGGAAGCCGCCTCCGGCCTGAGGCTCAACCCCGAAAGCTGGCGCTGGTGGCGGTTGTTTGCGCAGGTGCAGGGGCTGGTGATCTGGATCAGCGCCGCGCGCGAGATCATCGATGGCCGCAGCCATGATCCGGTGCTGATGTTCGCCGGCACCATCCCCTATCGCTTCCACACGCTCACCCTGGCGCAATCACTGGAGGCCGTCCTGTGAGCCTGCCGCTGCCCGCCCTGCTCGCCGCTTTGGCCAACGCCCAGGCCAATGAAGTGGCGCCCGCACTGCAATTGCTCGGGCAGGCTGAAGCGCCTGATGCCAATTATGCCGGCGGCACCGCGGCGACATCCGCCCTGATCCTGATGATCGCGGCGGCGGAAACGGCGGCCAGGCCGGCCCGCGAAGCTGCCTGCGCCGATGCGGCTCGCCCGCTGCTGGGCACTGCCGCGGATGGCCGTGATACCCGGGCAGTGGCGCTGGGCGCGCTGTTGGCACAAGGCGACAGACATGCGTTGGCTTTGCTGAAAGCCGAAGCCGCCGCCGAGTGGCAGGTGCTGGCCGGGCTGATGCTGCCGCCGCCTGTTCCCGTGGAGTAGCACCAGAAACCGCTTCCCCTTGGCACCCCTTTCGCGCACCATGGGTGCATGCTTGATGCCCGAACCAACCCGCCGCTGGCCGAAGTGCGCCTGACGGATTACCGCGAGCCAGATTGGCTGGTGCCGCAGGTGGAGCTTGATTTCCGGCTGGATAATGTTCGCACCGTGGTGAAGGCCCGGCTGCAGGTGCAGCGCAATGGCACCCACAATCGCCCGCTGGTGCTGGATGGCCACGCGCTGGAAACCACCGCCATCCGTATTGATGGCGTGGGCGTGGCGGCCTGGCCAAATGGCGATACACTCACCTTGCTGATTGCCGGTGACAGCGCGGTGGTGGAAACCGAAGTCGTAATCCACCCGCAGCGCAACACGCGGCTGATGGGGCTTTATGCCAGCGAAGGCCGGCTGGTGACGCAGTGCGAGGCGGAAGGCTTCCGTTCCATCACCTGGTTCCCCGATCGACCCGATGTCTTGTCCCGCTACACAGTGCGGCTGGAGGCGGACAAGGCGCAGTTTCCGGTGCTGCTGTCCAACGGTGATCGTGGCGCGTCACAGGATCTGCCCGGCGGCCGTCACGACATCAGCTGGACCGATCCCTGGCCCAAGCCCGCCTATCTGTTCGCGCTGGTCGCCGGGCAGTTGAGCGCGCTGGAAGATGAATTCACCACCGCCAGCGGCCGCCATGTGAAGCTCGCGATCTGGACGGCGGCGGGCGATGTGTCGCGCTGCGACCATGCGATGGCGGCGCTGAAGGCCAGCATGGACTGGGATGAGCGCATCTATGGCCGCGAATATGATCTGGACGAATTCAACATCGTCGCCGTGGCTGATTTCAATGCCGGCGCGATGGAGAACAAGGGCCTCAACATCTTCAATTCGAAATATATTCTGGCCGATACCGAAACTGCCACCGATCAGGATTTCGATGCGGTGGCCGGGGTGGTGGCGCATGAATATTTCCACAATTGGACCGGCAATCGCGTCACCTGCCGCGACTGGTTCCAACTCAGCCTGAAAGAAGGGCTCACGGTTTTCCGTGACCAGCAGTTCAGTGCCGATCAGGGCAGCGCCGCGGTGCGCCGCATCGATGATGCGCGGGCGCTGCGCGCCGTACAGTTCCCCGAAGATGCCGGGCCCTTGGCGCACCCGATCCGTCCCGATCATTATATCGAGATCGCCAATTTCTACACCGCGACCATCTACAACAAGGGCGCCGAGGTGATCCGCATGCTGCACACGCTGCTGGGGGCCGAAGGCTTCCGGCGCGGTGCGGATCTGTATTTCGAGCGTCACGATGGCCAGGCCGTCACCTGCGAGGATTGGGTGAATGCGATGGAAGATGCGGGTGGCGTCGAGCTGGGCCAGTTCCGGCGCTGGTATGAACAAGCCGGCACGCCGCGCGTTACAGTCGATCTGCGCCAGGCGGGTGGCCGTGTGGAAGTGACCCTGCGCCAGTCGCTGGCCGCCACGCCGGGCCAGCCACACAAGATGACCATGCACATGCCGTTCCGCCTGGCGCTGATAGGTCGCAGCAGCGGCAAGCGCATCGGCGAGGAGCTGGTGGTGCAGCTGAAGGAGGCTGTCACCCACATCACCTTCGACGCAGTGGCCGAACCGGTGCTCCCCAGCCTCAACCGCGGCTTTTCGGCGCCGGTGGTGGTGGAGGCCGAGACAGCCCGCGCTGATCTCGCCTTCCTGGCTGCCCATGATGATGATCCGTTCGCGCGCTGGGAAGCGTTCCAGCGCCTGGCCCTTTCGGTACTCTCCACCGATGATGATCCGGCCGAGCTGGTGACGGCGGTGCGCGGCACGTTGCAGGACCCCGGCCTTGATGCCGCCTTCAAGGGTGAGGCGGTGCTGCTGCCGACCGAGGCTTTCATCGGCGATGCTGCGGAAACTGTGGAGGTAGAGGCCATCCACCGCCGCCGTGATGCCGCGCGCATGGCCATCGCCCAGGGCCTTGAGGAGCAGTGGTGGCAGACCTATGCGCACGCCACGGCAGCGCTTAGCGCTGATCCGGCGGCGCTCACCCCGGAAGCCAAGGGCGCCCGCCGGCTGGCCAATGTCGCGCTGGGCTATCTGGTCACCGCCGGTTCGGAACAAGCCTTTGCGGCCGCCCGCCGCCAGTACGACACGGCCGCGACCATGACCGATCGCATGGGCGCGATGACGGCGCTGGTGAACAGTCCCTCGGTTGAGCGCGAAGCCGTGCTGGCGGATTTCCACCAGCGCTTTGCCAGCAATCCCGACGTGATCGACAAATGGTTCAGCGTGCAGGCGCTGGCCAACCGGCCCGACGTGCTGGACAATGTGAAGGCGCTGATCGGCCACCGCGATTTCACCATCGTCAATCCCAACCGCCTGCGCAGCCTGATCGGGGCCTTCGCGGCCAATCAACGCTGGTTCCACAATGCCGATGGCGCCGGCTATCGCCTGCTCGCCGATCAGTTGATCGCGGTGGACCGCGTCAACCCGCAGAGCGCCGCCCGGTTGGCAGTGCCGCTGGGTCGCTGGCGCCGGTTCGATGCCGCCCGCAGCGCCCTGATGCGCGGCGAACTGGAACGCATCGCCGGCACTGCCGGCATGTCGAAGGACGTGCTGGAAATGGCGTCGCGGGCGTTGACGTGACATACGGAGCGCCGCCGCTCCCGCTGTTCTTCCACCCCGATTACGCGCCGCCGCTGCCGCCGGGGCATCGGTTTCCAATGAGCAAATATGCCCTGCTGTTGCCTGAACTGGCTGCGCGCGGGCAGGCGGTGGATCCGCGCGATCCGCCGTTGATGCCGGTGGAGTGGCTGTATGCCGTGCATGATCAGGCCTATGTCGATGCCGTGCTCGCCGCCGCCGTGCCGCCCGACATGGAACGCCGCATCGGGCTGCCTGTTACCCCCGCCGTCGCCCGACGCACGCGGCTGGTGGCCGGCGGCACCTACGCGGCGGCCCTGCATGCGCTCGCCCACGGCTGGGCCGCCAACGGCGCCGGTGGCAGCCATCATGCCGGTCCCGACGGTGGTGCCGGTTATTGCGTCACCAATGATCTCGCCATCGCCGCCAACCGGCTGGTGGCCGAAGGCGCCGCGCGCTGCATCCTGATCGTAGATTGCGACGTGCACCAGGGCGATGGCACCGCCCGCATCATGGCCGGGCGCTGTGACATCATCACGCTCTCCATCCATGCCGAAAAGAATTTCCCGGTGCGCAAGGCGCGCTCCACCCATGATATCGGCCTGCCCGACGGCACTGGGGACGCGGATTATTTGGCGGCGCTGGAACCGGCGCTCAGCGCGCTGCTCGCCCGGCATCGACCGCAGTTGGTGTTGCATCAGGCCGGCGTCGATCCGCACCGCGACGACCGGCTCGGAAGGCTGGCACTGACAGATGATGGCCTCGCCGCCCGCGAGGCGTTGGTGGCGCGGCTTGCGGCGCGGGCCGGGGCAGCGCTGGCGGTCACGCTGGGCGGCGGCTATGCTATTGATCCGGCCGACGTTGCCCGCCGCCATGCGCTGGCGCTGACGGCGAGTTGGCAGGCGTGGAGTGCCCGCGCGAGGGATGCGGTCGCCTGATCGCGTAAGGCCAATGTGAAGATGGAAGCACCCGCGCCCGGATCAGCTCCTCCCGCCGCCACCTTGGCGACGGTGCTGATGCTGCGCGTTGCGGATGGCGACAGCGCCGCCTTCACCCAATTGGTGCGCCTGCTCGAACGCCCGGCGCTGGCGCTGGCGTTTCGCACGCTGAATGACCGCGCCGGAGCCGAGGATGTCTGCCAGCAGGCCTTTACCCGGTTGTGGACACACGGGCCCCGCTTCGATCCGGCGCGTGGCTCGGCTGAGGCCTGGTTCCGCCGCATCCTCGTCAATCTCTGCCTTGATCGCCGCCGCGCCATCCGCCCGGTGCAGCCATTGGATGCCGCTGCCGAACTGGCCGATCACCGCCCTGATCCTGAAGCCGCTGCCATCCGCGCCGATGGCCATGCAAGGCTGGAGCTGGCGATGGCCCGCCTCAATCCGCGCCAGCGCCTGGCGCTCAGCCTGTTTCATGGCGACGGGTTCAGCATGGCCGAAATCGCCGATCAGATGGACACCACCGCCAAGGCCGTCGAGGGATTACTCGGCCGTGCCCGTAATGAATTGCGAACCCTGATGAACGAAAGCCCACGCTCGTGACCGCCGTCCCAACCCCCGAAACCGATCTGGATGCGCTGCTTGGCCAGTGGGCCGCGGCGCCGATGGAAGGTGCGTCGGTTGATGTTGCCGCCATCCTGGCGCAGCCGCAGTTGCGCGATGCACCGCGCCGCGCGGCCCCCGCCTGGCGTCCGGCCCTGATGGCTGCCAGCCTGGCGCTGGTGGTCGCCGTTGGCAGCTGGATCGGCCTGTCTGATCGTTTTGCGTCCCCCCCAACGCAGGATGCTGTTGTCTCGCCGTCGGCCGAGGCAGGAGCGGGCGAGGCCGAAGCCTTTGCCCTGGTATTCACGCCGACGGCTGCCGAGGAAGACCTGATATGACCCCCAAGACGCTGCTGCTGGCGGCGCTGATCGCCGGCCCGCTGTTTACCGCCCCCGCTTTTGCCCAGCCGGTGCCCCCCGCGCCGCCGGCTGCGAACCGCGCTGGCCCTCACCATGGCGCTGGTCCCAAGATGGGCCAAATGGGCGCCCGCATGTTCCCTTCCATGAGCGAGGCTGGTCGCAAGACCATGCACGAAGCCATGATGGCCGGCGGCAATCGCCGTGACGACCGCCAGAAGGTGGAAGCCGCGCGCGAAAAGATGCTGGCCGCGTTGGAGGCCGAGCGTTTCGATGCCAGTGCCGTCAAGCGCGCCATGGATGAAGAGCGCAGCCTGGCCGATGCAACCCGCCAGCAGCGTCAGGCCGCCATGCTGGCCGCCTTCCAGAAATTGAGCCCCGAAGACCGCAAGGCCTTCGTGACCGACAGCCGCGCCATGAAAACGCGGATGCAGGGCCGCATGGATGGCTGGCGCGACCGCGTTCGCCGTCTACGTAGCGACGGTGAAGCACGCCCGATGCCGGCGCCGACCGCGCAGCCGATGGAAGGCTGATCCACACCCCTCCCGAATGGGGCTTCAGCCCCGCATCTCAGGCCCGCCAGCCCGTCTGGCGGGCCACTTCGTTCCAGACGAGTTCTGCCAGCCGCCGCACCACCGGGCCAGTGCTGCCACTGCCCACTGCAGTGCCGTCGATGCGCACCACCGGCAGGATCGGGGCGGTGGTGGAGGTTAGGAAGGCCTCGTCGGCCGCCAGGGCTTCAGCCAGCGTGAACGGCCGTTCTTCCACCACCAGTTGCGCCGCGTGCGCCAGCCGGATCAGGCTGTCCCGCGCGATGCCGGGCAGGATTGCCGTGCCCACAGGGTGGGTGATGGTGCGGCCATCTTTGACGATCCAGGCGTTGGTGCTGCTGCCTTCGCGCACCGTCTCCCCGCTCACCAGCCACGCCTCGAACGCGCCGGCCTGTTTGGCGGCCTGCTTGGCCAATACGTTGGGCAGCAGGCCGGTGGTCTTGATGTCTACCCGGCCCCAGCGCGTATCGGGCTGAGTGATGACAGCAATGCCGGTTTCCAGCTGACGCAGACGCTGGGCGAAATCAAAGCGCCGCACGGTCATCACCAGATTGGCCGGCGCTGCGCCCGGAAACGCATGATCGCGCTTCGCCGTGCCGCGGCTGACCTGCATGTAGATGATGCATTCGGCATGGCCGTTGGCCGCAATCAGCCGCCGCGCCTGCAGGGTGAGCGGGCCATCGGCGATGTCCAGCACGATGCCCAGTTCCGCCAGATTGCGGCGCAGGCGAACGAGGTGCGGGTCCCAATCAAGGATGCGCCCGTTCATCACCGCGCACACTTCATACACGGCATCGCCGAACTGGGTGCCGCGATCCTCGATATGCAGGCTGGCGTCGGCCAGCGGCAGGATGCGCCCGTTGACATAGGCCAGTTGCGGCATGGTGTTGCGACCCCGGTGACTTGATGATGGGAAGCGTCTAGCGGCTGACGCTCCTGATTGTCGAGAGAGACACGATGACCATCCAGCTTGTCTGGTTCCGCAACGATCTGCGCCTCGCTGATCACGCCGCCCTGATCGCCGCTGCCGCACGTGGCCCGGTGGCGGCGGTGTATGTGCTGGATGATGAGACGCCGGCAGCATGGCGCATGGGTGCAGCGCAACGTTGGTGGCTGCATCACAGCCTCACAAGCCTGTCGCGCAGCATTGCTGAACGTGGCGGCCAGCTGATCCTGCGGCGTGGGCGGGCTGGGCCAATCGTGCAGGCGCTGGCCGCAGAGTTAGGCGCCGAAGTGCACACGCTGATCCATCATGAGCCGTGGGCTGCGGTACAAGTGGCAGAAGCGGGCGCGGTAACCGAGCATCTCGGCGTCACGCTGGCACCGCCTGAAAGCGTCTTGAGCGGCACCGGCGGGCGCTATCGCATCTTCACGCCGTGGTGGAAAAAGCTGCTCGAACAGATGCCGCCACCGCGTCCACGCCCGGTGCCGGAATTGCGCTGGGCCGATGCGAGCGCCATCGCCAGCGATGATCTCAGCCAATGGGGCATGCTGCCGACGACGCCGGATTGGTCGGGCGGGTTCAGCGACTGGCAGCCGGGCGAAATCGGTGCGGCGGCACGGCTGACCGACTTTGCCCGGCGAGCCGCCCGTTATGACGCCGCGCGCAATCTGCCTTCAGTGGAGGGCACCTCGCGCCTGTCCCCGCATCTGGCGCTGGGCGAAGTCTCCCCAAACACCGCTTGGCACGTGATTGCCGATGCGGTGGGCGAGGGCGTTGCCGAGCCTTATTTGCGCGAACTGGGCTGGCGCGATTTTGCCGCCAACATCATCGAGCAATTCCCCGATCACGGCGACGCGCCCAACCGCGACGCCTTCAATCACTTTCCCTTCATCGATGATCCGGCGGGCCTTCATGCCTGGCGCCACGGCCAGACCGGCTATCCCATTGTCGATGCCGGCATGCGGCAATTGTGGGCCACGGGCTGGATGCACAACCGGGTGCGCATGATAACGGCCAGCTTCCTGGTGAAGCACCAGCTTATCGATTGGCGCCACGGCGAACGCTGGTTCTGGGATTGCCTGGTCGATGCCGATTACGGCAGCAACGCGCAGGGCTGGCAGTGGGTGATGGGATCGGGCGTCGATTCATCGCCCTTCAACCGCATTTTTGCCCCCATCGGTCAAAGCGCCAAGTTCGACGCTGCCGATTATATCCGCCGCTGGGTGCCGGAACTGGCCAAACTGCCCGACGATCTGATCCACGCACCGTGGGACGCCGGGGTGCCGCTGATCCGCGCTGGCGTGAAGCTGGGCCGGGATTATCCGGCGCCGATCGTCAATCACGAAGCCGCCCGCGCTCGCGCGTTGCAAGCATTTGCAGTTGCGAGGGGGCGGCCGTGAAAGCGGGTTAAGCCAGATCGAACACCAGCGCTTCGGCACCTTCGTCCGACGACAGCGCCAGTTCGGCGGCATCTTTTACCGCCAGGCCATCGCCCTGCTTCAGCGCGTGGCCGTCCACCACCAGGCTGCCACGCGCCACCTGCACCAAGGCATGGCCGCGCGACACGGGCGCGCTCAGCGTGCCGCCAGGCGCCAGCACGGCGCGGCTGATGCTGGCGTCGCTGTGGATGGTGACGGCGCTTTCCGGCGCTTCCGGAGCGGCGATCACGTCCAGCCGCGATACGCCGTCCGCCACCTGCGGCAACGTCTTCTGCTCATAGCCAGGCGCAATACCTTGGCTGTTGGGCAGCAGCCAGATCTGCAGCAAATGCACCGGATCGGTTTGGCTGGCATTGAACTCGCTGTGGCGGATGCCGGTGCCGGCGCTCATGCGCTGGGCTTCGCCGGGGCGGATCACGGCGCCGCTGCCGATGCTGTCGCGGTGTTCCAGTGCGCCATCCAGGATGTAGGTCACGATCTCCATATTGTCGTGCGGGTGCGTCGGGAACCCGCCACCGCCGGCAATGCGATCCTCGTTGATCACGCGCAGCGCCCGGAAACCCATGATCTTGGGATCATAATAGTTGCCGAACGAGAAACTGTGCGTCGCCTTCAGCCAGCCATGATCGGCGCGGCCACGGTCTTCAGATTTGCGGTGCAGATAGGTGGGCATGTCATTGTCTCCGGTTGGAGTGGATGCAGCCGATATGGGGGCGGGCGCAAGGCCTGCCAGATGCGGCGCTGTCGCAGCAGCCATATCAGAAGGGAATGACTTCGCCCTGCCAGTCGAGCAGCAGGCCGGAGTGCGCCGGTATGGCTTGATCGATCACACGCAGCAGATGGCGGGCTGATTCCTCGGGCGTGAAGAGCGTCCTCACGCCCTTCTGGAACGGTTTGGACAGGCCGGAATCGACCGTGCCGGGGTGCAGGGCGAGCAGGATCTGCTCCGGGCTGCGCCGCGTCTGTTCTATGGCCATGGTGTGGATCAACTGGTTGAGCGCCGCCTTGGACGCACGATAGCTGTGCCAGCCGCCGAGCCGGTTGTCGCTGATCGAGCCAACCCGGGCCGACAGCGCCGCCAGCACCGTCTTGCGGCCTTTGGGCATCAGCGGCAGCACGGCGCGGGCGATCAGCGCCGGGCCGATGGTATTGATGGCAAAGGCGGTGGAGAGCGCCTCTGCAGAAAGCTGGTTGTTGGCCCTTTCGGGCGCAAGTCCCGCCCCGTGCAGGACGCCGGTGGCGATGAACACCAGATCGGGCGCGACGGTTAGGGCAGCGGCGGCGCGCTCGATGCTGGCGGGATCGGTGAGGTCAACGCCGCCGCTGCGGCTCCAGCGCGTGACGCTGGCCACGGCTGGATCGGCATCAAGCAAGGCCGCAAAGGCGCCACCGATGCCACCGGTGGCGCCGACGATCAGCGCAGTGAGGCCTGGTTGGAAACTGGGGAGAAGGGTCATGCCCACCGCTTAGCGCGGCAGCAGTGCGGGGTCAGAGGTCGCGTGGTCGCAGGCGCAATTGCTGCGGGCCGATCAGTCCTTTTCCATCGTGCACTGCAGCGGGTGCTGGTGCTGACGGGCGAAATCGATGACCTGGTTCACCTTGGTCTCGGCCACTTCATAGGTGAAGATGCCGCACACGCCCACGCCGCGCTGGTGCACGTGCAGCATCACCCGCGTCGCATCCTCAATGCTCATCTTGAAGAAGCGCTGCAGGGTGAGGACGACGAATTCCATCGGGGTGTAATCGTCGTTCAGCATCAGCACCTTGTACAGTGCTGGCTTGGCCGTTTTGGCGAGCGGCTTGGTGGCCAGGCCCACGCCGGTGCGGCCGCCGCCGCCACTGCCAGCGTCGCGCTCTTCATCGGTCATGCGCGGATCAAGGCCTGCCAGCATCAAGGAAATTCCGGAGGGTAAAGGCGAGCAATCCACCCCTATATAGCAAAAAATACTCGCGAAAAAAGGGGCGCTGCCGTCACAGCCGGCCCAAGCGAAAGGGGCGAGCAACCATGCCGGCCGCTCGCCCCTTGCTGTTGCAGGCCGCCCGTCAGACAGGCGGCGCGCTTGTGTGCCAGAACTTACTTGGCAGTCCAGGCCGACTTCAGCTTGTCGGTGGCGACTGCCATCTGGTTCTGCATCGGCTCCATCACTTCGCCAGCCAGCTTGACCATCATTTCGGTCATCTTGCTGTACTGAGCGACGGCTTCGTCGAACTGGGTCTTGGCGAATTCGCTCTGCAGCTGCATCAGATCGTTCGGGGTCTTGGCCGAGGCCAGGGTCTTCACCATGGCCGAGGTATCTTCGAACGACTTCTTCGACGCTTCGGTCAGGTGCGTCATCAGCTGCTCGACGCCGGTCGTGGCGGCCTTGGCCGAAACCATCAGCGCATCGACGTTGGCGCGGGTCATTTCGCCCATCTCGTCCATGCTCTTCATGCTGGCTTCGACGGCTTCCTTCGACTTGGCGGTCACCTGCTCCATGGCAGCCTTGCCGTTGCTGAGTGCAGCTTCGGCCTGGGTGCTGAGCTGGGTGACGGCAGAGCGAACAGTGTCCTGGGTGGATTCAAAGGCAGTGGCCATGATCGGTTCCTTTCGTGCGGAATCAGAAGAGAGGGAAGTGGAGGTAATCGGAGGGACAGCCGCGACGGGCGCCACATCGGCAGGTTCCGGCGTGAACGGCACCCTGGCGGGGGCAGGTGCCACCACAGGTTCCGGTGCCGCGGCAGTTTCAACCACCACTTCGGCCACGGCAGGTTCCGGCGCAGAATCGATGGTCAGGGCTACAGCCTTTGGTGCAGGCGCCGCCGCAGCCGGCGCGTTTGCCTTCACCGGCGCACGCTTGGCGGCAGGTTTGGACTTGGGCGCTGAGGTCTTGGCGGTCATCTGTGTCTCCGGCTTGCTGCAATGCAACATATGCAGATGCCGCCCCGGATTCAAGAGGCCGTATGTTGCGGTGCAGCAAATTTCCGCCGGTGCTGATCAGCTCCAGCGCAAACCTTTGTTATCACTGAAAAGAGTCTTGCCAGCCCGCGCGGCCGTGGCCACCAGCATCGCCGCCACGGCGCTGCGGTTGTCGCTGGCCGGGGCGCCGGCAAACACGGCGGCCACCGAATCAGGCCAGGCGCAGCCCTGCGGCACCTCCACCCCATCATGTGTGACCACCAGCGCCCGCATCCGGTTCAGATCCGCCACCAGCATGGCACAGCCGGCCACAAGCGGGGCCATGCCATCGATGGCATCGCTGGAAAATTGCCAATCAACGCTGGTGCCATCCAGTCCGGCCATCACCAGCTTGCCCAGTGGAGCGCCCGCCATGGCGTTTTCGCCGACACCCAGCGCGAGGCGCACCAGCCGGAGCCGCCCGGTCAACCGCTGCGCGCCCGACATGATCAACTCGTTGATCTCGGCATCGGGCGTCTCATCGTCCAGCAACTCACTCGCTGTCATCACGCTGGCGATCGGCGTTGCCAGATCATGGCACAGCCAGCGCACCACCCAATGGCTCAAGTCGCTCATCGCACCACCCCCGGTTCGGCGGAAGGATCCTGGACCCCGCCATCGTCTCGCATCATCAGGCCCAGCGCGATCAGGCGGCCATCGCCATCCTGCGCCAGCTCGAAGTCCAGCCGCTGCCCCGGCTGCAATTGCACCAGCCCTGCAGCATTCACCGCGGACACATGCACGAACACATCACGCGGCCCCAGATCAGGTGTGATGAAGCCATAGCCCTTCTTGCCATCAAACCACTTCACTTCGCCACTGGCCATCACGCCACCTCGATGGCGATGGGCTGGAATGTGGCCGGACCGGGACCAGTGGCATGCGGCACCCACGCGGTGACCTCGCCGCCAGCGATGATCAGCCAGATCTGGCCATTCTCCGTCGCGCGGGCGGCATCGCGGGTCGACGGCGCGGTGCGGCCGTTGGGGTGGCTGTGCCAATGGCCGATCACCTGGCGGCCCTGGCCCCGCGCCGCGCGGTGCGTGGCAAGCAGCGTGGCCGGATCAATCTCGAAACTGCGCGCCGGATCGGCTGCAACATTGCGGGCGGGCACAAGGCTTTCCACCCGGCCAGCCCCATCCCTGTTCTGCCCGAGCAGCAGCCCGCACACTTCCGCTTGCGGGGAGGCGGCTGCTGCTTCCAGCAAAATCTGCCGATCCCCGCTTGATATCTGCAACTTCATGCCAACATCGCTAGGCTATGGGGGCTGAAAAGTCGATATTGATCACCTTGCCGGCCACGGCGGCCGGCCAGCGCTTGGACAAGGCGCTGGCCGAAGCCGTGCCGCTGTACAGCCGTGAGCGCCTGAAGAACCTGGTGCAGGGCGGGCGCCTGTCCGGCCCGGCTGGAGTGATCTGGGATCCGGCCACCAAGATGAAGGGCGGCGAGGCGCTAACGCTGGACGTGCCCGAAGCCCGCCCATCGGACACCGTCGCCCAGGATATCCCGCTCACCATCGTTCATGAAGACGATCATCTGCTGGTGGTGGACAAGCCGGCCGGGCTGGTCGTGCATCCCGCCGCCGGCAATTATGATGGCACCATGGTCAACGCGCTGCTGCACCGTTGCGCCGGGCGGCTTTCGGGCATCGGCGGGGTGGCGCGGCCGGGCATCGTTCACCGCATCGACAAGGACACATCGGGGCTGCTGGTCGTCGCCAAGACGGACAAGGCCCACGAAGGCCTCGCCGCGCAATTCGCCCGCCACGATGTCGATCGCCGCTACACCGCCGTTGTTGGTGGCGTGCCGGTGCCGCCCGCCGGCCGCATCGAAGGCGCGCTGGCGCGCAGCACGGCCAACCGCCAAAAGATGGCGATCGTGAAGGATGGCCGCGGCAAGCATGCCATCACCCATTTCCGCACCGTGGCGGCCTTTGACGGCGCAGCGCAAGTGGAATGCCGGCTGGAAACGGGCCGCACCCACCAGATCCGCGTTCACATGGCGTCCATCGGCCATGCCCTATTGGGTGATGCCGTGTACGGACGCACCCCTGGCAAGCTGGCTCCTCTGCTGAAGGATCTGGCCTTTGAGCGGCAAGCCCTGCACGCCGCGACACTGGGGTTTGTGCATCCCGTGACCCAAGAAAAGCTTTGTTTCGAAAGCCCCCTGCCAGCCGATATGGTGGCGTTGATCGGTCGCCTTGATGGGACCGGACTGGAGTGACACGATGAGTTCAAATCTTCCCGCCGTGAAGCAGACCAGCATTCCTTCCCTGGGCTCGGAAGCCGGGCTGAACCGCTATCTGGCCGAAATCCGCAAGTTCCCGCTGCTGGCGCCGGAACAGGAATATATGCTGGCCAAGCGCTGGGCCGAGCATCAGGACCCGGCGGCCGCCACCAAGCTGGTGACCAGCCACCTGCGGCTCGTGGCGCGCATCGCCATGGGTTATCGCGGCTATGGCCTGCCGGTGAACGAGCTGATTGCAGAAGGCAATATCGGCCTGATGCAGGGCGTGCGCAAATTCGATGCCGAAAAGGGCTTCCGCCTCGCCACCTATGCCATGTGGTGGATCAAGGCGGCGATTCAGGAATATATCCTGCGCAGCTGGAGCCTGGTGAAGATCGGCACGACGGCGGCCCAGAAGAAGCTGTTCTTCAACCTGCGCCGCCTGAAGGGCAAGATCGGCGCGGTGGAGGATGGCGATCTGCGCCCCGAACAGGTTGAACATATCGCCACCACGCTGGGCGTGAATGAAGACGAAGTCGTCTCGATGAACCGGCGCATGGGCCATGGCGGTGACGCCAGCCTCAACACGCCGCTGCGCGAGGAAGGCGAAGGCCAGTGGCAGGATTGGCTGGCCGATGATGGCCCGCTGGCCGACGAACTGCTGGCCGACAGCGAAGAGCGTGACCAGCGCCACACGTTGCTGGTGACCGCGATGGCGAGCCTGAACGAGCGCGAGCGCGACATTCTCACCCAGCGCCGCCTGATCGACGAGCCGGAAACGCTGGAGGAGTTGAGCCAGCGCTACAGCATTAGCCGCGAGCGCGTGCGCCAGATCGAGGTGCGCGCGTTTGAAAAGCTGGCCAAGGCGATGCAGGAAGCCGCGACCGAACAGCGCTTGCTGCCGGAACAAGTCTGAGCGCCTGTTTGGCCGTGCGGCGGGCCGGCCTAGCGGCGCTTTTCCGCCACCCCGGCGTCGCATCCTTGCCTCGATGCGCAAGACATCGCGGCTGCGGCTGCTCCTTGTGGTGACGAAAAATCGCTCGCTATCCCAACCCTTCGCACGCCCAAACAAGCGCTAACACATTGACGACCACGCCCGACTGGCGGCAGATGCAGCCATGATCGGGCGCGCCATCGGATTTCTTGTCAGCTGGTTCTTCCGGGTGCTCGGGGCTGTTTTCGTGCTCAGCCTGATCTGGGTGATCGCCTATCGCTTCCTGCCGCCGCCAATGACCTGGCTGATGGCGCGCGATTCCGTGGATGGCCGGAAGGTGCAATATACGTGGGTGCCCCTCACCGCCATGTCACGCAGCCTGCCGCGCGCCGTGATCGGGGCGGAAGATGCCAATTTCTGCTATCACCACGGCATTGATTTTGAAGCCGTGAAGGCGGCGGCGCAGGCCAATTACCAGGGCCGCAAGCTGCGCGGTGGTTCCACCATCAGCCAGCAGACCGCCAAGAACGCCTTTCTGTGGCCGGGCCGATCCTATGTGCGGAAGGGCCTGGAAGCCTATTTCACCGGCCTCATCGAGATTTTCTGGGGCAAGCCGCGCATCATGGAAGTCTATCTCAACATCGTCGAGATGGGCCCGGGCATCTACGGCATGCCGGCGGCCTCGAAACATTATTTCGGCACCACCGTCGATCGCCTGAGCCCCAAGCAGGCGGCTCGGCTGACCGCCATCCTGCCGCAGCCGATCAAGCGCAGCGTGGCCAAGCCATCGAAGTCCGTGCGCCGCTACGCCCGCCGTATCGAACGGCGGGTGAAGGTGGTGCGCGACGAGGGGATTGATACCTGCCTGTGGAAGTGACGGGCGGCGTTAGTCCGGCACCACCAGATATTTCTGTCCCGTTGCGCGGCGATACCAGCCGGCCACGGCTGCGGGTTCCAGCATCCCGGCCAGACTGACCTTGTGGCTGTAATGGCTTGCAAAGGTCGTGGTAAGTTCATCGGCAACGCGTTGCTTCAGGCGGGCATAGGTGCCCGGCCCAAAGGTGCGCATGCGCGGGAACAGCAGCCAGCCGCCCACTGCCCAGGCCATGCCGAAACCACGCCCGAACGTCGTCGGCGCCATGTCGAGCCCGCCATAGATATAGACCTGCTTCAGCACTTCCGAGCCATAGCGGCTGTAGCCACCGGCGCGCGCGTTGATCGCCGCTTCCATCGCGGTGAGGATCTGCCCGGCCAACTGCCCGCCGCCGATCGCATCAAAGGCCAGGGTCGCGCCGGTTTCGGTGCAGGCCGCCACCAGTTGCGCCATGAAATCGGGCGCGGTGGAGTCGATCACGTGGGTGGCACCGATGCCCTTCAGGATCGCCACCTGTTCCGCCGAGCGCACGATGTTGACCAGCGGCACGCCATCGGCCTTGCAGATCTTCACCAGCATCTGCCCGAGGTTGGACGCAGCGGCGGTGTGGATGATGGCACTGTGGCCTTCGGCGCGCATCGTCTCGACAAAACCCAGCGCTGTCAGCGGGTTGACGAAGCAGGACGCGCCCTGTTCAGCCGTCGCGCCTTCGGGTAGCAGTAATGCTTCCTCGGCCTTCACCACGCGATAATCCGCGTACGTCGCGCCGCCGATGATGGCGACCTTGCGGCCCAGCAGATGCTCTGCGCCGGCGCCAGCAGCGACCACGGTGCCGGCGCCTTCATTGCCGCACGGCATCGCCTGATCGGCGCGCGCCGCCATTGCCCGCATCAGCGCTGGCGGCACGGTGGCACGAATGGCGTCGGGCTCGCCGCGCGCCGTCGTCATGTCGGCCGCGCCGGTAAGCAGGCCGATGTCCGACGGATTGATCGGCGCGGCTTCGATGCGGATCTTGATCTCGCCAGCCCCAGCCTCCGGCTCCGGCACGTCGGCCAGCGCGAGGATGAGTTCACCGGCGGAGGTGATGGTCGATTGGATCTGGCGCATGGGACTTTGGTCCTTCGGTTGAAATCAGAAATCCGGCAACTTGAAGCCCGGTGGCAGCTGCATGCCGGCGGTCAGCTTGCCCATCTCGGCGCTGCCGGCCTGATCGGCCTTGGTCTTGGCGTCGTTGAAGGCCGCGACGATCAGGTCTTCCAACATTTCCTTGCTGTCAGCAGTCAGCAGCGACGGGTCGATGGTCAAGCCGCGCACGGCGCCGCGGGCGGTGGCGCGCACTTTCACCAGGCCCCCACCAGATGCGCCTTCAACCTCGATATTGTCGAGCTCGGCCTGGGCACGGGCCATCTGCTCCTGCACGTTGCGGGCGGCGTTCATCAGTTCTTCAAGGCTGGGCATGGTTCTTCTCAGGCCGTTTGTTTGAGGGGGGAAAGTTCGGCGTCGGGAAAGGCCGCCATCAACGCGGCCACGGTGGGATCGGCGCGCATCTGGGCTTCCAGCGCGGCCAGGCGGGCAAGCTCGGTTTCGCGCAATGTGGGTTGGCCGCCTTCGGTCTGCCATTCAATCTGCCATTTCTGCCCGGTCCATTCCTCCAGGCTGCGCGCGATCGCCAGCGGCACGTCCTTGGGCAGGCCGGCAGCGGCGAGCGCCAGCCGGGGTGGGGCCCAGCTTAGCAGCCGCACATCGTCGGTCAGGTAATGCGCCAGCCGCGCCTCGCTCCGGCGGCGGAACAGCGCCACCATCGCTTCGAAACTGTCCGGCATTTCGCCAGCCGGCGGCGCGCTGACGGGCGGTGCGGCGGGCAGTGCAGCGGCGGGTGCACCCGATGGGGCAGGGGCGGGAGCAGACGGGGCTGTGATCGTCGCGCCCTGCTGTTGCAACTGTTTTACCAGCGCGCCTGGATCGGGCAGATCGGCGGCGTGGCACAGCCGCAGCAGCGCCATTTCGGCGGCCTGCAGCGGCACTGGTGCCGCCTGCACTTCTTCCAGGCCCTTGAGCAGCATCTGCCACAGCATCGACAATCGCGGGAAGGTGAGCGCCTGCGCCCAGCCATCCAGCGCCGCCTGTTCTTCCGCTGAGAGCAGCGGATCCCGGCGCCGGGCGAGGCGCTGGCGGGTGATGCCGTGGACCAGGCCCAGCAGCTCGCGCATCAGCTGCGCCGGGTCTTGCCCAAGATCATATTGGCGGGCGACGGCGGCCATCACCTCGCCCACCCGGCCTTCCAGCACATGGCCGAACAGGGCGCGCACGGCGCCGCGATCGGCCAGGCCCAGCATGTCGCGGACGGCATCTGCCGTGATCGTCTCGCCGCTGTGAGCGATGGCCTGATCAAGGATGGAAAGACCATCGCGCACGCTGCCCTCGGCGGCGCGGGCCACCAGCGCCAGCGCATCAGTTTCAAACTGCACCTGCTCCTGTTCGAGGATGCGGGCGAAATGGTCGGCCAACATCTCGGCCGGCACGCGCTTCAGATCGAACCGCTGGCAACGCGACAGGATCGTGGCCGGCACCTTGTTCACCTCGGTGGTGGCCATGATGAACTTCACGCCCGGCGGCGGTTCTTCCAGCGTTTTCAACAGCGCGTTGAACGCCGCCTTGGACAGCATGTGGACTTCGTCGATGATGTGGATCTTGTAGCGAGCCGATACGGCGGCATAGCGAACACCCTCGATGATCTCGCGCACATCATCGACACCGGTGTTGGACGCGGCGTCCATTTCCACAACGTCCATATGGCGGCCGGCCGCGATGGCAACGCAGGGCTCGCACACCCCGCAGGGATTGATCGTTGGGCCGCCCTGGCCATCAGGCCCGATGCAGTTCAGCGCCTTGGCAATAATGCGCGCAGTGGAGGTCTTGCCCACCCCGCGCACGCCGGTCAGCAGCCAGGCCTGCGCCAGCCGGCCGCGCGCGATGGCGTTGCCCAGCGTCTGCACCATCGCCGCTTGACCGAGCAGCGAATCAAAGGTCGCCGGGCGATATTTGCGTGCCAGCACACGGTAAGCTGGTGCGGGCACTGCGGCCGGCAGTTCAAGGCCCGGAAAGGCGATATCGGATTCGTCTGACATGTTGTCCTGTTCTAGCCGGGCCGGGCTGGCGCGTCACGCAGGCTTTGAAGCCGGGCTTGCACTTCGGCGCCACAGCCGCCATATGCGCCGTGGGAGCCGGGCGGACAGGCCGCTCGCCAACCCGGTCAGGTCCGGAAGGAAGCAGCCGCAACGATTCCGGTCTGGGTCGTTCCCGGCTCCCACCCCATCAGCGTACAGGAACGAGAATCGGCGTTTGCGCCGTGTTTGGCCCGGCCTGGCGCGGCGGCGCGACCAGCGCTTCGGCGGCGATCTTCGCCTTCTCCTCAGGCGTTAGCGGCGGCAGGCGCGGTAGGTCCGGCAAGTCATAAGCCGTCATCATCTGGCCAGAACAGCTGTAGCTGGCGCCGCCTTTCAGTTCGCCCGGCTTGAACGCCGCTTGCAGCGCCGGCTGGCTGGCCAACGCGGCTTTCGCCTCATCCGGGTGCCAGCTCCACGGCATGCCGAAATAGAAGGGGCCGCCATCGGCGCGTTTGGCAGCGATATAGGTCGTGACGTCACCGAAATAGACCACTTCGCCGGCATTCACGCGCAAGGTGACACTGTTGTAGCAGAAGCTGTTCATCACCATGCCGCCCGGGCCGGGCGCGGCGCCGTAGAGCACGTAATCGCCGGCCGAAACCAGCATCAGCCGATATTCCAGCGCCGCCTTGCGATCCTTGGAACTGGCCTGGATCCAGTAGGTGTTGGTGTCGCCGTTCTTCTTGGCATCCTTGGGCCGGGCGATCATGTCGTGCCGGGCTGGATCATAACGGGCAAAGGCAATGGTGCCGGATTTGCCCGCGCTCCAGCCATCGGGGCGGCGGAAGGCGACCAGCAGCGCGCCCTGGTGCGGCGCCATGGTAACCGGCAACTCCAGCGGCGTCGGCTTGGTGACAGACAATTGCGCGGCGGCCGGTGTGGCGAGAAGCGCGGCGAGGATGAAGGGCGAAAGGCGCATCGGGCGGGGCCTCGTGTTCAGGGCTTGGGCGGCGGCGCGGCCGCCAGCGCAGGCGTCACGGCGAAATCATTGTTCCAGCGCGTTACCGATTTGCCGTCGGGATTCTCGGCGCCCAGCATGCGGTTGAACCAGGCTTCGCGTTCGGGATCGGGCATGGTGAGGAACAATTTTTCCTGCGCGTCCGTCACTTCCACCACGCGCCAACCGCGATACATCAGGCATGAACGGCGATTGGCGCGGCGGGTTTCGCCATCGGCAATGGCGCCCGCGATCAACCCGCCCAACAGGCCGCCGGCAGCGGCAGCGGCGGGCGAGATGATGGCCGGATTATACACCACCACCGGCGATCCACCTGGCGTGCGGCTGCCGCGGGCGATCAGGCGGCATTCCTGCCAATCCTTGTCATAATCGGCGCGGGTGGCGCCGGGCTTGTTGTAATAGCGGCTGTCCTTCAGATCGCGGGCGCTGTCCTTGGCGATCTCTTCCGGGCTGTCGGCGCTGGCCGGGACTGGGGTATCGGTGGTGGCGGGCGGGGCAACAGCAGGCGGGGCAGGATCTGCCGCCTGCAACAGCAGCGCGACAAGCAAGGCAGGCATCAATCAGCTCCCCAGTTTGTTCTTCGGGGCAATTTTGCCAGCCTTAACGGCTGTTGTCGACCACACTGCGCGGCATCCGTACGTCCAAACTGTGGATATCCGCCGTCAGTTTCACCTGGCAGGCGAGCCGGCTCTGGCGGTTGGCGCCAGCGGCGAAATCCAGCATGTCTTCCTCTTCTTCGATGGGCGCCGGCAGTTTTTCGACATCGCCGCCGACCAGATAGACATGGCAGGTGGAACAGGCCATCGCGCCTTCGCAGGTGCCTTCCAGCGGCATGCCATGCGCCTGCGCCACATCAAGCAGGCGATCGCCGGGTTTGCTTTCGGCGATGGCTTCCTGTGAGCCATCGGCGGAGATGAAGCGGATGCGGGCCATGCGCTTATAGTGGCGCGATCAGGCCAATTCTTCAAGCTGGCGCTGCACTGCAGCATTTATCAGGGTGACCGCGGTATCAATGTCTGTGGCGGTCGTGAAACGGCCAAAGCCCAGCCGCAGCGATGCCTTGGCGGTGGGTTCGGGCAGGCCCAGCGCGGTGAGCACATGGCTGGCCCGCCCGGTGACGGACGCGCAGGCCGAACCCGAACTGATGGCCAGGCCGGGGAGTTGCTGGATCAACGGCATCACCAGGCCCGGGAATGACAGATTGAGATTGCCCGGCCAGCGCCGATCAAGGTCGCCATTGATGCGATGCAGCACGCTCAGGCCCGCCAGCAAGCGCTCGCGCAGCTGCAGGGCATGTGCAAGATCGGCGGCCATCCTCTCACCGGCGATGCGCGCCGCTTCGCCCAATCCGGCGATCAGCGCGGTGGGCAATGTGCCCGAACGGCCATCCTCCTGCCCGCCGCCGTGCAGCAGCGGCGTGATGACGGTGAATGGCCGGCGATAAAGCGCGCCGACACCCTTGGGGCCGTAGATCTTGTGCGCGGTGACACTCATCAGATCGATGCCCATGACGTCGACATCCAGTGGCAGCTTGCCGAAGCCCTGCGCTGCATCGACATGGAACACCGCACCAACCGCGTGGGCCCGTCGGCCGATACCGGCCAGATCCTGCACCACGCCGATCTCGTTGTTCACCGCCATAACCGAAACCAGCGCCACATCCTCGCCCAGCGCGCGCTCAAGGTCGCCCAGATCAACCAGGCCGTGTTCGCGCACAGGCACGATGGTCAGCTGCGCCCCGATGCCGGCGAGATACTGCGCCGTTTCCAGCACGGACGAATGCTCGGTGGCCAGCGTCACGATCCGCCGCCGCGTCTGCCCAGGTGCGGTGAGCAGGCCCTTCAGCGCCCAGTTGTTGCTTTCGGTGGCACCGCTTGTGAAGGCGATGGTTTCGGCGGGCGCATTGATAAGGCCAGCGACCTGTTCGCGCGCCCGTTCCACCGCCGCCTTGGCCTTGTAGCCCCACATGTGCGCGCTGTGCGGGTTGCCGAAGCCATCCACCCCCCACGGTTCCATTGCAGCAGCGACAGCGGGATCGAGCGGCGTCGTCGCGCCATAATCAAGGTAAATCGGCATGCTCATGCCGCGCCCTTTCGGCCCAACCGCGCTGCCATGGCAAGCCAGGCGGCGGCGAATGCGTCAATCTCGGCATCCGTGGTGGCCGGTGACAGGCTGACGCGAATGGCTTCGCCCGCCGCCGCCCCCAGCCCCATCGCGGCGAGCACATGGCTGGCCTTGACCTTGCCGGACGAACAGGCCGCGCCGGCCGAGACCATATAGCCTTCCAGATCGAGCATCATCACCTGCGTTGATGCGGCCACGCCGGGCAGGCCGATGCTGCCGATGTTGGGCAGGCGCGGCGCGGCTTCGCCATGGATGATCGCGCCGGCGGCTTTCAACCGTGTTTCCAGCGCGATCCGTCGTGTGGCAACCGCGCTCCAGTCGTGGGTTTGCGCCACGGCGGCGGCAAAGCCGGCGATGCCGGGCAGATTGGGCGTGCCGCCGCGATGGCCACGCTCTTGCCCGCCGCCGCGCTGGATGGCGATCAGGCTTTCGGGGTCGCGCACGATCAGCGCTCCAATACCGGGAGGCCCGCCCAGTTTGTGCGCCGAAAGCGCCACGAAATCCGCATCAGGCAGCGCCATCTTCCCCGCCGCCTGCACCGCATCCACCAGCAGCAGTCCGCCGGCTTCCCGCACCAGCGTCGCCACCTCGGCCAGTGGCTGAATTACACCGGTCTCGTTGTTGGCCGCCTGCACCGCCACCAGCGCCGGGCCTTCGGACAGCGCTGCACGCAAGGCGGCAAGGTCGATCTGGCCGTCGCAATCCACCGGCAGCAGCACCACATCATCGCGCGCCTGCAGCACCGCGCTGTGCTCGGTCGCGCCCACGAGCAAGCGCGGGCGTGTCGGCCCCGCCAGCCGCGCGCCATTCGATGCCAAAGCAATCGCCTCGGTGCCGCCGCTGGTGAACACCACATGCTCCGGTGCCACCCCGGCAAAGCGCGCCACGGTATCGCGCGCACCTTCCAGCAACGCATTGGCCGCCCGGCCGCCGCCGTGCACGCTCGACGGGTTCCCGGTCAGGCCCAGCGCCTCTACCAGCGCCGCGCGCGCGGCATCGCGCACCGGCGTGGTGGCAGCATGATCAAGATAGATTCGGCTTTTCATTGCAACAGGGCCTCTGCAGGCCATATAGGGCGCAACAGCCGCCTTGCACCAGAATTGGGATCAGCATGCCCGAAGTCATTCTTACCGGCCCCGAAGGCCGTCTCGAAGGCCGTTACCAGCCCGGTGCCGGCCCGCGTGCGCCGGTCGCCATCCTGCTGCAGCCGCACCCGGCGCAGGGCACGATGAATCATCCAATCGTGCTGGCGCTTTATCAAAGCTTCGTGCGCCGCGGCTTTGCGACGCTGCGCTTCAACTTCCGCGGTGTTGGCCGCAGCCAGGGCACGTTCGATAACGGCATCGGCGAATTGTCCGACGCCGCCTCCGCGCTCGATTGGTTGCAGCAGTTCAATCCGGAAGCCCACACCACCTGGGTGGGTGGCTTCTCCTTCGGCGCCTGGATCGGCATGCAGCTGCTGATGCGCCGGCCAGAGATCAAGGGTTTCATCTCGATCGCGCCGCCGGCCAACATGTATGATTTCACCTTCCTGGCCCCGTGCCCGTCGAGCGGGATCATCGTGGACGGCGAAAACGACGAAGTGGTGCCGCCATCTGCCGTGCTCAAGCTGGTGGACAAGTTGAAGACGCAGCGCCACATCACCATCCATCACAGCACCATCCCCGGCGCCAACCATTTCTTCCAGAACGAAATGGACCTGCTGATGGGCGAGGTTGACGGCTATCTGGACATGCGGCTGGCTAACGGCGGGCGTTAAGCCACCCGCCCGCCAGTCATCGCCACTGGCACTCCGGTCGTCTCCGGCCAGCTGAGCGGTTTGCCGTCCAGCACGCGTACGGCCAGCCACGCGAACGCTTCGGCCTCCAGCGCGTCGCCGTTCCAGCCGACGGCTTCCACTGCATCGCAGGGCACAGCGCAGCGCTGGGCAAGTTCGGCCATCAAGACCGGGTTCAAGCGCCCGCCACCGGTCACCAGCAAGCGGCCGATCGGCGGCACATGGGTGAGGGCAAGGCGCACCGTCTCTGCCGTGAACGCCGTCAAAGTGGCCGCGCCATCGCCGGGTGAGAGGCCGCGCAAGGCACCGATATCCCAGGCGTTGCGGTCCAGCGATTTGGGCGGAGCGGCGTCGAACCACGGATTGTCGCACAAGGTTTGCAGCACATTGTCGTGGCACATGCCGCTGGCCGCGACCTTGCCATCTTCGTCGTAACTGCGGCCAGTGTGGGCGCGCACCCAATCATCGATCAGCGCATTGCCCGGCCCGGTATCGAAACTGCCCCAAGTCACGTCCTCGGCAAACCAGGTCAGATTGCCCACCCCGCCCAGGTTGAGCACACCCAGCGGCCGACCCAGTTCCTCCGATCGCGCCCGGTGATAACCCGGCGCCAGCGGCGCGCCCTGGCCGCCGGCCGCAACATCGGCGCTGCGGAAATCATAGGCGACCTGAATCCGCGTCGCGGCTTTCAGCGTGGCGCCATCGCCGATTTGCCAGGTCCACTTGCGGTCGGGCCTGTGCGCAATGGTCTGGCCGTGGAAGCCGATCACTGCCACATCATCGCGCCGCGTGTGGGTGGCAGCGAGCAGGCGGTGCACGGCCATGGCGTGCAGGCCGGTCGATTCCTGTTCCACCGCGTCGATCAACGCGTCGCGGGCCGGCGCATGCATTTCCAGCGCGCGGGCCATGGCGGCGCGAAGGCGCGGGCGGAAATCCGGTTCATAGGGGAAAAACATGAAAGCGATCGGGTTCACTACCCCCTCGCCATCGGTTTCCAGCAGCGCGGCATCGATGCCGTCCATCGAGGTTCCGGACATCAGGCCAATGGCTAAGCGCGTCGTCATGGCGATACGCTAGCGCAGCCGATGCCGGCTGGCCATGCCTGCTGCGCCTGCTTATGAAGCCAGCAATGCGCGCCGTTCTTGCCCTTTGCCTGTTGCTGGCCAGCCCGGCCGCTTCCAATCCGCTGGCGGCTCTGGTCGCCGGCACGGAGCCCCGCGCGCCGCAGCTTTCCGGCGTCGTCGGCGTGGTGGCAGACAAGAACAGCATCATCCGTGCCGAAGCCCATGGCCTGGCCGACATCGCCGCGGGCCGCCCACTGCAGACCGACAGCGTGATCCGCGTCGCCTCTATCTCGAAACTTGTCGTTGCTATCGCCATGTGGCGGCTGGTGGAGCAGGGCAAGCTCGATCTCGATCGAGACGTGAGCCTGTACCTCGGCTGGCAACTGCGCCACCCCGCTCATCCCGAAACGCCGGTCACGCTGCGCCAGCTGCTCTCGCACACCAGCGGCATCGTCGATGGGCCGGGCTATGGCTTTGCGCTGGAGGAACAGCTGCACGACAAGCTCACCCCGCAGCATTGGGGCGCGGGCGCGCCGGGCAGGCGGTTCGAATATGCCAATCTCAATTACGGCCTGATTGCTTCGGTGATGGAGAAGGCCACGGGCGAACGCTTTGACCGGTTGATGACCCGGCTGGTGCTGGCGCCGCTGAAGATCGACGCCGGCTACAACTGGCAGGGCGCGTCGGATGCCGCCATCGCCCGCGCCGCCGTCCTCTACCGCAAGGGCCGCGATGAAACCGCCTGGAACCCGGCCGGGCCATGGGTGCCTCAGGTGGATGACCTGAAAGGCCAGCGCAGCGCGTGCCCGGTGCGCGCCAATGCGGCCTGCGATCTGGCGGCCTATGTGCCTGGCACCAATGGCACCATTTTCTCGCCGCAGGGTGGCCTCAGGATCAGCATCCCCGATCTCGCCCGCATCGGCCAGTTGCTGTTGCGTGGCGGCGAACTTGGCGGCGTGCGGCTGCTGAAATCCGCCACGGTCAACGCCATGTTCACCCCGGTCTGGCAGGCCGGCGGGGCGGTGCCCGGCGATGATTATCACGGCCAGATGCTGTGCTACGGTGCCGGCCCGCACTGCCTCAGTGGCCGTGCCGGGGCGACCGATCAGCCGGTGAAGGGCGCGCGCTGGTGGGGCCATCTGGGCGAAGCCTATGGCCTGCTCGCCGGTCTGTGGGTTGATCAAAGGCGCGGCCGTGTGTTTGCCTATGCGCTCACCGGCAGCAGCGACGATCCCTTCAAATCGCCCCATGTCGCCTCCAGTTTCAGCGCGGCGGAAGACATCATCATGGCGGAACTGGCACGATGACCTGCCAAATAATGGCCGCACTGCAATGCCTGTGTCACCGTTTGCCGGCCATGGTGGCCAAAGGAGGATTCGCATGATCGGTTACGCCCTTTTCGGCAGCAATGATCTGCCGCGCAGCTTTGCCTTTTACGATGCGCTGTTCGCCAGTGTTGGCATCAGCCGTCTGATGGAATTCCCCACCGGCGCCGTGTGCTGGGGCACCAGTTGGACCGCGCCGATGCTGGGCGTTGGCCCGGCCTATGATGGCCAGCCGGCCACCGCCGGCAACGGCACCATGATCGCGCTGGTGCTGGACACGCGCGCCAAGGTCGATGCCATGCACGCCGCCGCGCTGGCCGCCGGCGCTGCCGATGAAGGTGCCCCCGGCGTGCGTGGCGAGGAAGGCCCGCAGGCGTTCTACGGCGCCTATTTCCGCGATCCCGATGGCAACAAATTGTGCGCCTTCCGGGTGGGGCCCGCCTGACCGAATGGACCCATTGTCGATCATTGCCGATGAACTGAAGCAGCGCGACCGGGAGCGTTGGCTGGCCTGCCTCTATGCGGCAGCGCCGGCCCGCCCTGGCCTGGTCGCGCTGCTGGCCCTGGACGCGGAACTGGCGCAGCTGGTGGCCACCACCACGGAGCCCCTGCTGGGCGAGATTCGTCTCGCCTGGTGGCGCGATCGGCTGATCGAGCTCGATACGCAGCCTGCTCCGGCGCAGCCGCTGTTGCAGGCGCTGCAGGCCCGCACGCTGCCGCGGCTTTCGGGTTCGGATCTGGCTGGTCTGGAAGATGGCTGGCTGGCCCGGCTGAACGGCGATGCGGCCGGCAGTGCGAGTGGTTGCGTGCGCCTGTTCACCCTGGCTGCGCGGCTGCTCGGCGCCGATCCGGCCGAGGGTGAGTATTTGGGCCAGGCGCTGGCGCTGGCGCAAAGCCCGCCCGACCGCACATCGGTGCTGCTGCGCCCGCTGCGCGCCCTGGTAGAGTTGAAGGCACGCGATGCCGCCCATGCCGCCGCCGGCCGCCCGCTCGAACCGCGCGGTACGCTGGCCCGGCAGGCGTTGATGTTCAAGGTGGTTGCACTGGGGCGCTGAGGCAGCGTATCGCTCTGCATCCAGGGTCTTGGCGATGGTGGGAGCAGTGAAGTGCGCCGCATCCTTGGCTTTGTCGTGGCTCTGGTTGGCCTGTTGGGCGCCGGCTTGATCATATGGCGCGCTCCGCCTGTCACCCAGCCCGCTGCCGCCTTGGCCAGTGCCGATCCGCCGGCGACAGATGCGGCCGCAGCGCCGCTGGAGGCGCCGAATTCTCCCCTGTCCGACGCCGAGCGCGAGGCCCGCCGCCTGCGCCGCTACGACAAGGACAAGGATAGCAGTGTCAATCGCGGCGAGTTTCTTGCCAATCGCCGCAAGAGCTTTGAGCGCGCGGACCGCAACCGGGATGGCAGGCTGGATTTCGAGGAATTCGCCGTGGCGACCGCCACGAAATTCGCCCGCGCCGATCGCAATGCCGATGGTGCGCTCACCCCCCGCGAGTTCGCGACCACGGCGATGAAACGCAAGCCGAAAGCCGCCTGCGTCTGCCCTCCGCCAGGTGAGGAGTGAGGCTCAGGCCACCTTCATCCAGTCTGCCAGATCCGCCCGCGCCCGCGTCACCAGAGCGGGCTTGCGCTGATCCTTCTTCACCGCCGTCTCCAGCGCCGGAAACAGGCCAAAGTTGACGTTCATCGGCTGGAAGGTCGAAGCCTCTGCGCCGCCGGTAATGTGGTGGAGCAGGGCGCCCAGCGCGGTTGTCGCCGGCGGTGGCACCGGTTCGCGGCCCTGCCGTTCGGCAATGGCGAACCGCGCCGCCATCAGGCCCACTGCCGCGCTTTCAACATAGCCTTCGCAGCCGGTGATCTGGCCGGCAAAGCGGATGCCGGGCCGAAGTTTCAGGCGCAGGGTCTCATCCAGCAGCACCGGCGATTTGATGAAGGTGTTGCGGTGCAGGCCACCCAACCGCGCGAATTGCGCGTTTTCGAGGCCCGGAATCATGCGGAACACCCGCACCTGTTCAGCATGCTTCATCTTGGTCTGGAATCCGACCATGTTCCACAGGCTGCCCAGGGCATTGTCCTGCCGCAATTGCACCACGGCCCAGGCGCGTCGGCCGGTGGCGGGGTTGGTGAGGCCCACCGGCTTCATTGGGCCAAAGCGCGGCGTGTTGCGGCCACGTTCGGCCATCACCTCGATCGGCATGCAGCCGTCGAAATAAGGGGTGTTGGCCTCCCACTCCTTGAAGCTGGCCATTTCAGCGGCCAGCATCGCATCGATGAAGGCCTCATACTGCTCCTTGTCCATCGGGCAGTTCAGGTAATCCTTGGCCCCACCCTTGTCCCAGCGCGACTGGAACCAGGCGGTTTCCAGATTGATGGATTCAAAATGGATGACCGGCGCGATGGCGTCGAAAAACGCCAGCGCATCCTGCCCGGTCAGATCGCGGATGGCTTCGGCCAGCGGCGTCGCCGTCAGCGGCCCGGTGGCGATGATGACGCTGTCCCACTCTTCCGGCGGTAGGCCGGCGATCATCTCGCGGACGATGGTGACGTTGGGATGGGCGGCCAGCGTGGCGGTCACGCCGTCTGAAAACACGTCGCGGTCCACCGCAAGCGCCGATCCAGCCGGCACCCGCGCCTTGTCGGCCTCAGCCATGATGATGCTGCCCATCGCCCGCATCTCCTGATGGATCAGGCCAACGGCATTATTGTCGGGATCATCGCTGCGAAAACTGTTGGAACAGACGAGTTCGGCCAGCCCGTCGGTCTTGTGCGCGTCGGTGCCATGCGGTCCGCGCATCTCATGCAGGATAACGGGAATGCCGGCTTGCGCGATCTGCCAGGCGGCTTCGGAACCGGCGAGGCCACCGCCAATGATGTGGATGGGGAGTGTCATGCCCCGGCCTATGCGGCAGGCCGTGACGGTTTTCCAGTCACGAAAGCGTCAAGGATGAATGAGTTGTTTAATAACCGTAAATAACGTAATGGGTATTTTCCACATTCGGGGGAATATCACATGAAGCCTTTGCTTTTTGCGGTTGCTGCAGTTGCGAGCCTTGCGGCGTTTCCGACGTCGGCCGCGGTGATCACGGCCAGCCTTGATGCCAACGCGATGCAGATTAACCTGTTGAACAATGTTGCGATCACGCCTGTGTCGCTCGGCGTTGGTGACGCGCTCGATCTCACCATCAATTTCACCAATGGCCCGATGACTGTTGGCAACGGCAGCGCGTTGTGGATTGGTCTGCTGACCAATGGTGACGGCGCCACGCTGAACAGCACCGCTACGATGTTCGTTTTGGGCGGCAGTGCCAACATGTTTGGCAGTCTCAACAACACGCAGGACAACAGCTTCGCACACGTCGGCAATTTCTTCGGCGGTTTCCAAACCGGGCCCGGCGACCTGAGCTTTGCCGGCCTGCGCCAGACGCTGACGATCAACAGCAGCGATTTGCAGGGCCCACGCGAATATGATCGGGCCTTTTTCTTCTTCTCCGAACTGCCGCAGGGCGGTGTCGTGCCTGAACCGCAAAGCTGGGCCATGCTGATCGCCGGCTTTGGTCTTGTCGGCGCTGCAGCACGCCGTCGCCGCTCTGGTGCTGCCCGCGCCATCGCGGCCTGATCGACCGCAAGAAGGACCGAAGCCGGGTGCGACAGGCGCCCAGCTTCATCTTTTTTGCCAGTTTGATGCCGCACTGCAAAAAAGCTGCGACCAACAGTCACTATCCTGTCTTTCCAACCCGAAACCCCCCGGCTATACGGGCCTCGATAGCGGCGGGTAACTGCCGCCGGTTCTGGAAAGTGACATGCTTTTTGCAAACGGCCAGTTTGTGGCCCCCCAGCGTTCGGATAGCTGACGGCCATGCCCAAGCTGACCGTCGATGGAATCGAAGTGGAGGTGCCGAACGGCGCCACGGTGTTGCAGGCCTGCGAAGCGGCCGGCGCTGAAATCCCGCGTTTCTGCTACCACGAGCGCCTGTCCATCGCCGGCAACTGCCGCATGTGCCTGGTGGAAATGGAAAAATCCCCCAAGCCGGTGGCCAGCTGCGCCATGCCGGCTGCCGATGGCCAGGTGATCCACACCCGCACCGAAAAGGTGAAGAAGGCCCGCGAAGGGGTGATGGAATTCCTGCTCATCAACCACCCGCTCGATTGCCCGATCTGCGATCAGGGCGGCGAATGCGATCTGCAGGATCAGTCGCTCACCTATGGCAAGGGCGCCAGCCGCTATGACGAGAACAAGCGGGCGGTGACCGAGAAATATATGGGCCCGCTCATCAAGACGGTGATGACGCGCTGCATCCACTGCACCCGCTGCGTGCGCTTTGCCGAGGAAGTGGCCGGCGTCGAGGAAATCGGTGCCATCGGCCGCGGCGAGTCGATGCAGATCACGTCGTATCTGGAAAAGGCCGTCACTTCCGAAGTGTCGGGCAACGTGATTGATCTGTGCCCGGTGGGCGCGCTCACCTCCAAGCCCTATGCCTTCCAGGCGCGGCCGTGGGAGCTGAAGAAGACCGATTCGATCGACGTGATGGATGCCATCGGCAGCAACATCGTTGTCGGCAGCCGCGGCGCTGCTGTGCTGCGGGTGACGCCGCGCCTGAACGACGACGTCAATGAAGAATGGCTGGCCGACAAGAGCCGCTTTGCCGTCGATGGCCTCTCCGAACGCCGGCTTGATACGCCGTGGGTGCGGGTGAATGGCAAGCTGCAGAAGGCGACGTGGGCCGAAGCGTTCACTGCCGTCGCCGCCGGCCTGAAGGGCCTGAAGGGCGACGAAATTGCCGGCATCGTGGGTGATCTGAACGCCGTCGAAGAGATGGTGGCGCTGCGCGATCTTTTGGCAACGCTGGGCTCCACCCGGATCGAAAGCCGCCAGGATGGTGCGCTGTTCGACACGGGCGAACCGGCGAACTGGCTGTTCAATACCGGTCTGGCCGGTATCGAGACGGCCGATGCCATTCTGCTTGTCGGCACCAATCCCCGTCAGGAAGCAGCCCTGCTCAATGTTCGGCTGCGCAAGGCGGTCAAGAAGGGCGGCGCCAAGGCGTATAATATCGGTCCGGCTGTGGATCTGAGCTTCCCGATTACCCAGCTTGGCGACGATGCGGCGTTGCTGACCGCGTTGCCGGCCGACGTGGTTGCTGCCTTTGCTGCGGCCCAGCGCCCGGCAATCATCCTGGGCATGGGCGCGCTGAAAACATCTGGCCTCTATGCCGCCGCCCGCGCCGCTGCCGTGCAACTGGGCGTGGTCAAGGATGGCTGGAACGGCTTCAACCTCGTCCACACGGCCGCCGCCCGCGCTGGTGCACTGCGGCTGGGCCTCGCCGTCGACGGCGGCGTCAATGCTTTGCTCGGCGATACCGGTGTGAAGGCGCTGTTCTTGGTTGGCGCGGATGAAGTGAACGTGATGGCTGGCCGCTTCACCGTCTATATCGGCACTCATGGCGATCACGGCGTGCGCCATGCCGATGTGATCCTGCCGGCCGCCGCCTACACCGAAAAGCCCGGCACCTATGTGAACATGGAAGGCCGCGTGCAGCGCGCACTGAAAGCCACGCAGCCCCCCGGCGACGCGCGCGAGGATTGGACGATCCTGCGCGCCTTGTCCTCCGTGCTGGGCCAGAAACTGCCCTATGATGATCTGTCGGCCCTGCGTCGCCGCATCGCCGCCGATTGGCCCGATCTGGCCCGCGACGGCCTGATCGCCCGTGTGGGCACCCTCCCAGCCGTGAACGCCGCCCCGGTGCAGGGCGCCCTGCATCTGGCCTACAGCAACTACCACCTCACCAACCCGGTGGCCCGCGCCAGTGCCACCATGGCCGCCTGCGTCTCCTCGCTCATCGTGGTGCAGGAGGCCGCCGAATGACCTACACTGGCTGGTTCGTCGAACAGTTCGGGCAAGGCCCGGGCTGGTTCCTCGCCAATCTGACGCTGATCCTCGCCATTGCCTTCCCGGTGATGGTGGGCGTGGCGTTGGCGGTTTATGCCGATCGCAAGATCTGGGCAGCGATGCAGATGCGGCGCGGCCCCAACGTGGTCGGCCCGTTCGGCCTGCTGCAGACCTTTGCGGACGCCGCCAAATTGTTCCTGAAGGAAACCATCATCCCCACCGGCGCATCGACCGGCGTGTTCCTGCTCGCCCCGATGATCAGCTTCACGCTGGCGCTGGTGGTGTGGGCGGTGATGCCGTTCGATGCCGGCCTGGTGCTGGCCGATCTCAACGTCGGCCTGCTGTATGTCTTCGCCGTCTCCTCGATGGGCGTTTACGGCATCATCATGTCGGGCTGGGCCTCCAACTCCAAATATGCCTTCTTGGGTGGCCTGCGCTCTGCGGCGCAGATGGTTTCCTACGAAGTCTCGATGGGCTTCATCCTCGTTTCGGTGATGATGTACGCGCAGAGTCTCAACCTGTCGGACATCGTGATGAGCCAGAAGGGCAATGTGCTGGGCATATTGAACGGCAACATCTTCAATCCGCTGCTGTTCCCGATGGGCATCATGTTCTTTATCACCGCGCTGGCCGAAACCAACCGCCCTCCGTTCGATCTGCCCGAAGCCGAAGCCGAGCTCGTTGCCGGCTATCAGGTGGAATATTCCTCGATGAGCTTCGCGCTCTTCTTCCTCGGCGAATATGCCAACATCCTCTTCATGTGCGCGCTGATCCCCACCCTGTTCCTCGGTGGCTGGCTGCCGCCGCTCGATTGGGCGCCGCTCTACCTGATCCCCGGCTTCGTGTGGTTCCTGGTGAAGATGGCCTTCATGTTCTTCGTCTTCGCCTGGGTGAAGGCCACTGTGCCGCGCTACCGCTATGACCAGCTGATGCGGCTGGGCTGGAAAGTCTTCCTGCCGTTGTCGCTGTTCTGGGTGATCCTGGTGTCTGGCTGGCTGATCTTCACCGGGCACTTTGTGGCCGCGCCGGGAGCCCTTTGATGTCTGCGCTGCTCCGTTCCGCCAAGGCGCTGCTGTTGTTGGAGTTCGTCTCCGGTATGTGGCTGACCCTGCGCTATTTCTTCCGTCCCAAGGTGACGATCAACTACCCGTTCGAAAAGGGCCCCATCTCGCCGCGCTTCCGCGGTGAACATGCGCTGCGCCGCTATCCCAACGGCGAAGAACGCTGCATCGCCTGCAAATTGTGCGAAGCCGTCTGCCCGGCGCAGGCCATCACCATCGAAGCCGAACCGCGCATCGACGGCAGCCGCCGCACGACCCGGTACGACATCGACATGACCAAGTGCATCTATTGCGGCCTGTGCCAGGAAGCCTGCCCGGTGGATGCCATCGTCGAAACCCCGAACTTCGAATTCGCCACCGAAACCCGCGAAGAGCTGATCTACGACAAGAACAAGCTGCTCGCGAACGGCGAGAAATGGGAACGCGCCATCGCCAGCAACATCGCTGCAGACAGCGAGTGGCGTTGATGGCCGCTTTCGCCTTCTATCTGTTCGCCGGCCTGCTGCTCACCAGTGGCCTGATGGTGATCACGACGCGGAACCCGGTGCACTCGGTGCTGTGGCTGATCCTGGCCTTTTTCAACGCTGCCGGCCTGTTCATCCTGCTCGGCGCCGAATTTCTGGCGATGCTGTTGGTCATCGTCTACGTCGGCGCCGTGGCGGTGCTGTTCCTGTTTGTCGTCATGATGCTCGATATTGATTTCAAGGCGTTGCAGCGCGGCGCCCTGAAGAACCTGCCGCTCGGCCTTGCCGTATCGGGCGTCATCCTTGCCGAAATCCTGCTGGTCGCCATGGGCTGGCAGCCGGGGCAGGGCGTGATCGTGCACGAAGCCCTCGCTGGTCCGCCGGAAGGCATGACCAACACGCAGTGGATCGGCAGCCAGCTTTATACCCGTTATTTCTTCGTCTTCTCCATGTCCGGGCTGTTGCTGCTGGCGTCGATGATCGGCGCCATCGTGCTCACCCACCGCCGCCGCATCGGCAACAGGCGGCAGGATATTGGCGCGCAGGTGGCGCGCACGCCGGCGGGCACGCTGGGCGTCGGCAAGGCTGGCCTTGGCCAGGGGGTGGAATTGTGATCGGGCTCACCCATTATCTTGCCGTTTCGGCTGCGCTGTTCGTTCTGGGCGTGTTCGGTATCTTCCTCAATCGCCGCAACATCATCATCATTCTGATGTCGCTGGAACTGATCCTGCTCGCGGTGAACATCAACCTCGTCGCCTTCTCGGCCTTCCTGCACCAGGTGCATGGCCAGATCTTCGCGATGTTCGTGCTCACCGTGGCCGCCGGCGAAGCGGCCATTGGCCTTGCCATATTGGTCATCTATTTCCGGGGCCGCGGCACGGTGGCGGTTGATCAAGCCGATCTGATGAAGGGCTGACGATGATCACCATCCTCGTCTTCCTGCCTTTGCTCACCGCGCTTGTCGCCGGTTTGGGCGGCCGCGTCATCGGCCATACCGCGGCCAAGGCACTCACCACTGGCGGGCTCTTTGTCTCGGCCGCACTGGCCTGGGTGATCTTCACCGGTTTCTGGCTGAACGATACCGCCGGCTACACCGTTCCGGTGCTGGACTGGATCGAAAGCGGCGGCCTCTCCGTCAAATGGGCGCTGAAGGTCGATACGCTCACTGCGGTCATGCTGGTCGTCGTCACCAGCGTCTCGGCGCTCGTCCACCTCTACAGCTGGGGCTATATGGAGGAAGACCCGTCGCAGAGCCGGTTCTTCGCCTATCTGTCGCTCTTCACCTTCGCCATGCTGATGCTGGTGACGGCTGATAACCTCGTCCAGATGTTCTTCGGCTGGGAAGGGGTGGGCCTCGCCTCATATCTGCTCATCGGCTTCTGGTATCACAAGCCCTCGGCTAACGCGGCCGCCATCAAGGCGTTCGTGGTCAACCGCGTCGGCGATTTCGGCTTTTCGCTCGGCATTTTCGGCACCTTCCTGGTGTTCGGCACCGTCTCCATTGACGCCATCCTTGCGGCCGTGCCGCAGCATAGCGGGCAGACCTTCAGCTTCCTCGGCTCCCAGGTCGACGTGATGACCTGCCTGTGCCTGCTGCTGTTCGTCGGCGCGATGGGCAAGTCCGCCCAGTTGGGCCTGCACACCTGGCTGCCCGACGCCATGGAAGGCCCCACGCCGGTCTCCGCCCTTATCCACGCCGCCACCATGGTGACCGCCGGCGTGTTCATGGTCTGCCGCCTCTCCCCGATGTTCGAAGCCAGCCCCACCGCCCAGGCCGTTGTCTGCGTGATTGGGGCCTGCACCGCGCTGTTCGCCGCGACCGTTGGCATGGTGCAAAACGACATCAAGCGGGTGATCGCTTATTCGACCTGCTCGCAGCTCGGCTACATGTTCTTCGCCGCCGGCAGCGGTGCCTATGGCGCGGCGATGTTCCACCTGTTCACCCACGCCTTCTTCAAGGCGCTGTTGTTCCTCGGTGCCGGCTCGGTGATCCATGCCATGCACCATGAACAGGACATGCGCTTCTATGGCGGCTTGCGGAAGCATATCCCCATCACCTTCTGGATGATGACGATCGGCACGCTGGCGCTCACCGGCTTCTTCTTCACCGCCGGCTATTATTCCAAGGACGCGATCCTGGAAGCGGCCTTCGCCAGCGGCACCAGCCACGGCACCTTTGCGTTCTTTGTCGGGGCATTGGTGGCAGCGCTCACCAGCTTCTATTCGTGGCGGCTGGTGTTCCTCACTTTCTTCGGCAAGCCGCGTTGGGCTGGCAGCGAGCATATCCAGCACGCCGCGCACGGTGATCACGGGCACGGCCATGATGATCACCACGCGCACGATCACGCCCACGATGACGGCACCGCCGGCTATCACCCGCACGAAAGCCCGCTTGCGATGCTGGTCCCGCTGTTCGTGCTTGGCACCGGCGCGCTGCTGGCCGGCTGGGTGTGGCATGAGAGCTTCGTTGGTGCCGAAGAGGGCGCTGGCTTCTGGCGCGGCAGCCTCGCCTTCCGCGAACATCTGATGCACGCCATGCACGAAGTGCCGGCCTGGGTGGTCTACACGCCGTCGGTGGCGTTCTTCCTCGGCCTCGGCCTTGCCTGGCACGTGTTCCTGAACAAGCCGTCGATCCCGATCTGGTGGCAGAAGGAAGTGCCCGGTCTCTACCAGTTCCTGCTGCGGAAATGGTATTTCGATGAGCTGTATGACGCGATCTTCGTGAAGCCGGCCCAGTGGCTTGGCCGCCAGTTCTGGACGCGCGGTGATCAGCAGACCATCGATCGTTTTGGCCCCAATGGCGCTGCCGACATGGTGGTGGTGGGTGCTGGCCTCGCGCGGCGCTTCCAGACCGGGTATGTCTATAGTTACGCACTGGTGATGCTGGTTGGCCTTGCCGCCGCTGCCGCCTGGATGATGCGCTGATGATCCTTTCGTTCATGATCCTGCTGCCGGTGGTGGCAGCCCTGGTGGTGGCGACGCTGCCCGGCGCAGACGCCGAACGCGCCGGCCGCGCCCGTGTCGTGGCGCTGGCAACCACGCTGGTGGAATTCGCGCTGGGCATCTGGCTGTGGACGCAGTTCGACCAGACGACCGCGGCCTTCCAGTTCACGGAAAACTTGCCGCTGTTCGCGCCGTTCCTCAATTGGTCGCTGGGCATCGACGGCATCGCGCTGATGCTGATCGAGCTTTCGGTGTTCCTGATGCCGCTGTGCATCCTGGCCAGCTGGGTTGCCGTGAAAAAGCGCGTGCCGGAATATATGGCGGCGTTCCTGCTGATGGAATCGCTGATGATCGGGACGTTCGCCGCGCGCGACATGTTCCTGTTCTACCTGTTCTTCGAAGGCGGCCTGATCCCGATGTTCCTGATCATCGGCATCTGGGGCGGCGCGCGGCGGATCTATGCGTCGTACAAATTCTTCCTCTACACGCTGCTCGGCTCGGTGCTCATGCTGGTGGCCATGCTGTGGATGGTGAATTTCGCCGGCTCGGCAGACATCGGCGTGTTGAGCCGCACCGATTTCCCCAAGGAAGCCCAGTTCTGGCTGTTCCTCGCCTTCTTCGCCTCGTTCGCGGTGAAGATGCCGATGTGGCCGGTGCACACCTGGCTGCCCGATGCCCACGTCGAAGCGCCCACCGCCGGCTCGGTCATCCTCGCCGGCGTGCTGCTGAAACTCGGCGGCTATGGCTTCATCCGGTTCAGCCTGCCGATGTTCCCCGATGCCAGCGCGCAGCTGATCTGGCTGGTGTTCGGCCTGTCGATGGTGGCGGTGGTCTACACGTCGCTGGTGGCGCTGGTGCAGCAGGACATGAAGAAGCTCATCGCCTATTCATCGGTCGCCCACATGGCGTTCGTCACCAGCGGCCTGTTCGCGCTCAACACACAGGGTATCGAAGGCGCCATGGTGATGATGCTGTCGCACGGCCTGGTTTCGGGCGCGCTGTTCCTGTGCGTCGGTGTGATCTACGATCGGCTCCACACCCGCGAGATCGGGCGCTATGGCGGCCTCGCCGATACCATGCCCAAATATGCGCTGGTGCTCCTGTTCTTCACCATGGCCAGCGTTGGCTTGCCGGCCACCTCGGGCTTTGTCGCCGAATTCCTCGTGCTGCTGGGCATGTACCAGACCAGCACCTGGGCCACCTTCGTGCTGACCACCGGCATCATTCTGGGTGCGGCCTACATGCTCTGGCTCTATGCCCGCGTCGCCTATGGCAAGGCCGCCGGTGACGACACGCGCGCCATGCCGGATCTGTCGCCACGCGAAATCGCCATCCTGGTGCCGATCATCCTCGCCACGCTGTGGATGGGCATTTATCCCAAAAGCTTCCAGGCCCCGATGAAGCCGGCCATCGCAGAAGTCGTCGCCCGCCTCGAAGGCCGTGAACTCGCCACCGTGCCGACCGACATGACGCTGTCGCCCGCGCTGCCGGCGATCGCGGCCCCGGCGCACGCCGCAGAGAGCCACCACTGATGCACCCGATCTTCACCTCCATCGCCATCGCCGGCCCGGAAACCGTGCTCACGCTCGGCAGCCTTGCCGCGCTGATGCTCGGCACCTTCTCGGCCAAGGGCAAGGCCCTCACCGTCACCAGCCTGTTCGCGGTCGCCATCCTCGCGTTGGCCGGTTTCACGTTGCTTGATGCGCCCGCCGGGATGACCCGCGCGTTCGATGGCCTCTATGTCGCCGATGATTTCTCGGCCTTCCTGAAGGTCATCATCCTTGCGGCGTCTGCGGCCTCGGTGCTGCTGGCGCTGCCGTGGCTGCATGAGAGTGGCGCAGGGCGGTTCGAATATCCGGTGCTGATGCTGCTGGCGACGCTGGGGATGACCATAATGGTTTCGGCCAATGATCTGCTTACCCTCTATGTCGGTCTCGAACTCGCGGCGCTGCCGTCCTACGTGCTGGCTGCCTTCCATCGCCAGGATGACCGTTCCGCCGAAGCCGGCCTTAAATATTTCGTGCTCGGCGCGCTCGCCTCGGGTATCCTGCTCTACGGCGTCACGCTGATCTACGGCTTCTCCGGCTCGACCCAGCTCGACGTGATTGCCGGCGTCGTCTCCGGCCAAACCGAGCGCTCTGTCGGCCTCTTGTTCGGCATCGTCTTCATTCTCGCCGGCCTCGCCTTCAAGGTATCCGCCGTGCCGTTCCACATGTGGACGCCCGATGTCTATGAAGGCGCGCCAACCCCTGTGGCCGCCTTCTTCTCGGCCGCGCCCAAGGCGGCGGCGCTGGGCCTGCTGGCGCGGGTGATGATTGTTGCCTTCCCCGGCAACATCGCCGCCGATTGGCAGCAGATCCTGATCTTCATCGCCATCGCCTCGATGGTGCTGGGCGCTGTCGCGGCCGTCGCGCAAACCAACATCAAGCGCCTGCTGGCCTATTCGTCGATCGCCAATATCGGTTTCGCGCTTGTCGGCCTCACGCCCGGCACCCCGGCCGGCATTTCGGCGTTGCTCTTCTACGTCACCGTCTATGTCGCGATGACTTTGGGCAGCTTCTTGGTCGTGCTGCAACTGCGCCGCCCCGATGGCAGCCCGGTCGAAAGCATGGCCGATTTCGCCGGCCTGTCGAAAACCCAGCCGAAACTTGCCGCTGCGCTCGCCATCTTCATGTTCAGCCTCGCCGGCATCCCGCCGCTGCTCGGCTTCTGGCCCAAGTTCGCGGTGTTCCAGGCTGCCATAGCCTCCGGCCTGATCGCTTTGGCGCTGATCGGCTTCGTCGCCTCGGTGATCGCCGCCTTCTATTATCTGCGCCTCATCAAGATCATGTATTTCGATGAGCCCGCCGTGTCGCTGGCCACGGAAGGCAGCGCGGTCAACGGCACCATGATCGCCGCGTGCGCGCTGTTCTGCTCGCCCATCGGCATGCTGGCCATTTCGCCGCTGGTCGCTGCCACCGCCCGCGCTGCCGCGGCGCTGTTCCCGGCTTGAGCGGCTTCACCCACCTCGCAGAGGTCGGTTCCACCAACGATTGGCTGCTGGCCCGCGCCGAGGCGCTGCCCGACGGCCATTGGGTGATCGCCGATCGCCAGACTGCTGGTCGCGGCCGCCGGGGCCGGGTGTGGAACGATGGTGCCGGCAATTTCATGGGCAGCGTGCTGGTCAAGGCGACCGGTCAGGTTCAGCAACTCAGCTTCGTCGCCGCGCTCGCTTTGCATGATGCACTGTCATCGCTCACCGGTCAGACGGCCCGCTTCGCCCTCAAATGGCCCAACGACGTGCTGCTGGACGGCACCAAGTGCTCCGGCATCCTGCTCGAACGCGTTGGCGAAGCGCTGGTGATCGGCATGGGCGTCAACCTCGCGCATCACCCCGATGGCACCGAACGCCCCGCCACCAGCCTCGCCGCCGCCGGCCTCGCGGTGCCGACGCCGGCCGCGTTGCTCGACGAACTCGCCGCTGCCTTCAGTCATTGGCGCGAGACATGGGCCGCGCACGACTTCGGCCCCATCCGCGCCGCTTGGACCGCGCGCGTAGCTGGCGTCGGCGCCCGCATCGTCGCTCGGCTCGGCAACGATAGCCCGGAAGGCCTCTTCACCGGCCTCGCCGATGATGGCGCCCTGCTGATGCAGCTTGACGATGGCAGCACGCGTGCCATCCACGCCGGTGAAGTATTCGCGTTGTGAACCGGGAGAGGCCCGATGCTGCTCGCCATTGATGTCGGCAATACCAACATCGTCTTTGCGTTGTGCGATGGCAATGTCATCGCCCAACGCTGGCGCATTTCCACCGATGGCCAGCGCACGGCGGATGAATATGCCGTGTGGCTGCACCAGTTGATGGCGCTGGAAGGCGTGGCGATGGGCAGCGTCGATGCCGCCATCATCTCCACCGTGGTGCCGCAGACCCTGTTCAATCTGCAGCGCCTGTGCCGCAAATATTTCAGCGTCGAGCCCGAAGTCGTCGCCATCGGTGCGATCAACCTGGGGCTGACCATTGCTTTGCCCAACCCGGCCGAAGTCGGCGCCGATCGCCTGGTCAATGCCGTTGCCGCCCATGCGCTGTGGCCGGGCAACCTCATCATTGTCGATTTCGGCACCGCAACCACCTTCGATGTGGTATCAGCCGATGGTGCCTATCAGGGCGGGGCCATCGCGCCGGGTATCAACCTGTCGATGGACGCGCTCTATCAGGCCGCCGCCAAGCTGCCGCGCATCGCTGTCGAACCGCCGCCGGGCAATCTTGGCGCGATCGGTAAAGGCACCGTCCACGCCATGCAGTCAGGCGTGTTCTGGGGCTATGTCGGCCTGATCGAAGGGCTGGTGACCCGGCTTTGCCAAGAGATCGTCGGCCCGGTCACCGTGATTGCGACGGGCGGTCTTGCCACCTTGTTCCAACGCCACACCACTGCCATAGCCCATGTTGACGGCGACCTGACCATCAAGGGTCTCATCCGCCTCCACCAATGGAACGCAAAGAACCCAACATAATGACCCCTGGTGACGAGTTGATTTTCCTGCCCCTGGGCGGCTCCGGCGAGATTGGCATGAACGTCAATCTCTATGGCTGCCAGGGCAAATGGGTGATGGTCGATCTCGGCATGACCTTTGGTGACCCGCGCTATCCGGGCATCGACGTGGTGTTGCCCGATCTCGCCTTCATCGAGGAGCGCCGCAAGGATCTGCTCGGCATCGTGCTCACCCACGGCCATGAAGATCATATCGGCGCCATCCCCTATCTCGCCGCCGAACTGAAGGTGCCGCTGTACGCCACTCCGTTCACCGCCGGCCTGATTGCGAAGAAGCTGGAGGAAGAAGGGCTGCAGGACGAGGTGAAGCTGAAGATCATTCCGATGGGCGGCACGCTCAAGCTGGGTCCGTTCGGTTTCACCTATGTCGCGCTTGCCCACTCGATCCCCGAAGGCAATGCGCTCATCATCGATACGCCCTATGGCCGCATCTTCCACACTGGTGACTGGAAGCTGGATGATGCGCCGCAGATGGGCACCCCGGCCTCCGCCGCGCAGCTGACCGCCATCGGCGACAGCGGCATTCTGGCGCTGGTCGGCGACAGCACCAACGTCTTCAACCCCGAAGCCTCGGGCAGCGAAGCCGATGTGCGCGATGGCCTGATGCGCGTCGTCAAGGCGCGCAAATCCGGCCGCGTGCTGGTGACGACCTTTGCCAGCAACGCCGCGCGCCTCGGCACGCTGGGTGCCGTTGCCAAGGCCTGTGGCCGCGAGCTTGTGTTGGCCGGCCGCTCGATGGACCGCATCGTCGGCGTCGCCCGCGCTACGGGCTATCTGAAAGACCTGCCCGAACCCATCGATTGGGACACGGCGATGAGCCTGCCACGCAACAAGGTGCTGATCCTGTGCACCGGCGCACAGGGCGAACCGATGGCGGCGCTGTCGCGCATCGCCGAAGGCAGCCACCCCAAGCTGCGACTGGAGCCGGGCGACCTGGTCGTCTATTCCTCCAAGCAGATTCCGGGCAATGAACTGAGCATCGGCCGCGTCCAGAATGCGCTGGCCACGCGCGGCATCGACATCATCACCGAAAAACAGGCCCATGTGCACGTTTCCGGCCACCCCGGTCAGCCGGAACTGGAAGCCATGTACGAATGGATCCGGCCCGAAATCGCTATCCCCGTGCACGGCGAACGCCGCCACATGGAAGAACATGCCAAGCTGGCCAAGGACTGCGGCGTGCCCAAGGCCATGGTGCCGATCAACGGCAGCGCCATCCGATTGGCGCCTGATGGGCCAAAGCTGATTTCCCACGAAAAGGCTGGGCGGCTGCTGCTGGACGGCGATGTCATCCTGCCCGCCGACGGCGCGACCATCGTCGAACGCCGCCGCATGAGCCAATATGGCCTGATCGCGGTGAGCGTGGTCGTCGGCAAGAATGGCCTGCCCGCCGCCACACCCAAGGTGAGCGCGCACGGCGTGCCGGTGGAGGAAGACAAGGACGACTTCCTCGCCGAATGCGCCGAAGCCGCCGAAAAGGCCGCCGCCAAGGGCGATCCGAAACGTGCCGAGCACTATGCCGAAGCCATCCGCGTCGCCGTGCGCCGCATCGCCCGCGAATGGACGGGCAAGAAGCCGGTCACGGATGTGCAGGTGACCCGACTGTGAAGCCCCAGTCAGCTCTGGCCATCTACCTGCTGTTCTGGACGCTCACCCTCTTCGCCGTCCTTCCCTTCGGTGTGCGCACGACCGAAGAAGACGGCAGTGAGCCCGTTCCCGGCCAAGCCAGCTCCGCCCCATCCAACCCGATGATCGGCAAGAAACTGCTGTGGACCACCCTGATCAGTGGCGTGATCTTCGGCCTGTTCATGGCCAATTATGAATTCGGCTGGATCGTCGTGGACGACGTCCCCTTCTGGCGCACCCGCGGGCCGTACGCCCCAGTGAAGGCAGGGTAAGAGGCCTCCGGCGGGCAGGGTCGCAGACCCTGCACCCGTTCGTTTGAGGGCATCCTTTTTCAACGGTAGCCATCATGCTGGCGTATGATGGGCCGCCCGAAAACGAAAGTGGGTGCAGGGGCTCAGCCCTGCATCTCCGCTGTCATGCGGTCAAAGAACACGCCATCGTCCATCGTGTCGCTCATGGCGATCCAGGCATCGTCACTCATGCGGGTGCGCATGCCGATGAACATCTGCGAATCGTCGCCGCACAGCGTGCGGAAAGCGGTGTTGCGGCCGCTGACGATATCCAGCACCGCGTTTGCCACCACGGCGGGCGGCGTGCCCTTATCCGCATCGGCGTTCATGGCCACCATGCGGCGGCCGCTGGGATTCTCGCTGTCGGCACGCGGCTGCGGCAGGTTGGCGACGGCCATATCGGTGGCGATGATGCCCGGTTCGACCAGCGCGACTCGCACGCCAAAGGGCGCCAGTTCCTGGGCTGCCACTTCGCTGGCGGCTTCCAGCGCGAATTTCGACGGGCCGTAGGCGCTGTGCGAGAACACCGCCATCCGGCCGGCGATCGACGAGAGGTTGATGATCAGTCCTTGGCGGCGTTCGCGCATCGCCGGCACCACGGCTTTCATGCAGCGCACCGGCCCGAAGAAATTGGTGTTCATCACCGCCTGGATCATGGCCATGGATTCATCTTCCAGTGCGTTGATCGAGAGGATGCCGGCGTTGTTGATCAGCACATCGACGTTGGCCATGCCTGCTTGCGCAAACAGCGCGGCGACGGAGGCATCATCATCGACATCCAGCGCGGCCAGGCTGATCGCCAGGCCTTCCTTCGCCGCGATGTCAGCCAGGTCGCAGCCATTGGGATCGCGCATGGTGGCCACCACTTCGTGGCCGGCGCGTGCCAGCGTCAGCGTGATTTCGCGGCCGATGCCGCGCCGTGCGCCGGTGACCAAGATGCGAGCCATGCTGCTCTCCCCCGCTTGCGTTAAGTTGCAGCATCCTGACACGGATGCCGGATCAAGCCCAACACAACGACGCAAAAGGATGGCGCAAACAAAAGTGGGTGCAGGGGCTCAGCCCCTGCCCGCCGGAGGCGTCTTTCAGTTAAATCGCCCGGCGGCCTGGCCAATGGCCAGATACAGCTTGCCCAAAGTGGACGACAGCAGAGTCGCTCCCAGTGCCTCGCCGCCGCGTTCCGGCACCACATCGGCGACCAGCGATTCGAATTCCTGCAGATAGCGGCTGGCTTCGGTGCGGAATTCGGGATCGTGGGTATAGTGGCGCACGAACTGGCGGCCGGCGCCACTGTCCAGCCCGTGGGCGAGGCGGCGGGCGATGGCGCTGGCATCGCCGGCGGCGTAATCGGCCCAGGTCTTGTCGTCGATGTCGTAATCCAGCAGCTTGGCCAGATCGATGGCGCTGGATTGCAGGCTGTCGATCAGGCCGTTGGCGCGGCGGCCCAGGGCGTTGCGGATGCGTACTTCGGCACGGGTTTCCACCGCGTCCACATGCGCTTCCACATCCGAAAGAGTGCGGGCCAGCCCGACCAGGCGCTGTGCCACGCGTTCGGCGGCGGCCTGCGCGGATTCGCCGGCGCGGCCCTGCAATTCCATCAGTTCCTCGATGCGATCGCGGATCGGCGCGGCGAACGCTGCTTCGGTGCGACTGATGGCGGCCCTGTCCAGCGCTTCCTCGGCTTCGAGGATCACCCCGGCCAGTGCGGTGCGCATCGCGCCGGCGGCATTGTCGGCCACTTCGCGCACGCGGGCGAACGTGTCGATCAGGTCGCCCGATGCCGTCAGGCTCAGGCGGCTGGTGTCGTCTTCCAGCGCGCGCATCTGTTCCTGGGCGCGGGCGATGGCGTCGGCCAGTTCGTCGGTCGTGGAGGTCAGTGTTTCGCGGGCCACAGTGAGCCGGTTGCTGGCGTCGTTCAGCGTTGCGCTGCCCGATTCCAGCGGTTCGGCCAGGGTTGCGGCCTGTTCCTTGATGCTGGCCAATTGCGCTTCCAGCCCGGCGATCTGGCCGCGCAGCGCACTCACCTGCTGTTCGCCGGTCGGCAACTGGGCTTCGAACAGGGCAATCGTGCGGCCGGCTTCGCTGCCCATGGCTTCCAGCCGCAGCTGCACGGTGGCGAGCGCGGCATCGGCGTCGCCCAGCGGTGCGGTGAAGCCGGCCACCGTCACGTTGGCGGCAGCCAGGCGGGCATCAAGGCCGGACAGCGCCTCGCTGTTGCTGGCGATGGCGGCGGCGAGCCGGGTTTCCAGCGCCTCCACCCGGCTGCCCAGCTCGTCCACCAGCGCCGCGGCATTGCGGCCGCTCACTTCGATCTCGCCGGCCACCTTGCTGGCCAGCAGTTGCAGGTTGGCGAGTCGTTCATCCAGTTCCCGCGCGCCTTCCCCGCCAATGTGCGCCAGCGCGGTGCGGGCCTGATCGACACTGGCCAGCATTGCGCTGGTCTGCGCGTGCACGGCGTCGCGGGTCTGCTCGACCGAGAGGCTCGTGCGGGTGAAGGCATCGTCGATGGCCGCGTTGAGCGCACCGATCGGTGTCTCCACCGCTTCGCGCGCCTGGGCGGCGGCGTTGGCCATGGCTTCAAGACCGGACTGGCTGGCCTGGGCCAGCGCATTGATCTCGCCGCGGCTGGCCTGGGCGGCGGCGCGGGCTTCGGCTTCGGCTTCGCTGGCGCGGGTGTAGAGGCTGGCCAGCAGGGTTTCGGTTTCGGCCAACTGGCTGCGCAACTGGTTGTCCACCCGGGTCATCAGCTCGCTCAAGGCTTCGGCCTGGCTGCTGGCGACAGGGACAGCGCCGGCGAAATCCGTGCTTGCAGAGACGGCTTTGGCCACCGTTGCCGACAGCCGATCGTTGGCGCTGTCGAGCGCGCTGGCCACGCCGGCGATGGCGCTGCTGTGGCTGGCCACTGGTGCTTCCATCGCGGCCATGCGCGCGGTGGCGGCGGCCAGCTGCTCTTCCAGCCGGGTGAGGGATTCGGCGCTGTGCTCCAGCCACTCGGCGGCCTGGGAAGCGCGCGCATCAGCAATGGCGGCACGGGCGGCGTTCACAGCCCCAGCATCGCGCAACTGCACGGCGGCCAGCAGCGCCACGCCCACTGGCCCGGCCAGCGCGGCCAGCATCAGCAGCAGCGGCTGCAGCTTGGCCGAAACGGCAATCGCGCCGGTGGCGGTGCCCCAGGTGGCGATGATGGCAGCGGCCCAGGCCAGACTGGCGATGATCGCAAGGATCCAGGGCCAGCGGCGCGATTCAGGAGGAGCCAGAAAATCACCCATGGAAAAGCACAAACAGGAAAAGGGGCCGCCGTTCAAGCCGGCAGCCCCTTTTCACCGAACTATCCACAAGATTCCGATAGGGTGATCAGCCCAAGGCTCAACCACGCTGGCCCATCGGCACATAATCGCGGTGGGTGTGGCCGGTGTAGAGCTGGCGCGGACGGCCGATCTTCTGATCGGGGTCCTCCATCATCTCGGTCCACTGCGCGATCCAGCCGACCGCACGCGAGATGGCGAACAGCACGGTGAACATCGATGTGGGGAAGCCAATCGCTGACATCACGACGCCAGAATAGAAATCGACGTTGGGGTAAAGCTTCTTGTCGATGAAATAGGGATCGTTGAGTGCGATCTGTTCAAGTTCACGCGCGACATCGAAGATCGGATCGGCGATGCCCATCTTGTCGAGCACGTTCTTGGCGACCTTGGCCATCACCTTGGCGCGCGGATCGTAATTCTTGTAGACGCGGTGGCCAAAGCCCATCAGGCGGAACGGATCATCCTTGTTCTTCGCCCGCGCGATGAATTCCGGAATACGATCCGGCGTGCCGATTTCGCGCAGCATGTTCAGCGCGGCCTCGTTGGCGCCGCCATGCGCCGGGCCCCAAAGGCAGGCAATGCCGGCCGAAATGCAGGCGAACGGATTCGCGCCCGACGAACCGGCGAGCCGCACGGTTGAGGTGGAGGCGTTCTGCTCGTGATCGGCCTGCAGAATCAGCAGTTTTTCCATCGCGTCTTCGATCACCGGATCGATCACATAGGGTTCGGCCGGCACGCCAAAGGTCATCCGCAGGAAATTGCCGGCGAAACTCAGGCTGTTGTCGGGATAGAGGAAGGGCTGCCCGATCGAATATTTATAGGCCATCGCCGCCAGGGTTGGCATTTTGGCAATGATGCGATGTGAGGCGATCGTCCGCTGCTGCGGATCATGAATGTCGGTCGAGTCGTGATAGAAGGCCGCCATGGCGCCAACGATGCCGCACATGATCGCCATCGGGTGGGCGTCGCGCCGGAAACCCCGGTAGAAGGTCGCCAGCTGTTCGTGAATCATGGTGTGGCGAGTGATGTTACGGGTGAATTCGGCATTCTGTTCCGCATTGGGCAGATCGCCGTTCAGCAGCAGATGCGCGACTTCCAGAAAGCTCGACTGTTCGGCCAGCTGCTCGATGGGATAGCCGCGATAGAGCAGGATACCTTCATCGCCATCGATATAGGTGATCTTGGATTCGCACGACGCGGTGCTGGTAAAGCCCGGATCGAAGGTGAAGCGGCCGGTGTTGGCGTAAAGCTTGAGAATATCAACGACTTCCGGGCCAATACTGCCCTGGTGCACCGGATATTCCGCGCTTTTTCCGTCGATTCCGATCGTGGCCGTCATGGCAGTCTTCCCTTCGTTCAACCCGCCAGGGCGTCGTCGATCCGCCCCAGCACTTCTTGCCTGCCCAGCACTTCGAGAACCTCGAACAATCCGGGCGATTGCGCCGAACCGGTAACAGCAGCGCGCAACGGCTGGGCGATCTGGCCAAGCTTGGCCGCTTCGCTTTCCGCCAGTTCACGCGCCACCTGTTCCAGTGCGGCAGCCGTCCAGTCATCCTGGGCGGCGAATCGTGCCCGGGCGCGGTCAAGCAGCCCCGGTGTCGCAGACGCTAGCAGCTTGGCAGCGCCTTCGTCCATGGGGATTGGGCGGCTGCGAAGATAGAAAAGGCTGCTGGCTGCCAAATCATTGAGGTTGTTGGCGCGTTTCTTCAACTCCGGCATGGTGCGCTGCAAAAGCGATGTATCGGAATCGGTCAATTCGCGGCCCAATGCCGCAGCCACGCGGCCGGCAATAAACGCCACCAGCCGGCCATCATCGGCAGCGCGCAGATACTGTCCGTTGAGGTTTTCCAGCTTCTTCATGTCGAACCGCGACGGCGAACGGCCCACGCCTTCCAGCCTGAACCACTGCACCGCTTCATCACGGCTGATGATCTCGGAGTCGCCATGGCCCCAGCCCAGGCGCAGAAGGTAATTTTCCACTGCTTCCGGCAACAGGCCCAACTCGTCGCGATAGGCATCCACGCCCAGCGCGCCGTGCCGCTTCGACAATTTCGCGCCGTCGGCACCGTGGATCAGCGGGATATGGGCATAAACCGGCTCAGGCCACTGCATCGCGCGAATCAGCGCCAGCTGGCGGAAGGCGTTGTTCAGGTGATCATCGCCGCGGATCACGTGGGTCACGCCCATGTCGTGATCGTCCACCACCACGGCCAGCATATAGGTGGGCGTACCGTCCGACCGCAGCAGCACGAAATCATCCAGCTCGGCATTGTTCACCGTCACCGGGCCCTGCACCTGATCGTCAATGGTGACACTGCCTTCACGCGGCGCCTTCAGACGGATCACATAATCGGCATCGTTCGGCCAATCGGTGCGGTCGCGCCAGCGCCCGTCGTATCGCATCGGCTGCCTGGCGGCGCGCTGCTCCTCGCGCAGGGCGGTCAGCTCTTCGGGCGTCGCATAACAGCGATAGGCGTGGCCCGCGGCCAACAATGCGTGCGCCACCTCGGCATGGCGGGCGGCCCGGCTGAACTGGTAAACCACCTCGCCATCCCAGTTCAGGTTCAGCCAGGTCATCCCGTCCAGAATCGCGGCAATGGCCGGCTCGGTGGAGCGGGCCCGATCGGTATCCTCGATGCGCAGATGGAATTCACCGCCGTGGTGGCGGGCAAACAGCCAGTTGAACAGCGCGGTGCGGGCGCCGCCGATGTGCAGGAAACCGGTGGGCGAGGGGGCAAAGCGGGTGACGACCTTGCCGGGCAAATCCTGTGTTGCGCTCATGCGCGTTTCATCCAATCAAGGGCTTCAGGGTCGTGGCCGGGAGGGCACACGGAACGCGCGGGTGGTTAGCAGAAGGATCGAAGAGAAACAAACCGCGGGGCAAGCGCTGATCGCCGGCTGGCACCGCTGGCTGGATGCCGAACGCGCGCATCTGCCCTTGTGGCTGCCGGTGGCGCTGGCGGCCGGCATCGCGCTGTGGTTTGCGCTGCCATGGGCGCCGTGGCGGCAGGCGGCGGCGTGCGCGGCCGCTGCACTGGCCATCGGATTTCTACTGGCCGGGCTGCGGCCGCTGGCCTGGATGGCGCTGCTGCTGCTGGCCGGCCTGGGCGTCTCCGAACTGCGCGTCGCCTTGAATCATCATCCGGTGCTGGCCGGGCGGGTGTTCGCCACCGTCACCGCCCGTGTGGAAAGTGCCGAACCGCTGGCCTTTGGTGATCAGCGCCTGGTGCTGGTGCCGGCCGCTGGCCACAGCCTGCCCGGCGGCACACAGCGTTTGCGCCTGCGCCTGCGCGGAGACCAGCCACAGGTCGCCGCCGGCACCATCATCTCGGCGCGAGCGCTGCTCTCCCCGCCATCGGGCATGGCGGTACCGGGCGGCTATGATCTGGCCCGCCGCGCCTGGTTTGATGGCATCGGCGGCACCGGCGTGGCGCTGGGACAGGTAGCGATCGTGGCCGCGCCACCGCCGGGCCCGGGCCTGTGGCTGGCCGGCGTGCGCAGCCGCCTGCAGGCGCTGATCACCAGCCGCATGCCGGGGGAAGCGGGCGCGGTTGCCGCCGCCTTCGTCACCGGCTGGCAGGGGGCGATTCCGCCGGCCACGGCACAGGCAATGCGCGATGCGGGGCTGGCGCATCTGCTGTCGATCTCCGGCCTTCACATTGCCGTGGTGGTGGGCAGTGTGGCGCTCATGATACGCTGGCTGCTGGGCCTGTGGCCGTGGCTGGTGCTGCGGGTGCCGGTGCCCACGCTGGCGCTGGCGGCGGGCGCATTGGCGGGGCCGGCCTTTGCGCTGGGCGCAGCCGGTGGGCTGTGGCTGGCGCTGTGGCGCAGCCGCGCGCGCTGGTGGGGGCTGGCGCCGCTGGCCGGCGCGGTGCTGCTGGCTTGGTCAGCGGCCGTGCCCGATCTGCTGATCAGCAGCGATGGCCGCCACCTGGCGCTGCGGCTGCCCGATGGCCGGCTGGCCCACAGCCGCGAACGCGTTGGCGATTTCCTGATCGACAATTGGGCGGAAGCGGTGGGCAGCGATCCGGCCAGCGCCGTCTGGTTGGGCACGCTGCCGCTGGCGCGCTGTTCGGCGGAAAGCTGTGTCGCCGACGTGGAACGGGATGGCCGGCGCTGGCGTGTGCTGGCCACCACCGGCCGCAGCCTGATCCCGCGTGATCGCTTTGCCCCGGCCTGTGCCGCAGCCGATATCGTCGTTTCCGATCGCCGCCTGCCGGATTGGTGCCAGCCGCGCTGGCTGAAGCTGGATGCCGCCGCGCTGGCGCACACCGGGGCCGTGGCGATCTGGCTGGATGCGCGGCGGGTGACAACCGCCGCCGATGCGGCCGGCGACCGGCCGTGGCAGCCCCACTGAACAGTGCGAGCTTGCTGGCGCGCCGGTGAGTGACGATGCTGGGGAAGGGGAGAAGACCATGGCTGACATCATCGATCCAGAACGCCCGATCGTGGAACCGCACCACCATCTGTGGGATCGGCGCTTCGTGCCGCAGCCAGCGGCCGGTGCCACGGATTTCGAACGGGTGATCGGCCTCAGCCCGCTCTATCTGCTCGATCAACTGAACGCCGACATGAAGGCCGGCCACAATGTGGTGGCCACCGTGTTCCTGGAATGCGGGGCCTTCTATCGCGCCGATGGCCCGGCGGAATTTCGCTGTGTGGGCGAAACCGAATTCGTCAACGGTGTCGCTGCCATGAGCGCGTCGGGCCTCTATGGCAAAGCCCGCGCCTGCGCCGGCATTGTTGGCCATGCCGATCTCACCCTGGGCGCCGCCGTGCGTCCGGTGCTGGAGGCGCATCGCTCCGCCGCCCCGGCGCGGTTTCGCGGCATCCGCCACTCCCCGGCGTGGGATGCGGATCCCGCTGTGCTCGGCATGCTGCAGAGAAACCCGCCTGGCCTGCTCGCCGAACCCACCTTCCGTGCCGGCCTGGCTGAACTGGCGGCGATGGGCCTCAGCTATGATTGCTGGCTGCTGGCGCCGCAATTGCCAGAACTCATCGCCATGGCCCGCGCCGTGCCGGATCTCACCATCATCTGCGATCACCTCGCCACGCCGCTTGGCACTGCGTCTTACGCTGGCCGGCGTGATGCGGATTTTGCCGAATGGGCCGGCAACATCAAGGCGCTGGCGGGCTGCCCCAACGTGGTGATGAAGGTGGGCGGGCTGGCGATGCCGTTCGGCGGCTTTCCCAGCTTCATGGCCGAACCGATGGCCACGGCAGAGGCTCTGGCCGATGAATGGCGCCCCTGGATTGAAACCGCGATTGCCGCCTTCGGTGCGGATCGCTGCATGTTCGAAAGCAATTTCCCGGTCGATCGCGGCACCTGCGATTACGCCACGCTGTGGAACGCCTTCAAACTGGTCAGCGCCAGTGCCAGCGAAGACGAGAAGACGGCGCTGTTCAGCGGCACCGCAGCGCGGGTCTATTGCCTGGCCTTGTAACGACAACGCCCGCCGGGTGAAGGCGGGCGTTGCGTGGGAACAGGATCGTGCCGCTCAGTGATAGCGGCGCAGCAAACCTGCGAGCTTGCCCTGAATGCGGACCTGCTCCGGGTGATAACGCTGCGGCTCATAGCTGCTGTTGGCCGGATCGAGGCGGATCAGGCCCTTTTCATGGTGGAGATATTTCAGCGTCGCTTCGCTGTCGTCGATCAGTGCCACGACAATATCGCCATCCCGCGCCGTATCGCAGCGGCGGATCAGGGCATAATCACCATCATGGATGCCGGCTTCGATCATCGAATCGCCTGACACTTCCAGCGCATAATGATCGCCGGGGCCGAGCAGCGCCGACGGCACGGAAAGCGAGCGGTCGCTTTCCAGTGCCTCCACCGGTAGACCGGCGGCGATGCGGCCATGCAATGGAACGGTGATGGTGTCGTTGGCGGCCAGCATGGCAACAGCCGGCGGGGCAGGCGCTGGCCGGCTCGCAACCAGCGTGAGCGCCGCTTTCTCCACCTTCAGCGCTTCGGGCAGGCGCAGCACTTCCAGCGCGCGGGCGCGGTTGGGCAGGCGACGGATGAAGGCGCGTTCTTCCAGCGCATTGATCAGGCGGTGCACGCCGGATTTGGACTTCAGGTTCAGCGCCTCCTTCATTTCCTCGAAGGAAGGCGAAACACCGTCGGATTTCAATCGCTCATCGATGAAGATGAGCAATTCCTGCTGCTTGCGGGTGAGCATCGCTTTGTCTCCCATGCCGCCTAAACGGAACATGGGAAGAACATCTAGAAAACAGAATGGAACATGTCAAGCGCAATGCAGGACACTGGTTCGCCGGCTGATGCTGCCGGGGCATGGGCCTCGCGGATGATCAGCAGTTCGGCGCTGGCGAGCAGGGAGAGCAGGGCGCTGTCTTGCCGGGCGAAGGGTTCCGCTCCGTCGGGGGTGCGCCGCGCCCGCAGATGATCGCGGCGAGAACCGTTGGCGGGCAGCGGGGTGGCGAGCGGCAGCGTTACAATCGGCAGCGCCTGTTGGCGGCCGGCCATGCGCGAGACCAGCGGCACGGCAAACAGCAGCGCCGTCACGAAGGCTGAAACCGGATTGCCCGGCAGGCCGAGCACCCGGGTGCCGCCAAGCCGTCCTGCCAGAAGCGGCTTGCCTGGCCGCAGCGCGATCTTCCAGAAATCGAGGTCAGCGCCAAGTTCGCGCAGCACCGGTACCACCAGATCATGATCGCCCACCGATGCGCCGCCGATGGTGATGATCAGGTCGGCCTCCGCACCGGTCAGCGCGGCAGCCAGCGCGGCGCGGTTGTCCGGGATGATGCCGGGATCATGCACCTCGGCTCCAGCGCTGCGCAGCAGGGCAGTGAGCATGGGCGGATTGGAGGAGACGATCTGCCCCGGCCCGGGAGTTTCGCCCGGTAACACCAGCTCATCACCGGTGGCAATCAGCGTCACCCGTGGTCGCCGCACCACCGGCAGCGCCCGCCAGCCGCCGGCAGCGGCCAGCCCCAGATGGGCAGCCGTCAGGCACTTCCCGGCAGCAATCAATGGCGCACCGGCAGCAAAATCCTGCCCCGCCGGCCGTATATGCGCGCCAATGCGCGGCGGGCCTTCGCCATTCAGCCGCGCCAAATCGCCATCACGGGCAACCTCCTCCTGCACCACGATCACGTCCGCCCCGGCTGGCAGCGGCGCCCCGGTGAAGATCCGCACGGCCTCTTGCGGCCCCAGCGTGCCGGCCCAGCCATGCCCGGCGGCGCTCTCCCCGACCACGCGCCAGCTGTTGTGCAGATCGGTCCAGCGGATGGCGTAACCATCCATTGCGGCGGCATCGAACGGCGGCTGGGTGAGGCGGGCGGTGACTGGTTCTGCCAGCACACGGCCGGCGCAGGCATCGAGCGGCAGCGTCTCGGCGGGCAGTGGTTCTACCCCAGCCAGCAGCTGATACAGCGCTGCCGAAAAGGGCAGCAAGTCACTCATTGTGCGATGAAATCACCTGAGCGCCCGCCGGACTTTCTCAGCAGGCGGATGCCGTCGATGCGCATCGTGCGGTCGAGCGCCTTGGCCATGTCATAAACGGTGAGCAGGGCAGCAGAGACAGCAGTGAGCGCCTCCATTTCCACGCCGGTACCATGGGTGGTGGCCACGGTGGCGGTGGCGCGGATGCCGGTGGCCTCGATGGCCAGATCAAGGCTGACGGCATCGATGGGCAGCGGGTGGCAGAGCGGGATCAGATCGGCAGTGCGCTTGGCCGCCATGATGCCGGCAATGCGGGCGGTGGCAAGCACATCACCTTTCTTTACCGCTTGTTCTGCAATGGCTTGCAGCGTGTCCTTTGCAACGTGGATGAAGCCTTCCGCCGTCGCCTCACGCCGGGTCGCGGGCTTGGCGCTGATATCCACCATGCGCGCGGCGCCGCTGTCGTCAAGGTGGGTCAGGTTGCTCACGCGGCGAGGCCCAGCAACTCGCGGGTGGCGGCAGTCACGTCGGCCTGCCGCATCAGGCTTTCGCCGACAAGGAAGGTGCGGATGCCTACGCCGGCAAGCGCCGCCAGATCAGCGTTGGAGGACAGGCCGGATTCGGCCACCAGCGTCTTGCCCATCGTGTTCGCCAGTTCAAAACTGGTCTGAAGACTGACTTCCAACGTTTTGAGATTGCGGTTGTTGATGCCAAGAAGTGGCGTCTTCAGCAACAGCGCGCGGTCGCGCTCCGCAGCATCGTGCACTTCGATCAGCACATCCATGCCCCAGGCCATCGCCACCGCTTCCAGTTCGGCGGCCTGAGCGTCAGACAGCGCCGCCATGATCAGCAAAATGGCATCTGCGCCCAGCGTACGGGCTTCGACCACCTGATAAGGATCAACGATGAAATCCTTGCGGATGACGGGCAGGGCGCAGGCGGCACGAGCGGCCACCAGATAGTCGTCGCTGCCCAGAAACCAGCGTTCTTCGGTCAGCACCGACAGGCAGGCGGCGCCGCCGGCTTCATAGGCGCGGGCAAGGCTGGCCGGATCGAAGTCTGCGCGGATCAAGCCCTTGGACGGGCTGGCCTTCTTGCACTCGGCGATCAGGGCGTATCGGCCGTCTGCATGGGTAGCATGGAGCGCCCTGATGAAACCACGCGGGGCATCGGCGGCACGGGCAGCCGCCTCGACATCAGCCAGCGCCACCTGCGCTTTGCGGGCGGCGTAAAGGTCGCGCTTGTGGGCGACGATGGTCGAGAGCGTGTCTGTCATCGAAAAGCGATCCAGCGGGCGAGGATGTCAGCGGCAGCGCCAATGTCAATGGCGGCAGCGGCCTGCGATACCGCTTCCGGCAAGGTGAGGCCAGGTCGCACCACGGTAAGGGCGGCGGCCGCGTTGAGCAGCACCATGTCGCGATAGGCGTCGGCCTGGCCGGCAAGCAGGGCTTTCAGTCGCTCGGCGTTATACTCGGGGCTGCCGCCTTTCAGCGCCTCGTTCGGGTGGCGGGGCAGGCTGGCGTCCTCGGGGACGATGCAACGCGCGGTCAGCGCACCGCCAGCCAGCGCTACTGCGGTCGTCTCACCCGAAATCGCGACTTCATCAAAGCCCTGGCCATGCACCACCAGCGCGGCGCGGCTGCCAAGATGCTGGAGCGCTTCGGCCATCAGCGGCACCGGGCCGGGCGCAAACACGCCCAGAAGTTGCTGATCGACGCCCGCCGGATTGCACAATGGCCCCAGCAGGTTGAAGATCGTGCGCCGGCCCAGCTCTTTGCGCACCGGGGCCACGCGCGCCATCGCCGGGTGGTGCCGGGCGGCGTGGAGGAAGGTGATGCCCACTTGTGTGAGGCACGGCCCCAGCCGATCCATCGGCAGTTCGGGCACGCCCAACACCGTCAGCACGTCGGCGGCGCCGCTGGTGGAGGAGGCGGCGCGGTTGCCATGCTTGGCCAGCTTCACCCCGCAGGCGGCGACCACCAGCGATACGGCGGTGGAGATGTTGAGGCTGTGCATGCCATCGCCGCCGGTGCCGCACACATCGAGCGCAGCGACAGCGCGGAACGGCTGGATGGCGCGCGCGCGCAACGCCCGCGCAGCAGCGACGACTTCGTCTACCGTCTCTCCGCGATCCGCCAGGGTGGTCAGGAAGCCGGCCAGGGCATCATCCTCCACCTTGCCGTCGAAGATGGCGGCAAAGGCTTCTGCCGCCGCGCCTTCGTCAAGGGGGCGGTTGGGATCAGGCAGCAGGCTCATGCCGCAACCGAAAGATCGGGCTTCAGGCCGGCCAGTGTCATGAAATTGGCCAGCAGACGGTGGCCGTGCTGGGTGGCGATGCTTTCGGGGTGGAACTGCACGCCATGCAGCGGCAGTTCGCGGTGGTGCATGCCCATGATCAGGCCGTCTGGGCTGTGGGCGTTCACCACCAGATCGGCGGGCAGGCCGGCTTCGCGCACCGTCAGGCTGTGATAGCGGGCGGCTTCGAACGGGGAGGGGATGTCGGCAAACACGCCGGTGCCATCGTGGGTGATTTCGCTCACCTTGCCGTGCATCACCTGAGGCGCGCGTTCGACAATGCCGCCAAAGGCCTGGCCCAGCGCCTGATGGCCAAGGCACACGCCGAACAGCGGGGTTCTCGTCTCGGCGGCCGCTTCGATCAGCGCCAGGCAGATGCCGGCCTCGTTTGGCGTGCACGGGCCCGGCGAGAGCAGAATCGCCTGTGGGCGCATCCCCATCGCGTCCTGCGTGGTCAGCGCATCGTTGCGCACCACGATGGTTTCCGCCCCCAGCTCGGCCAGATAATGGACGAGATTGAAGGTGAAGCTGTCGTAATTGTCGATGACGAGGATGGTCATGAGCAGGCCTTAGCGTCTGGACGCAGCGACGTCATCTGCCAACCGTCACGCTGTGACCTTCACGCCTTTCCAGAACGCCAGCCGGCCCTTGATCTGCGCGGCCTGCGACTTGGGATCGGCATAAAACCACACGGCATCGCGGTTTTCCTGGCCGTCCACCACCAGCGAATAATAGTTCGCGGTGCCTTTCCAGCCGCACACGCTGGTCGTGCTGCTGGGGTGCAGCAGCGCCGGGTCGACGGCGTCGGCGGGGAAATAATGATTGCCTTCCACCACCACAGTGTCGGTTGTGTCCGCGATCACGCGGCCGTTCCATTCTGCTCTGGCCATGGCTCAGGTTCCCCTATTGTCCAAATCCGGCGTTGCTCGCCGTGGCAATGGCTTCGCGGGCCGCCGCGATCAATGCGCCGGCCTTGGCTTCGCATTCGCGCTGTTCATACTCGGCGACACTGTCGGCGACAATGCCGGCGCCGGCCTGCACGTGCATCACGCCATCCTTCACCACGGCGGTGCGCAACACGATGCAACTGTCCATGTCGCCATTCGGGCTGAAATAGCCGACACCGCCCGCATAGGCTCCGCGTGCAGCGCCTTCCAGTTCGGCGATGATCTGCATGGCCCTGACCTTTGGCGCGCCGGACACCGTTCCGGCCGGGAAGCCAGCGAGCAGCGCGGCTACTGCATCGACCCCGTCTGCCAGCCGGCCCTGCACGTTGGAGACGATGTGCATGACATGGCTGTAGAGCTCGACGAAGAACTTGTCGGTCACCTTCACCGTGCCAGGCACCGATACGCGCGCGGTATCGTGGCGGCCCAGATCGAGCAGCATGAGATGCTCGGACAATTCCTTGGGATCGGCGAGCAGGCTTTCCCGGTTGGCGGCGTCTTCGGCGGCATCACGCCCGCGCGGTCGGGTGCCGGCGATTGGCCGGATGGTCACGTCTCCACCACGTGCGCGAACGAGGATTTCCGGGGAGGAGCCGACCAGCGCAAAGCCGGGCAGATCAAGGAAATAGAGGAAGGGTGAGGGGTTGATGCGCCGCAAGGCACGATAAAGATCAAACGCCGGCAGCGGGAAATCCACCGAGAAGCGCTGCGACAGCACGACCTGGAAGATGTCGCCGGCGAGGATATAGTCGCGGGCCTTTTCGACCATGGCGGCATAGCGGCCCTTGTCGGTGTGATGGCGCGGGTTGGCTTCGGGCACTGTTTCGGGTGGGCGCGGCGCCAGCGGCAGCGCCTGCGCCAGTCGGCGCTCTGTCTCTGCAATGCACTCGGCGGCGGCATCCCAGGCGGCGCCCGGATCGGCAGCGGCAAAGATCGGCGCAACGATAAACAATTCGTCCTTCAACCGGTCGAACACCAGCAACAACGTGGGGCGCACGAACACCATGTCGGGCAGGCCCAGTGCCGACGGGCCGGCATCGGGCACGCTGGGTTCAACCAGCCGCACAGTTTCATAGCCCATGTAGCCGACCAGGCAGGCCAGCGCCGCCGGAAGCTCCGCCGGCACATCGGCGCGGGCTTCGGTCACCAGCGCACGCAGAGCGGTGAGCGTGTCACCCGCAACAGGTTCAAACGCTGTCTGATCCTGCCGCCAGTTGCGGTTGATTTCGCTGCTGTTGCCGCGCGCGCGCCACACCAGATCAGGATCCAGCCCGAGCAGTGAATAGCGCGCACGCACGCTGCCGCCTTCCACCGATTCCAGCAGGAACGCGCCCGATCCCTCGCGGCCCAGCTTCAGCATCGCCGAGACCGGGGTTTCGGTATCGGCAACGATGCGCGTCCAGATCAGTTGCGGACGTCCGGCGGCCAGCGCGGCGCAGGCGCTGGCACGATCCGGGGCGATCCGCCGGTCAGATGCGGGGCTGGCCATCAGCCTTATTGCAAGCCGTCGCCCGACAGGCGGGTGCGCAGGGTCTTCAGGGTGGCATCGTTCTTGTCCACGCCAACGGCGGCCATGCTGGCCTTGGCCAATCCTTCGGCCATTTCGCCGGGCAGGGCGCTGCCCACTTCGCGACGGCTGGCCTCGATCAGGCCGGCCTGCGTCTTGGGATCGCCGGGGACGATGCGATCAACATGCACGATGATCCAGCCGCCCTGGCCGGCGAGCAGCTGCGTGCTGCCGGCGGCGCCGTTCAGGAAGGCGCGGGCGGCTTCGGGCACGTTGGGTTGATTGATGATGTCGATCCGGCGGCCGTTCAGCGGACGCGGCGGGGCAAGGCCGGCATCGGCGAGGGCCTTGGCGAAATTCACGCCCTTCTTCGTCGCGGTCAGCACCGCATCGGCTTTGCCCTTGGCGGCCTTCATCGCCTTGTCCTGCGCGGCGCCGGCCATGGCGAGCGGCATCACTTCGGCAATCGGCGGCGGTGCGGCGGGCAGCACGGTGGCGGTTTCAATCACCACCAGGCGGCCGCCGCCCAGATCTTCCACCACCGGGCCATCGGCCGGCTCACGCTTGAAGGCGCGCGCCGCGACGGTGGCGATTTCCCCGCTCAACGGCGGCTGGCCTTGAGCCAGACCCTTGTCGGTTACCGGGGCCTGGCTCTGGATGCTGAGCGAGGCTTCCTTGGCGATATCGGCAAAGCTTTTGCCGGCTTCCACGCCATCCTCGATGCGGGCGACAACATCGGCCACAGCATCATCAACGGCGCGCTGCTTCAGTTCGGCCTCAACAGCGGGACGGGCCTGCGCCAGCGTCTTTCCGGCGCTGCCCAATGCGGCCACGCGCACCACGTGCCAGCCCAGCTGGCTCTTGATCGGCGCACTGATTTTGCCCACCGGCAGGGCAAAGGCGGCCTTGGCCACTTCTGCACTGGTGGCGCGGGCAAAGCCGGCTTCCGATTGGTTGCCGAGCGCGATATCGCTGGCACCGAAACCGGCGAGCTTTTGTGCGGCGGCGGCAAAACCATCGCTGGTGGCGGCGGCCACGATGGCCTTGGCCTTGGCTTCATCGGGCACCACCACCTGTTCCAGCACGCGGGTTGCGGCAGCGCCATATTTGGCCGGATCCTTGGCAAAGGCATCGGCGATGGCCTTTTCTGGCACGGTCACACCGGCGGCGATTTTCGCGGCATCGATGAAGGCATAACGGAAACCGCGCCGTTCTGGGATGGTGAAGCGGGCGCTGTTGGCCTTGTACCAGGCCTGCGCTTCGGCGGCGGTGGGCGTGCCGGCCGGCGGCGCCGGGATGGTGGCGACTGCGCCTTCATGGCGATCGACCAGTAGACGGGCATAGATCTCAGCCACGCCATCAGGCACGGCCAGCGCGCCGGTGATCGGCTTGATCAATTGCTCGCGCACCAGATCGCGGGCGATCGACTGGCGCAGTTTCTTGTCGGTCAGGCCCTGTTGCTGCAGGGCCCGGTTGTAACTGCCCTGATCGAACTTGCCGCCGCTCTGGAAGGCCGGGATACCGGTAATCACCGTGTCAACCGCCGTATCGGATGCGCCCAGGCCGGCGTTGCCGCCCATTTCCTCCATGGCGGTCTGGCCGATCAGCTGAGTGGCCATCAGCTCCACCACACCCTGGCGGGCGGCTTCGGCCTGGGTGAGATTGGGATCGCGCTGGCGCAGATCACGCACGGTGCGATCGATGGCCTGCAGCAGATCGGGCTCGCTGATGGTGCGCGTGCCCACCTTGGCCACCGAACCGGCCGGCGCGCTGCCGCCCAGCGGATCATTCACCCCGGTGACGGCAAAGGCCACCAGGATCAACCCGAACAGGGCGAGCACGGGCCAGCTGGTGAGCGAACGGCGAAAAAATGCGAGCATCGAAATTCCGTGATGGCTTGAACGCGCCGCTTGTAACGACGCGTGCCGCTTGCCACAAGCGCCGCCATACTCTGATTGCGAGGAGCCGTTATGCCCGCCCTGATCGTTGGCAACTGGAAGATGAATGGCCTTGGCGAGGATATCGCCGAGATCGCGCATATGGCCGGTTCCGGCGCGCGCAGTGTGTGGATCGCGCCGCCGTTCACCCTTATCGATCGCGCAGTAATTGTTTCGGCCGGCGCGGTGAAGATTGGCGGCCAGGATTGCCACGCCAACGCGAAAGGCGCTCACACCGGCTGCGTGTCGGCGCTGATGCTGGCCGATCTGGGCGCGGGCTTCGTCATCGTTGGCCACAGCGAACGGCGGCGGGACAATGGCGAAAGTGATGCCGATGTGCGCGCCAAGGCCACCGCAGGCCGCGCCGCGGAATTGGAGGTCATCCTGTGCATCGGCGAAACACGCGCGCAGCGTAATGCCGGGCAGACCGAAGCCGTGCTCACCGCGCAACTTGCCGGTTCGCTGCCCGACGATGCCGAAGGGCTGATCATCGCCTATGAACCGGTATGGGCCATCGGCACCGGCCTCACCCCCACGTTGGACGATGTGAAGGCCGCCCACGCCCATATCCGTGGCCAGATCGTGGCGCGTTTCGGCCCGAACGGGCATGGCGTGCGCATTCTCTATGGCGGCTCCGTCACCCCGGCAAATGCGGCGGATTTGCTGCGGGTGGCTGATGTGGGCGGCGTTTTGGTGGGTGGGGCAAGCCTGACGGCGGAAAGCCTGCTGGCGATTGCGTCTTCCGCACCTTGATTGCACACCGACGCCAAGCCATGTAAGGCGCGTCCCCATATTCCCTGATCGCAACGAAAGCCTGCCCACCCGTGATTACCTTCCTGCTTGTCATCCACGGCCTGATCACCCTCGCGCTGGTGGCGGTGATCCTGCTGCAGCGTTCCGAAGGCGGGGCATTGGGCATTGGCGGCGGCGGTGGCGGCGGCTTGATGACGGCGCGCGGCGCGGCCAATCTGCTCACCCGCGCCACCACCATTTTGGCGGCACTGTTCATCGTCATGTCGATCCTGCTCGCCGTGCTGGCCGCTGGCACCAACAAGGCCCGGGTGATCGATCCCACCGTGGCCGCCAAGACAGCGCCCACCGCGCCCGCCCCCGGTGCTCCGGCTGCGCCGACGCAGTTGCCGGGCCTGCCCGGCGTTCCGGTCGCGCAGTAATCCGCTTCGCGCGTGGCCGGCGACAGCAAACCCGGCCAGTTGCGCCAAATTTTCGGCGGCGCCGCCGGCAATCTGGTCGAATGGTATGATTGGTATGCCTATTCGGCCTTCGCGCTCTATTTCGGGCCGCGTTTTTTCCCGCCTGGTGATGATCTTGTCGCGGCGCTGAACAGCGCTGCCATCTTCGCTGTCGGCTTCCTGATGCGACCGATCGGTTCGTGGCTGCTCGGCGCCTGGGCCGACAAGCGCGGCCGCAAATCGGCGCTCACGCTTTCCGTCGCGATGATGTGTTCGGGCTCGCTGCTGATCGCGGTGGCCCCCACTTACGATGATGTCGGGCTGTTGGCCCCGGCGATCCTGCTGCTGGCGCGGCTGGTACAGGGATTGTCCGTCGGCGGCGAATATGGCGCCTCGGCCACCTTCATGAGCGAGGTGGCGCGCGCCAAGTGGCGGGGTTTCCTCGCCAGCTTCCAATATGTGACGTTGGTGGGCGGGCAGTTGCTGGCGCTGGCGCTGCTGGTGCTGCTGCAATCGCAGATGGACGAAGCCGCGCTGAAGGATTGGGGCTGGCGCATTCCATTCGTGGTTGGCGCGGCCTGTGCGGTGCTGGTGTTCTGGCTGCGCACCGGACTGCATGAAACCGAAGCCTTTGAAAATGCGGTGATCCCGCCCGGAACGCTGCTGCAGCGCCTGCTAGCCCACCCGCGCGAGCTGTTGATCGTGCTGGCGCTCACCGCTGGCGGCAGCCTGTGGTTCTATACCTTCACCACCTACATGCAGAAATATCTGGTGCTGTCGGCCGGCTGGACCAAGCAGGAAGCCACGTCCGCGTCTGCCATCGCGCTGCTGGCCTATGCCGCCATGCAGCCGCTGTTCGGCGCGGCCTCCGATCTGCTCGGCCGGCGCACCCTGCTGGTTGGTTTCGGCATCATGTCGACGCTGGCGACGGTGCCGGCGCTTACCGCGCTGGGCACGGCGAAGCCGGGTGTCGAGGGCTTGGCGTTGATGATTGGCTGCCTGGCCATCTTGTCCTGCTACACCGCGATTTCCGGCGTTGTGAAGGCCGAGATGTTTCCGGCCCATATCCGCGCGCTGGGCGTCGGCATGCCCTATGCGCTGGGCGTCGCCATCTTCGGCGGATCGGCCGAATATGTGGCGCTGGCCTTCAAGGGCGCTGGCATTGAATCCGGATTCTTCTGGTATGTCACCTTCATGGCCGGCATCGCGTTGGTGGCCGCCCTGTCGCTGCCCGACACGCGGGCCAACAGCCGCATCGAAACGGATTGAAAACAAACGGCTCAGCCAGCCTGCCGCAGTTGTGCTGAAACAGGGATCGGCGCATCCTGAAGCGGTGACGCAATCCCGCCTTGTCCCCTCCTTGGCGCTGGCGCTGCTGCTGGCCGGCTGTGGCGGCGCTGGTGGTGGCGGGGTCGGCACCGTGCCCGCGCCGCCACCGGCGCCCACACCCGCGCCCGCGCCGCCACCGGCGCCCACACCTACCCCCAGCGCCTTCGACACGGTGGAATATCGCCGTTCCAACGGCGCAGTGCAGGTGCAGGCGCTGGCCGCCTATGATCGCGGCTTTTCCGGCAGCGGCATCACCGTTGCGGTGATCGATTCCGGCGTGAACCCGGCCCTTGCGGAATTTTCGGGGCGTATTTCGCCGGCCAGCCGTGATGTCGCCGCTGCCCGGGCGCTGGCTGATGAACGCGGTCATGGCACCTCGGTCACCGGCATCCTGCTGGCGGCGCGCAACGGCGTGAACATGCACGGCGTTGCCCCGCAGGCGACATTATTGGCCTTGCGCGCCGATACGCCGGGCAGTTGCGACGATCAGGGCTGTTCCTATGCCAGCCCGGCCATTGCCGCCGGTCTGAAGGCGGCGGCCGATGCCCGCGCGCGCGTCGTCAACATGTCGTTGGGCGGGGGTTCCACCACGGCAGCTGTGCGCGCCGCTGCCGGGCAACTGGCCAGTGCTGGCAGCATATTGGTGCTCTCGGCTGGCAATGAAGGCCTTTCCACGCCGCAGAGTTTTGCCAATCAACTCATCGCCGTCAGCCAGGCCACCACCATCGTGGTCGGTGCGGTCAACGCCAGCAATGAAATTGCCAGCTTCTCCAATCGCGCCGGAGTGTTGGCACCGAACTATCTGGTGGCGCCCGGAGTGGAGTTGCGCAGCTTCAACCAGGATGGTGCCACCTTCCTCTACAGCGGCACGTCGGTGGCGGCGCCGGTCGTCTCCGGTGCGGCGGCGCTGCTGGCGCAGGCCTTCCCGGCGCTGTCGGGTGCGCAGATCGTCGATATCCTGCTGCGCTCTGCCGATGACCTTGGTGCAACCGGCACCGACGAGATTTATGGCCGCGGCCTGCTCAACATCGCCCGTGCCTTCCAGCCGCTGGGCACCAGCAGTATCGGCGGGCAACCCGTGGCGATCACCATTGGCGGTTCACTCGGCGCGGCCTTGGGCGATGGCGGGCCGCTCACCAGTGCGTTGGCCGGTGTGGTGATCGCCGATAGCTATGGTCGCGCCTTCACGGTTGATCTGGCCAAAGGCCTTGTAACAGCCCCGCCGGGCCGGTTGGCCGCGCAACTGCTGGCCACACCGGTGGAAAGCGCCGTCACCAGCAGCGGCGGCACCAGCACCGCCTTCGCGCTGCTCGGCGACAGCCGAGGGCTCTGGGCCGGCGATCGTGCCACCATGGCGGCGCTCGCCCCCGGTCAGCAGCGGCAGGCCAGTCCGGTGGGCCATGTCCGCCTCCTGCTCTCCGGCGGCTCCGTGCTGGTCGCCGGCCATGGAGAGGCAGTGGCCGGGCTGGTGGCCTTGGCTGATCCGTCTGGACGCAGCACCGCTCTCATCACCGCTGATCCCGCCCTGCCGCTGGGCAGCCGGCCGCTGGGCGCAGCGGCGCTTTCGCAGCCCCTGGGCGGTGGCTTCACCTTGGCGGCCGGTTTCGGCCAATCCGTGCTGCCGGCGCAGGATCGCCAGTCCGCCGCCCTGCAATCCACCGCGCTGTTCCACCTGTCGCGCGCCGTGATGCCAGGGCTGGAACTGGCGGCGCTGCTGCGGGTTGATGCGGAACGCGGCAGCCTGCTGGGCACGCGGCTTTCGACCGGCTTTGGCTTGGCCGGCGGCACCACCACTAGTCTTGGACTGTCCGCCCGGTTGGCACTCGGCCCGCGCGCGCGGCTTTCGGGCGAATGGCGCCGGGCCAGCAGTCGGATCGATCTGGCGGGCGGCGGCCTCATCGCGGCTGCAGGCCGCTTCAGCGGTGACGCCGCCAGCGCCGCGCTGGCGCTCGATGATGTTGTAGCGCCCGGCGACACGCTCACGCTTGCCATCACCCGGCCGCTGGCGCTGGCTGGCCCCTTGTGGCTGCTGGGCTCTGCCGATCCAGTGCGCGCCGGGCCATCTGTGCGCGAAACCGCAGCCGAGGCACTCTACGCCCTCCCGCTCGGTCCTGGCCAATTGCAGTTCAGCCTGTTCCACCGCACCCACCCCGGCCATATCGCGGCCAGCCCTGATGACGATGGTGCCGCGGTGCGCTTTCACTGGCGCTGGTAGCTTCGTCCACAGCGAAATTGCCTTGCAGGCCACGCGGGGGCTGGCGCGCTGCTGCAATATGGGCTTAAGGCTCTTCTCCCATGAAGCGGTATATTTTCATCACCGGCGGCGTGGTCTCCTCGCTCGGCAAAGGACTCATGGGCGCCTCTCTGGCAGCCCTGTTGCAGGCGCGCGGCTACAAGGTCCGCATCCGCAAATTCGATCCCTATCTCAACGTCGATCCGGGCACGATGAGCCCCTATCAGCACGGTGAAGTCTATGTGACCGACGACGGGGCAGAGACCGATCTCGATCTTGGCCATTATGAACGTTTCACCGGCGTGCCGTCGCGCAAGACCGACAACATCACTTCAGGCCGGGTCTATTCCGATATCATCGCCCGCGAACGCCGCGGCGAATTTCTGGGCGCCACCGTGCAGGTGATCCCGCATGTGACCGATGCCATCAAGGCCTTTGCAAAGGCCGAAACCGAGGCCCTGGATTTCGTGCTTTGCGAAATCGGCGGCACCGTGGGCGACATCGAAAGCCTGCCCTTCCTCGAAGCCATCCGCCAGATGGCTGCCGACGTGGGCAAGGCCAATGTCTGCTATATCCACGTAACGCTGGTGCCGTTCATCGCGGCGGCGGGCGAGCTGAAAACCAAGCCGACCCAGCACAGCGTCGCCGAACTGCGCGGCATCGGGATTCAGCCGGATGTGCTGGTCTGCCGCTCCGAACACCCGCTGCCCGAAAGCGACCGCGCCAAGATCGCCCTGTTCTGCAACGTGCGCAAGGAAGCGGTGATTTCGGCGCTGGATGCGGAAAGCATCTATGAAGTGCCGCTGCAATATCATGCTGAAGGGCTGGACGACGAAGTGCTGAACGCCTTCGGCATCACTGATGCGCCGCGCCCCGATCTTACCCGCTGGCAGGATATTGCCGAGCGGATTCATAACCCTGAAGGCGAAGTGACCATCGGCGTTGTCGGCAAATATACCGGCATGAAGGACGCCTATAAATCACTCACCGAAGCGCTGGTGCACGGCGGGCTGGCCAACCGGGTGAAGGTCAACATCAAGTGGCTGGATGCGGAGGAATTCGAAGGCGCCGACGTGGCGGCCCGGCTGGAGCCGATGCACGGCATTTTGGTGCCCGGCGGCTTTGGCGAACGTGGCAGCGAAGGCAAGATTGCCAGCGTGCGTTTTGCCCGTGAACGGCGCGTGCCTTTCTTTGGTATCTGCCTTGGCATGCAGATGGCCTGTATCGAGGCGGCGCGGAATCAGGCCGGGATCCAGGCTGCTTCCACCACCGAATTCGGCCCCACTGCGGAACCGATCGTGGGCCTGATCACCGAATGGATGAGCGCGGAAGGCTTGCAGACCCGCCACGCCGGCGGCGATCTGGGCGGAACCATGCGGCTGGGCGCCTATCCGGCTGAACTGGGGGCCAACAGCGTGGTGGCCGGCGTCTATGGCAGTGCCCGTATCGCGGAACGCCATCGCCACCGCTATGAAGTCAACGGTGCTTACCGCCCGGCTCTGGAGAAGGAAGGGCTGATCTTCTCTGGCATGTCGCCCGACGGCCTGCTGCCCGAAGTGGTGGAGCGCCCCGACCATCCGTGGTTCATCGGCGTGCAGTTCCACCCGGAACTGAAATCCAAGCCGTTCGATCCGCATCCGCTGTTCGCCGGGTTCATCGAAGCGGCGATCGCGCAAAGCCGGCTGGTGTGACGCCGGTTTCGCCCGCCGACTTGGCGGCGCGCATCGCTGCCCGGCATCGCCTCGGCGAGGCGCTGGTGGTGGGCATCACGGGATCGGTGGCGGTGGGCAAGACAACCCTGGCACGCCAGATTGCCGAGGCGCTGCCGGCGGATCTGAAGGTGGAAATCGTCTCCACCGATGGCTTTCTGAAACCCAACGCCGTGCTGGAAGCGGAAGGCCTTTCCATGCGTAAGGGCTTTCCCGAAAGCTATGACCGTGCGGCCATGGCCGCCGCGCTGGCCGGGTTGCAGCACGGTGCGGTGACGGTGCCGGCCTACAGTCACACCAGTTATGACGTCGATCCGGCGGCGGCCCGCACCATTTCAGGTGCCGATGTCGTGCTTGTCGAAGGCCTCGGCCTTGCCCCCGACGCCAGCGGCCAGCGCCCGCCGCTTGATCTGCTGATCTACATCGATGCCGCCGAGGACGACATCATCGCCTGGTTCCTCGCCCGCTTCATGGGCCTGTGGGAAGCGGCGGCGAACGACCCCAGCAGCTTCTACGCCCGCTTCCGCCACATGAGCGAGGATGAAACCCGCCAGTTCGCACTGTCCGTTTGGAACGGCATCAACCGCCCCAACTGGCTGGAGCATATCGCGCTGGCCAGGCCAGTGGCCGATATCGTCGTGGTTAAGGCGGTGGATCACAGCCTGTCGATCTGACCGGGGGAAACCCCCGCGGCGGCTCGTAGTCATTGCCGCACGGGATTTCCCTTGGCCGCATATGTGGTTACGGGCAGCCCCAATCAATCTGCCCCCGATTTCAGGAATGCCCCCGTGATCCTTCGTTTTGTCCTGTTGCTGGCGGCTGCCCCGGCTGCGCTGGTCTCTGCCCAGCAAGCGCCTGCGCCCGCCGCGCCGCGAACGGCTCAGGCCATGCCGGAAGACGAAGACACCATCACCGTTTCCACCCAGCGCCTGCCCGGCCAGGTGGTGGGTGACATCAAGCCGGAGTTGACCCTGGGCACGCAGGAATTGCGCGCGCTGGGTGCCGGTTCGATCACCGAAATCCTCGCCCAGATCGCGCCGCAGACCCAATCGGGGCGGGGCAGGGGTGGCGGCCCGCCGGCGGTGCTGCTCAACGGCAAGCGCACGTCTGGATTTCAGGAAATCCGCAACATCCCACCCGAAGCCATTGCCCGCGTGGAGGTGCTGCCCGAGGAAGTGGCGCTGAAATACGGCTTCCGCGCCGATCAGCGGGTAATCAACTTCGTGCTGCGCCCGCGTTTTCAGGCGTGGACCGGCGAGTTCGACATCGGCGGCCCCACCGATGGCGGGCGTTTTTCCAGCGAGTTGGAAGTCAACCTGCTGCGTCTGCGCAATGGCACCCGCACCAGCATCGAAGCCGAAGTTGAAATCAACACGATGCTGACGGAAGCCGAGCGCCGCATCACCACGCCGCCTCAAAGCCGGCCGTTTGCGCTCGATGGCAATGCCTCGGCGCTGCTGTCAGGAGCAGGGGTTGTCCCCGGACGCACCGTGCTTGGCGTGCCGGCCGGCGTCGCCAGCCCGACGCTGGCCCAGTTCGCCGCAGCGCCGATCAATAGCACCGATATCCGTCCGTTCCGCAGCCTGTTGCCCGACAGCCGCACCACCAGCCTGAATGGCACCATCGCCGGCTCGCTTGGCACGGTGGGCGCCACGCTGACCGGCGGTATCGAGCGCACGTTGACCGAGTCCATGCAGGGTCTTCCTGCCGCCAGTTTCAATCTGCCGGCCGGTGGCGCCTTCTCGCCGTTCAACGGCCCGGTGCTGGTCAATCGCTACGCCCCTGATCCGCTTGGACGTTTTGGTGACAACTGGAACAGCCGGTTGGGCACCGTGCTCGATGGCACTATCGGCAAGTGGCGCTGGAACCTCACCAGCAATTGGAACCACGCCGAAAATCGCAGCCGCATCGAACGCGGCATCGATGTAAGCGCCGTGCAGAGCCAGATCAGTGCCGGCACGCTTTCGCCTTATGGTGCCTTCAGCGGGCCAACACTCACCGACAGTGCCACCAGCATTTCCGACAATCTCAGCGCCGATCTGCTGCTGAACGGCAGCCCGTTGCAGTTGCCGGCGGGGCCGCTGGCGCTGGCGCTGAAGGCGCAGGTGCAGCATCTGACGCTCGATGCCTCGGCCACCCGTGCCGGCCTGGTCAGCGCCGCGAACCTGTCGCGCACGCAAGGCAATTTCCAGGCGAATTTCGATCTGCCAATCGCGTCGTCACGCGACAACGTGCTGGCATTCCTTGGAAAGTTCACGCTCAATGGCAATATCGCTGCGGATACGCTGTCGGATTTCGGTACGCTGATCACGTGGGGTGCCGGCGCCAATTGGGAGCCTTCTCCCGGCTGGAGCTTCATCGCCAGCTTCACCCGCGAACAGGGCGAGCCCAGCGTGGGCCAGTTGGGCGATCCCACCATCATCACGCCCAACGTGCGCGTGTTCGATTTTCTGCGCGGCGAGACAGTGGACATCAATCGGCTGGATGGCGGCAACCGCGCCCTTCTGAACGACACGCGCCAGGTCTGGAAGCTGGGTTTCAACCTGAAACCCTTTGAAAAGACTGATATTGTTCTCAACGCAAACTATATCCACTCGCGCATCGATGATCCGATCGCGTCTTTCCCCACCGCCACGGCGGAACTGGAAGCCGCCTTTCCCAATCGCTTCACCCGCGATGCCAGCGGCCGGCTGCTGCAGATCGACAACCGTCCAGTGAATTTCGATTATTCGGAGCGGCAGGAGCTGCGCTGGGGCTTCACGCTCACCCAGCAGCTCAAGCCCGGCAAGGCCGAGCGCGCCGCCGCTGAAAAGCGCATTGCCGAAACCCGCGCCAAAGCGGTCGAGGCGTTCCGCACCGGCCAGCCGCTGCCGCCGGAAATCCGCACCTTTGCCCGCAATCCCTATGGTTTCACGCCGGGCCAGCGCCCGCCTGGTGCCGCCGGTGGGCCGCCCGCTGCCGGCGCGACCCCGCCCGCTGCCGCCGGTGGTCCGCCCGCTGCCGGTACGTCGCCGCCTGCTGCCGGCGCGGCACCGCCCCCCGGTGGCGGCTTTGGCGGCGGCTTCCGCGGCGGCGGTGGTGGTGGCGGCCCGCCGCGCGGCTTCCTCGATGGCCGGCTGCAGTTCACCGTGTTTCACACCTGGACCTTCCGGAACGAAATCGGCATCCGCCCTGGCGTACCGGTGCTCGATCTGTTGAACGGTTCAGCGGTTGGTTCCGCCGGCGGGGCGCCGCGTCACCAGATTGAAACCCGGTTGGGCGGCGGCCGGCGCGGGATTGGCGGCAGCGTCGGCGTCAACTGGCAATCGGGTACATCGGTGCTGGTCGATCCGTCAGGCGCGTCGCAATCGCCGGACGATCTGTTCTTCTCACCGCGCGCCGTCGCCAATCTGCGGCTGTTCGTCGATTTGGGTCAGCGCCAGGATGTGCTGCTGAAGATGCCGTGGCTGCGTGGCAGCCGGGTATCCTTGCGGGTCGACAATCTGTTCAACGACCGCGTCAACGTGAAGAACCGCCTTGGCGCCGAACCCATCGGCTTCCAGCGCGACCAGCTTGATCCGCTCGGCCGCACGGTAACGCTGAGCTTGCGGAAATTGTTCTTCTAAGCGGTTTGCGCCGTTGCCCGCTGGTGCCAGTCCTGCAGATGGCTGGCATCGGTGGGCAGGCTGATCCCGATCCAGCCGGCAAAATCCACGATCGACAGCAGTGCGATATCGGCCAGCGTGAACCGCTCCCCGGCCAGCCAGTCGCTTGCCGCCAACTGCCCATCAAACCAGCCCAGCATCGCCGCAGCCTGCACCTTGGCCGCTTCGCCCATGGCCGGAATCTGGTTGATCAGCTTGGCCGTGTAGGGATGGCCATGTTGCCAGAACAGGCTGACCGGCGTGCCCAGCCCGGTTTCCACCCGCCGGATCCACATGTCCGTCTCTGCCCGTTCAAATGGCGTGGTGCCGATCAACGGCGGCTGCGGGTGGAGCTCATCCAGATAGCGGCAGATGCTGATCGTTTCGGCGATCACCCGGCCATCGTCCAGTTCCAGGAACGGCACCTGCCCGCGCGGGTTCAGCGCGACCACCTCATCCGATTTATGCTCGCGCGCCATGAGGGAGACCATGCGCTCCTCCACGTTTATCCCCTTCGCCTTCAGGAACAGCCGCACCCGGCGCGGATTGGGCGCCGGATCAGGCGCGGACCAGAGCAGCATCTGTGTTCTCCCCAACAAGATTGGCCAACGTTGCATGGCTGGGGCGTTCGCAGCAAGGGCGGCCCATGCTGGCAGCAACGCCCGAAACCGTCGCCCACCTCGGGTTTGAGCAGATGATCGACGAGGTAGAGCGGCAGCAGGGCCTGCATGCCATAGAAGGAAAAGCGCTCCCACGCCTGGGTGGAGGCCAGAAAGCCCAGCCCGGCCGGGTGACCAAAAAACGCCGTGTCTGGAGAACGCATTTGCCTTGCCTAGCCGAGGCCCATGCCGTGGGCAATCACGGCCTTTGCCAGCCGCCTTTTTGTGTCCCCGCGTCTGCCAGCCTTGCGCTTTGCAAGGGCTTCACCTAGGGCAGGGCCAAGTCGGGGAGTGGCGCAGTCTGGTAGCGCATCTGCTTTGGGAGCAGAGGGTCGCAGGTTCGAATCCTGTCTCCCCGACCATCCATTTCAACATGTTATATTAATTTTTCTGCCTGTAGTTTGCAGGATTCAGGCTTCCAGCAAGCACATAGCAAGCACCAAGGCGTCACGTCTTGCGCCCCTGACCTGACCCCCTGATTTCATCCAGCGGGGATTAGAGCCTGGCCGCAGTTGTTGCGCATGGGCGCAGGTGAAGCAATGGCCTGTTGAGCGGCGCCCGAAGGGCGCAGCGGAACAGGCCATTGCTTGTTCAGTTCGGCGGCGAACGCCGCTGGGGTTTCGTATCCAAGGGCTGAGTGCGGCCGCTGCTCGTTATAGTCCTTGGCCCAAGCAGCGATGGTGACGCGCGCATGATCGAGGCTCATGAACAGGGTCTCGTTGAG
>NZ_ATVO01000005.1 GCF_000420765.1 Sandarakinorhabdus limnophila DSM 17366 | reverse complement strand
CGAGGCCAGGATCAACTGGCATTACATCGCTCCCGGCAAGCCGATGCAGAACGGCTATGCGGAGTCGTTCAACGGTCGCATGCGCGACGAGCTGCTCAACGAGACCCTGTTCATGAGCCTCGATCATGCGCGCGTCACCATCGCTGCTTGGGCCAAGGACTATAACGAGCAGCGGCCGCACTCAGCCCTTGGATACGAAACCCCAGCGGCGTTCGCCGCCGAACTGAACAAGCAATGGCCTGTTCCGCTGCGCCCTTCGGGCGCCGCTCAACAGGCCATTGCTTCACCTGCGCCCATGCGCAACAACTGCGGCCAGGCTCTAATCCCCGCTGGATGAAATCAGGGGGTCAGGTCAGCAGCCAAGTAGTGGTCAAATCACTAACGAGCTTCGCAGTATTAGGAGATGCCTTGGAGACAGGGCTTGGTGCTGACATGACGTCATGCGATCTGCCCGCCAAGCCTATACTGCGGGTGGTTCGCGCCTCGGTCGGCTCGCTATCCGCAGCCATGGTCTCGCCAGTACCGATCCCAACGCAACGCCCAGCCGCCTTTGACCATGACGCAGGAGACATCTCCGGCCAGCGGAGAGACGCACCATGCGGCGGTCCGGGTCCCGACACCGTTGCCGACAGATACACAACGCATGGCGGGGCCTGCGACTAGCACGTGGCCCTCTAGGCTGCGTCCGGTCGGCGTCCCGATCAGCTTCACGAGGGCATCGCGGGCCTCAGCACCGCTGGCTGTCGGGCACGGCTGGTCGGGGCGGCAGCTGTCATCAATCTCACGGGCAGCGATACCAGCCAACCGGATAAGGGGGCCCTCTGCACACCACACAGGTCCATCGCCATCCCAAACACGCGTAGGCGTGCAGGTGAACTCTTCGCCGGTGGGAACAACTGACACGACAAGCAGCAGCAACGCGCCGATCATTCGCAGGCTACTCCATCACCGTCGCGGTCGAGACCTGCACGATAACCGGGATCTCCGACCCTCATGGGAGCAGCGCCAGCCGCGCGGGCGGCAGCGCAGTTGGGGTAGTAAGCACTATCGGTGTTCGACTGCCGGAAGGGTAGCGCTTCACGCACAGGTGCCCGGTGGCAGTGATAGCCTCCGTTCTTGCGGTCGTTGTGACACCCCAAGGCGTTCAAACCGCCCAGGTGAGCCGTGGCTGCTGAGCTCGACACCAACATTGCGAACGATAACAGGCTTGCGGCGACGATCAGCTGCTGTCTCATCAGTCTTGCTGCGCGAGCCGCTCGCCTCATTTTTTCCGCCACTCGCTAGCCAGCCGCTGCGCTTCCGCTATCTGAGTGGCGCTCATGGTGGCCGCAAGGGTGTCGCGCTGCCTTGTTGCGCTGGCATTGCCTGCCCCTGCTGCAAGACTAAGCCATTTGTAGGCTTCAACGCTGTTCTGCTTCACGCCCCGACCGTCGCGATACATAACCCCAAGGTTGTACTGACCGATAGCGTGGTCACGATCAGCGGCTTTGCGAAGCCAGCCTACGGCGGCTGCATCGTCCTGCGGCACGCCTTGTCCAAGTTTGTACATTACTGCGAGATTTGACTGCGCGTCGGCGTCGCCCTGCTCGGCGGCTTTGCGGTACCAATCCGCGGCGGCAGCATTGTCCTGCGTCACGCCCTGACCATTCTTGTACATCAGCCCAAGGGCGAATTGAGCGCTGATAAGGCCCTGCTCAGCGGCTTTGCGGTACCAGCTAACCGCGGCAGCAAGGTCCTGCGTCACGCCCTGCCCATTCTCGTACATAAAACCAAGGGCGTACTGCGCATTTGAAGAGCCTTGGTCCGCAGCCTTTCTGTACCAACTAACCGCGGCGCCAAGGTCCTGCGCTACGCCTCGGCCGTTGGCGTACATCGCGCCAAGGTTGTACTGACCATTTGGAAAGCCTTGGTCCGCAGCCTTTCTGTACCAACTAACCGCGGCGGCAAGGTCCTGCGTCACGCCTTGGCCGTTGGCGTACATCGCACCAAGGTTTGACTGCGCGTCGGCGTAGCCCTGCTCAGCGGCTTTGCGGTACCAACTAACCGCGGCGGCAAGGTCCTGCGCCACGCCTTGGCCGTTGGCGTACATTACGCCGAGGTTATACTGACCATTTGGAAAGCCTTGGTCTGCAGCCTTGCGGGTCCAACTAACCGCGGCGGCAAGGTCCTGCGCCACGCCTTGGCCGTTGGCGTACATTACGCCGAGGTTATACTGCGCATTTGGCAAGCCTTGGTCTGCAGCCTTGCGGGTCCAACTAACCGCGGCGGCAAGGTCCTGCGCCACGCCTCTGCCATCCCTGTACATTACACTAAGGTTGTACTGCGAAATGACATACCCCTGCTCGGCCGCCTTGGTGTACCAGATGGCCGCAGCAGCATAAGATTGCGTCACACCTCTACCGGTCTCGTACATGAGCCCAAGGGCAGACTGCGCCTTCAAATTCCCCTGCTCTGCAGCCGCGCGATACCAACTAACCGCAGCGGCATCATTTTGCGTCACACCTCGCCCCTCGGCATACATCTTCGCAACGTTGAATTGCGCATTGTTGTATCCCTGCGCGGCCGCTGTCATTGCGAGCTTAAAGGCCTCTTGATCCGGCGTAAGTTTCGACGGTGGAGCAACCACCGTGGGCTGAGTAAGGCGGCTGGGTGCCGGATAGGGAGAAGACGGCTTTAGCTGTGTTACCGGGGAAATTATTTTCGGCTCAGGAACAGCTTGCCCTGCCTGTTTTTTACTCGTGGCGCCTACTAGAGGGGGCTTAGTCGCCTGCGGTTTACAAATACGCAGAGCTTGCTCGGCCATATCAAGACGGCTGGCGAGCAGTGCGATGGTTTTAGCGTCCTCACAACGGCCTTCCAACACGGCCTGAGACACTCGGGTTCGCAGATCTTGGTCCGCGAACCGCGCAGCCTCGGCCTCTTGCGCAGCCGCCCCACGTTCGGTCGCAAGCTGATCTACCCGAGCGCGCTCTACCGCGGTGTTTTCTTGCTCGATCCGCAGTCTTTCGGTCCTGAGGCGTTCTTCCTCGGCAATGCGTATTCTTTCCGCTTTTTCTCTCCGTTCCTCGTTTCGGCAGGCTCCCAATGCTGACTGAGCTTGGGCTAAGCGGGCTCTCCGCAACTGATCCGCGACGGGGTTTCCACCAGTATATTCTCCCAATACAGCAGCTAGATTAAATTACTCAGTCGAGCATTCTGCATTTGCCGGGGTACATTGAAAAATAAAAAATATACCTATAGCCCTAAAACACAAAAGTATGTAATTTCGGTTCTTCTCTGATTTTTCAATTATCTGGGGCATATTTCTCTCTACGCTGCCTTTATATGGATTATCATTCATATAAAGATCCATTTTATGGATAGATATTATCTGTATAGCGCCGTGGAAATTCTATAGTGCGCGTATACACAGCCATTATTCAAACCGCCTGACGTGCACCCCTGATTGGTAGCGATCAGAAGTAGCGTCCTTTGGTTTGATGGCTGATGGTTGATGTGATGGCAACGGGGTTGGAGGCATGCCCCCAACCCCGTTGGTCGGCGATATCGGCGGGAGATGGGCCAGCCTGAGGGGCGACGACTGACTTTGCCACTCATCAGTGACGGCAAAGGGAGCCAACACCGTGTCCATTCCCGCCGGGGCAAACTCGGCTGACGTCTTCCCTCCACCGCAATCGGTGATCCCCACCACCACCCACCAACCCCATTTGCATAGGGTGCGGGAGAGCTGAACTGGGCGGCCGTTTCGTCGGGCCATGGGCCATCGCGGCCATCACAACGGCCATCGGCGGCAATCGGAAGCAGCCGCAGCACCGCCACCATCAGGCCAGCAGTTCCACGTCCCAATAGAGATAATCGCGCCAGGTCTCGTGGCAATAATGCGGCGGGAAGGCGCGGCCGTGGGCCTGCAGATCGTGGGTGGTGGGCTGGCCGGGGCGTGACAGCAGGTGCATGTGCGCTTCGGCCGGGGTGCGGCCGCCCTTTTTCAGATTGCACGGCGCGCATGCGGTGGTGACATTCTCCCACGTCGTGCGGCCGCCGTAGGCCCGCGGGACGACATGATCAAAGGTGAGTTCGCCGCCCGGCACGTTGCAATATTGGCAGGTGAAACGATCGCGCAGGAACAGGTTGAAGCGCGTGAAGGCCGAGTGGCTGGCTGGGCGCACATATTGCCTGAGCGCGATCACCGAGGGCAGCTTCATGCGCAGGGATGGCGATCGGATCTCGCGGTCATATTCGGCGATGATGTCCACCCGTTCCAGGAAGGCGGCCTTGATCGCCGTCTGCCACGGCCACAGCGACAGCGGATAATAGGACAAGGGGGTGTAATCGGCGTTGAGCACCAGCGCCGGGCAGGCTTCGGGCGAAATCAGGCTGCGTTCGGTGACGAACTTCTGTTCCAGCAACTCAGCCGTCAACATTGGGCCCTCCCCACACATCGGGGTGGCAACGCTCGACACGGGCCCAGTCGCACAAGAGTTGCCGCACAAGGGCCGCATCTCCAGGGCCGCCAGCGCGGCCGTTCCGTGATGCCCAGTCTTTACAACACATTGTATGTCAGGCCAATGACACCACCGGATTTCGTTGTGGATAATGTGGATAAGTCTCCGATCACCACCCGCTTTGCGCCGTCGCCCACAGGCTTGCTGCACCGGGGACACGCCTTGTCGGCGCTGCTTGCGTGGCAGCGCGCGCGGCAGTCTGGCGGTCGCTTCATCCTGCGCATCGAGGATATCGACACCACACGCTGCCGCCCGGAATTTGAAGCGGCGATAATGGCAGACCTCACATGGCTGGGACTGGACTGGGATGAGCCGGTGTGGCGGCAAAGCAAGCGCGGGGCGGTGTACCGCGCGGCGCTGGATCAGCTGGTGGCCATGGGCGTTGCCTATCCCTGTTTCTGCACGCGGGCCGATATTGCGGCGGCGGCGAGCGCGCCCCATGGCAGCGATGGCCCGCTCTACCCCGGCACCTGCCGCCACCTCGAGCCCGAAGAACGCGCGCGGCGGCTGGCCAGCGAAGCCGCGGCCTGGCGGCTGGACGTGGCCGCCGCGCTCGCCATGACCGGGCCTTTGCAATGGCATGATGCCTGGGCCGGGCCACAACAGGCCGATCCGGCGGCGCAGGGCGATTTCGTGGTTGCGCGGCGCGATATCGGCACGGCGTACACACTGGCGGTGGTGGTGGATGATGCGGCACAAGGCGTGACCGATGTGGTGCGCGGCGTGGACCTGTTCGAAGCGACCCATGGCCAGCGCCTGCTGCAGGCCCTGCTCGGCTTGGCCGTGCCGCAGTATCACCACCACCCGCTGGTGCTGGGCAGCGATGGCCGGCGCCTGGCGAAACGCGACGCAGGCGAGACGCTGGCGGCGCTGCGGGCAAACGGTGCCGATCCGGCAGAGCTGTGCGCCGCGCTGCTTGCGCAATCACCGACGTGTTAATAAATCATCTATTGACCCGAGTTTACAGAATATTTACCATATAAGCAGGGGAGCGGAGTTTCCCCATCACAGGGGGAGTTTCGCATGCGTTCAGGGTTTGTGTGTGCCCGCCACGGCCGCACAGCAGTTGATCGTCTTCTCAGGAACCGCCGGCGTTTCGCCCTCCGGCACGTCGATCGCGGCCTTGCAGCAGTTTGTTGGCGCGTCGGTGGTGGGGGCGTTCCTGGTCGATACGGCTGCGGCCGGCCAGCAATTGACGGGGCCGGTGGGCGGTCAGGGCGAGAGCGCGTTGCTCAGCGGGGCCGTGCTGGGCGGCCAGATCGATTTGTTCGGGACCAATGGCCCGGTCTCGCTGCTCCGCACCGGCGATGATTTCGGCAACATATTCACGATCAACAATGGCGGCGTGGGCGGCAATCCCAACAACCGCCTCGATCAGATGGGCTATACCACCGGCGCGCGGCTGGTATCGGGCAGCCTGCTGAAGCCCTATGAGATTGCGGGCAATCTGCCGCCCGATCTGTTTATCGGTTCGCTGTTCTTTGGGCGCACCCTGCAGGGCCCGCTCGCCAATCCGCCCGCAATGATCACCGATGTGACGACGCGGGATTTCGCTGGTGTGCTCACCGGACCGCTGGGCACGCCCTTGTTCCTGAAGATCGTGTTCCGGCAGGGTAATCCGCTGATCAACGGCACCTTGGCCGGTCTGCCGCTGCAAGCGGTGGGCGTGGGCAATCTGCAGCTCAACATCATCAGCATCGGTGGTGCTGTGCCGGAGCCCTCAAGTTGGGCCATGCTGATCATCGGTCACGGCAAGCTGGCATGGCGCGCTCTGCACCGGCGGCGGGGGATGGCTGCGGCCTAAGTTTTCAGGAGGCTGTGGCGGCGGCACTGCCTTGCTGACGCACCCCCCTGTTCAGCCTGCCAAAGGCTGTTAGACCTTTATCCATGCAATCGACTCTCGTCTTCTTCATGATCGCCTCGGCAGTGGCCACGCTGGCGGTGCTGGCGCGCGGCATCATCATCATGGCGCGCGGCCAGGATGTGACGGGCGAGCAATCGAACCGCATGATGAGCCTGCGCGTCGCGCTGCAGGCGTTGGCGATCTTCTTCATCGTCATCCTGTTCCTGATCAACCGTCCGGGCTGATTGGCCGATGGTTCGCCTGAACCGCATCTACACCCGCACCGGCGATGATGGCTCCACCGGCCTGGTCGATGGCAGTCGCGTCTCCAAGGCCAGCCACCGCCCGGTGGTGATGGGCAGTGTGGATGAAGCCAATGCCGCCATCGGCTTGGCCCGGCTTTCGGCCAGCGCCGCAACCGATGCCATCCTGTCGCGCATCCAGAATGATCTGTTCGATCTGGGCGCCGATGTGGCAACTCCCGATGGTGTCGAAGGGGTGCTGCGCATCGTGCCGGTGCAGGTGGACTGGCTGGAAACGCAGATCGACGCCGCCAATGACACCCTCGAGCCGTTGAAGAGCTTCATTCTGCCCGCCGGCACGGCGAGCGCCACCCATCTCCATCTTGCCCGCACCATCGTGCGCCGGGCCGAGCGCGATGCCGTGGCCGCCGGCGACGAAATTTCCGCCCCGGCCCGTCACTATCTTAACCGGCTTTCCGATCTGCTGTTCGTGCTGGCGCGGGTGGAAAATGCGGCGACCGGCGATGTCCTCTGGGTGCCCGGTGCAAATCGCTAGGGCCAGGTTGACGTTAACGTAAACTTGGGCCTTGACCCTGCTGCCGGCATCGGCCAAGTGCGATGCATAACCAAGCTTCGGAAAGGCTGTCCATGAAGGTGCTTGTCCCCGTCAAACGGGTGGTCGACTATAACGTCAAGGTGCGGGTGAAGTCGGATAACACCGGCGTCGAACTCGCCAACATCAAGATGAGCATGAACCCCTTCGACGAAATCGCCGTCGAAGAGGCGATCCGCCTGAAGGAAAAGGGCATCGCCACCGAGGTCGTGGTCGTTTCCGTGGGCGTGCAGCAATGCACCGAAACGCTGCGCACGGCGCTGGCCATGGGTGCCGATCGCGGCATCCTCATCCTCACCGACGTGACCACCGAATCGCTGGCCGTCGCCAAGGTGCTGGCCGGCATCGTCGCTGAAGAAGCGCCGGGCCTGGTGATCCTGGGCAAGCAGGCGATTGACGACGACGCCAACCAGACTGGCCAGATGCTGGCCGGGCTTCTGGGTTGGGCGCAGGGCACGTTCGCGTCCAAGGTCGATCCCCAGGGCGAGACGGTCAACGTGACCCGCGAAATCGATGGCGGCCTTGAAACGGTGGCGCTGAAGATGCCGGCGATCGTGACGACCGATCTGCGTCTGAACGAACCGCGCTATGCCTCGCTGCCGAACATCATGAAGGCCAAGAGCAAGCCGATCGCCAACAAGACCCCGGCCGATTACGGCGTGGACATGACGCCGCGCCTGACCACCCTGAAAGTCACCGAGCCGGCCAAGCGCCAGGCCGGCATCAAGGTGAAATCGGTCGATGAACTGGTGGCGAAGCTGAAGGAAATGGGAGCCGTCGCATGAGCACGCTGGTCCTTGCCGAACACGACAATGCCGATCTGAAGGACGCCACGCTGGCGACCATCACGGCAGCCACCCAACTTGGCGGCGATGTGCATGTGCTGGTGGCAGGTGCAGGCTGCGGTTCAGTGGCCGAAGCCGCCGCGAAAGTGGCCGGCGTCGCCAAGGTGCTGGTCGCCGATGATGCCGCCTATGGCGCCGCCCTGCCGGAGAACCTCGCCCCGCTGATCGCTGGCCTGATGGCCGGTTATGATGCGTTCGTGGCTCCGGCCACCAGCCGCGGCAAGAACGTCGCCCCGCGCGTCGCCGCCGCGCTGGACGTGGCGCAGATCAGTGAAATCCTGTCGGTGGAAGGCCCGGACACCTTCACCCGCCCGATCTACGCCGGCAACGCCATCGCCACCGTGAAGTCGAGCGACGCCAAGAAGGTGATCACCGTGCGCGGCACCGCTTTCGCCAAGGCCGCGACCAGCGGCGGCAGCGCCTCGGTTGAAGCCGTCAGCGGCGCCGGCAGCGCCGGCACGTCGAGCTTCGTCGGCGCCGAACTCACCAAATCGGCCCGCCCCGAACTCACCGCCGCCAAGATCATCGTCTCCGGCGGCCGCGCGCTGGGTTCGTCGGACAAGTTCCACGAGTTCATCGATCCCCTCGCCGACAAGCTGGGTGCCGCCGTCGGCGCCAGCCGCGCCGCCGTCGATGCCGGCTATGCCCCCAACGATTATCAGGTCGGCCAAACCGGCAAGATCGTCGCCCCGGAACTCTATGTCGCCGTCGGCATCTCCGGCGCGATCCAGCACCTGGCCGGCATGAAGGATTCCAAGATCATCGTCGCCATCAACAAGGACGAAGAAGCCCCGATCTTCCAGGTGGCCGATGTCGGCCTGGTCGGCGACCTCTTCACGCTGGTGCCGGAACTGACCGGCAAGCTGTAATCAGCGATCGATGCGAAACCTGAGGGCCGTCGCTCGGTGGAGCGGCGGCCCTTTTCGTTTGGTTCAAAGGAAAAGTCGGCCTCCGGCGGGCAGGGACGCAGTCCCTGCACCCGTTTGTTGAAGTGTCAGTTTGCGACCCCGTTGCTGCCCAAAGGATAATGCGCAAAGATCGGTGGATGGGCGGCGCTACACTGACACCTTTCGATTTGACGGTTCGGGGGGAACTCACGCGAGCCATTGCTGAACTCGGCCACGCGCCCGCAAATGAATCGCTTGCGCAACTGCTAGGGGTTCCCCTTCCTGCCATAGAACAGGCTTTGCGTCGGCTACATGACGCGCATGCCCTTCTGCTGCATCCGCATTGTTGCGTTCCGTGGGTTGTCCACCCCTTTGCTCTCTCGCCTGGATCTTGCTGGGTCCAAAGCCGAGATCGAGGATGGTGGGCAAATTGTCTTTACTGCGGCATGGGCATTGCTGCCGCGCTGCAACGGGATACTACAATTCATACGCGCATTGGTGGGGAGCACGAGCCCGTTGTAATTCACATTCACGACGGTCAGCTGCAGGAAACAGCGCTGATTTTCCACCTTTCTACACCTGTCAGTGCATGGTGGGACAACGTGATCCACGCGTGTGCTTCGTTTCAGCCCTTTCACTCAGAAACAGATGTCGATGCGTGGTGCGATAGGCATGCATTGCCGCGTGGCGCTATCGTCCCACTCTCCAGTATGTGGGCCTTCGCTACTGATTGGTATGGCGACTACCTTCGCAAACCATGGCTCAAGCGATCAACGGATGAAGCGGAGGCGCTTTTCTTGAAGCACGGGTTTACAGGTAAGTTCTGGCAGATTTCCTGAAAGCCATCATTCGCTTTCCCACCCCAAACTCTGCCATTAGGCACCGGCCAAAACTAAACGGGTGCAGGGTCTGCGACCCTGCCCGCCGGAGGCCCTTATCCTTCTTCCCTCACGCCGCGATCGCGCGTTCGATCCAGGCGCGGGTGTCGGGGATGGCGGCTTCGACCTGGGGGAGATCATTGACGCAGAGGAACTTGAACTGCGGTTGGCACGCGCGGGCGAGGTAGGCGCGCACTTGCGGCAGCGGGTAATCCAGCACGGCGCCGGTGCGCAGGTGGAGATGATCGTCCTCCGTGTGCAGCACGGCCACGCCGGCGGCGATGCAGGCGTGGTTGTGCAGGCCTTGTGGCAGGAATTGTGACACGCAGCGGAAGCGGTGGCCGAGGTTGGCGACGAAGGCGGCGCGGTGCTGATCATAGAGGCGCGCCAGCACGGAGCGGCGCAGCGGGTGGACCACATGCGCCGCGCGGAACAGCCGGTCTGCGCCGAAGCCTGCCAGCGCCGCGGCGTTGATCTGGGTCAGTGCGTTGAGCAGCGCCGGGTCGTCGCGGCTGGCTGGATCGGCGGCGATGGCGCTCTGATCAACCCACGCGCCGCGCAGCACGGGCGCCGCGCCCTGGAACACGTCGCCGGGCGCCAGCGGCCCGGTGAGGAACACATCATCGTTGAAATAGACGAAGCGTTCGGCCAGGCCGGGAATGCGCCACAATAACGTCTCGATGGCCAGCGAGTTGAAGGTGGGCAGCGCGTGTTCATGGCCGGCAAACAGGGTCAGGTGATCGACAATCCGCACCCGGGCCACCAGATCGGCCGGCAGGCGCGACAGATCGGGCTGTTGCGCATCGGTGATGATCCAGATCCGCCCGATCCACGGCGCATGATTGGCAATCGAGCGCAGGCAATAGCCCAGCTCGTCATTGCAGGCCCAGCGGTGCGGGTTGACGGCGTTGGCGTTGCGCGCCGCCTGCGGCTGATGGCGCTGGCGCTTGGCCCGGTGGGCGGGGTCATCCCCATCAACCCAGGTGATGACGGCGTCGATGCGCGCGTCGTCTTTGATGAACTGCATTGATCCCGTCCGGGCGCGTGTTTCGTCCGCCACGATAGAACAGGACTGCGGTGCCCATGGGGCCTGGTTTGTGACAAGTCAATGACAGGGGTGGGTTTCGAAGGACGAAGAGCCTCCGGCGGGCAGGGGCTGAGCCCCTGCACCCACCTTCGTTTCGCCTGTGCTCAACCCAACGGGTATGCGATTACTTCTGGAACGCCGCCGCGATGTCCAGCTTCACCTCGTCACCGACGAAGGGCACGCCAAAGCCCAGCCCGAACTCGCTGCGGCGGATGGTGCCGGTGGCGCGGAAGCCGATATTCTCCTTGCCGCCCATGTTGGGTGGGGTGCGGCCGGCGCCGTAGAAGCTGACATCCAGCGTGACCGGGCGGGTGACGCCATTGAAGGTGAAATCGCCGGTCAGTTTGGCGGTCTGGCCGCTGGTGACCAGTTTTGTGGAGACGAAGCGGGCATCGGCCGGGGTGGGGCCGAAAAAGTCGGGTTTGCCGCTCTCCTTTCCGGGGCGCAGCAGGTGCTGGGTGAGGCCGGTGCTGGCGGTGGTGACCTTGGCGACCGGGATGGTCATCTCCACCCGCGTCGCTTCGGGCTTAATCGGATCGAAGGTCAGGCTGCCGGTGACGCTGCCGAACATGCCAGTGTAGGGCGTGAAGCCGAGGTGATCGAGCGTCCACACCACCAGCGTGTGATCGGGATCAGCGGTGTAGGTGCCGCCGGTGATTGCGGCTGGATTGCGGCTGCCAGGCGCTTGCGCGGACGCTGTCTGGGCGATGGTTGCAACGGCCAGTGCCATCACGATCGGGAACATCCGCATCTTCACTCTCCAACTGTTTGATGCCGTCCGCCATACAGGCCGGCTCCGGCGCCCGCCAGTGCCCCTTCTGTCTCACTGACCCATCTGTCCTGCGCCGGCAAAGCCTGCCATCATGGCAATGTATGGCGTGCAGGCGCAGGGCGATGGCAGCGGGGGCGGCATGGGATCGGGCAAATCTGTCAGGGTGATGGGCTTGTTGTGGGCCTTGGCACTGCCCGGTGCGGTGCAAGCCCAGGTGGCGGAGAAGGTCACCATCCACCGCGATGCCATGGGCGTGCCGCACGTGTTTGCCGATACGTCGGCGGCGGTGATGTTCGGCGCCGGTTATGCGCTGGCGCAGGACCGGTTGGCAGCGATGGAGTTGCAGCGGCGCGGCGCGGCGGGGCGGCGGGCGGAGATATTGGGCGCGTCGGCGTTGGCGGGCGACAGGACGGCGCGCGATCGCCGCCTGCCTGATGCCGAATTGTTGCGCATGTATCAGGCCATTCCGGCCGAGCATCAGGCGATGATGCAGGCCTATGTTGATGGCATCAACCGCGCCGTGGCCGAGGTGGCTGCCGATCCGGAGCGCAAGACGCCGCTGGAATTCATCCGCTGGGGCATCAGGCCGACGCCGTGGACGTTGCTGGATTATCTCCGCTACGTCGCCTCGGTGCCGGGTGGCCGCGATGCCCATGAGATCGCGAACCTGGCGTTTCTGAATGCGATGATCAAACGCCATGGCGAACGGGTTGGCCGGCGCATTTTCAATGATGTCGTGCCGGTTTCCGATCCGGATTCGCCGACCGTCATCGCTGCCGGCGAGGATTTGGCGCCGGCGCGGCCCGTGCCGGTGGATCGCCCGGTATCGTTGCGATTGGGCGGCGTTGATCTCAGCGCATCACCGGCACCGCCGCCGCCCGTCGAACCGCCAAAGGGCGCCAGCCGTTGCCTGGTGATCGGCCCGCAGAAATCCGCCAGTGGCCGGGTGCTGATGCTGGAAGCGACCGCCGATGGCCCGGAAATCCATCTGCGCGGCGGCGGTTTCGATCAGGCCGGTTTCAGTTTCAATGCCTATGGCCCGCCGTTCATGGGCCGCGGCGTGCAGCATGGCTGGCTGCTCACGTCGGGGGTGGCGCAGGCCAATTCGGTGTTTGCGGAAAAGCTCAATCCGAAGAACCGCTATCAATATTGGTTCAAGGGCGCCTGGCGCGACATGGAGCACCGCACCGAGACCATCCTGGTGAAAGGCGCGGCGCCCGTGACGCACGAAGTGGCGCGCACCGTGCATGGCCCGGTGATTCAGTGGGACAGCGCCAACACTGTGGCCTTCTCCCACAGCTTTGCCATGCGCGGCCGGGAGATCGACAATTGGGTGGGCATTGTGGAGATGGGGCGCGCCCGCAGCATCGAGGAGTTCGAGGCCAAGGGTGTGGGCCGCATGGGTTGGAATCTGGGCATCTGTTACGGCGGCGCGGATGGCCAGATCGCCTTCTGGGAAGCCGGCACTCTGCCCAAATTGCCTGCCGGCGTTGATCCGCGCCTGCCGATACCGGGCACTGGCGATCATGAACTGACGGGTTTTCTGACACCCGCAGAGCAGCCGCATGTCCGCAATCCGAAACAGGGCTATCTCCACGCCTGGAACAGCAAGGCGACCAGCTGGAGCCCGGAGGGCACCGAGGCCCGCATCGGCGCGGCCTTCCGCACTTGGGCCGGCAACCAGTTGGCGGCATCCGGCCGGGCGATCACCCTGCTCGACATGCGGGCGTATAACGCGGCGATCTTCAGTGCCCTGGGGGCCAGCGACCGCACGCAGACGCAGCCGGCTTTCTTTGCGCCGTTCTTCCGGGCGGCGATTGAGAGCAGCAGCGATTCGGAGGTGCGCGAAGCAGGTGCGCTGATGCTGTCGTTCAACGGCTATTATGAGGATCGCGACGCCGATCAGCGCTATGACAATGCCGGGCTGACGCTGTTCCGCCAGTGGCTGACGGTGGCGCCGGCGATGATCTTTGGCGACAGCATCGGCGACTGGTGGAGCCGTGTCGATGAAGACCGCTACCTGCGCTATCAAGCCAGCCTTTTGCTGCGCGCCTTGCAGGGCGACAAAGCCGGCGCGCCGTTGGCGTTCGACTGGTTCCACGAGCGTGATCGCACCCGGCTGCTGGCGGACTCGATCAAGGCGACGGTGGAGCAGTTGCGGCCGGCATTTCCGGGCAAGGCCATGGCCGATTGGAAGCGGCCGATCTTCTGGAAATATTATGATCCGGCAGTTCAGCGCCCCGATCGGCCCGTGCTGTCGGACGATCCTGATCCGCCTCGCTTGTCAGCCGTGTTGAAACTGGGGCCGGTGATGGCGCCGCACAATGGCGGCGAAGGGTGGGTGGGGTTGATGGAGATCGATTCTGCGCATCCGGCAATTTACTCGGTGGTGGATGCCGGCGGGCAGAACCTGTTCATCGACCCGCAGGGCAGGGGCAACCCGCATCTGACCGATCAGACCATGATGCACGAAAGCAACGAGCTGAAGAAGATCGAGATGAAGCCGGAGGATGTGCGGGCCGGTGCCGTTTCGACCCAGGTTCTCGACTATGTGCCCGCGAAGCCCTGAGCGTCACACTTCCAGCAGCAAGGCTTCCGTCTCGCCGATGCTGGCGGGGGTGCCGACGTGGAACCACAGGCCAGGGTGGCTGATGCCGAACATCCGGCCTGACTCCAGCGCCTTGTTCCAGGCGCGCCACATGGTGAAGGGTTCGACCGGTTCGCCATCGAACAGGTGCCGGCTGATGATCTGCACGCCGGAATAGACGAAAGGGGCGACCTTGAGCCCGGTGCGGGGCGTGAGATGGCCGAGGCCATCCATGTGGAAATCGCCGCGACCTTCGTAGCCGTGGGCGCGCGACAGCGGCACCAGCAGCAGGAGGGCGTCCATGATCGCCGGGTTCCAAGCTTGCGCGATCAGGCGCAGTGTGTCGACCGGTCCGTCGATCCACATATTGTCGGCGTTGATCGTGTAGAAGGCGTCGCCTTTCAGCAACGGCAGCGCCTTGGTGATGCCGCCGCCGGTTTCGAGCAGGGCTGCGCGTTCATCTGAAATGTCGATGGTGGCGGGCGATTTTCGGGCCTTCACCGCCGCCTCGATCTGATCGGCGAAATAATGCGCGTTGACCACGGCGTGTTCGATGCCGGCGGCAGCGACGTTATCGAGCGCGCGATCGAGCAGGCTTTTCCCGGCCACGTCGATCAGCGGCTTGGGGCGGGTGGCGGTGAGCGGGCGCATGCGCTTGCCCAGTCCGGCGGCCATCACCATGGCGCTGGTGGGCAGTACGCATTCGATGTGCGGTTTGAGGCTGAGCGGGGCTTTGCGCATCACTTCACCTCGACGCCGTGGCGGGCGCTGGCCGGCACATTGGCATCGAACCAGGCCCGCACCGGGGCCAGCGCCGGATGCTCCAGGTTAGCGTTCACCAGTTCCCACAGGCGCGGGTGGAAGCGCGGATAGGCCGGCTTGCCGTCGCGAACATAGAGGCGGGTGAAGACGCCCAATATCTTGATGTTCCGCTGGGCGGCGAGGATGGCATAGGCGGCGCGGAAGGCGGCTTCGTTGAGACCGGAGCGCGCGGCGATATAGCGGGCGATCATCGCGGCTTCCAGTTCGGGCGACACCACGCGGCGAATGTCCTGCAGCAGGCTGGCGAGATCATAGGCCGGGTGGCCGGCGAGCGCGTCCTGATAATCGAGCAGGCCGAGGCGCTGGAGGCCGGGCCGGTCGAGGAGCATCAGATTATCGGCATGATAATCGCGCAGCACCAGCACGGGTGGATGGGTGAAGAGGGCGGGCCACATCGGCGCCCACGCCTTGTCGTAGCCGGGTGCTTCGGCCAGGCCGACGGCGGGCAGATACCAATCGGGGAAAAGCCGGGCTTCGCGCAGATACTCGGCCTCGCTGTAGGGTGGCACGTCTGCCGGCGGGTGCTGGTGCAGTTCAGCGAGGATATCGACGGCGGTGGCGTAAATCTCATGCTCGGCGCTGGCATCTTCGGCCAGCACCGGGTTCACGCGGCCATCGCCATAATCTTCCAGCAGCACCAGCCCCTGATCGAGATCGGTCGCCAGCGCTTGCGGCGCCGAAAAGCCCAGATCATGCAAATGCTTGCCGATGGCCAGAAACGGCCGACTGTCTTCCTTGTCGGGTGGGGCGTCCATCAGCACGGCGGTGCGGCCGGCCAGTTCCACCCGGAAATAGCGGCGAAAACTTGCATCGCCGGCGAGCGGGCGCACGGCGGCGCCCCCCCAGCCATGGGCATTCAGGAACGCCCCGGTGCCGGGCGGCGGAATCATTTGGGAGAGGGAGGTGGCCACCGGCCTTCCCAAGCCGGGGGCGTGTCCCAAGTCAAGCGGCGTGGTGCGTCACCGCTGCCGGAAAATGTCAGGCGCAGGGCCTGCGGCGGCAATCGGTGTCCCAATCGTTCCGGCCACTCGATCAACAGGGCCGCATCGGTTTCGAACAGGCCCAGTGCATCGGCCTCTGATGGATCGTCCAGCCGGTAGAGATCGACATGCCAGACCGGCACCGGCAGATCGTCATACGGCTGCACCAGCGTGAAGGTGGGCGACGGCACTTCACCGGCCCAGCCCAGCGCCTTGAGCAGCCCGCGGGCGAAGGTGGATTTGCCTGCGCCCAGATCGCCGTGCAGCGCCACCACGTCGCCGGGACGCAGCACGGCAGCCAGGCGCGCGGCAACCGCCTGCGTGTCGGCCTCGCTGGCCAGGGTCAGCTCAGAAATCGATGGTGACATAGGCCTGGGCCAATCGGCCGGGGATGGGGCCATAAGCGCCGGCGCCGCGCAGATCATAACCTTCGACGTCGAACAGGTTGGTCACCTGCACGCGCAGCAGGGCGTTGTTGCCGGCCAGTTTGAAGCGATAGCGGCCGCCCAGATCCACGATGGTCCGCGCCGGGATGGCGACGCTGTTGCTGACCGTGGCGGTTTCCGAACTGCGATAGGCGATGCGGGTATCGAAGGAGACACCGGGGGCGAACGGGGGGCGCCAATCAGCGCTGAATTCGACACGCTGGCTGATGGCGCCCACCGGGCGTTCGCCGATGCGGCCGGGTGCGGCGCCAGGGGCGGAAACACGTGGCCACAGCCAGACGCCGCCGGCGACGACGCTGAGCGTGGGGGTGAGCGGCCCGGCGATGGAGGCTTCGACGCCGCGATTGGACACGTCGCCCAGCACATCGAAGCGGCCATTGGGGTCGAGGTTGAAATAGGGCTTGGTGATGTCGAACACGCCGGCGACCAGCTTGATCTGATCGGTGAGCGCCAGCCGCAGCCCGGCGTCGATCTGGCGGGTGCGGATCGCGGGCAGCGCCTCGTTGCGGTTAATGGCATTGCCGGGGGCGACGCCGCTTTCTTCCAGCCCATTCACCGTCCCAGCATAGACGACCAGCGCCGGCGTGATGTTGGCGGCCACGGTGATGTTGTAGAGCAGCAGGCGATCATCGGTGGCCTGCACCCCGCCACCCGGCAGATCGATGCGCTTTTTATAGTCGGTCCATTGCAGGCCGGCGGCGAGTTCGCCCACGCCCAGCCAGCGGCCTTCATAGCCGATGCCGCCGGTAATCTGCTTCACATCATCGAACTGCTGCGGGGTGAAGCGGAAGGCGGGTTCCGGCACGCGGCTGGGCGTGTCGATCTGGACTGGTCCCAGTTCCAATGTGTCCGACCCGCCGAAACGGCGATCACCGCTGCGGCCGCGCACGGCAAGGTGTATCTGGTGCCGGCGCGGGCCTTCGTCGATCTGGCGGGTGAGGCGGACCTCGCCGCTGATGGCGGCAAAGTTCAGGCGGGGATCGACGATCACCCGCTGCGTGCCGGTACGATCGGGCTGCAGGTTACGCACCAGGTTGGTCATCTGCCTGTCCCGCACCCGCGACGAACGGAACAGGCTGGCGCGCAACTGCCATTGTGGTGCGATTTGCCAATCGGTGAGCACGCCGGTGTTGATGTCGAGTCCCTGGCCGTTCACCCAGTCCGGCCCGAAACGCTGGCGGCGTGGCAGCAGTGGCGGGAGAAATTCCGTGGCGGTCTGGAAGGTGAGACGGTGATCGTCGAGCGTCTGGCGCAGCAGGTTGACGAAGGGGATCAGGGTCAGGCCGGGCGCCGGGGTCCAGCGTGCGATCAGTGTGCCGCCGAAACTGTCTTCCCGCGTCTGATCAAGGCCGTTTTCCAGCCGGAGTGATGCGCCCAGCCCAAAGCTGAGCGTGTCGCTGGCCGGCAGCGCCGCATCCACTTCGGCATTGAGCGTGCCCCAGGCATCGGCGGCAAGCAGCAAACTGGCGGCGGCATCGTCACCCGGCCGGCGGAAACCGAAATCGACAAGTCCGGTGGGGGCAGGGAAGGGGCTGCCCAGTGCCGACAGGCCAACCCGGATGGTGGTGGTACGGCTGATGCGGGTGCTGGGCGGCACCACCGGATCGAAATACAGGCCATCGATGCGGACATTGCCAGCGGCGATCGGCGAGAAACCGCGCACGTTCATCTGGTTGTAGATGCCGATCACCTCGCGGCCCACCGTGCTGCCAAAGGCGTCACCGGACTGGCGCACGGCGTTCTCGTCCGATCGGCTGCCGGTGGCCGCCACGGGCGCGGTCGGCGGTGCCAGGTCGGGCTCGTCTGCCGGCGGGATGGCTGGCGGCGGCGGCGTGCTGTCGTTGGGCTGCGGCTGGGCGCTGGCGGCGGCCGGGGGCGCCAACACCAACGCGGTGGCCAGAAGAAGCAGGCGTGCAGTCATCACGCTTGCCGTTTGCCGCATTGCCGGCCAACCGCAAGGGCTGGCCGCCAAAAAAGCACTCCGGCCTCTAGAAATCGACGGTGAGATAGGCCTGGGTCACCCGACCTGGCAGCACCGTGTAGGCATTGGCGCCGCGCAGTTCGAAGCCTTGCTGGCTGGTGACATTGGTCGCCTGCACGCGCAGCATCGCCTCGTTGCCGGCCAGCTTGAAGCGGTAGCGCCCGCCCAGATCGATCAATGTGCGGGTGGGGACAAAAACCAGATTGTTGACCGTTGCGACTTCCGGCGAGCGGTAGGACAAACGCATGTCCAGTGACAGGCCAGGCGCGAAGCCCGGTCGCCAATCGGCGGAGAATTCGACACGTTCCGAAATCGCGCCCACTGGCAGCCGGCCAACCAGCCCGCGCGTGACCGCATCGCCCGTCACTTCCGGCCGCAGCAGCACCGCGCCCATCACCACCGACAGTTCCGGCGTGATCGGCCCGGCGATGCTGGCTTCCACCCCGCGGTTGATCACGTCGCCCAGCACATCGAAGCGGCTATTGGCATCAAGATTGAAATAGGGCTTCGACACTTCGAACAGGCCGGCGACCAGCCGCATGCCGCCACCCAGATTGACGCGCACGCCGGCATCGATCTGGCTGGTCTGGATCGCCGGCAGCGCTTCGTTGCGGTTGGCAGCGAAATTGGGGGCGACGCCGGATTCTTCCAGCCCGGTGACGGCACCGCCATACAGGCTGATGCTGTCGCTGATCTGCACAGCAGCGGTAACGTTATACAGCCAGGGGCTGGCATCGATGCCATTGATGGCGCCCGGGAAGCCGATGCGCTTGCTGTAATCGCTCTTCTGCACCCCCACGGACACTTCGCCGACGCCGGCCCAGCGGCCTTCATAGGCAATGCCGCCGGTCCATTGCCGCACATTGTCTTCCTGTTGCTGGCCGAAATTGAGCACTGGCGGCGGCACATCGGGCGCCCGCGTCAGGATGTTGACCACGCCGAGATCGACCGCGCTAGATCCATCGAAGCGTCGATAGGTCTGCCGACCGCGCAGGGTGACATGCACCTGGTGCAGGCGTGGGCCGTCGGCGATGCGGCGGGTCAGCCGCACTTCACCGCTGGTGGCACCATTGTAGAGTGCGGGATCGCCAGTGATGCGCTGGGTGCCGGTGCCATCGGGCGCGGTGAGGCGCACGACGTTGGCAAATTGCCCATCGATCACCCGCTGGGACCGGAACAGGCCGGCGCGCAGCAGCCAGCCGTCGCTGATTGTCCAGTCGGAAATGAGGCCGGCATTCAATTCGACATCACCGCCGCGCGACCACCAGGGCCCGAAGAACTGGCGGCGCGGCAGGCGCGGCGGCAGGAAATTGCCCTGCGGCACCGAAATCGGGCCGTGATCATCGATCGTCGTGTTGCGCACGTTGATGAAGGGCAGCAGGCTGAAACTGGCCGAGGGCTTCCATTCGGCGATGAAAGCACCTTCATAGCTGTGATCGCGGGTCTCGTTGAAGCCATTCTCCAGCTGCAGCCCGGCGCCGAAGCCGACACTGAGCGTGGAACTGACCGGCAGCGTGGCATCGAACTCCGCTGTGGGCGTATGCCACGTGTTGTAGCCGATCAGAACGCTGGCGGCCGCCTCTTGGCTCGGCCGGCGCAGGCCCAGATCGACAACCCCGGTGGGGGCGGGAAACGGGCTGCCCAGCGCCGACGGGCCGACCTTGATGGTGGTGGCGCGCACCAGCCGGCTGGACGGGGTGAGGATGGGATCAAAATAGAGGCCATCGATGCGGACATTGCCGGCCACCACCGGCGAGAAACCGCGCACGCGTTCGCGGCTGTAGAGGCCGGAGACCTCGCGGCCGATCGAGGTGCCGAAGGCATCGCCGGCCTGGCGCACGGCGTTTTCGGCCGAGCGGCTGCCAGTGGCGGCGACAGATGCTGCGACGGCATCAGGCTCGTCGGTCACCGGCAGTTCGGCGGGCGGCGGCGTGCTGTCGTTTGGTTGTGGCGCCGGGAGCGGCGGCAGGACCGGCTGCGCCGCCAATACCGGCGCGGCAAGCAGCCAAGCGCCGACCATGGCCAGCGCGCGGCCCGCTGAGTTTCCCCCTGTCATGCCCCGCTCTTGGCCGCCGCTTGGGCCCAAGTCCAGCGCCAAAATGCGTAGGGGCCGTGCGGGCGGCGCGGTGCGGGCGGTGGGGTGCGCCGGGCCCGAAACGACGATGGCGGCAATGGGGTGTTGCCCCATCGCCGCCATCACGCCTGCCCAACGGGCGGGCCGCATCAATAGCGATAATGATCCGGCTTGAACGGGCCGGTTTCGCCGACGCCGATGTAGCTGGCCTGCTTGTCCGACAGGGTGGTGAGCTTCACGCCCAGCTTTTCGAGGTGCAGGCGGGCAACCTTTTCATCCAGGTGCTTGGGCAGCACATAGACACGGTTTTCATAGGCGTTGGCTTTGGTCCACAATTCGATCTGGGCCAGTACCTGGTTGGTGAAGCTGGCGGACATCACGAAGCTGGGGTGCCCGGTGGCGCAGCCCAGGTTCACCAGGCGGCCCTTGGCCAGCACGATGATCTGGTTGCCATCCGGGAATTCGACAATGTCGGTGCCCGGCTTCACTTCGGTCCACTTGTAGTTGGACAGGGCCGAGATCTGGATCTCGCTGTCGAAGTGACCGATGTTGCAGACGATGCTGTTGGGGCGCATCGCCTTCATGTGTTCAGCGGTGATCACGTCCATGTTGCCGGTGGCGGTCACGAAGATATCGGCCCGCTTGACGGCGTCTTCCATGGTGACGACTTCAAAGCCTTCCATCGCGGCCTGCAGCGCGCAGATCGGATCGATTTCCGTCACCATCACGCGGGCGCCGCCATTGCGCAGGCTCTGCGCCGAGCCCTTGCCCACGTCGCCAAAGCCGGCAACCACGGCAACCTTGCCGGCCAGCATCACATCGGTGGCGCGGCGGATGGCATCGACCAGCGACTCCTTGCAGCCGTACAGATTGTCGAACTTCGACTTGGTCACGCTGTCGTTGACGTTGATCGCCGGGAACGGCAGCCGGCCCTGCTTGGCCAGTTCGTACAGGCGGTGCACGCCCGTGGTGGTTTCTTCCGAAACGCCCTTCAGGTTCTTCACCGTCTCGGTCAGATAGCCGGGACGGGCCTTGATATAGGCTTTGAGCGCGCGCTGGAATTCGACTTCTTCCTCGTTTTCCGGCTCGCCCATGGTTTCGCCGGCTTCGAGGCGGGCGCCCCACAGCGCGAACATGGTGGCATCACCGCCATCGTCGAGGATGATGTTGGAGGTAACATCGCCCCAATTGAAAATGTGGCCGACATAATCCCAGTAATCCGCCAGGCTCTCGCCCTTGATGGCATAGGTCGGGATGCCGGCCGCTGCCATGGCCGCAGCGGCATGATCCTGAGTGGAGAAGATGTTGCAGGTGGCCCAGCGCAGTTCCGCACCCAGCGCCACCAAAGTTTCCATCAGCACCGCGGTCTGGATCGTCATGTGCAGCGAGCCGGTGATGCGCGCGCCCTTCAGCGGCTTCGACGCACCAAATTCGGCGCGCAGCGCCATCAGGCCGGGCATTTCGGTTTCGGCGATGGCGATTTCGCGACGGCCGAATTCGGCGAGGCTCAAGTCCTTGATGGCATAATCGGCCATGGTGCGATTCCTGTTGATGAAAGCTGGAGTTGGCGCTCCCCTATCGGTCATGGCCTTTGCGCGCAAGTATAAAGATAGCTTTATATGATGTCGCAGGCGACCGGATTGTCGCAATTGCTGGAAATGCCGGGCGCAAGCGGCCATGGTGTGCGCCATTGCCCAAAAGGGAGAAACCGGCCCTGCGCTTGCCTCTTGCGATTGTGATGATGATGTCCACCGCTGCCTCTGTTGTTGCCGCCCCGATCGCCTATCCCGAAACCAAGCGCGGGTTCGAGGTGGAAGCGCGTCATGGCCTTTCGGTGCCCGACCCATATCGCTGGCTGGAAGCCGATGTGCGCACCGATGCCAATGTGGCCAAGTGGGTGGACGCGCAAAACACGGTTACGATGGGTTATCTCGCTGGCCTGCCCAAGCGGGAACCGATCCGCCAGCGGCTAACCGCGCTGTATAATTACGAACGCTTCGGCATCCCGCGGGTTCGTGGCGGGCTGCAATTCTATGCTCGCAACTCCGGTTTGCAGAACCAGTCTGTTCTGTATGTGCAGGCAGATGGCGCCGCGCCGCGCGTGTTGATTGATCCCAACCCTTGGGCCAAGGATGGCGCCACGGCGCTGGCCGAATGGACGCCGTCGAAGGATGGCAAGCATCTCGCCTATGCCGTGCAGGACGGCGGTACCGATTGGCGCACCATCAAGGTGATGAATGTCGCCACCGGCATCGATCTGGCCGACAGCCTCGAAGGGGTGAAATACACTGGCGAGGTGGCCTGGCGGCCCGATGGCAGCGGCTTTTACTATTCGCGCTTCCCGGCGCCGCCGGCGGGCCAGAAATATCAGTCCGCCACGCTTAATGAGGCGATCTGGTTCCACAAGCTGGGTACGCCGCAAAGCGCTGATACCAAGGTGTTTGCGACCCCCGATCGTCCCAAGCTGGGCCACCACGCCCAGCTGAGCGAAGATGGCCGCTGGATGGTGGTGTCGAGCAGTGAAAGCTCCGGCGGCAACGCTGTCTTCATCGCCGATCTGTCCAAGGGTGAGACGCCGCGTGCGTTTGTCAGCGCCCTCGACAAGGAGTGGGGCTTCGCCGGCAGCCAGGGCGGCACGCTGTATTTTGTCACCAACAAGGATGCGCCGCGTTACCAGCTGCTCGCGGTTGATGGCGCGAGCGGCTCTGGCAAGCCGGTTGTCCCCGAAGGCGCGGCCACGCTGACCGGCGGCGCCGTGGTCGGCAAGCGGCTGGTGGTGGAGACGCTTGAGGACGCCAAATCAGTCGTGCGGTTGTATGAAACGGACGGCAAGCCCGTGGGCGTGGTGCCGCTGCCCGGCATCGGCACGGCCGGTGGTTTTCAATCATCGGATGACGGTAAGACTTGGTTTGCCTTCTCCAGCTTTGCCACCCCTGGGTCGATCTGGCGCTATGATGCGGCCACCAACACGGCAGAGGTCGTGCGCCAGGCCAAGGTGGCGTTCAACCCGGCAGATTACACGGTGAGCCAGGTCTTCTACCCGTCGAAGGACGGCACGAAGGTTCCGATGTTCGTCGCCCACCGCAAGGATGTGGACGTCAGCAAGCCGCACCCAACCCTGCTTTATGCCTATGGTGGCTTCAATATCAGCAGCACGCCGGGCTTCAGCGTGTCGCGGCTGGTGTGGATGGAAATGGGCGGTGTCTTCGCTGTGGCCAATATCCGCGGCGGCGGCGAATATGGCGCAGCCTGGCACGATGGCGGCCGGTTGCTAAACAAGCAGAATGTGTTCGACGATTTCATCGCGGCTGGTGAAGCGCTGATCCAGCGCGGGCTGACGACGAAGGGCCAACTGGCCATCCAGGGCGGTTCCAACGGCGGCCTCCTAGTGGGCGCTGTCACCAACCAGCGGCCTGATCTGTTCGCTGCCGCGCTGCCGGCCGTCGGCGTGATGGACATGCTGCGCTATGCCAATTGGACCGCCGGCCGATATTGGGTCGATGACTATGGCGACATGAACAAGCCGGAGATGTTCCGCTACAATCTCGGCTTCAGCCCGTATCACAATGTGAAGGGTGGCAAGGCGTATCCGGCCATTCTCGTCACCACCGCCGACACCGATGATCGGGTCGTGCCGAGCCACAGCTTCAAATATGCAGCGGCCCTGCAGGCGGCGCCGATCGGCGACAAGCCGCATCTGATCCGCATCGAAACCCGCGCCGGCCACGGTAGCGGCAAGCCGACCGACAAGATCATCGCGGAAGCGGCCGATCTGTGGGCCTTTGCCGGATATTGGACTGGTCTTACGAAATAGGTCCGTTCGGGCGGGTGATGATGAACAGGCAGGTGATCGGCAGGATCACCGCCTGGATGATGATCACCCGCTGCGGCGCGCCGACCAGCACCGAAATCCCCACCACCCCCGCCATCGACAGCACCGCCAGCACCTTGGCGCGTTGCGAGATGGCGCGATGTTGTTCCCAATTGTGGATCAGGGGCCCGAAAATCTTGTGGCCCAGCAGCCAGTCGTGCAGGCGGGGGCTGGAGCGGGCGAAGCAATAGGCCGAAAGCAGCACGAACGGCGTGGTGGGCAGCAATGGCAGCACCACGCCGGCAATGCCGAGCGCAAGGCTGGTCAGCCCGATGATGAGCCAGAGGGTGCGGAACATCGGGTCACGTTAGCAGGGCGCTGTTCTGGCACCAGCACTTATCAATCCGGGCAGGACAACGCCTCGGCAATGGCGGCGGCGAGCGCCGGATCGCCGGCGGCGATGACGGCGCCGCGACTGGCGGTGGTGAGCGGCTGCCCTTCCCAGTCGGTGATCACACCGCCGGCGCCGGTGATGATCGGCACCAGCGCAGCCCAATCATGCAGTTTCAGCCCGGATTCGACCACGGCATCAAGATGCCCCGCGGCGACCAGGCCATAATTGTGACAATCGCCGCCATACAGCGTGTCATGCGCGGCGGTCCGCACGCGTTCGAAACACGTGAAATCTTCCGACTCAAAAGCCTGCGGGCTGGTGGTGCCGATGCGCGCCTGGGCAAGATCGGTGCAGTGCCGCACATGCACCCGCGCGCCGTTCAGCGTGGTGTGCTGGCCGGGTGCCGCCATCCAGCGATCGCGGATGATGCATTGATCGATGATGCCCAGCACCGGCTTGCCCTGCTCCAACAGCCCGATCAGCGTGCCGAACAGCGGCCGGCCGGCGACAAAGGCCCGCGTGCCGTCGATGGGATCGAGCACCCACACCCGCTCGGCATCGGGGCGATCATCGCCATATTCCTCGCCAATCACCCCGTCATCGGGGCGATACTGCGCCAGCAGGCGGCGGATGGCGGCTTCGGCTTCCTTGTCGGCGGCAGTGACGGGGGAGAAATCTTCCTTGGTCTCCACCAGGAAAGGTCGCCGGAACCATGGGCGGATGGCCTGGCCGGCCGCTTCGGCGAGCATTTCGGCAAGGGCGAGATCGCTGATCGTCACAGGCCGAGTTCCTTTAGGATAGCAGCGCGATCTGCATCCAGATCGGGGGCTGGGGCGCGGGTGGCGGGATCGGCATGAGCCGAAAGCTTGATCGGATTGCCGGCGGCGATCAGCGGTGTGCCGTCGGGCAGGGCGGTGTGCACCACCATGTTACGCGCCTTCACCTGCGGGTTGGCCAGCGCCTGGCCGATAGTGTTCAGTGGCCCGCACGGCACACCGGCCGCCTCCAGCTTCGGCAGCCAGTGCGCCACCGGTTGGGTGAGCAGCACGTCCTCCAGAACAGCGGCCAGTTCCTCGGCATGGGTGGTGCGCGCGTTGTTATCGGCAAAGCGCGGATCATCTTCTGGCAGGCCCAGCGCCTTGCATAGCGCGGTGAACAACTGGTCGTTGCCAGCCGCGATCACGATTGGTGCATCGGCGCAACTGTAAGCGGCAAAGGGCGTGATCGACGGGTGGCGCGCGCCCAGCGGGCCCGGCGACTGGCCGGTGGCGGCATAGCGCGCGATGGCGTTTTCGAGGATGGCGATCTGGCCATCGAGCATCGCGACATCGACGAACTGGCCCTTCCCCGTCCGGTCCCGGTCATGCAGCGCCGCCATGATGCCGATTACGGTGAACAGCCCGGCGGTGATGTCACCCACACTGGTGCCAACGCGTGTGGGCGGACCGCCGGGGTGGCCGGTGACACTCATGATGCCGCCCATGGCCTGCACCACCATGTCATAGGCAGCTTTTTGGCTGTCGGGCCCGGTCTGGCCGAAGCCAGAGGTGGCGGCGTGGATCAGGCGCGGATAGCGTGCGGCCAGACCCTCCCAGCCATAACCCAATCGTGCCATCACGCCGGGGCGATAATTGTCGATCAGCACATCGGCCTTTTCCAGCAGCGCTTCGAAGATGACGCGATCTTGCGGAGATTTCAGATCGAGCGCGATCGATTGCTTGCCGCGGTTGATGCTGGCGAAATAGGCGCTGTGGCCGTTGATGAATGGGCCATAGGCGCGGGCATCATCGCCGCCATCGGGCCGTTCCACCTTGATCACCCGGGCGCCCAGATCGGCCAGCACCATGGTGGCATAGGGGCCGGCGAGCACGCGCGACAGATCGATGACGGTGAGATCGGAGAGGGGACCGGGCATGGCCATGGGTGTAGCGATGTTTTTCCCCCTCGTCACCGCCCCGCCGGCTGGATAGACCATAGGCAACACATGAGGGGAACGAACATGCGATCATTGATTCTGGCGGCGCTTCTGCTGGGTACCGCTGCTGCTGCGCAACCTGCCGCCAATCGCGAAGCGGCGTACGACGCCCAAATCAGCAGCGCCGATCAGATGGCGTGGCTGAAGACCATGGCCGCCGGCCCCAATCATCTGGGCAGCCCGCACAACCAGGCCAATGCAGCGCTGATCGAGAAGATGTTCCGTGAATGGGGCTGGCAGGTGAAGCGCGCCGATTATCAGGTGCTCTATCCCACGCCGGTTTCCACGGCGCTGGCTCTCGTGGGCCCGGTGGCAAAGACGCTGGGCGGGCAGGAGCCGGGCATCCCGCAGGACGCCACCTCCAACAGCCTTGCAGGCGCGCTGCCGCCCTATGTCGCCTTTCAGGGTGATGGCGATGTCACGGCGCCGGTGGTGTATGTGAACTATGGCCTGCCCGCCGATTATGAGGCGCTGGCGCGGCGCGGCATTTCGGTGAAAGGCAAGATCGTCATCGCACGGTACGGCGCCGGCTGGCGCGGCCTGAAGCCGAAGCTGGCGCAGGAACAGGGCGCCATCGGCTGCCTGATCTATTCCGATCCGCAGCAGGATGGTTATGGCAGCGCCGATACCTATCCCAACGGCGGCGGCCGCCCGCCGGCCGGGGTGCAGCGCGGCAGCGTGCTGGATATGATCACCTATCCCGGCGATCCGCTCACCCCCGGTGTGGGTGCCACCAAGGACGCCAAGCGCCTGACCCGCGAGACGGCGCCGACGGTGCTGAAAATCCCGACACTGCCGATTTCCTATGCGGATGCGACCGAGATCCTCTCCCGTCTGAAGGGTGCGCCCGTGCCCAACGATTGGCGCGGCGGCCTGCCGTTCCATTATCGTTTCGGCGGCGACGACAGCGTGCAGGTGCATTTGAAGGTGCAATCCGAATGGTCGCTGAAGACCATTTCCAACGTGATCGCCACGCTGCCGGGATCGTCGAAGAAGGACGAATGGATCGTGCGCGGCAACCATTATGATGGCTGGGTGTTCGGCGCCTCCGATCCACTGTCGGGGGAAGTCGCGATGATGAGCGAAGCCAAGGGATTGGGCGCGCTGTGGAAATCCGGCTGGCGGCCAAAGCGCAGCATAGTTTACGCCAGCTGGGACGGCGAGGAGCCGGGCCTGATGGGCTCAACCGAGTGGGTGGAAGAGCATATCGCCGAACTGCGCCAGAAGGCGGTGGCGTACATCAACAGCGACAGCAATGGCCGCGGCTTTCTGGGCGTCGATGGCAGCGGGCAGTTCACCGCGTTGATAGGCAAGGCCGCTGCTGACGTGAAGGATCCGCAGACCGGCGCCAGCGTGGCCGACCGCTGGCGGGCGGGCGTGCGCGCCAAAGCGTTCGACGGCCTGCGCGGCAATCCGGCGGCGCTGGCGGCCGCCGAACTGGCCGCCGATCAGCCGATGGATGCGCTGGGTTCGGGCAGTGATTACACCGCCTTCATCCACCATGCCGGCGTGTCGTCGATCAACATCGGCTTTGGCGGCGAGGGCGAGAGCGCCGGTTCCTATCACTCGATCTACGACAGCTATGATCATTTCGTGCGCTGGGATGATCCGGGTCTCGTCTATGGCGCGGTGCTGTCCAAGGTGGCGGGCCGGATGGTGATGCGGCTGGCCGATGCCGATGCGCTGCCGGTGCGTTTTGGCCCGGTGGCCGGCGCGGCCCGCAGTTATTTCGGTGAGATCAAGACGCTGATCGACAACCGCCGCCGCGAGGATGACAAGCGCGCTGCGCTGAGCGCCGACATCTACCGGCTGGGCAGCGATCCGCGCGATCCGCTCGGGCCGCCGCCGCCGAAGACGCCGACCCCGGCGCTCGATCTGGCCGTGCTGGATGCGGCGATCACCCGGCTGGATGGTGCCGCCAAGGCTTTCGATGCCGCCATTGCTGCAAAGGAAGGCAGCCTGACCCCGGCGCAAACGACAGCGCTCAACGGCAAGCTGCGCGACATCGAACAGACGTTGCTCAGCCCCAGCGGCCTGCCGTTCCGGCCGTGGTTCCGCAACATCCTCTACGCACCGGGCCGCTTCACCGGCTATGGCTCCAAGACGCTGCCGGGCCTGCGCGAAGCGGTGGAAGAGCGGCGCTTTGACGATGCGACCCGCGAAGCCGGGATCGCGGCCAAGGCGCTGGGTGATTATGCAGATCGCTTGAATGAGGCGGCGGGGTTGCTCAAGTGAAGTGCGCTGCCCTCGTTCTGGCCTTGCTGGCCGCCACGCCGGCGCTGGCACAGCGGATGCGGCCGGCGGATGTCGATAAATTGCCGTCCTCCGCCCCGGCGCTGACCGAGGCCTATGGCAAGGAACCAACTCAAGTCGGCGATCTGCGCCTGCCGGCGGGTCCCGGCCCGCACCCGGTGGTGATCGTCATCCACGGTGGCTGCTGGTGGAAGGGCTTTGCCACCCGCCAGAACACCGCGGCGCTGGCCAGCCGATTGACGGAAAAGGGCTTTGCCACCTGGAATATCGAATATCGCCAGGCTGGTGAAAAGGACAAGGACGGCAAATACAGCGGAGATGCTGGCGCTGGCTGGCCGGGCACCTTTAACGATTGGGCGGCGGCCACCGATCATCTGCGCGACCTCGCCAAACGCTATCCGATCGATCTGGCGCGGCTTGCCGTCACCGGCCACAGTGCCGGCGCCCATGCCGCGCTATGGGTGGCGAGCCGTCACAAACTGCCGAAGGACAGCGACATCGCCTCGCCTGATCCGCTGAAGATCGGGGCCGTGGTCGCCATTGACGGCCCGGCCGATCCGTCCAGTGAGATCGAGACGTTCGAGAAGGGCTGTGGTGTCCCGGCCGGCAAGGCGATGTTTGGCGGCACGCCGGCTGAGCAGCCCAAGCGCTGGGCCGAAGGCAGCCCGCAGGCGCAATTGCCGCTGGACGTGAAATCCGGCCTGGTCTCTGCCAGCCTGTTCCTCTCCCCCACCGCCGCCGCCAAGTGGGTGACAGAAGCACGGAAAGGTAAGGGCAAATCCAGCGCCCTCATCCTCGGCGGCACCGGCCATTTCGAAGTGATCGCACCGGGCAGCCCGGTGTGGAGCCAGGTCGAAGCCTTTCTGCTGGAACAACTGAAGGTGGAAAAGTGAAACTCCTCGCCTCTCCTACGTCGCCCTATGCCCGCAAATTGCGGGTGGTTGCGCATGAACTGGGCCTTGCCCTGCCGGTGGAAGACACCGCGCCAATGACCGATCCAGCCGCGCTGCTGGCCGCCAATCCGCTCGGCAAGGTGCCGGCGCTGGTGCTGGACGATGGCAGCGCCATGATCGATTCACCGGTGATCGCCGCCTTCCTTCTCGCCAGCGTGCCGGGGCAGCAGTTGATGGCGCAAAGCGGCCACGCCCACTGGCAGGCGCGCACCACCGAGGCGCTGGCCGACGGCGTGCTCGATGCCGCGATCATCCTCAGGTTCAATATGACGCAGGGTATCAGCAGTGGCCCGTGGGTGGACCGGCAATATCGCGCCATCGAACGTGCGCTGAGCGTGATGAACACCCGCGTTGGCGGCAGCGACTTTGGCGATATCTGCATCGCGGTCGCCTGCGACTATCTCAGCTTCCGTTTCCCCGATCTGCACTGGCGTGAGCATAACGCGGCGCTGGCAGAATTGACGTATCGGCTGCTGGCCACGCCGGCGTTCGCTGCAACACGACCGCCGGCCTGAGCCTCACTTCTTCAGTTCCCGCGCCAGTGCCTTGGCGGTCTTGGCGCCATAGGGCGGCTTGAACCCGGCCAGGCCGGCGAGATCGATTTTGGGCTGGCTGTAGATCGCCTTGGGATGGCTGAATTCCTTGAAGCCATCGTGGCCGTGGTAATTGCCCATGCCGGCCGGGCCGATGCCGCCGAACGGCAGGTCTTCGGCAGAGACGTGGAAGATCACGTCGTTCACCGTCACGCCGCCCGAAATGGTGCGGTCGAGCACGCGGCGCTGTTCCAGTTCGTCCTGGCCGAACCAATATAGGCCCAGCGGCCGGTCGCGGCGGTTGATCTCGTCGATGGCGCCGTCCACTGCCTTGTAGGTGCGCACGGGGAGTAGCGGCCCGAAGATTTCCTCCTGCATCACCGTCATCTCGTCGGTGGCGCCGCGGATGATGTGCAGCGGCATCTTGTTGGTGTTCTGCTTGCTGAAATCCTCGTTCGCCGGATTGACCACCACCACGTCTGCGCCCTTGGCGCGGGCGTCTTCCACATGGGCTTCCAGGCGCTCCCGGTGACGAGCGCCCAGCACGCTGGTGTAGTCCGGGTTGGCCAGCATGGTGGGATACATTTTGGCGGTGGCGGCCTTCAGCCCCTCGATGATCTCACCTTCCTTCTCTTCGGGCACCAGCAGATAATCCGGCGCCAGGCAGATCTGGCCGGCGTTCATCAATTTGCCCATCGCCACGCGCTCGGTGGCCGACGCCACATCGGCGGAGCGCGAGATGATTGTGGGCGACTTGCCACCGAGTTCGAGCGTCAGCGGCACCAGATTCTTGGCGGCGGCGGCCATCACGTGGCGGGCCACGCTGGTGGCACCGGTGAAGATGATGTGATCAAAGGGCAGTTCGGTGAACGCCTTGCCCACTTCCGGCCCGCCGGTGATCACCGCGATTTCGGTCTGGTCAAACGCCGCTTCCAGCACTTCCTTCATCAACGCCGAAGTGACCGGCGTATATTCCGAAGGCTTGATCATCGCCCGGTTGCCGGCAGCCAGCACACCAGCCAGCGGCGCGAAGGTGAGGTTCACCGGGAAATTCCACGGTGACAGGATCCCGACGACGCCCTTGGGCTGCCATTCCACCCGCGCTTTCGCACCAAGCAGGCCCATGGGGAAATCCAGCTTGCGCTTTTCCGGCTTCATCCAGGCATCGAGATGCTTCAGCGCATGCTTGAGCGGCTTGATCGACGCCATAATGTCGGTGACCAGGCTGAGTTCGGTCGAACGGTGGCCGAAATCCTCGCTCATCGCAGCGGCAAAGCGGTCCTTGTTGGCCAGCACCACATCGAGCGCGCGGTTCAACCGGTCGCGACGGGCGGCGGCCGTCACCGGCAGTTCGGCGGTGAAGCTGGCGCGCTGCGCATCAAGCACGCCCCGCATGTTCGCGGCATCGCGGGCATCCCATTCAGCGGTTTTGGCGATCGTGGCCATGGCTCATCTCCCTTGTTTGTTTGGGCGCAGCCTAGGCGGGTTATCCGCTGTCGCCAAGCCGTCCAAATTGAAGGGGAACTGCGCCGTTCTGACAGACTGGCGGGGCGCTGCGCTTTGCGGCATCGTGGCCGCAATAAAAACGCCTTGGGGAAATGATGAATGAGCAACTGGCCCGCCATGTCGATTGCCGAAGCCCATGCGCTGCTCACCGCGCCGGGGCAGCCGCTGGAGATGGAAACGGTTGCCATCCAGGGCCGGCCCACAAAGGTCTGGAAGAATGCGCCGGCATCGTTGGCCCATTGTTTCGCTGCCGGCCGCGCCCATGGCGACAAGATTTTCATGGTGCTGGACGAGGAACGGGTGACGTTCGAAGCCTTTGCCCGCGCCACGCTGGCGCTGGCCGAGCGGTTGAAGGCCGATGGCCTGGCGAAGGGCGACCGCGTGGCGGTGGTAATGCGCAACCTGCCGGAATGGCCGGTCGCCTTTTATGCCGCCAGCCTGTGCGGGGCGATCGTCACGCCCTTGAATGCCTGGTGGACGGGCGGCGAGCTGGAATATGGCCTGACCGACAGCGGCACCAAGATCCTGCTGATCGATGCCGAGCGCTACAACCGCATCGCTGAACATCTGCCCAACTGCCCGGACCTGGAGCAGATCTACGTTACCCGCGCCAGCGAACTGGAACTTGGTGATCCGCGTGCGCGCCGGCTGGAAGAGGTAATCGGCTGGCCGATGGACTGGGCGTCGCTGAAGGACCGTGCCATCCCGGCCGATGCCTTGGCGCTTCAGCCCGAAGATGACGCGACGATTTTCTACACCAGCGGCACCACCGGCAAGCCCAAGGGCGCGCTGGGCAGCCACCGCAACATCTGTTCCAACATCATGGCCAGTGCCAGCAGCACGGCGCGCAGTTTCCTGCGGCGCGGCGAGCAGCCGCCGGCGGCTGACCCCAACGCCCCGCAGAAGGCGACCCTGCTATCGGTGCCCTTCTTCCACGCCACCGGTTGCCATGCCGTGCTCAATCCCGCGCTGGTGGGCGGCGTGAAGCTGGTGCTGATGAAGAAATGGGACGTGGTGGAAGCCATGACGCTGATCGAACGTGAGAAGATCAGCTCGGCCGGCGGCGTGCCCACCATCGCCTGGCAGATCCTGGAACATCCCGACCGCGCCAAATATGACCTGTCGAGCCTGGAGGCCGTCAGCTACGGCGGCGCACCATCAGCGCCCGAACTGGTTCGCCAGATCGCCAAGGAGTTCAAGGCCAAGCCCGGCAACGGCTGGGGCATGACCGAAACCAGCGCCACCTTCACCCACCACATGGCGGAAGATTATGAGCACCGGCCCGACAGCTGCGGCCCGCCGGTGCCGGTGTGTGATCTGCAGGTGCGCGACCCGGACGGCAAGGTGTTGGGGCCGAACGAGGTGGGCGAAATCTACGGCTTCGGCCCCAACGTGGTGCGGCTCTATTGGAACAAGCCCGAAGCCACGGCGGCCACCTTCATCGACGGCTGGGTGCGCACCGGCGATCTGGGGCGCATCGATGAAGAGGGCTTCTGCTTCATCATCGACCGCGCCAAGGACATGCTGATCCGCGGCGGCGAGAATATCTACTGCGTCGAGGTGGAAAACGCGTTGTACGAGCATCCGGCGGTGATGGACGCCGCGCTGGTCGGCCGCCCGCACAAGCAGTTGGGCGAGGAGCCGGTGGCGTTCGTGACGCTGAAAGAGGGCGTCGACGCCAGCGAAGAGGAACTGCGCGCTTTCGTGGCGGCGCGGCAGGCGGCCTTCAAGGTGCCGGTTGCGGTGCATTTCAGTCGCGAACCGCTGCCACGGAACGCCAATGGCAAGATATTGAAGACCGAGCTCAAGAAGCTGGTGGCCGGGGGCTGAGCTTCAGTCCCAGTCCAGTCGGCCTTATTGCTCGTTGTTCGAGAAGCTGCCGTCGGCACGCAGGATGCGCGGGCCGCCGGTGGGGGCTGGGGCAGTTTTCGGCCAGCGGGCGGTGAGGAAACGGTCGCGGGCAAAGCGCTTCACGTTCACGGCATCGCCTTGGTTGCCGCCCAGGATATGATAGGCCGAGGCATCTTCGCCGACATAAAAGCCGACATGGCCCTGCCAGCCATCGCGGCTGCCGCGCTAGAAGGTCATCACGGCGCCCGGCTGCGGCACAGGGCAGGGCACACCAAACCTGGTCCAGGTGCGCGCGCCCAGCGGATTGGACGTCAGCACTTCGCCGGGCAGGGTGAGGCCGATGCAATGGGCGACGAACAGCCCGCACCAGGCGATTTCATCCTTGGCATAATCAATGCGCAACCGGCGCGCCCAGCCGGTGATCAGCGGGTTGGAACCGGGGCCGGTGTCTTCCTTCACGCCAATGGCGCGCTGCGCTTCGATGAACCATGGCATCGACAGGCTGTGGATCGGGTCAGGCGCAGTCTGCACTGCGGATGCCGCAAGCTTGGCAAGCGTATCGGGCCCCGCCACACCATCCACATCCAGGCCATTGGCCGCCTGGAAGGCACGGATTGCAGCGATGGTGTTGCGCCCCATCGCACCATCGATGTCGCCTGGGTCGAAGCCTCTGGCTTTCAAGGCTTTCTGGAGCTCGAGCGTGGTCATATCGGAAGTCCCCCGATGAATGTTGCCTTCGACCCTGATTGAAAAATACCATAGCGGCGCAGCGTAGGACAGCCGGTGCGTGCGGGGACCAAAAGCGATGGTAGGAAAGCCCGTCTGCATCGGTTAAAGCAGCCCGAATCTTCCCTTCCACTGCTGGGCTGCCGCCATGAAATTCTTTGCCGATACCGCCGACGTTGCCGAAATCGCCGATCTGGCCGCCACCGGCCTGCTGGATGGCGTCACCACCAATCCCAGCCTGATTGCCAAATCGGGCCGCAATTTCCTCGAAGTCGTCAAGGAAATCTGTGGGATCGTCGATGGCCCGGTTTCGGCTGAAGTGGTCGCCCCCGATCATGCCACGATGATGCGCGAAGCCGCCGTGCTGCGCGCGCTGGCGCCCAATATCTGCATCAAGCTGCCGCTCACCCTGGATGGCCTGAAAAGCTGCAAGGCGCTCACCGCCGAAGGCGTGAAGACCAACGTGACGCTGTGCTTCTCCGCCAACCAGGCGCTGCTCGCGGCCAAGGCCGGCGCGACGTATATTTCGCCGTTCGTTGGCCGGCTGGATGATATCGGCCATGACGGGATGGAACTGATCCAGGACATCCGCACCATCTACGACAATTATGATTTCAAGACGGAAATCCTCGTCGCCAGCGTGCGTAGTCCGGTCCATGTGCTGGCCGCGGCGCGCATCGGCGCCGATGTCGCCACCATGCCGCCTTCGGTGATCCGCCAGCTGGCGGGCCACGCGCTCACCGACAAGGGCTTGGCCGCGTTCGAGGCCGATTGGGCCAAGACGGGTCAGAGCATCCTCTGAGCGCGGCGGCAGAGCCTCTGGCCGGTCTGATCGGCCGCTTCCTCGCCTATTCGGGCGACCAGCGGCGATTGTCTGTCCACACGCTCAGGGCCTATGGCCTGACGCTGGAACGGTTCGACGATTTCCTGAGCACCCATCTGGGCGGCGCCGTGACCGGTGGGCGGCTGGCCACGTTGGCTGCCGCCGAACTGCGGGCCTTTCTTGCGCTGCGGCGCGGTGAGGGGCTGGCGGCGCCATCACTGGCGCGCGATGTATCGGCGTTGAAAGGCTTTTTCGCGTGGGCGCGGCGCAACGAGGGGCTGGCCTGCGATGCCATTGCCGCGCTGAAGGTCCCGAAACAGCCGCGCCGCCTGCCACGTGCCGTTTCGCCGGGCGATGTGCGGCAACTGGTGGCGGTGGTGGGCGATGCAGCGGCACAGCCCTGGCTGGCGGCGCGCGACATGGCGGTTTTGCTGCTGCTTTATGGTGCCGGCCTGCGCATTGGCGAGGCGCTGTGGCTCACCGGAGCCGCTCTGCCCTTGGGCGACGTGATCGCGGTGACCGGTAAGCGCGCCAAGACCCGCCAGGTGCCACTGCTGTCCCAGGTGCAGGCCGCGATCATGGATTATGTCGAAAAATGCCCGTTCGACTTGGCCCACGATTCCCCACTGTTCCGCGGAGTGAAAGGCGGCGCGCTCGATCCCGGCACGGTGCGCCGCGCTGTGCAGGCTGCACGGACAGCGATGGGCCTGCCTGCCAGCGCCACGCCGCACGCGCTGCGCCACAGTTTCGCGACCCACTTGCTGGCAAGGGGCGCTGATTTGCGGCAGCTGCAGGAACTGCTCGGCCATGCCAGCCTGTCGTCAACGCAGATATATACCAAGGTCGATGCGGCGCAATTGCTCGATGCGTGGGCGGCGGCGCATCCCCGCGCGGAGTAGCCGCGCAAAACGGGCAATGCGCGGAGGTGCAGCGATCAGGCGGGGCGATAAACCCGGCGGGTTTCGGACAGCGTGATCGGTTCCACTTCGATGAAGAACAGATCGAACTGCGGGTCCACCGTGACCGTGATGTCCACGAAATCCTGGTCATTGGCGGCACCTGGGGTGATGGTTGGCGCTGTCATCACGCTGCCCAGGCCAAAGCTGTTGGCGCGGATCGCTGTGCTGATCTGTGTGTTTTTGCGGCGCGGGAAGAGCGTAGCCACCCGGGCGCCTTCGCTGAAACCCTAGCCGTGTGGCCGGGTGGGCAGTCGTGATGTGGGCAGGGTCTAACCGGCGAGGCGGCGCAGGATGATCTCCCAATGGCGCAGGGCCGGCGCGATGGCGGTTTCCGGCACACGTTCGTTCAGGCCGTGGGCGAAACTGTCTTCCTGGCGCATGAACAGGCCAGAGACGCCGTAGGACGGGATGCCCAGCGCGCGCCAGAACACGCTGTCGGTGGCGCCGGCGTCCATGCCGGGGGTAGCGGCAAGGCCGGGTGACCTTGCCGAAACCGCCGCCTGCACGGCCGCTGTCACGTCAGGCCGCAGCGGCGATGCCGGGGTGACCGGCCAATCGATGCCGGTGGCAAAACTCACCCCGGGGTCCTCGGCCACCCGCGCCAATTCCTGCTGCACGGCAGCAATGCTGGTGCCGGGGAAGATGCGGCAGTTGACGGTGAGGGTGACGCGCTGCGGCAAGGCATTGGGCGCATGGCCGCCATTTATCATGCTGGGCACGCAAGTGGTGCCAATCTGGCCGATGGTGCCGGGATTGGCGCGCATGGCCGCGATGGCCCCGGCATCATCCGCATTGGCGGCAAAGCGGCGCATGGCGTCGCCCAGCGCGTCGCTCCGCGCGCGGCCGGCTTCGGCCAGCGATGCCCGGGTGATGTCGTTAACCTGTGCCGGCCAGCGGTGTCCGGCGATGCGTGCGGCCACCAGGCCCATGCGGGCAATGGCGTTGCTGGCGGTGGGGGTGGAGCTGTGGCCGCCCGGATCGGTGATGGTCAGCTGGAAATCGGCATAGGATTTCTCGGCCGCCTGTAGCTTGTAGAAAAAGGGTTTGCCCTGCGCGTCCAGCCCACCGCCGCCGCCATCGCTGTTCAGCATGAATTCGATGCCGAAGGCCGTGGCCTGTTTGGCCTGTGCGGCGCTGGCGATACCGTCGGTTTCCTCGTCGCCCGACAGGAAGAAGTGGATGTCGCGTTTCGGCGTCCAGCCACTGGCCTTCAGCTGGGCCAGCGTGGCGATCATCATGGCGACATCGAACTTGTTGTCCTGCACGCCGCGGCCGAAGATGTAGCCGTTTTCGGCGACTGCAGTGAACGGCGGCCGTTCCCAATCGGCCGGATTGGCTTCCACCACGTCCAGATGGCCAGTCAGTGCCATGGGTTTGGCCTTGGCCGAGGCTGCGCGCCAGACGAAATGGAAATTGGCGGTGCCGGCCAGTTCGTCGATCTGGATGTCGGCGGCGTTGAAGCCGGCCTGCACCAGTGCAGCGCGATAAAAACGCGCCAGCGCCGGGGTCTGGCCGCGGCCTTGGACGCTGGCGATGCCAACACTGTCTATCAACAGCCGCTTGGCCTCCGCAGCGTCGCCGGGGGCGGCATGCGCGGGCAGGGCAGTGCAGGACAGGGCGAGGATGGCGGCGAGGGTGCGGATCATGAACCGAGACTGCGCCGCGCGCGCGCCGGCTGCAAGCCTTCGCGCGCGGTTTCCGGCTTGACGGCGCCAAGGCGCTGCCCGAAGTCAGGCGGCCATGAAGCCCACAAACTCGCTTACCCGCTGGATCCTGATCGGCCTTGTGGCCGGGCTTGGCGTCGGCTGGGCGATCAATGCCAGCGTGGCGGCAGAGCAGGCCAAGGAGATCGCCGGTTATCTGTCGATCATCACCGATGTGTTTCTGCGGCTGATCAAGATGATCATCGCACCTTTGGTGCTGGCGACGCTCACCGTGGGCATTGCCCATATGGGTTCGGGCGGGGCGGTGGGCCGCACCTTCGTGCGCACGCTGGCCTGGTTCATCGCGGCATCGATCTTCAGCCTGGGGTTGGGCATCCTGATGGTCAATCTGCTGGCGCCCGGTGTTGGCGTCGGTTTGCCGCTGCCGGCAATTGATGCGGCATCGGGTGTTGCCAGCAAGGCCTTCAACCTGAAGGAATTCATTGGGCATATCTTCCCGAAGTCCATCATCGAAGCGATGGCCACCAACGAAGTGCTGCAGATCGTCATCTTCAGCCTGTTTGCCGGCGTGGCGCTGATCCAGATGGGCGATAAGGCCGAACCGATCAATAAGGGCCTCGATGCCATCATGCACATGATGCTGGTGATCACCGGCTATGTGATGAAGGTGGCGCCGTTCGCGGTGTTTGCCGCCATTGCCAGTTCCATCGCGGTGGAAGGGCTGGGCATCCTCGTTACCTTCGGCAAGTTCGTTGGCGGATTTTACCTGGCGCTGGCGGTGTTGTGGGCCTTCCTGCTCGGCGCCGGTGCGTTCGTGCTGGGCTTTGGCGACTTGCGCCGCCTGATCCCTGAAATCCGGGAGCCGTTCCTGATCACCTTCGCCACCGCGTCGTCGGAAGCCGCCTATCCCAAGCTGCTGGCCTCGCTGGAGCGTTATGGCGTGCCCGGCCGCATCGCCTCGTTCGTGCTGCCGCTGGGCTACAGCTTCAATCTCGATGGCTCGATGATGTACTGCGCCTTTGCCAGCATCTTCATCGCGCAGGCCTATGGCATTGATCTGTCATTGGGCCAGGAAATCGCCATGCTGGGCCTGCTGATGATCACGTCGAAAGGCATCGCCGGCGTGCCGCGCGCGTCGCTGGTGGTGATCGCGGCCACGCTGCCCTATTTCAATATTCCCGAAGCCGGCCTGCTGCTGATCCTGGCGGTGGATCATTTCCTCGACATGGGCCGCAGCGCCACCAACGTGATCGGCAACGCGGTTGCCACAGCGGTGATCGCGAAATGGGATGCGGGCGAAGTGACGGCGGCGAAACCTGCCGAATAGGCGCGTTCAATTCACTGGCGGGCGGCGCCGTTAAGACAGTGCTTCTGCAACGTGCAAACGCGCCACGCCGTCGCTGCCGGCCAGATCCGCAATCGTTCGCGATACCCGTAGCACCCGGGCATAGCCGCGCGCCGACAGCCGCAGCGTGTCGGCGGCCTGAGTGAGCAGGCGCTGGCCTTCGGCATCCGGCGTGGAATGGGCGGTGAGATTTTCGCCGTCAGCTTCGGCATTCATGCGAGTGGCAGTGCCGGCATAGCGGGCTGTCTGCCGGGCCCGCGCCGCGGCCACCCGCGCCGCCACCTGCGCGCTGCTTTCGGCCGGTGGTGGCAAGGTGAGATCGGCGGCCGAAAGAGCCGGTACCTCGATATGCAGATCGATGCGATCAAGCAGCGGCCCGGACAGTTTCGACTGGTAATCGGCCGCACAGCGCGGGGCGCGGGCGCAGGCGAGGCCGGGATCGGCCAGATGCCCGCAGCGGCACGGGTTCATGGCTGCGATCAACTGCACGCGCGCCGGATAGGTGACGTGGGCGGCGGCGCGCGCCACCTGCACCTGGCCGGTTTCCAGCGGCTGGCGCAGCGAATCGAGCACGCTGCGCTGGAATTCCGGCAGTTCGTCGAGGAACAGCACGCCGAGATGTGCCAGCGACACTTCGCCAGGCCGTGCCTTGGCGCCGCCGCCGACCAGCGCCGCCATCGAGGCGCTGTGGTGCGGCGATCGGAACGGCCGGGTGCGCTTCAGCTTGCCGCCCTCCAACTCGCCGGCGATGGAAGCCACCATCGAGACTTCCAGCGCTTCGGCCGGCGTGAGATCGGGCAATATGCCGGCCAGCGCGGCGGCGATCAGCGATTTGCCTGAACCGGGCGGGCCTGACATCAGGAGATTATGGCCGCCAGCTGCTGCGATTTCGGCAACGCGCTTGGGGGTTTCCTGGCCCTTTATGCTGGCGAAATCCGGGCCGCGCCGGGTTGGTTCGGCTTCGGCGCGCTGCGGCGGGGCCAGGATGATCTGGCCTTTCAAATGGTTGATCAGCGCCAGCAGATCGGGCGCGGCCAGCACATTCACCTCGCCAGCCCAAGCCGCTTCCGGGCCCTGGGCGGCCGGGCAGATCAGCCCCTGCTCGCAGGATGCGGCATGCAGGGCCGCGAGCAGCACGCCCGGCACCGTCTGGATGGCGCCATCAAGGCCGAGTTCGCCGACCGCGACAAATTCATCGAGCGCATCCTGCGGGATCACCCCCATCGCGCTGAGCAGCCCCAGCGCAATCGGCAGATCATAATGCGATCCTTCCTTGGGCAGATCGGCTGGCGACAGGTTCACCACCACCCGGCGCGGCGGCAGCGAAAGTCCGATGGCGTGCAGCGCGGCGGCGACGCGCTCGCGGCTTTCCTTCACCGCCTTGTCGGGCAGGCCTACGGTAACGAAGGTTACGGGCCCGGCCGAGATCTGCACCTGCACGTCAACACTGCGGGCTTCCAGCCCCAGAAACGCCACCGTGCCGACATGGGCCACCATCAACCTTTTCCCCAAAAGAAAGGAAGCATTTGACCCTGATCACAATTCGTAGAGTTTTTGGCCTTGCGGTGCAATTGCCGCCTTAAGATTGCCACAGCTGGGCCGTATCGGGATCCAATCGTGAGTCGTCCCGACTTTCTTGACCTGCTGGTTCGGTCCGAACCGTTCCGGGTGTTCCAGATCTTGCTGGGGCTCCTGCTGATGGCGGCTGCCGGAATCGTCGGGCTGCTGTCGCCGGCGCCGATCGGCATCGTCATCTTTGGGGCCGGGGTGGCGCTGGTGTTCCGCAACTCGCGCTGGGCGCGCCGGCATTATCTGTTCTACACCCGCCAATATCCGCGAGTGCGCCGCGCCGTGGACTTCGGCTTGCGGCGCGACAAGCGGCGCGCCAAGCGCGGGCAGGAGGCTGCGGCTTCATTGACGAAAAGGGTGACTGACCCTACATCGCCCACCATGCCGCCGGTGTAACGGGCCACCCTGTTGCGCGCGGCACGCCAAGGTTTCGCCAAGTCAGGATTTTCATGCTCGGGTTGAACAAGGTCGCGAAGGCGATTTTCGGGTCGTCGAATGATCGCTATCTGAAGTCGCTGCGGCCGATCGTCATGCGCATCGCTGGTCTGGAAGACCAGATCAGTGCGCTTACCGATGACCAACTGCAGGCGCAGACGCCCAAGCTGAAGGCTGAGCTCGAAGCCGGCAAGTCGTTGGACGACATCCTGCCCGAAGCCTTTGCCACCGTGCGCGAAGCCTCCAAGCGCGTGCTGGGCATGCGGCATTTCGATGTGCAGATGATCGGCGGCATCGTGCTGCATCGCGGCGAAATCGCCGAAATGCGCACCGGCGAAGGCAAGACGCTGGTGGCGACGCTGGCGGTCTATCTGAATGCCTTGTCCGGCAAGGGCGTGCACGTGGTGACGGTGAATGATTATCTCGCCAGCCGCGATGCGCAGTGGATGGGCCAGATCTATCGCTTCCTGGGCCTCAGTGTCGGCGTGATTGTGCCCAACCTGGATGATCAGACGCGCCGCGCCGCCTATGCGTGTGACATCACCTACGGCACCAACAATGAATTCGGCTTCGATTATCTGCGCGACAACATGAAATACACGCGCGAGCAGATGGTGCAGCGGCCGTTCAATTTCGCCGTGGTCGATGAAGTCGATAGCGTGCTGGTCGATGAAGCCCGCACCCCGCTGATCATCTCCGGCCCCACCGACGACAAGTCGCAGCTCTACACCCAGGTCAACGCCGTGGTGAAGGAACTGGTGCGCGAGGATGTCGAGGTCGATGAGAAGCAGAAGTCCGTTATTCTCACCGAAGCCGGCACCGAGAAGGTGGAGCGCATGCTCTCCGCCGCCGGGCTGCTGGAAGGCGAGAATCTCTATGATTTCGAGAATACGCAGGTGGTGCACCACCTGAACCAGGCGCTGCGCGCCATCGTCATCTTCCGCCGCGATACGGATTATATCGTGCGCGATGGCAAGGTGACCATCATCGATGAATTCACCGGCCGCATGATGGATGGCCGCCGCTGGTCCGAAGGTCTGCACCAGGCGGTGGAGGCCAAGGAAGGCGTGCAGATCATGCCGGAAAACCAGACGCTGGCCAGCATCACCTTCCAGAATTATTTCCGCATGTATCCCAAGCTGGGCGGCATGACCGGTACGGCGGCCACCGAAGCCGCGGAATTCTTCGACATCTACAAGCTGAACGTGGTGGAAATTCCCACCAACGTGCCGGTGCTCCGCAAGGATGTGGACGACGAATTCTACAAGAACGCCGAAGACAAGTTCAAGGCGATCGTGAAGGCCGTCCGCGGCGCCCAGGAACGCGGCCAGCCGGTGCTGGTTGGCACCGTCTCGATCGAAAAGAGCGAGATGCTGTCGGACTATCTGAAGGAGCAGGACGTCAAGCACGTGGTGCTCAACGCCCGTTATCACGAGCAGGAAGCCGTGATCGTGGAAGACGCCGGCCGCATCGGCGCCGTCACCATTGCCACCAACATGGCCGGCCGTGGGACTGACATCAAGCTGGGCGGCAATGAGGAAGCCCGCGTCGCCCGCGAACTGGCCGGCATGCCGGAAGGGCCGGAGCGCGAGGCCGCCGAAGCCCGGATCAAGGCCGAAGTGCTGGCCGAACGCGAGCAGGTGAAGGCCAATGGCGGCCTGTTCGTGCTCGGCACCGAGCGTCACGAAAGCCGCCGCATCGACAACCAGCTGCGTGGCCGTTCCGGCCGCCAGGGCGATCCCGGCCTGTCACGCTTCTACCTGTCGCTCGACGATGATCTGCTGCGCATCTTCGGCCAGCAGAACATGCTGACCCGCCTTATGAACTCCGGCCTGGAAGAGGGCGAGGCGATCATCCACCCGTGGATTTCGAAAGCCATCGAAACCGCCCAGAAAAAGGTGGAAGCCCGCAACTACGACGTGCGCAAGCAGCTGCTGCAGTACGACGACGTGATGAACGACCAGCGCAAGGTGGTCTATGAACAGCGCGCCGACGTGATGGATTCGGAAACCGTCGGCGATGTCGTGATCGACATGCGCCATGAAAGCGTGAACGCCATCGTTGCCGCCCGCTGCCCGGTTGGCAGCTATCCCGAACAATGGGATGTGGCCGGCCTGCAGGAAGATGTGACCGGCACGCTGGGCCTGTCGGTCGATGTTTCTGTCTGGGCCAGGGAAGAGGGCATAGATCCCGAAATCGTGGTCGATCGCCTGATCGAACAATCCGATGCGCTGGTGGCCGCCAAGGCCGCCGAACTGCCGGCCGAAACCTGGATCAGCATCGAAAAAAGCTTCCTGCTGCAGGCGCTCGATCATCACTGGAAGGAGCATCTGGCCACGCTGGATTCGCTGCGTTCGGTCATCCACCTGCGCGCCTATGCCCAGAAGACGCCGATCAACGAATATAAGCGCGAAGCCTTCGCCCTGTTCGAACGCATGCTGCAGAATGTGCGCGAAGACGTGACGCGCATGCTGGCCAATGCACAGTTCGCGCTGCAGGCTGACGAACCGCCGCAGGAATTGCCGTCGTTCATCACCACCCACATCGATCCGGCCACCGGCCAGAACGAAGCCGGCCCGACGCTGAACTTCGATGCCTTCGGCTCGGCCCTGCCCGCCGGCATGCTCTCCGCCGCGCAGAGCGCCGCCGAAATGATCGACATCGATCCGGCCGAGCTGGAGGAATGGCGCCAGACCATCAGCCGCAACGCCGAATGCCCATGCGGTTCCGGCCAAAAGTTCAAGCACTGCCACGGGGCGCTGTAAGGCAGCGCAGCGGCGTCGGTTGCTGCTGCCGTTAGGGCCCGGCGACCGCTCCACTGATCTCGGCCACCCGCAGTTCGCCGTCCCGCGTCTGGCCGCCCAGTTCCAGGAAGCGGCGCATGGCGTGCCGGGCCGGATTGCTGAACAGCAGCGTCTGGAACAAGTCGGCTTCCTGCTGGCACCCCTCCGCCATCGGCAGCGTCGCGCTGTCCACCGACTGCTTGGCCAGGCGCACCGCGTCCGCCGGGAAGCTGGCGATGCGGCGGGCCAGTGCGTCCACATGCGCGTCGATCGCGTTGGCGGGCAGGGCGCGGTTCAGCCAGCCCCAGCGTTCGGCGGTTTCGGCATCCACGTCGATCCCGCCCAGGATGATCTCCATGGCGCGTGCGCGGCCCACGAGACGCGGCAGATTCTGAGTGCCGGTGCCGCCGGGCAAGATGCCGATGGGCACCTCCATCTGGTTGATGACGGTCTTGCCAATGACGCCGAAGCGCATGTCGAAATTCATCGACAGTTCGGCGCCGCCGCCGCCGACGCGGCCTTCGATCTGCGCTATCGTCACCTTGTTCATAGTGCGGAACCGGTGGCACATGGCGTGATAAGCGTTGGCATCGTCTGTTGGCGGCGCCGGTGCATCAGCCATGGCGATCAGCGCGGCGACATCGAAATGGGCCAGGAAGAAATCCGGGTCTGCGCTTTTCAGCACGAACACCAGTGCCGCCGGATCGGCTTCCAGTTCTTCCGCCAGCCGCGCCAGTTCCCCGAACAGCGCCATGGTGATCAGGTTGATCGGCGGATTGTTGACTGTCGCCGTGACCAGCGGGCCATCGCGCTGCACATCGATGAGGGTGTAGCCGTCGTACGCCATGATCTGTCTCCCGAAGTGCCGGTGACCGGGATGCTAATCCGTTCGCACGCGCCGCGATATGCCCGGCTCTGATAGGGCGCGAGCCGGTCCCGAAACCGCTTGCGAGGCCGGTGTGGGCTTTGTAGCACTTGGGAGAGAGCGGCCATCTTGGCGCTGAACAGGTGCAGCATGGGCAACAGGCGTTTGGCGCAAACAATGATGCTGTTGCTGGGGGTCTGCCTGCACAGTCTTGCTGCGGCTTCCACCTTGATCACCGGGGCCAGCGTCCATGACGGGACGGGCGCGCCGGCCCAGCAGGTCGCCGTGCGCATCGACAAGGATCGCATTGTCGCGGTCGGCGCCTTGCAGCCGCTGGCCGGCGAGCAGGTGATCGACGCCAAGGGGCTGGTGCTGGCCCCCGGCTTCATCGACAGTCACAGCCACCATGATCGCACCGATTATGCAGAACGTGCAATGGAGCCGCTGCTGGCCCAGGGTGTCACCACCATCGTGGTGGGCCAGGATGGCGATGGCGATGCGCCGCTGGCCGAAGTCGCCGCCAAATTCGCCGCACGGCCCGCCGCCATCAATATCGCGTCTTACACCGGCCACGGTTTCCTGCGCGATCGGGTGATGGGCGCAAACTACAAGCGCGTTGCCACTCCGGCCGAAGTGCAGGCCATGCAGGCGTTGCTTACGGCTGACCTGAAGGCCGGCTCGCTGGGGTTCTCGACCGGGCTTGAATACGATCCCGGCATCTATTCTGCCCGTGATGAAGTGCTGGCGTTGGCCGGCACCGCAAAGGCCGGCGGCGGCACCTACATGAGCCATATCCGCTCCGAAGATGTCGCCTTCGACGACGCGATCGACGAGATCCTCGAGATCGGCGCCAAAACCGGCATCCCGGTGCAGATCTCCCACCTCAAGCTTGGCATTGTCGATCGCTGGGGCCAGTCCAAGCAGGTGCTGGCCAAGCTTGACGCCGCCCGCGCCCGCGGCATCAAGGTGACGGCCGACGTGTACCCATATGAATATTGGCAATCGACGCTGAGCGTGCTGTTTCCCAAGCGCGATTTCACCGATCTTGCTGCCAGCCGCTTTGCGCTCACCCACCTCACCACGCCGGCCGGCATGCTGATCGGCTATTATGCGCCCGAACCATCGTATGTGGGCAAGACGATCGCCGATATTGCCGCGCTGCGCGGGGAGGAACCGGCAGTCACCTATCTCTGGCTGATCAACAATGCCCAGGCCTGGAAGGCCGCCCATCCGGAAGCGACGCGGGTCGAATCGGTAATCGGCACCGCGATGGCGCCAGCCGATATCGCCGATTTTCTGGCCTGGAAGCACAGCAACCTCTGTTCCGATGGCGGCATCGGCGGGCTGCATCCGCGCGGTTATGGTGCCTTTGGCCGCATGGTGCGTGTCTATGTGCGTGAGACCGGTCGGCTCAGCCTGGCCGAAGCCATCCACAAGATGACCGGGCTTTCCGCCGAGCATCTCGGCCTGAAAACCCGTGGGCTTATTCGCCCCGGCATGAAAGCCGATTTGGTGCTGTTCGATCCGGATCGCTTTGCCGACAAGGCCACGGTGCAGTCGCCCAACGCACTGGCGGTCGGCATGAACAGCGTAATCGTCGGCGGCGCAGTCGTCTATCGCGATGGCAAGCCCACCGGCGCCTATCCGGGTCAGTTCCTGAAGCGCGGGCAGGATTGATGCAGCGCCGGGCGTTCCTTGCCGGCTTTGCCGCGCTGGCCGCCACGCGTGCGGCCGCCGCGCCGGTGCTGGTGGCCGACAATTACGGCCTGACGCCGGCCAGGGCGGCGCGGCGCAACGGCTGGATCGAGGTGGATGCCGTCGCCTTTGAAACCAATATCGATACGGTGCGCAGCCTCATCGGCAGCGCCAGCCTGTGCGCGGTGATGAAGGCGGATGCTTACGGAAATGGCATCGCCCTCTTGATCCCGTCGATCATTGCCAAGCGGATCACCGATGTCGCCTTCACCGCCAATGACGAGGCGAGGGTGGCCCGCAAACTGGGCTATCGCGGCCGCCTGATCCGCATCCGGGCGGCCACACCAGAAGAGATGGAGGACGCGTTCCCGCTTGGCGTCGAGGAACTGATCGGCAATCCGGAAGCCGCCAACCGTTTGCAGATGCTGTGGCGCAAGAGCCATCGCCGCCAGCGGCTGCCCGTCCACCTCGCGCTCAATGCCGGTGGCATGTCGCGCAATGGCGTCGAGCTTTCGACCGACTATGGCAAGGCCGACGCGCGCGCGCTGCTGGCGCTGGACGCGCTGAAGATCCGGGGCGTCATGACCCATTATCCCAGCGAGGAGGCGGGTGACATTCTGGGCCAGCTCGCCCGCTTCGAGTCAGACATGGGCTGGCTCGCTGCCGCCGGGCTGGCAACGCCAGGTCTGGTTCGCCACAGCGCCAACAGCTTCACCACGCTGCAGCATCCCGAAACCCGGCTCGACATGGTGCGGGTTGGCGGGCTGCTCTATGGCGATCCCGGTTCGGTGAAGACTGATCGGTTCGTGCCGACCATGGCGATCAAGTCGCGGGTGGCGGCGGTCAATCACTATCCGGCCGGGCAGACGGTGAATTACGACCGCACCTGGCGGCTGGAGCGCGAATCCTGGCTGGCCAATATCCCGCTCGGCTATTCCGATGGCGTGCGGCGCAGCCTCAGCCGCAGCAACCGACCGGAATTCCCCGCCGAAACCCGCAACCGCACCGAGGTGCTGATCGGCGGCCGAAGGTTCCCGGTGGTTGGCCGGGTGACGATGAACACGCTGATGGTTGATGTGACCGACGCCCGCGACACGGTGCGGCTGGGCGACGAGGTGGTGCTGTTCGGTGCGCAGGGCGGTGAGCGCATTACCCAGGCCGAACTGGAAGCCAATTCCCAGGCCTATGGCCCCGAATTGTTGGGCGTGCTGGGTGCCGGCCTGCCGCGTGTTCTCAAGCCCAGCGCCGGGCAGGGAGCAGGTTGAGGCCACACCCCCACCCGTTGACCCGGGGGCCCATTGCGGGTAAGGGCGCGCATCCCTGATCGGTGGCAACGCTGGCGGGGGATACGACAGACGGCACCGTGCGTGGGCGGCCTTCCAGGAACCGGGGGGCCTTTCGCGCTTATGTGATGACCGCCTTCACGGGCGTCATCAACGGGGCAGGTCTGGAGTAGGCGTTTGGCCATGGTGGCCATTTGCCGAAGCGAGAAGAGAGACGATGCCAACGATCAACCAGTTGATCCGCAAGGGTCGCACGCCCCAGAAGGCGCGCAACAAGGTGCCGGCCATGGAGGCCAACCCGCAGAAGCGTGGTGTTTGCACCCGCGTTTATACCACCACCCCCAAGAAGCCGAACTCGGCGCTCCGCAAGGTGGCCAAGATCCGTCTGACCAATGGCTTTGAAGTCATCGGTTATATCCCGGGTGAAGGCCACAACCTGCAGGAACACTCGGTCGTGCTGATTCGCGGCGGCCGCGTGAAGGATCTTCCCGGCGTGCGCTATCACATCGTTCGCGGTGTGCTCGACACGCAGGGTGTGAAGAACCGGAAGCAGAGCCGTTCGAAGTACGGCGCGAAGCGTCCGAAGTAAGGGGGATATAGATCGTGTCACGTCGTCGTCGCCCCGAAAAGCGCGTCATCCTGCCGGATCCCAAATTCGGCGATCAGGTGCTTTCCAAATTCATGAACCTCGTCATGCTGCAGGGCAAGAAGTCGGTCGCCGAATCAATCGTCTATTCCGCCCTGGAAGTGATCGAGACCAAGAGCCGCCGCGAACCGCTGGGCGTGTTCCACGATGCGCTCGCCAACGTGCGCCCAGGTATCGAAGTGCGCAGCCGCCGCGTCGGTGGTGCCACCTACCAGGTGCCCGTTGAAGTGCGTCCAGAACGTGGCCAGGCCCTGGCCATCCGCTGGATCATCTCGGCCGCCCGCAAGCGCGCTGAGCACACCATGGCGGCCCGCCTGTCAGCTGAGCTGATGGACGCCGCTGCCAACCGTGGTTCGGCCGTGAAGAAGCGTGAAGACACGCACCGGATGGCGGAAGCCAACCGCGCCTTCTCGCACTATCGCTGGTAAATCGTTTTGGCCGGCGCTGCGTGCAGTGCCGGCCACTAATCCTATTCTTCTAAGCCCGAGGCCCTTTTCCCATGCCCCGCACTCACCCACTTGAGCGTTATCGCAACATCGGCATCATGGCCCACATTGATGCCGGCAAGACGACCACGACCGAGCGCATCCTGTATTACACCGGCAAGTCCTACAAGATTGGCGAAGTGCACGAAGGCACCGCCACCATGGACTGGATGGAGCAGGAGCAAGAGCGCGGCATCACCATCACCAGTGCGGCGACCACCTGCTTGTGGTCGGCTGATGAAGGCAATGGCCCCGAGCACCGCATCAACATCATCGACACCCCCGGGCACGTCGATTTCACCATCGAAGTGGAGCGCAGCTTGCGCGTGCTCGATGGTGCCGTGGCCTGTTTTGACGGCGTGGCCGGCGTTGAGCCGCAGTCCGAAACCGTGTGGCGCCAGGCCGACAAGTACAAAGTGCCGCGCATGTGCTTCGTCAACAAGCTCGATCGCACCGGTGCCAACTTCGATCGCTGCGTGCAGATGATCAAGGATCGCCTCGGCGCGCGTCCGGCGGTGCTGTATCTGCCGATTGGCCTCGAGAGCGATTTCATCGGTCTGGTCGATCTCGTGCAGAACCGCGCCATCGTCTGGCTCGAAGAAAGCCTGGGCGCCAAGTTCGAATACAAGGACATTCCGGCTGACATGGCGGAAGCCGCCGCTGTCGCCCGTTCCGAACTGATCGAAATGGCCGTCGAGCAGGACGACGCGCTGATGGAGGCCTATCTCGAAGGCACCGAACCGACGACTGCCCAGCTCAAGGCGCTGATCCGCAAGGGTACGCTGAACTTCGATTTCGTGCCGGTGCTGTGCGGTTCGGCGTTCAAGAACAAGGGCGTGCAGCCGCTGCTTGATGCCGTGGTCGATTATCTGCCGAGCCCGCTCGACATTCCGCCGATGCACGGCATCAACCTGAAGGATGAGGACGAAATCCGCGAAGCGTCGGATGATGCGCCGTTCTCGGCGCTGGCCTTCAAGATCATGACCGATCCGTTCGTTGGCACGCTGACCTTTGCCCGCATTTATTCGGGCAAGATGGAAGCCGCCTCGACCGTGCTTAACTCCGTCAAGGACAAGCGCGAAAAGATCGGCCGCATGCTGCTGATGCACGCCAACAACCGTGAAGACATCAAGGAAGCCTTTGCCGGCGACATCATCGCGCTGGTTGGCCTGAAGGATGTGACCACGGGTGACACGCTGTGTGCGCCGCTGAAGCCGATCATCTTGGAGCGCATGGAATTCCCCGAGCCCGTGATCGAAGTGGCCGTGGAACCCAAGACCAAGGCCGACCAGGAAAAGATGGGCATCGCCCTTAACCGCCTAGCGCAGGAAGATCCGTCTTTCCGCGTGTCGTCGGACAATGAAAGCGGCCAGACCATCATCAAGGGCATGGGCGAACTTCACCTGGAAATCCTGGTGGATCGCATGCGCCGCGAATTCAAGGTCGAAGCCAACGTCGGTGCGCCGCAAGTGGCCTATCGCGAGTCGCTGGCCCGCAAGGTGGACGTGGATTACACCCACAAGAAACAGTCCGGCGGCTCCGGCCAGTTCGGGCGGATCAAGTTCACTGTCGAACCCGGCGAGCGCGGTTCGGGCGTCATCTTCAAGGATGAGGTCAAGGGCGGCAACGTGCCCAAGGAATATATCCCGGCCGTCGAAAAGGGTATCCGCGAAGTTGCTTCGTCGGGCCACCTGATCGGCTTCCCGCTGATCGACTTCACGGCCACGCTGTATGACGGCGCTTATCACGACGTCGATTCCTCGGCCCTGGCGTTTGAAATCACCGGGCGTGGCGGCATGCGCGAAGCGGCCGACAAGGCCGGCATCAAGATCCTCGAGCCGATCATGAAGGTCGAGGTGGTGACGCCGGAAGATTATCTGGGTGACGTGATCGGCGACTTGAACAGCCGTCGTGGCCAGATCCAGGGCACCGATACCCGCGGCAATGCGCAGGTGATCGATGCCATGGTGCCGCTGGCCAACATGTTCGGGTACGTGAACAATCTGCGCTCGATGTCGCAGGGTCGTGCCCAGTACTCCATGCAGTTCAGCCACTACGACGAAGTGCCGTCGAACGTGGCTGAGGAAATCAAGCTCAAGCTGGCTTGATTTTTCGCGAAAGCCGGCTAGTCAGCGCGCCTCTGGGCACGATGATTCGGCCGGTTCTCCGCTGACACCACCGCCAGGGCGGTTCCGTTGTGGACCCGCCATAATCGTTGAACGCCTCACACGTTGAGCAAGGAAGAAGGTTCAAGGCCATGGCCAAAGCAAAATTCGAGCGGAACAAGCCGCACTGCAACATCGGGACCATCGGTCACGTCGACCATGGCAAGACCTCGCTGACCGCCGCGATCACCAAGATCCTGGCCGAAACCGGTGGCGCCACCTTCACGTCGTACGACAACATCGACAAGGCCCCGGAAGAGCGTGAGCGCGGCATCACCATCTCGACCGCCCACGTCGAGTATGAAACCGCCAACCGTCACTATGCCCACGTCGATTGCCCCGGCCACGCCGATTATGTGAAGAACATGATCACCGGTGCCGCGCAGATGGACGGCGCGATCCTGGTCGTGTCCGCCACCGATGGCCCGATGCCGCAGACCAAGGAGCACATCCTGCTCGCCAAGCAGGTCGGCGTGCCGTCGATGGTCGTGTTCATGAACAAGTGCGATCTGGTCGACGACGAGGAAATCCTCGAGCTGGTCGAAATGGAAATCCGCGAAGAACTGTCCAAGCGCGATTTCGATGGCGACAACATTCCGATCGTCCGTGGTTCGGCCGTCTGCGCGCTGAACGGCACCAACGACAAGCTGGGCCGTGAAGCCATCCTGGCGCTGATGGCCGCTGTCGACAGCTACATCCCGCAGCCGGAGCGTCCGCTGGACAAGCCGTTCCTGATGCCGATCGAAGACGTGTTCTCGATTTCGGGTCGCGGCACCGTGGTGACCGGCCGCGTTGAAACCGGCATCGTCAAGGTTGGCGAAGAAATCGAAATCGTCGGCATCCACGACACCCGCAAGTCTGTGTGCACAGGCGTCGAAATGTTCCGCAAGCTGCTCGATCAGGGCCAGGCTGGCGACAACATCGGCGCCCTGCTGCGCGGCGTTGGCCGTGAAGACGTGGAACGTGGCCAAGTGCTCTGCAAGCCCGGCTCGATCAAGCCGCACACCGAGTTCACCGCCGAAGTCTACGTGCTGTCGAAGGACGAAGGCGGCCGTCACACGCCGTTCTTTGCCAACTACCGCCCGCAGTTCTACTTCCGCACCACCGACGTCACCGGCACCGTTGAACTGCCGGCTGGCACCGAAATGGTGATGCCGGGCGACAACGTGCAGCTGACCGTCAAGCTGATCGCTCCGATCGCCATGGATCCGGGTCTGCGCTTCGCCATTCGCGAAGGCGGCCGTACCGTTGGCGCCGGCGTGGTTGCAACCGTCATCAAGTGAGTGTAAAGGGCCTTTTCCCTAGGGAAGCGGCCCTGATTCGTCAGCGCGTGGAAACACAGCGCGGATGAAAAAAGCCGGGCCCCGCGGCTTGAAACCCAGGGGCAGTTATTCTGAAGCGGCCGGTGCAACCCCGACCTCACATCCAGTGATGAGCTGGCGGGGATGTGTCGGTCCGCTTTTTTTGAATGAACGCTGTTTGACAAGATTGGTGCCATGGACGCTCAGAACATCCGCATTCGCCTGAAGGCTTTTGACCATCGTGTGCTCGATCTGGCCACCGGTGAGATCGCCGACACCGCCAAGCGGACTGGTGCGGCCATCCGTGGTCCGATTCCGCTGCCGACGCGCTTCGAGAAGTTCACCGTGAACCGCTCCCCGCACGTCGACAAGAAGAGCCGTGAACAGTTCGAGGTGCGCACCTACAAGCGCCTCCTCGACATTGTTGACCCGACCCCGCAGACGGTGGACGCGCTGATGAAGCTCGATCTGGCCGCCGGCGTGGACGTGGAAATCAAGCTCGGCAAGTAACCGTCTCGACCAAATACGCGGAGCGAATTTGGAAGGGTCACGCCCCTCCCCCGGGAACACCGGATGGGGCCTCTGATGAAAGGAGCAGATCATGCGCACAGGCGTGATCGCGAAGAAAATGGGGATGACGCGGATTTTCCGCGACGACGGCCGGCATGTTCCGGTCACCGTTCTTGCCCTCGAGAACAACCAGGTTATCGCGGTGAAGACCGACGAGACCGATGGCTACACCGCTGTCCAGCTTGGCGCTGGCGCGAAGAAAGCCAAGAACACCACGAAGCCGGAGCGCGGCCATTTCGGCAAGGCCGAAGTGGAGCCCAAGGCCAAGGTGGCGGAATTCCGCGTGGCAGCAGATGCCGTGCTGGAACCCGGCGCCACCATTTCTGCAGATCATTTCATCCCGGGCCAGATGGTTGATGTCACCGGCATCACCCAGGGCAAGGGCTTTGCCGGCGTCATGAAGCGCTGGAACTTCGGCGGTCTGCGCGCCACCCACGGCGTCTCGGTCTCGCACCGTTCGCACGGTTCGACTGGCCAGCGCCAGGATCCGGGCAAGGTGTTCAAGGGCAAGAAGATGGCCGGGCATATGGGCGCCAAGCAGCGCACCCAGCAGAACCTGGAAATCGTGTCGACCGATGTCGAGCGCGGTCTGATCTTCGTGATGGGCTCAGTGCCCGGCTCGAAGGGCGGCTGGCTGCTCATCAAGGACGCCGTCAAGGTTGCCCGTAACGCTGACGCCCCGTACCCGGCCGCTCTCAAGGTGGCTGCCAACACCAACGTCGTGACTGCGGATGTGGTTGATCCCGCACCGGCCGTTGCTGACGAAACCACGGAGGCCTGATCATGAAGATTCAGGTGAAGACCCTGACCGCGGCTGATGCCGGCGAGCTGGAACTGTCGGACGCCGTGTTCGGCAAGGAACCGCGCCTCGACATCCTGCACCGCGTTGTGACCTGGCAGCTGGAAAAGCGTCGCGGCACCGCCCGCAAGGCGCGTGAACGCAGCGAAGTCGCCCGCACCGGCAAGAAGCTGGGCAACCAGAAGGGTGGCGGCCGTGCCCGTCACGGCAACCGCGCTGCGCCGCAGTTCATCGGCGGCGGTAAGGCCCACGGTCCGCGCGTGCGTGATTTCGATCCGTCGCTGAACAAGAAGATCCGCCGTCTCGGCCTGGCCACCGCGCTCAGCGTGAAGGCCCAGGAAGGCAAGCTGATCGTGGTGGAAGACCTGAACCTTGGCGAAGCCAAGACCAAGGCGTTCCTGGCTTCGATGGGCGCGCTTGGCATCACGTCCGGCCTGTTCATTGATGGCGCTGCGGTTGATGTGGGCTTTGCCCGCGCTTCGGCCAACGTGCCCCACATCGACGTGCTGCCGGCCATCGGCGCCAACGTCTATGACATTCTCAAGCACGACACGCTGGTCCTGACCCGCGCTGCCGTTTCGGCTCTGGAGGCCCGGGTCAATGGCTAACATCGACATCAAGCATTACGACGTGGTCGTGAAGCCGGTGATCACCGAAAAGTCGACCCTGGTGTCTGAATACAACCAGGTCGTCTTTCAGGTCGCCAAGCACAGCACCAAGCCGCAGATCAAGGCTGCCATCGAAGCGCTGTACGGCGTGAAGGTGCTGGCCGTGAACACCATGGTGGCCAAGGGCAAGACCAAGCGCTGGCGTGGCCAGGAATATCGCCGGTCTGATGTGAAGAAGGCCGTGGTGACGGTTGCCGATGGCGATCGCATCGACGTGACCACCAGCATCTGAGGGCAGGGACAATGGCACTCAAGAAATTCAATCCGACCAGCCCCGGCCAGCGCGGCCTGGTGCTGATCGATCGTTCGTCCCTGCACAAGGGTCGCCCGGTCAAGATGCTCACCGAAGGTCTGAAGAAGACCGGCGGCCGCAACAACAAGGGCCACGCCACCGCGCGCGGCATTGGTGGCGGTCACAAGCGCCTGTATCGCATCGTCGATTTCAAGCGCCGCATGTGGGACGTCGCTGCGACCGTCGAACGCATCGAGTATGACCCCAATCGTTCGGCTTTCATCGCGCTGGTGAAATATGCCGACAAGGACGGCACCGTTGCCTACATCATCGCGCCGCAGCGCCTGAACGTTGGTGACAGCGTGATCGCCGGCAAGAAGGTCGACGTGAAGCCGGGCAATGCGATGGAAATCGGCCAGATGCCGGTTGGCACCATTGTCCACAACGTCGAGCTGAAGCCCGGCAAGGGCGGCCAGATGGCCCGCGCCGCCGGCACCTTCGTGCAGGTTGTCGGCCGCGACAAGGGCATGGTGATGGTTCGCCTGAACTCGGGCGAGCAGCGTTATGTCCGTGCCGAGTGCATGGCCACCGTTGGTGCCGTGTCCAACCCGGACAACAGCAACCAGAACCTGGGCAAGGCCGGCCGCAACCGCTGGCTCGGCTATCGTCCGCTCACCCGCGGCGTCGCCAAGAACCCGGTCGATCACCCGCACGGCGGTGGTGAAGGCCGCACCTCGGGCGGTCGTCACCCGGTGACCCCATGGGGCAAGCCGACCAAGGGTGCCAAGACCCGTTCGAACAAGGCGACGGATCACATGATCATCCGTTCGCGCCACGCCAAGAAGAAGAGGTAAGCGCGCATGAGCCGCTCCGTCTGGAAGGGTCCCTTTGTGGATCTCTCGCTGCTGAAGAAGGCCGAAGCCGCACAGGGCTCCGGTGCGCGTGCGCCGATCAAGACCTGGTCGCGCCGTTCCACCATCCTGCCGCAGTTCGTTGGTCTCACCTTCAGCGTTTACAATGGCAAGAAGCACATCCCGGTCATGGTCAATGAAGACATGGTCGGCATGAAGCTGGGTGAATTCGCGCCGACGCGCTTCTTCCCCGGCCACGCCGCCGACAAGAAGGGCAAGCGCTGATGTCCAAGCCCAAATCCCCCCGCAAGGTTGGCGACCGTGAGGCGCTGGCCGTTGCCACCACCATCCGCGGTTCGGCGTACAAGCTGAACCTGGTTGCTGGCCTGATCCGTGGCCGCAAGGCGTCGGACGCGCTCAACATCCTGCTGTTCAGCCGCAAGGCGATGGCCGTGGACGTCCGCAAGGTTCTCGCCTCTGCCGTGGCCAACGCCGAAAACAACCATAACCTGGATGTTGACGCGCTGGTCGTGAAGGAAGCCAGTGTTGGCAAGGCGATCACCATGAAGCGTTTCACGCCGCGTGCGCGTGGTCGTGCTTCCGCCATCACCAAGCCGTTCAGCCGCCTGCGCGTTGTCGTGCGCGAAGCCGATGAAGAGGGAGCAAACTAATGGGTCACAAGACGTCCCCCATCGGTCTGCGCCTGCAGATCAACCGCACCTGGGACAGCCGCTGGTTCGCCAAGGGCGACGAGTATGGCAACCTGCTGCTGGAAGATCTGCGCATCCGCGAGTTCATCATCAAGCATCACGGCCAGGCCGCCATCTCCAAGGTGGTGATCGAGCGTCCGGCCAAGCTGTGCCGCGTGTCCATCTTTGCTGCGCGCCCCGGCGTGATCATCGGCAAGAAGGGTGCGGACATCGAGAAGCTGCGCAAGCAGATCGCCCAGATGACCCGCAGCGACGTGAGCCTGAACATCGTTGAAATCCGCAAGCCGGAAATCGACGCCAAGCTGGTGGCCGCCGGTGTGTGCGATCAGCTGGAACGCCGCATCGCGTTCCGCCGCGCCATGAAGCGTGCCGTGCAATCGGCGCTGCGTCTGGGTGCCGAAGGCATCAAGATCACCTGTTCCGGCCGTCTGGGTGGCGCTGAAATCGCCCGCACCGAATGGTATCGTGAAGGCCGTGTGCCGTTGCACACCCTGCGCGGCAACGTCGATTACGCCGAACATCAGGCCCACACTGCCTATGGCGTGTGCGGCGTGAAGGTCTGGATCTTCAAGGGTGAAATTCTTGGCCACGACCCGATGGCCCAGGATCGCCTGATGATGGAAGCCCAGACCTCTGGCGTCCGTCCGGCGCGCTGAGGAGTAGAAAGAAATGCTGTCACCTAAGCGCACCAAGTTCCGCAAGGCGTTCAAGGGCCGTATCCATGGCGATGCCAAGGGTGGTTCGGCGCTGAACTTCGGCGCCTTCGGCCTCAAGGCCTTGGAACCGGAGCGGATCACCGCCCGCCAGATCGAAGCGGCCCGCCGCGCGATCTCGCGTCACATGAAGCGTCAGGGCCGTTTGTGGATCCGGATTTTCCCCGATCTGCCGGTGTCGTCCAAGCCTGCCGAAGTCCGCATGGGCTCGGGCAAGGGTTCGCCGGAATATTGGGTGGCCCGCGTCAAGCCCGGCCGCATCATGTTCGAACTTGATGGCGTGCCCTACGACGTGGCCGCCGGCGCTTTCGAACGTGCCGCTGCCAAGCTGCCGATCAAGACCAAGATGGTGGTCCGCCTCGGCGAACCGACCACACAGGACTGAGACCCATGGCCGACAAGATTTTCGCTGATCTGAAGGTTGCGACCGACGATCAACTCGCCAACCAGCTTTCCGAGCTGAAGCGCGAGCAGTTCAACCTGCGGTTCCAGGCGGCCACCGGCCAGCTGGAAAAGCCGGGCCGGGTGCGCGTCGTGCGCCGCACCATTGCTCGCATCAAGACGCTGCAATCGGCCCGCAAGGCCGTCCAGCAGCTGGGAGCATAAGACATGCCGAAGCGCGTATTGCAGGGCACCGTGGTGTCCGACAAGGGCGACAAGACGGTGGTCGTGCTGGTGGAGCGCAAGGTCGCTCACCCGGTCTACGGCAAGATCATCCGTCGCTCGAAGAAGTATCACGCCCACGACGAGGGCAATGTGATCAAGGCTGGCGACACGGTGCGCATCGAAGAGTGCGCCCCGTTGTCCAAGCTGAAAACGTGGAAAGTGCTCGAAAAGGTCGGCTGAGCCGGCGTTTCGAGTGGTTATTGAAGCCGTCTGCCGGTCGGAATCGGCAGACATAATGGAAGGATCGAACGCATGATCCAGATGCAGACGAACCTCGACGTGGCGGACAACAGTGGCGCCAAGAGGGTGATGTGCATCAAGGTCCTGGGCGGCTCCAAGCGTCGGTTTGCCGGCGTCGGCGACATCATCGTGGTGTCGGTGAAGGAAGCGCAGCCCAAGGGCAAGGTGAAGAAGGGTGATGTGCACCGCGCTGTTGTGGTGCGCACCGCCAAGGATATCCGTCGTCCCGACGGCTCGGTGATCCGTTTCGACAGCAATGCTGCCGTGCTGATCAACAAGAATGAAGAGCCGATCGGTACCCGTATCTTCGGGCCAGTGGTGCGTGAACTGCGCGCCACGGGTCACATGAAGATCATCAGCCTTGCCCCCGAGGTGCTGTAATGAGCGCTGCGAAGATCAAGAAGGGTGACACCGTGATCGTCCTGTCCGGCAAGGACAAGGGCAAGGAAGGCACCGTGACCCGCAACCTGCCGCGTGACGGCAAGGTGGTGGTGGCCGGTGTGAATCTGATCACCCGTCACAACAAGCCGAACCAGTCCAAACCAGAAGGCGGCATCGAGCGCGTTGAAGCGCCGATGGCGGTTTCGAAGGTGGCGCTGAAAGATCCGACCACTGGCCAACCGACCCGCGTCGGTTTTGCCGTGGTGGATGGCAAAAAGGTGCGCGTCGCCAAGAAGTCGGGAGCCGTGATCAATGGCTGAGAAGCTCAACCCCCGCATGCAGGTTCTGTATGCTGAAACGATCCGCCCGAAGATGGTGGAAATGTTCGGCTACAAGAACATGATGGAAGTGCCGAAGATCGACAAGATCGTGCTCAACATGGGCGTCGGCGATGCAACCCAGGACAAGAAGAAGGTCGATCAGGCTGCCGGTGAAATGGCCTTGATCGCTGGCCAGAAGCCGGTGATCTGCAAGGCCAAGAAGTCGGTCGCGCAGTTCAAGCTGCGTGAAGGCATGCCGATCGGCTGCAAGGTCACGCTGCGCCGCGAGCGCATGTATGAATTCCTTGACCGCTTCGTCACGATCGCGCTGCCGCGCGTTCGCGATTTCCGTGGTCTCTCGGCCAAGTCCTTTGATGGTCGCGGCAATTATGCCTGCGGTATCAAGGAACAACTGATCTTCCCGGAAATCAACTATGACCGGGTCGATCAGATCCGCGGCATGGACATCATCGTGGCCACCACGGCCAAGACCGACGAAGAAGCCCGCGCGCTCCTGGCGCTGTTCGGCTTCCCGTTCGTTGGCTACACCCTCGAACAGAAGGCGGCCTGAACCATGGCGAAGCTTTCGATGATCAACAAGAACGAGCGCCGCAAGGCGCTGGTGGTGAAGTACGCCGGCAAATATGCCGTGCTCAAGGCGATCGCCAATGATGAAAGCCGTTCCGATGAGGAGCGTCTGATGGCCCGCCTGAAGATGGCCGAACTGCCGCGCAATGCGAACCCGACCCGGGTGCGCAACCGCTGCGAACTGACCGGCCGTCCGCGTGCCTATTACCGCAAGTTCAAACTTTCGCGCATCATGCTGCGGGAACTGGCCAACAAGGGCCTGATCCCCGGTGTGACCAAGTCGAGCTGGTAAGGATAGCCCGATGTCAATGTCTGACCCCTTGGGCGATATGCTCACCCGGATCCGGAACGGCCAACAGGCCCGCAAGGATTCGATCGTCACCCCCGCTTCCAGGCTGCGCGCCCGCGTGCTGGATGTTCTGCAGCGCGAAGGCTATATCCGTGGCTATGTCCCGGTGCTTGATGGCCCCCACCAGAACCTGCGGATCGACCTGAAGTATTTCGAAGGTCGTCCCGCCATCCAGCACCTTGCCCGCGTGTCCAAGCCCGGCCGCCGCGTTTACAGCGGCTCCACCGATCTGCCGCGCGTTCGCAACGGCCTGGGTATCACCATTGTTTCGACGCCTCAGGGTGTTCTTTCCGACGCGGAAGCGCGCGAAAAGAATGTCGGCGGCGAAATCCTCTGCCAGGTGTTCTGACCATGTCGCGCATCGGTAAAAAAGCAGTTGCCATTCCGGCCGGCGTCACCGCCACCATCAATGACCGCATTCTTGTGGTCAAAGGGCCCAAGGGTGAACTGTCCATGCCGCTGGTGGATGACATCAGCTACACCATCGAAGCTGCCGAGATCGCGGTTCTCCCCGCGTCTGACACCAAGCGGGCCCGCTCCTTCTGGGGCATGCAGCGCACGTTGGTCAGCAATCTCGTCACCGGCGTGTCCGATGGCTTCACCAAAGTGCTTCTGATCACCGGCGTGGGCTATCGTGCCTCGGTGCAGGGCGCCAACCTGAAGCTGCAGCTCGGCTACAGCCACGACGTGGATTTTGCCATCCCCGACGGTATAACCATTAAGACGCCTGATCCGACGACGGTGGAAATCACTGGTTCCGACAAGCAGCGAGTTGGCCAGGTGGCCGCCGAGATCCGCCGCTGGCGCAAGCCCGAGCCTTACAAGGGCAAGGGCATCAAGTACCGCGGCGAAGTCATCTTCCGGAAGGAAGGGAAGAAGAAATGAGCAGGCTTACCCATTTCGACCAGCGTCGTCGCCGCGTGCGTACGGCCATCGCCCGCAACAGCGGCGGTCGCCCGCGCCTGTCGGTGCATCGTTCGTCGCAACATATCTATGCGCAGATCATCGACGACACCAATGGTGTCACGCTGGCGGCCGCCTCCACCTTGGAGAAGGACGTGCGTGGGACCACTGGTGCCACCACCGGTGCCGCTGCTGCCGTTGGCAAGCGCCTTGCCGAGCGGGCCAAGGCGGCCGGTGTTTCGGCTGTTGTGTTCGACCGTGGCGGTTTTCTCTTCCATGGCCGCGTGAAGGCGCTGGCCGAGGGGGCCCGCGAAGGCGGGTTGGAGTTCTGAGATGAGCGATGAAATCGAAGTGACCGGCGCCGCTGCGCCGGAAGCCGAAGGCCGCGCTCGCGGTCCTCGTGGCGGCCGCGGTGGTCCCGGTGGCGGCGATCGCCGTGGTGGCCCCGGCGGCAACCGTCGTGACGGTGACCGCAACAAGCGTGGCCGTGACAACAGCGGCGAACCGGCTGGCGAAGAGCTGATCGAAAAGCTCGTCCACATCAACCGCGTCTCCAAGACGGTGAAGGGCGGCAAGCGCTTCGGCTTTGCAGCGCTGGTTGTGGTGGGTGACGGCAAGGGCCGCGTCGGCTTCGGCCATGGCAAGGCCCGCGAAGTGCCGGAAGCCATTGCCAAGGCCACGGCCGCCGCCAAGAAGGCGATGGTGCGTGTGCCGCTGCGCGATGGCCGCACCCTGCACCATGATGGCTTCGGCCATTTCGGCGCCGGCAAGGTCTATGTGCGGTCCGCCACGCAGGGTACCGGCATCATCGCCGGTGGTCCGATGCGCGCCGTTTTCGAATCGCTGGGCGTTGCCGACGTGGTCACCAAATCGGTGGGCACCAACAACCCCTACAACATGATCCGTGCCACCTTCGCAGCCCTGGTTGGCCAGGTCAGCCCGAAGAGCGTCGCCCAGCGTCGCGGCAAGAAGGTTGTGGATCTGCTGTCGCGCCGCGGTGACACTTCTGCCAAGCTGGCTGAAGCCGACGCCGAAGCGGTGGCCTGAGGAGAGGCATGATGGCCAAAGTCAAAGTCACCCAGATCGGTTCGCCGATCCGCCGCACGCCGATCCAGGAAAAGAACCTGATTGGCCTCGGCCTCAACAAGATGAACCGCAGCCGCGAGCATGTCGATACGCCGGAAATCCGGGGCATGATCAAGAAGGTGGCGCATCTTCTCAAGGTTGAAGAGGTCGCCTGACCCCTTTTCTCGGCTCCGGCCGGGAGCCAAAACAAGCGCCGGGCACCGCAGGTTCAACCTGGGGTGCCCAGCCGTTTCAAGACCAACATCCAGCGCGTAAGCGAAAGCGAGTGCAACTCATGACCACCAAGCTCAACGACCTTCACGACAATCCCGGTGCCCGCAAGAAGCGCGTGCGCGTCGGTCGCGGCATCGGCTCCGGTGTCGGCAAGACCGGCGGTCGCGGCCAGAAGGGCCAGACCAGCCGTTCGGGCGTGTCGATCAACGGCTTCGAAGGCGGCCAGATGCCGCTGCACATGCGCATCCCGAAGCGCGGCTTCAACAACATCTTCCGCAAGGATTATGCCGTGCTGAACCTCGGCACGCTGCAGGCTGCCATCGATGCCGGCAAGCTGGACGCCAAGACGCTGATCGACGCCGATGTGCTGGTTGCCGCCAAGGTGCTGACCACGGCGCGCGATGGCGTGCGCCTGCTCGGCGTGGGTGCGCTCACCGCCAAGGTGTCGCTCAAGCTCGCGGGTGCCTCGGCCTCGGCCAAGGCGGCGGTGGAAGCCGCTGGCGGCTCGATCGAACTGCCGGCCCCGGCCCCGGCGCCGCTGACCAAGGACGAGCAGAAGGCCGCCCGCGCTGTTGCGCGCGCTGCTAAGGCTGCCGCGCTGGCCGCCAAGTAAAGAAGCAACCGGGTCAAACGACCCCATGGCAATTGCGCCGCGTGTCGCCTACATGGGACGGACATGCGGCGCTTTGCCGTTTCAGACACGCTTGATCGGGTAGGATATCCATGGCGTCTGCCGCCGAACAAATGGCTTCGAACCTGTCGTTCGCCAACTTCTCCAAGGCCACCGAGCTGAAGAGCCGCATCTGGTTCACGCTCGGCGCGCTGGTGGTGTTCCGTCTCATCTCGTTCGTGCCGCTGCCCGGCATCGATCCGCTGGCGCTGTCCAGCCTGTTCGAACAGACTCGCGGCGGCGTGCTGGATTTCTTCAACATGTTCTCCGGCGGCGCGCTGGAACGCATGAGCCTGATCGCGCTGGGCGTCACCCCTTACATCACCGCTTCGATCGTGGTGCAGCTGCTCACCAGCCTCGTTCCCAGCTTCATGGCGCTGAAGAAGGAAGGCGAGGCCGGCCGCAAGACGCTGAACCAGTACACGCGCTATGGCACCGTGTTCCTCACCATCGTTCAGGGCTATGGCATCGCCGTCGGCCTCGAAGGCTGGGGCGCCGGCCAGGGCGTGTCTGCCGTGATCGATCCGGGTTGGTTCTTCCGCATTTCCACGGTGATCTCGCTGCTGGGCGGCACCATGTTCCTGATGTGGCTGGGTGAACAGATCACCAGCCGTGGCATCGGCAACGGCATTTCGCTGATCATCATGGCCGGCATCGTGGCGCAGCTGCCCTCGGCGCTGGGCACCCTGTTCGAACAGGGCCGCACTGGCGCGCTGTCGGCGGGCTTCGTGCTGCTGGTGGCCGTGGTGGCGCTGGGCACCATCGCCTTCATCTGCCTGATGGAACGCGCGCAGCGCAAGATCCTGATCCAGTATCCCAAGCGCCAGATGGGCAGTCGCATGTTCCAGGGCGATTCCAGCTTCCTGCCGCTGAAGATCAATACCGCGGGCGTGATCCCGCCGATCTTTGCCAGCTCGCTGCTGCTGATGCCGCTCACTGTGGCGCAGTTCTTCAGCCAGCAGGGCACCATGCCGGAATGGATGACGACGGTGACGACCGCGCTGCAGCACGGCGCGCCGCTCTACATGTTCCTCTATGCCGCCGGCATCATCTTCTTCAGCTTCTTCTACACCGCCGTGGTGTTCAACCCGGACGAGACGGCCGAGAACCTGAAGAAGTACGGCGGTTTCGTGCCCGGCATCCGCCCCGGCACGCGGACCTCGGAATATCTCGATTTCGTGCTTACCCGCCTGACGGTGATTGGTGCGGCGTACCTCACGCTGATCTGCCTGTTGCCGGAATTCCTGATCAGCGAGCTGAAGGTACCCTTCTACTTTGGGGGGACTAGCCTTCTGATCGTCGTCAATGTCACAATGGACACGGTTGCGCAGATCCAGAGCCATCTGTTGGCGCATCAGTACGAGGGACTCATCAAGAAGTCCAAACTTCGGGGGAATCGTCGTTGAATCTCATCCTGCTGGGCCCGCCGGGAGCGGGCAAGGGCACCCAGGCCAGCCGCCTCGTGAAGGAACGCGGCATGGTCCAACTTTCCACAGGCGACATGCTGCGCGCCGCTGTCGCGGCCAGCACGCCGGTGGGCCTTGCGGCCAAGGCGGTGATGGAATCCGGCGGTCTTGTTTCTGACGAGATCGTGTCGGGCATCCTGTCCGAAAGGCTGGACCAGCCCGATGCCCGCGCCGGCTTCATCCTGGATGGCTATCCGCGCACCGATGTGCAGGCGGATTCGCTCGATGCAATGCTGGCCGAAAAGGGCCTGGCGCTGGATCATGTGATCGAACTGGTGGTGGATGAAGACGCGCTGGTCGATCGCATCACCGGCCGGTTCACCTGCGGCAGCTGCGGCGAAGGCTATCATGACCGCTACAAGCAGCCAAAGGTTGCCGATACGTGTGATGTGTGTGGCGCCAGCAACTTCAAGCGCCGCGCCGATGACAATGCCGATACTGTGCGCCAGCGCATGATGGAATATCGCGCCAAGACCGCGCCGATCATTCCGCATTATGAAGGTCGCGGTATTGTTGCGCGTGTGGACGGGATGGCCGATATGGATGCAGTCGCCGCCTCCATCGACAAGATTGTCGATGCCTGAGGGCGCTGCCCTGTCAGCAGCTTGACTTTTCGGCGACTCGCGTCTAACCGCCTCTCTTCCGTTTGATCGGATTTAGAAACCGGCGGCCCGTTGGGCGGTCGGCATATTGCTTTGAGATGGCGACATCTGCCCAGGGTCGCCGTGGAGCATGAAAGGAAATCGACTGTGGCACGTATTGCGGGTGTGAACATCCCGACCAACAAGCGCGTTGAGATTGCGCTCACCTACATCCACGGCATCGGTCGCACCACTGCGACCCGTCTGGCGAATGAACTCGGCTTCCCGCGGGAACGCCGCGTGCAGGAACTGACCGACGCCGAGATCCTGTTGATCCGTGAAAAGATCGATCGTGAACTCACCGTGGAAGGTGATCTTCGTCGCCAGAACGCGATGAACATCAAGCGCCTGATGGACCTGGCCTGCTATCGCGGCCTGCGTCACCGCAAGGGCCTGCCGGTCCGCGGCCAGCGCACCCACACCAACGCCCGCACCCGCAAGGGCAAGGCCAAGCCGATCGCCGGCAAGAAGAAGTAAGCGCGTTCGCGCCGCTCATCATCTTCTTCTCATCAGGCAAGGATTAATCAAATGGCTCGCGAAGTTGCTCGCATCAAGCGCAGGGAGCGCAAGAACATCACCAGCGGTGTTGCCCATGTCAACGCCAGCTTCAACAACACCATGATCACCATCACCGACGCGCAGGGCAATGCGATTGCCTGGTCGTCGGCTGGCACCTGTGGTTTCAAGGGTAGCCGCAAATCAACGCCGTTCGCGGCGCAGATGGCTGCCGAAGACGCCGGCAAGAAGGCCGCCGAACATGGTGTGCGCACGCTCGAAGTCGAAGTGCGTGGCCCGGGTTCGGGCCGTGAATCGGCGCTGCGTGCCCTGCAGGCCGTGGGTTTCGTCATCACCGCAATCCGCGATGTGACGCCGATCCCGCACAACGGCGTGCGCTCCCCCAAGCGCCGCCGCGTCTGACCGTTTGCCTGGCGCCGGGCTCCGTTGCGGCGCCCAGCGTTTCCTATCCAGGGTCCAACGGGACCGGCGGGTGACGATCCGCTTCTCCCGAGACCCCCACACTCCAGACCAAGGGAAACCCCGTGGCAGTCATCGCCAAGAACTGGACCGAACTCAAGAAGCCCAACCGCCTGGAGCAGCGCCCCGGCGGTGACGCCAAGCAGAAGGCGGCCTTTGTCGCTGAACCCCTGGAGCGTGGCTTTGGCCTGACGCTGGGCAATGCCCTGCGCCGGGTGCTGCTGTCGTCGCTGCAGGGTGCGGCTGTCACTGCCATCAAGATCGATGGCGTGCTGCACGAATTCTCCAGCCTGGCTGGCGTGCGTGAAGACGTGACCGACATCGTGCTGAACATCAAGCAGGTGGCGATCCGCATGGCTGGTGATACCGCCAAGCGCGTCTATCTGAACGCCACCGGCCCCGGGCCGGTCACCGCTGGCCAGATCGCCGTTTCCGGCGACATGGAAGTGATGAACAAGGATCTGGTGATCTGCACGCTGGACGAGGGCGCGACGCTGAACATGGAACTGACGGTGGAAACCGGCAAGGGCTATGTGCCGGCCAGCGCCAACCGCCCGGCCGATGCGCCGATCGGCCTGGTGCCGGTTGATGCGCTCTACTCGCCGGTGCGCCAGGTCAGCTACAAGGTCGATCCGACCCGCGTTGGCCAGGAACTGGACTATGACAAGCTGACGATCTCGGTGGAAACCGATGGCAGCCTGTCGCCGGAAGACGCGCTCGCCTATGGCGCCAAGATCCTGCAGGACCAGCTCCAGCTGTTTGTGAACTTCGAAGACGCCACTGCGTCGGCTCCGGTTGCCAGCACCACCGCCACCGGCGTTGTGGAAGTGGACGACAGCGCCAGCATCAACCGTTACCTCCTCAAGAAGGTGGACGAGTTGGAACTGTCGGTGCGTTCGGCCAACTGCCTGAAGAACGACAACATCATCTACATCGGTGATCTGGTGCAGAAGACGGAGAGCGAAATGCTTCGCACCCCGAACTTCGGCCGCAAGTCGCTGAATGAGATCAAGGAAGTGCTGTCCCAGATGGGTCTGCGCCTTGGTATGGAAATCGCTGGTTGGCCGCCCGAGAATATCGAGGAAATGGCCAAGAAGCTCGAACAAGAATTCTAAGTCCTGTTTGGCGGGCGTGGCCAATTGGCTGCGCCCGCTGGCACAGGCAGGGGATACTGGCTGACCCCATCATCAGCCTGGTCCGGGGTACCTCACACGGCCCCTGAACGAACGGAGTAAGACCCATGCGCCACGGCGTTGCCCATCGCAAACTCAGCCGCACCAGCAGCCATCGCATTGCGATGCTGCGCAACATGGCTGCTGCCCTGATCAAGCACGAGCAGATCAAGACCACCTTGCCCAAGGCCAAGGAACTGCGTCCCTACGTCGAAAAGCTCGTGACGCTGGCCAAGACCGGCGGCCTGTCCAACCGCCGCCTCGCCGACGCCCGCCTGGGTGACGACACCCAGCTCATCAAGCTGTTCGACACTCTGGCCGCCCGCTATGCCGACCGCCAGGGTGGTTACACCCGCGTCGTCAAGGCCGGCTTCCGTCGCTCCGATGCCACCGCGATGGCGATCATCGAGTTCGTTGATCGCGACGTGGATGCCAAGGGCCAGGATTCGGGCCCGGTCGAAACCTTCGGCGACGACGAATAAGCCTTAACCGGAAGGATCGCCATCATGGCCGATGAAATCGATCTGGGCGCCAATCCCGAAAATGGCTTTGGCGATGAGCCGATGCCACAGGTGGCGATCATTACCCAGTATGTGAAGGATCTCTCGTTCGAGAATCCGAACGCGCCGGGCAGCCTCCAGGTGCAGAGCCAGCCGCGCATCGACGTCAATGTGGGTGTGAACGCCCGCAAGGCCGCCGATGACGTGTACGAAGTCGAACTGAAGATCAGCGCCAAGGCTGAAGTCGATGCCGGCGCTGCCTTCATGGTCGAGCTGCTCTATGCCGGCCTGTTTGGCCTGAAGAATGTGCCGGAAGAAGCCATCGAGCCCTTCTGCATCATCGAAGGCCCGCGGATCCTGTTCCCGTTCGCCCGCCGCATCATCGCGGACGCCGTGCGCGACGGCGGCTTCCCGCCGCTGATGCTCGATCCGATCGATTTCGGCGCGCTGTACATGTCCCAGCAGGGCCAGGTCGGCAACGCGTAAGCGAACATCACAATCACAACGAAACGGGCGGCCCTCGGGTCGCCCGTTTTCGTTTGGGGCACTGTCGCCTTGCACTTTCCGGGGCATTGCCTAATCCGGTGGCGCAATGAATCTCGTCCGTGCCACCGCCACCATCGGCAGCCTCACGCTCCTGTCCCGCATCGGTGGCTTTGCCCGCGATGTGCTGCAGGCGTCGTTGATGGGTGCCGGCATGGCTGCCGATGCCTTTCTGATCGCCCAGCGCCTGCCCAATCTGTTCCGCGCGCTGTTTGCCGAGGGCGCTTTTGCTTCGGCCTTCGTGCCGATGTTCAATCGCCAGGTTGGCGCTGATGGTGGCCGGATCGATGGTGCGCAGCGCTTTGCCGAGGATGTGCTGGCAGTGTTGCTGCCGTTCCTGCTGCTGTTCACGGTTGTGATGGTGGCGGGCGCGGTGCCAGTGGTGTGGGCGCTCACCGGCGGTTTCCCGGATGCGGCGCCCGAGAAATTCGCGCTCACCGTTGATTTCACCCGGCTCACCTTCCCCTATCTGATGCTGATCAGCCTCACCTCGCTGCTCGGCGGCCTGCTCAATTCGGTCGGGCGGTTCGCGGTCAATGCCGCCGCACCCATCCTGCTCAACATCGTGCTGATTTCGGGCCTGTTGTGGTCGGGCAGCGGCGATGATGTGGCCGCCGCACGCGTGCAGGCGCTGTGCGTCACGCTGGGCGGCATTGCGCAATTGGTCTGGCTGTTGTGGTGGTGCGCCCGCGCCGGGATCAACCTCAAGCTGCGCACGCCCCGCCTCACGCCGCAGGTGAAGACACTGTTGAAGCTGATCGTCCCGGCTGCCTTTGGTGCCGGCGCTGTGCAGATCAATCTGCTCATCTCCACGGCGTTGGCCGCGCGCTTCCTGGGCGATGGCGCGGTCAGCTGGCTCTATTTCGCCGATCGCCTCAACCAGTTGCCGCTGGGCATCATCGGCATCGGCGTTGGTACTGCACTGTTGCCCACCATGTCGCGGCTGATCGGCGCCGATGATGTGCCTGGTGCCATTTCGCAGCAGAACCGCGCCATGGAACTGGTGCTGATCCTCACCCTGCCGGCCGCCGCTGGCCTGGTGGTGGCGGCCCAGCCCATCGTGGCGCTGCTGTTCCAGCACGGCGAGTTCACTGCGGCCGACAGTCTGGCCACGGCTGCCGCGCTGTCGGGCTTTGCCTTGGGGCTTCCCGCTTACGTGCTGATCAAGGTGCTCACCCCCGGCTTTCACGCCCGCAGCGATACCACCACGCCGGTGCGCGTGGCGATTGCGGCGATGCTGGTCAATCTGGTGGCCAATCTGGCGCTGGTGTGGCCGCTCGGCCATGTCGGCATCGCGCTGGGCACGGCGATTTCGGCCTGGGTGAACGCGCTGGCGCTGTGGTGGGTGCTGCGCAAGCGAGGGCATTTCAGCCTTGATGATCGTGCGCGCCGGCTGCTGCCGCGCCTCGTGCTGGCCACGCTGGGTATGGTGGCGGTGCTGTTCGGCGCCATGCCGCTGCTGGCACCACTGGCGGCGCGCGGCTTTGCCATGGAAGCTGTGGCGCTTGCCCTGTTGATTGGCGGCGGTGGCTTGGCCTATCTGGCGGGGGCGCGGTTGCTGGGCCTGTTCACGGTGAAGGGCCTTGTTGCGCAAGTGAAACGGAAAAAAGCATGAAGCGGGTTTTCTCGGGCATTCAGCCCACCGGCAATTTGCACCTGGGCAATTATCTGGGCGCCATCCGCAACTGGGTGCGCATGCAGGATGAATCGGAGTGCGTGTTCAGCGTCGTTGATCTGCACGCCATCACCGTGGCGCAGGATCCCGCCACCCTGCGCCGCGGCATCCACGAGATGGTCGCGGCCCTGATCGCCGCCGGCCTCGATCCCGAACGCTGCATATTGTTCCCGCAAAGCCGGGTGCGCGTGCATGCCGAATTGGCCTGGGTGCTGATGTGCACGGCGCGCGTTGGCTGGCTCAACCGCATGACCCAGTTCAAGGAAAAGAGCGGCAAGGACCGCGAAGGCGCGTCGGTGGGCCTTTACACCTACCCGGTGCTGCAGGCCGCCGACATCCTGGCGTACAAGGCCACGCATGTCCCGGTGGGCGAGGACCAGAAACAGCATCTGGAACTGGCCCGCGACATTGCCGCCAAGTTCAACACCGATATGGGCGTCGATTTGTTCCCGCTGCCCGAACCGGTGATCGAAGGCCCGGCGACCCGCGTGATGAGCCTGCGCGACGGCAGCGCCAAGATGTCGAAGAGCGACCCCAGCGACCAGAGCCGCATCAACCTGACCGACGATGCCGACACCATCGCCGCCAAGGTGAAGCGCGCCAAGTCCGACGCCGATCTGCTGCCCTCTGAAGCGGCCGGTCTGGCGGGCCGTCCCGAAGCGGCGAACCTGGTCAACCTGATGGCGGCATTGAGCGACCGCAGCGTATCGCAAGTGCTGGCCGAATTTGGCGGCAAGGGCTTCGGCGCCTTCAAGCCGGCCCTGGCCGACGTGATGGTGGCCAAGCTCGCACCGATCACCGAGCGGTTCAACGCGCTGAAGGATGATGACGTGGCGATCGAGGCGATCTGTGCCCGCGGGGCGGAGCGGGCGCGCGCCATTGCCGAGCCGGTGTTGGCCGAGGTGCATCGCGCGGTGGGGTTCGTATCGTAACTGCGGTGGTTGCCATGAGGCCCGGAAGGGTGCCATTCATGCGCCAGTCAGTTGCCTTGGCGCATACTCGCGTCTATTATTACAGATAATTCATGTGGAGTGCCGACGAATGACCATCCATCCCAAGGCTCGACTGCTGCTGCCGCTGGTTGCGGCTCTGGCCTTGTCGGCCTGCATGGCCCCGTTCGAAGCGCGTGTGGCGCGGTTTCAGCAGCTGCCACCGCCGTCGGGCACTAGCTTTGTCGTCGAACCGCGGGACAAGACCAATGAAGGCGGGCTGGAATTTGCCACCTATGCCAATCTGGTCCGGCAAAAACTGGTCGCCGCTGGATTTCAGGAAGCCGCCAATGCGGAAAGCGCCGCGCTGACCGTGCAGCTGGATTATCATGTCTCTGCACCGCGTGAGAAGGTGCAGAGCCGGCTCGGCCTGGGCTGGGGCGGCATGGGCGGCGGCTTTGGCGGTTTCGGTTGGGGCCCCTATTGGGGCGGCGGCTGGGGCGGCGGCTTTGGCGGTCTTGGCGGGTTCGGCGGCTGGGGCGGCGGCTGGAACAATGAAGTCTACAGCGTCACCAACTACAACACCGTGGTCGCCATGCGCATCAACCGCAACACCGACAAGAAGAGCGTGTTCGAAGGCCGCGCGGAAACCGTGAGCAACAGCAACAATCTCACCCGGCTGGTGCCAAACCTGGTGACCGCCATGTTCACCAATTTCCCCGGCAGCAGCGGTGAAACCGTGCGGGTGCGCTTCGATCCGGCCAAGCCCGACGTGGCGCCGACGGTCAAGCCGGTCCGCTGACCGTCACATACCGATGACAGGGGGGCGTTCCGGGCAGCCGGAGCGCCCCTCTTGCATTTGTGTGAATGTGGATTAACCTTCTCGCCGACTGATGCGAAGGGGGGCTTTCCATGACGGTCTATATTGCGCTGCTGGCAGTGGTCATTGGGCTGATGCCGGTGCTGTTGGACAAGTGGCGTGCGTCTCACAAACACGGCATGACGCCGCAGCGGACGCCACGGCGCCGCTGATCTTTCTGTAACCGGCTGATTTCCGGCTTAGTTGCGGGGAGTCGGCTCGTTATAGCCCATGCGGTTGGTGCGATCCTGCGCCCACGCATCCACCATCTTGCGATCGCAGCCGGTAAAGCCGGCCGGGCCGATCGCGCTGCAACTGCCGATACTGTTGCCGGCGCCGCCGGTGCCATCACCCAGCAGCAACGCGCGGTTCTGGGTCAGCACGCTTTGCCGTGTTTCGGCCTTGCGCAGCCGCTCCGGGATGCGGAACACTTCCGATCCCGGCAGGCGCGCGCACACCACCACTTCATCAACGGAACTGGGCTTGGGGCAGGCCTCGTTGTCGAACACCGTCACGAAACGCTGGCGCGGCTGGCTGCCGTCGCCGGTGGGCAGATCAGCGGGCTTCAGCATGGTTGGCCGCGGCGGCGCGGTCGTCGGATTGGCGGGCGGCTGCTGCGCCAGGGCAGGGAGCGCCACCGCCACGGAAAGAAGGAAGAAGGGCAGGCGCATGGAAATTGGCTCCGCAAGCGGGATTACCCCATCAGATTAGGCGCTTTCGCCGGCACAGGGAACCGGCAAATCGCACCACCGCTGTGCGCTGTCTCTGCTTGCTGCCTGCTGAATGACAACGCCCCGCGCTGGGCAAACCGGCGCGGGGCGTGTGTGATGGCGATGATCGCCCGATCAGTTGGTAACGGCGGCCTGCATGGCTTCCAGGCGGGCAATGGCGGCATCGTCGCCCGCTTGCCGCGCGGCAGCAAGCTGGGTAGCCACGGCCGCCACGTCGATCTCTGCCACCGGGGTGGCCTTTTCGGCGAGGATGGTGAGGCCGGTTTCCGTCACTTCGGCAAAGCCGCCGTCGATGAAGAAACGCTGCGTGGCCGGGCCACCATCGGCTTCATGGATGGCAATCGCGCCGGGGCGGATGGTGGACATCATCGGCGCGTGGCCGGGCAGCACACCAAAATCGCCTTCCACGCCGGGCACGACAACCATCGCCACCTTGGCCTTGGCCAGGCGGCGTTCCGGAGAGACGAGTTCGAAATCGAGCAATTCAGCCATGTTCGGTTCCCTTCCCCTCCCACTGGGGGAGGGGTGTTGGATCAGGCCGCGTCAGCCGCCAACTTGGCGGCCTTGGCAACGGCGTCTTCGATGGTGCCGACCATGTAGAAGGCGTTTTCCGGCAGATGATCATACTCGCCGGCGACGATGGCCTTGAAGCCCTTGATCGTGTCTTCCACCTGCACGAACACGCCCGGCGAACCCGTGAAGATTTCGGCGACGTGGAACGGCTGGCTGAGGAAGCGCTGGATCTTGCGGGCGCGGGACACGACGAGCTTATCTTCTTCGCTCAGTTCATCCATGCCCAGAATGGCGATGATGTCCTGCAGGCTCTTGTACTTCTGCAGCACTTCCTGAACCGAACGGGCGACAGCGTAATGCTCTTCACCCACCACGCGCGGGGCCAGCACGCGGCTGGTCGAATCGAGCGGATCGACGGCCGGGTAGATGCCCATTTCCGAGATCGCGCGGCTCAGCACGGTGGTGGCGTCCAAGTGGGCGAACGACGCGGCCGGGGCCGGATCGGTCAAATCGTCGGCGGGCACGTAAATGGCCTGCACCGAGGTGATCGAACCCTTGTTGGTCGACGTGATGCGCTCCTGCAGGGCGCCCATGTCGGTGGCGAGCGTCGGCTGATAGCCCACGGCCGACGGGATACGGCCCAGCAGAGCGGACACTTCGGAACCGGCCTGGGTGAAGCGGAAGATGTTGTCCACGAAGAACAGCACGTCCTGGCCTTCGACGTCGCGGAAATATTCGGCGATGGTCAGACCCGAAAGGGCGACGCGGGCGCGGGCGCCGGGCGGCTCGTTCATCTGGCCATAGACCAGCGCCACCTTGGAACCTTCGGAGATGGCGTTGCCATCCGCGTCCGACGCGATAACGCCGGCTTCGAGGAATTCGTGATAAAGATCGTTGCCTTCGCGGGTGCGTTCACCCACGCCAGCGAACACCGAGGTGCCGCCGTGGCCCTTGGCGATGTTGTTGATCAGTTCCTGAATCAGCACGGTCTTGCCGACGCCGGCGCCGCCGAACAGGCCGATCTTGCCGCCCTTGGCGTAAGGCGCCAGCAGATCGATGACCTTGATGCCGGTGACCAGGATGCTCGATTCGGTCGACTGGTCGACGAATTCCGGGGCCTTGGCATGAATCGGGGCGGTGTTGGTCTGATCGATCGGGCCGCGCTCGTCGATCGGCTCACCGATGACGTTCATGATGCGGCCCAGCGTGGCCGGGCCGACCGGAACGCGGATCTGGCTGCCGGTGTCGGTCACTTCCTGGCCGCGCACCATGCCGTCGGTGGCGTCCATGGCGATGCAGCGCACGGCGCTTTCACCCAGGTGCTGGGCAACTTCCAGCACGAGGCGGTTGCCGTTCACGCTGGTTTCGAGGGCCGAGAGAATCGCCGGCAGCTCGCCTTCGAAGGTCACGTCGACAACGGCGCCGATGACCTGGCTGATGCGGCCGACATTGTTGGTGGTATTGGCCATGAGGCGTGCTCCTTAAAGGGCTTCGGCGCCCGAGATGATCTCGATCAATTCCTTGGTGATCGCGGCCTGTCTCGTGCGGTTGTAGGTGATGGAAAGCTTGTTGATCATGTCGCCGGCGTTGCGCGTGGCGCTGTCCATGGCGGTCATGCGGCTGCCCTGTTCGGACGCGGCATTTTCCAGCAAGGCGCGGAACACCTGCACGGCCAGATTCTTGGGCAGCAGATCAGCCAGGATCGATTCCTCGTCCGGCTCATATTCCACCGAGGCATCGGCACCGGCAGCGCCACCAGCCGGCAGCGCAGCGGGGATGATCTGCAACCGGGTCGGCTCCTGAGTCAGCGCCGACTTGAAGGTGGAAAAGAACAGGTGGGCGACGTCGAACTCACCGGCTTCGAAGCGGGCGACCACCTCGTCGGCCACGCTCTTGGCATCGGCAAAACCAACATTCTTGATGTGGGTCATGTCGACGGTGCCGACGATCAGATCCTTGTGTGTGCGGGCGAACGGCGCGCGCGCCTTCTTGCCGACGAACAGCAGCTTGACCGTCTTGCCCTGCGCCAGCAGCTCATCCATCGTGCGGCGCGCCAGCTTGGCGATGTTGCTGTTGAAACCACCGGCCAAACCACGCTCCGACGAGCACACCACCAGCAGGTGGACCTGATCCTTGCCAGTGCCAGCCAGCAGGCGCGGGCTTTCCGGGCCAACCGTCACGCGGCTGGCGAGCGACGCCATCACGGCGGCCATCCGCACCGAATAGGGGCGGGCGGCTTCGGCGGCTTCCTGCGCCCGGCGCAGTTTCGCCGCCGCAACCATCTTCATGGCCTTGGTGATCTTCTGCGTCGACTTCACCGAAGTGATGCGCATTTTCAGAGACTTGAGACTGGGCATCTGCTTCTCTCATCGTCTCCGGGGCGCGAACGCCCCGGCGACAGATTGCTGTTACGCGAAGGTCTTCACGAAGGCGCCGATGACGTCCTTCAGCTTGGCGGTGGTGTCAGCCGAAAGATCCTTCTTGTCGCGGATATCGGCCAGCACATCGGCATGGGCCGATTTCACGTGGCTGAGCAGCGCGGCTTCGAAGCGGGTGACAGCGGTCGCATCGATGCTGTCGAGGAAGCCATTCACGCCGGCAAAGATCGAGACGACCTGGTCTTCGAACGGCATCGGCTGATACTGGCCCTGCTTCAGCAGCTCGGTCAGGCGCTTGCCGCGGTTCAGCAGCTTTTGCGTCGAGGCATCAAGATCCGAACCGAACTGCGCGAACGCGGCCATTTCGCGATACTGCGCCAGCTCCAGCTTGATCGAGCCGGCGACCTTCTTCATCGCCTTGGTCTGCGCGGCGGAACCGACGCGCGACACCGAAAGGCCGACGTTGATGGCCGGACGGATGCCCTGGTAGAACAATTCGGTTTCCAGGAAGATCTGGCCATCGGTGATCGAAATCACGTTGGTCGGGATGTAGGCCGAAACGTCACCGGCCTGGGTTTCGATGATCGGCAGCGCGGTCAGCGAGCCATTGCCGTTGGCATCGTTCATCTTGGCGGCGCGTTCCAGCAGGCGGCTGTGCAGATAGAACACGTCGCCCGGATAGGCTTCGCGGCCCGGCGGGCGGCGCAGCAGCAGCGACATCTGGCGATAGGCCACGGCCTGCTTGGAAAGATCGTCATAAACGATCACGGCGTGCATGCCGTTGTCGCGGAAGAATTCGCCCATGGTGCAGCCGGTGTAGGGCGCCAGGAACTGCAGCGGGGCCGGTTCCGACGCGGTGGCGGCGACGACGATCGAATATTCCATCGCGCCATTTTCTTCCAGCGCGCGCACGATCTGCGCCACGGTCGAACGCTTCTGGCCGACGGCGACATAGATGCAATAGAGCTTCTTGCTCTCGTCGGTGCCGGCGTTCACGCCCTTCTGGTTGATGAAGGTATCGATGGCGACAGCGGTCTTGCCGGTCTGACGGTCACCGATGATCAGTTCGCGCTGGCCGCGGCCAACCGGCACCAGCGCGTCGAGCGCCTTCAGGCCGGTCTGCATCGGTTCGTGGACGGACTTGCGCGGGATGATGCCCGGCGCCTTCACTTCCACGCGCATGCGGGTCACGTCCACCAGCGGGCCCTTGCCGTCAATCGGATTGCCCAGACCGTCAACAACGCGGCCCAGCAGGCCCTTGCCCACCGGCACGTCGACGATGGTGCCGGTGCGCTTGACGGTGTCGCCTTCCTTGATGGCGCTGTCCGAACCGAAGATCACGATACCAACGTTATCGGCTTCCAGGTTCAGGGCCATGCCCTTGATGCCACCGGGGAATTCAACCATTTCGCCGGCCTGCACATTGTCCAGACCATGCACCCGGGCGATACCGTCGCCCACGCTGAGCACCTGGCCGACTTCCGAAACCTGCGCTTCGGTGCCGAAATTGGCGATCTGATCCTTGATGATCCGCGAGATTTCAGCGGCATTGATGTCCATCTGGGTGGTCCTCTTTTAAGCTTTGAGTGCCTGGCCGAGCATGTCGAGCCGGGTCTTCAATGACGAATCAATCAGGCGGCTGCCAACGCGCACCATCAGGCCGCCCAGGATGGACGGATCAACGTTCACGGTCAGCGCCACATCGCGGCCGATGCCGGCCTTCAGCTTGGCGGCCACCGCCTTCTGTTGCGCCGCGGTCAGCTTGTGGGCTGCCGTTACGGTGGCGGTCACTTCACCCTTGCGGGCAGCGTTCAGCGCGGCAAAATCGCGGATCACCGCCGGCAGCAGCGCCAGCCGGCGATTGGCGGCCAGCACGCCGAGGAAATTCTTGGTCAGGCCATCAAGGCCCAGCCCATCGGCCACACCCGCAACAGCAGCACCCGCCGCGCCGCGACCAACCAGCGGCGACGACGTCAGCGCCGTCAGATCAGCCGATTCGGCCAGCGCCTCGGTCAGCGTCGCCAGGCTGGCCTCAACGGCAGCAAGCGCCTTGCCCTCGATCGCCAGCGCGAACAAGGCACGAGCATAGCGCCCGGAAAGGCCGGTGGCCACGCTGGATGAAATTTGTGCGTCCAAGGCTTCAGCCCCGTTTTGAATCGGATATGACAAAAGGCGCGATGAACAAGGTCCACCGTGTGCGGGGCGCGGCTAGCATGGGGCTGCCGATGTTGCAAGGCAGCATTAGAGGCGGGCGGGCTTTATGAAGAGGGGCAAGGCCGCAAACACCAGCTGCCCGGCCAGCCCCAGCAGGCCTTCTGGTGTGAAGAACGACGCCAGATACGCCCCCGGCGCCCGCCCGAACGCAAATGCCAGCCCGAACTCGGCCAGCATCAGCCACACAAAGGCCGTGCCGCCCATCACCGCTCGCCCCGCCAGGCTGAGCGGCTGCCGCGCCAGCAAACGCCGGCCCCACCACCAACTCAACGCCAGAATCAGCGGCACCTCTATCGCCACGGCGGCGATGGCACCAATCGCCGGCGCCAACCACAACGTGCGAATCGTGCCCAGCGCAAAGGCGATGGCGAACACGCCGGCGGAGTAGCGCAGGCCAAGGCTAAGGGCGGTCATCACCCAGCCATGATAACTTGTCCCTTGCCCTCGCGAAATCCTGTGGCCAAACAGTGCCAATCGCAGGAGTGATGCCGTCCCACCATGCCCTGGCTGTTCACCATCTTTCTGGCCATTCACGTCGGCGCAGGCGTTGTGGCGCTTACCAGTTTCTGGGGGGCGGTGCTGACGCGCAAGGGTTGTCCGGCGCATCGGCGCTGGGGGTTCGTGTTTTCGGCCGCCATCTATACGGCGGCGGCGCAGGCGTTGGGGATGGGGGCGCTGTCGCTGGTGTGGCCGCTGGCGATGCATCCGCAGTTGACCGACGAAGTGCTCTATCGCGGCATGTTCGGCACCATGATGGTCTATCTGGGGCTGCTGGCGATTTCGATGACGCGCTATGGCCTGGTGATGGTGAGCAACCGGCGTGACCATCCCGGCAACCGCCACTGGTCCATGCTGGCGGTGCAGGGCGGCACCATGCTGGCGGCGGGCATCTGCCTGGCGCATGGCCTGTATCTGCTTGATCGCAATGGCCCGGTGATGGAGCCGATCCTGATGGTGATGGTGGCGCTGCTCGGCTTTGGCACCAGCACCACCTATTTCCGCTACATCTTCAGCACGCCGGCAAGCCCGCGCGCCTATATCCCCGAGCATTTCAAGGCGATGGTGGCGACCGGGATTGCGGCCTACACCGCGTTCCTGTCCGTCGGGCTGATCGAGATGTTCCCCACCCATGCCTTCAACCCGGCGATCTGGGCGATCCCGACGCTGTTCGGCATGGCGATCATCATTCATTATCTGCGGCAGTATCGGCCGGCAGGGAAAACCCAGCCGGCGGAGTGATCATTCGGCCAGCGCGGTATCGAGCGCGGCGATTGTGTCTGGAATGTCAACAAGATGCGCCCGCTCTGCCGCCACGATGGCGCGGAAGGCGGCGCGGCGGATTTCGCCGAGGGTGGCCGCATCGGGCCGGGCCTTGGGAGCAAGGGAGGAGACGACCAGATCGATGAGCCGCTCTGCCCCGTGCAGGCGGCCCCACAGATAATCATGTTCGCGGTAGGCGCGGCTGAAGAAGGCACCGAAGGCATTGAACAGCGCGCCTTTCAGTCGCTGGCCGCCGGCGCTGGTCAAAGCCGAACAATCTTCCGGGCTGATGCGATCGACCTTGATCTCGTCCAGCTCGTCGATGTTGCCATCGGCGATCAGTGGCAGGATGGCGATGTCGAAGAAGGGGAAGCCGAGATAGGCCGCCACCAGATCGCGGCGCAGACGGCGCGGCAGCCCGCTGGCGAGAAGGTCTACCAGCGCTTGGTCGCTGCGGGCATCAAGGCCCTTCAGGTCGAGTGCGTTGGCCACGGCGGCCAGTGCGCTGGCGGGATCGGCGATGGCGTTGCCGGCGGCTGCCAGGCTGCCGGCGGCCGGCCAGCACATCAGGTGCGGCGCGAGAATGGCGTAGAGCCCGGCCTTGATCTTGCCGAGCGCTGTTGCCGTTGCCTCGTCCGCTCCCGCCAGTTCCATGTTCACCCGCCGGATCAGGAAACGCAGGCGGCGGATGCGGAAATCGACGTCGAAATTGCGCAGGAACAGCACATAGGGCGACGCTGCACCGGTCTTGCCGATGGCGCTTTCCGGCTTGTTGACACCGCCGGCGTTGAGGTGGCGCCACAGGCTGGCCCGCACCGCGCCCACGTCCTGCCCGCCCAGATCGGCGATCCGTTCGGCCAGCCGCTCGGTCACCATGGCGAATTTCAGCCGGCCATAGGCGCCATAGGCAAAGCCCGTCGCTTTCGCCGCCTCGCTGTTCATGCGGCTGCGCCAGGCTGCCAGTCGTTCCAGGCTGGGCGAGAACAGCAGCAGGCGCATGCCGATGGCGGCGTCGATGGCGATATCCACCTGCGGCATCATGCCGATCACGATATGGCGCAGCCGGCGCGACCGGGTCGAAATCGCCTCGATCGTGCCCAGGCTGTCGCGGATCGGCTGCTGCCGGGGGATATCGGCGAGGGAGCGCAAGATGGTGCCGAAAAAGCCCGGTGGCTGGCCGGTCACCGCGCCATCGTCGTGCATCCCGGGCTTGGGATCGAGATAGACAAAGCGCCGGTCCACCTCGCGATGCGCCGGCCGCTTGCCCAGGGCTGCCAGCGCCGGGCCAAAGGGCCGATTGTCGAGCACGGCGCCATCGATCAGGTCGACGCTCTCCGGGTGAGCACGGCCGGGCAGCACCCGATCGATGAAGGCCTGCCGCCCCGGCCAATCCTCGCCGCGGCTGGCCAGCAGCGTGTCGATTTCGGCGATGCGTGCCGGCGGAAAGGTACCGGGAAAACTCGCTGTGGCCCGCGCCGCAAACACCAGATCCGGCGTTGGGCCCAGATGCCGCTCGGCGCCATCGCCGGGGCAGGCAAAGCCGATCACCAGGCGATGCTCGGGCTCGGTCACTTCTTCCGGCGTGTTCAGCCGCAGGCGCTGGGGGGCGCCGTGATAATCGGTCACCGTCACGAACAGATCGAATGGGTGCAACCGCGGCACCAGCGGCGGCGTGCGTTCGCCCTTCTCCATCGCGGCAAAGGCATCGGCCAGCAGGCCCGAGAAGGCCGCGCCAGAAAACGGCGGCTTGAACCAGCGGCTGCGCATGAAACGGGACAGCTTGCGCTTCACCTCGCCGTGCGCTGCCACTTCGGCCTTGTCTTCATCCTCCAGGCCGCGTCGGCGCACCCACCACACCAGCGGGATCGCCCAGAGTTTCGACAGCGGCCGCGATGCTGCTGCCTTGTCGAGCAGCACGTCCGAATCCGCCCCATCCAGCCACAGGCCGCGGATGGCATCGAGATCATGGCCCTCGACCAACGCCCTGGCCAGCAACACCCCGTTGATGCCGCCGGCCGACGCACCGGCGACGATGTCGCACATCACCCTGAGATCAAGGCCGGGCAAGCTGTCGAGCAGCGCCTGATAGACAATCTCGCTGTCCCGCGCCGGCGGCAACCCGGCTGGGCTGTGCCGCCGCATCGAGGCGCGCGCCAGTTTCCACACCTCTTTGGTGAGGCCGTGCATATACACCGCCAGGCTCACCCCGCCATAACAGACCAATGCGAGGCGCAGCTCCTTTGTCTGCAAAGGGGCCTCCTTTCAAAGATCAGTCTGGCTGACCCTTCAAGCCCCCGCAAGTGCTGGGGAATTTCAAGGCAAGAAGAGGCAAGTGCCTCAGCGCTTGATGTTGGCCACTTCTACCACGATGTCGAACGCCGTGGTCAGCCCCTTCACGAAGGTGCCGCGTTCCACGGTCACATATTCATCAAGCGCGTGGGCGCGGAAGCCGCCGCCGCCAGCACCCAGCGTGATGGCCGGGATGCCGAGGCTGATCGGGATATTGCTGTCGGTGGAGCTGGGCATCAGCTGGGCATCGTAGCCACCGGCTTTCAGAATCCGTTCGGCGGTTTGCACCAGGGGGTCTGTGGCCGGTGTGGTGCCGGCTGGGCGGTCGCCGATCAGTTCGGGCACGGCGCTGATCTTGCCATAGCGCGTGTCGCGGGCGGCGTTTTCGGTGGCGACGCTGTCTTCGATGATCTTCAGGAACTGGCTTTCGAGCGCCTTCAGATTGGTGGTGGAGGCCGAGCGCATGTCGAATTCGGCGAGGATGAGATTGGGGATGGAGTTGACCGAAGTGCCGCCGGCAATGGTGGAAGCAGCGAAGGTGGTCTTCACGTCGGTGGGCGGCACGATCTTGTAAAGGCCCTGCACGGTCCCGGCCATGGCCGCCATCGGGTTGACGATGCCGAACGCGCCATAGCTGTGGCCGCCCGGACCCTTGAAGGCGACGCGGTAGCGGCGGGAGCCGACACCGCCGTTGACGATGCGGGCGACATTGCTGCCATCAAAGCTGATGAAGTCCCCGATGCGGGGCTTGAGCGGGCTGGCCGAGAAGATGTGGCGCACGCCGCGCAGATCGCCCTGGCCTTCTTCACCCACGTTGGCGACGAAGATGATGTCCCGCGTGGTCTGGATCTTGCCGGCATCCATGGCGCGGACGAAGGCGAGCAATGCCGCCAGGGTGACCGTGGTATCACCGATGCCGGGCGCGTGCAGCGTGTCGCCTTCGCGGCGGACCTTGATGGCGACATCGGGCGGGAACACGGTATCGAGGTGGGCGGCGACCATCAGCGCCTTGGCGGCGCGATCCTTGCCGGGGCGGGTGCCGATGACATTGCCGACAGAGTCCAGGTGCACGTCGCTCAAGCCCAGCGCCTTGAATTTCTCGGCCATCCGCGCTGCGCGCGCCGCTTCCTTGAACGGCGGGGCGGGGATTTCGGTCAGCTCGATCACCTCGGCGATGGTCTGATCGTAATCGGCGGCGATCCTGGCGTGGGCGGCTTTGATCGGCGCCGACTGGGCGAGCGCCGGAGCAGCGGTGGCGAGGAGGAGGGTGAGGATCATGGTGCGCATGGCGGCATCTGGCACGGCAGGCATGCCGCTTGCAAGACCCGGCGCGCCCGCCTAATGTTTCCTATCTGTTCTGAATGGGATGTTATGGCAAAGGGCAAAACGCGCTTCGTGTGCCAGGCCTGCGGGGCGGTGGCGCCGCGCTGGGCGGGGCAGTGCGGTGACTGCAAGGAATGGAACACGCTGGTGGAGGAAGCCGCCCCGGTGTTCACGCCTTTTGCCGCCAAGCAATCGCTGCAAACCGGTGGGCGTCGCATCGCGCTGGAGAGCCTGGCTGATGATGTGGCGCTGCCGCCGCGCTTAAGCACCGGCATTGCCGAACTTGATCGCGCGCTGGGCGGCGGGCTGGTGCCGGGCAGTGTCACACTCATCGGCGGCGATCCCGGTATTGGCAAATCGACGTTGTTGTTACAGGCGGCGGGCAAGATGGCGCGGACCGGCGCCAGCGTCGCTTATGTGTCGGGCGAGGAAGCCGCCGATCAGGTGCGGCTACGGGCGCGGCGGCTGGGGTTGGCCAAAGCCGATGTGGCGCTGGCGGCCGAAACCAATGTGCGGGACATTTTGACAACGCTGACCAGCCTGAAGGCCCCACCGGGGCTGCTGGTGATCGATTCGATCCAGACGATGCACAGCGACACGCTGGAAGGCGCGCCGGGTACGGTTTCTCAGGTGCGGGCATCGGCGCAGGAACTGATCCGCTATGCCAAATTGTCGGGCTGCGCGCTGATATTGGTCGGGCATGTCACCAAGGACGGGCAACTCGCCGGGCCACGCGTGCTCGAGCATATGGTCGATACCGTGCTCTATTTTGAAGGGGAGCGCAGCCACCAGTATCGCATCTTGCGCGCTGTGAAGAACCGCTTTGGCGGAACGGACGAGATCGGCGTTTTTGCGATGGGCGCTGATGGCTTGGAGGAAGTCGCCAACCCATCCAGCCTGTTCCTGACCAGCCGGGCCGAAGGCGCCAGCGTGACAGGCGCCGTGGTGTTTCCGGCGCTGGAAGGCACACGGCCGGTGCTGTGCGAGATCCAGGCGCTGGTGGTGCGGGTGCCATCGGGCGCGACGCCACGCCGGGCCGTGGTGGGCTGGGATTCCGGCCGGCTGGCGATGCTGCTGGCGGTGCTGGAAGCGCGCTGCGGTTTGGCGTTCGGCGGGCATGAAGTCTATTTGAACGTGGCCGGCGGCCTCAGGATTGCCGATCCGGCGGCCGATCTGGCGGTGGCTTGTGCGCTGGTTTCGGCGCTCACCGATCGGCCGTTGCCGGCGGATGCGGTGGCCTTTGGTGAAGTTGCCTTGTCGGGCGAATTGCGGGCGGCCGGATTGGCGAGCCTGCGCCTGAAAGAGGCGGCGAAGCTGGGTTTCGGCCGGGCTTTCGTGCCGGATGGCACCACTGGCGGCGGGCCCATGCTGGTCAGTGGATTTCGGACGATGAATGGCTTGGTGGATCATCTTGGCCGGCCGGAATAGGCTTTTGCGGCGCTGCCAAATCGGATAGGCGCTGCTGTATGGACACTGTAATGCAGCTTGCCTGCTTTGACTGGATCGTGGTGCTGATTGTCGGCATCACGGCCGCCTTTGGACTGATGCGCGGCTTCATTGCCGAGGTCGCCAGCCTGGCGGCTTGGGTGGCCGGCTTCATCGCTGTGCGCCTCTTCTACACGCCGGCCCGCGCCATTTTCGAAACCGCCAGCGGCAGCGAACTGATCGCCGCGGTCGCCGCCGTGATGGGGCCGTTCCTGATCGCCGTTCTGCTGGTCAAGCTCATCGGCAGTTTCCTGTCGAACAGTGCCAAGGGTAGCGTGATTGGCTCGGTGGACCGCTTGCTCGGCCTTGGCTTCGGCCTGTTGAAGGGCTTTTTGGCCGCCAGTCTGATCTTCCTGCTGATCACGCTGGGCATGAAGATCGTGCCGGGTGACAACAGCCGGCCCGATTGGTTGGCCAGGGCGAAGACGACGCCAACGCTGGCGCTGGTGGCGAGCGCCATGGTCTCGTACGTTGGCGATGCGTGGAACCAGCAGCAGAAGCTGATAAACCCGGAGCGTGACCCTCATGCCGGCCTGCCAGGCTTTGGCGATGACGAGGAGGCTGACGGTTACGGCAAGCAGGAGCGCAACTCACTCGACAAGCTGCTCGATCAGCAAGAAAAATCCAGCCCCGGAACCACCATCTGATGATCCGTCTGTATAACACCGCTGCCCGCGCCAAGCAGGAACTGGTGCCGATCAATCCGGATCGGGTGACGATGTATGTCTGCGGCCCCACCGTCTATGGCCGGGCGCACATCGGCAATTTCCGCCCTGCCGTGGTGTTCGATGTGCTGCAGCGACTGCTGCGCCACAGCTATGGCCCGGATAAGGTGATCTATGCCCGCAACATCACCGATATCGACGACAAGATCATGGACAAGGCGCGCGCCGAGGGCGTGAGAATCGACGTGATCACCGATCGGTACGAGACGTTCTATCTGGAAGACGCGGCAACGCTGGGCGTGGAGCGGCCGGATTTGCACCCGCACGCCACCACCAGCATCCCGGCGATGGTGGCGATGATCGAGCTGCTGATCGCCAAGGGTCATGCCTACGCAGCGGAAGGCCATGTGCTGTTCGATGTGGCCAGCCACGGCCATTATGGCAGGCTGTCGCGCCGGCCGCTGGACGAGATGATCGCCGGCGCCCGCGTGGAAGTGGCGCCGTACAAGAAGAACGCCGCCGATTTCGTGCTGTGGAAGCCGTCGAGCAAGGACCAGGCCGGCTGGCCCAGCCCATGGGGCCGCGGCCGGCCAGGTTGGCACATCGAATGCTCGGCGATGATTGCCGAAAGCCTGGGGCATACCATCGATATCCACGGCGGTGGCATCGATCTCACCTTCCCGCACCACGAGAATGAGTGCGCGCAGAGCGCCTGCGCTCACGATGGCGCGCCACTGGCCAACATCTGGATGCACAACGGTTTCCTGAATTTCGGCGGCGGCGAAAAAATGTCCAAGTCGCTGGGCAACGTGCTCAGCGTTGGCGAACTGGTGGCGGCCGGCTGGACGGGTGACGAACTGCGCCTTGGCCTGCTTTCCGCCCAGTATCGCCAGCCACTGACGTGGGACGAGGCCCTGCTCACGCAGATGCGCGGCCGGCTGGACAAATGGTTGCGCAAGCTGGGCGACGTGCCCAAGGGCGTGCGGCCGCCGCCGCCGACTGCGGTGGTGGAAGCGCTGTCCGACGATCTCAACACGCCTGCCGCCTTGGCGGCGATCGCTGGCATCGAGCAGGACCGCGAGGCGCTTTTGGGCGCGCTTGCGTTCCTGGGCCTGCCTTCGCTGCGGCCGGAGCGAAGCCGCAATTCTGCCAATACCCGCGGCGGCGGTGCAGACCCTGACGCGGCGCGCATTGATGCGCTGGTGGCGGAACGGGTGGCGGCTCGCAAGGCAAAGAACTGGGCCGAGTCCGATCGAATCCGCGATGTTCTGGCGGTTGAAGGCGTATTGCTTGAAGACGGGCCGAGCGGCACAAGTTGGCGCCGCGCCTGAAGGGCGGCATTTTCCCGCCTATCCATAACGGGAGCGGGGCGGCTAAGGTGTCGCCGATGTCCGAAGCCCTGTACAATGCCGCGATTCTCCGCCTGAAACTGGCGGGAGAAACCGCGCACCGGTTGCCGGCGGCTGATGGCAGCGCCATCCGGGTCTCGCCGGTATGTGGCAGCAAGATCATCGCCGATGTAGCGTTGGGGCCGGATGCACGCATCGCAACCGTGGGACTGGACGCGACCAAGGCCTGCACGCTGGGCCAGGCCAGCGCCGCCGTGTTGTTGGAGCGAGCGCCCGGCCTGGACGCCGCCGCGATGGCCGCCACCCGCACGATATTGGCGGATTTCCTTGCCAGTCGCGCTGAAACGGCGCCCGAAGGCTGGGCCATGTTCGCCCCTGCCCGCGCCCACCGTGCCCGCCATCCCTCGATCCTGTTGGCGCTTGATGCCGTGCTGGCGGCGCTGGCTGAAGCCGGGCAGGTTGCCGCCTGATGGAGCATGGCTCCACCCTGCTGCGCGATATCGTCGTCTATCTGGCGGCAGCGGTCGTGCTGGTGCCGCTGTTCGTCCGCTTCAAGTTGGGGGCGGTGCTGGGCTATCTTGCCGCCGGCATATTGATCGGGCCGTCCGTGCTCGGCCTTGTGGGCAATGCCGAACAGACGCTGCAGTTCGCCGAATTCGGGATCGTGCTGCTACTGTTCGTGATCGGCCTGGAATTGCAGCCGTCGCGGCTGTGGGCCCTGCGGCGGGACATCTTTGGGCTTGGCCTGGCGCAGGTGCTGCTGTGCGGCCTCGCGCTCACTGGGCTCCTGCTGCTGCTCACCAGCCTTACCTGGGAGGCTGCGCTGGTCGTTGGCCTGCCGCTCGGCCTGTCGTCCACCGCACTGGTGATGCAGTTGCTCAATGAACGGCAGCTGGCGGCCACCCCGTTTGGCGAACGCAGCTTTGCGATGCTGCTGTTCCAGGATCTTTCCATCGTGCCGATGGTCACCGTGGTCGCCGCGCTCAGCCGGGCGCCGGTGGCCAATCCGGAACCGGGCTGGATGATGGCGGCCAAAACCGTGGGCGCGCTGGCGCTGCTGGTGCTCATCGGCCGCTATGCCCTGCCGCGCCTGTTCCGCATCATCGGCTCGCTCGGTGCCCGCGAAGCCTTCGTTGCCGCGGCCCTGCTCTGCGTCATGGGCAGCGCGCTGCTCATGGCCAGTCTGGGGCTGTCGATGGCGCTGGGCGCGTTCGTCGCCGGTGTCATGCTGGCCGAATCGCCTTATCGCCACGCGCTGGAGACCGACATCGAACCGTTCCGCGGCCTCATGCTCGGCCTGTTCTTCATTGCCATCGGGATGAGCCTCGATCTTGCTGTGGTTGCGGCCAACGGGGGCCTCGTGATCGCCCTGGTGGTGGGGGTGCTGGCGGTGAAGGCAACGGTGATCGCCACACTCGCCCGCAGCTTCGGCACCGATTGGCGGCGCGCCATCAAGATGGGGCTCTTGTTGGCCCAGGGCGGCGAATTCGGCTTTGTGCTGTTTGCCGAAGCCGAACGCGGGCTGCTGATCACCCATCAGGCGGCGCAATTGTTCGGCGCCGTCGTCACCCTCTCCATGGCGCTCACGCCCTTGCTGTTCCGCCTCGCCGGCCGGCTGCTGGCCGTGCCGGATGATGGCAGTGGCAGCCGCGACGGCCCGGAAAGTGCTGGCACCGCTGGCCATGGCGGCCATGTCGTGCTGGTCGGCAGCGGCCGGGTGGGGCAGGTGATCGCACAGATGTTGCGGGCCCGCGGGCAGGCCATCACCGCCATCGATCTGGATGCCGAACTCATCGACATCACCGCCCGCTTTGGCAACACCGTGTTCTGGGGTGATGGCACCCGCCTGGATATCCTGCGCACCGCCGGCATCGAAACCGCCAGCGCCCTGGTGTTCGCCATCGATGGCCGCTGGGACCCAAAGGCGGTGCTGGAGCCGATCCAGACCGAATGGCCCGATCTGCCGATCATCGCCCGCGCCTTTGATCGCACCCACAATATCGCCCTGCGTCAGGCCGGCGTCGAACAGGTGGTGCGCGAAACACTGGATGGCGCCGTTGCCATGGGCCGCGAAGTGCTCACCGCGCTGGGCACGCCCGATACGATGATCGACGCCATCGAAGCCGAATATCGCCGCCGCGATCTTGAGCGGCTCGATCTGCAATTATGCAGCGGCGACATCATGTCCGGCGCCGACACGATCATCCGCGGCGCCCTCGATCTGGACGAAGCACCCGATCCGGCGTCCCTGGGCGAAATCCCGCCGGCGTGAGTGCGCCGCTCCGCTAGGCCAGATACGCCAGCAACGCAGCAGGCATGTCCTCCACGGGCAACACAAGATCGACGAAGCCGCTGTCTGCCGCGCTCTGCGGCATACCCAGCTTGGCGTGATGATCAAACGCAGCCTCGCACATCGTCAGCCCCCCGCGTTCCTTGATGGCCGCAATGCCGGCCGTGCCATCGCTGCCAAAGCCGGAAAGGATGATCCCCACCGCATTCGGGCCCTGATCGTCAGCAAGAGAAACAAGAAACAGATTCACAACCATGCGCCGCGCCTTTACCGAAGGGGCCCTTATCAGGCGCAGGCGGCCGTCGTGGATGGTGAGAATGGTGCCAGGCGGGATGATCGTGACGGTATTGGCCACCGGGATCATCCCATCACGGGCGAAATCGACGGGCATGGCTGTGTAGCGGGCGAGGATTTCGGCCAACGCACTTTCATGGTCCGGATCAAGATGCTGCACGAGCACAAAGACCATGCCGCTATCGGCCGGCATCGCGGCGAAAAACGCCTCATACGCAATCAGGCCACCGGCAGAGGCACCAATCCCGACAACCAACGGCCCGCTCCAGGCAATCACTGATGCGCCGCGATCCGCTGCCACCTCCAGTACTCCCCACTCTGCCGGAATGCGCCGGCCACGCCATCACAGGCCAATCCTTACGAATCACACCCTGCTTCCACCGCGTCCACCTTTGACAGTTTTTCCGATTCTTGCGGGTTTCCGGATGTTTTCGCCACACACCGCCAGGCCCCGCCCAAACGCCGGGCAGCGCCATGATGACAGGCTTTCCCCGTGCAGGACAGACGGGTGGCTTTTCGCGATACCAAGAGGGAAAAATCCGCCAGCAGCTCTGCTTCTTCTTGTATTTGTGAGCGAGCTACGTCCCCGCGTACCACTCGTAGCCGCGGTCCGGCCAGTAACCGCCCTTGCCGCCGCCGAACGGGGCCAGGCTGTCGGCGACGACGATTTGCATCAGATATTTGGCCTGTTTGTAACCCAATTGGCGTTCGACGCGCAGGCGCAGAGGGGCGCCGTGGCCGGTGGAGAGCGGCTGACTGTTGAGGCTGTGGGCCAATATCGTCTGGGGGTGGAAGGCGTCGACGACGTCCACGCTTTCGTAATAGCGGCTGGCGGATTGCAGGCCGCCTTTGCTGGCTTCCCCGCCATAATCGTCGGCGCACAGGAACACGATGTAACGGGCGCCGCCCTGCAGGCCGGCGGCTTTCAGGATGGGGGCAAGTTGCGGCCCGGTCCATTGGCCGATGGCGCTCCAGCCTTCCACGCAGTCGTGGCGGGTGATCTGGGTGCGTTGGGGGAGGGCGCGCAGCTGCGGGAGGGTGAGATAGAGTTCGCGGTGGACGAGGCCGGTCACCTTCAGGCGCCAATCGGCGAAATTGCCCGCCGAGAGCTGCTGCCATTTGGGGTTGGTGGGTTCGTGGGTGCCGTTGACCTTGAAGGTGGGGGAGATGTCGGCGGCGCTGAATTCGCGGGCGAGGCCGTCGCGGCCGACAAGGCGCTGCCAGCGGTAGGTGGCCTGTTCGCCGGATTCGACAATGGCCTTGGCGGTGGGATTGCGGGTCAGCGCGTCGCAGCCGGTGAGCAGCAGGCTGGCGGGGGCGGCGGTGAGCAGGTGGCGGCGGTGAAGCTGGATCATTTGTCGCCTCCGATGGTCATGCGGCCGGTGATCATGGCGCCGATCTGGCGGATCGGGCCGGAGAGGACGACGAGCACGAGGTGGAGGAGGAGGAAGCCGGCGATGCCGCTCATGGCGATGAAATGCACCGAACGCGCCGATTGGCGGCCGCCCCACAGCGCGTCGAGCCATGGCCAGGCGGCGTCCATGCCCGGCGACATGGCGAGGCCGGTGAGGATGACAGTGGGGATGAGGACAAGGGTGACGCCGGCATAGGCGAAGCGTTGTAGCACTTCATAGGAGAGCGCGGCTTCGCCCTTGGGGAAGTTCAACTTCGCGTGTTCCACGATGTCGTTCCACAGATGGGCGCGGGTAAGTTGGCGGCGCTTGGGCAGGATTTCGCGCCACAGCCGGCCGGAGAGCAGGCCGTAGAGCAGCCAGGCCAGGCCGTTGAGGATGATCACCCAGGCGAAGAAGAAGTGCCACGTGCGGGCAGTGGCAAGATCGCGGCCCGACGGCAGCGTAGCCCAGTGCGGGAAGGCAACGAAGCTGGTGGTGCCTTTCGGCGATTGCGACACGCCGATGAGGCCGGTGGTATCGAAGCGTGTGCCCGCGATCTCGAGCCAGCCTTTCGGCGCCGACCAAGGCGGCGACGCACCCGTTTCCAGCCACAGTCGTTCCCGCTCGTCCACTGATCCGGCATCGCCCCAATAGAGCCGCGGATGGGCGCCGAAGATGTTGAGGCCCGTCATCAGCAGCACGATGATGGCGGCCGCGTTCAGCCAATGGGTGAGGCGCACCAGCCAGTGGTGGCGCAGCACGCGGCGCGGGTGGGGAACGGAAGGGGCGTCGGTGGCCATGGCTGTTATTGGCCTGTTCGCAGCCAAAGGCCAATTGGTTACAGGCGCCGCAGGCAAGGGGTGCAAACCGTTCGATGTTGCGCCATGGTGTGCGGCAATGCTGCGGATCTTCTCTGCCACGGGCCACCAATTGATCGGCAACGGCGATGTGTTGCCGGCCGATGCCGTGTGGATCGACCTGTTCAACCCCTCGCCGGGGGAGGAAAAGCAAGTCGAGACCGCGCTGGGCTTTGGCGTGCCGACCGCCGACGAGATGGCGGAGATCGAGACGTCCAGCCGGCTCTATGTCGACAATGGCGCCATCGTTATGACGGCGACCCTGGCCACAGGGCTGATCACCGAAACGCCGGAAACCGTGCCGGTGAGCTTCGTTCTGGGCAAAAGCCACCTCGTTACGGTGCGCTATGCCGAGATTCGCAGTTTTGATCGTTTTGTGGCGCAACTGGAGCGCGCGCCGGCCCAGTGCGGCAGCGCGCCGATGGCGCTGATGGGGCTGATCGATGCCATCGTCGATCGGCTGGCAGACGGGCTGGAGCATGTGGGCCGCGAAGTGGACCAGATCAGCCGCGCCGCCTTCCGCCGCGCCGAAGCCGGTGCCCGTGGCCGCCAACAGCAGCGCCGGTCAAATCTCGCCCTGCAGGCGCTTCTGACCAGGTTGGGCGCGGCGCAGGACGGGCTGAGCAAGGCGCGCGAATCGGTGGTGTCGCTCACCCGGGCGCTGTCGTTCCTGCAGTTCGCCGCGCCGAAAGACGCTGGTCTTTCCGCCCAGATCAAGACCCAAGTGCGCGATCTGGCCAGTCTGGCGGATCAGGCCAGTTTCATCGGCGGCAATCTCACCTTCCTGCTCGATGCAACGCTGGGCCTGATCTCAATCGAGCAGACTGCGGTGCAGAAGATCTTCTCTGTGGCCAGCATCGTGTTTCTGCCACCCACGCTGGTGGCCGGGGTTTATGGCATGAACTTCGCGCACATGCCGGAACTGCAATGGGTGGCGGGCTATCCGATGGCGCTGGGCATCATGCTGGCCGCCGCCGTGCTGCCTTATGCGATCTTCCGTTGGCGGGGGTGGCTTTAAGGCGTGTCCAGCGTGCAGCCATATTCCGGATCGAAGCGCGAGATGCGTGTGGAGAGCAGCGGCACTTTGGCCGTGATCGTGCGGTTGGCGCTGTCTTCCTCAACTTGCACGATTTCGGTGCCCGGTTCACGATCGGTGTCGCAGCTCGCCATGTCCCGCCCGCTGACAAAGCGGCAGCTGCAGGTGACCTGGGCGATATAGCCGGTGGCCAGCGCTGCCTGCCGGCCGGTGCTGGAATATTTGAGGCCCAGCCAGCCGCCCGCCGCGAGGCAGAGCAGCAATAGCGGCGCCCAGATCAGCCAGCGACGGCGCGATGGTGCCGCCGGTGGCGGGGTGGCGGCAGATGTGTCACTTGCCAGCATGGGGGCAGGGCCTTTAGCGTGAAATTCATGACAAGGTGGAGAAACATCGGGGCGGCCGCAAGCCTGTTGCTGACCGCAGGGGCCGCCATGGCACAGCCCGTGCGCTCGCCAGTGGCGATTCCGTCCACCGTGCCGGCCTCGGCCCTGCCCGCCGCCGATGCACTGTTCACCGATCCGGCGCTGAAGGAAACGCGCGCGGTGATCGTCCTGAAGGACGGCAAGCCGATCTATGAACGCTATGCTCCCGGCTATGGCCCCGGCACGCGGCTGATCAGCTGGTCGATGGCGAAATCCATCACGTCGACGTTGATTGGCTTTCTGGTGGCCGACGGCAAGCTGGAGCTGGATACGCCCGCCCCGGTGCCGGAGTGGCGGAACGACGCGCGCGCCAAGATCACGCTGCGCCAATTGCTGCACATGGCATCGGGCGTGAAGCATATCGAGGCCGGGCCTGAGCCGGAGCGGGCCGACACCAACCGCGCGCTGTTCGCCGATACCTCGGCCGATATCGTCAAGGCTGCTGTCGCCGAGCCGGCGGAAGTCCCGCCCGGCACACGTTTTGAATACAACACGCTGACCACGCACATATTGGCGCGAATCGTTTCCGATGTGGTGGCGCCGGGCGCGACGCCGGCCGAACGCAAGCGCAAGGTGCGCACCTTCATCAACGATCGGCTGGCCGGGCCGGCGGGCATGGCCAGCCTGCTGTGCGAGTTTGATCCACAGGGCAATCTTTATGGCGGCTCGCTGTGCTTTGCGACGGCGCGGGATTGGGCGGCGTTCGGGCAGCTGTATCTGGATGGTGGCGTGGTGGCCGGGGTGCAGGTGGTGCGGCCGGATTGGGTGCGTTTCGTGACGACGCCGTCGCCGACCAATCCCGGCTATGGCGGGCAATTCTGGCTGAACCGCAAGCCGTCCAATGGCAAGGATGAAGCGCTGTTCTGGCGTACCGGACCGCCCGACGCCTTTGCCGCGATCGGGCACTTGGGCCAATATGTGATCGTGGTGCCATCGAAGCGGATCGTGGTGGTGCGGCTGGGCAAGACGCAGGACGACGTGCTGCAACCGGTGCGCGACGGTCTGGCCAAGCTGGTGAACAGCGTGCCGGCCAAGGGGGCGAAATGAGCAACCCCGATTATCGCCTGATCGACATCAAGCTGGACGAACGCACCATCCTGTGGCGCAACGCCGATATCGAGCAAGAGCGCCGCGTCGCCATCTTCGATCTGCTTGAGGGCAATGAATTCAAGCCCATCGCCGCCGCCGATGCCGGCCATCACGGGCCGTATAAGTTGCTGCTGGGTGTAGAGGATGGCCGGCTCGACGTGACGGTGAGCAATGGCGACGACATCCAGATCGATGCGTTTCAGGTCGCGCTGAGCCCGTTCCGGCGCACGATCCGCGAATATTTCGCCATCTGCGACAGCTATTACCAGGCCATACGCCAGGCCAGCCCCGGCCAGATCGAAACCATCGACATGGCGCGGCGCGGCATCCACAACGACGCAGCCGAGCTGCTGAAGGAACGCTTGGAAACCCGCGCCCTTGTCGATTTCGATACGGCGCGTCGCCTGTTCACCCTGATCTGCGTCCTCCACATCAAAGGCCACTGATGTCCGTATTGTCCGACCGCTGGATTCGCGAAACCGCCCTGAACGAGGGCATGATCGAACCGTTCGTGGAGCGCCAGACGCGCGGCGGCTGCATTAGCTATGGCCTGTCGAGCTATGGCTATGATGCGCGCGTGGCCGACGAGTTCAAGATCTTCACCAATGTCGACTCTGCAGTGGTGGACCCCAAGAACTTCAATCCGAACAGCTTCGTCGATCGCAAGACCGACGTGTGCGTGATCCCGCCCAACAGCTTCGCGCTGGCCCGCACGGTCGAGTATTTCCGCATTCCCCGCGATGTGCTGGTGATCTGCCTGGGCAAATCCACCTATGCCCGCTGCGGCATCATCGTGAACGTGACGCCGCTGGAACCTGGCTGGGAAGGCCATGTCACGCTGGAATTCTCCAACACTACGCCGCTGCCGGCGCGCATCTATGCCAACGAAGGTGCCTGCCAGTTCCTGTTCCTCAAGGGCAATGAACCCTGCGAAGTGAGCTATGCTGACAGAGCTGGAAAATACATGGGCCAGCGCGGGGTGACGCTGCCCAAGCTTTAGGGCCGAAATTGTGGCGCCGCCGGGGGTGGCGCGCACACTCAATGCCGGCTAACGCCGCCGGGTGAGCTCGACCTCTCCTTCCGAAGCCCGCCTTGGCTTTTTCGCCGGCATGGGCGCCTATCTGATCTGGGGCGTGCTGCCCTTTTACCTGCGGCTGTTGCAAGGCGTGCCGGCGGCCGATGTGCTGGCGCACCGTATCTTGTGGACCGTGCTGGTGGTGGTGGTGCTGATTTCTGGCCTGAAGGGCTGGGAACGCGTGCGCGCCGCCCTGCGTCAGCCGCGTTTGCTGTTGATGCTGCTGGCATCGGCCGTGTGCATCACCATCAATTGGGGTGTCTACACCTGGGCGATCCTGGCCGGCCACGCCATCGATACGTCGCTGGGTTACTTCATCAACCCGCTGGTTTCGGTACTGTTTGGCGTGGCGCTGCTGGGGGAGCGGCTGGGTCGGCTGCAATGGGTTGCGGTCGGGCTGGCGGCGCTGGGCGTGGCGGTGCTCACCATCGAGCGCGGCTCACTGCCGCTGGTTTCCCTCGCGCTGGCGCTGTCGTTCGGCGTCTATGGCCTGATCCGCAAGCAGGCGGCGGTGGATACCGCGACTGGCCTATTTGTCGAAACGCTGCTGTTGGCGCCGATGGCGGCGCTGTGGGTGGCCCAGACGCCGCAAGGCTTTGCCGGTTGGCCGCCGGTCACGACGATGACTCTGGCACTGGGCGGGCTGGCCACGGCGATCCCGCTACTTCTGTTCGGCCTGGCAGCGCGGCGGCTGCCGCTCTCCACCCTTGGCCTGATGCAATATGTGGCGCCCACCATGGTGCTGCTGGAGGCGGTGCTGCTGTTCGGCGAAGTGCTGGATCCGGCGCGGCTGGCGGCGTTCTGCTGCATCTGGGCGGGGTTGGCGGTCTATACGTTTTCCCTGCGCCGGCCAGTGGCGCGCGAGGCTGCAACGCGCTAAGGCGCGAATATGGACAAGATCGTCATTCGCGGGGGCCGCCGCCTCAAGGGCCGCATCCAGATTTCCGGCGCCAAGAACGCCGCGCTCACGCTGATGCCGTGCGCACTGCTTACCGACGAGCCGTTGACGCTGCGGAACCTGCCGCGGCTGGCCGATATCGATACGTTCGGCCACCTGCTCAACAATCACGGACTTTCGACCACCATTGAAGGCACCAGCCCGGATGAATTCGGCCGCGTGATGACAGTGCGCGCCAACCGCATCACCTCGACGCTCGCCCCCTATGACATCGTGCGCAAGATGCGCGCGTCCATCCTCGTCCTCGGCCCGCTGCTGGCCCGCGCCGGCGAAGCCACGGTTTCGCTGCCCGGCGGCTGCGCCATCGGCAACCGACCGATCGATCTGCACCTGAAAGCGCTGGAGCATCTGGGCGCCAACATCGAACTGGCGGCCGGCTATGTGAAGGCGACGGCCCCGATGGGCGGCCTGCCGGGCGGACGTTACGTGTTTCCCATCGTTTCTGTGGGCGCCACGGAAAATGCCGTGATGACCGCAGTGCTGTGCAAGGGCACGTCCGTTCTGGAAAATGTCGCGCGTGAGCCGGAGATTGTCGATCTGTGCAACTGCCTGGTTGCCATGGGTGCCGAGATCCAGGGCATCGGCACTGAGAAGCTGACCATCACGGGCGTGAAGGAACTGCACGGCGCCACTTATGCGGTGATGCCGGATCGTATCGAGGCGGGTTCCTATGCCTGCGCCGCGGCTATTGCCGGGGGCGAGGTCGAACTGGTCGGAGCGTCCGCCGAGGATCTGGGTGTGACGCTGGACATGCTGCACGAAGCTGGCGTTGAAACCGAAGAAACCACCGATGGCATCATCGTGCGCCGCCACGGCGCGATGAAGGGCATCAATGTTTCAACATCGCCCTATCCGGGCTTTGCCACCGACATGCAGGCGCAATTCATGGCGATGCTCACCGTAGCCGACGGCGCGTCGCTGTTGACCGAGACCATCTTTGAAAACCGCTTCATGCACGTGCCGGAACTGGCGCGCATGGGGGCTGATATCACCGTGCGCGGCCGCAGCGCCATCGTGCGCGGCGTGCCGAAACTGAACGGTGCCGAAGTGATGGCCACCGATTTGCGCGCTTCCATGAGCCTGGTGTTGGCCGGGCTGGCGGCAGAAGGCGAAACCACGGTCAGCCGCGTCTATCACCTCGATCGCGGTTACGAGCGGTTGGAAGAGAAGCTCCAAGCCGTGGGCGCCGATATCGAGCGGGTTGGGGATGGCTGAACGCCTCGCCCTGCTGGGTCAGGAGCCCGGCGATATCGAGACTTTCTCGGCGCTCTTGCAGGACGCGACGTTGCGGCTGGCCGATGTCGGCTTTGATCGCAAGGCGCGGCGGCTGGCGCTGCTGATCAACCGCTACCGCCGTGAGGCCGATGCGCCGAGCCGCATCCGCAGCGCCCTGCGGGTGGAGACGGTTGACGCTGTGCAGCGCGCCGGCTGGCCCGATGATCCGGAAGCGGTGACAGTTATCCTCTCGTTGGCCCAGGATGGCGACTGGCTGGTCATCACTTGCGCCGCCGGCATTGCTATCCGTGCGCGCATCGAAGTGATTGACTTGGTGCTGGAAGACATGGGCGACGCCTGGGGCACAATGCGGGTGCCGCAGCACGACTAGGCAGTACGCCGCCCCACCATCACCAGCACGATCGTCGCCACTGCCGCCTTTAGCCCTACGCCCGGCAGCAGCACGGCCAGCGCGGCAACGTCACCGCCGCGCAGGGCAATCACCGCTCCGCCCAGTGCCAGCAGCAGCGCATGGGCGGCAAGCATCAGCAATAGTGTTTGCCGCCAGCTCCAGCCCGGCTGCCAGCGCATCGCCAGCCGCGCCGCAAGTGGCAGCGCCACGATGAAGCCGGCGCTGAAACCGCCCATCGCCAGCAGGCCGCCCTTCATGTCCGCCAGCACCGGAAGGCCCAGTGCCGCCAACAGCAACCAGCCCAGTACGCCCAGCACGCCAGCCCCGCCCGCCAGTGCGCCGGCCAGACAGACGATCAGCGATTGTACGGTGATTGGCACCGGCCCCAGATCAAGTGACAGCGGCGCACAAAGACACAGGGCAGCGGTGGTGAACAGGCCGCCCCACAGCGGCGAAACGGGACGTGCCATCAACCGCCGGTTGAAACCGCGCCGGTCTTCTTCATGGCACCAGCCACTTCGGGCGGCATATATTTCTCATCGTGCTTGGCCAGAATGGTCTCGGCGGTGAACTTGCCGGTGACCGGATCGATCTTGCCTTCAGCAATCACGCCCTGGCCCTCGCGGAACAGATCGGGGAGGATGCCGGTGTAAGTTACGGGCACGGTTTTCGCCATGTCGGTCACCACAAAGCGGATGGTTTCGCCATCGCGCTGGATCGAGCCCTTTTCGACCATGCCGCCCAGCCGGATCGCGTCAGTGGGGGCTGGCCCCTTGGCGAGATCGGACGGGGCGTAGAAATAGGTCGCCTTCTCACCCAGCGTGGAGAAGGCCAGCACGCCAGCGCCGCCGAGCGCCGTGAGCGCGCCGACGACCAGCCATAGGCGTTGATGTTTGGCTTTCATCGGCGCTTCACCTCATCGGCCTTTTTCTCAGCCGACCGCATGGAAACAAAGGCCCAAATCAGCAGTCCGAGCAGGCCGACCAGCGTGATCGCATAGGCCGGCCAGATGAAATTGGCCCACAGATCAGGGCGGGTGACGATGCCATCCATTACGCCAAAGCCTCCGCCATGCGCCGGCTGCGCGCGTCAACGCGCTGCTGCGCCAGCATCGCCCGCATCCGCATCAAGACGATGGCGGCGAACAGGAAGCTGAAGCCGGCGACCGAAAGCAGCAGCGGCGTCAGCAATGCCGGCGCGATCTTGGACGACGCGTTGACCACCGAAATGCTGCTGCCCTGGTGCAGCGTGTTCCACCATTCCACCGAATATTTGATGATCGGCAAGTTGATCACGCCAACCAGCGCCAGAATGGACGAGGCGCGGGCTTCGCCGCCCTTTTCCGCTTCGCTAGCCGACAGCGCCAGATAGCCGAGATACAGGAAGAGCAGAATCAGCATGGAGGTGAGCCGTGCGTCCCACACCCAGTATGTGCCCCAGGTCGGCTTGCCCCACAGCGATCCGGAGATCAGGCAGATGGCCGTGAACGCCGCGCCCGCCGGCGCAATGGCGCGCGCTGCGATGGTGGCGAGCGGGTGGCGCCAGATCAGCGCGGTGGCCGATGCGATGGCCAGGCTCATGTAACCGCCCGCACCCAGCCAGGCGGCGGGCACATGCACATACATGATGCGCACGCTTTCTCCCTGCTGGTAATCCGGCGGACTGGCGAACAGTCCGATCCACAGGCCGGCCGCAGTCAGCGCCATGCCAAGAAGTGCCACGATTGGCGTGGCGACACGGGCGATCTTCAGGAATCGCGTGGGATTTGCGTAACGGTGCACGCCGGCCTTCTAGCAGATGGCGGGCGCGGGGAAAGGGGGCGCGTCAGTAGTTGTTGACGCGCTCGCTCCAGCCATCGCCTGCATACATGCGGGTCACCTTTCCGTCCTTTTCCTCGAAATACACGATCTCGCCGATGGGGCCGCCGCCGGTGGGTGCCATCAGCCGGAAGCGGCCTTCGCCCAGCGGTTCCAGCGTTTCGCGCACTTCGGTGGAACGGGCGTTGCCCGAAATCACAACCAATTGCTTATTGAGCAGCACGATTTGGGTGATGCCATCACTATAATTGCCGCGATAGAGGCCGGCAAAGCGCGCCCAGGCCGGATCCCAGGACGTGGCCTTTGGTTTGGCGGCCTTTGCCACGGCATCGCCAACCGTTGCCATCAACTGGTTAGCGATGTCGCCGGGGTTGGAATCGGTGGTGTTGGTCAGCACGATCACACCCACCTTGTCGTCGATCTGGGCCATCGTCATCGTGGTGTTGCCGGGATAACCGCCGCCGTGGCCGGCATAGGTCTTGCCCTTGAGGCGCTCGATATCAAAGCCCAGGCCCGAACCCGATTCCCAATCCTCGTCCACGCTGCGCACGCGCAGCGCTTCGCGCCACGAACCGGCCGAAAGCACATTGTTGCCACCGGCCTTGGACGCGCGGCGGAACCAGGCGGAGATGAACTTGGCCAGATCATTGACATTGCTGGTCATGCCTGTGGCCGCCGCCATGCCGTGCGCATCGACGAACGGCAGCACCCGGCGGTTGCCTTGCGGCGTGCGGTTGGCATAGGGCGTGGCGAGGCCGGGATCGGGCTTGTCGACGCTGCTGGCAGTCATGTCCAGCGGCTTGAGGATATTGGCGGTAACATAATCGGCCCAGCGTTGGCCGCTTACCTGCTCCACCACCAGCCCGGCGATGCCAAAGGCGAGGTTGGAATATTTCCAGCGAGTCTGCGGCGGGAAGGCGGACTGGCGCCCGGCCATCAGCGCCTTCAGCTCGGCCTCGCTGGGGAAATCGAAGCTCGACCAATGATCGCCGGCCTCGCGCTGCAGGCCCGATGAGTGGGAGAGCAATTGCTCGATGGTGATCGGGCCATCGTCTGGACCGGCCGGCTTCATCGTGAACCAGGGCAGATGTTTGCTCACCGGATCGTCCAGCCGCAACTTTCCGGCTTCACGCAGTTGCAGGATGGCGATGGCGGCAAAGATCTTGGAGTTGGATGCGATGCGGAAGCGGGTGTCGGCGGTCATCGGCCTTTTCGACGCGATGTCGGCAAAGCCGAACCCCCTTGACCACACGAGTTGCTGATCCTGCACAACGCCGACGGCCACGCCGGGCAGGCCGCGATAGGCGATCTGCCCTTCCAGCCAGGCGCCGAACAATCGCTCGGCGGCTTGCACGTCCGGGTTTTCGGCGACACTGGCGGCGGGCGTTGCTGCGGGCTGGGCGAGTGCGGGTGTCGCGAGCAGCAGGGCCAGCGCGATGGTGCGGTGAGGCATGTGGAATTCCCCCTTTGGAATGGCGACAGCCTATCAGGCTGGCGGCCTGCGCCAAGGGGAATGTCTTAACCCAATCGCGACAGCGCCGCCTGCAACCGCTCGGCCTCTGCCGAACGGGCGGCGTGGTCCTCGCGGGCCTTTTCGACCGCTTCCGGTTTGGCCTTTTCGGTGAAGCCGGGGTTGCCAAGCCGTCCAGCCAAAGCGTCGCGTTCCTTGATCGCCGCGGTCAGCGCCTTGTCGAGTCGGGCCTTTTCGGCAGCGAGATCAACCACGTCGCCGATCGGGATCAGGATGGTCGCTTCGCTGTGCACCACCTGCAGGCGGCCACCTTCGGCCACCTCGCCAGGCAGGATGCGCGCGAGGCGTTCGATCACGGCGGCGTTGGCGGCCAGTCGCGCCTGCGTTTCGGGCGACGCGCCTTCCACGGCATAGGCGAGCTTGGCCGACGGCGGCACGTTCACTTCGGTTCGCGCCGAGCGGACTTCGGAAATCAGACCGATCAGCCAGTCGATATCCGCACTGGCGGCAGCATCTTCGGGAATGGCGTCGGTGGCCACCCATTGCGCCAGAATCAGGTCATCGCGCTCCGCCAGCCGGTGCCACAATTCCTCGGTGAGGAACGGCATCACCGGGTGGAGCATGACGAGGATCTGATCGAGCGCCCAGCCGGCAACGGCGCGGGTTTCGGCGGCGATGGCTTCATCGGCGCCTTCGCTGAGCAGCGGCTTGATGAGTTCCAGATACCAGTCGCAGAAACGGCTCCACACCAGTTTGTAGATGGCGTCGGCATAGGCATCGAAGCGGAAATCGGCGATTGCCTGTTCCAGCGCGCGCGCCGTGGCGCGCACTTCGCCGATGATCCAGCGGTTGACCGGCTGACTGGCAGCGGGCGGCAACGGCGAGGCACTGCCGCCAATGCCGTTGGATTGGGCAAAGCGCGCCGCGTTCCACAGCTTGGTGGCGAAGTTGCGATAGCCTTCGATGCGGCTTTCGCTGAGCTTGATGTCACGCCCCTGCGTTTCCATCGCGGTGAGCGTTAAGCGCAGCGCGTCCGCGCCATATTGATCGATCAGCACCAGGGGATCGACAGTGTTCCCCTTGGATTTGCTCATCTTCTGGCCCTTGGCGTCGCGCACAAGGCCGTGGCAATAGACGGTGCGGAATGGCACATCATCCATGAAATGCAGGCCCTGCATCATCATGCGGGCCACCCAGAAGAAGATGATGTCGAAACCGGTCACCAGCACGTCGCCGGGGTAATGGCGGGCGAGGTCGGTCGTCTGCTCCGGCCAGCCGAGCGTGCCGAACGGCCACAGCGCCGACGAGAACCACGTGTCGAGCACGTCTTCGTCGCGGGTCAGTACCGCGTCGCCGGCCTGAGCCTGTGCTTCCGCTTCGGTTTCGGCAACGAACACGCTGCCCTCGGGCGTATACCACGCCGGAATCCGGTGCCCCCACCACAACTGGCGCGACACGCACCATGGCTGGATATTCTCCATCCAGTTGAAATAGGTCTTTTCCCAGGTCTTCGGCACGAACTGGGTGCGGCCGTCATGCACCGCGGCGAGCGCATCCTTGGCCAGCTCGGCGGCGTTCACATACCATTGGTCGGTCAGCCACGGCTCGATCACCACGCCGGAGCGGTCGCCATAGGGCATCTGGATGGTCTTCTGTTCGATGCGCTCGATCTGTTCGAGGGCTTCGAGATCGGCGACAACCTTCTTGCGCGCTTCTTCGCGGGTGAGGCCCACGTAATCGGCGGGCACGCCGTCGGCGGCGCAGATGCGGGCTTCGGCGTCGAGGATGTTGATCCAGCCGATAGCCTTGTTGCGTTCATACACCTGCCAGTCGTTGAAATCATGGGCTGGCGTGATCTTCACCGCACCCGAACCCAGTTCAGGATCGGCATGTTCATCGGCGATGATCGGAATGCGGCGGCCGGTGATCGGCAGCAGCACATGTTTGCCGATGACGGAGGCATAGCGCGGATCATCGGCACCCACGGCGACGGCGGTATCGCCCAGCATGGTTTCGGGGCGCGTGGTGGCAACGATGATGTGATCGGCGCCATTGGGAAGGCGCGCGCCATCGGCCAGCGGATAACGGATGTGTGTGAAGCTGCCGGCGACTTCGCGGGTTTCCACTTCCAGATCGGAAATCGCGGTCTTCAGCTTCGGATCCCAGTTCACCAGCCGCTTGTCGCGATAGAGCAATTTCTGGTTGTAGAGCTCAACGAACACCTTGAGCACGGCCTTGTTGAAGCCGTCGTCCATGGTGAAACGCTCGTTCTCCCAATCGCACGACGCGCCCAGCCGGCGCAGCTGGCCAGTGATGGTGCCGCCGGATTCGGCCTTCCATTCCCATACCTTGGCTTCGAACGCCTCGCGGCCCATGGCGGTGCGGCCGGGCTGCTGCGCTTCGGCTAAGCGGCGTTCCACCACCATCTGGGTGGCGATGCCGGCGTGATCGGTGCCGACGATCCAGCGCGCATCGCGGCCGTTCAGTCGGTGCCAGCGGATCAGCAGATCCTGCAGCGTGTTGTCGAGCGCGTGGCCGATGTGCAGGCTGCCCGTGACGTTCGGCGGCGGGATGACGATGGTGAACGGCTTGGCATCCGGGCGGGACGGCCGGAAGCGGGCGTTGTGTTCCCAATGGGCATACCAACGCTGTTCAAAGCTGGCGGGGTCGAAAATCTTGTCGATCATGGCCACGGCGCATAGCCGCTGGGTGCGATGCGGGAAAGCCCTACAGCTTGCCGGTAAGGCGCTTGATTTCTTCGCGCGCCAGTTTCTCGACGATTTCGGGCATGTTGGCGTCCAGCCAGGCCTTGATCTGCGGCGCCAGCATCGAACGCATCAGTTCGTCCAGCGTCATCCCGGTGCTGCTCGCTGGCAGGGTCACATTGGCCAGCGAGACCGAAGCCCGCGCCGGGGCCAGGGCGGGCACGGGCGGCGGCGAATCTTCATTGTCATCGTTACCGGGTTCCATCACCCGGGCGCGGATGGAGGCAAGAATGACGTCAAGGGCTGGCGGCGGCTCGCTCATGCCAAACAGTTACGACATCGTGAAGAAAAGCGCCACACCCGCCGAGCGGGCAGAACGAGAAAATCTCGGGTCAAAAGGCGAATTCGCGCGGCTGGGCAAAGCCGGGCAGATCGGGCGCCGCCATCTCAATGAACGGCAGGCCCGCGGGTTGGCCGGTGGCAGTCAATGGCCCGGCATAGCCGCGGCCAACGCCCGCCTGGCGCAGCACGGCGGCGATGCGACCGCCGGGCGCCAGTTGGGCGGCAATGGCCGGCGTCACGGCGGCGATGGCGCCTTCGAACAGGATCAGATCATAGGGGGCAGCGGCCGCCCAGCCTTCGGTCAGTGGTCCGGATACGCTGGGCACGCCGGCGGCTTCGGCCATGGCGATCAGTGCCGCATCGCTTTCCAGTGCCGTCACCGTCGCGCCCAGTTGCGCCAGCACGGCCGCCGAATAGCCCGAAGCGCTGCCTACCACCAGTACACGCTCCCCGGCGCGCACGCCGGCGTGCTGCAGCAACAGCGCCAGCGCCAGCGGGGCGAGCAGATAACGGCCAGGCGCCACTTCGTGAGCGGCATCGGCCTGGGCCAGCGCCGCGAGGGCCGGCGGCAGAAAGGCTTCGCGCGGAATTTCCGCAAAGGCCGCCAGCACGCCAGCATCAGTGACCCCAACGGTTTTCAGCTGGGAATCCACCATGGTCTGGCGCTGGGCGGCAAATGGGCTCGTCGTCATGGCGATGGCTTTTGCCCTGCGGCGGCGTGTCGCGCAATGGCCGAATCGCAGGGTCTGATTGTGGTGCAGCATAGGTCGCCCGGTGCAACATAGGCCATTGCCCCCACGCCCCTGCCTTGCTAAGGCAACGCCCCACTTGCGAGGCCCGATGGCGGAGTGGTGACGTAACGGACTGCAAATCCGTGCACCCGGGTTCGATTCCCGGTCGGGCCTCCACAGTTTGCGCCTTTTGTGTCGGCAGTGCCGCATGGTGATGGCGAAATCCGCATTGACGAAGCCAGCAGCGCCCAACAAACCTGTCTCTGTCGATCGGGGAGCAGGGGATGGGGCAGGATTCGGCGACTCGCCGGGATTTCTTCGTGGGTGCTGCTGCATTAGGAGCGATGGCGTCGGCTCCGGCATTGGCCGCCGCACCCGTTGATCCGCTTTTGGCGCTGCCCGGTCGCCGCATCGCCGGCTTGATCGCGGCGCGCAAGGCAAGCGCTGAAGACGTGATGCGCGCCGTGCTGGCGCAGATCGCCGCCCACAATCCGGCCCACAATGCCATCGTGGCGCCGCAGGATGGTGACCGGCTGCTGGCGCAGGCACGGGCGATGGATGCGCGGCTGGCCGCAGGCGAAACGCCGGGGCCGCTGTTTGGTCTGCCGTGGGCGGTGAAAGATCTTGCCGATGTGATCGGCATCCGGACCACCAACGGTTCGCTGGTCAACAAGAACAAGATTCCCACCAGCGAAGGCATCATGGTGCAGCGGCTGCGCGCAGCAGGCACAATCTTCATCGGCAAGACCAACGCGCCCGAATTCGGCTTTGGCTCCCACACGATCAACCGCGTCTATGGCCCTACGCGGAACAGCTTCGACCCCAGCCGCTCGGCCGGGGGCAGCAGCGGCGGCGCAGGCGTGGGGCTGGCCCTCAGGATGCTGCCCCTGGCCGATGGTTCGGATTTCGGCGGCAGCCTGCGCAACCCGGCGGCGTGGAACAATGTCTTCGGCTTTCGCACCGGCACCGGTGTCATCCCGCCGGAAGGCAATGACCAATGGATTGGCCGCATGGGCGTATCGGGCCCGATGGCGCGGCATGCGGCCGATTTGGGCCTGGTGCTGTCGGTGATGGCCGGCAAGCATCCTGGGTCGCTGCAATCGATCGATGTCGATGCCCGCGCCTTTGCCGGGCCGCTCGACGCTGATCACAAGGGAACGCGCATCGGCTGGCTGGGCGATTGGGGCGGGCGGGTTCCGCATGATCCGGCGGTGCTGAAGATCTGCGAAGGTGCGCTGCCGGCGTTTCGCGCCATGGGCTGCACGATAGATGCCGCGCAGGTGGATTTCGAGATCGAGCCGGTGTGGCAGGCGCTGCTGGCGCTGCGCAGCTGGATGTCGGGCACCGGCCTGCAGCGGCTGGCCGATGATCCGGCGACCCGCGACCTGATCGGCCCGCAGGCACATTGGGAGATCGCCAACAGCCGCAACATCACCGGTGCCCAAGTGCTGAACGCGTCGGCGGTGCGCACCACATGGACACGGGCAGTGGACAAATTGTTCAAACACCATGATTTTCTGGTTGCGCCGGCAGTGCAGCTGCTGCCCTTCCCCGTGGAGCAAATGTGGCCGACCGAGGTCGCTGGCAAGACGATGCGCACCTATCATGAATGGATGCTCGGCACGTTCCTGGTGACGATGACCGGTCTGCCGGCGCTGGCAGCCCCGGCGGGCTTCTCGCCCGGTGGCCTGCCGGCCGGTTTCCAGATCATCGGCCGGCGCGGTGCCGAACTGGCCTGCCTGAAACTCGCCCACGCCTATGAACAGGCGGCACGGCCCGTTATCGACCGGCTGCCGCCGGCGCTGGCCTGAGGGGAAAGCGACATGCCGATTTTGGGTGTGGCCCTGCTGGCCGCCTGCACGCTTGCCGGGTTGTTTGTCGGTGATCTGCTCGGCGCGGCGCTGGGCCTGGAGGCGAATGTTGGCGGCGTGGGTGTCGCCATGTTGCTGCTGATTGCGCTCACCAATCTGCCGGGGCGACGGTTGGGGCCGGAAACTCCAACGGGCAACGGCGTGCAGTTCTGGAGCCTGATGTATATCCCGATCATTGTTGCCATGGCAGCCAAACAGAATGTGTTTGCGGCCGTTTCGGGCGGGGTGATGGCGGCAGTGGCAGGCGTGTTGGCGGTGCTGGCTGCGTTCGCGCTGGTGCCGGTGCTCAGCCGTTGGGCGCAGCGGCCGTGATGGAGCGCATATTCAAATTCGCCGGCGACAACGGCCTGCTGGTGGCATTCGTCTTCGTTGGCGTCATCATGGTGCTGGCCTATTTCCTGTCCCGTCATGTCGCGCGCGGAAAGGTGCATGGATCGGCCATCGCCATTGCGCTGGGGCTGCTGCTCGCCTTCTGGGCGGGGGCCGATACCGGTGGTAAGAATGGCGTGGCGGATTATCCGCTGCTGGCCGGGATCGGCGTGCTGGGCGGCAACATGTTCCGCGATTTCGCCATCGTCGCCACCGCGTTCGGCGTACGGATGGAAGATCTGCGCAAGGCCGGCCTGGTTGGCGCGCTCTCCGTGCCCATAGGCGTGATCTTGTCGTTTGCTGTGGGGGCGGTGGTGGCGCTGGCGTTCGGCCTCACCGATCCGGCCGAGATCACCACCATCGGCGCGGGCGCGGCGACCTATATCGTTGGGCCGGTGACGGGCGCGTCGCTGGGCGTGTCGTCGCGGATCATCTCGCTCAGCATCGCGGCTGGGCTGGTGAAGGCGGTGCTGGTGATGGTGGCAACGCCGCTGGTGGCGCGGCGCATCGGCCTTGATAATCCCGCCAGCGCAATGGTCTATGGCGGGCTGATGGGCACCACCAGCGGTGTGACCGGCGGGCTGGCTGCCACTGATCCCAAGCTGGTGCCGTACGGCGCGATGACATCCACCTTCTACACCGGGCTGGGCTGCCTGCTGGGGCCGTCGCTGATCTATCTGGTGATCAGGGCCGTCCTTTAGGCCCAGATGCGTTCGATGAACCAGAAGCTCGCGATGCTGCCGATGGCATAGGCGCTGGCGAGCACTCCAGGGTGCAGCGCGGCTGGTGTGAGGCGACGCAGCCCGGCGATGACGGCCAGTGTGGCGGAAATGATCAGCATCTGGCCAGCCTCCACCCCCAGGTTGAAGGTAAACAGTGCCATCGGCAGATCGGTCTCGGGCAGGCCAATCTCGCGCAAGGCGCCAGCAAAGCCGAAGCCGTGCAGCAGGCCGAACAGGAAGGCAACCAGCCAGGGCAACCGTTCCGACAGGCGGGGGCGTCCCGGCTGCGCCTTCACGATTTCGACGGCCAGGAAGATGATGGAAAGCGCGATCACCGCCTCCACTGGCGCCTGCGGCAAACCGAACAGGCTCAGCGTGGTGCCGGCCAAGGTGATCGAATGGGCGATGGTGAAGGCGGTGGCGGCCGCCACCACCGGCCAGCCGCGTTGCAACAGCAGCACCAAGGCGACCACGAACAGTAGATGATCGAAACCGCCGACGATATGACCGACACCGATCACGAAATAGGTGCGCGCCACCTGCAGGGCGTCGGGCACGGCAGCAACCGTCGCGGTGGCGCGGCCGGGCAGCAGCCGCTCGGTCTGCACCGGCCGACCCAATGGTGCAATGCGCAGCAGCGTGTCGGTAAAGCCCGGTTCCAGCCCGGCGAGGCCAACACTTGCCCCATCGAGCGGGCGGGCACAATCGGCGCGCCCGGTTGCCACGAGGGCGCCAACCGAAAGCCGCGCTTCGCCCATTTTTACTCGGCAGAACGGCGGCAATTGCGGCGTGGCGCTGGCGGCCAGCCCGCCAAGCACCGGGGCCTTCCACACGATCTTCCAATCGCCGGCGCTGCGCTGCGTCAGTTCCAGATAGCCAGGCCGCAGTTCATCGGCCCGGGCTGGCAGGGCACCGGCCAGCAGCGCCAGCAGCGCCAATGCGCGAAGCAACAGGCCGATCATGACGTGCGCCTGATCTCCACGTCGTAACTGTCCAGCAATTGCTGCAGGTGCGCGTCCTGCGCCTTGCGGATGGCACTGCTGCGCCAATCATTTTCCAGCCGCTGGCGCACATCGGCCAGGCGCGGCGGCGGCGGCTGCACCCGCTGATCGATGCGCACCAGGTGCAGGCCAAAGCCGGAAACCACTGGCCCCATCCAAGTGCCTACCGGCAGCCGGGCGAGGGCGGTGGCGAAATCATCGCCCAGTTGTTCGGCCAGATCGGTCTGGCTGGCATCGTCAAAGCGGCCGGGCAGGGGCAGCGGCTGCGTCATGATGCCGGGTCGCGCGCCCTTGGGTATGCGCCCTATTTCGGCGGCAGCTGCGGCCCGCAGCGCTGGGGCATCAGGGCCGAGATAGATCTGCTCCAGCCTATAACGTGGCGGCGCGGCATAACGGGCTGGATCGGCATCGAGCAGCGCCTGCAGTTCGGCATCGCTGGGCTGCGAGGCTTCGGCTTCGGCGCCGGCAATGGCCAGCATCTTGTTGCGCAGCCGCTTTTTCACCACCTCGTCGTCGGTATCGAGGCCCAGGCGCAGCGCCTCGCGGTAATAGACCTCGCCGCGGACATGATCGCGGATCAGCCCGTCCAGTTCTTCAGCTGTGGGCGGGCGCCGGAAAGCGCGGACATGATGGTTGACGAGGCCAGCCACCACCGGCTCATCAACGATGATGCGACGCTCGCCCAGATCGGGCGCCCGCCCTGCCATGGCGACGAACACCAGGGCGCCCAGCACCAGGAAATGCACCAGAGGCTCGCGCAGCAGTGCCGCTGCGCGGGTTCGCCATGCCGTCATGCTTGCGCCTCAGTTCTTGCCCAAATTCTGATTGGGCGTGTACCAGATTGGCGAGGTATAGGCACGTTCCTGGCTCTTCATGCGGACTTCCGGCGGCAGCTTCAGCTTGTACCGCACCGCATCAAATGCGGGCCAGCTGGGTGTCGGGATTTCCAGCACACGCAGATAATAGAAGCTGCTGATCGCGGGATCGAAGGCGGGATCGGTCCAGACTGTCGTGAGCGCGGCGGCGCCGATATTGTTCTTGTAGGTGGCGGTGGCGACATCGACCGTATCTCCCACCGAAGGCAGCTTGCCGGCAACCGGCTTGCGGTCACCGCTCCACGCCACGTCGAACACTTGCTCGTGCGTCTTGCCGGCCTTGTCGATCCAGCCCTTCACCACCTGCACGCGATCGAGGTTGGCGCCTTCCGGGTCTTTCAGGGCCGAGATCAACAGGCGCGGCGCGCCACCTTTGCTCGGCTTCAGCTCTCCGCCCATTGGCACGCCACGGACATAGCCGGCACGCACCCAATCGCCCTTCAGATCATCGGCGGTGAAATCCCAGCCGCCAAAAACCCGCACCGTCATGCGCGGGCCGGTGCTGGCATAGACTTCGCGCCGCGTCATCGCATCGAAGATGGCAGCGCGGGTGTTGGCCTTGGCCCACACAGCGGCATAGCCACTGGCGAGATAATGCCAACCGAAACGACCCTTGCGGGTGCCCAGGTTCTGCGGCGCCATTGTCCGGGCCGCGCTCGGTTCGGTGCCGCTGTGCTTGCCGAAGAATTGGTCTTCATCGGCGGTGGCAAGGGCGGTGTGGCTGTCGGTCGATCCGATCAGGCCGAACTTGTAGGGGTTCACCCCCGTCTGCGCTTCCAGGGCCAGGCCGCGCTTCAGTGCCTCGCGCACATATTCGCCGGCATACATGGACGGCACCTTGGGCTGGTTAGAGAGGAGATTGTTCATCTCCCAACCGGCCACGCCATAACCGGAAAATTCATCGTTGGGCGACAGGAAGGGGTGGGCTTCGCTGTCGCCCTTGATCTGGGTGATTTCCACCACCGGCTCCAGGCGGGCGCGGCGCTTGGCATAGGCTGCCGTCATCGGGCCGCCGCCGGGCTGGGTCAGCTCGAACATCAGGCCGTTGGAAAGATTGCTGTTGTGTGGAATCGCCAGCACCCGGCCGCCAGTCGATTTCTCATAGGCGTCCATGTAGTTCCAGATCTCGTCCGGCGTCGCCTTGTAGGTGGGATCGATCGGTACCACCGTACGCACCTTGTCTTCGCCGTCGCGGAAGATGATGTTGCGGTGCAGATTATTGCCACCCTGCATCAACGTATATTCAAAGCCATGGAAGGCGGTGAATTTGCCGGGTTCGTTGTAGCGCTCCACCGCATCCACATTGCCGTTCCACACTTCTTTTGTGCGTTTGGCGGCGCCATCGGCGTTGAGCATGGCTTCGGGAATGGCATTGCGGCCGCGCGCATCCAATATTTCGGCCATGGCGCGCTGCGATCCAGCCGGGCCTTCGTTCATCATGTCGTGCCAACGCCGCATGGTGGCATCGCGGATCAGCAGGCGCGGCGCATCGGCAATTGCCTTGGTACCGCCCAACGCCTCAGCATGATCGGTCACCACCAGAAAATCCAGTGGGCGTGACAGCTTGGCCTTCATGCCGGTCGTGGCCGTCACTTCCTCACCGCGGGCAAAGCGCAACGCCTCTTCTGGGCCCAACCGCACGCCAAAGCCGAAGGCATCGACCGAGTTGGCGGTGTGAAGGTGGGTGTCACCCCACAACGGCCGATCCGGAAATTCGCTTTCCTTCACCGCGGCGTCGCTCTTGGCGGTAGGCTTGGGCCCATCGCAGCTTGTCAGCATCGCGCTGCTGCCCAGCAGCAAGGCCGCCTCCATTATCGTGCGCCGCATCAGTTTCTCCCCTTTTGGCCGCGTCCGGCCTTCGCATTCACGATGCCACGCCTGCTGGGACCGTCAATGCTTATGACACGGGTCCTGTCGTTTCACGCAGCGGCCCAAGCTCTTGGCTTCAGGCCGGATTGTCCTTCACGTGGCGTTCGATATCGTCGAAGAAGCGCTCCAGATTGTGCAACACCATCATCTTGAATTCATAGTTCACGTCTGGGCTGGCGCTTTGGATGATCGGGCTTTCATCGACCTTTTCGGCATAGGCCTTGTGGATGGTCTGCATATAATCGGGATCAAGTTTGATCTCGCCCATCTTGTCGAGGATGCGAAGCTGCACGATCATGATCTGGCGCACCAGCATTTCCAGGGCGGTGATGCGCGACACGGTGGCAACCGCGTCTAGTTCGACTGATTCCTCATCGCTCATTGCGGAAGCATGCCCTGCTTTGCTCTTGACGCAAAGCCTGTTGCAGGCGGGGGCAGCTTGGGGCAGTGCGGTGCAAATGGCCCGCTCGCTCGCCGCCCGCATCGAACGCTTTCCTGTGCAAGGCAGCTTTACCATTTCGCGCGGAGCCAAAACCCATGTCGATGTCGTCGTGGCAGAGGTCAGCGATGGCCCGCACACTGGCCGCGGCGAGGGCACCGCCATCTATTACAAGGGCGATTCGGCGGAACTGGCACTGGCCGCGCTGACGGGCTGTGCCGGCGCGGTGGCGGCGGGTGCCGGCCGTGCCAATTTGCTGGCGCTGCTGCCCGCCGGTGCGGCGCGCAACGCGCTTGATTGTGCGCTGTGGGATCTGGAAGCCAAACAGTCCGGCCGCCGCGTCTGGCAAACGCTCGGCCTGCCGGTGCCGCAGCCGATGCTCACCGCCTACACCATCAGTTTGGGCGATCCGGCGGCGATGGCGGCAGCAGCAAGCGCGGTGCGGGGCCGCGAATTGTTGAAGGTCAAGCTGGGCGGCGACGGCGGCCCGCAGGCGGACGTGGAGCGTATGGCCGCCGTGCGCCGCGCCGCGCCTGATGCCCGGTTGATCGTCGATGCCAATGAAGCCTGGGGCGGCACCGATATCGAACGCACGCTGCGCCAGTTGGCACCGCTTGGCGTGGAGCTGGTCGAACAGCCGGTGCCTGCCGGCCGTGACGCCGAACTGGAGGGGCTGAACTGCGCCGTGCCGCTGGCCGCCGATGAAAGCTGCCATGACCGCGACAGTCTTGATGCCATCATCGGCCGCTATCGCTTCATCAATATCAAGCTCGATAAAGCCGGCGGCCTCACCGAGGCTCTGGCCCTGCGCCATGCTGCCGCCACGCGCGGGCTGGGCGTGATGACGGGGTGCATGCTGTGCACAAGCCTTGCCATTGCGCCAGCGTTCATGGTCGCCATGCAGGGCAGCTACGCCGATTTGGATGGACCATTGTTGATTGAGGACCGCCCGCACGGCCTGCGCTTCGAGGGCAGCGACGTCTATCCGCCGGACGCAGCGTTGTGGGGATGAGGCCATGGCCTTTGCACCGCGCAGGGCCTATGCTGCACTGCAATGTTGAGGGTTGATGCCATCCACAATCGCCGCGCGATCATCGATCGCCGCGCCTTGGCCGATGGCTTGGCCAGCGGGCTGGCCCGCTGCGAGAGTTTTGCCGATCGCCGCCGTCTGCTCGCAGATACGCTGCGCGGGGCGCTGCTCGCTGGCCGTACCGAGATTGCCGAACGGCTGGAAGCGCACCCCGGCCGCGGCCTGGAAATGGCCACCGCCCAAAGCTTCCTGACCGATCAGCTGCTGCGCCTTGCCTGCGATACGGTGGTGGCCAGCCTATATCCGCTGGCCAATCCCACCCAATCCGAACGGCTGGCGCTGGCGGCGGTGGGTGGTTACGGCCGCGGCCAGATGGCGCCGTTTTCCGATGTGGACATCGTGTTCATCACGCCGTGGAAGCAGACGCCGTGGGGCGAACAGGTCATCGAAACTCTGCTCTATCTGCTGTGGGATCTGGGCTTGAAGGTGGGCAACGCCACCCGCAGCCTGGACGACGTGATCCGCATCGCTCGTTCCGACATGACGGTGCGCACCGCCTTTCTGGAAGCCCGCTTCGTCTGGGGTGATCAGCCGCTGTTCGACGAAGCCAATGCCCGGTTCCGCAAGGAAGTGGTGGCCGGCACCGCCCGCGCCTTCGTGGCCGAAAAGCTGGCCGAGCGCGAAGCCCGTCACCAGCGCATGGGCGACAGCCGCTATGTCGTCGAACCCAATCTGAAGGAAGGCAAGGGCGGCCTGCGCGATCTGCACGCCCTGTTCTGGATCGGCAAATATCTGCACCAGGTGCACAGCGTTGCCGAACTGGTAGACAAGGGCCTGCTCACCGCGGACGAATTGCGCCAGTTCCGCCGCGCCGAAAGCTTCCTGTGGTCGGTGCGCATCATGCTGCACCACATCACCGGCCGCGCCGAGGAACGCCTCACCTTCGACGTGCAGCGCGAGCTTGCCGCCCGCCTGGCCTATGCCAATCGTGACAGCATGAGCGCGGTGGAGCGGTTCATGCGCCATTATTTCCTGATGGTGAAATCGGTGGGCGACCTGACGGGCCTGTTCCTCGCCCACCTCGATGAATCGACCGCCCGCCTCGCCTGGTTGCCCACGCTCACCCGCCGGCCGGCCCGGCTGAAGGGCTTCACCCTGCGGCGCGGCCAGATCGGCGTGCCCAATGATGAATTCTTCAAGGCTGATCCGGTGCACCTGCTGGAGATCTTCGCGCTGGCCGACAGTCAGGGGCTGGCCATCCATCCGCTCGCCATGCGCGCCGCCGCGCGCGATGCGCAGCTGATCGACGAACGCGTGCGGCGCGACAAGACCGCCAATGCGCTGTTCCTTGAGGTGCTCATTTCGCCGCGTGATCCGGAAACCGTGCTCAGGTGGATGAACGAGGCCGGTGTCTTCGGGCGCTTTGTTCCGGATTTCGGCCGTGTCGTCGCGCAGATGCAGTACGACATGTACCACCATTACACGGTGGACGAACACACGATCCGCGCCATCGGCCTGCTTGCCCGGATCGAGCGCGGTGAGCTGAAATCCGATCACAGCCTGTCGAGCGCCATCATCCACCAGCTGATCAACCGGCGCGTTCTGCATGTTGCGGTGCTGCTGCACGATATCGCTAAGGGGCGCGGCGGCGATCACAGCCTGTTGGGCGCCGATATCGCGCGGCGCCTGTGCCCGCGGCTGGGGCTGAGCAAAGAAGAGACCGAAACCGTGGCCTGGCTGGTGGAACATCACCTGCTGATGAGCCGCACCGCCTTCAAGCGTGACCTTTCCGATTTCAAGACCATCCTGGATTTTGCTGAAGCCGTTGCCAGCCCGGAACGGCTGCGCCTGCTGCTGATCCTGACCGTGGTCGATATCCGCGCCGTCGGCCCCGGCGTGTGGAACGGCTGGAAAGCGCAATTGCTGCGCGAACTGTATGATTCGGCCGAAGAAGTGCTGCGGTTGGGCCACAAGCAGACAGGGCGCGCGACACGCATCGCCGCCAAACAGGCCGGCCTGCGCGATGCGCTGGGCTGGCCCGAACAGCGCTTTGCCACCTATGCCCGCCGCTTTGCCGACAGCTATTGGGTGGCCGAAGCGTCAGACGTGCTCACCGCCAACGCCGCGCTGGTTGAAGGTGCCGGCGATGCCCCCCTGGCGATTGCCTGCACGCCCGATCCGGCGCGTGGCACCACGTTGGTCGCCATCTATGCCACCGATCACCCCGGCCTGTTCTACCGCATCGCCGGCGCCATTTCCCTGGCCGGCGGCAACATTTTCGATGCCCGCATCCACACCACCCGCGATGGCATGGCGATCGACAATTTCGTCGTGCTCGATCCGCTGGGCCGGCCGTTCGTTGAACCGGCGCAACTGGCGCGGCTGCGGCGCAGCATCGAGGATGTGTTGTCAGGCCGCATCCGTCTCGCCGACAAGCTCGCCGCCCGGCCACTGGCCCGCCGCAAGGCCGAACTGTTCCGGGTGGAACCGCGCGTGCTGATCGATAACAAGGCCAGCAATCGTTACACGGTGATCGAGGTCAACGCCTCTGACCGCCCGGCTTTGCTTTATGCGCTGACCAATGGGCTGTTCCAGCAGAAGCTGACTATCCACAGCGCCCACATCGCCACCTACGGCGAAAAGGCCACTGACACCTTCTACGTGACCGATCTCACCGGCGCCAAGATCGACAATCCAGTGCGCCTGAAAGCCATCGAAAAGCGCCTGTTGGCCATTGCCGCGACCGCCAGCTCCAAGGTGGAAATGCTGGCCGAAGCGGCGGAGTGAGTCAGTTCTTCCCTGGTGCGCTGGTGGCTCCGTCCATCAGGCCGCCGGGCACACCGAGATGGACAGCCACCATGCCGGCAACCACCAGCAACAGCGAAATCGCCAACACATAACGCACCTTGTTGCCGGTCACGCCACCGCGCGCCTTCACGGTGGAGATGATTTCGGGCGGGTCTGCTTGTGTCGTGGGTTCAATGGCCATGAAGAAATCAACGCCGCAGCAGCGGATTGGTTCCCGATCGGCCCCCTGCGACCACATCGCAGTTCCTCCAGCTTGCCAGCCGCGCTGCGCCTTGCTTAAGCGGATGGCAAGACGGAGAGTGACATGACCAAGCCAACCGTGAACGATTGGGCCGCGATGGCCGCCAAGGAAGTGAAGGGGCAGTCGCTGGACTGGCACACCCCTGAAGGCTTCACCGTCAAGCCGCTCTATACCGCCGAAGATACCCAAGGTTGGGAGCCCGGCCTGCCGGGCTTTGCGCCGTACACGCGCGGCGTGCGCGCCTCCATGTATGCGGGTCGGCCGTGGACCGTCAGGCAGTACGCTGGCTTCTCGACGGCGGAAGAATCCAACGCCTTCTATCGCCGCAACCTGGCGGCCGGGCAGAAGGGGCTTTCGGTCGCGTTCGATCTGGCCACCCACCGGGGCTATGATTCGGATCACCCGCGCGTGTCAGGCGACGTCGGCAAGGCCGGCGTGGCCATCGACAGCGTGGAGGACATGAAGATCCTGTTCGACGGCATCCCGCTCGATCAGATGTCGGTTTCGATGACGATGAACGGCGCGGTGATCCCGTGCCTCGCCTTCTTCATTGTGGCGGCCGAGGAAGCCGGCGTCCCTCAGGCCAAACTGGATGGCACCATCCAGAACGACATCCTGAAGGAGTTCATGGTCCGCAACACCTATATCTATCCGCCCGAACCTTCGATGCGGATCGTGGCCGACATCATCAGCCACACCGCGCGCAACATGCCGAAATTCAACAGCATTTCAATCTCCGGCTATCACATGCACGAAGCCGGGGCGACGGCGCTGCAGGAACTGTCCTACACGCTGGCCGATGGCATGGAATATGTCCGCGCCGCCCAGGCCCAGGGCCTGGATGTCGATGAATTTGCCGGGCGGCTGAGCTTCTTCTTCGCCATCGGCATGAACTTTTTCATGGAAGTGGCCAAGCTGCGCGCTGCCCGCACCTTGTGGGCGCGCATCATGACCAACTTTGGCGCCAAGGACCCGCGCAGCCTGATGCTGCGCACCCATTGCCAAACGTCGGGCGTGTCGCTGCAGGAGCAGGACCCGTACAACAACGTCATCCGCACCACGGTGGAGGCGCTGGCCGCTGCGCTGGGCGGCACGCAATCGCTGCACACCAACGCGCTGGATGAAGCCATTGCGCTGCCCACCGATTTTTCCGCCCGCATCGCCCGCAACACCCAGATCGTGCTGCAGGAAGAAACCGGCATCACCAAGGTCGTCGATCCGCTGGGCGGCAGCTACTATGTGGAGGCGCTTACCAAGCAGCTGGTGGATGGTGCGCAGGCCATCATCGATGAAGTGGAATCGCTCGGCGGCATGACCAAGGCGGTCGCCAGCGGCCTGCCCAAGCTCAACATCGAAGCCGCAGCCGCTGCCAAGCAGGCCGGCATCGACATGGGCGAGACCGTGATCGTGGGCGTCAACAAGTACAAGCCCGGCAGCGTGGACGAGGTGCCGGTGCTGGACGTGGACAATGTGGCGGTGCGCGCCAGCCAGATCACGCGGATCGAAGCCGTGAAGGCGGCGCGCGATTCCGATCGGGCGCAGGCCGCGCTGGATGCGCTGCGCGAAGGTGCACGCGGCAGCGAAAATCTGCTGGCGCTGGCCATCGAATGCGCCCGCGCCCGCTGCACGCTGGGCGAAATCAGCGCCGCGATGGAAGATGTGTTCGGCCGCCATGCCGCCGTCGTGAAGATGGTGAAGGGCGTTTATGCCGATGCCTACAAGGCCGATCCCGCCTATGTGCGCGTGGCCGAAGGCGTGGAGGCGTTCGAGCGCCGGACGGGGCGCAAACCGCGGGTGCTGATCGTGAAGATGGGCCAGGACGGGCATGACCGCGGCGCCAAAGTGGTCGGCACGGCGCTGGCCGATCTGGGCTTTGATGCCACCGTCGGCCCCTTGTTCCAGACGCCGGAAGAGGCCCGCGACCTGGCGTTGCAGCTCGACGTGGATCTGGTGGCGTCGTCGTCGCTGGCAGCGGGGCACAAGACTCTGGTGCCGGCGTTGATCGATGAACTGAAGCAGGCTGGCCGATCGGACATCAAGGTGATCGCCGGCGGGGTGATCCCGGCGCAGGATTATGACTTCCTGAAATCGGTGGGCACGGTGGCGATCTTTGGGCCGGGGACGAATATTGTCGAGGCGGCGGCTGAGTTGCTCCGGCTGCTGGGGCATAATCTGCCGCCATTGGGGGAAGCGGCGGAGTAAGGGGCAGCCGGCGGCGGAGCCGCCGAGTCTGCCTTGAAGGCAGGAAGCAAGAAGGAAGAGCGTGGCGGAGCCACGCCGTCGGACGACACACGAAAAAGGCGGCCTGAGGGCCGCCTTTTTTGGTCGCCGGCCGATCTTGTCGGAGTCGGTGAGTGGCTGCGCTATTCACGCGCCCGGCAGCGATGGAGCGGGTAGCGGGAATCGAACCCGCGCGTTCAGCTTGGGAAGCTGGCAGGCTACCATTACATCATACCCGCAGAAGCCGGCGTCCGCTTGCCACCGTCATGCCCGGTTCGTCAAGCAATCAGGCCATTCATCGACCAGCAAGCCGGCGAGGCGCAGGAGTGTCCCACCCCCGCGCAACAGCGCTTGACGACTACATACGTAGTCGATACATCGATTACAGATGTAAACGACTCGGGTGCCGATCATGTCAGAGCGTATCAGCGAAGCCGAATGGCAGGTGATGGAGGTGTTGTGGACACAGCATCCGCTCACTGCGCAGGATGTGGCGGCCCGGCTGCAACCCACTGGCTGGGGCCTGACGACGGTGAAGACGTTGCTTTCCCGCCTCGCCGCCAAGGGCGCGCTGACCACCACGGAAGATGGCCGCCGCTATCTGTACGCACCCGCCGTTGATCGCGCCGCCATTGCCGCCGGCGAATCCCGCCGGCTGGTTGATCGCCTGTTCGGTGGCCGCCCGGCGCCGCTGGTCGCCCATTTGGCCGAACGCGGCGAGCTTTCTCCTGCCGATATTGCCGAACTGGAAGCCCTGATCCGGGAGTTGAAGCAATGATGCCTGATCCTGCCTGGCTGGTGGAGGCGCTTATTGGCGCCACGCTGCTGATGTTGTTGGTGCTGATCGTGCGCAAACCGGTGGCCCGACTGTGGGGCGCCCATATGGCCTATGGCTGTGGGCACTGCCGGCGCTGCGCATGGTGCTGCCGGCGATTCCGGGCTGGCAGCCGCTTTATGTGCCAGTGGCGCAGGCCAAACCCGATGGCGACATGGCGCTTGCCCTGATGCCGCCGGCCGACGCCAAACTTTACACCCAGCCGCTGCCGCCGGTCACGCTGCAAATGGGACCAGACGTGAGCCTGCTGCCGGATTGGCCTGTGCTGCTGCTTGGGGTCTGGGCGCTGGGCGCGATTGCCTTTCTCGCCATCCAATGGGCGCGGCATGTGCGCTTTGTGGGCCAGGCGGTGCGCGACGGCGACCTGCTCACCCGTCAGGGCGGCGTGGACGTGATCGTCTCTGCCCATGTGCCCGGCCCGATGGCGGCCGGCATCATCCAGCGCCGCATCCTGCTGCCGGCCGATTTCCTCACCCGCTACTCGCCAGCCGAGCGCCGCATGGCGCTGCTGCACGAAGGAGCCCACCATGATCGGTTGGATCTTGCCGCCAATCTGGCCGGGCTGGTGGTGCTGGCGGCGCATTGGTGGAACCCGATTGCCCATGCCGCCTGGCGCGCCTTCCGCGCCGATCAGGAACTCGCCTGCGATGCCAGCGTGCTGGCCGGCAGCGATGGTGACACCCGCGCCACCTATGGCCGGGCCGTGTTGAAATCTGCGTGCGTCGCCACCCCAGTCGCCGCTTGTGCCATGAACCACAAGAGCCAGTTGAAGGAACGGTTTTCCATGATGAAGGATCGCAAGCTGGGCCGCTTTGGCCGCCTGTTTGGCCTGCTCGCCGTCACCGGCCTCGCTGCCGGCGGCCTGATCGCCACCGCGTCGGGTGCCCAGCCCGCACTAGCGGCCCCACCAGCACCGCCCGCACCCGTCTCGCCGCCCGCGCCGGTGTCACCGCCGGCCGCTGTGTCGCCGCCCGCCCCGGTGTCGCCGCCGGCTGCGCCCAGTGCTCCGGCTGCGCCCAGTGCTCCGGCTGCCCCCAAGGTGATGGTGTTCACCCACAAGATCGACGGCGCGCAAGGCAAGCCAGGCGAGAAGATCGTCCGCAAGATCATCATGAAGGATGGCAAGGTGGTGTCGGACGAGACCAGCGGCGACGGCCCGCACGTGATGATGATGCACGGCGGCGGCCCGGGCGAGATGGTCAAGGTGATGGAAACCGCCGAAGGCAAGAAGATGGTGATGATCCGCCACCAGGAAATCGCCGAAATGGCCGGCAAGCACGCCGCGCTGGCTGGCAAGGACGTCGAATCCCGCATGGCCGAGGTGAAGACCCGCATGCGCGCCCGTTGCGAAAGCGAGGGTGTGAAGCTGCCCGCCGATGCCGACATGGCGCAGCTTGCCACCTGCGGCATGGAAATGCAGAAGAAGGTGCGCGAGGCCATGGCCTCGGCCCGTGCCGCCATCGAGAAATCCCGCGATCTGTCTGCCGAACAGCGCGCCGCTGCGCTGAAGGGCATCGATGCGGCGATGGCCAACCAACGCACCGAAGTGATCGTGAAGGTCGAGAAATGATCTGATCCGTGCTGCCCAGTTCTGGCCCCTTTCAGGCCGGGCGGCACAGGTTCAGAGCATCAGGCTGGCCCCCAGCAAGAGCCCCGCTGCGGATTCCAGCCCGGCCCGGTCGTCTTCATCGAAGCGGCCGGGTTTCGGGCTGTCGAGATCGAGCACGCCGATGATCATGCCATCACGGATCAGCGGCACGACGATTTCGGAGCGGCTGTCGGCATCGCAGGCGATATGGCCGGGGAAGGCGTGCACATCGGGCACCAGTTGGGTTTCGCGGGTCGCCGCTGCCGTGCCGCACACGCCGCGGCCGAGCGGGATGCGGATGCAGGCCGGCTTGCCCTGAAACGGGCCGAGCACCAGTTCGCCTTCGCGCATCAGGTAGAAACCGGCCCAATTGAGATCGGGCAGCTGGTGGAAGAGCAGCGCCGCCATATTGGCCATGTTGGCGACGAAATCACGCTCGTCGCCGATCAACGCGGCCAACTCCTGGTTCAGCTGCACATAGCGTTCGGGCTTTGTGCCTTCGAGGGCGGGGGCAAAGAATGACATGGCCGGGCGTTAGCGCCGCAGCCCCGGAAACGCAAACGCCGCCGGGGTGAGCCGGCGGCGTTCATTGTCGTGGATGAAGCCCGAATTACTTCGGTGCGATCACCATCAGCATCTGGCGGCCTTCCAGGCGGGGCAACTGCTCCACCTTGGCCAGTTCTGCGGTTTCGTCGCGTACGCGCTCCAGCAACTTCAGGCCAAGCTCGCCATGCGAAAGCTCACGGCCGCGGAAGCGCAGGGTGAGCTTCACCTTGTCGCCGTCTTCCAGGAAGCGATTGATGGCTTTCATCTTGGTCTGATAATCATGCTCGTCGATATTGGGACGCATCTTGATCTCCTTGATCTCCTGCGTCTTCTGGTTCTTGCGAGCTGCGGCAGCCTTTTTCTGGCTTTCATATTTGAACTTGCCGATATCGAGAATCTTGCACACCGGCGGATCGGCGCCAGGGGAGACTTCCACCAGATTCAGCCCGGCTTCCTGTGCGATCGCAATGGCTTCACGGGTGTAAAGAACACCCAGATTTTCCCCGTCCTGATCGATGACACGGACCTTGGGAACAGTGATGAATTCATCATAACGCGGGCCGGTCATCGGCGCGGGCGTGTTCATCATGCGGCGTGGGGGGGATGGTATGGCAGTCTCTCCTGTGCAGTGTTACGCGCCTCAATAGCGCGGCCGGCCCACCAGCGGCAAGAGGGCGCAGGTGAACCGGCCGGATTCAGCCAAAAAGACGAGTTATTTCTTCGGGGCGAGCGCGGCCTCCAGCGCCGCGATGCCGGCCGCCGCGATCAGGCCGTCTTCCTGGCTGGTGGCGCCTGAAACGCCGACCGCGCCCACGGTCTTGCCGTCCCGCTTGATGGGCACACCGCCTTCGGACGCGACCACACCCACCGGGAAGGTGAGGTAGCGCAGTTGGCCTTCCTTCTGCAGCCGCTGTTCGAACAGCGCGGTGGGGTTGCCAAAACGCGCCGCCGTCTGCGCCTTGCCGGTGGCGATGTCCGGCCCGGCGATCGACGCATCATCCATCCGGCGCAGCGCAATCAGAATTCCGGCCGGATCGACAACCACGATGGTCACTTTCAGCCCGCGCTTGTCGGCCTCGGCCTGGGCGGCATCGGTGACGATGCGGGCGCCGTCGAGCGTCAGCACCGGCTTGTCCTTCACCAGCTGCGCCGCGGCCGGGGCGGCCAGCAGCAGCGCCGCGCCCAGAAGGGAAAGGCCGCGCATCAGGCGGGCATCCGATACAGGGCGCACAATTTGTTGCCGGCCGGATCACGCAGATAGGCGAGGTAAAGCGCGCCCATGCCGCCCTGGCGCACGCCGGGCGGATCTTCGCAGGTGGTGCCGCCATTGGCGACGCCGGCGGCATGCCAGGCATCGGCCATTTCCGGGCCGGCCATGGCAAAGCCGATGGTGCTGCCGTTGCCATTGCAGGCCGGGTTGCCGTCGATCGGCGGGGTGATGGCAAAGATGCCGGTGGGCGTCATCCAGAACACCCGGCCCTTGTCGTCGGCGTGGCCGGGGCCGATGCCCATGGCGGCGAAGGTGGCGTCGTAAAAGGCCTTGGATGCGGCTGTGTCGTTGGCGCCGACCATGATGTGGCTGAACATGGGCATTTCCCCCCGTGGTGTGTGTGTGGACAGACAGGGAAGCAAATTGCCGGCACTCTGTCGAGATGGCGTGTGCCTCTCCACGGTTAACCGGCGATCAGAACCAGAATGGACCGAGTTGCATCTTGCCGTCCGTTACCAAGCGGTTAACCACATCGGTGCGAGGGTCTGAGTTGGGGAACAATTGTGGAGATATTATCGCCGGCGTCGTCGGAGAGGGCCGACGCATGCTCAAATCGTTCCATCCGCTTGATGGGGGTGCAGTCGGACGAGGCTGAGAAAATCGGATTGCTGGCGGCGATCCTGGGGTGGGCGGTTGAGCCTCCTGACGGAACCGGCCGGATGCGCAGCTGGGTTGGCGGCTTTCCGGATGCCTTTGGTGCACGCGATACGGTGCCTTGGACGACAGCGGACGGGGGCGAAGTGGTGTTGGTGAAAGGCGGATCGGCCAAAGGTAGTTCGAACAATAGCATGTTTTTGCAAGGCGGTTGGGCACAGTGCGATCCGGGCCGGGACCCCGGTGCCGATCGGCCCGCGGGCTCGCCCAGGCTGGTGCTGCGCCAGACTGACAATGTGATCCGGGTCGACGCCGATGACATCGCCCTGGCAGATCAATTGGCGCGCTTGGGGCTGGATCGCCTGGTGCTGCCAGTTTCGCTACCGCCGCTGGAGGAATTGCTGGCCTTTGCCGGATGACAGTGGCGCGCTGCCTGGCCCCTAACGCCAGTGGCGCCGGGTTTGGCAGTGGTAACCATTTTTCGCGCACTTTGCCGCTGCAAGTGCAAGCTGATCATTCACCCGCCGTTATCGCCGCTGTGGCGCTTCAGCGCCGGGCGGAAGGAGTGGTGGCCAGTGACTGTTGCGCAGCGGATCTTCAGTTTCGATCAGGTGGGAAGCGCCGAATGGCCGGGCTGGGCTCAGCCGGACGGCTTTGGCGCCGTGCCGTCTGTGGGGGAGTGGGCGGTGCCGGACCAGCACCCAGCCCGACACCGAGACCCGCAGCCACCGCGCCGGCTGGTGCTGTTCGGATTGCCGCCGGGGCTGGCCGAACCGGTGACGATGCTGGCCGAAATCCTTGGCTGGCAGGTGGAGAGCTTCCCATCCGGTCTGGCCGTGTGTCCGCCGGCGCGCCTGTGCCTGGCCATGTTGCCCGCCAGTCCCGGCGAACGCGGGCCAATTGCGGCGTGGTCGCCAGAATTAAACCTTAATGAACTCATTTCCCAAGCCGGTTTGTCCATAATGGACCAGCCCCTGTGCGTCACCAGAGTGGAGCAAATGTTAGAGACCTTGGTCTGCGAACCATAGTTTGTTCGCAGGCTATGGGGGCGTAGTTTCGATGATAGACGTCGGATACGACACGGGTTTTTCGCGCGACTTCGGCGATTCCGGCTTGTTTGGTGCCGGTCGCCCGACCGCCGGAACCTTATCTTCACGAGGTGCCGCGACGGAGCTGGAAAAGGCCCAAGCCGTGCCGGACGGGGCTGAACAGAAATCGCCCGAACCGGCATTGCCGAACGGGCGTGTGGTTGACCGGGATTCGCCCGGCTCTGCATCGTCGGGCATGGAACGGCCGCATGCCGATTTCCCCAATCTGGATCTGGCAGCCCTGCAGGCGCTGGCCGGCAGCGGTGAACCGTCCGCCGCCATTGCCCGCCAGGTCGCCGATATGGCCCAGGGCCTGGCGGCGCTGGCCGACAAACTGGTGGGCCAGCCGCCAGCCAGCAGCGCTGATGTCGCCGAAGCCGATTGCATCGCCTTTCTGGAAGGCCAGTTCCGCATCCGTCGCTTGCGCGTCCGGCATCTGCCCGGCCTGTCGCTGGGTAAACCGGCGTGGGACATCTTGCTCGATCTGGCGGTGGCGCATTATTGGCGCCGCGAAACCTCGGTCACCAGCCTGTGCATCGCCGCCGATGTGCCGAGCACCACGGCGCTGCGCTGGATCAATGGCATGACCAAGGAAGGCCTGATCGTGCGGCGGCCGTGCCAGCGCGATGGCCGCCGCAGTTTTCTGGGCATTTCGCCCGAATCCTATCAGAGGATGCTGGCGCTGGCGGCCGATGCGCTGCGCACCGGGGATCGAGTCCGCGCCCGCTATCAGCGCAGCGCGGCCGCCTGATCTGAAGCTCTCCCCCATTTTTCCCAACTGGGCGGGGCGGCGGCGGGTGGCCCACGCACCCGCCGTCTTCTCCCCAGCCACAAGGCGTCGGGAACATCGCTGCACCAGAGCCGCGCTGATGGCGATATCCCCAATCAGGGGCTGGCAGGCGCTGCAACTGGCCCTATGCTGGACGACGTGACCAGCCTGCCTCTGCGCCCACCGATATTCAACATCGCGTTGCACGTCGCCTTTGCCGATGCGCTGGCGGCCGGGTTGCTGGCGCGCACGGCTGGTGATCCGCTGGCGCTGGCGCGGGCCCTGGTGCTGCTGCCCAACCGCCGTGCGGTGACGGCGCTCACTGAAGCCTTTGTGCGGCAATTACCCAATGCCAAATCCGGTGCCGAATCCGGTGGCGGCCTGCTGCTGCCGCGCATGGTGCCGGTGGGGGATCTGGATGACGGCGGTTTCGATCGGCTGGCGGCGGGCGCGGATGTGCTGCTGCCCGCCGTGGCGCCGCTGCTGCGCCGGCTGGAGCTGGCGCGGCTGGCGGGCGGCCTTCCGGGCAGCGACCGTTCGGCGGTGGAGCGGCTGCGACTGGGCGATGCGCTGGGTGAAGTGCTGGATGCGCTGCTGGCCGAGGAAATCGAACCCGAAGCCCTGCGCGCTGCCGCCGACGGCCAGGATCTGGCGGACCATTGGCAGAAGACGCTGGCCTTGCTTGAACTGATCATCGCCGTCTGGCCTGAAGCGCGCACCGGCCATGGCGGCACTGAAGGCGCAACGCGTCTCGCGGCGCTGATCGATGCCACCATCGCACGCTGGCGGGTGGCGCCGCCCACTGGCTTGGTGGTGGCGGCTGGCCTGGCCAATCCCACCCCGGCGCTGGTGCGGCTGCTGGGTGCGGTGCTGCACCTGCCGCAGGGCCTGGTGGTGCTGCCCGGCCTTGATGACGACCTGTCCGATGCCGGCATTGCGCGGTGGGAGGCGATCCCGATCAGCAGCGCCGAGGGCGGCCGCGATGATCCGGGCCACCCGCAATGGGCGCTGAAGAAACTGTTGGCCGCGCTTGGGTTGGAGCGTGCGGACGTTCAACCTTGGCCCGCACACGGCGGCAAACTGGATGGCCCGCCCGAACGCGCGGCGGCATTGCTGGCGGCGCTGGCCCCGGCGGCTGCCGCGACGGCCCCGCCGCCACCGCCGCCCGCCGCCATCGAAGGCCTGGCGCTGGCCGAATGCGCCACCGCGGCCGAGGAAGCCCAGGTGGTGGCGCTGGCGCTGCGTGAGGCGCTGGAGCAGCCGGGGGAGCGCGCCGCGCTGATCACGCCCGATCCGCTGCTCGCCCGGCGCGTTGCCGCCCATTGCCGGCGCTGGGGCATTGCCATCGATTCCTCCGCCGGCCAGCCGTTGCTGCTCACGCCGCCGGGCGCGCTGGCGCTGGCGCTGGTGGAGGCGATGGCCGAGGAATTTGCCCCGGCGCGGCTGCTCGCCGTGCTGAAACATGGGCTGGTGCGGCCCGATGACGTGGTGTTCAGCGCCGGTGTGCGGCTGGCCGATATTGCCCTGCGCGGTGTGCGGCCAGCGCCCGGTCTCGATGGTGCCGGCGCCGGCCTTGATCGCTGGCTGCACGAACGGGATGGGCGCACAGATCGCCTTGCCGCCCGGTTGATGGACTGGTGGCACGATCTGGCCCCGGCGCTGGAGCCGCTGGATGGCCTGCGCCAACGCACTGCCATCACCCTGCCCGATCTGATGCAGGCGTTGCGCGATGCGCTGGGTGCACTGGCCGGTGATGGCGCCTGGGCCGGGCCTGACGGGCGGCAACTCGCAGCATTGGTGGCCGAAATCGAACTGCATGGCGCGCTGTTCGGCAGCTTGCGCCCCGATGAAGCCCCGGCGCTGCTGGCCACGCTGATGGCCGGCTGCAGTGTGCGGGTGCCGGGGCAGGGGCATCCGCGCCTCGCCATATTGGGCCCAGTCGAAGCGCAGTTGACCCGCGCCGACACGCTGGTGCTGGCCGGCCTCAATGAAGCCACCTGGCCCGGCCGCCCCTCGCCCGATCCGTGGCTGGCGCCGGCCATCCGCCGCGCGCTTGGCCTGCCCGGCACGGCGCGGGCGCAGGGCCTTGCCGCGCAGGATTTCCTGCGCGCCGCCAGCGCCAAGCGCGTGCTGATCACCCGGGCGCGCCGCGATGCCGGCGGGCCACAAGTGGCATCACGCCTGTGGCTGAGACTGGTGGCGCAGTTTGAACGCGCTGGTGCCGATGTGCTGCCGCGCCGGGACGATCTGATCCTGATTGCCCGCGCATTGGATGGTGCCAGCGGCGGGCCACGGCCGGCACCGCAGCCGCGGCCCAACCCGGCGCTGTCCCTTCGCCCCCGCCGCATCAGCATCACCGAGATCGACACGCTGATCGCAGATCCCTTCGCCTTCCACGCCAAGCATATCTTGAAACTGCGCAAGCTTGATCCGCTCGATCAGGATCCCACCGCGATGATGCGCGGCAATCTTGCCCACGAGGTGCTCGACAAGTGGGTCGCCGCCCGTCACGGCAGCCTGCCGCAGCTGCAGCAGATCACCGCCGAAGTGCTGAGCAGCGCCACTTCGCATTTCCCGCTGCTGGCCGCCGCTTGGGTGCCGCGCATCCAGCGGGCGCTGGGTTGGGCGGGCCAAGAGATATTGAACGAGGAAGACGCCGGCTGGGCGCAGATGCTGGCCGAAGTGAAGGGCGAGTTGGAGTTGACCGGCGGGGTGATGCTGAGCGGGCGCATCGACCGATTGGACCGCCATGCCGACGGCAATCTGCGCGTGATTGATTACAAGACCGGCACACCGCCATCGGGCACGCGGGTCAAGGCGCTGGCGGCCAACCAATTGGCGCTGGGGCTGGGGATCGCGGTAGCTGGCGGCTTGCGCCATGGTGACAAGCCGGTGCCGGGCGGCAATGCTGGTGCCATCGAGTATTGGCAGCTGAACGGCAGTCGGCGGGAAAAAGGCAAGCGCAGCAATCCGTTGGGCAAGGGCGCCGATGTGCCCGATCATGTGACCCGGGCGCTGATCCGGGCCGAGCAATTGGTGGCGCAATATCTGCTGGCGCAAACGCCGTTCCCGGCCAAGCTGCAGCCGCAATGGGCCTGGGGTGATTTTGATCATCTTGCTCGCGTCGCCGAATGGATCAACCGGCGGGAGCGCCAATCGTGAGTGGTGCCATGAGCCGGGGACGCACGAAGCCGCTGGAACCGCTGAAGCCGGCGCAGGCCGCCGCTGCCGATCCTGAGGTCCATGCTTGGGTCGCGGCATCGGCTGGCACCGGCAAGACGCAGGTGCTCTCTGCGCGTGTGCTGCGCCTGTTGCTGGCCGGGGCGCGGCCGCATGCGATCTTGTGCCTGACCTTCACCAAGCTGGCTGCCGCTGAAATGCAGGACCGGGTGATGGCGCGGCTGGCGCGTTGGGCCGGCTGTGATGAGGCCGGGCTGGCCAGCGATCTTGCCGCCATCGGTGCGCCCACCGATGCGGAAACATTTGCCACCGCGCGCGGGCTGTTTGCCGCCGTGCAGGAGGCGCCAGCCGGTCTGGCCATCCAGACCATTCACAGTTTCGCGCAAGGGCTGATCGCCAGCTTCCCGGTGGAAGCCGGCATCACGCCAGGGTTTCAGACGCTGGATGACCGTGCCGCTGCGCTGCTGCGCCGCCGCGTGCTGACCGACGCACTCACCGACACGCGCAATCCCGGCTTTCTGGCCGATGTGGCGGAAATCGCCATCGATGGTGGCGAAGCCCGGTTACACGCGATCATGACGGCGCTCTCCCGCCACGGCGAGGCGCTGGCCAAACTTCGCATTGAAGGCGTGGAGCCGCTGCTGCGCCGGGCGTTGGGGCTGGCCGATGATGACAGCCAGGCGGCAACGCTGGCGACGGGGATCGTGGCGCTGCCGCTGCTGAAATTGCAGCAGTTCGCGCAGGCGCTGGGCCGGCAAAAAGGGGTCAACGCCCAGAAGCTTGCCGGAGCACTCGCCGGTTTTCAGGCCGCCAGCGACAAGGCGAAGCTGTGGCCTGATCTGTGGCGGATGTTCCATTCCACCAAGAATGAGCCGCTCGCGCTGACGACGCTGGTGCCCAAGGCTCTCGATGACGAAAATCCTGAATGGCGGCCTTTCTGTGCCGATCTGCAGACGCAGTTGCTAGGCATCCGCGCTGATCTGGAACGCTGGCAGATATTGGATTTTGCCGGCCGCCACCTGCGCGTCGCAGTGCGGCTGGCGCAGGATTGGCGGGCGGCCAAGCACCGGGCCGGGGTGATCGATTATGACGACATGATCGCCGCCGCCGCGCGCCTGCTCGGCGAACCCGGCGCGGCGGACTGGGTGCGCTTCAAGCTCGACAGCCGCATCGATCATGTGCTGGTTGATGAGGCGCAGGATACCAACCTGTTGCAATGGCAGGTGATCCGCGCGCTGGTGGAGGAATATTTCGCCGGGCGCGGCCAGCGAGACCAGTTTCGCAGCCTGTTCGTGGTCGGCGATTTCAAACAGTCGATCTTCGGCTTCCAAGGCGCCGATCCGCAGATCTATGCCGACATGAAGGATGATTTCGTCGGGTTGTGCGAGGCGGAACCGGAACGCTGGAAGGAACTGCCGCTCACGGTGAATTTCCGATCGGTGCCGGCGATATTGGATGTGGTGGACCGGGTGATCGACCATGTCGGCCCGCAGCTCTTCGACCCGCAGGGGGTGGAGCCGCATGTCGCCCACAAGTCCGGTGCCGGGCTGGTGATGCTGTGGCCGCCATTGCTGCCCGACGCCGGCAGCGAGGATGAGGACGAGGTGGAGGACGATGACGCCCCGCCGCTGGCGCAGGACATCGATATGGCGCGCCGGATCGCCGCCACCATCGCCGGCTGGCTGGCGCCGGATACCGCGCTCATCCTGCCCGCCAGTGGCCGGCGGGCGGCGGCGCAGGATATATTGGTGCTGGTGCGCAAGCGCAGCGGGCTGATGAACGCGCTGGTGACGGCGCTGCACGAAGCCGGCGTGCCGGTGGCCGGTGCCGACCGCCTCAATCTGGCCGAACCGCTGGCCGTGGCCGATCTGCTGGCGCTGGTGCAATTCGCCTGCCAGCCCGATGATGATCTCACGTTGGCGGCGCTGCTGGTCTCGCCCTTCTGCGGCCTTGATCATGATCAGCTCACCGGGCTGGCCGCCGTGCGTCCGGGCAGCTTGTGGGCGGCCGTGCTGGCCAGCGAGGATCCCGCCATGGCCGCCCCGCGCGCCGTGCTGGCCGAGGTGCTGCGGCTGGCAGCCGATGTTTCGCCCTATCGCTTCCTCGAAACCATCCTGTCTGGCCCGCTGGCCGGCCGCCGCAAGCTGCTGGCGCGGCTGGGCGAGGAAGCCCGCGATGCCATCGACACCGTGCTTGATCAGGCGTTGGCCTGTGAAGCCGCGGGCGCGGCCAGCTTGCAGGCATTCATCGCCTGGATGGCCGCCGAGGATCTGGAGGTGAAGCGCGATCCCGAAGCCGCCATCGACGCCGTGCGGCTGATGACGGTGCACGGCGCCAAGGGCTTGCAGGCGCCGATCGTGATCATGGCTGATGCCTGCCATGTGCCGCCGACGGAAAAGGGTGCGCTGGTGCTGGCGCTGAACAATGACGCGGAACTGCCGCTGTGGCTGCCGCCCGGACTGGTGGCGCCGCCGGCTTTCCTCACCGACGCGCAGAATGAACGGGTCGCCAGAGCCGCGCGCGAACATCGGCGGCTGCTCTACGTGGCGCTCACCCGTGCCGAGGAAGTGTTGTGCATTTGCGGCGCCACCAAGCCCGGTAAGTTATGGGATGTGCACCCGGAAAGTTGGTACAGCCTTGTCGATGAGGCGCTCACCGATCTGGAGGCGGTGGACGATCCGCATTGGCCGCAACCGGTGCGGCAGTTCCGCTCTGGCCCGGCGACGGTACTGCGCGATGTTGAGATGAAACCCGATGCGACGCTGCTGACCACGGATCGCTGGTGGCAGCGGCAGGCCCCCACCGAAGCCCGCCCGCCGCGCCCGCTGGTGCCATCGAGTCTGGGGCCAGACACGGTGGCCGATCCGCCGCCGGATGCCGGCCGCAAGGCCGCCGCTCGGCGCGGCACGGCGCTGCACCGGTTGTTCGAAACGCTGCCGGGGCTGGCGGCCGACGTGCGGCGCAACGTGGCGCTGCAATGGTGCTTGCTGAACGTGCCTGATCTGGAGGCTGAGGAACTTGTGGCGACGGTGCTGGCCGTGCTCGACGATCCGGCCTTTGCAGCGGTGTTCGCGGCTGGTGCGCTCACCGAAGCGCCGGTGGCGGCCGTGGTGGGCGAGGCGGTGATCGCCGGCAGCATCGATCGGCTGCTGGTGAGCGAGACCGAAGTGCTGGCCGTCGATTTCAAGACCGGCAGCCGCGTGCCGGCTGGGCTTGACATGGTGCCGCCATCGCACCTGGCGCAAATGGGCGCCTATGCCGCTGCACTGGCCCGTGTGTTTCCGGGCCGCACGGTGCGCGCCGGGCTGCTCTACACCGCCGGGCCGCGCCTGATCGAGGTGTCCGCCGATGTGCTCAGCGCATGGCAGCCATCAGCCGCATTGCAGCCGGCGGGGCCAGCGCCTATCTATCCGTCGTGAATCTTATTTGCGGAGCCTTCCTATGACCAAAGCCGTGACCGATGCCAGCTTCCATGCCGATGTGATCAGTGCCGACAAGCCGGTGCTGGTCGATTTCTGGGCTGAATGGTGCGGCCCGTGTCGTATGATCGCCCCGGCGCTGGAAGAACTGAACAACGAGCTGGACGGGGTGGAGATCGTCAAGGTCAACATCGACGAGAACCCGGATGCGCCGGGCCGTTATGGTGTGATGTCGATCCCGACCATGATCCTGTTCAAGGACGGCAAGGCGGCGGCCACTATGGTCGGCGCGCGGCCCAAGGGCGAACTGAAGGCGTGGTTGACGGGCGCGCTGGCTTGAGGCCAGCGCTGGGGTTGACGGGCGCGCTGGCTTAAGCCGGCGCCACGACCTGCCCCAGGCGCGGGAAGTGGACATGGGCGGTGAGCCCGTCCTCCACTTCACGGGCAATGCTGATCCCGGTTGAACAGCAGCGCAGCAGTCGGCCAACGCTGGGCGCGTCCTTCATGCCTTCTTGGGCAACGCCCACCATCATGCCGGCCACGTAGGGCTCATCCACTCCGCCGCTGATCGTGGCGGGGGTGGCGGCGCGGGCGGCAGCCAACGCATCATCGGCTGTCATTTCGCGCCGCTCGCCGTGGCCGAATCCGGCCATGCGCGCAAACCAGTCTTCCACGCCCGGCAGCGCCAGCATGGCGGCCGCATTGGCTGCCGCTGTCGGCACGGCCTTCACGAACCAGATGTTGCTGTAGAGCGCCAGATCACCCGCCCCAGGTTCGTCGCCGCCGATGAAGGCGCGGCCATCGGACAGTGTGTCCGAAAGCCATTGGCTCGCCACCAGCGCCTGGCCGGCCAGATGCGGCGCGGCGCGGCCCAGCGCGGCCAGGTCCATGCCGAAACGCGCCTGGCGGTCCTTGATGAAATCCTCGCCCATCATCTCAGGCGTCATGCCGCCCATCGCCGCGCCGACATGGGCAAAGAATTGCGGCCCGTTGGCCCAGCTTGCCACCAGTCTGTGCAGCGGGCCCAATGGCGCGGGATAGAGACTGGGGCCGGGCAGGGATTCGAGAGCCGGCAGGATGGCGCCGGTGTCGCAATAGATGTCCGCCCCGATCTGCACGACAGGCGTCCGGCCGTAGGCACCGGTCAGCTGGGTCTGGTCCGGCTTGGGCATGATGCGGGGGACGAGCAGGCTGCCCCATGTGAGGCCTTTCACGCCAAAGGCGGCCCGCACCAGTTCGGCAAAGGGCGAGGCTTCATAATGGTAGAGGATCGGGATCATGGCCGAGATGATGCCCCTCAAACCGGCCTGCCCCCAGTGCCATTATGGGGAGGGGGCCAGCTGCGGTAGTCGGCCCCAGCAGCGTTCAGCTGCGATAATCAGCATTGATGCGGATGTAGCCGTGGGTGAGATCGCAGGTCCACACGCGGGCCCGGCCTTGCCCAAGGCCGAGATCGACGGTGATGCGCACCTCTTGCCCGTCAAGATGCGCCGCCACCGGTGCCTCGTCATAACCGGGCACGACCATGCCCTGTTCGGCCACCAGCGTGTCGCCGAAACGGATCGAAAGCAGGTCGCGCTCGGCGGGTTCGCCGGCCTTGCCGACGGCCATCACCACCCGGCCCCAATTGGCGTCGCCGCCGGCAATCGCGGTTTTCAGCAGGGGCGAATTGGCGATGCTCATGGCGACGCGCTTGGCCGAGCTATCGTCCACCGCGCCGGTCACATTCACCTCGATCAGTTTCTGCGCGCCCTCACCGTCGCGCACCACCAGGATGGCGAGTTGGCGGCACACGTCTGCCAATGCGGCGGCCAGCGCGTCGGCGCCCGCGTCATCCATGCTTGTGAGCACGGGATGGTCGGCGGCGCCGGTGGCGAAGGCCAGCACCGTGTCCGATGTGCTGGTGTCACTGTCCACCGTGATGCTGTTGAACGTGGGGGCGACGGCGGCCTGCAGCATCTGCTGCCACAGGCCTGCGGTGACGGCGGCATCGCTGAAGATGAAGCCGAGCATCGTTGCCATGTCGGGCATGATCATGCCGCTGCCCTTCACGATCCCCACGATGGTCACGCGCGTGCCGGCGACGATGGCGCTGGCCGTGGCGGCCTTGGGGAAGGTGTCGGTGGTGCCGATGGCGTTGGTGGCGGCCAGCCAATCGGCCTGGCCCAGTGCCGCATGGGCCTGTGTTACGCCGGATAGCGCCAGATCGACTGGCAGCGGAACGCCGATCACGCCGGTGGAGGCACTGAACACGTGGTCCGGGTTGCAACCCAGCACTTCGGCCACCCGCGCGGCCTGCGCTCTGGCCGCCTCACGGCCTGACATGCCAGTAAAGGCATTGCTGTTGCCGGCGTTGACGATCAGCCCGCGCGCTTGGCCCTGCGGCAGCTTGGCCCGGCACAACTCCACTTCGGGCGACGGGCATTTCGATTGCGTTGTCACACCGGCCACCACGGTGCCGGGGGCAAGTTCCACCAGCGTCACGCAGTCCCGCGTCCATTTCTTGTAGGCGACGCTGGCCGTGCCGATGCGCACCCCGGCGATGGAGGCAAGGGCGGGGAAGGGCAGGGCGAGCGGGGAGCGTTCCATGGATTTCGCCTTTGCTGCCAATATGCAGCTTGTCCAGTGACAAGTGCGTTGACTCTGTGGGGCCGGCACATTATCGGCACCATTCTTTCCGGACGCAGGCGACTGCGGCCTGACCGAATCTATTTTCAGGACTGTTTCCCATGAAGCGCACTTATCAGCCGTCCAAGCTCGTCCGCGCCCGCCGTCACGGCTACCGCGCGCGTATGGCCACTGTCGGCGGCCGTAATGTCATCCGCGCCCGTCGCGCCCGCGGCCGCAAGAAGCTTTCGGCCTGACGCTGATGCGCGCGCCGGAGACCATCCGGCAGCGACGGGATTTCCTGGCTGCAAATCAGGGCCGGCGGGTACCATCCGCCGGCTTTGTGCTGCTCGTGCGGCAGCGGAGTGATGGCGCGCCCCTGATGCGCGCCGGTTATACCGTCACCAAGAAGATCGGCAACAGCGTGATCCGCAACCGGCTGAAGCGCCGCCTGCGTGAGATCGTGCTCCTCACCCTGCCCACCCACGGCCATCCCGGCGCCGATCATGTGCTGATCGGGCGCGAGGCCGGCCTCACCCGTGATTTCGCCGTGTTGAAGGCCGATCTGGAAAAGGCGCTGGCCAAGGCCCATCTCCCGCCCAAGGACACAGAAAAACCTTGGGAGGGAACCCGGCGATGAAAACACTGCTGATCTGGCCGATCCGCCTGTGGCAGGTGACATTTTCGGCCGTCCTGCCCCCCTCCTGCCGTTTTTCGCCGAGTTGTTCGGCCTATGCCATTACCGCCATCGAACGCCACGGACCGGTGCGGGGTTTTGGCCTTGCCGTGCGCCGCATTGCCCGCTGCCACCCCTGGGGGGGTTCGGGCTATGACCCGGTGCCCTGAGCGGCTATAGCAGCCGCGATCCCATCCGAATCCTGCCCTTCCAGCCAGAGAGACAATCTTGCCTCCTCAGGACAATCAATCGCCCGACGTGAAGAACATCGTGCTCGCCGTGGTGCTTTCCACCATGGTGCTGCTCGGCTGGACTGTTGTTGCCGATCGCTTCTTCCCCACCGAAGCGCCCACCCCGGTTGTCAGTACGGCAGCGCCGGCTGGCGATCCGGCTGTGGCCGCCCTGCCGGGTGCCGCCCCGGCCATTGCCGGGCCGGGCGTCATCCTTGGCCGTGATGCCGCGCTGGCCGCAAGCCCGCGCGTTGCCATCGATACGCCGCGCCTGAAGGGCTCGATCAACCTCATCGGCGCGCGCTTCGATGATCTGGTGTTGCCCAATTATCGCCAGACCAAGGACAAGACGTCGCCGCCCGTCCGCCTTTTCTCGCCAAGCCGCACCGCCGACGCGCAATTCGCCCAATTCGGTTGGGTGGGCACGGTCGCACCGCCGGCCACGGCCGTGTGGACGTCAGATCGCACCACGCTGACACCCGCCACGCCGGTGTCGCTGCGCTGGACCTCGCCGCAGGGCCTCATCTTCCAGCAGAAGATCAGCGTTGACGCCGATTTCATGTTCACCGTCGAACAGAGCATCGCCAATCCCGGCGCGGTGCCGGTGGCGTTGCAGCCGTTCGGCCTCGTGTCGCGGCGCGGTGAACCGGCGGCGGCGGAAGCCAATGTTCATGTCGGGCCGATTGCCATGCTGGATGGCACGCTGAAGGACACCTGCTTTTTCCTTGCTTTCAATTGTACCGACTTGACTTACAAGAAGCTGATCGATGACGGCCCGCAGGAGTATAATTTCAAGAACGGCTGGGTGGGCCTGACAGAAAAATACTGGTTGGCCGCCAGTGTGCCGGATCAGAAGTCCAGCATTGCGGCCACGTTCACGCAGGCTGCCGGCCAATATCAGGCCGATTGGCTGGCCGGGGCGGTCACCGTGCCGGCGGGTGGTCGCAATGCCAGCACCGCCAAATTGTTTGCCGGTGCCAAGGAAGTCGACCTGATCGACCGCTACACCGAAGCCGGTATTCCGCGCCTCGACAAATCGGTGAGCTGGGGCTGGTTCGAGATCATCGCCAAGCCGATTTTCTACCTGCTCGATTTCCTGTTCAAGTTCACCGGCAATTTCGGTGTCGCCATCATCGGGCTGACGCTGATCGTGCGCGCCATCATGTTCCCGATTGCCAACAAGCAATATGAATCGATGGCCAAGATGCGCCTGATCGGCCCGCGCATGAAGGCGATCCAGGAGAAGTACGGCGACGACAAGCTGCGCGCGCAGCAGGAAATCATGGCCATCTACAAGACCGAGAAGGTCAATCCGCTGGCCGGGTGCCTGCCGATCCTGCTGCAGATTCCGATCTTTTACGCGCTCTACAAGACGCTGCTGATCTCCATTGAAATGCGTCACCAGCCGTTCGTGCTGTGGCTCACCGATCTGTCCGCGCCTGATCCGCTGACGCCCTTGAACCTGTTCGGCCTGATTGCCTGGCAGCCGCCGGCGATGATCGCGTTGGGCGTGCTGCCGATCCTGCTGGGTGTCACCATGTGGCTGCAGCAGAAGCTTTCCCCGGCGCAGATGGATCCTGTGCAGCAGCAAGTGTTTGCGCTGATGCCATGGCTGTTCATGTTCTTCATGGCGCCGTTCGCGGCCGGCCTGCAGCTGTACTGGACGATCAACAACCTGGTTTCGATCGGGCAGCAGCTGTACATGAACCGCAAATATCCGGCGCCAGCGACCCCGCCATCGGCCGCCGTGATCGATGTGAAGCCCAATCCGCCCAAGGCAGCGCCGAAGCCTGCTGGCCCGAAGCCTGCTGGCCCGAAGCCGGGTGCGCCAAAGCCGACTGCAGGACGCCGCCGCAAGTGACCGAGGAACAGGCAAATGCCGATCTGATTGAGGCCGCGCGCAAGCGTTTTGCTGGGCCGGTCAGCTTCCTGCTGTCGGCGCCGGAACTGCGGTTCCTGCCGGCGCCGGATGTGCCGGAAATCGCAGTGGCCGGCCGGTCGAACGTGGGCAAATCATCGCTGTTGAATGCCATCACCGGCCGCAATGGCCTGGCGCGCGCATCGGTCACGCCGGGGCGCACGCAGGAACTGAACGTGTTCGAAGTGGGCGAGCCGACGCTGTTTCGCATCATCGACATGCCCGGCTATGGCTTTGCCGAAGCACCCAAGGACGTGGTGCGGCAGTGGAAGCATCTGGTGTTCGACTATCTGCGCGGGCGCACGGTGCTGCGCCGGGTGCTGGTGCTGATCGATTGCCGTCACGGCATCAAGCCGGTGGACCGCGAGATCATGAGCATGCTGGACAAGGCCGCCGTGAGTTTCCAGGTGGTGCTGACCAAGGGCGACAAGATCAAGCCGACCGAGCTGGCCAAAGTGCACGAGGCCGTTTCTGCGGCGGCCCGCATCCACCCCGCCGCCTATCCGGAAGTGATCGCCACCTCTGCCGAAAAGGGCGAGGGCATCCCCGAATTGCGCGCCGCCGTGCTGGCCGCTGCCACGGGCCAATGATGACGACCGTAATGAGCGAGCTGACCATAACCCTGAATGGCGATCCGCGCCGTGTTGCCGCCGGCAGCAGCGTGGCCGATTTGCTGGCGAGCCTCGATCTGCCGGCCGAAAAGGTGGCAGTGGAGCGAAACCTGGCCATCGTGCCGCGTTCGACCTTTGCCGATGTGCAACTGGCCGAAGGGGACGCCTTGGAGATCGTGCATTTCGTTGGCGGCGGACAAGATGATGGCGACACGTGGGAAGTGGCCGGCCGCCGCTTTACCTCGCGGCTGATCGTTGGCACCGGCAAGTACAAGGATTATGCCCAGAACGCTGCCGCCGCTGAAGCCAGCGGCGCGGAAATCGTGACGGTGGCGGTGCGGCGCGTGAATGTGACCGATCGCAGCCAGCCGATGCTGACCGATTTCCTTGATCCCAAGCGCTTCACCTATCTGCCCAACACCGCCGGCTGTTTCACCGGCGATGATGCCGTGCGCACGCTGCGGCTGGCGCGCGAAGCGGGTGGATGGAACTTGGTGAAGCTGGAAGTGCTCGGCGAAGCCCGCACCCTCTATCCCAACATGGCCGAAACGCTGCGGGCGACCGACATTCTCGTGAAGGATGGCTTCGACGTCATGGTCTATTGCGCCGATGATCCCATCGCGGCGAAGAAACTGGAAGAACTGGGCGCCGCCGCCATCATGCCGCTGGGCAGCCTGATCGGATCGGGCCTGGGCATCCAGAACCCGGTGACCCTGCGGCTGATCATCGAGAATGCCAAGGTGCCGGTGCTGGTCGATGCCGGGGTGGGCACGGCATCCGATGCAGCGGTCGCCATGGAACTGGGCTGCGACGGCGTGCTGATGAACACCGCCATCGCGGAAGCCAAGGACCCCATCCTGATGGCCCGCGCCATGAAGCTCGCGGTCGAATCTGGCCGCCTCGCCTACCGCGCAGGCCGCATGGGCAAGCGCCGCTATGCCGATCCGTCGAGCCCGCTGGCGGGGCTGATCTAGCCCCCGGGCAGTCGGGGAAAGCCGGGCACACCGGCGATATCGACCCAATGTTGTTTGCTGTCGGTCCAGAGCTGCATCTGCGGCGTGAATTGGCTGGTATCGTCCAACGTACCGGCCTTGATGAACACCAGATCAGGCGCCGCCGAAACCTGGCTGAACAGCGGCGATCCGCAGTTGGGGCAGAACTGGCGCAGCACGTCGCCGCCGGATTCGCCATGGTCCTGATAGCTCTTCACCTCGCCGGTGATGGCCAGAGCCGCCGCCGGCACACCCATGATCATCGACCAGCCGCTGCCGGCTTGGCGCTGGCAATTCCTGCAATGGCACACAGCCTGCATCGCTGGTTCGGCCGACACGCTGTAGCGCACCGCCCCGCACAAGCATCCACCTTTCAGATTTGCCACGGCAGCCCCCTTTGCGAAATGATGGCAATCATAACGCGCCAGCCGGGCCGGCACAATTTCTCGCCAATTTCGAGTTCAGAGATAGGGCGAAAGCACTCCGATCACATCGGCATAGAGCTCGCGCTTGAACGGCGCCGCCATCTCGACCAGCGTGTCGACCGGGCTCCAGCGCCAGTGGCGGAATTCGGGATGCTCCGTCGCGATGTTCACGTCTGCGTCCGTCCCGTGGAAGCGCAGGGCATACCATTTCTGGCGTTGGCCAGCGTATTTGCCCTTCCAGATGCGGCCGATCAGATCATCGGGCAGATCATAATAATGCCATTCCGGCGTCGTGCCGAGCAGGCTCGTCAACGCCGGATCGACGCCGGTTTCCTCCCACAATTCGCGCAGCGCGGTTTCATACGGGTCTTCGCCGGGATCGATCCCGCCTTGTGGCATCTGCCAGGCTTCCACCATCTGATCGAGGCGCTGTCCGGTGAACACCAGGCCAACCGGATTGACCAGCATCACCCCCACACAGGGGCGATAGGGCAGGCCGGAAGGATGTTCGCGCGGAATGGCAGAAGGGGGTATCATGCCAGTAGCAGCTTCAGATCCGCGATGCAGCCGGCCAGATCATCCTGCGCGGAGGGGATGCCCTGCCGCATCGTGAAGCAGCCGTGGATCTGCCCGGCGGCCTCGCGGAAAATCGTGCGCACGCCATGTTCGATCAGCCGGCCAGCATAGGCGCGGCCCTGATCGCGCAGTGGATCGAGCCCGCACGTGAGCAGCATCGCTGGCGGCAGGCCGTCCAGCGTTTCGGCGAGCAGCGGGCTGGCCCAGGGGTGGAGCAACTTGTCGGTTGCGCTGCCCATATAGGCGTCGATGAACCAGTCCATGGTGCCCTTGGTCAGCACATAGCCTTCGCCCAGTTCCACCATCGAACCTTCGGTGGCCGTCATGTCGGTCACGGGATAAATCAGCCATTGGGCCACGAACGGCACTGGCAACTGGCCATGCAGTTCGCGGGTGACGAGCGCCGCCATGTGCCCGCCGGCGCTGTCGCCCGCCGGGATGATGCCGGTGACGGCACTGCCCATTTCGGCGGGCGAGCCGGCCAGCCAGCGGGTGGCGGCAAGGCAATCTTCGGCTGCTGCCGGGAACCGGGCTTCGGGGGCAAGGCGATAATCCACCGACAACACGCGGCGGCCCAGGGCGCGGGCAATTTCGGCACACAGCGGATCATGCGTGTCCAGATCGCCGATCACCCAGCCGCCGCCATGATAATAGGCCACCACACTGCCGTCTTCCAGCGCCGCTGGAGTATAGAGCCGGGCCTTGATGCCGCCGGGCAGCGTCAAGTCCGTGCTGTTGATCTCGCCGCGTGGCAATTCCAGCATCTGGCCCATGGCGTTATACATGGCGCGGCCTTCGGCGGGGCTCATGTCGGTGAACGAAGGGCCCGGATTGGCAGCCATCATGGCGAGCAGGTTGGCAACATCGGGGCGAACATACGGCGTTTTGGCGGGCATGGCGGAAACTCCCAAGGTGGTTTTGTGCTGTTCTAGGCCGGTGCAACCGTTGAGCAACCGGTGAATTTGGTTGGGCTTAGCCCTTCACCCATGCCGCCACTTCGCCGGCCAGCCGGTTGGCGGCGCGGTTGAGGGCCGCGGCGACCACCGCAGGTTGCTGGCTCGTCACTTTTTCCTCGGCCACAAAGCTGCGCAGCGCCACGGTGCCGGCCCCACGTGGCCCGGCCAGTTGCGCGTCATAACGCACGCGCACCACCGGGGCGCCGCGCACATCCAGGCCGAATTCGCGCAAATGGCCGGTGAGCGCCCGCGCCGGGGCGACACCGCCTTGCCGTGTGTCCAGCACCGCCACACCAGCGCCGGCCAGCGTATCGGCGAGCAAGCGTTGGAACTGGCGATTGGGTTGCTCTGCCCAACTGGCGCCGGCCAGATATTGCACGGTGGCCGAAGTCAGCTGCACCGGCAGGCGCAGCGTTTGCAGTTCGGCCGGCACATCGGGGATGGCAACCGCCAGCGTGTCCCCCACGGCGGTCGGTCCAGCCCACTGCGGCGGCGGCGCATCGGCGCGCAGCACCAGCAGTGCATCAGGGGCGGGCGCGTTGCCGCCCAGCTGCACCAGCGGGCCGCAGCCGGCCAGCGTCAGGGCCGCGATGATCGGCGCAAATTGCTGCATCATTTCGCGTCTCCCTTGGGCGGTTGATATTCGGGCAGGCGGCGGCCGCCGATCAGGGCACCGGCCGGGTCTTCATCCAGTTTCGCGGCGATGGCCCCCAGCCGCGACGTGGTCTCGCGCAGCTCGCGGATCAACTGGGTGGTTTCCGGAATGGTCTGATTGGCCAGCATCTCCACCCCCGGCTGGGCGCTGCCGGCCAGGGCATCCACCTTGGCCAGCGTCGCATTGGCGCTGGTGACGGTGCGCCGCAAATCTGCCGCGAGCGGGCGCAGGTCTGAATCCATCAGCGCTTGCCCCGAACCGGCCAGCGCCTCGATGCGCTGCAGGGTGGCGGTGGCGGCGGTCATTGTGGTGCGCGCTTCGGCCAGCGCCGTAGCCAGATCGGGGGCGCCCTTGGCGAGCGCAGCGGTGGCGACATCAGTGTTCTTCAAGATGCCGGCCAATGCTTCGCGATTTTCGTCCTTCAACACATCGTTCAGCCGCTTGGTGAGCAGCGACACGTTCGACAGCACTTCCGGCGCGGTGGCGAGCAGATCGTTCAGGCCGCCGGTGCGCGGCGGGATGACCGGGGCACCGTCGGGGCCGGGCTCGGTGATCGGCTTGGCGCCCTGAACTGCACCATCCAGCTGAATCTGCGACACGCCGGTGAAGCCCACGCCTTCCACCCCGGCCGTGGTGCCTTCCAGCACCGGCACTTCGCCATCGATGTTGATGCGCACCCGCACAAATTCCGGGCGCTGCGGCAGCAGGCGGATCTGGGTGATCTTGCCCACGGTCACACCGTTGAACTGCACCGGCGATCCCAGCGCCAGGCCGGTGATCGATTGCTTGAAATAGATGTCGTACACCTTGCTGTCGCTTCCGGAAAAGCGCGCCAGCCACAGCACCATCAGGAAGATGCCCACCACCATGGCCAGCGCAATGCTGCCCACGATCACATAGTTGCTGCGGTTCTCCATCAGGTTGAATCCCCGGTTGCGGCTCGCCCGCGCGGTCCGCCGAAATATTCCTGCACCCACGGATGATCAAACGCGCGCAGTTGATCAACCGTGCCACAGGCCAGCACCTTGCCGTCGCCCAATACTGCCACCCGGTCACAGATCGCGATCAACGTATCAAGATCGTGGGTGATCAGGAACAATGTGAGCCCCAACGTGTCTTTCAGCAGCTTGATGAGATTGTCAAAAGCCGCCGCCGAAATCGGATCGAGCCCCGCGGTTGGTTCATCCAGAAACAAAAGCGGCGGATCGAGCGCTAATGCGCGGGCAAGCCCGGCGCGTTTCTTCATGCCGCCCGACAGTTCCGACGGGAACTTGGTGCAGCTCTCCGCCGGCAGGCCGACCTGGCGCAGGCGGGCGGCCGCCAGACCGTCCATCACCGCATCGGGCAGTGCCAGGAACTCGCGCATCGGCACTTCGATATTCTCGGCCACCGTAAGGCCGGAAAACAGCGCACCTTCCTGGAACAGCACGCCCCATTGCCGGCGCAAGGCCCGCTGCGCTTCCGGATCGGCGGCGAGCGCATCCTGGCCGAAGATGGAAACGCTGCCCGCCCGCGCCGGATTCAGCCCGATGATGGTGCGCATCAGCACCGATTTGCCGCTGCCCGAACCGCCAACAAGGCCAAGGATTTCGCCGCGCGCCACGTCGAGATCGAGATGATCGTGCAGGACATGATCACCAAAGCCGGTGACCAACCCGCGCACCCGCACCGCCACATCGGCATCATCAGGCAAGGTCGCAGAGAGCGCAGCCATCAATTGTAGCCCATCGCGCTGAAGAAAAAGGCGAAAAAAGCATCGAACACGATGACGACGAAAATGGCTTCCACCACGGCCTGGGTGGTGCGGCTGCCGACCGATTCGGCGTTACCGGTCACCTGAAAGCCGTGGAAACAGCCCATGATGGCGATGATGAAACCGAACACCGGCGCCTTGATCATGCCGATGGCAAAATCGGAAACCAGGATCACTTCCTGCAGGCGGGTGATGTAGGCGGCCGGTGGCATCGCCAACTCGCTCCACGCAAACAGGCCGCCGGCGATCAGCGCACACATCCCGCCATAGAAGGCGAGGCCGAGCAGCATCAGCGAACAGGCGATCACGCGCGGTACCACCAGCACCTCGATCGGATCGAGGCCGATGGTGCGCAGCGCATCGATTTCCTGGTTGAGCTTCATCGAACCGATCTGGGCCGCAAACGCTGATCCCGACCGGCCCGCCACCATGATCGCGGTGAGCAGGATACCCAGTTCGCGCGTGGTGGCGCGGCCGATCAGGTTGACGGTGAACACCTCGGCCCCGAACTGGCGCAATTGCACGGCGCCCTGTTGTGCCACCACTAGGCCGACCAGAAACAGCAGCAGCCCGATAATGCCCAGCGCGTTGACGCCAATGGCTTCGCCCTGATGCGCCACGGCATGCCAGCGCAAGCGGCGGCGGCCGATCAGCGTCAAGGCCAGCACCACCAAAGTCTGTCCCAGAAAGGCGAGGAACCCGCCGGCATTGTCGGCCTGGTGCACCACGGCCCGGCCGATCTGCTCCAGCCTGGCAAACACCGGATTGCCCCTATCGGCCCGGCGCTTCACGGGCGGCGGCGGTACGGTGAGGGCGCGGATCAGCCGAACGATATCCGGAGCAGCGCCTTGCACCTCGGCCGTGTGGCCCGCGTCGTTCCAACGGTTGATCAGGCTGTTGATGGCCCAGGCACCCGCGGTATCGATCGCGGTTGCGGCCGAAAGATCGACAGAAAGCCCCGGCGCGCGCGGCGCAACCGTGGCTAGCGCGTCGGCCAGCGTGGCAACATCATCGATGGTCAGCCGGCCCGACAGCACCACGCGGGCGCCGCCGTCGCCTGTCTCCTGCCAGCTGATGCTGCTGCCCATAGCGAGCAAACTGGGCTATGCGGGAGCAAAAGCCAAGGGGAACAATGACCTCCATACCCACCGAAATCGCGGTTTATGATCTGGACCGCACGCTGACCGATACCGGCAGTTGGGCGCCCTTCATCCGTTTCTGGCTGGCGCGCGAGGCGCCGTGGCGGGTGCTGCTGTTGCCGATGGTGGTGCTGGGCGGCGTTGCCTATGGGCTGGGCCTGCTGTCGCGCGGGCAGATCAAGAGCTGGTCACACCGCTGGCTGATCGGCCCCCGCGTGGCGGAAGGCCGGCTGCTGGCCGTGGCTGACGCCTTTGCGCTGGGCTTTGTTGCTGATCATGCGCTGGCCCCGGCGCGGGCTGCGATCGCAGCCGATGCCGTGGCCGGACGGCGGGTGGTGATCGCGTCGGCCAGCCATGCCTTCTACGTGCGCGCCATTGCGGCGCGCTTTGGCGTGGCCGATGTGGTGGCCACCGAAGCGCAACGTGATGGCGGCGATGTCACGCCCGCGCTGGACGGCGCCAATTGCTATGGCTCGGCCAAGCGGGCAGCACTTGAGCAGTGGCTGGCACATGAAGGCCTGGCCGGCGCGGTCGTGCATTTCACCAGTGATCATCACAGCGATGCGCCCTGTTTCGAACTGGCGCTGGAAACGGGCGGCAGCGTATTGTGTGCCAATCCGTCGGCGAAACTGGCGGCACTGGCGGCGGATCGGGGCTGGCCGGTGGCGCTGTGGGGCCGGATCCGGGGCAGTCTGCTGGAACGGGCCTAGGCTCGCCGCCGCCACAACGTGAACACGGCAATCCCGCACCAGATGATGTTGAGCACCATCGATGGGATGGCGCCGTGATAGGCCGTGTTGACCACGAAGCCGGCCGCGCCAACGAGGTTCAGCCACTGGAACAGCGGCGATTTGCCATCAAGGCGGCCAGCGCTGGCCAGCGCGTAGGCCGCCAGCACCAGCACCGCTCCGATCCAGCCTGCCGCCTCGATGGCGAGCGTTTGCCAATTCATGCTGCGGCGAGGTTGCGCAACACGTAGGGCAGGATGCCGCCGGCGTAATAATATTCCAGCTCCTGCTCGGTATCGATCCGGCACAGCGCCTGGAAGCTGCCGGTGCTGCCATCGGCGCGGGTGAAACGCACTTCCAGCATCTGGCGCGGCTTCAGATTGGCAAGGCCGGTGATCTCGAACACTTCCTCACCGGTGAGGCCGATGCTCTTGCGGTCTGTGCCAGCGGCGAATTCCAGCGCCAGCACGCCCATGCCCACCAGGTTGGAACGGTGGATACGCTCGAAGCTTTCGGCGATGACGGCGCGCACGCCGAGCAGTGTCGTGCCCTTGGCCGCCCAATCGCGGCTGGAGCCGGTGCCATATTCCTTGCCGGCGACGACCACCAGCGGCGTGCCATCGGCCTTGTAGGCCATGGCAGCATCATAGATGGCGAGCTGCTCGCCCGACGGGAGGTGGCGCGTCACGCCCCCTTCGACGCCCGGCACCATTTCGTTGCGGATGCGGATGTTGGCGAAGGTGCCGCGCATCATCACTTCATGGTTGCCGCGGCGCGCGCCATAGGAGTTGAACTCCGCCTTTGTCACCTGGCGTTCGGTCAGGTAGCGGCCAGCCGGGCTCGATTCCTTGATGCTGCCGGCCGGGCTGATGTGATCGGTGGTGATGCTGTCCCCGAACACGGCCAGGGCGCGGGCGGCGATGATGTCGGCCACCGGGGCGGGCGTCATCGTCATGCCGTCGAAGTAGGGCGGGTTCTGGACGTAGGTGGAGCTGGTGTTCCAGCGATAGGTGGCGCCGCCTTCAACCTTGATCGCCTGCCAGCGCTCATCGCCGTCGAACACGTTGGCATAGCGCGCGGCAAACATCTCGGGCGTCACGTTGGCCATTACCATGCCGGCGACTTCGGCGTTGGTCGGCCAGATGTCCTTGAGGTAAACTGGGCCATTGGTGCCTTGGCCGATCGGTTCCTTGGACAGATCCTTGCGCATCGTGCCGGCCAGCGCATAGGCAACGACCAACGGCGGCGAGGCGAGATAATTCGCCTTCACGTCCGGCGACACGCGGCCTTCGAAGTTGCGGTTGCCCGACAAGACCGAGCAGGCAACGATGTCGTTGGCGTTGATCGCTTCGGAAATCGGTTCGGGCAGCGGGCCGCTATTGCCGATGCAGGTGGTGCAGCCATAGCCGACCAGGTTGAAGCCGAGCGCGTCCATGTCCGCCGTCAGGCCCGACTTGTCGAAATAATCGGTGACGACCTTGGAGCCGGGGGCAAAACTGGTCTTCACCCACGGCTTGTTCTTCAGGCCGAGCGCGCGCGCCTTGCGGGCCACGAGACCGGCGGCAACCAGCACGGCGGGGTTTGACGTGTTGGTGCAGCTGGTGATGGCGGCGATCACCACGTCACCGTGGCCGATGTCGTAATTTGCGCCGGCAACGGGCACGCGCTGGGCCATCTTGTCGGCCTTGCCGTAACCGCCGGCCAGTTCCTTTTCATACGCCGGCTTGGCATCCGACAGCAGCACCTTATCCTGCGGACGGCGCGGACCGGCGAGGCTGGGCATGACGGTGCCGAGATCGAGTTCCAGCGTGTCGGTGAAGACGGGATCGGGCGCATCGGCTTCGCGCCACAGGCCCTGCGCCTTCGCATAAGCCTCGACCAGCGCCACGGTGTCGGCATCGCGGCCGGACAGCACCAGATAATCGATGGTCTTGGTATCGACCGGGAAGAAGCCGCAGGTGGCGCCATATTCCGGCGCCATGTTGGCCAGCGTTGCGCGATCGGCGAGGGTGAGCGCATCGAGGCCTGGGCCATAATATTCGACGAAGCGGCCCACCACGCCCTTCTTGCGCAGCATCTGGGTGGCGGTGAGCACCAGATCGGTGGCGGTCACGCCTTCCACCAGATTGCCGGTCAGCTTGAAGCCGACGACTTCGGGGATGAGCATGGACACCGGCTGGCCCAGCATCGCGGCTTCGGCTTCGATGCCGCCGACGCCCCAGCCCAGCACGCCAAGACCGTTAATCATCGTGGTGTGGCTGTCGGTGCCCACGCAGGTATCGGGATAGGCGATCATCGTGCCCGAGGAATCTTCGCTGCTCCAGACCGTCTTGGCGAGATATTCTAGGTTCACCTGGTGGCAGATGCCAGTGCCGGGCGGCACCGCGCGGAAATTCTTCAGCGCGCCGCTGCCCCAGCGCAGGAACTCATAGCGTTCCAGATTGCGGGCATATTCCAGCGCCATATTGTCTTCAAACGCCTTGGGGTTGCCGAATTCATCGACCATCACGCTGTGATCGATGACCAGATCGACCGGCACCAGCGGGTTGATCTTCATCGGATCACCGCCCAGCTTGGTGATGGCATCGCGCATGGCGGCCAGATCGACAACGCAGGGCACGCCGGTGAAATCCTGCATCAACACGCGCGCCGGGCGATAGTTGATTTCGTGGTTCGACGTGCGGGTGGCCTGCCAATCGACCACGGCCTGCACATCGGCGGTGGTCACGGTGTTGCCGTCTTCAAAGCGCAGCAGATTTTCCAGCAGCACCTTCATCGAATAGGGCAGGCGCGAGACGTCACCCAATTGGGCGGCGGCAGCCTCCAGGCTGTAATAGGCGTAGCTTTTGCCGGCCGCCTGCAGCGTGCGGCGGGTGTTCAGACTGTCCTGGCCGATGGCGGTCATGGCGCCTCTCCCTTTGTATGTGCTTTGACAAGTTGTCGCACGGTCTAGCCCAGATGGTGCAGCGCGAAAAGCCTGCCCATGGGGAATTCGTGTCAAAATCCAGACCGGTTGCGCCGGTAAAAATCTGTCACCATAAGGGGCCATGGCTTCGCCCGAAATTGATGCCCTCACCAATGCGCTGGCGCGATTGCCGGGTCTGGGCCCGCGCTCGGCGCGGCGCGCGGTGCTGCATCTGATCAAGCGGCGCGAAGTGGCGCTGTTTCCGCTGCTCGAAGCGCTGCAGGCCGTGGCGGCCAATCTGGTGGTGTGCGGGGTTTGCGGCAATGTCGAAACCAGCGACCCCTGCGCCATCTGCCGCGATCCGCGCCGCGATCCATCCTTGCTGTGCGTGGTCGCCGATGTGGCGGATCTGTGGGCGCTGGATGGACGCCACCTCTTCCCCGGCCGTTATCACGTGCTGGGCGGGCGGCTTTCGGCGCTCGATGGGGTTGGGCCGGAGGATCTGGCGATTCCGGCGCTCGTCGCCCGTGCCGGTGACGGCATGGTGAAGGAAGTGGTGCTCGCCTTGTCCGCCACGGTGGAGGGGCAGGCGACCATGCATTATGTCGCCGAGGCACTGGCCTCCACCGGCGTCAAGGTCAGCCAACTGGCGCAGGGCCTGCCGATGGGCGGCGAACTTGACTGGCTGGACGAGGGCACATTGGCCCTCGCCCTGAACGCCCGCCGGCCTGTCGGTTAGAGTTTTACCAGCATCTTGCCGGTGTTCTTGCCTTCGAACAGGCCGATGAACGCTTCCGGCGCATTCTCGATGCCTTCCAGCACAGTTTCCTGCCACTTCAGCTTGCCGGCGCGGATCCACGGGCCCATCTCGGCCAGGAAATTGTCGCGCAGGCCGGCAAATTCCATCACAATGAAGCCGCGCATGGTCAACGATTTGCCCACCACCTGGATGATGTTGCGCGGGCCGGGCGTCGGCTCGGTGTCGTTGTAGGCGGAAATCATGCCGCATTCGATCAGCCGCGCAAACGGGCGCGCGACTTCGATGGCGACTTCCAGATGCTCGCCGCCAACATTGTCGAAATAGATGTCGATGCCCTTGGGGGCAGCGGCCTGCACGGCGGCCAGCAGATTGCCGCAGGTGCGATAGTTGATGACATGATCGATGCCGAGGCTGTTCAGCCATGCGCACTTGTCGTCACTGCCGGCGCTGGCGACCACGGTGCAGCCCTTCAGCTTGGCAACCTGCGCGACGATGCTGCCCACGGCACCGGCCGCGCCGGAAACGAACACCACGTCGCCCGGCTTGGGCTTGCCGATCTGCGTCAGGCCGGCCCAGGCGGTGAGGCCGGGCATGCCGAGCACGCCCAGGAAGCTTTCCATCGGAATGCCACCCGGCACGTCGAGCTTTTCCAGTGCTGCAGCCGGGGCAACGAACGCCTCGCGCCAGCCGATCATGGAGGAGACGATGTCGCCCTTCCTCAGCCCTTCCGCGTTGCTTTCCACCACCACGCCGATGGCACCGCCCTGCAGCGCCTCGCCGATCTGGAACGGCGGCACATAACTCGGCCGGTCATACATGCGGCCCCGCATGTAGGGGTCGACAGACATGAACTTGTTCTGCACCAGCACTTCGCCGGCACCAGGAGCAGCCAATTCGCGGTTTGCGAGTGCAAAATTCTCGGCGGCGGGCATGCCGACCGGGCGGCTGGCAAGGAAGATTTCGCGGGAAGTGGTCATGATGGGTTTCTCCTTTGGTTGGAGCCACCCTAGCCGCATTGCCGGCCCACCGCACCTCTTGGCTGCGGGAGGCTAGATTTCGACCTGGCTGCCCAGTTCCACCACGCGATTGGTGGGCAGCTTGAAGAAGTCCATCGCGCTTTCGGCGTTGCGCATCATCCAGCTGAACAGATGCTCGCGCCAAATCGCCATGCCGGGCTTGTCGCTTGCCAGCAGGGTCTGGCGGGAGAGGAAGAAGCTGGTTTCAATCATCTTCAGCTTCGGCCCACAGTTTTCGACCTTTTTCAGCACGGCAGGAATATCGATTTCCTGCATGAAGCCATAGCGAACGAGGATGCGGTAGAAGCCGCCGCCCAGATCCTTCACGCCCATGCGATCCTCGTCCGATACATAGGGCACCTCATCGATCACCACGGTCAGGATCATGATGCGTTCGTGCAGGATCTTGTTGTGTTTCAGATTGTGCAGCAGCGCCTGCGGCACGCCCACCGTTGATGTGGTCATGAAGACGGCGGTGCCCGGCACGCGGGTGGCAGCCGCCGCGGCGGACTTGATGAACACCTCCATCGGCATCGAACTGTCACGCAGCCGTTCCTGCATCAGCGCCCGGCCGCGTGACCAGGTGGTGAGGCCGGTGAAACCGATGATGCCGATCACCAACGGGAACCAGCCGCCATCAGGCACCTTGGTCAGGTTGGACGCGAAATAGGCGAAATCGACGATGAGGAAGATCGCCAGCAGCGGCGCCGCCCACCACGCCGGCCAGCGCCAGATGGTCAGCACCAGCACGCCCACCAACAGCGTGTCGATCAGCATCGTGCCGGTGACGGCGATACCATAGGCGGCGGCGAGGTTGGAGGAGGACTGGAACGCCAGCACCAGGAACATCACCAGCACCAGCAGCGTCCAGTTCACCGCCGGAATGTAGATCTGTCCGAATGCTGAGGCTGAGGTGTGGACGATCTTCATGCGCGGCAGAAAGCCGAGCTGGATGGCCTGCTGGGTGACCGAGAAAGCACCCGAAATGACAGCCTGCGATGCGATGATAGTGGCCAGCGTCGCCAGCACCACCAGCGGCAGCCGTGCCCATTCCGGCGCCATCAGGAAGAAGGGGTTGGAGACGGCTTCGGGATGGGCGGTGAGCAGCGCACCCTGGCCAAGATAGTTGATCATCAGCGCCGGCAGCACCAGCGCGAACCAGGCAAGGCGAATGGGGTTGCGGCCGAAATGGCCCATGTCGGCATAAAGCGCTTCGGCGCCGGTCACCGCCAGCACGACACTGCCCAGCGCCAGGAACGCCGCGCCCGGCATGGCAGCAATGAACTGGAAGGCATACCAGGGGTTCAGCGCCCACAAGATGTCCGGGTTGGCCATGATGTTGCTGATCCCCAGCACTGCCAGCGTGGCGAAATAGATCAGCACGATTGGGCCGAAGATGGCGCCGACCTTGGCCGTGCCGCGGCTCTGGAACAGGAACAGGCCGAGCAGGATGGCGATGGCGATAGGCACCACCAGCGGCTGCATTCGGGCTTCGACCACGGTGATGCCCTCCACCGCCGACAGCACCGACATGGCCGGCGTGATGATGGCGTCGCCGAAGAACAGCGCGGTGGCCATCACGCCAAGCAGCACCAGTTGCGCCGAACGCGTATCGCCGGGTGACAGGCGCGAGATCAGCGCGATCAGGGCGAGGCTGCCGCCTTCGCCGCGATTGTCGGCCCGCATGATGACAGAGACATATTTCAGCGTCACCACCAGCATCATCGTCCAGAAGATCAGCGAGATGACGCCATAGATGCTGACCGTGGACAACCCCAGCGGATGGTGGCCCGCAAAGGTTTCCTTGAAGGCATAGAGCGGGCTCGTGCCGATATCACCGAACACCACACCAACGGCGCCAATCGCCAGCTTCAGCAGCGATTGTTGATGCCCGTGATGATCAGCATGGGTGGCAGTGCCAGACGCCGCAGCGCCATTTTCCGACATGTGAATGCCTATCCGAAAAGGTTGCGCCGGTTAGCACAGCGCCCACGTTGCTGCAATGCGGCATCGGCAGGCGGCGCATGCGTCAGACTGGCGGCTGCCCCCCGCCCGCGCTATGGCTGGCCACAGACGGAGTCTGAACCAGGGGAGCCTGAACCATGCGCATCGCCTTCCTGCTCTATGACCAACTCACCCAGCTCGACATGACCGGCCCGGCCCAGGTGCTGAGCCGCATGCCCGGTGCCAGCGTGGACTATGTCGCCAAGACCATGGACCCGGTGATGAGCGATTGCCGACTGGCGCTGATGCCAACGCTCACCCTGGCCGAGTCGGGCCAGTTTGATCTGCTCTGCGTGCCCGGTGGCTATGGCTGTTCGGCGGTGATGAATGACGAGGAGACTCTGGGCTGGCTGCGGCGCCAAGCGCCGGGGCTCAAATGGCTCACCAGCGTGTGCACCGGCTCCCTCATTCTTGCCGCCGCCGGCCTGCTGAAGGGTCGCCGCGCGGCCTGCCATTGGGCGTGGGGCGATTATCTGCCGCTGTTCGACGCCGAATGGGTGGCGCAACGCACCGTTTTCGATGGCAACGTCATCACCGCCGGCGGCGTCACTTGCGGCATCGATTTCGCCTTCCGGGTGCTGGATCATCTGCACGGGCCGGATGTGGCCGCCACCATCCGGCTGGCGCTGGAATATGATCCGGAAAGCCATGAGGGCGGCACGCCTGCTTCGGCGCGACCCGATATCGTCGCCAATGTGCGGGCCATCACCGCCCAGCGTCTGGGCCACCGCGATGCCGAAATGCGGGCTGCTGCCGCCCGCCTGACGGGAGAAAACCCATGAACCGCCTGATCCTGATTGCTTCTCTGCTTGCTGCTACTCCGTCGTTGGCCGTGCCGACGCCGGTGACGGTGCGGGTGTTGAGCCAGGGCGCCAAGTTCATTGGCACCGGCATGGGCGGCGTGGATGTCGTGCTGGCCGATGCCGCCAGCGGCGCCAAGCTGGCCGAGGGGCATATTGACGGCGGCACCGGCGATACCGCGAAGATCATGCCCGGCAGCCCGCGCGGCACCCCGATGGCGGATGACAAGTCGGCGCACTTCACCACCAGCATCGACATCAGCGAGCCCAGGGAAATCCGGGTGGTGATCACGGGTCCGATGAAGCCGGCCGGCGTGGTGGTGTCCAAGGCCGAAACCCGCTGGCTGATCCCTGGCCAGCCGGTGGTGGGCGATGGCTGGGTGGTGGAATTGCCCGGCCTGGCGCTCACGGCGCGGCGCGAGGGCGGCCAAGTGGTGGCCGATGTATCGATGCTGTGCGGCTGCCCGATCGCACCGCGCACGCTGTGGGATGAAAAGCGCTTCGAGGTGAAGGCCTGGGTGGGCGGCAACGCCGTGCCGATGAAGTGGGCCGGGCAGACCGGGCGTTTTGCCGGCGCCGTTCCGGCAGGCGCCGTTTGGGTGACGGCGGTCGACACATTTTCAGGCGCCACCAGCGCCGCGAAAATCACCCCAGCCGCAAAGCCCTGATCGCAACAGGGACGCCGGCCAGTGCAATGGCGGCATCGGCGAAGCGCAGCCGCAACACCTCACCGGCGAGCGCGGCACCATCTTCGAATGCACTGTTCCAGGCGATGAACGACCATAGCGTCAGCCCGCCAAACGCCAGGGCCAGTGCTGCCAGCGGCCGATCGCGCGTCGCCCACAAGCGCTGCGCCACCACCACGGCGGCCGGCGCGACAACGAACAATATCATGAATTCGCTGATCTCCACCGCCGGCAGCGGCTGCGGCGCCGGCAGATCGGCCGGCCAGTCGCGCATGCGCCAGCCCAGCCAGCCATAGAGGCCGGCGATGGCGATTGCCGCCAGCATCCACAGCCGCAGCAGCGCATCGGCGGGTGAAAGATTGGCAGGCGACATGGCGAGCCCATAGCGCGACGGCCTGCACGGCGCGAGGCTTGTGCGCTTCACCTGTGCTATGATGATGTGAACAAAGGGAGCCGGCTCATGGCCAATCCGCTTGCCCGCCTTGCTGTTCGTGCCGTTGCTGCTGCCGCCAGCCGCCAGATCGCCTCGCGCGTTTCGGGATCGCAGCTGGGGCCGATCGGCAATGTCGCCGCCGTTGCCCTGCCGTTCGTGCTGCGCCGTGTGTCGCCGCTCGGTCTTGCGGCAGCGGCGATCGGTGCCTGGGGCGTTGGCAAATTGGTGAAATCAGCACCGGCTGACGCGCCCATCGACCCGGCGTCGCCAAAGGCTTCTGATTGAACTCCCCGAGACTGCCGGCTATCCGGAGGGTCAAAGGGGAGATTATCATGGCTCGTTTCGTTTCGCTGATCGCGCTGGCCGCTGCGCTGGCGGTTCCCGCTTTCGCCCAAACCGCTGACAAACCAGTCGAAAAGGCCGCCGAAGCCGCCCCCGCTCCCAACCGCGTCGTCGCCAAGCGCAGCGGCATCTTTGGCGGGGTGAAGATGAATTATACCGCCGTGGTTGGCGAAACCTTCTTGAAGGACAAGGAGGGCAAGCCCACTGCCGCCATCTTCTCCACCACCTATCTGAAGGACAATCCGGAGCCGAACCGCCCGGTGTTCTTCCTGTTCAACGGCGGGCCTGGGTCTGGCAGCCTGTGGCTGCACATGGGTGCCTTTGGCCCGAAGCGGGTGAACATCCCCGATGCCAAGGACGACGGCGCGCCGCCCTATGACATCAGCGACAACCCCGAATCGCTGCTCGATGTCGCCGATCTGGTGTTTATCGATCCGGTCGGCACCGGCTGGAGCCATGCCCTGGGCAAGACCGATCCCAAAGACTTCTGGGGCGTTAACAGCGATGCCAAGTCCGTCGCGGAGTTCATCCGCCTGTGGCTGAACGAGCACAACCGCTGGAACGCACCCAAGTTCCTCGGCGGCGAATCCTATGGCACCACCCGCTCGGCCGCCGTGGCCTATGAGTTGAACCGGCAATATAATGATGTCGCGTTCAACGGCGTCATCCTCATCTCCGCCATCCTCGATTTCGGGCTGGAAGCCGAGGATGAGGGCAACGAGATGCAATATATGGGTCTGCTGCCCAGCTATGCGGCCGCCGCCTGGTATCACGACAAGATCCCGAACAAGCCCGCCAGTGTCGAAGCCTGGGCCGCCGAAGCCCGCGCCTTTGCCAGCGGCGCCTACATCACGGCGCTGATCAAGGGGAACAGTCTGCCCGCCGCCGAACGCTCCGCCATCCGCAAGGAACTGGCCCGCTTCACCGGCCTGTCGGAAACATATCTGGAACAAGCCAATCTGCGCGTCACGCCCGGCCGATTCTACAAGGAACTGCTGCGCGACCGTGGCCTCACCATCGGCCGCCTCGATGCCCGCTACACCGGCAAGGATTACGACAACGCCGGCGAAGGGCCCGATAACGACCCCAGCTTCTACGGGATCGATGCCTCCTATCCGGCGGCGGTGAACGCCTACCTGCGCGGCGATCTCGGCTACAAGACGGATCGCAGCTATGTTTCCATCGGCGGCGTCGGCCCGTGGGACTGGCGCGTAGGCAATGGCCGCGATGCCTATGTCAACGTCGCCCCTGGCCTCGCCCGCACCTTGCGCGAAAACAGCAAGACGAAGGTGTGGGTCGGCCAGGGCTGGTATGATTTCGCCACGCCGTTCCACTTCGCCGAATATTCGATGAACCGCCCCGGCTGGCCCGAAGGCCGCACCGAGTTCCACTATTACGACGCCGGCCACATGATGTACGTGCGCGGCCAAGATCGGCTGAAACTGTCCAATGATCTGAGGGACTTCATCCGACGCCAGAAGTGAGGCTAAGGCGGCCGTGGCCGCGCTGCCGGCCGCGAGGTCAAAGGCTGAAAGCAAGGAGGAGGCCTCCGGCGGGCAGGGGCTGAGCCCCTGCACCCACGTTCGTTTTCAGGCGCGCTGTTTGACGAGCGTGCGCCCCGTTTGAGGGGCGCGGATTGATCGTGATCGTCCATCGATATGGACGGCTGAAGCAAGGGCGAACCATCAATTCGATTGTGTCGGCCCAATGATCTTCATGATCTGATCGGCGATTTGCTCGGGCGTCAGGATGAAATCCACGCACCCGCTGGCAATGGCGCTGTCTGGCATGTCGGGCTGTCCCGCTGAGGCCGGCAATTGTGCGATCGTCGTGCCCCCGCACTTTCGGATTGCGCACAAGGCGTCCGCACCGTCGCCGTCGAAACCGGACACGATCACTGCAACCAGCTTGCCATGCCAGTGCTCGGTCAAAGACTGGAGGAAGACGGTGATGACATCGGGCCATCCTCTTGGCTTGGAAATGGGCATCAGGCGAAATTCGCCGTTCAGCACATGCAAATCCCGCTTGGATGGAATGATGAACACGTGGTTCGGCTTGATATCGAGGCCTTCGGTAGTCAATTCGACAGGCATATCGGTATAGTTCGGTAGAATTTCGTGCAGACGGGTCGATACCGTCCGCAGGTGGTTCACGATGACAATCGCCGTCCCGAGATCGGGCGGCAGATTCGCGAGCAAGCGTTCATAGGCGTCGAGCCCGCCCGCCGACCCGCCCACGCAGATAATTGGCACGTTCTGCGGAATCATTATGTGTGAGCCCTCCTCTGCATTGCCTTGATCTCGGATCAACCAGACTAGCGGCGGGCGCGTTGCCACCGCAGCCGTGGAGTCTACTCACGTCGAAGGGTCCATCGCATCGCAGCCGGATCATGTCCGGGCTGACGTGTGGAAGGTGAGGGGTGCTCGAGAGTAAACGGGTGCAGGGACGGGTCCCTGCCCGCCGGAGGCCCTCTTTCTTAGCCCGGATATCGCGTCGCCATCATCGCCCATGATCGCCGCGCCATTTCGGCGAGCACGTCCATATCGATATCGGCCAATTTCTTGATGTAGAGGCACGACACCCCGGTTGTCGCCTTGCCCAGCCCGGCCAGCAGGTCGGCTTGGCCGTCGAAGCCGTCCATCAGATAGACGACGTGCTGGGCCTTGCGCGGGGAGAAGCCGAGGCGGGGCCAGATGCCGGTGCGGCCGGAGGCATAGGTGTAATCATAGTGACCATAGCCGATGATGCTGCTGCCCCACAGCACGGGTGGGCAGCCGGCGAACGTTTCGAGCAGGGCGGCGATGGCCTGGGCTTCGTCGCGGCGGCGGGCGGGTTCAAGGGCGGCCAGGAAAGCCGAGACGCTGGTATCGGTGGGTAATGTCTTTGGTGTGTCGGCCACGGTAACGCCTCCGCTTGCGTTGCGGGAGCTTAGCAAATAGGCGCGCAACCACAACGTGAGGGAATGACGATGGCTGATTCGATCAACAAGGTGGTGCTGGCCTATTCGGGCGGGCTGGATACCAGCGTGATCCTGAAGTGGCTGCAGACGGAATATCAGTGCGAGGTCGTCACCTTCACCGCCGATCTGGGCCAAGGTGAAGAGCTGGAGCCGGCGCGGGCCAAGGCGCTGCTGCTCGGCATCAAGCCGGAGAATATCTTCATCGACGATCTGCGCGAAGAGTTCGTGAAGGATTATGTGTTCCCGATGATGCGCGCCAACGCGCTGTATGAAGGGCTGTATCTGCTCGGCACGTCGATCGCGCGGCCGCTGATTGCCAAGCGCCAAATCGAGATTGCCAAGATGACGGGTGCCGATGCCGTGTCCCACGGCGCGACGGGCAAGGGCAATGACCAGGTGCGGTTTGAGCTGGGCTATTATGCGCTGGCGCCCGATATCCGCATCATCGCGCCGTGGAGGGAATGGGATCTGACCAGCCGTGAAGCGCTGATCGCCTTTGCCGAACAGCACCAGATCCCGGTGGCGAAGGACAAGCGCGGCGAAAGCCCGTTTTCCACCGATGCGAACCTGTTGCACACAAGCAGCGAAGGCAAGGTGCTGGAAGATCCGTGGGAAGAGGTGCCGGACTATGTCTACAGCCGCACCGATCACCCGGAAGAGGCGCCGGACACGCCGGAATATATCACCATCGATTTCCAGTCCGGCGATGCGGTCGCGATCAATGGCGAGGGGCTGAGCCCGGCGACGCTGCTGGCCAAGCTCAATGAGCTGGGCAAGCGGCATGGCATTGGCCGGCTTGATCTACTGGAAAACCGCTTTGTCGGCATGAAATCGCGCGGGATGTATGAAACGCCAGGCGGCACCATCCTGCACATCGCGCATCGCGGCATCGAACAGATCACGCTCGATCGCGGCGCGGCGCATCTGAAGGATGAGTTGATGCCGAAATATGCCGAGCTGCTTTACAACGGCTTCTGGTTCAGCCCGGAGCGCGAGATGCTGCAGGCCGCCGTCGATCACAGCCAGGACAAGGTGACCGGCACGGTGCGGCTGAAGCTGTACAAGGGCAATGTGGGCGTGGTGGGGCGCAAATCGCCCTACAGCCTCTATTCGGCCGGCATCGTCACCTTCGAGGATGACCGCGGCGCCTATGACCAGCGCGATGCGGCCGGCTTCATCAAGCTGAATGCGCTGCGCCTGCGCCTGCTGGGACGGCGCGACGGGCGCTGAGCCCTGCGGTTTTGCTGTGGTGTGATTGACGCGTGCGCCCGCTGTGGCGATGCTTGTTATGCGCCTCAACGTCCGGTCGTGATCAACAGCCAATGCTGAACTGCCCAACCGGGCCAGGCTCATTGCCGGCTTCGGTCTCATCGGCGCGGCCGGCCACCGCCGTCGTTCCGAAATCGCCTGACGGCCGGGGTGCCGCCGCTCTCATCGCTTTCGTTCGGCTCGCTGGCGGGCATGCGCATGTGTCGGGAATCTTTACACACACGGGGACTGAGATGGGCAACGGCTTCTGGCAGGGTCAGAACCGAATATTGTTAACCAATTTCTAATTTTCACTTCAGAAGTTTTAAGGCATGATGAATCCGGCTCGTCAGACAGGGCCGATTCGAGGCGCGGGGCGGTCAGTATGGCTGTTTGTCAGGGGAAAACCTGACCGGACCGGGTGCTTGCCAGCGGCACGCGCCTTGTCGGCCTGCTTTACATCCGTTTTGGATGGACCATTCGTGCAATGGTCTCAACGCCCAGCAAAATAAACAGAAATTTCGAAATATCCATTTTGGCATGTTGTTTGCAGGGCAGGCGACGTATCACAGGGAGATTTCGATGCGTATCCTGACTGCTCTTGCTGCTGCCGCCGTGATGGCCATGCCGGCGTCTGCCGTGACCATCTTCAGCCAAAATTTTGATTCGGCGTCGCGGGCCAACAACACCACCAACGTGCCGGGCTTCACCGTCACTGGTGGTGTTGACATCATCAGCAACGGCACGGCGGGCGTGCTGTGTGCCGGTGCGGCCGGTCGCTGCCTCGATCTCGTCGGTTCGCCGAACGTCGGTTCGATCACGTCCACACCAATCAACTTCAACGCCGGTCGCCTGATCACCGTGTCGTTCCACCTCAGCGGCAACCCGCGCGCCGGCACCCCGGCCGATATCTTCAACTTCGCGCTGGGCTTCACCGATCCCGAAAACATCGCCAGCGTCTCCTCGTCGGGCTTCCAGACTGGCTATGGCACCACCGGCGTGGTAAGTGGTTTCGGTACCTACAGCGAGAGCATCAACCGCACCCGTCCGTTCCTGAGCTATGTGCTGTCGTTCGTGCCCACCAGCTCGGGCACGCTGAGCTTGGTGTTCAGCGCCACGGGTAACAACGATGCCCGCGGTCCGATCCTCGATAACATCCTGGTCGACAGCGCGGTTCCGGAACCGGCCAGCTGGCTGATGCTGATTGCCGGCTTCGGCATGGTCGGCATCGCTGCCCGCCGTCGTCGCAGCAGCGTTGCTGCCTGATCTGGCAAGGGTCGGTTCTTCCGGCCCTGGTCGAGAAGAACGGGCGCCGCTCCACCGGAGCGGCGCCCTTTGTCTGTCTGCTGCCTACCAGGGGATGCTGCTGCCCTTGTAGTCCACATAGACCTGACCGGGCGGGTGCGCCGCTGCGATCACATCGGCCAGGCCCCTCACGCTGGTGGCGACATCGATATCGGCATCGGCACCGCCCATGTCGGTCTTCACCCAGCCCGGGTGCAGGTTGAGCACGGCCACGGCGCGGTTGCCGACATCCTGCACGGCAAAGCCCCGGCTCAGGCTGTTGAGCGCCGCTTTCGAGGCGCTGTAGAGTTCGGCATAGCCGTGCGTGCGGCCGCCCACCGAACCCAGGATCGAGGTCATGAAGCCGATCGAGCCGTCTTCCTTGACCAGTGGCAGCAGGATGCGGCCGGCGCTGATCGGGGCGATGGCGTTGGTCCAGAACAACTGCGTCATGGCATCACGGCTCACGGTGCTGGCGGTATCGGCGCGGCCACCGGTGATGCCAGCGTTGATCAGCACATGATCGAAGGTCTTGCCGGCAAGGCTATCGGCCAGCGCCGTCACCGTCTCGCTGTCGTCGATATCTACAGTTGCCACATCCGCGCCGGTCGCGGCCAGGGCGGGCGATGAACTGCGCTGGGTGGCCACCACGTCCCAGCCGCGGCCGATCAGTTCGGCCGTGAGGCCAAGGCCGATGCCGCGCGAGGCACCGATGATGAGAGCTGAGGGCATGGTCGAGACTCCTGTGGTTGCAGGAGGCAGTCTGGCCCGCGCCGTTTAACCTGTCGAGCAATCCCGGCTGTTACAGCCCAAAGCTCTGCTTGATACCGTCGATCACGAACTGCGCCGCCAGCGCCGCCAGCACCACGCCCAGCAGACGGGTGAGCGCGCCTTCGAACTTGGCGCCCATCAGCTTCATCATCGGCCCTGCTGCAAGCAGGCAGAGCAGGGTGAGCAGCAGAACGGTGACCAGCGCGCCCAGCACCACGGCTTCCTTGGTGACATCGCCATCGGTGCGCGCCGACAGCAGCATCACCGAAGCGATCGATCCCGGCCCGGCCAGCATCGGAATGGCCATCGGGAAGACCGAGATATCTTCTTCCTCCAGCGGCTTGCCAGCGGCATCGGCGGCGGATTTCACACCTTCGGCGCGGGTTTCGCGGCGCTGAGTGCGCTTTTCAAACACCATGTCGATGGCAATCACGAACACCATCAGGCCGCCAGCGATCTTGAAGGCGGGCAGGGTGATGCCCAGCGCCGACAGAAACGCCTCGCCGCCCAACGCAAACGCGATCAGGACGCCTGCCGCAATCAGGCTGGACCGCACCGCCATGTCGCGGCGGTGCTTGGGGGTTGTGCCGGCGGTGAGGCTGGAGAAAATCGGCACGCAGCCCGGCGGATCAATCACCACGAACAGGGTGACAAACGCCGAGATGAACAGCTGAACCAGCGGGCCGTTGAGCGAAAGATCGGTCACGCGCCAGCCCGGGCGCGCGCGGCCTTCAATGTGTTGGCCAGCAGGCAGGCGATGGTCATCGGGCCAACGCCGCCGGGCACCGGGGTGATCCAGCCGGCGCGATCCATGGCGCCTTCGAAATCGACATCGCCCACCAGGCGCGTCTTGCCATCGGGCAAGGCGATGCGATTGATGCCGACATCGATCACGCAGGCGCCGGGCTTGATCCATTCACCTTTCACCATGCCGGGGATGCCGACAGCGGCCACGACGATATCGGCGCGCCCCACGTGGCCGGCCAGATCGCGGGTGCGGCTGTGGGCAACGGTAACGGTGGCGCTGGCGTTGGTGAGCAGCGCGGCCATCGGCTTGCCGACCAGGATCGAACGGCCGATCACCACGGCTTCCGCGCCGGCGATGTTGCCCCCCGAACTGCCTCCAAATGCTTCCTTGATCAGCAGCATGCAGCCCGATGGTGTGCACGGCACCAACCCGTCGCGGCCACTGACCAGCAGGCCGGTGCTGATCGGGTGCAGGCCATCGACATCCTTGGCCGGATCGATGGCGGCAATCACGCGATCACTGTCGATCTGTTTCGGCAACGGCATCTGGACAAGGATGCCATCCACTGCAGGATCGGCGTTCAAGGTGGCCACCAGGGCGAGCAGATCGGCCTCGCTTGTATCGGCCGGCAGGCGATACTCGCCCGAGATCATCCCGGCTTTGCGCGTGGCCTTGCCCTTGGAGCCGACATAGACCGCGCTGGCCGGATCATCGCCAACCAGCACGACGGTGAGCCCCGGTGCGCGGCCATGGGCGGCCACGAATGCGGCCACACCAGTCGCCACTTCGGCGCGCAGGGCGGCGGCGCGGGCCTTGCCGTCAATCAGCACAGCACTCACTGCAGCAGCCTTGTCGTATCCAGCACCAGCGCCGGCACCAGCATCTGCAGGCCGCGCAGCAGCAGCCACAGCACCAGCGGCGACAGATCGATGCCGCCGAAATCCGGCAGGATGCGGCGGATGGGGCGCACCATCGGGCCATAGATCTTGTCGAGCGCGTCCAGCACGCCGCTGACAAAACGGTTGCGGGTGTTGACCACGTTGAAGGCGACTAGCCAGCTGGAGATCGCCCAAACGATCAAGCCCCAGATCACCACTTCGGTGATCATGGTGAAGATATTCACGAAGGCGACAATCGTATTATCCATGGCGGTGGCCCTTACAGACCGTGGCTGCTTCCCGCAATGGAGAGTGGCAAAATCGCGCCCCCTCGGGCAGAAAATCCCTGGGGAGGACCGGCATGGACAGCAATTTCACGACCTTGGCGGCGTTGACCGGGCATCATGCTGCCAGCGCGCCGAACAAGCCGGCCATCCGCGTGGACGGCGCGGTGTGGAGCTATGGCGATTTGCATGAACGCGTGCTGCAAACGGTGGCGGCGCTGCGCAGCGCCGGGGTGGGCAGGGGTGATCGGGTTGGCTGGCTGGCGCTCAATCATCCCGATTATGTCACGCTGATGTGCGCCTGTTTCCGGCTGGGTGCGGTGCTGGTGGCGATCAATGCCCGGCTGGTGGCGCGCGAAATCGCCTATATCCTGTCGGATGCGGGCATCGGCATCATCGTTTCGGAAACTGGATTCCTGCCGCTGGTGGACGAAGCGCGAGCCACGACCGGTCTGAAGACCGTGATCCTGCTCGATGCGCCGTTCGAGCGCCGCCCGGCCTTTGCCGAGTGGATTGCGGGCCATGCCGCTGACGATGCCATGCCCGCCATCACCCGGGATGATGTCGCGCTGCAGCTTTACACCAGCGGCACCACCGGCTTTCCCAAGGGCGCGCTGCTCAGCCACCGTCAGCTGCTCGGCACCATCGAAAAGGGCCGGCTGACCGGGGAGGATTGGGGCCGCTGGGACGAACATGACGTGGCGCTGGTCGCCATGCCGCTGTTCCACATCGGTGGCAGCGGTTGGGCTCTGCACGCGCTGGAGGCCGGCGCCACGATGGTGATTCTGCCGCGCCCCGATGTGCCGGGCATGGTGAACGCCATCGCCAGGAAACGCATCACCCGCATGTTTGCCGTGCCGGCCGTGCTGCTGGCCATCTGCCAGTATCTGGAAGCCGTGCCGGCCGATCTCACCGCCATGACCGCGCTTTACTATGGCGCCTCGCCGATTCCGCTCGATGTGCTGCGCCGGTCGATGGCGGCGTTTCCCAATGCCGGCTTCATCCAGTGCTATGGCGCCACCGAAACCTGCGGCACGGTCGTCTATCTGCCGCCATATGATCATGATCCCGCCGGCAACGCCCGCATGCGCGGTTGCGGCAAGCCGTTTCCTGGCAACCAGGTGAAGATCATCGACGGCGATGGCCATGAACTGGCGTCGGGGCAGGTAGGCGAGATCTGCATCAAGTCGGTGAGCGTGATGAGCGGTTATCATGGCAAACCCGAAGCCACCGCCAAGGCCGTGGTGAACGGCTGGTATCTGACGGGAGACGCTGGCTACCTGGATGAAGATGGCTATCTTTATATCCACGACCGCGTGAAGGACATGATCGTTTCGGGCGCGGAGAATATCTATCCGGCCGAAGTGGAAAACGCCCTACACGAGCACCCGGCGGTGGCCGATTGTGCCGTGATCGGCGTGCCGGATGACAAGTGGGGCGAGGCAGTGAAGGCGATCGTGGTGAAGAAGCACGATGTGACGCCGGAGGAGCTGATCGCCTTCGCCCGGGAACGCATAGCCGGGTTCAAGGTCCCCAAATCGGTGGACTTCATTGCTGAACTGCCGCGCAATCCCAGCGGCAAGATCCTGAAGAAGGACCTGCGTGAGCCGTTCTGGGCCGGGCGGGAGCGAAAGGTGAACTGACGCAAAAAGGGGCAGCCTGACCGCGTGGCCGGGCTGCCCCCAATTTGTTCAGCAGTTGCCGTTATTTCGGCTGCTGCATGTCCTTGCCAACTTCTTCGATGGCCTCGCCAGTGTTCTGCTTGGCCTCGGCTGCAGAAGCAGCGGCCTTGTCGCCGGCCTTCTCCACGGCATCGCTGGCGTTTTCGCCGGCCTTGTCGATGGCAGCGCTGGCATTGTCACCGGCCTTTTCGATCGCGTCGCCGGCCTTTTCGGCATTGGCAGCGGTATCATCGGCGGCCGAATTGGCGGCTTCGTTGGTTTCTTCCTTGGTCGTCTGCGAACAGGCAGCCAAAGCAAGTGATGCAGCACCAAGAATCAAGATGCGGGTGAATGTTTTCATGAGCTTTTACTCCTTAGACCAAAGATTGGTCACGTCGGGTGTTGCCCAGTCAAAGCGTAACAACATGGTCGTTGTACCATGATTTTGATCTTATACCCCATCAATTCTCTAGGACTGGTCGCGTTCACTCAGGTGATGCGGCCGATCCAGCCAGGATTCCGCCATCAATGTGGAATTCGCTGCCGGTCACATAGGCGCTTTCATCGGCGGCAAGATAGGCGGTCATGGCGGCGACTTCATCGGCCGTGCCGAAGCGTTTCAGCGGCGTGTCGGCAACGAAGGCCTTGATCGCGGCTTCACGTTCCGCCGGCGTTGAACCCAGCATCGGTTCCCACATCGGCGTCATGATCGCGGCCGGGTGGATGGAATTGCAGCGGATAGCGAGGCCAGCCTGCGCGCGCCACAGGGCCACAGATTTGCTGTGGTTCCTGACCGCCGCCTTGGAACTGGCATAGGCTGCCGCCGCCGGGATGCCGACGATCCCGGAGCGTGACGAGATGTTGATGATGCTGCCCTTGCCCGCCGGCCGCATGGCCCTGATCGCCGCGCGGCAGCCAAGGAAGGTGCCATCAAGATTCACGGCGTGGACATGTCGCCAATCGGCCAGGCTGGCATGTTCGGGATCATGCGCGGCCGGCGCGCCTTCGAACCCGGTGATGCCGGCGTTGTTGACGAGGATATCGAGCGCGCCGACGTCAGCCATCACCAAATCCCACGTCGCTTCGTCGGTTACATCGAGCAAGGCAAAGTGCCCGCCGATGCTGTCCGCCACGGCCTTGGCAGCGGGATCGATATCGGTCACCCACACCAACGCCCCTTCCGCGGCAAAGCGGCAGGCGATGGCTTCGCCGATGCCGCGCGCGGCGCCGGTGACAAGAGCGGTCTTGCCTTCCAGTCTTCTCATTGCCCTGCTATCGCCCCCGAACAGAAAAACGACAAGATGGAAGAGGGCGACATGCAGACCGTTGGTGTGATTGGCGCAGGCCTGATGGGCAATGGCATCGCCCATGTGGCCGCGCAGGCCGGGTATGATGTCATCCTGTCGGACGTGGCGATGGAGCGCTGCGAGGCGGCCAAGGCGACGATTGCGAAGAACATGGCGCGGCAGGTGGGCAAGGGCGTGCTGACGCAGGAACACGCCGATGCGGCGTTGGCCCGCATCCGCCTCACCACCAGCAACGCGGACTTCGCTGCCGCCGATCTGGTGATCGAGGCGGCGACTGAGAATGAAGCCATCAAGGGTCAGATCTTCGCCGGGCTGAAGGATGTGCTGAAATCCGATGCGCTGCTGGCCAGCAACACCAGTTCCATCTCCATCACCCGGCTGGCCGCCGCCACCGGCCGCGCCGATCGGTTCTGCGGGCTGCACTTTTTCAACCCCGTGCCGCTTATGGCGCTGGTGGAGATCATCCCCGGCCTCGCCACCTCCTCCGAAACCACCGCAGCGATGCAGGGCTTTGCCGCCAGGCTGGGCAAGACCGCGATCCTGGCCGGTGATGCGCCGGCCTTCATCGTCAACCGCGTGCTGTGCCCGATGCTGAATGAAGCCATTTTTGCGCTGGGTGATGGCGTTGGCAGCGTGGTCGATATCGATACTGGCCTGAAGCTGGGCGCCAACCACCCGATGGGGCCGCTGACCCTGGCTGATTTCGTTGGGCTCGATACACTGCTCAGCATCATGAAGGTGATGCAGGACGGCACCGGTGATCCGAAATACCGCCCGGCACCGCTGCTGGTGAAATATGTCGAGGCCGGCTGGTATGGCCGCAAATCCGGCCGCGGCTTTTATGATTACACGGGCGCAGAGCCCGTGCCGACACGTTAGGATTGCCCGTGAAACTGACCTTCACCAAGGGCGCCGGCAAATATGACCGGCTCGACATCGTGGCCGCCGATGGCCCGCGCCCGCCGATCGACTGCCCGAAACAGGGCATCATCCCGCACGACATGGTGCATTGGGCGGTGGAATCGATCGCGGAAGCCGCCGGCTTCCTGCATCTGATTGCCGATGGCGGTGACGGCGGTTTCCGCACCGGCATCGAAGATCGGACGGCGCAAAGCGTGGAGCGGCTGGTCGAGATGTTCCAGGGCGAAGGCTGGAGCCAGACGGTGCTGCCCGATGACGAGTTCATCGCGCTCTATGCCACCACCTGCGATGAACGCGGCGACACACCGCTGCCGATCACCGGCGCACTGCTGACCGCCATCCGGGCCCGCATGGCCGAGGTGAGCGCGCAGTGGGCGGCCGTGCCGGTGGGCGGCAAGATGGTGCTGGAACTCCCCGGCCATCCCCAATAAGGCGAATTCCCATGAGCGCACACGCCCCCCACCCCGACATGCTGGCCAAGACGGAAACGCTGATCGAGGCGCTGCCCTATCTGCAGCGCTATGCCGGCAAGACCTTCGTGGTGAAATATGGCGGCCACGCGATGGGCGATGCCGAACGCGCGCAGGATTTTGCCGAGGATATCGTGCTGCTCAAAGCCGTTGGCATCAACCCGGTGGTGGTGCACGGCGGCGGGCCGCAGATCGGCAATCTGCTGAAGCGGCTGGGGATTGAGAGCCGCTTTGTCGATGGCCTGCGCGTGACGGATGCGGCCACGGCTGAAGTGGCGGAAATGGTGCTGGCCGGCAGCATCAACAAGGAAATCGTTGCGCACATCGCCCAGGCCGGTGGCCGCGCCGTGGGCATCAGCGGCAAGGACGCCGGTTTGGTGACCGCCATCAAAGTGGAGCGCACCACCAAGGATCCGGGCAGCGCCATCGAACAGGTGGTGGACTTGGGTTTCGTGGGAGAACCCGCCAGTGTTGACCGCAGCATCATCGACACGCTGACCAGCGCCGGCATCGTGCCGGTGATCGCGCCGGTGGCAGTGGGCAAGGATGGCCACACCTATAATATCAACGCCGATACCATGGCCGGCGCCATTGCCGGCGCACTGAATGCCGCCCGCCTGTTCCTGCTGACCGATGTGGCCGGCGTGCTCGACAAGCAGGGTGCGCTGATGACCGATCTGACACCGTCCGGCATCGCCGGCCTGATCGCCGATGGCACCATCACCGGCGGCATGATCCCCAAGCTGGAAACCTGTGTGGCGGCCGTTGATGCCGGCGTGGATGCCGCCGTGATCCTTGATGGCCGGGTGCCGCACGCGCTGCTGCTGGAGATTTTCACCCGCAAGGGCGCCGGCACACTTGTCAGGGCCGGCTGAACCGGCCGGTCCACGTCTCAACCACAGGAGGGTAGAATGAAGCCGATGCGTTTCCTGCTGGCCGTGCTGGCCCTCCCCACGGCGGCTCTGGCCCAACCGGCTCCACTGTTTGAAAAAGCGCTGCCCGATCTGCCGGGCAAGGAAGTGACCCTGGTGGAAGTGGTGCTGCCGCCCGGCGGTGCCAGCCCGGCGCACCGCCACAATGCCCATGTCGTCGTCTATGTCCTGGAAGGCCGCATCACCATGCAGGTGAAGGACAAACCGCCGCAGACACTGGGCGTGGGCCAGACCTTCTATGAACAGCCCGACGATATCCACACAGTTGGCCGCAATGCCAGCGCCACCGCGCCGGCACGTTTCCTCGCCTTCTTCATCAAGTCCAAGGGCGCGCCGCGCACCGTGCCGGTGCCATGAGGCGTGGCCGGACTCCGCTGCACGCGGGATTGTGGGCCCTTTGATCGGGTGCTAGCCTTCATGTGATCGGGCCGCATTCAGGCCCGGCTGGGGGCGGATATGCAGATGATTTCAGGCAAATCGGCTGGTGCCGTGCGGGCCGTGGGTTTGGCATTCGCGTTGTTGCTGTCGACAACCTCGCTGGCGCAGGAACGGCGTTTTTCGGCCGATGATCTGCCCAAGATCGTGCGCATCGGCGATCCGCAGCTGTCGCCGGATGGCCAGGCGGTGCTCAGCGTGCTTGCCCGCGCCAATCTGAAGGACAATCGCTGGGAAGGCGAACTCACCCTGATCGATGTGGCGACCAAGGCGCAGCATGTGCTCAGCCGCCGCATGGGCGTGGGCAGTGCGCGCTGGTCGCCCGATGGCCGCAGCATCGCGTTCCTGGCGCAGGACGCGGGCGGCCGCGCGCAGGTGCATGTGCTGTCGATGGATGGCGGCGATGCCCGCCAGCTGACCAATGGCAAGACGCCGGTGACGCAGTTTGCGTGGGCACCGAATGGGGCTACGCTGGCTTTTGCCGCCGCCGATGAAGAGCCGGAAAAGACCGGCGACGCCCGCTTTGAAGACGGGTTCGAAGTGGGAAATCACAGCTTCCTCGATCGCGCTGCGCGCAAGCCGATCCACATCTGGACGGTCGATGTGGTGACCAGCGCCACCAAGCGGCTCACCAGCGGTTCCCGTTCGTTGCCGCTGGGACTCCCGCCCACCGGTGCGCCCAGCCAGTTGAACTGGACCCCCGATGGCACCAGCCTGATCTTCGTGCAGGCATAAACGCCGGCCACCGGCGATGCCGATACCAGCCGGTTGATGCGGGTGGATGTGGCCACGGGCAGCGTGCAGCCGCTGCTGCCCACGCCCACCAGCGTGCGCGTGCCGGCGCTGTCCCCCGATGGCCGCAGCCTGGCTTTTGGCATGGCGCGCGATGGCGTGCCGGCGCATCAGGCCCGGGTGATGATCGCCCCGGCAGCAGGCGGCACACCGCGCGATGCCGCGCCCGATCTGGATGTGGCCGTGGAATTGGTGGGCTGGTTGCCCGACAGCCAGACCGTGGTGCTGAGCGGCACCGATGGCACCCGCAATGGCCTGTGGCTGGCGAAGGAAGGCAAGGCGACAAAGCTTGATCTGGGTGGGCTCAATCCGGCCAGTGCCGATATCGGCAGCACTGGCACCATCGCCTTCACGGCCTCCACCGCCACCCGCCCGGCCGAACTGTTCGTGCTGCCGGCGCCCGGACAGGCGCCGGCGCAACTGACCAGCCTGCAGACGGTGACCGACGGCGTGACGCTGGGCCGGCAGGAAACGCTGACCTGGAAAAGCGACGGCTACATCGCCGATGGCGTCATCACCTACCCGCCCGACTACAAGCCCGGTGAGAAGCGCCCGCTGGTGCTCTATATCCACGGCGGGCCGGTTTCGGCGTCGCTGCAGACCTTCACCACCTCGTCGCAGATATTGGCCGCGCAGGGCTGGATCGTTCTGGAGCCCAATTATCGCGGCAGCAACAACCGCGGCTACAAGTTTCAGCAATCGATCATCCGCGATGCCACCGCCGGGCCGGGCCGCGATATCATGGCCGGCGTGGCCGAATTGAAGCGGCGCGGGCTGATTGACGACAAGCGTATGGCGGTTTCCGGCTGGTCTTACGGCGGGATGATGACGAGCTGGCTGATCGGCGCCTACCCGCAAGCGTGGAAGGCGGCGGTGGCCGGCGCGCCGGTTACCGATGTTCTGGATCAATACACCACTGCCGACAGCAATCGCGGGCGGGCGGCGCAATATGGCCCGTCACCCTTCGTGGGCGACAATATGGCCAGCTATTCGCGCCAGTCGCCGATCTTCCAGGCGTGGAAGGCGCGCGCGCCGACGCTGATCATGTCCGATGTCGGCGATTGGCGGGTGACGATTCCGCAGGCCTACAAGCTCTATCGCGCGCTGTCCGATAACAAGGTCGAGGTGAAGTTCGTCGCCTATCCAGTGCCTGGCCACAGTCCCGCCGATCCGATCCGCGCCCGCGATGTGTGGCGGCGCTGGGTGGATTGGTTGAAGCCGCGATTGGACTCGGCGCCGTAATGGGCCGACCAGAAACGAAAGCGGGTGCAGGGGCTCAGCCCCTGCCCAGCCTTACTTCGGCGCGACCACGCTGGCGTCTTCACCGGCGATAACGGCTGCATCCTGCGCTGGCGTCGTCACCGTGCGGGTGGAGCGGATCATCGGCGCGTCGTGGCCGGTCCAATCGAGGAACTCGCCCTTTGAACGGCGATAATGATCCTTGGCGTTGTAGAGGGTGATGCCCTGCAGATCGAGATCGCGGGCTTCGGCATTGCCCATGGCGGCGAGCAGGGTGAAGCCGGCGACATAGGCGTTGCGGCGGGCCGTGGCCAACTGCACGCGGGTGTTGATCAGTTCCTGTTCGGCGTTCAGCACTTCGATTATGGTGCGGTTGCCCACGCCATTTTCAGCGCGCACGCCTTCGAGGCTGAGACTGTTCGCAGCGATCGCGGCTTCGGCAGACTTGATCACGTCAAGGCTGGCCTTCCAGCTGGCAAAGGCCGAGCGTACCTGTTGGACGACGCCGCGTTCGGTGCCGATCTGGTTTTCCATCGCGGCTGTCTTGCGGGCCTGGGACTGGCGGATCTGCGCCGAAGGCCGGCCGCCCTGATAGATCGGCAGTGCCATGCGGGCGCCGATCACGGCCGAAGTTTGGGACGAAGGCTGTGCAGGGAAGCCAGGCGGCACGATGGCGCCGCCGAAATTGTCATTGCGGCTGACCGTGCCGAAGCCGGACAGGGTGGGCAGCCGGCCGGCGCGGGCGGCCTTCACGTCAAAACCTGCGGCTTCGCTGTTTTTCGTTGCGGCGGCGATATCGGGATTTTCCTTGATGGCGATTTCCACGGCTTCACCAACATCGGCCGGCAGGCCGGGCAGGGGCGGCGGCTGCGACAGATCGGCCGGCACTTCGCCCACCTGCTGGATGTAGCGTTCCTTGGAGCCGATCAGATTGGCTTCAGCATTCCGCAGATCGGCGCGGGCCTGGGAGAGGCGTGCTTCGGATTGGGCGACATCGGTGCGGGTCAGATCGCCAACTTCGAACCGGTCCTGCGTGGCGCGCAGATTGACCTCGAGGTTCTTCACATTGTTGCGGTTGAGCTCAACGATCTGGGTGTCGCGCAGCACGTCGTTATAAGCGGCGACAACCTGGCTGAACACGCTGGCTTCGGTGGCGCGCAGCGTTTCCTCGCCGGCAGCGACACGCGCATCGGCGGCCTTGATGCCATTCTTCACCAGCCCGCCCTGATAGATGGGCACAGTCAACTGGCCTTGCGTCTGCATGGAGCGCGGGATGATGATGAACTGGCCGCCGGGGATCAGCACATTCTCGTTGAAGGTGGAATTGATGGTGGCTGCAGGCAGGCCGGCGGCGCGCTGGATCGGCACCGTCTCGTCCGTCGCCATCTGGTTGGCGCGGGCGGCGTTCAGTGTCGGGTTGGTCTGATAGGCCTTTGCCAGCGCGCCCTGCAGTGTTTCAGCGGCAGCCGGCGAACCCAAAGCAAGAACGGGGCCGAACAGCGACACGCCGAGCAGAGCGGCAGCAACAACGGAACGGGCGGGACGGCTTGCCCCCAGACCAAGCGTCTGCATTCACGGTTTTCCTTACATTCTGGCCTGTCGTGAAAAGGCCGGCCATCGCCCCTCTCAACGGTGCCATATAGAGACAAGACAGCCGCTGGCCAAGTGGCCCACCGCGCGAATTTGAGCAACGACCAAATTTGTCACGGTTTCACTGTTGGCACGGCCTTCAGATAGGCGGCAATGGCGGCTCTGTCGGAATCGGACAATTCAGCCATGTTGGCCTGAACCTCTACCATGGTGCCGCCCACGCTGTCATAATCGGGCGTGAAACCAGTTTTCAGATAGTCGGCGATTTCGGCGGCGCTCCACGCCAGCTTGCCCGGCGTGATGTTCGGGATGCGGCCTTTCCCCTCTGGATCAGCTGCGCCGGCCAACCAGCGGGCGCGATCGACGCCGCCAAGACCATCGCGCGGACTGTGGCACTCGCCGCAATGGCCCGGCCCTTCCACCAGATACTGGCCGGCCTTCACATCCGCCGGGGCATTTTCAGGCAAGGCCACGATGGGCGCTGGATTGAGGTAGAGCCGCTTCCACAAGCCGATCCCGCGCCTGATATTGAACGGGAAGGGGATATCGCCGGCGGCGGGCTTGCCGGCAACGGCAGGCAGGCGGGTGAGATAGGCAAACAGATCGGCGATGTCGCCGGGCGTCATCCGGGCATAGCTGGTGTAGGGAAAGGCCGGATAATAATGGCGGCCATCCGGGCTGATGCCGCGGCGCATGGCGTTGTCGAACTCGGCCAGGCTCCAGTTGCCGATGCCATCGGGGCCGGGCGAAATGTTGGGCGGCTGGAAGCTGCCGAACGGCGTCACCAGCGGCGCGCCGCCGCCCAGCCGCAGCCGGGCCTCGCCCTTGGCGCCCTTTGCGGCATGGCAGGACGCGCAGCCGCCAGCATGAAACAGACGCGCGCCTCGGGCGGGATCGCCCGGACGCTGCGCCCGCTCGGCCTGGTCAAGCGGCTGCGGCGCGGTGACGAACCAGCCGGCCAGCGCGCCCAGCAGCGTCAGCCCGGCCAGTCCTGCCAGCAGCCGTTTCATCTCAGCTCTTCTTGATGCGGAAGCCTTCGTGGCAGCTCTTGCAGTTGGCGGTGACCATGCCGAACGCCTTGCCGAAGCCAGCGGCGTCGGTGGGCTTCAGGGCCGCAGCGGCGACCGTGTCCTTCTCGAACTTTTCGGTGGCGATCTTCCAGTCCGCCGGCATCGACCAGATCGCAGACGAGGCTTCGGTTTCGCCGCCGGTCTTGGAAGTGGCCGGGAAATGCGCCGGGAAGGCCTTGGCGGCGGCGGCATAGTTGGCGAGGATCTTGTTGGCGGTGGCGGCATCAAACGGCGCGACGCCCTTCAGCATGTCGCCGCCCATCTTGGTGTCGCGGCCATTGCCCTTCATGATCGCCTTGCGATCTTCGATTGGCCCGGCGGAGGCGACGGTGGCCGGCAGGATCACAGCGGTTGCCAGTACGGCAGCAAGAACAGCACGCATCATATTGGACTCCCCATTTTCAGGCCACTACGGCTGACGTTCTTCATATCCCTTGCCGGCCGCCAACGCCAATGGCGCAATTGGCGCAGTGTATCAGGCTTTCAGATCGGGCGGCGTGGCGTCCGCCATGATCAGCGCCACGGCGTCGGCCAGCGGCATCACCTTCTGCTCGCCGCCCTTCAGGCTGCGCAGCGCCACCGTGCCTTCTTCGGCCTCGCGGCGGCCGACGACCAGCATGTAGGGCGCCTTCTGCAGGCTGTGTTCGCGCACCTTCAGGTTGATCTTTTCGTTGCGCAGATCGGTTTCCACCCGGATGCCGGCCTTGCGCAGCGTGTCGGCCACGGTGCCGGCATAATCATCCGCATCCGAAACGATGGTCGCCACCACGGCCTGGCAGGGCGCCAGCCAGGTCGGGAACCAGCCGGCGAAATGTTCGATCAGGATGCCGATGAAGCGTTCATAGCTGCCCAGGATCGCCCGGTGCAGCATCACCGGCCGGTGGCGATTGCCGTCTTCGCCCACGTAGGAGGCGTCGAGCCGTTCCGGCAGCACCGTATCGGTCTGGATGGTGCCAACCTGCCAGGTACGGCCGATGGCGTCGGTCAGGTGGAATTCCAGCTTGGGCGCATAGAAGGCGCCTTCGCCGGGCAGTTCTTCCCAGCCCCAATCGGCGTTGTCGCGCCCCGTGGCCTTCACGGCATCGCGCATCGACTGTTCGGACCAGTCCCACATCGCATCGCTGCCGAAGCGCTTTTCGGGGCGCAGCGCCAGCTTGATGGCATAGCTGAAGCCGCCGAGATCCTTGTAGACCACGTCGAGCAGATCGCAGAACGCCGCGATTTCGGCGACGATCTGATCCTGACGGCAGAAGATATGGCCGTCGTCCTGGGTGAACTGGCGCACGCGCATCAGGCCGTGCAGGGCGCCGTGCGGTTCGTTGCGGTGGCAGCAGCCCATTTCGGCCATGCGCAGCGGCAGATCGCGGTAGGATTTGATGCCCTGGCGGAAGATCAGCACGTGCGCCGGGCAGTTCATCGGCTTCAGGGCCATCCACTGCGCGTCGTTGCTCACCACCGGGCCTTCATCCTCGGTGTTGGGCACTTCGTCGGGGATGACGAACATGTTCTCGCGATACTTGCCCCAGTGGCCGGATTGTTCCCACTGGCGCGCGTCCATGATCTGCGGGGTCTTCACCTCCTGGTATCCGGCCGGGTCCAGCCGGCGGCGCATATAGGCTTCCAGCTCGCGGTAGATGATGAAGCCGCGCGGGTGCCAGAACACGCTGCCATGGGCTTCTTCCTGCAGGTGGAACAGGTCCATCTCGCGGCCCAGCTTGCGGTGGTCGCGCTTGGCGGCTTCCTCCAGTCGCAGCAGATGCGCATCGAGCTGCTTCTTGTTCAGCCAGGCGGTGCCATAGACGCGGCTGAGCATGGCGTTCTTCTGATCGCCGCGCCAATAGGCGCCGGAAACCCGCGTCAGCTTGAAGGCCTGGGGGTCGAGCTTGCCGGTCGAGGGCAGGTGCGGCCCGCGGCACATGTCGAGCCAGTCATCGCCGGACCAATAGACCGTCAGATCTTCGTCACCCGGCAGTTCGGCGGCCCATTCGGCCTTGAAATTCTCGCCCTGCTGCTTCCAGCGGCTGATCAGTTGCGCGCGGCTCCACACTTCGCGGCGCAGCGGCTTGTCGGCCTTGACGATGGTGCGCATCGCCTCCTCGATGGCCGGCAGGTCATCTTCGGTGAACGGGCCGCGGCCGGGAGCGGGGGCGAAATCATAATAGAAGCCATCGTCTGTCGATGGGCCAAAGGTGATCTGCGTGCCGGGGAACAAGCCCTGAACCGCTTCGGCCAGCACGTGCGCGAAATCGTGGCGCGCCAGTTCCAGCGCGTCGGCTTCGTCCTTCGCCGTCACCAGCGCCAGCGCGGCATCGCTCTCGATCGGGCGCGACAGATCGACCAGTTCGCCATTCAGCTTGGCTGCGAGCGCCGCCTTGGCCAGGCCCGGTCCGATGCTCGCCGCCACGTCCGCACCGGTAGTCCCGCGCGCGACTTCGCGCTGCGAACCATCAGGAAGCGTGAGGGTGATGAGGTCGGACATTGGTGGCCTTTGATTGCGAACAGCGCCGCCCAAGCAGCGGCCCGCCGCGCTTAGCCAAAAAAGCCGGCCCCCGCCACCCCCGCCCTCCGCTGCCCGCGCGTGCCAGACTTGCAGGGAGCGGTTGCTTGGCGACTTGCAGTCATGGCCGTGTCTTGGCAGGGTTGGTGCCAATGTCAGCCCCGCCCGCCCGCCGCAGTGCCAAGAGCCGGCCCCTTTCGGGCCTGTTGCTGTGCGATGGCCGTCGTGACGAGGTGGTGGTGACGGCGCATGAAACGCGGCTGGTGATCAATGTGGAGGCGAACATCAGCGCCATCCCCATCGCCCGCGTGCGCCGCGATGAGGGGCTGAACCTGCGCCGCACCGACAACAAGGATTGGCGCATTCGTTTCGATACGCTGCCGCCGGCCGAAAGCTGGGTGCATGATTTGCCGTTGTTGCCGCCGCCCAATCCCTTGCGCCGGCTGGTGGTGATCCTGCTGGCACTGCTGGCCCTGATTGGCACTGCGCTGTGGGCGGTGGGCGGCGACGGTGTCTCGCTGGCCCCACAGTCGCTGCCCGATCTTGCCAAGGTGCTGCCCCGGCCGGTGCCGCAATCCTGGTTGGTCTGAGGGGCGAACGGGCACGGTATCCGCGCGGCGGTTCCGGCGGCTGGACGATGTCCCCTGCATCTGCCACGTTCGGCCCAGGGTTGGTCTGGGGAATAGCAATGGAACGCAGGCAATTTCTGGCGGGCGCCGCCGCCATGTCCCTCTTGCCCGCGGCCAATGCCGCAGCGCAGATCCTGCCCGGACCAGGCTTTGGCACGCCGCTGGGCACAAGGCCGTTTGCGCCCGAGGTCTATCGCGCCCGCCGCGCGCGGTTGATGGCTGAGCTGAAGACCGGGCTGGCGGTGATCCATGGCGCCACCGCATTTGGCGCCCCCGACAACACCATCGCCGCGCCCTTTACCCAGAACGGCGACTTCGCCTGGCTCACCGGCATCAGCGACGAGCCGGGGGCGGTTCTGGTGCTGGCGCCCGGCGAGGCGTTCGTGAAGGAGTTTCTGTTCCTGCCATCGCGTGATGTCGAGACCGAGCGTTGGGAGGTGGAGCGGCTGCCGCTGGGCTCGCTGATCGAGCAGCGCACCGGGGTGCAGCGTGTGCAGCGCACGGCGCGGCTGGGCGGGGTTGTTACACAGCTCGCCACACGCGCCAAGGAACTGCATTTCCTGGGACCAGTGGTATCGGCCGATGCGCCAGTGCCGGCAACGCTGGAGCTGTATGGCAAGGTGATGGCCCGCGTGCCCGGCACTAGCATCCGCGACCAATCCGGCCTGCTCACCCAGATGCGCAGCGTCAAGGAACCGCGCGAACTGGAGTGGTTGAACAAGGCCATGTCCGCCACGCGCGCCGGCCATCTGGCGGCGATGAAGGCCGTGAAACCGGGCATGACGGAACGCCAGCTTCGCCGCGTGCTGGAGGAAGGCTTTGCCAATGCCGGCGGCACCGGCCTTGCCTACAACAGCATCGTGGCGGCCGGGCGCAACGCCGCATCGCTGCATTATGTGGTGGAAACCGGCCCGATCCGGGATGGCGATCTGGTGCTGATTGATGCCGCGGCGGCGGTGGATGGTTATGCCTGTGATGTCACCCGTACCTTCCCGGCCAATGGCCGCTTCACGGCCAGCCAGCGCGCCGATTACGAACTGGTGCTGGCCGCCCAGACTGCTGCCGCGGCAACGCTGAAAGCCGGGGTAAGTTATGACGCGTTCGAAGACGCCGCCAAGCAGGTGTTCCGCCGCGCCGGTCGCATCGATGATTTCATCCACGGGCTTGGCCATTATGTCGGGCTGGATGTCCACGATCCGTTCGACCGTTCAAAGCCCATCCCGGCCGGCGCGGTGATCACCATCGAGCCGGGGCTGTACACTCAGTCCGCCAATCAAGGCATCCGGATTGAGGATCAATATCTGGTGACGGGAACGGGATCGGAGCGGATGTCGGCCGGCATCCCGCGCAGCATCGCCGAAATCGAGGCTGCTATGCGGGGGTGAAGTGAAATGATGCAGCGGATAATCGGATTGGGCCTGCTTGCCAGCCTGGCGTGGCCAGCGGCAGCGCAAGAGGCACGTTGCCCGGAACCGGCGTGCGCCGCTGTTGCCGGTGGCCGCACTGAAGGCTGGGCGGCGCAAAGCCGGGCCGAGGTGATTGCGCGCAACGGCATGGTCACCTCCAGCCAACCGCTGGCCACGCAGGCCGGGCTCGCCATCCTGCGCCGCGGCGGCAATGCCGTGGATGCGGCGGTGGCGACGGCGGCGGTTCTGGGCGTGGTCGAACCGTTCAGCACCGGCATCGCCAGCGATCTGTTCATGATCGTCTGGGATGCCAAGTCGAAGAAACTGCACGCGCTGGCTGCTGCTGGCCCGGCCCCCACCGGGGCGACACCGCAGCGCTTTGCCGAACTGGGCTATGGCAAGGATCCCAAGAACTGGACGCTGGGTTCGGGCATGCCATCGGGCGGCATTCTCACTGTTACCGTGCCGGGCGCAGTGTGGGGCTGGGATGCGGCGCTGAAACGCTTTGGCAGCATGGGCTTTGCCGATGTGCTGGCCGATGCCGAATTTTATGCCCGCGACGGCTTTCCGGTCAGCCCGCGGATCGCCGAAGATTGGACACCGCTGCCCAGGTCCTCCCCGCTGAAAGCCTGCTGCACAGAGCATGATCCCGACACGCTGGCGGTGTGGACACCGGGCGGCAAGGGCCCGGCCGTGGGCGAGATGTTCCGCAATCCCGGCCTTGCCCGCGCCTTCGCACTGCTGCGCAAGGACGGTCCCAGCGCCTTTTACACGGGTGACATCGGGCGGGCGATCATTGCCAAATCGCAAGCGCTGGGCGGCACCATGACCGCGGCCGACCTGGCCGGCTACAAGGGCGAGTGGGTCGATCTGGTCCACACACGCTATCGCGGCCATGATGTCTATGAACTGCCGCCGCCCGCGCAAAGCTGGGGCGCGCTCGAAATGCTCAACATCCTCGAAGCCTGCGTGCCGGTCTGGTCGCCGGGGCAGGATCTTGCCGCTTTGGGGCCAGCCAATCCGCGCTTCTGGCATTATCTCGTCGAGGCCAAGAAACTGGCCTATGCCGATCTCGCGGCGTGGAACGGCGATCCCAAGTTCGTCACGGTGCCGGTGGAACGGCTGACTTCGAAAGCCTATGCCGCCAGCCTGTGCGCGCGGGTTGATCCGGCGCGCGCCGCCATCACCAAGCCCGGCCCGGCTGATCGCACAGGTGATACCGTCGTGCTGGCCACCGCCGATGCCCAAGGCAATGTGGTGGCGATGGTCAACTCCATCTCTTCCGTGTGGGGATCGGGCCTCACGGTGAAGGATTATGGCATGATACTGCACAACCGCGGCGTGCAGTTCAGCCTTGATCCGGCCAGCCCCAACATCATCGCGCCGGGCAAGCGCCCCTATCACACGCTGGCCGCCGGTTTCGTGCTGAAGGATGGCGCGCCGTTGCTGTCGTTGCTGCTGATGGGCGGCGACATGCAGGCACAGGGGCACGGCCAGGTGCTGGTCAACATGCTCGATCTGGGTGCCAATGTGCAGATGGCGACCGACATGGCGCGCTTCCGTCACGGCCAGGTGTCGGACCAGCTCACGCTGGAGCCGGCGCTGGATGCATTGGTCGGGGCCGATCTGAAGGCGATGGGCCACCGGCTGGGCACGCCCAGCAGCGGAGCGATGGGCGGCTATCAGGCGATCCGCATCGAGACGGACAAGGACGGCAAGCCGGTCTATCGCGCCGGTTCCGATCACCGCAAGGATGGCCAGGCCGCCGGCTGGTAACGGGGTGATGCTTGGCTTATGCGACGTGGCATGAGCAGCCTTTCCCATAACGGTGCCAGCCTTGCCTATCGCTTCACGCCGGGGGCGGGGCCGCTCGTCGTCTTCCTGCCCGGTTACATGAGCGACATGACCGGATCGAAGGCCGAAGCGTTGAGCGGTTGGGCCCGCGCGCAAGGCCGCGCGTTCCTGCGGCTGGATTATTCCGGCTGCGGGGCGAGCAGCGGCGATTTCCTGGATGGCAGCATTGGCCGCTGGACCGATGATGCGCTGGCGCTGGTCAATCATGTCTGGCCGGCGGGCAAGGTGGTGCTGGTCGGAAGCTCGATGGGCGGCTGGATTGCGCTGCTGGCGGGTCGGGCGCTGAAGGATCGGCTGGCCGGGCTGGTGGGCGTGGCAGCGGCGCCGGATTTCACCGTGTGGGGGCTGAAGCTGGGCGAGGCCGAGCGACGGCAGCTGCAGGCGCAGGGCTATTTCACCCGCCCATCCGATTATGGCGAACCCTATCGTTATTCCCGTACGCTGATCGATGATGCGCGCGATCAGCTGTTGCTCGATGGCCAGATCGGCATCACGGCGCCGGTGCGGCTGCTGCATGGCCAGCGCGATGAGGCGGTGCCGTGGCGCCTGTCGCTTGACATCGCGGCGCGCCTGCAGAGCACGCAAGTTCAGGTGTGGCTCATCAAGGATGGTGATCATCGCCTTTCCCGCGAGGCGGATATCGCCACGTTGATTGCCACTGTTGAGGAACTGCTTTGAAGCATCTGGCTCTCCTGGCCCTGCTGGCCGCTGCACCGGCTTGGTCGGCACCGTCGGACCCGACGCGCTATGCCGCCTGCATCGAACTGGCGGTCAAGGATCCGGCGCGCGCCATGCAGATGGCCTATGCCTGGCGCATCGAAGGCGGTGGCGTGGCGCCGCGCCATTGCCTGGCCGTGGCCCAGATGCATGCGCGCCATCACGAGGCGGCGCTGAAGAATTATGAGGCGGCCGGCGAGGCTAGCGAGGCGGCCCGCGACGGCCAGGCCATCGCGCTGTGGCGGCAGGCGGCAGACGCGGCGATGATCGCCGAGCAGCCCGCCGACGCGGCGCGCTTCCTCACCCGTGCACTGGCGCGACCGGGCGGCGCCGAACTCAGCCCGCGCGCCGAAGCTGATCTGCTCACCACTCGCGCTGAAGCGCATGTCGCAGCCGGCAAGCCCGATCTGGCGATGGCTGATCTCACCCGCGCCACCACGCTTTCGCCGGAATATTTCACGCCGTGGCTGCTGAAGGCAACGCTGGCGCGGCGCGGCGGCGATCTGGTCATGGCCGAAGCCGCGCTGCTGAAGGCTGCAGCGCTGGCACCGGACTCGGCCGATGTCGAACTGGAAGCCGGCAATATCGCTTCGGCCAAGGGCGACACGGCGCTGGCCCGTCAGGCCTGGGAGGCGGCGGCCACCGACGCGCCCGATACGCCGGCGGGGCAAGCAGCCGCTGCCGCGCTTGGTCGCATGAAAGCCGCCCTGCCTGAAAAACCACTGACGGATGGGGCGCTGCCTGCTACACCGCGCTGATGGCTCGCTCCGATTATCGTTTCGCCTGGTCCGCCCGCGCCCGCTACGCCGAAGTCGACGCGCAGGCAGTGGTGTTCAACAGCCGCTACCTCGAATATTTCGATATCGGCATCACCGAATATTTCCGCGCCGCCGGCCTCTATCCGGAACCCAATTTGCAGGGCGCGCCTGAACTGCACGTGGTGAAGGCGGAGGTGGTTTATCACGCCCCCATCCTGCTCGACGAGGAAATGGCGATCTGCGTGCGCTGCGAGAAGGTCGGTCGCACGTCGCTGTCATTCGCGTTTGAAGTGCATGGGCTGGCCAACGGGCCGGGCGGCGAGGATCTGCGCGCCAGCGGCACCGAAGTGCAGGTGCATGTCGATGAACCGCGCGGCCGGCCGACGCCGGTGCCGGATGCCGTGGTGGCCCTGTTCGAAGCCCTTGAAGGACGCGCTCTGAAATGAAATATCTCCACACCATGATCCGCGTGTCGGACGTGGCGGAAACGCTGCGCTTCTTCGAATTGCTGGGCCTGAAGGAACTGCGCCGCATCGACAACGAGCCGGGGCGCTTCAGCCTGATCTTCCTGGCGGCACCCGGCGATGAAGACGCCCAGGTCGAACTGACCCACAATTGGGATGAGAGCGGCTATACCGGCGGGCGCAATTTCGGCCATCTCGCTTATGCGGTGGATGATATCTATGCGGCCTGCCAGCGCCTGATGGACGGCGGCGTGACCATCAACCGGCCGCCGCGCGATGGTCGCATGGCGTTCGTGAAATCGCCGGATGGGATTTCGGTGGAACTTCTGCAGGCCGGCCCGGCGCTGCCAGCGGCGGAACCCTGGGTGTCGGCGCCCAACATCGGGAACTGGTAAGATGCTTGAGATCGTTGGCGTGTCGGTGCTGCATGACAATTATGTCTGGCTGGCCCATGATGCCGCCAGCGGTGAGACGGCGGTGATCGACCCCGCAGTCGCTGGCCCGGTGCTGGAGGCCGCGACCAGCCGGGGCTGGAAAATCACCCAGATCTTGAACACCCACTGGCATCCCGATCATGTGGGCGGCAATGCCGATATCGTGGCCGCCACGGGTGCAAAGGTAACTGGCCCGCAGGCCGAGGCCGCCAAGATACCGCACATCAGCCGTGCCGTGGTGGAAGGCGATACGGTGCAAATCGGCAGCAACATCGGCCGCGTCATCGATTGCCCGGCGCACACGGCGGGCCACAATGCCTATGCCTTCGAAGGCGCGCTGTTCTGCGGCGACACGCTGTTTGCCATGGGCTGCGGCCGCCTGTTCGAAGGCACGGCGGAGCAGATGCACGCTGCCTTGGCCAAGTTCATGGCGCTGCCGCCGCGCACGCTGGTCTATTGTGCGCATGAATATACCCAATCCAACGCGCGCTTTGCCCTGACGGTGGAGCCGGAGAATGATGCGCTGCTGCGGCGCGCCGAAGCCGTGGACCGGCTGCGGGAACGTGGCGATCCCACCGTGCCCTTCAGCCTGGCCATGGAAGCGGCGACCAACCCGTTCGTGCGGGCCGGCAGCGTGGCCGAACTGGCGCGTCGGCGGGCCGCGAAGGACGCATTCAGGGGGTGAGGCATTCAGCATGGATACAGCGAGCCACCGGCATCAGGGACGCATGATCAGAAACGCGCTCCTCCTCGCCGCGCTGGTCGCGGCAGCCCCGGCACTGGCCGGCGACGATCCGGCCACCAAGGCCGCCGATTTCAAGGCCGAAACCCGGGATTGCCTGCAAACGCGCAGCATCCTGCAGGCGCAGGCCGCGCCTGATGGCAAATGGTATGCCCGGCTGCGCGATGGCCGCTGGTGGCGCAACACCATGGAATGCCCCACCCTGCAACCGCGCCGGGCGCTGGTGCACAGCAGCCCGATCGGCAGCCAATGCCGCGGCGACATCGTGCAGGTGATCGATTTCAACCTGGGCGGCGTCAATTTCGGCGGCTGCGGCTTTGGCAGCTGGGAACGCGTCGCCGGCCCGCCCAGCAAGCCGGCGAAGTCCAAGGATTAACAGCAACCGCCGCCGCTGGCCCCTGTTGCTGGGGCCATCGCTGCCAGCGTGTCCAGCATCGGGCTGCTGCCATAGGTGCGGGCTTCGGCCATGGTGTGGAAGGCTTCCCACACGACGCCCTGCGGATCGGCGGTCCAGCTTTTTTCAGACCTTGCATAGCAGCAGGTCGCTTCGCCTTCGGCCAGCACCGGCGCAGACGCGCTGTTCAGCCGGGCGGTGACTTCGGCCAGTTCTTCAGTGGTTTCGGCCTGGATGCCCAGATGTTCGATCCCCGGCGCGGCGTGGCCGTGGCTGATGGCAAAGTTCACGCGCGGATCGTCCAGCATCCACTTGGCATAATCATCGCGCACCAGTGTTGGCTCGGAACCGAACAGGTTGGTGTAGAAGGCGATGGAGTGGGCGAGATCGGTCACGCCCACGTGCACGTGCAAACGCTTCATACGCAGTCTCCGGTTGTGCAGGCGGTTTCAGGGGCAAGGCCCTGGCAGCAATCTTCGGTCAGGAAACCGATGAGTGCCCGCATCGCGGCGAAATCCGCCGCATAGATGAGGCTGCGGCCGGCGCGGCGGACGGTCGTCAGCCCCGCCTGTTCCAGCAGCCCCAGGTGGTGCGAAAGGCTGGAGGGCGGCACATCCAGCGCCCGCGCGATGGCCCCGGCTGACAGGCCATCAGGCCCGGCCACCACCAAAGCCCGGAACAGTGCCAGGCGCCGTTCATGGGCAAGGGCGGCAAGTGCCGGCACGGCTGACGATGAGTCCATCCCAAATCCTTTCGACAATCATCGAATTATTCGACAACTATCGAAATGTCAACCGCGCGCGTCGAGCCTGGCCTTGATCGCGTCCCAGATGCGCGCTGGCGTGTCGGTGCCGTTGAACCGGTCGATGGCGCGGATGCCGGTGGGGGAGGTGACGTTGATCTCGGTGAGGAAGCCGCCGATCACGTCGATGCCGACAAAGATCAGCCCGCGCTTTTTCAGTTCAGGGCCGAGCCGCGCGCAGATTTCCTGCTCGCGCGCCGTCAGTTCGGTCGGCTGGGCGCTGCCACCGGCGGCGAGGTTGGAACGGATTTCGCCCTTTTTCGGCAGTCGGTTGATGGCGCCGGCCGGTTCACCATCCACCAGCACGATGCGCTTGTCGCCCTCCGCCACGGAAGGAAGGAACGCCTGCACCATGAATGGCTCGCGCCACACGCTGCTGAACAGTTCAACCAGCGCCGGCAGATTACCGTCTTGTCTGTCGATCAGGAACACCGCGGTGCCGGCATTGCCATAGAGCGGCTTCACCACGATGGCGCCGTGGCGGGCGCGGAAGTCCATGGCTTCTTCCAGGCTTTTCGTGACCAATGTCGGCGGCATCAGATCGGGAAAGCGCAGCACAAACAATTTTTCCGGCGCGTTGCGCACCTCGGCGGGATCATTGACCACCAGCACCCGGTCCTGGATCTGCTCCAGCAAGTGGGTGGCGGTGATATAGCCCATGTCGAATGGCGGATCCTGCCGCATCAGCACCACGTCAGCCTCATCCGCCAGATCGACCGTGCGCGGATCGCCCAGCCATTCATAATGGGCGCCGGCTTGGTTGATCACCTTTAGCGGCCGAGCCTTGGCCCGCACCCGGCCGTTTTCGGCGGAAAGATCATCAGCCAGATAATGGATCAACGTGGCGCCGCGCGCCTGGGCTTCCAGCATCAGCGCGAAACTGGAATCGCCGCCGATGTTGATTGTTTCGATCGGGTCCATCTGAACCGCGACGCGCATTGTCATTGGGCAGGCCTTTTCAGTTTTCGGATCTTGCCAGCGTGGCAAGTGTGGCGCGGATGCGTTCGCCCACCTGGGCGTCGTGGGTGGTTTCCAGCATGGCGGTCAGGCTGGCGCGGGCGGCGGCAAGGCGACCGATGCGCTGTTCCAGCCGGGCGCGTTCCCACCACAAGCCGCCCTGATCCGGCGCGATGGTGGTGAGCCGTTCGTACAACATCAGCGCCCGCCCGATATCACCATTCAGGCGCGCGCGGCTGGCCTGATTGGACACCATCCGCACCAGCATCTGGCGGGTGCTCATTGCCGGAAAGCCGCCGGCAACCGGCGCGCCGCCGGCTTGGCGGGCAATGTCGGCGGCGCGGGCTGCCGTCAAACTGATGCCGTGATCGAATGGATCGAGCAGGGCCGATTCGCCGCCGCCATGCACTTCCACCAGCACGTGGCCGGGCAGGGCCAATGCATCGGCCCGCCAGCCAATGCGCCGGGCCAGCGCGACATAGAGGATCGACAGGCTGATCGGCAGGCCGCGGCTGCGTGTCGCCACCGCCACCAGATCGGCATTCAAGGGATTGTCATAATCCTGGGTGTCGCCGGTCAAACCGGCTTCGCCAGCGATCAGGCTGGACAGCCGCAAGGCGCGGCCCTTGGCGGTGGAGGGAGCCAGATCACGTTGCAGGATGACGGCCCAGCCGGTCATCAGCCGGCGCAGCCTGTCGGCATCCGCGCGCGGATTGTCAGCCAGGCTCAGCGCAATGCCGGCTTCGATCACGTCGATATCGGCATCATCCATCAGGCCGATTGTTGCCAGTAACATCACGCCTCTTCCCGCCAGATGGCGACCAGGTGCCGGGGCGGCGCCCACGGTGTGACCACCACCGCGTCGTGCCGGATCACCGCGCCCGGCCAGCCATAGCGCGTTGCCAGCCAGCGGGCGGCTGCCTGGCAACGCCGCTGTTGCGCAAGATGCAGTGCTGCCACGCCGGAGTCGAGAGTGGGCCGCGCTTTCACCTCCACAAACACCAGCGCATCGCGGCGGCGCAGCAGCAGATCAATCTCGCCGCCGGGCGTGCGCAGCCGGCGGCCGATCAGGCGATAGCCCTTTGCGATCAACCAGATGGCGGCAATATGTTCGGCCAGCCGCCCGCGGCGCTCGTTGGCTTGCCGACGTGGGTCAGCCATTTTTGAGCGCCAGTGCGCGGGCATAAACCTCGGATTTCGACAGGCCCAGCCGATCCGCAACGGCCTTGGCCGCATCCTTCACCCGCATTGTCGCCAAGGCGGCATGCAGGGCCGAATCAAGATCATCGGCGCTGGCGGCGGGCGGCGGCAGCGGCGGCCCGACGAGCACGACAATCTCGCCCTTGGGCGGCGCATCCGCCCAGCGCGCGGCGAGCTCCGAAAGCGTGCCGGTCACCATCTCCTCGAATTTCTTGGTGAGTTCGCGGCCCACGGCTGCCGGGCGATCGCCCAGCCCAGCGTGCAACGCCGCCAGCGTGACGGCGAGGCGCGGGCCGGATTCGTAGAAGGCCAGCGTGGCCGGCACGTTTGCCAGCTCGGCGATCACATCGGCCTTGGCCTTTTCCTTGGCAGGCAGGAAGCCGGCGAACAGGAAACGATCGGTGGGCAGCCCGGCGATGGATAGCGCGGCAATCACCGCCGACGCGCCGGGCACCGTCACCACGTTCACACCTGCCGCGCGGGCTTCGGCGACCAATTTGTAACCCGGATCGGAAATCAGCGGCGTGCCGGCATCGGAGACCAGCGCCACCGGCTCTGCGATCGCCCGCATGATCAGGCCCGGCCGGGCGCGGGCGGCGTTGTGATCATGATAAGGCAGCATCTTCGTCTTGATGCCGAAATGTCCAAGCAACTTGCCGGTCACCCGTGTATCCTCACACGCGATCAGACTGGCGCGGGCCAGCACCAGCAGGGCGCGGGCGGTGATATCCATGAGATTGCCGATCGGCGTCGCAACGATGTAAAGCCCCGGCGCAAGCGCTGCTTCAGGCAGGGCGTCGGGATCGAAGGAAGGGTGCAAGCTCACATGGCTATCAAGAGCCGGGTTGGAAGCGGCTGGCAAGTGGTTCGCGCCGGCGTGATCGGGCTTGGGCTGCTGGTGGCGGCCTGTTCGACGCCGAAAAAGGCGCCAACCGTGGTGGCCGCGCCGCCGCCGCCCGTGGTGGCCGCGCCCAAACCGGCGCCGTTGCCGGAAGCCCGGCTTAACAAGGTGGCGCTGCTGGTGCCGCTCACCGGTCCCAATGCGGCGCTGGGCGAATCCATCGCCAATGCCGCCGCGCTGGCCATGGCTGATCTTGGGAAACCGCAGGTGCAATTGCTCAGTTTCGATACGGCGCCCGGCGCTGGCGAAGCCGCAGCCAAGGCGATGGCGGCGGGTGCCGGCCTGATCCTGGGGCCGTTGCTCGCCAGCGATGTGCCGGCGGTGACGGCGGCGGTGGCCGGCCGACCGGTGCCGATCCTGTCTTTCTCCAACGATGCCGGGGTGGCCGGCGGTGATGTGTTCGTGCTGGGCTTTCAGCCCGGCCAGGCGATTGCGCGGGTGATCACCTATGCGCGTAGCCGCGGTGTTGATCGTTTCGCGGCGCTGGTGCCGCAGGGCGCCTATGGCCAGCGCGCGCAACTGGCGTTCGTGAAGGCGGTGAATGATTCGGGCGGCCGCTCGACGGCGGTGGTTTCCTATGCCCGCGATCCGGCCAAGCTGGCGGCAGCGGCGGCGCAGGTGACCAATTATGATGCCCGGGTGCGCGCCAGCGGCAAGCCGCAGATCCGCGCCGATGGCACGGTGGCGCGGGTGGCCGGGGCCTTGGCGCCGGTGCCGTTCCAGGCGCTGATGATCGCCGATTCCGGCGCCGCCGCCGCGCGTTTTCTGCAACCGCTGGCCCGCTTTGGCGCAGCGCCGGGCCAGGTGGTGATTTTGGGCACGGAGCTGTGGAACAATGAACCCGGCCTGGCCCGCGTGCCGGCGCTGAAGGGCGCGCTTTATGCCACCGTGTCGGATGCGCGCTTCAACAGCTTGGCCGTGCGCTACCGTGCCAAGCATGGCACCAACCCGTCGCGGCTGGCGTCGCTGGGTTATGACGCGGTGCTGCTCGCCTCCAGCCTGGCCGCGCGTTGGCCGCTGGGCCAGCCGTTCCCGCGCGCGGCGCTGCTGGCGCGCGATGGCTTTGCCGGTATCGACGGCGCCTTCCGCTTCACCCCGTCGGGCGTGGCAGAGCGGGCGCTGGAAGTGGATCAGCTGGGCACGGGCACCGTTTCGCCGGCGCCGAACAGCTTCTAACGCGCGATTTCGGCCAGCACGGCGTTGGCCAACGGCCAGCCAGCAGCGGTGAGTCGCAGGCCGCGCGAGTCGCTGATCAGCAATCCCTGTTCGACCAGTCGGGCGACGGCATCGGGCTTCACCGCATCGGCCAGCGCCGTGCCGCTGCGCGCAACAAAGCGCGCCGCGTCCAGCCCTTCGGCCAGCCGCAGCCCCATCACCAGTGCTTCAGTGGTGCGTTCGGCCACGCTGAGCGACGTTTCGCTTTCCATGCCGTGGCCGCTTTCATTCACGCCAGCCAGCCAGTGCTCCGGTTTCTTGCGTCTGAGCGTGGCAACGCCCTCGCGCCGGCCATGCGCACCCGGCCCGATGCCGGCATAATCGCCATAGCGCCAGTAAGTGAGATTGTGGCGGCTCTCCATGCCGGGTGCGGCGTGGTTGGAGATTTCATAGGCCGGCACCCCCGCCGCCGCCGTGATCGCCTGCGTCATGGCGAACAGATCGGCGCTGGTATCTTCATCGGGCATCACCAATTGGCCCCGCGCGTGCAGGGCGGCAAAGCGCGTGCCGGGTTCGATGGTGAGCTGGTAAAGCGACAGGTGGGTAGTCCCGAAACCCAGCGCACGGGTCAGCTCCGCCTGCCAGCTCTCGCGCGTCATCCCCGGCCGGTCGTAGATGAGATCGAAGCTGACCCGATTGAACGTCGCCTGCGCGACATCGAGCGCGGCCAGCGCGGCGGCAACATCATGCGGGCGGCCGAGCAGTTTGAGCGCCGCATCGTCGAGGGCCTGAACGCCAAGGCTCAGCCGGTTCACCCCGGCGCTGGCAAAACCGGCGAAGCGGCCGGCCTCGACACTCGACGGATTGGCTTCCAGCGTGATTTCGAGATCGGGTGCGGGCGTCCAATGCTGGCACGCCGCCTCGATGATGGCCGCAACCGTAGCAGGCGGCATCAGGCTGGGTGTGCCGCCGCCGAAGAAGATGCTGGCCAGCCGGCGGCCGGGCAGGCGGGCGGCTTCAAACGCCAGATCGGCGAGGAGGGCGGCCTGCCATGCGCCCTGGTCCACCGTCTCGCGGACATGGCTGTTGAAATCACAATAGGGGCATTTGGTGACGCAGAACGGCCAGTGGACGTAAAGCGCGACAGGCGGTGCGTCTGTCATGCCACCGGCGGCAACAGCGCGTCCAGCTGCCGGAAGGCCCGGGCGCGATGGTTGTCTTCTTCCTTCTCGGCGCGAGGCATTTCGCCATAGGTCTGCGCCTTGCCGTCCATCAGGAACATCGGATCATAGCCAAAGCCGTTGCCACCGCGTGGCGGCCACACCAGCGTGCCGTCAACCCGACCTTCGACCACCTCGGTGTGGCCATCGGGCCAAGCCACGCACAGCGCGCAAATGAAATGGGCAGTTCGGGCCTTCTCGCCCAGTTCGTCGTTCACGCGCGCCATGGCGACGGCGAAATCCTTGCCCGGCCCAGCCCAGCGCGCCGAATAGATGCCGGGCGCGCCGCCCAGGCCATCCACACACAGCCCGCTGTCATCGGCAATCGCCGGCAGGCCGCTCAACGTGGCCGCCGACAGCGCCTTCAGCCGGGCATTGCCGATGAAGCTCGTTTCCGTCTCATCCGGCTCCGGCAAACCCAATTCGCCGGCCGACACCACGTCCAGCCCGTGCGGGTTCAGCAGTTCGGCCAGTTCCACCACCTTGCCGGGATTGTGCGTGGCCAGCACCAGCCGGCCCCGATCAAGCTGGCGCAGCAGCTGCCTCACCGGCCGACCGCCTTCAGCTGGGCGGCGAAGACTTCGTTGCAGCCGATACGCGCCAGGCGCAGCAGGCGCAGCAGCGCTTCCTCGTCGAACGGTTCGCCTTCGGCGGTGCCTTGCACTTCCACGATGCCGGCCTGGTTGGTCAGCACGAAATTGGCGTCGGTGCCGGCAGCGCTGTCTTCGATATAATCAAGATCGAGCACCGGATTGCCATTGTAGATCCCGCACGAAATCGCCGCGACCTGAAGGCTCAGCGGATCGCCGGCCAGCGGCGTCTTGGCGTGGATCGCGTCGATGGCGAGGCGCAGGGCCACCCAGGCGCCGGAAATCGCCGCCGTGCGGGTGCCACCATCGGCCTGGATCACGTCGCAATCCAGCGTGATCTGGCGTTCGCCCAGCAGCGTCAGATCGGTGACAGCGCGCAAACTGCGCCCGATCAGGCGCTGGATTTCCTGGGTACGGCCCGATTGCTTGCCCTTTGCGGCTTCACGCTGGCCGCGGGTGTGGGTGGCGCGCGGCAGCATGCCATATTCGGCCGTCACCCAGCCCTTGCCGCCACCGCGCAGCCACGGCGGCACCCGGTCCTCCACGCTGGCGGTCACCAGCACATGGGTATTGCCGAACTTGACCAAGCACGATCCTTCGGCGTGGGTTGAAAAGCCGGGGATCATCTCGATGGCGCGCATCTGATCGGGGGCGCGGCCTGACGGGCGCATGGGGCGTGTCTTTCCTGATTGCTGTTGGGTGGGCCTTATTGCGTGGGGGCTCCGAAGGGAAGCGCCCATTGCGCCGCGTGCCCACGCACCTTAGATTGCGCCTATGCAGCCAACGAACCAGCAGACCTTGGCGCTGGCCGAGCTCAACACGCGAGCGCGCGAGATTTTCCGGCAGATTGTCGATGCCTATCTGGTGTCGGGTGCGCCGGTGGGCAGCCGCACGTTGTCAAAAGGCGGGTTGGGCCTGTCGCCGGCCTCGATCCGCAATGTCATGCAGGATCTGGAGGAACTCGGCCTCCTGGCCGCGCCGCACACGTCTGCCGGGCGGCTGCCGACCGAACTGGGTCTCAGGATGTTCGTTGATGGCATGATGCAGGCCGCCGAACCGTCGCAGGATGAACGCGCCGCGCTGGAAGCCGGGCTGGCACCGGGCGTGGCGATGGAAGAAGCGTTGACACGCACCACCGCCGCGCTGTCGGGCCTGTCGCAGTGCGCCGGGCTGGTGCTGGTGCCGGCGCGCGAACTCGTCATCCGCCAGATCAGTTTCGTGCCGCTGTCCCCCACCCGCGCGCTGGTGGTGCTGGTCGGCGCCGATGGCAGTGTCGAAAACCGTCTGCTCGATCTGCCGGTGGGCGTGCTGCCGGCCTCGCTGGAAGCCGCGGCCAACTATATCACCACGCGGCTGGCCGGGCTGACGCTGGCCGAAGCCACGGCGCGCATGAGCCAAGAGATCGCTCGTGATCGCGCCATGCTCGATACGCTGACGCAGACGGCGGTGGCGGCCGGGCTGGCGGCCTGGTCTTCGGATGCGGCGGCCCGCCCCGTGCTGATCGTGCGCGGCCAGGCCAATCTGGTCGAAGACGCGGTGGATCTTGAACGGGTGCGCCAGTTGCTGGATGATCTGGAAGACAAGGCCGAACTCATCCGCCTGCTCGACCACGCCCGCGAGGCAGAGGCAGCGCGCATCTTCATCGGGGCGGAATCGCGCTTGTTCTCGTTGTCGGGGTCCAGCGTCATTGCCGCACCCTATCGCGGGAACGATGGCAAGGTGATCGGCGTTGTTGGGGTTATCGGGCCGACGCGGTTGAACTATGCACGCGTCATCCCCATGGTGGATTACACCGCCCGAACCCTGAGCAGACTGGTATCATGACAGACACAACCGAAAACTCTGGCACGACCGAAAACACCGAAACCCCGGAAAACGAAGCGCCCGAAGCGGCCGCACCGGAGATCGATCTGGCCGAAGCGCTGCTGGCCAAGGATCAGGAAATTGCCGATCTGAAGGATCGCGTGCTGCGCTCCCTGGCGGATCTGGAGAATACCCGGCGCCGGCTGGAGCGCGACAAGGCGGAAGCGACGCAATATGCCGTCACCGGCTTTGCCCGCGACATGCTGGCCGTGGCCGAGAATCTGCGCCGCGCCGTCGCGTCGCTGCCGGCCGATGGCTTCGACAATGTGCGCGCCGGCATCGAGGCGACCGAGCGCGAGCTGCTGGCGATCTTTGGCCGCCAAGGCATATCCAAGATCGAGATCACGCCTGGCGAACCGCTTGATCCCAATCGCCATCAGGCGATGCTGGAGGTGGAAAGCGACATGGACGTCGGTAGCGTGGTGGCCGAACTGGCCAGTGGCTGGACGATCCGCGATCGCCTGCTGCGCCCGGCGATGGTGAGTGTTGCGCGCGCCTGACCATCACGTCAAACCCCTGACTTGACCTTGCCGGCAGCTTTGGCAGTCTGCCGGCATGTGGCTGTTTGATCGCCTCTTCAAGCGCTTCATGCAGGATGGCGAGTTGGTCGTGATCGACCCGGCCGGCGGCGAGCGGCGCTATGGCAGGCCCAGCGCCACCCGTGCGCCGGTCCGCATCCGTTTGGCCGACAATGCCACGGCACGGGCCATCGCGCTCAATCCGGCGCTCGGCGCGGGCGAGGCCTTCATGGATGGCCGGCTGGTCATGGAGGAGAGCGATATTTTTGCCCTGCTCGATCTCGTCACCCACAATCTGCGCTGGGAACGCGACAATCCGGTGCGCTTTGCGCTGTGGCGGCAGGCAAGGTTGGCGGCGTGGTGGGACCAATTTCGAGCGCCGATCCAAGCGAAACGTCGCCCATCATTATGACCTTGATGATCGGCTCTACGACCTGTTCCTTGATCCGCATCGGCAATATAGCTGCGCCTATTGGGCGCCGGGCATCACCTCGCTGGAAGCGGCGCAGGAGGCCAAGCTGGCGCATATTGCCGCCAAGCTTGATCTGAAACCGGGGAGCCAAGTGCTCGATATCGGCTGCGGTTGGGGCGGGCTGGCGCGCTACCTGCACAAGGTTTCGGGTGCCCATGTGACAGGCATCACCCTTTCGGAAGAACAGTTGAAATATGCCCGCGCCGAAGCCGTGCGGCAGGGGCTGACCGGCGTTGATTACCAATTGATCGACTATCGCCAGATGACCGGGCAGTTTGATCGCATCGTTTCGGTCGGCATGTTCGAACATGTCGGCCTGCCGCATTATCAGCCGTTCTTCGATACCGTAGAGCGCCTGCTGGCCACCGACGGCGTGGCGTTGCTCCAAAGCATCGCCCGTGCCGACGGGCCGGGCGCCACGGATCCGTGGACGGCGAAATACATCTTCCCCGGCGGCTATTCTCCGGCGCTGTCGCAGATCGTGCCGGCGGTGGAGCGGGCCTGGCTGTGGATCACCGATATCGAGGTGCTGCGCCTGCATTATGCTTACACGCTGAAGGCTTGGTATGACCGCTGCGCCGTACAGGAGGATGCGATCACGGCCCTGTACGACGCCCGCTTTTACCGGATGTGGATGTTCTATCTGGCGGCGGCGTGGTGCGCCTTTGCTAATGATGGCCACATGAACGTGCAGATACAGATGACCAAGCGGCGGGATGCGCTGCCACCGAGCCGGGATTATATGCGCGATGTGGAGAAGGGGTTGCCGGGCGGGGCGCCTTAATCGACCCAGCCCAGTTCCTTTTCCGCCGCGCGCTTGTCCAGTTCCGCCCGGCTGATTTTTTCCGACGCCGATTTCAGCTGGCCACATGCTGCCATGATGTCCCGCCCGCGCGGCGTGCGCACCGGGGCGCTGATGCCGGCCTTGAAGATGATGTCCGAAAAGGCGCGAATGCGTTCCTGCGGCGAACATTCATAGATGCTGCCCGGCCACGGGTTGAACGGGATCAGGTTCACCTTTGCCGGCAGGCGATATTTGCGGATCAGCCGCACCAGTTCATGCGCATCCTCGTCGCTGTCGTTCTTGCCGGCCAGCATCACATATTCAAAGGTGATGCGCCGTGCGTTGTTGACGCCGGGATAATCGGCGCAGGCCTGCAGCAACTGCTCGATGCCGTATTTCTTGTTGATCGGCACGATCTCGTCGCGGATTTCCTTGGTGACGGCGTGCAGCGACACGGCGAGATTGACGCCGATCTCCTTGCCGGCCCGCACCATCATCGGCACCACGCCGCTGGTGGACAGCGTGATGCGGCGCTTCGAAAGCCCCAGGCCGTCACCATCCATGACGATCTGCAACGCATCGCGGACATTGTCGAAATTATACAGCGGCTCGCCCATGCCCATCATCACGATGTTGGTGAGCATGCGGCCTTCCGACGTGTAGTTGCTGCCCGCATTGTGCGCGCCGGGCACCCACGGCACGTCATCCTCATCCATATCATCGGCGGCATCGCTGGTGGTCGGCCTTGTGATCGGCACAGGCGTCGCGCCCGGCCATTCGCCCAGCGCATCGCGCGCCAGCATGACCTGGCCCACGATTTCGGCCGCCGTCAGGTTACGCACCAGCTTCATCGTGCCGGTGTGGCAGAAACGGCAATTCAATGTGCAGCCGACCTGTGAAGACACGCACAGCGTGCCGCGCCAGGCATCGGGGATAAACACGCATTCGGCTTCCTCGCCGTCGCCGAAGCGCAGCAGCCATTTGCGGGTGCCGTCGCTCGACACTTGTGCCGTCACCACTTCCGGGCGGCCGACGACGAAATGGTCATCCAGCAGCGCGCGCGTGTCCTTTGCAATATTGGCCATCGCCGAAACTTCGGTGACACCGCGATGATAAAGCCAGTGCCAAACCTGGGACGCGCGCATGTTCACTTGCTTGGCCGGCAGGCCGATCTCGGCCAGCGCGGCGCGCAATTGATCTTTCGACAGGCCGATCAGTGCCCGCTTGCCATCGGCACGCGCCACGGGCTTGCGCGGCAGCACCATCGGATCAGACAGGCCGGGGATGGGCATCACGTCCGCAGGCAGCGCCCCGTTGTCGCTGCTGTCGTCATTGATCGGGGAGGCATCGTTGTTCATCGCGCGGGCCATATCGCAAATTGGCCGCAGCGTAAAACAGCTTGCGCCGCCACGGTTGCGAAGCGACACCGGGGCTTCTGATCGGGGGGTGTGATGGCGTCTGTCTTGTCCAACCGCAATCTGGCCATTGCCACCGCGGCGCTGCTGGCGGTGGTGCTGGTGGCCGTGGTGCGCGGTGCCAGCCAGCTTCCGGGCCTGCCGCTGCTGGTGCAGATCCACCTGGCCAGCATGATCATCATCATGGGCGTAACTGTGCCGATGCTGTTGGGGCCAAAGGGCACAGCCCGCCATCGCCTGTTGGGTCGCATCTGGGCGGCGCTGATGCTGGGCAACGCGCTGCTCACCTTGTGTTTCAATGCCGGCTCCCGGCAGCTGGGCGGGGTGTTCGTGGGCGATTTTTCGCCGATCCATGCCATCAGCCTGTTTGTGGCCATTTCGGTTCCGCAGGCGGTGCTGAAGGCGCGCCGGCATGACCGGGCCGGGCGTGAAGGTAATATCCGCGGCCTGGTGATCGGTAGCCTGTTGATCGCCGGCCTGTTCACCTTGCCGTTCGGGCGCACGCTGGGCGAATGGCTGATGGCCCGCTGAATCAGCCCTGCTGGTGCAGGCCTTGTACGCGGGCGCCAGCGGTGCGCAGCCGTTCTGCGCCGGCCCGCCGCACCATCTGGCGCGGGCTGTTGAAATAGGCCAGCGGCGTCATGCCCATATAGGCCCTGAATTCCCGGATGAAGTGCGACTGGTCATAGTAACCGCCGTCGAGCAACGTGGCCAACGGCTGGTCGAGCCTGTCGCCGATCTGGGCCAGCGTGCGCAGGAAGCGCTGGCGGCGCAGCAACTGCTTGGGCGAAAAGCCGAAAGCGCGTTGGCACAGGCGCGCCAGGGTGCGCTCGGTCAGGGCCAGTTCGTCTGCGAAATCCTGCACCGTATCGATGTTGCCGCTCACCAGCGCCTGTTGCACCCGTTCGATAAACGGTTCAGGTGGCGGTGCGGCAACAGCGAGTTTGCCGAAGAACCGATCGAACAGCGCGCAGCAGCCTTCCCAATCACTGGCGCACAGATCGGCCCACAAGCGCTCGGCACTGGGCCCGTAGATATCGGCCAGATCGTGGATGCGATTGGCATGTTCATGCTCTGACTGCTGTACCAGCGTCGCCCAGCCCATCGCCGTGAGTCCAACACCCACTGTCCGGCCCGGACCAGCCGAACGGACAATGGCGGTGCGATCTGTGGGCCCGAACAGGGCGCCGCGCGTTCCGGTGGGATCGGTGGAGCCGGGCCGTTCCACCGTCCATTCGCCGGTGATGGTGAAACGGATATTGCCCCATTCGGGATGGAGATGATCTTCCAGCGCGACCGGCGTTGAAACACCATAATAAGTGGTGATCAGTGGCCGCAGCTGTTGAGCTGGAAGCGCAAAATGCACGTCTGGCAACACGTTGCGTGTCTGCATGTCATTGGCACTGAACACGCCACCCCCAATCCCTGATCCCCTTTCTGCATTAACGGCCAGCCCTGCAACCGCAAGCCATTCACATCATTTTACCAATAGTTCATCTAACGCGAGACCTGCCGGTTCCCGGCGGTTGCCTCACATCGCGCTGATGCCGCCATCCACGTACAGGCCATGGCCAGTCACCATCTTGGCTTCGTCGCTGGCCAGATAGACGGCGGCCCAAGCGATATCATCCGGTTCTCCCACCGCGCCCAGCGGGATCTGCCGGCCCAGCTTTTCCAGCCCGGCTTCGCGGCCCATGGTGTCGGTGATGCCCTTCAGGATCGGCGTGTCGATGAACACCGGGTGGATGCTGTTGCAGGTGATGCGATACTTCTGCTTGGCGCAATGCAGGGCGACGCTCTTGGTCAGGTGGCGCACGGCGGCCTTGGCGCTGTTGTAGGCGGCGCTGTTGTGGGCGGCGATCACGCCGGCGATGCTGGAAAGATTGATGATGCTGCCGCGCACATCGGTTTCGCGTACGGTGCGCGCCATGGTCGGCAGGCTCAGCTTGCAGCCCAGGAACACGCTGTCGAGATCGATCGAATGCACGCGCTTCCAGGTGTCGAAATCGGTGGCCTCTACCGTTGAACCTGCCGCGATGCCGGCATTGTTGACCAGCACGTGGAAGCCGCCGAACTTTTCTTCGGCAAAGGCAACAGCAGCGGCCCAGTCTTCGGGGCTGGTCACATCATGGCGGCAGGCCACCGCGGCATCACCGATGCTGGCCGCCACGGCCTTCACGCCGGCTTCGTTGATGTCGGTCAGCACCACGCGGGCGCCTTCTTCCACCATGCGGCGGGCCATCGCCTCGCCCAGGCCCTGCGCTGCGCCAGTGATCAGTGCCACCTTGCCTGCCAGTCGGTTCATGTCATCTTCCCCTTGGTTTTCGTGGTCAGCACCACCTTGCCCGCACCGCGCCCGGCTGAAAAGCTGTGACTCATGGGTGTGCCCGTGAATTGCCGCAGCCCTTGACGCCCCGCCGCCTGCACCATACGTGCCGCCCATGGCCATCCTCCCCATCATCGAAACGCCCGACGCCCGGCTGAAGCAGATCAGCACGCCCGTGGAAGCCGTCACCGACGCGCACCGCACGCTGATCGCCGACATGTTCGAGACCATGTATGACGCGCCGGGCATCGGCCTGGCCGCCATCCAGGTGGGCGTGGCGGAACGCATCCTGGTGATCGATCTGCAGCGCGAAGCCGATGACACGCCGGAAGACGCCGATCCCGACAAGATCGTGCGCGTGAAAGAACCGCGCGTGTTCATCAACCCGGAGGTCACTTGGGAATCCGACGAACTGTCGGTCTATCAGGAAGGCTGCCTGTCGGTCCCGGAAATGTATGCCGATGTGCAGCGCCCGGCCGAAATCCAGGTTAAATGGCTCGACGAGCAGGGCAAGGCCCACGACGAGAAGCTGGACGGCCTGCTCGCCACCTGCTTGCAGCACGAGATGGACCATCTGAACGGCGTGCTGTTCATCGATCACCTCAGCAAGCTGAAGCGCGACATGCTGCTGAAGAAGCTGGAAAAGCTGCGCAAGACCAGCCGCGCCGCCTGAGCGGCGCCGGTTTCAGCCCAGCCGGTCGAGAATCAGGCGCGCCGCATCTTCCGGCGGCTTCAGCCTTGCCGGATCTTCGCCCGGATAGGCGCGGGCGCGCATCACGGTGCGGGTGGCGCCGGGATCAATGATATGCGTGCGGATGGCGGAGACGTTCTTCACCTCTTCCCCATAGGTTGCCACCAGATTTTCCAGCGCCGCCTTGGTCGCGGCATAGCCGCCCCAATAGGCGCGTGGGCTGGCGGCCACCGACGAGGTGACGGCCACGACATGGCCAGCCGCCGATTGGCGCAGCCAGGGATCAAGCGCCCGGATCAGCCGCATGTTGGCGGTGAGATTGAGCGCAATCAGCTTGTCCCATTCCTTCAGATCAAGATGCGGCACCGGCGCCAGTGTGCCCAGCTGCGCCGCATTGAGGATCAGCGCATCCAGCCGGCCCCAGCGCGCACCGATGGCATTGCCCAGCCGGTCGATGGCGTCATAATCGGCCAGATCGAACGGCGCGATGGTGGCGCTGCCGCCGGCCTTGTGGATGCGGTCGTCCAGCTCGGCCAGCCCGGCTTCGGTGCGGGCTATGATGATCACGTGCCAGTCTTCGCGGGCCAGCATTTCGGCCGTTGCCGCGCCAATGCCGCGGCTGGCGCCGGTAACGAGGGCGAGTTTCTTGGTCGTGATGTCGGTCATGCGGCGGCCTTAGGCGGCAGGGACGGGCAGGGCAAGCGCCTCAGATGACGCGCTCGGCCAGCAGGCTCAGCTGGTCCGGCACTTCCACTTCTTCCTGGTCGGTCAGCCGCGTCGGGTAATCGCCGGTGAAGCAGGCGTCGCAATATTGCGGCGCGTGCTCGTCGCGGGTGGGTTCACCCACGGCGCGATAGAGGCCGTCGATCGACAGGAACGACAGGCTGTCCACCTTGATGTAATCGCGCATCCGCTCGATATCCATCTGGGCGGCCAGGAGCTTCGATCGTTCCGGCGTGTCGACGCCATAGAAGCAGCTGTGCCGCGTCGGCGGGCTGGCGATGCGCATATGCACTTCTTCGGCGCCGGCTTCGCGCAGCATCTGCACGATCTTGACCGATGTGGTGCCGCGCACGATCGAATCGTCGATCAGCACGATGCGCTTGCCGGCGATCAGCGCGCGGTTGGCATTATGCTTCAGCTTGACGCCAAGATTGCGGATCTGATCGCCGGGCTGGATAAACGTCCGGCCGATATAGTGGCTGCGGATGATGCCCAGTTCGAACGGGATGCCGCTTTCCTGGGCATAGCCGATGGCGCCGGGCACGCCGCTGTCGGGCACCGGCACCACCATGTCGGCTTCCACCGGATTCTCGCGGGCCAGTTCGGCGCCGATGCGCTTGCGCACTTCATACACGCTGCTGCCGTCCATCATCGAATCGGGGCGGCTGAAATAAACATGTTCGAAGATGCACGGCCGCGCCCGCACCGGCGCGAACGGGCGGATCGAGCGCAGGCCGCGCCCGGAAATGATGATCAACTCGCCCGGTTCGACCGAGCGCAGGAAGGTCGCCCCCACGATGTCGAGCGCAACGGTTTCGGAGGCGAGGATATATGAATCGCCCAGCCGGCCCAGCACCAGTGGCCGGATACCGAGTGGATCGCGGCAGGCGAGCATACCTTCGGCGGTGAGGCAGATCAGACTGTAGGCGCCTTCCACCCGCTTCAGCGCATCGATGAAGCGATCGAGCAGGGTGCGATAGGACGAGGTGGCAACAAGGTGGATGATCACCTCGGTATCGCTGGTCGATTGGAAGATCGATCCGCGCCGCACCAGTTCGCGGCGCAAGGTGGTGGCGTTGGAGATATTGCCGTTATGCGCAACGGCAAAGCCGCCGCTGGCCAGCTCGGCAAACAGCGGCTGCACGTTCCTGAGCGCGGTTTCGCCCGTGGTGGAATAGCGATTGTGGCCGATGGCGATCTCGCCCTTGAGCTTGTTGATCACTGAATCATTGTCGAAATTGCCCGCCACATGCCCCATGGCGCGGTGGGTGTGAAATTCCTTGCCATCGAACGTGGTGATGCCAGCGGCTTCCTGGCCGCGGTGCTGCAGGGCATGCAGGCCAAGTGCCACCAGCGCGGCAGCGCCCTCGGCACCATAAACCGCAAACACGCCGCATTCCTCGTGGAGATGATCGTCTTCCCACGGATCGGTGGTGAGCATCTTGTCCATGTGGTGGCCTTTGTCATTCGGCAGATGCCGGGCCATATAGGGTGGGCAGTCCGCTTTGTCTGCACCTGTCTTGTGATGAAAGTGTCACATATGAGCCAAGCCGTGGATGAAACGCTGGAGTTCCGGCCCAGGTGGGGCGCCGATGATCTGCTCACCGCTGTAGCGGTGGATGCGGCCAGCGGCGCGGTGCTGATGGTGGCGCACATGAACGCCGATGCGCTGGCGGCAACGCTTGCCACCGGCGAGGCGCATTACTGGAGCCGCAGCCGCCGCGAACTCTGGCACAAGGGCGCCACGTCGGGCGCCATCCAGCGCCTGGTGGAGATCCGGGTGGATTGCGATCAGGATTGCCTTTTGTTGCGGGTTGAGCCGGCCGGCCCGGCCTGCCACACCGGCCGGAAGGATTGCTTTTACCGCCGGCTCGATGGTGGCCGGCTGGTGATGATCGGAGACGGTGAATGACGCTGCCAACCGGACTTGAGATAACCGTTTTCGACGAGGTGTTCCGCAACCGCCCGCACGAACGCTTCGACGCGCTGCGCGCCGCCGATCCCGTGCATGACGACAAGGTGCTCGGCCGCGTGCTGCTCACCCGCGCCGCCGATGTGGCCGCCACGCTGAAGGACCGCAGCCTGTCGGTCGATCAGCGCAATGCTGCGCCCGATACGATCGTGCAAAAACTGGCCACCATGCAGGACCGCGAGGCCCCGCGATCGATGCTGGTCCTCGACGATCCCGATCACGCCCGCCTGCGCCGTCTGGTCACCCACGCCTTCAACGCCCGCGCCATCGAAGCGGTGAAGCCGAAGGTGGTGGAGGTGGCCGACGCCCTGCTCGACGCGGTGGCCGGCAAGGACAGGTTCGACATCATCGAGGAATTTTCCTCGCCGCTGCCCATCATCGTCATCGCCACCATGTTGGGCGTGGACGCGGCGGACGTGGGCGATTTCCAGCGCTGGTCAAAGGCGCTGGCAAATGTGTTCTCGCCCATTCGTTCTCCGGAGTTCCTCGCGGCGCTGAAGGCCAATGCCGATGAACTGTCCGCCTATTTTGAACGCGCCATCGCCGAACGGAGCGCTGCCCCGCGCGATGACCTGATCAGCGCGCTGGTGGCGGTGGACGATGGCGGCGATCGGCTCACCACCGAAGAAATCGTCACCATGTGCAACCTGCTGCTGCTGGCCGGGAACCTCACCACCACCGACCTCATTGGCAATTGCGTGCTCGCCCTGCTGCGCCATCCCGAACAATTGGCCAAGGTACAGGCCAGCCCGGCCCGCATCGCCGACGCCATTGAGGAAACACTGCGGCTCGACCCGCCAGTGGTGCAATCGCTGCGGATCCCGCTCGAACCGCGCCAGATCGGCGGCTGCCCGGTGCGGGCTGGCGAAGCGGTGACGACGTTCCTGATGGCGGCTGGGCAGGACCCGGCGCTGCACGCAGACCCGCTGAAGTTCGACATCGACCGGGCTGACAAGACGCATTTCGCTTTTGGCGGCGGCGTGCATTTCTGCCTCGGCGCACCGCTGGCCCGCGCGGAGGCCGAAATCGCGCTGACCCGCCTGTTCGCCCGCTTCCCCGGCCTGGCGCTCACCGGCGATCCCATCGAGCGCAACATCTCGGCCGCGTTCAACGGTGTGCAGCAGCTCTGGGTTCGCCCGTGAGGATGTTGCTGGCCGGCGCGTCAGGCCTCGTCGGCGGATTGGTGCTGGGCCTATGCCGAGACGCCATCCCCATCACCCGCCGCCCCATCGGCCGGCCCGGCGTGGTCGCCGATTTCGACGATCTGCCACCGCTGCCGGAAGCGCAGGTCGCCGTCTGCGCGCTGGGCACCACGCGGGCCAAGGCTGGCAGCGATTCCGCCTTCCGCGCCGTCGATCATGACGCCGTGCTTGCCTTCGCCCGCGCCGCGAAAGCCGCCGGAGTCGCCCACTTCATTCTGGTCAGCAGCATCGGCGCCAACCCCAAGGCCAACCTGCTCTACCCGCGCACCAAGGGCGAAGTGGAGGCAGCGCTGGCCGGGATGGGTTTCACCCGCCTCGACATCCTCCAGCCCGGCCTCCTCATCGGTCCGCGCGCCGAACGTCGGCCGGTGGAGCGCTTCCTGCAATGGGCCGCTCCGGTGATGGACCTCGTCCTGCCGCGCGACCTTGGCAGTCTGCCGGCAGGGGCGGTTGCGGGCGCCATCCTGGCCCTCACGATATGCAACGAACCCGGCGTGTTCCGCCACACCAACCGCGCCATCGCCAGCTTGACCTTAACGTAAACGTAAACTACCCCCTTGGCCCATGAGCAATCCGGCTGAGGCTCCCCAAAACGACGAGTCGCCCGCGGCGCTGCTGCATGCCTTTGCCACCGCGCCCGCCCCGCCCGCCGCTGGTGATGCCAGCCATTTTTCGATCACCGAACTGGCGCTGGCCTTCAACATCACGCCGCGCGCTATCCGATTTTACGAAGATCAGGGCTTGATCGCGCCGGAGCGTCAGGGGCAGAATCGTATTTATTCGCGCCGCGATCGCGCCCGGCTGGCGTGGATTTTGCGGGCCAAGAATGTCGGGTTCAGCCTCGCCGAAATCCGCGAGATGATCGATCTGTATGATGTTGGCGATCACCGGCTGACGCAGAAGCGCGTCACGCTGGAAAAATGCCGCGCGCGGGTTGCCCTGCTGGAAGAACAGCGCGCCGATATCGACGCCACCATCTCCGAGCTGCAACAATTTTGCGACATCGTCGAACAATCGATGAAAGCCTGATTCCATGCCGACCTATCGCGCCCCGGTAAAAGACACGCTGTTCGTGCTGGAGGCCGTGGCCGGCCTCTACAACCAGTCCCATGTGCCGGGCTTCGAGGCGGTCTCGCCCGATCTGGTCGAGGCCGTGCTGAACGAGGGCGGCAAATTCTGCGGCGAAGTGTTGGCGCCGCTGAACCTGCCGGGTGACCGCCAGGGCTGCATCCGCCACGCTGATGGCAGCGTGACCGCACCCGATGGCTTTCGCGATGCCTACAAGAAATTCTGCGGCGGCGGCTGGGGCGGGCTGATTGCGGACGAACATCATGGCGGCCAGGGCCTGCCCTACACGATCGGCGCGGTGATGCAGGAGTTTATCGCCGCGTCCAACATGGCGTTCGGCATGTATCCCGGCTTGTCGGAAGGCGCGCAGGCGGCGATCGAGGTGGTGGGCTCGCCGGAGCAGAAGGCCAAGTGGCTGCCCAACATGGTGCAGGGCCGCTGGACCGGCACCATGAACCTGACCGAGCCGCAGTGTGGCACCGATCTCGGCCTGATCCGCACCCGCGCCGAGCCGAACGCCGATGGCAGCTGGTCGATCACCGGCACCAAGATCTTCATCTCGGCCGGCGAGCATGACCTGTCGGACAACATCATCCACCTCGTGCTGGCCAAGACGCCGGGCGCGCCGGACAGCGTGAAGGGCATCAGCCTGTTCATCGTGCCGAAGTTCATCGTGAACGACGATGGTTCGCTGGGTGCGCGCAATGCCGTCACTTGCGGTTCCATCGAACACAAGATGGGCATCCACGCCAACGCCACCTGTGTGATGAACTATGATGGCGCCACCGGGTACATGCTTGGCGAGGAGATGAAGGGCCTCGCTGCCATGTTCATCATGATGAACGCGGCGCGGCTTGGCGTGGGCATCCAGGGCCTAGCGCAGGCCGATGCGGCGTATCAGAATGCGGTTGAGTACGCCAAGGGCCGCCTGCAGGGCCGCAGCCTGACCGGTGCGAAGAACCCCGAAGGCAAGGCCGATCCGATCATCGTTCACCCCGATGTGCGCCGCATGCTGATGGATGCGCGCAGCTATACCGAGGGCATGCGCGCGCTGATGCTGTGGGGCGCGATCCGGGTCGACCTGTCGCGCAAGGCGACCGACCCGGCCGAACGCGAGATGGCTGATGACCTGATCAGCCTGCTCACGCCCGTCATCAAGGGCTATGGCACCGATCGCGGTTACGAGGTCGCCACCAATTGCCAGCAGGTGCTGGGCGGCCACGGTTATATCGCCGAATGGGGCATGGATCAGTTCGTGCGCGATGCCCGCATTGCCATGATCTATGAAGGCACCAACGGCATTCAGGCGCTTGATCTGGTTGGCCGCAAGCTGGGTTCGAAGGGCGGGCGCGGCACGCAGGCGTGGCTGGGTCTCGTGGCCGGTGACATTGCCGCGGCGACCGACGAGCGGTTGGCCTTCATCGCGCAGCCCTTGGGTAAGGCACTGGGCGACGTGCAAGCCGGCGTGATGTGGCTGTTGCAGAACGGCATGGCCAATCCCGATAATGCCGGGGCCGGCGCCACCGCCTTCATGCGGATGATGGGCCATGTCGCGCTGGGCCATATGTGGCTGAAGATGGCCGGCGCGTCACTGGCGGCGCTTGATGGCGGTACGGCTGATCCGGATTTCTTCAACGCCAAACTCACCACCGCCCGTTTCTTCGCGGCGCGCGTGCTGCCAGAAACCGCGAGCCTGAAATCCCAATTGGAAGCCGGTGCCGATACCGTGATGGCCATGCCGGCTGAGATGTTCTGAGACTTTCCTCCGGAGGAACGACCATGACCGAAGCCTATATCTACGACGCCGTCCGCACCCCGCGCGGCAAGGGCCGCAAGGACGGCAAGCTGCACGAGATCACGCCGATCCAGCTGGCGACGCAGGTACTGCAGGCCGTGCGCGATCGCACCGGCATCAACACCGCCGATGTGGACGATGTGGTGCTGGGCTGCGTTTCCCCGGTTGGTGAACAGGGCAGCGATATCGCGCGCGTTGCCGTGCTCAACGCCGATTATGCCGAGACCACGGCCGGCGTGCAGATCAACCGGTTCTGCGCGTCGGGCCTGGAAGCCACCAACATGGCCGCCGCCAAGGTGATGTCGGGCGAAGCCATGTTCGCAATCGGTGGCGGCGTGGAAAGCATGAGCCGCGTGCCGATGGGCAGCGACGGCGCCGCCTGGGCGATGGACCCGGCCGTGGCCTACAAGACCTATTTCGCCCCGCAGGGCATTGGCGCCGATCTGATCGCCACCAAATACGGCTTCTCGCGCTCCGACGTGGATGCCTATGCGATGGAATCGCAGCGCCGCGCCGCCCAAGCCTGGAGCGAAGGCCGCTTCAAGAACAGCATCGTGCCGGTGCGGGACGTGATCGGCGAGATCGTGCTGGCCCATGATGAGCATATGCGCCCGCAGACCGACATGCAGTCGCTGGGCAGCCTCGCACCCGCCTTCCAGGCGATGGGCGAGCAGATGCCCGGCTTTGATGCCATCGCCCTGATGCGCTACCCGGAAATCGAGAAGATCGACCACGTCCACCACGGCGGCAACTCGTCCGGCATCGTTGACGGCGCCTCGGCCATTCTGGTTGGCAACAAGGCGATGGGTGAGAAATATGGCCTGAAGCCGCGCGCTCGCATCCGTGCAATGGCCTCGATCGGCAGCGAGCCGATGATCATGCTCACCGGGCCCGAGTTTGTGGCCAACAAGGTGCTGCAACGCGCCGGCATGACCAAAGACGATATTGATCTGTTCGAGCTGAACGAGGCGTTTGCCAGCGTCGTGCTGCGTTACATGCAGGCGCTGAACATCCCGCACGACAAGATCAATGTGAACGGCGGCGCCATTGCCATGGGCCACCCGCTCGGCGCCACCGGCGCGATGATCCTGGGCACCGTGCTGGATGAACTGGAGCGCACCGGCAAGGGCACCGCGCTGGTCAACCTGTGCGTCGGCGCCGGCATGGGCACGGGCACGATCATCGAGCGTTTGTAACCGTTTGGCCGTCACCCCGGCGAACGCCGGGGCCCATCACCCGAACGCTGCATCTGGCGCGACTTGGGGGAGATGGATCCCGGCTTTCGCCGGGATGACGAAGAAAAAAAGGAATGGAATGACATGACCACCGCCATCCACACCGAACTCGATGCCGACGGCATCCTCCTGCTCACCATCGACGTGCTGGGCCAGTCGATGAACGTCATCACGCCGGAAGTGCAGGCCGATCTGGCCGCCGCGATTGAGCGGTTGAAGACCGACGAAGCCATCAAGGGCGCCGTGCTCACCTCCGGCAAGGCCAGCGGCTTCATGGCCGGGGCTGATCTGAAGGGCATGGGCGCGCTGTTCGGCGGCGGCGGTGTTCCCGAAGGCAAATCGAAGATGGCCGCGCTGTTTGATGGCGTGTTCGGCCTCAACAAGTTGCTGCGTGACCTCGAAACCTGCGGCAAGCCGGTGGCGGCGGCCGTGAATGGCCTGGCGCTGGGCGGCGGGCTCGAATTCATCCTCGCCTGCCATTACCGGGTGATTGCCGACAATCCCAAGATCACGCTGGGCCTGCCGGAAATCATGGTCGGCCTGTTCCCGGGCGCGGGCGGCACCCAGCGCCTGCCGCGCCTGATGGGCATCCAGCCGGCCCTGATGTATCTGCTGCAAGGCAAGAACATGAGCCCGCAGGAAGCTCTGGGCTTTGGCGTCGCGCAAGCCGTGGTGCCCGCCGATCAGATCATCGCCACAGCCAAGGCGTGGGTAAAGGCCAACCCCAATGGCGGCGTGCAGCCGTGGGATACCAAGAATTTCAAGATGCCCGGCGGCCCGGCCACGGCGCTCAACCCCAATTTCGCGCAAGTGTTTGTGGGCGGCACGGCGATGACGCACGTGAATGCCGGCGACAACATGAACGCGCCACGCGCGATCCTGAGCGCCGTCTATGAAGGCACGCAGGTGCCGATGGACACCGCCATCCGCATTGAGAGCAAGTATTTCGCCAAGGTCGTTGCCGATCCCCAGGCCGGCAACATGATCCGCAGCCTGTTCGTTTCCAAGCAGGCCGCCGAAAAGGGCGCGCGTCGTCCCAAGGGCGTTCCGGCCATGCCGACGAAGAAAATCGGCATGCTCGGCGCTGGCCTGATGGGCGCGGGCGTTGCCATGGTGACGGCGCAGGCCGGCATCGAGGTCGTGCTGCTCGACCGCGATCTGGCTGCCGCCGAAAAGGGCAAGCAGTACACGGCCGATCGTCTGGCCAAGAAGCGCATGGATCCGGCCAAGGCGCAGGTCATCCTCGACCGCATCAAGCCGACTTCGGACTATGCCGATCTGGCCGGCTGCGACCTGATCATCGAAGCGGTGTTCGAAACCCGTGAGATCAAGGCCGATGTCACCAAGGCCACCGAAGCCGTTGTTGGCCCCGATGTGATCTTCGGTTCCAACACCTCCACCCTGCCGATCACCGGCCTCGCCAAGGCGTGGAGCAAGCCGGCCAATTTCATCGGCATCCACTTCTTCTCGCCAGTCGAACGCATGCCGCTGGTGGAAATCATCGTTGGCAAGGAAACCGGCTCGGAAGCCATTGCCAAGGCACTGGATTATGTCGCCGCGATCCGCAAGACGCCGATCGTGGTGAACGACAGCCGCGGTTTCTACACCTCGCGCTGCTTTGGCACCTATGTGCAGGAAGGCCTGTCGCTGCTGGGCGAAGGCACGGTGCCGGCGCTGATCGAAAATGTCGGCAAGCAGATGGGCATGCCGGTGGGCCCGCTGGCCGTGAACGACGAAGTCGGCCTTGATCTCAGCTACAAGGTTGGCCAGCAGACCAAGGCCGATCTGGGCGATGCCTACAAGCCGGGTCCGGCCGATGGCGTCATCACCAAGATGCACGAACTTGGCCGTCAGGGCCGCAAGAACGCCAAGGGTTTCTACGTCTATCCCGAAGGCAGCAAAAAGCATCTGTGGCCGGAACTGGCGGCAACGGTGGCCGGTGGCCTCGCCGCGGATCAGCCCTCCGCCGCCGAGGTGAAGGAACGGCTGCTCTATCGCCAGCTTGTCGAATGCGCGCGCTGCTTTGCCGAAGGCGTGCTGGAAACCCCGCAGGACGGCGACCTGGGCGCCATCTTCGGCTGGGGCTTTGCGCCGTTCACTGGCGGTCCGTTCAGCCACATGGATACCGTCGGCATTGCCAACGTCGTCGCCACGCTGGACCGGCTGGCGCAAGCCCATGGTGAACGCTTCGCGCCGCCGCAGCTGCTGCGCGACATGGCGGCCCGGGGCGACAGCTTTTACGCCATGGCGGCGAAGAAGGCGGCCTGAACCAGGCGCTCCCCTCCCTCTCCACAGGAGGGGAGCCGCCGGGCTTGCGCGGGGCCCGCTGGCGCGGCAGGCTGAACCGAAATCAGGGGTCCCTAAATGCCAGACGTCAACGAAGCCTTCAGCCTGCCCAATGGCCAGCACTTCCGCAATCGCATTGCCAAGGCGGCGATGACGGAAGGGCTGGCGTTTCGCGATGGCCTGCCCAATGCCGCCCATGAAACCCTGTATCGGCGCTGGGCCGATGGCGGTTGCGGGCTGCTGATCACGGGCAATGTGCAGGTTGATCGCGGCCATCTGGAACGGCCGGGCAATGTGATTGTCGATGGGCCACTCAGCGACGAGGGCAAGGCTGCGTGGGCGCGCTGGGCTGCTGCTGCTACTGCTGGCAACACCCAGGCCTGGGTGCAGATCAGTCACGCCGGACGCCAGACGCAGAAGAACGTCAATCCGCATCCGCGGGCGCCGTCGGCAGTGCCGCTGGCGCTGCCGGGCGGGCAGTTCGGCATGCCGCATCCGCTCACCGGCATTGAAATCCAGGATCTGATCGCGCGTTTTGCCAACGCCGCCGCCGTTTCGCGGGAGGCCGGCTTCACCGGCGTGCAGATCCATGCGGCGCACGGTTACCTGATCAGCCAGTTCCTCTCTCCGCTTGCCAATCTGCGCCGCGACGAATGGGGCGGCAGCCTGGAAAACCGCGCGCGCTTCCTGATTGAAACGGTGAAGGCAGTGCGGGCCGCCGTGGGGGCTGATTTCACCGTGTCGGTGAAGCTGAACAGCGCCGATTTCCAGAAGGGCGGCTTTGCCTTCGATGAATGCCTCACCGTTGCGGGCTGGCTGGCCGATCTGGGCGTCGATTGCCTGGAATTGTCGGGCGGTACCTATGAACAGCCGGCGATGATGGACATGGATGGCCTCGCCCCGCGCGAGGAACCGAAGCAGCAATCCACCCGCCAGCGCGAAGCCTATTTCGTGCAGCTGGCGCGCGCGCTGATGGCCGCGAAAACGCCGCCGCTGATGGTGACGGGTGGCTTCCGCAGCCTGAATGCCATGCAGGATGCGCTGGCCAGCGGCATCGCCTTTGTTGGCGTCGGCAGGCCGCTGTGCGCCGATCCCACCTGCGTTGCCGAACTGCTCGAAGGCCATATCGAGGAACTGCCGCGCGACGAGGAACGGCTGGCGATCGGGCCCTGGTGGCTCAGCCCGACTTCGCCGTTCAAGCTGGTGCGGACCATGAATGGCTTTGCTGCGCAGGCCTGGTATTATCAGCAACTGCGCCGGGTTGCGGCCGGCGGCGTCGCCGAAAAGCTCAACCCGTTCAAGGCCTTTCTTGCCGAAGACAAGGAAAACAAGGCCCGGCTTTGAAACGCTTCGCGTTCCTTGTTGCCGGCCTGGTGCTTGCCCTTGGATGGGCGGGCTGGCTCGGCGCGATCCGCGATCCGGCGGTGGTGCATTATCGCGTCGAACTGGCCGGGCTGCAACGGCCGTTGCGGCTGGTGCATCTTTCCGATCTGCATGGCAGCAATTGGGATATGCCGCAGGTGCGGTTGAACCGCATCATGGATCAGGTCAACGCGCTCCATCCCGATCTGGTGGTGGTCACCGGCGATTTCCACGCCAGCAAGATCTGGGACCCGCCGATGCGGATGGACGATGCGGTGCAGCCGCTCACCTGGCTGAAAGCCCCGCTCGGCGTGTGGAGCGTGCCGGGCAATCACGATGATCCCTACTGGATACGCTGGGTGATGCGGCGGTTCGGTCTGAAACTGCTGGCCGGCGATCTGGTTGATCTTGGCCCGATCCAGATCGTTGGCAGCGATGATCTGATCATGGGCCAGCGGCCGGTGCAGGGCCTGCGGGCCGCCGCCGCTCGCGCGCAGCCCGGCAAGCCGCTGGTTGCGCTGGTGCATGAACCGCGCTTGTGGACGATGCTGCCGGCCAACGTGGACTTGGTGCTGGCCGGGCACACGCATGGCGGCCAGATCCAGATCTTTGGCTGGCCGCAGTTCAAGAAACTTGCTTCCCAATATCTGCGCGGCCGGTTTCGAAATCCCGGTGGCCAGCAGATGCTGGTGTCCGCTGGCATCGGTACTTCGATCGTGCCTGTTCGGCTCGGCACGCAGGGTGAGATCGTGGTGGTGGAGTTGGTCCCTCAGCCGCCGGGAAGAAATTCAGGCACCGACAAATAACGCTCCCCGGTGTCGTAATTGAAGCCGACGATGCGCGCGCCCGGCATTTCCTTCAGCTTCAGCGCAATGGCGGCCAGCGTCGCGCCCGACGAGATGCCGACCAGCATGCCCTCCTCGGCTGCCGAGCGCAGCGCCCAGGCCTTGGCGTCGGCGGCATCGACCTGGATCACGCCATCGAGCAGCGACACATCCAGGTTCTTCGGGATGAAGCCGGCACCGATGCCCTGGATCGGGTGCGGGCTGGGCGAGCCGCCGGAAATCACCGGGGAAGCCGCCGGTTCCACCGCAAACACCTTCAGCTTCGGCCAGCGGGCCTTCAACACCTGCGCAACGCCAGTGATGTGCCCGCCGGTGCCAACGCCGGTGATGATCGCATCAGGCGGACTGTCGGCGAAATCGGCATTGATTTCTTCGGAGGTCGTCCGCACATGCACATCGATGTTCGCCGGGTTCTCGAACTGTTGCGGCATCCAGCTGTTCGGCGTGTTCGCCACAATTTCCAGTGCGCGGGCGATGGCGCCGTTCATGCCCTTTTCGCGCGGAGTCAGATCAAAACTGGCACCATAGGCCAGCATCAGCCGCCGCCGCTCGATCGACATGCTTTCCGGCATGACCAGGATCAGCTTGTAGCCCTTCACGGCCGCCACCATGGCCAGACCAATGCCGGTGTTGCCACTGGTCGGCTCGACGATGATGCCGCCGGGTTTCAGCGTGCCATCGGCTTCGGCGGCCTCGATCATGGCGAGTGCGATGCGATCCTTGATCGATCCGCCGGGGTTGGTGCGTTCGGACTTGATCCACACTTCGGCGTTCGGGAACAATTTGCCCATCCGCACGTGCGGCGTGCGGCCGATGGTTTCGAGGATGTTGTTGGCCTTCATGGGCTGCACCTTCCGGTTGTTTGCGTGTGTTTTAGACCTGCAAACGCTGCGCGCCAACGGCGGAAAATCTTGGGGTGTGTTCAGGTAGGCTTTTGCTGATCGAACCGATCGGCGTTTCGCAATTGCGGGAAGCGCCAGGCCCACAACACGGTGACGATGATGGCCCCCACGCCGCCGATCACCACGCCCGGTACCGCGCCGATATAGCGGGCGGCGAGGCCCGATTCCAATTCGCCCAGTTCGTTGCTGGCCGAAATGAACAGGCCCGACACGCTGGATACACGCCCGCGCATGTCATCCGGCGTGTGCAGCTGGATCAGGCTGCCGCGCACGAACACGCTGATCGCATCGGCTGCGCCCAGCACCGCCAGGGCCGCCAGGCTGAGCGGGTAGGAGGTGGACATGCCAAAGACGATGGTGGCCAGCCCGAAAAGCGCCACCGAACCGAACATCACCGGGCCAACATGGCGCCTGAGCGGCCGGCTGGCGAGCAGCACCGCCATCACCACCGCGCCTGCCGACGGCGCGGCCCGCAGCGGCCCCAGCCCTTCCACGCCAACATGCAGCACATCGCGGGCATAGACCGGCAGCATCGCGGTCGCCCCGCCCAGCAACACGGCAAACAGATCAAGGCTGATCGCGCCCAGCAGCACCTTGTTGTGGCGGACATAGGCAATGCCCTCCACCAGCGAGCGCCACGGCGTGAGCACCGATGGCGCCGGGCGCGGCACCGGCCGGATGATCATCAGGCAGATGAAGGTGAGGGCGAACAAGATGGCAGCCACCACATAGGGCGTGGCTGGCGACACCGCATAAAGAAAGGCACCCAGCGGCGGGCCCAGCACCGCGCCGGTTTGCCAGCTGATGCTGTTCAGCGCGATGGCCTGCGGCAGCAGTTCGCGCGGCACCAGGTTGGGGGCGAGTGCGGCCATCGACGGCCCCTGGAAGGCGCGGCCCACACCAAGCAGGGCGGCGACCACGAACAACGCCAGCATCGGCATGTCACCGGCAAGCGCCAGCCAGCCGAGGACCCCGGCGCAGCCGATTTCCAGTGCGACGGCGGCGCGGGCGATATAACGCCGGTCCACCCGATCGGCGATTACGCCGACCACAAGCGCCAGGCAGAATAAGGGCAGGAACTGCGCCAGCCCGATCATGCCGAGCAGGAAGGCCGCATCGTCCCGGCTCATGCTCTCGCGGGCGATATCGTACACCTGCCAGCCGATGACGACGACCATCATCATGCCTGCGACGGTGGCGAGAAAGCGCGCGACCCAGAAGGCACGATAATCGCGGATTTTCAGCGGGGCGGGAATGGACGGCACGGCCAATCCATAGAAAGCCGTGGCGCGGGCGGCAATGCTGTATTCAGAAAGTCATGGTATCAGCAGTCGCTGGGGGCAGCGGATTCGCCGATTGTGCCCGCATATGGTAGCCTTACAACCGATGAGCTTTCGTCAATTTCCCGGCCTGGTGATGGCGACCGTCCTGTGCGGCGTCGGCATGATCCAGATGGTATTGGCCTGGTCCGGCTGGACCTTGGGCCTTGGCTGGCAATGGGGGCTGGTGGCGATCATCCTGTCGCTGGTGGCGCGCTTTAACGGCTATATCCTGGTTGGCACCTTCTTCTTTGCGCAGGAATATCTGCACTGGCCGTTGCCGCAGTGCCTGGCGCTGACGGCGGTGGGGCTGATTTTCCTGACGCCGCGGGTGTTCACCGAAATCATGGGCGCCCTGACAGGCAAGAATATCAAGCCGCTGTGATCAGGCCTCTTTCAGGCTGACGAAACTGTCGAGCACGCGCTTGCGCCCGGCTGCCGGGAAATCAATTTCCAGCTTGTTGCCATCAACATGGAACACGGTGCCTTCGCCAAACTTGGCGTGAAACACCCGCGTGCCCTTGCGAAAGGCCGGGCTGGGGCTGAGCGAGACGGCGCTGACCCGTGCCTCTCGCGGTGCAGCACTACGCGGGCCAAAATCGCGATTTTGCCCAGCTTGCGCCGCCCGGTCCCAGCCCGGCCCGCGACCGGTGCCGCGCTGCACATGCGCGAACGGATCGCCGCCTTCCAGCGCCGCGCGCCACAGGCTGGGCCCGCCGCTCATGGTGGATCGCGCCAGCACATGTTCGGCCGGCAATTCGTCGATGAAGCGGCTGGGCAGGGCGGCCGTCCACTGGCCATACACCTGGCGGTTGGCCGCATTGATGATGTGCGCGCGTTTGCGGGCACGGGTGATGCCCACATAGGCCAGCCGCCGTTCTTCCTCCAGCGCGCTGGTGCCGCCTTCGTCCATTGATCGCTGGCTGGGGAACACGCCTTCCTCCCAGCCGGGCAGAAAGACATGATCGAATTCCAGCCCCTTGGCGGCGTGCAGCGTCATGATGGTGATCTTCTCATCATCATTGGCCGCCTCATTGTCCATCACCAGCGCGACATGTTCCAGGAACGCGGTCAGGCTGGGATAATCGCCCATTGCCCGCACCAGCTCCTTCAGATTCTCGATGCGGCCATCAGCGTCGGTGGATTTGTCGGCCTGCCACATGGCGACATAGCCCGATTCCTCCAGCACCACTTCGGCCAGCTCGGAATGGCCCATGGTGCCGGCCATGTCGCGCCAACGGGCGAGATCGGTGCAGAAGGCCTTCACCGCGCGCCGGGCTGCGGGGGTGAGATCATCACTGTCCACCAGCGCGGCCGCCGCAAGCGACAGCGGCAGGTTAAGGCTGCGAGCGGCGGCGTGCATCGTCGCCATCGCCTTGTCGCCCAGGCCGCGTTTCGGCACGTTGATGATGCGTTCAAACGCCAGCGCATCGGCAGGCGAATGCACCAGCCGCAGATAGGCCAGCGCATCACGCACTTCGGCGCGCTCATAGAAACGGAACCCGCCGACGATGCGATAGGGCAGGCCGATGGCAATGAAGCGGTCTTCGAACAGGCGCGTCTGGAACTGGGCGCGCACCAATATGGCCATGTCGTTCAGGGAAACACCTTCACGCGCCAGCCGTTCGGCCTCGTCACCCACCAGTCGGGCTTCCTCCGGCCCATCCCAAACGCTGGTCACTTCCACGCGCTCACCGCTGGTGTGGGCGGTGAACAGCGCCTTGCCCAGCCGGCCGCGGTTGTGCGCGATCAGCGTGTTGGCAGCAGCGAGGATGTGGGGCGTGGAGCGGTAATTCTGTTCCAGCCGGATCATCTTGGCGCCGGGAAAATCCGCTTCGAAACGCAGGATGTTGGCGACTTCGGCGCCGCGCCAGCTGTAGATCGACTGATCATCATCGCCCACGCAGGCCAGGTTGCGCGCCGGCCCCACCAGCGCCTTCAGCCACTGATACTGGGCGCTGTTGGTGTCCTGATATTCATCCACCATCACATATTTGAAACGGCGCTGATAATCGGCCTGCACATCGGGGTGCTGGCGGAAGATGGTCAGCATGTGCAGTAGCAAATCGCCGAAATCGCAGGCGTTCAGCGCCTTCAGCCGTTCCTGGTAACGCGCATACATGGCAGCACCACCGCCGTGCGCACCATCGGCATAGGCGAAACTCTCGCCGCCCGGCACATCGGCGGGGAGCTGGCCCTTGTTCTTCCAGCGGTCGATCAGGCCGGCGAGTTGCTTTGGCGGCCACCGCTTGTCGTCGATGCCGGCTTCGGCCACCACCTGCTTCAGCAGCCGCAGCTGGTCATCGGTATCAAGGATGGTGAACTGCGGGTTCAGGCCCACCAGTTCGGCATGGCGGCGCAGCATCTTTGCTGAAAGCGCGTGAAATGTGCCCAGCCACGGCAGGCCTTCGGCCATCGGCCCCAGCAGCATTTCGGTGCGGTGGCGCATCTCGCGCGCCGCCTTGTTGGTGAAGGTGACGGCCAGCACTTCCGAGGGCCAGGCGAGACGGTTGAACAATATGTGCGCCAGGCGGGCGGTGAGGGCTTTCGTCTTGCCGGTCCCGGCGCCGGCCAGGATCAGCACCGGGCCTTCGGTGGTGGTCACCGCCTCGCGCTGCGGCGGATTCAGCCCGGCCAGCCACGGCGGCTCACGGGTCGCAGAATCATGGGCCACCGGCAGGGTCATATGTGAACAAGTAAGGAACAAGTTGGCCGCTGCCAAGCCGCAAACCGCCCCCCTGACTCAAAGCGCCGCGGCTGCCGCCGTTCCTCCCCTTGTGGCCTGATCGACAAGGATGAACGATGACCGCGATGCTGAAGCCGCCAGTGCAGATGGTGCGCGATCTGGGGTGGCGGCAGGTGTTGGGCCTGCATCAGGCCGATGATGGTTTCTGGGCCGAGGTGCGTGGCCAGCAGTTGGCGCAACTGGCACGCAATGTGCCGTTCAATCTCAGCCTGCTTACGGTCAACCTGGTGGCGGTGCTGGCGGTATTCGGTCGTTCGGTGCCATTCACCGGACTGGCTCCGTGGCTGTGCGGCATCGCCGTGTTGGCCGGCCTGTGGAGCCTGCGCATCGTGCGCCGCCGGCCACAACCTGGGCGGCGCCGGGCCGGCCGTTTGGAATTTTGGCGGGTGACGGCGGAAATCGGCGCGCTGGCGACCTTCTGGGCCGGGATGGTACATGCCCTGGCGCCGTCGCAATCGGCAGAAGGCCAATCGGTGCTGTTGCTGTTCTCGCTCGTCGGCCTCGGTGCGGTTACGAGCGCGGCGGCCACCATGCCGGTTGCCGTGCTGCTGGTGTGCTGTGCCATCACAATCAGCATGGTGCTGGCCTTTCCAGCCGGCACCGCGCTCGATCATCCGGTCGTGCTATTGGGCCTGGCCAGTTTTGTTGCCATCAAGCTGCGCTCCGCGCTGGTCACCACCTATCACACCATGGCCCGGCTGAAGAGCGAGGCCGATCTTTCGGAACAGGGCGAGGTCGTCCGCCTGCTGCTCAACGAATATGAATCGAACGGGTCGGATTGGCTGCTGGAATTGGATGGCCGCGGCTGCCTTACGCATGTCACCACCCGCTTTGCCGATGTCGCGCGCCGCCGCCGGGCGGACATGTTGGGCCAGCCGCTGCTGGCATTGCTCGATCCGGTGCAGGGCGGGGCGACCACGGCGGCGCTGGCCCATGCAGTGCGGACACGCGAGCCATTCCGCGATCTGGTGGTGCCGGTGCCGCTGGGCCGCGACCTTAGGTGGTGGGCGCTTTCAGGCACGCCGAAACAGGATGCGGCGGGCAATTTCACCGGATTTCGCGGTGTGGGACGTGATGTGACCGAGGTGCGGCGCAGCCAGGAACGCATCGCGCAACTGGCGCGCTTCGATCCGCTCACCGGGTTGGCCAACCGCAGCCTGTTCCGCGAATCGCTGGATGATCTGGTTGAAAATGCTGCCCTGTCGGGCCGGCCGGCGGCGCTGCTGTTTGTCGATCTTGATCGCTTCAAGGCGACGAATGACTGCTTCGGCCATGCCGCTGGCGATCTGCTGCTGCGCCAGGTCGCACAGCGCCTGGCGGCCCTGGTGAAAGCCCAGGTGAAAGGCGGCGCCACCATCGCGCGGCTGGGCGGCGATGAATTCGCCATTGTGCTGCCCGATAGCAGCGGTGATCGCGCCGTAAAACTGGCGCAGCGTATCGTGAAGGACATGGCCCGGCCGTTTCCGCTGGGGGAGGAAGGCCGTGCCGGTGCCGCAGTGGTAGGCGCATCGGTGGGCTGGGCGCTGGCGCCGTTCGATGCCGAAACGCCGGAAGATCTGCTGAAATGTGCCGATCTGGCGCTGTATCGGGTGAAGGAACAGGGCCGCGGCGCGGCCTGCCGCTTTGCCCCGGAAATGGCCCAGGCCGTGGCCGAGCGCCGCAAGCTGGAAGCCGATCTGGCAGCCGCGCTGGACCGTGGCCAGTTGCGGCTGCTGTTCCAGCCGGTGGTGGACAGCGAGGACGAACGCATCACCGGGTTCGAAGCATTGCTGCGTTGGCATCACCCGGAACTGGGTGTGGTCTCTCCGCTGGATTTCGTGCCGGTGGCCGAGGAAACCGGCCTGATCGTGCCGATCGGCACCTGGGTGATCGATGAGGCGCTGGCCTGGGCGACACGCTGGCCGGCGCATGTGAAGGTCTCGGTCAATCTATTGGCGGTGCAGGTGGAGGAGGCGAGCCTGCCCGATGTGATCGCCGCCGCGCTGGCCCGCCACCAGATCGGCCCGGAGCGGCTGGAACTGGAGATCACCGAAAGCCTGTTCCTCGCTGAAAAGCCGGCGGTGATTGAGGTGCTTGCGCGACTGACGGCGATGGGGGTGAGCTTCGCGCTGGATGATTTCGGCACCGGATATTCAGCGCTGGGCACGCTGCAGAAGGCCAGTTTCAGCCGCATCAAGATCGATCGCAGTTTCGTGGCGCGGGCTTCGGCGATGGGCGATGAAGCCAGCGCCATCATCCAGGCCATCGTGCGCCTCGCCGCCAGCCTGGATATGCAGACAACAGCGGAAGGCACCGAAACCCGTGCCGCCTTCGAATTGTGCCGGCAACTGGGCTGCACGCAGGTGCAGGGCTATCTGTTCGGCAAACCGATGCCGCCGGAGGAAGCGACGCGGCTGGTGTGCGAGGCCGCGCTGACCTGAGGCTTATTCGTCCACCCAGCTTTGCAGCAGCGTGTGGGCGATGGCCAAGGGCGGCGGGGCGAGGAAATCGCCATTGCCGGCAAGTGCCGCGCGCACTTCGTCCTTCGTCACCCAGCGCACTTCTTCCAGTTCGTCTTCGTCCAGTCGCACCTCGAACCCATCGGCTTCGGCAAAGGCGGCCATCATCAGACTCGATGGGAAGGGCCAGGGCTGGCTGGCCAGATAGCGCACCCGGCGCGTGGTGATGCCGGCTTCTTCCCACAATTCGCGGCGCACGGCTTCTTCCAGGCTTTCGCCCGGCTCCACGAAGCCGGCGAGCGCCGAAAGAAACCGCTTGGGAAAGCGCGGCTGGCGGCCGATCAGCGCATGGCCATCCTTGATCGCCAGCATGATCACCACCGGATCAACCCGCGGGAAATGCTCGGCCTTGCAGGCGACGCAGCTGCGGGCATAGCCGGCCTTTGAAAGCTCGGTCTTGCCGCCGCAAACGGCGCAAAAGCCGTGGCGTTGGTGCCAATCGAGGATGGAGCGGGCCTGCGCCACGATCGCTGCCTCCGGCGCCGCCAGCAGAGCGCCGGCTGCACGGGCATCGAGCAGCTTGCCGCCAAAATCGGCCACCAGTTCATCCGACGGCGCGGCCGCCGCAAAACGCGGGCCATCGGGGCCGATCCCGACGAAAATCGACAGCGCATCGTGTGGCACATCGGACCGATAGGCCCACAGGATCGACGTGGGTTCACCGGACCTGACCACCGGATTGAGGCCATCCATCACCAGCCAGCGCGCGTCGGGCCGGGCGCGCATGGCGATCAGCGCTGCCGGATCGCGCCTGATCTCGTCGGCACGGTCCAGCATGTTGCCGCAAAAGCCGGTGACCGGCACGTCATGGAAGATCGTCATGCCGCCTTGTTCTCCCTGAAATCGTCGGCGGCAAGCCCCAGCCGCGCGGCCTTGGCAAAAAGCGTGGGCATGCCGGCGGATTCGACCGCGCCCAGCGCCAGCCACTCGCCCGTCATCGCGGGCTTGGCCGGCAGGATCAGCGCCTGCACGTGGAGTTCCAGATCGAAATGGGTGAAGCCGTGGCGCACCACGCCCAGCGTCTGCCAATCGCCGGCCAGTGGCGGCGCGCTCTCTCCACGCCAGTCACAACTGGGCAACGCCCGCATGCCGCCGAGCAGGCCCTTGGCCGGACGCAGTACCGTCAACACCGCGCCGCCCGCCTCGATCCACCAAGCCGTGCCCTGCCTTGTGGGCCGCGCCTTTTTCGCGGCCTTCACCGGGAAGGCACCGGGCGTGCCGGCCTTGTGGGCGGCGCAGGAATCGATCAGCGGGCAGGCGAGGCAGCGCGGGGTCCGCGCCGTGCAGACGCGGCGGGCCAGATCCATCATCGCCTGCGCGAAATCGCCGGCCTGCCCCTGCGGCACCAACGGCGTGAGCGCGGCGCGGATGGCAACACGGGCCGCGGGCAGGGGGGTGGCAATCGCAAACATCCGGCTCACCACCCGCTCGACATTGCCGTCGATCACCACGGCATTGCGGCCGAAACCGAACGCCGCCACCGCCGCTGCCGTGTAATCGCCAATGCCCGGCAGATCGCGCAATTCGGTTTCGCTGGCCGGGAATCGCCCGCCGTGTCGTTCCACCACGGCCCGCGCGCAGGCGAGCAGGTTGCGGGCGCGGGCGTAATAGCCAAGCCCGGCCCAGGCCTGCATCACGTCGGCATCATCCGCCGCCGCCAGCGCCGAAACCGTCGGCCAACGCGACGTAAAGGCGTGGAAATAGGGTGTTGCCGCCTCCACCGTCGTCTGCTGCAGCATCACTTCGGACAGCCAAACACGATAGGGCCAATCCGGGTCGTCCGGCAGCTGCCTGCCGGGCGGATTGCGCCACGGCAGGTCGCGCGCATGGGCGCAGTACCAGTGGAGAAGTTCGTGGGGCCAGCTATCGGTCACGCCGCGTCTATGGCATGGATCCGGCGATGCCAAAAACGCCTTCAAAAGCTGCGCCGCCAAAGCCGCAGGACAAACCGCGTGGTGGCCGCGCCAAGCCGATTGCCGAGCTGGTCAGCGATGTCGGCGGTCAGGCCTTCAAGCGGTTCGGCTTCACACATTCGGCGCTCAATGATCGCTGGGCCGAAATCGTCGGGCCCCAATTTGCCCGCCACAGCCGGCCGCTGCGGCTGCGCTTCCCGCGCGGCCAGAAGGATGGCGGCACGCTGGCCGTGGCCGCCACTGGCGCGCTCGCGCCCATGTTGCGCCATGTCGAAGCGCAGATCATCGAACGCGCCAATCGCATCCTGGGTTTTGCCGCGGTCGCCCGCATTGCCATCGAACAGGGCGCCGCCACCATGGCGCCGCCGCCCGAACCGCCGCCGCCGCCGCCCGGCCCGCTGCCGGAAGCCACGCGCACCACGCTGCGGGACATTGCAGACCCGGAATTGCGCGCCACGCTGCAATCGCTGGCCGAAGCGCTGGCCACTTCCAACGGCCTGCCGAAAATTCGCTGACGGGAAGGGGCTTGGCGCTGCCGCCTGCGCCACGCTAGAGAAGACTCATGCGACTATCTTTTGCCTTCCTGATTGCCGGCCTCTCCGCTGCCCCGCTGATCGCAGCACCTGCCAAACCGGCCGCGCGCGCGGTGGCCGCGCCGGCTGATTGGTCCACCCGCCTCGCCACCACGGCGCAGGGCGGCATATTGATGGGCAACCCCACTGCGCCGGTGAAACTGATCGAGTTCGGCAGCCTCACCTGCCCGCACTGCCGCGCCTTTCATGAAGCCGGCCTGCCGGTGATCCGCAGCCGCTGGCTGGCGGCTGGTCAGGTGAGTTATGAATATCGGCCGTTCTCGTTGAACGGTATCGATCTGATGGCCGGGCTGCTGATGCAGTGCCAGGCCGCGCCGCAGGCCTGGGCCTTCGTCAACCGCATCTATGCCCGTCAGGATCAGCTGATCCAGCCCTTCATGACCATCCCGGAAGCCGAACGCACACGTATCCAGGCGCTGCCGCAGGACAGCCAAGGTAATGCCATGGCCATCGCCGGCAAGCTGCCGGAATTCGCCGCCGCCGCTGGCCTGCCGCGCGCCCGTTATGATGCCTGTGTTGCGGCAAAGCCGGGGATGGACCGGCTGCTCGCCATCCGCGCCGATGCCGTGCAGAATCACAAACTGCAGGGCACGCCCAGTTTCCTGATCAACGGCCGCATGCAAACCGACGTGTTTGATTGGGCCGCGCTTGAACCATTGCTTGATGCCGCCGTGAAGGCCGCCCCTGGAAGGACGAAATGATGCGCTTGCTTCTTGCTGTTTCCGCTCTCGCGCTGATGCTCGCCGCTTGCGGTGAAAAGACCGCCATGCCAGACGCCTCTGGGGCAGCCGATGCGCCCGCCGGCCCCGCCGTGGCCGCGCCGGCCGGGCAGAACTGGGTGGATGTCGTGGCTGCCACGCCGGAAGGCGGCTTCCGCATGGGCAACCCGGATGCCCGCGTGAAGCTGGTGGAATTTGCCTCGCTCACTTGCCCACACTGCCGCGAATTCCACGAAGCAGCGGCGGCCACGCTCAAATCCAAATATGTCGCCAGCGGCAATGTTTCCTATGAATATCGCAACTTCGTGCTGAACGGCCCGGATTATGCCGCCACCGTTTTGGCCCGCTGCCAGGGCGCTTCAGCCTTCTTCGGCCTGCTCGACAATTTCTACGCTGATCAGATGGGCTGGACCGAACCGTTCGGCCGCATCGGCAAGGCCGATCAGGAAGCGCTCAGCAAGCTGCCGGAAGATCAGGCCATTGCCCGCATGGCCGAACTGGGTGGCCTGGCTGATTATGTGAAGCTGCGCGGCATCCCGCGGGCCAAGTTCGATCAGTGCCTCGCCGATCCGGCGCAGCTGAAGGCCGTGAATGATCTCAGGAACCAGGCAGTGAACGAGCTGAAGCTCACCGGCACGCCCAGCTTCATCATCAACGGCACGGTGCAGGAAGGCGTGTTCAGCTGGGCCGATCTCGAAACCAAGCTGCAGGCGGCTCTTCGGTAAGCGCCCTTGGAATTTCGCCGTCTTCGCCTTGCGGGCTTCAAGTCCTTCGTTGAACCGGTCGATCTGCTGATCGAACCGGGGTTGACCGGTGTTGTCGGCCCCAATGGCTGCGGCAAATCCAATCTGCTCGAAGCGCTGCGCTGGGTGATGGGCGAAGGCAGCCCGAAATCCATGCGATCGGGCGGCATGGACGATGTGATCTTTGCCGGCACCAGTGCCCGCCCGGCGCGCGAGTTCGCGACTGTTACGCTGCACCTTGCCGGCAGCGCCGGGGAGGAGATCGAGGTGCAGCGCCGTATCCAGCGCGGCGCTGGTTCGGATTACCGCCTCAACGGCCGCGATGCCCGCGCCCAGGATGTGCGCCTGCTGTTCGCCGATTCAGCCACCGGCGCGCACAGCCCGGCGATCGTGGGCCAGGGCCGCATCAGCGCGATCATCGCCGCCAAGCCGGCCGAACGCCGCCAGTTGCTGGAAGAAGCCGCCGGCATCGCTGGGCTTGCCGTGCGCCGGCGCGAGGCCGAGATTCGCCTGCGCGCCGCTGAAGCCAATGTGACGCGGCTGGACGATGTCATCAGGGGCCTGGAGACGCAGGCCAATACGCTGCGCCGGCAAGCCAAGTCTGCCGAACGGTACCGCAGCCTGTCTGACCGGATCCGTCATGGCGAGGCCGCGCTGATCCATGCCCGCTGGCACACCGCCGTGGCGCTGAGCGAACGCGCCCGCAAGGCCGCCGTGGCCGCCGAAACGCTGGCCGCCGAACGCACACGGCTGGCAGCTGGGCTAACGGCCGAAGCCGCCGATGCCAATGCCGCGCTGCCGGCGCTGCGCCAGTCTGAAGCGGAAGCGGCAGCCGCCGCCCAGGCCCTGCGCCAGCGCCGCGCCTTGCTGGACGCCGAAGCGCAGGAACTGGCCCGCCGCGATGCCGCACTGGCCGCCAGCATCGCCAGTATCGACCGCGACGCGGCGCGCGAAACCGCCCTTGCCGATGATGCCGCCGCCGCAGGTGAGCGACTCGCTGCTGAATACGCCGCACTGGCCGAACGCCTGGCGGCGCTGGCGGCAGAGCGTCCGGCGCTGGCCGAACGGCTGACGCTGGCGCAAGCCGCAGCACTGGCCGGCGAAACCGCCCTGTCTGATGCGATGGCGGCTCACGCTGCTGCTGCAGCGGCTGCCCGCGCCGCCAGTGACGCCGCCGCGGCCGCCACCGCCCGCGCGGCCCGGGCCGAGGCCGAAGCAAAGAGCCTGGCCGAACGGCTGGCACGGCTGGCCCCGGCGCCGGATCTGGAACCGTTCCGCGCGGCCGTGGCCAAGGCGCAGACTGATGTTGCTGCCGGCGAAACCGGCGTTGCCGAAGCAGAAGCGGCCCGCCCCGCCTCAGAAGCCGCGCGCAGCGGAGCCGCCGCCGCGTTGGCCGCCGCCCGCGCCACGCTGGCCAGCCTGGAGGCCGAAGCCCAGGCGCTGGCGCGCCGGCTGGCGGCTGATCAGGGCGCCGGGAAAAATGGGGCCCCGCGTATTGCCGATCAACTGGTCGTTGCTGCCGGCTATGAAGCTGCGCTGGCCGCCGCGCTGGGCGAAGACATGGAGGCTGGTCCTGCCAGCTCCACCGCGCCGCGCCGCTTTGCCGGCAGTGTGGCGGCTGACGATCCGGCATTGCCGGCGGGCGTCGTGCCGTTGGCGGGCCAGGTGCAGGCGCCGCCCGAGCTGGCGCGCCGGCTGGCGCAGACCGGCGTTGTCGATACCGCGCCCGATGCCCAGTTGCTGACCACCTTGAAGCCCGGACAGCGGCTGGTGAGCCGCGACGGCAAATTGTGGCGTTGGGACGGGTTGGTGGATGCCGGTGGCCGCACCGATGCCGCCGCCGCACGCCTGCGCGCGCGTCGCCGCGCCGCCGAACTGGAGGCCGAGCGCCAGGCCGCTGCCGGCACCGTTGAAAAAGCGAGCGCAACATTGCGCGACGCTGAAGCCGCTGCCGCCGCCATTGCTGCGGCCGAGCGCGCCGCCCGTCAGGCCCGCGACGCGGCGGCGCGGCTGCTGACGGAAGCGCGCGGCCGGCTGGCGCAAGCCGAAACCGCGGCGGCCCGCGCCGCCGGCGAGGAATCCAGCCTGAAGACTTCCGCCGCCCAGGCCGAGGCCGACCGAGCGCGGCTGGTGGCCGAAGCCGAAACGGCGCGCGCGGCCGTGCCGGCGGCCGATGCACTCGCCGGCCTGTCAGCGGCGCTGGCCGCTGCCCGAACCGGCAATGACACCGCCCGCACCGCGCTGGCCACCGCGCGCGCCGCCGTGGACACGGCCGGCCGCGATGCCGACTCCGCCGCCCGCCGTCGCGCCGCGATTCAGGCGGAACAGGGTGATTGGCAGCGCCGTATCGCAGCCAGTGCCGGCCAGCGCAGTGAACTCGCCAACCGCCGCGAAGCCGCCGAGGACGAACGCGCCGGCCTTGCCGCTCGCACCCGCGCCATTGCCGCCGACCTGGCTGGCCTGGCGTCCACCACGCAAACGGCAGACGCCGCCCGCGCTGCTGCTGCCGATCGGCTGGCTGCGGCCGAATCTGCCCTGAACGCCGTCTCCGCCCGCGCTCGCGCTGCTGACGCGGATGTCGGCGAAGCCCGCGAGCTGCGCGCCACCGCCCGCGCCGAAGCCGAGCATCAGGATGCCGCCCGGCTCGATCTGGAACGCCTGTGCGGGGAGCGGTTCCAATGTCCGCCGCCCCTGTTGCCTGGCCGTTTCGGCTTCGGCATCGAACCCGGCGATCCGGCCGCGCTGGCCGAATCCCTCGATGCGCTCACCGCCGAACGCGATCGGCTGGGCCCGGTCAATCTGCGGGCCGATATCGAGCTGAAGGAATTGGAAGAACAGGCCCTGCTCACCGCATCGGAAAAGGCCGAGCTTGATACAGCGATCGCCCGCCTGCGCGGCTCCATCGGCAGCCTCAACCGCGAAGGCCGACAGCGGCTGCAGGCAGCGTTCACCGCTGTTGATGGCCATTTCCGCACGCTGTTTTCCGATCTGTTCGGCGGCGGCGAGGCGCAATTGGCGCTGATCGAATCCGATGATCCGCTCGAAGCCGGCCTCGAAATCATGGCGCAGCCGCCGGGCAAGAAGCTGCAGTCGCTCACGCTGCTTTCCGGCGGCGAGCAGGCGCTGACGGCGACGGCGCTGATCTTCGCCTTGTTCCTCTCCAATCCGGCGCCGATCTGCGTGCTCGACGAAGTCGATGCGCCCTTGGATGACGCCAACGTGGAACGTTTCTGCGACCTGCTCGACCGGATGGCGGCTGAGACAGCCACCCGTTTCCTGATCGTCACCCACAACGCCGTTTCGATGAGCCGCATGCATCGCCTGTTCGGCGTCACCATGGGCGAACCCGGCGTGAGTCAGCTGGTGAGCGTTGACCTGCAGACCGCCGAGAGACTGGTGGCCATGGCGTAACCGTCACAACGCTCGCAATTGCACCAAGGTTGCACTGCACAACGGTTGACATGCCCACCCCCCGCATCTAGGACGCGCGCCAAGTCTTGCCGGCATCGCTGGCGGGGCCGTCTGTCATATGCGGCAGGCAGTAGGATCACAGGGATTTGCGCCTTGGCCAAACCGCCCACCGACGAGGATAGCCTCGCGCGCCGCATTGCTGCGGCCCGGGCGGCGGAACCGAGCCGGAAGGATGGCGCCAAGCTGCAGGAAAATCAGGGCTGGCAGGCGGCGTCGGAATTCATCGGCGCCATGCTGGCCGGCGGTTTCATCGGCTGGTTCATCGACCGGCAGGCCGGAACCGGCCCCTGGGGTCTGATCACGATGTTGTTGCTGGGGTTTGTGACGGGTCTTACCCAGTCGCTGCGCCGGCAGAAGCGGATGGACCAAGAGTCCGCCAAACGGGACGAGGAATAAACGGCCGTGGCCAACCCGATGGAGCAGTTCAAGATCGAAACCATCGTCCCGCTGAACGCGGGCGGCTTCGATCTGTCGTTCACGAACAGCTCGCTGTGGATGCTGATCACGCTGCTGGCGGTTTCGGCCTTCCTGTTCATCGGCACCGCCCGCCCGCAGCTGGTGCCGGGCCGGATGCAGGCCGCCGTCGAACTGCTTTATGATTTCATTCGCGACATGCTGCGCGAAAATGTCGGCAAGGATGGCCTGCGCTACGCTCCCCTGATCTTTGCTGTCTTCATCTTCGTGCTGTCGTGCAATCTCATCGGCATGGTGCCATTCGTGCACAGCTTCACGCCCACCAGCCACATCGCCGTCACCTTCGGTCTGGCCATGATCGTCTTCATTCTGGTGGTGATCGTCGGCTTTGCCCGCCACGGCCTGCATTTCTTCTCGCTGTTCCTGCCGGAAGGCACGCCGCTGTTCGTGGCGCCGCTGGTAGCTGCGATCGAATTCCTGTCGTTCCTGTCGCGACCGTTCACGCTCGCCATCCGGTTGTTCGCCAACATGACCGCCGGCCACGTGCTGATGAAGGTGTTTGGCGGCTTCGTGGTGTCGCTGGGTGCGGTCAACATCGGGCTGGGCATCATCCCGCTGGGCGTCAACGTCGCGCTCACCGCGCTGGAACTGCTGATCGCCGTCGTGCAGGCCTATGTGTTCGCGCTGCTGGCCAGCATCTATCTCAACGACGCCGTCAATCTTCACTAATCAATTCAACCACTAGATCACCGTAGAGGACGAACAATGGAAACTGTTGCTGCTTACAAGCTGATCGGCGCCGGCCTGGCCGCCATGGGTGCTGGTTTCGCCGCCATCGGCGTCGGCCTGATCTTCGGGATGTTCCTGCAGGGCGCGCTGCGCAATCCGGCCGCTGCCGACAAGCTCGGCGCCCGCCTGATCTTCGGCTTCGCCGTGACCGAAGCTCTGGGCCTGATCGCCGCCGTTGTCGCGCTGGCGCTGGCGTTCGGTTGATTTCGGCTCTGGCGCTCGGTGGTAACCACCGGGCGCCAGCCTTTAACCGCTGAAAAGCCGGGGATGATCCGTGCCACAATTTGATCCTGCCAGTTTCGTATCACAGCTGTTCTGGTTCGGCGTGATCTTCACGCTGCTCTATTTCGCTGTGGTGCGGCCGACTTTGCCCAAGGTGGGCAAGGTGATCGATGCGCGTGAAGCGCAGGTCGGCGGCGATCTGGATCGGGCCGAAGCGGCCAAGGGCGCGGCTGATACGCTGCGCGCTGATCACGAAACCGCCATGAAGGCGGCCCGCGATGCCGCCCAGGCGGCGGTGGCCCAGGCCCGCGAAACCGCGGCCAAGGCCAGCGACGCCCAATTGAAGGCCCTCGGCGCCCGTCTGGATGCCGATGCCGAAGCCGCTGCGGCCTCGCTGGAACTGGCGCTGGGCAGTGCCCGCGCTGGCCTCGAAACCACTGTTGCCGAACTGACCAGCGAAGCCGTTGCCAAGCTGGTGGGCATCGAGATCACCCCTGCCGACGTGTCGGCAGCGATCGCGGCCCGCTGAGGATCGATCATGGCTGAAGAACAGGTCCACACCGCTGAAACCCAGGCTGAAGGCGGCCATCACGCCGAACCGACGCTGCTCGGCGTTGGCGCCGAAGGCTGGGTTTATACCGGCGTTGCCATCTTCATCGTGCTGGCCGTGGTGGTGTTCAAGGCACCGTCGCTGATCGCCAAGGCGCTGGACGACCGCATCGCCGGCGTGAAGAAGCAGCTCGACGAAGCCGCCACCCTGCGCGCTGAAGCCGAAAAGCTGCTGGCCGACGCGCAGGCCGCCAAGGCTGCCGCCGGATCGGAAGCTGCTGCCATCCGCCAGCGCGCGCAGACCGAAGCCGCCGATCTGGTGAAGGCCAGCGAAGCCGCCGCCAGCGACGCCATCGCGCGCCGCACCGCTGCCGCTGCCAGCCGCATCGCTGCTGCCGAACGCACCGCGACGGCAGAATTGAAGGCGGAAGTCGCCGCCCAGGTGACCAAGGCCGCCGCTGCGATCATCGCCGCCCGCGCCGACAAGGACCTGCAGACCCGGCTGACCGACGAGGCCATCGCCGGCCTCGACCGCCGCCTGCACTGATCCTTCAGAACGGATCGACGTAGCAGTTGTGCACACCGCCGCTGGCACAGGCCGGCGGCATTGACGGGCGAGGGCTCGCGCTGTCCCAGTATGCCGATACGTTGGGATTGGCGCCTTCATGGCAGCCGTTGGCACAGCCCGGCTGATTGACCGTGTTGGTCCAGCCGGCCTGGCTGCTGATCGGCACATAGCGAAACGTGCTGCCCGATCCGGCCGGGCTGGAGGCATCGGTAGAGCCTTTCACCCGCAGGGTGAAATTGCCATGATCGGTGCCAACCATGTTGCGGCGCAGCAGTTTGGCCCAGGTCGGATCATCGGGCATCACCAGATAGACATTGTTGCCCGTGTGACAGCCGGTGCAGTTTTCGCGCAAACTGTCTCCATCCTGCAGATCGCGTATACGCACGGTCATGTTGGCCCAACCGATGGCTGTCGCACCGGGGCCAGCGCTGCGCAATTTATTGTCCCAGAAACAGGCCGCGCCGGTGGTGGCGCTTTGGCAGATGATGCCCGTCAGGCTACCCGGTGCGCCACTGCCGCGCAGCAGCGCCACGCAGGCGCCGCGCTTTTGCGGATCGTGAAAAGTATAGACACCGGCATATTCGCCGGGGCTGACCAGGTTGGTTACCAGCGCGCCCTGATTCTTCCAGTCCGTGCCGCCGGTGGCAAAGTCTGGCGGGATCGGCACATCGGCGCTGCGACACCGCAGCATGTAATTGGTGCCGATCAACGGCACCTCCGCCAGGCCAAGCAATTCGCGAAGCCGAGCCAGACGGGCATCAGACAACAGCAGTCCGCGGAACCGGCCGTTGCGCTGCAACAGCAGATCGTTGATGAGAGCCAGGCGCTGCCCGTCTTTGTCGTCACGCTTGGCCAGATGGCTTCTGATGGCAGCGCCGCGCAGCCAATAGCGTTCGGCAGCGCTCAAACGCTGGCTGGCCAGCAGCTTGGCAATTCGCGGGTCAACTGCTGCGGCCGGCGTGTCGAGCCGTTGCATCAGATCATCCTGCATGGCGATCAGGGCGTTTTCGGTCAGCACGATGCGGCGCATATCGGCATCGAAGAATTCGCCGTGGCCGCCCAACGCGATCTGATCGGCACGGCCAATGGCGGCCACTTCGCCGCCGCTCAAGCGCGGCGGCGTCTCGGCCAGCGGGCTATCCTTTGGCGTGCACGCTGCCAACAACAGGCTTGCACCAAGGCTCGCAAACAGTGGAATTGTCACAGATCGGCGCATGGTTCATCCCCTAGGATGGCCGTCCCTGAGCCTTAGGACTGCCTGAAGGGCTCACCCGACACAAGCCCCAATGCTCATTGCGCATTCACCCGGCCACTGATAAGCAGATGCACATGATGCATCTGTTGAGCCTTGGCCGACGAAACTGACACTGCGCCGTCTGGTGCAGTGCCCGCTTGCGTTTGTCGCCCCGTTTTGCAGAAAGCCGTCGTTCCTGTGATCACCATTCTTCCGCTGGCGCCCGGGCACCAGCCTGTCATCGACTCCCTGCTCGACGATCGGTTCGGCCCGGCGCGCCGCAACCGCACCGCCTATCGCCTGCGGGATCGCGCCGAGGTGCCGGGTGATTTCTCATTCGTGGCCATGGACGGCGATTTGCTGGTGGGCAGCCTGCAATGCTGGCCGATCCGTTTGAAAAGCGTGGGCGGCGCGCGGCAGCCGATGATCCTGCTCGGGCCGGTCGCGGTGGCGGCAGCGCGTGAAGGGCAGGGCATCGCCTCCACCCTCATGCGCACCAGCCTGGCCGCGCTCGATGCGGCCGACAGTCCGCCGGTGCTGCTGATCGGCGATGCGCCCTTCTATGGCCGCTTCGGCTTTTCGGCGGCGGCGACGCGGCACTGGGAACTGCCCGGCCCGGTCGATCATGATCGGCTATTGCTGCGTGGGCCCACCACGGGATTGCCGCGCATCGCCTGGGTGGAAGCCGCCAGCGGCAACCCGCCCCGCACCGCCAAGGTTGCCTGAACGGCGTCTTGCCCTATCTAGGGCGCGTGAGCATCGAATCTCCTGCTGATCGTTTTGCCGAACTGCTCGCCCTGTCGCGGGCCGGCAAGCGGCTGCCCGTGGAACATTGGCACCCCAGCCATTGTGGCCACAGCGACATGCGCATTGCCGCTGATGGCACCTGGTTCCACGCGGGCTCTCCCATTGGCCGCAAGGAACTTGTGCAGCTGTTTTCCTCGATCCTTCGCCGCGAACCCGATGGCAGCCATGTGCTGGTGACGCCGGTGGAAAAGCTCGACATTGATGTGGAGGACGCGCCGTTCATCGCGGTGGATGCCGACTGGGAGGGCGAGGGGGAAGCCCGGCGCATCCTGTTTCGCCTGAACACGGAAGATGTGGTGGCGGCCGGTCCGAACAACATGCTGGATGTGCAGATTGGCGGCGACGGCACGCCGCGGCCCTATCTGCATGTGCGCGGCGGGCTGTTCGCGCTGGTCAACCGCGCCACCTTCTATCGCCTGGCCGATCTGGCATTGGCCGAAGGCGCAGAGCCACCCGGCCTGTGGAGCGACGGTGCCTTTTTTCCATTCATGCAGGGCATCGACGATGCCGCTTGATCGCGTGCGCTCCCTGCTTAGCGGGCCGTTCACGCCGCGCCCGCACGGCGATTGGGATCTGGATCGCGCTGGGCCGCCGCCCGTTGATGTGCTGACTCCGGCCTCCGTACTGATGGCAATCTCCGATGAAGCCGCGCCGCAACTGCTGTTCACCCGCCGCACCGCGAATCTCAAGCGCCACCCCGGCCAGGTCGCCTTTCCCGGCGGGCGCCAGGATGCCGAGGACGCCGATGCCGTGGCGGCCGCCCTGCGTGAGGCGGAGGAGGAGGTGGCCCTGCCGCGCAGCCAAGTACAGGTGCTGGGTACGCTTGATCCTTATCGCACCGGCACCGGCTATCTGGTGACGCCGGTGGTGGGCGTGGTGCCGCCCGGATTGACCCTGCGCGCCCATCCAGATGAGGTGGACGAATTGTTCCACGTGCCATTGGCCCATGTGCTCGATCCGGCCAATCATCTGCGCCAGAGCGGCCAATGGCAGGGCCAGACGCGGCATTACTGGTCGATCCGCCATGATCGCCATTATATCTGGGGCGCCACTGCCGGCATGATCGTCGCCCTGTCGCGCCGGCTGGAGACGCTGTGAGCCTGCCCCAAACTCTGCCAACGCAAGCCTGGGCCAACACACCGGCAGGCGTCGATCTGCTGGCCGCACTTGAGGCTGAGGCGGGAGAGACACGGCTGGTCGGCGGCGCCGTGCGCGACGGGCTGCTTGGGCTGGGCGGGGCCGACATCGATCTGGCAACGCGGTTTGCGCCGGACGAGGTGATGAGGCGCGTGAAGGCCGCCGGCCTGAAAGCCGTGCCCACCGGCATCGCGCATGGCACGGTCACGGTGGTGGGGCATGATCTGGTCGCCGAAGTCACCACCCTGCGCCGCGATGTGCAGAGCTTTGGCCGCCACGCGCAGGTCGCCTTCACCGATGACTGGCGCGAGGATGCGGCGCGGCGGGATTTCACCGTCAACGCGCTTTATGCCCATCTGCCGGACGGCGTGATCGATGATTATTGGGGCGGCCTTGACGATCTGTCGGCGCACCGTGTGCGCTTCATCGGCGATCCGCTGCTGCGCATTGCCGAAGATCATCTGCGGATCCTGCGCTTCTTCCGTTTCTCCGCGCGTTTTGCGGGGCAAGTGGATGCCGACGGGCTGGCGGCCTGCACCGCCCGCGCCAATGATCTGATGGCGCTGAGCCGCGAGCGGATCGCGATGGAATTGCGCCTGCTGCTGGCGCTGCCCGATCCGGTGGCGACGCTGGCGCTGATGCTGGAGGCGGGGATCTTCCGCCCGGTGCTGCCGGAACTGGATGTGGCACGTCTGCCGGTGCTGGTGCAAGTGATCGTGGCCGAAGCCGCTGCTGGCCTGTCGCCGGCCTGGGAGCGCCGGCTGGCAGCGCTGTTGCCGCCCGGTGAGACGCGCGTGGCGGCGGAGATTGGCGCGCGGCTGAAGCTCTCCAATGCGCGGCGCATCCGGTTGGTGGCGGCAGTGCAACCGGCCGGGCCGGCGCCATATTGGCCGATGGCCTACAAGGATGGCGGCGAAGCAGTGGTCGACCGGTTACTGATTGCCGGTGATGCGATGGCTGCTGTTCCATTGATCGGCTGGCACCGCCCCCGTCCACCGGCGTCAGGCAAGGACATCATCGCCCGCGGCGTCGCGCCCGGTCCGGAAGTGGCAAAGCGATTGGGTGCGTTCGAACGGGCCTGGGTGGCGGCGGGTTTCCCCAACGATACGGAAACAGTCGCCGCGCTGCTGGACGCTGCCGTTCAGTCCTGAGGCAATTCAGATGCGGGGGGCCGCCCGCGCTTCGGCGCCGGCGTCACCGCCACCTTCACGCCGCGCTTTGCCAGCGCCTCACGCAGCAGCACTTCGATCTGCGCGTTGAGACTGCGCAAATCTGCCGCTGCGGCCCGTTCCAGCGCCTCATGAAGGGCAGGATCGAGCCGCAGGGGAAAGGCCTTCTTCGCCGTCATCGCACCGTCAATAGAGGCTGCCTGCATTGACGATGGGCTGGGTCTCGCGCTCGCCGCACAGCACCACCATCAGGTTGGAGACCATGGCGGCCTTGCGCTCATCATCCAGCTCGACGACATTCTTCTCAGAGAGCTGCGCCAGCGCCATTTCGACCATGCCCACCGCGCCCGCCACCAGGGTTTCGCGCGCAGCGACCACGGCGGCGGCCTGCTGACGGCGCAGCATGGCGCCTGCGATTTCGGGGGCATAGGCGAGGTGGGTGAAGCCGCATTCATCCACCGTGATGCCGGCCACGCTCAGCCGGTTGATCAGTTCGGCGCGCAGTTCGCCCGACACACGATCGTGATCGCCGCGCAGCGTGACTTCCTTGTGCTCGAAATCGTCATAGGGGTAGCGCGCGCCGATGGTGCGCACCGCCACTTCCACCTGCGCCGTCACGAAGCCGCGATAATCGTCGACATCGAACAGCGCCTGCGCCGTATCGGTGACGCGCCACACCAGCTGGGCAGCGATCTCGATCGGGTTGCCGCGCAGATCATTCACCTTGATCTGCTGCGAAATCAGGTTGTTGGCGCGCAGGGAAATCTTCGTCTTGCCCATCCACGGCCAGGTCCAGCGCAGGCCGTTCACCCGATCGGTGCCGCGATAGTCGCCAAACAGGGTGATCGCCGCGCCCTCGTTGGGTTGCAGCATGTAGAAGCCTGTGGCGACGAAGGCGAAGGTGAGCGACAGCGCGATCACGCCCAGCACCGCCAGCGGCCCAGCACCGCCAACCAGCGCCAGCAAGGCGGCGCCCAGCGCCACCAGATTGATCAGCAACAGGAACAACATGGCAATGCCGTTGGCGCCAACGCCGGCGCGTTCAAGGCTGGGCTGGCGGGCCGGATCATGTGTGGTCACATTAATCTCCTCGATTTAAATATGATATCATAATTATATCGATTCGAGCCGAACGGGCAAGCGGAATCAGTCGTCGCTGCTGCCGCTTTCATCGCTGCTGTCATCGTCCCAGTCTCCGCTGGCGCCGCCGCCGCCAAAATCGCCACCACCGGCTGCGAACGGCGCATCGTCGATGATCAATTCGTCGGAGCGCAGCCGCACTGGCACATCATCCGCCCAAGGTTCGATCAATGGATCGAGGCCAGGATCGATGATTGGATCAAGCGGGATATCGCGGCGCGACAGAGGAGGGCGGGGCAAGGGCGAGTGCGCCGCAGCCCGGCTGGCGCTGGCACCAAACAGCATGAACAGGGCAATCACCACAACGATGATGATGATCGCCGTCATCGGCTCAGGCGCCGTTCACGGCCGGACGCCTGCCGGGGTCAATCGCCCCCGCCGCCATCACCGCCGGCATCGCCGTCACTGCTGCTGTCGACAACGGTGCCATCGCTGGCGCGTTGCTCCAGCCGCTTGAAGCTGTCATTCTTGCGCGCGTCGCTGACCATGATGAAGCCGGCGACGCCCAGCGACAGCAGGATGAGGATGACGACAACCATGGCGGTTCAGCCCTTTGACGGCTGATCGCCGCCCTGATCAGTGGATGGGCTATTCTGTTCCGCGCCCGTTGGCGGGCGGCGGCGCTTGAACACGTTGGATGGATCCTTGGCCGCCAGGTAGAAAAACCAGGCGAACATGGCGACGTTCAGCACAGCAATAAGGATGACACCGATCATGGCACCATCCTTACCCCGGCCTGGCGGTGCTGGCGAGTGCTCAGGCGGTGAACTTGTTGTCGCGTGGGAAGCCGTTGGGTGGCATCCGCCCGGCGCTGGCGCGCGCGCCCTTCCAGAAAGTCAGGTCGGCTTCCGTGCGGGTGCGGCCACTGTCGCCGCCCATTGGCCAGCTCAGCCCTTCCGCCATCACGAATGTGCGCACGTCGCTCATGCCGCCATCCTTGTATTTTTGCAGCGCCACGCCCTGGCCTTTCTGCATCTGCGGCAGTTCTTCCAGCGGGAACACCAGCAGTTTGCGGTTCTCGCCGATCACCGCCACCATGTCGTCGGCCGGGGAGATCCAGCGCACAATGGCCAGCCGCGCATCACCCTTGGGTGACATGATCACCTTGCCCTTGCGGGTTTCCGCCAGCAGCTCGGCACTGTCGATCTGGAAACCGCGACCATCGCTGGCCACGAGCAGCAGGCGGCGATCGGGCTGGTGTGTGAACAGGCTGACAATCTCCGTCCCTTCCGCCAGATCGATCATCAGCCGCAACGGTTCGCCCAGGCCGCGCCCGCCGGGCAGGCGATCGGGAGAGAGCGTGTAAAAACGGCCATCGCTGGCCGCCAGCACCAGGCGATCGGTGGTGAAGGCGTGGAAGGCGTAGGCCGGCCCGTCGCCTTCCTTGAACTTCAGCGCTTCGGTGCTGGCCAGATCGACATGGCCCTTCATCGCGCGAATCCAGCCCATGGCCGAACAGATGATGGTCAGCAGTTCCTTCTCGATCATCGCCTCGATCGGCACGAACTTCACCTGCGGCGCGTCCGCGATGCTGGTGCGGCGGCGGCCGAGCAGCGTCGTGGGGCCATAGGCAACACGCAGGGCGGCCAGATCGGTGGCCAGCCGCTCGGTTTGCTGCGCCTCGCTGTCGATCAGGCCACGCAGGCCTTTGGCTTCCCCGGTCAGGGCCTTGTTCTCGCGGGTTATCTCGATCTCTTCCAGCCGGCGCAAGCTGCGCAGCCGCATGTTCAAGATGGCTTCGGCCTGCACCGCAGTCAGATCAAAGGCCGCAATCAGCTCGGCCTTGGCATCATCGGCTTCGCGGATGATGCGGATCACCTCATCCAGGTTGAGATAGGCCTTGAGCAAGCCGCCAAGCACTTCCAGCCGCGCCTCAATCCGGCCGAGCCGATAGCGCGAGCGGGCAATCAGCACTTCACGCTGGTGGATCAGCCATTTGGCGATCACGGGTTTGAGCCCCAGCACGCCCGGCCGGCCTTCATCCAGCACGTTCATGTTGAGCGGAATGCGCACTTCCAGATCGGTCAGCTTGAACAGGCTTTCCATCAGCACGTCGGCATCGACATTGCGCGATTTCGGCGTGATAACGATGCGCAACTGCTCGTCGCTTTCATCCGCTACGTCGGCGAGGATCGGCAGCTTCTTCTCGGTGATCAGTTCGGCCAATTGCTCGATCAATTTGCCTTTCAGCACCTGATAGGGGATTTCGCTGATGATGATCGTCCAGGTGCCGCGGCCCTGGTCTTCCACGCTCCAGCGCGCGCGCAGGCGGAAACTTCCGCGCCCGGTGAGATAGGATTCGGCGATGCTGGCCCGCGGTTCGACCAGCACACCGCCGGTGGGAAAATCAGGCCCGGTGACGAACTGCAGCAGATCGGTTTCCGGTGCATCGGGTGCGCGCAGCAGGTGCAGCGCCGCATCGACGATTTCGACCGGGTTATGCGGCGGGATGGAGGTTGCCATGCCGACCGCGATGCCGGCCGCGCCGTTGACCAGCAGGTTGGGGAACAGGCCGGGGAACACCTCCGGCTCTTCCTCTTCGCCGTTATAGGTGGTGCGCATCGGCACCGATTCTTCGTCCAGCCCATCCATCAGGCGGATGGCGGCATCGGTCAGCCGCGCTTCGGTGTAGCGCATGGCCGCCGCGTTATCGCCGTCGATATTGCCGAAATTGCCCTGACCATCGACCAGCGGCACCCGCAGCGCAAAACTCTGCGCCAGTCGGACCATCGCATCGTAAACCGACTGGTCACCGTGCGGGTGATATTTGCCGATCACGTCACCCACCACGCGGGCGCATTTCTTGTAGCCCTGATCGGGGTTCAGCTTCAGCAGCCGCATCGCCCACAACAGGCGGCGGTGCACCGGCTTCAGGCCATCGCGCAGATCGGGCAGCGAGCGCGCGGTGATGGTGGAAAGGGCATAGACCAGGTAGCGGTCGCCCAGCGCAGCGCCGAACGGGGCTTCGATGATATTGTCGCTTGTCGTGGGGAGGCTGGCCATGGCGATGGGTTAGCGGTGGCGGGCATTGCCCGCAAGCGGTGTCAGCGGGTGAGCAGGCTGACCAACCGTTCGCGGGCTGTCCAGCAGCGCTTTGCCGCCACGCCATCACGCAATACTTCGCGGGCGAGGAAGTGCCCCGTGAGCGCCAGGCCGTCGGCAATGGCAGCGGCATTGGATTCGCCCTCACCCAGCAGGAAGACGGGCAAGCGCAGCAATTTGGCCGCCCAAGGCTCCCCGGCGCCACGGCTCACAGCCTGGCGAGACTTGGGCGAAACAAACGCCAGATCACTGGTCGCGCCAGTGGCTGCGCAACTGGTTAGATCGAGGCCCAGCCCAAGTTCGGCGAGCAGCGCCAATTCCAGCCGTACCAAAGCCGGGCCAACGTCTGTCGCCAGCGCGCCCGCGGCCGCCGCGCCAAACAGCGCATCAAACAACGGGAACAGCCGTGGCTGGGCTTCGCCCTCGTTCAAACAGGTGGCCGACAGGCTGGCGAGATAATCGACCAGCGCCAGCGCCGCCGGCCCGTGCATCATCGCCATGTTGGTGCCCAGCGGATGCACGGTCGCAAAGGCCAGTTGCCCGGCTGACCTTGTCACCAGATCGAGCGCGACGCGATTGCCGATCTGCAGCACCGGCCGCAGCTTGCGCCCGCGCCCGCCCTGCACATAGGCCGCGACAAGCCCCTGATCCGCCGACAGGAATCGCGCCACCACGGCATGTTCGCCGTGGGGGGCAAGGGCCACCACCAGTGCAGGTTCAACGCGGATCATGGCGGCCATCATAGTGGCAAGCGTGACCGGCGCAGCAAATATGCACGTTAACCAAAAAATTAGAATTGATTCAGGGAACCGAATCGACTATCTATGTATTAGTAACGGTTTGTTAATGACCATAAACAGATTTGCGTTCGCTTTTGCCTTGGCTCTGGTGGCGGCTCCGGCAGCCGCCGTGGTGCCGCTGGTGAATTCGCCGATCACGGTCACGTCGGCCGATGTCGGCAAGTCGTTCACCTACACCTACAATGGCATCATCGGCGAACAGAACCAGTCTGGTCTGGCCTCGGCGATCACGTTCACCCTGAACAGCGTGGCCGGGCAGATCTGGAACTTCTCTGCCGAGATCGACAACACGCTTTCCACCGCACCCGTTGGTGGCCGCATCTCCAGCTTTGGTTTCAACGGCAATCCGGAAATCATCGGGGCGACCCCGATTTCGGGTCCGTTCGGCACAGCCGTCATCAACGCCGGCTTCCCGCAGATTGGCGGCCAGACCACCATCGATTTCTGCCTGACGGCCAACAATAACTGCAGCGGCGGTGGCGGCGGCGGCGTGACCAACGGCAATGTGGCGACACAGGAATTCGCGCTGAGCTTCGCCAACAACATCACCTCGGTGATCTTCAACAACTTCATCGTGCGCTACCAATCCATCACCGGCAGCGGCCTGGGCACTTCCGGTGTCGGCATGGGCACCAACGATGGCGGCTTCAATCCGGGCGGCGATCCCATCCCGGAACCATCGAGCTGGGCGATGCTGATTGCCGGCTTTGGCTTGATCGGCGCGATGGCGCGCCGCCAGCGGATCGTCGCAGCTTAATCCACGAAATCGAGGCCGACCGCGCTGTAGAGGCTGCGGTCATCCCCCCAATCGGCGCGCACCTTGATGTGCAGGAACAGGTGGACCTTGCGGCCCAGCAGGTCGGCAATGTTGGCCCGCGACGTCGCGCCGATTTCCTTGATGCGGCTGCCGCCCTTGCCCAGCACGATGGCCTTCTGGCTGTCCCGCTCGATGATGATCTGCTGGTGGATGGCCACGCTGCCGTCGCGGCGCTCTTCCCACTTTTCGGTTTCAACGGTGGCGGCGTAGGGCAGTTCGGCATGCAATTGCAGATACAGCTGCTCGCGCGTCAGTTCGGTCGCCATCAGCCGGGTGGTGGCATCGCTCAACTGGTCTTCCGGATAATGCCACGGGCTCAGCGGCAGGCGTGCGGCCAACGCCGCCTTCAGTTCGGTAACGCCATCCCCGGTGCTGGCACTGATGAAGAAGATCTCTTCGAACGTCGCCAGTTCGTTGCAGCGGCTGGCCAGATCGAGCAGCCGCTCCTTCACGCAGATATCAACCTTGTTGAGCACCAGCAATTTCGGTTCACGGCGATCGGCCAAGGTGGCGATGATCTCGGGCACATCGCCTTTCAGACCAGCCTTGGCATCGATCACCAGCACGATCACCTCGGCATCGGTCGCGCCATCCCAGGCCGCCTTCACCATGGCGCGGTCCAGCCGGCGGCGAGGGGCAAAGATACCGGGCGTGTCCACCAGCAGCATCTGCGCACTCTCATGGATGGCGATGCCCACCAGCCGCTGCCGCGTCGTCTGCACCTTGGGCGAGACGATGGCGACCTTCTGGCCCACCAGCGCGTTGACCAAGGTGGATTTGCCTGCGTTGGGCGCGCCAACAACGGCGATGGTGCCGCAGCGGGTGGTGATGGGGGTCAGTTCACTGGTCATGCTTCAAGGCTTTTCAACAACAGGGTGGCGGCGGCCTTTTCGGCCTCTTGCCGGGATTTGCCGGTGGCGCTGGCCGGCGGGGCGCCGCGCACCGTCACTTCCACGGTGAACACGGGCGCGTGATCGGGGCCATCGCGGTTCACAACCAGATAATCCGGCATGCCCAGCCGGCGTTTCAGCGCCCATTGCTGCAGGGCGCTCTTGGGATCGTTCAGGAACGGGTGATCCGATTGCATCATCGGGCCCCAGTGGCGGGTGACAAACGCCGAAGCCGCCGTCCAGCCGCCATCGATGAACACCGCCGCCGTCACCGCTTCGGCCACATCGCCCAGCACATTGTCACTGTCGGCCAGGCCCTTGCCGCGGCTTACCGGTTCCATCGCGATCAGCAGGCCGGCATTCCAGGCGCGCGCCACGCGGGCGTTGGCCGGGCCTTCCACCATGGCGTGCAGCCGCGCCGTCAAGCGGCCTTCGGCTTCATCATGCTGGCCATAGAGCAGGCCAGCGACCACGCAGCCAAGCACGCGATCGCCTAAGAATTCCAGCCGCTGGTAACTGGCGCCGGGCTGGCGGGTGGCGCTGCCATGGGTGAGCGCGCGATCGAGCAGCGCCAGATCGGCAAATTCATGGCCCAGCACGTCGCGTGCGAACGCCGCCAGCCGCTCCATCCGGTCGGCACGGGCCAATTCGGGGCCGGGCCCCGGATCGGGCATCGCCTTGCGCTTTCGAGTCATCGGCTTCGCCGTGGGCCGATTGCACCAGCCGGTCAAGCCTTTGGCCGCAACAGGGCTGGACTTCGCACGCCCAAGGCTGGAAAACATGTCGCATGGATCATCTTGCTGCCATCCGCGCCGCTGGGGCTGAACCGGTCGATATCCGCGCCCTGTTTGCGGGCGAGCCTGATCGGCTGGCCCGCCTGTCGGCCAGTGCCTGCGGGCTGCACATGGATCTGTCGCGCCTCGCGCTGCCGCTGCCGGTGCTGGATCAATTGCTGGCCGCCTGCACCGCTGCCGATCTGCCGGGCTGGCGGGCGCGGCTGCTGGCGGGCGAGGTCGTGAACCTATCGGAAGGCCGCGCCGCCACCCATACCGCTGAACGCGGGGTCGGCAATGCCGTGGATGTGGCCGTTGCCCAGGCCGCCGCCAAAGACGTGGCGCGCATCGCCGAGCAGCTCCGCGCCCAGGGGGTGAGCGACGTGATCCTGATCGGCATCGGCGGTTCGGCGCTGGGGCCGGCGCTGCTGAACGATGCGCTGGGCCGTGACGGGGATGGGCCCACGATCCATGTCGTCTCCAACATCGATGGGGAGGCGCTGCACCGCGCACTGGCCGCCTGCCAATCGGCAACAACGCGGCTGGTCATCATCTCGAAAACCTTCACCACCGCCGAAACCATGACCAACGCCGAAACCGCCCTGGCGCGGCTGGCCGGTCGCCGCTCCGACTGCATCGCCATCACCGCCCGCCCGGATCGCGCCGCCACGTGGGGTGCCGGCCATGTGCTACCCTTCGCCGAAAGCGTGGGCGGGCGTTACTCGCTGTGGTCCGCCGTTGGCCTGCCGCTCGCTATCCGTTGCGGGCCGGACGCGCTCAGCCAGTTGCGCGCCGCCGCCGCCGCCATGGACGCGCATTTCCGTGACACCCCGTTGGCGCACAATCTGCCGGTGCTGGCCGCGCTTGCCGATGTGTGGGCCGCCCACGGCCAGGGCCATCAGACGCGCGGCGTGTTTGCCTATGATGAACGGCTGCGGCTGCTGCCTTCCTATCTGCAACAGCTGGAAATGGAATCGAACGGCAAAGGCGTCGCCCACGATGGCAGCCCGCTGGCCGGGCCAACCGCCGCCATCACCTGGGGCGGAACCGGCACGGATGCCCAGCACGCCGTGTTCCAGCTGATCCACCAGGGCACCTGCGTGGGCCCGGTGGAGTTTGTCGCCGTGCTGGAACCGGCGCACGATCTGCCCGCCACCCACCATCGCCAACTGCTGGCCAATTGCTTCGCGCAAGGCGCCGCGTTGCTGAAGGGGCGCAGTTTCGAAGCGGCGTTGGCGCTGTCCGACGGCGACGAAGCGCTGGCCCACGCCAAGACATTCAGCGGCAACCGGCCATCCTCCACCCTGCTGCTCGATCGCCTCGATCCGGCGACACTGGGTGCGCTCATCGCCTTTTACGAACACCGGACGTTCGTGGCGGCCGTGCTGCTCGGCATCAACCCGTTCGATCAATGGGGCGTGGAACTGGGCAAGGAACTGGCCAATGCCCTGCTGGCCGGGGAGGATCTGGGCTTCGATCCCTCCACCGCGCGGCTGGTGGCGCGGGCGGGACTCTGAACGAAAAAACGGCGGCCACCCCGGGTCTGGGTGGCCGCCGCAAGACCAGCCGGCGGGAGGGCGCCGGCTGACGGGTCTCAGCGCCGCTCGGCGAACTGCACGGTGCTGGCGAACTGGGTGCGGGCCTGGGCGAACTTCTTCGCGGCTTCGTGGGCATTGCCTTCAGCGCAGATCTTCTCGGCGATCTTTATCGAACGCAGCGCCTTGGCGGCATCCTGCGGGTTGGCGATGGCGGCTTCGGTGCGCAGCTGCTCTGCCTGCACGGTGCATTGGGTGGTGCCGGCGTGCGCCGGGGTGATCGCGGCAATGGGCAGGGTGGCGGTCAGCATCAGGGCGGCGATGGTCAGGCGGTCGATTGTGGAGCGTGCGATCATGGTCTGGGTCCTTATGTTGTTCGGCGGGCGGTGGCTTGCCGATGACTGGGTTTTAAGTCACACTCAGACCCAAGTTAATCCACGCAATGATTGTCGCCCCATGAAGAACAGCTACACAATCCCGCGCAATCTGCTTGATGGCCTCGAAGCCTTCCTGCGCGTGGCGGAGCGACGCTCCTTCCGCGAAGCCGCCGAGGATCTGGGTGTCTCGCCGTCGGCCATCAGCCAGACAGTGCGCCAGCTGGAAGAGCGCATCGGCGTGCCGCTGTTCATCCGCACCACGCGCTCGGTGGGCCTCACCGAAGCCGGCGCGCTGTTCCACGCCCAGGCCGCCCCCGCCTTCGCCAGCCTGGTGAGCGCGTGGGAAGGCGCGCGCACCTATGGGGGCCGCCCGGCCGGGCTGCTCCGGCTCAACATGCCGCGATCGGTGGTGCCGATCCTGATCGAACCGATCATCGCCGATTTCTGCGCCCGCTATCCTGATGTGGACGTGGAAGTGACCGGCGAAGATGCGCTGATCGATCTGGCCGCCAGCGGGCACGATGCCGGCATCAGGGTGGGCGAACTGCTGGAGGCAGACATGATCAGCGTGCGCCTGTCGCCTGCCTTCCGCTTCGTCACCGTGGCGTCACCTGCCTATCTCGCGGCACATGGTCGGCCCTATGCCCCGATCGATCTGAAACAGCACAATTGCATCCGCCAGCGCATCTCCAGCGGCGCCATGATGCCGTGGCGCCTTTTGGACGGCAACCGTAGCATCGAAGTGGCGGTGAAAGGCCGGGTCATCGTCAACGATATGGCGTCGGTGGTCTCGCTCGCACAGCGGGGCATGGGCCTGGCGCAAGTCAGCGAGCCGCTCGTCCTCGGACAGGTGCGCGATGGCGAACTGGAAGTCGTGCTGGGCGATATGGCTACCTCCAGCCCCGGCCTCTTCCTCCACTACCCCGGCCACGCCCAGGTGCTCCCCAAGCTGCGCGCCTTCATCGATCATGTGAAAGCCGCCGTGGCGTCGGGGATGCTGGACCGGCTGATTCCGCACGCGTGAGGAGAGATTTTCGGTCTTTTTCAATATCATGATTGACGAATGGCCCAGCCTGCGTGAAGATCACGGCAATAATAGGGGTCAGCAGGAGTATATATGCGTCGCGCGCAAATGATACTGGGGCTGTTCGCCCTGACGGTAGCCGTTCCAGCGGCAGCCAATATTGAAGTGGTCGGTCTGCAGTTTGCCCGGAACTTCCTCCCGCAAGGCGGGCCGCCGGGCACCGGTTCCCAGGTGTTCGCGCAACTGGCCCTCGGTTCCAATTTTTCCTCCGGCTTCACCAGCACCCCAGCGGGCTTTCGCTCCCTGTTTGCCTTCGGCGATCCTCTGCTGGCCACAGACTGCTGCTTTTCCGGTACGCGCTCGTTCGGGCGCTATTCCGTGTTTGCCGCCACAAACGGCGGCAGCGTGTTCGACTCCTTCCAATACACGCAGGATGCCTGGTCGCTGGCACCGACATTGTCAGGCGGATCACTGCCCACGCTCGATACGAAAATCGATGCGCTGGTGTCCCTGGGCGGTGGCTTCGTGCAGGCCAGCAATGCCAACTGGGCTGGCCAGCGCTTCACCATCTTCGATAATGATCGCGGCCGTTACGCTTTTGATAGCGGCTGGATCGCTGCCGACGCGCAAGAAGTGCTAATCCCCATGGGCGCCCTGCGTGGTGGCACCAATTATTTCTGGGCGCTCTATTTCGAAAACCGGATCGACCCGCCGGGTCTGGAAAACGCCACCCCAACCTCGATCCGTTTCAGCACGTCCGTCGGCGGCTTCGGTCAGGCCGCCGCCATCCCGGAGCCCGCCAGCTGGGCCCTGTTGATCGCCGGCTTCGGCCTGGTGGGTGCAGTCTCCCGGCGGCAACGGTGGGCAAGCGCAGCAACCAGCCGCGCCTGACACTCAGTTTACAATGACCGCGCAACGCCAACGGGATTTTCAGGAAGAAGGGCTTCCGGCGGGCAGGGCCTGAGGCCCTCGTTGTGCCTGCAAGAGGCCCGCGTCAGTCCACTTCCCGCCACTGGCCGCCGATCAGCGCTTCCACCGGGCGGAATTTCGTCTTGTAAGCCATGCGCGAACAGCCTTCGATCCAGTAGCCCAGATACACGAAGGCCAGCCCGGCGCGGGCGGCGCGGGTGATGTGGTCCATGATGATGAAATTGCCCATGCCGGGCCGCTCAACCAGATCGGGATCGTAGAAGCTGTAGATCATCGACAGGCCGTCGGTTTGCTTGTCGGTGAGGCAGCAGCCAATGAGGCGGCCGAGGCGGCCATCGGTGGTGCGCTCGCGATATTCCACCATCATTGTATCAACGGGCGATTGTTCCACCATGTCGGAGAAATCATGGGCGTCCATGGCGGCCATACCGCCATCGGGGTGGCGGGCGCCGAGGTAACGGCGCAGCAGGCTCCATTGTTCTTCGGTGGCCCAGGGTTCGCAGGCGTGCACATCCAGATCGGCGTGTTGGGCGAGCAGTTTCTTCTGGCTGCGGCCCGGTTTGAAGCGGCTGGCTGGCACGCGGACGGAGATGCAGGCGTTGCAGCCATCGCAGCTGGGCCGGTAAACGACATTCTGGCTGCGGCGAAAGCCGATGCGGCCCAGGGCTTCGGCCATGGCCGGCGCGTCATCGCCTTTCAGTTCGGCGAAGACTTTGCGTTCGGTCCGTCCCGGCAGATAGGGGCAGGCCGAAGGGGCCGTCACGAAAAAACGCGGAAATCGATAAGACTGATCCGTCACCCGTGAAGACCCTCGACTGCCACTGCTCCCCCGATAACGGCGACGTTAACGTGACTTTACGCGGCTGGCCAGTCCCCAGGCGTTAATTCAGTCCGCTTCAACCATCCTTGTTTCGTAACCGGCGGCGCGCAGGGCTTCCACCAGCCGATCGAGGTGATCGCGATCGCGGGTTTCGCATTCGATATCGGTGATCAGGCCCTTGGCCGGCAGGTTGGTGAACACGCGCTGGTGATAGACTTCCAGGATGTTGACCTGTTGTTGATCAAAGATGCGCGCCACTTCGAACAATTGACCGGGCCGGTCCTTCAGCCGGATGCGCAGGCGGGCGAGCCGCCCGGAGCGCGCCAGATCGCGCAGCAGCACGTTGGCGAGCAGGCGCGTATCGATATTGCCGCCGCACAGCACCAGGCCAACCTTGGCGCCCTTGAAACGGCGCGGGTGAGCGAGCAGGGCGGCCAGGCCGGCAGCGCCAGCGCCTTCCACCACGGTCTTTTCAATGCCGAGCAGCAGGGAGACGGCGCGTTCCAGATCGCGTTCGCCGACCAGCACGATATCGTCGACCAGCGCGCGCACGACTTGTTGGGTCAACACGCCGGGGTTCTTGACGGCGATGCCTTCGGCCAGCGTATCGCCATCGCAAGTGGCGCTCTGGCCCTTCATCGCGGCATACATGGAGGGGTAAAGCTCCGCCTGAACGCCGATCACGCTGATCTCACGGTTCTGCGCCTTGGCCACCGTGGCAATGCCGGAGATAAGCCCGCCGCCGCCGATGGGCACCACCAGCGTATCGAGTTCCGGCACGTCTTCCAGCATCTCCAGGCCCACAGTGCCCTGGCCGGCCATCACCTTGGCATCATCGAACGGGTGGACGTAAACCAGCCCCTTCTTCTCGGCCAGTTCCAGCGCGTGGGCGCTGGCATCATCATATTTCTCGCCAAACAGCACGACATTGGCATCGTGGCTTTCGGTCTGCTGCACCTTCACGATCGGCGTGAAGCGCGGCATCACGATGGTGGCCGGGATGCCCAGCCGGCGGGCGTGATAGGCCAACCCCTGCGCGTGGTTGCCGGCCGACGCCGCGATCACGCCGCGGGCGCGTTCTTCCGCGGTCAGCGTCAGCAGGCGATTGAGCGCGCCGCGTTCCTTGTAGGCTGCGGTGAACTGCAGGTTCTCAAACTTCAGCCACACCTGCGCGCCGGTCATCGCGCTCAACGTTTCCGATTTCAGGCACGGCGTGCGGATCACCTTGCCGGCAATGGCCAACGCAGCAGCCTCCACATCGGCAAGGGCGATCGGCAGTGGAGCCGGCGAAACAGGAGCAGTAGCGTTCATCCCTGTTCCATAACGCCGCAGTTGCAGCCGCGCTACCCATTGTCCGTATTGGGTATGCGCTGGTTGCCGACTTGACCGGTGAGCGGGCGGGTGAGCATGGTGGAAATATTGGTAAAGATGGGAATCGGGTGATGTATCGGCACGATGTTGCAGTCGCAGCGGCAGACATTGACCATATGGGCCATGTCAATAACGCCGTTTATCTGCGCTGGGTGCAGGATGCGGTGGTGGCCTATTGGCAGAACACCGCGCCGCCCGAAGCGGTGGCCAATCATCTGTGGGTCGCGCTCAATCACAATATAAGTTACCGCGCGCCGGCGTTCCTGGAAGACAATGTGGTGGCCAGCGTGGTCGCCGAAAATGTGCAGGGCGCGCGGGCGTTTTTCACCACCATGTTCAAGCGCGGCGAGCAGGTGATCGCCGAAGTGAAAAGCACCTGGTGCTGCATCGATGTTGCCACCATGCGCCCGGCGCGGCTGGCCCGCGACGTGGTGTCGTTGTTCCTGCCCAATTGATCCTGCTCTGATTGCTTAGGCGCGGCGCGGGCGTTAAGGCCGGCGCATGGGCAAGAACATCGCATATCTGGGGCTGGGCGTGATGGGTGGGCCAATGGCGCGCCACCTCGCGGCGGCCGGGCACACTCTCACCGTTTACAATCGCACTGCCGAAAAGGCCGTCGCCTGGGTGGCCGCCCATGGTGGCCGCGCCGCGCCGACACCTGCCGCCGCTGCGACGGGCGCTGATGTGGTGATCGCCTGCGTGGGCGCCGATGCCGATCTGGAAGCCGTCACGCTCGGCCCCGATGGTGCGTTCGCCGCCATGGCGCCCGGCGCGCTGTTCATCGATCACACCACGGTGTCCGCCGCGATTGCCCGCCGGCTCGCCACTGAAGGCGAAACGCGCGGCCTGCACGTGGTGGATGCGCCCGTCTCCGGCGGCCAGGCCGGGGCCGAAAATGGCAAGCTCACCATCATGGTGGGCGGTTCCGAAGCCGCGTTTGCCGCCGCCGAACCGGTGATGCAGGCTTACGCCCAACGCATCGGCCACATGGGGCCGGCCGGCAGCGGCCAGCTCACCAAGATGGTCAACCAACTGTGCATCGCCGGCATTTTGCAGGGCCTGTCCGAAGGTCTGGCGCTGGGCCTGAAGGCGGGTCTGGACATGGATGCGGTGGTGGACGTGATTTCCAAGGGCGCCGCCCAAAGCTGGCAGATGGACAATCGCGCCAAGACAATGACGCGCGGCCAGTTCGATTTCGGTTTCGCGGTGGATTGGATGCGCAAGGACCTCGGCCTGGCGCTGGACGAGGCCCGCCGGCTGGGCGTGCCGCTGCCGATGGGCGCGCTGGTCGATCAATTCTATGCCGATGTGCAGTCCATGGGCGGCGCGCGACAGGACACGTCCAGCCTGATCCGGCGGCTGGCGCGGTGAGCCTCACCTGGCGCTCTGCGCGCCTGCCGGATGACGAAGCGCTGCTGATCGATCTCAACGCCGAATATCTGCACTTCGTGTTCTCCGGCGTTGCTGCGCGTTTTGGCATCACATTGGCCGACATTTTCCCCGACGGCGACATTCGCGCCTATCTGCCTGCGGCCTTGCCGAAAACGCTCGGCCCCGGTCCGCCGGAAAGCTGTTTCTACATTCTGGAACAGGACGGCCAACCAATCGGTATGGGCGGCGTGCGCCGCGTGCGGGACGGCGTGTGCGAGATGAAGCGCGTCTATGTGCGCGATATTGCCAAGGGGCAGGGGCTGGGCCGCCGTCTCGTCGAGCGGCTGATCGCCGACGCGCGCGGCTTTGGCTATCGCACCATGTTCATCGATACGTCGCCCACGCTGGAAACCGCGATTGGCCTTTATGAGCGGCTGGGATTCAAGTGCATTTCGGCCTATCCGGAAGTGGAAGTGCCGGAAATCATGTTCCCGCACTGGGTGTTCATGGCCAAAGACCTTTGAAAACAGGGGAAAACCCGAAATGAAGAAACTGATCCTTGCCGCACTGCTCGCCACCGCCACGCCGGGGTTTGCCGACACGCTCTACACCAATGCCAATGGCTACACGCTCGACAGCAAGGGCGAATTGCAGCGCTTTGCGACGCTGGTGGTGGACGAAGCTGGCAAGGTGAAGGCCACGTTGAAAGCCGGCGCGGCGCTGCCCGCCGGCGCAAAGGTGGACATGGCCGGCGCCACGCTGTGGCCGGGCCTGATTGATGCCCATGGCCATGTGATGCGGTTGGGCGAGCTCAAACTGGTGGTCGATCTGCGTGATAGCGCCTCCATCCCCGAAGCCCTGGGCCGCATCAAGGCGGGCATTCCGGCAACAGGCTGGATCATGGGCCGCGGCTGGAACCAGGAACGCTGGTATGCCGATGGCAAATTGATCAACCGCTTCCCCACCGCTGCCGAACTGGATGAAGTCACCGGTGACCGCCCGGCCTGGTTCACGCGCGTTGATGGCCACGCCGGCTGGGCCAACACGGCCGCCCTGAAAGCCGCCGGCATCACCCTTGATTCCAAGGCGCCCGATGGCGGCGAGATCATTCGCGATGCTGCCGGCAACCCCACCGGCGTGTTTGTCGACAAGGCGATGGCGCTGATCACCCGCGTCATCCCCAATGATGATGAAAAGCGGCTGGATCTGGTGCTGGAAAAGAGCCTGGAAACCATGGCCGAAGTCGGCCTCACCGGCGCGCATGATGCCGGCATGGATAAGCCGACCTGGGATCGCTACGTGCGTTTCGCCAAGGCCGGCAAGCTGACGGCGCGCATCTATGCGATGGCCGGCGGCCCCGAAAACCGCAAGGCGATCGCGCCGAATGGCCCGATTCCGTGGAGCGAGGGCGATCTTGTCGCCATGCAGTCGATGAAGCTGGTCTCCGATGGCGCGCTCGGCAGCCGCGGTGCCTATTTGATCGCGCCCTACAGCGACATGCCGAACACGCGCGGGCTGGACATCACCCCGGCCGACAAGCTGAAAACCTATATCACGCAAGCCTCGCGCGATGGCTTCCAGGTCAACGTCCACGCCATCGGCGATCAGGCCAACCGCTCCACCATGGATGGCTTTGCCGCCGTGCCGCTCAGCGAGCGTCTCGCCCGCCGCCACCGCAACGAACATGCGCAGATTGTCGACATGGCCGATCTTGGCCGCTTTGCCAGCTTGAAGGTCATTGCCTCCATGCAGCCCACCCACGCCACGTCCGACAAGGGCATGGCCGAAGCGCGGCTGGGTGAAGGCCGGCTGGACGGCGCCTATGCCTGGCAGCAGATCAAGAAATCCGGCGCTGAACTGGCCTTCGGCAGCGATTTCCCGGTGGAGCCGCCCGATCCGATGTTCGGCCTGCACGCCGCTGTGACGCGCCAATCCCGCGACGGCCTGCCCGCCGGTGGATGGCGCCCGTGGGAAAAGGTGAACCTGGCCGATGCCTTCGCCGGCTTCACCACCTGGGCCGCCCGCTCTGGCCACAACGAAACCAAGGTGGGCACGCTGGAACCCGGCAAATATGCCGATTTCATCACCCTGGAACGCGATCCATTCGCTGCGCCGGAAGGCGATCTGTGGAAGATCAAGGTGACGGCCACCTGGCTGGCCGGGAAACAGGTGTTCAAGCGGAAGTAAGGGGAGGCCACCGCCCCGGACGAGATCCGGGGCGGTGGCCCCTTCTTTCTGCTTTCCCGATAACGCCGCTCATGTCACTTTCCCCGCAAGAACACGGGGAGCACATCCATGGCCGATTTCAGCATCAACCGCCGGCATCTGCTGGCTGGCGCCATGGCGGCGACTGCCATGCCAGCGCGCGCCGCAGCGGCTGCAGCCGATGATGCCATTGGCCTAGCTGCCCGCATCCGCAGTGGGGACGCGAGCGCGCGCGAAACGGTGCTGGCAGCTTTGGAGCGGGCCGAGGCCGCGCAGGCCAAGCTGAACTTTGCCATCCTGATCGATCGGCCGCGGGCCATCAACGCCTTGCCCACCGATGACCGCAAGCCGGTGATCCCGACCTTCATCAAGGATCTGAACGACTACAAGGGCTGGCCCACCCGCAACGGCAGCCGCGCGTTTGAGAAGGCACCCCCGGCCACCGCCAATGAACGGTTTGTCGATGCCTTTGCCCAGATGAACACTCTGCCGCTGGGCAAGACGGCGACGCCGGAATTCGGCCTGATGTGCGTGACCGAGCCCTTGTCGCACGGCGCCACCCGCAACCCGTGGAATCCGGATTTCTCCCCCGGCGGATCGTCGGGCGGCAGTGCGGCGGCAGTGGCGGCCGGCGTTGTGCCGATTGCCCATGCCAATGATGGCGGCGGCTCGATCCGCATTCCGGCCGCGCTCACCGGCCTGTTCGGTTTCAAGCCCAGCCGGGGCCGCATGGCGGGGCAGAAAACGGCCGATGATCCGGGCGAGATTGCGGTGGATCATGTGCTCACCCGGTCCGTGCGTGATGCGGCGCTCACCATGGCGGCGCTGCAGGGGCCCGCTGCCGACGGGCTGGGCGCCGCCGTGCCGCGTCTGGCCGGCCCGGTGGGCGAACGCCTGCGCATCGGGGTGATCACCGTCACCGCCGATGGCAGCCAGCCGGATCAGGAAGTGTTGGCCGGCATCGCCCGCACCCGCACGCTCCTCTCTGGCATGGGCCACAGTGTTTCCGATGCCCGCTGGCCATTCAACGCGGCGGATTTCGGCCGGGACTTCCTGAGCTTCTGGGCCTTCAGTGCAGCGCAGTCGGTGGGTTTCGTCAGCAAGATGATGGGCGCCGATGGCGTCGCCCAGCTGGAGCCGCTCACCCACCATCTGGCCGCGCAGGGTGCCGCCTTGTCGCCCGCCGATTTCCAGGCGCTGATCGGCCGGCTGCTGGGCTATCGCGCCGCCTATGATGCCAGTTTCCGCGATCACGATGTGCTGCTCACCCCGGTGCTCAGTCGCCATGCGGTGCCGATTGGGTATCTGTCGCACAGCCGCCCGCCGGCCGATGTGGTGGCCGACATGATGCGGCTGGTGGCCTACACGCCGGTGCAGAACATGGCCGGCGCCGCGGCCATGAGCGTGCCGATCATGACCGCCACCAACGGCCTGCCGCTGGGCATGCATTTTGCCGGCCGGCGCGGCGATGATGCGCGTCTGCTGGATCTGGCGTTCCAGCTGGAGGCGGCAGCGCCGTGGGCCCAGCGACTTCCTCCAATCTGGTTCGGAAACCGCGCCTGAACCATCCATGATGGACCGGCTCTGCCGCGCTGGCGGCGGATGCCTGTGGCACATTTCGCCCTGTCATCAAGGGTTGAGGTGTCGCCGTGCCAGTTCATCGTGGTTCATTGTCTCCGGCGCCGCGCCCCAGTACGCCGCCCCCAAATGCGCCGCTGCAACCCCCTGCAACACGGCCCGATCTGGTGCTTTCCGTGCGCCGGCGTTCGGCGTTTGATACGCCGGTCTCCAACAGCGGCGCCGCGCTTGGCCTGGGGCCGCCGCCGGCTCCGGGCGGGGATCGCATGGCCCGCCGCCTTGGCCTGGGGGTTGTTGGCACGCTGGCCACGATCTTGTGGATGTGGACTCTGGCGCCGCCCCCGCTCTGAGCCGTCCCATCCCACCATCGGTGCCTGCCCCGCACCCCTGCATGCGGCAGCCACCAAGGCCCTGAAGCGCGCGGACCGGAAGCCGCCCGCTTCAGGCGCTTGCACCCTGCGGCCCGGCGCGTGTTTCCGCCGGGCCGCAGCTCGGCGCCGCTACCCCCACTTGCCAATCCCCGGCCGCCGCGCTTGATGGGCGCAGAAAGGGGCCGGCCATTTGCAATCTCTATGCGCTCACCAAGGGCCAGCAGGCCCTGCGCGATCTTGCCCGCGTGCTGGAACTGGGCGCGGTGCAGGATAATCTCGGCAATCTGCCGGTGTTGGGCGGCCTCTATCCCGATGCCGAAGCACCGATCATCGGCGTGGCCCGCGGCGACACTCCTGTCCCCACCCTCAGCCTCGCCCGCTGGGGCATGCCAAGCCCAGCCTTTGCGCTGGAAGGCAAGACGGTCGATCGCGGCATCACCAACATCCGCAACACCGCCAGCCCCCACTGGCGGCGCTGGCTGGCCCCGCCCTATCGCTGCCTGGTACCGTTCACCGCGTTCGCTGAACATGTGAAGTCGGATGCGGGCTTCCAGCCACTATGGTTCGCGCCGGCCGCAGACGATCCGCTGGCCTGCTTCGCCGGCCTCGCCACCCGCTGGACCGGCACCCGCAAGAAGGCCGAAGGCGAGGTGACTCTCACCGTGTTCGGCTTCCTCACTTGCGAACCCAACGCGGAAGTGGCGCCCCATCACCCCAAGGCCATGCCGGTGATCCTCACCACGGCCGATGAACAGCGCCGCTGGCTCACCGCCGATTGGGCCGAAGCCGCCACCCTGCAACGCCCGTTGCCCGATGGCGCGCTGCGCGTTTTGGGCTTTGCGGGCGAGACCTGAGCACGCAACCACTCTTCCCAGCCGACCAGCGAACAGCGACACTCATCCCATGGGTCGCACGACCGGCAGCGCCAACAGGCCTGCCGCAACCGGGGATGATGCGACCATGGCGCAGTTCAAGATCACCAGCTGGAACATCAAGCACATGCACGACGCGATCGCGCCGGGCGGCAAGGATGCGGTGCGGTTGCCGTTCATCCGCGAACAGATCGCGCAAATGGATCCGGATATCCTGTGCATCACCGAAGCCACGCCTGATCTGCCGCTGCTGCAGCAATGGGCGGCCACGCTGCACGTTCCCTATGTCGTGCCCACCATCCCCGGCACCGCCGAGGCACTGGCCAAACTGCCGAACAACCCGCGCAAGGCGCTGTGTAAGCTCTATGGCTATCCCGATAATCCACTTTCCGGCAGTCAGTGGATCTGGTTCCTGGTCAAGGCCTCGCTGAAACTGGGTGCCGAGCTGCAGGATCCGAAAATCTGGCGCCGCTTTGCCGCCAGCCAATATGCCGATGCCGCCGATCAACAGCGCACGGATGGTAAATGGGGCCTCTATTACTGGGCGGAACGCAAGGCCGGCCTGTGGAACCATGTTCGCCAGCCGCAGGTGCTGGTCGCCACCATCGCCGGCCTGCGGGTGGAACTGATCGGCGCGCACCTGCGCTCCAAGCTCAACAGCACCCGAACCGGCATCTGGGAAGATGAAGCCCGCACCACATTCACCGAACCCTATCTGAAGGAAGTGATGAACGACCGCATCAAGCTGGCCACCGAAGCCGAGAACATCCGCAAATATATCGACGCCCGCTTCGCCCAGGATGCCAATCCGGCGGTGATGGTGATGGGCGATCTGAACGACGGGCCGGGCCGCGAAGTTTTTGAACGCAAGCACCTTTATTTCGATCTGATCGGCAACCTGCAGGGCAGCATCTTTGAAGCCGAACGCTTCCTCAATCACGCCCTGTTCGATTACGGCACCCCCGTCACCGGCAGCGGGGAGGGCCTGCGCTGGAGCTACAAACTCTCCGGCAAGGACCCGGTGGACCCCACCCGCGATCCCCACCTGCTGCTCGATCACATCATGTTCACCTAGGGCCTGGTGGCAAAAGACGCGCTCCCCCGCATCCGCAGCGGCGCCGGCCTGGTGGAACATGCCATCCACGAACGCGTGAACGCGATGCGGCCGAAGAAAGTGCCGGAGACGAGCGATCACCGGCCGGTGTCCGTTTCGTTGACGCTGGCGTAGAAAAGAGGGCCTCCGGCGGGCAGGGGCTGAGCCCCTGCACCCGCTTTCGTTTTCGGGCGGCCCATCCACAATAAGCGCCAGCATGACAGGTAAGGGGCCAAACAGGATCGAACGGGTGCAGGGTCTGCGACCCTGCCCGCCGGAGGCCTTTTTACACCTTTAACGTGGTCAGCGCATCCACCGTCAAAATCTGCGGCAGTTCCGTCTCGCCGCCGGTGGGATCATAATAGACATAGACCGGCACGCCGGCGCGCTTGTGTTCGGCGAGCCAGGTGGAGATGGCGGCGTCGTTGCGGGTCCAATCGCCTTCCATAACGGTGATGCCCTTGGCCTTGAAGCTTTCCGCGACCGCCGCATCGGCCATGGCGCCTTTCTCGTTGACCTTGCAGGTGAGGCACCAATCGGCGGTCATGTAGAGGAAGACCGGCTTGTTCTGGGCGCGAAGCTCGGCCAGCGCGGCCGGCGTATATTTCACAGCGTTCAGTTCGCTGGCGGCGGCGGTCGTGGCTTTCGCAGCGCCTTCCGGGGCGGCGGTCGGCACCAGCAGCACGGCGGCGACGATGGTGGCGAGGCTGGCAATGCCGGGGATGGCGAGGCTCTTGCCGCCATGTTGCCGGCTGCCCAGCCACCACAGGAGCAGGCCGAAGATCAGCGTGCCGGCCAGGCCCATGGCCATGCCGTTGACGCCCACCTGCTGGCCCAGCACCCAGGCCAAAGCGAGGGCAGTCAGGAACATCGGGACGGAGAGGATGGCGCGCAGGCGGACCATCCACGCGCCCGGCTTGGGCAGGCGGCGGCGCAGGGCGGGGCTGAAGCCGATCAGCAGGAAGGGCAGGGCGAGGCCGAGGCCGAGGCCGGCGAACACCGAAAGTGCCTGCACGGTGGGCAGCACCAGCGCCGCGCCCAGCGCGCCGGCCATGAACGGGCCGGTGCAGGGGGTGGCCACGAACGCCGCTAGTGCGCCGGTGAAAAAGGCGCCCGAGGCACCGCCGGAGCGCGCCTTGTCTTGCCCCAGATTGCCGGTGGTCAGCGTGACTTCGAACAGGCCGGCAAGGTTCAGCGCGATGCCGGTGACCAGCAGCAGCAGGAAGGCGATCACGCGCGGATCTTGCAACTGGAAGGCCCAGCCAACCTGGCTGCCGGCGGCGCGCAGGGCCAGCACCAAGCCGCCCAGCGCGGTGACAACGATGACGACGCCGGCGGTATAGGCCAGCGCTTCGGTGCGGGCTTCGGCCGGGCCGACATTGCCCTTGGCCAGCGCCAGCGCCTTAAGGCTGAGGATCGGGAACACGCAGGGCATGACGTTGAGGATCAGGCCGCCCAGCACCGCGCCCAAGAGGATCAGCGGCAGGCCGGGTCCGTCACCGCCGCCCGCTGAATCGTCGTTGCCGCCGGTTGCCGCCAGCGCTGCACCGGGGCCGGGGACGCTGCCTTCCTTGGCGGTGATGGCAAAGCCCATCGGCGCTTCGCCGGCCATCTCGACGCGCAGCACTCCGGTCACTTCGCCTTCGGGGCCAGGGGTGCCGGCGTCCGTCTCGATGCGCAGCGCGTCGCCCGCAATCGTGACCTTCTGCGGCGTCACATGGGTGATCACGGCGTCACCAGCGGGGAAGAACCAGGCGCTCTTCACCTTTTCGAGGCCGGCCATCGGCACGCTCAGCACGAAACGCGTGCCGGCTTTCGCCCACGTGGCGGTGGCGGCAAGCGCGCGCGGCAGGGTGGCGCGGCCTTCGGCGATCTGCGGCGCCATGGTGGCATCATCGGCGCCGTCGCCCACCACCAACGGCAGCGACAGGGTGGCCGATTCCGGCACGCATTGTTCGTGGCTGCACACCAGCCAATCGACCTGCACGTCGATCGGGAAGGCGCTGCCAGCTGCCAGGCCCGCCGGCACGTCAATCTGGGTCAGCAGGATATTCCGCTTTTCATAGACGTGGTTCATCAAGCCTGACACGACCAGCGTGCCCGGGACTGGATATTGCAGTTCCGGTGGGGCCGACACACCGGCCGGCAGCCGCCATTCCGCCCGCGTCGGCGCGCCGGCATCGCCGGGGTTCAGCCAATAGGTGTGCCAGCCGGCCTTGGGTGTGAGCACGATGCCCAGTTGCAACGGCTTGCCGGGGGCGGGCGCACTGCTCTGCGCGATCAGTTCCACCCGCGTGTGCGGCTGGTCACTGACCGGGACCGCCAGCGCCGGCAGGGCCAGCAGGGCAAGGACGAAGGAGAGAAGGCTGCGAATCATGGCCGGCCTTTTGACAGCCTGCGCGTCAAAGCGAAAGGCCAGTGCCGATTGGCCGCCCCCAAGCCCGGCTTTGCCCTCACAACCGGGCCAGCGCGGCACGCAAGGCGGAATAATGCGAACAGCTCGGCAACCGATTGAGCGTGACCGGGCCGGGCAATGCGGCGGCCAGCGCCTCGGCCATTGCCGGCGGCGTCCAGTTATCGGCGTCTCCCTGCCAGAGGGTGATTGGCACGGCGGGGCCGGCAAGATCGGCCGGGCCGCTGGCGGCATAGGCGGTCACTTCGGCGATAAAGCCGGCCGGGGTTCGGCCCAGCCCGGCGCGCAATACTTGGGCCATCGCCTGCCGGAAATCCGGATCGCGGCTGAGCGCCAGATCGGCGCCCGCCGCAGTGGCAAACAGCCGATCGCACAGGAAGCCGGGCGCGGTGCGGGCGATCAGGCTTTCCAACTGCGCCACCAGCCGGAACAGCGCCGGGCGGGCCCGTGCAAGGCGGAACAGGCCGCCCCCGGCCATGGCGGGCAGAAAATCCCCCAAGGCCAGCGGCGCCGCTGGCGAGATCAGGTGCAGGTGCGCCACCCGATCACCCAGTGCGCGCGCGACCGCCAGCGCCACCGGCGCGCCGAGCGAAAAGCCGATCAGCGTCACTGGCCCATCGGCACAGTGCATGACCACCAGCCTGGCAAGGGTGGCGGTATCGACCGGCATGGTGCGATCAGGGGCAAAGGCGCGAAGGCCGGGCGGCGCGCATGCCTGCCATTCACCAGGGCCGCCGGGCTGACCGTGGAAATAGGCGATGTGAGGCAGGTCGGCAGAGGAAGCCATCGTCTCGGCCTAGCACAACCGGACATACACAAGAAAAGGGGCCACGCTTGCGCGCAGCCCCCTTCTTTCGAACGGCGAACCGGATCAGCGCTTGCTGAACTGGAAGCTGCGGCGGGCCTTGGCCTTGCCGTACTTCTTGCGTTCGACAACGCGCGGATCGCGGGTCAGGAAGCCGGCCTGCTTCACCGGGGTGCGCAGGATCGGTTCATACTTGGTCAGCGCCTGGGCGATGCCGTGCTTCACGGCGCCGGCCTGGCCCGAAAGGCCACCACCAACCACGGTGCAGACCACGTCATACTGCTCACGGCGTTCGGCCACGTCGAACGGCTGGTTGATCACCAGGCGCAGCGAGGGGCGGGCGAAATAGACGGTCTGATCGCGGCCGTTGACCGTGATCTTGCCGGTGCCGGGCTTCAGCCACACGCGGGCGATGGCGTTCTTGCGCTTGCCGGTGGCATAGGCGCGGCCCTGCGCATCGATTTCCTGCTCACGCAGCGGGGCGGGCGGGCCGCCACCACCGGTGTGGGCGGTGTTGACGGGTGCATCGGCATCCATGTTGCCGAGATCAGACAGGGACTGGCGATTGTCAGACATTTCTTATCCCTCAACCAGCAAGCGTGGTGTTTTTGCGGTTCATCGACTTGACGTCGAGCACTTCCGGCGACTGGGCGACATGCGGATGCTCGGCACCGGCAAAGACGCGCAGGTTGCGCATCTGATCGCGACCCAGCGGGCCGCGCGGCACCATGCGTTCCACGGCCTTGATCAGCACGCGTTCCGGATAGCGACCTTCCAGGATCTTGGCCGGAGTGGTTTCCTTGATGCCGCCCGGGTGACCGGTGTGGCGATAGTAAACCTTGTCTGTGGTCTTCTTGCCTGTGAAGCGCACCTTGTCGGCGTTGATGACAATCACGTTGTCACCGCAATCGACGTGCGGAGTGTAGTTGGTCTTGTGCTTGCCGCGCAGGCGGTTGGCGATGATCGAAGCGAGACGGCCGACGACGAGGCCTTCGGCATCGATCAGCAGCCACTTCTTTTCAATCTCGGCCGGTTTGGCCGATGCGGTGATCCGGGTGAGCATGGCGTTGATTCCATTCTTCAAAATGCGAAACGGCCGAGGTTTTGGCCCCGGCGTCGAGCCGGCGTATCGTGCAAACCCCCGTGCAGGTCAAGGAAAAACCGGGGTTTTTGGCATGTGGTATTATAGCACCGCGCCGTTTCGCGGCGTCTCCAGCACCAGCCGCAGACGCTGCTGCAGGGGCGCAATCGCGTCGCTGGCGGCCAGAAACGCGTCCAGTCCAAGCAGTTGTGGGCTGTGGCCTTCGGTGTCGAAGCGGATGGCGTTCACTTCGCTTCTTGTGATCGTGGCGGCGAGGAACCAGCCGGTGCGGCCCAAGGAACCACTGCGCGCATCCATCGCCGGGAAGGGCCGCGCCCACCAGATGCGCTGTTCGGGCAGGTGCAGGCCGAACTCCTCGTGCAATTCCCTTAAGGCGCACAGGGCCGGGCTTTCATCGCCCTCGCGGCCGCCGCCGGGCAGATCGATCAGGCCGGGCCAGGGGATGCCGGGCTTGTTGTCGCGGCGATAGGTGAGGATGTGGCCGTCAACCAGCGCCGCCAGCTTGGCGCCGGCGAAGTCCGCGCCGTCCCACGGGGTGATCACACGGCGTGGGCCTGGAGGTGACCCAACATGGTAATCTCCAGTGTCTTGGCGTGGGTGGCTTCCAGAACCACTTCCGGCGCGAACCCGGCGATGCGGGCCTCTTCCCAGCGGCCAGCGCACAGGCACCAGCGGTCACCGGGGTTGAGGCCGGGGAAGCCATATTCGGGGCGCGGCGTCGACAGATCATTGCCAGCTGATTGGCTGAAGGCGAGGAACTCCTCGGTCATCACGGCGCAGACGGTGTGGAGGCCGGCATCGGCCGCATCGGTGTTGCAGCAGCCGTCGCGATACCAGCCGGTCAGCGGTTCCAGCGAGCAGGGCAGCAGTGGCCCGCCGAGCACATTCTTCGCGGTCATGCAGGACCCCTTCTCGACCAATGCGCCGCCCAGACCACGGCTGCCACCAGCAGCGCCGCGCCGGCCTGGTGGGCGACACCGAGCCAGACCGGCACGTGGTTCAGAATAACGGAAACGCCCAGAACGAACTGCGCCAGCACAACGCCACCCAGCGCCAGCGCCCGGACACCGCCGCCCGCGCGCCACAACCGCGCGGCCACCGCCAGCACGGCGCCGGCGGCAATCCAGGCCAGGCTGCGGTGGATGAACTGCACGCTCACCGGATCGCTGACCGCGTCGATGGCGCGGCCCAGGATCCCGTCGGGCACCAGCGCGCCGAACATCAGCGGCCAGGTGTCGCTGGCATGGCCGGCCCGCAAGCCGGCGGTGAAGGCGCCCCAGACGATCTGCACGGCCAGCAGCGCGGTGAGCGGCCACACCCAGACGCGAGGGCGGTCGTGACGAGGCTTATCGCCATCGATGAGATCAAGCGCGGTCCAGATGCAGCCGGCCATGATGATGAAAGCATTGGACAAATGCACCGCCAGCCGTTCCGGCGCCACCTCGGTACGATCGACGAGGCCGGAGGCGACCATCCACCAGCCGATGGCGCCCTGCAGGCCACCCAAGGCGAACAGCGCGAGCAGCCGCGGCTTGTAACCAGCTGGAATCTTGCGGCGAATCCAGAACCACGCCAACGGCAGCGCAAAAGCGAGGCCGATCAGGCGACCCAACAGGCGGTGGACATATTCCCAAAAGAAGATGCCCTTGAACTCGGCCAGGCTCATGCCGCGGTTCATCAACTGATACTGGCTGGACTGCTGATACAGCGTAAACTGCCGAAACCATTCACTTTCCGTGAGCGGCGGCAGTGTACCCGACACGACATCCCAGCGGGTGATCGACAAGCCGCTCTCCGTGAGCCGGGTGATGCCGCCGACGACGACCATGGCAAACACCAGGGCGGCGATGCCGAGCAGCCACACCGCCACGTCGCGCGGGCGGGCATCGGAACGGGGAAGCGAGGCGGCGAGGGAAGCCATGGACGCCTCCCTAGGCCCAAAGTTCATGCCGGCCAACCCCACCTGATGCCGCATCAATACTTCTTGTCGGGATCTTCATAACGGAAGGGATCGGTCATTTTCGGCTTGGTTGGCAGGGGCTTGGCGGGCAACGGCTTGTCGGCGTTGGCGGCTTCCCACAGCAGGCTGGCCAGGATCACCGAGGCCTGGCGCAGATCGGCAGGGCGCAGGTGATCGAAGGTATCGACGCTGCTGTGGTGTACGGTCGTGCCATAATCCAGCGGATCCTGGATGAACTGGAACGCGGGCAGCCCGATGGCCTGCATGAACTCGTGATCGGTGCCACCGGTCGGGCTGGCGACAACCGTGCTGGCACCCATGCTGGCAAATGGCGACAGCCACTCCTGCAGGATGGGCACGGCCGCGAAATTGCCTTCGGCATGGATGCCGCGGAATTTGCCGCCGCCGTTATCCATGTTGAAATAGGCCGCCAACAGATTGTAATCGGCCTTTTTTTCGATCGGATACTGGCCCAGCTTGAAATCATAGCTCAGCCTGGCCTTCACCGGATCCGGGTTGGCCGGCCGGCTGGCGAAGTGGCGTTCGATATAGTTGGCCGAACCATAGAGGCCCTGCTCTTCGCCTGACCACAGCGCAAAGCGGATCGTGCGTTTCGGTTTCACCTTCAGTGCCGCCAGGATGCGCGCCGCTTCCATCACCACCGCCGAACCGGCGCCATTGTCGGCGGCGCCATCGGCGGCCACCCAGCTATCAAGGTGGGCGCCGGCCATCACGTAACCGGCCTTGGCGTCGCTGCCCGGAAGATCGGCCAAGACATTGTAACCATTGGGATCGCTGTCGTCGAACTTGACCTGCGAAGTGATGGTCAGCGTCACGTCGCCCTGCGTCGCCAGGCGGGCGAGGCGGCGATAATCCTCGGCGGTCAGCTCCAGTCCGGGCAGCTTGGGCGTGTCGCGGTGCTGATAACCTTCGCCGTGCAGCAGGCCGTTGTCCCGGTAGCTCATGCGCACCCAGCCCACGGCGCCTTCCTTGGCCAGGAATTCGTCAAGTTGCTTGCCGAACTGGATGAACTTGAACCAGCCGTCACCGTCGTCGGATGCGGTCACCGGCTGTTGAAACTCGTCGAGCTCACCGATTGCCTTGTCTTCCATCCGCAAAAAGGCCGGCTTGGTGGCATCGGCCGGCGGGCGCGGAAAACTGATGGCAACGATCTTGCCCTTCAACTTGCCGCTCCATTCGGCAAAATCGCGCGGCTTCTTCATTGGTGCAACGATGAGCGGCGCGGTGATGCCGCCGGCCGGCGTGCCCGGGGTCCACGCCACCGGAATGGTCCGCAGGCTCATGCGGCGCGGCGATTCCAGCGTGACGCTGGCGCTTTCGATCGACCAGCCGCGGCCGAAATCAAAGCCTTCGGTGCGCACGTTGGTCAGACCCCAGCCCTTGAACTTGTCCTGCGTCCAGCGTTCGGCCACGCGCATGCCAGGCGAATTGGTCATGCGCGGCCCGATCCGGTCGGTCAAATAGGCCACGGTATCCACCACTTCGCCGTGGTTCATGGCTTCATCGGTAATCCGCGCCACCATCGCCAGATCAGGCGCAGCCAGTGTTGGGGCGGCAACGCCGGCAAGCAGCAGGGCAAGAAGCTGGGCTTGTGGGGCGCGCATCGGGCAATCTCCAGATCAGGGAATTCTGGTGTCTAGCGGCCGGCAATCTGCATGGCAACGCGCGAGCCGGCCCAGTGCCGTCAGGCCAAAAGGGGTTGTCGCCAAGGATGTAATAATGTAACACCAATCGCGTGCCGTTGCCCAGCAGCCTCCTCGATCGAATCGCCATCGGCCTGTCGGGCCTGTGCCTGCTGCATTGCATGGCCGGGTTCGTGCTGCTGACCGTGTTTGCGCTCACGGGTGACTGGCTGGATCACCGGGTGCACTTCATTGGCCTGATGCTGGCCATGCCTTTGGCGGCTGTGGCGCTGTGGCGCGGCTGGCGCCGGCATGGCCGCAGCGATATCGGCATGATGGGCGTGGTCGGCCTGGCGGTCATGGCGATCTCGCTGGCGGTGGAACATGGCGCGGTCGCCGAAATGCTGGTTTCCGTCGCTGGTGTGGCGATCCTGGCGTTTGCCCACTGGCAGAACATGAAGGCGCTGCGCCTCCCCTGAGCCTTTGGGCCTGAACCACCCGCCGTCTTGCATGGCGGGCCGCAAAGCCCGATATGCAGATCATGGCACATCCCGCCCACAGCCACGGCCAGCATCACAGCCGAGCCGATCTTGCCGCCGCCGCCCAAGCCCGGCTGAAAAGCGCCGGCGAGCAATGGACGCCCCTGCGCGCAACCGTGTTTGCCGCACTTGCAGGATATGATCGCCCGGTTTCGGCCTATGATGTGACCGATGCGGTTTCCACGGCCAGCGGCCGCCGCATTGCCGCCAACAGCGTCTATCGCATTCTCGATCTGTTTGTGGCCAACAACGTGGCCAGCCGGGTCGAAAGCGCCAACGCCTTCATCGCGAATGTCCACCCCGATTGTCCGCACGATTGCATTTTCCTGGTGTGTGACCGCTGCGGCGGGGCGACTCATGTTGATGATGACCGCATCACCGGCGACGTGCGCAGTGCAGCGCTGGCGGCGGGCTTCACCCCGGTGCGCCCGGTGATCGAAGTGCGCGGCCTGTGCGCAAACTGCGCCTGAAATCAGCATGATGCCGTGCTACGGCAATGAAACTGTCATGTTGGATTGACACTTCGGATGACAGGCCCCGCCATTCTCGCTAAGGGCAATTACTAAAGATTCATCGATTGCGAGCCGTTCTCATGACGCTTGAAACCCCGCTTCTCGACCAAGTCAACATTCCGGCCGATCTGCGCCGGCTGGAACCCGGGCAGTTGCGGCAATTGGCGGATGAACTCCGCCAGGAAATGATCCACGCCGTTTCGGTGACCGGGGGCCACCTCGGTGCCGGCCTTGGCGTGGTCGAGCTGACCGTCGCTCTCCATTATGTGTTCAACACGCCGGACGATAAGTTGGTGTGGGACGTCGGCCACCAGGCCTATCCGCACAAGATCATCACCGGTCGGCGCGAGCGCATTCGCACCCTGCGCCAGGGCGGCGGCCTCAGCGGCTTCACCAAGCGCACTGAGAGCGAGTATGATCCGTTCGGCGCTGCGCACAGCAGCACCTCGATCTCGGCGGCGCTGGGCTTTGCCGTCGCCAACAAGATGATGAACAAGCCGGGCAAGGGCATTGCGGTGATCGGCGATGGCGCCATGTCGGCCGGCATGGCCTATGAGGCGATGAACAATGCCCGCGAGGCCGGCAACCGGCTTGTGGTGATCCTCAACGACAACGACATGTCGATCGCGCCGCCGGTGGGGGCGCTATCGTCCTATCTGTCGCGGCTGCTTTCGGGCCGCAAGTTCCTGGAACTGCGCGAATATCTGAAGCAGGTTTCTGGCAAGGTGCTGCCGCCGCCGCTGCAGAAGGCGGCCGCGCGCATCGATGAATATGCCCGCGGTTTCGCCCAGGGTGGCGGTACCTTGTTCGAGGAACTGGGCTTCTATTATGTAGGCCCGATCGATGGCCATAATCTCGATCACCTGCTGCCAGTGCTCGAAAATGTGCGCGACGCCGCGGAAGGCCCGATGCTGATCCATGTCGTTACGCAAAAGGGCAAGGGCTATGGCCCGGCCGAAGCCAGTGCCGACAAATATCATGGCGTGGTGAAGTTCGACGTGGTTTCGGGCACCCAGCACAAGGCGCAGCCCAAGGCGCCGGCTTATCAAAATGTGTTCGGCGACATGCTGATCGAGGAAGCCAAGCGCGATCCCAACATCGTCGCCATCACCGCTGCCATGCCATCGGGCACCGGTGTGGACCGCTTTGCCAAGGCCTTCCCGGAACGCAGCTTCGACGTCGGCATCGCCGAACAGCACGCCGTCACCTTCGCTGCCGGCCTGGCCGCGCAGGGCATGCGGCCGTTCTGTGCCATCTATTCCACCTTCCTGCAGCGCGCCTATGATCAGGTGGTGCACGATGTGGCGCTGCAGAATCTGCCCGTGCGCTTCGCGATTGACCGTGCTGGCCTGGTCGGTGCCGATGGTGCCACCCACGCCGGTTCGTTTGATGTCACCTATCTCGCCACCCTGCCCAACATGGTGGTGATGGCTGCTGCCGACGAAGCCGAACTGGCCGACATGGTGCACACTGCGGCCATTTACGACGATGGCCCCATCGCCCTGCGCTATCCGCGCGGCGAAGGCACCGGCGTCGCCATTCCCGAAACCCGCACCCGCCTCGAAATCGGCAAGGGCCGCATTGTGCGGCAGGGCAGCAAGGTTGCCATCCTGTCGCTCGGCACCCGCCTCGCCGAAGCGCTGGCCGCCGCCGACACACTCGACGCCAAGGGCCTTTCCACCACCGTTGCCGACATGCGCTTTGCCAAGCCGCTCGACATGGCGCTGATCCGCAAGCTCGCCGCTACCCACGACGTGTTGATCACCATCGAGGAAGGCGCGATTGGCGGTTTCGGCAGCCATGTGCTCACGCTGGCCAGCGACGAAGGCCTGACCGATGCCGGCCTCAAGGTTCGCACGCTCCGCCTGCCCGATATCTATCAGGATCACGACGCCCCGGCGAAGCAATATGCCGATGCAGGGCTGGACGCTGCCGGCATCGTGCGCACCGTGCTCGACGCGCTGCGCCACAACAGCGTCAACGCGGTTGATGAGGGCGCGGCGCGGGCCTGAGGCCTGCGCCATTCGCGCGCTTCCCTTCAGGCGTCTGGCAGCCTAAGCGCTGCAGCGTGCCTGCCCCAACTGCCTCAATTCGCCAGCCCAGTCTGGGTGAAATCCTGCTGCTGGGGTCGCTGACGGCGTTTGGCGCCGTCACCATCGATCTCTATCTGCCCACGCTGCCGGCCATCGCCCGCGATTACGGCACGTCGGCGGCGGCGGTGCAGCTTACGCTGTCCACGTTCTTCGTCGGCATGGCGCTGGGGCAATTGTTCTTCGGGCCGCTCAGTGATCGGATCGGGCGGCGGCCGACCATATTGATCGGTTGCGCGGTCTATGTGGCGGCCAGCCTGTTCTGCGCGCTGGCACCTACGATCGAGGCGCTGGTGGCCGGGCGCTTTTTCCAGGCGCTGGGCTGTTGTGCCGCCATGGTCACCTGCCGCGCCATCGTGCGCGATCGCTATGACCACCGCGATTCCGCCCGCATCTTCAGCCTGTTGATGCTGGTGCTGGCGATCGCGCCGCTGCTGGCGCCCACCGTTGGCGGCTGGATCGCGGCCGCAGCAGGCTGGCACGCCGTGTTCTATGCGTTCGTGGCGGTGGGCGTCGCCATTTCGGCGGCCGTCGGTTTGCGCTTGGATGAAAGCCGCTCCGCCGCCACCGCGCAGGCGGCGCGCGGGCAGGACGTGCTGAGCGCCTATGCCCGGCTGCTGGGTCACAAGCGCCTGATCGGCTATCTGCTCGTCGGCGCGGCCAATGGCGCCACCTTGTTCAGCTATATCGCGGCATCGCCCGATCTGGTGGTGAACAGCTGGGGCTTTTCCGAAAGCCAGTTCGGGTTGGTGTTTGCCGCCATTGCCGTGGGCGTCGTCGGATCAAGCCAGGTCAACCGCCTGCTGCTGAAGCATCGTTCACCTGATGCCATACTGGCTTTGGCAACGCTGGGTGCAGCGGCGGCTGGTGTGGCGCTTTGGCTGGTGGCACTGTTCGACGCGCCGGTGCCGGTCGTGCTGGCGGCGGTGTTCGTGGCGCTGTCCTCGAACGGACTCATTGCCGCTAATGCTTCGGCCGGCGCGCTGAATGTCGATCCGCTGCGGGCCGGGGCGATTTCCGGCCTGATGGGCGGCATCAACTTCGGTATGGGCGCTGCCGCATCGGCGCTGGCCGCGGCCATGTATGATGGCACGGCGCGGCCGCTGGCGGCCAATGTGGCCGTGGCACTGCTGGTGGCGGCGGCGGCCTATCACCTGCTCGCCAAACCGCGATGAGCAGCACCGCGCTCAGCCCGCGCGCCCTGCTGCTGGCGCTGGCGGTGGTGATGGTGTGGGGCAGCAATTTCGCCATCATCGGCGCCACGCTGCACAGCCTGCCGCCGCTGCTGTTTGCCACCCTGCGCTTTGCCGCCGTGGTGTTCCCGTTGATCTTCTTTGTGCGCCGGCCTGCCGTTTCGTGGCGCATCCTGGCCGGCTATGGTGTCGCCATCGGGGTGGGCCAGTTCGGCCTGCTGTTCATTGCCATCAACGGCTTTATCGCCGCCGGCCTGGCCAGCCTGATTGTGCAGAGCCAGGTCGTCTTCACCATCGGCATGGCGATGATGACCAGCGGTGAACGGCTGAAACCCTTGCAATATGGCGCGCTGGCACTGGCGATTGGTGGCGTCGCGGTGATCGCCGGCCACACCGGCGGCGAAGTAACCATCGTGGGCATCGCCCTTGTGCTGGGCGCGGCCTTTGGCTGGAGCCTGGGCAACATGGCCCAGCGTGCTGCCGGCAAGGTGGACATGCTGGGCTTCATCACCTGGTCGTCACTGTTTGCGGTGCCGCCGCTGGCTGGGCTGGCGCTGTGGTTCGAAGGCTGGCCGGCCATCGAGACCGCGCTGCAGGCCACCACGCCCGCCATCTGGGTGGCGGTGGCGTGGCAGGCGATTGGCAACACGCTGTTCGGCTATGGCGCGTGGGGCTGGCTGCTGGCGCGCTATCCGGCCACCAGCGTGGCGCCCACGTCGCTGCTGGTGCCGGTGTTCGGCATGGCCTCCACGGCGCTGTTCCTTGGTGAGCCACTGCCGCCATGGAAGCTGCTGGCCGCCGCGCTGATCATCGGCGGCCTAGCGCTCAATCTGCTGGCGACCCGTCAGCCGGCAATGCGGAAATTGTAAGGCTCGGTCTGCTCGGCGGCCTTGATCCACGCCGGGCGCGACTGCAGGCGCTTCGCATAAGCCGCCACGTTGGGGAAATGCGCGCCCAGGCCCTGCATGGTGGCGATTTCGGCGATGAAGCTCATCATGATGTCTGCGCCGGAAAGCTCGTTATTCACCAGCCAGTCGTTTTCCCCAAGGCATTGGCTGAAATAGGCGACATGCGCACCAATCTGTTCCTGAATGCGCGGGGCCAGCGGCGCGGCGGCTTCGCCCAACCGGGCGGTGTAGAGCGCCAGCAGGAACGGTGTCATCGCCGAACCTTCGGCGAAATGCAGCCACATCAGATAATCCTCATGAGCCGCCGTCCCCGGCGCTGGCATGAAGCGGCCTTGCCCGTGTTTGCGGATGATCCAGTCGGTGATGGCGCCGCTTTCAAAGATGATCTTGCCGTCGGCTTCGATCACCGGGCTCTTGCCCAGCGGATGAACGGCCTTCAGTTCCGGCGGCGCCAGATTGGTCACGGCATCGCGATTGTAATGCTTGATCTCGTAGGGCGTACCCAGTTCTTCCAGCAGCCACAGGATGCGTTGAGAGCGGCTGTTGTTGAGATGGTGAACAATGATCATGGCAATAGCCTCCGCAATCGAATCGGGTTAGGCGCACATCATGGCGATAACCATCCCGGAAGACGAACTGATTGAATCGTTCGTGCGCTCGAGCGGTCCCGGCGGCCAGAACGTCAACAAGGTTTCATCGGCGGTGCAGCTGCGCTTCGACGTGGTGGCTTCACCCAGCCTTCCGGACGAGGTGAAGGAACGGCTGCTGAAATTGGCCGGCCGGCGCGCCACCGGCGATGGTGTCATCGTGATCAGTGCCAACCGGTTCCGCGATCAGGTGCAGAATCGGTCTGATGCGCGGGCGCGGCTTGCCGAATTGGTGGCGCAGGCCTGCATCCGCCCGATCAAGCGCCGGGCGACACGGCCAACCCTGGGATCGAAGCAGCGCCGGCTGGATTCCAAGACCACGCGCGCCGGCGTCAAGGCAGGCCGTGGCAAGGTTCGGATGGATGAGTGAGTTATGTGGTCAATACGGACTTCAAATCTGTCGCCTCACGCACTAACTTCGGTCTGTTGAATCGATTGCCCTCGAAAGGATTGCGCCATGTCTGATAACAGCGAAACCACGGAAACCATGCCCGCCGTTGCCGAAACCATCGAAACCGCGGCCAGCAAGATCGAGAAGTTGAAGGGTGACCTGAAGGATCAGGCCGACAAGGCCATTGGCAAGGCCAAGGAAACTGCCAGCGCCGCCTATGACAAGGCCGCCGCCAAGGCCCGTGAACTGGCTGATGCGGCCCCGGAAAAGGCCCGCGAAGTCAAGGAACGCGCCCAGAAGGTGGCCGAAGAAGGCACTGCCAAGGTGCGCACCACCGTGCAGGAACAGCCGCTCGCCGCGCTGGGTGCCGGCATCGCGCTGGGCTTCGTGGTCGGCTGGCTGCTGAGCGGCCGCAAGAAGGATTGAGCGGGCCGCTGCCAACCGCAGCCCGTCTGAAATGAGGCCGGAGCACTGCTCCGGCCTTTTCCTTGTCAGTGATGCCCTTCCGGCGGCTCCTGCATCAACTCCACCAGCACGCCACTGGTATCGCGCGGGTGTACGAAGATCACCGGCACACCGTGGGCGCCCATGCGCGGCTCGCCGGTGCCCAGAACGGTGGCGCCGCGCGCCCGCATCGCATCACGCGCCGCGATGATGTCTTTCACTTCGAAACAGACGTGATGCTGCCCGCCATTGGGGTTCTTCTTCAGAAAGCCGTGGATGGGTGAATCATCGCCCAACGGCTCGATCAGTTCCAGCTGGCTGTTGGCGACATCGATGAAGGCGACGCGCACGCCCTGCGCCGGCAGATCGAACTTGGCCCGCGAAACGGTCGCGCCGAACAGGCGGCCATACATGGCCACGGTGTCGTAAATCGAAACGCAGGCGATGCCGACATGGTTCAATCGGCCCAAAAGCAGGGGGGGCAAAACGCTCATTCTGGGTCCTCCAATAGCCGGCTTTTCCTTGCATGGGCCGCGAAAGCCGGCAAGCTGGCGCAATGATCTATATCGTTATCAACGCCATCCCGATTGCGCTGGCCACCTTGCTGGGTCTGCTCATCGCCCAGTTCGTGGATCGGCCCAAGGGCCTCACCGGCTGGCTGGTGGCGTTGTTGGCCACGGCCTGGCTGTGCGCCATCCTGGCCGGCGCGCTGATCCTGGCGCCGCCGCGCGCACCGCCGTGGGTGATGACCATCGCCACCGCCTGGGTGATCTGGGTGGGCTTTGTGGTGCCGGCGCTGGCCACATCGCTGCTGATGGCCGGGCAGCGTTGGGGCCGCATTGGCCGGGCCTGCCTGTGGTGGCTGGTGGTGATGCAAAGCCAAGTGGTGGTGATGAAACTGGTGGGGCTCACGCCGCCGCCGGCCTGAGCGGTCATTCGGGCAGATGCACCACGTCGGCCTTTGATGCGGGCCGCCGCGGCCGGCGCAACACCAGCAGCAGTGGCAGCATGGCAAAGGCCATGAACGCCATGGCGCGATAGACATCGATATAGGCAATCATCAATGCCTGCTTGTTCACCGCGCCATCCAGCATGGCCACCACGCTGCCGGCACCGGCTGCAGCCAGGGTGGCTGGATCGGCCCAGGGCAGATTGAACGGGGTGATGCCGCCGCCCAGATCGGCGTGCGCGGTCTGGGTCTGGCGTTCCAGCAGGGCAACCGCCAGGCTGATCCCCACCGAACCGCCGATGTTTCGCAGCAGCATGTAGATGGCCGACGCATCAGCGCGCAGCCGCATCGGCAGGCTGGCAAAGGCCATCGTATTCAGCGGCACGAAGATCAGACCCAGGCCGGCGCCCTGGAAAAACCCGGTGATCACGAACAGCGAAGCGCCTTGCACCGGGGAAAACAGGCTCATGCCCCACAAGGCTGCACCGGTGATCGTGAAGCCGGCGGCCAGCATCAATCGCGGATCAATTCCGCGCCCGACCAGTTGCCCGGCGGCCATCATCGCCATCATCATGCCAATCCCGCGCGGCATCATCAGCGCGCCGGCCGATACCACCGGATAGCCATACAGCGTTTGCAGCATCGTGGGCAGCAGCGCGGTGGTGGCGACCAGCAGGAAGCCCACCAGCGTGATGAACACCATGCCGGTGAGCGCGTTGCGATCGGTGAGCAGTTCGCGATCAATGATGCCGCCCGGCGTGGCCAGCGCGTGCACGCCAAAGGCCCACAGGCCGGCGATGGCGATGCCGAACTCGGCCCGCACTTCCCAGCTTTCCAGCCAGTCCAGCTGCTGGCCGCGATCAAGGCCCAGTTGCAGCGCCGCCATGCCCACGGCCAGCAGGGCAAAGCCGGTCATGTCGAAGCGTCGCTGCTCCAGCTGCGGTTCCGGCAAGATGGCCGCCGCCCAGGTCAGGCACATGATGCCGAACGGCAGGTTGATCAGGAACACCCAGCGCCAATCGAAACTGTCGGTGAGCCAGCCGCCGATCACCGGGCCCAGGATCGGCCCGACCATGATGCCAACGCCCCACCAGGCCATGGCCGGGCCATGTTTTTCGGGCGGCCACACATCGAGCAGATAGGCCTGGCCCAGCGGCGCGATGAAGGCCCCGGCGGCGCCCTGGATCATGCGGAACAGCACCATCTCTTCCAGGCTGCTGGCAATGCCGCACAGCACCGAAGCGGCGGTGAAAGCCGCGACACTCCACAGGAACAGGGTGCGCCGGCCGATGCGCGCCGAAAGCCAGCCGGTGAGCGGCGTGGCAATGGCGGTGGCGACGATATAGCTGGTCAGCACCCAGGTGATGCTGTCGGCGGCGGCGTTCAGGCTGGGCTGCATGTGCGGCAGCGCCACGTTGGCGATGGTGGAATCGAGGATGGTCATGAAGCTGCCCAGCATTACCACCAGCGTGACGGTGATCGGCGACGCTTCTGATCGCGCCCCTGCCACCGGGGCAGCGCTGCTCACTTGGTGATCACCTTCACTTCAGCCGAAAGGCCGGCGATCAATGGCACTGGTGGCTTGCCATCCAGCTTGATGCGCACCGGCACGCGCTGCACCACCTTCACCCAGTTGCCGGTGGCATTCTGTGCCGGCAGTACGGAAAATTCGCTGCCGGTGCCCACCCCAATGGAGTCCACATGGCCGCGCAGCACATGATCGGGGAAGGCATCCAGCTGCACCTCGGCGCGCTGGCCGACCTTCATGTCCTGCAGTTCGGTTTCCTTGAAATTGGCTTCGACATAGGCGCTGTCGGTCACCATCACGCTGAAAGCGGCGACGCCCTGCACCATCACCTGGCCCGGCAGCACCCGGCTGGTCTGGGTGGCGATGCCGTTGGCGGGTGAGATCAGTTTGGTGCGCGCCAGTTCAAACGCCGCCTTGTCACGCACCGCAGCCGCCGTCATCACCAGTGGGTGCTGCTCCACGTCCTGCACGCCATTGGCGGCGGTGCGGGCGGCGGCGTCGTCAGAAAGGGCGCGGTTCAGTTCGGCCCGGGCATTGGCCACCGAATATTGGGCCTGCTGCAGCCGGGCACGGGTGGCAAAGCCGCGGTCAAGCAATGTCTGCTGGCGCTCCATCTCGGTCAGCGCAAAGTCCAGCGCCTCGCGCTTGGCCGCCACATCGGCGGCACTACCACCGGTATCATTGCGCAGGCCGCGCACCTGCCGGCGCGCATCGGCCAGCCGGGCTTCGGCCTGGGCCAGCGCGATGCGGAACGGGGTATCAACCAGCTCGATTACCACCTGGCCGCGCTTCACCGGCTGGTTCTCGACCACGAACACCCGCCGCACCCGGCTGGTGACGTCACTGGAAATCGCCAGCTTGTCGACCCGCACATAGGCATTGTCGGTCGTCACCTGGCCCAACCCGGAAAGCCACAGCCACAGCCCGGCCGCCACCACCAGCAGCGGCACCGACAGCATCGCCACGCGGCTGCGCCAGCGAGAGGGAGATGTTGTGCTCGCCACCGGCGGATCGATGCGCTGGTTCATGCCGCCGATCCTTCGCGACCATCCAGGTTGCCGCGCAGGCGCTGCAGCAGGCCTTGCAGCGCCGCTTCTTCGGCAGCGCTCAAACCCGCCAGCATTTCGGCGCGGACATCCACCGCCACCGCCTGCAGTTCCGCCAGGATCGGATGCGCCCGCGGCGTGAGGAACAGCCGCCAGGCCCGGCGATCAGCAGGATCGGCCCGGCGTTCCACCAGCCCGGCCTCTTCCAGCCGGTCGACCATGCGGCCAACCGTGATGGTTTCCACATCCAGACGCTCGGCAAGGCCGGCCTGGTTGATGCCTTCGGCCCGGGCCAGCGCAATCAGCACCCGCCATTGCGCGCGGGACACACCGATGGACCGCGCCTGGGCATCGAAGCGGCGGCGCAGCAGCCGGGTTACGTCGGACACCAGCACGCCGATGGTATCGGGCGAAGCAAAGGGCACGATGGCCGGTTCCACAGTGGCGGCAAGCGAGTTCATGCCCAGAATTTAGCATACATGCTTATTACAAGATAGATGATCACAGCTGTTGCAATGATCAGCCCTGGTGCACGGGGTGGCACTTTGGCGCGCATGACGATAGGCTGCGGCCAGACGGGCGCAGGGACAGATCGCGGTGACAAGAGTTCAGACCAGTTCGCATGGAGCGCCAAGGTGATCGCGCTCACCGAAGTCGGCCTGCTCAGCCACTTGCTGGCGCTGATCGCCTATGTTGGCCTGTTCTTCGCAGCACTCTCCAAACAGCGCCGCGGCATCAATCTGTGGCTGGCCGGTGCCGCTCTTGTAACCGCGTTGTGGGCGGGCAGCTTTGCTGCCAGCATGCTGATTGACCCCGGCCTGCAACCCTGGATCTCGCGGCTGCAAACCCTGAAGGTCGGGGCCTGGATCGGGGTGCTGCTGTATCTGCTGCGGCCAACATGGCTGGGCGGCGAGGGCGAGGGCCGCTCTTCCTTCTGGGTGGGCGGCATCCTCGGCTTTGTGCTCGCCCTGCAGTTCGTCATCGATATCGCCGGCGCCGGACAGAGCGCTCTGGTGGGTGAAGGCGATGTGGTGGCCAGCCTGTTCCTGGTGATCCGCATTGCAGCCTCGGTCACCGGTCTCGTGCTCAGCCACAATCTCTACATCGCTTCACGCGGTGGCCAGCTTTCCGGCATTCGTCTGCTCGCCATCGGCCTGGCCGGTCTGTTCCTCTATGATCTGAACTTCTACACGCTGGCTTTCCTGCTGCCGCCGGCCTCAGTCGATCTCTACAACATCCGTGGCGCCGTGAGCGCGCTGCTGGTGTTGCTGTTCCTGTTTGCCACCCGCGAAAACTGGGTGCGCGGCGCGCGGGTATCGCGCAATGTTGCCTTCCAGACCGTCGCCTTCTCCGGCGTTGGTTTCTACCTGATCGCCATGTCGCTGCTGGCCTACGCGCTGAAACTGGTGGGCGGCAATTGGGGCACGCTGCTGCAGGTCAGCTTCCTGTTTGCCACCATCATGCTGGCCGCCGTCATCCTGGTGTCGGATCGGTTCCGGGCCTGACTGCGGGTGGCGATCGCACGCAATTTCTACCGCTACCGCTATGATTATCGCAGTGAATGGCTGCGTTTTATCGCCACCGTTTCGGCACCGGGCGATGCGCAAGGGTTGCCCGAACGCGTGGTCCAGGCCGTGGCCAGCGTGCTGGAAGCGCGCGGCGGCTGGTTGCTGGTGCCCGATGATGATCGCTTCAGCCCTGGCGCCACCTAGCAGATGGCCGATCGCCCGCCCGAAGCGCTGGCCATGGACACGCCCTTGGTCGCCTGGTTGCGGCAGGATCGGCTGCTCGATCTTGAAATGGTGCGCGATGGCGAATTGCCCGGTGCGCCCGAACTGCCGGCGTGGCTGGCGGCCGATCGGCGGTACTGGCTGGTGCTGCCGGCCTTCAACCGCGATGCGCTGGCCGGTGTGCTGTTGATCGGTCGCAGTCTGGTGCCGCGCCGGCTGGGCTGGGAAGACGAGGAACTGCTGAAAACGCTTGGCCGTCAGGTGGGCAGCTATGTCGCCGAAAGCCGCGGCCAGTCGGCATTGGAAGAGGCGCGCCGGTTCGAGGAATTCAACCGCCGCTTTGCCTTCATTCTGCACGATATCAAGAATCTGGTCAGCCAATTGTCTTTGCTGGCGCGCAATGCCGAACGCCATGCCGACAATCCGGAATTCCGGACCGACATGGTGGCAACACTGAAGGAATCGGTGGGCAAGATGAACGCCCTGCTGTCGTGGCTCTCGCAGCGCGCCACGGGGCTGCCCGCGGCAGACGCACCAGTGCCTGTTGCCAGCCTGCTTCGCCTGCTGGTGAAATCACGGGCCGGCGCCTGGCCGGCGCCGACCCTGCATGTGGGTGACAAGGCTGATCACGCGATGGTCTCTGGTGATGCCGCCCGGCTGGAACAGATGTTCGCGCACCTTCTGCAGAATGCCATCGATGCCTCCCCGGCCGGCACCCCGATCCGCTTCGACGTGGCCGTGGCGGGCAGCGAACTTGTCGTCACGCTCGCCGATCGCGGCCACGGCATGTCGGCCAGGTTCATCAGGCAGGAATTGTTCCAGCCGTTCACCTCGACAAAGGCCGGCGGGTTTGGCATCGGCGCTTACGAAGCGCGGGAGATTGCCCGGGCCCACGGCGGCCGGCTTGACGTGGCCAGCCGTGAAGGCGAAGGCACAAGCTTCACCATCACCCTGCCGCTTGTTGGTGGCAACAGCGCAGTTGGGGGCGCAGCCGGGAAGGCCGCGCTGCTGGCGGAAGGGGAACAGGCGTGAGTGAGAAGCCCAAGCTGCTGGTGGTGGAAGATGATGCCGGCCTGCAGCGCCAATTGAAGTGGAGTTACGAAGACCAGGAGGTGATCCTGGCCGGTGATCGCGAGGCCGCGCTGGACGCGCTGCGCACGCACCAGCCGGCGGTGGTGACGCTGGATCTGGGCCTGCCGCCCGATCCCGATGGCGTGACGGAAGGCTTCGCCACGCTGGAAGCCATCCTGGCCACGCGTCCGAACACCAAGGTGATCGTCGCTTCCGGCCACGGTGCGCGCGAAAGCGCGCGGCGCGCCATCGCCATGGGAGCTTTCGATTTCTATCACAAACCGGTCGATATCGATGAACTCGGCCTGATCGTGCGCCGCGCCTATCATGTGGCGGAACTGGAAGCCGAAAACCGTCGTCTCGCCGAAGCCGGCAACAGTGGTGACAAGGTGCTGGGCGGCATCGTCACGGCGGCGCCGGAAATGATCAAGGTGGCCCGCATGGTCGAGCGGGTGGCCACAGCCAATGTGTCGGTGATGCTGCTGGGTGCTTCGGGCACCGGCAAGGAATTGCTGGCCAAGGGCCTGCACAATGCCTCGGCGCGGGCAGGTGAGGCCTTTGTGGCCATCAACTGCGCCGCCATTCCGGAAAATCTGCTGGAATCGGAACTGTTCGGCTATGAAAAAGGCGCCTTCACCGGCGCCGTGAAAACCCAGCCTGGCAAGATCGAGATGGCCGAAGGCGGCACGCTGTTCCTGGATGAAGTCGGCGATATTCCGTTGCCGCTGCAGGTGAAGCTGCTGCGTTTCCTGCAGGAACGGGTGATCGAGCGCGTGGGCGGCCGCAAGACCATCCCGGTTGATGTGCGCATCGTCTGCGCCACCCATCAGGATCTGGATGCGATGATCGCGGCCGGGCGCTTCCGCGAAGACCTGTTCTACCGCCTGGCGGAAATCGTTGTGCGCATCCCCGGCCTGAAGGAACGGCCCGGTGACGCCGTGCTGCTGGCGCAATATTTCCTCACGCGCTTCGCCCGCGAAAATGGCCGGGATTTCAAGGGCCTTACCCCTGATGCCATCGCCGCCATCTCCGATTGGCCGTGGCCGGGCAATGTGCGCGAGCTGGAAAACCGCATGAAGCGCGCCGTCATCATGGCCGAAGGCAGCCGCCTCACCGCGGCCGATCTCGATCTGGTCAACAGCAGCGACGAAGCCGCCCTCACCTTGAAGGTTGCGCGCGAGACTGCCGATCGCCAGGCCATTCGCCGGGCGATGCTGCGTGCCGATGGCAATGTCAGCACAGCGGCCAAGTTCCTGGGGGTGAGCCGGCCGACGCTCTATGACCTGCTCAAGCAATATGGGCTCGAGAACGCCGCCTGAGGGGCCAGAGAATGGGGTTGCATCACGCTGCGATAGCCCCTAAGCCCGCCCTCGGCTCGGAGCGTAGCGCAGCCTGGTAGCGCATCAGACTGGGGGTCTGGAGGTCGCAGGTTCGAATCCTGTCGCTCCGACCATTTTCTTCAGACATTCAGTCAAGCGTTTGCTCCCCTCTCAGGGGGAGCAGCAGTGGCTTGCTTGCGCCTGTCCTACATGAACCATATTGGTTAGAATTTGGCCTCCCTCCAACTGGAAAGGCCCACCCCATGTCCATCCTCAATGCCCTGATCGCGCCGGTTGCCGGCTTGCTCGACAAGATCATCCCCGATCCCAGGGCGCGGGACGCGGCCAAGATCGAACTGATGAAGCTACAGAACAGCCAAGAGCTGGAGCTGCTCTCCACCCAGCTCTCCGCCATCGTGGCCGAATCCGCCAGCCATGATCCCTGGACAAGCCGGGCGCGGCCCAGCTTCCTCTATGTCATGTATGCGCTGCTGATGTGGTCGATCCCGATGGGGCTCATCGCGGCCGTGCAGCCACAGATGGCCCATGATATCGCCGCCGGCATGACCCGTTATCTGAATGGTCTGCCCGAACCGCTCTATGCCTTGTTTGGTACTGGCTATCTTGGCTACACCGCCGCCCGCCAGTGGGGCAAGGTGAGAGGCGTTGACAAATAAGCCTTATCCGCCTGCACGATACACCTGCGCCAGCCTGGCATAACCGGCCGCTCCGGCCCGATTGCCGGCAATCTCGGCCGCTGTCAGGCTGCGCAGGAACTTCGCCGGTCGCCCGGCCCACAATTCCCCGCTCTTCACCACCTTGCCCGGTGTGAGCAATGCGCCAGCCGCCAGCATGGCGTCAGGTTCCACCACCGCCCCATCCAGCACGATGGCGCCCATGCCAACGAAGGCGTGGTTCTCCAGCCGGCAGCCGTGGATGATGCAGGCGTGTCCGATCAGCACGTCATCGCCGATGTGGGTATCGAACCGGCCGCCGGTCACATGCACGATCGTGCCATCCTGGATGTTGGTCCGCTCACCCACCGTGATCCGGCCCACGTCGCCGCGCAGCACGCAGTTGAACCAGATCGAGCTGCCGGCACCGATGCTCACCTTGCCGATCACGTGGGCGCCCGGCGCGATGAACACGTCATCGGCAATCTGTGGCATGTCAGAACCAAATGGGTGAATAGTCATCGGCAGATCTCGGTGACGATATGCGGCCGCAGCGGATTGTCGGCGGCCAGCAACGGATGGTCGAAATCCAGATCGGGCCGGCGCTGCATGCCAATGCGCTGCATCACCGCCTGGCTGCGCGTGTTGGCCGGCACGGTCATGGCGACGATGCGGGTCATGCCCTTTTGCCAGCCCCAGTCGAGGCTGGCCCGCGCCGCTTCGCTGGCAAAACCCTGGCCCCAGGCCGAACGCGCCAGCCGCCAGCCGATTTCAGGAAAGCCCGACAGGCCGGTTATGCCCAATGGCGCCATCTTCAGCCCGCAAAAGCCAATGAAGGCACCGGTATCGCGCCGCTCCACCGCCCAGAATGTGTGGCCGAGCACGGCTTGGAGAGCGATCAACCGGTCCACAACTGCATCGCTGCCGGCGCGGTCCATGATCGGCCCCAGATGCTGCATCACGTCGGCATCGGCCCCCATGGCGGCGAACGGCACACGATCATCGTCCCGCCAAGGCCTGAGGATCAGGCGGGCCGTTTCGATCACGGGAAGAGCGGGGCCTGTTCCAACCCCATGGTTTCGGGCAGGCCGAACATCAGGTTGAAATTCTGGATGGCCTGGCCCGAAGAGCCCTTCACCAGATTGTCGATGGCGGCGATCACGATGGCGCGGCCGGGCACGCGATCGGCGAAAACGTTGATCACCGCGTGGTTGGAACCGCGCACCATACGGGTGGCGGGGGCAACGCCTTCGGGCAACAGGTGCACGAACGGTTCGTCGGTATAGGCGTCGGCCAGAACCTCGCGCAGATAGTCCGGGCCGTGCGGGGTTTCGACGATGCAGGTGACGAGCTCGCCCCGGTTCATCGGGACCAGGTGCGGCGTAAAGCTGATCGTCACCGGCTTGCCCGCGCGTGAGCTCAGCTCCTGCTCCATTTCCGGCATGTGGCGGTGACGGCCGATGCCATAGGGGTGGACGGCTTCGGCCACTTCGGGAAACAAATTGGCTTCCTTCAGGCTGCGCCCGGCGCCCGACACGCCCGACAGCGCGTTGACGGTAATATTGTCCGCCGAAATGGCATGGGCGGCCACCAGCGGCAGCAAAGCCAGCAGCACGGCGGTGGGATAACAGCCGGGGCAGGCGGCAATCCGCGCGCCCGGCAGCGCTTCCCGCGCAAACTCGGTCAGGCCATACACCGCCTCGGGCAGCAGCCCGGGCGCCGGGTGCGCGCCGCCATACCAATCGGCATAGGTGTCGGCATCCTTCAGCCGGAAATCCGCCGAAAGATCGATGATGCGCGGGCCGGTGAGGGTGGAGAGCAGCTCCGCCGACGCCGCGTGCGGCAGGCAGCCGAACACCGCGTCGATGCTGCCAAAATCAATCTCGTTCGCCTTCACCAGCCGCGGCAGGTTCGGATAGGGCGCGAAATGCGGCCAGATCTGCGCCATCGTCTGCCCGGCCTTGGCATTGGCGGCCAACGCGGCAATCTCAATGCGCGGGTGGGTGAGCGCCAAGCGCACCAGATCGGCCCCCGTGTAACCCGAAGCCCCCAAAACAGCGATGCGCACGCGTTCGCCCATCATGCCCCCATCAGCCGCGCCGCCAGCGGCGCGTGATAGGTCAGCACACCCGAACAACCAGCGCGGCGGAAGCTCATCAAGGCTTCGAGTACGCCCTTGTTGCGATCCAGCACGCCGGCAGCAATCGCGGCTTCCAGCATCGCGTACTCACCGCTCACCTGGTAGGCGAACACCGGCACGTCGAAGGCGTCGCGGATGGCGCGGATGATGTCCAGATAGGGCATCCCCGGCTTCACCATCACCGAATCCGCGCCCTCCGCGATGTCCAGCGCCACTTCGCGCAGCGCCTCGCGGGCATTGGCCGGATCCATCTGATAGGTTTTCTTGTCGCCCTTCAGCACGCCGCCGCTGCCCACTGCATCGCGGTAGGGGCCATAGAAGGCCGAAGCATATTTGGCCGAATAGGCCATGATCTGGGTGTTGTGGAACCCGTCTGCCTCCAGCCCGGCGCGGATGGCGGCGACGCGGCCATCCATCATGTCGGACGGGGCAATGATATCGCAGCCGGCGCGGGCCTGGTTTAATGACTGGCCAACCAGCATCTCCACCGTGGCGTCGTTCAAGATCTCGCCAGCGTCGCTCAACAGGCCATCATGGCCATGGCTGGTGTAGAGATCGAGCGCTACATCGGTGAGCACGCCGATTTCGGGCGCCGCATCCTTGATGGCGCGGATAGCGCGGCAGATCAGATTGTCCGGGTTCAGCGCTTCCTTGGCATCCTCGCTGCGCCGTTCGGGCAGGGTGTGCGGGAACAGCGCGACGGCGGGAATGCCCAGCGCGGCGGCTTCCTTGGCGGCCTTGGCCAGCCGGTCCACCGACAGGCGCGATACGCCCGGCATGGTGCCCACCGGCACCGCTTCATCGTGGCCTTCGGTCGGGAACAGAGGCCAGATCAGATTGGCCGGGCTGAGCGACGTCTCGCGATGCAGATCGCGGCTCCAGGCGGTCATCCGGGTGCGGCGGAGGCGGGCGGCGGGGTAGGCAGCGTGAGTCATGATGGTGGATTAGCCGGCCAAAGCGGCGCTGTCACCAGTGCCGCCAATCCCACAAGCGCACTTACGCTTTGGCGACGGTCTTCAGCCTCAGCGAATTGAGCAGGACAACACTCACCACCGCGCCCGCCGCGATGGCGGCGAGGCCGGCGTTGTAGCTGCCGGTGGCATCGCGGGCGACGCCGAAGCCGCTGGTGGCCAGGAAGCTGCCGAACTGGCCGAAGGTGTTGACCGCGGCGATGCTGACCGCGCGGTGGCGTTCGTGCAATCCTTCGGTGAGGGCGGCGTAGAACACGGAGTGGACCGGCAAAATTGTTGCGGCGATCAGCACGGCAGCGATGATGGCAACCACTTGCAGATTGGACACGGCAAGCGCGATGAAGGCGCCGGCGCCCACGGCCCAAGGCAGGATCACGTGCCAGAAACGTTCCTGCCGTTGGTCGCTGCGCGCGCTGACGCCGAGCAGCATGATGACGCCGACGATGCCGCACACCGCCGTCAATTGCCCGACGCTGTTGGCCGAAAAGCCGGTCTTTTCGGCCAGGATCAGCTGCATCGTCACCAGATAGGCATTCAGGCCGCCGGTGCAAAGAAACCAGATGATGCCGAACATCAGGAGGCGCGGGTCGGAAATGGCCTTGAACACACTTGTATGTGCGGTGCTGCTGCTGGCTTCGGCGGCGAGTGTGCCGGTCAGCCAGCGGCGCTCGTCCGGCGCCAGCCAGCCAACGCGGTCGGGCGCATCGGGCAGAAAGCGCCAGATGATGATCCCCATCAGAACCGCAGGGCAGGCTTCCAGCAGGAACAGCCATTGCCAGCCGTGCAGGCCCGACACGCCTTCCAGCCCCAGGATCGGCCCCGAAACCAGGCCCATCACGATCTGGGTGACGGGTTGGGCCACGTAAAAGCGGCTGATCACCCGGCCGCGCCACTGCGCCGGAAACCACAGGCTGGCGTAATAGAGGATGGCCGGGAAAAAGCCGGCTTCGGCCGCGCCGAGCAGGAAACGCAGCGCATAGAATTGCATGGGCGTGGTCACGAACATCTGGGCGGCGGAAATCACGCCCCAGCTGATCATGATCCGCGTCACCCACAGCCGTGTGCCAAAACGCATCATCAGCATGTTCGACGGCACTTCCAGCAGGGCATAGCTGACGAAGAAGATGCCGCCGGCAAAGCCGAACACGCTGGCCGAAAAGCCGAGATCGGCGTTCATCGTCTGGGCGGCAAAGCTGATGTTGGCGCGATCGATGATGGCGATCATGTAGGCGAAGAACAGCAGGGGCAGCAGCCGCAGTTGGGCCTTGCGCATTACGCGTTCGGGCATGCCGGGCGCAAACCCCTCAGCCGATGCTGCAGACGTTCCTGTTGTCATGTCTGCTGCCTCCGCCCCATTGGCGGGAGCATGGCCGCTGGCAGGGTTGTCGTCCAGTCAGCGTCGCCGTCCAGTCCAGCCAACCCGGCGCAGGCTCAGCGGCCGGTAAAGCGCGCTGGCCGCTTTTCCAGGAAATGCGCGACGCCTTCCTTGAAATCCTCCGATGCAAAACTGCCGGCCATGTCGGCATCGGCGGCGGCAATCGCTTCGCCCAGCGATTCAAACTGCGCGTTCCACAGCTCGCGCTTCATTTCGCGCAGCGAACGCGGCGACACGTCGTTGGCCAGCATCTTGGCATAGGCCATCACGCCGGCTTCGAACTCGGCCGTTGGGAAAACGCGCGTCACCAGCCCCAGCGTCAATGCTTCGGCGGCATCGACCTTGCGCGACGAAAACAGCAGATCGGCGGCCGCAGCAAAGCCGATCAGGCGCGGCAACAGCCAGGAAATGCCGTGTTCGGCGATCAGGCCGCGTTTGGCAAAGGCGGTGGTGAACACGGCCGCATCGGAGGCGAAGCGGATATCGGTGTAGAGCGCATAGACCATGCCGAGCCCGGCACAGGCACCGTTGATGGCGCCGATGATCGGTTTGGGCACGGCGGGAAACCAGCTGTTCTGCATGCGGAAATCGGCGCGGGCTTGTGGATCGAAATCGGCCGGGCCGGCGGCGGCGCGGGCCGAGGCGCCGTCGCTCTGGATGGCTTGCAGCATGTTCATGTCAGCCCCGGCGCAAAAGCCGCGGCCGGCGCCGGTCAGCACGATCACGCGCACCGCATCATCGTCGCTGGCAGCGCGCATGGCGGCCTTCACATCGCGGGCCATCTCGCCGCGCCAGGCGTTGAGCCGGTCAGGGCGGTTCAGGGTGATGACGGCAACACCATCGGAAACACTGTAGAGAATGTCTTCATAGACCATGGCTTCGGCTCCGCCCCGTGCTGCTGTGTGGTGTAGAGTGAACAGGCAATCGCCCTGCCGTGTCGATGCCCAAACATGGGAGGGACGCGGCTTCTGGCAGGTTCGGATCAGTGCTTCCGCTTGTCGAGGAAGGCGCGGAAACTGTCTTGCGCGGCGACGCCCACTGCGTTTTTGGCCATGACATCGCCCGCATGGGCATAGGCGGCGGGCTGCGGCATCTCCATCTGGCGATAATAGGCCTGCTTGCCCACCGCCTTGGATTCCGCCGCGCCGCGCGTGGCGCGAGTGATGAGGTCGAGCGTGGCGGCTTCCAGCTCGTCATCGGGCACCGCGCGGTTGACCAGGCCCCACTCGGCCGCGGTTTGCGCATCGATGGGGTCGCCGGTCATTGCCAGTTCCAGCGCCCGCTTGCGGCCCAGGTTGCGGGCCACGGCGACCAGCGGCGTGTGGCAGAACAGGGCGCCCTTGCCGCCGGGCAGGGCAAAGCTGGCGCTGGCTGCCGCCACGGCCAGATCGCAGGTGGCGACCAGTTGGCAACCGGCTGCGGTGGCGAGGCCGTGCACGCGGGCCACCACTGGCTGTGGCAGGGCCTGCAACAGGTCCATCATCTCGGTGCAGATGCGGAACAGCTCGCGCACCTCAGCGTGGCTATGGCCGGCCATGTCGGCGAAATGATGCCCGGCTGAAAACACCGGGCCATTGGCGGCAAGGATGACGCCGCGCGCATCGCTGCTGCCGATCTGCTGCAATACGTGGGTGAGTTCCAGCATCAGCGGCAGCGACAGCGTGTTGCGCTGTTCGGGGCGGTTCAGCGTCACCGTCACGATGGGGCCCTGACGGTCAACCAGCAGATGGCTTGTGTCGGTCATGCCCGCATCCTTGCAGATGCGGGGCGGGCTGTCACCGGGTGGCGGCCTGCGGGTTGCCTTGGGTCCAGGCGCCCAGGCGGATGGCGCTGGCCGTAACCAGCGCATGGGCGACCATGCCGGCGGCGATGATCATGAAATACTGTGCCGGCTGGGCGCCGGAGTTGCCGGCCAGAACGGCACTGCCGCCCACGATGACCACCACGCGCACCAGTGCGGCAATCACCGGCCACAACACGCGGCCGGCGCCCTGCGAGGCAAAGAACAGGCAGGTTGCCACGCCGAAGAAGGCATAGAAGGGCGCGACGGTTTGCAGATAGGCACGGGCTGCAGCCCGCACCGCTTCATCGGCGGTGAACAGATTGGCCCACAGCCCCGGAAACAGCGACGCCACCAGCCCGATCGCGCCGGCCAGGATGGCGCTGAAGCCGGCGGCCGTCCAGGCCACCGTGTGGGCGCGGGCGATCTCCCGCGCGCCGAAATGCACGCCCACCATGGCGGTGGAAGCCGCGCCCAGGCCAAAGATCATCGGCACGACCAGGAACTCCAGCCGCGCGCCAATGCCATAGCCGGCCAGCACATCGGTGCCAAAGCGCGCCATGGCGGCCGTGATGACCAGCACCGAAGCCAAGGTGCAGAACGGATTGATCGCGGCCAATCCGCCGATTCGCAGGATGGCGATGATCGGTGCCCAGTGCAGTTTCACGCCGGTAAAGTGCAGGCGCAGTTCGCGGCAGCGAGTGGTGAGGAAGATCAGCATCAGAATGGTCGATATCGTGCTGCTGATGACGATTCCGGCCGGCGCCCCGGCGATGCCCAGCCGCGGGAACGGGCCCATCCCGAACACCAGCACTCCGGCAATGCAGACCTGCAACACTGATCCCATGACGCCGATCCGGGCCGCCACACCCATGTTGCCGGTGGCGCGCACGATGCCGGCCAGCGCGTTTGACAACCACAGGCTGACACAGCCCAGGAACAGCGTATCGGAATAGGCCAGCGCCTGTTCCAGCACGATGCCGGAGCCGCCCAGCGCGCCATAGATCGACCGGCCAAACAAAAGGAACACCGCAGCGCAGAGGCTGGCCAGCACCACCATCAGCAGCACGGCATGCACGGCCACTTCCTCGGCACCGGCACGATCGCCCGCGCCCAGCCGCCGCGACACCGCCCCGGTGATGGTGCCGCCGAACGCGCCGGCCGACAGCATCCCCATCAGCATCATCATCGGAAATCCCAGCGCCAGCCCGGCCAGCGGCGCGGTGCCAAGCTGGCCGACATAAAAGGCCTCGGTCATCATGGTGAGCGACGACATCACCATGGAAACGATGTTGGGCGCGGCGAGGCGCAGCAGGGTGGGGCCGATCGGGGCTGTCAGCAACGGCGATGGAGGTGCAGTCGCCAATTCAGATCCTTCCGGCACGATCTTTTCGAGCAGTGTCTTCCACGTCTAGCGTGGTGACAGGCCGCGCACCACGGTCAGGAATGTCAGTCTCTTGGCCGCGCCGCGATCACGCTACCGGCCGGCCGCCCAGCGTTTCCGACAATTTCGCCGCAATGGCGGCGCGGGCGCGGGCGGAAATCGCCTTGCGGTCGGGCGTGTCGGCGGGGCTGAAGGGTTCCAGGAAATGCACGCGGGCTTCCCAGGTGCCGGGGCGGGACAGCAGCCGCCACGCATTGGCAGCGCCGGTTTCCATGCCGACCCAGGCCAGGTCGCGGCCGGCTTCATCGCAATCGATAACTACGGGTTGCAGCGTGGCGCCCGGCGGGGGCGGGATCAGCATGGCAAACAGCGGCGCCTTGAACGGCAGCAGGCGGCGGCCATCGGAACAGGTGGCTTCGGGGAACATGGCGATGCGGCTGTGGCGGGTGAACTGCGTGCGCATGGCGGCGATCTGGGCCGGTACGCCCATGCGGTCGCTGCGGTTGACGAAGATGGTGTCGTTCAGGCGGCAGATGAAGGCGAGGCCGGGCCAGATCGCGATGCCGTCCTGCGCCACGAAAACGGTGCCGGTCTGACCGCCCAGGATGAGCGCGTCGGTCCAGCTGAGATGATTGGCGATGTAGAAGACATCGCGGGCCACCGGCTGGCCGATGCTGCGCACCCGGATGCCGCAGGCGCGTGCACTCCAGCCCAGAAAACGGCGGGCCCAGGGCGAGGGCAGGCCGAGGCGCCGGCAGGCCATGTGCAGCGGCACGCATAGCGCTGCGACCGCCAATAACCACAAACCGCGTGCCGCCACCCGCCGGCCACCGCCGGGATCCGCCGCCAGCGCGCGGGCAAGGCGCGCCAGCGCCCCACCAACGCCCGGCACAGGTGGTGCTACGAAACCACTGGCATCGGGCAGCGGCGGCGGCCAATCCGTATCAGTTATGGTGGTGGTTTCGGCCATGCACTGGGCATAGCCGCAGGCCGTGGCCGCAGGTCAAGCCCTCAGTGCACGGCGATGGCGGGCAGCGGCACCAGCGAAGCCGAAACCGGCCAGCATCTGCGCCCAGCTGGCCGGTTCCGGCACCGGATCGCCACTGCTGTCCATGAACTCAGCCAGCGACTGGCCAACGGTGATGCTGCCGGAAAGGCTGCGGCCGTCGAGCAGATAGTTGGTGAAGCTGATGCCGATGGCGTTGGTGATCAGCACCCGCGTGCTATCGAAGTTGCTGGCAAACTGCTGATTCAGCCTCACTTTCAGGCCATTTTGGTTAAAGGCGACGAAGTTGGGGGCTACCTGCGCGTTGCTGCCAAGGCTGAATGCCGAACTACCGTTGACGCTGAGCGCGAGGTTGGAGAAGAGTGACCCGCCGACAAACGAGGTTGTGCCGCCAAGCTTGTCGACCGTGGTGACCGATTGCACCTGGCCGGCAGTGAGCGAGAGGATCGATGTCGGCACGCCCAGCAGGCTGGTGACCAGCCCAACATCGAGATTGCTCACCGTGGCGCTGGCACTGCCGCTGCTGGTGTCAATCGGGGTGGTGCCGTTGGCGCTGGCCGCGGTGGCGATGGCACCGCTGTTCAGGCCAAGCGTGGCGGTGACGCCGGAGACCGTACCCAGACCGACGCTGGCGGCCAGCGAGGCAGCACTGTTGTTCAGCGCATAGCCGGGCGAGGTGCGGCCGCTGACGGGAGCAACCGGCCCGACCGAGGTGAGCGGCTGGCCAACCACGCGCACGCTGCTGAACAGGCCACGGGCGGTGGTGGAAATCTCCACCGTGGCCTGGGCGGTGCTGGCCAACCCGAACAGGGCGGCGGTTCCGATGATGATCTGCCTGAACATCGCGCTTTTTCCCTTTTGTTCCATTCGCCGGCAGCACCCGAAACCGGATACTGGTCACCGATGTTGAAGGCGGATGCTGGAAAATTTCAGGGCTGAAAAAGCCAATTCATGCTTTGTTGAGCACGATTTTGCGGCGCGTTTTGCCTTTTGCCGCCAGCCATGACATGAGCCGGGCAAAGCTTGCATGGAGGCGGCCATCACGCATGTTCTGATGCTGGATTCCGGCGTGGGCGGCTTGTCCGTGCTTGATGACGTACGCGCGGCGCTGCCGGCCATCGATATCAGCTATGTCGCGGATAATGCAGGCTTTCCCTACGGCACCAAGACCGAGATGGAGGTGGCCACACGGGTGTGTGCGTTGCTCGGCCGGCTCACTGAACGGTTGCAGCCGGACTTGATCGTGATTGCCTGCAACACCGCCTCCACCATCGCGCTGGCCCACGCCCGGGCGGTGCTGGACGTGCCGGTGGTTGGCACGGTGCCGGCGATCAAGCCGGCGGCGGAAATGTCGAAATCGCGGGTAATCGGCGTGCTCGGCACGATGGCGACGGTGCGCCAGCCCTATGTGGCGCGGCTTTCCGCCGATCATGCCGCCGATTGCACGGTGCTGCTGCACGGATCTGCGCGGCTGGTGGAGCTTGCCGAAGCGCATTTGCGGGGCGAACCGGTGACAGCAGCGGACGTTGCGCCGGAACTGGCGGGGCTGACCAGCCAGAAGGGCGGCGAGCGCATCGATCAGATCGTGCTGGCCTGTACCCACTTCCCGCTGCTGCTGCCGCAGTTGCAGGCGGCAGCGCCGGGGATGGGCTTTGTCGACGGCGGGCCCGGCATCGCCCGGCGGGTGGCCCATTTGCTTGGCGACCGCGGGCGCCAGGGTGAAGGGCGCGGTCCTGCGCTGTTCACTCGGCATGACGAACAGGTTGACGCGCTGGCACCGGCGCTGCACCGCTATGGCCTCAAGATTAGCAGGTGAGACCGTAATGGCCCTGAACGACGACGATCTGAAAGCGCGCATGAACCGCTTCGTGCCGCCCACTGCTGCGATCCTGGGGCAGGAGATTCTCGAGATCGACAGCGCCGCCGGTCGGGTGAAGATGAAGTTTCAGCCGATCGATGCCTGCCGCAACCCTATGGGCAATGTGCAGGGCGGCATCGTGGTTGCCATGTTGGATGATGCCGCCGCGTTTGCGGCCATCATCAAGAGCGGCAAGCGCATCGGCATCCCGACGATCGAGCTGAAAACCAGCTTCTTTGCGCCTGCCAAGGCCGGTGTGCCGCTCTATGCCGAAGGCCGCTGCCTGAAGCTGGGCAAACGCGTCGCCTTCATGGAAGCAGATCTGTTCGACGAGGAGGGCACTTTGCTCGCCCGCCTCACCACGTCGGCCATCCCGATCGAACTGGATGGCCCCAGCAAGCTGGTGGACCGCCAATGACCGAAACCGCACCCGAAGTCCTGGTTGAACGCCGTGGCCATGCGTTGTGGATCACGCTGAACCGGCCGCAGGCGCTCAATGCACTCAACCACCCGATGGCCGTGACCATCCATCGCGCCGTCATCGATGCGATGGGCGACCACGAGGTGCAACACATCGTGATCGACGGCGCCGGCGAGCGGGCGTTCTGCGCAGGCGGCGATGTTGCGCTTCTCGGCCGCGAGGGCCGGCAGAACCGGGCCTTGTGGGAGTCGTTCTTCCACGACGAATATCGCATGAACCAGGCCATCGCCCGTTGCGGCAAGCCGTGGGTGGCGCTGATCGACGGCATCACCATGGGCGGCGGCGTGGGCCTCTCGATCCACGGCCCCTACAGCATCGCTACCGAACGCACGCTGTTCGCCATGCCCGAAACCGGCATCGGCCTGATCCCCGATGTCGGCGGCACCCATGCGCTGGCGAAACTGCCCGGCGAGATTGGTACCTGGCTGGCGCTCACCGGCGCGCGGCTGAAGGCGGCGGATCTGCGCTATTGCGGGATCGCCACCCATTATGTGCTGTCACAGCATCTGCCGACCCTGTGCGACTTGCTCGCCACTAGCCACGAGCCGTTGGCCGAAGTGCTGGCCGCGTTCGACGAAGTCGCTGGAGAACCGTCGCTCGCCGCGTATCGCGATGCCATCGATTATCATTTTGGTCATGACCGGATGGAAGACATCATGGCCAGTCTGGATGCCGGCGATGATTGGGCACAGGAACAGGCCGCCACCATCCGCCGCATGTCCCCGATCAGCTGCAAGCTGAGCCTCACCGGCCTGCGCGCCGCGCGCGGAGTGGAGATCGAGGACGCGCTGATCAACGAATATCGCATGGTGTGCGAAATCCGGAACGGCCATGATTTCTTCGAAGGCATCCGCGCCCAACTGATCGACAAGGATCGCAATCCCAAGTGGCAGCCCGCCACGCTCGAGGCGATCAGCGACGACGATGTGGCGCGGCATTTCGAAGTGCCGGAGACGGGTGATCTGACGTTCGAATGAACAGGGACGAATAAGCGGGCAGCAGGCCAATCCTGCCGCCCGCCAGTTCGATCACAGTCCGTCGACAGCCTTGCTTACCAACACGTTGACGGCAACGCGGCGGCTCTGGGCCTTGCCTTCATCGGTGCTGTTGTCGGCCACCGGATCGGATTCGGCCATGCCGCTGGGCGTGAGGGTGCGGAATTGTTTCCAGCGGCACACCTGCTGCAGATGTGCCAACACCCGGCTGGCCCGTTTTTCGCTCAGTTCCTGGTTGTAATCCTCGTCGCCCACGGAATCAGTGTAGCCGACCACCAGCAGCAGCGCGTTGGGTGTCTTTTCGGCTGTGGCCGCAGCATTGCACAATTCGGCCTTGGCCTGATCTGACAGGATCCATTTGCCGGTGTCGAAATAGACGTTTGTGGTGGCCTTCACGTTGTAATTGTCGATATCGGCAACGCGGCCGCGCAGCGCGGCAGTGGCGGCGGACTGTTCTTCAAAGCCTTGCGCCGTGCCCTGTCGGATCATGGCGGCGGTCTTGAAATCATTGCCGCGGAAGGTAACGATACTGGCCACCAGCGCGTCGCCGGCCTGCAGTGTCTTCACCGTCACTGGCAGGCCGTTCATCAGCGAGGCGGCGCCGAACTTGCCTTTGCCGCCGAACAGGCCGGTCCTGCCCTTCACCTGGGTGGCGTCGTCGATGCTGATGATGGTCTTGGTGCCATCTTCGGCGGTCACCGCCATGCGATCACCGCTGCGCGCCGAAATGATGCCCTTGATTTCGGGGCCAGGCTGCGGACGTTCGCCAGTCACGGTCTGAGTGTTGGGGGCGTCGGGCACGGTGGGTGCATTCTGGGCGGCGACTGGTGCGGCTACGGCCATAGCGAGCATGATCGCTGTCGTACTGGCTGTTCTGGTCATGATGTTCATCGGCTTAATCCCTTGCAGTTCGGTTGCGGCGCGGCTGCCGGTGCCCCTGATGGCATGCCAAACCCTGTAATCGGGCAACCTCGTCGCCCTTGGCCATTGCTGCCGTTGTGCACTTCCGTCCTGTCGCCATTGCTGCCGAATGAACATGGTTGGCACAGCAGGCCAAAGCGCGGTTGAACGGTGCGCAGGGCGCGACAAGCCGTGCCGCCACGGCGGGGGTGTTGTGACGTTCAGGCGTAGTGGGGAAAACGCCCGTGGGGGCGATTCCCGCCTGCCCCGGTCAGCCCCCGGTCTAAAAACAGGCCTTCCACTGCACCGTATCGACAAACCAGCGTTCTTCGCTGATCTTGTCACCCACAAAGCGGAACAGCACGGCAAGCTGGCTGCCGCCGGCACATTTGGTGCTGGCCCAGTTCAGGATGGAGACGACCTCATCGCCATCCGAAATCTGCCGCAGGCCGGTGATCTCGAAACCCGGCGGCAGGGCAGCGCCCAGGTTTTCCAGCGCGCCGCGAAATGCCGCCGTGCCGTGCAGCATGTCAGTCTGGCCGGGCATCACGAACAGCATGTCGGGCAGATAGTCCGCGATCAGCGTGTCCCAATCGCCGCGGCCCACCGCCTCCCATCCGCGTTGCACGATATTGGCGTGGCTGGTGGTGCTGGCCATGGCTGGTTCGATCCATATCTGTGGGGCCCGCGTCATGCGCGCCGTTGGCAGAATATGCCTCAATCTCACCCGCAGTCGCCATTGGGCAAATGGCCCGGTCAGGCCTGTCAACCCGGCAGCACCCCCGATTGCGTAGCTGGACGCGGTGACCGATAAACACAGGCCACAACGCCGGAGGATCCATGCGCAGCCACCGCGAGACCCATCTTGTTGCCCGTGCCGGCTGGCTGCGGGCAGCCGTGCTGGGGGCGAACGACGGGATTGTCTCCACTGCCAGCCTGATCCTGGGCGTCGCCGCCTCGGGGGCGGAGCGACCGGCGCTGTTAGTGGCGGGCATCGCCGGGCTGGTGGCTGGCGCCATGTCGATGGCGGCGGGGGAATATGTCTCGGTCAGCAGCCAGGCCGATACCGAAGGTGCGGATCTGGCGCGTGAACGGGCGGAATTGGCCGCCAGTCCCGAACATGAACATGAAGAGCTTGCGGCCATTTACGTGACACGCGGCGTCGATGCCGAAACCGCCCACAAGGTGGCCAGCCAGATGATGGCGCATGATGCGTTGGCGGCGCACGCTCGCGACGAACTGAACATCACCGATATCACCACGGCCCGCCCCGTGGTTGCCGCGCTTGCATCGGCAGGCACCTTCACCGTGGGGGCGGCGCTGCCGCTGCTGCTCGCCGTGCTGCTGCCGATGAACATGATGGCGCTGGGGCAGGGTAGCGGCTCGATCCTGTTCCTTGGGCTGCTGGGTTATGTCGGCGCCAAGGCCGGTGGCGCGCCGCCGCTGCGGCCGGTGGTGCGCGTGGTGTTCTGGGGCGCGCTGGCGATGGCGCTGACGGCAGGAATTGGCAGGCTGGTTGGCACGGCGGTGTGATGCGGCTAGAGAGCGGGCACTCTTCCGGAGTCGCCCCCGATGCCCACGATTGCCCTTGCTTCCGACCATGCCGGATACGCCTTGAAGGTGATGCTGGCCGAAGAATTGCGCAACCAGGGCCACGATGTGCTCGATCTGGGGCCCGGTAGCGAGGCCAGTGTCGATTATCCCGATTTCGGCCATGCGCTGGGGGAGGCGGTGGCGCAGGGCCGCGCCGCAAAGGGCATTGCCGTTTGTGGCAGCGGCATCGGCATTTCCATCGCCGTTAACCGCATTGCCGGCGCCCGTTGTGCGCTGGTGACCAGCGGCTTGATGGCGCGGTTGGCCCGTCAGCATAATGATGCCAATTGCATCGCGCTGGGCAGCCGGATAATCGGCATCGAGACCGCCCGTGATTGTGTGGCCGAATTTCTGAACACGCCGTTCGAAGGTGGCCGCCATGCCGGGCGCGTCGCCAAATTGGGTTGAGGAGAAGCAGAATGAGCACCCGTCCCGTTACGGAAATCCGCCCCGATGGCTTCTTCGAAACGCCGGCTGCGGTGAGTGATCCTGCTGTGGCCGCTGCGATTGCCGCCGAGCTTGACCGCCAGCAGAACCAGATCGAACTGATCGCGTCGGAGAACATCGTTTCCCGCGCCGTGCTGGAAGCCCAAGGATCGGTGTTCACCAACAAATATGCCGAAGGTTATCCCGGCAAGCGTTACTATCAGGGCTGCCATCCCTCTGATATCGTGGAACAGCTGGCGATCGACCGCGCCAAGGAGCTTTTCGGCGCTGCCTACGCCAACGTGCAGCCGCATTCCGGCGCGCAGGCCAATGGCGCCGTGATGCTGGCGCTCACCAAGCCCGGCGACACCATCCTGGGCATGAGCTTGGATGCCGGCGGCCACCTTACCCACGGTGCAAAGGCGGCGATGAGCGGCAAATGGTTCAACGCCATTCAATATGGCGTGCGCCGTGAAGACCATCTGATCGATTATGACGAGGTCGAGCGCCTGGCCGTGGAGCACAAGCCGGTGCTGATCATTGCCGGTGGTTCCGCCTATCCGCGCATCATCGATTTCGCCCGTTTCCGTTCCATTGCCGACAAGGTAGGCGCCCGTCTGCTGGTGGACATGGCGCATTTTTCCGGCCTCGTGGCCGCGGGTATCCATCCGTCGCCGATCCCGCATGCCGACGTGGTGACGACCACCACCCACAAGACGCTGCGTGGGCCCCGGGGCGGCATGATCCTTTCCCGCGATGCCGAACTGGGCAAGAAGTTCAACAGCGCGGTGTTCCCCGGGCTGCAAGGCGGTCCACTGATGCACGTTATCGCCGCCAAGGCGGTCGCCTTTGGCGAAGCGCTGCAGCCGGGCTTCAAGGATTATTCGAAGGCCGTGATCTCCAACGCGCAGGCGCTGGCGGCGCGGCTTGTGGAGCGCGGCTGCGCCGTGGTGGCTGGCGGCACCGATACCCACCTGGCGCTGATCGACCTGACGCCCAAGGGTATTACCGGCAAGCAGGCCGATGAAGCGTTGGAGCGCGCCGGCATTACCTGCAACAAGAATGGCGTGCCCTTCGATCCGCTGCCGCCCACCCAGACCAGCGGCATCCGCGTCGGCTCGCCGGCCGGCACCACCCGCGGTTTCGGCATTGCCGAGTTCCAGGCCATTGGCGACATGATTGCCGACGTGCTGGACGGGCTGGCCGCCAATGGGCATGATGGCAATGTTGAAGTGGAAAAGGCGGTGAACCAGCGGGTGCGGGCGCTGTGCGCGCGTTTCCCGATTTATCCGGTCTGATCCGCTTCGCCATTTCGGGGGAGAAACGCGGATGCAGGGGGATGAAGCAGGCGGCCCAAAGCCGGAGCCTGACAAGCTGACCCAAGCCGCCGAGGATGCAGTGGCTTCGGCCAAGCGCGCGCTCGACAACGAGACCGGCAAGCAGATTGCCGATATTGCCGATGCCGGCTTCACCAAGGCGGGCCAGGTGGTGGACGATCTGCTCGACAATCCCACTGGCGCGAAATTCAAGCAGGGCGCTGACGATCTGTTTGCCAAGGCTGGCCCGGTGGGCGGCACCGATGTGGGCCGCAACGTGATGGCGGGCGCTGCGGTGGGCTTTTTCGTCGGGCTGATTTTCTCCTTCATCGGCCTGTTCTGGGGCACGCTGATCGGCGCCGCGCTCGGTTTCCTGCGCACCATCACCAAGAGGCCCTGATGCGCTGTCCCTTTTGCGGCAATGACGACACCCAGGTGAAGGACAGCCGTCCCACCGATGATGGCGCGTCGATCCGGCGGCGGCGGCAGTGCCCGGCCTGTGCTGGACGCTTTACCACCTTCGAACGCGTGCAACTGCGCGAACTCACCTTGGTCAAGAAGAGCGGCAAGCGCGAGCCGTTCGACCGTGACAAGCTGGCGCGATCGATCGAGATCGCCTGCCGCAAGCGCCCGGTGGAGCCCGAACGCATCGAGCGGCTGGTCAACGGCGTCGTGCGCCAGCTGGAATCGCTGGGCGAGGCCGAGATCGAAGCCGATACGGTGGGTGAACTGGTGATGGCAGCGCTGAAAGCGCTCGATCCGGTGGCCTATATCCGTTTTGCTTCTGTCTATCGCGATTTCCGTGAAGCCAAGGACTTCGAGACGTTCGTAGGCGGGCTGAGCGAGGCCGTGAACGGCGTGAAGGGCAAGCCCGACTGACAAGCGCAGACAAACCGGCTAGGGCGACCTCATGAGCCTGCCCCTCAATCCGCCCGCGATCATCCTCGTGCGCCCGCAACTGGGCATGAACATCGGCGCTGTGGCCCGCGCCATGCTGAATTTCGGCCTGACCGAATTGCGCTTGGTGCAACCACGTGACGGCTGGCCCAATCCGGACGCCGGCCCCTCTGCGGCTGGTGCGGACAAGGTGATCGAGAACGCGCGCGTGTTTGATAGCGTGGCCGAGGCGATTGCCGATTGCCATCTGACCATCGGCACCGCGCAAACCACGCGCGACATGGTTCGCCGCGTGACGTCGCCCGCCGGCTGTGTGGCGGAACTGCAGGCGCTGCCCGGCAAATCCGCGCTGTTGTTCGGGCCGGAGCGCACCGGACTGGTGCGCGAGGATCTGCTGAAGTGCCACGCCATCTGCACCATTCCCAGCAATCCCGATTTCGGCAGCCTCAACCTGGCGCAGGCCGTCGCCGTGCTGGGCTATGCTTGGGTGATGGGCCATGACGCGCCGCCACCCACCTGGCTGGTCAATAGCGACGGCCCGGCGGCCCAGCATGAACTAGCCGGGCTGATCGCGACGATCGACTCGCGGTTGGAAACCAATGGCTTTTTCAATCCCGCGCCCGGCAAAACCGAAACCGCACGGTGGATGCTGCGCAACGTGCTGACGCGCCCGGGATTTACCGGCGCGGAAGTGCAGTTCCTCCGCGGCGTCGTGCGCCATTTGGTGCAGGCACGCCGGCCATCCTGACAACCAAAAAGGCCGCTGGTTGCCCAGCGGCCTTCGTGGAAGAAGCGTGCCGTGACCTGATCAGGCCACGGCAGGATATTCACTGGGTTCCGGGTCGCGTAGCGCATAGCCGCGGCCCCAAACGGTTTCTATGCAGCCGGACGACGGCGCACCGGCCTGGTGCAACTTCTTGCGCAGCTTGCACACAAACACGTCGATGATCTTCAGTTCAGGCTCGTCGCGGCCACCATAAAGATGGGTCAGGAACATTTCCTTGGTCAGCGTCATTCCCTTGCGGAGCGACAGCATCTCGAGGATCGCATATTCCTTGCCGGTCAGTGCCACGCGCTTGCCGTCCACCGACACGCTTCGGGCCGCCAGATCAACTGCTACCGGACCGGTGACAATGAGCGACTGGCCATGACCCTGGCTGCGCCGCACGAGGGCGTGCAGGCGGGCCATGAGTTCCTGGCGGTCGAAGGGCTTGGTGACATAATCGTCGGCGCCCGCGCCGAAGCCGGTCACCTTGCTGGTGGTTTCGGCATCACCCGACAGGATCAGCACCGGCGTATTGATGCGCAGTTGGCGCAGTTGGCGCAGCACTTCATGACCGCTGATATCGGGCAGCGTGAGGTCCAGCATGACCACATCGAATTCATAGGTTCGAGCAAATTCGAGCGCGAGCTCCCCTGTGCCCGCAGTTTCGTGCTCGATGCTCGCTTCGTCGAGCATGCGCTCAACGCTGCGAGACATTGCACGGTCGTCTTCAATCAAAAGAACGCGCATGCATACGTCTCCGAGTTCGGATTGACCGCCGGGCGCAACAAGCCCGGCACACACCCCTGCGTATTCTTAACCTGATTTATGAGCATCCGTAAACACCTCTTTAGAAAATTCTCCAAATTATTCCAAAAGTTGACTCATTATTTACCATATGATTCATCCGATTTAAACAGTGGACGATAGATCTGCACCCGAGTCACCCGCAGGCCAGGTGTGCCCACCTTGTCCACGGCGCGCTGCCAAAGTTGAATCTCTTCAATGCTTAAGCGCCAACGCTTGCAAGCGTCTTCTAGGCTGACGTGGCCCTCCCGGATCGCCTTGAGCACGGCGGCCTTGCGGCTGGGCACCCAACGCACCGTATCATTGGGAGGCAACGAATCGTCAGCGGATCCGGGCGGGGGTGGAGACATGAAAGACACGGATTTGCCTCCTGTCGGCGCGCGGGGCCGATGAAACGGGATGAACCATTCATCATGACGGCGGCGCGCGGCCTGGCTTTACCGGGCGCGCCCCTTGACGACAACCGGCCGCATGCCCATTGCGCCGCCTGAACCCATGAACATGCCCGCCGCCTTTCCCCTCGATCTTGACGCGCTGCCCGCCAGCGCGCGCGACGTGCTGGCGCCTCTGGCTGGCCGGCGAGTGGCCGTCGCCATGTCGGGCGGGGTCGATTCGTCGGTGGTAGCGGCACTGGCAGCGGCTGCCGGCTGCGACACGGTGGGCATTACGCTGCAGCTCTATGATCAGGGTGCCGCTGCACGCCGGCCAGGCGCCTGCTGCGCCGGGGCCGATATCCGCGACGCGCGTACCGTGGCCGAGCGGCTGGGCATCGCCCATTATGTCATCGATATGGAAAGCCGCTTCCGCGAAGCGGTGATCGACAATTTCGTCGACTCCTATGCCAAGGGCCTGACCCCGGTGCCGTGCGTTGAATGCAACCGCACGGTGAAGTTCACCGATCTGATCGCGCTTGCCCGCGATCTGGGGGCCGAGGCGTTGCTGACCGGCCATTATGTGCAGCGCATCGATGGCCCGGATGGCGCCGAACTGCATCGCGGCGCTGATCCGGGAAAAGACCAGAGCTATTTCCTGTGGACCACCACGCAAAGCCAGCTCGATTATCTGCGTTTCCCGCTGGGCGGGCTGGCCAAGGCCGAAACCCGCGCGTTGGCTGAAGCCTTTGGCCTGGTCGTGGCGGCCAAGCCCGACAGCCAGGATATCTGCTTCGTGCCGGGCGGCGATTATGCGGCTGTGGTGGAGAAGATCCGGCCGGAACTGGCTCGGCCCGGCGAGATCGTCGATGTCGCTGGCCGGGTGCTTGGCGGCCACAATGGCATCCACCGTTTCACCGTTGGCCAGCGCCGCGGCCTTGAACTGGGTGGCCAGGCCGAGCCGCTGTATGTGATCGGCATCGATGCCGCGCAGAACCGTGTCATCGCCGGGCCGCGCCGAGCGCTGGCGGTGCGCGCGGTGCAACTGGATGGCGCCAATCTTCTCGGCCCGATTGATGGCCGGCTGATGGTGAAGGTGCGATCGATGGCACCGCTGGCGCAGGGCTGGATCGAAGGCGACATGCTGCGCTTTGCCGAACCGCAGTTTGGCGTTGCCCCCGGCCAGGCCGCGGTGGCCTATATCGGCGATCGGCTGGTGGCCGGTGGCACGATGGTGGCCACCGTGGCGGCCGAGCCGGGCCTGATTCCGGCCTGAAATCCGGCGTCAAGAAACTGACAGTGTCAGACGATTGACGCCCGCCGCGTCGGCGGTCTGACGCTTTGCCCGTCGGCTTTTTGACGGGCCATTATTTGTTAACCACGTCGCATGGTGGCGGTCGTTCAGGAAGGCGATTTGGCACGCGCCTTGCTGAGAGACGGGCATGAGCACACCTGTCCCTGTTCCGTCCCCGCTGCCCTGGATCCCCGGTCTTGCCGATTGGCAGCGCACCGATCTGGAACTGATCATAGGCGATCAACGGTTTCCCGTTGCCGGGCTTAAATCGCGCCGGCTTGTGCTTAACAAGGCCGCTGCAGGCTCCGCCCGGCTGGAGGGCAACACGCTGCATGTGGACGTCGAACCGGGTGATGCCGAATGGGCGCTGGCGCTGGCGGCAGCCTTTGATGCCCCCAACCGACCGGCAGCGGCCGATCCTGCATCATGCGATTTGCTGAAACTGGCGGCGCGGGTTGGGCTCAGCCCGACCAGTGTGCTGATCGAAGGTCCCACCGGCACTGGCAAGGAAGGGCTGGCCCGGCTTGTGCATCAATCCTCCCCTCGCCGCGAAGCCCCCCTCGTCGCGGTGAACTGCGCCGCGCTTGCCGAACAGATGGTGGAAGCCACGCTGTTCGGGCACGAGCGCGGCGCCTTTACCGGTGCCCATGCCGCTTCGCCCGGCCTGATCCGAAGCGCCGATGGTGGCACGCTGTTTCTCGATGAAGTCGCCGAATTGCCGCTCGCCGCGCAGGCCAAGCTGCTGCGCGTGCTGCAGGAACGCGAGGTTCTGGCCGTGGGCGCCACCCGCCCGGTGACGGTGGACGTGCGCCTGATTGCAGCTGGCAATCGCGATCTGGCCGCAGACGTGGCCGCCGGTCGTTTCCGCGCTGATCTTTACTGGCGGCTGGCGGTGTTCCCGTTGCGCACCGCGCCGCTGTCCGAACGGCCGGCTGATATTGTTGCCATTGCCGCCCACTGGCTGCTGGGCCGCGCCGGCGGCGATGGTCTGGTGCCGTGGCTCACCCCCTGTGCGCGCGCCCGGCTGGCCAGCCATGATTGGCCCGGCAATGTGCGTGAACTGGGCAATGTGCTGGATCGCGCGCTGGTGCTGTGCGACGGGCCGGATATAGGCCTGTTCCAGATCGGCGAGCAGCTGTTTCAGATCCACGCCGTCAGGCCCGAGCAGCGAGGGCGCCGCCGGGCGTGGTGGGGGCGCAATCTCGTTCGGCCGCGCCGGCGGCGGTAGCGGCGGCGAGGTGGCGCCGCGCAACAATTGGCCCAGCGCCTCGCGGCCGATGATTTCGCCGCCGTGGTGGATGCAGGCGCGTTCGACGAAATTCTTCAGTTCCCGCACATTGCCCGGCCACGGCAGGCCGGCCAGCGCCTCCAGCGCCGCGGGCGTGAAACGCGCCGGTCGGGCTGCGGCTGACAGGAAATGCTGCACCAGGCAGGGCACATCTTCCGGCCGCTCATTCAGCGGCGGCATGGCGATGTGGATGACATCAAGCCGGTAGAGCAGATCGGCGCGGAAGCGCCCGGCGGCGATGGCAGCGGTGAGATCCACAGACGTGGCCGCCACCACCCGCACATCGACGCTGATCGGCAACATGCCGCCCACCCGTTCGATCACCCGTGTTTCCAGCGTGCGCAGCAATTTGGCCTGCATGGCGGCTGGCATGTCGCCCACTTCGTCGAGGAACAGTGTGCCGCCATGCGCCGCCTCGAACCGGCCGGCGCGGGCCTTCACGGCGCCGGTGAAGGCACCCAGTTCATGGCCGAACAATTCGGATTCGAGCAGTTCAGCCGGCACGGCAGCGCAGTTCAGCGCCACGAACGGCCGGGCGGCGCGGCGGCTTTTCTGGTGCAGCAACCGGGCCACCACATCCTTACCGCTGCCCGATGGCCCGGTGATCAAGACCGAAGCATCGGCATCGGCAATCTTGTCGATTTCGCAGCGGATGGCAGCAATGGCCGGGCTGATGCCCACCAACGCTGCCAATTGGAGATCAGTACGCACCGCAACTGGTGAACTATGCCTGGATTTGCCCCGCATGCCGCATAATCCTTAACGCAAAATAAACCATTATGACGCAAGTTCCGGTTTGCCCCCGATCGCGCACTATTCGTGTTACAAGGTAAGTGCGCTGATTTAAGGTGTGAATGCTTCCAGTATGATGCAGCGAAAGTCATCCACAGCCTTTGAATTCTCCATTACGGAGCAAACATGATCAATTGCCGCATCATTTTCCTCGGCGACGAAGCCAGGCTTGCCGGCCTGCACAGGGTGCCTGGTTGGGAAATTTTACCTGCTGGTAACGATCCGCTGGCGGTGGTGGCCAACTTGGCGCTGTTGCCGGCCGATTCGGAGGTGCCGGAAGGCCTGATTGACCGGCTGGCGCTGCCGTTGCTGGTGGCGGTAGGCGAGGCGCCGGCCGCTCACTGGCTGGACCGCGCCGATGGCTTCGTGCTGGCCGGCGACGATGCCGATACGATTGCCACTGTGGCCAGCAGCGTTTTGAATGCCGGCACCGGCTGGCGCGTGGCCGAACAGGCAGGCACGGCCCAGCATATCTCGGCGCTGTCCGCCGAAGCCCAGCGCATTGCCGATGCGCTGGCTGAACTGGCCCGCAGCACCGAACAGGAGGGTGAAGCGCAGGTGGCAGCCCCGATGGTGCGCCGCCTTATCCGCCTGCGCCGCGATCGCGATCGCCATTTCCCCGCCGATCTGTTCGGCGATCCGGCCTGGGACATGCTGCTCGATCTGGTGGCGGCGCGCATGGAGGGGGTGGATGTCGCCGTCTCCAGCCTGTGCGTGGCCGTTGCCGTGCCCACCACCACGGCGCTGCGCTGGGTGCGCAGCCTGAGTGAAGCCGGCGTGTTCGTGCGCCGCACCGATCCGGGTGACGCCCGCCGCGCTTTCATCACCCTTTCCGATCAGGCGCACGAAGCGATGATCGGTTGGCTCAGGCGCTTTGCGACGGTATTTGCGTTGCGCTGAGCAGTTCCAGCACTGGCGCCAGGCTGCGATCGGGGGCTTCCTCCATCGGAATATGGCCGATGCCATCGAGGATGGTGACGCGGCTGCCCTTGATCTGGCTGTTGAACCATTGCGCGACCGAAACCGGGATCAGCTTGTCTTCCCGGCCCCACAGGATCAGCGTCGGCACGGTAAGGCCGGGCAGCTTGGTCGCCGCGCCATCATCGCCGCTGTACTGGCCGAACCGTTGCACCGTGGCGCGGCGGTTGCCGGGGTAGAGCAGCAGTTCCCAATAGCGATCGACCATGGCCGGGGTGGCGATGGCCTGGTTGGAAACGCTCTGCTGGAAGCTCTTTTCGATCAGGCTGCGCGGCGTGACGGTGGCGAGGATATCGCGCGCGACGGGCACGCGCGCCAGCCGGAAGCCGAGCGGCGGCGAGGAACCTTTCGGCATCGGCTGGCCGCTGGCATCGACGAGAATAAGGGCGGAGAGCCGATCAGGGTGCGCCACGGCATAGCGCCAGGCGACACCGCCACCCATCGAATTGCCACCGAGCGCGAAGCGGGTGAGGCCGAGCTTGTCGACGAGTTTCTCGACGATGCCCACGTAAGCTGCGCTGGTGTACAGCCCTTCCGGCGTTGGCCCGGAAAGCCCGTGCGCCGGCAGATCGAGGCTGATGATGCGATAGCCCTTGGCGGTGAGCCGCGCCACCCACGGCTCCCAGGTGTGCAGCGAGGCGTTGGAGCCGTGGACGAGCACGACCGGGAAGCCATCGCGCGGCCCTTCATCGCGAACATGGATGGTGGTGCCCGGCGACAGTTCCACGAACTGGCTGGCGGTGTTGGCATATTTGGCCTTCAGCGTGGCCACCGGAATATCGGGTGTGGCAAACACCGCCCACAATACCGCGATCAAGCCAGCGAACACGGCCAGCCCGTAGCCCAAACCGCGCCACCAATTGTGCTTCTTCCCACCCGACATCAGATTGCCTCGATGCGGACGGGCAGGCCATCCTTGGGCTTGGGGATCGGGAACATGCGGAAATCGCTTTCCACGTCACCCAGTGGCTTTTCCGCGACGATGCGATGGCCTTCCAGCAGGGCGAAGAAGAACATCTTCACCTGCATGTAGGCGAAATGCTGGCCCAGGCACATGTGGGCACCGCCGCCGAAGGGCACCCAGGCATATTTGTGCCGCCCGCGGCTGTTTTCGGCGGTGAAGCGGTTCGGATCGAAATGTTCCGGGTTCGGCCAATATTCTTCCAGGCGATGGCTGATCATCTGGTTGACGCCGATATGCGCGCCGGCCGGCACGACATGGTTCTGGAAGGTGAAGCTTTTCACGGCGCGGCGCGGCATGGACGGCACCGGCGGGATCAGCCGCAGCGCTTCCTTGAACACCATGTCGGTCAATTCCATCTCGCCCAGCGTCTGATAGGTCAGCTTGCCGTGGCGCTCGCGGATGCCCTTGATCTCTTCGCGCAGCTTGTCCTGCCATTCCGGATATTTGGCCAGGCACCAGACAATGCTGGTGATCGACGACGTGGTGGTATCGTGCGCGGCCATCATCAGGAAGTTCATGTGGTCGATGATGTCCTGCTCAGTGAGCAGATTGTCATTCTCGTCGCGGGCGCTGCAGACCTGGGTGAAGATGTCGTTGCCGTCCACCCCGCGCCGCTTGGGGATTTCGCCGGCGAAATACTGGCTCATGAAGGCACGGCCATCGACGCCGCGCTTCATCGCGGTGAAGGGCAGCGGCTTGCGGATCACGCCAACCGACGCCGCAACCATGTCGCAGAAGGCCTTGTTGATCTTTTCGGCTTCACCACCCCACGGCACGCCCAGGAAACTGGTGGCGGCGAGATCGAGGGTGAGGGACTTGATCGATGGGTAGAAGTTCAGCGATTTGCCCTTCGGCCATTTCGCCAGCCCGCGGGTGATGCCTTCATCCAGCTGGGTGAAATAATGCTGCATCGGCTCGGTCTTGAAGGCGACGCTCAGCGTCTTGCGATGGATGCGATGCTCTTCGAAATCCATCAACATGAGCCCGCGCGGGAACAGCAGTTCCAGCACCGGATTCCAGCCCAGTTCGCTCGAAAAAATCTTGTCCTTGTTGAACAGGATCATCTCGTTGGCTTCCGGGCCGATCATCGAAACGCCCCAGCCGCCGAAATCCTGGCGGCGCACGATGCGGCCATGCTGCTCGAACAGTTCGCGGCTGCGGCCGAGCGGGTTGGCGAGGAACTTCAGCGTGCGCAGGATCGGAAAGCGCGCCGGGACCATGCCGGGGATATGCTCAAGCTCCGCGTAGGTCGGTTCCGGCAGATCGGCCGGGATGAATTCGCTCTTGGCGACGGGGGCATTCATGGGCGCTTGCCTCTTGCTGGGTGCGGAGGTGAGATACGCATTTCCACCGCCCGGCGCAATCACAGCGGCAAACCGCCACTTCCCCCGGCGGCGTCGCCCGGCTAACACGCCAAGTGTGACACCGGATTTCGATCTTGTCCTTGCTGGCGGAGGCCTTGCCAACGGCCTTATCGCGCTGCGCCTTGCGCAACTGCGCCCGGAACTGCGCGTGGCCATCGTCGAAGCTGGGCCGGCAATTGGCGGCGATCACACCTGGTCCTCGTTCGGTCTCGATATCAATGAAGAACAGCGGCGCTGGACCCAGCCGCTGTTTGCGCATCGCTGGGATTGCTACTCGGTGCGCTTTCCGCGCCATGCCCGCACGCTGAATGTGGGTTATGGCAGCAGCAACAGCGATCGGCTCGCCGCTGAAGTGGCCAAGGCGCTGCCGCCGGAGTGCATCATCACCGGCGTGCCGGTGGTGGCGCTCAGCCCGACGAGCGTGACCCTCGCCGATCAGCGCGTGCTGACCTGCAGCGCCGTGATCGATGGCCGCGGCCAGAGCAAATCGACCGCGCTTGATCTGCGATGGCAGAAATTCCTCGGGCAAGAAGTGGAACTGGCCGAGCCGCACGGCCTTGATGGCCCGATCATCATGGATGCGACGGTGCCGCAGCACGATGGCTACCGCTTCATCTACACATTGCCGTTCGGCCCGAAGCATGTGCTGATCGAAGACACGTATTTTTCCGATGGCCGCGATCTGGCGCCCGATCTGCTGCGCCAGCACATCGCCGATTACGCGGTGTCGCAGGGCTGGCAGATTACCGCCGTTACCCGTGAAGAAGCCGGCATCCTGCCGCTGGCCATTGGCGGCGATATCGAAAAATTCCTCGATGAAGGCGTACCCGGCGTGGCGCGCGTGGGCCTGGGCGCCGGCCTGTTTCATCCGGTGACCGGCTATAGCTTCCCCGATGCCGTGCGCATGGCCGATATGGTCGCCGCGCTGCCGGCGTTCGATGCCGCGACCATCCACCGCGCCTGCCGCGACCACGCAGTGCGTGTGTGGAACAGCCGCGGCATGTATCGCGTCCTCAATCGCATGTTGTTCCTCGCCGCGCAGGACGAGGAACGGCGCACGATCCTGGAACGTTTTTATGAACATCCAGACGATCTAGTGGGCCGGCTCTATGCCGCCGACAATCGCTGGAATGATTGGCCGAAAGTGTTTTCCGGCCGGCCGCCCATCCCGCCGCTGCGGGCGCTGGGCACGCTGGTCAAGTATGAATTGGGGATAAAATGACGACTGCCGCAGTGATTGGTTCCGGTTTTGGTGGCTTGGCGCTGGCCATCCGCCTGCAATCGGCCGGCATCCAGACCACGTTGATCGAAGCCCGCGACAAGCCAGGTGGCCGTGCCTATGTGTTTGAAGATGATGGCTTCATCTTCGATGCCGGCCCCACCGTGATCACCGATCCGACCTGCCTGGAAGAATTGTTCGAGCTGTCTGGCCGCAAATTGTCGGACTATGTCGAACTGATGCCGGTGATGCCGTTTTACCGCCTGATGTGGGAAGACGGCACGGTTTTCGATTATTCCAACGACGAAAAGGAACTGCTGCGCCAGATCGGCGAACTCAACGTGAAAGACGTTGCCGGCTATCAGGAATTCTTGAAATTTTCGGATAACGTGTTTCGTGAAGGCTATGAAAAGCTGGGCCACGAAGCCTTTCTCGATTTCAAATCGATGCTCAAGGCCGCGCCGCAGCTGATGCGCTATGAAGCCTTCCGTTCGGTCTATTCGATGGTGTCGCGCCACATCGAGGACGAGCGGCTGCGCCAGGCGTTCAGTTTCCACACGCTGCTGGTGGGCGGCAATCCGTTCCGCACCTCCAGCGTCTATGCGCTGATCCACGCGCTGGAAAAGAAATGGGGCGTCTGGTTCCCGCGCGGCGGCACCGGCTCGCTGGTGCGCGGCATGGTGAAGCTGTTCGAGGATATCGGCGGCAGCGTGCGCATGGGCAGCAAGGTGGAAGCCATCATGGCTGACAGCGGGCGCGTTACGGGTGTGCGCTGCGCCGATGGCTGGTCCGGCCGTTTCGATGCGGTGTGTTCCAATGGCGACGTGGTCAACACCTACCAGGAGCTGCTGGGCGGCCACCCGCGCGGTGCCGAAATGGCGGCCAAGATGAAGCGCCGCAGCTTCTCCCCGTCGCTGTTCGTGCTGTATTTTGGCCTGAAGGGCGTGCGCACCGATGTGGCGCACCACACCATCCTGTTTGGGCATCGCTACAAGGAACTGCTCAGCGAAATCTACAAGGGCGGCGAGCTGCCGGAAGATTTTTCGCTGTATCTGCATCACCCGACGATGACCGATCCGGGCCTCGCCCCGGAAGGCCACGGCGCCTATTATGTGCTGTCGCCGGTGCCGCATCTGGGCAAGCTGGACATCGATTGGGAAAAGGAAGCCCCGCGGTACGCCGATTCGATTTTGGACGCGTTGGAACGCCGCGTTCTGCCCAATCTCAAGCGCGATCTGGTGACGATGCGCACCTGGACGCCGAAGGATTTCGAAACCGAACTGTTTGCCCACCAGGGCAGCGCCTTCAGCCTGGAACCGGTGCTGTGGCAGAGCGCCTATTTCCGCACCCACAACCGCGATGATGTGCTGTCCAACCTCTATTTCGTTGGTGCCGGCACGCACCCCGGCGCCGGCATCCCCGGCGTGGTGGGCAGCGCCAAGGCCACCGGCAAATTGATGGTGGAAGATCTGCTGGGCAAGAAGGCGGCCTGATCTCCGCCATCCAGCCCGCTTGCGCCGCGCGGCGCAGGCGGGCAGAAGCCCATCCGTGTCTGACGTTCTTGCCAATGCCCGCGACGCCATCGCCCGCGGTTCGAAAAGCTTCGCACTGGCCAGCCGCCTGTTCGATGGCCCAACGCGCGACCGCGCCATGCTGCTTTATGCCTGGTGCCGCCACACCGATGATGTGATCGATGGCCAGGTGCTGGGCGAGGGCCGCAACGACGATCGCCGCCCGCCGGCCGAGCGCCTGGCCGAAGTGCATTGGGAAACCGAACGCGCCCTGGCCGGCAATCCCACGCCCGGCACGACTTACGAAGCGCTGGCGCTGGTGGTGCAGCAGACGGGGATGCCGGCGCGTTATCCGCGCGATCTCATCCAGGGCTTCCGCATCGACATGGAAGCGCGGCCATTCCTTACCTTCGATGATACGCTCACCTATTGCTATCACGTGGCGGGCTGCGTGGGCGTGATGATGGCGATCGTGATGGGCGTGAAGCCCGACAAACGTGCGGTGCTGGAACGCGCCTGTGATCTGGGGATGAGCTTTCAGCTCAACAACATCGCCCGCGACGTGGTCGAAGACGCGATGAACGGCCGCCGCTACATCCCCGATGATTGGCTGGCCAGCGTGCGGCTGGAGCCGGACAGTTACGTGTTGGAACGCAACCGCCGGCAGCTGTCGCGGCTGGTCGCGCGGTTGGTGTTCAAGGCCGAGGACTTTGAGGAATCAGCCCGCTTCGGCACCTCGGCACTGGGCAACCGCGCCGCCTGGGCTGTGCTGGCCGCAGCCCGCATCTATGGCGGCATCGGCCGCAAGGTGCGCGGGCTGGAGGAGGAGGGGTTGGCCCAGCGGGTTTCGACGACGAAAGCCGAAAAGGCCCGTGCTGTGGCGTTGGCGCTGGGCGATGCGCTGGTGCGCAAGCAGCGCTGGCCGATGCCGGGGCCGCCCCGTGACGGCCTGTGGACGATGCCGGAGTGAGGGGACCGGAATGACCGACCTGCCACGTTGGTCATTTGGGGACAGTCCGGAACTGGCCGATGCGCTGCTGGCGCTGGTGCGCGAAGGTCGCAAGACGGCGACATGTTGGGCGGCCGCGCAGATGGGGCCCAGCGTTGCCGGCGAACGCGGCATCGTGCTGGATGGCGCCGGCCAGCCCGCGCTGCTGGTCGAGACCATCTCCTGCGTGGCCATGCGCTATTGCGATGTCGGCGCGGACTTTGCGGCGCTGGAGGGGGAGGGCGATCTCTCGCTCGACTATTGGCGCGCTGCCCATCGTCGCTATTTCACGCGGGCGGGCGTGTTTGCCGATGATATGGATTTGTGGTGCGAGACGTTCCGGCTGGTGGAGCGGTTCTAAGCCGATTTACCGCGCCAGCCGTTGTGGGGCGCGTCAGCGCGCCCAATGCTCGGCGTTATCAATCATCCCCATCTCGGCCTTCATCTTCGCGCTCGCGCGGATGCGGCCGCGGCCATCGGCTTCCAGTTGCGCCTTCAGCTTGCGGATCGGCGGCGCCCAGATGAAGCCGAAGCTCACCGTGCCGTGTTTGGTTTCCACCACATGATGCAGGCGGTGCGCCTGCACCACGCGCTTCATGTAACCCCATTGCGGGTTCCAGCTGTGCTTCACGCGGCGGTGCACCAGGATATCGTGCAGGAAGAAATAGATGGCGCCATACATGGTGATGCCCGCCCCGATCGCGGTGATCATGTGCAGGCCATAATGGGTGCCGATCATCAGCAGGATCATCGACGGGATGGCGCCCGCCACGCCAAACCAGTCGTTGCGTTCAAACTGGCCGGTGCGCGGTTCGTGATGGGATTTGTGCAGTACCCACAGAAACCCGTGCATCACATATTTGTGGGAGACGATGGCCACCACCTCCATGATTCCCACCACGAGCAGCGCGATGCCGATGCCCTGCCACCAATTCACATCGGCAAGCATGGGGTAGCGGGTGGAGAGCAAAGCCAGATAATCAAGCATGGGTTCATGCTATAGCCAGACAAAAGCCGCTAATCACTAGGGGTGTTGCCGCACCCCCATCAATTCGGAGCCGACATGACGCCGCGCCTTTCCCTGCTTGCCTGCCTCGCCCTGCCGCTGCTGCTCACCGCCTGCACCACCCCGGCCCAACGCATCACCAGCAACCTGACGGAACTGGGCGTGCCCCCGCGCCAGGCCCAGTGCATGGGTGGCCGGCTGGGCGAACGCCTCTCCATCGGCCAGCTGCGCCGCCTGCAGGAACTCACCGGCCTGCGTGCCGAACGTTTTGAACGGATGAGTATCCGCGAGATCGCCAACAAGCTGACCGACGAGCGCGACCCTGGCCTGGTGGCGGAATTCCTGCGCGCCGGGGTGGGTTGCCTGATTTAATTGGCCTTTAAGATTGGTCGTGCATGCTCCGCATCATGACCAGACGCCGACGCAACGAAGAATTATCATCCGTGCCGCTGCCAACGCTGGCTGTTATTGGCATATTGTTGGGCGGTGGAGGCGGCTGGCTTGCGACAATGCCGCCCTCCGAGCAGGCCAATCTTGTTCGGGACACTGTAGCGCCGGTCAACGAAGTGGTTGCCTTGGTGAGGCCCGAACCGCGCCCGTTCAGGCGCTTTTCCGGTTGCAACGACGCGCGGGCGGCTGGCTATGAAAACATCAGGTCAGATGAACCAAATTACCGGGCAGATTGGGACGGCGATGGTGATGGCCTCGCCTGCGAACCGCATTATTGATCGTCACCCCGGCGTGACGGGAAGGGCGCTCAGCGCCCCGCCCCGCGCCGTTTCGCGTTGAAGCCCTTCTTCTGCATCTTGGAAAAGCGTGTCGTCCGCGTGCCCGCCGCGCCGCCAGTGGCGCGGCCCTTGGCGGCGGCGGCGCGTGCATCCGGCGGCAGGCCGAGTTCATCCATTTCCAGACGGCGGATCTGGTCGCGGATGGCGGCGGCGGTCTCGAACTCCAGATCAGACGCGGCCTTTTTCATCTGCTCTTCAAGGTCGGCGATATAGGCCTTGAGGTTGTGGCCAACGAGATGCTGGGTCTCGTCGTCACCCGTATCGACGACCAGGCCATCCTTCATCGACACATCGGCCAGCACATCGCCGATGTTGCGCTTGATGGTGGTCGGCGTGATGCCGTGTTCGAGGTTATATTCCTCCTGCTTGGCGCGGCGGCGATCGGTTTCCATCATGGCGCGCGCCATCGATCCGGTGATGCGATCGGCATAGAGGATCACCCGGCCTTCCACGTTGCGCGCCGCCCGCCCGATGGTCTGGATGAGTGACGTTTCGGAGCGCAGAAACCCTTCCTTGTCCGCATCCAGGATCGCCACCAGGCCACACTCTGGAATGTCGAGCCCTTCGCGCAGCAGGTTGATGCCGACCAGCACGTCATACACCCCCAGGCGCAGATCGCGGATCAGCTCGATGCGCTCCAGCGTTTCCACGTCGGAGTGCATGTAACGCACCCGCAGGCCGGCTTCGTGCAGGAACTCGGTCAGATCTTCGGCCATGCGCTTGGTCAGCGTCGTCACCAGCGTGCGATAACCGGCGGCGGCGACCTTCTTGGCTTCCTGGATCAGATCTTCCACCTGGTCTTCCACCGGCTTGATCTCCACCGGCGGATCGATCAGCCCGGTGGGGCGGATCACCTGTTCGGTGAAAACGCCGCCGGTCTTGTCCATTTCCCACGGGCCCGGCGTGGCGGAAACGAACACCGTCTGCGGCCGCATCGCCTCCCACTCGGCAAATCGCAGCGGGCGATTGTCGATGCAGCTGGGCAGGCGGAAGCCATATTCGGCCAGCGTCACCTTGCGGCGGTGATCGCCCTTGGCCATGGCGCCGATCTGCGGCACCGTCACATGGCTTTCATCGATGAACAGCAGGGCGTTTTCCGGCAGATATTCGAACAAAGTGGGCGGCGGCTCGCCAGGCAGGCGGCCGGTGAGGAAGCGGCTGTAATTCTCGATGCCCGCACACGCCCCGGTGGCGGCGATCATTTCCAGATCAAAATTGGTGCGCTGCTCCAGCCGCTGCGCCTCCAGCAACTTGCCTTCGGTATTCAGCTCCTTCAGCCGCTCGGTCAGTTCGTGGCGGATGGCGTCCGCGGCCTGCTTCATGGTCGGGCCGGGCGTCACATAGTGGCTGTTGGCGTAGATCTTGATCTGGTCGAGCTTGGCCACCGTCTCGCCGGTGAGCGGGTCGAACTCCGAAATCTGCTCGATCTCGTCTCCGAAGAAGCTGATGCGCCAGGCGCTGTCTTCATAGTGAGAGGGGTAGATTTCCAAGGAGTCGCCGCGCACCCGGAAATTGCCGCGCGCGAAACTGAGATCGCCGCGCTTGTATTGCATGGCGACGAGCTTCCTCACCACCTCCTTCAGATCGGCCGAGCCGCCCTTCTTCAAGGAGAAGGTCATCGCCGAATATGTCTCGACCGAGCCGATGCCATAAATGCAGGAAACCGACGCGATGATGATCACGTCATCGCGCTCCAGCAGGGAACGGGTGGCGGAATGGCGCATCCGGTCGATGGCCTCGTTCACGCTCGATTCCTTTTCGATATAGGTATCGGTGCGCGCCACATAGGCTTCGGGCTGATAATAATCGTAATAGGAAACGAAATATTCCACTGCGTTATCGGGGAAGAAGCTCTTGAATTCGCCGTATAATTGCGCGGCCAAAATCTTGTTGGGCGCCAATATGAGGGCCGGGCGCTGCACCGCCTCGATCACCTTGGCCATGGTGAAGGTCTTGCCCGAACCCGTCACCCCCAGCAGTACCTGATCGCGCTCACCCTCATTGGCCTGGCCCACCAGTTCGGCGATGGCGGCGGGCTGGTCCCCGGCCGGCGTATATTCGGTGCTCAGCACGAACGGCCGGCCGCCCTCGCTCTTTTCCGGGCGCGCGGGACGGTGCGGGGTGAACTCGGTCAGCTCCGTTTCGGCAAGGCTGGTGCGAATCTGGATGGCCATGGCGCCATCATTGCACCATGTGCGCCGTTTGTTCTAGCGCAGCATGCGGCGAATGAGCTGGCGATCACGCAGGGCGAAATGATGCCACAGCACCGCGCCGGCATGGGCCGCGAACGCCGCAGCAAACAGGCCCGAAAGCCAGATATGCAGAGCGCGGGCCGGCGGCATCGGCAGGGCTTCGGGCAGGTGCAGCCCCAGCACCGACCAGCCGGTGGCCCCCGCCAGCAGCAACCCCGAAACCGGCAGGGTGGCCAGCGAGAGATACAGCGCCAGTTTGTTCAGCTTTGCCGCGCCATTGGGGCTGGCCGGGCCAGGCGAAGCGCGCTGGGCCGCCCAGCGCAACAGCAGCAGGAAAAACACCGCAACGCCAATGCCGATATGCGCCGCAAGAAAATCCGTGCGCTCCGGCGAAGGGCGAAGCACCGTCACGAACAGCCCCATTGGCAGCGCGGCCAGCATCAGCACGGCGCTCGTCCAGTGCAGGATGCGGGCGATCTGCCCCCACTTCTGCCGCTGGTTCCAGTCCGGCACCGGCTCCGCGTACCGCCGCCACTGCACCGGCAGCAGCGCCAGCAGCAGCAGGACCGCCAGCACCGCAATCACCGCCATGATATTGAGCAGCAACGGCCGCACATCATCGGCCGCCCGCGCCGCAAACGTACCATCGCCATTGGCCAGCCAGATCGACCAGGCCATCATACCCAACGCCGCCGCCGCACCCACCTGTGCCAACACCCGCCACGCCCACGCCGGATGGTTCAAGCCCACCGCCAGCCCCAGCGCCAGAAACAGATAGATAAATGTCATCCCCGGGCCCGATGGGGGATAAGGCGGCGGGATGCAAGGGGAGAGCGTTTCTCGGCGTCAAACCCGTGCGTTGTGCGGCTGGCGCTGGAAAGGAGAAGGGGCTGCTGGAGGCTCTCCTCTTCTGCCTCTGTTCTGTCCCACAGCCCGGACTATGGGTTGGACCGGCGCAGCACACATCGGTCTTGGCCTCGGCCGCACACAAGGGCCGGTGAAAACAGGCGAGATGCGGAAAAGAACTGTCAGAATTGGCCGCGCTTGTGGGGGCATGACAAGCGCTGCCACACACCGTAAAGCCGTCCCCACCATGACCTACAGCAGCGACTTTCTCACCCGTCTCGAAACGCGCGGGTTTATTCATCAGATCACCGATGCGGCGGCGCTGGATGGCGCGGCGGGGAAGGGCGCGATCACGGCTTATGTCGGCTTTGATTGCACGGCGCCCAGCCTGCACATCGGCAATCTGGTTTCGATCATGATGCTGCGGCATCTGCAGCAATCGGGGCACAAGCCGATCGTGCTGATGGGCGGCGGGACGACCAAGATTGGTGATCCGTCGGGCAAGGATGAGGCCCGGCAGTTGCTGGGGGATGAGCAGATCAATGCCAACCTTGCCAGCATCAAGCGGATTTTCGAGCGGTTTTTGCGCTTTGGCGATGGGCCGACCGATGCGGTGATGGTCAACAATGATGATTGGCTGTCGCGGCTGCAGCTGGTGCCGTTCCTGCGCGATTATGGCAGGCATTTCTCGATCAACCGCATGCTGACGTTTGACAGCGTGCGGTTGCGGCTGGAGCGGGAGCAGCCGCTGAGCTTCATCGAGTTCAACTACATGATTTTCCAGGCCTATGATTATCTGGAACTGAACCGGCGGTTTGGCTGCACGCTGCAGATGGGCGGCAGTGACCAGTGGGGCAATATCGTGAACGGCACCGATCTCATTCGCCGGGTGGATGCGAAGGACGCCTTTGGCCTGACGACGCCGCTGATCACGCGCGCAGATGGCGCCAAGATGGGCAAGACGGCCAAGGGCGCGGTGTGGCTGCACGAGGATCAGCTGCCGCATTTCGATTACTGGCAGTTCTGGCGCAACACGCATGACGCCGATGTGGGCAAGTTCCTGCGGCTGTTCACCGATCTGCCGCTGGACGAGATCGTCCGGCTGGAGGCGCTGGAAGGCGCGGAGATCAACACCGCCAAGGAGGTGCTGGCCACCGAGGCGACCGCGCTGTGCCGGGGGCGGGACGCGGCCGAGGCTGCTGCGGAAACGGCGCGCACCACCTTTGCCGGCGGCGGCGCGGGTGAGGAGCTGCCGCAGTTTGCGGTGGCCGCGCCGGTGACCATCGTGGATGCGCTGATCGGGCTGGGCTTTTCTGCATCGAAGAACGAGGCGCGCAAGCTGGTGGCGCAGGGCGGCGCTCGCATCGATGGGGAAGCGGCGGGCAGCGATGCCGTGCTGGTGGCACCGGGCCAGAAGGTGAGCGCCGGCAAGAAGCGGCACGGGCTGGTGGTGGCGGGCTGAGGCGCTATTCCGCCGCCGGCACGGCTGGCAGATCGATCGCAACCTGCAGGCCGGGCTTGTTATCGGCCAGTGTGAGCGTGCCGCCGTGCAGGCGGGCGACGGCGGCGGCCAGCGACAGGCCAAGGCCGGCCCCCTGCAACCGCTGGCCCTGTCGGCCGCGCGCCGCATCAAGCCGGCCAAAGCGCCGCAACGCTTCGCGCCGTTGGGCGGTGGGGATGCCGGGGCCGTGATCGCCCACCACCAACCGCGCCCCGCCATCGGTGCGCTCGGCGGCCAGTTCGATGCGCTTGCCGAAGGCGCCATAGCGCAGGGCATTGTCGATCAGATTGGCCAACGCCCGGCCCAGCAACTGGCGGTGTGCCAGCGCCGTCACCCGGGTCAGGCCGGGTTGCACGGCCAGTTCCACGCCGGCATCTTCGGCCAGCGGCCCATACATGTCGGCCAGATCGGCGACCATCTGGGACAGATCGACCTGTTCAAAGCGGTCGCGGCCGATGCCGGCTTCGGCGCGGGTGATTTCCAGGCTGGTATCGAGCATGCCAAGCAGCGATTCCGCTTCGGCCGATACGGCTTCCAGATCGGCGGCATCGATCACGCTGCCCTGTTGCAGCTTGTCGATGCGGGCTTTCAGCCGAGTGAGCGGTGAGCGCAGATCATGCGCCAGCCCATCGGTGACGGCGCGCAGTTCATCCAGCACCGATTCCACCCGCGCCAGCATGACGTTGAAGGCCTGGCCCATGGAATCAAAGGCATCGGCGGGCGGGCCCGGCGGCAGATCGACCCGGGCGTGCAGTTTGCCGGCGGTGACCTCGCCCACCACATCGGCGATGCCGCGCGCCCGATCGCTGATGATGGAGACCACCAGTTTGCTGGTGAGCCAGGCCAGCAGCGCCGCCACGGGCAGCGCCACGGCCAGCAGCGTGGTGAGCGTGGACTGCAACTGCACTTCGGCTTCTAGGCTGCGGCCGACCAGCAGGCGATAGCCATCGGGCATGGGCCGTGCCGTCACCATATAGGGTTCGATGTCGCCATGTTCGGTGTGCATGGCGGGCACGCGGTAATAGCGCCGGTCGCTGGGAACGCTCGCCGGCCAGCGCGCCAGATTGCCAAGCAGCAGGCTGCCATCGCGGGCGGCGAGGTGGATGATGAGCGGGCCAGGCACCGCCAGTTCGCCATCGAGAATGGTGACGGCAGCCTCGATGCCATTGCGGCGCCAGGTCCGTTCGGCCGTCTCGGCAATGGCGGTGATGCGGGCCTGCGCTTCGCGATCGAGCTGGGTCTGGGTTGCACGTTCCAGCAGGATCAGCAGCAGCGCCGATCCGGCCAGGATGACCAGGAACAGCATCAAGCTGATCCGCGCCGTGGTGGTGCGCGGCACCAGCCCGCTCAGCAACAGGCGGAAGCCTGATGGTTTCCACGAAGACAGCCCCGCCCGGGGCATTAGGTCGGTTCCCGACCAGCTTGCGCAATCGTCATCGCCCCAAGTGGGGCGACCCCTTCGGGGCGGCGCCAATTTGGCGCACGGCTGCGTCGCTCGTTGGTTGCGATGCCAGAGACATCGCGCCCTCCTCGCTTCTTGCCGTGCATCAAATTCGTCTCCGTGCCGATAACCCAAGCTGGTCGGCAACTGCTCCGTCAGGCCGTGACCGTTTCGCCGCCGACGCGGTAGCCGGTGCCGCGCACGGTCTGCACGATATTGCCGGCGCCGCCTTCATCCAGCTTCCTGCGCAGGCGACTGACATGCACGTCGATCACGTTTGTACCGGGATCGAAATGATAATCCCACACGCCTTCCAGCAGCATGGAACGGGTGACGACCTGGCCACGGTGGCGGACCAAATATTCCAGCAGGCGGAATTCGCGCGGTTGCAGATCGATGCGCTTGCCCGTCCAGGTGACACGGCGGGCGAGCAGATCAAGCTCCAACTCGCCTTCCACCAGCCGGGTGATCTCGCCCGATGGCAGGGCGCGGCGCTGCACAGCTTCAAGACGGGCAAGCAATTCCGGCAATTCAAAGGGCTTGGTGAGATAATCGTCGGAACCGGCGCGCAGGCCCTTTACCCGTTCATCCAAGCTGGCCAACGCGGAGAGCACCACCACCGGCGTGCGGTTGCCGGCTTCGCGCAGGCGGGACAGGACAGTGAGGCCATCGAGTTCGGGCAGCATGCGATCCAGCACGATGGCGGCATAGTGCCCGGCCATCGCCAGTTCGAGGCCCAACGTTCCAGTGCCGGCAATATCAACATGAAAGCCAGCCTCGCGCAGACCCTGCGCGATATGATCGGCCATGGTGGCATCGTCTTCAACGCAGAGGATATTGCTCATGGCTGTGACTTTATGCCGCTCATTACAAAAAACTCAAGCGGTTCGAAGGGCAGCGACATGATTTTCTTCGCAGTGCATGACGACCGCTGCTAGGCACCAGCCGATCATCACCACGAGGCTGGCGACTTGTCTGAACGAATGACGGAAGAAAACGAACAGGCCAATATCGCCGCGCCAACGGCCAAGCCGGCGCGCGTGGAACGACCGGCGCGGCTGCCGCGGCTGTTCTTGTGGCTGGTGGCGATTGCCATCATCCTTGTCATTGTGGCCGCCTTTGCCTGGCGGCTGGCCGGCAACCGCCTGCTCAGCGCGGCGTTGGTGCCGGGCGGCGCGTTTGAAGCCGCCGCAGCCGGCACGCCCTATGATTATGGCGATCCTGCCAGTTGGGCGGCGCGGCCGGGCGGCCTGAAGGATGGGGCCGATGATCCCACGGCGTTCCTGCCGGAAGGCGCGCCTGCCATGGCCAGGGGCGATGTGTCGGTGTTCTTCATTCCGCCCACCGCCGCCTTTGGCAATTCGCAGTGGAACGGCCGTTCCAGCGATACGGCAACGGCGCTGCGGCTGGCTGGCTTCCTGCGCACCGAAGCCAGCGCGCTGGCGGCGGCCGGCCCGCTGTGGGCGCCGCATTACCGCCAGGCGGTGCTGGGCAGTTTCCTTGCCAACACGCCCGAAACGCGGCGCTTTGCCCAAGCCGCCCAGCGGCTGGCCTATGCTGATGTGAAGGCGGCTTTCGCGCGCTTCCTGGAAGCGCAGCCGCCAGGTGGGCCGATCATCCTTGCCGGCCACAGCCAGGGTGCGCTGCACCTGTTGCGCCTTCTGAAGGAAGAGGTGGCGGGCACGCCGCTCGCTGCCCGCGTTGTGGCAGCCTATGCGGTGGGCTGGCCGGTGTCGGTGAGCGCCGATCTGCCGGCGCTGGGCCTGCGGGCCTGCGAACGGCGTGATCAGGCGCGCTGCCTGCTGAGCTGGCAGAGCTTTGCCGAGCCGGCCGACGCGTCGGCGATCCTTGATGTTTATTACGCTGGCACGGGCCTGGCGGGCACCTCCCGCACCGGCACGGCGATGCTGTGCAGCAATCCCCTCACGGGCAGCATCGGCGACGCCGCCCCCGCCAGCGCCAACCCCGGCAGCCTGGTGCCTTCGGCGACGCTTACCGCCGGCAAGCTGGTGACGCCCGGTGTGCCGGCGCGTTGTGATCCCCGCGGGCTGTTGCTGATAGGTGAAGCACCAAGCGGCTATCCGGCGTTCGTGCTGCCGGGCAATAATTTCCACGTGTTCGATTATCCGCTGTTCTGGCAGGCCGTGCGCCTCGATGCGGCGGCGCGGGTGGCGGCGTGGAAAGCGGAACGCTGATCTCGGCCAGCGCGCCGGATTATGCGGCCGTGCTGCCCGATGCCGGCCGGCTGGGCGGACTGGACGTGGGCACCAAGACCATTGGCCTTGCCACTTGCGACTCCAGTTGGAGTTTCGCCAGCCCGGCCCACACCATCGCACGGACGAAGTTCAGCGCCGATCTGGCCGAACTGAAGGCCTGGGTCGCCAAGGAGCGATTGGTTGGCTTGGTGATCGGCTTGCCGTTGAACATGGACGGCACAGATTCATCGCGCACCCAATCGGTGCGGGCGTTTGCGCGCAACGTCGCTGTGTTGGGCCTGCCGTTGCTGCTGTGGGATGAACGCTGGTCCACCGCTGCGGTGGAGCGCGCCATGATCGCCGAGGATTTGTCGCGCGCCCGTCGTTCGGAGCGGGTGGACAGGCTGGCGGCGAGCTATATCCTGCAAGGCGCAATCGATGCCCTTGCCCGTTGGAGAGTGTGATGAGCTGCCTTAGCCCCGAAGCCCGCGCCGTGCTGTTCGAACATGCCACCGAACGGCCGTTCACTTCGCCGCTCAACGATGAAAAGCGCACTGGCGACTATCACTGCGCCGGCTGTGGTGCGCTGCTCTACCGGTCGGGCACCAAGTTCAACTCCGGTTCCGGCTGGCCGAGCTTTTACGACGCCGTGGAAGGCGCGGTGGGCACAAAGACCGATGTGAGCCACGGCATGGTGCGCACCGAAGTCCATTGCGCCGGCTGCGGCGGGCATTTGGGCCATGTGTTCCCCGATGGGCCGCCGCCGACAGGCCTGCGCCACTGCATCAACGGCCTGGCGCTGGACTTTCAGGCGGAGGACGCCTGATGCGCAAGCTGCTCCTCCTCGCGGCGCCACTGCTGCTGGCGCAAGCGCCGCCGCCGTCCTTGGTCAACACGTCCGCCGATGATATTGCCGCCAACGCACCGGGCGCGCATTGGCTCGACATCAACCCCGATCACATCATGGTGATGGACAGCGCCGCCGGCCGCATGGTGATCCAGCTGGCGCCGCAATTCGCGCCGCAGCACGTGGCGGCCATCCAGAAACTGGTGCGTGCCGGCCGCTTTGATGAGAGCCGTATCGTGCGGGTGCAGGACAATTATGTCGTGCAATGGGCCGCCAAGCCGGAGAGCGGCAAGGAACCGGTGAGCCAGCCGCCCGATGTGCGCGAACAGCGCGTGCGGCCGGAACGGCTGCCGGCGGAGTATGAGCGCCCCATCGCCGATGTCGCCTTCACGCCGTCGCCGTTCAAGGACAGCTATGCCGAAGCCGGCTTTGTGTCGGGCTGGCAGGCAGCGCGCGACCAGAGCACCGGCACGGTGTGGCTGGCGCATTGCTATGGCACGGTGGGCGTGGGCCGCGACATGCCGCCGGATACCGGCGACGGCGCCGAGCTTTATGCCGTGATCGGCCATGGCCCGCGCCATCTTGATCGCAACATCGCCAACGTGGGCCGGGTGCTGGCCGGCATCGAGCCGCACGCCGCCCTGCCGCGCGGCACCGAGGCGCTGGGTTTCTACAAGGATGAGCGTCAGCGCACCAAGATCACCCGCGTGCGCCTCGCCAGCCAGATCCCCGGCTTTCCGCGCTGGCAGATGATGGACACGGCCAGCCCCAGCTTTGCCCAGGTGGTGCAGGCCCGCGCTAACCGCACCGGTTTCTTCGTGCGTCAGGCCGGCGCGGCCGATCTGTGCACGCTGAAAGTACCCGTGCGTGAGGTGAAATGACACCGATCATCAAGCTGTTGCGCGCCGATGAATGGGCACAGTTTCAGGAAACGCGCGTGTTTGCCGGATCGGCGGATGATCTGCGTGATGGCTATATTCACATCTCCACGCCCGAACAGGCGCCCGGCACCCTGACCAAATGGTTTGCCGGCGATGTGGGCGTGATGGCGCTGACGCTGGATGCCGACGCGCTGGGCGACGCGTTGAAGTGGGAGGAAAGCCGCGGCGGGCAATTGTTCCCGCACCTCTATCGCCCGCTCAGGCTGGATGAGGTGATCGCGGTGCGCGCGGCCTAAGCCTTCTGCGCCGCCTTGGCGCGCTGGAAGCCATCCCGCGCCTGACACCGTTCCCAGTATGACAGCAGATGCGGGCCAACCTCGCCGAGGTGGCCGAGATTGCCCGCCAGCAGCAGCGCATAGGCGACGGCGATATCGGCGACGGTGAACGTATCGCCGCACAGCCACGGCCGGCCATCAGACAGTGCGCGTTCGGCCCAGGTGGTGCGGGCGATGAACCAGCGGCGATAGTCGCTCGCCACCTTGGGGTTGCGGTTTTCCGGTTTCTCAAGCTGCGTGTAACGCAGCACCAGCGTCTGCGGGAAGGTGAGTGTCGCGTCGGACTGGTGCAGGAAATTCAGGTAATCACCATAGCGCGGATCGCCGGGCAGCACCCGCAAGGCGCTTACCTTGTCGGCCAGATATTGGCAGATGGCGGCGCTTTCGGTCATCTTCACGTCACCATCCGTGAAGAAAGGGATAGTGCCGAGTGGGTTCAACTCAAGAAAGCTCGGCTCCATCCAGCGCGGCGGGAAGGGCAGCAGCACCAGCTCATAGGGCAGGCCGAGTTCCTCCAGCGCCCACAGCGGCCGGAAACTGCGCGCATCGTGGCAGTGCCAGAGTTTCATGATGTGCCCCTTCGCAAAGCCAAATCGCTCCCCATATTCATGGCTGCTTAAACTTCGCGCAGCAATCTCGGCATTATGAACAGGATATTCGCTCTCATGGTGGACAGGCTGAAATTGGCGGGCGGCGTGCTTTTGGGCGCGGCGGCGGGCGTCGGGCTGGCGGTGGGCATCGCCCAGCTGTCGGACACCGGCCATGTCGCGGCGCAGATTCCGCCGATGGACACGACCGACGTGCCCCGCGCCGTGCCGCAATCCGGCCAGGTGGCGCTCAGCTTCGCGCCCGTGGTCAAATCCGCCGCGCCCGCTGTCGTCAACATCTACACCGCCACGGTGGATCGCCGGCCGCGCAGCATGAACGAGGAATTCATTCAGCGGTTCTTCGGTGGTGCCCCGGTGCAGCCGCGCGTGTCGCAATCGTTGGGATCGGGCGTGATCGTTGGCGCCGATGGCCTGATCATCACCAACAACCACGTGGTGGAAGGGGCAGACCAGATCCTGGTCGCCCTGGCCGATCGGCGCGAGTTCAAGGCCAAGATCCTGTTTGCCGATCCGCGCCTCGATTTGGCGCTGCTGAAGGTGGAAACCGAAGGCGCCGTGCTCCCGGTGATCCGCATGGCCGATAGCGACCGGGTGGAAGTGGGTGATGTGACCGTGGCCATCGGCAACCCGTTTGGCGTTGGCCAGACGGTGACGACCGGCATTGTTTCGGCACTGGCCCGCACCGGCATCGGCGTTTCCGATTGGCAGTTCTTCATCCAGACTGATGCGGCCATCAACCCCGGCAATTCGGGCGGCGCACTGCTGGATTCGCAAGGCCGGCTGATCGGCGTGCCCACGGCCATCTTCAGCCGCGGCGGCGGTTCCAACGGCATCGGTTTTGCCATCCCCTCCAAGATGGTACGCGTGTTCCTGAACGCGGCCGACAAGGGCAAGCTGGTTTCCGGCTGGATCGGGGTAGAGGGCGAAGCGCTCACCGCCGATACGGCGAAGCAGCTTGGCCTCGATCGCCCCGGCGGGCTGCTGGTGACCGGCGTTGTGCCCGGCAGCCCCGGCGCCAAGGCTGGCGTCAAGGCTGGCGACGTGCTGAAAAGCGTGGACGGCAAGGAAGTCGCCAATGGCGGGCAGCTGCGTTATTCGCTGGCCACCGAAGGCGTTGGCACCACGCTGAACATGCGGCTGTGGCGTGATGGTGCGGAACGGCAGGTGCCGGTGACGCTGGCGCCGCCGCCGGAAAATCCGCCGCGCAGCATCACGCGGCTGGCCGGCCGCTCCATCCTGAACGGCGTGACGGTCGCCAATCTGTCGCCGGCCTATGCCCAGGAACTCGGCGCCGGTCTGCCCGAACAGGGCGTGGTGGTGGTGGCGATCGAGGCCAACGCACCAGCCTTGCGCTTTCTGCGCCCCGGCGCCCTGCTGGAAAGCGTGGGCGGCCAGCCGGTGCGATCGGTGGCCGACGTGATCCGCCAGTCCAACGCCGGCGCGTTGCTGGTGCGCTTTGCCATGGGTGAACAGCGCGCCGAATGCGGGGTGAACAATGCCGGCGGGATCAGCTGCCGGACATGATGGCGGATTTCCGCCAGCGCAGCATCGTGAACGCCGGTAGGAAAGGGGCATGAGCCACACTCTCTCCCGCCTGCCCAGCCCGCTGGGCGATCTCCTCGCCGTCACTGCCGCCGATGGCACGCTGCATGCGCTCGACTTCGCGGATTTCGAAGCGCGCCTGCACCGGCTGTTCGCGCGCCACCATCCCGGTGCCAGCCTCGCGCCGGGCGAACCGCCAGCGGAATTGACGGGAGCGCTCGCTGCCTATTTCACCGGCGCAGTCACCGCGCTCGATGGCCTGCCAGTCGCCCGCATCGGCAGCGAATTCCAGCGCCGCGTATGGGCCGCGCTGCGCCAGATTCCGGCCGGCGAAACCCGCAGCTATGGCCAGCTTGCGGCCGCCATCGGCCAACCCACCGCCAGCCGCGCCATTGGTCTGGCCAACGGTGCCAATCCCATTGGCATCGTCGTGCCCTGCCACCGTGTGATGGGTTCCGGCGGCGCGCTGACGGGCTATGCCGGCGGGGTGGAGCGCAAGGCTTGGCTGCTCAGGCACGAAGGCGCGCTGGCGCCGCTGCTGGCGTAAGGGTTCAGGCGGCTGCCACCGTCCGGCGGCGGCGCAGGGCGGCCCCCACGGCGCCAAAGCCGGCCACCAGCATCACCCAGCTTGCCGGTTCCGGCACCGGTTCCGGGCCAAAGAATTGCAGCTGCATGCGCGGCCGCTCGCCCTGGAAAGCACCATTGCCACCAGTGTTGCGGTAGACCATGTCGCCCAAGATCTCGATTGAACGGAAGCGCGGACCTGGGCTGGCCGGCTCGAACCATTGGCCAATGTTGGGGCTGCTGCTGTCAGCCCTGAAGTTGCCCAAATTGGTGCCATTGATGCGAAAATTGTTGATGTCGATGGCGTTGCTGTTCGCGCCGGCCGTGCGGCTGTCGGCGGTGAGCAGGATATAGTCGAAGGTGGTGCCGATCCGCGCCACCCGGGTGAGGCTGGCAGTTTCACCGGCGCCAAAGCTGCCGTTGCGATCGAAATCGATTTGCCAGGTTAGTGTGCCGCTGAACCATTCCCAGAACAGGCGAAACGCGTGCGGCTGGCCGAGTTGCCACACCGGGGAACCAACGGGGTTCAGCGTCGTGCCCACCACCTGGGTGCCGGCATCGAGCATCACCGCTTCAAACCCGGTGCCGCCCCAACGCGCGCGGGCGCCCAGTTCGGAGGGCAGGGGGGAGACGGGGCCGGACGACAGGATGACCGTGGCCGAGCCGGGAGCCGGCGCAAGGGATAAGACGCCTGCCGCAAGGCAAGCAAGATGGCGCAAGGAAATCACGTTCGACCCAATCCGAATGCAACAGATCCAAAACGGATTCATAAGGGAGAAAGGTTAACGAAAAATTCTCTTCGGCAATTGTTGACGGCTGCCACATTGTTGTGATGCTGGCCTGATGCGTACGCTGCTGTTCCTGTTGATTGGTCTTGTGGTGGCCTCCCCCGGTGCGGCGGCGTGGCGGGTGGCGGAATCGACGCATTTCCGGGTGTATGCCGACATGTCGGCCGCTGATCTGCGGCGGCGGGCAGAACTGCTGGAAGATTATCGCACTCTGCTGGGCAAATTCACCACGGCCCAGGTGGATGATGCGGCGCCGAAACTGGATATCTATATCGTCGATACGATTTCCAGTGCCGTGCCGTTCGGCAAGGTCGGTCCGGATGTCGCCGGGTTCTACAATGCCGGCGATCGCGGCATCGTGGCGTTCGCCACCAAGGGGGAATTCGGCCAGAAGGTGCTGCTGCACGAATATGCCCACCACCACATGTTTGCCTCCACCGGGCAAAGCTATCCGGCCTGGTATTTGGAAGGCTTTGCCGAATATTTCATGACCGCAACCTTCTTCCCGACGCGGGTTGATTTCGGCCTGTTCGATGCCGGCCGCGCCTATTCGCTCAGCCAGCAATGGCTGAACTGGGATCGGGTGATCGGGCGGGAAACGGCAAAACTGCGATCGGCAGACGTGTTGATGTTCTATGCCCAAAGCTGGCTGCTGACCCATTACATGTTCCGTGCGCCGGGCATGTCGGAAAAGCTGAACGCCTATCTGCGGGCCGTCGCCGGCGGCACTGATCCGCTCAGCGCGTTCAAGGCGAACGTGCTGCCCGAGCCGCGGGAACTCAATGGCCCGCTGAAGGCCTATATGAGCCGGATGACCTTCAGCCGGCTCACCCGCAAGGGGCCGGAAACCGCAATGGTGACCGTGCGCGATCTGTCGGCATCGGCGGGCGATGTGATCATGCTGTACGCCTGGCTGGACAACAGAGGCGGCGAGGCGCCGGATCCCAAGGCGGCGCTGGCCCGGGTGCGGGGTGCCACCGCGCGCCACCAGGGCGACGTGCTGGCAACCCGCACATTGGCGCTGGCCGAGATGTACTGGGGGGACAAGGCGCGGGCGAGCAGCTTGCTCGATGGCCAGTTGGCCGCCTCGCCCGGCGATTCCGATCTGCTGCGCCTGAAGGCCGAAGCCCTGCTCGCCGTCGACGCGCGCGCCAATCGCGGTGAGGCGCGGCGCCTGCTGGTGCGGGCCGCGAAGGCCGCACCGGCGGACTGGCGGGCCCTGCATCTGTACGTGCACACCAGCGATATCGAACGCGGCCCGGTGGACGACAATTTGTTCAACGTGGTGCAGAGAATGTGGGAACTGGCACCGCAAGCGTCGGGCATCGTGATCGACATGGCGACCGTGCTGGTGCGCAAGGGCCGCATGGCGGACGCCGCCAAGGTTCTGGAACCAGTGGCCTTCGCGCCGCACGGTGACGGTTATGCGGCGCTTGCCCGCAGCTTGCGCGAGGCAGCGCTGGCCGGCGACGCGGCGGCGTTCGTGAAGCGGCTTGAAGAAGGGCCGCCGAAAGAGGTGCAGGAGACCGCGGAAGCGAAGTGAAGGGCCTTCTAGCCTTCAAATTCCATGATCACCGCATCCACCGCCAGTGAATCGCCGGCCTTGGCCAGCAGTTTCGCCACCACCCCGGCCTTTTCGGCGCGCAGGATATTTTCCATCTTCATGGCTTCCACGGTGGCGAGCTGCTGGCCGGCTTCCACCTTGTCGCCTTCGGCAACCGCGATGGAAACCACCAGGCCGGGCATCGGGCAGAGCAGATATTTGCTCATGTCCGGCGGCACCTTGGCGATCATGTGGCGGGCGAGTTCGGCGGCGCGCGGGGTGAGGACGCGGGCCTTGTGGGCCGCACCGCGGGTGGTGAGCAGGGTGAAACTGCCCTTCCTTGCAACGCTGATGGCGATGGCGGTGCCGTTGATATTGCCGGTGAACAGGCTGTCGCCCACACGCCAGCCGGACTGCACGACCAGATCGCGGCCATCGATGAGGACTTCGTGGCTGCCGGCCTCCCCGGTCACGTCCACCGGCACCTGTTCGCCATCGAGTTCGACGACCCAGTTGATGCCATAGATGGCGCCATCGCCGGAAAGCTGGCCATCGATCAACTGTTCGCGCGCCACGGTTTCAGCGTGGATGATGGCGGCCGCGGCCACCAGCGTATCGCGGGTTTCGGGCGCAACCGGCGCGCCGTGGAAGCCATCGGGATATTCCTCTGCAATGAAACCGGTGGTGACATTGCTGCCAGCCTTGAATCGATCATGCTGCATGATGGCGGCCAGGAAATCGATATTGTGGTTGATGCCCTTGATCAGATAGGAATCGAGCGCATCGGCCTGCGCGGCGATGGCATCGGCGCGGGTCGGGGCCCAGGTGATCAGCTTGGCGATCATCGGATCATAGAACATGCTGATTTCAGCGCCTTCCACCACGCCGGTATCGATGCGGATCAGACGGCCTTCTTGATCCAGGCCGGCTTCCGGCGGCTGGCAGCGTGACAGGCGGCCGATGGAGGGCAGGAAGCCGCGATACGGGTCTTCGGCATAGATGCGGGTTTCGATGGCGTGGCCGTTCAGCTGCACATCGGCCTGGGACAGCGGCAGCGGTTCGCCCGCGGCGACGCGGATCATCAGTTCGACGAGATCGAGGCCGGTGATGCATTCGGTGACCGGATGCTCCACCTGCAGGCGGGTGTTCATTTCAAGGAAGTAGAAGCTGCGATCGGCGCCTGCGATGAACTCCACCGTGCCGGCGCTGAAATAGCCGACATTGCGGGCAAGCGCGACGGCCTGTTCGCCCATCGCCTTGCGCATTTCCGGCGTGACGAACGGGGAGGGGGCTTCTTCCACCACCTTCTGGTGGCGGCGCTGGATCGAACAATCGCGCTCGTTCAGATAAAGGATATTGCCCTGCTGGTCGCCGATCAGCTGGATTTCGATGTGGCGCGGCTGTTCGACGAACTTTTCGATGAACACGCGATCATCGCCGAAACTGGCCAATGCCTCGCGGCGGACGGAATCGAAGCCTTCGCGCACGTCAGCTTCGCTCCACGCGAGGCGCATGCCCTTGCCGCCGCCGCCGGCCGAAGCCTTCATCATCACCGGATAACCGATGCCAGCAGCGATTTCGACCGCGTGTTCGGTGCCGGTGATTTCACCGACAAAGCCGGGCACGACGCTGACGCCCGCCGCCTTGGCGCGGCGCTTGGATTCGATCTTGTCGCCCATGGCGGCGATGGCGGGGGCCGGTGGGCCGATGAAGGCGATCCCGGCCGCGCTCAGCGCCTCAACGAAGCTGGCGCGTTCCGACAGGAAGCCATAGCCGGGGTGAACGGCTTCGGCGCCTGTCGCCTTGCAGGCGGCGATGATCTTGTCGGCGATCAGATAGGATTCGGCAGCCGGCGCCGCGCCGATGTGCACGGCTTCATCGGCCTCGCGCACATGCAGGGCCTGGGCATCGGCATCGGAATAGACGGCCACCGTCTTGATGCCCATCGCGCGGGCCGTGCGGATCACGCGGCAGGCGATTTCACCGCGGTTGGCAATCAGGATTTTCGTGAACAAGGCGTGTGGCTCCCGTCTGCTCGTATGATTGCTCCATAGCGGGGCGGGGCCACCATGCAACATATCGATTTTGGCGATGACCCTTAGCAGGCACGACTTGTTGGGCTTTGCGTCAGGTGCGGTGCATCAGCACAGGCAGGCGGGCGTGACAGATGGTCCCCTTCCCCCGGGCAGCCGATCCCCCCACAGGCTGCATCCATCGGTCATACCCCGGCCGGCGCTGCTGATCCCCTGCAGCGGCGCCGGCCACTCCTCTGATTTCCGGAATTTTCCATGCGTTTGTTCTTTGCCACCATCGCTGCTGCCTTTGCCGCCCTGACCGGTGACGTGGTTCAGTTTGAAGGCCTGTCGCCAACCCGGTGAATGCAAAAGGGCCGGCGCGTGAGCACCGGCCCTTTCGGGTTCAGGCTTGAATGAATTTCAGCGGTTGGAAGCAACCGCAACAGCGAGCCGGGCGCGGGCCGCATCAATCTGCGGCGCAGCAGCCTTCATCGCATCGGTCCGGCAGGCATCAAAGGCCGCCAGTTCGTCACGGGTGAAGGTGACCGGGTATCCGCACAGGCGCGTCACCGCTTGCGACAGGCGCTTGTCCAGCGCGCGCTGGCCAGTGGCCGACGACAGATCGAGATCCGCAGTCTGCACCTTCACCTGCCACTGTTCATAGCCGGGTTCGGCGGCCAGAGCCGGCATCGCCAACGTTGCGGCGGCGAGAAGAGCTATCGTGATGCGCATCATGTACCTCCCAAAACACTTGATGAGAGGATGATGCGAGCAATGTCACGTGAATGCAACAAGATTGTCACGAAAATGTCATTTAAGAGTCTTTTTTCTGCAATATAGCCGTCACATTGGTGCTCAGGCGGGCCGGGCAATCATCAGCCACAGCGCCGCCACCAGTGGCACGGTGGAGATGAGTCCCCAGAAAATCCATCGTTTTGACAAGGCCTTGTAGGCATCGGGCACTGGCCCATCACCGAATTGGCGCGCCATCCGCGCGCTCTTGATCTGGATCGGCACGATCAGCCCCATCCAGATCAATCCGGCGGCGACGAAACAAAGCTGCGCCCAGAGCAACCAGCCGCTAACAAGATCAAATTGGCCTTGAATGGCAAGGCCATAGCCGCCAACCATGGTCAGCACCACGCCCCACACCGTCATCGACCAATCGGTGTAGGTGATGAGTTTCTGGGCGAACTGCAGCACCGGGCCGCGGCCGTCGCGATCGGCGAAATACTTCCAGATCGCCGTCACAGTGATGTTGCCCATCAACATCACGACACCGGTGATGTGCAGGAATTTCCAGACGAGATAGGTTTCGGGCATCACGTCCCGCTTACAACGGGATATTGTCGTGCTTTTTCCACGGGTTCTCGAGCGTCTTGTTGCGCAGTTTCCGCAGGCCCGTCGCGATCCGCTTCCGCGTCGCATGCGGCATGATCACTTCATCGATGAAGCCCATCGACGCCGCCACGAACGGATTGGCGAAGCGGGCTTCATATTCGGCGGTGCGGGCCGCAATCTTGTCCTTGTCGCCGATATCCTGGCGGAAGATGATTTCCACGGCGCCCTTCGCGCCCATCACGGCGATTTCGGCGGTGGGCCAGGCATAGTTCAAGTCGCCGCGCAGATGCTTTGACGCCATCACGTCATAGGCGCCGCCATAGGCCTTACGCGTGATCACGGTGATTTTCGGCACGGTGGCTTCGGCATAGGCGAACAGCAGTTTGGCGCCATGCTTGATGATGCCGCCATATTCCTGCGCCACGCCGGGCAGGAAGCCGGGCACATCCACGAACGTCACGATCGGTATGTTGAAGGCATCGCAAAAACGCACGAAGCGGCCGGCCTTCTTGCTGGCGTTGATGTCGAGGCAGCCGGCCAGCACCGTCGGCTGGTTGGCAACAATACCGACCGTGTGGCCTTCGATGCGCGCAAAGCCGATCAGGATATTGCCGGCATGGCCGGGCTGCAGCTCGAAGAATTCGCCATCGTCGGCGACTTTCTGGATCAGCTCGTGCATGTCATACGGCTTGGCGGCGCTGGCCGGGATCAGCGTGTCCAGGCTGTGGTCAATGCGCAGCGGATCGTCGCTGGTGGACCGGAACGGCGCATCCTCGCGGTTGTTCAAGGGCAGGAAATCGAAGAACATCCGCGTGCGCAGCAGTGCATCGATATCATCTTCCAGCGCCAGATCGGCGACGCCGGATTTGGTGCTGTGGGTGATGGCGCCGCCCAGTTCTTCCTGGGTCACCACCTCGTTGGTCACTGTTTTCACCACGTCCGGGCCGGTGACGAACATGTAGCTCGAATCCTTCACCATGAAGATGAAGTCGGTCATGGCGGGTGAGTAGACCGCGCCGCCCGCACAGGGCCCCATGATCAGCGAAATCTGCGGTACCACGCCGGATGCCAGCACGTTACGCTGGAACACTTCGGCATAGCCACCAAGGCTGGCGACGCCTTCCTGGATGCGGGCCCCGCCCGAATCGTTGAGGCCAATCACCGGCGCGCCAACCTTCATGGCGGTGTCCATGATCTTGCAGATCTTCTGGGCGTGGCGTTCAGACAATGAGCCGCCAAAAACGGTAAAATCCTGCGAGAAGACATAGACCAGCCGGCCGTTGATGGTGCCGCTGCCGGTCACGACGCCGTCACCGGGGATCTTCTGTTCGGCCATGCCGAATTCGGTGCAGTTATGCTCCACATACATGTCGAGCTCTTCAAAGCTGCCGGGATCGAGCAGGATATCCAGCCGCTCGCGCGCCGTCAGCCGGCCCTTCTTGTGCTGGGCCTCGATGCGCTTTTCCCCACCACCCATGCGGGCGGCGGCGCGGCGGCGTTCCAGTTCTTCCAGTTGCTTCAGCATGGGTGTGCACTCCCTTGGTGTCTCCCCTAGCAATTGCGATGCTCGGGGCAAGTGCGTTGTTTTCACCCTGCCAACAGGCGCAGGCAGCGGATCGCCGCATCGAGATCAGCGCGGCGCTCTGCTTCGGCCTTTTCCGCCAACGGATCGCGGCCCCATTGCTGTTCCTGCCAAAGCGCATCGACATGGGCGATGTCATAGGCGGCTTGCGCCTCGAGTTCGCCTTCCGCCACCGCCAATGCCAGCACGGCAGAGCCTGTGATGGTCACGATCGGATCCAATGGCGCCAGCTGGTACGGCGTGAAGGCGGCAAACGCTGTATGAAGGCGCGTCAGCGTCGCCAGCGGCTGGGCGACATGCATGATGCCAGTGGTGATGGTCAGCCCCACGTCGTAACGGCGGGCGAGCCATTCCACCCATGGGTCCCAGGCCGTTGCCTGCGCCGCCAGCAGCGAGGCCGGGCCGTCGGCGCGATAGGCGATAAGTTCGCTTTCCGCATAAGTCGCCAGCCGTTTGGCAAAGCCGGCGTGGTCTGCTGCGACCCGATCAATGGCAGCGTTGGCAAAGCCGCTGAGCGGCAGGCTGCGCGGATCAATCTTCTCGCCTTGCGCCTGCCATTCGCCGGCAATGGCTTCCGCCAGCGATCGCGTGGGCACCGCAAGAGGCACGCGTGCCGGCGTGCGCAGCGGCCGGCCGTCCAGCGCCACGCCGAAAGGCCCGTCGCCGGTGACGGTTGCGTCTTTGTAGAAGCGCTTCATTTGCGGGTGAGGCCCAGATGCTTCGGCCGAACGAACAGCGAGCAGCCGCCAAGCAGCACCACCGCCAGCCCCGGTGCCTGCCCCACTTCGCCCACCAGCCACACGCCGGTGGCCATCACTGCCAGCCCGGTCAGCCGGACGGCGAGATAGATCAGATAGCGTTTCTTCGCTTCGGCAGCGGGGAGGGGGGCTTCACGCATGGATTGGCCTTACCCCCGTCGGCCGCGCTGCAGCAAGACGAATGCCAGCGCAAACTGCAGCACGGCCGCGACCCAGAACAGTCCGCTCGCCACCTCACCGTTTTCGCCGGCCGCTGCACTGCGCCGCGCCAGAACCACGAAAGCACCGCCGAATGCCAACGCCAGGATCGCCATGATCCGGCCCAGCCGCCGCAGCCGGGCGATCATCTCGCCGGAACCCGGCATGTCGTCGGGGGACGGTTCCTCAGCCATTGAGCAGCGCCAGCAGATGATCGGCATCATCGGCGACATGCGCGGCGCCGGCGTCGATCAGTTCATGCGCGTCGTGATAACCCCAATCGACGCCGATACTCTTCACGCCCGCGGCTTCGCCCATGGCGATATCGAAGATGGTATCGCCGATCATCACCGCCTGTTCGGCCTTCGCGCCTGCTTCGGCCAGCGCCATATGAAGCATTGAAGGATGAGGCTTGGACGGGTGGCGATCGGCGGTTTGCAAGCTGACGAACAGGTGATGGATGCCATGGTGTTCCAGCGCCAGTTTCAGGCCGCGATCGGATTTTCCGGTGGCGACTGCGAGAAGCCAGCCCTGCCCATCGAGCGTATCGAGGAGGCTGCGGATACCCGGGTAGAGCGGCTCGGCATCGAGCGCCTTGTCGGCCCGCAGGCGCTGGAAGGCGGTCTTGTAGTCTTCGGCCAGGCTCAGGTGCAGGTCATGATCCGCCTCCGGCAGCAGCGCCTGCATGGCTTCCACCAGGCTGAGGCCGACGATGCGGCGGGTGGCGTGGCTGTCGGGGGCGGGAAGGCGGTGGCGCTGGAAACTCTGCTCCATCGCCCGGATGATGTTGACCTGGCTATCGATCAACGTGCCATCGCAATCGAAAACAGCGAGTTTCATGATGTCTTCCTTGCGGCGCGGATTCTCGCCGCGCCTTCTGTCTCGCCCAGTCGCTCCAGCGCCGTGATCACGCCGGACGCATCGGCCTCGCTGCGGTTCTGGCTGGCCTTCAGCGTGGTACGGATGGCGGCGGGGGTGAGTTCATATCCGGTGATGGCGCGCATCATCGCTTCGGCGCGCGGGCGCTCCATCTTGTGCATGGTCCAGTTCTCGCCCACCCGGGGCTCGAAGGTGGCCGAAGCGACGTGCAGCAGTTCCTCCACTTCGTCCATGCTCATGGCGCGCACCGGGCCTTCGATCTCGACCGCCTGGTAATTCCACGTGGGCACATTGTTGGCCGGCTCCCCATACCAGTTGGGTGAGACATAGTGGCCCGGCCCGCCGACGCTGATCAGCGCGGTCAGGCCATCGAGATGCTGCGCCAGCGCATTGCCACGCGCGAGGTGGAACATCACCGTGCCCGCCGCGCTCACCAGCACCGGCGCATGCGCCAAGCGCGGTCCATCGGGCGTTTGGCCAAAGATGTGGGCAAAGCCTTGCGCCGCCACGAAAGCGAGCGGGTCATCATTGCTGCGAAAGGCGGCATTGGGATGCATAGCGGGGTTTCCCTGCCGCAAGCCCATCCTGTCGGCAAGGAGAGTCGACGCCGCGCGGCCTGCCCGCTACCCCCTTGGTCATCATGACCGAACCACCGCCCTTGCTGCCCATCCCCGCCGGCCAGGCCAGCACGGAACCGCGCGAGGCAGACGAGATCAAGGGCCTGCGCTATCCGCTCGGCCGTTGGGTGCCGGGGCCGGGCGAAGCCGAAGAAGTGGCGCCCGGCATTTTCTGGGTGCGCATGGGCCTGCCGTTCGGGCTGGATCACATCAACCTGTGGGTGATTGATGCCGGCGACGGCTGGGCGATTGTCGACACCGGGGTGGGCCTGCCGGCTTCGAAAGCGGCGTGGGAAGCGCTGTTTGCCGGCGCGTTGAAGGGCAAGCCGGTCACGCGCGTCATCGTCACCCACTATCACCCGGATCACCTCGGCATGGCCGGCTGGCTGTGCCGCAAGTGGGATGTGCCGCTGGAAATCACCCGCACCGAATATCTGCTGGCGCGCACACTCACATTGGATGTGCGCGACGCGCCGCCGGATGAAGCCGTGGCCTTCTCCATCCGCGCCGGCTGGAGCGAGGAACAGGTCGCCGCGATGAAGGCTAAGGCCTGGGGCAGTTTCGGCAAGATCATCAGCAAGATGCCGGCCGGCTTCAAGCGGTTGCGCGATGGCGATGTGCTCAATATCGGCCCGCGCCAGTTCACGGTCGTGGTCGGCCGCGGCCATGCGCCGGAACATGCATGCCTGGTGGCCGACGATGTGATGATCAGCGGCGATCAGGTGCTGCCGCGCATCACGTCGAACGTCTCGGTCTATCCCACTGAGCCCTATGCCGATCCACTGGGCGACTGGCTGGAGAGCATCGATACGCTGCGCGCCATTCCCGATCATGTGCTTGTACTGCCCGCGCACAACGAGCCCTTCTATGGCCTGCACACGCGACTGGACCAGCTCGCCGCCGATCACCATGGCAAGCTGGAAAAGCTGGAGGCCTTCTGCGCTGAACCCCGCACCGCCGTCGACTGCTTCGCCGCCCTGTTCCGCAGGCCGATTGGTGAGGCTGATTACGGGTTGGCAACAGGTGAAACCGTCGCCCACCTGCACTGGTTGGAAGAGCGCGGCCGGGTCAGCCGCGTGAAGGACGGCAGCGGCGTGGACCGTTTCATCAGGGCGTGACTGCCACGTCAGGGCGTCGCGTCGTCGCCGGCTGAAGGATCGCGCTGGAACCCGTGCATGCCCATCCGCCATTGCACGGCGATGATGGCCCCTTTGCACGGCTGCAACAGGCCAATTGCCAGCGCCGCCGTGATTGGCAGGATGATAGCGGAGGCCATCGCAGACGATATGCTGGCGTCCCGCGCCAGATGCACGGCCAGCGGCGCCACCAAGTGGCCGGTGATGAACAGTGAGGCATAGGCCGGAAAATCATCGGCCCGCTGCAGCGACCAATCCTCGTCACAGCGGCCGCATCGATCAACCGGCTTGAGGAACGCCCGGAACAGCCGGCCCTGCCCACAGCGCGGGCACCTGCCAACCACGCCGCGCGCCATCGCCCGCCACAGCGAATGCGGCTTCACGATTGGCGGCTGATCAGGCAGGGCCCCAGCCGCATCGGACGGATCGAGAGGATTCGTGTGAAGGTCAGGCAGCGAGGCGCTCATGCCTGTGCATAGACCAATTGGGAAAAGTTTGCCTGTCGCCTGAACGTCAGGAGCAAGCCTGGCTTTTTCCCATTCAGGCCGAACCTGCCATCGTAAGCCCACGCCGCCGCCGTGCCGCGCCGCCCACCACGCCGAAGCCAAGCATCATCGTGGCCCATGTCGATGGTTCCGGTACGCACGAAATCTGCAGTGTCATGCTGACAATATCATCAACCACGGCGCCCCAGTCCGATCGCTCGAAGGTCACATATTCCGCTGCGGGCTGCGGACTCACCCTGAACTGGAACTGGCCACTCCAAAAACCTGTTTCGGCATCCTGGCCGATATTGGAAGCGCCCCAGAGACGAAAGGGAGTGGGGAAGGGCCCGAGATCAACGTAGGCGCCGCCCCAGAAATCCCAATCACGCCCTGATGAGCAATCTCGCCGATCCGCGCAATATTCGGTTAGAGGTGGCGGCATCCACGGCTGCCGCACGACCATCGTCAGCGTCAGCACCTTGGTCAGGTTTGGCCGGGCGGCGTTCTGCACTTCAAAGGTTTTGGAGAAACCTTCCCCGAACCCTTGCGGATCATACGTCCAGGTGAAGCCGGAGCCCTCCAGCGTCCCGCTGTGGGCCGAGTTCCATCAATTCTGGGGAAAATCGAGATGAAGTCGTCCAACAAATTGCCCGCCGACTGGATGGGTCAAGGGTGCGGTGCCAACCACAACTGTTGCTGCCTCGGCCGCAGCGGCCGGCATTGCCGCCAACAGCAACGCTATCACGTGTACAGGCCTGTTCATGACACCCTCCACCGTTGATCGGAGGACGGTATCATTTCCGGCGTTGCCGAACCATGAAATTAGCGGTGTTAGCAGCTGTCAGCGGCACGCTCATCCGCGCGCCACGGCTGCGTCACGCCAAGCTATTGAACCACTGCCATTTCATAGAGAAAGTCAACGAACCCTGCCGTGCAGCCAGCCAGGCCCTGTACGGCCGGGTTGCTGCTTTCTACCACGAAATATTCGTCCGGCGCATGCGCGCCGCTGCCGTGGCCGAGGCCAAACTGGCCGGCAGGCAGTGAGACCGGCGGCTGGGTGAAGACACTGCCGGGCCAACTGCCGGCGCTGCGCGGGTAGAGCGTGGCGGGCGCGTTGAAGCGGGCATACACGGCCTGTTGAGCGCGCACCACGCGGGCATCCTCGGCGGTTTCGGTGGGGTCGTAGCCGCCGCTCACCACCACTTCGATATCGCCAAAGCCCCTTTTGGCTAGATGGGCCTCCAGCTTGGCTTCGGCTTCACGGAAGGTCTGATTGGGCACCAGACGGCATTCCAGCTTGGCTTCGGCACGGCCGGGCAGCACGGTCTTGCCGCCTTGGCCGGTGTAGCCGGCGACCAGGCCCTGGATGTTGACGGTCGGCTGGCTGGCGAGGCGTTCAAGGCTTTGCTGCCACGGTTCGTTGTTGATCCACATCTTCACGCCCATGGCGCGCTTGGCCTCGGCCTCGCTCTGGCTGGCGGCCGTCATCGCGATCAGTTCCTTTTCCCGCGCTGTCAGCCCGCGCACATTGTCGAACCAGCCGTCGATAGCGGGGGTGAAGCCGTCTTCCTTCACCAGCGTGTTCAGTGCCTGCACGAGGTGCCACACGGGCGAATCCACATGGGCGTGCTGGCTGCTGTGAATGTCGATCTTCGGGCCCTTGCCCCAGCGTTCGCCACTGGCGATCAGCTGGAACTCGATCGGGCCCTTGGCGCCCAGATTGATCATCGTGCTGCCATTGGCCGTCTGCCAGGCGGTAGGAATGACGATGCCGTCGCATTTCTTGAGCGCGGCGAGCACTTCGGGGGCCTGCACGATCTGGTGGAAATTGGGGGAGGCGATTTCTTCCTCGCCCTCGGCGACCAGCACAAGATTGACTGGCAGTTTCTGTCCGGCTTCGCGGAAGGCGTGGAGCGCGGCCAGAAAGGCGGCTTCCGGCCCCTTCTGATTGATGGCGCCGCGGCCGACGATCACCTGGCCCCAGCCCGGCTTGTTGGTGATGCGCGCCTCGAACGGCGGGCTGGACCATTCGGCTGGATTCACCTGCTTCACGTCATACATGAAATAGATGCCCACCGTGCGCTTGGCACCGGCATCGAGCGTGGCGAAAATGCCGGGCTGGCCCTTGGTGGGCATGCGCTTGACCATCTGGAAGCCGGCATCCCTGATCAGGCCCATGGTGTAGGTGCAGGCCTCTTCCATCTGCCAGTTTCCGGCGGCGATGCCGGGGTGGCGGATCCAGTCCTGGATGCGGGCGATGTTCTCGGGCAGCTGCCGGTCGATGCTGGCGCGGATCTTCTTCTGCGCATCGGCGGCCGGGCCTTTCGGGGTGGCGGCCAATGCAGGGGCGGCGGCGATGACGGCGGCGCCGGCAATCAGGCTGCGGCGGTTGAAATCGGTCATGCGGTATCCCCAAAACTGTGAAGCAAAGCAGATCATATCGGACATGGACGAAGGGTAAAGCCCGCTCTGAGCTGGCTTGCCCAGTGCTGCAATGCAGCGAAGGCCAATGTTGCACTGCAAAATTGTCAAGCCAGCCAAATGCAATGCCGCAGTGACAGATTGACACATGCGACAGATTGGATATCAGGGAATCACCTGCGATCTCCTGCCGCGATCCTGCCAACGGGTCGGCCGTTGGTGGAAGGTTGGGGAGGGGCTGGCCAGCGCGTGATGCTGTTTGGCCTGGTAATCAGGCGGGAAGGCATTGGCCGGTTGGCACGGTGACTTCACCAAATGGGAAGGGGAATATCATGGCAGATGATACTAAGGTCTATCCGACCGGACTGACCGAGAAGGAAGCAATGGAAATCAATGAAGGTCTGAAGTGGGGCACCCGTATTTACGGTGCATGCGCAGTCCTAGCCCATATCCTGGCGTATGCACTTACGCCTTGGATGAAGTAATTTAAGGGAGTCTGGCACATGAACGAAGGTCGCATTTGGCTTTACGTCAACCCCAGCGTCGGTCTGCCGCTGTTCTTCCTCGTTTGGGTCGCAGGGGTCGCTTTCTCGATCCATCTGGCGATCCTGACCAACACAACTTGGTTTGCTGCCTTCTGGCAGGGTGGCGCTGCTGTCGCCGCCGCTCCGGTAATGGAAGCTGCCCCGGCTGAAGCCGCTCCGGCTGCTGAAGCTGCTCCGGTGGAAGCCGCTCCGGCTGCCGAAGCTGCTCCGGCTGAAGCTGCCAAGTAAGTCTTTCGCTCGGCATCGCCGGGCAGGCTGGAATGGGCCGGTGCCACCCGCTTGACGGTGGGGCACCGGCCTTTTTTCTTGTGTATCATTTTCCGGGGTGCGCAGCCCCCGTGGGCGAATCAGGCCCGGCGATGTGGGGCAATGGCGGCGGAGTGCAGCGGAAAACCGGCCGCAAAATGCCTTCTGCAGCGCATTAATTTTCGTTTTCGCGGTGCAACAGTGGGCGCATGGCGATCAGCGTGGCCAGCATCAGCAGCAGTTCCAGGCCAAAGATCAGCACATAACCATCCGCCTTGGCGGCCAGGTTGAACCCCAGATCGACGCCGCGGGTGAGATCGCGAACTACGCCGCCGATGGTTGCGCCAATCCCCTGGGAAGTGGCCTGCACCGCGCCCCACGCCCCCATGGCAATGCCAACCTGGTGTTTCGGCGCCAACTGCATGGTGGCTGTCAACGTGCCGTGGCCGAACAGGCCAGTGCCAAGCCCGGCCAGCAGCACGCCCAGGGTGAAAATCGACGGCGCGTCGGATGTGGCGGCGAAGATCACCAGGCCATAGGCCGGAACGCCGATCAGCGCGCCCAGGCTGGCCATGCGGAACGGATCGGCACCCAGGCTCAGAATATAAGAGGCATAGGCAAAACCGATCAGGCTGCCGCCCGCCGTCAGCGCCGAAAGCAGGGTGGTGGTGCCAACGCCCAGATTGAGCACTTCGCCGCCATAAGGTTCCAGCACGATATCCGACATCGAAAAGGCTAATGTGCCCAGTCCCACCGCGAGCAGACGCAGAAGCGTCTTTTCCTTGGCCACAAACAGGTCCCAGCTTTCGCGGAAGCTGGGATCAGGCGCGACTGGCTGAGGCCGCAGCCGGCTGGGAATCCGGGTTTCCTGTTTCCACAGCGCCAAGAAATTCAGGCTGACCGTCACCACTGCGCAGCCCTGGATCACCTGGATAAGCCGCCCTTGCGAGAAATCCGCCAGCACCCAGCCGAAAAACAGGGCCGCACCGATCGAGCCCAGCAGCAGCATGACATACATCAGGCCAACCACATTGGGTTGTTGTTCGGTCTTGGTGAGATCGGTGGCTAGCGCCAGGCCAACGGTTTGGGTGATGTGGATGCCGGCACCCACCATCAGAAAGGCAATGGCCGCGGCCGGCGTGCCCAGCCACACCCGCTCATCAAAAGCTTCCTGCGCCCCCGACAACACCAGGATAGCAAAAGGCATGAACGCCAGGCCGCCAAACTGCACCATGGTGCCCATGTAGATATAGGGCACCCGCCGCCAGCCCATGGCGGATTTGTGGGTATCGGATTTGTGGCCCACCAGCGCGCGGAAGGGCGCGGCGAGCAGCGGCAGCGCCAGCATCACGCCAACCACCGATGCCGGCACACCCAGTTCCACGATCATCACCCGGTTGAGTGTGCCAACCAGCAGCACCAGGCTGATCCCGACGCTGACCTGGATCAGCGACAGACGCAGCAGGCGCGACAGCGGCAATTCCGGGGTGGCAACATCGGCAAACGGCAGGAAGCGCGTGCCCCATGTCGTCCACACCTTAATGAGTTGGGCGTTCAGGCCCTTGGCTGGCTGTTCGGCTGACATGCGGCCTCAAAAAGCCGATTGGCTGGGGTTTGGCAATAGCGTCAATCGCTGTTGGCCGGGGCTGCTGCCCGCAAGGCGGCAATGGCTTCATTGGCCAGCGTATCGGCGCGTTCGTTCTCCGCATGGCCGGCGTGGCCCTTCACCCAGTGCCAGCGCACGACATGCGGGCGGGCGGCTGCAAGCAGGGCCTGCCACAGATCATCGTTCTTCACCGGTTTTTTGTCGGCGGTTTTCCAGCCGTTCTTCTGCCAGCCGTGCACCCATTTCGAAATGCCGTCGCGCACATAGACGCTGTCGGTGGTGAGATCGACGCTGCAGGGCCGGGTGAGGGCGTTCAGGGCCGAAATCGCCGCCTGCAATTCCATGCGGTTGTTGGTGGTATGGGGTTCGGAACCGTTCAGTTCCCGTTCCTTGCCGCCAGCGCGCAGGATGGCGCCCCAGCCGCCGGGGCCGGGATTGCCCTTGCAGGCGCCATCGGTGAAGATGGCAACTCGCGGACGCGCTGGCGCATCGTCAGCCACCCATCATCTCCGGAGTTGCATCCAGATACCATGTCAGGCGGCGGGCAAAGGCCATCGGATCCTTGCGGGTGACCAGCGCATCGGCCGGTGTATTGAGCCAATCAAAGGCGCGGGTGAGGGTGAAGCGCAGCGCGGCACCGGCGGCCAGCCGCGGCAGGGCAGCCCGCTCTGCAGCCGTGAGCCCGACTTCGGCCAGATAGCCTGCCATCAAACCGGCAGCGCGCTCGGGGAAGAACTGCCGGCCATCGGCTGAGAAACACCAGGCGGCGTGGGTGATGGCGACATCATAAGCGCGGGCATCAGTGCAGGCGAAATAGAAATCGATGAGGCCCGTGACGCGCCCATCCAGCATCAGCACATTATCGGGAAACAGATCGGCATGGATGGTCGATTGCGGCAGGCCAGCGGGCCAATCGGCGGCGGCGGCCAGCCCGCGCGCCACGGCATCGGGCAGGCCGGCGTCAATCTCGCCCAGCCGGCCATTGCAGCGGGCGGCGAGCGGCGGCCAGGCCGCGGGGCCAAGCGTGTTGGGCCGAGGGGCGGTGAAATCGGCGAGCGCACGGTGCATCTGGCTCAGTGCGGCGCCAACCGCGCGGGCGGCCTCCGGCGTGGCTTCGGTAACGCTCACACCCGGCAGGAATTCGATCAGGCAGGCCGGGCGACCATTCAGCACCTGCAGCACCTGGCCGCGGGCATCGGCAACCGGGCCGGGGACGGGCAGGCCCTTGGCCGCAAGATGGCCCATCAGCGCCAGGAACCAGGGCAGGTCACCGGCGTCGACGCGCTTTTCATACAGGGTGAGGATGAAGCGCCCGCGTGTGGTTTCGAGCAGAAAATTGCTGTTCTCGACGCCTTCGGCGATGCCCTTGAAGCTGACTGCGGCGCCGACATCATAGCCGGCCAGAAAGGCCGTCAGATCATCGGCGCTGACCGGGGTGTAAACGGCCATCGCTCGGCAACCCGGGTCAGGCGGTCAGCGAACGCGGCAGCTTGAACACCACTTCTTCCACCGCCGTCGTGATATTTTCGGTCGTCACGGCAAAGCGTTCGTTCATCGCGGCCAGCACTTCCTGCACCAGCACTTCCGGGGCCGAGGCGCCGGCGGTCAGCCCGACCGTGGTCACACCTTCAAACCAGGCCCAATCAATCTCGGCCGCGCGCTGGATCAGCCAGCTGCGCGCGCCTTCGCGCTCGGCCACTTCGCGCAGGCGCTGGCTGTTGCTGCTGTTGGCGGCGCCGATCACCAGCACCAGATCACAGCGCGGTGCCATCGCCTTCACGGCGGCCTGGCGGTTGGACGTCGCATAGCAGATATCGTCGCCGCGCGGGCCTTCGATATCCGGGAAGCGCCGTTTCAGTTCGGCAACCATGTCCGACGTGTCGTCAACGCTCAGCGTCGTCTGGGTGAGGAAGCCCAGCTTGCCGCTGTTGTGCGGTTGCACGGCAGCTGCGTCTTCCAGCGTTTCGATAAGGGTCATGGCGCCTTCGGGGACCTGGCCAAAGGTGCCGATCACTTCCGGGTGGCCCTGATGGCCGATGAACAGGATGTGGCAACCGCCGGCCACCAGCCGTTCGGCCTGGCGATGCACCTTGGAAACCAGCGGGCAGGTGGCATCCACATAGGTCAGCCCGCGCTCTTCGGCCTTGGCCGGCACGGCCTTGGGCACGCCGTGGGCGGAAAACACGACCGGCACACCGTCGGGGACTTCGTCCAGTTCCTCGACGAAGATGGCGCCCTTGGCTTTCAGACTGTCGACCACGAACTTGTTGTGGACGATTTCATGCCGCACGAAAACCGGCGCGCCCCAGCGTTCGAGCGCAAGTTCAACGATGTGGATCGCGCGATCCACCCCGGCACAAAAGCCGCGTGGAGCGGCAACCAGTACGTTCAGGGCTGGCAGTTCGGCAGGAACAAAATCCATGGCGGGGGCGACGTTGCTCATGCCCTGGCTGATACGCGATTGGCCCGGCCCGCGCCACAGTTTGTTGGCGCTTGCGGTGACGCCTTTTGCCCCATAGGAGAAGGGGCATGACGAGCCCTGCTTTTCGCCGTTCCATCGCCCTGACCGCTCTTGCCGTGCCGGCGCTGCTTTTGGCCGCGTGTGACCGCAATCCTCTGGTGGTGCGGCGCTCCTCATGCCCGGCCGTCGCGGTGGCGGCCTATGCCGGCGACATGACGTTGTTCCGGCCGGGCGCGGCGGGCACCGTTGCCGATGCGGCCAACATGGACGCCGTGGCGACCATCACCAACGTGCGCGATGACTGCGCTGAAACCAGCGATCAGTTCGTTTCGCGCATCAATTATGACGTTATCGTGCGCCGCACCGACGCGGCACCAGCCCGGCAGTTCGTGCTGCCGGTATTTGCCGCCGTGGTGCAGGCCGGGAACATCGTGAACGCCAAGCAGATTTCCCAGGTGACGGTGAATTTTGCTGCCGGCCAGGAACGGGCCGTTGCCCAGGGCACGGCCACGGCCGCCGTATCGCGCACCGCTGCCGCCGTGCCGCAGGCCATTCTCGACAAGATCAACCGCAAGCGGCGTCCCGGTGAACTGGATGCGGCCACCGATCCGATGGCCGATCCTGAAGTGAAGGCTGCCCTGCGTGCCGCCAGCTTCGAAGTGCTGCTCGGCTTCCAGCTCGACGATCGGGCGCTGGCCTACAACATCGCCAAGTAAGCCAGATTAGGGCAGCGATTCGGCGTGAGTTGACGTTGGTCGCGCCCCATCTGCGCGGTTGATGCTCAACGCCAGGGCAAGGCCGAGGAGCAGGACAATCAGGGGCAGGCGCTTGGCAATCATGCTCTGGAGTTACGGCCGTCTGCCGACGGGGTTGCGGCATTGTGGTGGTCATTCGAGCAGTTGACTCAGGCGCGAGGTTCGCCCAATCGGCGGTTGTCGCCGGGGGCAACTCCGGCGCCGCGCGCGGGAGAGTGTGAAGCGCAAGTTTCACCGCCGAAGGAGCAAGCCGCCCCCGGAATCTCTCAGGCAAAAGGACCGCGCCGGCGTATTAGCGACACTCTGGAAAGCGGGTGCGGGCTCACGCCTTCACCCCACCGAAGGGGTAAGCCGGACATTGTCCGGTCAAAGCTCTCAGGTCTGGCGACAGTGGGGGAACCAGGTTTGGCACAAGGCTGAACCGTGACTGTTGCCGGGGGCCGTATGGCTGATGATGCCGATCTGAAAACACTGCCTTTGGATGCGCTGCACCGCCGCCTGGGCGCGCGCATGGTGTCTTTTGCTGGCTATGCCATGCCGATCCAGTTTGACGGCATCATCGCCGAACATTTGTGGACGCGTGAACATGCTGGGCTGTTCGACGTGTCGCACATGGGCCAACTGCTGGTGGAAGGGGAAGGCGCCGCCGAATGGCTGGAAAGCCTGGCGCCCGGTGACTTCAAGGCGTTGCAGCCGCACCGCGTGCGCTATTCACTCCTGCTGGCCGACAATGGCGGTATCCTGGATGACCTGATGGTCACCAATACTGGCCGCAATTTCTATCTCGTCGTCAACGGCGCGACCAAGCATGGCGACATCGCCCACATGGCTGCGCGGCTGCCGGCTGGCATCACATTGCACCACATGGAAGATGACGCCCTGCTGGCGCTGCAAGGCCCGCAGGCAGTGACGGTGATGAGCCGGTTCGACCTCACCCCCGAGTCTGCCGATCAGCCCGCCTTTGCCGATCTCAAGTTCATGGCCGGTGCACGCTGGCTGTGGAACGGGATCAAGCTGGGCATCACCCGTTCCGGTTACACCGGCGAGGATGGTTACGAGATTTCGGTGCCGGCCGAACATGCCGAAGCGCTGGCCGAGGCGCTGCTGGCGCACACTGAAGTGAAACCGATTGGTCTTGGCGCCCGCGATTCGCTGCGGCTTGAAGCTGGCCTGCCGCTCTATGGCCATGATCTCGATCCGGAAACCACGCCGGTCGAAGCCGATCTGAGCTTCGCCATTTCCAAGCGCCGCAAGACCGAAGGCGGTTTCCCCGGTGCGGAGCGGGTGCTCGATCAATTGTTCAATGGCGCCGCCCGCAAGCGCGTGGGCCTAGCCGTTGAAGGCCGCATGCCGGCTCGTGAAGGCGCGACCGTGTGGGTGGGCGCCGAACAGGTGGGCGTGCTCACCTCCGGCGGTTTCGCGCCCAGCCTCAACGTGCCGATTGCCATGGCCTATGTTGCCACTGGCTGTGCCGCCGATGGCGCGGCGTTGGAAATCGAAGTGCGGGGCAAGCGGATCGCGGCCACAGTAGTACCGATGCCGTTCAAACAGAAGAATTATGTTCGGGAAGGGGACAAGAAATGAGCCGTCTATACACGCAGGATCATGAATGGATCGACGTTGCCGGCGGTGAAGCCACCGTTGGCATCACCGATTATGCGCAGGGCCAGCTGGGCGACGTCGTGTTCGTCGATCTGCCCGACGCCGGTCGCGCCGTGACCAAGGGCGGGGAAGCTGCCGTGGTCGAATCGGTGAAGGCCGCGTCTGATGTCTATGCCCCGGTGTCGGGCACCGTGACCGAGTCCAATCCAGCGCTGGCCGACGATCCGAGCCTGGTCAACAGTGCGCCGGAAGCCGACGGTTGGTTCTTCAAGCTCACCCTGTCCGACGCGTCGGAGCTGGATGGCTTGATGGACAAGGCCGCTTACGACGCGTTTGTCGCCAGCCTTTAAGTGACCACAGGCACCGCCACGCGCTGGGATCCGTCCCTCTATGCAACCCACGCCAGCTTCGTGCCGGCGCTGGGAGCGGCGGTGCTTGACCTGCTGGCGCCGCAGTCGGGCAGCCAAGTGCTCGATCTGGGCTGCGGCGATGGCGTGCTGACACAGAAGCTGATCGCTGCCGGCTGCAGCGTGGTTGGTATTGATGCTGATCCGGCGATGGTGGCGGCGGCGCAGGCCAAGGGCATTGATGCCCGGCTCGGCGACGCGCGCGCGCTCGATTTCGAAGCCGAATTCGATGCCGTCTTCACCAATGCCGCCCTGCACTGGGTCGGCCAGCCCGACGTGGTGACGGCGGGCGTGAAGCGTGCACTGAAGCCCGGTGGGCGTTATGTCGGCGAATTCGGCGGCCACGCCAATATCGCGGCCATCCGCACCGCGCTGATCGCTGTGCTCGCCCGCCACGGCTTCCCGGCCGCTGGAGCCGAAACCAGCTACTATCCCACCGCCGAGGCCTTCCGCGCCGTTCTGGAAGCGGGCGGTTTCGTGGTGGACAGCTGCGCCATCATCCCGCGCCCGACGCCGCTGCCAGAAAGCGGAATGGCCGGCTGGCTGGAAACCTTCCGTGGCGGCTTCATCGACGCCGCCGGCGTGCCCGACGACCAAAAAGACCAGATCATCGCCGAAACCGTCGCTCTCCTCGCCCCGGCGCTGCAAGCCGCCGATGGCCAGTGGGTCGCCGATTATGTCCGCATCCGTTTTTCCGCTCATCTCCCGGAGTAAGGCCCTTGCGTTATCTGCCCCTTTCCACGGCTGACCGCTCAGCCATGCTGGCCACCATCGGTGCCGCCAGCGTCGACGATCTGTTTCGGGACGTGCCTGCCGAAGCTGTGCTGGATGGCCCCATCGCCGGCCTCCCGAACCACGCCAGCGAAATGGCGGTGGAGCGCGCGCTGGTAAAGATGGCCGGCAAGAATTTGACCGCCAGCACCACGCCCTTCTTTGTCGGCTGCGGCGCCTACAAGCATCATGTGCCGGCCACGGTGGACATGGTGATCCAGCGCGGCGAATTCCTCACCGCCTACACACCCTATCAACCGGAAATCGCGCAAGGCACCCTGCAGGTCCTGTTCGAATTCCAGACCCAGGTGGCGCGGCTCACCGGCATGGAAGTGGCCAACGCCTCGATGTACGACGGCTCCACCGCCATGACAGAAGCGGTGTTCATGGCGCGCCGCATCACCCGCAAATCCAAGTGCATCGTGTCCGCCGGTGTCCACCCGCACTATACCTCGGTGCTGAAGACGCTGACCCGCTTCACCGGCGACGTTGTGGAGGCCGGCACGCCCGTGTTCACGCCGGGCGCGCCGGGCGATGACCTGTCCAGCCTGATTGCCAGCATTGACGCCGAAACCAGCTGCGTCGTCGTGCAGAACCCCAATCTGTTCGGCCATGTCGCCGATCTCACCCCGCTGGCCGATGCCTGCCACAAGGCCGGCGCGCTGCTCATCGTCGTGGTCACCGAAATCGTTTCGCTGGGTGCCATCAAGTCGCCGGGGGAAATGGGCGCCGATATTGTGGTGGGCGAAGGCCAGTCGCTCGGCGCCGGGCTGCTGTTTGGCGGGCCGTACCTGGGCTTGTTTGCTTGCCGCGAAAAGCATGTACGCCAGGCTCCGGGCCGGCTGTGCGGCGAAACCGTGGACGCCAGCGGCAAGCGCGGCTTCGTGCTGACGCTGTCCACCCGCGAACAGCATATCCGCCGCGAGAAGGCGACCAGCAACATCTGCACAAATTCCGGCCTGATCGCGCTGGCCTTTTCGGCGCATCTATCGCTGCTGGGCGAAAAGGGCCTCCGCCACCTCGCGGCCCTTAATCACGCCCGTGCCGTGCAACTGGCTGATCGGCTGAGCCGCATGCCCGGCGTGACGCTGCTGAACGGGCCGTTTTTCAACGAGTTCACGCTGGACCTTGGCCGCGAAGCCCGCCCCGTCGTGCGCAAACTGGCCGAAAAGGGCGTGCTCGGCGGTGTGTCGCTGGGCCGGTTGTGGCCGGGCGAAAAGGCGCTGGCCAACGGCATGATCGTGGCGGTGACGGAAACCGCGACCGACGAGGATTTTGACGCGTATGAAGACGCGCTGGACGAGGTGATGGCGTAATGACGACTGCAATGAACAATGTGGGCCGCCCCACCCGCCTCGTCGCCGGCACCGGTGCCGTCGCCGAAACCTTCACCGGCAACAAGGCGCTGATGCTGGAAGAGCCGTTGCTGTTCGAGCGCGGCTCGCTCGACACGTCGGGCGTTGATCTGCCGCCGGTGCCGCCGGTTCCGGATCGCCTCGGCGGCCTTGGCCGTGATGCCGTCATCGGTCTCCCGGGCTTTTCCGAGCCCGAAGCCGTGCGCCATTACACCCGCCTGTCGCGGCAGAATTATGCCATCGATCTCGGCATCTTCCCGCTGGGTTCGTGCACGATGAAGCACAACCCGCGCCTGAACGAGAAGATGGCGCGGCTGCCCGGCTTTGCCGACATTCACCCGCTGCAGCCGCAATCCACCGTGCAAGGCGCGCTGGAACTGATCGACGTGCTCGCCGATTGGCTGATGAAGCTGACCGGCATGCCGGCGGTGGCCATGAGCCCCAAGGCCGGCGCCCATGGCGAGCTGTGCGGCATGGTGGCGATCCGCGCCGCGCTCGATGCGAAGAACGATCCGCGCCGCGTCGTGCTGGTGCCGGAGTCAGCGCATGGCACCAACCCGGCGACCGCGGCCTTCTGCGGATTCACCGTGGAAAACATCCCGGCCAACGATCGCGGCCGGGTCGATCTGGATGCCATGCTGGCCCGGCTTGGCCCGGATGTGGCGGCGGTGATGATCACCAACCCCAACACCTGCGGCCTGTTCGAGCCTGACCTGAAGCGCATTTCCGATGCGGTGCATGCGGTGGGAGGCTATGTCTATTGCGACGGTGCCAATTTCAACGCCATCGTTGGCCGCGTGCGCCCCGGCGATCTGGGCGTTGATGCCATGCACATCAACCTCCACAAGACCTTCTCCACCCCGCACGGTGGTGGCGGGCCGGGTTCAGGCCCAGTTGTGCTGTCGGCCGCGCTGGCCCCGTTCGCGCCGATCCCATTCGTGCGCAAGACCGCGACCGGCCTGGAACTTGTCGAAGAAGACACCGCCGGCACCCATGCGAACCAGAGCTTCGGCCGCATGGTCGCCTTCCACGGCCAGATGGGCATGTTCGTCCGCGCGCTCAGCTACATGATGAGCCACGGCGCCGATGGCCTGCGCCAGGTCGCCGAGGATGCGGTGCTCAACGCCAATTACATCCTTGCCAGCCTGAAGGATCTCTACACCGCGCCGTTCGCCGCCAGCGGCCCGTGCATGCACGAAGCGCTGTTCTCGGATGATTTCCTCGATGGCACCGGGCTTTCCACGCTCGATCTGGCCAAGGCGCTGATCGACGAAGGCTTCCACCCGATGACGGTCTATTTCCCGCTGGTGGTGCACGGCGCCATGCTGGTTGAACCGACCGAGACGGAGAGCAAGGCCAATCTCGATCAGCTGATCGGGGCGATGCGCCACGTCGCGACGCAGATGCTGGCCGATCCAGATGCCTGGCGCACCGGGCCGCATTTCGCGCCGCGCCGCCGGCTTGATGAAACGCTGGCGGCCCGCAAGCCGGTGCTGGCGTTCAAGGACAGCGAAGCGGCATGAACAATCAACATCGCAATCAATGCTGATCAAGGATACTATTCCTTAACCTTGATACTCTAAATCGCCTGCCGTGCGAGGGGTGCACGGAGTTCAAGGGTCGATCTATGCGTATTCAGCTCATGTTGGCAGCGGCAATGGCCGTTTTGCTGCTCTTGTCTGCTCGAGCGGTGTATTCCATCACGATCGAAGCGCCGGGCATCCAGAACAGCACCGCCAGATTTGCGACTGTCGGTGTTGAGAGCTTCAACAGCAGAACTGCTGGTACAAACCAGATATTCAGCTCGAACTTCGGCGGTTCGGCTTTCAACGGCACCTATAGCCGGGTTCAGGTGATCAACGCCGATCAATTTGGCGGCGCCGGCGGCAGCGGCCGTTATGTCGTTCAGTTCGGGACCCCGGGCTTCACGCTGGACCTGACGTCATCGCGGCCGGGCGGTGTCACGTATTTCGGCTTCTGGCTGTCGGCGCTCGACAATGGGAACACTGTGCGTTTCTTTCAGAACAGCACGCAGTTGTTTACCTTTGATGCCACGGTGTTGCGCAATTTCGTCAATGCGCAGCCCAACGCCAGCGCCTATCGCTGCAATCCCAATGCGCCGGCCAATCGCAATTGTGGCGAGCCTTATGCATTTCTGAACTTTTATGCCCACAGCGGCACCAGCTTCGATCGCATCGTTTTCGACCAGGTGACGAGCGGCGGCTATGAAAGCGACAATCACACAGTCGGCCGCTGGTTGCAGCCGGGCGGCACCTGGGTGCCTCACGGCGCATCGGTATCGCCGGCGGGCATCACACCCAATGCAATTCCGGAACCAGCGGCTTGGATGATGCTGCTGGCCGGTTTTGGCCTAGTGGGCGCTATTTCGCGTCGCCGCACGAGTGCCATTTCCGTTTGACAGTTGATTTCGAACCAACGGTTGAATGAGCAGCGCCTTGATCTCTGGATGCGAGGCGGGGGGATTTTGCAGCGAGGACAGCCGTTCAACCGGCCTGATCAGTTAGGCAGCGGCATGGGGCGATTAAACGCCGGGTGAAACGAAGTTGCGCTGCTGTTTGCCTGCGCCCCTGCCACACCGCTCATCGTCGCCACCAGCGCCAATTTCACGCTTTCCGGCAGACAAAGGCCTGCAATCAAGCGCATCACTTCACCAGTGCAAGTTCCCGTTCCACGGCGGGCATGATGCGCTTCACCATCACAGCCACGCCCTTGCCATTGGGGTGCATGCCATCGGCCAACTGCAGGCCGGGCTGCGCGGCAACGCCATCCAGGAAGAAGGGATAGAGCGCCACACCATTCGCCTTGGCCACCGCCGGGAACATGGTTTCAAATTCCGTGACATAGGTTTTGCCCAAGGTCGGATTGGCCCGCATCCCGGCGACCAGCACGCGGGCGCCCTTGGCCTTGAAGGTCTTCACCATCGCATCAAGATTCGCGCGCGCCGTCTTCGGTGGTTGCCCACGCAGCATGTCGTTGGCGCCCAGTTCCAGCACCACCAGATCAGGCTTCGCCTTCATGCCCGCCAGCACCCAGTTCACGCGGGCGCGCCCCTGTGTGCTGGTGTCGCCCGACACGCCGGCGCCCACCACGGTCACGTCGCGGCCTTTCGCTTTCAGCGCCTTTTCCAGTTGCGGGGCAAAGCCCTGGCCGGGCGGCAGCTGATAGCCAGCCGTCAGGCTGTCGCCATAGGCCAGTACCACGAGTGGCCGTGCCAGCGCCGCCTGCGACATGAACAGCGCGCCAAACAGCAACGCCATCTGGTAAAGCGCAGTTCGAACACCTAATTCGGGCAAGACTCGAATCCTTTCAGCCAAGCGGGACGCGGATGAACAGCCATATGGTGATTGAAGCCCGCGATGTCACCCTGCGGCTGGGCAGCGGCGATGCCGCAGTCGATGTGCTGCGCGGGTTGACGCTGGATGTGCCGGCCGGCCAGCGACTTGCCATCCTCGGGCCGTCGGGTTCCGGCAAATCTTCGGCGATGGCCGTGCTGTCCGGCATGGAGCGCGCCACCAGCGGCACCGTGCGTGTGGCCGGTGCCGAATTCACCACCATGAACGAAGACGGCCTGGCCCGCGCCCGGCGCGGCCGTATCGGCATCGTGCTGCAGGCCTTCCACCTCATCCCGACCATGACCGCGCTGGAAAATGTCGCTGTGCCGCTGGAACTGGCCGGTGAAGCCGATGTGCAGGCTCGCGCCAAGGCCGAACTGGACGCCGTTGGACTCGGCCATCGGCTCCACCACTATCCCACCCAGCTTTCCGGCGGGGAGCAGCAGCGTGTCGCCATCGCCCGCGCGCTGGTTGGCCGCCCGGCGCTGATCTTCGCGGATGAACCGACCGGCAATCTCGATGCCGCCACCGGCGCGGCCATCATCGATCTGCTGTTCAGCCGTCTGACGGAAACCGGCGCGACGCTGGTGCTGATCACCCATGATGCCGATCTGGCGCCGCTGTGTGACCGCATCATCACCATGCGCGACGGGCTGATCGTGGATGACCGGATGAATCTGGCGCAAGCCGCCGAATAAGGGGAAAAGACCATGACATTGTTCAGCTATTTCGACGGTACCGACGAACTGGAAGCCTATCTGGCGCTACCGGCCGGCGACGGCCCGTTCCCGTGCGTGCTGATCGCGCCGAACTGGGTGGGGCAAACCGCGTGGGACAACGCTGTGGCTGACAAGCTGGCCGCGCTTGGCTACGCCGCCATGGCCATCGACGTGTATGGCAAGGGCCGTCGCGGCGATCCGGCCGGCGATAACAGCGCCCTGATGGGCCCGTGGGTGGGTGATCGCGCCGCGCTGCGCCAGCGCCTGCTCGCCGCTGTCGATGCCGCCGCCGGCCTGAGCCAAGTGGACGCCAATCGCTTGGCCATCATCGGTTACTGCTTCGGCGGCCTGTGCGCGCTCGATGTCGCGCGCGCTTGCGATCCGCGTGTGAAGGCGGCGGTGAGCTTCCACGGCATCTACAACCCGGGCCTGGGTGCGGCCGGACCAATCAAGGCCAAGGTGATGGCGCTGCACGGCTGGGAAGACCCCTACACGCCGCCGCAGGATCACCACGCGCTGGCCGCCGAAATGACCGCGGCTGGCGCCGATTGGCAGATCCATGCCTATGGCAGCACCTATCACAGCTTCACCAACGAACATGCCAACGCGCCCGGCACCGCGATGTATAACGCGGCGGCTGACAAGCGCAGTTGGGCCGCGATGACCGGCTTGCTGGCCGAAGTCCTCTGAGCCTCGCCCTTCGCCTCGCCTTGCGGGAATTGCGCGGCGGCCTGGCTGGCCTGCGCATCTTGGCCGTGTGCCTGGTGCTCGGCGTCGCCGCGCTTGCTGGTGTCGGCAGCCTCGCCAGTGCCATCAATGCCGGGCTGGCGGAGCGCGGCCAGTTTCTGATGGGCGGCGATGTGGCGCTGCGCGTTTCGGGCCGGAATCCGACGCCGGAACAGCGTGCAGCCGCTGCCACTCTGGGCACGGTGGGCGACGTGGTGAAGCTGCGCGGCATGGTCAGCCGCGGTGATGGTGGTGACAGCGTGTTGGCCGAAGTAAAGGCGGTCGATGCGACCTGGCCGCTCTATGGCCGGGTGGTGCTGGAAGGCGGCGGCAAGGTTGGCCCCGGCATGGCCGCCGCCCAGCCAGTGCTGGCCGACAAATTGGGCCTGAAACCCGGTGACCGGCTGCAACTTGGTCAAACCACGCTCACCTATGCCGGGACATTGCTGGAAGAGCCTGACCGTGCCGGCGATGGCTTTGGCTTTGGCCCCGGCCTGGTGGTGGACGTGAAGGATCTGGAACGGGCCGAACTGATCACGCTGGGCAGCCTGTACACCAGCGAACTGCGCGTGAAGCTGAAGCCCGGCGTGCCCGTCGACGCTGCCCGCGAGCGGCTGGAGGCCGTCGCTGGCGAAGGTGGCCGCGTGCGTGATCGCAGCAACGGCGCGCCCGGTACCCGCAATTTCGTGAACCAGTTGGGCCAGTTTCTCAGCCTTGTCGGCCTCACCGCGCTGGTGGTGGCCGGCGTTGGCGTAGCCGGCGGGGTTTCCGCCTATCTCGGTGCGCGCACCCGCACCATCGCCACGCTGAAAGTGCTGGGAGCCGACAGTGCCACGGTGCGCGCCGTCTACCTGTGGCAACTGGCGCTGGTTTCGAGCGGCGCGGTGCTGATCGGCCTGGCCATCGGCGCGGCGACGCCGGGTGCAGTGGCGCAGTTGGCGGCCGCCAGCCTGCCGGTGCCACCGGCCACCGCATTGCAATGGGGCGCGCTCGCTCAGGCGGCCTATTATGGCCTGGCCATCGCATTGGCTTTCGCCTTGTGGCCACTGGCGGAAGGCGCGGGGATGCCGGCCGCGCGCTTGCTGCGCAGCCTGACCGAGAAACGCACCCGCCCTGACAACACCACGTTGGCGATTATTGCCGGCGCAGCGAGCTCCGTGCTGGCGCTGGTCGTGCTGCTGGCGGACGAACAATTGTTCGTGATGGGCTTTCTGGCTGGCGCCATCGGGCTGATCGTCGTGCTGTGGGCGCTGGCGGCCGGCGTGAAGTGGCTGGCGGCGCGGGTGCCCAAGCCCAAGGGCACGCTGGCGCGTCTCGCTCTGGCCAATCTCCATCGCCCCGGCGCGCCGACGCGCAATCTGGTGGTGGCGCTGGGCCTGGGCCTCACCCTGCTTGCTACGCTGGCCACGATCGAGGGCAATCTGGCCAGCCAGATCAACCGCACTATCCCCACCAAGGCCCCCAGCTTCTTCGTGCTCGATATCCCCAATGATCAAAAGGCCGAATTTGCCGCGCTGGTGGAGCGCACGGCGCCCGGCGGGCGCACGGTGATCGTGCCGTCCCTGCGTGGGCCGGTGACAGCGGTGAACGGCGTGCCGGCGCAGCAGATCAAGGCCGGTGCCGAAGGCTGGATCCTGCGCGGCGATCGCGGGCTTTCCTATGCCGCCGATTTCCCTGAAGCCAACACGCTGGTGTCCGGCAAATGGTGGCCGCGCGATTATGCCGGCCCGCCGTTGATCAGCCTTGATGATCAGGCCGCCCAGGCGCTGGGCCTGAAGGTGGGCGACACGCTGAGTGTCTCCGTGCTGGGCGTGGACATCACCGCCCGCATCGCCAACACGCGGAAAATCGACTGGCAATCGCTGGGCTTCAACTTCGCCATATTGTTCGCGCCGGGTGCGCTGGAAGCCGCCCCGCATGGCTGGATGGCCACGGTGCAGGTGGCGCCCGCCGAGGAACGCGCCGTCGCCCGGGCGCTTTCGGCCCAGTTCCCCACCGCGTCAGTGGTGCGCGTGAAGGATGTGATTGGCCAGGTGCAGACATTGCTGGGCCAGCTTTCTGCCGCCATCCGCGCCGCGGCCAGTGTCACCGTGGCGGCCGGCATCGCTGTGCTGGTCGGCGCGTTGGCCGCGGGCGCACGGGCGCGCACTTATGATGCGGTGCTGCTGAAACTGCTGGGCGCGACGCGCGGCCAGGTGGCAGCGGCGACCCTGGCCGAATATGGCCTGCTCGCCGCCATCGTTTCGGGTCTGGCGCTGGTGCTGGGCAGCACGGCGGGCTGGTTCGTGGTGACGCAAATCTTCAAGCTGGATTGGACGCCGGATTGGCCGCGCGTGCTGCTCACCGTGGGTGTGGGCGCTGTTGTCACCGTTGTGCTCGGTCTGGCTGGCAACTGGCGGGCGCTGTCGGCCCGGCCGGCAGCGGTGCTGCGACAGTTGTGATTGCGCCGACGTAACGTTCGGTCATTGAAAATTCAGGCGGGATGCCCGATATTGATCGGGTCGTCGGCCATTTGCCGACCACAGGAGGAACTTTACGATGGCCAATAACGTGGACCCCCGGCTTGCTGCCTTCCGGGCCCAGGCCCAAGGCGACGCCGGCTTTGATGCCGGCCTGCGCAGCTACATGCTGTCGATCTACAACTATATGGCGTCAGGCGTGCTGCTCACCGGCATCGTCGCGCTGCTGGTTTATTCGACGCCGGCGCTGTTTGCGGTGTTCTTCAATCAGGTCGGTTCGCCCACCATCCTGGGCTGGGTGGCGATGCTGTCGCCGCTCGCCATCATCTTGGCGATGAACTTCGGACTGAACCGGATGAGCGAAACCTCGCTGAAGGGCCTGTTCTGGGGCTTTGCCGCGCTGATGGGCGTGTCGATGAGCGTCATCTTCGCCCGTTATACCGGCGCGTCGATCGCGCAGACCTTCTTCGTGACGGCGGCGTCGTTCGCTGGTCTCAGCCTCTATGGCTACACCACCAAGAAGGACCTGTCGGCGATGGGCCGTTTCCTGATGATGGGCCTGATCGGCATCATTGTCGCCTCGATCGCCAACATCTTCATCGGCTCCAGCGGCTTGCAGTTGGCGGTGAACATCCTGGGCGTGCTGATCTTCGCTGGTCTCACCGCCTATGACACGCAGCGCCTGCGCGAGATGTATTATCAGGTCGCCGGCACCGAGTTCGCCGGCAAGTTCGCCGTGATGGGCGCGCTGACGCTGTACCTGAACTTCATCAACCTGTTCCAGTTCCTGCTCAGCTTCATGGGCAATCGGGATTGATCAGTTGAACTGACCAAAGTTAAGGCCCGGCGGGGAAACTCGCCGGGCCTTAACTTTTGTGCAGGACATTCAGGCGGCAACAGCCGCCGCTTCGACCCAATTGATCCGGTCCTGCCCGAAGTGCATCTGCCCGGCGACAAAGCAGGTCGGCGCGCCGAACACGCCGCGCGCCACAGCGGCTTCGGTGTTGGCGATCAGGCGCTGCTTCACCTCCGGCTCCTGCGCCAGTGCCAGCAGGGCGGCAGCGTCATGGCCGGCTTCGGTCAGGGTGGCGACTAGTATCTCGGCATCAGCCATGTTGCGGCCGTGCAGCCACATGCCGGCGAACAGCGTGTCGGTCACCGCTTCGAAGCGTTCGTCGCCCTGAAGGCCGGCCAGAATGCGCATCAGCGTGATGGTATTGACCGGGAAATAAGGATTGTTGCCCAGCGCTATGCCATCACGCGCGGCCCAGCGTTGCATGTCCTCGTTCATCCAGCGGCCCTTGGCGACGACCACGCCGGGCGGGCTGCCGCCGGTGGCCTTGAAGACACCGCCCAGCAGGATGGGAACGGGCACGAGGCTGGCCCCGGTCCGTGCTGCCACTTTCTTCAAGCGATGCCACGCGAGATAGGCGGTGGGCGAACCCACGTCGAAGAGGAATTCAATCGGGTGAGGCATGGTCTTCTCCTTTACCAGCGTTCGATCCAGGGTCGCAGGTCCAGCTCGTGCGTCCAGGCGGAGCGGGGCTGATGGTGCAAGCGCACATATTCAGCCGCAATGGCTTCGGGATCGAGGATGCCGTCCTCGCTCTTCAGGGCATAGCGGTCGGGGAAATTGCTGCGGATGAATTCGGTGTCGATGGCGCCATCGATGATCGGGTGCACGACATGGATGCCCTTGGGCCCCAGTTCCCGCGCCATTGCCTGCGCCAGGCTCCTGAGCGCGAACTTGCCGCCGGAAAAGCCGGCAAAGCCCGCCGAGCCGCGCAGAGAGGCAGTGGCCCCGGTGAAGATGATCGTGCCCCGCCCGCGCGGCACCATGCGGCGGGCAGCCTCGCGGGCGGTGATGAAGCCGGCCAGTGCACACATTTCCCAGATCTTGCGGTAACGCCGCACGGTTTCATCGAGGATGCCCATGGGAGAGTTGGCACCGATGTTGAACACCAGCACCTCCACCGGGCCAATCTTGCGTTCGACCCGGTCGAACAGGCCGATCATCGCCTCTTCATCGCGGGCGTCGGCACCGATTGGCAGGCAGCGCCCGCCTTCATCGGCAATGCGCGCCGCCAACGGAGCGAGGCCATCGCCCGTGCGCCGCACCGGCACCGCCACCAGACCATCGCGGGCAAAGGCCGCCGCCACCGCGCCGCCAGTGGCATCGCCGGCACCAATCACCACCGCCGCGCCGCTCATGCGCCAGTACTCATGATCATGCAGGTGGCGATGCCGGTGGCCAGCAATTTGCCGTTTGCGTCCACCAATGTGCCACGCGCCGTCGCCAGCCGGCGCCCGCGTGACACCACTTCGCCACGCGCGGTTACCCGGCCGGTGGCGGGCGTGATGGCCCGCACGAAGCTGACATGCAGATCGGTGGTGACGTAGCTCTCATCGGCGGAAAGCGTGGTGTGGACCGCGCAGCTCATCGCGCTGTCGAGCAGGGTGGCCGCAAAGCCGCCGTGGACGATGCCGATGGGATTGCCGTGCTGGCTGCCGGGGATGGCGTGCATGATCATCGTGCCCTCGCCAGCCTCGCCGCCATCCATCGCCATCAGCGCGCCCATGCCGTTGCCGCCCCTGCCGGCAGCGAGCGCGCGCATTTGGGTGAGGCCGTCGGTTTTCTGTGCAACTGCAGTCATTCTGTGATCTCCAGACGTTCGTAGCTTTCATCCAGCAGGAAGCGCAGCGCCGCCAGCCTGCCGCCGCCCAGGCGCTGTTCCATCACATCCTGCGCGGCCTGCCAGCCTGCTTGCGCGGCGGCGCGGCGTTGGTGGCCGGCATCGGTGAGCCACACAAGGCGCCCGCGCCGGTCCTCCGGGTCGATCTCGATGCGCAGCAGGCCATCACTGGCCAGGGGTTTCACCAGGCGCGAAACGGTCGACGCATCAGCCGCCAGTCGCTCCGCAAGCGCGCCGATCGCAAGTCCGCGCCGGCGCGACAGGCAGGCGAGCAGGCCGAACTGGCCAATGGTCAATCCGTGAAGGTTGAGCGCGTCATCATAGATCTTGCTGACTTGCCGCGACAGCCGCCGCACCTTGGCCGCTGTGCACAATGCCGCCGGACCGGGCGGCAGTGCGGAGGCAGGCGACTCGGGTGGGCTTATGCTCATGCCCGCAGAATAAGATGCAATTGCAGATAATCAACCGCCGGATTTCAGCAGTGCCAGCGTGCGCTGCCAGGCCAGATCGGCAGCTGCCTTGTCATAGCGGGCGGGTGAGGTGTCGTTGTTGAAGGCGTGATTGACGCCCGGATAGGTATGGGCTTCGAACCGGACCCCGGCCGCGGTGAGTGCGGCCTGCCAGGCCGGGCCCATGGCGTTGATCCGCTCATCCAGGCCAGCATAGTGCAGCATCAGCCGCGCCTTCACCCGTGTCGCACCGGTCACATCCTGCGGCGCCGCGCCATAATAAGCCGCGCCGGCACGCAAGGCCGGGCCGGCTGCCACCGCCAGCGCGTTGACCATGCCGCCGCCCCAGCAGAAGCCCACCGCACCCGGCACACCCTTGCCTGGGGAACTTGCAGCCAGCCATTTCAGCGTGGCAACGCCATCGGCCACCGTTTGCTGGCGATCGAGCGCACCGATCATGGTGCGCGCTTTGTCCTCGGCGCTGATTGTGCCGTCACCCAGCGTTGGCGTGCCGCCGTTTGGCGCCAGGAAATCAGCGGCCAGCGCCACTAGGCCTTCGGCGGCAAGGCGGCGGGCAACATCGCGGATATGATCGTTAAGCCCGCGGTTCTCGTGAATGACGAGCACGCGCGGCGCCGCGGCCGCGCCCTTGGCCGGTTGGGCGAGGTATCCCAACATTTCCCGGCCAGCCCCAACGGAAAAGCGCACATCGCCCACCTTGATGCGCGCATCATCAGCCGCCACCAGGGGCGCCGCATCGGCGCGCGCCGCAATCAGGCCGAGCAGGGCGTTGGCCGCCGCTGTGCCACCGGCCAGCCGCGCCATTTGCGCGACCATATCCCGCCGGCTGAGGTCGCCCACATGGGTGAAGCGATCATAAAGCGCGATCATCGCCTGGGTCGGTTGCGTCTCGGTCATCCTGCTTCTCCTGCGGCCAATTCCGCCAGTGCGGTGGGGGTGTCGATATCGACAAGGCACGCGGCCGATGGTGCCGCGACTTCTGTGACGGTGAAATCGGCCATGGCCGCCTTGCCGCCGTTGTCGCCGGTCAGGGCCATCAGGCGGGTAAAGGCGGCGCGTGGCCAGCGCACCGGGTGGCCGCGACGGCCGTCCCACAGCGGCACCACCAGCTCTCCCGGCGTGGCCGCCAGCGCGGCAATCAGCGCGGGTTCCACGGCAGGCATGTCGCCCAGGCAAATCAGTGCTGCATCCCAATCGGCAGGCACGGCTGTGATGCCGGCCGCCAGGCTGCGACCCATGCCTTCGGCCCAGTCGGGCGCCGTTACGAACTGCACATCGTGCCCGGCCAGCGCGGTGCGCACCGCTGCTTCATAATGGCCCAGCACCACGATCGGCGGTGGCAGCCCGGCGGCGGCGATCGCATCCACAGCGTGCGCCACCAAGGGCTTGCCGCGCCAGGGTGCCAGCAATTTGTGGCCGGCACCAAAGCGGCTGGAGCGGCCGGCGGCGAGCAGTATTGCGCCAACCCGGCCCGGCGCGCTGGCCACCGCGCGCGGTTCCGGCCGTTCGGCTTCGGGCAGCAGGCCGCCGTCACCCATGGCGGCGATCGTCTCGGCTGTAACGGCCAAGCCGGCCGCGAGGCGTTCCAGCACCAGATCGAGGCCGTTGCGCTTGGGGCTCTTGGCGCAACCGGGCAGGCCGATCACCGGGCGGCCAGCCAGCGTGCCCAGCACCAGCAGATTGCCGGGATCGACCGGCATGCCCAGCCGTTCTACCGTGCCGCCTGTCGCAATAATGGCCTGTGGGATCACGTCACCGCGATCGACCGTGGCCGATGCGCCGGCGACCAAAAGAAGATCGGCGCTGCATCCGGCCAGCTGGGAGGCCAGCGCAGCCTTGTCGTGCGGGCAGGGCGGCAGCATCTCCATCCAGCTGCCCAGGGCCGAGATCCGTGCGGCCGTCACCCGCTCCAGCTTGGCGAGGGCCTTGGCGCTGGTGCCGGGCAGGGTGGTGGCAATCAGCGCGACGGACAGGGGCCGGAAGGCCGCCACCATCAGCGGACGCGCGGCGGCGATGGCGGCGCCCAGCGCGTCGCCGGTGACAGCGTAATTGATCGTCTTGATGGTGGCGACGATGGTACCTGCCGCCACCCGCGTGCCGGTGGGCAGCGTGGCGAGGGTGAGTGCTTCATCGACAGCATTGACCGCAGCCACCATGCCGGGCGGGGCAGTGAACAGGCCAGCGGCGGTGGCGGCAAGATTGACGCGGCCGTGCACCGGCGCCAACGACGCCAACCCCGGCCCGGCCAGTGCTGCGGCCAGCGCAGCAGCGGCGTCATCCTCGGCTACGTCGCCGGGCTCCAGCCGGGCAACGACCAATTCGATAACGCCTGCCGCAGCGGCATCGGCGAGATCGGCAGCGTCCAGAACATGGCCCTTGGGCAGGCGGCGCTGGCCGATCTGCTGCCCGTGCGCCAGCAAGGCCCCTTCGGCCTGTGCCAGCGGAACCGGCCCGAACTTCATGGCGTGAGCGCGTTTCTCCATGCCGCAGTCATCTGCGCGGCGATGGAGAGCGCAATTTCGGCGGGGCCGGTGGCGCCGATGGCAAGGCCGGCCGGGCCATGGATACGGGCCAGATCATCCGGGCCAAAGCCTTGCGCCGCCAGCCGTTCCAGCCGTCCGGCGTGATTCTTCCGGCTGCCCAGTGCGGCGATATAGTAAGCCGGTGATCGCAGCGCTGCGGCCAGCGCCACATCATCGATCTTGGGATCATGGGTAAGCGCGACCACGGCAGACGCCGGGTTGAGCACGGCTTCCAGCGCCTCGTCGGGCCAGCGGCGATCAAGATCGAGCCCGGCAAAGCGCGCATCGGCGGCAAATAACCCGCGTGGATCGATCACCGTTGGCACCACGCCCAGCCCGTCGGCCAACGGCACCAGCGCCTGCGCGATGTGCACGGCGCCGATGATGAACAGCCGGCGCGGGGGCGGATAGCGGCGCACGAACGGGCCGACTTCTCCGGCAACGGCGCGCCCTGTGGCAGGATCGCTGCTGATCGTTGCCATCTGCCCGGCAGCCGTCGCGGCCAGTACATCGGCTACCAAGGCCGGAGGCAGGGCATCGGCGGCCAGGCGCTGCACCAGGATCGAAATCCGCCCGCCGCAGGCCAGGCCGGCCGTCCACGCCACCGTGTCGGCCACACCATAATCCAGCACGGCGTGTCCAGCCTGCGCGGATATCATGTCTTGCGCCGCCAGGATCACATCGGCTTCGACACAGCCGCCGGAAACGCTGCCTTCGAACAGGCCATCGGCGCGGATGGCAAGATGGCTGCCTTCGCGGCGCGGGGCTGATCCCCAGGTCGTGATGACGGTGGCAATCGCCACGCCATGGCCAGCCTGAATCCACCCCAGCGCAGTAGCCAGGGTGGTCAGATCCTCGTCGCGGCCAACGCCCGTCACATCGTCATTCCGGATCCCACGCCGGACCATTGCCAGAGCAGGAAAAGCAGCGTGACGAGGATGAGACCGGTGGCCCAGGCCAAGGGTGACAGACCACCGGCGCCAGGTTCCGCTTCGGCGGCTGCCGCCTGATCGGACGCGGCCGCCAGCGCCACGATGTCGACAGGCGGTGCTTCTACTTCGGCCTTCAGTTTGGCGAAGAAACCTTCAGCATATTGCTTTGCCGCACCTTCCACCAGCCGGGCGCCGAGCTGGGCCAGCTTGCCGCCCACCTGGGCCTTCACCACATAATCCAGTTGCGTCTTGGCCGGGCTCAATTCGGTGAGCACGACATCGGCGCTGCCCTTGGCAAAGCCGGCGACTCCGCCCTTGCCTTCACCCACCAGGCGATAGCGCTCGGGCGCAACGATATCTTCCAGCCGCACAGTGCCGGCGAAGCGTGCACGCACCGGGCCCACCTTGGCTTGCATGACGCCATCGAAAACTGGCGTATCTGCTTCAGTGCGAGTCAAACTCTCCACGCCATCGATGCAGCGGGCCAGCACATCGGGATTATTCAGCGCCGCCCACAAAATATGGCGCGGGCTGGCGATTTCCACCGATCCTGCAAGGTCCATAAACTCTCTTTCCAGTTCAAGGCGGTGGCGGTGCGGTCGTGCCCTTTCGATGCCAGTTTCACATGACAAGTCAATCATGAGCGGAAAAGCATTATTGCGATTTAAAAACTATCCGTTAATAATCTGTCTATGTATGGTGTGCTGCGGGGTGTGTATCGTGCGTTGTAGGGTCTGGGGGTTTTGATGAAGGGCGCCGAAGAAGCGACGCAGCTTGCCGCTGATGAAGTCATCGTGCGTGGCACGATGAAGTGGTTCGATCCGGTCCGCGGCTATGGATTCATGGTGCCATCGGCGGGCGACGGTGCGGATGTGCTGGTGCATTTCAGCCTGGTGCGCGAACTGGGTCGTCGCACCTTGCCGGAAGGCGCCACGCTTACCTGCATTGTGGTCGCGCGGGATCGCGGCCGCCAGGCGCGGCGCATCACCGATCTCGATCTCACCACTGCCGTGGGTCCGGATCCGGAAACCGCCGCCGCCCGCGCGGCCGATCGCGTCAATCCGCAGGCCATGCTGGCCGCCGCCGGACCGTTCGGACCGGCGCTGGTGAAGTGGTTCAACCGGCTGAAAGGCTATGGTTTCGTGGTGCGGCCGGGCTCCACCGAGGACATTTTCATCCACATGGAAACCGTGCGCCGGGCCGGGCTGGGTGAATTGCAGCCGGGGCAAGCCCTGGAAGTGCGGGTGGCACCTGGGCACAAGGGGCCATTGGCGGTTGCGGCACAACCGGCTAATACGCCGGAGTGATGAACTCCATACGCTCCGCCGCCTTCCTGTTCAGTCTTGCCGCGCTGGTGCCATTGGCACCGGCAGGCGCTGCGACTTGCCCCAACAGCGGCTTGCGCATCGTCCCTGTGGCGTTTCAAACGGCCAAGGGTCGGTTCGTCTTCAAGGTCGAAGTGGCGGCAACGGCCGAAGAACAGGCTTGCGGTATGATGTTCCGCGATCGCATGGCGCCGGGCACTGGCATGGCCTTCCCGATGCGGCCCCCCCGCGCCACCGGGTTCTGGATGGAAAATACGCCGCTGCCGCTGGACATCATTTATGTCTCTGCGGCTGGGCGGGTGCTGAACGTGCGGCGTGGCCAGCCTTATTCGCGCGAGGTGCTCAATTCCGCCGGGGTCACGGCTGACGTGATCGAACTGGCGGCGGGTGAAGCAGAACGGATCGGGTTGAAGCCGGGCGATCGCGTGCGTCGGTAATCAGGGTAATCGGGCTGATCAGCGGGCGTCTGGGTCGAGCAGGCGCTGCCACCAGCTTTGCGCCTTCACCTGGGTGCCGCGGTGCATTTCCATCTGCCAGTGCGGCAGGCTGCTCGGCTCGACTTCGCGGCCCTGATTGTCCACCACCAGGATGGCGATATTGCCGGCCGGGTCGCGCCGAGCCGCCAGTGAATGGCTGCCACCATCAAGCACGAATTCATGACTGCCATCGGCCATCAGATCGAGCAGGGAGGACGGCGTGGCCATCCAGCCCGGGCCAACGATGCGATCGAGCACCGCACCTGTCGGGGTGGCAACAGCCTTTAACGCAGAAACAATGTACCGAGCCATAAACCACCGTAACACACAAATGTTGCAATGCGACATCTATGTCGTGGTTTTGGTTAATTGGAAAGACAGTCGCTAGCAACGGCCGGTTCAGCGATGACCCGGCCGGCCTTTGCAATATCAAGTTGTCAGCGGCGGAAGAAACGCCGCTGGTTCATCGGCATCGGTGTGGTCTTCTCACGGAACACGATGCGGCCCTTATCCAGGTCATAGGGCGTCATTTCCACATGCACGCGGTCGCCCACGATGGAACGGATGCGGTTCTTGCGCATCTTGCCGGCGGTGTAGGCGATGATTTCGTGCTCGTTTTCCAGCTTCACGCGGAAACGCCCGTCGGGCAGGATTTCGGTGATTTCACCTTCGATCCGGATGATTTCCTCTTTCGGCATGTTAAGCCTGAATCCTGCTGGCAAAGTGCATGAATGATCCTGTGTTGAGCGCGCCTGCTGTGGCATCCCACGGCGACGGCCCTGCCCCATGGCCTGAACACATCAAAAATGCAAGCCTGCCACCTTGGCAAACCGGGACTTTGGCGGCAGGTGTGGCCTGCATTCATCAGGGGATATTGTCATGAAAAGCCGCGCCGCCGTCGCTTTCGCGCCCAACCTGCCGCTCGAAATCGTCGAGGTTGACCTGGAAGGCCCGAAGGCCGGCGAAGTGTTGGTGGAAATCATGGCCACCGGCATCTGCCATACCGATGCCTACACGCTGGAAGGCAAGGACAGCGAGGGCATATTCCCGTCGATCCTGGGCCATGAAGGCGCCGGCATCGTGCGCGAGGTTGGTGCCGGGGTGAGCAGCGTGGCACCGGGCGATCACGTGATCCCGCTCTACACGCCGGAATGCCGCCAGTGCAAAAGCTGCCTTTCCGGCAAGACCAACCTGTGCACCGCCATCCGCGCCACGCAAGGCAAGGGGCTGATGCCCGATGGCACGACGCGCTTCAGCTACAAGGGTCAGCCGATCTTTCACTACATGGGCTGCTCGACCTTTTCGAACTTCACCGTGCTGCCGGAAATCGCCGTGGCGAAAATCCGCACCGACGCGCCGTTCGACAAGGCCTGCTACATCGGTTGCGGTGTCACCACGGGCGTGGGCGCGGTGGTGAAGACCGCAAAGGTGGAACCCGGTGCGCGCTGCATCGTCTTTGGCCTCGGCGGTATCGGCCTCAACGTGATCCAGGGCCTGAAGCTGGTGGGCGCTGATCAGATCGTGGGCGTGGACATCAACCCGGACCGCGAGGGCTGGGGCCGCCAGTTCGGCATGACCGATTTCGTGAATCCGAAGGACGTGACAGGCGATCTCGTTGCCCATCTCGTGGCGCTCACCGAGGGCGGCGCAGATTACACCTTCGATTGCACCGGCAACACCGACGTGATGCGCACCGCGCTGGAAGCCTGCCACCGCGGTTGGGGCGAGAGCATCATTATCGGCGTTGCCGAAGCCGGCAAGGAAATCGCCACCCGCCCGTTCCAGCTGGTGACCGGCCGGGTGTGGAAGGGCAGCGCCTTTGGCGGCGCCAAGGGGCGAACGGACGTGCCGAAAATCGTCGATTGGTACATGAACGGCAAGATCGCCATCGATCCGATGATCACCCACGTGCTGGACCTTGAAGACATCAACAAGGCGTTCGATCTGATGCATTCAGGGGAAAGCATCCGTAGCGTCGTGGTGTTCTGATGGAAACGCTGTCCCGCGCGGCCTGCCATGGTGGCGTGCAGAGCTTCCACAGCCACCAGAGCAACAGCACCGGCACGGCGATGCGCTTTGGCGTGTTCGTGCCGCCGGGAAATGGCCCGTTCCCGGTGCTGTGGTGCCTTGCCGGACTGACCTGCACCGAAGAGACGTTTGCCATCAAGGCCGGCGCCCAGCGTCTTGCGGCGGAACTGGGCCTGATGCTGGTGACGCCCGATACAAGTCCGCGCGGCGAAGGTGTGGCCGATGATACGGCGTGGGACATGGGGCAGGCGGCGAGCTTCTATCTTGATGCCACTGCCGAGCCCTGGGCTGCGCATTTCCGGATGCGGACGTGGCTGATCGACGAACTGCCTCGCTTGATCGCGGCGCATTTCTCGGCCGACATGGCTCGGCAGGGCATCACTGGGCACAGTATGGGTGGCCACGGCGCGCTCACGCTGGCGTTGAAGCATCCGGGCTTGTTTCGCAGCGTGTCAGCCTTGGCGCCGATCGTGGCGCCAACCCAGGTGCCGTGGGGGCGCAAGGCGCTGCCGGCCTATCTGGGCGATGATCCCGCGGCGCACGCGGCGCATGATGCCTGCGCGCTGATCGATGGCGGCGCACGCGTGGAGGAATTGCTCGTCGATCAGGGCGAGGCAGACGCCTTCCTGGCCGAGCAATTGCAGCCCGAACGGCTGGAAGTCGCCTGTGCCCGCGCCAGCATCCCGCTGACGCTTCGCCGCCATGCCGGATACGACCATGGCTATTGGTTCGTGCAGAGCTTCGTCGCTGATCACCTGCGCTGGCACGCGGCGCGATTGACCGCTTAAGGTGCTCTGGCGACGGGCACTTCAATCAAGGTCGGCGCATCGCTGGCCAGCGCGGCCTTGAATGCCTCGATCAGCGCCGGAATGCTTTCCACCCGCACGCCCTGCACGCCGTGGGCCGTCGCCAGCGCCATGAAATCGATGGGCGGGTCTTCCAGGTCCATCGCCACGAATATGCCTTCGCGGGCGCTGTGATCGCCGATGGCGCGGGTGCGCTGCTTGAGGATACGGTAGCTTGAATTGTTGAACACGATGGTGACGACCGGCAGCTTGTAGTGCGCGCAGGTCCATAGCGCGGCCGCGGAATACATCAGGCTGCCATCGCCGGTGAGCGCCACCACCGGCCGGCCGGGGTTGGCCAGCTGAATGGCGGCGGCCTGGGGCAGCGCCACGCCAATGCCGCCGCCGCGCATGCCGAACCAGGAGTCGGGCCGGGTGGCGGGCAGCAATTGGCGCACCGTGTTCATGCCGGAGGACAGCAATTCCTCGATGATGATGGCGTCAACCGGCATCGCTTCGCCCAGCCGTTTCAGGACGGCCATCGGGTCTATCGGGCTGGCATCAATCGCGGCTTCGGCCTTGGCGAACAGCGCGGCCTTGGTTTCGGCAATCTTTGCTTCAACGCCGGCCCGGCGAGACGCGCCGCTGCCCTGAACCAGCGCGGTCAATTCGGGCAGCGTTGCCTTCGGGCAGCCCTGAATGGCGGCAGTGGCGGCGAAATTCTTGCCGATCTGCCACGGCTCGTCATCCAGATGCACAACCTTGGTGCCGGGCGCGAGCGCCTCCACCCCGGTGGCCTGGCTCTGGGTGAGCAGGTCTGCGCCGATGCTGATCAGCAGATCATGGTTCTGCATCACGTTGCGCAGTGCCGGTGTCATTCGCGGCACGGTGCCGGCATAGAGCGGATGGTTGCTTGGGAAGGCGGCGCGGTTGGCCATGCCCTCCATGTAGACCGGTGCGCCCACGGCTTCGGCAAAGGCGACGATCTCGGCAAAGGCGTCGCGGTTGGCCACGCAGTCACCGCCAAAGATTACCGGGGTTTCGGCCTGGCTGATCAGCGCGGCGGCCTTGGCGATCTCGTTCGCGTCACCGCGGATGCCGGCACCGATACGGGTCGGCTCGCCGATGTCGAGGCCTTCCGGTGCCATGGCGGTCAGCACGTCGCCGGGAATGGAGAGGAACACCGGGCCGGTCGGCGCCGTAAGTGCCACTTTGGCCGCCCGGCGAACGGCACGCGGCAACTCCTCGATACTGTTCACCTCGAACGACCATTTGCACAGCGGGCGCGCCATGGTGGCCAGATCGTCCCAGAGCAACGGCTCGGTCAGGCGGATGCTCATGTCCTGCTGGCCGGCAGTCACCAGCACCGGCGCACCGGCCTTGGCGGCGTTGTACAGCATGCCCATGGCATTCCCCAGGCCCGGCGCGGCGTGCAGGTTGCACACGGCCAGCTTGCCAGTAGCCTGGGCCCAGCCATCGGCCATGCCCATCACCACCACCTCGTTGAGGCCGAGCACATAACGCAGCCGATCTTCGACCACGAAGGCATCGAGCAGTGGCAACTCGGTCGTACCGGGGTTGCCAAAGATGATCTCCACACCCTCCGAATGCAGGATATCGAGGAACAGGTGCTTGCCGGCCCGCGGCGCAGCCACTTGATTGCTCACGGGATCATCTCGCCTTCGGTCACAGGTGACAGCCGCACACTGCCATCAAGCAACGGCGCGCCGGGCAGATAGGCGCGGAACATCAGCACGAACTTGCCCTTGGGCGCCGGCAGCCAGTTCACCACCCGCTCGCCCGACGGTTTGCCGTGTTGCACGAACAACTCAATGCTGCCGTCGCGTTCCGGGCGCAAATGCTGGGATCGGTCGCCCACGGCGAAGCGATTGAGCTCGTTCGGCACGAAGAACAGCCGGCCATCGGGCGCCTGTTCGTACATGGTCAGCGACCAGAAAGCGCCCACCGGGAGATTGCCCGGTATTTTCACCCGCCAGCTCTTCGCGCCGTTCAGCGGGCGGCCTTCGCCATCCTTGGTGGCTGAAACATAGATCGCCTCGATGCGGGGCAGTGCGGCGAGACCGCCCAGCGCGACGCGGGCGCGCAGATCATCATCCTCGCCATAGAGCGCCATGTTGAACGGCGGATAGACCCAGCCATCGACGCCGTCGCCCGCGGTGAGTCCGCCGCGCAGTTCGTGGATCAGTGCCGGCAGGCTGTCGTTCCACAGCTTCTGCTGTTCTGGCGCCAGTGTTTCCCAGCTCTTGCCCAGGCCCTGATCGGCAAATTGCGCGGCGCGGTTGACGAGCAGAGTGTCGCCGGAGCGCTCGATGGCGGCATTGACGGTGGCGAGAAACGCCTTGCCATTGGGCTTTGCCGGCACCTTCAGATCGAGCGGCGTGTCGCCGGCCACGGCCGAGAGCGTATAACGGGTGAGGCCATCGGCAGCGGCGGCCAGATCCTCCTCGCCATTCACCACCACGCGTACCAAGAGCCAGGCATCGTTGGACTGGGAGCGCACCATTTCGACCCCGGCAGGCAGATCGCCGCGCCAATTGGGGCCAACAATGGCATAGCGGCCGCCAGTGGCACCCACCGTGCGTGTGCCGAGGACGGCGATCACATCACTCGTGATGCTCATCAGCGCGGCCGAATGATAGCGCTTCAGCGCCGGGATCGAGAAGAACACCGGGCCCTGTGACAGGTCGAGCCAGGCCGAGCCATAAAGCGTGTCGTTGTTGGGCGTCGTCACCTCGCGGGTGGTGGCATCGGCCAAGGTCAACCGCGGGACAATGGCGTTGATGCCGGTTCCCATGCCGGCGGCGGACATGCGAGCCACCTGCGCCTGCCTGGTACGCAGCATTTCATAGGGTGCAAAGCCGAAGCGGAAAGCGCGGCGCAGGGCCTGGATTTCCGGTGTGTCGGGCAGCGGATCCGGGATCACATTTGCCGGCGCGGCGGGCTTGGCCGCAGGCTTTGCGGGCGCAGGTTTGGCAACCGGCTTGGCCGGTGCAGCCTTTTTTGCCGGCGCACGTGTCGGCGCGGCAGCCCCCGGCTGGGCCAGCAGGGCCAGTGCGACGGCGACGATTCCCCAATGGTGGCGCATTCGCCTCTCCCTGATCATTTCGTCCGTCAATGCCCAAGGGGGTGAGCGGCGTAAAGTGCGGTGTTGCGAATCTCTCGATCAGGAGTGGGAAGAATGAGCGAAGCCTATATCGTTGCCGCCCAGCGCACCGCCGGTGGCCGCCGTGGTGGCCTGCTGCGCGATTGGCATCCGGCTGATCTTGCCGGCAAGGTGCTGGATGCGCTGGTCGACAAGACCGGGGTTGATCCGGCCCTGATCGAAGATGTGATCATGGGCTGCGTGGGCCAGGGTGGCCAGCAAAGCACCAACGTGGCGCGCAATGCCGTGCTGAGTTCAAAGCTGCCGGAATCGGTGCCGGGCACCAGCGTCGACCGCCAGTGCGGCTCCAGCCAGCAGGCCATCCATTTTGCTGCCGCCACGGTGATGAGCGGCCAGATGGACGTGGTGATTGCCGCCGGCGTTGAATCGATGACCCGCGTGCCGATGGGCATGACCGTGGCGCTGCCCGCCAAGGCCGGCATGGGCATGCCCTATGGCGATGCCATGGCCGCGCGCTACCCCGGCATCCAGTTCAGCCAGTTCACCGGCGCCGAAATGATCGCCGCCAAATATGGGCTGACCAAGGACATGCTCGACGAATTTGGCTATGAAAGCCAGGTGCGCGGCGCCCGTGCGGCCAAATCGGGCGCGTTCGATGCCGAAATCGTGCCGATCAACGTGACGACGCATGATGGCGCGCCGCACGTCCATACCCAGGATGAAGGCATCCGCTTTGATGCCAGCCTGGAAGGCGTGAAGGGCGTCAAACTGATCAACCCGGAAGGCGGCCGGCTGACGGCGGCGACCAGCAGCCAGATCTGCGACGGCGCATCGGGCGTGCTGATTGTCAACGAACGCGGGCTGAAGGCGCTGGGCGTCAAGCCGCTGGCCCGCATCCACACTATGACGGTGGTTGGCGAAGACCCGGTGATCATGCTGGAAGCGCCCATCGGCGCCACCAAGAAGGCGCTGCAGCGCGCCGGCATGAGCATCAGCGATATTGATCTTTATGAGGTGAACGAGGCCTTTGCTTCGATCCCGATGGCCTGGCTGCAGGTGCTGGAAGCCGATCACGCCCGACTGAACGTCAATGGCGGCGCGATTGCGCTGGGGCACCCGCTCGGCGCGTCGGGCACCAAGCTGATGACGACGCTGGTGCACGCCCTGCACGCCCGCGGCAAGCGCTGGGGCCTGCAGACCATGTGCGAAGGCGGCGGCTTGGCCAACGTCACCATCATCGAGGCGCTTTGACATGACCTATACCCAGATCGCCCTCGATATCGACGGTCCCATCGCCACCATCACGCTCGACCGTCCGGAGAAACTGAACGCCTTCACTGGCGTGATGATGACCGAAATCATCGCCGCGTTCGATGAGACCGATGCCAATGATCAGGTGAAGGCCGTCATCGTCACCGGCCGTGGTCGTGCCTTCTGCGCCGGGGCCGATCTCAGTGCCGGCGCTGCCACCTTCGATTATGAAAAACTGGGCGGCGCCCGCAGCGCCAATCCGATGCAGGACGATGGCAGCATCGACTGGACGCACCCGGCCACTCGCGACGGCGGCGGCCAGATGACGATGCGCATCTTCCGCAGCCTCAAACCCGTGATCGCCGCCGTGAACGGGCCGGCAGTGGGCATCGGCGTCACCATGCAATTGGCGATGGACATGCGGCTGGCCAGCGACACCGCGCGTTTCGGTTTCGTCTTTGCCCGGCGCGGTATCGTGCCGGAAGCCGGATCAAGCTGGTTCCTGTCCAAGCTTGTTGGCCTGCCGCAGGCGCTGGAATGGTGCATGACCGGCCGCGTGTTTGATGCGGCTGAAGCGCTGAAGGGCGGCCTCGTCCGTTCCACCCACGCGCCCGATGATCTGCTGCCCGCCGCTCGCGCGCTGGCGCTGGAGATCGCCGAGAACACGGCACCGGTTTCCATCGCGCTTACCCGGCAGATGCTGTGGCGCATGGCCGGCGCCGCCAGCCCGTGGGACGCGCATCGGCTGGATTCAAAGATGGTCTACATGCGCGGCCGCTCGGGCGATGCCAAGGAAGGCGTGGTCAGCTTCCTCGAAAAGCGCCCGCCGGCCTATCCGGACACGGTGAGCCAGCACATGCCGGAAAACGTGTTTCCGTGGTGGCCAGAAGAAAAGTGGTGATGGAAGGCTGGTAAGCGCGCTTAAGCCTGTTCGAGCAGGTCCGTCACGTCCAGCCCAAGCTGGGCGATGCGGGCCTGCACGCGCGGCCATTCTTCGGTCAGGAACTGGTGGCGTTCCTGGGTGAGCAGATTGTTCAGCGCACCATCGGCGGCAAACAGGCCAACGCCCTTGCGTGCCCGTACCAATCCGGTGACTTGCAGATCCTGATAGGCCTTGGCGACAGTGAGCGGGTTCACGCCGGCTTCCGCCGCCAGAGCGCGCACCGACGGCAACATGGCGCCATCACCCAGCGTAAGGATGCGATCGATGATCAAATCGCGGATCTGGCGGTAGATTGGACGATCGGTGGCAAACATGCACTGTTGTATGCCGCCAGCACAGCCAAAGGTCAAGGCTGTGTTAAAGGCCTATAGCAGCCACAGCGATTGCAGTTCCCGCACCATGCCGGCTGGCAGGGCTTCCACGCCGTCGCCAGGGCCGCCATCGAAATCGGTTGGCGCATCGGCTGCCTCCAGATAGCGCCAGCCCTGGTGGGCACGGCACGGGCGCGGCTGCACCGGCACCGGGCCTGGCTGCAGTTCGATGGCGCATTTCGGTCCCCAATCGGTGCTGGCCATGGCGATGGACAGGATGGTTTGCCGCGCCACCAGCCGGTGCCCGATGATCCAGAAGATTGACCCGCCGATCAGTTCTTCGGCGCGTTTCGGCATGAAGCGGGTGTGGGCACCGGCACGGCCCGCGCCCCACCAATGCGCCTGCCGCGCCGCCAACGTCTCGATATCGGGGCAGCCGGCGGCCACTTTCGTAAGATGCAGCATCAGCCGAGGTACTGGACGCCCACCAGCGTGGCGAGGCCGAGGAAGGCGAAGAAACCCATTGAATCGGTGATCATCGTCACAAACACGGAAGATGCAACCGCCGGGTCAGCCTCCAGCCGATCGAGGGTGAGCGGCACCATCACGCCGGCAAGCCCTGCAACAACGATGTTGAACAACATTGCCGCGGCGATCACCAGACCAAGGTTGGTGTTGCCCAGCACCAACACAACGCCCAGCCCCATCAGCACGGCCAGCGTCAAACCATTGAGGCAGGCCACGCGGATTTCCCGCCAGATGGTGCGGCGCGTGTTGCTGTCGGTCAGTTGATTGGTGGCAAGCGCGCGCACCGTCACCGCCATTGTCTGGTTGCCGGCATTGCCGCCCACGCTGGCGACGATCGGCGACAGCGCCGCCAGCGCCACCAGTGCTTCGATGCTGGCCGAAAACGCCCCGATCACGCTGGCCGATACCAGCCCGGTGATCAGATTGGCGACCAGCCAGCGTGAACGGGTGCGATAGGTGCTGAAAACCGGCTCGTTGATGTCCCCATCGCCGGCGCCCGACAGTTTCAGCACGTCCTCGCCAGCTTCGGCCTGGATAATGTGCACCACGTCGTCGACGGTGATGACGCCCACCAGTTTGCCCGCATCGTCCACGACAGCGGCGGAAATCAGCGCATATTTCTGGAAGATCAGCGCCACTTCTTCCTGGTCCATGGTAACCGGGATCAGCGTCTGCTCCCGCTTCATCACATCGCCGACCATCAGATCCGGCGGGGCGGTGAGCAGCCAGGACAGCCGCATGGTGCCGATGGGGCGGCCGACGATATCGACGACGAAGATTTCCCAGAAGTCTGTGGCCGGATCGATGCTGGCGCGGATGCGATCGATCACACCGCCCACGCTCATCGTTTCGGTCACCGCCACCAGGTCGCGCTGCATCAGTCGGCCGGCGGATTCCTCCGGGTAATTCAGGGCGGCTTCGATGTCGGCACGGTCTTCCGGGGCCAGCGCGCGCAGAACCTCGCGCTGTTCGTCGGCTTCCAGATCCTCGATAACGGCCACGGCGTCGTCGGTATCGAGCTGGGTGACGACCTCGGCCACTTCGCCGGGCGACAGCGCGTCCAGCACGTCCTCGCGCACATAATCATCAAGTTCGGCGATGACTTCGGCATTGAGCAGATCGCCCAGCGCGTCGGCCAGCGGCACGCGGGCATCTGCGGGAATGGCGGCAAACAGATCGGCGACGTCGGCTGGGTGCAGCGGGCTGACCAGCGCGCGCACCCCTTCGTCGTCGCCGCTGTCCAGGGCAGCAGCAACGTCGCTGACAAAGGCGCGGCTCAGCCGGCCCTCTTCCAGCGCATCCGGTGCCTCGTCGGCGCGCGGATCAAGACGCAGATCGTCGTTCACGGCGTCGGGTTATACGCGCCTTTGCCGGCAGCGCCAGCCCGGCACGCTGGCCTTGCAAATGCGCCGCACTATGGTTCAGTTCCGGCGCCGGCGCGCCCGCCAGGCCCGCACCGCGCGGCCCATGTGAGCCCGGCGCAGGCCGCGCCCTGCGACCAGGCGCTTGGCATCGATCTGGCTGTCGAAATTCTGCAATTGCCAGTGGTAGTAATTCACATATTCAAGCCAGCCGAGCAGGGTGAGCCCGGCGGCCGCGAGGGTGCGTGGCGGCCAGCCGCCGGTGATGACAGCGCTGGCAGCGGCCAACGTGGCGGCGGCCAGCAGCAGCAGCGATACGATTTCGGCCCGTGCGCAGAATGCGACCAATCTTGTAGCCTGCGCCGGTTTGCCGTCCAGCCCGGCCAGCACCAACAGCCAGGCCGCCGTGCCGACGACCAGCAGAAACGAACAGGCCGCCGCCCCCAGCCACATGGCCGCATCCGGCGCATCCCCGGCCGACCACACCATCGCCCAGACAATCAGCGGCACCAGCAGCACATTGCCGGCCTCCATTTTCCAGTAACTGGACAAATGCTTGCGCAGCGCGGCGCGATCTCTGCCGGCAAAGGGGGAGGGGCTCATGGGGCCTGTTTAAGCTGGAAAATGGGCCATGCCCAATCGGCCATTTGGCGCAACTGGCACCCCGCGCCCGTCTGGTGTATCCGCCGGAACCAAGGGAGGCGCATCGATGCAGGTCTGGTTGCCGATCATCATCTATGGAACGACGGTGGCGCTGGGGCTGGTGCTGGGCTGGTATTTTCTCAGCAGCAAGCGCCCGCCCAAGGCAGTGCAGGCCATCCATCTGCTGACCGGCTTTGGCGGGCTGGAAGTGGTGATGCTGGTCACGCGGATCAGCCGCGGCAACGAAGCGCTGTCCGACAATGCCGCTATCGCACTGGTGCTGCTGGGCCTTGCCGTGGTCACCGGCCTGTTTGCCGGCATCATGGCCAAGCCGCGACCCGACGTGCTGGGCCCGGCGCTGGCAGCACATGCCTTTGTGGGCGGCAGCGCTTTCCTGGTGCTGGCGAACTGGACGATGTACGCGGCCGGTTAGGCGATTGCGACGATTTCAACATCCTGGCCGGCCAGCGTCACGACATCGCCAACAGTCTTGCCCATAACGGCGCGGGCCAGTGGCGAGACATAGCTGACGCTGCCTTGGTGCGGATCGGCTTCATCATCGCCAACGATGGCATAAGTCTGGATGCGGCCATCGGCGCGTTCGAAGCTGACACTGTGGCCAAAGCTGATGCTGTCAGCGCTGGTGCGCGGCTCGACAAGCTGCGCCGAGGCGCGCCGGGCTGACCAATAGCGCAGATCACGGGTGGCGCGCGCCATGGCGGTGCGGTCGCTGCTGATCTGGTCTCCGGCTTGCGCGGCGGCATAGGCGGCCCGCGCGGCAGACAATTCAGTTTCGATCCGGGCGAGTCCGCGCGCGGTGACCAGATTGGGGTGCGCCGGGATCGGCCGGTCAGGCAGATCGGCGGCGACCGCCTCGGCGTCAGATTCCTTGGTAAAGGCAACACTCATTGCAGGGCAACTCTCATTGAGACGGGAGCATGCCACCGCCAGTGCCGAAGGCGCAAGGTTCGGCCGCGCGCTGCCCGATCAGGTTAAGGGCGGGAACCGGCGCCCAGGAAACGGAACAGTTGCTGGAACAGCGGTCGGGCCGGCCGTACCGGGGCGGGCCGAACCACGGTTTGCATGCTGTTCAGCGTCACAAGCTGGCCATCGGCCAGAGTGGCCACCAGGCATTCCGCACCGGCGGCATCGCGCATCACCACGAACCGCGCGTCGCCTTCGGGCGTGGCCATCAGGAACACGTGCTGATTGCGGCGGATATAGGCCATGATGTTGACGGCAACATCAGACCAGCCGCTGCCACCCAGCCGTTCAGCCACATAGCCATCAGTGCCGGGAAGAATTTCGACTTTGGAAACGCGATAATCAGCCATGGCGGCACCCTAGGGCTGGCAGAATCGATTCGACAATAGAAATTTGCCAATATTTAACCAAAATGAATACGGTTGCTGTCACCTGCGCGGAGCTGCGGCTTCAGCTACTCCGGTTGCCCGCGTCGTGATCAGGGCAGCAACAGGCTGCCGTCGCCATAGCTGTAGAAACGATATTCGTTCTCGATGGCATGGGCGTAGGCCTTGCGCATCATGTCCAGCCCCATCAGCGCGCTGACCAGCATGAACAGGGTCGAGCGCGGTAAGTGGAAGTTGGTGATCAGGCCGTCGATGGCCTTCCAGCGATAGCCGGGTGTGATGAAGATCGAGGTGTCGCCTGAAAAAGCCCGGATGGCACCGCCCTTGTCGGCGGCGGATTCGAGCAGGCGCAGGGAGGTGGTGCCCACGGCAATGATGCGACCACCCGTAGCCCTGGCGGCGTTGAGGCGCAGCGCGGTCTGGTCGTCGATGCTGCCCCATTCGGCGTGCATCTGGTGATCTTCGATCCTGTCGGCCTTCACCGGCAGGAAGGTGCCGGCACCCACGTGCAGCGTCACGGTCTCGCGTGAGATGCCGGCTGCGTGCAGGGCAGACCACAGGCGCGGGGTGAAATGCAGGCCGGCGGTGGGGGCGGCAACGGCGCCGTCCTTGGCGGCATGCAGCGTCTGATAATCGCTGAAATCCTGAGCATCGATGCCGCGCCGGCGGGCAATATAGGGCGGCAACGGCATTTCGCCCACGCTGTGCAACGCCGATTCCAGTGGCTGGCCGGCGGTTTCAAACTGCCAGAGCACGCCGCCCTCGTCGGCCTTCTCGATCACCTCGCCGATCAGCAGGGCGCTGCCGCCTTGGCTGAAGTCCACGCGGGTGCCCGGTTTCAGGCGGCGGGCGTTCTTGACGAAACTCCACCAGCGGTTGCCGGTTTCGCGCTTGTGCAGTGTCACACCAATGGCGGCTTCGCCCACCTTGGCGAACAATTGCGCCGGGATCACGCGGGTGTCGTTCACCACCAGCACGTCGCCAGAGCGCAGCTGGCTGGGCAGATCGGTGAAGTGGAGATCGTCCAACACACCTGCATCCCTGCCGCGTACGGTCAGCAGCCGGGCGCTGTCGCGCGGGATCACCGGTCGCAGCGCGATGCGGTCTTCGGGCAAATGGAAATCGAAATCATCAACCAGCATCGGGGGAACAGCCCTTTGGTCGGAGGAAGAGGGAGGGGCTCAGCGGGGCGGCTGCGGCCCCGATTGCGTGCCGGATGCCGGTGGGGGCAGGTTCAGCACACCCGCCGGAATCGGCGAGGCCTTGGCCTTCAGCGCCGCAAAATCGGGCGGCGGTACCTTGTCGGCCGCGATGCTGGCCTTGATGATGCGGCTGGGATTTTCCGGCGGCTCGCCCTTTTCGATGCCGTCCACGTAGGCCATGCCTTCCACCACGCGGCCCCACACCGTGTAGGTGCGATCCAGCTTCAGCGCCGGCATCAGCACGATGTAGAACTGGCTGTTGGCGCTGTCGTCGCTTTGCGAACGCGCCATCGCCGCGGCGCCGCGCACGTGCGGCAGATCGTTGAATTCGGCCTTCAGATCGTCGAGCTTGGAACCGCCGGTGCCGGTGCCGGTGGGATCACCGCCCTGCGCCATGAAGCCATCGATTACGCGGTGGAAGACGGTGCCATCGTAAAAACCCTGGCGCGCCAGCGTGCGAATGCGCTCCACATGCTTGGGCGCCACATCCGGGCGCATGACGATCTTGACGCGGCCGCCCGACGACAGATCGAGCACCAGGATATTTTCCTGGTCCACCTGGGCGATCATGCCGGCGATATTGGACGGCGCCGCCATTTCCGGCAGCTTGGGCGGGGCCTTCAGATCCTTGGGATCGATGCGCTGTTGCTGGGCCAGAGCCGGTCCGGCAGCCAGAGTGAACACAGCAGCAATCAGCAACGGCAATCGCATCATTGGCCTTTCAATCCGGTTTCCGCGACCCTGGCCACCACATCGGCAGCGATGCGGGGCGGGACGAACTTGCGGATGTCGCCACCATAAACAGCAATTTCCTTGACCAGACGTGAAGCGATCGGCTGCAAGGCGACATCGGCCATTAGAAACACCTGCTCGATATCGTCATTCAGCGCCCGGTTCATGCCGGTCATCTGGAACTCATATTCGAAATCGCCGGCACCGCGCAGGCCGCGCACGATCACCGTGGCGCCCAGCCTCTCGGCAAAGGTCATCAGCAGCTCATCGAAATCGGCAACGTCCACGTTTGGGATGTCGGCGGTTTCGCGGATGATCTGCGCCTTGCGCTCCGCCAGCGTGAACATCGGTGATTTCGATGGGTTGGTGGCCACACCAATCACCAGCCTGTCCACCAGCCGCGCGCCACGGCGGATGATGTCCATATGCCCAAGGGTCATCGGATCGAAGGTGCCGGGGTAGACGCCAATACGGGTCATGAGGCTTGCTCCTTACCGATCACGCTCGACAGCGAAACGCGCAATGGCGCGCAGCAGATCGGCCTCCGGGCCGAAACCGGAAAGATGGGCGATGGCCTGATCGATCAGGGCATTGGCCTGGCTGCGGGCGCGTTCGACCCCCAGCAAGGAGACGAACGTAGCCTTGCCGGCGGCGGCATCCTTCTGCACGGCCTTGCCGGTCTTGGCGGATTCGCCTTCCACGTCGAGCAGATCATCGGCGATCTGGAAGGCCAGGCCGAGATCGCGGGCGTAGGCGCGCAAGCTTTTCTTGTTGGCTTCCGATGCCCGGCCCATAATGGCGCCGGCTTCCAGGCACCACACGATCAGTGCGCCGGTTTTCAGCTGCTGCAGCCGGGTGATGCCGGCCAGATCATAGGTCACGTCGCCGGCCACCAGGTCCATCATCTGGCCGCCGGCCATGCCGGCCGGGCCGGACTGGACGGCAAGTTGGGTGATGAGTTCCAGCCGGGCGACTGGATCTTGGTGGGTGGCAGGATCGGCCAGGATTTCAAAGGCCAGATCGTGCAGGCAATCGCCGGCCAGCACGGCGGTGGCTTCATCGAAGGCCTTGTGCACGGTGGGCTTCCCGCGGCGCAGGTCATCATCGTCCATGCACGGCAGATCGTCGTGGATCAGGCTGTAGACATGGATGCACTCGATCGCGAGCGCGACCCTGAGCGCCTGTTCGCGTGTCACATGGAAGATATCGCAGGCCGCAATCACCAGCAGCGGGCGCATGCGTTTGCCGCCGCCGATCGTCGCATGGCGCATGGCTTCATACAGGCGAGCGCGGCTGTCATCGGGCACGGCCAGCAGCCGATCGAAACGCTGATCGATTGCCTTGCCGATGGCATCAAGGGCTGGCTTCAGACTGAGCGAGGGCTGCACCATGTCCGTTCGCCCTTATTGCGCGTCAAAGGGGCGGGTTGCGACGGCTTCGCCGGCGGCATTCTGCTGGATCTGTTCGATCCGCATGCGGGCATCGTTCAACCGGGTTTCGCACAGAGATTTCAGTGACTGGCCGCGTTCATAGAGCGCGATGCTGTCATCGAGGCTGAGATCGCCCGATTCCAGCTTGCGCACGATGTCTTCAAGCTCGCGCAGGGCGTCTTCGAAGCTGGGCTGGGGGGCAGCGGGCGTGTCCATGAACGCCGTATCTGGACGGGCGCGGGCGCGTGGTCAAGCCGGGCGCTTGCTTGCGAACATCAATCCGCCTTGCCAGCCCGGCGCCGCGGCGCGACACTGTTGAGAAATAGATTGAGGAGATGAGACATGCCAACCTCCACGCGCGCTGCCGTGCTGCGCCAACGTGGGCAGCCCTACAGCATCGAAACCGTGGAGCTGACCGATCCCGGGCCGGGGCAGGTGCTGGTCAAGCTGGCGGCGTGCGGCATCTGTTTCACCGATGTTGGCGTGCAGCGCTATGAACAGGGCACGCCGTTGCCGCAGGTGCTGGGCCACGAAGGCGCCGGCACGGTGCTGGCCGTGGGCGCGGGCGTCACCAACGTGGCCGCCGGTGACCGGGTGGTGCTGAGCTATGCCAGCTGCGGCGCCTGCCCCAGTTGCAGCCATGATCACCCGCAATATTGTGCGAATTTCATGGCGCTGAACTATGCTGGCGTGCTGCCCGATGGCCGGGTGCCGTTCACCCAGGCTGGCCAGCCGATCTATGGCGGCTTCTTCGGCCAATCCAGCTTTGCCGATCATGCCATCGCTTATGCGCGCAACACAGTGAAACTGGCCGATGATGTGCCCTTCGCGCTGGCGGCGCCGTTTGGTTGCGGCCTGCAGACGGGGGCTGGCACCGCCTACAACACGCTGAACGTACAGGCCGATCAGGCCTTTGCGGTGATGGGTGCCGGTTCAGTGGGGCTGGCGGCGCTGTTGGCCGCCGTTGATCGCGGCTGCCACACCATCATCGCGGTCGATCGCGTCGCCGAACGGCTGGACCTCGCCCGGAAACTGGGCGCGACGCACACGATCTTGGCCGATGGGCGCGACCTGATGCTGGCGCTGCGCGAGGTGGTGGCGACCGGCATCGATCGCATCGTCGATACCACCGGGGCCTCAGCCGTGATCCGCGCCGGTCTGGAGGCGCTGGCCAGCAGGGGGGAACTCGCCATGCTGGCCGTCACCGCGCCGGGCACCGAAATCACGTTCAACCCCAACACGCTGCTGGGCGGGCGTTCGTTGCTTGGCGCCGTGGAAGGCGATGCCGATCCGCAGAGCTTCATCCCCTGGCTGATCGACCGCCACCGTGCCGGCCGCTTCAATCACGCACCGCTTGTGACGGAATATCCGCTGGCAGCCATCAACGAAGCCGTGGCCGATATGGCCAGCGGCAAGGCGGTGAAGCCGGTGCTGGTGATGGAGTGAGTTATTTCCCGGTGAATGCCGCCGGCCGCTTCTGCAGGAAGGCGCTGACACCCTCCACGAAATCGGCGCTGCGCCCGGCCAGAAGCTGGTTGCGGCGCTCCACCATCAGGCCTTCGGACAGCGACACATCCAGGCAATCGCGGATACCTTGGCGGATCAGGGCATAGGATTTGGTCGGCCCCTTCGCCAGTTTCTCGGCCACGGCACTGGTGGCTGCGGCCAGATCGGCATCATCGACCACCTTGTAGACCATGCCCCAATCCAGCGCGGTTTCGGCCGGGATCCGTTCGCCCAGCATCATCATGGCCTGCGCCCGCGCCCGGCCGGCCAGCCGCGGCAGCAGCCAGGTCGAGCCGACGTCGGGCACCAGCCCGATGTTGACGAAGGCCTGCAGGAAATAGGCGGACTTCGCCGCAATCACGATGTCGCCGGCCAGCGCATAGGAACAGCCGGCACCGGCCGCGACGCCGTTGACCGAGGTGATGAACGGCACCGGCAGCGCAAACAAGCGCTCCAGCAGCGGATTGAAATGCGATTCGAGCACGGCACCGGCATCCGGCGGGCCCGATCGTTTCGCGCCACCACCGGCACCGCCGCCGGCCAGATCGGCGCCCGAACAGAAACCGCGCCCGGTGCCAGTGAGCACCAGCACGCGCGCCGTGCCTTCGTCGCGCACCCGGTCCACCGCGTCGATCATCTCTTCGATCACGCCCACGTGGAGCGCGTTCATCACCTGCGGCCGGTTGATGGTGAGGGTCGCAATGCCTTCGGCTTCTTCGAACAGGATGTGGGTATAGCTCATGACGGTCTCCCTTTGGCCGTCACGATAGGGGGCGTGGGCGCACCCCGTCACCCCATCAATCAGCCAAGGTGAATCGCTTACAGGTCGGGCATCACTTCCATGATCGCCGCCAGGCAATCACGGCCCAGCTGCATCGAACGCTGCGGCGACCAGCCAAACTCGGCGCAGGGCAGATCATCATTGTCCTTGAACGGCATTTCGAGCGTCATGGCCAGGCAGCCGAACCGCTCGGCAAGCTGGTTGGTGCTCATGGCCAGATTGGCGGTGCCGGGGCGGGCGACGGGATAGCCTTTCGCGGTTTGGAAATCCGGCGTTATCCGCGCCAGCCGCGCCTTGTAATCGGCGAGCAGCGCCAGCTGTTTCGGCGTGATCGACGGGATACCTTCGAAGCCGGCGATGAACACCTGCGGGATGGCTTCATCACCATGCACATCCATGGCGAGGTGGCAGCCGGCCTTGTCCATTGCACCCAGCACGCACAGCACTTCCGGCGATTTTTCCGCCGACGGCGCGTTCCATTCGCGGTTGAGGTTCACGCCGGCGGCGTTGGTGCGCAGATGGCCGCGGAAACTGCCATCAGGGTTCATATTGGGCACTATGTGGAAAGTTGCCTGTTGGCGCAACAGCCTCGCCACCGGGTCGTACGGATCAGCCAGTCGCTCCAGCGCACCTTCCATCCACCATTCAGCCATGCTCTCGCCCGGATGCTGGCGGGCATAGAGCCACACGGTCTTCGGGCCATCGCCGACGACCAACCGGTCAATCGCCCGGCCATCAAGGCTGTGGCCCAGCACGTCGGCGCGCACGCCGGGCCGGGTGGCGGTGCGGGCGATCAGATCAAGGTGCCGCTCCAGGGAATACGGCGCGAAATAGGCCAGCCACAGCTGGTCAACACTGGGCGTCACTTCGATGGTGAGCGTGCCATTGGCGGATTTGGCATCGAAACTGGTCGGCGCGCGTCGCCACGTCTGCCGGTCCACCGACACGCAGGCGCGATAGCTCGGCCAGCCGCCGGGATAGGCGCAGTTGTTCAGATCGATGATGCGGATGATGCAGCGCTGGTCCTTCGCTCCAGAAAGGCGAAAGTGGAACCATTGATAGAAGTCGCTGTGCGCGTCCTTGCCTATGGTCAGCACAATCTCGTGCGGGCCGGCAATCCGTTCGACCTGGATGTTGCCCGAATCAAAGGCACTATCGATGCTGATCATTGGTCGGTCTTCACTTTCACGGTCACACTCTGGCCGCTCAGGCCGGGAAAGCTCTTGAGCAAGGCCTGCAGCAGCACCGGCGCGGCGCTGATCGGATCGATGCTGGGGGCGATGGTGCTGTCGCGGCCTTCCCATACGGCGCTGCCATCGCTGGCCCGGCGGATCTGCAGCGTCATCAGCGCGGCCGTCACGGTGCGGGTGCCGCCACCAACCGGGAAGGTCACACCGCCGCCAATGCCGCCATTCCAGCCGCCAGTGCCGCCGCCGATGCCAATCGATATGGGGGAGCGTTTGCGGACCACCTCGCTGTTGCCGGTAAGCGAAATGCGCGCGACATGATCAGCCGGCTGGCCGCCCGCTGCCAGCGTAAAGCCCGCCTTGGCCAGTTCGGCATTGGCCACAGCGGCCAGCGCGCCGAACTGCAGCGAGGATGCCGCCGCCGGATCGGCTGGCTCTACCGTGATGCTGCTGCCGGTCAGCGGTGGGGCCGGGGGTGCCAGGATGTGGAAGCGGGTTTCCTCCACTTTCACGGTTGCGGCATGGGCCACCGATGGCAGCAGCAGGGCGGCCAGCACGGCAGGCAAAATCATGTGGCGGGTCATGGGCTTTACTCGCGGGGCACTTATACCCCTGTCTGGTCGCACTTCGGCTGCGGGCAAGCAAGGGTGGATCAGGCGAGCGCGGTTGACAAAGCGCAGCGCCTCCCTTAGCGACCGGCCTCTGTTTCACCACCGATTCACTTGCCGGGATTGATCATGAAGATCCGCAACAGCCTCAAGAGCCTCAAGGGCCGCCACCGTGACTGCCAAATCGTGCGTCGTCGCGGCCGCACCTATGTCATCAACAAGACCAACCGTCGCTTCAAGGCCCGCCAGGGCTGAAGCCGCGCCGCTGGCCCGTTTGGCTGGCAGGTTGACTTGGTGAGACCCCTGCCATCCGGCGGGGGTTTTGCTGTTTGTGGGGTTGGTGATGGCCAGAATCTTGCCGACTGCCGTGGTGTTCGATGTCGGCAATGTGCTGGTGGATTGGAACGTGCGCGCTTTCTATGCGCCGCCGATTCCCGATCCGGCGCGGCTGGACTGGTTCCTGGCTGAGGTGGTGACGCCGGCCTGGCATTTCCAGCATGATGCCGGCCGGCCGTTTGCGGAAACCAGCGCCGAACTCATCGCCCGCTTCCCGGCCGAGGCTGAACTGATCCGCCAATATGGCCCCCGCTTCAATGAAACGGTACCCGGTGCCATTCCTGGCATGATCGAACTGGTGGAGCAGTTGGCCGCGGCCTGCGTGCCGTTGTTTGCCATCACCAATTTCAGCCACGAATTCTGGCCACCGTTCCGGGCCGAGTGGCCGGTGTTCGATCATTTCACCGACATCATCGTTTCAGGCGAAGAGCGGCTGACCAAACCGGATGCCGCGATCTACCAACTCGCACTTCGCCGTTTCGGCCTTGGCCGCGGTGAAGCGATCTTCATCGATGACCGCGCCGACAATGTGACGGCAGCCGTGGCCAACGGCTTTGTGGGCCACCTGTTCACCGGCCACGAACTGCTGGCGGCGGAACTGGCGCGGCTGGGCCTGCTGGCTCAATAATTCTTCAGCTCGTCCCCCGTCAGTCGGACCACGTGGACGACGTTGGTGGTGCCGGGCGTCGAAAAGGGCACGCCGGCGATCAGCACCAGCGGATCGCCACCTTTGGCCAAACCCGTCCGCAATGCCATGCGCTTGGATTTGGCCACCATCTCCTCGAAACTGCCGACATCGCGGGTGGTGACGGCATGCACACCCCTTACCAGGCCCATGCGCCGCGCCGTGGTCTGGCTGGGCGTGAGGCACAGCACCGGCACCGAAGGCCGCTCGCGCGCGGCGCGGCCGGCAGTGGAGCCGGAGATGGTGAAGCAGGCAATGGCGCGGGCGCCGATGGTGCGGCTGATGTCGGCAGCGGCCGACGTGATGGCGGCCGCCGTTGAACGGCCGGTGGCCACTTCGGTGAAATACACGCGGCCATGATAGCTCGGGTCGGCCTCCACCTGGGCAGCGATGGCATCCATCATGCTCACCGCTTCCACCGGCCAGGCCCCGGCGGCGCTTTCGGCGGACAGCATCACTGCATCGGCGCCGTCATAGATGGCGGTCGCCACGTCTGACACCTCGGCGCGGGTGGGGGAGGGGCTGGTGATCATCGATTCCAGCATTTGCGTTGCCACCACCACCGGCTTGCCCAGACTGCGCGCCATGGCAACGATGCGTTTCTGGGCGGGCGGCACATTCTGCGGCGGCAGTTCGACACCCAGATCCCCGCGCGCCACCATCACGGCGTCGGCGATTTCCAATATCTCCTCCAGCCGTTCCAGCGCCGCCGGCTTCTCGATCTTGGCGAGCAGCGCGGCGCGGCCGCCAATCAGCCGGCGCGCTTCGGCGACGTCTTCGGGGCGTTGCACGAAGCTCAGGGCCACCCAGTCCACCCCGCAATCGAGCGCAAAGCTGAGATCGGCGCGGTCCTTCGGGGTCAGCGCCGGCAGCGGTACCACCACATCGGGCACGTTGACGCCCTTGTTGTCCTTGATGGTGCCGGGCACCTCCACCACGCAATCAATGGCGTCTTCCGAAACATCGATGGTGCGCAGCACGATCTTGCCATCGTCAACCAGCAGGCGGGCACCGGGGCGCAGCGCGGCAAAGATTTCCTTGTGCGGGAGGCAAACGTGCGCTGCATCACCCGGCGCAGTGTGGCGATCGAAACGGAAGGCCTGGCCCTTCACCAACTCCGCCGCGCCGCCGGCGACCCGGCCCACCCGCAATTTCGGCCCTTGCAGACCGGCAAGGATGGCGATCGGCCGGCCATTGGCCTTTTCGACAGCGCGCACCGCAGCGATCAGCTTGCCTTGGCTTTCGTGGCTGCCGTGGCTCATGTTCACACGAAAGGCATCGGCACCGGCCGCATGCAGTTTGCTGATCATCTCTTCCGAAGCCGATGCTGGCCCCAACGTGGCCAGCACCTTGACCCGGCGGGCCCTTGGTTGAAGATGTCGGCTCATGCTGCGTCCCAGTCGTTCGGATTTGCCGCTACCCTAGCGGTTGATGCGGCGCAGTGCCACAGGAGAGAGACACCGCCATGACGATCCTTGCCGATGATGCAGTGCGGGAACGGCTTGAAGCCGCAGCCTTTCGCCGCCTGATGCTGCATTTGCGTCAGCGCACTGACGTGCAGAATATCGACCTGATGGGCTGGAGCGGCTTTTGCCGTAACTGCCTCGGCGACTGGCTGCACGAGGAAGCCGAGAAGCGGGGCCTGGCGCTGAGCAAGGACGAGGGGCGCACACATGTCTATGGCATGAGCCAGGCCGAGTGGAAGGCGCTGCACCAGCAGCCGGCGACCCAGGAACAGATGGACCGCATGGCCGAATCGCTGGCGAAGAACGAGGCCGTCCGGTAACCCCGGCGGCAACCAATTTTAGACAGGGACCCAAATGAGCGACGAGACGATCTCTGGCACCGAAAGCGTGTCCGCCACCCAGCTGCGCCTGTTCATCGAGCGCATCGAAACGCTGGAAGAAGAAAAAAAGGGCATGGCCGACGACATCAAGGATGTCTACGCCGAAGCCAAGGGCACTGGTTTCGACATCAAGACGATGAAGACGCTTGTGCGGCTGCGGAAAATGGAAACCGCCGCCCGGCAGGAAGCCGAAGCGCTGTTGGAAACCTACCGGGCCGCCATCGGCCTGTAATCGGGAAAAAAACGATGATTCTTTATGGGGGCAAGCTCTCGCCGTTCGTGATGCGGCCGTTGCTGGTGAGCCGGGCAAAGGGTGCCGAGGTCACGCTGGGCAACTTTGAAGGTGGTATCAAGTGCCCGGAATATCTGGCGCTCTGCCCCACCGGCAAGATGCCGCTGCTGGTCGATGGCGATGTGGCGCTGCCGGAAAGCCAGGTCATCGCCGATTATCTTGATCTGGCGCTGCCCGGTCCCAAGCTGATCCCGGCCGATATCGTGGGCGCCACCATGGTGCGGTTGCTGGTGCGGCTGGCTGACAGCTATGTCGTACCGCAACTGGGCGGTCTGTTCCGCGGCCGCGAGAACCCGGCCGGCGTGCCGGACGCGCTCAAGGGCATGGGCGAGGCGCTGGGCTACATCGAGCATTATCGCAACGCCGATGACGCGTTCGCCTATGGCAACAGCTTCACCCAGGCCGATGCGGCGCTGATCCCGCTGTTCTTCTTCCTTGATGCATTGGATGGCCCGATGCCGACCAAGGCGCTGGTGGCCGCACAGCCCGGCCTCGCTGCCTGGTGGGCCTGTGCCAAGGCCAGTGCGCTGGGCGCGCAGGCGATTGCTGAACAGGCCGAGGGCTTGAAGCAGATGATGGCCAGCCGGGCTTGATTGCCGGGCCACCTCGCCCCTAAGCTTGCAGACACAATGGCCCGATACTGGGGGACTCCGATGCAGATGACGCTGACCATCAACGGCCAGGACCACAGCGTGGAGGCACCCGCCGCCACCCTGCTGGTTGAGGTGCTGCGCGACCAGCTGGGGCTGACCGGCACCCACATCGGCTGCGACACCAGCCAGTGCGGCGCCTGCAACGTGCTGATCGATGGCGCGGCGGTGAAGGCCTGCACGGTGCTGGCTGCACAAGCGCAGGGCGCGCAGGTCACCACCATTGAAGGATTGGGCAGCACCGACGCGCTGCACCCGATGCAGCAGGCCTTCCGCGAAGCCCACGGCCTGCAATGCGGTTTCTGCACGCCGGGCATGGTGATGGCCGGCATGGAAATGGTGCGCAAGCACGGCACGAAGCTGACGCCGGAACTGGTAACGCACGAGTTGGAAGGCAATCTGTGCCGCTGCACAGGTTACATCAACATCGTGAAGGCGATCGTGGCCGGCGCGGCAGCGATGGAGGCCCAGAATGCGTGATTTCGCTCTGCATCGCCCGGCCAGCGTTTCGGCTGCCACGGCCGCCTTTGCCGGCACCGATGGCGAAGCCGCCTATCTCGCCGGTGGTCACACGCTGATCCCCGCCATGAAATCGCGGCTGCGCATGCCCGATGCATTGGTGGACCTGACCGGTCTTGGACTTTCCGGCATCAGCAAGGAGGGTGATCGCCTTTGGATCGGCGCGACCACCCTTCATGCCGATGTCGCCACGGGCGCCAGCGTCATTCCGGGCCTTGCTTGCCTCGCCGCCGGTATCGGCGACGCGCAGGTGCGGAACCGCGGCACAATTGGCGGCAGCATTGCCAACAATGATCCAGCTGCCGACTATCCCGCTGCCGCGCTGGCGCTGGATGCGGTGATCGAAACGGATCGCGGCAGCTTTGCGGCGGACGACTTCTTCCAGGGCATGTTCACCACGGCGCTGGCCGAAAGCGAGATCATCACCCGTGTGGGTTTCGCCATCCCGCAGCAATCATCCTATGCCAAGTTCCGCCATCCAGCGTCGCGCTATGCGATGGTGGGTGTCTATGTCGCCCGCCATGCTGGCGGTTGGCGCGTGGCGGTAACGGGGGCCGGGACGGGCGTGTTCCGCTGGACGGACGTGGAAGCCGCGCTGAACGCCGGCAGCGATACCGCCGGGCTGGTGTTGGCCGCCGATGATCTCAACAGCGATATCCACGCCAGTGCCGAATATCGCGCCCATCTGTGCGGCGTGATGCTGAAGCAGGCACTGGCCACTCTGGCCTGAAGGAGGCTGCCATGGCCGAACTGATCGTCACCACCACCCCCACGGTCGAAGGCCGCATGGCCACGCACTATCTGGGTGTCGTCGCCGGTGAAGCCATCATGGGTGCCAACATCTTCCGCGACATCTTCGCCGGGATCCGCGACATCGTTGGCGGCCGTTCCGGCGCCTATGAAGAAGTGATGCAGGGTGCCCGCGAGGAAGCGCTGCGCGAAATGGCCGATCGCGCACTGGCGCTGGGCGCTGATGCCGTGATCGGCGTGCAGATCAGCTATGCCGCCTTGGGCGCTTCGGATTCGATGCTGATGGTGGGTGCCGTTGGTACCGCCGTGAAGCTGGGCTGATTGCCGTTTTGCGGGCGGGTTGCTAAGGCCGCAGCCATCCCACCTGCAACCAGTTGAACGATCATGGCCGGCCACAGCAAATTCAAGAACATCATGCACCGCAAGGGCGCGCAGGATAAAAAGCGCAGCGCCTTGTTTTCAAAGCTTTCCCGCGAAATCACCGTGGCGGCGAAGATGGGCATGCCCGATCCAGCCAACAACCCGCGCCTGCGCGCAGCCGTGGTCGCCGCCCGCGTGGAAGGCATGCCGAAAGACAATATCCAGCGCGCCATCGACAAATCCCAGGGCGGTGACATCGCGAATTATGAGGAAGTGCGTTACGAAGGCTTCGGCCCCGGCGGCGTGTCGCTGATCATCGAATCCCTTACCGACAATCGCAACCGCACCGCCACCAACGTGCGCACCGCCATGGCCAAGAATGGCGGCAACCTCGGTGCGTCGGGCAGCGTGAGCCACGGCTTCGAGCGGCTGGGCCTGATTGCCTATCCTGCAAGCGCCGGCAGCGCCGATGCCGTGTTTGAATCCGCGCTGGAAGCCGGCGCCGACGATGTGCAGTCGAGCGAAGACGGCCACGAAATCTGGTGCAGCATCGAAAATCTGCACGACGTCGCTCGCGCCCTGGAGCCGGTGCTGGGCGACAGCGGCCAGGCGAAGCTGGCATGGAAGCCCGGCACGATGGTGACCGTTGGCGCCGACGATGCCGCCCAACTGATGAAGCTGATCGACGTGCTGGACGATGATGACGACGTGCAGACCGTGTGGGGCAATTATGACGTGCCCGACGACGTGATGGCCGGCTTGTGAAGCTGGGGCTGGCTGCGCTCGCGATGATCATGGCCACGCCTGCCGCTGCCGATCCTGTTGCCGATATCAAGGCCGCGCGCGCTGCCTACAACGCCGCGATCGCCGCCCGCGATGCCGCTGGCGTGCGCGCCGCGCTGAGGGAGGGCTATGTCGGCATTGCCGGCACCGGCGGCGAAGCCATTATCGGCGCCGACGCCATGACCGATTATTTTGCCCGCGCCTTCAAGACGCCGGGCTTTCTCGGCTTCGTGCGCACACCCGACGTGGTCACGGTGGCCGTCCCGCCGCTGCGCGCGATGGAACGCGGTCATTGGTCGGGTGGCAGCCTTACTGGCCGGTTCAGCGGCGAATATCTGGCGGTGTGGGTTCCCACGCCCACCGGCTGGAAACTGCGCAGCGAAACATTCGTGACGCTGTCCAACGGAGCGCCCGGCAAACCGTGAGGCTGATCCTCGGCCTCGATCCCGGTTTGGCGGCGACGGGGTGGGGCGTGATCGTGGCTGAGGGCAATCGCCTGCGCCACATCGCCCACGGCACGGTGAAAACGTCGGCCACCGCGCCGCTGGCCGAACGGCTGGTGGCGCTGCATGACGGCCTGATGACGGTGATCGGCGACCACGGCGCCACCGAAGCCGCCGTGGAGGAGGTGTTCGTCAACGCCAATCCGCAATCGACGCTGAAACTGGGGCAGGCGCGCGGCGTCGTGCTGCTATGTTCGGCGCGTGCTGGCCTGCCCGTGGCGGAATATGCCACAAGGCTGGTGAAGAAGGCGCTGACCGGGGTGGGCAGTGGCAGCAAGGATCAGGTGCAGGCGATGGTGGAACGGTTGCTGCCAGGCGTGAAAGTGGTGGGGGCCGATGCGGCCGACGCGCTCGCCGTGGCGATTGCCCACGCGCATCTGGGCGCCAGTTTGCGAAAGGGCCTGCTGTGATCGCGCGGCTCAAGGGATTGGTGGACAGCGTTTCGGCCGACAGCGTGATCGTTGATGTGAACGGCGTCGGCTATCTGGTGCAGGCCTCCACTCGCATGCTGGCTTCGCTGTCGGTGGGGCAGCCGGTGGCGCTGCACATCGAAACCCAGGTGCGGGAAGACGCCATCACTCTGTTCGGCTGCGTTTCCGAATCCGAACTCGCGGCCTTCCGGGCGCTGATCACGGTGCAGGGCGTTGGCGGCCGGGTGGCGCTCAACATTCTCTCTGTGCTTACGCCCGATCAGGTCGCGCACGCAGTCGCAGCGGGTGATTCCGCATCGCTGGCCCGTGCCAACGGAGTTGGCCCCAAACTCGCCGCCCGCATCGCCAACGAACTGAAGGGCAAGCTGGGCGGCGTCGCGATGGCTGCTGGTGCGCCCCTCCCGGTGACGGCCGGCGCGCGTGTCGTGGAGGATGCCGTCTCGGCGCTCGCCGCGCTGGGCTTCAGGCCCATGGACGCCAGCCGCGCGGTTTCTGAAGCGCTGGCTGAATTGGGCGAAGGGGCGGCCCTGAATGACGTGGTGCGAGTGGCGCTGAAGAAAAGTGCGCGGTAAGGAACGCCCACCCGCATGACCGCCGATCTCACCCCGCAACGTCGCCCGGACGATATTGATGCCGCGCTGCGGCCCAAGGGGCTGGACGAGTTCATCGGCCAGCAGGGCCTGCGCGAAAATCTTGGTGTGTTCATTGCCGCCGCCCGGTCGCGCGGCGAGGCGATGGACCATGTGCTGCTGCACGGCCCGCCAGGCCTCGGCAAGACAACACTGGCGCAGATCGTGGCGCGCGAACTGAACGTCGGTTTCCGTGCAACCTCAGGTCCGGTCATCGCCAAGGCCGGCGATCTGGCGGCCATCCTGACCAATCTCGAACCGCATGACGTGCTGTTCATCGATGAAATCCACCGCATGTCGCCAGCGGTGGAGGAAATCCTCTATCCCGCCATGGAAGACCGGGTGTTGGACATCATGATCGGCGAAGGCCCATCGGCGCGCAGCGTGCGCATCGATCTGCCGCCGTTCACCCTGGTTGGCGCTACCACCCGCGCCGGGTTGTTGACGACACCGCTGCGCGATCGTTTCGGTATCCCGCTGCGCCTTAACTTCTACTCCATCGATGAACTGGAACAGGTCGTCACCCGCGCTGCGCGGCTGCTCGAATTGCCGCTCACCGCCGATGCGGCGCGCGAGATTGCGGCGCGGGCCCGTGGCACGCCGCGCATCGCCGGGCGCTTGTTGCGCCGCGTGCGCGATTTCGCGGCCGCAGCGGGCCAGACCGAAGTCACCGCCCGGATGGCTGATGCCTCGCTCAGCCGACTGGAGGTCGATCGCCTCGGCCTCGACGCGATGGACCGGCGTTACCTGATGATGATCGCCGATATCTATCGCGGTGGCCCGGTCGGCATTGAAACGCTCGCCGCCGGCCTTTCGGAAGCGCGCGACACGGTGGAAGACGTGATCGAGCCCTTCCTGATCCAGCAGGGCCTGATCGCCCGCACCGCCCGCGGCCGCATGCTGAATGGCCCGGCCTGGAAGCATCTGGGGCTGCTGCCGCCGGCCGATCAGGTGCAACTGCCGCTGCTTGATGAGGAATAGGGCTGCAACCTTTGCCGGCTGCCATGCGAAAGACTTTCCATGCGCATTCTCCCCGCCTTCATCGGCCTTTCCGTCATCGCAGCGCCGGTCGTCGCCTTTCCCGCCGTAGGAGACAAGGCTCCCGCAGTTTCAGGTGCCGACATTGCGGGCAAAACCCGGACGCTGAAGCAGCTCGCCGGCCGCAAAGGCACGGTGCTGATGTTCTTCCGCTCGGCATCGTGGTGTCCGTTCTGCAAGGCGCAGCTGATCGCCATGAACGAGAGTGCGGCGGCGGGGCTGAACAGTCGCGGTTACGCACTGGTTGGCCTGTCGTATGACGATTCAGCCGTGCTCGCCAAGTTTGCTGCTGAGCGCAAGGTGGCCTGGCCGCTGCTGTCTGATCCGCAGTCCAAGGTTATCGATGGCTGGCAGTTGCGCGATCCGGCCTACCCGCCCGGTAATCGCGCCCATGGGGTGCCGCTGCCGGCGGTGTATGTGATCGACAAGAGGGGCGTGATCCGCGCCCGGCTGATGGAGGCCAATTACCGCCAGCGCCCGCAACCCGAAGCGGTGCTTGCCGCCATCGACGCGCTGGGCCAATAAGCCTCCCGCAACAGGCGGGGGACGAACATGACATTGCCGATGGACAACGTGCGCGTCGCCTTCCCGGCGCTGGCCCTTGCCGACGATGGGCTCCCGCGCCTCTATCTCGACGCGCCGGCCGGCACCCAGGTCGCGGGCCGGGTCGTGGAGGCGATGAGCCGCACCATGATCGAAGCTTGCGCCAATGATGGCGGCACCTTCCGCACGTCTGTAGCGACCGGCGCCATCGTCGAAGCCGCGCTCGCCGCCGCCGCGGCCTGCTTCAATTGCGCCGAAGATGAAGTGATCTTCGGCCTCAACACCACCAGCCTGTTCTTCCAGATGGCGCCGCTGATTGCGGCTGACTGGAAAGCCGGGGACAATATCCTGCTCACCCGCATGGATCATGATGCCAATGTTTCGCCCTGGTTGCAGGCGGCCGAGGCGCGCGGGGTGGAAGTGCGCTTCATCGAGTGGGATCGCGAGACGTTCGCGCTGAAACTGGAAACGCTGCCCGATCTGATCGACGCACGCACCCGCGCCGTTGCCGTGGGTCATGCCAGCAACTTCCTCGGCACCATCAACGATGTTACCGCCGTCTGCGCCGCCGCGCGCGCCGTGGGCGCGGTGAGCATCGTTGACGCCGTGCAGTCTGCCCCGCATATCGCATTGGATGTTGCCGCCATCGGCTGCGATCTGATGGCGGCATCGGCCTATAAATTCTTCGGCCCGCACCTGGGGATCATGTTCGTCTCGCATCGCATGCAGGGGCTGATCCGGCCCTTGAAAGTGCGCCCGTCGGTGGACGCGATGCCAACGCGGCTGATGCCCGGCACTCCCAGTTTCGAGGCCATGGCCGGCACCACGGCGGCCATCGAGCATATGGCGTGGCTGGGCATTGCTGCGGGCACGGTCGGCGGTGATGCATCGCTGCGCCAGCGGCTGGTGGCGGGCCTAGCGGCGGCGCAGGCGCATGAGACGGAATTGATGCGGCGCTTCCTCACCGGCATCGCCACGGTGCCGGGCGTGACACTGCACGGCATTGCCAACGCCAACCGTCTCCACGAGCGGGTGGCGACCTTCACGTTCGAGATCGAAGGCCACAGCGCCGATGCCATCGCGGCCGATCTGGCGGCGCGAAACATCTTCGTGTGGAACGGCTATTATTACGCATGGGAACCTGCCGGCGTGCTGGGCCTGCGCGATCGCGGTGCGGTGCGGGTGGGCTTCACCCACTACAACACGCTGGATGAGGTGGACGCGCTGATTGCCGCCCTGAAGCAGATCGCCGGCTGACGCGTCATTTGCCGCTGGATTTTGGCGCGCGGCCTTGGCACAGCCGCACCCATGAGCAGCACCCCCCGCACCCTCTACCAGAAGATCTGGGACGATCATGTCGTCCAGTCGCTTGATGACGGCACCGCGCTGATCTTCATCGATCGTCACCTCATCCATGAAGTGACCACCCCTCAGGCGTTTGAGGCGCTGCGCATTGCTGGCCGCAGGTTGCGCCGGCCCGATCTGACGCTGGCCGTGCCCGATCACAACGTTCCGACCACGGATCGCCGGCTGCCGATCCTCGATCCGATGTCGAAGGCACAACTCGACGCGTTGGTGCAGAACTGCGCCGATTTCGGGGTGGAGCTATACAACATCGATTCGCCGGAACAGGGCATCGTCCACGTCATCGGCCCGGAACAGGGCTTTACCCTGCCGGGTGTCACTATGGTCTGTGGGGACAGCCACACCGCCACCCATGGTGCGTTCGGCGCGCTGGCCTTTGGTATCGGCACCTCGGAAGTGGAGCATGTGTTTGCGACGCAGACGCTGCTGTTGCGTCAGTCCAAAACGCTGCAGGTGCATGTGACGGGCGAGCTCGGCTTCTCCGTCTCCGCCAAGGATGTCGCGTTGGCCGTGTGCGGCGTGCTGGGTTCGGGCGGCGGTGCCGGGCATGTCATCGAATATACCGGCCCGGTGATCGAGGCGCTCTCCATGGAAGGGCGCATGACGCTGTGCAACATGGCGATTGAAGCCGGCGCCCGCGCCGGCCTGATTGCGCCGGATGAAAAGACCTTCACCTATGTTGAAGGCCGCCCTCGTGCGCCCAAGGGTGCAGCATGGGAGGCAGCGCTGGCCTGGTGGAAGACGCTGAAAACCGATCCGGGCGCGACGTATGACAAGCGCATCACCATCGACGGCAGCGCCATCGCACCGCTCGTTACCTGGGGTACCAGCCCGGATGACGTGGTCTCCATCACCGATGTGGTGCCCGATCCGGCCAGCTTCGCCGATGTCGGCAAGCGCGCAGCAGCGCAGAAGAGCCTGGATTATATGGGCCTCGCCCCCGGTACCCGCATGGAAGATGTGGCCGTAGAGAATATCTTCATCGGCAGCTGCACCAACAGCCGCATCGAGGATCTGCGCGTGGCTGCCGATGTGGTGCGCGGCCGCAAGGTGGCCGGCAACGTGCGGCAGGCGCTGGTGGTGCCGGGTTCCGGCCTCGTGAAGCGCCAGGCCGAAGCCGAAGGGTTGGACCGCATCTTCATTGATGCCGGCTTCGAATGGCGTGAGCCGGGCTGTTCCATGTGCCTGGGCATGAACCCCGATCAGGTGCCGGCCGGCGAGCGCTGTGCCAGCACCTCGAATCGCAATTTCGTTGGCCGGCAGGGCCCGGGTGCGCGCACGCACTTGTTGTCGCCCGCGATGGCAGCAGCGGCGGCTATTTCGGGGCATCTGGTCGATGTTCGCCAGTTAATGCGCTGATTCGGACTGAACTGTCTGGATTTCACCCTCAATAGCCGCCATCAGAACGAGGCGGTAATGGTTCCTAAACGGCTTCTCCCGTATGTTTGTCCCTTACGAGGGGTAAGCAAAGGACGGAATGTTGCGACAAGGCAGCAGACCGACATCGGTTCTGATGAGCCGCCTGGCCCCCTTCACCAAACGATCTTGGGGTCTGATCGTATTGGTGGTGGGGCTGTTCTTCGCGCTATGGGTGGCACCAGCGCGAGCTGAGAACGTGCAACTTGCGTACCGGCAAGTTCCGACCTGCCAGGGCAACAGCTGCATCACCCCCATTGCACCGGGTTCGGGCAAGGATATGCCCAGCAAATGGACGTGGTTTGCCGTTGATCCTGCCCGGCTGCAGCGCATGCCGGTGGGCTGGAACCTGGTGATCGACAATGTCCGCTTTACCGCCATCGAAATTCGGGTGGTGCACGAAGGCGGCGTGGCGGTGATCCGCCGTGGCCAGTTCGAGCTCAGCCGCAACTGGACAATGGGCAATAATCTGCGCTTCCAGATTCCGGTGGCGGGCCCTGATGTGACGGCCATCCAGATCGGCTATCGCAACATGGACGGGCCGGGCCTGCTGCGCACCATCAAGGCGATGGATGCCGCCGGCCATGAATCGCATGTGCTGCGCTGGACAGTGCAGGTCGCCCTTGTGCTCGGTATGTTGTTCTCGGCCTTTGTCTACAACATGTTTCTGCTCACCTGGCTGCGCACCGGGTTCCAGCGCTGGTATGTCGTGTGGCTGGCGGGCAGCCTGGGCTATCTGCTGGTGTGGTCGGGCGCGATCCTCAATATCTTCCCGTTCCTCGCCGGGCCGGCGGCGGTGCGCACCTTCTACCTGCTGCTTGGCTTGATGGTGGTGTCTGGCGCCGCCTTCTTCTTCTCGCTGATCGAGAAGGACAAGTTGCCCCAGCGCCTGATCGATTTTGGTCAGCTTGCCGGCATGGGCGTGGCGCTTGCATCAGTAGTGGCGGCGTTCGACACGCTGTTTCCAGCAGCGCTGGGCGATCTTCTGCTCAACATCACGCTGATCATCGTCACGCTTACGCTCACTGTTGGCTCGGGCTTTGCGGCGCTGCGCGGCAGCCGGGCGATCTGGTATTATCTGGCTGGTTGGCTGCCGGCGCTGGCCGTGCTGGTGTTGCGCATCTTCCGCAACTTCAGCCTGCTGCCGCAAGATGATCTGGTCGATCTTGCCGGTTTTGCCGCCGTCGGCTGGGAATCGCTGCTGCTGTCGCTGGCCATTGCTGATCGCTTCCGCCAGCTGCGCCGCGATGCCGATGCCGCCGATGCCGAGCGCGATACCCTGTTCCGGGTGGCCACCACTGATGCGCTCACTGGGCTGGGCAACCGCGCCCTGTTCCAGAACATGCTGGAACAGCCGCTGACCCGCAATTCTGGCATCGACGTGATCGCCATCGATATCGATTTCCTGAAGCAGACGAACGACATGGCCGGCCATGATGCGGGCGATGCGCTGATCGTGGCGGTGGCAGAACGGCTGACAGCAGCGGCCGGCCCCGAAGCCAATATCGCCCGGGTTGGCGGTGACGAGTTCGTGATCCTGCTGACCGGCGCGGCGCGCGAACGCCTGTCGGCCGTGCGCCAGATGATCGCGCTGTCGTCCGGTGTTCCGCTGCGCCATTCGGGCCATAATCTTACCATCTCGATCTGCGCTGGCCACAGTTCGTCGGAGAACAAGGGCGTGGCTCTGGCCCGCATCTTCAAGCAGGCCGATCTGGCGCTGTACCGGGCCAAGGCGGCGGGCCGCGGCTGCTGGCGCAGTTATGACAGCAGCATGGCCGATGAAGCCGAAGCGCGCAGCCGCCTGTTGTCGGAAGCCCGCGTTGGCCTGGCTGGCAACCAGTTCCTGCTGCATTATCAGCGCGTCGTGCAGCTGGATGATACGCTTGTTGGCTATGAAGCGCTGCTGCGCTGGCAGCATCCGCGGCTGGGCCTGCTGGCCCCCGGCGATTTCCCCGATGTGCTGCGCGAATCAACGCTGCTGCCCCAGTTGCAGGCCCATGTGTTGAAATCGGCACTGGAACAATTGGCCAGGCTGCGGAGCGACGGCAGGGATCTGACCATGGCGATCAATTTCGTTGGCAGCCAGTTGCAGGGCACGGCCGCTGCCGTCGCCATCCTGGATGAACTGGCCCGCCACCGTGGGCCGCCGCATGCGTTGGTGGTGGAAGTGACGGAATCGGTGGTGATGAGCGGCCTGGGCGGCGCGCTGATCGAGGCGCTGGAATGCCTGCGTGATGCCGGCGTGAATGTGGCGCTGGATGATTTCGGCACTGGTCATGCAAGCCTGATCCAGCTGCGCGATGTGCCGGCCAACATCGTCAAGATTGATCGCAGCTTCATCGGCCGCCTTTCGGAATCGGCCGGTAACCAGCAGGTGGTGCGCGCCACCATCGATCTGGCGCATTCGATGGGCAAGCAGGTGGTGGCTGAAGGGGTGGAGAATGACGCCCAGCGCCAGCTGCTTACCCGGCTGGGCTGCGATCTCGCCCAGGGCTGGCTGTTCGGCCAGCCGCAGCCGTTCCCGCTGACACGGCGCGCTGCGGCCTAGGCCTCTCGCGTCATTATCGGATCAAGGATGGTGTCCACCGCTTCGGCGGCCATGGCCGGATAATCGGTGCTGTAATGCAGCCCGCGGCTTTCGCGGCGGCGGCGGGCGGAACGCACGATCAGATCGGCGACGGTCACGAGGTTCCTCAGTTCGATCAGATCGGCGGTGATGCGGAAATTGCCGTAATAATCCTGCACTTCCTTGCGCAAATTTTTCACCCGGTGGGCGGCGCGCTCCAGCCTTTTATCGGTGCGCACGATGCCGACATAATCCCACATGGTGCGACGCAGTTCGTCCCAATTGTGGGCGATTACCACTTCCTCGTCGCTGTCGGTCACCCGGCTTTCATCCCAGGGCTTTACCCGCGGCGAGTTCTGGGCGGTTTGCGCGGCAATGTCGTCAGCCACGGCCTGACCGAACACCAGGCATTCCAGCAGCGAATTCGACGCCAGCCGATTGGCGCCGTGCAGCCCACTCTGGGTCACCTCGCCGGCCGCCCACAGACCGGCCAGATCGGTGCGGCCATCCAGTGTCACCATCACGCCCCCGCAGCTGTAATGCGCCGCCGGCACCACCGGGATCGGCACCTGCGTGCAATCGATATCCAGCTCTAGCAGTCGGGCATGGATGGTGGGGAAATGGGCACGCACGAAGTCCGCACCCAGATGAGTGAGATCGAGCAGTACATGTGGGATGCCAAGCCGCTTCATCTCGGCATCGATGGCCCGTGCCACCACGTCACGCGGGGCGAGTTCCAGCCGGTCGTCATAACGCGCCATGAAGCGGCTGCCGTCGGGCAGTTTCAGGTGGCCGCCTTCGCCGCGCGCCGCCTCGGTGATCAGGAAATTGCGCACCTCGGGGTGATAAAGGCAGGTCGGGTGGAACTGATTGAATTCCATGTTCGATACCCTGCACCCCGCCCGCCACGCCATGGCGATGCCGTCGCCTGTCGCGCCATCGGGGTTGGTAGAATAAAGATAGACGCGGCTCGCCCCGCCGGTGGCCAGAACCGTGGCCGGCGCGACAAAGCGCACGACATGCCGCTTCTTCACATCCAGCGCATAGACGCCGTGGCAGCGCCGCTGTGGGAAGCGTTCGTGCAGCACGTGGCGATGAGTGATCAGATCGACCGCGGCCATGTGCGGCACCAAGGTGATGTTGGGATGCGCCTGCGCCGCCTTGATCAGCGCCTGTGAAACCGCCCAGCCAGTGGCATCATCGACATGCACGATGCGGCGATGGCTGTGGCCGCCTTCGCGCGTGAGGTGCCAGCGTTCGGACACGGTCTCGCCGGGATTGAACGGCACGCCCAATTCCGCCAGCCGGTCGATCGCGGCCGATGCATTGCTGGCGACATATTCAACCGTGGGGCGGTGGTTGAGCCCGGCACCGGCTACCATCGTGTCTTCCACATGTGCCGCAACCGTATCGCCGGCATCCAGCACGGCGGCGATCCCGCCCTGTGCCCAGGCCGTGGAACCATCGGCGAGATCGCCCTTGGCCAGCACGGCCACCGTGCCATGTTCGGCCAGGTGCAATGCCGCCGTCAGCCCGGCCGCACCGGAACCAACCACGATGGCATCGAAATGGCGAGCCTCAGGCGGCGGCGCTTTTGCCACTTGTCAGCTCCAGGAACACATCTTCCAGATCGGCTTCGCGGGTGGAAACCTCCACCACGCCCAGCCCGGCAGCACCCACCATTGCCAGCACGGCGCCGGCATTGTTGCTACGCTTGTCATAGGTGATGACCAGCGTCCGCGGGCCCTTCAGCTCCACCGCCTTGCAGCCGACAAGCGCCGGCGGCACGGCGGCAAGCTCGCGGTCCACCACCACTTCCAGGACCTTGTCACCGGTGGTGCCAAGCAGTTTCGATGTTTCGTCGTTGGCAACCACCTGCCCATGATTGATGATGGCGATGCGATCGCACAGGCTTTCGGCTTCTTCGAGATAATGGGTGGTCAGCACGATGGTGGTGCCCATGCTGTGCAGTTCACGCACATAATCCCACAGCAATTGCCGCAGCTCGATATCAACGCCTGCCGTCGGTTCATCCAGCACCAGCACCGGCGGGTTGTGCACCAGCGCCTTTGCCACCAGCAGCCGGCGCTTCATCCCGCCCGAAAGGGTGCGCGAATAGACATGCGCCTTGTCGTCCAGCCGCACCGCCTTCAGCAATTCCATCGTCCGGCGCTTGGCCTTGGGCACGCCGAACAGGCCGGCCTGCAATTCCAGCGTTTCAAACGGCGTGAAGAAGGCATCGAACACCAGTTCCTGCGGCACGATGCCGATGCTGGCCTTGGCGTTGCGCGGATGCTCGTCGATGTCGAAGCCCCAGATGCGGGCGCTGCCAGCGGTTTTGTTCACCAGGCCGGCGAGGATATTGATCGTGGTGGATTTGCCAGCGCCGTTGGGGCCAAGCAGGCCGAAGATGGAACCACGCGGGATATCGAGATCAATGCCCTTCAGCGCCTGCTTGCCGCCGGCATAGGTCTTGGTCAGGCCACGCAGGCTGATTGCAGCTTCGCTCATGCAATCGCGATAGACCGGGGCGGGAAGTGGGGCAAGGGGAGGCGCCCCCCAACCACACCACCCGCCCCGTACGCATCAGAAGCGTGCAACCGCTTCCACGCCAAACAAGCGCGGCAGACCGCGGATGAAGGTGGGGATGCCGAAGGCGCCGCCGGTGTTGCCGCCGTCGAGCAGATATTCCTGATCGAACAGATTGTTGGCGAAACCGATGACTTCCCACTTGCCCTTTTGATCCCGTACGCCGGCGCGCAGGTTGATCAGCGTGACCGGACCCTGGCTGGTTACCGGGTTGTTGGGCAGTTCGAAGAAGACGCTGGAACGGTGGGTGACGTTGGGGTTGGCAAACAGTTCGATCTTGTCACCCAATGGCAGGCGGAAATTGGCGCCTGCCGATCCCTGCCATTCCGATTGCAGGCGGAAGCGATCGCCAGCAAAATTGCCGAAACGCGGATCATTGTTCACCCGGGCATCGATATAGGCGCCGTTGGCGAACAGCCGCACATTGTCCGACAGGTTCAGGGCGAATTCGGCTTCCACGCCCTTGTTGCTGGCATCGGCATTGACGATCAGCGCCGGCGCGCCCTGCTGCGGCACCGAGATCTGGAAGTCCTTGTACTTGATGATGTAGGCGCCAACGCTGAAGTTGAGCTTGCCAAGCGTGCCCTTAACGCCGGCTTCGTAATTGTCGAGCAGTTCGGCCGGGAACACGCGCACGTTGGGGGTGAGCACGCCCGCCACGCGGCCGGCATTGACCTGCACCACCGGCGAGCGGCGACCACGCGAATAGGTGGCGTACAGGTTCACATTGTCGGTCACACGGAACAGGATGTTGGCGCGCGGCAGGAAGGCATCAAAGCGACGTGAGGCACCAAGCACTTCACCATTGGTGTTGACGCCGCCGGCAATCAGCGGGCCGCGGGTGATCACCGAATTGGGAATGCGGGTCGAAATGCCGCTGTCGCGATCTTCACTCAGGTAACGGCCGCCCAGATTGATTTCCAGGCGCGGCACCGGGATCACCGTCACGTCGGCAAAGGCGCTGAAGGTGCTGATTTCAGCCGAGTTGCGGAACAGTTCGGCGGAATAGGGCAGCACGGTGGCTGCCCCGCCGGTGAGGATCGCGGTGGCGCGGGCGGCTTCCACCACACCTGTGGCATTGTTGATGCAGGCCAGGCCCGGCACCAATCGCGCCGCGCACTGCAGGAAAATGCCTTCTTCGGAACTGAACGGCACGCTTTGGAAGCCGGTTTCCCAGAAATAATTGGCCCCGAAGAAGCCGCGCAGTTTCTCACTTTCGTAGTTGAAGCGGCCTTCAAAGCTCATCTGTTCGCCGCGCGCATCTTCGGCAAATTCCAGATACCAGGCCTGGGTGCCATCGGCGTCGAACACTTCGTTGCTGTCGAAGTTGCGGTAGCCGGCGATGGTGGTGAAGCTCCAGGCGTCGCTGAACTTGGCGTTCACGCTCAGGTTCACGTCATACACGTTGCGCGTCAGGCTGGGCTGATCGGCGCCCAGCACGGCGGCGCTGAACGGTGAACCGGCGGCTTCCTTGAAGCTGTAGGGGCTGGTGGTGCCGCCGGTGGGCGCGAACGTGCCCGACGAGAAGGCGGTGCCCGGCGCGCGCTGGCCATCATAGGTGGCAACCAGATCGGCGGTGAGATCGGGCGTGGGCGTGAAGCGCAGCGAAACGCGGGCGCCATATTGGCCCTGGCCGTTCAGATCATCGACGCGCGGGCCATTCGGCGTTTGCGAGCCGGGGCGGCCGGCGATATTTTCCACCACGCCGTCGCGCAGCTTCATGGCACCAGCGACGCGCAGTGCGATGATGTCGTTGCCGATGTTCACATGGCCATCGATGCGGCGCTGATCATAATTGCCGTAGCCCACGCGCACTTCGCCGGAGAAACCGGGCTTGGGCTTGGCGGTGATGACGCTGACCACCCCCACAGCAGCGGCGGTGCCGAAAAGGGTGGACTGCGGGCCCTTCACCACTTCGACGCGTTCCAGATCATAAAGATCGAAGTAGGAACCACGCGACCGCGAGACATCGACGCCGTTGAGATAGACGGTGACGGCCGGAGAGCCTTGCGAGGAGCCGGTGTCAGATGTGATGCCGCGGATCACGAAGCCGGGGTTGTTGGGCGATTGTTCCTGCACGTTCAGGCCGGGCACATAGGCGGCAAGCTGATCGAACTGTGTAACGCCGATCTCGCGCAAGCTACGCCCGGTGTAGGCGGTGATGGTGATCGGCACGTCGTTCAGTTTCTGCTCGGACTTTTGCGCCGTCACCACGATTTCCTCGCCGATCGATTCGGCCATCTGATCGGCTTCGGCGGCAAAGGCAGGCAGGGCAGGCAACAGGCTGGCGGAAGCGAGCAGCAGAAGACGGCGCATATCATTCCCCATGTTGGCGGCACGGCGATGTTGCAGTGCGGCATGAAGCGTCGCTGTGCCGGCTGCAGGTTGCAGAGGCGTGGCAGTGGAGTGACAATGATGTTGCAGCGCCTTGCGACATGGTGACTTGGCGGCGCAGCGCTGCTAATCATGGCCCATGGCTTCTCCCCGCGCTCTCGCCCTTCCGGCCCCTGAAACCTATGTTGCCGATACCGCCCGCGTATTTTGCGATGGCGATGAACGCGGCGGCGATGGCCACCCGCGCGTGTGGATCCAGATCGACAGCACCGGCTTTGCCGATTGCGGTTATTGCGATCGCCGCTTCATCCTGGCGGGCGGCCCGGCCGACAAGCGATGAGGGCGCTGGCACCGCTGGCGTTATTGCTGGCGTTGGCGGCGCCCGTCCAGGCGGCCAAGGTCGCCACGCCGCCGGTGTTCACCCTGCGCACCAGTGACAACGGCAATCCCTATCTGCCGGTCATGGTGAAGAATGCCACGCTCAACATCCGCATGGCGCTAAGCTTCGATCAGGGGTTGGTCCTCAACGAACCGGCGGCCGCGCGCGCCGGGTTGAAGCCGTTTCCCCTGATCGGCAAGGGCAGTTTCAGCAACGCGATGATCCCGGGCGGCAAGGCGACCTTCCGTTTCAACCTGCCCACAGTCACCCCAGCAGGCCTGCCATCGAAAAAGGTGCCGGCGATCTGGGTGAGCATTCCGGTGGCGGCCGATGCGGATGGCATATTGACCATTGCAGCCTTGAAGGCGGACCGGGTGGACGTGATCCTGCGCGAAACGCCGGCCGGCAGCCGCGAGTATGTGATTGCCAAGAAAGGCAGTGGCGAAACCGGGATCAAGACCCGCATCGGCAACGAAGCCGTCAATCTCAGCCTCGAACTCAACAGCCCGACCACCGTGATGAACGCCCGCGCCGGCGAGGCCTTGATGGCGGCCGGCCTGGCACGGCGAGCCAACAGCATTGGGTATTGGCGGCCCTTCCCAGGTGTGGCGCTGCCCATGCAGGGTTTGACTCCAAAGGCTGGCCTCACCATCGCCGGCCTGCCGATGCGCCAGATGAGCGTGCGCGTATCGGAAGCTGATGCACGCCGGATCGATGCCGCCGCCAAGGGCACATCCAGCGAAAGCGACGATGAGGACACCATCACCGTTTCGGCTGACCGCAAGAAAAAGCGCGGCCGCGATCCGTGGATCCTGATCGGCCGCGATGTGCTCGATGATTGCAGCCGCATCAGCTTTGATCGCGCCGGTGAAAGCTGGCTGCTCACCTGCAAGTTCGGCTGATTGCGGCGGCTGCGGCGACTGACCTCTTTCCCTTTGGCCATGGCTGGCCCATATCTTGGCCATGACCACACCTGATGCCACCCAGCTGTTCTACACCGATACCGGGCTTGATCCCGATCGCACCGCCGCGCAGGTCGCTGATGCGCTGAACGGCTGCGACGATGGCGAACTTTATCTGCAATATGGTGTGTCCGAAAGTTTCGCCTTTGACGATGGCCGGCTGAAATCGGCCAGTTTCGATACGGTAAAGGGTTTTGGCCTGCGCGGTGTGGCTGGCGAGATGACCGCCTTTGCCCACGCCAATGATCTGTCGCACGCCGCCATCGCGCGCGCTGCCGACACCATCAAGGTGGTGCGTGATGGCCACGGCGGCACCATGGCGATGCCGCCGATGCCCACCAATGCCCGGCGCTATACCGATGCCAATCCGCTGGCTGGCGTGGATTTTTCCGCCAAGGTGGCGCTGATGCAGCAGATCGACGCTGCCGCTCGCGCGCGCGATCCGAGTGTGGTGCAGGTGTCCGCCAGCCTGCTCGGCAGCTGGAATGTTGTTGAAATCCTGCGCGGTGACGGCACCCGCGTGCGCGATGTGCGGCCGCTGGTGCGGCTGAACGTGCAGATCGTGGCGGAAAAGAACGGCCGCCGCGAAACAGGCTTCCACGGGCTGGGCGGGCGTTATCTTTATGATGCGCTGTTCAAGGATGCGGCCTGGGAAGGCGCCATCGACATCGCTCTGGCGCAGGCGCTGGTGAACCTTGATTCCGTCGATGCTCCGGCCGGCGAAATGACCGTGGTGCTCGGCCCCGGCTGGCCCGGCATCCTGCTGCACGAAGCCATCGGCCACGGCCTGGAAGGCGATTTCAACCGCAAGGGCACCAGCGCCTTTTCGGGCCGCATCGGCGAACGCGTGGCGGCTCCGGGTGTCACGGTTGTGGACGATGGCAGCCTCGATCAACGCCGCGGCAGCCTGACCGTGGACGATGAAGGCACGCCCACCGGTCGCACCACGCTGATCGAGGATGGCATCCTGAAAGGCTACATGCAGGATCGCCTCAACGCTCGTCTGATGGGCGTTGCCCCCACCGGCAACGGCCGGCGCGAATCCTATGCCCACGCCCCGATGCCGCGCATGACCAACACCTTCATGCTGGGCGGGAGCGAAGACCCTGGCGCCATTTTGTCCAGCGTGAAGAAGGGCGTTTTCGCCAAGAGCTTCGGCGGCGGCCAGGTCGACATCACCAGCGGCAAGTTCGTGTTTTCCTGCACCGAAGCCTATGAGATCGAGAATGGCCGGCTGGGCCGCCCGCTGAAGGGCGCGACGCTGATCGGCAACGGCCCCGACGTGCTCACCCGCGTGCGTGCCATCGGCAACGACATGGCGCTGGATGAAGGCGTGGGCATATGCGGCAAGGGCGGGCAGAGTGTGCCGGCTGGTGTGGGCCAGCCAACTCTGCTGGTCGACGGATTGACGGTGGGCGGCACCGCCGGCTGAGGGAGGACTGCATGTCGGAGTTCTTTGATCATATCACCGCCGATCACGCCGCCTTCATCGCCCGCCAGCCGGTGTTTTTCGTGGCCACCGCAGCCGAAGGGGCCCGCATCAACCTCAGCCCCAAGGGCATGGACACGTTCCGCGTGCTCCCGGGTGGCAAATCCTGCGCCTACCTGGATTTCGGCGGCAGCGGCAATGAAACCCACGCGCACCTCGCCGCCGATGGCCGCATCACCATCATGTTCTGCGCCTTTGACCAACCGGCGCTGATCTATCGCATCTATGGCCACGGCCATGCCGTGTTGCCGCAGGATGCGGGCTGGGCGGCGCTGGCCGCGCAGTTCACCATCGAACGCGGCGTGCGGCAGATCTTCGTGATCGATGTGGACTCCACCCAGACCAGTTGCGGCTGGGCCGTGCCGAAGATGGCACTGGTGGAAGAACGCCAGACCCTGCGCAAATATTTCGTTCAGGATGATCCGGCCACCCGCCTCACCAAGTATCAGGAGCGTAACCGTTCCATCGACGGCCTACCGGTGACGCCGCCCGACGTGCTGCCCTACCGCTGATGGATCTTGCCTGCGTCGATACGCTCTACTCGCCCGTGGAAGCCGAAATCATGCGGAGCCGGCTGGAATCCGCCGGTATCCCGGCCATATTGTTCGATGCCGGCATCGCCAGCCTGATCGGCCCCGGTGTTTCGGGCATCCGCCTGATGGTGGATGAAGACGATCTGGATCTCGCCCGAACCGAGTTGGCCCGTCCGTTCTAAGGCCGTTCCGGCCTGCCCATTCGTCGCAACCGGCAAACGCCTTATGTTGCTACCAATTCGCCTGCGGCAGGCTTTACGACATGACGCTCGGGGACAGAAAAACAGCATGAAGCTCATCACGGCCATCATCAAGCCGTTCCGGCTGGAGGACGTGCGCGAGGCCCTGATGCAGGCCGGCGTGCAGGGCATGACCGTGACCGAAGTGCGCGGTTTCGGCCGCCAGCAAGGCCAAGCCGAGGCCTATCGCGGTGCCGAGCATAATCTCAACCTGGTACCCAAGCTGCAGATCGAAGTTGTGGTGGAAGCCGAAGACGTTGCCCGCGTTGTCGATTCGATCCTCCACGCTGCTCACACCGGCAGCGTGGGTGACGGCAAGATCTTCGTGACGTCCATCGCCAGCACTGTTCGCATCCGCACCGGCGAGCTGGACGACGCCGCGCTGTAGGCCAGCGCCCGATGAAATTTGGGCCAGCCAGATTCGGACTAGATTGCCGCCGTCCGGCAGCCTAAACCGCGCCCATGCCCAGCCTCGTCCTCCTCCGCCACGGCCAGAGCCAGTGGAACCTCGAAAATCGTTTCACTGGCTGGTGGGACGTGGGTCTCACTGATCAGGGCGTCACGGAAGCGACAGCCGCCGGCCAGCGCATGGCGGCCGCCGGCCTCGATTTCGATGTCGCCTTCACCAGCGTGCAAAGCCGGGCGATCAAGACGCTCAACCTGGCGCTGGAATCGATGGGCCGGCTGTGGCTGCCCGTTACCAAGAACTGGCAGCTGAACGAACGCCACTATGGCGGCCTCACCGGCCTCAACAAGGCCGACACCGCCGCCAAATATGGCGAGGACCAGGTAAAGATCTGGCGCCGCAGCTTCGACGTCCCGCCGCCGCCGCTGGAGCCGGGCGGCGACTTTGATCTCGCCGCCGACCGCCGCTATGCCGGCATTGCCATCCCGACCGCCGAAAGCCTGAAAGACACCATCGCCCGCGTGCTGCCCTATTGGGAATCTGCCATCGCGCCCGAACTCAAGGCCGGCAAGCGCGTCATCATCGCCGCCCACGGCAATTCGTTGCGCGCCCTCGTCAAGCACCTCTCCAGTCTGTCGGACGACGAGATCGTCCACGAGGAAATCCCGACCGGCCAGCCGATGGTCTATGATCTGGCCGACGATCTGACGGCGATTTCGCGGCGCTATATCTGAGGCGCGCGCCAAAAGCTTGACGCCCGTCCAGACTTCGCCAGACTGTCTCGCTCAACCGGGTAGGGGGCAGACGATGATCAGGCATTTGATGGCAGCAACGGCTTTGCTGGCGTCACCCGCACTCGCGGCCCCCGCTGATACCGTTCTCCTCCACGGCCGCATCATCACCGCCGACGCCAAGGACAATGTGGTCCAGGCCCTCGCCATCAGCGGCGGCAAGATCGCCGCGGTGGGCAGCGATGCCAGCATAATCGCTCTGGTCGGCCCGAAAACCAAGGTGATCGATCTGAAAGGCCGCGCCGCCACGCCCGGCCTGATCGATACCCACGCCCATATCCTCTCCACCGGTCTGGGCGAACTCAACCAGATCGCGCTGGGCGGCGCGCGGTCGGTGGAAGACATGGTGACCGCCGTGAAAGCCCGCGTCGCCACCACCCCCAAGGGCCAATGGGTGCTGGGCGTCGGCTGGGACGAAGGCAAGTTCGCCGATGGCCGCTACCCCACTGCCGCCGAACTTGACGCCGTCAGCCCCGACAATCCGGTCTGGCTGGAAAACACCACCGGCCACTATGGCGTCGCCAACGGCCTGGCGCTGAAACTGGCCGGCGTCACCGCCGCTACCGCCACACCCTCCGCCGGCACCATCGAAAAACTACCGGATGGCCGCCCCGCCGGCGTGATGAAGGAAACCGCGCAGGAACTCATCACCCGGCTGATCCCCGAACCCACCGTGGAACAACGCCAGGCCGCGCTCTCCCACATGATCCGCCGCCTGCACGAAGAAGGCATGACCGGATTTAAAGACCCCAGCATCGGCCGCGAGGATTGGGAAGCCTATATCGGCCTCGCCAAGGCCGGCAATTTCCCGATCAACGCCTGCGTCCTCTTCTCCGGCGGCCGCTCCATGGCCACTGCCACCAAGGCCCTGGCCGAAATCCAGCGCGCCAAAACCGAAATCGCCCCCGTCGCGGGCAGCTCGCTCAGCGTGTGCGGCGTCAAACTCTTCATGGATGGCAGCGGCGCTGCGCCCACCGCCTGGATGTATGAAGACTGGAACCACCACCGCACCGAAATCGCCAAGGGCAACAGCGGCTATCCCCAGATCGATCCAGCAGAATATCGCCAGATGATCGCCATGTTCATCAACGCCGATATCGGCATCGGCACCCACGCCATCGGAGACAAGGCGATCGACTGGGTGGTGGATGGCTATGCCGCCGTGCTGAAAACCCACCCGGTGAAAGACCTGCGCCTCTCCATCATCCACACCAACACGCCTACCGATCACGCCATCGCCACTATGGCCGCGCTGCAACGCGACTATGGCTCCGGCTATCCCGAAACCCAGGCCACCTTCACCTGGTGGATCGGCGACATCTACGCCGCCAACCTTGGCCCCGCCCGCTCCCAGCGCCTCAACCCCTATGCCACCTATGTGAAGAACGGTATTCTGTGGGGCGGCGGATCAGACACGGGCGTCACCCCGTTCCCCGCCCGGCTCGGCCTGTGGTCCTCCACCGCCCGCGAAACCAGCGGCAAGGTGTGGGGCGAAACCCCCTTCGGCACCGCCGAAAGCGTGGATATCCACACCGCACTGAAAAGCTACACCAACTGGGCCGCCCCCCTCATCCGCGCCGACAACGCCGGCACGCTGGCTGTGGGCAAAGCCGCCGACATCGCCATTTGGGACCGCGACCCCTATTCGGTGCCCACCGCCGCCATCAAGGACATGAAGGCGGATATGACGCTGTTTCGGGGGCAGGTGGTGTTCGAGCGCAAGCCCTGACGGGGAAGGGCAGGAGCCTTTAGATGCAAGGACTTATGCCTGGACTGGGTTGAGCTGCGACATTAGTGGTTTTTCACAAGCAGCGACTTGGGCTGCGTTTGCCATCGGCGTGTAACGGACATTCGGTGCCAGCCTGATTGCCGGTTTTTGCCGGAACTCTCGTGCGCGCCGAACGTTAGCCCGTTTCCACTGCCAGGCAGCCCTGAAATGTATCTGACAACAATGTCGCACGATCTCAACCGGCTGCCGCACTTGCATTTTGTGCTGGCTCGTGGCGAGGGTGACCCGCCGGCCGAGAAATTCGGGTGCCGGGCGCGAACCGCTTACTGATCGGGAGGGCCCCGCCGCATGGCCGCCAACACAAGCACCATAATATCTGATCCGGTGTCGCTGCTGCCCGCATTGCAGCGCACGCGCAGCCTGACCGTGGCACTGGCGGCGCCGTTGTCGGATGCCGATGCCAGTGTGCAATCGATGCCCGATGCCTCGCCGGCCAAATGGCATATGGCGCACACCACCTGGTTTTTCGAGGCGTTCGTGCTGGCCAATGTGCCGGGCTATCGCATCTTTGATGAACGCTATGCCTTTCTCTTCAACAGCTATTATGAAGCGCTTGGCCCGCGCCATGCACGCGATCGGCGCGGCATGCTCACGCGGCCGACGTTGGCCGATGTGCTGGCGTGGCGCGGCCATGTTGACGATGCGCTGACGGGCGCGCTGCCGCAGCTGGACCCGGCGGCGCTGGCGCTGGTGGAACTGGGCATCAATCACGAACAACAGCATCAGGAATTGCTGCTGACCGATATCCTTGATCTGTTTGCCGCCAATCCGCTCGAACCGGCCTATATGCCGGCGGCTCCCATCAGCCCGCCGGCGCGCGCCCGCAACTGGGAACATCATGCCGGCGGCATCATGCGTATCGGCCATGCGGGCAGCGGTTTTGCCTTTGATTGCGAAGGCACGGCGCACGACGTGCTGCTGCGCCCGTTCCAACTGGCCAGCACGCTGGTGACCAACGCCGAATGGCAGGCCTTCATCGATGATGGCGGCTATGCCGATCCGCGGTTGTGGCTGTCCGATGGCTGGGCCTGGGTGCAGCGCAATGGCATCACTGCGCCGCTGCGCTGGCAGGCGGGTGCCGATGGCTGGACCGGCATGACGCTGGCCGGGCGGCAGCCGCTGGCACCACAAGCGCCGGTAACGCACATCAGCCATTATGAAGCCGATGCCTTTGCCACTTGGGCCGAGGCACGGCTCCCCACCGAAGCCGAATGGGAAGTGGCAGCGCAAAATCATGACGCTGCAGCCGGCAATCAGTTGGACAGCGCGGCGGCGGTGCAGCCGACGGGCGCAAGCGCCGGGCTGTTCGGCGATTGCTGGCAATGGACGGCTTCGGCCTTTCTGCCCCACCCCGGCTTCCGCCCGGCGCCAGGCGCGGTGGGCGAGTACAACGGCAAGTTCATGAGCGGGCAGATGGTGCTGAAAGGCGCCAGCTGCGCCACGCCGCGCGGCAGTTCGCGGGCCAGCGTGCGCAATTTCTTCGCAGCCCATCAACGCTGGCAATTCACCGGCCTGCGCCTCGCAAGGGATGCCTGACATGTACGAAGCTGCAGGACCGGCCGCAGCCCCAGATGCTGCCGATGCCTTCGAACGGGCCGTGCTGACCGGGCTGGCCCAGCCGCAAAAGGTCATTCCGGCCCGGTTTTTCTATGATGAAGCCGGATCTGCGCTGTTTGAAGCGATCACGCAGCTGCCCGAATATTATCCCACCCGCACCGAAGCCGCGATTTTGGCCGAACAGGCAGCGGCCATTGCGGCGGCGGTCGGGCCAGGGCATGCGGTGGTGGAATTTGGGTCTGGTTCATCGGCTAAAACCCCGCTGCTGCTGCGGCCACTGCATGCGGCGGCCTATGTGCCGGTGGACATTTCGGGCGAATTTCTGAACCAGTCGGCCGCCGCGCTGGCCTTGCAGCTTCCCGAATTGCCCATCCTGCCGGTGGTCGCCGATTTCACCCGCAGTTTTGCGCTGCCGGCGCTTGTGGCAGCGCTGCCGAAGCTGGGGTTTTTCCCCGGCTCCACCATCGGCAATCTGGCACCCGGCGCGGCCATCGATCTGCTGCGCGGCTTTGCGGGCCTGCTCGGGCCGGAAAGCTGGCTGGTGATCGGCTTCGATCTGGCACCGGGTGCCGGCAAATCCGTGGCCACGCTGGAGGCCGCCTATGATGATGCCGCCGGCGTCACGGCCGCGTTCAACTGCAACCTGCTGCACCGGATCAACCGCGAACTGGGCGGCACCGTGCGGGTGGACGATTTCGCCCACCGCGCCATCTGGAACGCCGATCTCGGCCGCATCGAAATGCACCTGGTCGCCCGCTGCGACACCAGCTTCACCGCCGCCGGGCAGACGTTCTGCCTGACCGCAGGTGAAACCATCCACACCGAAAACAGCCACAAATGGACGCCGCCTGAAATCCGGCTGATGGCCCATGCCAGCGGCTGGACGCCGGCGCACGCCTGGACCGACAGCGCCGGCCGCTTCGCCGTGCAGCTGTGGCGGCATCACGATGCCGCCTTGCAGCCCTGAACTGCACGCCCCTGCCGCCGCTGTAGGTTACAAAGGTTACAGATTCTTCCACATGCGCGTGCGCGTCTGGACAAGATCAATCGTGGAAAGAGCATCCGGGCGGGCCGGACGCCGAGTATAACGCCGCCCGCGCTCTGTAGGACAGCGTCCCGATGTGCGCTGTGCAACGAGGAAGGGAATGGGGTCTCCGGCGGGCAGGGACGCAGTCCCTGCCCGCCGGAGACCCCTCTTAACCCTTCAAAACCCTCAGTTATCATCCCCCATCCGCAGCGCCGCGATGAACGCCTCCTGCGGGATGTCCACATTCCCGTATTGCCGCATCCGCTTTTTGCCTTCTTTCTGCTTGTCCAGCAGCTTGCGTTTGCGGGAGGCATCGCCGCCGTAGCATTTGGCGGTGACGTCCTTGCGCAGGGCGGCGATGGTTTCGCGGGCGATGACTTTGCCGCCGATGGCGGCCTGGATCGGGATCTTGAACAGGTGGCGGGGGATGAGGTCTTTCATCCGTTCGCACATGTGGCGGCCGCGGGCTTCGGCGGCGCTGCGGTGGACGATCATGGAGAGGGCGTCGACCGGCTCCATGTTGACCATGATCGACATTTTCACCAGGTCGCCTTCGCGGTGGCCGATCTGGTGATAATCGAAGCTGGCATAGCCGCGGCTGATGGATTTCAGGCGATCGTAGAAATCGAACACGACTTCGTTGAGCGGCAGCTCGTAAACCACCTGGGCGCGGCCGCCGACGTAGGTGAGGTTTTTCTGGATGCCGCGGCGATCCTGGCAGAGTTTCAGGATACTGCCCAAATATTCATCCGGCACGTAGATGGTGGCTTCGATCCAGGGTTCGTCGATCTGCAGGATCGAGGACGGATCTGGCATGTCGGCCGGGTTGTGCAGTTCCAGCGTGGAGCCATCGCGCATCATGATGTGATAGACGACTGACGGCGCCGTGGTGATCAGATCGAGGTCGTACTCGCGGCTCAGCCGTTCCTGGATGATTTCGAGGTGGAGCAGGCCGAGGAAGCCGCAGCGGAAGCCGAAGCCGAGCGCGGCGCTGGTTTCCATTTCGAAGCTGAAGCTGGCGTCGTTGAGGCGCAGGCGCGAGATGGATTCGCGCAGTTTTTCGAAATCGGCCGCATCAGTGGGGAACAGGCCGCAGAACACGACCGGCTGCACTTCCTTGAAGCCGGGCAGGGCTTCGTTGGCGGGGCGCTTGGCGTCGGTGATCGTGTCCCCCACGCGGGCTTGCGCCACTTCCTTGATCTGGGCCGTGATAAATCCGATTTCGCCGGGGCCGAGTTCGGTGAACTGTTCTATCTTGGGGCGGAAGGCGCCGACACGGTCCACCAGGTGGATGGAATCCGCCGCCATGAACTTGATCTGCTGGCCCTTCTTGATGACGCCATCGATGATGCGCACCAGCACGACGACGCCGAGATAGGGATCGTACCAGCTATCGACCAGCATCGCCTTCAGCGGCTTGGTGGGATCGCCCTTGGGCGGCGGGATGCGTTTGACGATGGCTTCGAGCACTTCGACTATGCCGATACCGGATTTGGCGCTGGCCAGCACGGCGCCCGATGCGTCGAGGCCGATGATGTCCTCGATCTCTTTCTTCACCTTTTCCGGATCGGCAGAGGGCAGATCGATCTTGTTGATGACCGGCACGATTTCATGGTCGTGCTCGATGCTTTGATAGACGTTGGCCAGCGTCTGCGCTTCGACGCCTTGCGCCGCGTCCACCACCAGCAGCGCGCCTTCGCAGGCGGCCAGCGACCGGGAGACTTCATAGGCGAAATCGACGTGGCCGGGCGTGTCCATCAGGTTGAGGATATAATCCTTCCCGTCGGACGCGCGGTAATCCAGGCGCACGGTCTGCGCCTTGATGGTGATGCCGCGCTCTTTCTCGATATCCATGTTGTCGAGCACCTGCTCCGACATCTCGCGCAACTGCAGGCCACCCGTGGTCTGGATCAGGCGATCAGCCAGCGTGGATTTCCCATGATCGATATGGGCAATGATCGAGAAATTGCGGATACGGCTCTGGTCGACAGTCATGCCAGCGGCTTTAGCAGGCGTGGCGGTGCATGCAACGCGACAGTTGGCCTTGGGGGTGGGCAAGCCCAAGCTGCTTGACCCACGATGCTGCCAGCCATAGCGGAACCGCACAGATTCGGGAGACGAGACTTGACGCTTTCCATCGCCATCGTGGGTGCCGGCCCGGCCGGATATTACACCGCCGAAGCCACCCAGAAGCAGTGGGGCAATGATGTGCGCATCGACATCATCGATCGCCTGCCCACGCCCTATGGCCTGATCCGCGCCGGCGTGGCGCCGGATCACCAGTCGATCAAGGCCGTCACCAAGCGATACGAAGGGACCAACCTGGCACCGGGCACGCGGCTGGTGGGCAATGTGATGCTGGGCCGTGACGTTTCGGTGGAGGAATTGCTCGGGCTGTATGATGCGGTGGTGCTGTCGGTGGGGGCGCCGCACGACAAGCCCATCGGTATTCCGGGCGATGATCTGCCGGGCGTGATTGGTTCGGCGGCGTTTGTCGGCTGGTACAATGGCCATCCCGATCATGCGGGCCTGAATGTCGATCTGTCCCACCACGGCGCAGCAATCATCGGCAACGGCAATGTCGCCATCGATTGCGCCCGCGTGCTGGCCAAGACGGTGGATGAACTTTCCACCACCGATATCGCTGATCACGCGCTGAAGACGCTGGCGGAAAGCAGCGTACGTGATGTGCACATCATCGGCCGGCGTGGACCGCACCAGGCCAGCTTCACCACCAAGGAAGCCGGCGAGTTGGGTCACCTTGTCCGCGCGCATCCTGTCGTCCGGCCGAGCGATTTTCCGCCGGAAGCCGAAGATGCCGCATTGGACCCGGGCCAGCGCAAGATGGTCACCCACCTGCGTGGTTTTGCCGGCCTGCCCAGGGGCGACAAGCCGGTGACGATCAATTTCGAATTCTTCCGTCGCCCGGTCGCGGTGGAAGGCCATGGCAAGGCCGAACGGCTGATCGTGGAGACGACCCGGCTGGAGAATGGCCAGGCCGTGGGCACGGGCGAGCTGCACGCGATTCCGTGCGGGCTGGTGATTGCCTGCATCGGCTATCGCACGGCGGAAATCCCCGGCGTGAACTGGTCTGACAAGCTCGGCCGTTTTCCCACTGATGACGCTGGCCGGATCGCGCCGGCGCTTTATGCCAGCGGCTGGGCGCGGCGTGGGCCCTCAGGCACCATCGGCACCAACCGGCCCGATGGCTTCAGCGTGGTCGCCGCCATGGTGGAGGACGGCATCGCCGCCAGCGGCAAGGCCGGTCCCGCGGGCCTCGATGCGTTACTGGCGACGCGTGGGGTGAAGGCCAGCGATTTTGCCGGCTGGCAGAAGATCGAAGCCGCCGAAGTCGCCGCCGCCCGCGCCGGTGCGCCGCGCGAAAAACTGGTGGACGTGACGAAAATGCTGCAAATCGCGCTTTGAGCGGTTGCGCACGCGTGAGGCGGCGGCTATAGCGCCGCTTCCGCAAGGATCGGGGCGTAGCTCAGCCTGGTAGAGCGCTGTCTTCGGGAGGCAGAGGCCGGAGGTTCGAATCCTCTCGCCCCGACCATTTGGTGTTGAGGTTCGGTCCCGGCGAACCTTCGTCCTCTGCTCTGCAGGGGAATGGGAATGAAGGTTTCAAGCCTTTGTTCCGGCGAACGGAAAAAGAGGGCTGGCAGCAATGCCGGCCCTTTTTCGTTTCAGCCCAGCCGCAAGCGACCGGCGGGCAGCCCCTGAAACGGCCCTTCATACACCAGCACATCACCGGCATGCGGTTCGGCGGCGCGATCCAGCCCTTCGCTGGCGCTGGTGACGAACAGCAGATCGAGCGCCGGCCCGCCGAAGGCCACGCAGGTGACCTGGCTGACGGGCAGGGCAAGCCGGCCGGCGACCGTGCCATCGGGGTTGTAGGCGGTGACGCGGCTGCCGCCCCATTCGGCGTTCCACAGCCGGCCTGCCGCATCCACGTCCGATCCATCGGGCGCGCTGCCCGGTTCGGTGCGGGCAAACAGCGTGCCATCGCCCAGCGGGCCATCTGCGGGATAGCGCAGGATGCGGCCTTTGGTTGAGTCGGCGAAATAGGCGTGCGCGCCGTCAGGCGAGAAGCAGATCGAATTGCTGATCCCGATGCCGTCGCGCAGCGGCATGGGCGGCGCCGTCCCCGGCGGATCAAACCGGTAGAGTGATCCGCGTTCAAGCGGCGCGCGGGCATCGTCCTCCACCATTGCGCCGGTCCAGAATCGCCCCTGTCGGTCCACACGGCCATCATTCAGGCGCATGCCCTGGGCTTCAAGATCCATCCGGTGCAGCCATTCGATGCGCCCGCTGGCCGGCGTGAACAGCGCGAAGCCGTTGGCCAGCGCCAGCAGCAGCCGATCCGGATCGTCGGTCAGCGCCAGCGAGCCCAGGCGTTCGGGCAGGGTGATGCGTTCGAGCCGGCAGGCATCATGATGCCAGCACAGCAGTTCGCTCTTCTGAATATCGGTGAACCATAGGCAACCGGCGCGATCATCCCACACCGGCCCTTCGGCCAGCACGCATTGCGATGGGATGATGAAGGCGGGCTGGGTGGGCAGGGCGAGCATGGCGGGCAGGATTGCACCGGCGCTGTTGCCAGCGCAAGAACGGCGAATGAGCCGAGATTTTCTTGATGGGCACCGCCCCCTGATCGCCATCCTGCGCGGGCTGGAACCGGAACGCGCCGCTGCCGTGGCCCACGCGCTGGTCGACGCCGGCATCAGCCTGATCGAAGTGCCGCTGAACTCGCCCAATCCGCTCAGCAGCATCGAAGCCATCATCGCGGCGGTTGGTGATGCCGCGCTGGTTGGTGCTGGCACCGTGCTTGATACGGGCGCTGTGCGCAGCCTGGCGGGCATCGGCGCCCGGTTGGTGGTGGCGCCCAACTGCAATTTGCCGGTGATCGAAGCGGCCGTGGCCAGCGGCATGATCGCGCTGCCCGGTGTGCTGACCCCAACCGAAATGTTCGCCGCCGTTGCCGCTGGCGCCCACGGCCTGAAGCTGTTCCCGGCCGAACTGGTACCGCCTGCCGGCGTGAAGGCAGTGCGCGCCGTGCTGCCGCCGGGCCTGCCGTTGTTCATGGTTGGGGGGATCAGTGCGGCCAATATGGCGGCTTACCGCGCGGCCGGGGCAACCGGGTTCGGGCTGGGCGGCACCCTGTTCACGCCGGGCAAGCCGTTGGCCGATATTGCCGCCGATGCGCGGGGAATTGTGGCGGCCTGGGACGCGCTGACCTAAACCCGGCCGCCGTCGATCACCAGTGCCTGCCCAGTGATCATCCGGCTGTCGTCGGCGGCCAGGAACAGCGCCAGATTGGCGACATCCTCCGGCAGGATACGCTGCTTGAGCGCCACCTGTTGCATCCATTCGGCCTCGGCCTCTGGCGTCAGCCACAGATCGAGTTGGCGCTGCGTCACCACCCAACCGGGCAAGACGGCGTTCACCCGGATGCCGTCTGGCCCATATTGCCGGGCCAGCGCCTTGGTCAGCCCCACGATGGCCGATTTCGCTGCGACATAGGCGGGCATCCCGGCCGGGCCGAGCAGCGCGTTGATCGAAGAGAAATTGATGATGCAGCCGCCCGCCGGCATCAACCGGATCGCGGCCTGCGCGGCAAAGAAACCGCAATCGAGATTGACCGCCATCAGGCTGCGCCAGCGCGCTTCATCAACGGCGAGCGGATCGTGACGGCGGTCGTTGGCGACATTGTTGATCAGCACGTCGAGCCCGCCCGCGTGCGTGGCAAAATCGGCGATGGCCGCCTGCAGTGCCGCTGTGTCGGTGACGTCGAGTGCTCGAAACCACGGGGTTGTGGCCAGCCCATCGGCCAGGGCTGCTGCCGCGTCGGCTGCCAGATCAACATGGCCCACCATGGCCCCTTGCGCGGCAAAGGCCGCTACCAGCGCCGCGCCGATGCCCGTCGCGCCGCCGGTGATGAACACGCGGCGGCCGGCAAGGCTGGGGTAGGTGGCAAAATCACGGCTCATGCGGCCAGCATAACGCCGCGACACGCCAAGTCACGCACGCTCCGCTAACAGGGCATTCCCGATTGAGCTGACGCCCATGCCGGGCTAGGCAAGAGAAATGGGTCCCTTGCTGCCGCTGATCCCCGAATCCGAACTGCCGCCGGTGCTGGTCACCGGCGGGGCCGGCTATATCGGCAGCAATGCCGCCTTGGTCTTGCTCGATCGCGGCGTGAAGGTGGTGGTGCTGGACGATCTGTCCACCGGCAACCGCGGTTTGGTGCCCGAAGGCGCAATCTTTGTGCAGGGCCGCGCCGGAGACGCGGCGCTGGTGGAACGCGTGATCCGTGAACATGGCATTGGCGCCGTGCTGCATTTCGCCGCCCGCATCTCGGTGGCGGAATCGGTGGAACAGCCGGCGCTCTATTATCGCGAGAATTTCGGCGAGACGCTGGCGCTGGCAGAAACCGCGCTGGCCTGCGGGATCGGCGCGTTCGTGCTTTCCTCCACCGCCGCCGTGTATGGGAATGGCGACGGCCAGCCGCTGGAAGTGACCGCGCCCATCGCGCCGATCAATCCCTATGGCTGGTCCAAGGCCTTTGCCGAACGCGCGCTGGCCGACATGGTGGCGGCCAACCGCAGCTTCTCTGTCGCCTGCCCGCGCTATTTCAATGTGTGTGGCGCCGATCCGCAGATGCGTTCGGGCCAGGCCAGCCAGCATCCGCATCACCTGATCGAGCTCGCCTGCCACGTGCTCACCGGCCAGCGCGAGCGTTTCACCATCTTCGGCCGCGATTATCCCACGCCCGATGGCACCGGCGTTCGCGATTATGTGCATGTGACGGATCTTGCCGAAGCCCATATCCTGCTGTTGCGGGCCTGCCTTGCCGATCCCGGCCAGTATCATGCGGTGAACCTTGGTTATGGCCAGGGCGCATCCGTGATCGAAGTGCTCGATGCGCTCGAAGCCGTGTCGGGCACTGCCATCCCGCGCCACGACGGCCCGCGCCGCGCCGGCGATCCAGCGGTGCTGGTGGCGAAAAGTCAGGCGCGCGAACTGCTGGGCTGGCAGCCGCGCTTTGCCGATCTGGAAACCATGGTGGGCCACGCGCTGGCCTGGGAACGGCAACGTCTCGTCAGCCGCTGACACATCACTGCAACGATAACGCCACATCGTTGCAACGCCATCGCCACACCCCTGTAACTGCCTGTCGCTAATGCGTCCGGGCAAGGATAGACCGACAGGGGATACTGATGTCGTCTTTGCCGCTGGCTTTTGCTGATCATTTGCTCTGGCGTGAGCCGGCTCCATCGTCATCCCCACCCTTCAATCTGCCATTGTCTTGCCCGGCCTTTCTGTCTGAAGATGATGAGCGCACCGCCAGTGGCAAGCTCAAGCTGCGCACCGTGTGGATTTCCGATGTCCACCTCGGCACGCCGGGCTGCAACGCCGATCTGCTGCTGGATTTCCTGAAGTCGATCCAGCCGGAAACCCTCTATCTGGTTGGCGACATCATCGACGGCTGGAAGCTGAAGCGCGGCTGGTTCTGGCCGCCGCGCCACAACGACGTGGTGCGGCGCGTGCTGAAGATGGCGGCCAAGGGCACAAGGGTGATCTTCATCCCCGGCAATCACGATGAGTTCCTGCGCCCCTATGCCGGCCTGGGATTTGGCGGGGTGGAGATCGCGCTGGAAGCCATCCACACCACCGCCGATGGCCGCCGCCTGCTGGTCTGCCACGGCGATGAATTCGATGGCGTCGTGCTCTATCACCGCTGGCTCGCCTGGGCGGGGGACATTGGCTACGAACTGCTGCTGAAACTCAATCGCCACTTCAACCGCGCCCGGCAAAAGCTGGGCCTGCCCTACTGGTCGATTTCCGCCCACATCAAGAAGAAGGTGAAGAACGCCGTCGCCTTCATCGGCAAGTTCGAGGAAGCGGTGGCCGAAGCCGCCCGCCTGCGCGGCCTGGATGGCGTGGTGTGCGGCCACATCCATTCCGCCGAAATCCGCGAGTTCGGCGGCATCACTTACATGAACGATGGCGACTGGGTCGAAAGCTGCACGGCGCTGGCCGAGCACGCCGATGGCCGCATCGAGATCATCGATTGGGCCGAACACACACGCCAGGCCGCAGACCAGCGCGCCATGCCGGCCCTGATGGCAGCCTGAAGGAACAGTCATGCTCAAGCTCACGCTCGTCACCGACGCCTGGGAACCCCAGGTCAATGGCGTTGTCCGCACGCTGTCCAACACGATCCGCCTGCTCGCCGAGCGCGGTGTGCGGGTGCAGGTGATCTCGCCAGATCAGTTCTGGTCGGTGCCGATGCCGAGTTATCCCGAGATCCGGCTGGCGATGACAACCCAGCGCCGGATCGGCAAGCAGATCCGTGCCTTTGCGCCTGATGCGCTGCACATCGCCACCGAAGGCCCGCTCGGCTGGCATGCGCGCGGCTGGGCGATGAAGCAGGGCATGGCCTTCACCACCAGCTTCCACACCCGCTTCCCCGATTATGTGTCGGCGCGCATCGGCATCAACCCGGAACGCGTGTGGCGCGTGCTGCGCCGCTTCCACGGTGCGGCCAGCGCGGTGATGGTGGCAACGCCCCGCCTTGCCGATGAACTCGCCAGCCACGGCATCACCCAGACGCGGCTCTGGTCGCGCGGTGCCGATGTTGATCAGTTCCGCCCCGATGCGCCGCCGCACCCGGTCTATGCCGGCCTCAAACGCCCGGTGGCGCTGCATGTTGGCCGGGTGGCGGTGGAGAAGAATATCGAGGCGTTCCTGGCCGCGCCCTGGGCTGGCGACAAATTGGTGGTGGGCGATGGTCCGGCACTGGATGCCCTGCAGCGCAAATATCCGAGCGCGCATTTCCTTGGCGCCCTGCACGGCCCCGCGCTGGCATCGGCCTATGCCGGCGCCGATGTGCTGGCCTTCCCCAGCCGCACCGACACGTTCGGGCTGGTGATGATCGAGGCGCTGGCCAGCGGCACGCCGGTGGCCGGCTATCCGGTGCCCGGCCCACTGGATGTGGTGGGGCAGGGCGGCTTTGGGCCCGATGGGCGTGCGCCGGGTCGCATCGGCGCGGTGGCGCATGATCTGGGTGAGGCGATGCGCGCTGCGCTGTCTGCACGGCGCGCCGATTGCGTGGCGCACGGCCGCCGCTATGCCTGGGATGGCTGTGTCGATCAGTTTCTGGCGGCACTGGTCACCGGCGATGGCCAGCCGGTGCCTTGGCTGCCGGCACCCGGTCTGCAAATGGTCGCCTGATCAGCTTGCCGTCCTTCCCGGCTGCCCCTATCGAAAGGGCAGACAGGGGAGATTTTCGATGAAGCGCATTGCCTTGGCCGTTGTGGCCTTGATGTCATCGGTGTCGGCCAGCGCCGAAACCGTGGTGATCACCGCCGGCCGAATGCTGGACGTGGCCAGCGGCACGATGATGGAGAAGCCGATCATCGTCGTTGAAGATGGCCGCATCACCAAGGTCGGCCGGCAGGGCGAACTGGCGGTGACCGATGGCAAGCGCATCGATCTGGGCGCGCTGACTATCCTGCCCGGCCTGATCGACATGCACGTGCACCTGACCAGCGATCCCACGCTGTCGGGGATGCAGGCGCTCAGCTATCCGTCCTCGTTCTGGACCGTGCTGGGCACCGCCATGGCCAAACGCACCATTGATGCGGGCTTCACCACCGTGCGCAATGTCGGTGCCAGCGATTACGCCGATCTTGCCCTGAAAATGGCGATCGAGCGCGGCGCCATCCCCGGCCCACGCATCGTGCCAGCCACCTATGCCATCGGTGCCACCGGCGGGCATTGTGACAGCAACGAACTGCCGGCCAATTATGTCTTTGATCGCCCCGGCATCGCCGACGGCCCCGATGGCGTGCGCCAGAAGGTGCGCGAACTGCACCGGCGCGGTGCTGAAGTGATCAAATATTGCGCCACCGGCGGCGTCTTCTCGATCGGCACCAGCGTTGGCGCCCAGCAATACACCCAGGCCGAAATGAACGCGCTGGTGGATGAGGCGCACATGCTGGGCCTGAAGGTGGCGGCCCATGCCCATGGCACCAACGGCATCAAGGCCGCGATCCGCGCCGGCGTGGACACGGTGGAACATGTCAGCTTCGCCGATGCCGAGGCGTTCGAGCTGGCCAAGAAGGCCGGCACCTGGTTTTCCATGGATATCTACAACGATGATTATATCCTGGCCGAAGGCGCAAAGAACGGCGTGCCGGAATCCAGCCTGGCTAAGGAACGCGAGGTCGGCCTGCGCCAGCGCCAGACCTTCCAGGCGGCGTGGAAGGCCGGCCTGAAGATGGCGTTCGGCAGCGATGCCGGCGTCTATCCGCATGGCGACAATGCCCGCCAGTTCGGCAAGATGGTGGAATGGGGGATGACGCCGATCGACGCGATCCGCGCCGCCACGGTGAAAGCCGCCGAGGCGCTGGGCCGCGAGGCAGACGTGGGACAGATCGCACCCGGCCGCTATGCCGACATCATCGCGGTGGCTGGTGATCCCACCCGCGACGTGACGCTGCTGCGTGATGTGAAGATGGTGGTAAAGGGCGGCCTGGTCGTGAAAGACGCCCGCTGATGCCGCGCTGGTTCACCGCGCTGTTCTGGAGCAGCATTGCCATCGCCGCGGTGGTGGTGGGGCTTTCGACTTGGGACGCGTTCAGCGCCAGCCCGCCTGATGCCGATCCGGTGCGGCCGCGGCAGGTGAAGATCGAGCGCGACAAGTGGGGCGTGCCGCACATCCATGGCAAGACCGATGCCGATGTTGCCTATGGCATCGCGCTGGCCCACGCCGAAGATGATTTCCGCAACCTCGAAGAAGTGCTCGCCGCCGTGCGCGGCCGCGCCGGGGCGATATTGGGCGAAGACGGCGCCGGCATCGATTTTGCCGGCCACGCGTTCGATGCGCGCGGCGTGGCGGATCGGGGCTACATGAGCCTGTCTCCGGCGACGCGCGCGCTGGTTGAAGCCTACGCGCAGGGGCTCAACGATTATGCCCGCAGCCACAGCCAAGAGCAGCGGTTGCAGGGCCTGTTCCCGGTGACGGGGCGCGATATCGTTGCCGGCTTCGTGCTGCGTTCGCCGTTCTTTTTCGGCATGGAGCGCGTGCTGGAACCGCTGGTGAAGGGCGAACTGCCGCCACGCGATTCCGGCCCGATTGATGAACGTGGCAGCAATGCTTTTGCGGTAACGGCGGCGCGGTCAGGCGATGCCACCACCCGCCTGATCATTAACAGCCACCAGCCGTGGGCAGGCGGCGTGACCTGGTGGGAGCTGGTGGTGCATTCGGATGAAGGCTGGGATTTCGCCGGCGCCAACTTCCCCGGCGCGCCCTTCCCGCTTTTGGGCCACAACAAGAATCTGGGCTGGGCCAACACGGTCAACCGGCCTGATCTGATCGATGTTTACAAGCTGGTGCTGAATGACGACGGCACCCAGTATCGCTTCGACGGCAAATGGCTGCCGCTGGAATCGAAACGCGTCTGGCTGCGGGTGAAGTTCGGCCCGCTGGTGCTGCCGGTGCCGCGCACCGTCTATCGCAGCCGGCATGGGATGGTGATCCTGAACGACAAGGGCGCGTTTGCCATCCGCCATGCCGGCATTGGTGAAGTGGCGCAGGTCGAACAATATTACCGGCTGAACAAGGCGCAGAATTTCGCCGAATGGCAGGCGGTGATGGCGATGCAGGCGGTGCCGGCGACCAACTTTGTCTATGCCGATCGTGAGGGGCATATCGGCATGTTCTACAACGCCAAATTCCCCGATCGCCGCCCCGGCTTCGACTGGAAGGGCGTGCTGCCCGGCGACACCTCGGCCGCGTTGTGGACGGGTTACAAGCCGTGGGTTGCCAATCCGATGGTGGTCGATCCCTCATCCGGCTGGGTGGCCAATGCCAACAACATCCCGTGGGTGAGCACGGCGCCGCAGGATAATCTGAAGGCCAGTGATTTCGCGCCGGAACTGGGCATCGAAACCTACACCACCAACCGCATGCACCGTTATGCTGAGCTTTTTGCTGGCGTGAATGGCCCGATCAGCCGCGAAGCGCTTCTGCGCATCAAGTTCGACAAGGCCTACAGTCGCTCCTCGCCGGCGGGCAAGTGGATGCTGGCCGTGCTGGCGCTGGACACCAACGGCAAGCCCGATCTGGCCGAGGCGCAGGCGCTGCTCAGGCGCTGGGACTGGACGGCGAACGGCATCGGCCCCGCCGACAGCCTGGCGGTGGCGGTGATGGCCAGCGTTGGCCGCCAGGTTTATCGCGGCGATCCGCTGCCGCCGGCCGAGCCCAAGCTGCGCGAAGTGGTGGACGCAATGAAAGCCACGTTCGGCCGGCTCGACGTGCCGCTTGGCGACTACCAGCGACTGCGCCATGGCCCGAAGGACCTGCCGGTGTTCGGCGGTCCCGACACGCTGCGTGCCATCTATGCTCATCAGGGCGGGGACGGCCGCCGCGTGGCGGACAACGGCGATGGCTTCATCATGCTGGTGGAATGGCCCAAGAATAGCGCGGTAAAATCGCGCTCTATCCACCAGTATGGCGCCGCCACCATCCGCCGCGCCTCGCCGCACTATGCCGATCAGTCGCCGCTGTTCGTGCGAGAGGAATGGAAGGACGTGGCGTTCTGATGCGCGCGCTTGCACAGCGCCGCGCGCCTGTTATCCATCGCACATGAGCAGCCGTATCGCCCAGCGCCTTGCCGAACGTTACGAGCATCTCACCGTATCGGAGCGGATGATCGCCGGCTGGCTGGCCGACAATCTGGATCAACTGCCGTTCGAAACCGCCGCTTCCATCGGCAACCGCGTCGGCGTTTCGGCGATGACCGTGGCGCGGTTGGTGAAGAGCCTGGGTTATGACAATCTCGCCGCGCTGAAGGATGATCTGCGCGACGATGCCCGCGATGCGCCCTGGTTGCTGACCCGCCCGGCGCCGAGTGCGGACGCGCGCTTGAAGGCGGAAACCGCCGCTATTGCCTGTGTCTACCGTCTGGCCGAAACGCCGGAATGGGCCGCTATCGTCGCGCTGCTTGCTGCAGCCCCGCGCGTGCATGTCGCCGGTTTCCAGACGGAGGCCGGTCTGGCCGCCGGCTTTGCCCGGCATCTGTCCTATGTCCGCCCACAGGTGCAGGGTCTCGACATGGCGGCCGGCATCATGGACTTGTTGGTCGATGCCGGGCCGCAGGACGTGTTTCTGGCCATCGACGTGCGCCGCTATTCCCGCCAGTTCCGCCTGCTCGCCGAACGCGTCGCCGCAAGTGGCCGGCCGCTGGTGGTGATCACCGATCCCTATTGCCCATGGGCGCGCGATCTGACGCCGCACATCCTCACCGCCGAAGTGGCGCTTGGGCATTTCTGGGACATGAACTCGGCACTGGCCTCGCTGCTCAACCTGCTGGTGGATGGCGTGGTGCAGAAGATCGGGCCGGATCAGGTGCACGAACGGCTTGCCGTGCTGGCCGACAATTATGCTGATTTCATCGGTTTCCAGGGCCGGGTCAAATCGGCCAGTCCGCCGGCGGATCGCAGCTAGCCTCCAGGCGCTGGCCGTCGGGCAGGGTGATGGCCAGGCCCTGCGCGTGCAGGCGCATCGGCCCAATTCCGTCTCCATAAACCGGATCACCCGCAATCGGGCAGCCGATACGTGCAGCGTGCACCCTGATCTGGTGGGTACGGCCAGTTTCGGGGCGGAATTCGACCAGCCGAGTGGCGGCATCCAGCACGCGCCAATGCGTGCGTGCCGGTTTGCCATCGCGGCGCACCACCATGCGCCAGCCGGTTTCTGCGGTTGAAACCTTGATCAAGGGTGCATCCACCAACCCTTCGGCCGTGGCGGGCAGGGCCGACAAGATGGCCCAATACGCCTTTTCGGCCTTGCGCTCCTCGAACGCCGCGCTCAGCCATTTCACGCCGCGCCGTGTGCGGGCGATGGCGAGACAGCCCGACGTGTCCCGGTCCAGCCGGTGCGCCGCCACCGGCACAAAGCCGCCATTGGCCAAGGCCGGCAGATGATCTTCGAGGCTGTCCGGCGTTTTCGGCCCCGGGTGCACGGCCAGACCCGCCGGCTTGTCGATGATCACGACGTCGCGGCTGTCAAACAGGATGGGAAAGGGGAAGTCGTTCAAATCAGGACCATTTTCAAACGCGTTTAAGCGCAGTTCACGCTGTGCCGTTTCCAGTGCAGCGCCCCGCACCTTCTGCGGCGGCGGGAAGCGGGAGTAAACCTAAGATGACTGTGATCAACACCAACATCAGCGCGCTGACCGCCCAGAATGCGAAGCGCAGTGCCAATAACATGATAGGCCTTGCCATTCAGCGCCTCTCAACTGACCAACGCATCAACAGCGCAAAGGACGATGCCGCCGGCCTCGCCATCAGCCAGAAGGTGACCGCCGATGTCCGCGGCCTCGCGGTGGCCATTGACGCCCCACCGCAATCTTCCTCAGGTTTGAATGAGATATCTCCGGCTGTTTACCAATCTTGCCGAAGGAACTGGCCGTGAAGAATAGCAGCTACACTCTGGAGCAGATTGCATGCGCGCGGAACCAGGTGGAGACGGGGACGCCTTCGCCGCGGCAGCCGGCGGTCACCCTATTGGACTGCCAACGATCGAGTATCGCGTATCGACGCCTGGTGTTCCGCTCGGGAGAATGGGCGGGCTTACAGAAACGGAAATCTGTGGGCTCAACTGATTGATCGTTGCGCCTACCCTCCGGACTTGTGGTGCAAGCTGCGGTTTATCCGAAACAGACTGCAGAACCGGATCACCGCCATCGTCGGCGTCGACAGGCGTGGGAGGAGGCGTCGGCGGCACAGGAGACGGCGGCAGCACATCGACTGGAGCTGCAGCCACGCTGACGACAGTAACTGCCGGCGCGGGAGCTGGCCCAGGCGCCGGCGCGGGGGCTGGCCCAGGCGCCGGTCCGGGCGCTGGTCCCGGGGCTGGCCCAGGTGCCGGTCCGGGGGCCGGCCCAGGCGCCGGACCTGGCGCCGGTCCAGCGTCCGCTGCGGGTGGGCCTGCTGCCGGAGCAGGTGCCGCGTTGTCGGCAGGCGGGGCTGCATCGCCAGCCGGCCCGGGGGCTGGTGCCGGCGCCGGTGCCGGCGCCGGTGCCGGCGCAGGGGCAGGCGCAGGGGCAGGCGCAGGCGCAGGGGCAGGCGCAGGCGCAGGCGCAGGCGCACGGGCTGCAACCGGCGCCGGGGCCGCAACCGGCGCTGGCGCCCTTACGGGAACCGCGACCACATTCGCGACGTTGCTGGTCACCGAACTGATGGTGGTGGTGATCGCGGTAACGCTCGACGTAACGGTTAGCGCCGCACCGTTACCGGGCGCCTGGGCAAAGACATAATTGGTGGCGATCAGCCCGCTGCCGGTAATCGGATAGACGCCGCTGGGGCTGGTCTCGTTGGCGGTTGTTCCAAACGCCAGCGTGCCTGTCGTGGCGCTTGCCACCGTTTCGGCGGCTATGAAGCCGTTTACGCTGCCCTTGAATTCCGGGTTTGCCGCGCCCGCCGCACGCGTCTTGGCCTCGGCGATATAGAAGAGGGTAAGCGGCGTGATGGTGCCGATAGCGCCACTGGCGCTGGTCGGCAGGCTGTAGTTTGCCAGCGATGTGCCAGAAACGGGCGCAAAATTGCTGTTGCCCAGTTCTGTCGTGACGGTAAGGCCTGTGCCGACGTTCGGGCTGACGAACTTGGGCTGGGGTTGGGTGATGCTCATGCTCTCGCCGCTCAGCAAGCCGTTGATGCGGAAGTTGCTGGCCGAAAGCGCGACTGTGGTGGTGCCATCATAGGCGCGCTGGACGCTGCCTGTCAGCGCGACGGTCAGCGGCCTCGGCGTGATCGCGGTGAGTGGTGCGCTGGCGCTTGTCGGAAGCACATAGTTTGCCAGCAACGTGCCGGACCCCGCCGCATAATCCGATGATCCTAGCGTCAGCGTCGTCCTCGCGCCACTGGTGACATTGGCAGAGACCAGCGTTGCCGTTTTTGCGGTCACCGTGATGACCTCATCCGCCAACAGCCCGTTCAGTTTGATATTGCTCTGGGCCAGCTCAATCGTCGTCGTGCCGTCATAAACCTTGCTGGCGCTGCCGATGAGTTCGAGCCCGAGCCGGCGTGGGGTGATGATGCCGATGGTGCCACTGGCGCTTGTCGGGAGGCTGTAGTTTGCCAGCGATGTGCCAGAAACGGGCGCAAAGTCACTGTTGCCCAACTCTGTCGTGATGGTAAGGCCTGTGCCGACGTTGCGGCT
>NZ_ATVO01000004.1:90000-437350 GCF_000420765.1 Sandarakinorhabdus limnophila DSM 17366 | reverse complement strand
CGCAGCGAGTAGATCGTCCGTGACCCACCATTGCGCTCGATCGGCACACCCGCGAACTTGAGGAGCGAGTGGAAGGCGGTCTTCATCGTCTGTATCGGCGTCCCATCCTTATGGCTGAAGATCACCTCGTCATCGGGCGGCGCTTTGCCAAGCTCGTCCGTCCGCTGATCGTAAACACGCTTGATGTAGTTCTCGGCTCCGTCCTGAAAGACCACCTCTCGAATGCCAGTCTTGCCACGAACCTCGGCAACGAGACGAGTGCCGTCGGCGGTCTGTACGGTCCGTAGGTCACTCCACCGTAACCCACGAAGCTCACCAACCCGCAGACCTGTGTTGGCAAGGACCAACACATACTGCTGGGTAATGAACCGCTGACGCCAAGTGGCGAGCGATTCGCCTTCCTTCACCCAGTCCCGTGCCTTGGTGTAGATCTTCCGCCATTCGTCCTGCGTGAAGGTCGGGCGCCGTTCCAGGGTTGCCTTTGGCGGATCAGTGTCAGGTGCCGCCGTGATGTAGCCCTTCGATACGGCGTACTTGAACACGGGGAGGATGCTGGTCCGCTCACGCCGCAGGATCCCGTTGGATGGCTTGGTGCGGTTGAAATTCTTCTTCCGCCATTCCCAGTAGTCAGCGAACTCAACGGGTCCGATATCGGTCATCCGCATCGGACCGAAGAAGGTCAGGGCATAAACCCGAACCCGCTCGATGGTGTCCTCCCAGGAGCCGCCCTTGCGGGTGTGACCCATCGTGGTAACGTGCTTCTCCCACTCAGCGAAGACCTGCTTGAAGGTCTTGGACTTGATGCTGCCGCCCGTTTTGACGTGGATGTAGAGGTCCTCGTAGCAGTTGATGGCGAAGCGCTCGGCTTCCCGCTGGTCTGCCGTCTTGGTGGTGATTCGCTTGTAGCCAGTGGAGTTGGGGCCTCGGATACGAGCCTGCCAGACAGGATCTTTCAGACCTGCCCTCTTGTAGAGAATGACCCGACCGTCGCCACGAAGGTCGATTCGGTCCTCAGTATCGACAGCCATAACCCGCTCCCATCCGACTTCGTCAGCCTAATCAGGAAGATGGGAGTGTAACATCGTTTTTGTGCACGATTTGTGCATAGCAAAAATGCACATTTTTAGCCGCACTCCACATCTGTGTGCGTTTAAATATCGTTATATATCAATGTTTTAAGTGGTGCACCCGGCAGGATTCGAACCTGCGGCCTACGGTTTAGGAAACCGTCGCTCTATCCTGCTGAGCTACGGGTGCTCACACTTTCCAAGGCCATGATGTGCTGCGCCGTTCAAGCAAAAACTTTGGCAAAATTTGCGTGTCAGGCGTCCGAACGCGCGCGCGGGCGGAATGGCAGCGGCAAGAGTGAGATGCCATCCTCGCGCAAGGCCTTCACTTCGGCGGGCGTGGCTTCCCCATGGATGCTGCGCGTCTCGCCGGCGTCGTGGATGGCGCGGGCTTCGGCGGCAAAGCGATCGCCGACATAATCGCTGCTGGCTTCAAAAGCGCGTTGCAGCATCAGCAATCGGGCCATTGGATCGTCATTGGCCAGACTTTGCGTGTCGCCCTTGCAGTTCGACTTGGCGGGCACGGCCGGAGCCATCACTGCCTTGGCCACCTGCGCACTGCCGCAGATCGGGCATTCGAGCAGGCCGCGCTGCAGCTGATCATCATAATCGCCGCTGGAACCGAACCAGGCTTCAAAACGGTGGGCCGCGGTGCAGACCAGATCATAGACGATCATGGGCCCACCACCCGGAACGGCCGGGCGTGTTCCAGCGCGGGCACTTTGCCGCGCGCGGCGGCCACTGCGGCCATGTCGATGTGGGCAATGCCGATGCCTGGCGCCTCGCCCATGTCGAGCACCACCTCGCCCCACGGCGAGATGACAAGGCTGTGGCCATAGGTGGCGCGGCCATCGGCGTGGTCACTGGTCTGCGCGGCGGCGATCACCCAGCAGCCGGTTTCGATGGCGCGGGCGCGCAGCAGCACATGCCAATGGGCCTGGCCGGTAGGCCGGGTGAAGGCAGCCGGCACGGCGATCATCTGTGCGCCGGCCTGGGCCAGCGCCCTGTGCAGCGCGGGGAAGCGGACGTCGTAACAGATGGTCAGGCCCAGTGCGCCCCACGGCGTTGCCGCCGCCACGGCCTCTTCGCCGGCGTCATAGGCGGCGGACTCGCGCCAGCTTTCGGTGCCGAGCGCGACGTCGAACAGGTGGATCTTGGCATAACGTGCGGTGATTTCGCCATCGGGGCCAATCAGGAAGCCACGGTTGACGAACTTGTTGCCGGTGCCCCGCAGGGCGAGGCTGCCGAGATGCACCCACACATGGTGCCGAGCAGCTGCTGCCCGCACGGCGGCCAGCACCGCATCATCGGCTTCGTCGCGGATATTGCTGGCGGCGCGGCTCCGGTCGCGATCGAGCAGGCCGCTCATTTCCGGCGTGAAGATGATCTGCGCGCCCTTGGCTGCGGCTTCACCAATCTGTGCGGCCAGAAGTTCAGCCTCGATCGCCGGATCGATGCCGGTATTGCTCTGGATCAGGCCGATGCTGAGCATCATGCCGCGAGCAGCGGATCCAGCCCGCCAGCGCGGTCGAGCGCCTGCAGATCGTCGCAGCCGCCGATGTGGCGGCCGTCGATGAAGATTTGCGGCACCGTCTGGCGGCCGCCGGAGCGTTCCAGCATTTCGGCCCGGCGTGGCCCGCCGGTGGAAATGTCGATCTCTTCAAAGCTGGCACCCTTGGCTTTCAACAACGCCTTGGCCCGGGTGCAATAGGGGCAAAGAAACTTAGTGTAGACTTCGATTGTGGCCATGGCATCCCGTCCCTGTCGCAGCGATTTGTCACACGCGCGTCATTCTCCCCTGCCCCTCGCGCAGGGCGTGGGCGTAGGTCAAGACCTCCACTTGTCGCGCCCCTGCCTTGATCAGCTTTGCCGCACAGGCAGACACGGTGGCTCCGGTGGTCATCACATCATCCACCAGCACGACGGTGTGACCCCTGATCTGCTCCGGACGCGCCACGCGGAAGGCGCCGGCCACGTTCTTCTGGCGGGCGCGGCGGCCCAGGCCCTTGGTGGTTGGTGTCGGTTTGATGCGGTCGACCGCATCCACTGCAAGCGGCCGCCCTGATTGACGGGCCAAGTGGTAGGCGATTGCGGCGGCTTGGTTGAAACCGCGCTGCCACAGCCGCCAGCGGTGTGAGGGTACCGGCACGATAATGGCGTCATCCGGCAGATCACCAACTGCGCGCAGCATGGCGCGGGCCATCATACGGGCCAGATGCAGGCGGCGGCCGTGCTTCAGCGCCAGCACCAGTTGCCGCGCCGGGCCACCATAGGCAAAGGTCGCCCGGGCACGGGCAAATGGTGGTGGATCGGCCAGACAGGCGCCGCACAGCGCGGCCGCATCGCCGTCGTGCGGCAGCGGCAGGCCGCAACAGGCGCATTGTGGGGGGCCAAGCGCCTGCAGATCGCCAAAACAGGCCGCGCAGAAGCGATCATCGCCATCGACGACCTCGCCGCAGCCGGGGCAGCGGGGCGGCAGCACTACGTCGACCACGGCGCGAAAGGGGGTTGTTACCAAGGCAAGCACAGCCACCATTACGGGAGTTTGCGCCCGCACCAGCGGCGCGTAAAGGGTAGGGTAATGACGGATATCCTTCCCTTTGATGCTGCGCTGCGCCGCCGCCGCCATGCTGCTGCTGCGCTAGGTTTTGGCCGCGTATCCTTCCTGCATGATCTGATGGCCGAAGAACTGCGCGAACGCGCGGCGATGGTGGCGCGGCCGTTTGCAGATGTTCTCGATCTTGGCGGGCCGCAGGCAATCTGGCCAGGCGCAAAGCGGATGGCGCTCACCGCCAATGAGCCCGGCGTCATGGTCGGCGATGAGGATCAATTGCCCTTTGCCGATGCCAGCTTTGATCTGGTTGTTTCGGCCGGGGCGCTCACCACGGTGAATGATTTGCCCGCAGCACTGGCCGGCATTGGCCGGGTGCTGCGTCCCGACGGCTTGTTCGTGGCAGCGTTTATTGGCGGCATGAGCCTGGTGGAGTTGCGTGCCTGCCTGCTCGAGGCTGAAGCGGCGATCACTGGCGGGGCTGGCAGTCACACCGCGCCGATGGTGGAGGCCAGTGCCGCCGCCGGCCTGCTGGCCCGCGCCGGCTTTGCCATGCCGGTGGCTGATATCGAGCGCATCACCCTGCGTTATTCGAGCCTGTTCGGTCTGTTCGATGATCTCACTGCCATGGGTGCGCGTTCGGTGCTGCGCGAGCGCCGACCCTTGCGCCGCGATGTGCTGATGGCAGCGGCGGAACGGTTTGCAGCTCTTGCTGAGGACGATGGCAAGACTGGCGTGACCATCGAGATCCTGCATGTCGCCGGCTGGGCACCTGGCCCCGGTCAGCCCAGCCCCAAGGCCCCGGGCAGCGCTACCACTAGTCTGGCTGCGGCGCTCAAGAGCCGGGTTTGACTTGCTCCAGCGCGCCAAATCGCCTTACGCTTCTCTGATGGATGCTGCCGCCACCTATCTCGTCGTGATCGACGACAGCCCGGAAAGCCGGGTGGCGATGCGCTTTGCCGTGCTGCGTGCGGCGCATGTGGGTGCCGATGTGCGGCTGGTGAGCGTGGTGCGCCCCACCGAGTTTATGCATTTCGGCGCCGTGCAGTCGATGATGGCGGCCGAAGCCCGCGCCGATGCCGAGGCGCTGCTGACGCAATTGGCCGAAGAGGCCGAGGCGATGGAAGGCGCGCGACCGGGTGTACTGGTGCTGGAGGGTGATCCATCGGCAGTGATTCTCGCGCATGTGAAGGACAATCCTGGTATCCGTGCGCTGGTGCTCGGCACGGCCAGCCGCGGCACGCCGGGGCCGCTGGTCAGCTTCTTTGCTGGCGAACGCGCCGGCAGCCTGCCCTGCATCCTGATGCTGGTGCCCGGCAGCCTCGATCCGGACCGGCTGGTAACGATTGCCTGACCTTGGCGCCCGAATCACGACAAAAACTGTCTGAATTGACTTGAAGCGAGCCAGCCAGTGGGCCATATCGGCTGCGTATTGTTAAAAGGCTCCGCTCATGTTCATCGAAACCGAACAAACCCCCAATCCGATGACGCTGATGTTCCGCCCCGGCCAGAAGGTGACCGGCGCGGACGGCGTGGACATTCCCACCCCGGAAGCCGCCGAAGCCTCGCCACTGGCCGCCGCGCTGTTTGCGCTGGGCGATGTGGACCGAGTCTTCTTTGGCCATGATTTTGTTTCGGTCACTCGGAACCCTGCGGGTGCTGACTGGCCGGCGCTGAAGCCGCAGATTTTGGGCGTGTTGGTTGATCATTTCACCAGCGGTGCGCCGCTGTTCACCGGCGCCGTGCAGGAAGCGGCCACAGATGACGATCCCGCTGATGCTGACATCGTCATGCAGATCAGGGAGCTGATCGAAACCCGGGTGCGCCCGCAGGTGGCAGAGGATGGCGGCGACATTGTCTATCGCGGCTTCCGCCAGGGCACTGTGTTCCTCGAAATGCAGGGCGCCTGTTCCGGCTGCCCATCAAGCACAATGACCCTGAAGATGGGCATTGAATCGCTGCTGAAATATTATGTGCCTGAAGTTCTCGACGTGCGGGCGGTCTGATCATGGCCACATCCCCGCTGGATGGTGCTGCACTGGCGCAACTCTTCACCGATGCCCGCACGTATTATGGCTGGGACGCGACGCCGGTCGCCGAAGCTGATCTGCGCCAGCTTTATGATCTGGTGAAAATGGGGCCGACTTCCGCCAACGGCTCCCCGGCGCGGTTCATCTTCTGTCATTCGGTTGAAGCCCGTGAAAAGTTGGCGGCGTGCGTAAGTGTGGCCAATCAGCCCAAGGTGAAGGCCGCGCCGGTCACGGTAATCATCGGCTTTGATCCGAAATTCTATGACAAGCTTCCCGAGCTGTTCCCGCATGTCGATGCGCGGCCCTGGTTCAACTGGAGCGCCGATTTTGCCCGCGAAACCGCCTTTCGCAACAGCAGCTTGCAGGGTGCCTACTTGATCATGGCGGCGCGCGGTCTGGGCTGGGACACCGGGCCGATGTCGGGTTTCGACAAGACGGCCGTAGATGCCGCCTTCTGGGGTGAGACCGGCATCGAAACCAATTTCATCTGCTCGCTCGGCAAGGGCAATGGCGAAGGCCTGTTCCCGCGCCTGCCGCGCTTGTCGTTTGAGGATGCCGCGCAAATCCTGTAGCGGCGCACGGGTGACCGTCCTTGCCCTTTCCACGTCTTCGCCGGCGCTGTCGATCGCGCTGGTCGATGGGCGCAACGTGCTGGCCCGCCATCATCAACTGATCGGGCGCGGCCACGCCGAAGCGCTTGTGCCGGCAATAGCGGCCCTGCTGACGGGTCGTCGGGCTGAAGCCATCATCGTTGATATCGGGCCGGGCAGCTACACTGGCATCCGCATCGGCATCGCGGCGGCGCGCGCGCTCGGGGTGGCGTGGGGTGTGCCCGTGCATGGCGTCTCGGCGCTGGGGCTGGTGGCGGCGCAGGCCTTTGCCGCTGATCCGACCTTGGACAGCGTGTTTGCGCTGATCGATGCCGGGCGTGGCCATGCGGCCGGCGCACTCATCGGGCCAGACCTTGTGGCGCCGCTGCCGGCGGTGGTTACTTCGCTGCCGGCGGGTGCCGCCGCGGCGGGCGCGGGTGCCGGCCTGTTGCCGGGCGCTGCCGCGCTGCATCTGGATCACCCTGATGCGGCTTTTGCCGGACATTTGCCGCCCGCGGCACTTGGCCTGCCGCAGGCGCTTTACGCCGGCGATTGAGCCGATTATCCCGTCGCCTGTGGACAGCGCTGCCGCCCCGGAAATCGTTCTGGCCATTGTGCCGGCTGATGAGCGGCATCTTGATGCGCTGATGGCCGTGATGCACGCCGCCTTTGATCCGCGATATGGCGAAGCCTGGTCGGCGGCGCAGCTTGCCGCCACCCTCACCCTGCCCGGTTGCTGGGCCTGCCTGGCGCTGTTGGGGTCGCAGGCCGTGGGTTTCAGCCTGTGCCGCGCGGCAGGGCCGGAAGTGGAATTGTTGTTAATCGCGGTCACACCGGCGGTTCACCGGCAAGGCATTGCCGGTCGGTTGCTGCTGCGCTGCCAAGAAGACGCCATGGGGCGCGGTGCCAGCGAATTGTTCCTGGAAGTGCGTGAGGATAATGAACCGGCCAAGTATCTCTATAATCGGGCCGGTTTTGTGCAGGTTGGGCGCCGCGCTGACTATTACACGGCCAACGACAGCAATCGGCGTGCGGCGATTACGATGCGATATAGTCTCGAACATTTGGTCGGATAAGGATTTCGGGTTGCAAAATCCTTTACACACGCCCAATATGACAATTGCGGGATCTAGAACCGCAAATGTTCACGGGTCAAGGATATAAAAATGACGGAAAATTCACAGTCTCACACCGAATTGCTGGCTTTGACGGCTGATATTGTCGCGTCGCACTTTGCCAACAACACGGTTGCCCCGGCCGAAGTGCCGGGCGTTATTGAAAGTGTTTACGCCACGCTTGCACGGTTGGGCACGCCCGTCGTTGTGCCGGTGCCCAAGCAGGAGCCGGCCGTTTCGATCCGCTCTTCGATCAAGCCAGATCACATCGTCTGCCTGGAAGACGGCAAGAAGCTGAAGATGCTGAAGCGTCACCTGATGACGCGTTACGGCATGACGCCCGATGATTACCGCACCAAGTGGGGCCTGCCGGGCGATTATCCGATGGTTGCGCCCAACTATGCCGAACAGCGTCGTACGCTGGCCAAGTCGATTGGCCTCGGCACCAAGCGCACGTCCAAGCCGCGCGGTCGTCCGCGTAAGAACCCGGCCTGATTCACCAGGCTGCAATTGCCGGTGCTGGGGAGGGCCTGCACCGGCAATTGCCCCGCTTGCTCAAGCCCGCCTTGGCCCTTAATTGGGAAACAGGGCGGGCTTTGGTGCGCCCGGCGGGAGAATGATCGTGACCACGCCCATCGACATCGAGGCGCTGTGCCTGAAGAAGGGCCTGCGCATCACGGAACAGCGCCGGGTGATCGCCCGCGTGCTGAGCGAAGTGACCGACCACCCCGATGTGGAATCGCTGCACCGCCGGGTGGCGGAGGTTGACCCGCGCATTTCCATCGCCACCGTCTATCGAACGGTGAAGTTGTTCGAAGAAGCGGGCATCCTTGAACGCCATGAATTCCAGGGCGGCCGGTCCCGTTATGAAACCGTGGCCGATGGCCACCATGATCATCTGATCGATATCGATACCGGCGATGTGATCGAATTCCACGACCCTGAACTTGAAGATCTGCAGCGCCGCATCGCCGAGAAATTGGGCTATCGCCTCGTTGATCACCGCATGGAGCTGTATGGCCAGGCCCTCAAGAAGCCGGCCTGAGGCCATTATCTGATGCAACGCCGTCCGCCGCCGGCCCGGCGATGGGGTAAGACCCGCACCGCGCTTGGCGCTGCCGCCACCGCCGCTGCCACCGTGCCGGCCGAACTCCTGCTGCGCGCCATCACCTTGCGCAACCGGCCCTATCTTCCGATCTGGTTTCACCGCGGCCTGTCGCGTTCCCTTGGCGTGCGGATCATCACCCACGGCGAGCCACCCCGGCGCGGCAAGGTGCTGTATATCGCCAATCACCTGAGCTGGACCGATATTCCAGTACTCGGCGCGCGCATTCACGCCAGCTTCGTCGCCAAATCGGAAGTGGCGGGTTGGGGGCCGGTGGGCTGGCTCGCCAGTTTTGCCCACACCGTCTATGTCGCGCGCGATCGCCGTTCCACCGCCGCCATCCAGAAGAACGAGATAGCCGATCGGTTGAATGCCGGCGGATCGATCATCCTGTTTCCGGAAGGGACCAACAGCGATGGCACCGGCGTGCTGCCCTTCAAATCGGCGCTGTTTTCGGTGGTGGGCGACGTGCCCGGCCTGATCATCCAGCCGATCACCTTGGCCTATACGCGCGTCAACGGCCTGCCGGTTACTCGCCGGCAATTGCCCGATCTGGCCTGGGTGGGTGATACCGAACTGGCGCCCCACGCCATCACCTTCGCGGGCCTGGGCCGGGTGACGGCGGAAATACTGTTCCACGATCCCATCGATCCGGCCGAACATACCGATCGCAAGGCGCTTGCGCGGCACTGCCACACGCTGATCGCCGCCGGTTACCGCCGGCTGATGCGCGGTGGATGACAGCGGGGATGACCGGGCCGGGCAAAATCGCTATGAAAGGGCAACAATCCCTCGGAGCCGCAACTTGACGTCACCAGCCAGCCCCAAGACCTACCACGTCAAGTCCTTCGGCTGCCAGATGAACGTCTATGACAGTGAGCGGATGGGCGATCTGCTCAGCGCCGACGGGCTGACCGCCGTCGACACGCCGGAAGCAGCCGACGTGGTGGTGCTCAACACCTGCCACATCCGCGAACGCGCCGCCGAAAAGCTCTATTCTGATATCGGCCGCCTGCGCCAACCGCGCGCTGATGGCAGCCGCCCCACCATTGTTGCCGCCGGTTGTGTGGCCCAGGCCGAAGGGGCCGAAATTGGCAGGCGGGCGCCGGATGTTGACGTGATTGTCGGCCCGCTCGCCTATCACCGCCTGCCTGAACTGCTGAAGCTGGCGCGAACCGGCCGCGCCGTCGATATCGACATGCCGGCGGTGCCCAAGTTCGATTCCCTGCCCCAGCGCCGCATCGCGCAGGCATCGGCTTTTCTCACCGTGCAGGAAGGCTGTGACAAATTCTGCACCTTCTGTGTGGTGCCCTACACGCGCGGGCCGGAAACCAGCCGACCGGCGGCCGATCTGATCGCCGAAGCTGACGCGCTGGTGGCCCGCGGCGTGCGCGAGATCACCCTGCTCGGCCAGAATGTGAACGCCTACAATGGTGGACTGACTCTGGCTGGCCTGATCCGAGCGCTGGCGCAGATCGATGGGCTGGAGCGCATCCGCTATACCACCAGCCACCCGCGCGACATGCATGGTACAGGCGGAGATGATCTGATTGCTGCCCATGTTGAGGTGGCCAAGCTGATGCCCTATCTGCATCTGCCCGTGCAGTCCGGCTCCAGCCGGATCCTGAAGGCGATGAACCGGGCGCACACGCGCGAATCCTATCTGGCCACGCTGGCGCGGCTGCGGGCAGCCCGTCCCGATGTCGCGCTGTCAGGCGATTTCATCGTGGGCTTCCCTGGCGAAACCGAGGCCGATTTCCAGGACACGTTGTCGATCGTGCGGGAGGTGCAGTACGCTGCCGCCTACTGCTTCAAATACAGCATCCGCCCCGGTACACCGGCCGCCGCCATGGCCGATCAGGTGCCCGAGGCGGTGAAGGATGAACGGCTTGCCCGTCTGCTGGCCGCCGTTGCCGAAGGCAGTCTGGCTTTCAACCGCTCCACCATCGGCCGCCGCTGCACCATTCTGCTGGAACGGCCGGGTCGCAAGCCGGGGCAATTGATCGGCAAGACGCCGTGGCTGCAATCGGCCGTGGTTTCCATCCCCGGCGCCGCCATCGGTGATCTGGTAGAGGTCGACATTGTCGATGCGCACCCCAATAGTGTCGAAGCTGTGCCTGTAGTTCCCTCCAGCCAGGAAAGTGCTGCCGCCTGATGTCGAAAAAAGCCCCGCGTGGCCCGCTCGCCGCCACTGACCGTGTCCGGCTGGAGATCGAATTCGACAAGGTGCAATTGCTGGGGCCGCTGTTCGGCCAATATGATCAGAATCTGATCGCGCTCGAAGGCCAGTTGGGCGTTTATATCAGCGCGCGCGGCAACCGGGTGGTGGTGGAAGGCCAGGCGGATGCCGCCGCCCGCACCCGCGATGTGCTCACCGGGCTTTATAATCGCCTGCTGAAGGGCGAAACCATCGATACCGGCGATGTGCTGGGCGCTGTTGCCATCGCGTCTGATCCTTCGCTTGATGGCCTGGAGCAAGCCGACAGCGGCCGTCCTAATGCCACAGCCGCCATCCGCACCCGCCGCAAGACCATCGTTGCCCGTTCGCCCACGCAGGTTCGCTATATCGAAGCGCTGGGTTCGTCCGACGTCATCTTCGCGCTGGGCCCGGCCGGCACCGGCAAGACCTATCTGGCTGTCGCGCAGGCCGTGAGCCAGCTGATCGCCGGGAGTGTGGACCGGCTGATCCTGTCGCGCCCCGCGGTGGAAGCCGGTGAGCGGCTGGGCTTCCTGCCCGGCGACATGAAGGAAAAGGTCGATCCCTATCTGCGCCCGCTCTACGACGCGCTGTACGACATGCTGCCCGCCGAGCAGGTTGAGCGGCGGTTGGCTTCGGGCGAGATCGAGATTGCTCCGCTGGCCTTCATGCGCGGCCGCACATTGGCCAATGCCTTCATCATTCTGGATGAAGCGCAGAACACCACGCCGCTGCAGATGAAGATGTTCCTGACGCGCTTTGGCGAGCGCAGCCGCATGGTGATCTGCGGCGATCCCAACCAGGTCGATTTGCCGGTGGCGGGTTCATCGGGGTTGGCCGATGCCGTGCGGCGGCTGGACGGGGTGGAAGGTATCGCCACACTGCGCTTCTCGGTGAAGGAAGTGGTGCGCCACCCGATCGTTGGCCGCATTGTCGAGGCGTATGAAGGCCCGGCCAAGGACGGTTGATGCTGGTTGTTGAAACCGATGTGGTGGCGGGTGACTGGCCAGCGGCGGACTGGCCGGCCCTGACGCGCGCGGCCGTGGCGGCGGCGCTGGCCGAAACGCCCTATGCCGATCTGGCCGATGCATCGATGGCGGTGGAAGTTGCGGTGCGCCTTTCCGACGATGCCGAAGTGCACACGCTGAACCGCCAGTATCGCGACAAGGACAAGCCGACCAACATCCTCTCCTTCCCGATGCTCGCTCCTGACATGCTGGTGAGTCTGGCCAACAGCGACGACGGCGAAGTGCTGGTGGGGGATCTGGTGCTGGCGGCTGAGACCGTGGTGCGCGAAGCCGCAGAGAAAGGCTGGAGCGTGGCGGACTATGTTGGCCATCTGGTTGTCCACGGCACCCTCCACCTGCTAGGGTATGACCACGAAACCGGTGATTGGGATGCCGAGCAGATGGAAGCGCTGGAACGCGCCGCCTGCGCCCGGCTGCACCTGCCCGACCCGTATGAGGAAGACCAGTAACCATGCCTGAGGGCGACAGTAGCGGCGACAGCCATTCTCGATTGCGCGGCAGCCGCTGGTGGCGGCAGCTGCGCCAGTTGATCAGCCGCACCCCCGAACACAGCTTACGCGAAAGCCTGGAAGAGGCGATCGACGAAGCCGAAGACGCGCCGGCCAATGGCAAGGGCAGCGACGATCTCGGCCCGGTGGAACGCGCCATGATGCGCAACATGCTGCACCTGGGCGATGCCTGCGCCGGCGACAGCGCCGTGCCGCGCGGTGATATGGTGATGTTCGATGCCGATGCCGGCTTCCCGGCGTTGGTCGCCCGCTTCCGCGATGCCGGCCACAGCCGCATGCCGGTGTGGCGCGGCGACCGCGACAACATCATCGGCATGATCCACATCAAGGATGTCTATTCCCGCATTGCCGACACCTTCAACGATGCGATCAGCTCCGCTCCGCTGCACGATCTGCCCATCGAGCCTCTTCTGCGCGAGGTGCTGTTCGTTCCGGCTTCGATGCGCATCGTCGATCTGCTCGCCCAATTGCGTGCCGGCCGCACCCACATGGCGATCATTATCGATGAATATGGCGGCGTCGATGGCCTCGTCACCATCGAAGACCTGGTGGAAGAGATCGTTGGCGACATCGAAGACGAACATGACGAGGTGGAAGCCGCGCTCATCCAGGAAGTCGGCGAACGCCTCTGGGAAGCCGACGCCCGCCTCGCCATCGACGATCTTGAACAAACCCTCGACGTGAACCTGGCCGATGACGAAGTGGGCGAAGATGTCGACACGCTCGGCGGCCTCGTCTTCATGCTCGCCGGCCGCGTGCCGGCGCCGGGCGAGTTCGTGGACCACCCGGCGGGCTGGCGCTTCGAAGTAATCAACGGCGATCCGCGCATGGTGAAGCGCCTGCGGATTCAGCCGCTGGCGGTCTGATTTTCGGGAAGGAAGTCGGCCTCTGGCGGGCAGGGGCTATGGCACTGCTCGCCGGAGGCCGCTTATCTGCTGCCGAACAGCGCGCTGCCCACGCGAACCACGGTCGATCCCAGTAGCGCTGCCGTCTCGTAATCGCTCGACATACCCATTGAGAGTCCGGCCAACCCCAGCCGTTTGGCGTGTTCGGCGAGCAGGGCGAAATAGGGGGCGGGTTCGACCGCAGCCGGCGGCACGCACATCAGGCCGACCACGTTGAGGCCGGCCTCGCGGGCCTGGGCGAGCAGGGCGGGCAGGTCGGAAAGTGCGCAGCCGCCCTTTTGCTCCTCATCGCCGATGTTGACCTGCAAGTAGCAGGCCAGGTGCTTGCCGGCGGCGGCTTGGGCCTTGCCCAGCGCAGTCACCAGCGACGGGCGATCAACGCTGTGGATCACGTCGAACAGCGCCACCGCTTCGGCGGCCTTGTTGGATTGCAGCTGGCCGACGAGGTGCAGTGTGATGCCCGGCGTTTCCGCCATCATCGCCGGCCACTTGGCCTGTGCTTCCTGCACGCGGTTTTCGCCGAAGTGGCGCTGGCCGACGGCGATCAGGGGCCGGATTGCATCGGCGTCGAAGGTTTTGGAGACGGCGACGAGCAGGGGCTTTTCCGCGCGGGCAGCGTCGCGGCAGGCCCGATTAAGGCCTGCCTGCACGTCTGCAAGCCGCTGTTCTGCGTCGCTCACTGGATCAGAAAGCGATGTTGGTGCCGAAATAGACGGCCTGATCGTCGCGGTTGGGCAGCACCAGCGATGGCGGTTCCGGCGCGATGCGATAGCGCAGGCCGCCGGTGACCGAGAAGCGCGGCGCGACGCGATAGGCGCCGCCCAGTTCCAGGCCATAGCGGCGGGTGAGCGGCGCGAAGGCCAGCGGCTGACTCTGTTCGGCCGTGCCCTGAAGCGACGTGCGCCAGTTGCGGCCACCATAAGACAGGCCAAGGCTGAGCTGATCGGTCATGCGGCCCGACAGCGGCGACATTTGCACCGGTTCGGCATGGGCATAGCCGGTATCGATGGCAAAGCCCTTCCAGCCCAGCGACAGGTTCACGTTGTAACCGGCGGGCACCACGAAGCGATCGGCGGGTGAGGCAGCGCGCGAACGATCGACCACCGGGGTGGTGACGCGGGCGGCGACGCCCAGCGATAGCGCGCGGCGGTTATCGGCCTGGCCTGATGGGGTGAAGCGGAAACCGCTGCCCAGCGATTGCGGCATGGCCGGAGCGCCGGGGGCGGTGAAAGCGAAACGGCCGAATTCGCCAACTTGCGGCTGGAATGGAGTGAGCGGCGTATCAACCACCAGCCGCTGTTTGGCCGGCTTGGGCTTGGCGGCCAGCGCCGGGTTTGCCAACACCGCCACGCACAGTGCTGCCACCGCCAGCCAGGACTTGGCTGGATTCTGCTGCGCGCTTGGCAGCGCGAGCGAATCGGCACGCGGTTTCATACAATCCTGTCCTATCAACACCGGACCATGAATCCCATATGACAATAAGCGTAGCATTTGCCTGAACGGCCGTGCGCCACGCGTTTTCACCGCGCCTGTGGCGGCATGTACACAGTTGCAGGCTGCTGCCTCGCTCCTCCGTCGATTTCCGTGGGGCTGCGGGCTTGGCGGGGCGGGTGCAACATGCCAAAAGGCAGGCCGGACTGTGGCCGGTTCCGGCCCGAATTTCGTGATGAAGGTTTTGCCATGCGGCGAATTGCAACCCTGGTTTTCCTGACGTCGCTGGCCGTGCTGGCGCCGGCTTGCGGCCGCAACAAGAAGCCCAGGCTGTCGGCCGAGGCGCCGGCCCGGGTCACCACGCTAGGCATCAACGCTTATCTGTGGCGCGCCGCGCTCGATACCATTGCCTTCATGCCGCTGGCTCAGGTCGATTCCAACGGTGGCGTGATCATCACCGATTGGTATGTTTCCCCGCAGAGCGCCAACGAGCGGGTGAAGGTGACGGTGACCGTGCTCGATACCGAGTTGCGCGCCGATGCCGTGCGCGTGGCCGTGCAGCGCCAGACACTGGGCGCCACCGGCTGGACCGAAGCCACGGTGCGCGCTGGCACTGTGCAGCGCCTGGAGGAAACCATCCTTGGCAAGGCCCGCGACCTGCGTCGCAATGCCATTTCCCCGGATCGCTGAGTAACTGCATGTCCCGGTTTGACCACCAGGCCGCCGAAGTGCGGTGGCAGGCGCTTTGGGACGAACGGCAGAGCTTTGCCGCGCACGACGACAGCCCCAAGCCCAAATCCTATGTGCTGGAGATGTTTCCCTATCCATCGGGGCGCATCCACATGGGCCATGTGCGCAACTACACCATGGGCGATGTGGTGGCGCGCACGCGGCGGGCGCAAGGTTTTGAAGTGCTGCACCCGATGGGCTGGGATGCGTTTGGCATGCCGGCCGAAAATGCCGCGATGGAAAAGGGTGTTCACCCCGGCGGCTGGACGCGCGCCAATATCGCCGCGATGCGCGCCCAGCTGAAGCGGCTGGGTTTTGCGCTCGATTGGTCACGCGAACTGGCCACCTGCGAGCCGGATTATTACGGCCAGGAACAGGCGCTGTTCCTCGACATGCTTGCCGCCGGGCTGGTGTACCGCAAGGAATCGGCGGTGAACTGGGATCCGGTCGACATGACCGTGCTGGCTAACGAGCAGGTGATCGACGGCCGCGGCTGGCGATCGGGCGCGCTGGTCGAACGCCGCAAGTTGAACCAGTGGTTCCTGAAGATCACCGATTTCGCCGACGATCTGGTCGACGGGCTCAAGGCGCTCGATCAGTGGCCTGACAAGGTCAAACTGATGCAGGAAAACTGGATCGGCCGCTCCACTGGGCTGCGCTTCACCTTTGCGGTAGAGGGCGGCGGCAGTTTCGACGTGTTCACCACCCGGCCCGATACGCTGTTCGGTGCCAGTTTCGCTGCGATCGCCGCTGATCATCCGCTGGCTCGCCAGTGCGCGGAAACTAACCCGGCATTGGCGGCGTTTATCGCCGAATGTCAGGCCGGCGGCACTGCAGCGGCCGATATCGAAACCCAGGAAAAGCTGGGCTTTGACACCGGCCTGAGCGTCATCCACCCGCTCGATCCCAGCATCCGCTTGCCGGTGTTTGTCGCCAATTTCGTGCTGATGGATTATGGCACCGGCGCGCTGTTTGGATGCCCCGGTCACGATCAACGCGACCTCGATTTTGCCCGCAAATACCAGCTGCCGGTGATCCGCGTCGTCGCTGCCGAGGGCGAGGAGAATGCCCCCATTCATGACGAGGCCTATACCGGCCCCGGCCGCATGGTGAACTCGCGCTTCCTCGACGGCATGAGCGCCGACGACGCCCGCGCCGCCGTGATTACGCGGGCCGAGGCCGGAGGCTGGGGCGAAGGCGTGACGCAATATCGCCTGCGCGATTGGGGGGTAAGCCGCCAGCGTTACTGGGGCACGCCGATCCCGATCATCCACTGCGAGATCTGCGGCGTCGTGCCGGTGCCGAAGAAGCAGTTGCCGGTGATCCTGCCCGAAGACGTGACCTTCGATGTGCCGGGCAACCCGCTCGATCGCCACCCGACGTGGAAGCATGTGGATTGCCCGCAATGCGGCAAGCCGGCCCGTCGCGAGACCGATACGCTCGACACCTTCACCAATTCGTCGTGGTATTTCATTCGCTTCGCCAGCGCGCCCGATGATCGCCCGTTCGATCCGGCGGTGGCGGCGAAGTGGCTGCCGGTGGGCCAGTATATCGGCGGGGTGGAGCATGCCATTCTGCACTTGCTCTATGCCCGTTTCTGGACGCGTGCCCTGCAGCACATCGGCATGCTCGATGTGGCGGAGCCGTTCGCCGGTCTGTTCACGCAAGGCATGGTCACGCACGAAACCTACAGCCGGCCGCAGGGTGAAGGCCTGCCACCCATGTGGTTCACGCCGGACGAGGTGGAGCGCACCGGTACCAGTGCGACATTGAAGGATGACGGCTTGGCCGTCGAGATCGGCCGCGTCATCAAGATGTCGAAGTCCAAGAAGAATGTCATCGATCCCGATGCCATTCTGGGCCGTTACGGTGCTGATGCCGTGCGCTGGTTCGTGCTGTCCGACAGCCCGCCGGAACGCGATCTGGCGTGGTCCGAAGCTGGCATCGACGGTGCCTGGCGCTTCGTGCAGCGCGTCTGGCGGCTGGCCGAAGACACTGCGACCGCGGCCGATGGCGCCGCCGACGTGAAGCTGGATCGCATCGTTCACCGCGCCATCGCCGCCGTGACCAGCGACATCGACAAGTTGCAGTTCAACAAGGCTGTCGCCCGGCTGTATGAGTTGGTCGGCGCGCTGGAGCGCAGCACCGCCGGCCCCAGCCGCCGCGCCGGGGTGATCACGCTGGTACAGCTGGTGGGGCCGATGGCGCCGCACTTGGCCGAGGAAGCGTGGGCATTGCTCGGTCAACCGGGCCTGGTCTGCGATGCCGTTTGGCCCGTCGCCAACCCGGCGCTGTTGGTAGACGATGAAGTGACCATCGCTGTGCAGGTGAATGGCAAGCTGAAGGGCGATTTCACTGCAGCCAAAGGCAGCGACAAGGCCGCGCTGGAGGCCGCCGCACTGGCGTTGCCGAATGTGCAGCGCACCCTTGACGGCGCCGTGCCAAAGAAGATCATCGTTGTTCCCGATCGCCTGGTGAACATTGTTGTCTGATGCCCGCCGCCTTCTGATCCCCGCCGCGCTGGCGCTGCTGGCGTTGCCCGGCTGCCAGCTCAGCCCGGTCTATGCCGGCGGCAATGCGTCCGCCCCGGCAACGCTGCTGGCCGATATCGCCATCGCACCCATCCCGGAACGCGCTGGCTTCATGGTGCGACAGGCGCTGGAAGACCAGTTCGGCCTCGCCGTGGCAAGCCCACGCTATCGCCTTGAAATCGCTCTGGATGATCAGATCACCGCCTTCGGTGTGCGCGGCGATTCCTCGGCGGCGCGTGAACGGCGTACGTTGCGTGCCCGCTATCGGCTTGTCGATGCCGCCACCGGCACCGTGCTGGTGGATGATACCGCTGCGGCCGACGCCGGCATCGATCGTGTCAGTTCCAATTTCGCCGTTGTCGCCGCTGAAACGACAGCGCTGGAACGTCTCTCCGTCGATCTCGCCCGCCAGATTAGCGCGCGCCTCGCCCGCTACGCCCGCGCCGCCAAAGGCTGATGAAGACGGACGCGGCCCGGATAGCGGCCATCGCCCGCGCCTGGCCCGCTGATGTGCGGCTGGTGTTGTTGCACGGCCCCGATGAATCCGCCTCGCGTGATATGGCGGGGCAGGTCACGGCCGGTCTGGGCGCCGGCGTGACCATCACCGAACTGGCGGGCAATGCGCTGAAGTCCGACCCTCAGGCGCTGATGGCGGCCGCCACCAGCCTTTCCATGTTCGGGGATCGCGAACTGGTGCGCGTCGACGGTCTCGACGACGATGCGCTGGCGGCCGTGGAGGCGTTGCTTGAAGGCCCGCCAGGCCACCCGGTGCTGGTTGTGGCCGGCAGTTTCAAGAAGGGCAGCAAGCTGCTGACCTTGGCCGACAAGCACCCCGCCATCGCCGCCTGCATCAATTACGAAGCGAGCCTGCGCGATGCTGGCCGGCTGCTCGGCGAGATGGCCGCGCCGCTCGGCTTGCGGCTGGAACGCGGCGTGCCCGAATCCTTGTTTGAAAGCGCCGGCGGAGACCGCATGATCATGCGCCGCGAGCTGGAAAAATATGCCCTCTACAAGGACTCAACCCCGGAAAGCCCGAAGCAGCTCGGCGCCGAAGATCTTGCCGCACTGGGCATTGCCACCGGTGAAGCCGAGCTGTTCGCCCCCATCGCGGCCATCACGACCGGCGACGTGGCCGAAGCCACTGACCTCATTGGCCGCCTGCCCGATGGCACCGCCATCCCGCTGTTGCGCGCCCTCGAGCGCCGATTCGCGCAACTCACCCTGCTGCGCACCGAAGTCGATGGCGGCGACACGCCGGCCGCCGTCGTTGAAGGCCAGGGCAAGGCCATCTTCTGGAAAGAAAAACCCATTATCATCAAGGCGTTGTCGCTGTGGAGCCAGCCGGCCCTCGCTGCGGCCATGGGCGACATCCTCGCCGCCGAGCGGGCCGTGAAAGCCAGCGGCAGCCTCGCTGATCTCGGCGCGCAGCATTTATTGCTTGATCTTACCCGCCGCGCTGCCGTTGCCGCCCGCAGGCGTTAACAGGAGCCTCCGGCGGGCAGGGGCCTAGCCCCTGCACCCGCTTTCGTTTTCGGTTGGCACCATTTTTGTTCGGGATCGCCGGAAAACAATCGGGAGCATGGTCTGCAACTTTGCCCGCCGGAGGCCATTCCTCCTTAAGCCACGCCGAGCTTGCTGCAGAGCAGGTCGAGTTGGTCGAGGTCGGCGAAGCGGATGGTGAGGCTGCCACTCGAGGCACCGGGGGCGACCTGGAGGGCTACCGGCATGCCGAGGGATTCGGCGAGTTGCTCTTCGAGCGCGTCGCTGTTGGGATCGTTGGCCGCGCTTGGCGGGGTGGTGCGCGGGGCCTTCGGCTTGGCCTTTCCGCCGGAGACGAGGGCTTCGAGGGCGCGAACTGAAAGGCCTTGTTTTACAGCCCGTTCGGCTAGGGCTTCGGCATCGGCTGCACCAACGAGGGCGCGTGCGTGCCCCATGGAGAGAGCGCCCGATTCCACCAAGGTTTGCACCGAGGCGGGCAGATCGAGCAGGCGCAGCAGATTGGTGACATGGCTGCGTGATTTGCCGACGATATCGGCGAGCACAGCCTGGGTGTGGCCGAAATCGGCAATGAGTTTCTGGTAGCCGCGGGCTTCTTCGATGGCGTTCAGATCGGCGCGCTGGATATTCTCGATCAGCGCAATTTCAGAGACTTGCCGGTCGTCGAGTTGGCGGACGACCACCGGGATTTCGTGCAGGCCGGCAGCCTGAGCCGCGCGCCAGCGGCGTTCGCCGGCGATGATCTGGTGTCGGCCATTGAAGCGGCGGACAAGGATAGGCTGCAACACGCCGTGAGTTTTCACCGAGGCGACGAGTTCCGCCATCGCCGTTTCATCGAACTGGCGGCGTGGTTGGCCTGGGTTGGGAACGATATCGGCGACGGGCAGGCGCACAACGCCAGGTGCAGTGGCGGTGGGCGGCGCCGCGATATCGTCGAGCAGCGCCGAAAGCCCGCGCCCAAGGCCGGATTTGCGTTTATTGTCTGTCATTTATCCCTCTTCATCCGGCGAGCGCCAGCGGGCCTTCGATGCGTTCCAGCAGCTCGCGGGCCAGCGCCAGATAGGCTTCCGAGCCGGCGCAGCTGCTGTCATAGATCAGTGCCGGCAGGCCGTGGCTGGGCGCTTCCGACAGGCGAACGTTGCGTGGCACCATGGTTTTCAACACCTTGGCGCCCATCACAGCCCGGACATCGGCGCAGACCTGATCGGAAAGCCGGTTGCGGCGATCGACCATTGTCAGCACGATGCCAAGCAGTTCGAGCCGGCGATTGATTCCGGCTTTCACCCGTTCGATCGTACCGAGCAGTTGGCTGAGCCCTTCCAATGCAAAGAACTCGCTCTGGAGTGGCACCAGCACGGCGTCTGCAGCGACCAGCGCATTGACGGTGACGAGGCCCAGCGACGGGGGGCAATCGATGATCACGAAATCCTGTGGCGGCAGGCTGGCCAGCGCGTCGGCGAGGCGGTGGGAGCGGCGGTCAGCATCGACCAGCTCCACCTCTGCGCCAGCCAAGGCGGCATTGGCCGGCAGGATCGACAGGCCCGGAATGGCCGTCTGGCGCAAGGCTTCAGTGGCGGGAATGCCATCCACAAGCACTTGATAAATTGAGGGATCGCGATCCTTATGGCCGATGCCCAGCCCAGTGGACGCATTGCCCTGTGGATCCGCATCAACCACCAGCACACGCTTGCCAACGGCCGCCAGCGCGGTGGCAAGATTCACCGCCGTGGTCGTCTTGCCAACCCCGCCCTTCTGATTGGCGACTGCGATAATCATCGGCGTTTAACCCCTTTCGCGACCACGATGCGGGCATCGGAATCGGTGCGGCTGGGAATCAGCTCATGGGCAAAGTGGAACTGCTTGGCCGCGCTGGCAAGCTCTTCCTGCACGCGGGCGCCCTTTGGCAGGATCCAGCGCGTACCAGAACCGGCGAAACGCAGACCCCAATCAAACAAGGTCTCCAGGCTGGCGGCGGCACGGGCGGTGATGATGTCAAATTTACTGCCGGTCAGTGCCTCCACGCGGACATTGGCCACAGCTACGTGGCCGGCGGTGTCCGTTTCGTGGGCGACGGTGTCCAGAAAGCGGCATTTCTTGGTGATGGATTCGACGAGCGTGATGTTGGATTCGGGATCGAGGATAGCGAGGACCAGGCCGGGGAAGCCGCCACCGGCGCCGATATCGAGCCAGGATTTGCCAGGGCCGGCGATTGCAAACAGCTGTGCCGAATCACGGAAGTGGCGATCCCAGATGTGCGGCAGGGTCGATGGGCCGACCAGGTTCATGCGCTGCTGCCATTCGGCGAGCAGTTCAGCGTAACGATCGAGCTTGGCCAATGTTTCACGTGAAACATCGAATTCGGTCGCAAAGGCTTCGCGGGCGTCTTGGCTCATCTCAGGCCGCCCGGCGGGTGGTGTGGGGAAGCAGAGCGATCAGTGCCGCCGGGGTGATTCCTGGCAGGCGGCTGGCGGCGCCCAAGGTGAGCGGGCGTGCGCGGCTGAGGCGTTCGACCATTTCCTTGGACAGTCCAGCCACCTCGGTAAAGTCGAGGCTGGCGGGCAATGTCAGCCCTTCGTCGCGGCGAAGGGCTGCGACCTCTGATTCCTGCCGAACGATATAGGTGGCATAATTGGCGTCCACCGCCAGGCTGGCGAACAGGTCGTCCGGCACCTGTGCAAGTTCTGGCCACACGCGGCGAGCGGCTTCATGGGTGACAGCGGGAAAGCGCAACCAATCGAACAGGGAACGCAACTGGCCGTCCTGGCGTACTTCGATTCCATGGGTCGCAAGTTGGTGCGGGGTGGCCGACAGGCTGTCGAGCAGGGCCCGGGCGGCTTCGCGGGCTGTCTGGTCCGCATGGAAATCAGCGGCTTGCGCGGTGGGGATGAGGCCGAGATCAAGGCCCAGCGGGGTCAAACGCTGATCGGCATTGTCGGCCCGAAGGCGAAGGCGATACTCAGCGCGACTGGTGAACATGCGATATGGCTCTGCCACGCCGTGCGTGGTGAGATCGTCGATCATCACGCCGATATAGGCTTGGGTGCGATCGACGATGAGCTCGGGCAGCGCCAGCGCGGCTGCGGCAGCGTTAGCACCGGCCACAAGACCTTGTGCAGCGGCCTCCTCATAACCGGTGGTGCCGTTGATCTGGCCGGCGAGGAACAGGCCCGCCACATCCTTGGCGGCAAGGCCGGGCGTCAATGCCCGCGGATCGACATGATCATATTCGATGGCATAACCGGCGCGGAGGATGCGGGCGCGTTCCAGGCCCTTGATCGAGGCGATGAACTTTTCCTGCACATGCAGCGGCAGCGACGTTGAGAGACCATTGGGATAGATGGTGATGTCATCATAGCCCTCTGGCTCCAGGAAGATCTGGTGGCCATTGCGATCGCCAAAGCGCACCACCTTGTCCTCAATGGACGGGCAATAGCGTGGGCCGACTGAATCGATGTGGCCGCCATACAGCGCAGACTCGCCAAGGTGGTCGCGGATGATTCGATGCGTCGCCGCATTGGTCCGGGTCACGGCACAGGGAATCGGCGGTCGACCATTAGCCTTGCCAAAGCCACTGAACCGGGGGTCGTCCCTATCACCGTGCTGCCACTCGAGCATCGCCCAATCGATGCTGCGGCCATCAAGCCGCGCCGGCGTACCGGTTTTCAACCGACTTACTGGCAGGCCCAAGGCCCGCAGCGCTTGTCCCAGATCGCTGGCCTGTGCGCCGACCCGGCCACCCGCTTCGCGGGCCGATCCGATGTGCATCATGCCGCCAAGGAAGGTGCCGGTGGTGAGGACAACCGCGGGGGCATTGAGACGGCCCCGCGCCGTTTCTACGCCCGTGATACGACCCTGTTCGAGTACTAGGCCTTCAACGGCGGTGGGGACGATGGATAAAGTGGGGAACTCCGCCAGCACGTCAGCCATGGAGGCACGATACAAGGCGCGGTCAACCTGAGCGCGCGGGCCATGGACGGCTGGGCCCTTCGAACGATTCAGTAGTCGCGATTGCAACCGTGCCGCATCTGTGACTCGCCCCATGATGCCACCCAGCGCGTCGATCTCGGTGACAAGATGGCCCTTGCCAATGCCACCTACCGCCGGGTTGCAACTCAACGTGCCAGGATCATCCGCGCGCAATGTGACCAACGCGACACGCGCGCCGCGCCTCGCGGCGGCAGCAGCAGCCTCGCAACCGGCATGGCCGGCGCCGACAATGATGACGTCGTAGGAAGACATGCGGTCTCCATAGCGATTCGTGGGCGATGTTTCACGTGAAACATGGGGGGGAAGTACAAGGAAGCCTCCGGCGGGCAGGGGCTGAGCCCCTGCACCCACTTTCGATTTTGGCGGGGCCTATGGTTTCAATGGCCTGCGCCGCAGGCTGTCATCATTGCCTGCGGCGCTGGAGTGCGCTTCTGGTGCGCGGGCTGCACGAAAACAAATGGGTGCAGGGACTGCGTCACTGCCTGCCGGAGGCCGCTTTCTCACTTTACAAGAAAACAGCGGGGCCCCGGATCAAGTCCGGGGGGACGGATCCAGGTATGATCACTTCCCGATGCAGAAGCGGCTGAAGATGCGGTCGAGCACGTCGTCCACGCCAACGCGGCCCGCGATCCGTCCAAACGCGTGGGCCGCGCCGCGGAGAGATTCGGCACGGAGGACGGGTTCGGGGGCCTGGGCGGCGTCGCTCAGGGCGGCTGCGGCGTCGGTGAAGGCGGCGCGGTGGCGGGCGTGGGCCAACAGGGCCGGTTCGCCAGGGCGGGTAGTGGTGCGGGCCCAGGTGGAGAGCCAGTCGCGCAATTGCGCCATGCTGGCGCCGGTGGTGGCGGAGACCGCCAGGGCGCCCTGTGGCAAGTCAGGCTGGCCAAGGTCGCACTTGTTGAGCAGCAGCAAGTGGGGCGGCCCGTCGGCTGTCGGTGTCGGCCACTGCGGTGCATCGGCGCTGGCGACGCTGATAACGAGATCGGCGGCGGTGGCGCGGCGGCGGGCGCGGGCAATGCCTTCGGCTTCGATGGGGTCGGTGGTGTCGCGCAGGCCGGCCGTATCGATCAGGACGGCAGCGATGCCGCCCAGGTCGAGCGGGACTTCGATGGCGTCGCGTGTGGTGCCGGCGATGGGCGTGACGATGGCGGCGTCGCGCATGGACAAGGCATTGACCAGGCTGGATTTTCCCACGTTGGGCGGCCCGGTGACGGCGATAGAGAGGCCTTCGCGGATGCGCGCGGCGCGGGTGGAATCGGCGATGAGGCCGGCGAGTTCATCGGCCATGGCGAGCAGCTGGTGGCGGGCGGCTTCGTCGAGGCGTTCGGCGACATCGGCTTCGTCTTCAGCGAAATCGAGGCCGGCTTCGGCTTCGGCGAGCAGCATCAGGCAGCGTTCGCGCCACTCGTCAGCCAGGCGGCCGAGGGCGCCGCCGGCGAGGGCCAGAGCTTGATCGCGTTGGCTGGCGGTTTCAGCGCTGACGAGATCGGCCAGGCCTTCGACTTGTGCGAGATCCATGCGGCCATTGGCGAAGGCGCGGCGGGTGTATTCGCCGGGTTCGGCCAGCCGGATGCCGGGCAGCGCAGTGAGGGCGGTGAGCACGCCGGAGACGACGGCGGGGCCGCCGTGCAGGTGGAATTCGGCAAGGTCTTCGCCGCTGGCGCTTGCGGGGCCGGGAAAGACGGCGACGAGGGCCTCATCGAGCAAGCTATCGCCCGCGTGCAGTTGGCACAGGCTAAGGCGGCGAGGTGGCGGGATGCGGCCGGCCAGGGCCTGGACCGCGGCAAAGGCGGCCGGGCCAGACAGGCGAATAACGGCGAGCGCTGCCGGCGGACGGCCGCTCGCCAGCGCCGCAATTGTATCGGTCATGGCTGGATCGTTCAGCCTTGCGACTTGCCGGCGGCGGCGCCGAGCCCGGCCATCATCAGTTTCTGCCATTGTTCGAAACCGCCGGCGATGCCGGGCGCCCAGTTCTGCATCATGCGCTGCCAATCGGCGGCGTTGATGCCTTCGGTCATCGCTGTCTTCATGCGATCGAGATAGACATCGTGCAGGGGCTGCAGATCGGGCAGGCCAAAGAAGGTCCGGGCTTCTTCGGGAGTGCAATCAATGTCGAAGCTGATCTTCATGGCCGCAATGCCTCTTTTCCTTGGCTCGGTTCGCGCTAGTGTAGCGGTGGGAAGTGGCAATCGGCAAGGCGATGCTGAGTCGAACTGCCATTCAAGCAAAAACAAACAGTTACCGCGCAACATAAGCGCAGCATGAAGGGGAATGGTCATGAAAGCGATCCGGATCGATGCCAGTGGTGGCCCGGAAGTGATGCAGTGGCAGGACATCACGCTGCCGCCGCTGGGGCCGGGGGAGGTGCAGTTGCGCCACACGGCGATCGGGCTGAATTTCATCGACACCTATCATCGTTCCGGCCTGTATCCGATTGCCTTCCCATCAGGGCTGGGGCTCGAAGCGGCTGGCGTGGTGGAAGCGGTGGGCGAGGGCGTGACGCTGAGCGTTGGCACGCGCGTGGGCTATTGCTGGGGGCCGATCGGAGCCTATGCCACATACCGCAACATTGCCGCGGCGATGCTGGTTCCGTTGCCTGATGGTGTTTCGGACGAGATGGCAGCGGCCGGGCTGTTGAAGGGCTGCACCACCGAATTCCTGGTGGAACGCTGCGCGAAGGTTCGACCAGGGGACTGGGCGCTGGTACCGGCGGCCGCGGGCGGTGTGGGCCTGTTGCTGGTGCAATGGCTGAAGCTGGCGGGGGCGACTGTTATTGCGGTTGCCGGCACGCAGCAGAAACTGGCGCTGGCTGCTGCGCACGGGGCGGATCATGGTGTGCTGGATGGCAGCGATGTGGCGGCGCAAGTGCGGGCGCTGACCGGTGGACGCGGTGTGGACGTGGTGTTTGACGGGGTGGGCAAGAACAGTTGGGAATCAAGCCTGGACAGCCTGAAACGGCGGGGCCTGATGATCAGTTTCGGCAATGCCTCCGGCCCGGTTTCGGGGGTGGATCTGGGCATATTGGCGCGCAAGGGATCGCTGTTTGCGACGCGGCCGACGCTGTTCGATTATTATGCCACGCCGGAAGAACGGCTGCAGCATGCAGGCCGAGTGTTGGGGCTGATGGCATCGGGCGGGCTGAAGCTGGCGATCAACCAGCGCTACAAGCTGGCCAACGCCGCCAAGGCGCACGAAGATCTGGCGGCGCGGCTGACGACGGGATCGACGGTTCTGGTGCCGTAAGGAGGCCTACATCCCGACCATTGGTTGCACGATGGGGGCGACTTCGTTGAAGCCCTCCCAGATCATCTTGAAGGCGACATAGACGATCACGACCAGGCCGACATAGGCGATCCAGCGGTAGCGCTCGATATATTGGGCGATGATGTTGGCGGCGATGCCCATCAGCGCGACCGACAGCGCCAGGCCGGCGATGAGGATATCGGGATGTTCGCGCGCGGCACCGGCGACGGCGAGCACATTGTCGAGGCTCATCGACACGTCGGCCAGCGCAACGCTCCACGCGGCGGCGGCGAAGCTCTTGGCCGGCGGCGGTGCATCGGTGGCGACGAAATCATCGCTGTCGCTGCCCGGCGCGTCGATCAGGGCGCTGCGCGGGTTGATTTCGCGCCACATGCGCCAGGCCACCCACAGCAGCAGCAGCCCGCCGGCGAGGATGAGGCCGACGATCTGCAGCAATTGGGTGACTGCCAGGGCAAAGATGATCCGCAGCACCAGCGCAGCGATGATGCCGATCAGGATGACCTTCTTGCGCTGCGTCGCCGGGAGGCCCGCCGCGAGTGCGCCGACCACGATGGCGTTGTCGCCGGCCAGCACGACGTCGATCAGCACGACCTGGCCAAACGCGGACAGGGCTTCGGGGCTGAGCAGGTGGGCGATGTCCATGGCGGGCATGTAGGGTGTTGCGGGCCGGAGTGCCAGACTATTTGGGATTCGCCAGCACCATCACCAGATCGGAGAGATAATCGCGGCCCTGCATCAGGCTGCGCACACTGATGCGTTCGTTCAAACCGTGGATGCCGTTGCCATCGGCATCGATCATCGTGCCGGGGGCGCCATACACCGGGATGCCGATCGGGGTGATGTAGATGGCATCGGTGGCGCCGGTGCTCATCATGGCCAGCATCGGCACGCCGGGGAAGTGCCTAGCGGCAACGCTGGTCATCGGGTCGATAATTGCTGGGTTCATCGGGGTGGGCTTGGCCACCGGGCGGATCGGCGGTTTCAGGCTGACGTTCACCTTGGCGTTGGCGATGATCTTTTCCAGATCGGCTTTCAGTGCATTGGGATCGGTGCCCGGGAACATGCGGCAGTTCACGTTGGCGCGGGCGCGCTGGGCCAGGGCATTTTCGGCGTGGCCGGCTTCCAGCAGAGTGGTGACGCAGGTGGTGCGCAGCACACTGTGATTTGTCGGGTCCATCGAAACGATGCGATTGGCTTCCGCATCATTTGGGTTGGTGAGCAGGCGGGCCATGGCGGGGCCAACCGGATTGGGCATCACTTTGGCCAGGGTGGTGAAATAGGTGCGGGTGGTATCGGTGAACTGCACCGGGAATTCGTGCCTGTTCACGGCGACCACGGCGGCGGTGAGATCGGTGATGGCGTTATCGGGGCGCGGCACGCTGCTGTGACCACCGGGGTTGGTGGCTTCGATCCAGAAATTCTGCACCGTCTTTTCACCCACCTGCACGGCCAGGCCCTGCGGCTTGCCATCGGGGCCGTTGCGGCCGCCGCCGCCTTCGTTGAGCGCGAATTCCGCCATGATCAGTTCGGGGCGGTTCTTCGCCAGCCAGTCGGCGCCGTTGAAGGCGTAGGTGGTCTCCTCCCCGCAGGTCAGCGCCAGCTTGATGGTGCGTTTTGGCGCCTTGCCGGCCTTCATGCGGATCAGGAGATCGGCCCAGATGCTGGCCTGCGCCTTATCGTCGAAGGTACCGCGGCCATAGAAATAGCCGTCTTCCTCGATCAGTTTGAACGGACTGCGCGTCCAGTCTTCCGGCTTGGCGGCGACCACATCGAGGTGGCCGAGCAACAGCATCGGTTTCACCTTCGGATCGCTGCCCTTCAGATGGACAACGATGCCGCCATCTTTGGGGAACTCCGGCACGCTGAACTGGGTGATGTCGGCATCGCCGAAGCCTGCCGCCTTGAAGCGCAAGGCGAGTTTTTCGGCCGCCGCGGTGCAGCTGCCGGTGGTGACGCTGGTGTCGGTCTCCACCATCTCTTTGAACAGGGCCCGAAATTGGGCCTCGCCCGGCTGTTGGCTGACATATTGGGCCTGAGCTGCGGTGCCAGCGAACAGGGCTGTAGCGAGGAAGAGCGCGCGCATCGGTTTGTCCTTACTTGGCAGCGTAGGCGGTGATCAGATCGAACAGATAATCGCGTTCCTTCATCACGCCGGCGACGGAAATCCGCTCGTTGAGGCCGTGGACGCCATTGCCATCGGGCATGCCGAAGCGGCCGGGCATGCCATAGGTCGGCATGCCGGCGGCGTTGAGATAGCGGCCATCGGTGGCGCCGGTGGACATGGTGGGGATTAGCGGAATGCCGGGAAAATGCTTGGTCGCCAGCGCGACGGCAGGGCCATAAACCATGTCAGACAGCGGCGGCGGCGGCGCGGCCTTTTCCGGATTTTCCGAAGCGCGCGGGGTGACGGTGATGGTGGGGTCGCGCAGCCGCGCCACGATTTGCCCGCGCACCTTTTCCACGCTCTCACCGGGGAACATGCGGCAGTTCACATTGGCCTGGGCGCGCTGCGGCAGGGCGTTGCGGGCGTGGCCGGCGTCCAGCATCGTCGCCACGCAGGTGGTGCGCAGCGTTGAGTGCCAGCCCGGATCCTTCGACACGATGGCTTCGGCAGCCGCGTCGGCCGGATTGGCCAGCAGGGTGCGGATGGCAGCAGCGGTGGGCGCATCGCTCAGCTTGGCCATCTCGGCGAAATAGGCGCGCGTCGTGTCCGACAGGATCACCGGGAAATCATTCTTCGCCAGGTTCACCAGACCGGCGGCGAGTTCATAAATCGCATTGTCCGGGCGCGGCCGGCTGCTGTGGCCGCCGGGGTTGCGGGTTTCCAGGGTGAAATCCTGATACACTTTCTCGCCGGCCTGGAAGGCGAGGCTGATCGGCTTGCCGGTCGCGTCGGCCTTGCCGCCGCCGCCCTCGTTCAAGGCAAATTCCGCATCGATCCAATCGCGATGCTCCTCCACCAGCCACTTGGCGCTGTTGTAGGGCCCGCCTTCCTCACCACAGGTCAGCGCCAGCTTCACCGTGCGCTTCGGCGCCTTGCCCTGCTTCAGCCGGACCATCGCATCGGTAAAGATCGCGCCATGCGCCTTGTCGTCACTCACGCCGCGACCATAGAAAAAGCCGCCCTCCTCGATGAAGGTGAAGGGATCGCGCTCCCAATCGGCGCGCTTGGCCTCCACCACATCAAGGTGGGACAGCAGCAATATGGCCTTGGCCTTCGGATCACTGCCCCTCAGCGTGGCCACCATCCCGCCATCCTGCGGGCGTTCTGCGGAACCGGGGAACAGCTTGATATCGGCATCGGTGTAACCGGCGGCCTTTAACCGCGTCGCCATCCGCTCGGCGGCCAGATTGCAACTGCCGGTGGACACGGTGGTGTTGGTCTCCACCAGTTCCTTGTAGAGCGCGCGGAACGCCTGCTGGTCGGGCCGCAGCGCCTGAGCGCTGGCCGGAACGGCGATGGTGGCGGCCAGAAGTGCGGCGATGAATGTGCGCATGATGTTTCCCCTTGTTGCCGGCATCAAAGCGGGGCGGCTGCGGGATGGCAAGGGGCAAAGGCGATAGGAAGAAATGGCCTCCGGCGGGCAGGGCCTGAGGCCCTGCACCCACTTTCGTTGTTTCAAGCCTGTCGCACGAGGTCGTAGTCGCACTGGCTGTGAGAAATGGGTCGCCCGAAAACAAACGGGTGCAGGGTCTGCGAACCTGCCCGTCGGAGGCCCCGACTTTTCCTTTTCCCTTCAGCGCACAAATACACGCTGGGACAGGCAGCCCGGAATGCCGGACGAACATCGCCGGCCTTTGGAACTTCTGCGCGCGGCACGGGTTTGATGGTCATGGGAAAAGGAGAATTCACCATGACGGATACAAGCACACGCACGATGGGACGGAAGATGACGATCGGCAACGGCGGCACATCGGCCTTGATGGCCGGGGTGGCTGGTTTCGGGCTGGGCATGATGGTTTCGGCGGGTCGCAAGGCGGCGTCGCAAGCGGCGACATTTGCCGCGGGCGACTGGTTCGAAGGCTTGAAGGCCGAGCATCAGGCCGCGCGAACGCTGCTGGAGCAGCTCGCGGCCACGCGGGACGAGGATTTGGCCAAGCGCGCCGCGCTGGTGCTCGAACTGCAGTACGCCATGGGCAAGCACCAGGTGCAGGAAGAATATGTGAGCTACTGCGTGGTGGCCGAACATGGCCAGAGCGATGTGGCCGAAGCGCTGAACACCGATCATTTCGAGGTGAAGCAGGGCCTGTATGCGTTGGAAATGATCGGCAAGGCGAAGGGTCCAGGCTTCCTGGAAAAGGTCGCCGCTATCCGCACCGCCTTTGAATCGCACGTGCGCGAGGAGGAGGACGTGGTGTTCCCGACCTTGCAGGCGATGCTGACCGAGGACGAGAAAAAGGCGCTGACCAGCCGTATGAACCGTGAAGGGTTCAAGGTGGCCTGAGCCCCCGCCTGCTGATGACTTGTGGGGCGGGGACTGATCCCCGCCTCATAATCATGTTCAGTCGCGCAGAAGCTCGTTGATGCCGGTCTTGCTGCGGGTTTGCGCGTCCACGGTCTTCACGATCACGGCGCAATAGAGGTTGGGGCCGGGCGCGCCGTCGGGGAGCGGCTTGCCGGGCAGGCTGCCGGAGACGACGACGGCGTAGGGCGGCACCTTGCCGATGTGGATTTCGCCGGTGGCGCGGTCGATGATCTTGGTGGATGCGCCCAGATAGACGCCCATCGAGAGAACCGCGCCTTCGCCGACGATGACGCCTTCGGCGACTTCGGCGCGGGCGCCGATGAAGGCGTTGTCCCCGATGATGACCGGGTTGGCCTGCAGAGGTTCGAGCACGCCGCCGATGCCGGCGCCGCCGCTGATGTGAACATTTTCGCCGATCTGGGCGCACGAACCGACCGTGGCCCAGGTATCGACCATGGTATTCTTACCGACGCGGGCGCCGATGTTGACGAAGCTAGGCATCAGCACGGCGCCGGGCGCGATATAGGCACCGCGGCGGACGACGGCACCGGGGACGGCGCGGAAGCCGGCGGCGCGGAATTCGGCGTCGCCCCACGCGTCGAACTTCAGCGGCACCTTGTCGTAGAAGCCGGCATGACCGAAGCCGGACATCACCACGTTATCGTGCAGGCGGAAGCTCAGGAGCACGGCCTTTTTCAGCCACTGGTGGGTGGTGCCGTCCGGCTCCGCCACGCGCAATTCACCGGCGTCGAGCGCCGACAGCGCCGCGTTGACGGCGGTGCGCAGTTCACCGTGGGTGGCGCTGGTAACGGTCGTGCGGTCTTCCCAGCCGGCGTTGATGATGGCTTCGATGTTCATGCGGTTTCCACCTGTTCCAGCACCTGCCCCAGGAAGGTGGCGAGGTCGTTGATGATGAAGTCGATGTGATCGCGGTCGCTGCCCGGCCCTTGTTCGCTGCCGTTGTCGATCCACACGGTTGTCATGCCGATCGCTTTGGCGGGCGTCAGGTTGCGCGCCATGTCTTCCACGAACATCGCGCGTTTCGGGTTGATGCCGTGGGCGGCGCACATGTGGGTGTAGGCCGGCGGCTGCGGTTTCGGCACATAATCCAGCGCGTGGATGTCGTGCAGGCCGTCGAACGCGTGAGTGAGGCCCAGGCGTTCCAGCACGCGTTCCGCATAAGGCGCATCGGCGTTGGTGAAGATATATTTGCGCCCCGGCAGGCGGGCAATCAGATCGCCGAGTTCCGGGTGCGGGCGCAGCACGTCGATATCGACATCGTGGACATTGGCCAGGAAATCGTGGGGATCGACATTGTGCAGTGCCATCAGGCCGGGCAGCGTCATGCCGTGGCTGTGATACAGTTCCTTCTGGATGCGGTGCGCCTCGATCGGATCAACATTCAGCAGGCGCTGGATATAGAGGCCCATGCGCCGATCGATCTGCGGGAACAGCGCCGAGTGCGCCGGGTACAGCGTGTTGTCGAGATCGAAGATCCAGTGATCAATATGGGACAGCGCGGCCATGGCGGCTGGCCATAAGCGCAAAGGGCGGCGCTGTCATCGTGGCAATTTGGGGGGAAGCCGGGCCGCCCGCGTGGGGCGGCAGGGGGCGTGGGTGCCGAGCAAGCGGGTCGGATCGCTGGAACGGCACCCATGCCAAACCTGAACGGAGGAACAGGCGTGCGCCGCTATGGACCCCCATTGTTCATTGTGCACTGCGGCAAGACCGCCGCGCTTCAGTGTGTCGCGGGAGTCAGGCGCGGCGGCTGGCGCGCGGGTCGCTGCCGGACGGGCGCATGCGCAGCACATTCAAGGGCCGCAGGGCACCGGCCAGCGGATCGGGGACCGGCACGGCCAGCGCCCCGATGCCGGCCAGCCCGTGCGCCACGGCCCGATAATGCGCATCGCCAACAAGGCCGCTGTTGTCGGGCCACAGCGCGTTGAACCGGCCGGCAAGCAGATCCTGTGCAGCCAGCAGGCCTTCGACCCGGATGCGGCGGTGATTGTCCCACGTGAGGGTGAAGCGTGGATCGGCGGGATCGTCCAGCGGATCGACGGGCTTATCGTGGCGGAAGCGGCACGCCAGAACGCTGCCGGCAAATGTGCCCTTGTCGCTCAGCGCGGTGATGGTCTGGGCCGGCATGCTGAGGTTGAAGCCGCCTTCGTTGCCGGCCAGGCGGACATGGATGATGCGATCACGCATGCCGACCTGGTTGTAGAGGCTGACATCCCCCCAGGTGCGGGCGGTTTCCACGACGCGCAAGCCCAGCCCGGCCAGTTGCGCCAACGGGGTGCCCGCGGTCGGTTCCTTGTAGAAGGCAACGCGATCACCATCGGCAAAGGGCATGATCAGATCGGTCAATTGCAGGCTGCCGGTATCGGCACGGGTGCCGCCCAGCGTGCGGACATTGCCGGGCACCGCCTTGCCGCGCATCGCTGCGCTGTCGAGCACGCCATATTCCTTGATGGAAAGATCATCATCGGGATAGAGAAGATTGATCGCGAATGTGGGCCGGCTGGGGACCACGGCATCGAACAGGTGAATGGGGAAGTTTGAGGTGATGCCGCCATCGGAGAGATAGAGGCGCGACAGGAACGGCGTGCGTTCTTCCGGCACTTCTGGTTGGCCGACCCAGCGCAACACCCACAGCGGCAGCGGCGTGAACAGCCCGGGAAAAGCCATGGAGGCGCGGGCGCCGACCAGGATCGGGATGTGGCGGCCCTTGGGCAGCAGCCGTAGCCGCTGGCCCAGATCGCCAAGGCGGGCCACGGCCGTTTCCACCTCGTCGCGGCCATAGCCCAGATCATCGGGGATGGGGGTGCCGCTGGCGACGGCCCAGGCGTTGGCGTCCAGCGCCTGCAGCACCGGTTCTGGAAACAGCCGTGCCCATTCGGCGGGATCGTAGAAGAGCCGCTGGTTGTCGAACAGGAAGGGGAAGCTGGTGGATTGCACGCGGTTGAGATCGCTGCACACCAGCACCAGATCGATGGCGCGCGGTTCAAGCGCGCTGGGTTCGGGCAACAGGCCAAGCGACCACAGCTTGCCGAAGGTCAGCACCTCGCTTGTGCTGTTTTCTTGCAGGCCGGCCAGTTGCTGGATGGTCTGGTGCAGCCACTGGGTGAGCGAAGGCAGTTGGCGCTGGTTGAAGGTGTGGGTCGGCAAGGCGAAGCCGGTGGCAAGGCCCAGGCCGTTGGCCACGATCGGCTGCAGCAGCCGGTTGAGACTGCCGAGCGAGAGCGGCACCGCCTGCACCAGGCTGGCCTTGAGGTTCCACCAGCCGGCGAAGGCAAGGCTGGCCACGGCGGCCAATGCCGTGGCGAAGCCCTGCACGCCAGGGCTGCAGCCAGCGGTGAGCAGCCAGCCGAGGCCGGCACCGGCGAGCATTTCAAGGGCCGTGGCCCCGGCGGCGAGCCACAGCGCGCGGCGGGCGTTGCCCGGCAATGTGGGGAGTGCGGCCTTGATCAGGCCCAGGATCGCGGCGGGCTGGCTGTTGAGCGCGCCCTTCAGCGCATCGAGCAGCGGCGCGGCGCCCGGATCGCCGCAGAACATGGCATCAAGCCGGGAGGCGCCCCGATCGGTGCGCTGGGCCAGTTCTTGGTGCAGCCAGGCCATGCGTTCCCGGGCCTTGGGGTTCCTGCCCGTCCGCAGGCCATATTCCATCGCTGCAGCCGCCACCGCGCCGATGGCGCCGGCCGATGTGCCGCCGATATTGCGTAGGCGGAACGTTTCAGAAAGGGTGGCGATGGCGCCGGGATAGACGAGGCCGCTCGTCACCCCGCCCTTCATGATCAGATCGCATTCCTGGTGCCGTCCGGCGGCGTCGATCGACTGGATGGTGTGCGGATCGGTCATGACGGCGCCTCCCCCTGGAAACAGCGGTTCGCGACCCTATCAATCAGTGTGCCATCACGGCATCGCAAAGGCCAAGCACGAACTTGGCAAACCGGGGTTCAGGCGAAACGCTGTTTCAGCGCCACCATGGCCAGCGCGGCGGCCGCCGCTTCACCGCCCTTGTTCTTCTGGGTCTTGTCGGCCCGGGCGATGGCTTGGGCTTCGTTTTCCACGGTCAGAATGCCGTTGCCGATGGCGAGACCGTCGAGCGTGAGCGCCATGATGGCCCGCGCGCTTTCACCGGCGACGACTTCGAAATGATAAGTTTCGCCGCGGATCACGCAGCCCAGCGCGACATAGCCATCATATTCGCCGCTGGCGTCGGCAAAGGCGATGGCCGCCGGCACTTCCAGCGCGCCGGGCACGGTGATCACGTCGTAGGTGGCGCCGGCGGCTTTCAGGGCTTCGGTCACGCCGTCGCGCTGCATGTCGGCGATGTGGGTATAGAACGGGGCTTCGACGATCAGGATGTGCATGAGATTCAGCTCCGGGGGGGAATGGCGCGTTCGCCAACAACGTGCAGGCCATAGCCTTCGATGCCGACGATGTTGCGGTGCTGGTTAGTGAGCAGGATCATGTCGGTGACGCCAAGATCAACCAATATCTGCGCGCCGATGCCGTAATCGCGCAGCACGATGGATTCGCCCTGGCCCTTGGCACGCATCTGTTCGGAAATGGCGGTGGGGCTGCCGTCGCGAATGATGACGATGACGCCGGCGCCTTCTTCTCCGATGGCGTCCATGGCGCGGCCGAGTTGCCCGGCGCGCTCACCCTTTTCGGCGAACATGTCGGTGAACATGGATTGGGTGTGGACGCGCACCAGCGTGGGCTTGCCGGGTTCGATCTTGCCCTTCTGCAGCACCATGTGCTCGCCATATTCGGCGGTGTTGGCATAGGTTTTCGCCAGCCATTCGCCGCCGTGCCAGCTTTCCAGCTTGGTTTCGGCGACGCACTTCACCAGCCGGTCGTGGGCGTGGCGATAGGCGATCAGATCGCGGATGGTGCCGATCTTCAGGCCGTGGCGGCGGGCGAACGGAATCAGATCGGGCAGGCGCGCCATGGTGCCATCGTCGTTCATGATCTCGCAGATCACACCGCTGGGGCTGAGGCCGGCGAGGCGCGAGATGTCCACGCTGGCTTCGGTATGGCCAGCGCGCACCAGCACGCCGCCATCGCGGGCGACGAGCGGGAAGACATGGCCGGGCGAAACGATATGTTCCGGGCCCTTGGCGGCATCGATGGCCACCGCGATGGTGCGGGCGCGATCGGCCGCCGAAATGCCGGTGGTGACGCCTTCCTTGGCTTCGATCGACACGGTGAAGGCCGTGCTGTGGCGGGTGCCGTTGTGCTGCGCCATCAGCGGCAGGCCGAGTGCCTTCACGCGCTCTGACGCCAAGGCAAGGCAGATCAGGCCGCGGCCAAACTTGGCCATGAAGTTGATGGCATCGGGCGTCGCCATCTGGCCGGGGATGATCAGGTCGCCTTCGTTTTCGCGGTCTTCATCGTCGACCAGGATATACATGCGGCCGTTGCGGGCCTCGTTGATGATATCCTCGATGGGGGACAGCGCCGGCCCGCTGCTGCGATCGGCCAGCCAGTTTTCTAGTTTCCGGAGCGTGTCTGTGGTCGGGTTCCACTCGGCTTCGTCCAGCGCGCGCAAGCTGTTGGCATGCAGCCCGGCAGCGCGGGCCATGCCGGCTTTTGATTCCTCACCGCTGGCGACCAGGTCACGCAGTCGGGCAATCAGGGATTCGCTCATCATGTCCTCACATCGAAATGTGAGGGCGGGATGCCCTCATCACATTGCGTTGTCAAGACTTGAGCTGGTTCATCCGGAACAGGTAGCGGGCGAGCACATCGATCTCGATATTCACCTCGTCGCCGGCCTTGGCGGTGCCGAAGGTGGTCCATTCGGCGGTGTGCGGGATGATGTTCACCGTGAACCAGTGGCCAAGATCATCATCGCTGACCTCGTTCACCGTCAGCGACGCGCCGTTCAAACAGATGCTGCCCTTGGGCGCCACATAGGGCGCGACGCTGGCCGGCATCTGGAAGGTGAAGCGCTTGGAATCGCCTTCCGCGGTGATGGCGGCGATCTGGCCGACGGCATCGACGTGGCCAGTGACGATGTGACCGCCGAGTTCATCGCCCACCTTGAGTGCGCGCTCAAGATTGAGCCGTGCGCCTTGGCTCCACATGCCGCTGGCGGTGCAGCGCAGGGTTTCGGCGGACACATCGAAGCTGATGCTGTTCGCGGTCTTGCTTACCACCGTCAGGCACACGCCGCTGTTGGCAACGGATGCGCCGATGGCGATGCCGGTGGTGTCATAGCCCGTCTGCACGGTCACGCGCAGATCGCCGCGCTCCTCGATGGCGCTGATGGTGCCGATGTCGGTGATGATGCCGGTGAACATGGGGCTGCCCTAACGTGTCCGTGCGTAACGTTCAATGCGGTCGGGGCCGACCATCATCGCTGGCCCGGCGACCCAGCGGCCGTGGGCGTGCCGCAGATCAGCCAGGCCAATGTCGCCCAGCGTGCGGCCCGCTCCGATCAGGATCGGCGCGCGCATCAGCATCAGCGTATCGACCAGATCGGCGGCAGCCAAGCTGGCGGCGAGGCCCATGCCGCCTTCAACCAGCACACACAGCGCCGGATCGGCGGTGAGCGCAGCGAGATCGGGGAAATGCGTGACATGGTCCGGCAGGCCGTCACCGCGCCCGACAACGCCGATGCGCGGCGTGCAGGTTTCGAGGCCAGACAGGCGCACATCCAGCCGGGGCTGATCCGCATCCCAGGTGCCGCGACCAACCACGATCAGATCGGCGCGTGCGCGTTCCAGATGGGCGGCAGCGCGGGCGCGCTCACCGGTGATCCATTGGCTGCGGCCGTCGGCCATGGCGATGGCGCCGTCGAGCGACACCGCCAGTTTCAGCGTGATGTGCGCCCGGTCCAGTTTGAGGCGCGTCAGGAAGCCGGCCAGTTGCGCTTCAGCCTCGGCAGCGCGCACGCCCGTTGTCACCGCGATGCCGGCGGCCCGAAGCCGCGCCGCGCCATCGCCATCGGTGCGTGGATCGGGATCGTGCGCGGCGATCACCACCCGCGCCACGCCGGCGGCAATCAGGCTGTCGGCACAGCTGGGCCCGCGAGGGCTAACATGGGCGCAGGGTTCCAGCGTCACATAGGCTGTGGCACCCTTCGCTGCGTCGCCAGCATGCGCCAGCGCGACTGCTTCGGCATGCGGACGGCCGCCGGGCTGCGTCCAGCCGCGCCCAGCCACGCGGCCATCTTTCGCGATCACACAGCCGACTGATGGGTTGGGGAAGGTCGTACCAATGCCGCGGCTGGCCAGCGCCAGCGCCGCGCCCATGAACCGCCAATCGTCGCTGCTCGCGCTCACTCGATCGGCGGCTCGGCCGGGGCCGGCACGCGCACAATGGCCTCAGCGCTCGGCTGGGCGGCGACATAGGGCAGATCCCGCTTGAAGCCGCCGCCCTTCACATAGTCATCATATTGTTTCTGCGCGTCGATCTTCGCCTGGCCAGACAGCGTGGCAATGGCAGCGCGGGCTTCGACCAAGCGGGCTTCGCGCGCGGCCTTTGTCGCCTTCACATCGGCGATGGCATCATCCCGGCTGCGGTCTGCCTTCCAGCTTTGCGCATATATGATCACCGAATCGGGCTTCATGTAGCCCCAGCGCGATTCGAGCAGGAACATCGTCATCAGGATGGTCGTGGCCAGCACGGAGCCGGCGGCGATCCAGTAACGCTTGCGGCGCTGGGTGGCATCGGGGGGATCAAGAAAGGCCATAGCGGCCAAGATAGGGGCGCGGCGCGCGCTTGGCCAGAGGGGCGTCAATTCGACTGGGGGGCCGTCAGCAGGGCGATGATGCGGGCGGCGGCGTCGGCGGGCGCGGTGCTGGCGGTATCGATGATCAGCGCCGATGCCGGCATGGCGGCTTCGCAGGCGGCGAAATCGGCGTGGAGTTGTTCAAGCAGGGCGGTATCGCGCAGTTTGCCGAAACGGGCACGATCGTCATTGGCAATGCGGGATATCTGCCCGGCCAAATCGAGGCGCAATTGCACGAAGATGGTCTCGCCGCCGCCAGCCGCCACGATGCCCGCCACCTGTTCGGGAAAGCCCGGAGAGACGCTGGATTCGGGCTGGAAGGTGAAGATCAGCGAGCGGTCTTCGGTGACCGCGGCGCGGATCACGTCGATCCAGAAGCGTTCGCGCAACGCCACGAAGCCCGGCGAGCCGAACGGAAAGACGGCGTGCACTGCATCGACGATCAGGTGATTGTGAAACAACGGCAGCCCGGTCGCATCCGCCACGGCCCTGGCGATGGTGTATTTGCCGGCCGCCGGTGGCCCGTGGAGGAACAGCAGTTTCACGGGGCCAAGCGGCGCAACGCTTCGTCGCGGCCGATCAACGGCAGCAGGGCCGCCATTTCCGGCCCGTGCGGCTGGCCCGTAAGCGCGAGGCGCAGCGGCAGGAACAGCGCTTTGCCCTTGCGGTCGGTGGTGGCCTTCAGTGCGTCGATCAGGCGGTTCCAGATATCATCGCCCCAGTCCAGGCCGGCCAGCGTGGCGGCGGCAGTGGCCAGATAGTCGGGTTCATCAGTGGCCGCAGTGATTGGTCCGGCGATGATCTGGTGCCAGGCTTCGGCTTCATCAAGACGGGCAAGATTGGGCCGGATCGCCAGCCATTCGCGTTCGCCAATGCTGGCGGGCAGGCGGGCGGCGACGGCGGCGTGGGCCATGTGATGGATGCAGCGGGCCGACAGGCTGGCAAGATCGGCCGGATCGAAGCGGGCAGGCGCGCGGCCGAAGTGGCTGAGCGCAAAGCCGGGCAACAGATCAGCAAGGCGGGCCATCGGCTCCACCGGCTGCGAGGTGCCCAGCCGGGCGAGCAGCGCGGCAACCGCCACCGGCTCGATGCCCTGCGCTGCCCAAGCATCCACCCCTTCGGAACCCAGCCGCTTCGACAGCGCCGCATCCTTGCCGGTGAACAGCGCCATGTGGGCGAGGCGCGGGGCGGCGGCGCCCAGTGCGGCAAACATCTGCAGCTGTACGGCGCTGTTGGTGACATGGTCTTCCCCGCGCGCAATGTCGGTGATGCCCAGATCGATATCGTCCACCACCGACGGCAGCATGTAGAGCCACGAGCCATCTGCGCGGCGCACCACCGGATCGGCCAGCGCGGCGGCGGGGAAATGGCAATGGCCGCGAACGCCGTCCTGCCACTCGACATCGGCGGTTTCATCCATCCGGAAACGCCAATGCGGCTTGCGGCCTTCGGCTTCCAGATTCGCCTTGTCGGCATCGCTCAGCGCAAGTGCGGCGCGATCATAAATCGGTGGCAGCCCGCGCGACAGGGCAACGCGGCGCTTCAGCTCCAGCTCTTCGGCGGTTTCATAGCAGGGATAGGCCCTGCCCTGCGCGGCGAGGCGAGCCAGCGCGTCTTCATAGCGGTCGAATCGGTCAGACTGCTTGACCTCCATGTCAGGCGCCAGGCCCAGCCAGGCGAGATCGTCCCGGATGGACTGGGCCGATTCCGCGGTGGAGCGCGCCAGGTCGGTATCATCCAGCCGCAACACAAAGCGGCCGCCGCTGGACCGCGCAAGCAGCCAATTGACCAGCGCGGTGCGGATATTGCCGGCGTGGAGCCGACCAGTGGGCGAGGGAGCGAAGCGAGTGACGATCATGGCGGCGGCATAGCGGGTTGAGGCGCGGAAATCACCGTCCGATTGTCGCCAGCCCATTTGGGAGCCTGTGTGGCAAGGTTGCGCCATGATCACGCTCCTCATCGCACTTGCAGCCGCAACGGCACCGCCTGGTGCTGTCGTCATCACGCCCGCCACGATTCCGTGGGGGCCGACTGCGGCGGATGGCAGCCGCTTTGCCCTTCTCGATGGCCAACGCGAAGTGGCGGGGCAGAATTTTTCCTATGCCTTCGCTCTGCCTGCCGGCGCGTGGGACAAGCCCCATCGCCACAGCACGACCGCGCGCATCTTCGTGTTGAAAGGCGTGCTGAAACTGGGATGGGGTGGCACGATGGACAAGGCCCGCGCGCAGGCCTTCCCGGCCGGCAGCTTCGTGGTGGTGCCGGCGGGTGCCGTGCATTTCGACGGGGCCGATGAGGAGACGATCATCCTCGGCGTTGCCAGCGGGGTGTGGGAAACGCGTTACGAGGATGGCAGCGCAGGGTCGGCGGGGACGCCTACTTCGCCCTGATATGCCGTGCGACCGTGCGTTCCTTCACCTGGGCGCCGTAGATCACGCCAGTCTTGTCCACCCACAAGCCTTCGGCGCCGCTGGTGGCGCCGCCATCGGGGTTGGGATCGGGATCAGGGATGAAGGCGGTCACCTTGCCATCCTTCACGGATCCGATGCGGATGCCGCGCTGCCAGCCAGGGTTGTAGCCATAACCGACCGGGCGACGGCTTTCCGAATCGCCGCTGTACATGATGTCGTTGGCATCGATGAACAGGCCGGACGGGCGGCCGAACTGGGTCCAGCTGTTCAGCAACTTGCCCTTCTGGGTGTAGACCTGCACGCGGTTGTTCCAGCGGTCGCCCACGTACAGCAGGCCCTTGCTATCCATGGCCAGCGCGTGCGGCACTTCCAGATCGCCCTGGCCCTTGCCGGGTTGGCCCCATTGCATGAGGAACTTGCCGGTCTTGTCGTACTTCAGGATGCGGGCAACGCCGCGATCGGCCTCGTGGCCATCGGCAACGAAGATGTCGCCGTTCTTCGCCACGATCACGGCGTTGGGCTCGGTAAACACGTCGGTGCCCTTGCCCTGCACGCCGGGTTTGCCGAGCGTCAGCAGCAACTTGCCTTCGGGCGAGAATTTCAGGACGGTGGCGCCCTTCCCCGCAATCGCGCGGGCATCGGTGAGCCAAACATTGTCCGCTGCGTCGATGAAGAACCCATGCGGGAACACGGTCAGGCTACCACCGAACGCCTTTATGAAATTGCCCTGCGCGTCGAACTCCATAATCGGATCGATGGAGCTGTTGCCGCAGTTGTTGGCGCCGCAGCGTTCGGCCACCCAGATGTGGCCCTTGCTGTCCACACCTACTGCGCTGGTGGAGCCCATCACGCGCCCTGCGGGCAGCTTCAGGAAGCCCAGTTCGCTGCGATAGGGGTTGGGCTGTTTGTTGGTTTCGGCGGTCAGCGGCGCTGGCTTGGGCAATGTCTCCACCGTCCACACCGGGCGGGGGGGAGACGTCGCCTGTTGCGCACTGACGGCGCTGCCGACCAGCAGCAGTGCCAGCATCATCATCCGCTTCATGGCCTTGTCCCCCAAGTGGTTCAGCGGCCGTTATTGGCCGGTTTTTCTGCCGTGATGCCGATGGTCGCCAGCACTTCCGAACGCTTGTCGAGCGGCTGGGCGCCGGCCGGGAAGCCGTTGTTCTTCAACAGGAAGGCCAGCACGTCGGCATATTCTTCGCGCGTCATCGATTGCGGATCATTCTGCGGCATGGTTGTGCGCACGCGGTCATACAGATCGCCCACTGTCATCGTGTCCCAGTGTGAAACGAACTCGCCGCCGATCAGCGGCGGTGCTTCGCCGGTGCCATTCAGTGCCGCGCCATGGCAGGCGCCGCAGCGCTGGGCATAGACGCCCCCACCACGGTCGGCCTGTTCCGGCGTGTAGATGCCCTGCCACACCGATTTGCCGGCATCCTGGGCCACAGCGGCACCAGCAAGGCCGAACGCAATCAAAAGGGGCAGGGCAATCTTCACGTCACGGGTTCCTTATCGCTTGCTGGGCAGTGCATAGGCGAGGAATTCGCCGGATGCGTTCCCGCCGCTGGTCGGCACGATGATATACTGCTTGCCGTTCACCATATAGGTCATTGGCGAGCCGGATTGGGTGGACGGCATGAACACCGCGCCCACTTCCTTGCCGGTCTGCTTGTCATAGGCGCGCAGCATGGCGCCGCGCGGCCGGTCTTCGGTGCGGGTGAACTGGTTTTCACCGGCGACCACCAAGCCCTTCGTCACCAAGGTGCCAATCTGATAGGTGGACTGGCCAGTGCGCGGGATGCCGCCCATCGCCTTGATCACCGGGTGATTGCGCACGAAATCCGGCGTTTCACCATGCGCGACCTGCCACTTGATCGTGCCATTGTTCACATCGATGGCGCTGATCGTGCCATAGGGCGGCTTCACCAGCGGCAGGCCATCGACGGCCAGGCGCGGTGGGCCGGCGTTGCCGCTGCCGGGTGCAGCTGCCGGGGCCGGGCTGTCGGCACCGGCGCCTTCGCCCGGGCCCTTGATCATCACCACCGGCTGGCCGGCAACGCCAACCACCAGCGGAATGTCAGACAGGCCGGCCGGCGGCGGCAGCAGTCCGGTCGAGGAAATGCAGGCGCCGCAGGCATAGACATAGGCGATGCCGCTTTCCGGATCGAATGAACCGCCCGGCCAGTTGGTGCCGCCTTGCGCCCAGTTGTTGATCACCCCGAACTTCTCCGGCGTGGAGACGATCGGCGGGGTGTAAACCGGGCCGAGCACATATTTCGAGGTCAGTTCCAGCGCCTTCTTCTTCATGTCAGGCGTGAAATCGATCAGGTCCTTTTCCTCGACGCCGTTGCGGGCATAGACCGGCGGCTTCGACGGGATCGGCTGGGTGGACGAGTACCATTCGCCGGGCACATTGCCCTTGGCCACCTTGGTTTCCTTGATCGGCCACACCGGCTGCCCGGTGGCCCGATCAAAGACATAGAAGAAACCCTGCTTCGACGGCAGGCCGACGACCTTGCGCGGCTTGCCATCCACGGTCACGTCCATCAGCAGCGGCGCGCTGCTGTTGTCGAGATCCCAGATCTCGTGGTGGATCAGCTGGAAGTGCCAGCGGCGCTCCCCGGTCTTCAGGTCAACGGCGACAAGGCTGTTGCCGAACAGATTGGGTCCGGGGCGCTTGCCGCCGAAAAAGTCCGACGTTGGCGATTCCACCGCGAGATAGGCGAGGCCAAGGTCTTCATCGACGGACACCTGCGTCCACACACCGGTGTTGCCGTTCACATCGGCCGAATTGTTCAGCCAGGTCTCATAGCCGAACTCGCCTTTCTTCGGCACGGTGTGGAAGGTCCACATGCGCTTGCCGGTGCGCACGTCGAAGGCGCGCACATAGCCCTTGGTGTTGTTGTGGGTCTTGGGCGTGAAGCCTTCGCGGAAGGCGGCGCCGATGATGATGGTGTTGCCCGAAACCGCTGGAGCGGAGTGGACGCCGACTTCGCCGGTATCGAGATCGCCCAGATCCTGATCATAATCGGTCTTCAGATCGATAACGCCATTGGTGCCGAATTCGGGATCAGGCCGGCCGGTATCGGCGTCGAGCGACACAAGGCGATAGCCGATGGTGACATAGAGGATGCGGCGCTTGGTGCCGTCGGTCCAGTAGGACAGTCCGCGGCCGGAGAGGGCGCGCGGGCTTTCGGCGGAGCGCTTGCCTTCGTGCATGGCATATTGCCAGAGCAGCTCCCCGGTGGCGCCGTTCAGCGCCACCACGGCGCGGCGGGTGCCGCCAGTGGTGTAGATCACGCCATCTACTGCCAGCGGGGTCGATTCCAGCTTGTATTCCGGGCGGCTGCCCAGAATGTCGGTCTTGAACCGCCAGGCGATTTCCAGGTCCTTGAAATTGCCTGGGTTAATCTGATCGAGCGGCGAATAGCGGCTGCCCTTCAGATCGGCATTGTAGGTGGTCCAGTTGGCGACACCGTTGGTGGTGCGCGCCGCAGCGACGCCTTCCTTGCCCGGCGTCTGAGCGCCAGCGGCGGTGGTGAGCAGCAGCGCTGCAGCGATTGGCAGAATGATCTTCATGGTTTTGCCCCTTGTTTCGTCGTTCACGCCGGCATCGCCATGACTTTGTCGAGCCCCGCCTTCAGGCTGGCCTTCTGCGCATCGGTCAGCTGCGGATAGGGCGTGCGCGCATACATCATCGGGCCGCCCCCACCCTCTTTGGCCATGCGCAGCGACAGGACGTACTTCATCGCCGCATAGGTGTTCGCGCCCATGTTGTGATCGCGCATGATGCCGCCGGCAGCGCGCAGATGGTTCAGCTTGGCCTTCCAGTCGCCCTTGGCGCGGTAGGTCTTGAAGATGTCGGCGCTCTTGTCGCTGAACATGTTACCGTCGGCCAGGATGGCGCCCATGCCGGCTTCCACGGCCGGGATCAGGTTGTTCGACGTGCCGCAGCGCATGTTGAGTTCCGGGAAGCCCTTGAGGAACTCCGCAAAGCCTTCAGCGTTGCCCGATGAATCCTTGATGCCGGCCAGATGCGGATATTTCATCATGGCTTTGAGCAGCTCGATGGTGATCGCCACCTCAGACGTGCCGGGGATGTGGTAGAGGTTGATCGGGATCGACACCGCTTCGAACAGCTGGGTGTAATAGTGAATCAGGCCTTCGGTGGGCGGCTGGTTGAAGTAGAACGGCGGGATCACCAGCAGGCCATCGGCGCCCACGCTCTGCGCGTGTTTCGCCAGATCGATGGTCTCCACGATGTTGGGCGTACCGGGGCCCACCATGATGTTCATGTTGCCCTTGTGCTTCATGGCGGCTTCGGTGACGAGCTTGCGCTCCGCGACCGAGAAGCTGGGGAATTCGCCCGATGTGCCGAGCACGACGACACCATCGGCGCCGCATTTCTGGTGCCATTCCATCACCGCCTTCATGGCGCCGGGATCGAACTGGCCGCGGGCATCGCAAGGGGTGACGGTGGCGACCCAGTAGGCCACCTTCTCCTTGGAGCCGAGGCGGCGCGCGCCGCCCATCTGCGCGGCGGCCGGTGCAGCAGCGCCCAAAGCGCCCCCGGCTGCCACCACGCCTGCGGCCAACGCCAGCGATTCCCGACGGGTGATATCCATGATGTTCCTCCCCAAAGCGGCCATGCTGGCCTGTTATTGTTGCTTCATCATCGCGCCAAGGCCTCGATGCGGCAAGATATTTGCATGAGGAACTGCCCTCATCATTGAAGGGGGTCAACAGATCAGTTCGAACCGGCCGCGTTCCGGATCGTTGGCGTTTCGCTGCCAGCTGATGCTGGCGCAGCGGCCCAGCGCATCGCGGCCCAGTTTCAGAATCGGCCAGCCGCGCTGGCGGCCGCGCTTGCCGGTGACCAACGCCGCCTCGTCGCCTTCGGCATCGGGCGGCAGTTCCGCCTTGCCGGCCCAATCGAACAGCCGCACGTCCACCGTGGTCACGGTTACGCCGGCAATCGCCAATGGCCGGTCAAGCACGAGGCTGCGCACCGGGCGGGCGACACCAAAGCCGATCAGTACCCGACGCGGTGGGCCAAACAGCTTGCCATTGCCCACGTCGGCCAGGCGGCTGGCGGCAGCGACGCTGGCCACGCTGACTGGTCGTAGAGGGTGGAGTTCCACCTCGATCGCTATGCCCTTGGGCAGCGGCCAATCGAACTTCGTGCTGCTGCTGCGCGCGCCAGGGTCCGCAGCCACCGTCACCACCTGGTCAGATGGCTGGCGCGGCCGGAAGTCGAGGCGCACCCCATCGTGGGGCAGCAGACGCAGACCGATGACGCCATCGCTGCTGGCCCCGGCCTCCGTCGGTGCGGTGGCCGGGGCCAGCACGCGTACGCTGGCGCTGCGTCCGGCGATGCTCACCTGTTCCTCGCTGTAGGGCACGGCAACGCTCACCTGTCCCACGGCGACGCGGAAGCGGCCGCGGTCCACGGTGTTGCCATCGGCGCGGGTGTCGGCGGCCAGGTTCAGCCGCGCAACGGCGGCTGGGCCAAGCATGATGAGGGGGTCGCTACCGAAATCGACTGTCAGCCGCACCGGTTGGCCAGCGATTTGCGCCTCGATCACCGGCGCGGCGCCGGGCAGCACCAACGGCGGCAGCGGCGGCGGCGGAACCGGCTTCCTGGCGGCCAGCGCCGGGGCCGCCAGCGCAAGCAGCAGGCTAAGCCGTGCGAAACGCATTGCTGATCGGATAGCGGCGATCCCGGCCGAAATTGCGGCGGCCGATCTTCACACCAGGCGGGGCCTGCCGCCGTTTGTATTCGGCGATGTAGAGCAGCCGTTCGATGCGGGCGACGGTGGCGGCATCCAGCCCTTCGGCGATCAGATCGCTGGCCGAACGCTCTTGCTCCACCAAGCCATAGAGGATGCGATCGAGCAGATCATAGGGCGGCAGGCTGTCCTGATCCGTCTGGTTTTCGCGCAGTTCGGCCGTGGGCGGTTTGGTGATGACATTGGTCGGCATCACCGGGCCGGCGGGGCCCAGGCCAAGCCGCGGCTTGTGGGCATTTCGCCATTCGCAAACGCGGAATACGGTCGTCTTGTAGAGATCCTTCAACACCGAATAGCCGCCGGCCATGTCGCCATAGATGGTGGCATAGCCAACGCTCATCTCGCTCTTGTTGCCGGTGGTGAGCAGCATTGGCCCGAACTTGTTCGAAAGGCCCATCAGCGTGAGGCCGCGGATGCGGGACTGGATATTTTCTTCCGTGGTATCGCGGGCCCGGCCCTCGAACAGGGGCACCAGCATGGCGTCAAACGCCGTCATCGCAGGCTCGATGCGCACTGTGTCGAGCCGGCAACCCAACAGCCGGGCGCATTCGGCGGCATCATCCAGACTGTCCTGGCTGGTGAACGGGCTGGGCAGCATCACGCACCACACGCGGTCGGCGCCAAGCGCATCGACAGCGACCGCGGCCGACAGCGCCGAATCGATGCCGCCCGACAGGCCGAGCACCACGCCAGGGAAGCGGTTGCGGTTCACATAATCGCGCAGGCCCACCAGCATGGCGTGATAGACATCGGCGGGGTCGTCATCCTGTTGGCTCAGCTCGCCGGTCGCGCAGGTCCAGCCGGTCTCTCCGCGCGTCCACTCCGTCAGCCGGATCGTCTCGTCCCAATCGGGTAGCTGGTGGGCGAGCGTGCGGGTGGCGTTGAGCACGAATGACGCGCCATCGAACACCAGTTCGTCCTGCCCGCCAACCCGATTGAGGTAGACGAGCGGCAGGCCGGTTTCGACCACGCGCTTGACGGCAAGGTTCAATCGGCGATCATCCTTGCCGACTTCGAACGGGCTGCCATTGGGCACGATCAACAATTCCGCGCCGGTTTCGGCCAGGCATTCGCACACGTCAGGCGTCCACATGTCCTCGCACACTGGCACGCCGATGCGCACACCGCGCAGGTTCATTGGGCCAGGCAAGGGCCCGGCGCTGAACAGGCGTTTTTCGTCGAACGTGCCGTAATTGGGCAGATCATGCTTGCGGGTGATGCCGGCGATGCGGCCGCCATCGAGCAACAGCATAGCGTTGTAGAGCTTGCCCTCCTCTGCCCACGGCGCGCCGACCAGCAGCGCCGGGCCGCCGTCCGCCGTGGCCTGCGCCAGCCGTTCCACCTGCACCTTCGCCGCTTCGACCAGCGCCGGTTTCAGCACCAGGTCTTCCGGCGGATAGCCGACGATGGACAGTTCGGGGGTGACCAGCAGATCGGCCGCTGGCACCAAGGCGCGCGCGGCCAATATGGCATCGGCATTGCCGGCCAGATCGCCCACGCTGGCGTTCAACTGGGCAAGGGCGATGATGAGCCGATCAGTCATGCGCGCCGCGATACAGCGGATTTGCGCATCAGGCCAGCCGGGTGCGACCCGTGAGCGCCATCGCGGTTTCCAGCTCGGCCCGCAGCAGCTGCAGCACATGCGCCACGCCGGCCTGCCCGCCTGCACCCAGCCCCCACACCCAGGGCCGGCCGATCATTACCGCAGCGGCGCCCAACGAGACATAGCGCAGCACGTCGAGGCCGGAGCGGACGCCGCCATCGGCCATGACCGGGATGCAGCCGCCCAGCCGGTCCATGATCGCCGGCAGCGCCCGCGCCGCCGAGATCGCGCCATCCAGCTGGCGACCGCCGTGGTTGGATACCACAATGGCATCGGCGCCATACTGCACTGCCAGCGCCGCATCATCCGGGTGGAGAATCCCCTTCACGATCAGCGGCCCCGGCCACAGCGAGCGCACCCATGCCAGCTGATCCCAATCGGCGCTGGCATCGAAATTGCGCGCGATCCAGCCAAGATAATCCGAAAGTGGCGCCTTTGCCCCCACCAACCCGGTGAGATTGCCCATCGCAATCGGTCCACCCATCAGCCCGACATCCACCGCCCAGCCCGGCCTCGCTGCCACCTGCGCCGCGCGGTGCAGCCAGCCGGCCAGGCCCGGCGCGCCGGTGAGGCTGGAGCGCACATCGCGATAGCGAGCGCCCGGCGTCGGCAGATCGACTGTGAGCACCAGCGCCGGGCAGCCCTGCTCCCGCGCCGTGGCGATCATGGCTTCGTTGGCGGCCTTGTCCTTGGTCAGATACAGCTGGAACCACGGCGCAGCGCCAGCGCCCTGCGTGACCTCTTGCAGGCTGCACACCGAAACGGTGGAGAGCGCCATCGGGATGCCTGCCGCCCGTGCCGCCCGCCACGCCTGCACCTCGCCGCGCCGCGCATGCAGCCCGCCCAGCCCGACCGGCGCCAGCACCACCGGCATGGCGAGCGCCTGCCCCAGCAGTTTCACCCGCGTTTCAATGCGCGACACATCGACCAGCACCCGCTGATCCAGCTGGATGGCCGCCAGATCAGTCATGTTGGCCGCCAGCGTCTGTTCCGCATAACTGCCGCCATCGGTGTAATCGAACAGGAAACGCGGCACCCGCCGCCGGGATGCTGCCCGGTAATCGGCGACGCTGGCCAGCGTCACCGCGCAGCCTTTGCCGCCGCCACCTGATCTTCCACACTCTTCAGCAACGCCGGCACATCGTGCACGATGCCATCGCGGATGGTCCAACGGATGCCGCCCTTCACCACGGTCTTCTGCGTCGCCTCGTCCAGCCGGGCAAAGCCGGTGCCATAGAGCGTCTTCAGATTGTGCAGCGGGTTTTCCGGCACCACGATCAGATCGGCGCGCATGCCCACCCGTATCAGGCCAAAGTCCGGCTCGCGGCCCTTGGGTTCTTCCAGCGTGCGGGCGCCGTTGATGGTGGCCGACTGGATCACTTCCAGCGGCGCAAAGCCGGCCTCGCGCAGCAGTTCCAGTTCCAGGATGTAGCCAAAGCCCCAGGTCTGCCAGATGAAACCCGGGTCGCTGCCCGTCGTCACCCGCCCACCCATATTCTTGTAATCATTCACCAATTGCATGTAGCGCGTGTAGAAACGCCGCCATTCATACTCGCGCTCGCTGGTCCAATCGAAGAAATAGCTGCCGTGGTTGTCGCGGTTCGATTCAAAGAATCCGGTCAGGCTCGGCAGCGTGTAGCGATCGTGCCATTCCGCCCGCTTGGCGCGCATCAGATCGCGGCTGGCGCTGTAGATGTTGAAGGTGGGATCGAACACCACACCGCTGGCTTTCTGGGCCTTCAGATAGTCCACCCACTCCGGCCCGCCGGGTTCGTGGATCTGGTTCCAGATCTCGGCGATGCCGCCGAAACGCTTCTGTTCGTCGTTGAAATTGTAATCGGCCGGCGTGTCCTGCACGCGGCGGCCGTCCAGAAGGCTTTCAAAATGCCCGTAAAAATGCGTGATGGTGCCCAGGCCGGCAGCAGCGGCATCGCGGGCGTTGAACTCGGCGATGTTGGGCTGGGAAAGGTGCGCAACCGTGCCCAGGCCCAGTTTCTTCGCCTCGGCGATGGCGGCGCGGTCGATCTCTGGCGTTTCGTCGCCCCGGTTGAAGAACTTGATGCCATCGATGCCCACGCTCGCCGCCCAGCGCACCCACTCGCGCGCTTTTTCCGGCGTGGTTACCCGCCCGCCCTTCCAGCCGGCGTTGGCACCACTGCCAAGTGTCTGATAAACATAGAGACGCGGTGCGATGATCTCGCCTGCCGCCGCCCGCTTGCGCTCGTCAAAGGCGCGTGAAACGTCGCCGCCAAAGAAGGACACGCCGCGCACTGTCGTCACCCCGTGCGCCAGCCACAGCCGCCAAGCGTAGCTGGGGTCGTCCATCTTGTCGGGGTCGCCGTTGTGGCCGTGCATGTCCACAAAGCCGGGCAGGATGTACATCCCGGTTGCATCGATTTCGCGGGTGGGGTTCTGCGGCGCGCGGCCCGTTCTCATCGGCAGGCCCGGCGTACCGGCGGCGCGAATATCCGTGATTTTTCCGCCATTTATGATGATATCGGCCGGGCCGTACGGAGGCCCGCCGTTGCCGGTGATGATGGTCGCGCCGCGGATCACCAGCGTTTCGTACGGCCCGGCGGCCATCGCGGTGTCGCGCGGCGGGGTGGGCTTCATCTGGGCATTTGCGGTGCTGGCCAGCAGGCCCAGCGCGATGGCGATCAACGTTTTCATGCACTTCCCCCTCTTGGCCTCCAGCATAGACGCAGCCCGGCCCGCCCGCTAGGCTGATGCTATGGACTGGATTCCTCTCGCCATCGGCTATTTCCTCGGCTCGATCCCGTTCGGGTTGCTGCTCACCCGGATGATCGGCATCGATATCCGGCAGGTGGGCAGCGGCAACATCGGCACCACCAATGTTTTGCGCACCGGAAACAAGGGCTTGGCGGCGGCCACTTTGTTGCTGGACGCTGGCAAAGGGGTGGCGGCGGTGGCCATCGGGCGGTGGCTGGGTGGCGAAATGGGCGGGATCGTGGCCGGCACAGCGGCTTTCGTGGGCCACTGTTTTCCGATCTGGCTTCGCTTCCGCGGCGGCAAGGGCGTCGCCACGATTTTGGGGATAACTCTGGCTGCCGCCCCCCTCGCCGGCATGATCGCATTGGCCACCTGGGCCTGCGGTGCCCTGGTCACGCGCTACTCAAGTGTGGGCGGCATGCTGGCCGCCATCGCCTGCCCGATCGCCGTCTGGTTCCTCACCGGCAATCTCGGCTGGGCCACGCACCTGGCGGCGCTCGCGGCGCTGCTGATCTTCCAGCACCGGGATAATCTCTCCCGCCTCGCCGCCGGCACCGAATCGAAAATCGGGCAAAAGGCCAAATGAGCCTGCCGGGTGATGCCGTTTCGCGGCTGCGCCTGATCCGCATCGATTCGATTGGCCCGGTCACCTATCGCCAGCTCATCGCCCGTTTTGGCGATGCCGAAACGGCGCTGAAGGCGCTGCCCGATCTCGCCCGGCGCGGCAATCGCCAGCTGGCCCTGCACCCCGAATCCGAAGCGCTCGCCGAACTCGAAACTGCCGCCACCTTGGGCGCGCATCTGCTCTTCCTCGGCACCTCGGATTATCCCGCGCTGCTGGCCGGCACCGAAACCGCCCCGCCCGTGCTCTATGCGCGGGGAGACCTCGCCCTGCTCGATCGCCCCGCGGTGGCCATCGTTGGCGCCCGCAACGCCAGCGCGGCGGGCACGCGCTTTGCCCGGCAATTGGCGCTGGATCTGGCAGAGGCGGATTATGTCGTCGTGTCCGGCCTGGCGCGCGGCATCGATGCGGCGGCGCACGCGGCGGCCCTGGAGCGCGGCACCATCGCGGTGGTTGCCGGCGGGGTGGACGTGCCCTATCCGCCCGATCACGCCGATCTGATGGCGCGCATAGCAGAGCACGGCCTGGTGATCGCCGAACAGCCGCCAGGGATCGAGCCGCAGGCCCGCCATTTCCCGCGCCGCAACCGCATCATCGCGGGACTTTCTGCCGGCACCATCGTGGTGGAAGGCGCGCCCAAATCGGGCAGCCTGATCACGGCGCGCATCGCGGCCGATCTGGGCCGCGAAGTGATGGCCGTGCCCGGCAGCCCGCTCGATCCGCGTGCGCAGGGCTGCAACCTGCTGATTCGCGAAGGTGCCACCCTGATTCAAACGGCAGCCGCGACGTGCTGGAGGCGCTCTCCACCCTCTCCGGCCAGCCCGCGCTCCCCCTCACCGTCGCCGAGCCGCTCCCCCTGCCAGACTTCGGCCCCGCCCTCACGCCCGATCCGGCTGCACGCACCGCCATCCTCGCCCTGCTCTCGCCGGCGCCCGTCCACGTGGACGAACTCATCCGCCTCTCCAGGTTCCCCGCCGCCCAGGTGGCGAGCGTGCTTCTGGACCTGGAACTGGAAGGCGCGCTGACCCGGCACGCAGGGGCGCGGGTGGCGTTGGGGTGAGGGGAAATCGGTTGACGGATTTGCACCCTCGTAAGGCCGTTCCAGTGGTCGCAAGACCGTCCAAGAGCCTGCCACTGTCTGAGTGCCGGCATCTGCCGGCCTGAATGACCGGTCTTGGCTCGGAAAGAGCGAAAGCCGCCCTCCGGCTTTTCGGCAGACCCCGCTCGGCGATGGGTGGACAGCTTAACGTCTGCTTGGGCCTCCGCAGTTTCTTCGCTTAGAACAGGAGCATCGTGTTGATTGAGACGTAGCGCGTCCAGCTGCCCGGTGGGGCATTGGGCGCCTCACGCAGGAACCGCCCCTTGGCGAGCATCACCACGTCTGCCTCGAGCCGAATCGTGGGGGTAAGGCTGTAGCGCAGCCGCGTGTCGAGCTGGTGCCCCGCGAAACTCCCCGAACGCCCACTCGAATCCTGCACTCCGGTCGAGGAGAACGCATCCTCCCGCGCCGCCAGCCAGAAGGGTCTGTAGCTGACCATCAGGTCGGTTTTCGCGCTCGGCACCGCTTCGAGCCGCACCCCAGGGCTGATGAAATTGGAGCGCAGGATCGCGTTGTAGAGCGCGCCGGGGGCAAGGTCGGCGCGGCGCATCCCCAGCAAAGGATCGAAGCGGCTATAGCGCCCGCCGGGACGGTCGCCGCTCGCATGATCGTATTCGAGCGCGAGGCGTGGCTTCCATGGGCCCGCAAAGCTATATCCAAGGTCGCCGTGGACGAACCACGCGCGCACGTCCTGGGTCGGCGCATTGGTGGCAAGGCTCGCCGAGACTGTGCCGCGCTGCACAATCCCCTCCAGCTCGAAATCCCAGGTTTGCGGCGCAGGATCGCGAATCAGCCGCCCGGAGAACGTGTCGAGCGAGCGGTCGCGGGTCGGGCGGCCGGGCGCATCGCGTTCGCCGAAATGGACGAAGCCGATTTCGGCCATCGCACCCGCAATTGTCTTCGCACGAGTCACAAGCCCGCCCCACAGCACGAGGTCGAAGCGCTCGCGGTCGAGCGCGACATCATTATCGAGCAGGCTGTCGAGGTCGTTCGGCAGGCGTTGCTGGGGAAGGACGTAAACGAGGGTCGCCTTCCATCCGCCCGGCGTGGCGAGGTCTGCGCGCACGCCCGTGGAGCTGTTGGTGGTGTTGCGGTATTCGTCCGCCGCCACCAGCCGCCGCGAGCCGAGGGCCAGCAGGAAGCGCCCCGCCTGCAGGTCGATCTTGCTTCCCTTGCCGAGCGCGCCCGGCAGGGTGACGCCGACAAAGAGCTGGGCCGGCTCAAGCGTGTTGACCTCGCCGGTCGAGACGGGGGTGCCGCGATTGCCCCCGTAAACACGGCTGTCCCACAATTCGGCAACCAGGTGCACCTGCGGGTCTGGGCGGTAATCGGCGGTGAGGATGGTCCGGAAGCTGACCAGCTCGTCACTGCGGTTGAAGTGCGCACGCGCTTGCCCGTCGATCGCCTCGTAGCGCGCCCGCAGCGTGGCGCTAAGCGCGAAAAGCTTGTCCTTGGGCGGGCGCGGCGGCGGGCCTTCGGCGTGGGCCGGAAGGGCGAAGATCATTGCGGCGGCAAGCGCCAGCGGCGCGCCCAGCCAAGGGCGGCTTCGAAAGGGCAGGCGGTGCAGAAATCGAGATATCACGTCCAATTCAATTCGCACGGATAAGGCCGCGATAGCGCGGCCTGACGAGGCAACGCCTGAGCGCACGATGCGCTTGGACGGAAGGCTGCCGTGGGATCGCGGGATAGCGCGCCGGACGCCCCCGTCAAGGTGGATGCAGCGCGGAGAGCGTGCACGTAGTCCGACAGCTATTGGGCCGAGTATGCTCTGGCCCGTTTCCGCAAATGAACCGCGCCGACTTCGCCGGAGGCGTCAGCTTCTGAGTTTAACGCGAGCAGGTTGGCTAAAACGCCCGGATTTATCCGAAGTAGTCGTTCGCAGGCGGGCCGCGAACGGCCACATCTGGGTCGGGAGCAGCCGCGATGCCGTTGTCCGCTACCCTGCGACCCCGCACCACTTGACGCCCCTCGCTCCCCCACCCCACCCTCGCGCGTACACGTGAGGAACAATATGCAACTCGTTATCGTTGAATCGCCGGCCAAGGCGAAGACCATCAACAAATATCTCGGCAGCAGCTATGAGGTGCTGGCCAGTTTTGGCCATGTGCGCGATCTGCCGGCCCGCGACGGCTCGGTGGACCCCGCCCAGGATTTCGCCATGGCGTGGGAGGTTTCGGCGGACCGTTCCAAGCAGCTCGCCGCCATTCGCGAAGCGGCGAAGCGGGCGGACAGTGTGATCCTGGCGACCGATCCCGATCGCGAGGGCGAGGCGATCAGCTGGCATTTGCTGGAATGGCTGAAAGACAAGCGCGCGCTGCCCAAGGGCGGGGCGAGCCGGGTGACGTTCAACGAAATTACCAAGGCCGCTGTCACCAAGGCCATGCAGGCGCCGCGCGATCTCGATCAGCCGTTGATCGATGCCTATCTGGCGCGGCGCGCGCTGGATTATCTGGTGGGCTTCACGCTTTCGCCGGTGCTGTGGCGCAAGCTGCCCGGCGCCAAGAGCGCGGGCCGCGTGCAATCGGTGGCGCTGCGCCTGGTGGTGGAGCGTGAGCGCGAGATCGAAGCGCACAAGGCGCGCGAATATTGGCGCGTGGAAGCCGAGATGATTGCCCCCAACGGCGCCACCTTCAAGGCGCGCCTTGCGGTGCTGGACGGCAAGAAACTGGCGCAGTTTGATCTGGACAATGTTGCAGCCAATGCTGCGCGGGAAGCCATTGAGAAGAATGGCTTTACCGTGCGGACGGTGGAGACCAAACCGGTGAGCCGCAACCCGGCGCCGCCGTTCACCACATCGACCCTGCAACAGGAAGCATCGCGCCGGTTGGGCTTCAGTGCCAGCCACACCATGCGGGTGGCGCAGAACCTGTATGAAGATGGCCACATCACCTACATGCGGACCGACGGCGTGCAGATCGCCGGCGAAGCCATGGCCGCGGTGCGCGACATGATCGCCCGCGATTATGGCAGCAAGCCCGACGTGCTGCCCGAAAAGCCGCGATTCTATGCCACCAAGGCGAAGAACGCCCAGGAAGCGCACGAAGCCATTCGCCCCACCGATTTCTCGCGCCGTCCCGGCCGGGCGGATACGGATGCGGATCGGTTGTATGCGCTGATCTGGAACCGGACAGTGGCAAGCCAGATGGCCAGCGCTAAGCTGGAGCGCACCACAGTCGACATGTTTGACGATGATGGCCGCCACGGCCTGAAGGCCACTGGCCAGGTGGTGATCACGCCGGGGTTTTTGGTGCTCTATACCGAAGGCCGGGATGAGCCGGCGGAAGACGATGACGACGGCGCCCGCCTGCCGCGCCTGGCCGGCGGCGATCGTTGTGCGTCCAAAACCGTGGAGGCGATCCAGAGTTTTACCGAGCCGCCCGCGCGGTTTTCGGAAGCGACGCTGGTGAAGAAGCTGGAGGAGCTCGGCATCGGGCGGCCCTCCACCTATGCCAGCACCCTGCAGACCCTGCGCGACCGCGCCTATGTGCGGGTGGAGAAGAATCGCTTCTTCGCCGAGGAAAAGGGCCGGCTGGTCACGGCGTTCCTGGAGCGGTTCTTCACGCGTTATGTGGAGTATGATTTCACCGCCGACCTGGAAAGCCAGCTGGATGATGTGTCGGCCGGTGATGCCAGTTACCTGGAATTGCTGCGGGCGTTCTGGGCGGATTTCCAGCCGAAAACCGCCGAGATCATGGAGCAGCGGCCTTCGGATGTGACCGCCGCGCTGGACGAGTATCTGGCGCCGTTCCTGTTTCCGGACAAGGGCGAGGGGGTTGATCCGCGCGTGTGCCCGAAATGTGGGGCGGGGCGGCTGAGCCTGAAGACCGGGCGGTTCGGGGCGTTTGTGGCGTGCTCCAATTACCCCGAGTGCAAATACACGCGGCCGTTTGCCAGCGATGGCGGGGCCAACGATGGCCCGCAGGAACTGGGCAATGATCCGGAAACCGGCGAGGCGATCAGCGTGCGGACGGGCCGTTTTGGGCGGTTCGTGCAGCGCGGTGAGGGCGAAAAGCCGGCGCGCGCCTCCATCCCCAAGGATGTGAGCATCACCGGGCCGGAAGATATCGAATGGGCGATCAAGCTGCTCAACCTGCCGCGCACCATCGGGCCGCATCCGGAAACCGGGGAACCGATCACGGCGAGCATCGGCCGCTATGGCCCGTATCTGGCGCACAATGGCGCCTATGGCCGCCTGTCCAACACGGCCGAAGTGTTTGAAACCGGCATGAACGCCGCCGTGGTGAAACTGGCCGAAGCGGCCGCTGCCAAGGCGGCCGGCGGCCGCCCGCAACGCGGCGTGGCGACGGCGCTGGCCGAACTGGGCGCGCACCCGGAATCAGGCGCGGCGGTGCGGGTGCTGGCCGGGCGTTATGGGCCGTACATCACCGATGGCACCACCAACGCCAACGTGCCCAAGGGTGCGGAGCCAACAGCCGTGACGCTGGACGAAGCCATCGCGCTGCTCGCCGCCCGCGCCGCCGCTGGCCCGTCGAAGAAGGGCAAGAAGGCCCGGGCGAAGAAGGCGGCCCCGAAGAAGGCCGCGGCCAAGAAGCCGGCGGCAAAGAAGAAGGCGCCGGCGAAGAAGAAAGCCGAGTAAGTTTTGCCTCCGGCGGGCAGGGGCTGAGCCCCTGCCCCCGCTTTCGTTTGTGGCTGGCGCGCTTGGTGAAGGGCTGCCCCAGAACGAACGGGTGCAGGGACTGCGTCCCTGCCCGCCGGAAGCAACACCCTCTTCTTACAAGATATACTTCGACAGATCCCGGTTCCCCGCGATATCGCCGAGCTCGCGGGTCACCATCGCTGCGTCCACCACAACCGTGTCGCCGCCACGTTCGCTGGCGTCGAAGCTGACCGATTCGAGCAACTTTTCCATCACCGTGTGCAGGCGGCGGGCACCGATGTTTTCCACGCTTTCGTTCACCTGGGCGGCGGTGCGAGCGATGGCGTCGATGCCGTCCACCGTGATGGTCAGCGTCACGCCTTCGGTGGCCAGCAGGGCCGCATATTGGCGGATCAGGCTGGCGTCGGTGTCGGAAAGGATGCGGCGGAAATCGTCTTCGGTCAGGCCTTTCAGCTCGACGCGGATGGGCAGGCGGCCTTGGAGTTCGGGCAGTAGGTCTGACGGTTTGGCGACGTGGAAGGCGCCGGATGCGATGAACAGCACATGGTCCGTCTTCACCGGCCCGTATTTGGTGGCGACCGTGGTGCCTTCGATCAGCGGCAGCAAATCGCGCTGCACGCCTTCGCGGCTCACACTGCCGCCGCGCACGTCACTCACCGCGATCTTGTCCACCTCATCCAGGAACACGATGCCCTGGCTTTCCGCATTGCGCACGGCTTCGCGCTGGATCTCCTCATCGTCGAGCCGCTTGTCCGATTCTTCGGCGAGCAGAGCGTCCCAGGCGGCGTCCACCTTCATCTTGCGGCGCTTGGTGCGGCCGCCCATCGCCTTTGCCATCATGTCCGAAAGGTTGATCATGCCAACCTGGCCGGGCTGCATACCGGGCATTTCGAAATTGGGCGGGGTTTCGGCCACTTCGATCTCGATCTCACGGCCCTTCAGATCGCCGGCTTCGAAGCGCTGGCGGAAGGCAAGGCGCGTGGCTTCGCTGGCATCCTTGCCCACCAGCGCATCAAGCAGGCGGGCGAGTGCGGCTTCTTCCGCCTTGTCCTTCACGGCGCTGCGGCGGGTTTCGCGCACGAGGCGAATCGATTCTTCGACGAGATCACGGATGATCGAATCGACGTCGCGGCCAACATAGCCAACTTCGGTGAACTTGGTGGCTTCCACCTTGATGAAGGGGGCGTTGGCGAGGCGGGCCAGCCGGCGGCTGATCTCGGTCTTGCCGCAGCCAGTGGGGCCGATCATCAGGATATTCTTGGGCACCACTTCGTCGCGCAGATCGTCGGGCAACTGCTGCCGGCGCCAGCGGTTGCGCAGGGCCACGGCAACGGCGCGCTTGGCATCATCCTGCCCGATGATGTGGCGATCCAATGCGGCGACGATCTCGCGGGGGGTCAGATCGGCGCTCACAGGTCAATCGATTCCACGGTCAGTTCCTCGTTGGTGTAAACGCACAGCTCGGCGGCGATCTTCATGGCCTTGCGCGCAATGGTTTCGGCGCTGTGATCGGAATCCGCCAGCGCGCGGGCGGCGGCCAGTGCGAAATTTCCGCCCGAACCAATGGCGGCAATCCCGCCCACTGGTTCCAGCACGTCGCCGTTGCCGGTGATGACCAGCGTCACGGTGGTATCGGCCACGATCATCATCGCTTCCAGCCGGCGCAGATAACGATCGCTGCGCCAATCTTTGGCCAGTTCCACCGCGGCACGCATCAACTGGCCGGGGTGGCGTTCCAGCTTGGCTTCCAGCCGTTCGAACAGGGTGAAGGCGTCGGCGGTGGCGCCGGCAAACCCGCCGATCACATCGCCTTTGGGGCCGAGCCGGCGCACTTTCTTGGCATTGGGCTTCATCACCGTTTGCCCCATTGTCACCTGGCCATCGCCGGCAACAACGACCTGCCCGCCCTTGCGGACGGAAACGATGGTGGTGCCGTGAAATTGGGGAAGTTCGCTCATCAGGGGCCCTTTCGTGTCTCTCCATGTAGGCTTCGTGCCGCAGAGTAAAAGGGGGCAGCTTGGAACGCGACGTTGGCAGCAAACTGGGTTATCATGCCGGTGTCGCCTCGGGGGCATGATCGTGCTGCATTATCTTGATGTGATGATCGGGTTCGCTTTCACCATGCTGGTCATCAGCCTGGCGGTGACAGCGATGGTGCAGGCCGTGCCGGTCTACATGCGCAATTTGAAGGGCGAGGCGCTGGAGCGCGGCCTGACCGATCTGATGGTGCGCGTGCTGCCCGGGCTGGAAAGCCACGCGAGGGTGATTGTCGATCATATTCTGCGTGATCCGCTGCTGTCGCCGCCGCGCAGTGGTGTGACCAGTTGGATCATGCGGACACAGTCGGGCGACAAGGAACCGCCGCGTTCGCGCAGCGGGGTGGTGCAGCGCGAGGAATTCGTGCGGCTGCTGCTGGATTTCATGGCGCAGGATGACAAGCCCGATGAGTTGCAGGCGGTGAAGGACGCCCGTGCCGAGATCAAGGCGATGCTGGCCAAGCTGGACCTGACCGATCCCAAGGCCCTGTTGCTGCAGATCCGCACGCGCATTGCGGAACTGGAACTGCAAAACCCCGGGTGGTCGAGCAGCCAGCGCGCCAGTAAGGCCATTCTTGAGGCGTTCATGGCCGGGCCGGGCAAGGATTTCATGGCCAAGCTGGTGGGCTGGTTTGATCAGACCATCGATCGGGTGGACGCCGCCTACACCGCGCGCGTGCGGATCTGGACAGCGATGTTCAGCATCGCGCTGGTGGTGGTGCTGCATCTGGATACGTTCGCGCTGATGGCACGGCTGAACGCCGATAGCGCGCTGCGCGACAAGGTGGTGGCTTCGGCCGTGAGCGCGATGGAAAAGGGCCAGTTCGCGCCGCCGCCCGCCGGCGGTACCGTGAATGAGGCGCAGGCGCTGGCATGCGCCCGCACCCACCTCGCCACCCCCGGCGCCGCGCGTGGCCTGGATGCTTATGCCGATTGCATGGGGCTGGCCGAGGCGACCAAGCTGGAACTTGTCTCGTGGCCGCACGATCTCGACGCCTGGGCCAGCCGCTGGCAGCCGCCCAGCTTTGCGCTGCTGCTGCAGTTGCTGGGCATGAGCCTGTCGATCTCTCTGCTCTCGCTGGGCGCGCCCTTCTGGTACGCCACCCTCTCCAACCTCATCAAGCTGCGCTCCACCATGTCGCAGAAGGACGAGGCAGCGCGGGCGGAACGGCAGACGACGCAGGTGGGTTAGGGGCGGCGGCGGACTTGTTCGGTTTTGCCGTCCGCAGCCACGCCTTGTTCAAAGCTGTCTTTGAGGGCGGTCAGCAGTTTCTTCAGTGAAGCGCAGCCGGTCTTCTTCAAATAGCTTTTGTCCGCTGCCCTCAGCGTTTGCCCGATGGCACTCAGTGTCATCCATGCACGATCTGCAGGAAGCGCCTTCTCAATCCATGGCCGGGCAAGATGCGGCTTTCGTTCGGCTTGTGTCTTGGACTTGGTGGAGGGCTTTGCGGCCTGGACCTTCGGAGCAGTTGTTGCAGGCATTGCAATTGCAACCGGCTTTGCCGGCTTGATGGTGGCGAGCGGGAAGAACTGGTCGCATGCGACCTGCAATGCCTTGGCAGCTGTGGTGTGGGCAAAGCCGTAAACCGCTAGGCCTTCTTCACGAATGCGCTTGGCAAGGCTGGTAAAATCCCCATCAGAAGTGACGATGCAAAATCCATCGACCGACCGCTTGTGCAGGATGTCCATGGCATCAACAGTCAGTGCGATATCACTGGCGTTCTTGCCCGCAGAGGTGTGCCCATTCTGATGTGCTGAACCACCGTGCTCACTGATGACTTTCGGCCATTCGTTCACGCCGTCGCGGGTAAAGTCACCATAGACGCGCCGGACGATCGGATTGCCCAGTTTATTGACATGTGCGAACAATACGGCAGCATCTTTGGCCGGAATATTTTCGCCGTCGATCAAGACTGCAAGAAGCAGATCGCTGTCATTACTGTACATGTTCCCAGCCTGCACCGGTTGGCCCCGATGCCGCAAGGGGGCATGCAAACTTGCCCGTGGGGCCGCGATGCTCTAGGCGCACCCCCCAAGGAGCAGGCTCATGACAGCGCGCACGGCAAGCATTTCCCGCGTGACCAAGGAAACCCAGGTCGAGGTGCATGTGAACCTTGACGGCAGTGGCACGTACGACGTGTCGACCGGCATCGGTTTCCTCGATCACATGCTGGAGCAATTGTCGCGCCACAGCCTGATTGATCTGACCGTGAAAACCACGGGCGATCTGCACATCGATGGCCACCACACCACCGAAGACACCGGCATCGCGCTGGGCGAGGCCGTCGCCAAGGCGCTGGGTGATCGCCGCGGCATCACGCGCTACGGTGATGCGCTGATTCCGATGGACGAAACGCTCACCCGCGTCGCGCTCGACATTTCGGGGCGGCCCTACTTGGTGTGGCGCACATCGTTCAGCCAGCCCAAGCTGGGCACGCTGGATACCGAGATGTTCAAGGAATTCTTTGCCGCCTTTGCCGGGAGTGCGGGCATCACGCTGCACATCGAGACGCTCTATGGCGTCAACAATCACCACATCGGCGAAAGCTGCTTCAAGGGCGTGGCGCGGGCGCTGCGGGCGGCGGTGGCGATCGATCCGCGCAAGAGCGATGCGATCCCGTCGACCAAGGGTACGCTTGGCGGTGCCTGACACGGTTGCGCTGGTTGATTATGGGGCCGGCAATTTGCGCTCTGCGGCGCGGGCGCTGGAACGGGCGGGTGCGCGCGTGGTCGTCACCGATGATCCGGCGGTGATTACCGGGGCGGCGCGTATCGTGCTGCCCGGCGTCGGTGCGTTCGCCCAGTGCATCGGACAGTTGCGCGAGAAAACCGGCATCGAGGCGGCGCTGAACGAAGCGGTGAACGGGCGCGGCGTGCCGTTCCTCGGCATTTGTGTGGGCATGCAATTGCTGGCCAGCGAAGGCCATGAGCATGGTGTGCACAAGGGTCTGGGTTGGCTGCCGGGCAAGGTCGAGCGGCTGACGCCTTCGGACCCGACACTGAAGATTCCGCACATGGGCTGGAACCGGGTGGACGCAGTGAACGGCGCTGCTGTGCCGTCGGGCGATGCCTATTTCGTGCACAGCTATGCCTTCACGCCTAAAGATGCGGCCGATGTGCAGGCGGTTTCCGATCACGGCGGGCGCTTTGCCGCCATCGTCAAGCGCGGCCATATCACCGGCGTGCAATTTCACCCGGAAAAGAGCCAGGCTTACGGGCTGGCATTCCTCTCCAATTGGCTGAAGTCATGATCATTTTCCCCGCCATCGATCTGAAGGGCGGCCAGTGCGTGCGCTTGGCCGAAGGCGATATGAACCGCGCCACGGTTTATGCTGACGACCCTTCGGCGCAGGCCGCACTGTTCCGCGCAGCGGGCGCGACGCATCTGCATGTTGTCGATCTGGATGGTGCGTTTGCGGGCGATTCCCGCAATGCGGCCGGCGTGAAGGCGGCCCTGTCCGGCTTTGGCGGCGGCAAGGTGCAGGTTGGTGGCGGCATCCGCACCGCAGCGCATGTGGAAGGCTGGCTGGCGGCTGGCGTGTGGCGCGTGGTGATGGGTACCGCCGCGCTGGACAATCCCGATCTGGTTCGCGGCCTGGCCAAGGATCATCCGGGCCGCATCGTCGTCGCTGTCGACGCACGTGACGGCATGGTGGCGACGCGTGGTTGGGCTGACGTGTCGACCCTGCCCGTTGCTGATCTGGCAAAGCGCTTTGAGGATGCCGGCGTCGCCGCTGTGCTGTTCACCGATGTCGGCCGCGATGGCATGCTGAAAGGCGTGAATGTCGAAGCCACCGTGGCGTTGGCCGCCGCGACCTCGCTGCCGGTGATTGCCTCGGGCGGGGTGGCCTCCATCACCGATATCCACGCGCTCATCGGCAAGCCCGGCATCGAAGGCGTCATCACCGGCCGCGCGCTCTATGATGGCCGGCTTGATCTGGCCGAGGCCATCAAGGTTGCGGCATGACGCTGGCCGTCCGCATCATCCCCTGCCTCGATGTCGCCAATGGCCGCGTGGTCAAGGGCGTCAACTTCGTGGCGCTGCGCGATGCCGGCGATCCGGTGCAGGCCGCCGCCGCCTATGATGCGGCCGGGGCGGACGAACTCTGCTTCCTCGACATCACGGCCTCCCACGAAAACCGCGGCACATTGCTCGATATCGTCGAGCGCACCGCCGATCAGTGTTTCATGCCGCTCACCGTCGGTGGCGGCGTGCGTTCGGTTGAGGATGCGCGCGCGCTGCTGCTGGCCGGCGCGGACAAGGTGGCGGTGAACAGCGCCGCCGTCGCCCGCCCCGCCCTGATCGGCGAACTCGCCATGCGGTTCGGTGAACAATGCGTGGTGGTGGCGGTGGACGCCAAGGCTGTCGGCCCAGGCAAATGGGAAATCTTCACCCACGGTGGCCGCAAGGCGACCGGCATTGACGCCGTGGCCTATGCCATTGAAGCGGCGAAGCTGGGCGCGGGCGAAATCCTGCTCACCTCGATGGATCGCGACGGCACCAAGGCCGGCTACGACCTGGCGCTGACCCGGATGATTTCCGATGCGGTGCCGGTGCCGGTGGTGGCCTCGGGCGGTGTGGGCGGCGTCGCCGATCTTGTCAGCGGCGTGCGCGACGGCCATGCTTCGGCGGTGTTGGCCGCCTCCATCTTCCATTTCGGCGAAGTGACCGTGGCCCAGGCGCGCGCAGCCTTGGCTGCGGCCGGGCTGCCGGTGCGGGAGGTGTTTCATGGAGCGCTTTGATCAGTTGCTGGCCACCATCATCCAACGGCGCAGCGGCGATCCCGCAACGTCTTACGTGGCCAAACTCACCGCCAAGGGCCGCGCCAAGATGGCCCAGAAACTCGGCGAGGAAGCGGTGGAAGTGGTGATCGCCGCAATGAGCGACGACAAGCCGGGCATAGTGTCGGAAAGCGCCGACCTGATGTTCCACCTGGCTGTGCTGCTGGCCGATGCCGGCCTGTCTTTCGACGATGTGCGCGCCGAACTGGAACGCCGCGAAGGGGTTTCGGGTGTCGAGGAAAAGGCCAAGAGGTCCACGTGAGGGGGCCTCCGGCGGGCAGGGGCTGAGCCCCTGCACCCACTTTCGTTTTTGGGTAGCGCTCAAGGTCCAAGGGCAAGGCCATCATGCATTTGCCTGCGGCGCTCATGAGCGCACGTGGAACATGGTCCGGCCAAAACCAACGGGTGCAGGGACTGCGTCCCTGCCCGCCGGAGGCCATATCTCTTCTCTCAAACGATCCGGCTGAACGCCTTCAGCTTGCGGGCCGTTGCCTGCGCGGCGGCAGCGTCGCCTTTGGCCAACACGGCTGCCAGTTCCAGCCCCTGCCGTTTCAGCAGGGTTTCAAACCCGTCCTGCGTGGGCAGGTTTTCCAGCCCCTTCAGCAGTCCGGCCGCGCGGGCGCTGTTGCCAGCGTCGAGATCGAGCAGGGTGATGGCGAAAAACACCCGGGTGGAGGGCAGGCCGGGCGCCAGTTTCAGGGCCTGGGCGTAGCAGCGCTCCATCTCGGATTTCTTGGCGCCAAGCGCGGTGCCGGCGAGGAAGCTGCCGACGGTGGCGACCGCGCCGCCGTGCCAGCCGCCCAGCGCGCCCCACACCAGGCTGTTATCGGGGTGGGCGGCGCGAATGGTTTCGAAACGGCGGCGGGTTTCCTTGGCCAGCGCGATGCCGCGGGTGAGCTGGGCGCGATAGGCGATGGCGACGGCCTTTTGCAGCTGTGCCGGCACGCTGGCGGGATCGCGGGCCAACGCCTTGTCGAAATCACCTTCGGCGGCCGCAACGATGGCCAGCGCACGGGCTTTGTCGGTTGTCTGGTAGCCGGCGATGGCGAGCTGGGCGCGGCCTGAAAGGATCAGGCTGTCCACCGTGTTCTCCGCCCGTCCCTCGCGCACAGCCCCGGCCCAATCGCCGGCGCGGAATTCATCGATGGCGGCGGCGGTCGCCGGGCTGGCGAGCGCCAGAAGCAGGGCGGCGAGGGTGATGCGCATGCGGTTTCCTGCTTGGAGAGGCTGAACTTGTCGGCAATACTCACGCTCCATGCCAGAACGGCAGCGGAATCCCAGCACGCGGAGTTGACGCAGATGAACGATTTTTCGGGCAAATCAGTCATGGTGCTGGGCGGCAGTCGCGGCATCGGCGCAGCAATTGTGCGCTATTTCACGGCGGCGGGCGCAAAGGTCAGCTTCAGCTATTCCGGTTCGCCCGATGCAGCGGCAGCAGTGGCAGCCGAAACGGGCGCCACGGCGGTGAAGGCCGACAGCGCCAACCGTGACGAACTCATCGCAGCGGTGGCAGCCGCCGGCGCGCTCGATATCATGGTGATCAACGCCGGCGTGGGCATTATGGGCGATCCGCTGACGATGGATCCCGATGCAGTGGATCGGCTGATCGATATCAATGTGCGTGCGGTCTATTTTGCTGGGGTCGAGGCCGGCCGCCAGATGCACGACAATGGCCGGATCATCATCATCGGTTCGATCAGCGGTGATCGCGCGCCGTGGCCGGGGCAGACGGCCTATGCGCTGTCCAAATCCGCCGTGCAAGGCATCGGCCGCGGCCTGGCCCGCGATTTCGGTGCGCGCGGCATTACGGTGAACGTGGTCCAGCCTGGACCAGTGGACACCGACATGAACCCGGCGGGCGGCCCGATGGCCAAGATGATGCATTCCGGCATGGCCATTAAACGTCACGCCACCGCCGATGAAGTGGCATCACTGGTGCTCTACCTCGCCAGCCCGGCTGCCGCGATGATCACGGGCACCACGCAGACGATTGATGGCGGGGTGGGGATTTAAGAGCGGTTTGGAAGAAGGGGCTTCCGGTGGGCAGGGGCCCCGCCCACCGGAGGCAAGAAAGCGTCAGCCCTGCGCCAGTCCGTCCGCGATCAGGGCGCGGCTTTGGGCCAGCCCGTAGAGGGCAATGAAGCCGCCCATGCGGGGGCCGTTCTGGCTGCCGATGAGGATTTCGTAGAGCGATTTGAACCAGTCGCGCAGGTTTTCGTAGCCGGCGGCCTTGCCGGCTTCGTAGACTTCGAACTGAAAGGCTTCGGCGTCGCCGTCTTCGCCTACGGCAGCAAGGCGGGCGTCGAGGTCGCGCAGGGCGGCGGATTCGGTTTCGGTCGGCGCGCGGCGCTTGAGGCCGGGGACGACGAAATCGCGCGCATACGCCGCGGCGTGATGCACCAGCCGATCGAGCATCGGGTGCGTTTCCGGACTGGAGCCGGGGGCGTATTTCTTCACGAAGCCCCACAGCCGCGCCGGATCGTCGGTGGCGGCGACCGAAGCGAGGTTCAAGAGCAGCGAGAAGCTGACCGGCAGAATTTGTGCCGGCGGCTTGCCTTCGTGGATATGGTGCACCGGGTTGCCGAGCTGTTGTTCGATCGGCTGTTCCGGGTAACGGCTTAGGAAATCGGCATAATCCTCGATGGCGCGCGGGATCACGTCGTAATGCAGGCGCTTGGCCTTGCGCGGGCTCTGGAACATGTAGAGCGCGAGGCTTTCAGGCGGGCCGTAATCCAGCCATTGTTCGATGGTCAGGCCATTGCCCTTGGACTTGCTGATCTTGGCGCCTTCGCCATCCAGGAACAGCTCGTAATTGAAGCCCGCCGGGGGATTGCCGCCGAGCGCACGGACGATCTTGCCGGAGAGCATGACCGAATCGATCAGATCCTTGCCGGCCATTTCATAATCGACGCCCAGCGCCAGCCAGCGCATCGCCCAATCCACCTTCCACTGCAGCTTGCAATGGCCGCCGGTGACGGGGACTGTGACTTCCTCGTTGGTGCTGGGGCGAATGTAGGTGACGGTGCCGGCCGCCACGTCGCGTGCCACGATGGGCACTTGCAGCACGTGGCCGGAAACCGGATCGACGGGCAGGAACGGTGAGTAGGTGGCGCGGCGTTCGGGGCCGAGGGTGGGCAGGATGATGCCCATCACGTCGTCATAATGCGCCAAGATCTTCAGCAGCGTCGCATCGAACATGCCGCTGGCGTAGCATTCGGTGGAGGACAGAAACTCGTAATCGAAGCCGAACGAATCGAGGAAAGCACGCAGGCGGGCGTTGTTGTGGGCGCCAAAGCTGCTGTGCGTGCCGAACGGGTCGCGCACCTGGGTCAGTGGCTTGCCCAGATCTTCGCGCAGCATTTCGGGGTTGGGAATGCCGTCCGGCACCTTGCGCAGCCCATCCATATCGTCGGAAAAGGCGATCAGGCGCGTCTTCACGCCGGGCACCAGCGCTTCGAAGGCGCGGCGGACCATGGTGGTGCGCACCACTTCGCCAAAGGTGCCGATGTGCGGCAGACCCGACGGACCATAACCGGTCTCGAAGATCACCGCGTGGCCGGCCGGGACGCCGTTCGGATAGCGCGCCAGCACCTTGCGGGCTTCCTCGAACGGCCAGGCCTTGTTCTCAAGAGCGGCAGCTTGCAGGGTTTCGGTGGTGATGGTCATGGCTTTTGGCTATCGGTTGAGTTCGGCCTTCCTCTGGCGACTGAACTTCATGAGTGCAACTGAATCCCGCGATGCGCCGCTGGCGATCCCGGCGCTGGTGGCCAGCCATGCCGGGGTGTGGATCGCTGCGCCGGATGGCGGCGTGCGCGGTGTGGGGCGCGGTGAGGCAATGGCGCGGGCCGGGGACAGCCCGCACCTACTGCTGAATGCGCCCGTCACGGCGAGCCGGCTGGGCATTGGCGAATTGTCGGGCCTTGATCTGCTGGAGTTGTTCGCTTTTCTGTATCCGGCGCGCTTTGCTGTGCCGACGGCGCATGGGCTGGCGGCGGCGTTGGGGATTGCGCCGCCCAAGGGGGAAAGTGATGCCGGGTTCCTGCAACGCGCGGCCGGGGCGTTGCTGGTGGTGGCGGCACAGCCCGATTGGCCGGAACGACATGGCGCGTGGACGTCATTGCAAAGCCTCGCCCGCCAGCGTTGGGCCTGGGCGCCGCTTCTGGCAAAGCTGATCGAAAAGCCGCGCGCGCCCGAACGCCATGTGTTCCAGCTGCTGCCCAAGTGGGAGGAAGCGCCGCCGCGCCCTGCGCCGCGTGTGGTGGCGCTGGATGACGGCGCGGTGGCGGCGGAACTTGCGCGGCTGGTGGGCAGTGGCGCGGAACAGCGTGACGGCCAGCGTGATTATGCGCGGGCGGCCGCCGCCGCGTTCGCGCCGCGCGATGCCAGCGGCGCGCCGCAGATGATGCTGGCCGAAGCCGGGACGGGCATCGGCAAGACGTTGGGCTATCTCGCCCCGGCGGCGCTGTGGGCGCGCGAAGCGCAAGGGGCGGTGTGGGTGGCGACCTTCACCAAGGCCCTGCAACGCCAGTTGGATGCCGAAACCGCGCGGGTGTGGACCGATCCGGCCGAACGCCGTGCCAAGGTGGTGGTGCGCAAGGGCCGGGAGAATTATCTGTGCCTGCTCAACCTGGAAGACGCGGTGCAGGGCGGTTTTGGCGGGCGCGCGGCGGTGTTTGCCCGGCTTGCCGAACGCTGGGCCGAATATACGCGCGATGGCGACATGGTTGGCGGCGATCTGCCGGGCTGGTTGCCGCCGCTGTTTGGCCGCACCAGCTTTGCCGGGCTGACCGACAGGCGCGGCGAGTGTATCTATGCCGCCTGCCCGCATTATCGCAGCTGCTTCATCGAACGCGCGACACGGGCCAGCGCACAGGCCGATCTGGTGATCGCCAATCACGCGTTGGTGATGATCAACGCGGCGCGCGGCCGGGCCGAAGGCAGCGGCCTCACCCGGCTGGTGTTCGACGAAGGCCATCACCTGTTCGACGCCGCCGATGCAACGTTCGCGGTGGCGCTGACCGGCCGCGAGGCGGTGGAGTTGAAGAACTGGCTGCTCGGCCCTGAACGCGCGGCGGGGCGCGGCCGGCGGCGCGGGCTCGCGGCGCGGCTGGCCGATGCTATCAGCTATGATGATGAGGCAGCGCAGGCGGTGGAGCGTATTGCGGCGGCGGCGCGGCACTTGCCCGGCGAAGGCTGGCTGGGGCGGGTGGGCACCGACGATCCGGAGGGTCCGCTGGAAGGCCTGTTCGCCGCCGTGCGCGGCCAGGTGCTGGCGCGCGCCGAGGAGGCTGATCACGGCTATGGCCTTGAAACTGAAGTCGCCGAAGTGCTGCCGCGGTTGGTGGAAGCGGCTGCGGCGGCCAGTGCGGCATTGGGCGCGATGATGACGCCGATGGCGCAGCTGGAAGGCCGGCTGGCGCTGCTGCTGGAGGATCCGCCCGATTGGCTGGATGGCGGGGCGCGGGCGCGGGTGGAAGGCGCGCGGGCGGGCTTGACGCTGCGGGCGCAATTGCTGGGCGCGTGGCAGCAACTGCTGGCGCGCCTTGGAGGCCCGGCCGATCCGGATTTCATCGATTGGCTGGACCTGGCCCGGGCGGAAGGGCGTTTGCTCGATGTTGGCATCCAGCGGCGTTGGCTCGATCCGATGCGGCCGTTTTCCGGTGCGGTGCTGGAACCGGCGCATGGCGTGCTGGTGACGTCGGCCACGCTGCGGTCGCGGCCCGATGCGTTGGCCGATGATTGGCGGGACGCCGAACTGCGTACCGGTGCGGCGCGGCTGCCGCGCCCGGCCAAGCATTTCGCGGCATCGAGCCCGTTTGATTACAGCGCCCAGGCCCGCGTGCTGATCGTGACCGGCGTGAAACCGCGCGATATCGCCGGGCTCGCCCATGCCTATCGCACGCTGATCGAAGCGGCGGGCGGCGGCACGTTGGGCCTGTTCACGGCCATTGCCCGGCTGCGCGCGGTTCATGCGCGGCTGGCGGATCCGTTGGCGCGCGCTGGCCTGCCGCTTTATGCCCAGCATGTCGATCCCATCGATACGGCAACGCTGGTCGATATCTTCCGCGCCGAACCGGGGGCGAGCCTGCTCGGTACCGATGCGCTGCGCGATGGGGTGGATGTGCCGGGCACGTCCTTGCGCCAGGTGATCATGGAAGGCGTGCCGTGGCCGCGCCGCACCGTGCTGCACGCGGCGCGGCGGCTGGCGGGTGGCGGCAACAGCTTTGATGATCGGGTGGTGATGTGCCGGCTGGCGCAGGCGTTCGGGCGCCTCATTCGCCGCGCCGATGATCATGGCCATTTCGTGCTGCTGGGGCCGGCGGTGCCGTCGCGGCTGCTCGGCGCCTTCCCGCCCGGTGTGCCGATCGAACGGGTGTCATTGGAAGATGCGGTGCGTTTGGTGAAGGCCGGCGTTCCGGCCTCTGGAAACGCCGCCACTGATGTGCCAAGCCTTGGCCACACATGAAGACACTCACGCTCTTGCGCCACGCCAAGTCCGGCTATGACGATCCTCTGCTGCGGGATTTCGATCGGCCGTTGAACGATCGCGGCCGGCGCGCGGCGATGAAGGTGGGGCAATGGCTGGGCGCTGCGATCAGGCGCGGCGACATGCCGGATTTCGCGCTGGTCTTTGCCTCGCCCGCCGTGCGTGTGCGCCAGACCATCGAAGGCCTGGAAGCCGGCATGAACCGGCCGCTGGCGCCGGTGTATGAACAGCGCATCTATCTTTCGTCATCCGCCACGCTGATCGAATTGTGCGCTGGTTTTTCCGACGAGTTTAGCGACGCTATGCTGGTTGGCCATAATCCGGGGCTGGAGGATCTGCTGCTGGAACTGGTGCCGCCGGGCGGGAAACTGCGGGCCGAGGCGGAGCTGAAATATCCGACCGCCACGCTGGCCCGGCTCGATATCGCCATCGACCGCTGGGCGCAGATTGATGGCGGCCGGGCGGAACTGACGAAGTTCGTGCGGCCGCGTGATCTCGATCCGAGCCTGGGTCCAGACGATTAAAGTTTGAGCACGCGCCCCAACCGGCCGCGCACCGCCCACATGATCGCAGCGCCCGTCAGCGGGAAGGCGGCGTGGAGCAGCCAGAAGGCGCTGATGTCCATCGTCTCGTAAAAGCGCCCCAACCAGCCCGATATGGTGCTGCCAAGAAACACCGCGAACTGCACCGCGCCCAGCATCACGCCGGTAATGGCCATCGGGGCGGCGCGGGAAAACAGCGCGTTCACCGTGGGGACGAGGTAGAGCCAGCCGGTGTTGAGCACGAGGTGGAAGACGACAACCCACAGGATCGGCGTGGGAGCCGGCCCGCTGCCCGCCGCCAGCCAGACGAATGCGCTGCCCATCAACGCCATGCCGATGCCGATCTTGCCCAGTTCCTTCGGCTCCTTGCCGCGTGCCGCCTGCCAGCGCCACAGCGCCAGTGCCGGCGGCACGGCCAGGATGGGGGCCAGGCTGTCAAACGCCTGCAGCCAGGTAACGGGCACGTCAAAGCCCAGCACCATGCGATCCAGATGATCGCGGCCCCACAGTGAATAGACGTTCCACACCTGCGATTGCGCCAGCCAGAACAGGCTGGTGAGCAGCATGACGCCGATCAGCGCTGCGATCGTTTTGCCGTCGCCCGGTTGCAGCCGGGCGCTGCGGCGGGTTTCAGGCGGGGTATCGGCCGGCATCAGGCCGTTGCCCACCAGCAGCGTGATCGCGGCCAGCGCCATGCAGCCGGAGGCCGCGGCAAAGCCCCATTGCCAGTTCACCCGTTCGCCCAGCGCGCCGATCAGCAGCGGGCCGAGGAAGGCGCCGGTGTTGAGGCCGGCGGCAAGAATGGAAAAGGCCGCATCGCGGCGACCATCGTCGCGGGCATAGAGATGACCGGTCTGTGCGTTCAGGTTGCAGCGCAACGCGCCCGCGCCGAATGCGCAGACCAGCAGGCCGGGCAGGAATGTTGCCGGGATCACCACCATCACCATGCCGGTCGTGGCCAGCACCGCACCCAGGATGCAGGTGAGGCGCGGGCCCCAGTGGCGATCGCCCAACCAGCCGCCCAAAAGCGGGGTGAGGAAGAAGAGGCCAAGATAAAGCCCCATCGTCTGGGTGGCGAGCGCCTGCAGACTCATCGGGCCGAACAGGCTTTCCAGCAGGCCGCGCCACGCGTCGAAGCCGCCAACACTGGCCAGCTGATCGGGCGTGAACAGGAAATTCGCCATGTAGAGGATGAGCAGCGCCTGCACGCCATAGACGCCGGCCGCCTGCAGCGCTTCCGCCACGGTGACGATGGTCAGGCCCACCGGATGGCCTACGAAAGTGCGCGTTTCCCCCATGGCCAGCACCGTGGACGGTGGCCGCGTCACCCGCAAGGGGTGATTAGCGCGGGGCGTCCTCTGTAGCGCGCCGCCGCTCGCGTGCAGCGCGTTTGGCTGTCTTTTGCGCTGCGCGGGCGTCGCGCTCGGACTGCTCATCCGCCTTGCGGGCGGCGCGGCCGCGCTTGATGTCAGCCTCTTCCTGGCTTTCAGTGGCGGCGTCGTAGATGATTTCGCCGGCCTTGATCGGTGCGGTGATGATGGTTTTGGCGGCGCTCATCAGGCACCCGCCGAGCAGCAGCGGCAGGGGAAGCAGAAGCAACGGGCGCAACAACATGGTTACCTCGTAACAGCAGTTTGCTGACTCTTTGATGAAGCGGCCTCAGACAATTGCGGTTGCCGGCAGCGCCAGCAGCTTCGGAATCGCCGCCTTGAACGGGAAGAAGCCCTTTTTCGCGTGCGGCCAAGCGACATCGTCCCACGCCCGTCGCAACCGCACCAACTGCACGCCGTCGGCGGCCAGCGCGGGGGCCAGCATGTCGAGCCGGTCCTTCACCGGGCCAACGGGCGCATCAGCGGTGATGATCTGCGTCAGCCGGTTGCGGGCGGCCCAATCGCGCATGGCGTCCACGCCGAAGGTGGCATCGACACGTTCCGGTTCCAGCCCCAGCCGCGTGGCGGCGCGTTGCAGACCGTCGGCCAGCATCGCCATCGCGACCTGGTGTTTCAGCGGCGCCGGGGTGCCACCGATATCAGCTGTCGCGGCCAGCGCCACGATGGCGCCGGGCAGGGCCAGTGTTTCAAGGCTGGTGTCTTCCGTGGTGACGAACAGCCCGGTGCGGGCGGTGGGATCGGCTTGGATCACCGGTGCGGGCGGGATCGGTGGCGGGATGATGTCGGCCGGCCACGGTGTGGCCTCACGGGCCAACGGCGCGTCCACGGCAAAGCGCCCGCCCGAAAGGTCGCGGATCAGATCGGCGCGGGCCAGATAAGTCTTCCCCGCCGTCTGTAGGCCCACCACCCAGCGCCAGCCAAGCGTGTTGCTGGCCGGGCACGCATCGAGGAGGTGCTTGTAGAAGAAGGCTGCCCCCAGTTGCCACGGCAGGCGCAGGGTGAAGCACCAGATGCTGGCAAAGCTCATCCGCACATGGTTGTGCAGCCAGCCGGTTTCGATCAGTTCGTGCACCCAGGTATCGAAACAGTCGATGCCGGTGTTGCCTGACAGTGCCAGTTCGTACCGGCGCTGCCATTTGCCATCCTCGGCTAGCATCGCCTCCATGCGCACCACATCGGCCTGCCATCGCGTCCAGATTTCCGGGCGCTGCTGCAGCCAGCCGACCCAATAGGTGCGCCAACACACTTCCTGCACGAATTTTTCCGCGCCGGTGAAGCCATGCGCGGCGATGGCAGCAGCGGCGACTTCGGCTTCGCTCACCAGCCGGCGGCGGATGGCGGGGGAGAGCAGCGACGTGGTCGCCTTGCCGTCTGGCCCGCCATCATGATTGCGCCGCGCGGCATAGGCGCGTCCCGCCAGAGGCAGGAAATCGTGCAGTCGGGCAAGGGCGGCGTCGCGGGTAAGGGGAAAGCACATGGCGGCGGCATAGCGGTTTCACCGCCCATCTGCGCGACGCTGCGATGCCGCAGGCCTCAGACGGTAAAGCTTTCCCCGCAGCCGCAGCTGCCCTTGGCGTTGGGGTTGTTGAACACGAAGCCGGCGGTGAAATCATCTTCGCGCCAGTCCATCGTGCTGCCGATCAGATACATCAAGCTGCCGCCGTCAACGAACAGCGTGCCGCCCGGCGTGTCGATGCGTTCGTCTGCCGGCTTGGCGGCGGTGACGTAGGCCAGATCATAGGCCAAGCCGGAACAGCCGCGGCGCGGGGTGGAAAGACGCACGCCCACGGCATCGGCCGGCGCGGCGGCCAGGATGGCGGCGATGCGGTTGGAAGCCCCTTCGGTCACGATCAAGGGCGCGGGGCGAGGGCGACGCAGAGTTGTCGTCTGTTCCATCACAACATTCCCATCTCAAGCTTGGCTTCGTCGGTCATCTTGCCGGGGTCCCACGACGGTTCCCACACCAGGTTGACGTCGCAGCTTTGCACGCCCGGCACGGCGCACACGCGGATTTCAACTTCGCCGGGCATGGATTCGGCCACCGGGCAGGTTGGCGTCGTCAACGTCATCGTCACCACGGCGTGGCCGTTATCGACTTCGACGCCGTAGATGAGGCCAAGATCGTAGATGTTCACCGGGATTTCCGGATCGTGGATCTGGCGCAAGGCGGCAACAATTTCATCCACCAGGTCGCTGCTCGCGTCGGCAGGGGCCGGCTCGGGCTTCTGCTTGAGGAAGCCATCGAGATAGTCCGGTGTGTGGCCACTCGATTCCGCTTCCTGCATGGCGCGCAGCGGCGGCGCCTTGGCCACCGGCTTGGCTTCATTGACTTCTTCGACTTCGAAGGCGCGTTCGCTCATCACTTCACCCCAAAAATACGGGAAACACGGGCAAGCCCATCCACCAGCCGCTCGACATCGCGCGGGCTGGAATAGAGGCCGAAACTGGCACGGGCGGTGGCCGGCACGCCGAGCAGGTTCATTAGAGGCTGGGCGCAATGATGCCCGGCGCGGATGGCCACACCCGCTTCATCCAATATGGTGCCGATGTCGTGCGGATGCACCCCCTGCATGGTGAAGCTGAGGATGCCGGCCGAATCCTCCGGCCCCCACAGGCGGATGCTGTTGAGACCCGAGAGGGCTTCGCGGGCCTGTGCAACCAGCGCGGCTTCGTGGGCGTGGATGCGGTCGAGCCCGATGCTTTCCACATAATCGATGGCGGCGGCCAGGCCGATCACACCTTCGATGTGCGGGGTGCCAGCTTCGAAGCGGCCAGGCGGCGGGGCATAGGTCGTCTTCTCGAACGTCACCGTTTCGATCATGGCGCCGCCGCCCTGCCATGGCGGCATGGATCCGAGAATATCACTGCGCGCCCACAACACGCCGATGCCGGTCGGGCCATAAAGCTTGTGGCCGGACAGCACATAGAAATCGCAATCCAGCGCCGCCATGTCGAGCGCGAGGCGCGGTGCGGCCTGGCAGCCATCAACCATCAGCAGCGCGCCGGCGGCATGGGCGGCATCGGCAATGCGGCGCACATCGGCAACGCCGCCGAGCACGTTTGAGATATGGGCGATGCTGACCAGCTTGGTTTCCGGGCGGATCATGGCGATGAGCGCATCTTCATCGATGCGGCCATCGTCGGTCAGCGGCGCGACGTCGAGCAGGGCACCGCTGCGTTCGCACAGCATCTGCCACGGCACGATATTGCTGTGATGTTCCAGCGCAGAAATCAGGATGCGGTCGCCGGCAGCCAAGCGCTGGCCCCAGCTTTGGGCGAGCAGGTTGATGCCTTCAGTGGCGCCGCGCACGAACACGACTTCATCCGGCGATGCGGCGCCGATGAAGCGGGCGACGGTCGCGCGGGCTTCCTCGAAGCGCAGCGTCATGGTGGCGGAGCGTTCGTACACACCGCGATGCACGGTGGCATAATCCGGGCCATAGACGCGGGCGATGGCGTCGATCACCGCTTTCGGCTTCTGCGAGGTCGCCGCCGTGTCGAGATAGGCCCAATCGCCGGCAAGCCCGGGGAAATCGCCCTTCAGGTCGAGCAAGGCAGGCGCGGTGGCCACGGTCACGCCGCCGTCTCCAGCAGGGCGGTGATCTCGGCGTCGAGTGCTTCGGTGGTGGCTTCGTCCAGGCCTTCCAGCGCGTCTGATAGGAAGGCGCGGGTGAGCAGGGCGCGGGCCTGGGCGGGGGGCACGCCGCGGCTGGTCATGTAGAACAGCGCGTTGTTGTCGATCTCGCCGATGGCAGCGCCGTGGGCGCATTTCACATCGTCGGCAAAGATTTCCAGCTCCGGCTTGGCGTTCGCCGTGGCGCCGCGGTTGAGCAGGATCGCCTTGAACGACTGGCTGGCGTCGGTCTTCTGGCCTTCGCGCGCCACGGCGACCTGGCCGAGATAGGAGGCGGTCGCAGTGTCGCCGGCGACGGCGCGCACGATCTGGCGGCTGGTTGAATTGGGGCCGACGTGGCGGACGGTGGTGACCAGTTCGATGTTTTGCGCGCCGTGGCCGATCAGGATCGCCCCCAACTGGAAATCCGCACCGTCATGCAGCGTCACGTCGAGCGCGATGCGGCCATAGCTGCGGCCGGAATCGAGGATTGTCATCCGATAGGCCCCGCCCGCGCCGATGCTGATGGCGAGGTGGCGGATGCCTTCGTCGGTGGCCCGGATGATGTCGGCATGGGATTCGCCGGCCGGCACCACGACGGGTTCGACCGCGACCGGCCAGTGGCGGGCGACGGCGGCGAGGTCGCTGTAGCGCCAGGCTTCATTCTTGCGGGTGGGAAGAGCGCTCATGCCGCGATGGCGGAATAGCCTTCCGCCTCCAGCTTGTGGGCCAGTTCGGCGCCGCCCGAATGGACGATGCGGCCATCCATCAGCACGTGGATATGATCGGGCACGACATAATCGAGCAGGCGCTGATAATGGGTGATCAGCAGCGTGGCACGATCGGGCCCGTGCATCGAATTGATGCCATCGGAAACAACGCGCAGCGCATCGATGTCGAGGCCGGAATCGGTCTCATCGAGCACGGCAAGGAATGGCTGCAGCACGTGCATCTGCACCATCTCGTTGCGCTTCTTCTCGCCGCCCGAAAAACCCTGGTTCACGGCGCGCTTCATCATGTCGAACGGCAGGCCCAGTTTTTCGGCAACGGCCTTGGCCAGCTTCATGAATTCCGCGCCCGACGCTTCCGGTTCGCCGCGCAGCGTGCGCTGGGCGTTGAGCGCCGTGCGCAGGAACAGCAGGTTCGAAACGCCGGGGATCTCCACCGGATATTGCAGGCCCAGGAACAGACCGGCAGCAGCGCGTTCGTGCGGCGCCTTGGCCAACAGATCCTCACCGCGGAAGGTCACCGAACCGCCGGTCACTTCATAGCCAGCGCGGCCGGCCAGAACATAGGACAGGGTGGATTTGCCGGCGCCGTTCGGTCCCATGATGGCGTGCACCTCACCGGCATTCACGGTCAGTGTCAGGCCCTTCAGGATGGTCTTGCCATCAATTTCGGCGGTGAGATTGTCGATAACGAGCATGGGATTCCTAGCGGGTTTCGTTCTGGCGCGTGACGATGGTGACCACCGCCTGTTCGCGAAGTTCTTTTTCAATGACGCCCACGCTGGCTTCGGCAACGGCCTCGGCCTGATTGGCGCTGTGATTGGGGTGGCCAAAACGGTCGAAGGAGGCGACCTTCAAGCGCAGGGCGTTGCGGATCGGGCGGCAGGCCTTCACCGCCTCGATGGCGATGCTGCCGGCGGGATCGTTCGACACATCGGCGGCGGCGACCTTCTCATCGACGCACTTGCCATAGTCAGCCGTTAACGTGTCCAATTCTGCGCGCATCTGCTGGCCCTTGGGATCGACGCGTGGCGGCGCGGCATCACAGGCAGCGAGCAGGAGCAGAGGCAAGGCAAGCGCCAGCCTCATCCCACGCTGCCTTCCAGGCTGATGCCGAGCAGTTTCTGCGCTTCCACCGCGAATTCCATCGGCAGTTGCTGCAACACCTCGCGGCAGAAGCCGTTGACGATCAGGCTGACGGCAGCTTCGGCATCCAGACCGCGCGACTGGGCATAGAAGAGCTGATCGTCGCTGATCTTGGACGTGGTGGCTTCATGCTCGATGGTGGCGCTGGGATTGCGCACCTCGATATAGGGCACGGTGTGAGCGCCGCACTGGCTGCCGAGCAGCAGGCTGTCGCACTGGGTGTGATTGCGCGCGCCTTCAGCGGTGGCCGCCACGCGCACCAGGCCCCGGTATGTGCCGCTTGAGCGCCCGGCGCTGATGCCCTTCGACACGATCGTAGACGTGGTGTTCTTGCCGAGATGGATCATCTTGGTGCCGGTATCGGCCTGCTGGCGATTGTTGGTGACGGCGACCGAGTAGAATTCGCCGACGCTGCCATCGCCACTGAGCACACAGCTGGGATATTTCCAGGTGATGGCGCTGCCGGTTTCGACCTGCGTCCAGCTCACCTTGCTGTTGTTGCCCAGGCAGTTGGCGCGCTTGGTGACGAAATTGTAGATGCCGCCCTTCCCCTCGGCATCGCCCGGATACCAGTTCTGCACGGTGGAATATTTGATCTCGGCATCATCGAGCGCGACCAGTTCCACCACGGCGGCGTGCAGCTGGTTTTCATCGCGCATCGGGGCGGTGCAGCCTTCCAGATAGGAGACGTAGCTGCCCTTGTCGGCGATGATCAGCGTGCGTTCGAACTGGCCGGTGTTGGCGGCGTTGATGCGAAAATAGGTGCTCAGCTCCATCGGGCAGCGCACGCCCGGCGGGATGTAGACGAAGGTGCCATCGGAAAAGACGGCGCAGTTCAGGCAGGCAAAATAATTGTCGGTGACCGGCACGACGCTGCCCAGCCACTTCTTCACCAGATCAGGATATTCCTTCACCGCCTCGCTGATCGAACGGAAGATGACGCCGGCCTTTTCTAGTTCGGCACGGAAGGTGGTGGCGACGGACACGCTGTCGAACACAGCATCGACGGCGATCCGGCGCGAACCTTCGACGCCGGCCAGCATCTTCTGCTCCTCGATCGGAATGCCGAGCTTTTCATAGGTGCGGCGGATTTCGGGATCGAGTTCATCGAGCGAGGCCAGGGTCGGCTTGGCCTTGGGCGCGGCGTAATAATAAGCGTCCTGATAATCGATCGGCGCGATATCGAGCTTGGCCCAATCCGGGCTTTCCATTGCTTCCCACTTGGCAAAGGCCTTCAGCCGCCAATCGAGCAGCCATTCGGGCTCGCCCTTCTTGGCGGAGATGTAGCGGACGGTATCGGTGGTCAGCCCCTTGGGCGCCATTTCCGATTCAACGTCGGTGGAAAAGCCCCATTTGTAGGTGGCAAGATCAGCAACCGCGGCACGTGCTTCGGCGTCCTGGATGGGGGCATCCTGAACAGGTTCATTGTCCACGGCAGTGGCAGACACGTCTTCAGACATCACTCGTCTCTTTCAGTCAGTCAGCCAGCGCCGGGGCGGGCGCCGCCAATGGTGCCGCCGCTGCCGCCGGCCGCACCAGATCGGCCAGTGTCACGGCGGCAAGCGCGCCACGCACGGCCTGGTTGATCGGGGCCCAATGGCCCCGGATCGCGCAATGGCCTTCCATCACGCAGTCGTTCACGTCGTTCCCGGCACAGCTGGTCAGCGCGATCGGGCCATCCACCGCTTCCACCACATCCACGACACTGATGTTGGCCGGGTCGCGGGAAAGGGTGAAGCCGCCAGCCACGCCGCGCGATGCGGTCAGCAGCCCGCCGCGGGCCAGCGTGCCCATCAGCTTGGCCACGGTCGGCGCCGGGATCATCGTCAATTCCGCCACCCGCGCCGCCGACAATTTCACCCCCGGCTCACGCGCGGCCGCAGCCATCACGACGACGGCATAATCGGCAAGGTTGGTGAGACGAATCAAGCGTCGGTTCCCAGCGGTGCCCGCAAAGTGGACAAATCTGGTCTACTTATGCGGTTCGGGCCGGCTGGTGTCAAGGTTTGCGCCGCTTTGGGCCCGGCGTCACGCTCAGGCGATGCGCACCAGGCTGGGCAGGCCAGGCAAGTGCCGGCGCTGGGTCATGGTGGCGCGGGTGAGCGGGGCGAGCTGGGCCAAAAAAGCGGGCCGGGGTAAGGCCGGTGAAGGCGCTGAATTCGCGGATGAAATGTGCCTGATCATAGAAGGCATCGCCCGCCGCATCCGACCAGCCTTGCGCATCGCCCATGCCCAAGCGCACCGCAGCGCTCAGCGCACGATATTTGCGCGCCAACAGCTTGGGCGAAGTGCCGTAGATTCGGTTCGTGAGCCGTTCGACTGAACGGGACGACATGCCTGAAGCCGCCACCAGTGCATCAAGCTGTGGATTGGGGCTGGCGGTGAGCCATTCATCGGCCAGCCGGGTGAACCAGCGGGCGGCGTGACGGTTGGCCGCCAGCTGCGCCTGCAGGAAATCGGTGACCACCTTGCAGCGGCCGGCATTGGTGGATGCGCTGGCAAGTGCGTCCATCAGGTTTGTCACCAGCGCCGGTGGCAACACGCCGCCCAGATCGGTGGCATTGTCGGCCAGTTCGTCGGCCGAAAGCCCGATCAGTTCGGCCCAGCCAAGGGGCAGCAGGCCAATGCCAAACAAGCGAAGCCGCGTATTTGCACTATAATGGGTGGGTCCGGTGGTCGGGCCCTGCAGGATGGCCCCACTGCCCTCCCATTGCCTGCCGGATTTATAGTTGTTGCGGGCCACGCCATCGACCAGCAGCCGGATCTGGCCCAGTTCGGCGCGCATCAGATCAGAAAACCCCGGCGCTGCGGTTTCGAACCAGTAAAGCGCCGACACGTGCAGCCGCAGTGCCGGCGGCGGCTCGAAATACTGGATGGAAATCATGGCCTGCCCTCCCCGGCTGGTCATGCCCTGTCCGCTGCTGCCACAGCATTCATTGCAACCGTGTTACCTAACGATAACAGAAAGAACCATTTTGGCAACGCGCCACAAAAAAGCGGCCCGGACAGCAGAGCCATCCGGGCCGTTCAAGTTCGGGAAGGCCTGAAAAACTGGCCTTCCGCGGGTCGCATCCTGTTCATAGGCCTGGCCGGCGGCGATGGATTGTAGATATCCGACAGGATCGCCCTCTTGCGCGGCGCGGCAAAGCCCGTAAGCCGGCCGCCATGGGCAGCACCACCACGCAAGCGCCAGGCCGTCTGGCCTTTCCGGCCATGATCACTGGATCGGCCTGCCTGGCCTTTGGCCCGTGGCTGGTGCGATTGGCCGATGTTGGGCCGCTGGCTTCGGCCTTCTGGCGGCAGACGCTGGCCGTCCCGTTCCTGCTGGCGCTGGCCTTTGTCGTGCGGTCCCCCGGCGGCAAGCCGGCGGGCTTTGCCGGCACCACTTTGGGTATTGTTGGGCTGACGGCGCTGGCCGGCTTCGCCTTTGCGGCTGATCTGTCCGTCTGGCACCTCGGCATCATGCGCACCACGCTGGCCAATTCGACACTGTTGGCCAATGCCGCCACGTTCATGCTGCCGCTATATGGCCTGCTCGCGCTCGGCCAGAAATTGTCCCGGCCGCAATGGTGGGCGCTGGCCTCTGCGGCGGCGGGGGTGACCCTGCTGCTTGGCCGCAGTGCCGAACTGTCGCCGCGTCATTTCGCGGGCGATCTGCTTTGTCTGGCGGCCGCTGTCTTTTACACCATCTATCTGATCGCCATCGAAAAGGTACGCGGCACACTGCAGGCGATGCCGGCGCTGGCGCTGGCAACGCTGGCTTCCGCCCTCGCGCTCGCCCCCTTGGCGGCAAGTGGCGTGTTCTGGCCGCAGGATTGGACCCCGGTGCTGGGCCTTGCCATTGGCAGCCAGGTGGTGGGCCAGGGCCTGATTGTCTATGCCGTGCGCCACCTGTCGCCGCTAGTTGTGGGTCTGTCGCTGCTGGTGCAGCCGGCCATCAGCGCGATGATCGGGGCATGGCGCTTTGGTGAAGTGCCGGGGTCGCTGGAAATGGTCGGCGCGCTGATGGTGGTGGCCGCGTTGGTGATCGCACGGCTGCCCAGCCGAGGCTAGAATTTCGGCTGCGCCGTCCAACCCGGCTTCTGCCAGCGGTTGGCGACGGCGAGCCCAACGCGCCACGCCGCCTCGGCCTCCTGCGCGGCGGCTTCGAATGTGAAGCTGCTGCGCACCTCGTCACACGGCTGGTGATAGCAGCGCTGGTTGTAATCATCGATCAACGCTTGCCAGACCGTCACGCCGCCGGTCACGAGATCGCGCCCGGCACGGAAGGCCAGCGCCGGCACGCCCAGCCGCGCAAAGGGGAAATGGTCGGACCGGAAATACCAGCCGGCTTCCGGGTTGGGTTCGGGCACCACCACCAGCCCCATGCCCTTAGCGGCATCGCCCAGATCGGTTTCCAGCGTGGTGCGACCGCCGCCGATCAGTTCCAGGCTGCGGGTGCGCGGCAGTTGCACGTGCGGATCCAGGTTGATCACGGCCACCGTACTGGCCAGCGGCACCAGCGGATTGGCGGCATAATGTTCGGCACCAAGCAGGCCCTTCTCCTCCGCCGTCCACGCCGCAAACACCAGCGTGCGCGCCGGGCGCGGGCCTGCGGCAAAGGCGCGGGCGACCTCGATCAGTTCGGCGGTGCCGGTGGCATTGTCGATGGCGCCATTGCGGATGGCGTCACCCTTCGTATCGGCCACACCCTGCCCGTTGGCATCCCAGTGCGCGCCGAACAGCACGGTCTCGCCGGCCTGCGTCGTGCCGGGCAGCTTGCCCACGACGTTGTAACTGGTGAACGGCGTCGCGGTCAGCCGGCCGCTCGCGCTGGCGGTAGCGGGCAGCGGCAGGGCGCGGAAATCGGCTTTGCGAGCGGCGGCCTTGGCGCGGGCCAGATCCAGACCCGCGGCGGCCAGCAGTCGCTGGCCCAGCCCGCCTTCGATCCAGCTGGCAAAGCGGAAAGCGCCGCCAAATGTCGTCGCGCCCGGCACCATCTGCGGCACGCGTTCGGTGCCGACCAGTTGCGCCAGCGGATAGGAGGCGGCGAAATCCTCATGCAGCACGATGGCGCCCACGGCGCCGGCCTTGGCGGCGGCTGCCATCTTGATGCCGACGCGGCCAGCATACGTAAGGCGGCGGCCTTCAAAGCCCAGATCGGCCCCGGCTTCACCATCAGGATCGCCGGCGAGCAGCAGCACCACCTTGCCGGCCACATCCACCCCGGCATAGGGATCATGGCCGCCCGCCACCACGCCGAAGCCGGCAAAGACCATCGGCGCGGCGCCGATCGCCATGTCGCCGGGCAAGCGCAGCGCCAGCGTGGCGTTCTCGCCCAATCGAATCGGCAGCGCCGTGCCGTTCATCTGCACCGACAGTGCGGCGCCGGGCGCGCGGTCCAGGCGGATCAGCGGCACCGGTTGCAGCCAGCTGCCCTGCGGCCCGGCCGGTTCCAGCCCGGCGGCCTGGAAGCGGGCGGCGAGGAAGGCCAGCGTTTGCGCCTCGCCCACCTCGCCCGGCCCCCGCCCGGCAAAGGCGTCTGATGCCAGTGTTTTCACGTCATCCCCGATTCGGGCGGCGGAGAAACTGAAGGGTGCAGCCGCCACCGGCGCGGTGAGGAGAAGGGCGGAGAGGAGAAGGGTGCGCATGGCGACAACCTTGGCCCTTTGCCCGCCTGCTCGCAAGCTCTGGCGGGATGGCGCGGCTGCGGCTATGTTCATGGCTCGTTCCTGTTTTCCTGCTGGATTTGCCCGTGACCGAAGCCATCATTGCTGTTGTTGCCCTGATTGCCGGCCTGATTGGGGGCTGGGTGCTTGGAAACCGGTCTGTGGCGGCACTGACGACCGAGCGTGACGAGGCCAGGCGCGAAGCCGACGAGCGCCGCACGAAGATCGCCGAAACGGCGGTGGAGATCGCTGCCCTGCAGGCGCAACGCGACGAACGCGAGCAATCGCATGCCCGTCAGCTGGAGGAATTGAACACCCGTTTCGAGGCGCTGGCCGGGCGCGTGCTGGAACAGGCGCAGAGCCAGTTGATCACGCGTGCCGAACAGCGTTTCGCCGAAGCGGAAACCAAGAATCAGGCCAATCTGAAAGCCGTCCTCGGCCCCGTCGCCGAAACGCTTGCCAAATATGAAACCAGGCTGGGTGAAGTGGAGAAGGTGCGCGCCGAAAGCTATGGCGCGCTCACCCAGGCGCTGGAACAGGTAACCCAGGGCCAGGTCCGCGTGTCGGACGAGGCGGCGCGGCTGGTGACGGCACTGCGGAGCAGCGGTAAGACATCAGGCAGTTGGGGCGAACAGCAACTAGCGAACACGCTGGAAATGGCGGGCCTGCGCGCCGGCATCGATTTCACCCTGCAAACCCACATGCCCGGTGACGGCGGCGGCAAGCGGCCCGATGCCATCATCAAGCTGCCGGGCGATCGCCAGTTGATCGTCGATTCCAAGTGCAGCCTGAATGATTATCTGGCGGCGCTGGAGGCCGGCAACGATGTTGACCGGCTGGCCGCGATGAAGCGCCACGCCGCCGCCGTGCGCCTCCACGCCCGCGGCCTGTCGGAAAAGGCCTATTGGACCGAGTTTGGCGCGGCCGCCGATTTCGTCATCATGTTCATCCCAGGTGAAAACTTCCTTTCCGCCGCAATGGAGCATGATCTGGCGCTGCTGAGCTGGGCCTTTGAAAAGCGCATCCTGCTGGCCGGGCCGATCAACCTGCTCGCGATTGCCAAGACGGTGGCGCTCAACTGGCGGCAGGACAAATTGGCCGACGAAGCCCGCGAGATCGGTAAGCTGGGGGCCGATATCTATAGCGCCATTGCCGTAATGGCCGATCACCTGGCCCGGATGCGCAAGAATCTCAGCGAGACTGTCGGCAATTACAATGATTTCGTCGGCTCACTGGAACGCAATGTGTTGCCCAAGGCGCGGCGCTTTGCCGATATGGGCGTTGAACAGGGCAAGAAGCCGGTGCCCCAACTCGCCGCCATCGATGTGCCGGTACGCACCGAACAGGCGACAGAACTTCTGCCGCCGCCGCCCGCTGCCGAATGATCAGTCGAACACGCCCGCCACGATCAGGATGAGGAAATAAAGGCTGAGCGTGAAGGCCGCTGCGATCGACAGATAGACGGTGCGCCAGCCGGCGCTGAACACGCCAAGGCCATAGGCACCGCGCAGCGACGCGAACATGTGCAGCGATGGCGCCAGCAGAAGCGGCACCCAGAAGGCCTCTGTCACGATGTTGGCGCTCAGCGCCAGGCTGCCGGCAATGAACAGCAGGCTCATGAAGCTGATCGAATAGAGCGCAAAAATGGCATGATCATACACGCCAACACCGCGTTTCCACAGAAACACCAGCCACAGCCAGGGCAGCGACATCGGCACCAGCAGGAAGCTGAGTTTATAGGCCTTGGTCTGCAACTTGTAGAGCACCAGCCGGGGATTCTTCAGCGCTTCGCTGCCCTTGGCGTCCAGCGCCTTGACGCCGGTGTTGACCTTCAATTTGCCTGACCGGGCGGAGGCTTCGATCTCGTCGGCGATCTTGTCGGTGACGCTGACATTGGCACCGGGCACGCCAACGGCGGTCACCAGGCGGCGCCCAGCTTCCAGTTCGGCCAGCTTTGCCGTGTCGCCCCTGGCCTTTGCTTCGATAATGCCGGCATCGATATCGGCCAGCGCCTTGGCAATGCCGGCTTTGTCGCTGGCAACGGCAGCCTGGCCGGAACCCTGATCGGCCGTGCCCACCGTGTCGTTGATGCTGACGAACGACAGCACGAAGAACATCAGGAAGACGACCATCAGGAACAGCGGCACTGGCGCAACATAGCGGGCGCGGTGGCCGTCGATATAGCTGCGGATCAGCCTGCCCGGCCGGAACAGCAGCATGGGCAGGGTGGTCCAGGCCTTGCCGTCAAAGTGCGTAATGCCGTGCAGGAATTCGTGGAACACATCGCCGATGCTGCGGTGCAGATGGGCGCGTTGGCCGCACTTGCTGCAGAACGGGCCAGACAGCGCGGTGCCACAGTTGGCGCAGGCGCCGCTCTGCCCGCCGTCGCCCGCAGGCCGATCCAGCGCATTGGCAGCCAGGCCAGCCGTGACCAAGGCGCCTGCCGCTTCGATCTGGTCAGACATCAAGCCCCCCGGAGTCTTTGAACTGTGCCTGTGAACGCGGTGATGTTTGGCGTGAAATCCACAGCAAAGGCAAGTGGACAAGCCGCCACCACATTGCTTCGCCTGTGCCCCGGCGCTAGGGTTCAGGCCAAGATAGGGAGATAATGATGGCGGGCGTGAACAAGGTGATACTGGTCGGACGGCTGGGCAAGGATCCGGAATCGAAAACCTTCGCCAATGGCGGCACCGTGGTGCAGTTCACCATGGCCACGTCGGAAAACTGGCGCGACAAGGCCACCGGCGAGCGCAAGGAAAAGACCGAGTGGCACAACATCGTCATTCGCAACGAGAATATCGGCCGGGTTGCCACGCAATATCTGCGCAAGGGCAGCGAAGTCTATGTCGAAGGCGCGATCGCCACGCGCAAATGGCAGGATCAGAACGGCGCTGACCGGTACACCACTGAAATCGTTATCGGGCCGTTCAAGGGTGAGCTGACGCTGATCGGCGGCCGTGAAGGCGGCGGCGGCGGGACGGCTGGTGGCGGTGGTGGCCGCGGTGCCGATGATTTCGGCGGCGGCGGCGCGCCTGCGGGTGGCGGCTTTGGCGGTGCACCGGCGGGTGGCGGCAAGCGGCCGGGCGCGTTTGACGACGATCTCGACGACGACGTGCCGTTCTGAGGTTCAGCTCTTCTTCAGCACCGCAAACGGGCTGCGCAGGGCAACCGCTTCATCTTCGCTGATCACGCCGGCCACGCTTACGGCCGAGCGCGGATAGGGATCAAGGCCCAGCGCAAAGGCCTGGGCGGTGATCTCGCCAAGATCGACGATGTCGCCCTCCAGCGGTTCAACGTCGAGATCGGCGCTGGACAGTTCGATCTCGCCGCCCTCGGGCGTTGCTTGCGTCAGCAGCAGCGCGATGCGCTCCGTCACCAGGAATGGCACCGGCTCGGCGCTGGCCACGCAGGGCTGGGTGCCGGCACCGTGCACTTCGCCGGTGATGCGGATGCCGTTGGTGTCGCGCTTCACCTCCAGCGACGCCGTCAACCGATCGAGGCTGAGCAGGGTAAAGCGGCCGGCCAGCGCGGTGCGTTGGCCGGCATCGGCTTCGAGCATATGCTGCTTGGGGCTGCCGATTTCGTGGGCGCGCACGACGTGGCTGAATTCAGGGGCGGCGCTGCTCACGGGGTCGGCTCCAGATCGCCGGCGGCCAGCCGGTCATAGGGGGTGTCAGCAAGGCGGCTCCACAGGCCCAGCGCAGCCGCTGCCACGAAGGCGACCGCGGCATCGGCCACCGGTGCGCCGCGATAGAGATTGCGGCGCAGGGCCTGGCCCATGGCTTCGGCATCGCCGCGCGCATCGCGATAGGCGCCGATGCGGCCGCCCAGCGCGGCCATCATGCGGCCCATGTGCTTGGGGATCACCTGATCACCAATGCCGTCCTGGCGCAGATTGCCCTCCATGTCGGTGAGGAAATGATCGGCCAGATCGGCCGAAAGCTGCGCCGCCGGGTGGTGGGCATCACCGCCGGCCACCTCTTCCAGCCGCAGCAGCAACAAGGACAGCACCAGCACCACCATGTCGAAGCGGCCATCCAGTGTATCCGGCACGGCCCCTTCCACATAATAATGCGGCTGCCGCGCTTCGTTCACCACGGCGGCATAAAGCGGTGCCACCGGGGACGGCGATGCGCCGCCAACAAGGCGTTTCAGGCGATCAATCAGACCCATGCGAGGACGCGCTAGCATAATCGCCTCGGCTGGCATAATGAACTTGCCGAACAGGGATGTCGCAGCGGGGGCGGCGCTGGAGTGTGAGATGAAGACCGGATTTGCCACCATAGTATTGATCGGTGCCGCCCTGGCCACCAGTGGCTGCTCGCGCATCAAGGCGCAGCAGGGCTATCTGATCGATGAAACCCTGTTCACCTCGATCCTGCCGGGTGTGGACAATCGCGAATCGGTTTCACGCACCCTGGGCCGGCCAACGTTCGCGGCCCAGTTCGATACTGGCAGCTGGTATTATGTCAGCCGCCTCACCGGCCAATATGCGTTTGTCGCGCCGAAAACCCTGCAGCAGCAGATCCTGATCGTCAGCTTCGATGAACAGGGCAATGTGTCGACCGTGCAGCGCCGCGGCATGGAAAAGATCGCCCGCATCAACCCCGAAGACGACAAGACCGCAACGCTCGGCAAGTCGGAAAGCTTCTTCCAGGAGTTGTTTGGTAACGTGGGCCAGGTCGGTGCCGCCGGCGGCCCGCTGGGTGGCCAGCCGACAGGACGCGACGGCCCGCGCTGATCAGCGTCGCCGCGATGTGCCGCGCGCTTCTGCTGGACGGCCTGCTTGCCGCCCCGGCGCTGGCCGCTGATCAGCGGCCCGATCCTGTTGCCCAACCGCGCCTGGAAGGCCGTTGGCTGGGCCTTGCCGCCTCCGATGCGCCCGCCGCCTTGTGGTGGGCTGGCCCCGCCCAACGCGATGCCGCCGGGTCCGACACGCTGGGCGAAGCGCTGGCCAGCGTTCCGGGCCTGATTCTCACCCCTGCTCCCGGCAATGGCACGGCCGCGCTGATCGTGCGCCACGGCCGCAGCCAGCCCGATGTGCCGTTCGGCCCGGTGGCCCAGCCCGGCGCGCCGCTGCTGCTCGCTGGCCTGTTCGATCACGATCTGTTGCTGGTGGCGCCCGCCGGCGGGCTGGGCGGCGCGGCAGGTGAACTCAGTCTGTCTCTGCGCCGGCCCGGCGACCGGCTGGCCGGGTTGGGCGAGTTTGCCGCCGGCGCGTTCGGTAGCCGCCGCGTGCTGGCGCGGATCGATGTGCCGGTGAGCAAGAAGGGCATGCGGCTGGGGTTGGGTGCGCATGTGCAGCATGATCTGGGCTGGCTGCACAACACGACCACCGGCGAAAGACTTAATCGCGGCTTGCGCGGCGGGCTGGCGGGCACGCTCGACATCGATTTGGCCCCCACGCTCAGCCTGGCGCTGACCAGCCTTTATGCGCGCAGCAAGGCGGGCAATCTGCCGGCCTTTGCCTGCGATCCCAATGCGCCGGCAACATGCGATGGCCGCTTTGCCAGCACCGGGTCTGCCGATCTCGCCGCGCAGACGCCGGGCCAGCGCGCTGATGTGGCGCTGCATGATCTGTGGCTGGTGCATCAGCGTGAGGCGCTGCGGCTGGAACTGATCGGCACTCTGGCGCGGCAGACTGGGCAGCTTGGCCTTGATCTTGGCCAATCCAGTCGCCTGGCCAACCCAGTTGCCGCCGGCTATGGCCTGATTGCCCGAAGCGTTGAGGAAAATCAGGGGCTTGATCTGATTGGCCAGGCCGTTGTTGGCGCGTTGACGGTGCGTGCCGGGGCCGGTTTCAATGCGGCGCAGACACGCCGTGATGCCATCGATACGCTGGCCGGCGCGGTGCTCGCCGATCGCCAACTGCGCCAGGATCGTGACAGCGTTCATGGCTTTGGCCAGTTGCGGCTGGAAGCCGGCCATGGCCTGGCGCTGGAAGCCGGGGTGCGGGTCGACCGCCAGACGCTGACGCTGGCCGTGAGCAACCGCCGCACCGGCTGTGCGCCCAATGCCATACCCTGCCTTGCGCCGGCTGGCCCGGCCAAGCTGGAACGCACGCTCTTCACCCCTGAACTTGCGCTGTCGTGGGCGCCTTCACCCCATTTGCGGCTGTTTGCGCGCAGTGCCCGCAGCGCCCGGCTGCCGGGCTGGAACCTGCTGGCGCGCAGTACGGCCGAACTGGTGCTGATGCCGGATGAAACCGGCTGGCACCACCAGGCCGGGGTGAAGGCCAATCTGTGGGATGGCCGCGCGCGCATGGACGCCAGCGGCTTTGTGGCGCGCACACGAGGGCTGGTCTCGCCGCTGCTCGGCATTGATCCGCTGGCGATGGCAGTGGCGGCGGCTCAACGGCGCGACATGCGCAATCACGGGGTTGATGTGGTGGTGAGCGCGCGTCCTCTGGTTCAGTTGGAACTGTCGGCGACCCTTGGCTGGCAACAGGCGCGCTGGACCGGAGCGGTGCCGGCGGGCGGGCCCAATCGTCCGCTCTATGCGCCCGATACCACGGCCAGCCTGTCGGCGGCGTGGCGGCAGCCGCTGGTGGGCACCGGTTCCGTGCTGGTACCGCGTGTGGCCGCGCGCTGGCGCAGTGCCATGGCGGTGGGGCCGGCGCTGGGTCTGACCGATGGGATCTCGCCCGGCGGGTGGCAGGTGGCCGCCGCCCTGCAATTGGAGATCCCCGATGGCGGCTGGCTGATGAGCCTGGAGTGCGAGAATTGCCTCGACCAGACGCTCACCGACGGCGCCGTGGTTGGCTTGCCCACGCTGAACCCGCCGCGCTGGTGGCAGCTGCGCTTCACACGGCGATTCTGATTGGCGGTTTTTGTCTGGTCTAAAGTGGCACGAAAGCCACGTTTTGGCGTCTTTTCGCGCCTTATTGCGCTGCGATGACAAAATTCCGCTTGCACCGTGGGGGACAAGCCCGCTTTAAGCCATTCATCAGGGGAAAACTGATACCAATTGCCCCCCGAGGGGCCTGTTTCACGAGAAGGGGAATTTATGGCCATTGAAGCCAAGAGCGGACGCAATACCTCGGCGCTGATGAAGCCGCTGACGCCGCAAGGCCCGCTCGCCGCCATTGTGGGCGCCAGCCCGCTGCCGCGCGGTCAGGTTGTTGCCAAGGTGTGGGACTATATCCGCGCCAACAATCTGCAGAAGCCGACCGACAAGCGCGTGATCCTGGCCGATGCCAAGCTGAAGCTGGTCTTCGGCAAGGACGAATGCACGATGTTCGAAATGAACAAGTTCATCGCCCAATATCTGAAATAAGCACTTCGGAACGAGATGTAAGGGGCGCTGCCGGGGATGACCCGGTAGCGCCCCTTTCGCGTTCAGGGGCGGGCATTCAGTCTGGCAGTTTCCGGAAGCGCGCGATGAAGAAGCCATCGATGCCGCCTTCCACCTGGCCGGGCAGGGTGCGCACCCAGCCATCGGCGGCGGGTTTGAGGCCGGCGGGCAGTTCGCTGGCCTCGACCATCTCGCGCGGCAGGCCGGCAATCACGCGCTCGGCGATGCGCTCGCCTTCCTGCGGGAACAGGCTGCAGGTGGCATAGATCAGCCGGCCGCCGGGTTTCAGCCAGGCCGCGGCGCGGCGGAGCAGGGCGGCCTGCAGCAGGGTGACGGGCGCCAGATCGGTATTCCCCTTCAGGTGCAGCACATCCGGGTGGCGGCGGAAGATGCCGGTGGCCGAACAGGGTGCATCGATCAAGATATGATCGAACAACGCGTCGGGTTGCCAGCGCAGGGCATCGGCGGCGACCAGTTCGGCCGTCAGCCCGGTGCGCGCCAGATTCTCGCGCACCCGCTCCAGCCGGTGATCCGACACGTCGAGCGCCGTCACATGGCAGCCGCGCGCCGCCAGTTGCAGAGTCTTGCCGCCTGGCGCCGCACACAGATCGAGCACGCGATCGCCGGCCTTGGCCGGCAGCAGGCGGGCGGGCAGGCTGGCGGCGAGATCCTGCACCCACCAGGCGCCTTCGGCAAAGCCGGGCCATTCGGTGATGCTGCCCTTCTTCGCCGTGCGAACATGGCCGGGGGCAAGGCTGATGCCTTCCAGCGCCAACGCCCAATGATCGGTTTGCGACGCGTCTTTCAGGGTCAGGTCGGTCGCCGGCTCTTCGGCCAGTGCGGCGCTGGCGGCTTCGGCCACGGCCACGCCCCAATCGCGTGCCCAGAACACATCGAACGGGCTGGGCAGGCGCGGCGCTGCCGGCAGGGTGGCCGGGCGGCGGATCAGGCTGCCGAGCACGCCATGCACCAGCCGGCGTGGCCCGCCTTCCACCAGCGGCAGCGCTGTGGCCACCACGGCGTGCGGCGGCGTTTCCAGCTTCAACCAGCCGGCCAGGGCGACTCGCAGGGCGTGGCGGGCGCGGGCATCGATGGGGAGCGGCCGCGGCGTCGCGCTGTCGATCAGCGCGTCCAGTTCCGGCAGCCAGCGCTTTACGGTCAAGGCCAGCAACCGGGCCAGCCCGCGATCCTGCGGCAGCGGCAGATCATCGGCATGGCTGGTGGCGGCATCGAAGGGCGCACCGCGATCGAGCACCGCCTGGATGATTTTCAGCGCGGCGCGGCGGGCGGCAACGCCGGTATCATCGCGATTGGTTGTCGGGCGGCCAGAGCGTTCCGGCTTGCGTTCGGGTTTGCGGGGTTGGTTCATCGCCCGCCCCTTGCCGCAAATGGGGGCGCTTTCCCACCTATTTCCGTCTTCCAAGGAAACTGCCGATCACCTTGAAATAGGAAACGGGGAACAGGCGCACCATCCAATCGATGAAACGCGCATCCGGCCCAATCAGCACGCGGGTGCTGCGTTTTGCCATGCCGGTGATGATGGTTTCGGCCGCCTGTTCGGGCGTGGTGGGGGCGTTCTTCTCGAACTCGGCGGCGAAATCGGTGTTGGGGTCCTGCCCCGGCAACAGCGCGATCTGCTTGCTGTTTTTCGCCACGTTGGTCTTGATGCCGCCGGGGTGGACGCGGATCACGCTCACGTTGGGATCGGTCACCGCCAGTTCCAGCGCCATCGCCTCGGTCAGACCGCGCACCGCATATTTGCTGGCGTTATAGGCGCTTTGGGTGGGGTAGCCCATCATACCGAACACGCTGGAAATATTGACGATCCAACCGATACCATCCTTGGCAGCTGCACCCCGCACATGCGGCAGGGCGGCGCGGCAGCCGGCGACCACGGCACTGAAGTTGACGTTCATCACCCGGTCGAAATCCGCTTCCGGGCAATCGGCAAAGGGCGCCACCACGCTGAGGCCGGCATTGTTGATGATGCCATCCAGCTTGCCGAAATCCGTCACCGCGCCCGCAACCCAGGCGTTGAGCGCAGCCGTGTCGGTCACATCCAGCGCCGTGATGCTTGCCGCCCGATTGCCGAGCAGCCGCTTGGTCTCCGCCAAGCCGTCCGCATCCTTGTCGGCCAGCGCCAGCACCGCGCCGCGCCCGGCCAGGTTCAGCGCCAACGCCCGTCCGATGCCGCTGCCGGCGCCGGTTATGGCAATCACCTTGTTGTCGAACATGTTACGCCCCCTGCTTCGCTTCACCCCATTGCTAACAGGCGGGCGGCGGTGGCAACACTGATTTATGGACAAGGACAAGCCGCAGACCCCCGATCCGCGCGACAAGCAGCCTGAAGCGCCGCCGCCGCCGCCAACCGATAAGGAAGTCGGCGGCCGCAAGGGCCCTGATCCGGTGCGCTATGGCGACTGGGAAAAGGGCGGCATCGCGGTCGATTTTTGAGAGCGCGCTATTCGGCTTTCAATGGCCGCGCCAGCAAAGCGCTGATGGTTTCGCGCACCGACGCGCCGGCCAGCAGGGCGGCGACAGCCTCGGAAATCGGCATCTCGATACCGGCGGCGCGGGCAGCTTCCACCAGTACGGGCGCGGTAGCAGCGCCCTCGGCGACCGCCGGGCCGGCGAGCAGGTCGGCGAGTGAGCGGCCCTGGCCGAGGCCGACACCCAGGCGAAAGTTGCGGCTGCTTTCCGATGAGCAGGTGAGGACGAGATCGCCCAGACTGGACAGGCCGGCAAGCGTTTCGGCGCGGGCACCGCGCGCCACGCCGAATCGCGTCATTTCGGCAAAGCCGCGTGCGATCAGCGCGGCGCGGGCATTGAGGCCGAGGCCGGCACCGTCCACCACCCCGCAGGCGATGGCGAGCACGTTCTTCACCGCGCCGCCGATCTCGGCCCCCACGACGTCGTCGGACTGGTAGAGCCGGAAGGTCGGGCGGGCCATCGCGGCCACCAAACGCTCGCCCAGCGCACTGTCAGCGCACGCCAGCGTGATGGCGCAGGGCAGGCCATTGGCGACTTCTGCGGCGAAACTGGGGCCGGAGAGGACGGCGATGGGGTTGGGCACAAGGCTTTGGGCCACCTCCACCATGAGTTCGTGGCTACCGGCTTCAATGCCCTTGGCGCACAACACCAGAGGCGTGGTGGCGGGGATCGCAGCCTGGCTGAGGACGGCGCGGAGATGCTGGGCAGGCACAACGACGAGGATGATCGCGCAGGCCGCAATGTCGGCCAGATTGGTCGTGGCGGTGATGCCGGCGGGCAGCGGAATGCCGGGCAGGAAGACCGAGTTTTCGCGGGTGGTGTTGATGGCGCTGATCACCTCTGCCTCGCGCGCCCACAATGTCACCGGGCCATTGCCGGCCAAAGTGCTGGCCAGCGCCGTGCCCCAGGCGCCAGCGCCGATCACGCCGAACCGAATCACGCCTTCACCCCGGCGCCCCGAACGGCCTCAGCGGCGGGATCGAGCGGCCAGCGCGGGCGGGCAGGCGCGTGGAGATCGTCCACATCGCCGATGGCCAGTCGCTCCAGCCCGGCCCAGGCGATCATCGCGCCATTGTCTGTGCACAGCCACATCTGCGGGGCGACAAAGGGCAGGCCGTGGGTGGCGGCAAGGCCGGTCAGGGTGGCGCGAATGGCCTGATTGGCCGCCACCCCGCCGGCGACCACCAAGGCAGTGGCTTCCGGGAACGCCGCGATGGCGCGCGCCGTGCGGTCGGTCAGGCAATCGCAGGCGGCCTGCTGGAAGCTGGCGGCGAGATCGGCGATATCCTGTGCCGTCGGCTCGGCAAGGGTGGCGCGGGCGCGCAGTACGGCGGATTTCAGGCCGGCAAAGGAGAAATGCGGTTCGTCACTGCCCACCAAGGGGCGCGGCAGCGGGAATCGCGCCGGATTGCCAGTGTGTGCAGCCCGTTCCAGCGCCGGGCCACCGGGAAAGCCCAGGCCCAGCACCTTGGCGGACTTGTCGAAGGCTTCGCCCACCGCATCGTCGATGGTGGTGGCGAGCCGGCGATAACGGCCGACGCCTTCCACGCCGAGCAACTGGCAATGCCCGCCGGAGACCAGCAGCAGCAGATAAGGAAATTGCAGGCTCGCATCGGCTAGGCGGGGTGACAGCGCGTGGCCTTCGAGGTGATTGACGGCGATCAGCGGTTTGTTGGCGGCAAAGGCCAATGCCTTGGCCGTCACCAGGCCGACCATCACGCCGCCGATCAGGCCCGGCCCGGCGGTGCCGGCGATGGCGTCCACATCAGTCAGCGCGATGCCGGCTTCGGTCAGTACGGTCTCCACCATCGGCGCCAGCCGGTCGGCATGGGCGCGGGCGGCGAGTTCGGGCACCACGCCGCCAAAGCGTTCGTGGGCTTCGTTCTGGCTGGCGATGCGCTGGGACAGAATGGTGCGATCACCGCGCACCAGGGCGACCGCGGTTTCATCGCAGCTGGATTCGATACCGAGAACCAGTGGGCCAGTCATGGCGCACAGCTAGGGCCAGTCTTGCCAATCCGCAACCGTCGCGCCATGGCAGGCGCATGAGCTTCAAGATTGGCACCCGCGGTTCTCCCCTTGCGCTGGCCCAGGCGCACATGACGGCTGACGCCCTGAAAGCCGCGCATGGCTGGGGCGATGCAGACGTGGAGATCATCATCATCCACACCACTGGGGACAAGGTGCAGGATCGCGCGCTGGCCGAGATCGGCGGCAAGGCGTTGTGGACCAAGGAGCTGGATGCCGCCCTCATGGATGGCCGAATCGATATCGGCGTGCATTCGATGAAGGACGTCGAAACCCTGCTGAAAGACGGTATCTGCCTCGCTGCCATGCTGCCGCGCGCCGATGTGCGCGAACGGCTGATCGGCGCCGCCAGCATCGCGGCGCTGCCGCAGGGTGCACGCATCGGCACCTCAAGCCCGCGCCGGGCGGCGCAGTTGAAGGCGAAGCGGCCGGATCTGGTCACCGAAATCCTGCGCGGCAATGTTGCGCGCCGGCTGGCCCAGGTTGAAGCGGGCGTTATCGATGCCACACTGCTGGCCGCCGCCGGCCTTGATCGGTTGGGGCAGGATGTGGGCGCGCTGATCGAGATTGACGAAATGCTGCCCGCCAGCGCGCAGGGAGCCGTGGGCATCACGGTGCGCGACGGCGACGAGGCGACGCTGGCGCGGCTGGAACCGATCAATCACCTGCCCACCTTTCAGTGCGTCACCATCGAGCGCGCGTTCCTCGCGGCGCTGGGCGGCACCTGCCATTCGCCGGTGGCGGCGTTGGCTCGGCTGGAAGGCGAAGGCGTCACTTTCCGCGGCCAGATCCTCGCCGAGGATGGCAGCGAAGTTCAGGAAGGCGGCTTCAACGCCGCTCTGCATGAAGCCCATGAGCGGGTGGCGGCGTTGGCCGCTGAGTTGCTCGGCCGCTCCAGCCCTGCCGTGCGCGGGCTGTTCACGGCCTGATGCGCATCCTGGTCGTTCGCCCGCAGCCGGGTGCGGACGCGACCGCCGCCCGGCTGAGGGCAATGGGGCATGATCCGGTGGCCCACCCACTGCTGGCAACCCGGCCACTGCCGTGGGCTTTGCCGGCCGAATCGCCAGATGCCGTGATCCTTTCAAGCGCGGCGGCCGTGCGTCACGCCGGACCGCTGGCCGGTTCGCTCAAGCACCTGCCCGCGCACGCGGTTGGGGAAGCAACCGCCGCTGCAGCGCGTGCCGCCGGCTGGAGCGCTGTGAAGGCTGGGCCGGGCGCAATGCAGGCGCTTCTCGATGGCTTGGCGAGCGGGCAATTTTTGCACCTCGCCGGCGCCGATCTGACAGCGGTAACGGTGCCGCCTGCGCTCCGCCTCATCCGCGTCACCGTTTACGAAACGCCGCTGCTGCCGCTGCCGGGCCTGCCCGATGTTGACGCGGTGCTGCTGCATTCGCCGCGTACGGCCGCGCAGTTCGCAGGAGAATGGGACCGGCTGGGCGGCCGGCGCGCTGCTGTGCAGCTGTTTGCCATCAGTGGGGCAACGCTGGCCGCCGCTGGCAGCGGTTGGGCCAGCGCCTTGGCTGCTGCCGAGCCCACCGAATCGGCGCTGCTGGCGATGCTGCCCAAAGCCTAGTAGGAAGGCGCCATGAACGATCCTTTCGACCGCAGTGACATCGGAGAATCGAGCCTTGCCGCCACCGAGCGGCTGCGCGCCCGGCTGATGACGCAGGGGCCGGCCGGCTCGCAGCAAACGTCGCGGCGCGGCGGGTTCGCCTGGGCGATCGCGGCGGCGCTGTTCGCCTTTGCTGCCGGGTCGATCGCCAATCCCTGGTTCGAACAGACGGTGCGCGGCCGGCTGCCGTTCGTCGCGGCGGCAAGCAGTGGCGAGGCTGACGCGCTGGAAAAGCGGCTGGCGGCGCTGGAGCGTGCCCGACCGAGTGCGCCGGCGGTGGCATCGGAGCGGTTGGCTCGTACCGAAGCCAAGGTGGAAAGCAGCACCGATCAGATCCAGCGTGACGCCGAGCGCATCGACGAATTGAACCGCCTGCTTGCCCAGCTTTCGGCGCGGGTGGCGGCGGAGGAAGCCCGCGATGCCAGCGTGGTTGCCACCGCGCAGGGTGCCGCCGATCGGGCCGAATCGATGCTCACCGTGCTGCTGCTGCGCCGCGCGGTGGAGGATGGCCGCCCGCTCGATGCGCTGCTGCCCGCCACGCGCCGGCTGTTTGGTGAGCAATATGCCGACGAAGTGGCGGCGCTTGAGGCGCTGTCCGCCGCGCCGGTGACGCGGGCTCAGCTGGCGCGGCAACTGACTGGGCTTTCGGATGCCGGGCCGGGCTCCACGCGGCCCGATTGGTGGCAGGCCTTCATGCGGCGGGTGGAGACCACTTTTTCCGCCAGCGAAGGCGCTGGCCCGGTGGTGCAAGCGCAGGGCCTGATGGCGCGCGGCAACCTGGCGGCCGCGGCGGCCGCACTGCGCCGGTCGGCGGCTCTGCGCGGCAACGCCACGGTGCGCGGTTGGTTGGCGGCGGCGGATCGCCTGCTGGCCGGCGAAGCGGCGCTGGTGGCACTGGAAGCCGCTGCCGCTACGCCGCTGCCGGCACCGGCGACTGTTCCCGCGCCGACGCGTTGAGCGACACAGCCTCCCCGCGCGCGACGAGGGCCTGGGCTCTGGCCCAGGCGGTGCGCGATCCCTACGTGATCCTGATCACCATCTATATCTTCATGCCCTGGTTCGTGCGCGCCGTGGTGGGCGATCCGGTGCAGGGCCAGGCGCTGGTGGCGCAGGGCGGCAAATGGGGCGGCTGGGCGGTGATGCTATCCATGCCATTGCTGGGTGCCACGATCGACCGGTTGGGGCCACGCAAGCCGCTGCTGGCGCCGGTCGTGCTGGCGATGGTGGTGATCACCACCAGCCTGTGGTGGGTGATGCCGGCCGGTCATGCAGGGCTGGGTGTGATGTGGGTGATCGGGGCCGGCGCCGTGATGACCTGGCTGTTTTCGGCGCACGAGATGCTGCACAATGCGCTGCTGGTGCCGGCGGCCGGCCATTCCGGCGTGGCGCAGGCCAGCGGGCTCGGTTTGGCCGGCGGCAACGCCATGAGCGTGGGACTGCTGCTGTTCGTGCTGCTGGCCTTTGCGCTGCCGGGATCGGTGGATTGGCCGTTCGTGCCGGCCACGCCGCTGCTGGGCCTTGATCCGGCGTTGGGCGAACCGGCGCGCATCACGGGGCCAATCGTGGGGGCGCTGATGCTGGTGGGCAGCATTCCGTTGTTTCGATCCGTGCCCGACATGCCGCGCACAAGTGCCCGGCCAGGCGCAGCGCTTGTGGGCGGTGCCAATGATCTGTGGCGGCTGGTGCGCGATGTGCGCGGCAATGCCAATCCCCTGCTCTATCTGCTGGCGCGGATGATTTTCACCGATGGCCTCACCGCGATCCTGCTGTTTGGCGGCATCTATGCGGCCGGCACCATGGGCTGGGGCACGTTGCCGATGCTGGGCTATGGCATCGTGCTGAGTTGTGCGGCGGTGGCGGGCGGGCTGCTGGCGCCGCGGCTGGATGGATGGCTGGGGCCGCGCCTGGCCCTCATGCTGGAACTGCTGTTGCTGATTGTCTTGCAATCGCTGGTGTTGGGCATGGGGCAGGATCGCATCCTGTTCCAGCCGGCTGCGGCCACGCCGATGTGGGACGCGCCGATGTTCACCACCCTGCCGGAACTGGTGTTCTTGGGCCTGGGTTGCGGTCTCGCCATCACGGTCACGGCGGCCTATGCCTCGTCACGCACCTTGCTCACCCGGCTGGTGCCGCCAGACCGGCTGGGGGCCTTCTTCGGTCTTTATGCCTTGTCGGGTACGGCCACCATGTGGCTGGGGCCGCTGCTTGTGGAACAGGCAACGCGGATTGGCGGCAGCCAGGCAGCGGGTTTCGTGCCGGTCATCGGCCTGCTGGCGGTGGGGTTGGTGCTGCTGCTGTTTGTGCGCGGCGGCGGGAAGCTTTAGCCCTCGATTTTCTCGCGGGCATAGGTGCCCCACATCTGGCCGCGAAGGATGTAACCGGATTTGCCATCCTTGCTCACCCGGCACCAGATATCCTCGCAAAGGGTGATATTCACCACCGCGCCCGGTGCGATCCGCCAGGCGATGCGGCTCTTCATGTCGGGCGCGACGTAAAGAAGGCGGGACTGATCCCGCACCATGCCGGTGCGCTGCCCGGTGAGCAGCGCCTTGTTCATCCAGCCGATGGTGCCATCGGGATCGCGCACCTGCCGCCAGATTTCATATTCCTTCAATATCTCCATCGGCAGGCCGGGGCGCTTGTACTCCCACAGGATTGGGAAACGCTCGCCAGGGCCGGAACGCATCATGGCGCTGCCGCCCTTGATCGAGACAAAGCGCGGTTTTGGCAGGTCGGTGGTGCCATCGGCGAATTCGGCGGCGTTCGCGGCGGTTGCGGCGCACGCAATCAACAGGATCAGGGCGGTCTTCATGGGCCTTCCTCTTGACCGTTTGGCCGTTGCCGCGCAAGCCTTGCCACATCGCAGCGAACCTGAATTCGGACCCGTTCATGCCCAACAAGCCCCGCCCCAAGGTCATCGTCACCCGCCGCCTGCCGCAGGCCGTGGAAACCCGCATGGCCGAATTGTTCGATGTCGAACTCAATCTCACTGATACACCGTTCACGCAGGAACAGCTCTGCACGGCGGCGCGCAATTGTGATGTGCTGGTGCCCACCGTGACCGATCATGTTGATGCTGCGGTGTTTGCGGCGGCGGCCGAGGGTGGCCGGCTGAAGCTGTGCGCCAATTTCGGCGTGGGCGTTGACCATATCGATCTGCACGCCGCCCATGCTGCCAAGGTGACGGTGACCAACACGCCCGGCGTGCTCACCGAGGATACCGCCGATATGGTGATGGCGCTGATCCTGGCCGTGCCGCGCCGGCTGGGGGCCGGTGAAAAGCTGGTGCGCGCCGGCGAATGGGCGGGCTGGTCGCCCACCGGCATGCTGGGCCACCGCATTACCGGCAAGCGACTGGGTATCATCGGTATGGGCCGCATCGGCAGTGCCGTCGCCCGTCGTGCCCGCGCCTTCGGCTTGACCGTGCACTACCACAACCGCCACCGCCTGCCGGCCAGCGTGGAGGCCGAGATGGAAGCGACGTGGTGGGCCGATCTGGATGCCATGCTGGCGCGGGTGGACATCATCACCATAAACTGCCCGCACACGCCCGACACGCACCACCTGATCGATGCCCGCCGCTTCGGCCTGATGCAGAAGAGCGCTTATCTGATCAACGCGGCACGCGGCGAGATCGTGGACGAGAATGCCCTGTGCGAGGCGCTGGCCGCCGGTCAGATCGCCGGTGCCGGCCTCGACGTGTTCGAACATGAACCGGCCATCGATGCACGCTTGCTGGCGATGACCAATGTGGTGCTGCTGCCCCACATGGGCAGCGCCACCTTCGAAGGGCGACAGGCGATGGGCGAAAAAGTGATCGCCAACATTCGCGTTTGGGTCGATGGGCATCGGCCGCCGGATATTGTTTTGGAGGGGTGGGCCTGACGCTTTTTCCCTCCCGCAAGCGGGAGGGAAGGCAATCGCTCCTGCCGCGCTAGGCTGCGCGCAACCAAGGGAGCCACCACCATGAAAGCCATCCGCCTCCGCCACCCCGCCGGCATCGACAATCTGCGCCATGAAGACATGCCCGATCCCGGCGCGCCCGGCCCCGGCCAGATCAAGGTGCGGCTGCGGGCAAGCAGCCTCAACTACCATGATTATATCGTCGTTGTTGGCGGCATCCCCACACCGGACGGCCGCATTCCGATGAGCGACGGCGCCGGCGAAGTGCTGGCGGTGGGCGAAGGTGTTACCGAATTCCGCACTGGCGACATGGTGGTTTCCACCTTCTTCCCGACCTGGCTCGACGGCAAGCCCAACATGGCGGGCTTTGCCGGCGTGCCGGGCGATGGCGCCGATGGCTATGCGGTGGAGGAGGTCGTTGCGCCGGCCGCCAGCTTCACCCACGCGCCGTTCGGTTATTCCCATGCCGAATCCGCCACCCTCACCTGCGCCGGCCTTACCGTCTGGCGGGCACTGGTGCCGGAAGGCAATCTGAAGGCTGGCGACGTCGTGCTGGTGCAGGGCACCGGCGGCGTTTCCATCTTTGCGCTGCAATTTGCCAAGGCAATGGGCGCCACCGTGATCGCCACCAGTTCCAGCGACGAAAAACTCGCCCGACTGGCCGCGATGGGCGCCGATCACCTGATCAACTACAAATCCACCCCCGGCTGGGGCGCGGAAGCCATGAAGCTGACGCAAGGGCGCGGCGTGGACCATATCGTGGAGATCGGCGGGGCGGGCACCATGCCCGAATCGATCACCGCCTGCGCCGTGGGCGGCCATATCAGCCTGATCGGCGTGCTCGCCGGCTTTGCCGGGCCGATCCCCACCGTGCAGTTGATGGCGAAACAGATCCGCCTGATTGGCATCACCGTGGGCACGCGCCGCCAACAGCAGGACATGATCCGCGCCATCAACCAGAACGGCATCCGCCCGGTGATCGATTCGCACTTCCCGCTGGCCGAACTGGGTGGGGCCTTCCGGCACCAGGAATCGGGCAAGCATTTCGGGAAGATCTGCGTCGATATTTGAAGGCAGAAGGGGCCTCCGGCGTGCAGGGGCTGAGCCCCTGCACCCGCTTTCGTTTTTGGTCGGTGCCGATGCTTGGAAGATAGCGCCGCAGGCAACTATTTCATGGCTGCTGGGCCAATTTGCGCATGTTGAACGGGAGCCGCCCGAAAACCGACGGGTGCAGGGCCTCAGGCCCTACCCGCCGGAGGCATCATTCTTTCTTGAACCTCACGCCCCGGTGAGAATCCGGTCCACCAGTTGCTTCACCGTCGGGATGAAGCCGTTCGAATAATAAGGGTCGCTGGCGAAGCGGTAAGCGCTGTGGCCGGCAAAGGCCAGATTCTGTTCCGGATCGCCGCCATGGGCGATATCCTGGAGTGTTTTCTGGATGCAGAAGCTGCGCGGATCGGCGAGACGCCCGGTGCTGTTGCTATCCGTATCCTTCCACGCCGAAAAGCCGCAGTGCGACAGGCAACCCATGCAATCGGCCTGATCCTTGCGGATGGTAGCGCGTTCGGCTGGGGTCACGAACACCAGTGTGTTGTCCGGGGTTTTCAGCGCTTCGCTAAAGCCCGCGCCATGCCATTCGCGCGCGTGCAGCAGATCGCCGCCGGTCACGAAAAAGCGTTTGCTGCCGACGCCGACATCAAGCGCAAACTGGTGATCGCCGGTGGCCGTAGTGGAAAAGGCGATTTGCCGCTCGCTGCGCGCTTCCAGCGCACGAAGGTAAGGATTGCGGATGGCCGACGAATAGAATCCGGTCGGCGAAAATTTGTGCAGCAGGATATCGCCTTCGTTCAGATGCAGCAGGCGCTCTTTCCACGCCTGCGGAATCGGGCTTTCCTGCGTCAACAGCGGCCGCGTGCCGAACTGGAACACCACCTGGCCCAATTCGGGATTGTCGAACCAGTTGGCCCATTCGTCCAGCCGCCACACGCCGCCGGCCATCACGATCGGCACCGATTCGGACACGCCGAGTTCCCGCATGGTGGCGCGCAGCTCGGCAACGCGCGGGTAGGGATCCTGGGGTGCGAGCGGGTCTTCGGCGTTGGACAGGCCGTTGTGGCCACCGGCCAGCCACGGGTCTTCATACACCACCGCGCCCAGCCACTCGGCCGCCTTGGAATAGGCGCGCTTCCACAGCGCGCGGAGCGCCCGGGCCGAGCTAATGATCGGGTAATAATGCACGCCATACTGCGCGGCGATTTCGGAGAGTTTGTAGGGCATGCCGGCCCCGCAGGTCACGCCGTTCACCATGCCGCGCGTGCCTTCCAACACGCCATGCAGGATGCGCTGGGCACCGCCCATTTCCCACAACACATTGATGTTGATGGCGCCGATGCCGCGCTGCAATTCCGGGGCGGCGATCTCATAGGCGCGCTGCACCTGGGCGATCCCGCCATCGATGCCGTACTGCACCAGTTCTTCATGACGATCGCGGCGGGTGGCGGCGCGGTAGATTTGCGGGATGATGTTGCCATCGGCGTCATAGCTGTCGGCGTTGACCGCGCTCACCGTGCCAACGCCGCCGGCCAGTGCCCAGGCGCCCGACGAGGCGTGGTTGGTGGCCGAAACACCCTTGCCGCCTTCCACCAGCGGCCACACCTCGCGGCCACCCATCACCAGCGATTTCACACCCGAAAGCATCTTTTTCCGTTCTGTCACGGCCGGGCCCATCCACCGGCCACCGCTCTCTTGCGGCAAAGATGTGGCAGTGTGCAAGCCGTGCTGTTGTCTCATGTGGTCATAGGCAGCCTGGTTCTGGCATAGCGGAAGGCCGGCCCGTCGAGATCAACCCGCGGGATCTCATCCTTTTCGCGCCAATAATCCTGGGTGTGGCGCCATTCCGGGCCGGGCGCGGTTTTCGGCAGCAAGTGCTGGCCGCGGGCGAGATAACCGGGGTTGAAGTCCTCCGGATCCACCCAAAGGCCGCGTGGGCTGCCGACAAGATCGGGCGGCAGCACCACCTCGACCCTGTCGGCGCCTTTATCGTCCATGTGCTGCAACAGCCGGCAGGTGAATTCCGAAATCATGTCGGAACGTAGCGTCCAACTCGCCCGGAAATAGCCGAACACCCAGACCAAGTTGGGCACGCCGGTGAACATCATGCCGCGCCAGGTCACGGTATCGCCCATGTCCAGCGGCTTGCCGTCGATTGAAAAGGAAATGTCACCGAACACACACAGGTTGAAGCCGGTGGCGAGCACGATCATGTCGGCTGGGACGGTGGTGCCATCCTGCATCTCCACGCCATCGGGCGTGAAGCGCGCGATCGTGCCGGTGACGACATTGGCCTTGCCATCGCGCACGCCGGCGAACAGATCACCATCGGGCACGAACGCCAGCCGTTGCCGCCATGGCCGGTAGCTGGGTGTGAAGTGCTTCATGTCAAAGCCTTCGGGCAGCAGCGCCTGCACCCCAGCCAGCAGTTCGGTCGTGACGGCTTCAGGGGCTTCACGACACTGGCGCACGATCTGATCCTGATCGAACAGAATCTTGCGCCGGACCACATCGTGCACGACGGCTGGATCCAGACCCAGCGGCCGCAACATCTCGGCGGTTTCATTCACGTTCTGACCCGGCATGAAATAGGTCGGACCGCGCTGAATCATGGTGATGTGTTCGGCCTTTGCCGCCATCGCCGGAACCACGGTGGCCGCCGTTGCGCCCGATCCGATCAGCACGACGCGTTTGCCGCTGTAATCGGTGGCTTCATCCCACTCCTCGGTGTGGAGGATCAGGCCCTTGAAATCGGCCATGCCCGGATACTCCGGCCAATAGCCCTGGTGATGCCGGTAATAGCCTTGCGCCATCCACAGGAACGGTGCGCGAAACGCACGGTGCGTGCCATCGGCCATTGCGGCGGTGACGGTCCAGCGCGCGGCCCTGCTGTCCCAATCGGCCGTTTCGATGCTGTGGTTGTAGCGGATGTGGCGATCGAGATCATTCTCCTCGATCATTTCGCCCAGATAGGCCTGTATTTCGGCAGCCGTGGCGATCGGCGGCCCCACCCACGGTTTGAACCCGAAGCCGAAGGTGTAGAGATCGGAATCGGAACGGATGCCGGGGAATTTGTGGGTGAGCCAGGTGCCGCCGTAACTGGCCTCCCGTTCCAGTACCAGGAAGCGCTTATGTGGCAGGCGTTGCTGCAGGTGCCAGGCTGCGGAGAGCCCGGAAATGCCGGCACCAATCACCAGCACATCAACATCGGTGATCGCGCCTGAGCCTGCGCTTTCAGGGGTCGGGCGGGCCGGGGTATGAGCGTCCATCATCTATCCTCCCAAATCTGGGTCGCAGTTTCGGGCCGGCGGCATCCAGGTGCCTTGATCTGGATCAATGGCCACGCCTGCCCTTTTCCACAGGCGCGCAATCGGGCATGGCCGCCACCATGAGCGACGCAATCAGCGATTCTGGGGTTTCCGATCCGACCACCATCCGCCGGCTTTACGGCCGCCGGCAGGGCCACGCCTTGCGCCAGGGCCAGGCCGAATTGTTTGCCGATCTGTTGCCGCGCCTCGCGGTGCCAACCGAAGGGCCGATTACCGCACCGGGCCTGTTTGGCGATGATCGCCCGCTGTGGCTGGAAATCGGCTTTGGCAAGGGCGAGCATATGGCCGGGCAGGCGGCGATGCGCCCCGATGTTGGCCTGATCGGTGCGGAACCGTTCGTGGATGGCGTGGTCGGCGCGTTGATGGCGGTGCGCGATGGTGGTCTCACCAACGTGCGCATCCACCATGGCGATGCGCTTGATGTGCTGGAACGGCTGCCCGAAGCCAGCGTGGACCGCGTGTTCCTGCTCCACCCTGATCCCTGGCCCAAGGCCCGCCACGCCAAGCGCCGTTTCATGAACCCCGGGCCGATTGATCGCATCGCCCGCGTGCTCAAGCCGGGCGGTGAATTCCGCTTTGGCACCGATCACCCGATCTATTGCCGTTGGGCGCTGATGCAGATGGCCAAGCGCAGCGATTTCCGCTGGTTGGGCGACACTGCGGCGGACTTCCTCACCCGCCCCGCCGATTGGCCGCAGACGCGCTATGAAGCCAAGGCGCGCCGGCTTGGCCACGAGGTGTGGTATTTCCGCTGGCAGCGCCAATGAGCTTGCATGTGACGTTGCGGCCATTGACCACGCCGCGTCATATCGCCTAGGCCAAGGCCCGTGAGCACCTATCTCGACTTTGAAAAGCCGATTGCCCAGATCGCCCAGCGCGCGACCGATTATCGCGCCGCCGGCGACGATGCCGGCGCTCGTCATGCCGAAGGCGCCGCCCGCCGCCTGCTGGCCGAAACCTATGCCAAGCTGTCGCCGTGGCAGAAGACGCTGGTTGCCCGCCACCCGGCGCGACCGCATTTTTCCGACATCGCCAAGGCACTGGTGGAGGATTTCACGCCGCTGGCTGGTGACCGCGCCTATGGCGAGGATCTCGCCATATTGGGCGGGTTGGGCAAGCTGCGCGGGCTGAACGTCCCGGTGATGCTGATCGGCCATGAAAAGGGCAACGACACCGCGTCCCGCGTTCGCCACAATTTCGGCATGGGTCGGCCCGAAGGCTATCGCAAGGCCGCGCGGCTGGTGGAGCTCGCTGCCCGCTTCAACGTGCCGGTGATCACGCTGGTTGACAGTGCCGGCGCCTATCCGGGCGTCGATGGTGAAGCCCGCGGCCAAGCCGAAGCCATTGCGCGTGCCACTGCCGCCTTCCTGGGTGCGCCGGTGCCGATCATTACCGCCATCACTGGCGAAGGCATGTCGGGCGGCGCCATCGGCATCGCGGCGGCGGATCGGGTGATCATGCTGGAACACGCGGTTTATGCGGTGATCTCGCCGGAAGGCTGCGCCTCCATCCTGTGGCGCAATGCCGACAAGCAAGCCAATCGCGCGGCAGACGCAGCCGAAGCGATGAAGGTGACGGCGGCCGACTGCAAGGCCCTCGGCGTGATCGATACCATCGTGTCCGAACCGCTCGGCGGCGCCCATCGTGATCCGGCGGCCGCCATCGCCTCGCTGTCGATGGCGATTGCCAGCGAATTGCAGCCATTGCTGGCGCTGTCTCCGGCCGCGCTGGTGAAGGCCCGCCGCGCCAAATATCTGGCGATGGGCCGCAATCTCTAGAACCACCTTCCGCCGCCTTCTGGCGCAATGACCCGCTTTCACGTTATGCTGCGCCGATGAAAAATCTGGTTCGCACGCTTGCCTTGTCAGCTTTGCTGGCCGTCCCGGCGCTGGCGCAGGCACCCCCCGGCCTGACCGAAAGCGAGCGCCGATCCGGCGCGCAAGCCCATCCGCAGATCCTGCAGCAATTCGGTGGCGCCATGAGCGGGCCGGTGGCGGATTATGTGCGGGGCGTTGGCCAGAAGATTGCCGTGCAATCGGGCGGCGGCGCGCGGGCGACGGATTACACCGTCACTCTGCTGAATTCCAATGTGAACAACGCCTTCGTCATACCCGGCGGCTATGTCTATATCACCCGGCAACTGCTGGCGCTGATGAACGACGAGGCTGAATTGGCCTTCGTGATGGGGCATGAAGTGGCGCATGTCGCGGCCCGTCATGGCCAGAAGCGCCAAAACCGCGCCGCGCTGTCAAACGTATTGGCGGGTGTGGCCGGGGCGCTCACCGGCTCTGATCTGATCGGGCGCGGGGCCGGGCTGGTCGCCGGGCTGACCACGCTGGGCTACAGCCGCGATCAGGAACGCCAGGCGGACAGCCTGGGGGTGCGCTATCTGACCACCGCCGGCTATGATCCCAATGCCGCCACCGACAGCCTGGCCGCGCTGGGCGCGCAGACGGCGCTGGAAGCGCGGCTGAAGGGCCAGGGCGGCGCCGAACCATCGAAGTGGCTTTCCACCCATCCGCCCAGCGGCGAACGCGTGGCGCGGATGCGCAGCGAAGCGCAAGCGATCAGAGCCACGAGTCGCGCCCTCAACCGTGATGCGTTCCTCAATGCCATCGACGGCATGATCTATGATGATGATCCGGCCGAAGGCGTGGTGGTGGGCAGCGGTTTCCGCCACGGCGGGCTGGCGCTGGCGCTGGATGCGCCGCGTGGTTTTGCGATCAGCAATTCGTCGCAGGCCGTCACCGGCAGCGGGCCGGGCAATCTGCGCTTTGATCTGCGCGCCGCCGATGCGCGCAACGCTGATCTGAACAGCATCGCCGGCGCCCGCTGGCAGCAACTGGGGGTTTCGGCCCAGCCGATGCGTGCCACACGGATCAACGGGGTGGAGGCGCTGGAAGGCAGCATCCGCGCCGGATCGCAGGCCGGCCCGGTGGAAGCAACACTCACGGTGTACCGCTGGTCGCCGCTGCTGACGCTCACGCTGGTCAGCATTGCGCCGCAGGGCCAGCTGGGGGGCGTGGCGCCGGTGGCGGCCAGCGTGCGCCGGCTGAGCCCGCAGGACATCGCCAGCATCCGCAGCCGCCGCGTGCAGGTGGTGCGGGTTGGTGCCAACGATACGCTGCAGAGCCTGGCTAGCCGCATGGCCTATGATGACGACAAGATGGCGCGCTTCCTCACGCTCAACCAGCTGGGCGCCAATGCCCGGTTGAAGGCCGGCGACCGTGTGAAGCTGGTGACATTGCGTTGATGAAGATCGTGCATGTGGTTGCCGCCGCCTTGGTGGATGGCGATGGCCGGGTGCTGCTCGCCCAGCGCCCGGAAGGGAAATCGCTGGCCGGCCTGTGGGAATTTCCCGGCGGCAAGCTGGAGCCGGGCGAATCGCCGGAGACCGCCCTTGTGCGCGAGCTGGATGAGGAACTGGGCATCGTGGCCGAAGAGCTGGCGCCCTTCACCTTCGTCAGCTTTGGCTATCCCGATTTCCATCTGGTGATGCTGCTGTACTGGTGCCGGCGCTGGCAGGGGCAGCCGCACGGCCGCGACGGCCAGGCGCTGCGCTGGGAGCGTCCGGGGGCCATGGCTGCGCTGCCAATGCCGCCCGCCGATGTGCCGCTGGTCGAGGCATTGGTCGCAGCAATCGGCGCCTGAGCCCGCCACCATGGTTGCACCTGTGTGACAGGGCGGCTATGGCCGGCCAAACCCGTCAGCGAGGGCGCGCGCGACATGAAGATTCTGGCCGGCAACGGCAATCCCGAACTGGCCCAGGCGATTGCCGCCTACCTGGAAATCCCGCTCACCAGCGCGTCGGTGCGCCGCTTTGCCGATGAAGAAATCTTTGTTGAAATTCATGAAAATGTCCGCGGCGAAGATGTGTTCGTGGTCCAGTCCACCGCGGCGCCTGCCAATGACAATCTGATGGAACTGCTGATCTGCATCGACGCGCTGCGACGCGCGTCGGCGCGGCGGATCACGGCGGTGGTGCCCTATTTCGGTTACGCCCGCCAGGATCGCAAATCGGGCTCTCGCACGCCGATTTCGGCCAAGCTGGTGGCCAATCTCATCACTATGGCGGGCGCTGATCGCGTGCTGTGCCTTGATCTGCATGCCGGCCAGATTCAGGGTTTCTTCGATATCCCCACCGACAATCTGTTTGCCGCCCCGGTCATGGCGGCCGACATCACGGCGCGCATGGGCATGGAAGATCTGATGGTCGTCTCGCCCGACGTGGGCGGCGTGGTGCGCGCCCGCGCCCTGGCCAAGCGGCTGGGTAACGCGCCGCTGGCCATCGTCGACAAGCGCCGCGAACGGCCCGGCGAATCGGAAGTGATGAACATCATTGGTGATGTGCGCGGCCGCCGCTGCATCCTGGTCGATGACATCGTCGATTCGGCCGGCACGCTGTGCAACGCAGCCGCCGCCCTGCTCGAATCCGGCGCCAAGAGCGTGACCGCCTATGTGAGCCACGGCGTGCTTTCGGGTGGCGCGGTTGCGCGCGTCGATGGTTCGGCGCTGGTAGAACTGGTCGTCACCGATTCGATTGCGGCGACTGCGGCGGTGAAGGCCGCGCAGAAGGTACGGCGCATCACCATCGCGCCGCTGCTGGCCGAAGCCATGCGGCGGACGGCCGAAGAAAGCTCGGTCAGCTCGCTGTTTGATTGAGGGCCGCCGCCCGAGCGCTCAATCGCCTGTCGAGCGATTGATCACCGTGCCATCGGGTTTGTAGACCTTCTCCGGGGTCACATATTCGCCCTTGGCCGTGCAGATGCCGCCCGGATCCTGCGCGCGCATCTTGGCGCAGAATTCCGTATCGGGCTTGGGCTGGGCCTGGGCTGGCGCAAGCGCCAAGGGGCTCACGGCAATAGCCAAGGCAGCAAGAGCGGCGGAGATGATCGAGCGGTTCATGAGGCGGTGATACACCGCAATGGCTTGCGCCGCCATGAACAACCGCACTAATCCGGTGCGGTGTCGCCCCCGCCCCCCCCTCCGCCGCAAGCGCGGCTGCTGCTCGACAGCGCTGCGCTGATCGCCAACTGGCAGGATTTCGCCCGTGCCGTGGGTGGTGCCGCTTGCTGTGCGGCGATCAAGGCCGATGGCTATGGCCTGGGCGCGCGTGAGACACTGGTGCGGCTGGCCGCGGTCGGCTGCCGGCATTTTTATGTGGCGCACTGGCAGGAAGTGCCACCGTTGCTGCCGTTGCCCGATGGCATCATCCTCTCGGTTCTTCATGGCGTTACGGCGGACGAGCTTCCGGCTGCGCTCGCCTTGCCGGCTCGGCCAGTGCTGGTGACGGCCGCACAGGTCGCGCTGTGGCGGCAGACCGGTCGGCCATGCGAAGCGATGGTGGACAGCGGCATGAACCGGCTCGGCCTTGCCCCGGCGGAAACGGCGGACGTGCTGGCCGGGATGGAGGTGGCGGTGCTGCACAGCCATCTCGCCTGTGCCGACGATCCGGCGCACCCGCTGAACGAGGCTCAGCGTGCCTGTTTTGCCGAGGTGACGGCGCGCGTGCCAGCGGGCGCCTTTGCCCTGGCCAACAGTGCCGGCATCGCGCTTGGCCCGGCGTTCCATCTCGATCTGGTGCGTCCCGGCATCGGCCTGTTCGGCGGCGGGTTGATGCCGGATGGCCGCGTGTCCCGCACAGTGGGCCGAATGCAGGCCCGCATCATCCAGCTGCGCGACGTGCCGGCCGGCGGCTCGGTGGGCTATGCGGCCGCGTTCGTGGCCAGCCGGCCCAGCCGCATCGCCACGGTGGCCTTGGGCTACGCCGATGGTTATGCGCGCGGCCTGTCGGGCGTGGCCTGGGCGAGTGCGGCTGGTGTGCGCTGCTCGGCAGCGGGCCGCGTTTCCATGGATCTGGCCGCGTTTGACGTTACCGACGCGCCGGCGCTGGCTGAGGGTGACTGGCTGGATATCCCCTTTGATCCCGAAACCGCGGCCAGCCTGTCGGGCCGCACCAGCTATGAACTGCTGGTGGCGCTGGGCCAGCGTTTCGAACGGGTGTGGGCATGATCGTCGCGCTGGTCGCCATCGGCGCGCCGGTGCTGGCGGCGCTGGCGAGCATCGGCCGGCTCACGCGCTTTGCCGTCACCGCGCTCAGCCGGCTGCTGCAACCGCCGTGGTATCCAGCCCAGTTGGCGCAGCAGATGCTGGTGATCGGCTGGCTGTCCTTGCCGGTGGTTGGCCTCACGGCGATTTTCACGGGTTCCGCGCTGGCGCAACAGATCTTCATCGGTGGCAGCCGCTTCAACGCGGCCTCTACAGTGCCGGCCGTCACCGTGATCGGTGTGGTGCGTGAACTTGGCCCGGTGCTGGGCGGGCTGATGGTGGCCGGCCGTGTCGCCAGCGCCATGGCGGCCGAACTGGGTACGATGCGGGTGACGGAGCAGATTGACGCACTGGTGACGTTGCGCACCGATCCCTTCCGCTGGCTGGTTGCCCCGCGCATTCTCGCCGCCGTGTTGGTGATGCCGTTCCTGGTGCTGGTGTCGAACGCGCTGGGCGTCATGGGCGGCTGGCTGCTGGCGACGCAGCGGCTGGGCTTCAACAGCGCGCAATATCTGGCCACCACGCAGCGTTATCTGGAAGCCGATGACGTCGTCTCGTCGCTGGTAAAGGCTGGCGTGTTCGGATTCTTCATCGCGCTGATGGGCTGTTACCATGGTTATCACAGCGGCGGCGGCGCGGCCGGGGTTGGCCGTGCGACGACCAATGCTGTGGTCTCCAGCTTCATCCTGATCCTGCTATCCAACCTGATCATCACCGTGATCGTGTTCGGATCATGATTCCACGGATTGAACTGACCGGCGTGTCCAAGCGCTTTGGCAGCCGCCAGGTGCTTGATGGCCTGGATGTGGCGGTGATGCCGGGCGAAAGCCTGGTGATCATCGGCGGATCGGGCACCGGCAAATCGGTGACGCTGAAGTGCATATTGGGCCTGATCCCGATCGATGCTGGATCGATCAAGGTGGACGGGCAGGAAGTCGCCGGGCTGAAGGGCGCCGCGCTTGATGCCCACCGCACCCGTTTCGGCATGTTGTTCCAGGGCGGCGCGCTGTTCGATTCGCTGCCCGTGTGGCGCAATATCAGCTTCGCGCTGCCGGGCACTCCAGCCGATCGCCGGTCGGCGGCCATCGACAATCTGGCCCGGGTGGGCCTGGCAGCGGAGGTGGCCGATCTCAAGCCGGCCGAGCTTTCCGGCGGGATGCAGAAACGTGTCGCCCTGGCCCGCGCCATCGCGGCGCGCCCGCCGATCATCTTCTTCGATGAGCCGACGGCGGGGCTGGACCCGATCACGGCGGCGGTGATCAACCGGCTGATCCGCACTTTTGTTACGGATTTGAAAATCACCGCAATTACCATTACGCACGACATGGCGAGTGTGCGTTTGATCGCCGATAGGGTTGCCATGTTGCACGCGGGGAAGATCATCTGGAATGGGCCGTTGGCCGGCCTTGATGCCTGCGACAATGCCTACGTGCGCCAGTTCATCACCGGCAGTGCAGATGGTCCCATCCAGATGCCAGGTGCCCGGCCTTGAGCCGCCCGAATCAACCCGTTACCGCCGGCGCCACCGAGCTGGCGGCCTTGCTGGTGCGGGTCGCCGATGGCGATGCCGCCGCCTTCCAGGCATTTTATGATCGCACCAGTGCTAAACTCTTTGGCGTGATCCTGCGTATCTTGATCGAACGGCAGGAATCCGAAGACGTGTTGCAGGAAGTGTATCTCATCGTGTGGCGAAAGGCGGCGACCTTTGATGCGTCGAAAGCCAGCCCGATCACGTGGGCAGCCACCATCGCGCGCAACCGCGCCATCGATCGGTTGCGCGCCCGCCCGCCGCGCGCCCATGTCCCGATGGAGTCCGCCTTTGATCCGGTCGATGATGGACCGGCGCAGGATGCCGGGCTGATCCATGATCAGGATGCACGGCGCATCGCGGCGGCGCTGGCCACGCTGGAACCGCGCCATGCCGCCGCCATCCGCGCCTGCTATTATGATGGCGTGACCTATGACGAACTTGCCGCGCGCGAGCAGGTGCCGGTGGGCACCTTGAAAAGCTGGGTACGGCGCGGCCTGATCCGCCTGCGCGACCAACTGGAAGGAAGCCAGGCATGAGCCAGCAGCCCCAGCCCAGTGGCCTTGATGGCCTGACCGAACTGGAAGCGCTTGCCATGGATCATGCGCTGGGTGGCGGCAGCCGCGCCGAGCGCAAGGCGGCCGAACTGCGCCTGTCGAGTGATCCCGAATTCCGCGCGGCGGTTGAACGTTGGCAGGTGATGCTGGCGCCGCTGGATGACGTGACGCCGGGCATTGCCCCGCCGCCATCGGTTTGGGCGGGAATTGCGGGCGAGATCGAGCCGCCGCCACGTCGTGCCGCGCCGCAGCCGGCGGTGTCCGGCGGCTGGTGGAACAGTGTCGGCCTGTGGCGGGGGCTGGCGGTTGCTGGCCCGGTGCTGGCGGCGGTGGCCGTCGCCGTTCTGGTGCAGCCCGATGCCGTGGCGCCCGGTGTGCCGGCCACTGTTGCCGGTGGCCCGGCGCTGGTGGCAACGCTGGCTGATGCCGATGGCAGGCCGCTGATTGCCGCTGCTTTTGATCCGGCCAGCGGCCAGGTGCGTTTTGCCCCGGTTGCAGCCAGCGATGAGGCCACCGGCGGCAAGGTGCCGGAACTGTGGGTGATCGAAGGCAAGAATCCGCCGCGATCGCTGGGCGTGATCGATATCGCCGCTGGCCGCAGCCAGGCGATCCCGCGTGATCGGCTGGCAGGGCTGAAACCCGGGGCGATATTGGCGATTTCCATTGAACCCACCGGCGGTTCGCCCACCGGCGCGCCCACCGGGCCGGTGATCGCCACGGGCAAATTGTCAGCCGCCTGATTGCTGGCCCATTTCGTCGCAGCGGCACTGGCAAGCGCAGCCTTGTCACCCATCTTGCGTATCTGAGGGGCGCGCCTATTCCGGCGGCACCTGATCAACGAGATGGAGAAGCTCATGCGTTCCAACACTGCCCTGCGCGCCGCGCTGTTTGCCATTGCCGCGGCCGGCCTGTCCCCCATGGCCAGCGCGCAGCCTATGGTGGGCGGCGCCGCCATGCTGCCCACCAATGATATCATCGATAATGCCGTGAACTCGGCTGATCACACCACGCTGGTTGCCGCCGTGAAGGCCGCTGGCCTGGTTGAAACGCTGAAGGGCAAAGGCCCGTTCACCGTGTTCGCCCCCACCAACGCCGCTTTCGCCAAGCTGCCGGCCGGCACGGTGGAAACCCTGCTCAAGCCTGAGAACAAAGCCACGCTCACCGCCGTGCTCACCTATCACGTGGTGGCCGGCAAGTTCACCGCCGCTGATGTGGTGAACGCCATCAAGGCCGGCGGCGGCAAGGCCGAGCTGACCACCGTGCAGGGCGGCAAGCTGACCGCCTCCATGATGGGCAATCTGGTGATGCTGGTCGATGCCAAGGGCGGCATGAGCCACGTGCGCCAGGCTGATGTGATGCAGTCCAACGGTGTCATCCACGTCGTCGACGCGGTTGTGCTGCCGTAAGCGTTTCGTTTCTTGCGTAAAAAAAGGGGGCCGGCTCGCAAGAGCCGGCCCCCGATTTGTTTCACGCGGTCGCCGGCTCGGCGGTGCTGTCGTCTTCTTCGGCCTGTTGCAGCGCCCACATCTCGGCATAGGCGCCGGCCTGCGCCAACAATTCCTCGTGGCGGCCGCGTTCGATGATACGGCCGGCGTCCATCACGATGATCTCGTCGGCATCGGTGATGGTGGAAAGCCGGTGGGCGATGACAATGGTGGTGCGCCCGGCGGATACACCGCCCAGCGCGTCCTGGATGCTGGCCTCCGTCGCCGAATCGAGCGCGCTGGTGGCTTCATCAAGGATCAGGATCGCCGGGTTCTTCAGGATGGTGCGGGCGATGGCGACGCGCTGCTTTTCGCCGCCCGACAGTTTCAGCCCGCGTTCGCCCACCTGTGTCTTGTAGCCGTCGGGCAGGCTCATGATGAAGTCATGGATGGCCGCCCCGCGCGCTGCCGCGATGATCTCGGCCTCCGATGCATCGGGCCGGCCATAGGCGATGTTGTAACCGATGCTGTCGTTGAACAGCACCGTATCCTGCGGCACGATGCCGATGGCGCGGCGCAGACTGTCTTGCGTGACATGGGCGATATCCTGCCCGTCGATCAACACGCGGCCGCCCTGGATGTCGTAGAACCGATAGAGGATGCGGCTGAGCGTCGATTTGCCGGCGCCCGAATGGCCGACCACGGCGAGCTTGCGCCCCGGTTCCACGTCGAAGCTGACGCCGTGCAGGATCTGCCGGCGCGGATCATAGCCGAACTGCACGGCGTCGAAGGTGACCCGCGCGCCCGACAGGCTGAGCGGAACCGCGCCCGGCGCGTCGGCGATTTCCGGCGCGGTGTCGATCAGGCGGAACATCGCGTCCATGTCGATCAGGCCCTGGCGGATTTCGCGATAGACCATGCCGAGCAGATCAAGCGGGCGGAACAATTGCATCAGCAGGCCATTCACGAAGGCGATATCGCCGATGGTGAAGCGGCCCTGATCCCAGCCCCACACCACATAGACCAGCGCGCCTGCCATCAACGCGTTGGTGATGAAGCTCTGCCCGATGTTGAGCCAGGCGAGGCTGACTTCGGATTTGGTGGCGGCATCAGTGTAGCGCTTGATGGCGCGGCCATAATTGGCGTTCTCGTGCGTTTCCGCGTTGAAATATTTCACCGTTTCGTAGTTCAGCAAGCTGTCCACGGCGCGCGCTGTGGCGTTCTGGTCGCTGGTCACCATTTCGCGGCGCAGGTTGGCGCGCCAATCGGTGATGCGCTGGGTGTAGACAATATACGCCGCGACCATCGCCAGCGTGGCCACCACCAGTTCCCAGCCGAAACCCCGCCCGAACAAGATGCAGACGGCGGTGAGTTCGATCACGGTCGGGAAGATATTGAACAGCAGGAAATAGAGCATGGTGTCGATGCTCTTGGTGCCGCGCTCGATCAGCCGGGTGAGTGCGCCGGTGCGGCGTTCGAGGTGGAAACGCAGCGAAAGCCGGTGGATGTGGCTGAACACATCGAGACTGAGGTGGCGCGCGGCTTCCTGGCCAACCTTCTCGAAAAGCGCGTTGCGGAAATTGTCGAACAGCACGCCGCCGAAGCGGGCCAGTGCATAGGAGGCGACCAGCGCCATCGCCACGCCGGCCCCGCCCGACAGATTGTCGGACATCGCATCGAGCGCCAGCTTCAGCGTGTAGGGCATGGCCAGCATGACGCCCTTGGCCAGCAACACGAGGCACAGCGCGCCGACAACGCGCAGTTTCAGATCGGAACGGTCGGCCGGCCACAGATAGGGCAGGAAACGCTTCAGCGTCTTGAAATCGGCATCACCCTGCGGCGGGCCGGACGGAGAGGCCATCGATTGCATGGGCCGTCATATGGGCCGCGTCGGCTTTCGGCACAATGGGAAGCATTGCCCTACACTTGCCCCACTCGCCCCAAACGCTCATGGTGATCCCCATGCCCCGGCCTCCCCGCAACAACCCGCATCCTGGTCTGCCTGATCGGCAAGCCATATTGGATTTCATCGCCACCCAGAAAACCAGCGTGGGCAAGCGCGAGATCGCCAAGGCGTTCGGCCTGCACGCGCAGGACAAGATCGCTTTGAAGGCGCTGCTCAAGGAAATGATGGAGGCCGGCGAACTGGAAACCGGCCCCGGCCGCAACCTGCACAAGGGCGGCGGCCTGCCCAAGGTGACGGTGATCCGCATCTGTGATGTTGACGATGGCGTGGCGATTGCCGTGCCCGACAGATGGGAACACGCCACCCCGCCGCCGCGCCTGCGGGTGATCGAGCCGCGCCGCCGCGCCGTGTTTGGTCTGGGTGATCGGCTGCTGGCGCGGATCGAGGAACAGGGCGGCGGGCTGCTGGCGTTCCCGATGAAGGCGCTGGCGAAATCCGAAGAGTTTGTGCTCGGCATCCTGCGCAAGGAAGCGAAGGGCTGGCGGCTGGTGCCGGTGGACAAGAAGGCGCGGCAGGATCTGGCGATCAACGATCCCGGCGACGGCCAGCCCGGCGATCTGGTGCTGGCCGAACCCAGTGGCCGCCCGCCGCGCCAATATGGCCGCGTTGTTGAAGTGCTGGGCGATCCGTTCCAGCCCAAATCGTTCAGCCTGATTGCCATTCACGCCAAGGGCATCCCCAACCGCTTTGACGAATCGACGCTCGATGAAGCCGAGCGCATGGCCCGACAGGCGCTGGGTGACCGCGAGGATCTGCGGGCGCTGCCGTTCCTCACCATCGATCCCGCCGACGCGCGCGACCATGACGATGCGGTGTGGGCGGCGCCGGATGACGAGAAGCCGGGCCATTTCCGCGCCATCGTCGCTATCGCCGATGTCAGCTTCTACGTCCGCCCCGGCACCGCGCTCGACCGTTCGGCCCGCAGCCGCGGCAACAGCGTCTATTTCCCCGACCGTGTCGTGCCGATGCTGCCGGAGGTGCTATCCGCCCATGTCTGCAGCCTGGTGGAGAATGAAGATCGCGCCGTGCTGGCCTGCCATCTGCACATCGATCCGGAAGGCAAGTTGCTCGATTGGCGCTTCACCCGCGCCGTCATCCGCTGCGTCACCAACATCGCTTATGAAGAAGCGCAGGCGACCATGGATGCTGAAAAGGGCGAATGGCTGCACGTGCTGAAGCCGCTGTGGGCCGCATGGGGCGCGCTGGCCAAGGCGCGCGCCGACCGCGAACCGCTCGATCTGGAGCTGCCCGAAAAGCGCGTGGTGCTGGATGAGGCCGGGCGCATCGCCGGCATCTCGATCCGCGAGCATCTGACCGCGCACCGCGTGATCGAAGATTACATGATCGCCGCCAACGTCGCGGCGGCCAAGGCGCTCGAAAAGAAGAAAGCCGGCTGCATCTTCCGCTGCCACGAGGCACCGAGCCGCGAAAAGATCGTCGCGCTGCGGGATTATCTCGAAACGCTGGGGCAGAATATCGCGTTGGGCCAAGTGGCAAAGCCCGCCGTGTTCAACCGCATCCTCGCTCGCGCCAAGGACGGTGAGAATTATCAGCAGGTCACCGAGCAGGTGCTGCGCACCCAGACCCAGGCCTATTATTCGCCGGCCAATGTCGGCCACTTCGGGTTGAGCCTTGGCAGCTATGCCCACTTCACCTCGCCGATCCGCCGTTATGCCGATCTGGTGGTGCACCGCAGCCTGGTCGCGGCCTACCGGCTGGGTGACGGCGCGCTGCACAAGGAAGAGGAAAAGGGCCTGACCAAGACTGCCGACCATATCAGCATGACCGAACGGCGGGCGATGGAAGCCGAACGCGACACCATCGATCGCTATGTCGCCGCCTTCCTCTCCACCAAGGTCGGCGAAATCGTGAAGACGCGCATCACCGGCGTCGCCAAATTCGGCTTCTTCGCCACAGTCGATGGGCTGGGCGGCGACGGGCTGGTGCCGGTCTCCACGCTGGGCGAAGAACGCTTCGTGTTCGACGAGGACGCCCGCATCCTGGAAGGCATCCAGACCGGCACGCGCTATGCCGTGGGCCAGCGCATGGAACTGCGCCTCGCCGAAGCCAGCCCGATCACCGGCGCGCTGCGCTTTGAATTGCCGGAAGGCGGCAGCGCATCGGGCCCACGCCGGGATCGCACGCGACCACGCGGGTTCCAGCCCCGGCCGGGCAAATCGCGGGTGCCACCGGGGGTGCGGCGGGGCCGCAAATAGGGCCTCCGGCGGGCAGGGGCTGAGCCCCTGCACCCACTTTCGTTTTCGGGCCCGCTTGACGATGCGGCCATTTTTCTGCTGCTGAACATCATGGATTGCAAAGAGGGGTTGTCGATGAAATTTGTGACTGCACTGCTGCTGACGGCTCTGGCCGCGCCCAGCCTCGCCCAGGAAAAGCGCCAGACGCCGCGTGACGCCATGGTGGCCGAAGCCGATGCCGCCACCGCCCGTGCGCCGGTGGAGGAACAGGCGTTCGTGTCCAAGGGCAGCGTTTCCATCAAGGGCAAGGCCGTGGCCTACACCGCCACCGCCGGCACGCTCACCATTCGGGATGACAACGCCCGGCCCACCGGCAGCCTGTTCTACACCGCCTACACCACCGGCGAAGCAAATCGCCCCGTCACCTTCTTCTACAACGGCGGGCCCGGTTCAGCGACGATCTGGCTGCACATGGGCAGCTTTGGCCCGGTGCGCGTGACGAGCGACAAGCCGGTGTACGTCACCCCCGATCAGTACAGCGTGACCCAGAACCCGTGGAGCCTGCTCGACAAGACCGACATCGTCTTCATCGATGCCATGGGCGCCGGCTGGTCCCGCCCGCTGGGGGACAAGACGGGCAAGGATTTCAATGGCGTCGATCAGGATGCCGATGCCTTTGCCCGCGCGATCATGCGTTACGTGAGCAAGAACAACCGCTGGAAATCGCCGAAATTCATCCTTGGCGAATCCTATGGCACGCTGCGCTCCGGCGTGGTGGCGCGGATGCTGGAGGAACGTGGGCTTTCGCTGCACGGCGTCGCCCTGCTGTCCACCATCATGAACTATGGCGTGCGCCAGGCCGGCTATGATCAGAACCACATGGTGCTGTTCCCCGGCTATGCCGCCACCGCCTGGTATCACGGCACGTTGCCGGGCCAGAAGTCGGCCGATCTCGACGCCTTCGTGAACGACGTGCGCGGCTTCGTGGCCGGGCCCTATGCCGCTGCCCTGGCCAAGGGCAGCAGCATTTCGGATGCCGAAAAGGATGCCGTCGCCCGTCAGATGAACGCTTACACCGGGCTGCCCATCGATTTCATCAAGCGCGCCAACCTGCGCGTGGACCTGCAGCATTTCCAGACCGAACTGCTGCGCACGCGCGGGCTGTCCATCGGCCGGCTCGACACCCGCTACACGCTGCCGCCCACCGATCTGAATGCCGACAGTCCGGATGAGGATCCGGCCGGCACCGCCATCACCGGCGCCTACATCTCCGCCTTCCACGATTATGCGGTGAAGACACTCGGCGTGAAAACCGAACTGCCCTACAAGCTGACGGCGCGCGAGCCGGGCTACAGCTGGGACTGGTCCCACCGCCCACCGCGCGGCGGCGTGCAGACCACGCCCAACACCGCCGTCGATCTCGCCTTCACCATGCGCGCCAATCCGAAACTGAAAATACTGTTTCTCAACGGCTATTACGACATTGCAACGCCTTTCTACGGCGCCGAATTCGATGCCAGCCATATGCTGCTGCCGGCCGATCTGAACCGGAACATCAAGTTCACCTATTACCAGTCAGGCCACATGATCTATCTGGCGGAATCCGAACTGGCAAAGATGCGCGACGACGTGGCGGCCTGGTATGATGAGGCGCTGAAGTAAGGAGAGCCTCCTCCGGCGGGCAGGGGCTGAGCCCCTGCACCCGTTTGATTTTGGATAGCCCCTGTTTCTCGAGCGCAAACCAGCGCCGCAGGCAACGGACAACAGCCTGCGGTGCTCTCGTCAAAACACAAGTGCGGCCCAAAAACGAAAGTGGGTGCAGGGCCTCAGGCCCTGCCCGCCGGAGGCATGCCAGCGCCTTTGCTCAGCGGCCTTCCAGGACGCCCGCGACAGCCAGAAAAACGTCGGCACGGATCTGCACGCCCAGGTGGCTGCTGCTGATCTCGATCGAACGGCCGTGGCTGTCGCGACAGATTTCGCCGGCAACGAGCCCGTCGGATTGGCTCCAGATGGCGGTGCTGGGGACGGGGAGGGGGGCGGCGATTTCGGCGCTGCGGGCTGCGACGGCGGGATCATCGAGCCGTTCTCCGGTGAACCATTCGAAGAACCGCCAGACATTGGTGGCCTTGCCGCTGCCGGCGAACGGCGAGCTGATCGTGATGACTTCGCGCACCAGATCGGGGCGGCGATGGGCGACCAGCCGCGCGATCATGCCGCCGAGGCTGACGCCGATCAGGGTCGCCGGGCCGTCTGTGGCCGCGATTGCTTCGAGGCGCCTAATCAGCTGTTCGGCCTGGGCGCCGGTCGTTCGCGCGCCAAAGTTGCGGCCCAAACCCCAGCTGTGCGCCTGGTAGCCCCGTTTCCGCAGGAAGCGTTGCAGCGGGAAAAACGCCCGCTCCCCTTGCATCAGGCCGGGCAGCAGCATCACCGGCCGGCCGTCACCGGTCTGTTCGCCGCGCAGCAGGGTTTTGTGGCGCGGCAGGTTCATCACGGTCCAGGCGGCACGCGGCAGTTCGGCGGCCCACAGCAGTTTGGAAGGTGGGCGGATGGATTCGGCGAATACTGTCATCGTTATGTCATATAACGGCAATCGTTTCGTCGCAAACCGCATCTCAGGCCGGCATGGTGTCGCAACAGATTGCGCGCGTGCTTCTCAATCGAAGCGCTATCCAAAATCGAAAGTGGGTGCAGGGCCTCAGGCCCTGCCCGCCGGAGGCCACTTTATCACTCTGCGGAAATAAGCACCGCATCCCCCGGCGCCATCGCGTCGAGCCAGCGCGCCAGCACATCCCGCTCCATCGCCACGCAGCCTTCTGTCGACCGGCCATCCGGTTGGCGGACGTGCCAGAAGATGGCGCTGCCGAGGCCGGGGACGGGTGGGCTGTCGTTGTGGGCCAACACCAGGATGAGGTCGTAGGCGTGATCGTCGCGCCACAGGGATTCATGGCTGTGGGGGTGCGGGATTGTGACGGGGCGGTTGTAGGCCGGGTCGGTGGCGCCGTCGCTCCAGCCGTCCCATGGGCGGAGGAAGCGCCAGGGCAGCGTCGTTTGCGGGGCGGGCAGGCGATCGGGACGCACGAGCGCGGCGCGGATGGACCAGAGGCCGAGGGGCGTCTTGCCGTCGCCTTCGCGTTTGCTGGCGGCGGGGCACCAGCCGCCTTTGCCGAAGCTGGCGGCGTGGGTTTCGCCGAACGCGCTGACCGTGCCGGTGGCAGGGTTGGCGCGGAAGATCGTCACAGCATGTGCCCCTGCCGGTCGCGCTTGGTGGCGAGGTAGGCGGCGTTGTGCGGGTTGGGGGGCATGTCGTGGGCGACGCGGCTGACGGTGAAGCCGTGGGTGGCGAGGCCGGCGACTTTCAGCGGGTTGTTGGTCATCAGGGCGACGTTGGAGACGCCCAATGCCTTGAATATCGCGGCGGCCAGGGAGAAATCGCGTTCGTCGGGCTCAAAGCCGAGGCGGGTGTTGGCGTCGACCGTGTCCCAGCCCTGATCCTGCAGGGCATAGGCGCGCAACTTGTTGAGCAGGCCGATGCCGCGGCCTTCCTGTTGCAGATAGAGCAGGATGCCGCCGCCGGGATTCTGCGCGATGGCGGCGAGGGCGGCGTGCAGTTGGGGCCCGCAATCGCATTTCAGGCTGCCGAGCACATCGCCGGTGAGGCAGGAGCTGTGCAGCCGGGTGAGCACGGGCTGGCTCACGTCCGGATTGCCGATCACCAGTGCCAGATGCTCCGGGCCGCCATCATCGGGGCGGAAGGCAACGACCTGCGTATCTTCGGCGTTGGCCAGCGGCAGCCGGGCGCGGCTGGAAATGTGGACGCGGGCCACAGACGCCGGCAGGGCAAGCGCGGCTTCGGAAGGGCAGTTAACGGCAATTTCTGCCCCGGCCAGCGGCACGGCATAAACGGCAGGGATCAGGCCGGCGTGCTTGACCAGTGCAATCGCGGCGCGGGCGGAGGCGGCATCGCCGTCCAGTGCGCGGGTACGAAACGGGCCCTTGAACGGGGTGGCGAGATCGAGCACCGGATCGGCGACAGCGCGGCTGCCGGTGAGATCGAGCCAGTCTGGCCGGTCTACCCACACCGGTTCGGGATCGGGCGCGGCCGCCGCAATCTGGTTGGCGAGGTTGAGCACGGCAGCGCGGCGCGCGGTGATGATCAGGCCGGCGCGGCTGCGGGTTTCCAGCGCGGCCAGCGTGTCGGCATCGGCGAGTTCGGCGGAGAGGATGGCCAGGCTGCCCACGCCCACGGCACGACCCCGGCGCAGGGCATCGCTGGCGGCTTCGGCCAGATAATTGGCCGCGATGCTCACAGGTCGAGCGTCACGATCTGTGGGATGTGATCGGAAGGTTTTCCCCAGTCGCGGGCGTCCCGGACGGCTTCGAAACCAGTGGCTTGTTTGGCGACGCTGGGCGAGGCCCAGATGTGATCGAGGCGGCGGCCGCGATCCGACAGGCGCCAATCGATATTGCGATAGCTCCACCAGGTGAAAAACTTCTCCGGCGCCGGGTTGAAATGGCGGCCCAGATCCACCCAGTCGTGGCTCTGCTGCAAGCGGTTGAGCGCGTCGACTTCCATCGGTGTGTGGCTGACGACATCGAGCAGGGCCTTGTGGTTCCACACATCGCAGTCCTGCGGCGCGACGTTGAAATCGCCGACGATCACGGCGGGCTCCTTCAGCCCTTCCGACCAGCGGGTCATGCGTTCGATGAAGTCCATTTTCTGGCCGAATTTCGGGTTCACCTCGCGGTCAGGCACGTCGCCGCCGGCTGGCACATAGACGTTTTCCAGCAAGACGCCGTTTGGCAAACGCACGCCGATGTGGCGCGCTTCGCCATTGTCCTGCCAGTCATAGCGCCAGGCACCTTCCAGCGGCACGCGGCTGATGGTGGCAACGCCATGGTGCATGCGCTGGCCGTTCAGGATGCGGTGGGTGTAGCCCAATTGCTCGAACAGGCCGTGTGGGAAAATGTCGTTGGCGACCTTGGTTTCCTGCAGGCACAGCACATCGGGCTGATGACCGCGCAGGAACTGCTCCACGATATCGGCGCGGGCGCGGACGCTGTTGATATTCCAGGTGGCGATGCGAAGAGACATGGGACGCATTTAGGCGAAGCTTTGTCGCTCGTCACCTGTTCAGAAACGAGTTGACCCCTGGCACCGGGGGCGTGGTGCCAGGGGTCTTGTCTGCGCTCGTCACGCACACAGGCGGAAATTTTACGCGGTGCTGTCCGGTCAACAGGGGGCAAACCCGTCAGCACCAACCGCCTGATGAACTGCTTATGCCTGATTCGACCTTGCCCCATCATGAACGGGATTCAGGGTCTGTGTTCAGGTTGGGCAACCGCGTTATCGGGGCCCATCCTTGCGCGGATCGGTGAAGCCAAACGAGACACCGGCCAAGCTGGCGCCATAGCGCACATTGGCCAGCCGCACCTCGCTGCGGCCGCCTTGCGCGTCCAGAGCGGTCCACCCGGCCAGTGCCAGCCCGCCGGGCGCACCGGCGGCGCGCACGAAGCGGATCGAAAGCGTGCCGAATTCCGGCCGCTTGGGATCGCGGGCGGCGACTTCCACCCCGTCGGGCGTGTCGGCGGTGATGCGGGCGATGGGGGCAAGATCAGGCTCGGCCGCCAGCAGGATCTGCAGCGGTGTGCGGCGCACCGGCCACTGGCTGACCTGTTTCACCTCATAATCGATGAACGACAGCGTGCGGCCATCGCCGACCAGCAGCATTTTCGCTGTGTTGTACTGGAATCGCACCTTGCCGGGGCGGGCCAGCCACAATTTGCCAGCCAGCACGCGGCCATCGGCGCCGGCCTGGGTGAAATCGGCCGAAAGGCTGGCGGTGCCTTTCAGCGAGACGGCGATATCGGCCAGCGATGTTGCGCTGGCCGGGGCGGCAAGGGCAAGCAGAGGGAGCAGGAACAGCTGTTTCATCCCTCTGCCTTAGCCGGCAGCGGCTTCACACGCCATGAACGGAATGCAGCTTATGCAGCGGCGCCGAGATAGCCCAGCTGCGCTGCCTTGAAGATGGTCTGGCTGCGGTTGACGGCATTCAGCTTCTCGCCGGCGTTCTGGATGTGGAAGCGCACGGTGGCGTGGCTGCGCGACAGGATCAGGCTGATTTCCTTGTCGGTCTTGCCGATACTGGCCCAGCGCAGGCATTCCACTTCGCGCTTGGTGAGCTGGCAGTCGCCCGGCAGCCAGCGGCGGGTGCGATGCGCCTTGACGTAACCCGCCAGGAACCGATGCGACATCAGTGCCAGGATATCGGCCCATTGTTCATATTCGGCTGAAAGATCGGTGCGGCTGGCATCGCGTGACACGAAGCAGACGGCGCCGATCTGGCCAAAAGGCAGATGCACCGGCACCACGATTGAAGCCTTGGTGAGTGCCCGTTTCTCGAAATTGTCGAGGCTCATCTCGTCGAGATAGGGATTGGGCTGGCGGGTGAAAAAGCCGGTGGCATTGGCCCAGAACACCTCGGATTCATACCGGCAGGCGCGCGGCAGCGGCGACGACAGGGCGAGCTTTGAATCCTTCCACCAATGCTCGTTCTCCCCGGTCCAGCCGAACACGTCGGCGGCGAGGATATTGCCGTCGATATCCTCCATCGGCGCCTTGGACGCGATATTGTCGACCGCGATGACATGCAGGCCAGTGCACTCCAGCACAATGTCGCGCATGGCTTCGGCGGCTTTGCGGGCATCACCCATCGATCGAACGGAAACGGCGGCAAGGCTGGCGTGCAGGTCCATCGGTCACTCCCCAGAACATGGTGCGAGGGGTTGGTCTCTATTGGACCCTTGGGGCGAACCCCGTACTCCCTCACGCTTATCGTAGGACGCGAAGTAATCACAGCCGGACACGCCCTGCAATGGGCTTTGACCGAACAGGCCAAAACAGTGGGCCGATTCGGCGAAATCGGCGGCCCATGCTTGCATGTTGTCAGCACTTTGCTAGGTAGTGCCTCACCGAGGGGGAACGGACAGTGCTTGCGCAAGCAACGAGGAACATTCGCGTGTTGGCAGAATGCATGGCGGCAGCCAGCCATTGGTTGCGAGTCGCCATTGCAGTGAGCGTGCTGGCGGGTGCCGCTGTCGAATCGCCGTTGGCGGCCGCGCCGATTGATCCCGCCGTGCACCAGGGCGTCGCCAGCTGTGGCAGTTCCACCTGCCATGGCCGCCAGGAAGCCACGGGGCCACGTGTGCGCCAGAACGAAGTGATCAGCTGGTCTGATCCCGCCAGCCTGACCGGCGCGCACAGTCGCGCCTGGAAAGTGCTGAACGAGCCGCGTGCCCAGGCTATCGGCAAGCGTCTGGGCATCACCAATGTCGCGGCCTCCAAGGAATGCATCAGCTGCCACGGTGATCCTGCACCCGTGCGCGGGCCGAAATGGCAGCAATCCGATGGCGTGGGCTGTGAAGCCTGCCACGGCGGATCGGAACGCTGGCTGGCAGCCATGCCAGCGTGAACGCCAGCCATGCTGACAATGTCGCCAAGGGCATGTGGGCGGTGAATGACCCGGCAGTAAAGGCCAGCGTGTGCCTCGATTGCCATTTCGGTTCCGACAAGCCGGGCCAGTTTGTGTTCCACCGCATCATGGCCGCCGGCCACCCCCGCGTGGCTTTCGAACTTGATCTGTTCACATCTCTGCAGCGCCACCATGACGAGGATGCCGATTATGCCGCGCGCAAGGGTGTCACCGGAGGGGTGAAGACCTGGGCCGTGGGCCAGGCGCTGGCAGTGGAGCGCGCGTTGTCGCTGTTGCCCGCCGCATCGGGCCGCCTCAACGGTCCGGATTATTATTTCTATGATTGCCGTTCTTGCCACCGCACCTTCAGTGATGATCCGGCGGCGCAGATCGTGGCGCGCACCAACGGCTGGCGGCCGATTCCGCCGGGCCAGCCGGTGTGGAACGATGAACAGATGATCATGCTGGCGGCTGCCGCGCGTGTGGTCGCGCCGGATGTGGCGCGCAGTTTCGACATCCAGAGCCGCGCCTTCCACGCTGCGCTGGGCGGCGATCGCGCCGGGGCGATGAAGGCGGCGGCCACGCTGAAGGCGACCGCTGCCACGCTGGCCCGGCGCTTTGCCGGCACCAGCTTTGATCGGGCGCAGACTTTTGCGCTGATCGATGCCGTGCTGGTGGGCAATGCTGCAGCTTACACGGATTATCAGGGCGGCGCGCAGGCGGTGATGGCGGCCGATACCCTGCTTTCGGCGTTGGTAACGGCTGGGCAGGTCGATCGCGGCGCGGCACAGGCACTGAGGCCTGATCTTGACCGCGCCTACGCGCTGGCTCGCGATGCCAACCGCTGGGATCCGGCCGCGTTCCGGGGCACGCTGGCGCAGATTGCCGGCCGGTTGCGGGGCCTGAAGTGACGCCCAGCCGCGCCCGGATCACGGCAGGGGCGGCGGCGCTGGCGCTGCTGCTGGCTGGCTGTGGCGGCAGCGGTGCGCCGCCGAGCCAGGCCGTCAATCCCGCTCCAAGCCCGTCGCCAACCCCAACGCCGGCCAGTGTTTTCACCAAGCCGGCGCAGGAGGCGCTGAGCGTCGCCGACGTGCAGTCGGTCATTGCCCGCGCCGCCGCCGAAGCTTCGGCCCGCAATCTGCCGGCAGTGATCGCCGTGGTTGATCGGGTCGGCAATGTGCTTGCCGTCTATCGCATGGCCGGCGCCCGCGCGACCGCCACCACGCGGCCCAACGCCAACGGCGCCAATATCGACGCGCAGGGCGTGACGGTGCCGGCGGAACTGGCCGCGATCGCCAAGGCCATCACCGGCGCCTATCTGTCGTCGGGCGGCAACGCCTTTTCCACCCGCACTGCCTCGATGATCGTGCAGCCGAATTTCCCGCCGTCGACGCGCACGGTGGGGCTTGAATCCGGCCCGCTCTATGGCGTGCAGTTCAGCCAGCTGCCCTGTTCCGATCTGTCAGCACGGTTCGGTGTCGGCAGTCCCTTCATCGGCCCGAAGCGCTCGCCATTGGGCCTCGCTGCCGATCCGGGCGGCTTTCCGCTCTACAAGAATGGCGTGATGGTTGGCGGCGTCGGCATCATGGCCGATGGCGATTATGGCTTTGATGCCGAAGTGGTGGATGTGGACGATGATGCCGAAGAGCATATCGCGCTCGCCGCCACCGCCGGCCACGCTGCGCCCGAAACCATCCGCGCCGAACGGATTTCGGTGGACGGCACACTGCTGCGCTATTCCGACGCCGTTGCCGCCGGCCTGAAGAGCAATCCGGTAAGCCCGCCGGCCTTTGCTGGCCTCGCCGGCAGCCTGGTGGCAGTGGCGGGCTTCAATGCCGCCAGCATCATTGCCGGCACGCCTTATGGCAGCGAGGCCAGCGGCGTGCGCAATGCCGCAGCAGCCGAATTCAACCATCCCGATGCATTCATCCTGTCCGACGGCGCCGGGGCCAATCGCTACCCGATCCGCGCCGGCACCGACGCCGGCGACGTGGCGCAGCCGCTCAGCGCCGCCGAAGTGCGCGCTGTGCTGGAAGAAGCGTTCACCATCATGTCGCGCGCCCGCGCCCAGATCCGCCAGCCACTCGACAGCCGGGCCCAGGTCTCGCTGTCGGTGGTGGATACGCGGGGACAAGTGCTGGGGTTGGTGCGGTCACCCGATGCGCCGGTGTTCGGCATTGATGTGAGCTTGCAAAAGGCGCGCACGGCGGCCTTTTTCTCCAACGCCCGCGCTGCCAGCGATCTGGGTGCGGTGACGACGGCCGCCGGCGCTGCCGATGCGAACGTCCGCGATTTCGTGTCCCGCACCAATAGCTTCTTCAGCGGCACCGGTTTCCTCACCGGTGCGTTCGGCGTGTCCAACCGCGCCATTGGCAACATCAGCCGGCCCTATTTCCCCGATGGCGAAGCCGGCCGACCGCCGGGTCCGCTGTCGCGCGACATCGCCGGCTGGTCGCCCTTCTCGACCGGGCTGCAATCGGCGCTGATCGTGCAGAATCTGGTGCAGGTGCTGGGTGGCGGCGATCCGCGCCAATGCACCTTCCTGCCCAATACCGGCAGCGGGCAGAACCGGCTGGCCAACGGCATCCAGATCTTCCCTGGCGCCGTGCCGATCTATCGCGGCAACAATCTGGTGGGCGCCATCGGCATTTCCGGCGACGGCATCGATCAGGACGACATGATCAGTTTCCTTGGGCTGAGCAACGCCAGCACAAGGCTCAATGGCAGCATCAGCCTGCCGCCGGCCAGCATCCGTTCCGATCAGGTGCAGGTGACGGTTGCGGGCACGCCTGTCCGCCTGCGCTTTGTGGGTTGCCCGTTTGCGCCGTTTGTCGACACGGCGGAAAACAATGTCTGTCAGGCGCGTTGAGATGCGGGCACTGATCCTCATCCCCCTTCTGGCCACCGCCTCGCCGGTTATCGCCAAGCCGTTCGGCAAATGGTTTGACTGTTATGCCAAGGTCGCCCCGCCGGCCGAGCGTCTCCCCGCCGAAGCGGAAGCCGGCGCGGTTGATCCGAACGCCGTCCCGCTGGATGGCCGGCGCGTGCCCGGCATGGGCGGGCCGCAGACGTGGGACCCGGTGGTGCAGGCCAACCAGGGCGCGGTCGCCTGGCCCAAACAGGGGGACTTCCCCACCGATCACCTGCCGGTGCCCGATCGCTGGCGCCTGGTCGAAACGCTGGGATTGGTGAAATCCAACTGGAAAGACCCGTACAACCAGAACACGCTCAAGGGCGACCGGCCGGTCTGCGGCACCCATGATCTGTTCGTGCAGCTGACAGCGATTTCCGACACGCTGGCCGAGCCGCGCAGCTTTCCCACCCCGGTCGGCGTGCAGACCACCGAGCGGCCGGGCAGCAACGATACCTTTGGCCGCCAATACAGCGAAGTGTTTGCGCAGACCTTCATCTTGGGCGCGGCGCTGACCAAGGGCAGCACCGCCTTCAAGCCGCCGGAATATGAGCTGCGCGCCGCCATCGCCTTCAACATGAACCATGTCGACGTGACGGAACGCCGGGTGCTTTCCGTGCTGCCGTCGAAGCGCAGTCTGCGCACCGATGCGTTCGTGGGCGTGCAGGAATTGTTCCTCGATTATCACCTGCGTAACACGTCGGATCGGTATGATTTCGACTCGCTGCGCATCGGCATTCAGCCGTTCTCCAGCGATTTCCGCGGCTTCCTGTTCCAGGACAACCAGCTCGGCCTTCGTCTGTTCGGCAACCGCGACAACAACCGCTTCCAGTACAACCTCGCGGCCTTCTGGCGGCTCGAGAAGGATTCGAACTCCGGCCTCAACGCCGTCCTGCGCAGCCCGCGCAACGATTTCGTGGTCGTCGCCAATCTCTACCGCCAGGATCTGCCGGTGCCCGGCATGACCACCCAGGTCAGTGTGATGTGGAATGCCAACCGCGAACGCAATGATGTGCAGGTCGATACCAACGGCTTCCCGGTGCGGCCTTCGTTGCTCGGCACCTTGCGCGGCCGCAGCTATGATGTCGTGTATCTCAGCTACAACGCCGATGGCCATATCGGCCGGTTGAACATGACCTTCAGCGGCACCTATGCCGCAGGCACCAACCGCAACAACATCTTCACCGATCGGCGCGCCAAGATCAGCAGCTGGTTTGCCGCGTTCGAGCCCAGCTATGACCGTGGTTGGGTGCGGGTGCGCGGTTCGGCCCTGTTCGCCAGCGGCGATTCCAATCCGTTCGACGATACCGACAGCGGCTATTCGGCGATCTTTGAAAACCCGCAGTTTGCTGGTTCCGACACCAGTTACTGGATCCGCCAGACCATTCCCTTTGCCGGCGGCGGCCGTGTCATCTCGGTCAACAGCCGCAACGGCATCCTGAACGATCTGCGATCGTCCAAGGAACAGGGCCAGGCCAATTTCACCAACCCCGGCACCATGTTGCTGGGCGCCGGTGCGGATTTCGATGTGCTGCCCGAGCTGCGGGTGAGCGGCAATCTCAACCATCTGTGGTTTGCCACCACCGCCACGCTGCAGGCGCTGCGCGTGGAAGGCACCATTCCCAAGGATATCGGCTGGGATCTGTCGGCAGCGGCCACCTACCGCCCGCATTTCAACCAGAATCTCGTGTTCCGCCTGTCGGGCGCGCTGCTGAAGCCCGGCGATGGTTTCCGCGATCTCTTCACCAACGCACCCCGCACCGGGTCTTATTATTCGGTGCTGTTCAACGCTGTTCTGGCTTATTGACATGCTGAAGCGCCTGCTCCTCCTTTTGATGGTGCCGCTGGTCGGCATGGCCTTCGCGTCCGAAGGCGAAAAGCCGGTGGCGCGGGATTACACCCGTGTCCATGCCGGGCCGGCGCCGAAATGGCAGACGGCGGAACTGGCCGCTGCCAAATCCGCCGGCTGCATCAGCTGCCACACCGCCAGCGATGAAGCGACGATGCACGCGCCCAAATCGGTCGTGCTGGGCTGCACCGATTGCCATGGCGGCGATGCGAAGATCGTCGCGCCGGGCGGGTTGGCAGCGACCGACGCCAATTACATTAAACTGCGCGATGATGCCCACGTGCTGCCGATGTTCCCGGAAAGCTGGCACTTCCCGTCGTCGGCCAACCCCAAGCGCAGCTATACCCTGCTGAACCGCGAATCCCCGGAGTTTGTACGTTTCGTCAACCCGTCGGACTATCGCGCCGCGCGTGATGCCTGCGGTTCCTGCCACCTTGAAATCATCGAGCGGGCCGAGAGCAGCCTGATGGCCACCGGTGCCATGCTGTTCGGCGGCGCGGCCTATAACAACGGCATCCTGCCCTACAAGAATACTGTGCTGGGCGAAGTGTACACCCGCCCCGGCCAGGCCAAAGCCATGCTGGGTGCGTGGAACGGCGATGCGTCGGGCCACGGTGAAGTCGGGCTGAAGCACGAGGAAGGCCATGGCGCTGCGACGGGTCACGGCGAGAAGGCAGGCCATGGCGGCGGCGCTCATCACGATAACAGCCTGCCGGGCTTTATGTTCAGCCCCGGTACGGGCGGGCGCAAGGTGGGCGAATTGTCTGACGCGGAAAGGGCGCGCGGCGCGCTGCCGTTCCTCGCCCCGCTGCCGGCGTGGCAGGTGATGCCGCCCGGCGATATCTTCCGCGTGTTCGAACGCGGCGGCCGCAACATCAATCCCATCTTCCCGGAAATCGGCCTGCCCAACTCACTGGGCTCCATCCAGCGTCTGGAAGAGCCTGGCCGCCCCGATATCCGCCAGTCCAACCGTGGCCCCGGCACCGGCCTGCGCATCTCGGTGCCAGTGATCAATATCCACAAGACCCGCCTGAACGATCCCTTCACCTGGTTCATGGGCACCAATGATCAGCCCGGCGATTATCGCACCTCGGGCTGCGGTTCTTGCCACATTGTTTATGCCAATGATCGCGAAGTGCGGCATTCATCGGTGTATGCTGCGGCCGGCCGTGACGGGCAGACCCAAACCGCCGATCCAACGATCTCGAAAACGGAAAGCGGTCACCCGATCAAGCACGCCTTTACCCGCGCCATGCCGTCCAGCCTGTGCATGAATTGCCACATGCACCAGCCCAACATGTTCGTGAACACCTACTATGGCTACACGATGTGGGATTATGAAAGCGACGCGCCGCGCATGTGGCCGGGCAAGGAAAATCCGTATCCCAAGCCGCCAGGCATGAGCGAAGCCGAGTATCAACGCCTGTTCAAGCAGCAGCGTTACCCCACGGCCGCAGAAGTGCGCACCACCAACGAGCGCAACCCCGAAGCCGCAGCGGCGCGCGGCGCCTGGTCTGATCTGGATTTCCTGCGGACGGTGAACGACCGCAATGACCAGATGAAGGATACCCAATTCGCCGATTATCACGGCCACGGCTGGAATTTCCGCGCCGTGTACAAGCGCGATCGCGAAGGCAATCTGCTCGATGCCGGCGGCAACATGGCGAGCTATGGCACCGATACCGCGCACATCGTCGATCCGAATGATCCGGAAAAGTTCCGGAAGGCCGGCCAGCCGCAATTCGTGCAACCTGCCGCCACCCCTGGCCCCGGCCAGCCCGGCAAGGCAGTGCACCTGATGGATATCCACACCGAAGTGGGCATGCAGTGCGCCGATTGCCACTTTACCCAGGATGGCCACGGCAACGGCATGATCCATGGCGAAGTTGCCAACAGCGTGGAGATCGGCTGCAAGGATTGTCATGGCACCGCCGATGCCTATCCGACGGTGCGAACCTCCAACTTGGCCGCACCGCCGCCAGGCAGCAATCTGATCGCGGTGCGCAACCCCGATGGCCGGCTGCGCTTTGAATGGAGCCAGGATGCCGCCGGCCGCCGCGTGCTGCTGCAACGGTCGTCCAGCGATCCCAAGCTGGTCTGGCGGGTGAAGCTGGTGAAGGACAGCGTCAACCGCGATCACCCCGATTTCAACGCCAAGGCAGCGCGCGCCAAGCTGGTGGGCACGCTGGCCAGCACGGGTGGCAAGATGAATTTCGGTCCTGGTGTGGGTGAACGCGCGCACAAGGACGACAACATGGCCTGCTTTGCCTGCCATACCAGCTGGACCACCAGCTGCGGCGGCTGCCACTTGCCGATCGAGGCGAACTGGAAGACCAAGACCCACAAATACGAGGAGCAGGAAACCCGCAACTTCGCGACCTACAATCCACAGGTCGCACGCGATGAGATCTTCCAGCTCGGCCGTCACCAGACCACGAAGGGCGGCATCATCACGCCGATCCGTTCAAGTTCGGCGCTGATCCTGACCAGCACCAACATCAACCGCGAGCGCATCTATGTGCAGCAACCGCCGATTTCTGCGTCGGGCTTCTCGTCCCAGGCCTTTGCGCCGCACTACCCACACACGGTGCGCACCCAGGAAACCAAGACCTGCACCGATTGCCATGTGAGCGACGAGGACGACAACAACGCCATCCTGGCGCAGCTGACCCTGCAGGGCACCAACTTCATCAACTTCGTCGGCATGCACGCCTTTTTCGGCCTGGATCGCGCTGTCGAAGCGGTGCGGGTGACCGAGTTTGGCGAACCGCAGGCGGTGTTCGGTTCCTATCTGCACCGCTATGCCTATCCCGATTTCTGGAAGCTGCATGTCGAACAGAACAAGCGCGAGCTGATCAACTGGACCCGCGGCCGCATCTTCGACAAGAAGCTTTCCGGCGAGACCAACCCGACCGAGGAAATCCGCAACATCACGCAAGGCGCCAGCGGCGAAGTGCGCTGTATCCAGAACCGCGGCGAATATCTCTATGTTGCCGAAGGCAAGGGCGGCTTTGTCGCCTATGATATCGCCAATCTGTCGAACAAGGGTGTTTCCGAACGCATCGTCAAATCGCCGTTCTCGGCGCTGGGCCACGATGCGCAGGTGAAGACGGCCAACGCCACCTGCATGGCGATCGCCACCAACCAGCCGATCGCCGTGCCGCGCAACGACAAGATCGTGGGTGAGCAGGACGCTCGCGCCGCCGGCAAGCCGCTGGCCGATCCGCTCGCCGGCTACAACCAGGAGCAGAAGATGCACGAGATCTACCGCTATGCGGTGGTGACCGATGCGGTTGAAGGCCTGGTGATGGTGAATGTCGACACGCTCACCGACGGCGAACCACGCAACAACTTCCTGAAGCGCACGGTGCTCGTGGGCGGCAAGACGGCGTGGAATCCGGACGGCGTGCTGAATGGCGCCCGCCACGTCACGTTGGCTGGCTACATGGCCTATATCACCACGCCGCGCGGCGTGGTGGTGGTGAACCTCGACAATCCCAAGGCACCCAAGCTTGCGGCTGCCCTACCGTTGAACGACGCGCGGGCCAGCGCAGTGCAGTTCCGTTACCTCTGGGTGACGACGGCGGCAGGCCTGGAAGTGTTCGACATCGCCGATCTGTCGCGGCCGGTGCATCACCCCGAGGCAACGCTGCCGATTGCCGATGCGCGCAAATTCTATCTGGCCCGCACCTATGCCTATGTCGCCGCCAAGGGCGAAGGCTTGGTGATCGTCGACATCAAGAAACCGCTGGCACCAAAGCTTTACCAGCGCTTCACGGCGGGCGGCACGTTGAACGATGCGGAGGATGTGGTGGTTGCCACCACCAACGCGACCCTGTTCGCCTATGTTGCCGACGGGAAGAACGGCGTGAAGGTGCTGCAATTGACCAGCCCAATCAGCCAGCCCAACTTCTATGGCTTCTCACCCAAGCCGATGCCGGAACTGATCAGCTTCGCCCGCACTGCCAGCCCGGCGCTGTCGGTGGCCAAGGGGCTGGACCGTGATCGCGCGGTGGACGAGACCGGCAGCCAGATCGCTATCCTCGGCCGCCTCGGCTCACGCCCGTTCAACCGGAAGGAAACGGAGCATTTCTTCATCGGTGAGAATGGCCAGCCCTATCGGGTGAACGACCGGGTGGACATGGGGGCCTGGTCACCGCTGCGCAAGTAATGCGGTGACCCGACCGTAATGCACAAGTCATGCTGGCCTGCGCCAGCATGACGGTGTGGGCTTACGGCGCGACCAGCGGGAAATCCGGTTTCGGCGGCTGGAACAAGCCCATGAAGCGTTGCAGCACGGCCAGATCACCCTTGATGCTGAGCTGCCCCGCCGCGATCAGATCGGGCGCTTTCACCGCGCCGCCGATCAACCCGATCAGCGCCCGTCGCGGCACCACCAGTGTGGCCTGTGCTGGATCGGTGACGCCCTTTTCGTGCAGCATCACGCCATTGCCGATGCTGACGAGATGGCGCTCCTTGGCATCGGCAATTTCGAACGCGATGGTCATGGGGGCGATGGCCCGCTCGGGCACCAGCCGAACGCTCATGCTGTCCAGCAGCATCGATACGGTCAGATTGGCAGCGATGCCGGCCGCGCTGGCCGGCTCGCTGGGCTTGATGCCCTGTTCCAGTTCCTGCGCACCGGTCAGATAGAAATTGCGCCACGGCGCCGCCTCGGCGCGCCACGCCAGCTGGCGATAGACGCCGGCCAGCGCCGCCTTGGCACCCGGCGTGTCGGGCGCCGCGCGCACCAGTGTGGAGAGCAGGGTGGCGGCCCAGCGGTCATCGCCCTGGGCGGCGGCGGCCTTGCCGGCAGCCAGCGCCTTCTTGGGCCCGCCCATCTGCTTGATCAGGCGCGGCGCAAGGTCAGCGCGCGGCAGCGGATCGAGCGTGGCCGGATCGCCGTCGAACGCACCCAGATAACGCTGATAGACGGCGCGGGCGTTGAACTTCAGGCTGCCGTAATTGGGCCGGTTGAACCACGCCTTGGCCAGCGGTTCGGGCAGCTTGATGGCCTCGCCGATCTCCACCGCGTTGAGCCCAGTGTTCATTAGTCGCACGCTTTCATTGTGGACGAAGGCATAGGCCTGGGCATGGCGCAGCAGATAGTCGCCGATATGGTCCTTGCCCCAGCGCGGCCAGAAATGGCTGGTGAACAGCACGTCCGCCTCGCCGCCCCAGCGCCGCCGCGCTTCCACCAGATAATCCGCCCAGCCCTTGGCATCGCGCACCAGCGCGCCGCGCGGCGTGAGCAGATTGTGCATCGATGCATTGGCATTTTCCGCGAGGCACAGCGCTTTCCAGGCCGGCAGATAGAGGTTCATTTCTGCTGGCGCTTCGGTGTTGGGGGTGAGCTGGAACTGGATTTCCACCCCATCGACGATGCGGTTGCTGCTGGCCGGCGTAATGCTGTCTGTCGGCGGGATCAGGCCGTAGGTGCCGGGCGTGTTGAACGACGATAGGCCGGAGGAGACATGGCCGGTGGTATTGTGCGGCAGGCTGGTGCCAAACATATAGACAGCGCGGCGCAGCATGGCGGGGCCGGCGATGACATTTTCCGACACGGCGTGTTCGAGGAAACCCTCTGGCGCGATGATCTGCACCTTGCCGGCCGCCACATCGGCCGGGTTCACCACACCCAGCACGCCGCCGAAATGATCGACATGGCTGTGGGTGTAGATGACCGCGACCACCGGCCGCTTGCCCAGTTTGTCAGTGACCAGCGCCATTGCGGCCTTGGCGGATTCGGCACCGGTGAGCGGATCAACGATGATCCAGCCGGTGGTACCGCGGATCACGGTCATGTTGGCCAGATCAAGCCCGCGCACTTGCCAGATGCCATCGGCCACCTGGAACAGGCCGTGTTTCGCCACCAGCGTCGCATTGCGCCACAGGCTGGGGTTCACCGTGGCCGGGGCCGGCCCTGTGAACTGGGCCTCATCGGCCAGATCGCGCAGCACGTCGCCCTTGGCATTGCGGATCTTGCCGTCGGGGATGGAGCCGAGAAAGCCGCGGCTGGCGAAATCGAAATCCTGTTCGTCGGCCCAATTGAGCGATGCTGCCAGCGCGGCATTATCGGCCTGCGCCTGTGGGCTGGCGGTTGGCGGTGCCTGCGCGGCGGCGGAGGCGAGAAGAAGGGCGATGAGGTGCGGTGTCATGGCTTCAGGCTAGGCCCGTGACACGGCAGCCTCAACTGTGAATTCGCACAATCAGGCTCTGGCTGGCGGTGGCCAGCAAGGTGCCATCCTGGGCAAACAGGTGCACGCGGCCATGGGCAAAGCCGGCGTGGACGGCGTGGATGCGGATATCGGCCAGCACCCATTCGGTGGGCACGAAATTCATGTAGCGGATGGTGTTGTCGAGGCTGTTGCCGCCGGCGTTCGCTCCCATCGCGTTGCCGACGCCCGAAGGCAGGAAATCCGCCATCACCGCCAGCACCAGCCGATCAATCGAGAGATCGCGATTGACCGGCCGTACCCATAGCCGACCAATGTCATCGGTTGCCGGCGGTGCCTTGCCCCGCTCGCGACCGAAACTGCCGGCGGCGACGCGTCGTTCCCACTGGCTGTTCATGTCGTCGGGATCGCGCTGCCAGCGGATGGTCATTTCGGGGCAGTCTTCCGGCGGCGGAACGGCCGGCATCTCTGCCCATTGGTGGTGCGGGCTGTCGGGCCGGCTGCCGAGCGCGGCGTTGACTGTGATGATCTCCTGATCGCCCGCCCGGGTGATGACACGGGCCTGGCTGTTATATTTGCCGGCCACCGGCACGATCACTTCCAGGTCAAGCGCCGTCCCCGGCCTTGCGTAGCTGAGATATTGCGCGGCGGCCCACACGGTCGGGCGACCGGTGAAATGCTCCACGGCCGACAAGGCACTGGCAAGGCCCACCCCGCCGAACATGAACAACCGGTCGGGCGGGCCGACGCACAGATTCTTCGGCACGGTGAAGCGGTAGTGGCCGGGGCGGTCAGTGGGTTCGACAGGGATGAAGGGGTGCAAGGCTCAACTCTCGATGAAGGCGCGGATGCGGGCGGTGAATTCCGGATCGGCGAAACGGGAAATCGGGGCGGGGGCGGTACCGGTGTCGGCGAGCAGCGCACTGGCGCGGGCTTTCAGATCGTCTGCATCGGCGGCGACATGCAGGCCGGGGCGGATGCCGACATGCTTGGCGGTGGCCAATTGGTGATCGGTGTTGTGTTCGCCCATCGCCTGCAGGCGCGCCAGCATCAGGATCGGTTTGCCGGCTTCGATGGCGCTGATGATCGATCCCATGCCGCAATGGGCGACGAACAGCGCGCAGCCAGCAACGCGGGCCTGGTAATCGGGCAGCGCCAGCTTGCGCACCCACTTGGCGTGGCGTGGCTCATATTCGCCCTTGCCGATCTGGATTTCGACCGGGATGCCCGGGTTGGCGGCGGCCCATTCGTCCATGGCGCGGGTCAGCCGGTCGAAGGGCATCATCGAACCCACCGAAACGAACACGCCGCTCACAGCACGCTGCCCCAGTGTTCGACCTTGTCGGCGGCGAGGTGGGGCCACTGGGTGACAACCTGGCTGCACACGCGGCCTGCCTGCCCGCCGCTGCCCGACAACACTTCGCTATTGGCGATGCTGTCCACCCACAGGCTCTTGCAGCCAAACGGGCGGGCCAGCGTGGCTGCGATCAGGCCGGGCAGCGCGCCGGTGGTGATGATCACCTGCGGGCGGACCTTCAGCAGGATGGCGGCGATATCCAGCGTCGCCGCCGGAATGCGCCACCAATCGGCGCGGGAGACATCGCGAAAGGTGAAGAAGGGCACATCACCCACCAGCGCGCGCGACGTGGAGCCAACCGTGGCGATGCTCACCGCGTGGCCTTCCCACGCGGGCGACAGGCGCATCAGCTGGATGAAATGCCCGCCTCCCGACGCAATCGCCAACACCCGTTTGGCCATGGGGTCAGGCCGCCACCGGCATCATCGCGTCCATCGCCAGCGTGTAGCTGCGCTTGCGATCTTCATGGCCGTGCAGGATGTTGACCAGCATCAGCTCGTCCGGCGCATATTCCTTGATCACTTGCTCAAGTCCGGCGCGGACGGTGGCGGGGCTACCGGCCACCACGCGCCGGTTGGCGAAGGCCTTGGCGACATCGGGCCGGTCCGCCAGCCAGGCCAGCGCGACCTCGGGCGGCGGCACGGAGATCGATTTGCCCATCAGCAGATGCGCGAACATCATGCGCGCCGGCGCGGCGAGGCGCAGGGCGGCTTCGTCCGTCTCTGCACACACGGTCCACACCGCCACCATAAGGCGCGATTTGTCGCCGGGATGACGAGGGATGAAGCGGTCGCGATATTGTGCCGCCAGTTCACCCAGCCGCGGCGCGATGAAATCAGCGAGGCAATAGGGCAGGCCCAGATCGGCGGCAAAAGCGACACTGTCGGGCGAGGAGCCGAGCACCCAGGGTTCCGGCACATGCGGCCGGCCAGGCAGGGTGGCGGCATAGGCGTGGAAGGGGTGATCATCGGGCAGCGAGTCTTCGAAATAGCCGATCAGCTCGGCCAGCTGCTGCGGGAATTGGTTAGGCGCATATTGGCGGCGATCCTGCTGCAGCGCCACCGCCGTGCGCTGGTCACTGCCCGGTGCGCGGCCCAGGCCCAGATCGATGCGGCCGGGATGCAGGCCGGAAAGCAGGCTGAACTGCTCCGCGACTTTCAGCGCCGAATAGTGCGGTAGCATCACCCCGCCGGAACCGACACGGATGCGCGACGTGGCGTTGGCGACGGCGCCGATCAATATTTCGGGCGCGCTGCCGGCCAGCGCCTGGCTGGCGTGATGTTCAGCCAGCCAGAAGCGCTGATAGCCAAGGGCTTCGCAGTGGCGGGCGAGATCGATGCTGTTGGCCAGCGCCTGCGCCGGGGTCACGCCTTCCGGAATCGGCGTCTGGTCAAGAACGGAGAGCGGGATCATTTCGTGCGCTCCGGCAACCGGGCCAGGATGGCGCGGCGTTCATCGTCGTTGGCGTGCGGCCAGCGGCTGATCTCGTCCATGGTGCGGCGGCAGCCTTCGCACCAGCCTGTCCGCCGATTGATCTGGCAGACGTTGGTGCAAGGCGACGCGACACTGCGCAGCTCGCTCATGACCGCAGCTTTCGTGCGGCTTTCAGCAGGTGATACAGCAGCAGGCCGGTGGGCCCGGCGAGGAAGGTGAGTGCCAAGCAGGGGAGCAGCAGCCAGTGTGGCAGCGCATCATCTTCGGCCTCCCAGCTTCCCACCCACAGATCGAAGACCAGATAATGCACCCAGCCGGCCAACAAAGCCTGCGGGGAAGACAGCAGCAGCCGCACCCCTTCCAGCGTGTCGAAGCCAGCGCCGGGCGGCGGGCCTTCACCCGCGAGGCCCGTCGCCAGCAGCGTGACATACAGGCCCGACAGCAGCACAGCGATCACCCGCGCCAGCAGCACCAGCTTTGCCCTGGCCAGCGGCGCGCAGGCAAGCGCGAGCCAGCCGGGCAACACGGCGGCGCTGGCAAGACTGAACAGGCTTTCGGGCGTCATCGCGGCGCACAATGGTGGCGGGCGCGGTGATGGTCAAGCGAGCGGCGCTGTGGCAGCATCTGACAAAACTGGGGAGGACTGACAATGAAGCGCCTGATGGGATTGGCCGGGATGGCCGTGCTGCTGGTGGCCGCCGCGCCGGCGGACCTGCTGAACGCGCCGGGCCGGCCCGACGCCATGGTAGCGCTGGATGCAGGCCGCAAACCGGCCGAGGTGCTTGCGCAGAGTCTGATCAAGCCGGGCGCCCGCGTCATGGATGTGATGGCCGGCCAGGGCTATTACACCGAACTCTTGGCGCGTCATGTCGGCCCCAAAGGCCGGGTGATCGCCATCGAGCCGGTGAACTACATGGAGGATCCCAAGACAGCGGAGGCCTGGGCCGCATTGCAGAAGCGCAACAGGAACGTGGAGCTGGTTGTGGGCGCGCCGGGCGAAGCCGCCATGCCGGACAAGCTCGACGCCGCCTTTTATCACCTGACCTATCATGATCTTTATTGGCAGAGCGAGAAGTTCAAATATCCGCGCACCGATGTCGATGCCTACAACGCCCGACTGTTCCAGGCGCTGAAGCCCGGCGGCGTGGTGCTGATCATCGATCATTATGGTGTGCCCGGCATGGACAGCCGCGCCCAGGCCGACAAGACTCACCGCATCGACGCCGACGTGGTGAAGGCCGACATGGCCCGCGCGGGCTTCCGCTTTGCCGGCAGTGTGCCGATCCTGGAAATGGCGGGCGATGATCCCGCCAAGCTGGTGTTTGATCCCAGCCTGCGCGGCAAGACCAACCGCTTCTACTATCGCTTCGTGAAACCCTGACCGGACGGCCTTGAGCCCATGGCTCTGAGCAGTGACAGCGATATCGAACGCCTGGCGCTGGCGATGATCGCCTGTACCTTGCCCAAGGCGGAATGGACCCATGAAGGCCATTTCGCCGCCGCGTTGTGGCTGCTGCGGCACCGGGCGCATTTGGCGACGCCCCATGCAATGCGCGGGCTGATCTTGCGCTACAACGATGCCACCAACACGCCCAACACCGATACCAGCGGCTATCACCACAGCATCACCGTCGCTTCGTTGCGGGCAGCGGCGCATCAACTGCGTCACCATGCGCCCGATGAGCCGCTGCACGAAGTGCTGGCAGCGCTGATGTCATCACCGCAGGGCCGATCAGACTGGTTGCTGGCGCATTGGCAGCGCGAAACGCTGTTCAGCGCAGCGGCTCGGCGCGACTGGGTGCCGCCTGATCGTGCACCTTTGCCGTTCTAGCGCGGCCAACAACGAAAGCGGGTGCAAGGGCTCAGCCCCTGCCCGCCGGAGGCCTCTTTTCCCTTCAGGACGCCGGCAGCGCCGCCGTTACCTCGATCTCGATCTTCATCACCGGATCGAGCAGATCGGCGAAGATCACCGTGCTCGCCGGCGGGTGAGCGCCGAAGGCGGCACGCAGTTGCGGCCAGCAGGGTTCGAAATCAGCGCGGTCGGCCAGATAATAGGTCACGCGCACGACGTGGGCGAAATCCGTGCCCGCCGTTGCCAGCGCGCGGCCGATGATGGTGAGGGCGTTGGCGCATTGGCTTTCGACGTCGACCGGCAATTCCCCCGTGTCCGGATTGCGGCCGACGGTGCCGGAAACGAACACGAAGGGCGGCGCGACCACGGCGCGGCAGTAACCGACCAGCGCCTCCCACGGCGCGCCACTGGCAATCCGGGTGATGGTCATGTCAGTTGCGGGAACGACCGCCGCCGCCGCTGCGCACGCTGGCCAGCGTGGCGCTGTTGACGCCGGTGTCGCCCAGCGCGGTAATGGCGCTGGTCACGTCCACGGCCTGAACGGCGCGGGTGGGCTGCTCTACAGCACCGTCCATGGCGGCGACGTCGCCGGCAAGGCTGTCCATCACGGCATCGGGCAGATCATCGGGCTCGGCAAAGCGGCTGGCCACGGTGAAAGGGAGCCCGCGCTGGCGCGATTCCAGCACATCGAAACCGATGTTGAGCAGTTCCTGCATGTTGTTGTCACGCCCCAGCCGGCTGGGGCCGCCCAGCACCACGGCGATCAGGCGGCGTTCCCCGCGCACGGCCGAAGCCGCCAGGGTGAAGCCGGCGGCGTTGGTGAAACCGGTCTTGATGCCGTCAACGCCGGGCATGGTGCGCAGCAGATGGTTGTGATTGGCCACCGCCATGCCGCGATATTGGTAATGTGCCTTGGAAAACAGCGGATACTGGGTGGGAAAATCGCGCAGCATGGCGCGCGACAGCACGGCGATATCGCGCGCTGTCGTGGTGTGATCGGCGTGGGGCAGGCCCGATGCGTTGTAGAAACGCGTATTCATCATGCCGAGCCGGCGGGCCGTCGCCGTCATCCGCTCGGCAAAAGCGGCTTCGCTGCCGCTGATATGTTCGGCCAGCGCGACCGAAATATCATTGGCGCTTTTTGTGGCGATCACGCCGAAGGCATCGCGCACGCTGATCGTAGCGCCAACGCGCAGGCCCAGTTTCGATGGCGCCTGGCCCCAGGCGCGGCGCGAGATGCGGAGTTCGTCGTCCAGCTTCAGCCGGCCGGCGGCCACTTCCTCGAACGCAACATAGAGCGTCATCACCTTGGTGATGGAGGCCGGATAGCGGATTTCGTCGGCACGGCGGGCATACAGAACTTCGCCGGTGCTGTTGTCGATCAGGATGGCGGCATAGCGGGGCGCGGAATAAAGGCTGGCTGCAAAGGCAGATGGCGCCGCAAGCGCCAAAAGAGTCAGAAGTGTTCGTGCCAGAGCCTTGATCAGCAAAGCGAAGTTTCCTCTCCTGCCCAGAAATCAAGATTAACCTGATTGGCACAGGCAAGGGAAGGGGCGAATGACGGTGGCGCAGCGACGCAGCCCCGGCCTGTCTCCCGATTGCAACAGATGGGCGCTGCCCTTGCCCTTTGGTGCTGCCCGTGCGATGCGCCGCGCGCCCAAACATTGCCGGCGACACAGTTGATGAACGCACCATTTTCCCTGTCGAAGAACCCGGTCAGGAACCGCCGCACCTTTGCGATCATTTCGCACCCAGATGCCGGCAAGACCACGCTGACCGAGAAATTGCTGCTGTTCGGCGGCGCCATCCATGCCGCCGGCGAAGTGCGCGCCCGCGGCCAGAACCGCCGGGCGCGGTCGGACTGGATGAAGATCGAGCAGGCGCGCGGCATTTCTGTCACCTCCAGCGTGATGACGTTCGAGCGGGGTGGCGTCACCTTCAACCTGCTCGACACGCCGGGCCACGAGGATTTTTCCGAAGACACGTATCGCACACTCACCGCTGTCGACAGCGCGGTGATGGTGATCGATGCGGCCAAGGGCATCGAGGCGCAGACGCGCAAGTTGTTCGAGGTCTGCCGCCTGCGCGACGTGCCGATCATCACCTTCATCAACAAGGTGGACCGCGAAGGCCGCGACCCGTTCGATCTGCTGGATGAAGTGGCTGACATGCTGGCGCTGGACGTGGCGCCGATGAACTGGCCGGCCGGCATGGGCGGTGAGTTCGAGGGCATTTACGATCTGAAGCGCCGCCGCTTCCACAAACCAGACGGCACCGCCACCGGGCTTGCCGGCGACGTGGTGCAGGTGGATGGCCTGGATGACCCGCGCATCGACGAACTGGCTGGGCCGATGGCCGGCCGCCTGCGCGAACAGGCCGAGCTGGCTGAGGGCGGCTATTCTGATCTCGATATCGAGAAATATCGCGCCGGCGCGCTTACCCCGGTGATCTTCGGTTCGGCGCTGAAGGATTTCGGCGTGGTTGATCTGATCGACGCGATTGCCGCCATGGCACCAAGCCCGCGCCCGCAACCGGCGCTGCCGGCGGCGGTGGACCCGGATGGCACCCAGGTTTCCGGTTTCGTGTTCAAGGTGCAGGCCAACATGAACCCGCAGCACCGCGATCGCATCGCCTTCCTGCGGCTGGCCAGCGGCCGCTTCCGGCGCGGCATGAAGCTGAAGCAGATGGCCACCGGCAAGATGATCGCCATCAACTCGCCGATCTTCTTTTTCGCGCAGGACCGCGAGATTGCCGATGAGGCTTACCCCGGCGACATCATCGGCATCCCCAACCACGGCGTGCTGCGGGTGGGCGACAGCCTGGTGGAGAAGGATGATGTCACCTTCACCGGCATTCCCAATTTCGCCCCGGAAATCCTGCGCCGCGTGCGGCTGGATGATCCGACCAAATCGAAACAGCTGAAAACCGCGCTCACCGATATGGCTGAAGAGGGCGTGACGCAATTGTTCAAGCCAGCGATCGGCAGCCAGTGGATTGTCGGCGTGGTTGGCCAACTGCAGCTGGAAGTGCTGATTTCGCGCCTCGACGCCGAGTATCGGGTGGCGGCCAGTTTCGAGCCCAGCCCATACGAAACCGCGCGCTGGATTTCTGGCACGCCTGCGGCCATGAAGGCATTCGTGGATGAACATCGCAGCGCCATGGCCGAAGATCGCGACGGCGCCCCGGTGTTCCTGGCGCGGGACAATTGGGAATTGAACTTCGTGACCGGCCGCTTTCCGGACATCAAATTCTCCGCCACGCGGGAACGCGCCTGATGGCCGGCATTGCCGTCCGTCTTGGTACGCTGTGGGGGCAGGTGCGCCCGTATCGCTGGTGGATCGCGGGCGGCATCGTTGGCCTGTTCGCGTTGCTGTTTACCTGGCTGGTCGCCACCGCGCCGCTGGGCCGGGCGCTGGAGCCGGCCAAGCAGCCCAGCCTGATCATCACGGACATGAACGGCAAACCGATCGCGCGGCGCGGCGATTACAAGGAAGAGCCGGTGAAGATCGCGCTGCTGCCCGCGCACGTGCCGGCGGCCTTCATCGCCATCGAGGATCGCCGTTTCAAGGACCATATGGGCATTGATCCCATCGGCATCTTCCGGGCGCTGGTCACCAACGCACAGGCCGGCGGCGTGCGCCAGGGCGGATCGACACTCACCCAGCAATTGGCGAAAACCAGCTTCCTGTCGTCGGAACGGTCGATCAAGCGCAAGCTGCAGGAGATCATCATCGCGCTCTATCTGGAGGCGCGGCTGAGCAAGGACGAGATCCTGCAGAATTATCTCAGCTCGGTCTATTTCGGTGACGGCGCGTACGGCATCCGCGCGGCGGCACGCACCTATTTCGACAAGGCACCCGAACAGCTGACGCTGGGTGAAGCGGCCTTGCTGGCGGGCCTGGTGCAAGCGCCGTCGCGGCTGGCGCCATCGCGCCACCTCAAACAGGCCAACGAACGCGCCGCGCAGGTGCTGGCGGCGATGGTGGATACCGGTGCGATAACCGCGGCGCAGGCCAAGGCGGCGCGCGCGGCCACCTACCGCCCCGGCCGCAAGAACCTGCCCACCGGCAGCTATTTTGCCGATTGGGTGCTGCCGCAGGCGCGCGAAGCGACCGAGGCCGATTATGGCGAAATTGTCGTCAAGACGACGCTCGATCCCAAGTTGCAGAAGTTCGCCGACGATATCATCAAAGACGGGCTGGCGCGGGCCGGCGGTCTGAATGTGAGCCAGGCGGCGCTGGTCGCCATGCGGCTGGATGGCCGCGTGGTCGCCATGGTCGGCGGCACCGATTACAAAGCCAGCAGCTTCAACCGCGCAACCCAGGCGCAGCGCCAGCCGGGTTCCTCGTTCAAGCTGTTTGTCTATCTGGCGGCGCTGGAAGCCGGCAAGAAGCCGGGCGACACCATTGTCGATGAACCCATCGAACTGTGCGAACCCGGCCAGCAGCCGGGCGAATGCTATGCGCCCAAGAACGATGATCTGCGCTTCCGTGGCACCATCAGCCTTGCCACCGCCTTTGCCGCCAGTTCCAACATTGCCGCGGTAAAGCTGGCGCAGGAGGTGGGCGTTTCTGCCGTGGCCAAGCAGGTGAAGAAACTGGGCATCGAAGGCGGCGTGAGCATCTATCCGGCGATGGCGCTGGGCACGACCCCGATTCCGCTGATCGACATGACGCGCGCCTTTGCCGCCGTGGCGCTGGGCAAGACGCCGGTGAAGGCCACCGGCCTGTGGCGCGCTGACCCCTGGCCGGAAAAAGTGACGCCGCCGGAAGAGACCAAGGCCAGCTGGCCGGTGCGCGCCGACATGATGCAGCTGCTCTCATCGGTGGTGCGCAACGGCACCGGCAATGCGGCGCGCCTGCCGATGCCGGCCTGGGGCAAGACCGGCACCACGCAAAATCACCGCGATGCGCTGTTCATCGGCTTTGCCGGCGATCTGGTCGTGGGCATCTGGGTGGGCAATGACGACAATTCACCGATGGCGGCCAGCATCGTGGGTGGCGGGCTGCCGGCGCGGATGTGGAAAGGCTTTATGCAACGCGCACTGCAAGCCGAAGGCCGGCTCGAGGTGGAGGCGGAAGTCGCCCCGGTGGAAGTCGATATGGAGGCGCTGGCCGCCGACATGGCAGGCATGACCGTCGATCTGAACGGGGAACCCAACAACCCGCCAGCGATCATCGACATTCCTGACGAGAGCGTGACCGCGCCGGAACCGCCGCAGGGCGCGCCTCAATCCTTGTAAAGTTTGTCCAGGCGTTCGCCATAAACCTGTTTCAGCACATGGCGGCGGATCTTGAGTGACGGGGTCAGCTGCTGATTGTCGGTGCTGAACGCCTCATCGGCGATGATCACGCGGCGCACCTTCTCGATCACGCTCAACTTCTGGTTCACCCGGTCCACCGCGGCCTGCAGGGTGCGGACATATTCCGGCTCGTCCTTCAATTTGTGCAGATCGGCCGGCAACCCCTTGTCGCGGGCAAAGGCCAGCGCCCATTCGGCTTCCGGCACCACCACGCCCACCAGATAGGGCCGGCGGTCGCCATAGACCATGGCCTGGGCGATCTCGTCCTGCAGGGTGAGCATGCCTTCGACGCGCTGCGGAGCGACGTTGTCGCCCTTGTCGTTGACGAGGATATCCTTCTTGCGATCGGTGATCACCAGATGGCCATCCTTGTCGAGATGGCCGATGTCGCCAGTGTAGAGCCAGCCGTCTTTCAGCGCCTTGTGGCTCTCGGCGTCGTTCATCCAGTAACCGTCCATCACCAGTTCGCCGCGCACGAGGATCTCGCCATCGCTGGCGATCTTCACCTCGACCTGGTCGAGCGGCGGGCCGACCGTGTGCATCTTCAGCTTGGCGCGCGGGCGATTGCAGCTGACGACCGGGCCGGATTCGGTCTGGCCATAGCCTTGCAGGATCGGGATGCCGATGGCGGTGAAAAAGATGCCGACTTCCGGATTCAGCGGGGCACCGCCGGCCACCATCGCCCGCAGCCGGCCACCGAATTTGGCGCGGATGGATTTGCGGATGGTGCGTTCCAATGCTTGATCGATCAGCTTTTCGGCGAGGTTCAGGCTTTCGCCACGGGCTTCCTTTCGGGCGATCGCCAGCGCCTGATTGAGCAGGGTGATCGCCAGCCCGCCCTGCTTCTCGATCTGCTTGGCGATGCGCATGCGCAGCACTTCAAACAGGCGCGGCACCACCACCATGAAGGTGGGTCGCACTTCCTCGATGTTGCTCGCCAGCTTCTCCAGCCCTTCGGCATAGGCGATCTGGCCGCCCATCCCGATCGGCATATACTGCCCGGCGGTGTGTTCGTAACTGTGGCTGAGCGGCAGGAACGACAGGAACAACTCGCCGGGCACGTCGCCGGGGAAGAAATCCTGTTCGACCACCGTGATGGCGCCGGCAATATTGCGCATGATCGCGCCATGATGCTGGCGCACGCCGCGCGGCAGACCGCCGGTGCCGCTGGTGTAGATGATGCAGGCCAGATCCTCGCGCTTCATGGTGGCGCGCGCCTTGAGGGCAGCGCGGTCTTCGTCCAGCATGGGCGCGCGGCCCGCGATCAGTTTGCTCCAGTCGTGGATGGCCAAGCCCTGCACGTCCTGCACCGGTTCCAGCGCAATGATGGTGCGGCAATTGTCGGTGGCCATGGCAGCAGGCAGCAGCGCCTTGGCCAGCTTCGGGCCCGATACCAGCGCCGCTTTTGCGCCGCTGTTGGTCAGGATATGGGTGTGATCGGCTTCAGTGTTGGTGATGTAGGCCGGCACGGTGATGGCGCCAGCGGCCATCACGGCGAGATCGGCCAGGCACCATTCCGGGCGGTTTTCCGAAACCAGCACCACCCGGTCACCCCGGCTGATGCCGGCAGCGATCAGTGCAGCCGACAGGCTTGCGACGATATCGCGGGCTTCGCCCCAACTGATCGTGCGCCACTCGCCGCCAACCTTGGCGACCAGGAAGGGCGCGGCCGGTTGTTCATCGGCCCGATCAAGAAACAGCGTGACCAGATTGGGCGCGGCATCGATGCGCGCGGCAATGGCGGCAGGCCGCAACGGCGGCAATTTCGGTAACATCGTCCTCTCCCAAAGACTTGTCTGTGGGGCGTTGGCCGCCCGCTGTTCTTGTCGTCAATAACCGGCCGGCCGGCCTTCGCCACGGGCATCGGCACCGCCGCGCCAGCCACCCGCCACGCGTTGCACCCCGTTCAACTTCAACGGAAGCGCGGTCGCCACCGGCTTGTGGCCCATGGCAGTGAAGGCCGGAATCATGGTTTCGAGCATGGTGCCCTTCTCCACCGCAAAGCGGTCACCGATGGCGATCAGCTGTGGCAGCGCGATGGCCTCTTCTACCGGCAGCCCCCAATCCAGCACGCCGATGATGGCCTTGGTCACCTGCGCAATGATGGTCACGCCGCCGGCCGCACCGATGGCCAGGATCGGTTTCCCGCTCGCATCGTAAACGATGGTGGGCGACATCGCCGAGCGCGGCCGCTTGCCGGGCTGCACATGGTTGGCGGTGAGCTTGCCCTGGTCTTCCGGGGCGAAATTGAAATCGGTCAGCTCGTTGTTGAGCACGAAGCCTTCGGCCACCAGGCCGGAACCGAACGTCTTTTCCACAGTGGACGTCCAAGTGGTGATGTTGCCGGCGCTGTCGGCCACGGCGAAATTGGTGGTACCGGCCACCTCATTGTCGGCCGCGTTCACCCGCGCGGTCGGCGCGCCGGCCGGCATCCCGGCTTCGGCCTTGGCCATGCGGTCACCCGCATTGATCAGGGCGGAACGCGCGCCAAGATAAGCCGGATCGGCCAGGCCCTTGGTCGGCACCGCCACGAAGCCCGGATCGCCAATCCATTTTTCGCGGTCGGCATAGGCGAGGCGCTGGCTCTCGCCGAACAGGTGCCAGGAAACCGGGTTATCCTTGCCCAGCCCCTTCATGTCGAAGCGTTCCAGCTGCTTGAGCATGGCTAGCACGCCGGTGCCGCCGGAGGATGGCGGGCCCATGCCGCAGATCTTGTATTGGCGGTAGGTTCCGCACACCGGATCGCGCACTTCGGCCTTATAGGCAGCGAGATCCGCCAGGGTCATCGCGGTCGGATTGGCGTCGGCGGTACTCACCGTCTTCATGATGCTGGCGGCAATCGGGCCCTTGTAGAACGCGTCCGCGCCTTTGGCTGCGATCAGCCGGAGCGTGGCGGCGAGCTTGTCGTTGCGGAAGGTGGTGCCGGCTTTCAGCGGGGCGCCGTCCTTGTCGTAATAAAGCGCGCGGCCTTCCGGCCCGGCCTGTTTCAGGCTGTCCTGCCCAAAGGCGATGAAGCGCGCCATTGTCGGCGAGATGGTGAAGCCTTCGGCCAGCTTGATTGCGGGTTCAAAGAGCGTGGCCCAGGGCAGCTTGCCCCATTTCTTGTGGGCTTCGGCAGCGAGCGCGACGTTGCCCGGCACGCCCACGCTGCGCCCGCCGGTGGCGGCCTGCATGAACGGCATCGGCTTGCCATCGGGCCCCAGGAACTGGCCCGGGCTGGCCACGCCGGGCGCCTTCTCGCGGCCATCGATGCTGCCCACCGGGCCGTTCGCCGGCTGATAGACGATGAAGCCGCCGCCGCCGATGCCGGAGCTTTGCGGCTCCACAACGGTAAGCGCCAGCATGGTGGCAATGGCCGCATCGGCAGCGCTGCCACCGCGCTTCAGGATGCTCAGCCCGGCTTCGCTGGCCAGCGGGTGCGCGGCCGACACCACAGCCTTGAACGGGCCGGCGCCAGCACTGCTGGCGGCCTGTATGGGCCCGCTGTCTGCATCCTTCGGGATGGGCTGGGCCACGGCCGCAGTGGCGAGGAAGGAAGCGGCGATAAAGAGTGTGGTTTTCATGGGACGGGCACCTTAGGCTGATTTGCGCGTCTGAAAAGTGGCTAAACTTGTGGGGCGCCCACTGCGGCGCCCACGCTGGCAAAGCCGTCGCGGCGCAGCAACGCGGCCAGTTCAGCTTTGATGCGGCCCACCAGCCCCGGCCCGTGGTAGACCAGCGCCGAATAAAGCTGCACGGCGCTTGCCCCGGCACGGATGCGGTCATAGGCGTCCTGCCCGCTGGCGATGCCGCCCACCGCGATCAGCGGCAGCGCGCCGCCGGTTTCGGCGCGGAAACGCTTGAGGGCCGTCAGCGCCAGCGGCTTCAGCGGCTTGCCCGACAGGCCGCCCGTTTCGCCGGCATGGCGGCTGGCCAGCGCCGGGCGCGTGATGGTGGTGTTGGAGACGATCAGGCCGTCCACCCCGCCATCGATGCAGGCGCGCACGATCGTGGCCCAATCATCTTCACCCTGATCAGGCGCGACCTTCACGAATACGGGCATATCCAAGGCCCCGCGTGCTGCCATCACCCGCGCAATCAGATCGGCCAGCGCCGCGCCATCCTGCAACGCCCTCAGGCCCGGCGTGTTCGGCGAAGAGATGTTGACCGTCACGTACGACGCCAGCGGTGCCAGCGCGCGCAGGGCGACGACATAATCATCGGTACGGTCTTCGCTGTCCTTGTTGGCGCCGAGGTTGATGCCAACGATGCCGGGCCGGCCGGCGCGCGCCGTCAGCCGGGCATGGGCGAACTCCACGCCCTTTGAATTGAAACCGAAGCGGTTGATCACCGCCTCATCTTCCATCAGCCGGAACAGCCGCGGCTTGGCATTGCCCGGCTGTGGCCGCGGGCAGACGCTGCCGCATTCGACAAAGCCAAAGCCCAGCTTGAGCATCGCATCGGGCACTTCGGCATCCTTGTCGAAGCCGGCGGCAAGGCCAATCGGATTGGGCAGGGCCAGGCCGGCCATCGTGGTCGCAAGAATGGGATCATCGGCCGGCGCGGCCGGCACCAGGCCCGTCTTCAGCGCGGCCAGGGTCAGATTGTGCGCGGCTTCCGGATCAAGCGCGAACAGCAGGGGTTTGAGAGCGGCAAACATTTGTCATCGCCATGGCAGGGCGGCGGATGGGGTTCAATCCCCCTCATCGTCCCGCCCAACCATGTCCAGCGCCCGGGCCCGGCGCTGATGCAGCTCGCACCATTGCAGCAATGCCTCCTCGCGGCCATGGGTGACCCACACTTCGGCCGGGTTCAGCTCGGTGATGGTGGCGGTCAGCTCGTCCCAATCGGCGTGATCGGAAATCACCAACGGCAGCTCGATGCCGCTCTGCACCGCGCGCTGGCGCACACGCATCCAGCCGGATGCCATGGCGGTGATCGGATCGGGCAGGCGGCGGCTCCACACGTCGCGCAGGGCCGATGGCGGCGCGACGATGATGGCGCCTTTCAGCGCCTCGCCTTTCAATGTGCCCACGGGGCGCAGATCACCGAGCGCCACGCCGTGCGCTTCGTAAAGCGCGCACAGCGCCGTCATCGCGCCGTGCAGATAGATGGGCGCGTCATGGCCGGCGCGGCGCAGTTCGGCGATCACCCGCTGCGCCTTGCCCAACGCATAGGCGCCCACCGCCACGCAGCGATCCGGATTGGCGGCGAGCGCGGCCAGCAGCTTGGCCACTTCGCCGGCCGTGTCGGGATGGCGGAACACCGGCAGGCCGAAGGTGGCTTCGGTGATGAAGATATCGCAGGCCAGCGGTTCGAACGCGACGCAAGTCGGATCGGCGCGGCGCTTGTAATCGCCCGATACGATGATTCGGTTGCCGGCCTTTTCCAGCACCACCTGCGCCGAACCCAGCACATGGCCGGCCGGCAGCAGCATGCACGTCAACCCATCCCCCAGCGCCAGCCGCTCGCCATAGGCCAAAGCCTGCCCACCCGGCTGCGGTCCAAAGCGCTGGTGCATGATTGCCAGCGTTTCCGCCGTCGCCAGCACATGGGCGTGCCCGGCGCGGGCGTGATCGGCGTGGCCGTGGGTGATGATGGCGCGGGCTTGCGGGCGCGATGGGTCCACCCATGCGTCGATGCCGGGCAGGTAGAGCCCTTCAGGCCGGGGCGTGATCCAGTCAGGTGCCATGCGGGCCACGATGCCGGCTTGCGTTTGTCCTGTCACCCTTGCCATGGGTCGCAGCTGTGGAACTGCCGAACATCATCAGCAGCTGGTTTGCTGCGCGCGGCTGGCAGGTGCGCGCCCACCAGCTGGCGATGCTTGATGCCGCAGCAAAGGGCCGCCACGCGCTGCTCACTGCGCCGACCGGGGCGGGCAAGACGCTGGCGGGGTTTCTGCCGACACTGGCTGATCTGGCCACCAATCCCGCCGAGGGCCTGCACACGCTCTACATTTCGCCGTTGAAGGCGCTGGCGGTGGATGTTCAGCGCAACCTCATCACGCCGATTGCCGAGATGGGCCTGAATATCAGAGTGGAGACCCGCACTGGCGACACGCCGGCAGCGCGCAAGGCGCGGCAGAAGGAGGTGCCCCCGCACATCCTGCTGACGACGCCGGAAAGCCTCGCCAATCTCCTCTCCAACCCTGAAGCCGCTGCGATGATGGTCGGGGTGAAGCGCGTCATCATCGATGAAGTTCACGCCTTTGGTACCACCAAGCGCGGCGACCATCTGATGCTGTGTCTCGCCCGCCTGCAACGACTCGCGCCAAGCCTGCAGCGTGTCGGCCTTTCGGCCACCATCGCCGATCCGGAAAGCTGGGCCGGCTGGCTGGCGCCCGATGCCGACTCCACGCAGGTGGAGATCGTGGTGGCGCAAGGCGGTGCCGATCCCGCCATTGATATCCTTGTTATCGATGATCGCATCCCCTGGGGTGGCCACAATGGCCGCTGGGCGGCGCGCGCTGTCATGCGCCGCATCGAAAGCGCACGGCTGGCCATCGTGTTCGTCAACACCCGCGCGGTGGCCGAACTGGTGTTCCGCGATCTGTGGGCGGAAAATGACCAATCGCTGCCGATCGGCATCCACCACGGCAGCCTGGCGCCCGAAGCCCGCCGCAAGGTGGAGGCGGCGATGGCGGCCGGAAAATTGCGCGCCATCGTGGCGACCGCCAGCCTCGATCTCGGGCTGGATTGGGGTGACGTGGATCTCGTCATCCAGATGGGGGCGCCCAAGGGCGCCTCGCGCCTGCTGCAACGCACGGGGCGCGCCAATCACCGCATGGATGAAGCCAGCCGCTGCCTGATCGTGCCCGGCAACCGCTTTGAATATCTGGAGGCGCTGGCCGCGCGCGATGCCGTTCAGGCCGGCGAGCTGGACCCGGACGGTTTTCGACCTGGCGCGCTCGATGTGCTGGCCCAGCATGTCGTCGGTTGCGCCGCTGCCGGCCCGTTCTTCCCCGATGAACTGTACGACGAAGTGAAAAGCGCTGCGCCCTATGCCGGCGTCACACGTGAAAGCTTTGATGCTGTGCTCGGCTATGCCGCGACCGGCGGTTACGCGCTGAAAGCCTACGAACGCTACCAGCGGTTGGTGACCCAGCCCGGTGGCCGGCTGCGGCTGCGCTCGGCGGCACTGGCCCGGCAGTGGCGGATGAACAGCGGCACCATCGTCGAAGCCGTTGCGATGAACGTTGTCTTTGGCAGCGGCAAATCCAGCCGCCACGGCCGCAAACTGGGCCAGGTCGAGGAGTATTTCGCCGGCCAGTTGCGCGTGGGGGACAGTTTCATGTTCGCCGGGCAGACGCTTGAGGTCACCGGTTTCGACGGCGCCGATATCCATGTCCGCATGGGCCGCGGCAGCCCGAAAGTGCCGGTTTATGCCGGCGGGCGCATGCCGATGACGACGCGGCTGGCGGCGCGGGTGCGCGGCCTGATGAACGATCGGGCACGCTGGCCGGCAATGCCCGAGGATGTGCGCGAATGGCTGGCGATCCAGGATCGCGTTTCGCGGCTGCCGGGCGAAGATGATGTGCTGGTCGAAACCTTTCAGCGCGATGATCGCTGGTACATGGTCGTCTATGGCTTTGCCGGCCACCCGGCGCACCAGACTCTGGGCATGTTGATCACGCAGCGCATGGAGCGGGCGGGCCTCAATCCGCTGGGCTTTGTCGCATCTGATTATGCCATGGCCTGCTGGAGCCTTGAGCCGGTGGATGATCCCAGGCCGCTGTTCGACCCGACCGTGCTGGAGGATGAACTGGCGCAATGGCTCGCCGCCTCGCCGTTCCTGCGCCGCGCCTTTCGCGAGGTCGCCATCATCGGCGGCCTGATCGAGCGGGTGCAGCCCGGCGTGCACAAGAGCGGTAAGGCAATGAGCGTGTCGTCTGACCTCATCTACGACGTGCTGCGCCGCCACGAACCGGATCACCTGCTGCTCACCGCGGCCTGGACAGATGCGCGCGGCAAGCTGACGGACATTGCCCGGCTGGCAGCGCTGTTGGAGCAAGCGCATGCGGGGCTGAGCCACGTGAGGGCCGCGCATGTGACGCCGCTGGCAGTGCCGTCGCTGCTCACCATCGGGCGCGAACGGGTGGGCGACAGTGCTGATTCGGCGCTGCTGCTCGAAGCCGAAGCGCTGATCGCCGAAGCGATGCGGGTGGATTGACCTGCAGGGCCGCGCGGGCCTAACGCAGCACCATGTCTGTTTCCTTTTCGTTCGCAGGGGAATCGCTGCAGCCACTGGCCTGCGGGGCCTTGTGGTGGCCGGGCGAGAGCACGCTGTTCGTTGCCGATCTACACTTCGAAAAGGCCAGCCATTACGCCGCGAAGGGCTGGCTGCTGCCGCCGCATGCCACGGCCGATACCGTGGCCAATCTCATCGCTGCGGTTGAATCCACCGGAGCCCAGCGGTTGGTGTGCCTGGGCGATTCATTCCACGATGAAGCGGGGCCTGAACGGCTGTCAGATGAAGCCCGCCGCGCGCTGATGACGATGACGCGCAGTCTCGATTGGTGGTGGATCACCGGCAATCACGATGAGGATGCCGCCGCCGTGCTGGGCGGCCGCGTCATGGTGGAAGGCCGCATCGGCCCGCTGGTGCTGCGCCACGAAGCCGATCCGGCTGATCCGACGCCCGAGCTGTCCGGCCATTTTCACCCCAAGCTGGTGATCCGCCACCGCGGCCGCCACATAGCCCGGCGCTGCTTCGCTCACAGCCCCACAAAGTTGATCCTGCCAGCCTATGGTGCCTTCACCGGCGGTCTGGATATTGCCGATCCCGCGCTGCAGGCGGCGCTGGCTGGGCCGGTAACGGCGCTTGTGGTCGACGGGGAACGGCTGTTGCGCTTTCCGGTAGGTTGACGTTGTCCCACCTTCGCGAGACGCTCCCCTGATGAGCAGCGATTTCGATCTCGTCATCCGCAATGGCCACATCGTCGATGGGAGCGGCCGCCCCGGATTCGAAGGTGATGTCGCGGTCAAGGATGGCCGCATTGCCGCCGTTGGCCAGGTGAGCGGGCGTGGGGCGGAGGAAATCGACGCCAAGGGCCTGCTTGTCACCCCCGGTTTCGTCGATGTGCACACCCATTATGACGGTCAGGCGACCTGGGATCAGCGGCTGCAGCCGTCGTCGTGGCACGGTGTCACCACGGTGATTGCCGGCAATTGCGGGGTGGGCTTCGCGCCGTGTCGGGTGGAAGATCAGGATCGGCTCATCCGGCTGATGGAAGGCGTGGAGGATCTGCCCTTCCCGGTGCTGAAGGACGGCCTGCCGTGGAATTGGCAGAGCTTCCCGGAGTATCTCGACAGCTTGTCCAGCCGCCAGTTCGACATGGATATCGGCCTGCAACTGCCACACGCCGCGCTGCGTGTGTTCGTGATGGGCGAACGCGGCGCCAATCGCGAACAGGCGAGCGTGGACGATATCGCGCAGATGGCGGCGCTGGCCGAAACGGCGATGCACGCCGGCGCGATGGGCTTTTCCACTTCGCGCACCCTCAATCACCGCACGTCCGATGGCCAGCCGACCCCAACGCTGACGGCGGCTGAGGACGAATTGATGGGCATCGCGCTGGCGCTGGGCCGGGCCGGCAAGGGTGTGCTGCAGTTCGTCTCCGATTTCGCCGATCCGGTGGCGGAATTCGCCATGATGCGCCGGCTGTGCGAGGCCTCGGGCCGGCCGCTCAGCTTCAGCCTTGCCCAATCGCCGGTCGCGCCTATGGGCTGGCGCAAATTGCTCGACATGCTCGAACAGGCCACAGCCGCGGGGCTGCCGATGAAGGCGCAGGTGGCGGCGCGGCCTGTCGGTGTGCTGCTCGGCCTTGATCTCACCCTCAATCCGTTCAGCCTGCATCCGGATTGGCCCAAGAGCGCCACCCTTGACGAGCAGCGCCGTCTGCTTGCCGATCCCGCCTTCGTTGCCCGCCTGATCGCCAACCCGCCGCTGGCCGGCAATGCGCTCGGCACGGCGCTGCTGCACCGCTGGGGCGACATGTATCAGCTTGGTGATCCGCCCAATTATGAACCGCTGCCCGAAACCAGCCTGGCCGCCGAAGCGATGCGGCGCGGCGTGGCCTATGAAGTGGTGGCGGCGGAATGGCTGTGCGCGGGCATGATCTATGTGCCGTTCCTCAATTTCGCTGATGGCGATCTCGATGCCGTTGGCGCCATGCTTGCTCACAAGGACACCATCCCCGGCCTGTCCGATGGTGGCGCGCATGTCGGCATGATATGCGACGGCAGTTTTCCCACCACCCTGATCACCCACTGGACGCGCGATCGCAGCCATGGCCGGCTGCCGCTGGAATTCTTGATCAAGCGCCAGGCGCACGACACGGCACGGGCGCTGGGCCTGACCGATCGCGGCCAGCTGCGCCCCGGCCTGCGGGCAGATGTGAACCTCATCGATCTTGATCGGCTCGCCCTGCTGCCGCCGGATGTGGCGCATGATCTGCCCGCCGGGGGGCGCCGCCTGGTGCAGCGTGCCCGCGGGATCCGGGCAACGCTGGTCGCCGGCCAGATCACCTACCGCGATGGCGAAGCCACCGGCGCGCTGCCCGGCCGGCTGCTGCGCGGCGGCACAAGTGGCTGAAAAGGCCGCGACTCGGCGCATCCAACACGCCATTCATCGAAGTTTCGCTTGACCGGCCGTCTCTGTTGGCAATGGATGATTACCACACATAGAGGTCAATATGTCGATCAAATCCGTTAAGACCGCCGTTTTCCCGGTGGGCGGCCAAGGCACGCGCTTTCTGCCGGCCACCAAGGCCATGCCCAAGGAAATGCTCCCCGTCGTCGACAAGCCACTGCTGCAATATGCGGTGGACGAAGCGCTGGCCGCCGGCATCGAGCGGCTGGTGTTCGTGACGGCCCGCGGCAAGGGTGCGCTGGAGGATTATTTCGATGTCGCCCGCGAGCTGGTCGACAGCCTGAAGGCCAAGGGCAAGACCGCGGAACTCGCCGTGCTGGAAGCCACCCAGATCGAGCCAGGCCGCATGGTCTTCGTGCGCCAGCAGGAACCTGCAGGCCTTGGTCATGCCGTGTGGTGCGCCCGGCACGTGGTAGGCCGAGAGGCCTTCGCCGTGCTGCTGCCCGATGAACTGCTGTGGAACCCCGCCAACCCGGCGCTGAAGGAAATGCACGAGGCTTATCTGCAGTTGGGCGGCAATATCATTTCCGTTCTGGAAGTGCCGGACGAACATACACATCGCTACGGCATCGTCTCGCCCGGCGCAGTCGATGGACTGATCACCGAGGTGAAGGGCCTGGTGGAAAAGCCCCAGCAGGGCACCGCCCCGTCACGGCTGGCCGCCATCGGCCGCTATATCCTGCAGCCCGAGGTGATCGACGTGCTTGCTGCCGGCAAGCGCGGGGCCGGCAACGAGATCCAGTTGACCGATGCGATGGCCGAAATGATTGGCCAGCAGCCGTTTCACGCCCTCACCTTCACAGGCACCCGCTTTGATTGCGGCGACAAGGCCGGGCATGTGACGGCCAACATCGCACTGGCGCTTGAGCGCGACGATGTTGGCCCGGCCGTGCGCGAATGGCTGCGCAGCCAGAAGTTCTGAACGATCAGGGCAGGGCTACCACCCGCAGCGCCCGCAACTGCCGCACGGAGCGGGCGGCACGCACTTCGCCGGGCACCACCAGCCGCAGCGGGCCGTCGGCTGCGCTCAGCGCCTTGCCATCGCAGGCGTTTGCCACCAGCACCTTGTGGTTGCCCAACTTGGGATCAAGTTCGGCCAAGCTGAAGGCAACGCGATAGCCATCGGCAGCTTCGGCGACGATTATCGTCGTCAACGCCGGGCCGCGCAGCGCTTCGCCCGCGGGCAGGCCGGCAGCGACGGCCAGATCGGTCAACCAGACGCCGGTGCAGGCGTGGGTCTGCCCGTGCGCTGTCAGGGTCGCGCTCGCTGCCGGCAGCTTGGCCAGCGTCGCAGCGTCCACTGGCAGGCTGGTGGGCAAAGCGGCGCTTGCGGCCAGCAGGACAAGGGCGGCAGCGATCATGCAATGTCTTTCCTATGTGACAGTTACGCCACGATAGCGCCGCCTGTGGCATCCGCAACATTGACGGGCGGCGGATTCGCGATAGGGGACGGCGGATGACCAACGCTGATGCCCCGTTCGATCCCCGCCTGCTGCGCGATGCCTTTGGCTGCTTCGCCACCGGCGTCACCGTGATCACCAGCCAATCATTGTCGGGCGAACGGGTGGGGCTCACCGCCAACAGCTTCACCTCGCTCAGCCTTGATCCGCCGCTGTTGCTGTTCTGCCCGGCCAATGGCGCTTCGGCACTGCCGGTGCTGCGCGAATCGGGTCGTTTTGCCATCAATATCCTTGATCTGGATGGCCAGGCCGTTGCCGATCGCTTCACCAAGAAGGGCATCGACCGCTTTGCCGAACATGACTGGCAGGATTGGGATGGCGTGCCGGTGCTGGCCAGCGCCAAGGCTGCCTTTGCCTGCACGCTGCATGCCGATCATGATGGCGGCGATCACCGCATCATCGTCGGCCGGGTAACGCGGCTGGCGCTGGATCAGGGCCGCGAGCCGCTCCTCTATCTGCACGGCCGCTATCGCCGGGTGCATGTTGGCTGATCCGTCGGCCTCGAACCCAAACCGGGACGCAGCCGAAACGGCTGCCTTGGCCAAGGGCGGGCGCACCAGTTTCTTCGGTTATGTGCTGCGGCTGGCGGCGCGCTTTCCCTTCCTGTTCATTGCCGGGCGCTTGTATGGCGCCGAAGCGCTGGGCCGCTTTGCCTATGCCACCATGGTGGTTGAACTGGTGGCGATGCTTGCCACGCTGGGCCTGAAACGCGGCCTTGCCGAAGACATGGCGCGGCGCCCACACGAAGAAGCCGCCGCACTGATCGATGCGTTGCTGGCGGCGCTGGTCGCGTCGCTGGCCGGGGCGGCGGTGCTGGTGCTGCTGCCCGAACTCGTGTTTCCGGCCACACGGCTGGCGCCGCTTGATCGGTGGTTCGCATTGATTATCCCGTTCATTGCGCTGGCCGATCTGGCGTTGGCCGGGCTGGCCTTCCACCATGATGTTGGCGCGCAGGTGCGGGCCCGTTCGATCATCGAGCCCTGGGTGTTGTCCATCGCCGCGCTGGCGCTGGCCTTCACCGCCTTGAAAAGCGACGGCATGCTGATCGCCTATCTGCTGTCGATGGTGGCGGCGTTTTTCGCGGCACTGTCGCCGGCGCTGCGCCGCTTTGGCTGGCCGGGCGGTTGGCGGCTGGATGTCGGGCGCATCTGGCGACTGGTGAAAACCAATGTGCCACTGGCCGGCGCCGATATCGCCGAATGGGGCGCGCGCCGGCTCGATATCTTCATCCTGGGCCGTTTTGCCTCGGCGGAGATTGTGGGCATCTATTTTGTGGCGCAGCAGATCGCCTCGCTGCCGCAGCGGTTGAAGTCCAGCTTCGATCCGATCCTCGGCCCCGTGCTCACCCGCAATCTGGCGGCGGGCAATCTCGCCAAGGCAGCGGGCCATGTGCGCCAGATCAGTTTCTGGGTGGCAGCGGTGCAGCTCGCTGCGGTGCTGGCGCTGGGTATTCCCGGACAGGCTGCTATGGGCCTGTTTGGCCCGGCCTTTGCCGCCGGCGTGACGGTGCTGGCCGTGCTGTTGACGGTGGAATTGTTCGCGGCGCAGGCGGCGGTGGCGGAAGGCGCTTTGATCTATGTGGCGCGTAATGCCAATCTGATGTGGTCTGTCATCGGGCTGGCGGTGCAGGCCGGGCTGTCGCTGCTGCTGGTGCCGATGGCGGGCCCACTGGGTGGCGGCGTGGGGGCGGCGCTGGCGCTTGCCATTGCCGCGTTGCTGCAATCGGTGGCCAAATCCCGGCTGTTGCAGGCGCGGCTGGGTCATGCCGTGTCTGGCTGGCGGCCGTCGTTGCTGCTGGCGGGCATCCCGGCCTTTGGCGTTGGCCTGCTGGTGCTGCGCACGCCGGAACCCATTCAGCTGTCGATCGGGTTTTTCGCGATTTTGGGCAGCTATGGCCTGATCATCTGGCGCTTCGGCTTCAAGGGCGCCGATCGCCTGCTGTTCGCGCGCGGCCTGAAGAAGATCGAAGATGAAGCCGCCAGCTTGCCGCTGCCTCTGCCGGTGGACAAGCTTTAACCGGGCAGCTTCACCCAACTGGCCAATGCCGGATCGACATCGGCCGAGGTGACCGGCCCTTCCCCGATGATCTGCACGATCACCGTTTCGTCGCTGTTGGAGCCATCCCAGTGCACGCCGCCGGCCGGGTGGAACATGTAACTGCCGGCGGTGAGCACCTGCGCCTTGTCGGGCGCGAAATCCGGCCCGGTACCAGCAACCCAGCGGCCCTGCAGCACCGTCACATGGCGATCACGGCTGTGATGGTGCGGCCGGTCCATCACGTGCGGCGGGAATTTCACCCGGATCACATAGGTGCCGGGCTGCGACGGGTTGCCGGCGATCAGGGCGCTCTGCGCACCCTGGCCGTTCGGTATCGGCTGCCACTGCACGGCTTTGGCCTGAACAATGCGGAATTCCGCCGGCTGAGCGGCAGCGGCGCCGGCAAACGCCAACGTCATGAAAAACAGGCGCATATGCTTCCCTTCACATGCCCGGCGGTGGGCTGCCAAAGGCGTTGCCGTCGATCGCGGCGCCCGGCGTTCCGGCCACCACGCTGGTGTAAAGATCAGCGCCCAGCGGCGTCGCCGCGATGGCAAAGCCCAGCGCCAGCGCGATTGGCCCGGCCGCCAGCCCGATGGTCCAGGCCGGATGCCAGCCTTCGCCGGCCCGCCATTCGCGCAGGGCCAGATAGATCGGGAACAACATGCCGGGGATGGAGGTGATCTCCATCGCCCACGGGATCAGGAAGGGTGACGGCATCAGCCGGCCGAATGCCGGGCCCATGATGGTGGCCAGCGCACACAGGTGCAGACGGCGGTGCCAGCCGGTATCGCGGCGCTTGGCAATGGCGCTCAGCGCCAGCCCGGCAAAGGCCGCCAGCGTGAGCGGGTTCTGCATCATGAAATATTGCGGCCGGAAGAAGAACGGGGTGCGCCCGGCCTGCGCCACCGCGATGGTGATCGCCACACCGGCAAAGACCATGGCGATGATCCACATCAGCCCCAGCCAGCCCAGGCGGCGATGCCATTCCAGCCGGCCGCTGGCGGCCAGCCCGGCCTGCAGCAACGACAGGGCAACCCAGCCAAAGAAGATGATGCCGTGGATATGCCAGATGGCCGGCATGGCGAAGGTGGAGCGACCCATCGCCAGGTGCATGGAAAAGGCCGCCGCAAAGATCAGCGCCATCACGCCGGTGATGCGCGCCTGCGTGCCCAGCCAGTCCTGTGTGGGTGTGGCCCGTGTCGCCATGCTGGTTCCTCCCCCGATGACCGCGGACAATTCTAATCCTTGGCAGGCGCGGCGTCCATCTTTTCGCCAGCTAGGCGCAGGCGCGGCGCTGGGCCAGCCTGCGGGCAACAACCCCAGCGGAGACCAAGCATGATCGGTGTGATCGCAACCCTGAAGATCCAGGACGGCAAGGCAGAGGATTTCGAAGCGGTGTTCCGCACCCTGTCGGCGGCCGTGCGCGCCAATGAACCGGGCAATCTCTGCTATCAGCTCACCCGCTCGAAGACAGATCCGACCACCTACAAGGTGCTGGAAGTCTATGCTGATGCCGATGCCCTGAAGGCCCACGGCGCCAGTGACCATTTCAAGGCTGCCGGCCCAGGGCTCGGTGCCTGCCTCGCTGGCAAGCCCGAGGTTGAATATCTGGACGGGGTGGCTTGAGGCCACCCCTTCGGGAATATCTGGATGGGGTGGCCTGAGCCACCCCTGACCGGTCTTAAAGCGCCGCCTTCAGCGCGGCGACGAGGTCGGTCTTTTCCCAGCTGAAGCCGCCATCGGCGTCCGGCGTGCGGCCGAAGTGGCCATAGGCGGCCGAACGCTGGTAGATCGGGCGGTTAAGGCCCAACTGCGTGCGGATGCCGCGCGGGGTGAGGGCAAAGCCCAGCTTGGCCGGATCAGCCAGCACGGCTTCGACGGCGGTTTCCGATACGGTGCCGGTGCCGTGCAGATCGACGTGGATCGACAGCGGCGCCGCGACGCCGATGGCATAGCTGAGCTGGATGGTGCAGCGCTTGGCGAGGCCAGCGGCGACGATGTTCTTGGCGAGGTAGCGGCACACATAGGCGGCCGAACGGTCAACCTTGGTCGGGTCCTTGCCGCTGAAGGCGCCGCCGCCGTGCGGTGCGGCACCGCCATAGGTGTCCACAATGATCTTGCGGCCAGTCACGCCGGCATCGCCATCGGGGCCGCCGATTTCGAACTTGCCGGTGGGGTTGAGGTGCAAGACCGTATCGGCGCTGAGGAAGCTGGCCGGCAGCACGTTGGCCAGCACGCCCTTCACATAGGTTTCCAGTTCGGCGAACTTGGCGGCATCACCGCCCTTTTCGCCATCCCTTTCCCACGGCTTGCAATAATCCGGCGCGTGCTGGGTCGAAACCACGATGGCCATGGCGGCCACCGGCACTTCGTTTTCGTAGCGCAGGGTCACCTGGCTTTTGGCATCCGGCTCCAGGAACGGCGCCACGCCGCTGTGACGGTCATCCGCCATCTGCTTGAGGATGCGGTGCGAATAATACAGCGTCGCCGGCATCAGATCCGGGGTTTCATCAGTGGCGTAACCGAACATGATGCCCTGGTCGCCGGCGCCTTCGTCCTTGTTGCCGCTGGCATCGACGCCCTGGGCGATGTCCGACGACTGCGGGTGCAGGTGGTTTTCAAAGGTCAAATTCTGCCAGTGGAAGCCCGACTGTTCATAACCGATTCGCTTGACCGTCTCGCGCACGGCGCGCTGGATTTCTTCCTGCGCGCCCGGTTCCCAATTACCGGCCACATCGATCATGCCGCGGCCACGCACTTCACCGGCCAGCACGACGCGGTTGGTGGTGGTCAGCGTTTCGCAGGCAACGCGCGCTTCCGGGTCCTTGGCCAGGAACAGATCGACGACGGCGTCGGAAATCTGGTCCGCCACCTTGTCGGGATGGCCTTCGGATACGGATTCGGAGGTGAAGATGAAGCTGCTGCGGGTCATGACACACTTCTCACGATGAGGGGATGCGTCGTCATACGCACGGCAGCTCTCTCATGCAAGTCGCATAACGACATCTTTATATCATTAATCGTCTCGCATCACGCCGTGATGGTGCGCATCGGCCGGGGCGGCGGCGGTGGCCGGTGCCGTTCCACCAGCCACCCGGCCAGTGCCAGCAGCAGCGCCAGCACTGCCACCGGATACAGGCCCAACCGAGCGAACAGGGATTCGGGCTGCGGCGGTGGCAGGCTGGTCACGATGGTGCCGATCTCGCCCTGAGCCAGCGATGAGCGCACCCGGCCAAAGCCATCGACCACCGCGCTGATGCCGGTGGGGGTGGCGCGGGCCACCGGCAGCCGTTCCTCGATGGCGCGCAGCCGCGATTGCGCCAGGTGCTGCGGCGGCCCCCAGGCGCTGAACCAGGCATCGTTGGAAACATTGGCGATCCAGCCTGGCCGGTTGCCCCGATCGGCCACGGCCTGCGGGAAGGCGATTTCGTAACAGATCATCGGCGACACGCTGGTGAAGCCCGGCAGCATCAGCGTGCGCGGGCCAGGGCCGGCAGCGAAATCGAAATCGCCGGGGACGAGCCGGGCGATGCCCAGCGGCTCCAGCCAATCGCGCAACGGCACATATTCGCCCAGCGGCACCAGATGCGCCTTGTCGAACCGGGCGACGATGCGGCCATCCCCGGCGATGGCAAACAAGCTGTTGGCATAGCGCGCCCCCATATTGCCTGCGCCATCGCGGTTGCGGCTCACCCCGGTGCCACCGGCCAGCAGCAGATCGCCGCGGCCGATGCTGCCGGCAATGCGGGCCAGCGCCGACGGATCGATCTCCACCAGCGCGTCGATGGCGCCTTCCGGCCACAGGATCAGCGTGGGCTTGCGCGCCAGCAGCGCAGTGCCGCCGCCGGCCTGTTCCGGCGTGGGCGCGGCAAGGCCGGGCGCCAGCTTGTTCTTCATCTCGCCCGTTACCTTGTCGGCGCTGGGCGGCACCGGTGAGACCACGCCTTCGGTTTCGGTGAGCGCGCGACGCGCCACTTCGGCATTCTGCAGCACCGGTCGGCCGGCTTGCGCAGCCTGGTTCAGCCCTTGCCGGGTGAGCCTGATATAGGTGGCAAGATGGCGTTCGGCAGAGGCGGCGTCATAGCGTTCATCCTGGCCAATGCCGGGCTGCACGATCACCAGCGGCGTGCCGATGAAGTCATTCTCGGTGATCATGCTGCCGCCCAGCAGTGCCAGCAGGAAGGTAACCGCCAGCGTGGCGATGCCCGCCCCCCGCCACCGGCCAGGATTGCGGACGAGCCACAGCAGCGCCACGCCACAGGCCAGCGCCAGCATCGAAAGCCCGGTACTGCCTACGACCGATGCCAGCTGCGCCACCGGCGTTTCCAGCCACATTGCCCCGGCCGGGTTCCAAGCAAAGCCGGTGAGCAATGTGCCGCGCAAGGTTTCGGCCAGCGGCCATAGCGCCACCAACCACAGCGCACGCGCCACCGGCTTCTTCGCCAGTCGCACCGCCAGTCCGGCCGGCAGCGCCACGAACAGCGCAAGATACATGGCGAGGCCGATCACCGCGACCCAGCCCAGCGCGGCCGGCATCTTGGCCTGATAGGTGAAGGACGTGGCGATCCAGTTCAGCGAAACGGCAAACATCGCCGTCCCGAACAACCAGCCACGCCCTGCTGCCGCCCAGCCGCTGTCGGCGGTGACGACCAGATGGGCTAACAGTGCGAGGCCAACCAGGCCCAACGGCCACAGGTTGAGCGGCGCGAAGGCCAGAGCGGTGGCGGCGCCGGCAACAGCTGCGACGATCAGATTGCGAGGTCCCTGCATGGCCGCCGGTGGTAGCCGGCTGCCACGCCGGAGGCCAGTGGCCTTTTGATGACAGGCCGGCCGCAATTCGGCAGTGGCAGCCCGCGCGGCGCCGTGCCACAGAGGCGGCGATGGCTTCCGCTCCGACTGCTGCATCCGTGCCCCCGCCAGAGCTGGCTCTGGCGTTGACCGGCGTTACGCTGGCGCTGGGTGGCCACCCGGTTCTGGCCGGCATCGATCTGGTGGTGCGCCAGGGCCAGTTCGTCGCGCTGGTCGGCGCGTCCGGGGCGGGCAAGTCCAGCCTGCTCCGACTGATCAACCGCATGCTGGAACCTGATGCCGGCACAGTCGCGGTGCACGGCGCCGATGTGGCCGGCCTTGATGCGATGCAACTTCGACGCGGCATCGGCTATGCCGTGCAGGGCGGCGGGCTTTTCCCGCACTGGACAGTGGCCGATAACATCGCCGCCGTGCCCTGGCTGCTGGGATGGCCCAAGCCAAAGCGCATGGAACGGGCGGCGGAATTGATGGCGATGCTGGAATTGCCGCCGCATCTGGCGCAGCGCTTCCCAGGCGAACTTTCGGGCGGGCAGGCCAGCCGGGTGGGTCTGGCGCGGGCGCTGGCCGTCAGCCCGCGGCTGCTGCTGCTTGATGAACCCTTCGGCGCGCTTGATCCCGAGACCCGTGATGAACTGGGCGACCGCCTGCTGGCGCTGCACCGGGCGCAGGGGTTGACGACCATCATGGTCACTCATGATCTGGCCGATGCGCTGCTGCGGGCTGACCTGATGGTGGTGCTGGATGGCGGGCGGGTGGTCGCCTGCGGGCCGCCTGCCGAAGTGGCCGCGGACCAGCACCCGGCTGTGCAGAATCTGGTGGCAACACCATTGGCACAAGCGCGGGCGCTGGCCGGGATGGGCAAATGATCGCCGGCTGGGAAACCCTGCCCTCGGCACTGGCGGCGCATCTGGCGATCAGCGCTGCAGCATTGGCATTGGCGCTGCTGGTGGCGACGCCCCTGGTGCTGCTGATGCCGGGCCGGCCCTGGCTGCGGCGCACGGTGATGGGGCTGGCTAGCGTGGTGCAGACGGTGCCGGCGCTGGCGCTGCTGGCGCTGTTCTTCCCGCTGCTGGTGCTGCTGCGCAATCTCACCGGGCTGCCGGTGCCGTCGCTGGGCCTGCTGCCGTCGCTGCTGGCGCTGGCGCTTTATGCGTTGCTGCCGCTGCTGCGCGGTGGGGCCGGCGGGTTGGCTGCCGTGCCAGACAGCGTGCGCGATGCGGCGCGGGCCATTGGCATGAGCGCCAGCCAGCGCCTTTTCCACGTTGAACTCTCGCTGGCCGCGCCTGTGGTGATGGGCGGCGTGCGCACGGCCGCAGTGTGGACCATCGGTGCCGCCACATTGGCCACGATGGTGGGGCAGGAGAGTCTTGGCGATCTGATCTTCGCCGGGTTGCAGTTGCAGGACTGGCAACAGGTGCTGCTCGGCTGCGTGGCGGCGGCCGCGCTGGCGCTCATCGTTGATGGCGCACTCGGTTGGTGCCAGCGGGGGATTGCCGAACGGCGCTGGGCGCCGGCCGCCAAGGGCCTCGTCCTGCTCGGCCTGCTGGCTGTTGGCGTCACCGGCTGGTGGCTGCACAGCCGCCCGGCCACCCAGGTGCGGCCCGTGCTGATCGGCACCAAGACCTTCTCCGAGCAATATATCCTGGCCGAACTGATCGCGGCCGATCTGCGCGCCGCTGGCCAGCCCACGGGCGTGCGTTCCGGCCTGGGATCGGGCATCGCCTTTCAAAGCCTGGCGGCCGGCGGCATCGATATTTCCATCGATTACACCGGCACCTTGTGGACGCAGGCGCTGGGCCGCAGCGATGTCGTGCCGCGTGCCGATATGCTGCGTATCCTCACGGAACAGTTGAAATCCCGCTATGGTGTCACCGTGGCGGCGCGGCTGGGCTTTGAAAATGCCTATGCGCTGGCCATGCGCCGGGCCGATGCCGAACGGCTGGGCGTACGCAGCATTTCCGATCTGGCGCGGGTTTCGGCCAAGCTGAAACTGGCCACCGATCTGGAATTCCTGTCACGTGCCGAGTGGATGGCGATGCGCAGTGCCTATGGCCTCGAATTTGCCAGCATGCGCGCTTTCACCCCGGTGCTGATGGTGGCGGCGCTTAAGGATGGCGCCGCCGATGTGATCACCGCCTACAGCAGCGATGGCGCGCTGGCCGGGGCGGATTTCGTGCTGCTCACCGATGATCGTGGCGCGCTGCCCGCCTATGATGCGCTGCTGCTGGTGGCGCCGGGGCGTGATGATCTGGCGCGGCGGCTGGCGCGCTATGACGGCCGCATCTCGGTGGATGCCATGCGCATCGCCAACTGGCAGGCCGATCGCCCCACCAGCAAGCGCAGCCCGGCCGAAGCGGCGCGCTGGCTGGCCACGGAAACCGGCTTGCAGCGTTGAGCCGCCCGGGCCAAGCTGTGGCCCATGAAGAAACTCCTCCTCGCCCTGCTCCTGCTGTTCGCTGCCCCGGCGTTTGCCGGCACGCCGGCTGATCTCCACACGCTATTTGCTGATTGGCGGCGCTTCCATGCTGGGCCAGGCGGCGTTCCGGATTACACGCCGCCGGCCGTTGCCGCGCGTGCCGAGCCGTTGAAGGGCTTTCAGGCCAGGCTGGCGGCGATCGACACCAAGGGCTGGAACGCCGCCGACAAGGTGGATTGGCAGCTGGTACAGGCCGAAATGAACGGCCTGAAGTTTGATCTGGAAGTTGCAAAGCCATGGGCCCGCGATCCGGCCTGGTATCTTTCGCTGTGGAACGCGCAGAGCGACACGCCCGCGCATGAAGGGCCGGTGCATACAGCTCCGATCGATGTGTGGCGGTACAAATTCCCGCTCACCAAGCCCGATGCCGACCGGCTGGCCGGCGAACTGGCGCATATCCCGCCGCTGCTCGCTCAGGCGCGCGGCAACCTGACCGGCAACGCGGCCGACCTGTGGAACGCCAGCCCGGTCACGTTGGCCGAACAAGAAGAGGGGCTGGTGGGCCTTGCTGCCAAGGTGAAGGGGCACAAGCTGCTCGAACGCCGCGTGGCCGAGGCGCTGGCTGCCACGCGCGATTTCATCGCCTGGGTGAAGGCCGAAGCGCCGAAGAAGTCAGGCCCGTCCGGCGTCGGGGTGGAGGCCTACAACTGGTATCTCAAGCACGTCCAGCTTTCGCCCTACAGCTGGGAGCAGGAGGTGGCGATCCTGTCCCGCGAACTGGCCCGAGCACACGCTGGCCTGCGGCTGGAGGAAAATCACCACAAGGTGCTGCCGCCGCTCACCAGCCCGGCCAGCCAGGCGGAATGGGACGCGAAGAGCCTGGCCGACATCGATCATTTCATCAGCTTCATGGACAAGACGGGCGTGGCCACCATCCAGCCCTACATGAAGCCCGAACTGGCCAAGCGCACCGGCAAGTGGGTGCCGGCGGCGCAACAGGATTTTTTCAAGATCGCGCAAGGCCGCGCGCCCAACAGCCTGTTTGCGCATTTCTATCACTGGTGGGATTTGGCCGAGATGCAGGTGCGCCCGCACCCTTCGCCGATCCGGCGCGGGCCGCTGCTGTACAACATCTGGATCAGCCGGTCCGAAGGCAATGCCACGGCGATGGAAGCCATGATGCTGGATGCCGGCCTCTTCGACAACAAGCCGCGGTCGCGCGAAGTCGTCTGGATCATGCAGGCCCAGCGCGCGGCGCGCGGGCTGGCCTCGCTCTATGCCCAGGCCAACCAGATCGATCTCAAGGCCGCGATGGCGATGCAGGTGGCGCGCACCCCCAACGGCTGGATGAGCCCCGATCTGCCGCTGCTCGGCTTTGAACAGTCGCTCTATCTGCGGCAGGTGGGCTACGGCCCCAGCTATATCACCGGCAAGGCGCAGATCGAGCAGTTGTTCGCCGAAGTCGCCGAGCAGGAACGCGCCGGTCTGCCCGGCGGCACCTTCACGGTGAAGGGCTTTTATGACCGGCTGGGCGGCTTCGGCATGATCCCGGTCAGCCTCATTCGTGAACAGTGGGTGGGTGTTCCGGTCGGCCAGTAAGGCCGACCCGGTTCACTTTGCGGCCCGTGGAATCAGATGGAGCTGCGTCTGCCGCCCATCGATCCAGCGGAACGAACTGCCGTTCCAAAAGCCATCCACTTCCAGCGGGAAGCGGATTTCGGCGTTGCTCCATTCGGGCACCTTGGCCAGCGCCGCCAGTTCGATCGACCAGGCCGTATCGGCATAGATGCGGTAGTCGCCGCGGCCGGGGATCGGGTTCTGATGTTCCCAATTGCCGATCCATGGTCCGGCACCATGGCCGTGCAGGCCAATGCTGTGCGTGTAGATGATCGGGTTGGTGCCAGCGGCAATTGCCTTCTGGCGCGCGGCCATCAGCACTTCGTTGCCGGTGGCGCCGGTCTTGAAACTGGCAACCAGCGCATCCTGCACCTTGTTGGCCGCGGCCATGCCGGCCTTCAAGCCCGCCGGTGCGTCCGTTTCGCCGGGGCGCAGCACATAGGCCAGTTGCTGCGTGTCGGTCTTCAGGCCCAGCATGCCGGCGCAGAAATCGACATGCAGCAGATCGCCGGGCATGATCACCGGGTTTTCCGGCAGGGTCTGCCGGCCCGGCGTGATGCCGGGGGCGCCCGCGCGCTGCACCGTTACCGAAGGTTGGCACCAGGCATCCTGGCGCAGATCGGCCAGCCGTTCGCGATACCACCACACAACGTCTTGCGTGGTGGTCACACCCGGCGTGATCACCTTTTCCGAAAGGCCTTCCGGGATCAGCGAATGCGCCACGCGCATGATGCCGTTGTACACGTCCATGTCTTCGGGTGTGCGGGTTTCCAGATAGCCCAGCGCCATGCGTTCATGGCTTTCCAGCTTGGCGGCCGCCGGGCCCAGGGCGGTCAGCAGTTGGCGATGCTCGCCCGCCGAAAGCCCGTTGGCCAGCGCGAACGTCGGGTTGATGTTGATGGCGATGCGCCTGGGGTTGCGCTCGGCGATCAGCTGCGCCACCCGGCCCCATTGCTCGGGCTGCGCTTCCGGATCCCAAGCCGCCGGGAAGATATCGCCAACCGGATAGCGCGACACGGCCAGCCGCTCGACGCCCTTTTCCGGTCCGCGATCGAAGAAGATCAGCACCATGGTGCGCCGCGCCGAAGCCCAGGTGGCCGGCAGCATCGTCTTCACCACAGGGTCTTCATTATACTCGCTGGAAACGAGGACCCACATGTCCACGCCCACTTCGCGCATGACCTTGGGCACGACCTGATCGAGCCGCGCCTTTATCAGCCGGTCGTGCGCCGCCACGCGGTCGCGCAGACTTGGCACGCCCGGCCGCTGATAATCCTGTGCGGCGGATGCCGTGGCGGCCATGCTGGTGGCCAGCAACAATGCAGTGAGGATCGCCTTCATTTCCGTCTCCCTGTCTGGAGACGGCTGTAGGCGAGCTTGCGGCGCTTGTCAGCCAAGTTTGGGAAGGGTTCGGGCGCCAATGGTTCGGGCGGTGGTGCTGCCGGGGAGGATTGAACTCCCGACCTCAGCCTTACCAAGGATGCGCTCTACCACTGAGCTACGGCAGCACGACCCGAACCTGCCCGCGTTGCAGCGGGAAGCGGCCCTATGGCCAAGCCCTCCCTCACTGTCAAGCACTGACGCCGCCGCACACTTGGGCTATGAGGCGAACCATGACCAAGGAAACCGAAAAGCAGGCACAGGCGCGCGCCGAACGGCTGGCGGCGGCGCTGCGGGCGAATCTGCGCAAAAGGAAGGGGCTGGGCGATACCGGTGACCCGGCACGCAGCCAGCACCCCTCCCAGGCTGAAAAGACGGATTAGTTCCCGGTTGCCAGCGCCTTGGCCACGGCCGCGGTCACTTCCGGCGAGGTCGGCGTGGTCTTGGTGCCGAAGGCGGCAATCAGGCGGCCATCCTTGCCGATCAGATATTTGTGGAAGTTCCACTGTGGGGTCTTGTCTTCACCCAGCGTGTTCGCCGCCCACTTGTACAGCGGGATGGCCTTGGGGCCCTTGACCACGGCCTTTTCGGCCATCGGGAACTTGATGCCGAACTTGCTCTCGCAGAACTGCTTCACTTCGGCATTGCTGCCATATTCCTGGCCGCCGAAATCGCCCGACGGCACGCCCACCACCGTAAAGCCCTTGGCCTTGTAGCTGTCGTGCAGCGCCTGCAGGCCTTCATATTGCGGGGTGTAGCCGCACATCGACGCGGTGTTGACCAGCAGCACCACCTTGCCCTTGTACTGCGCCATCGGCATCGGCTTGCCGTCGATGGTCTTCAGCGTGAACTGGTGCAGGTTCTGCGGCGCGGGCGCGGCGGCAATAAGTGCGGTCAGCGCGGCGGCAGCGATGGCGATGTGCTTGATCATGATGGCGGCTCCCAAACGTGATTTGACGCGGTGATACCACGGCTGCGCAAAACCGCGAAGGTGAAGGGTGACGCAGGTGCTCAGAGCGGTGCGCAGGCCTGTTCCAGCCAGCGCTGTTCCGCCGGATCAGTGAGCAACGGCCCGATTTCGGCGGCCACGCGGGCGTGATAAGCGTTCCACCAATCGCGCTCCTCGGCGGTGAGCAGGCGCACGTCCACCAGCCGCTTGTCGATCGGTGCCAAGGTCAGCTCCTTGAAGCCCATGATCTCGCGCTCCGCGCCTTCCGCGCTGCGGCGTTCGACCAGCACCAGATTCTCGATGCGGATGCCATAGGCGCCCTGCTTGTAATAGCCCGGCTCGTTGGACAGGATCATGCCCGGTTGCAGCGGTTCGTCGCCGCCCGGCTGGGCTGACCAGGCCGCGGCGATGCGCTGCGGGCCTTCGTGCACGGAAAGATAGCTGCCCACACCGTGGCCGGTGCCGTGGTTGTAATCCAGGCCCACGCTCCACAGATGCTGGCGGGCCAACGCATCAAGCTGCACGCCCTTGGTGCCGGCCGGGAAGATGGCACGGGCCAGCGCGATATGGCCCTTCAGCACGCGGGTGAAGCGGTCCTGCATCTCCGGGCTGGGGGTGCCCACGACCAGCGTGCGCGTCACATCGGTGGTGCCATCGCGATACTGGCCGCCCGAATCGACGAGATAGATACTGTCGTGGGCAATCGGCAGGTTGGTTTCGTTGCTCACCCGGTAATGCGGCAGGGCGGCGTTGGGGCCGGCGGCCGAAATGGTGTCGAACGACAGATCTTCCAGGCTGTTGGTCTCGGCGCGGAACTGGCGCAGCCGCTCGGCGGCGCTGAGTTCATCCAGCCCGCCCTTGGGCGCCTCGCTGTCGAACCAGGCCAGGAAGCGTGTCAGCGCCGCACCGTCGCGCACATGCGCGGCGGTGGTGCCGGCGATTTCGGTGGGGTTCTTGACCGCGCGTGGCAGCACGGTCGGGTCGCGCGCTTCGATGATGCGGGCACCGCCGGCTTCCAGCGCGTTGAAAATGGCGGCGACGCATGATTGCGGATCGACCACCACCGTCTGCCCGGTCATCGCCTTCAGCGCCTCGGCAAAACGGTCGCGCGGCTGGCAGCGCACGGCATCGCCCAGATTCGCACGCACGGCCGGGGTGAGCTTTTCGGGTGCAGTGAACAGATCAACCGAACCATCCTTGTGGGCGATCACGAAGGCCAAAGCGACCGGCGTGCGCGAGACATCCTTGCCGCGGATGTTCAGCAGCCACGCAATCGAATCGAGCGCGGCAATCACCACGGCATCGGCGCCCTTGCCGGCCAGCCATGCGGCTACGTCGCGTCGTTTTTCGTTGTGGGCACGGCCGGCGAACTGGTCATCATGCACTTCCAGTGGCGCCAGGCTCGGCGCCGGGCGGTCGGTCCACGCCGCATCGATCGGGTTCCTTGTCACCGCCACCAGTTCGGCGCCACGCGGTTTGAGCTGCTCAGCGGCCTGCTTGGCCCAGGCGCTGGTGTGCAGCCACGGATCATAGCCGATGCGCTGGCCCGCGCTGGCGATCTCACCCAGCCACTGCGCGGCGCTGGTTTGCGGCACGTCCTCATAGGCGAACAGATCGGCGGGCACCTGCTGGCGCACCTGCACGGTGTAGCGGCCATCGGTGAACATCGCCGCCTTGTCGTGCATCACAACCGCACTGCCGGCCGATCCGCCAAAACCGCTGATCCACGCCAGCCGCTGGGCATATTCGCCAACATATTCGCTCATATGCTCATCGGTCAGCGGCACGACGAAACCGGCAAGATTTTGGGCGGCGAGCTCGGTGCGCAATGCCGCAAGGCGTGAGGCGATGGTGGACACGGACAATCTTCCCTCTATCAATGCCGACCCAGATAGGCGCACTGCCCCCGCGCCTCAAGCACAGGAAATCTTGATGCGTCTGTTTGTTGCCGCGTTGATTGCCGTTGCCTTTCCTGCCGGAGCCTCTGCCCAGATGAACCCGCCTATTGCCGCCAAGCGCCCCCACAGCTTCACCCATCACGGCATCACCGTGGAAGACCCGTACAATTGGCTGAAGGATCCCGGTTATCCCACGGTCGATGATGCGGACGTGCTGGCCTATCTGAACGCCGAAAACGCCTGGTTCGAAGCCCAGATGGCGCCCATCGCGGGGTTGAAGGACAAGTTCTACGAAGAACTGAAAGGCCGGGTGCAGCAGGACGATGCCTCGGTGCCGGTGCCCAACGGTGCCTTTGAATATTGGTGGCAGTTCAAGCCCGGTGACCAGTATCGCACCTGGGTGCGGCGACCCCGCTCAGGCGGCGTGGAGCAGTTGGTGCTGTCCGAACCTGACCTCGCCAAGGGGTTGGACTATTTCCGCCTTGGCGCGCAATCGGTCAGCCCGGATGGCCGCCTGCTGGCCTATGCCACTGATACCGATGGCAGCGAGCGTTTCACGATCCGCATCCGGGACATCGCCAGTGGAAGCGACATTGAGACCGTTACCAAGGTCAGCGTTGGCGGCATCGAGTGGAGCGCGGATTCCAAAGCCATCGTTTGGACCGAGGTCAATGACAATTGGCGGCGCATCAAGGCGCGGCTGCACGTGCTCGGCCAGAGCGGTGAAGACCGCGTGCTGTATGAGGAAACCGAGGACAAGGGCTTCGGTGTTTCCGTCGGCAAGAGCCAGGACGGCCAGTGGATCATCATCACCACGTCAGATCATGTGACGAGCGAAGTGCGGCTGGTGCCGGCCGCCAATCCCACCGCGCCGCCGCTGCTGGTCAAGCGCCGGCAGGCCGGGGTGAGCTATGAGGTGGACGTGCGGGGGGATCGCTTGTTCATCCGCACCAACGATGATCATGTGAATTTCCGCGTCGCCACTGCCAGCCCCAAGGCACCGGGCGACTGGACGACCCTGATCGCCGGTTCGGATCGCGACTACATCACTGGCATCGCCGCCTTCACGTCCTATCTGGCCGTGCAGGGCCGCCGCGACGGGCTGGACCGCATCGTGCTGCGCAAGGACGATGGTATTGAGACCGTGCTGCCCTTCGCCGAAGCCGCCTACACGGCCATTATCGGCAGCAATCTGGAGCCTGATGCCCCGCTGCTACGCGTCAACTATGCCTCGATGGTCACGCCGGCTACGGTCTATGATTATGACGTGAAGGCCGGCGCACTCGTGACCCGAAAGGTGCAGAAAGTGCCATCGGGTTATGACGCCAGCCAATATGAAAGCCAGCGCTTCTTCGTGACGGCGCGGGACGGTGTGAAGGTGCCGGTCGCGATTGTCTACAAGAAGGGCTTCAAGCCGGACGGCACCGGCAAGCTGCATCTTTATGCCTATGGCGCCTATGGCATCCCGACCATGCCGGGCTTTTCGGCCAACCGGCTGAGCCTGCTGGATCGCGGCATGGCCTATGCCGTCGCCCAGATCCGCGGCGGCGACGATTTGGGTTACCAATGGTATCTGGATGGCAAACTGGCCAAGCGCACCAACACGTTCAACGATTTCGTTGATGTGGCGAAGGGTCTTGTCACGGCTGGCTGGGCGGCGCCGGGCATGATCTCGGCCAGCGGCGGTTCGGCGGGCGGCGAACTGATGGGCGCGATCGTCAACCAGGCGCCGGAACAGTTCCGCGCTGTCGTCGCCCATGTGCCGTTCGTCGATGTGCTCAATACGATGCTCGATGAAAGCCTGCCGCTCACGCCGGGGGAATGGCCGGAATGGGGCAACCCCATCACCAGCAAGACCGATTTCGAGCTGATCCGTTCTTATTCGCCCTATGACCAGGTGAAGCCACAGGCCTATCCGCCGCTGATGGTCACCGCTGGCCTCAACGATCCGCGCGTGACCTACTGGGAGCCGGCCAAGTGGGTGGCCAAGCTGCGCGACGTGAAGACCGATAGCAATATCCTTGTCTTCAAGACCAACATGGGCGCTGGCCACGGCGGCAAATCCGGGCGCTTTGCGGCGCTGGAAGAGCTGGCGGAGGAATATGCCTTCATCCTCACCCAGTTCGGGCTTGGCGATGCCGCCGCCCGCTGACCGGCGCAGCTTTTCGATCTCGGTCACTGCCACGGCGGCCGACATCGATGAACTGGGCCACGTCAACAACGCGGTCTATCTCAAATGGATACAGGACGTGGCGACGGCGCACTGGAGCGCAGTCGCGGCGACCGAACATCGCGATACTTACGTTTGGGTCGTGACGCGGCATGAAATCGACTATCTGCGGCAGACGCTGGAGGGCGAGACGCTGACGCTGACCACCTGGGTGGGCGAGCCCAAGGGTGCGCGCTTTGATCGCTATGTCGAGATCGCCGGGTCGGATGACTCGATCCGCGTGAAGGCAGTCACCACCTGGGCCATCATCGACAAGGCCACCGGCCGCCTCGCTCGTGTGCGGCCCGAGATTGCCGCACCGTTCATGGCAGGCTGATTCAGGCTGGCCGGAACAGCGTATACAGGTGAATGGCGGCGAACAGCACGCCGGCCGCGCCTGCAAAGGCGATCCCGTTCCACGGCAGATGCGCGTGCCAGGCCAGCGGCGCCCGGGTTCGCGCTACGCCGCCCAGTGCGCCGGCCACGGCCAGCGCTGCCCCGGCGGCCAGCAGCATGAAGGTGGTTTCCCGTTCCATCGGGCGCGCTTTGACAGGGCATTCAGCCACAGGCAATCTCCCGTCTTGCAGGGGGGTACGCACAGAGCTACCCATCAACCCAACGTACCTTTCGGGGAGAAAAACCATGATCCGTTCATTCGCCGTTGCTGCCATCATGGCCACCATCGCCGCGCCCGCATTTGCCGGCCCGATCGAAGATGCCATTGCCGGCAGCTGGCGCAAGCCGGCCGACAAGGCACGTGACCAGTATCGCCACCCTGCGCAGACGCTGAAATTCCTCGGCGTGAAGCCCGGCCAGACCGTGGTCGAAGTCTCGCCCGGCGGCGGCTGGTACACTGAAATTCTCGCCCCGGCGATGAAGGGCAACGGCAAATATGTCGCTGGCCTCGCCAACCCGCTCGCCTCGGTGAATGCCGCCAAGAGCGTCGAGAACTTCAAGACCAAATATGCCGACAAGGCCATTTATGGTGACATCGGCATCGGCACGTTCGGCAAGGGCGTCGCCGATATCGTCGAGCCTGGCAGCGCCGACGTGGTGCTCACCTTCCGCAATGTCCACAACTGGCACATGAGCGGTTGGGATCAGGAAGCCTTCAACGCCTTCTTCAAGGCGCTCAAGCCGGGCGGCACGTTGGGCGTGGTCGAACACCGCCTGCCCGAAGCCCGTGCGGACGCCGACATGAAGAAGAGCGGCTACATGAAAGCGTCTTACGTGAAGATGCTGGCCGAAAAGGCCGGCTTCAAGCTCGCTGGCTCGTCGGAAGTGAACGCCAATCCGAAGGACACCAAGGATTATCCGGACGGCGTGTGGACCCTGCCGCCGACCTTCGCCAAGGGCGACGTGGACCGGGCCAAGTTCGCGGCAATCGGCGAATCTGACCGCATGACGCTGAAGTTCGTCAAACCGAAGTAAGCTGTTGGCCCTCTCCCCGCTAGGGGGGAGGGCCAAGACTCAGCTGAAACGTCGCACCGCCGGCTCAGCATCCGGCAACCGCGCGATCACGTCGGCCAGCGGCTCCGTCACCACCCGCATCCAGTGCGCGTTGGCGTGGCAGAGGCGGTCGCCCTCCATCAGCAGCCCGACATGGCCGGGCCAGAACACAAGATCACCGGCTTCACGCGCAGCGAATTTCACCGGCTCGCCCATCGCCACCTGCAGATCGGTGTCGCGGCGCAGGGCGATGCCTTCGGCGGCCAGCGCCTGCTGCACCAGCCCGGAACAATCAACGCCATCGGGGCTGCGGCCGCCCCACAAATAGGGCGCATCGGCGAACAGCGCAGCGACGGCGAAGCGACCGACGGGCGCGCCTTCGATATGGCGGCGATGCACGAATCCACTGCCGGCCAGCGCCAGGAAATCGCCCTCCATGACGCCGGCCGCACGCGCGGCGAACGGCAGTTCATGCAGCACCGCCGCCTTGATGCTGGCCGCGGCAAACACCGGCGCGCGCCGGGCGCTGATGCGGTGGGTCGGATCGGTAGCGGGCAGGGCAAGCGCCTCGAAGGGCGCCCAACCAATGTAGCGATCATGTAACGAACGCCCGAGTGCGAAGCCGGCCTTTACCTCGACAATCTCGAAGGTCTCACCAAACAGCAGCTCGCTGACCGCCTCGGCCGCCGCGTCCGGCCCGCTGCGCACAGTCACGCGCGGCGCCGTGCACACCAGTGGTCGCGGCTCGACATAGCGTATCGCGCCGATGTCACCGGCGAGCGCCAGTTCCACCACCTCCGGCCCGGCAAACCACTCGCGCGGTTCGAAACGCTGGGCCGGGCCCCGCAAAACCCAACTCATCCGAAACGACTCCGCAGCATTGCCCAGCTCGCCCGCAGTGCCAGCGCTTCGCCGCCCTTGGGGCGGCCGGGGCGGCTGGCGTTGTTCCACGCGAACGTATCGAAATGCGCCCACGGCACGCCGGTGGGCACGAATTTTTCGAGGAACAGCGCCGCGGTGATGGCGCCGGCAAAGCCGCCATCGGCGCTGTTGACCATGTCGGCCAGGCTGGATTTCAGCATGTCGTGATAAGGCGCCCACAGTGGCAGGCGCCACACCGGATCGCCCACCTGTGCACCGGCGGCAACCAACTCGCTGGCCAATGCGTCATCATTGGCAAACAGGGCGGGCAATTGCGGCCCAAGCGCCACCCGTGCGGCACCGGTGAGCGTCGCGAAATCGATAATCAGCATCGGGTTCTTCTCGGCCGCCAGCGCAATGGCATCGCACAGCACCAGCCGGCCTTCGGCATCGGTGTTGGTGATCTCCACTGTCTTGCCGGCGCGGGTGCCGATGATGTCGCCGGGGCGCATGGCATTGCCGGCAATGGCATTTTCCGCCGCCGGGATGATCAGGTGCAGCCGGACGCGCAGGTTCGCCTGAATCACCAGCTTGGCCAGCGCCAGCGCGTGCGCTGCGCCGCCCATATCTTTCTTCATCAGCGCCATGCCGCCGCCCGGCTTGATGTTCAGCCCGCCGCTATCGAAGGTGATGCCCTTGCCGATGATGGCGACAACCGGATGCGCGGCATCGCCCCACACGGCTTCGATCAGGCGCGGTGCTTGGGCGGCGGCGCGGCCAACGGCGTGGACGGCGGGGAAATTCTGATCGATCAACGCTTCGCCGGTGGTAACCCGTACCTCGGCCTGGCTGCCCAGCGCGTCGATCACCGCCTTGGCCAGTTCGGCCGGGCCCAGATCGCTGGCCGGTGTGTCCACCAGATCGCGCACCAGCGCCACGGCTTCGGCCTCACTTGCCGCCGCCGAAATCGCGCCCAGGCTGGTGGTGGTCAGCACGCGCACACCCTTGGTTTCCAGGCGGCGGTAACGGCCAAAGCGATGTTGGGCGAGGCACCAGCCCAGCCCTGCCTGGCCAAGTTCACCGGCGAGTGCAAAACGTCCGGCCGGCAATTTCTCTGCGGGGGTTGCCAGCGCCCATGGCCCTAACGGGCCTTCCGCCACGCCTGCCACAACGAACCAATCGGCCGGGCCATCGCCGGGCAGAATGGCCATGCTGTCGGGTGCGGCCTTGAAATCCTGCGCCACCACGGCCACCCGCACCCGCTCACTCTGCGTGGCCAGCCAGCCATCCAGCCCGGCCTTCGTCACCGGGATCAGCGGCACCGATGGCTGTCCATCGGTGGGGGCAAGCAGCGCGGCAAAATCGGTCAAATCTTCACTCCGAACAGGTCGGCCTCGTCGGCATCCTCGATCAGCGCGGTGATGATGTCGCCGGGCTGCACGCCGGTGCAATCGCGCAGGTGCACCATGCCGTCGATTTCCGGCGCGTCATATTTGCTGCGGCCCGAAGCGCCGCCTTCATCGTCCACCTCGTCGATCAGCACCTCGATGGTGCGACCGATCTTGGCTTCCAGCCGGCGCTGCGAAATCTGCGACTGCAATGCCATGAAGCGGTGCCAGCGGTCTTCCTTCACCTCTTCCGGCACGGCGCCGGGCAGGGCGTTGGCCTGCGCGCCGTCCACCGCTTCATATTTGAAGCAGCCGGCGCGATCGATCTGCGCCTGTTCCAGCCAATCCAGCAGATACTGGAAATCCTCCTCCGTCTCGCCGGGGAAGCCGACAATGAAGGTGGAACGGATGGCGAGATCGGGAACAATGCTGCGCCATTTCTGGATACGTTCCAGCATCTTGGCCTCGTTGGCCGGGCGCTTCATGGCTTTGAGCACGCTGGGGGAGGCATGTTGGAACGGGATGTCGAGATAGGGCAGCACCAGGCCTTGAGCCATCAGCGGGATCAGATCATCCACGTGCGGATAGGGATAAACATAGTGCAGACGCACCCAGGCACCGGTTTCACCGAGCGCGTGGGCCAGATCCTGGATGTGGGCGCGCCGCTCGATGCCGCCGAGCGAAGAGGTGGCATGCTTCAGGTCCACACCATAGGCTGACGTGTCCTGGCTGATCACCAGCAATTCCTTGGCGCCGGCCTTCACCAGAGCTTCGGCCTCGCGCAGGATGGCGGCCGGCGGCCGGCTGGCGAGGCGGCCCCGCAATGACGGGATGATGCAGAAGGCGCAGGTGTGATTGCAGCCTTCGGAAATCTTCACATAGGCATAGTGGCGCGGCGTCAGTTTCAGCCCGGCGTCGGGCACCAGATCAACGAACGCCGACCGCACCGGCGGCGCGGCCTCATGCACGGCCGAAACCACGGCTTCATACTGCTGCGGCCCCGTCACGGCGAGCACATCCGGGAAACGCGCGCGGATGGCATCGGCTTCGTGGCCCATGCACCCCGTCACGATCACCTTGCCATTTTCGGCAATGGCCTCGCCAATGGCTTCCAGGCTTTCGGCCTTGGCTGAGTCCAGAAACCCGCAGGTGTTCACGATCACCACGTCTGCCCCGGCGTAATCGCCTGACAGCGCATAACCATCAGCGCGCAGCTGGGTGAGGATGCGTTCGGAATCGACCAGCGCCTTGGGGCAACCCAGGGACACCATGCCCACGCGCGGGGCCGTATCAAGGTTCAATGTCATCGCGCGCGCCGTGCGCTGTTTGGCCAAAAAGTGCAAGTGGGCAGCAGGCGCTACCGCCCGCCGACGGGCGTCTCCAACTAGCGCCCGCCAATGACCCTGGCCGGATCCACGGGCGTGCGCCCGCGCCGCAGTTCAAAATGCAGCTGCGGTTCCGCCACTGCGCCCGACTGGCCGGCGCGCGCAATCGCTTCGCCCGCCTTCACCCGCGCGCCGCGCGTCACCAGCAGCGCTTCATTGTGGGCATAGGCGGAAACCCAGCCGCCGGCGTGCTTCACCAGCAGCAAATTGCCAAAGCCGGGGATCGCATCGCCGGCATAGGCCACCACGCCATCGCCGGCCGCGCGCACCGCCTCGCCCGCGCTGGCCTTCAGATTGACGCCATCGTTGAAGCGACCGCCCGGTTTCGGGCCGAAGCCGGAAATGATGCGGCCTGGCAGCGGCCAGCGGAAGGCCGGCGCCGTGCCCGTAACGGCGGGCAGCGGGGCCGGCCGCGGCTCGCCGGCCGCACGCGGCACCGGGCCATTCGCGGCGGGCTGGCCGCCGGTCATCACGTCGTCAATGGTGATTTCGAAGGCGCGGGCGCGCTGTTCCAATGTTTGCGGCGCCGGGCGCGGGGTTGGCGTCAGCACCGGCGTCAGCCGCAAGCGCTGGCCGACGCGCAGCACGAACGGCTCCTGCAATTTGTTGAGCGCGATCAGGTCGCGCCAGGCCAAGCCATAGGCGCGCGCGATGGCGATGCCGGTCTCGCCGGCCTTGACGACATGAAAGCGGCCTTCCGGCGAAACGATCGCCGCCGGCATCACGCGGCGGGCCACCCAATCGGTGCGGGCCGGCGGCGCGGTCACGCGCGGTGGCGGTGTGACCGGCTTGGGCTGCGCTGGCCTAGCCACCTGGCGTGGCGGCGGGCGAGTCGTCGGCTCAGGCCGGCCAATCATACAGCCCGACAGCAGCGCCGCCGCGGCCGCTATGCCGGCAATTGCCCGAAGTGAACGCCTAACCATACCAAGCTGATAGCGGCGACAGCACAGCATGGAAAGCGTGACGCGGCAGGCGAGTGGCGGCGTCACGGCATAAATATTAACTAAATATTTGCCATTATGAACAGAATATGAGACATTCCGCTCGTTGCCGAACCTTCGTTCGGCATGTGTGGGGGAAATGAAAATGCAGATTCGCCTTGCTCTGGCCGCTGCGACAATGCTCGCTGGCGTTGCTGCCGCTCCGGCTCAGGCCGCCATCGGCTATGCCGATACAGTGCTCGATTATTTCAACAGTGGCGCGGGGCCGTTCCCTGGCCCCTATGGCGGCACCTTCCCGGGCAGCTTCCCGGTGCCGGTGTCGACCAGTGTGGTGCTGAACGGGCCAATGAGTCCCGCCGATTTCTTGTCGCTGCCACGGGGCAGCTTCGTCACGGTCGGCTTTACCGATGAAACCGTGATCGACGGGGCTGGCAACGACATCTTCATCAGCGAAGTGGGCGCCAGCGGTGAACGGGCCGACATTTTCGTGTCACGCAACAACATCAATTTCGTTTTCCTCGGCACGGCCGCCGACGACAGTGTGACCGCCTTCGATCTGGCCAGCATCGGCTGGACCGGGGCCGTGGTGGCCGTGAAGATCGTTGGGCTGGATAATTTCGGCGGTTCGCCTGGCTTTGACGTCGATTTCATCCAGGTGCTGCCGGGCAGCATTGGCGAGGTTCCGGAACCGGCCAGTTGGGCGATGCTGATCGCCGGCTTTGGCCTGGTGGGCGCATCCCAGCGCCGCCGTCGCACCAGCGTCGCGGCCTGAACCAGAAACGAAGCACGAGGAGCGGCGACGGGGCAACCCGTCGCCGCTTTTCGTTTCTCAGCGCTCGGCCAGATCGGCCAATGCCGTCTTCAGCCGGCTGATCGATTGGTAGTGCGTCATGTCCAGATGCAGCGGCGTTACCGAAATCGCCGCTTCGTGCATGGCCTTCAGATCGGTCTCATGGCCGGGCGCTGGCTTTTCCTTGCCGAAACCGTGCCAATAATAGGGAAAGCCGCGCGGATCGATGCGCTTCACCAGGTAGATATTGCCGTAATCGCGGAAGCCCTGCTCGGTGACGCGCACCCCCTTCACGTCGGCGGCGAGCACTGGCGGGAAGTTGATGTTGATCAGAACACCATCGGGCCATTCGGTGGCGATCACCCGGCTGATGATGGCCGCACCATGGGCCGTGGCGCAGCGGAAGTCTTCCATCCCGGCCGTGTAATCCATCATCACCTGGCTCAATGCGATGGAGCGGATGCCGGCGAGGCAGCCTTCCATCGCGGCCGAAACGGTGCCGCTGTACGTCACATCCTCGGCCAGATTGCCGCCGCGGTTGACGCCGGACAGGATCAGATCGGGCTTGTGATCTTCCAGCACCGCGCCCAGCGCCAGCATCACGCAATCGGTGGGCGTGCCACGCACGGCAAAGCGGCGCGGGCTGATTTCGCGCAGGCGCACGGGCTGGCTCAGCGTCAGGCTGTGGCCGGCGCCCGATTGCTCCTCGGCAGGCGCCACCACCCACACATCGTCGGACAGTTCGGCGGCAATCGCTTCCAGCGCGACCAGGCCGGGGGCGTTGATGCCATCATCATTGGTGACGAGAATGCGCATGGGTTCAGGGCTCCAGCTGGTCGATGCCGGCCATGTAAGGCTTCAACACGTCGGGGATGATGACACTGCCATCGGCTTGCTGATAATTTTCGATCACCGCCACCAGCGTGCGGCCCACGGCCAAGCCGGAGCCATTCAATGTGTTCACCGGCCCACGGCTGCCTTTCTCGCCCGCCACCTTCCAGCGCGAATTCATGCGGCGGCCCTGGAACTCGCCGCAATCGGAAATCGAGCTGATCTCGCGATAGGCGCCCTGGCCGGGCAGCCACACTTCCAGATCGAACGTCCGCCGCGCCGAAAAGCCCATGTCCCCGGCGCACAGCAGCATCCGGCGATAGGGCAGGCCCAGCGCCTGCAAGATGGCTTCGGCCGATTCCAGCATGTGCTTGTGCTCAGCCTCGGCCTGCTCCGGGGCGCAGATCGTCACTAGCTCGCATTTTTCGAACTGGTGCTGGCGGATCAGCCCGCGCGTGTCACGTCCGGCGCTGCCGGCTTCGCTGCGGAAACAGGGTGTGAGTGCTGTCATGCGGATCGGCAGGGCCGCGGCATCGACGATCTCGCCGGCGACCAGGTTGGTCAGACTCATCTCGGCGGTGGGGATCAGGTAACGGCCGTCGGTGGTCTGAAACAGATCTTCGGCGAACTTGGGCAGGTTGCCAGTGCCGAAGGCTGCTTCCGGTTTCACCAGATAGGGCGTTGCCACTTCGGTGAAGCCGCGCACGCCTGTCTGTGTGTCGATCATGTACTGGCCCAGCGCGCGTTGCAGCCGGGCAAGCGGCCCCTTCAGTACTGCAAATCGCGCACCGGCGACACGGGCAGCGGCCTCCGGATCATACCCCAGCTTCGCCGCGACAATGTCATGCTCAAGCGGCGCGAAATCGAACGCGCGGGGGCTGCCCCAGCGCATCACCTCGACATTGCCATGTTCGTCAACGCCATCCGGCACATCGGCGGCAGGTAGGTTGGGCAGGCTGACCAGCAGGGCTTCGGCCTTGTCGCTGGCCGTGCGGGCAGCCTCTTCCAGCGCGGCGATCTCGTCCTTCAGGCCGGCGACTTCAGCCTTCAAGGCCTCGGCCTTCGCGCCGTCTTTCGCGGCCATCGCGGCGCCGATTTCCTTCGACGCGGCATTGCGGCGGGCAAGCGCTTCTTGCGTCTTCGTCTCGGCGGCGCGCCGCTCGGCATCGGCGGCCAGCAGCGCATCGGCCGCGTCACTGATACCACGGCGAGCAAGGCCTGCGGCAAAGGCGTCCGGGTCAGCGCGAAGAGCTTTGAGATCGTGCATAATGCGACTGCCTTTGCCTTGGCTGGGCGAAGCGCGCAAGCTGCCCCTTCCATGCGCGCGCGCGCCTGCCTATGGTGGGCCCGTGATCGTTTCCTGCCCAAAATGCAGTGCACAATATCGGGTGGCGGTGGGCGTGGTGATGCGCCGGCCACGGTTGAAGTGCGCCGCCTGCTCGCACCGCTGGCTGCCCGCCGAAGAGATTGACGAAGATGAAGCCGTGGCCGCCGTGCAGGAAGAGGCGCGCGCCGCCAGCCTGCCGCCACCCCCGCCGCCCGAACCCGAACCGGAACCAGAACCAGAGCCGGAACCGCCCCCACCGCGCCAGCCGCCGGCCTTGTGGCTGAAATGGCTGGTGGCGATCGTGCTGGGCGCCGCTTTCACCACGGCGTCGGTTGGCTTGTGGGTGGGCCGCATCGATCCCGAAGCCTTGCCCGGCGTGACCGATGCCCTGGCCCAGGTTGCGCCGCCCGCGACGCCGCTGGATGTGAAACTGGAAGGCCGGGTAACGCGTTTGCCCGGCGGCAACGCGCTGCTGGAAGTGACCTGCACCATCCACAACCCCGGTACTGCCCGTGTTGCCGTGCCGCCGCTCAATGCTCGCCTGTTGGTGAACGGTGTGCGCATGCGCGACTGGACCATCCCACCGCCCGCCAACACTGTGGGCCCCGGCAAGACGCTGATCTTCGCATCCAGTCTGACCGACGTGCCGGCAGGGCCGGTGAGCGTGCAGGTGCGTTTCGGGCGCTAGTGTGGACTTGGGCGGCCGCGCGCGCTAGCGTGGCTTCGGGTCGATCAGCCAGCCTAGGGGCAAGGCGATGAGCGAACCACTGTCTGAGCCACCCGAATCGTCGCACGGCACCAAAGCCGTGCGCGGCCCACGCAAACAGGCCAGCAAGGCTGCCCGGCCGAGATCGGCAGACCCTTCGTCTGTTGAAGCGGATGCTGTCGCTCTGTTTGCCCGCCATTTGGGCGATTTGACTGACAATATGGCTGCATTGGCTGCGGGTTCTGCGCGGTTTGCAACAGCCGGCTCGGAAGGCCGAGTTATTGATCTCGAAGCCGTAGTAGCGGCCATGTTGGCAGCAGAGCAGCATGGCGGACTGCCAACGGCCTCAATATGGCTGCAGCAGTGGGCAAAGCAACAAGGGCTTGCATTTGCCCTGCGGCCGACAGCCGATCCAACCGACGCTCGTCCGCAGCTGAGCATATTGTTGGCGTATTTTGGGCTGAAGCGTGCCGTTGAAGTGCGCGATGCCACCATGAACGGCAAACCTGAACCGGTGGGCGCGCGCCACCTGCTGTTTGCGCTGGCCGAACAGTCGCCGGAAGAATGGCCACTGCTCAGCGGAGGTGGCCGCATCAGCGCCGAACTGCTCGCCGAACTGCGCGCCCTGGTGGTGGCGCGTACCGGTTATGCGCCACTGAAAAGTGAGGACATGGCAGCGTGGCAGGCGCTGTTGGCTGGGCCTACCACGCCACCGCCTTCCCCGGCCGAACGCACACCGCTGCTTTCCGACAGCCCGGCCACGGTGGATGAACTCGGCCGTAAGCCGCTGGCCGATGCGTTGGCGGCGCGGTTGGTGCGATTGCAGCGGGACGAAGCGGCAAGTGCACAGCCCAAGGCGGTGATGGTGCATCTGCACGGGCCGTGGGGATCGGGCAAATCCAGCCTGGTGCGCTTTTTAGAAGACACGCTGAAGGCGCAGGACCCGCCGTGGCTGGTGGTGGAGTTCAACGCCTGGCGCAATGCCAGGGTGAAGCCGCCGTGGTGGAACATGCTGACCGAGTTCAAGCGCGCGCTTGATCGGCGGTTGCCGTGGTGGCGGCGGCGCTGGCTTGATCTGCGCTGGGCCTGGGTGTCGCCATCGGTGGAGAATGTCTACATGGTGGCCGGCGGCCTGTTGGCACTGGCAGCGGCGGCCTTTGCCGGCAGTACCATCACCGGCGTCATCGAAAAGTGGCAGGGCACATTGGGCGGCATCATCACCGCCACCGGTGTGGCGATCAGCTTCCTGCGCGCGCCGATGCTGGGTGGCCGGCGCGCCGCCGAAAGCTTTGATGCGCTGCGCACCGACAGTTTCCGGCCGTTCATCACCCTGTTCGACATGCTGGTGACGGAATGCCCGTGCCCGGTGCTGATCGTGCTCGACGATTTGGATCGCTGCGATGCCGGCACCGTAACCGACCTGCTTGAAGGCATCCAGACCCTCTTTCGCGGCCAGCCCGTGGTGTTCCTGGCGGTGGCCGATCGGTACTGGATCACCGCCAGCTTTGCCCAGCGCTTCAGCCTGTTTGAAGACGGCGGCGACAAGGCGCGGCCGGTGGGCGATCTGTTTCTGGACAAGATGTTCCAGGTCTCTGTCACCATCCCGGCGCTGCCGGTGGCGGTGAAGCGCGCCTATCTTGGCCGGCTGCTGGGGGCCGCCGAAACCGATCTGCCGGAAGAGGCGCGTCTGCCTGAAACGGCGGTGCGCCACGAGGAGATCCAGGCCGCCATCGCCGCCGCACCGGAGGAGCAGCGGCCGGCCCTGCGTGCCCAGGCCGTGGCGCGCCTGTCCACCGCGGCGGCGGACAAGGTGGTGGAGCATCGCCTGCTGCGCTGGGTTTCCTATATCGAGCCCAATCCGCGCGGCATGAAGCGGCTGGTCAATGCCATCGGCATGACTCAGGCGCGCAGCCTGCTGGAAGGGCGCATGGTCGATTTCGATGCGATGGTGCTGTGGACCATCCTGGAACTGCGCTGGCCGCGCGCCGCCGCTGCGATCACGGCCGATCCCGGTTTGATCGATGCCGAAGGCCAGGGGCCCGAAACGCTGCAAGCAGCCTGGCGCGATCCGCAGTTCCAGAAAATCGCCGGCGAACTGGATGAAGTGCAGGTGCGTGCGCTGATCGGCACGGCCGATGAGGATGACGATGGCGAAGACGCCGGGTCGGCGGCCTAGATTCCCCGCTTCGGCGCGGCGAACACCCGGCGGATTTCGGGTTCAAAACTTTCCAGGCTGTCCACGTCATAGTCCGGATCAAACGCCGGTGCGTCCCAGCGGTCGACGATCTTTTCAGCCATGTCGAACCAGGGTTCGCCGCGATATTTCTCGCGGGCGTTCGGGTCCTTGCCCAGGTGCTCGTAATAATAGCGGCCCTGGAAATCCTGATGATGAACGATGGCGTGATAGATGTCGTCGGCCACATAGGGCTTCAGCATTTCACCGGCGATGGCGCCGTGGTTGGGGATGCTGAACAATTTGCCGATGTCGTGGCAAAGCGCGGCAACGACTTCCTCGTCGTTGGCACCGTCGCGGCGGGCCAGGGTGGCGGTCATCAGGCTATGGACCAATTGATTGGCGCCGAAGCCGACCTCGATGGCTTCGAGGCGCTTCAGGGAGTCGATGATCTGTTCGGCGGCGGCGGATTGCTGATGCTTCATGTGCTCGGACGCAATATGCATCCAGTCGTCCTTGGTGCCTTCCAGCATTGTGGTGAACATTGGTCGTCTCCCGACTCAGGCTGCGTTTGCAGCCCACACTGCGCGATATTGCTTCCTCAGCGTCACCTTGTCGATCTTGGCCGATCCCAGCTTGGGCAGCTGATCGGCGCTCATCCACAGCTTGGCCGGGATCTTGTAGGCGGCCATGCCTGATTTCAGGAAATCGATCAGCGCATCGGGATCGAGATGCTCGCCCGGCTTGGCATAGACAACGGCGCCAACAATCTCGCCCAGCCGTTCATCGGGCAGGCCAAACACGCTCACTTCGGCCACCGCCGGGTGCGCATAGATGGCGGATTCCACTTCCTGGCAGCTGATATTCTCGCCGCCGCGGATGATGATGTCCTTCTTGCGATCGACGATGAACAGATAACCTTCGTCATCCAGATAGCCGAGATCGCCGCTGCGGAACCAGCCATTGCCAACGAATGCCGCCGCGGTGGCGTCGGGCTTGTTCCAGTAACCCCGGCAATTGCACACCGAACGCAGGCAGACTTCACCCACCGCTCCGGTCGGCAGCGCCTCGCCCACCGGGCCATCACCATCGGCGATGCGGATTTCCATCAACGGTGGCGCGGCGCGGCCGGTGCTGGCCGGCTTGTTGCGGTAATTGTCGCGGATATTGCCGGCGCCGACGCCATTGGTTTCGGTCAGGCCATAGCCCTGCACCGGGTGCTTGCCTTCGAACTCCTTGGCCAGCCGCTCGACATGTTCGGGCGGACGCGGCGCGCCGCCGGACGCGATATCGACCAGCGATGACAGATCATATTTGTGGCGGTCCGGATGCTGCATGAGTTCGAGGCTCATGGTCGGCACGCCGACGAAATAGGTGCAGCGCTCCTTCTCGATCAGGCGAAGCGCTTCGCCGGCATCCCATTTGTGCATGATGATCATCTTGCGGCCGATGGCAAAGCTGACCAGCAGCACCGGCACCAGGCCGGTGATGTGGAACAGCGGCACATTGAGCAGCATCACCTGCTGATCCGCCGGTGCCGCGCCGGACTGGGCCGACAATTCCAGCAGCGCCAGACCGGTGACCAGATAGTTCATCGATGCCGAGACCTGCGCGCGGTGGGTGGACACCGCTCCCTTGGGCGCGCCGGTGGAGCCCGAAGTATACATGATCGTGCAATCATCTTCAGGCAGCAGTTCGGGAAGATACCACATGGTGTCGGGGCTGGCGGCCAGTTCATCCTCGGAGCGTGCAAAACCCAGCTGGCTGGCCACTTCGCCCGAAGTGCGCACAGTGATGACCTTGGCCGTGCACGATAGGGTGGCGAGGCGGCGGGCGCGTTCCTCGTCGGCGATCACCAGCCGGGCGCCGCTGTCCTCGATGCCATAGGCCATTTCCTCGGCCGTCCACCACGCGTTCATCGGGATGCACACCGCGCCCATATGGGCACAGGCGACATAGGCGATGATCCAATCCGGATAGTTGCGCATGGCGACGCCAACGCGGTCACCCTTGGCGATGCCTTGGCGGTGCTGCAGCATGGCGGCGAATTTCAGCGATCTGGCATAGACCTCGGCAAAGGTCAGGCGCTCCTCGCCGAACACCAGGAACTCCTTGGGGCCGTTCACGGTGAAGAACATCGCCATATATTCGCGCATGGTGGGCGGCGCAGCGGAGAATATCGGCAACGAGACGCCGTGGACGTTGGCCGTGCCCACGCCCAGCGCACCGCCGAGAGCCGTGATGCCGGCAACGACCTGATCGAGAGCGGCATCAAGCGCGGATTTGGTCACAGGTCAGTCTCCCAAGGCTGATGCGGCCGCTGGCTGCAGCTCATTACAGTCTCTTCATGTCATGCCGGGCGTTGCTTGCAAGTGCAAGCACCGGCAGCGGCATCAATAACCCAGCGTCCGCGCAATCCGGTCGCTGTGGAAGGCGGCATCTCCGAATGTCTCCTGGGCGGCGCGGGCGCGCTTCATGAAAAAGCCGATGTCGTACTCATCGGTCATGCCGATGCCGCCGTGCATCTGCACGCCTTCGTTGCTGGCCAGGATCGCGACTTCGCCGGCCTTGGCCTTGGCGAGGCTCACATACATCGGCGTACGGTCGCTGCATTCGTCCAGCGCCTGCAACGCCTTCAGCGTGGCCGAACGGGCCAGTTCCACTTCGCAGAACAGGTGCGCGGCGCGGTGCTGCAGGGCCTGGAAACTGCCGATCTTCTGCCCGAACTGCTCGCGCTGCTTGATATAATCCACGGTCATGGTGAAGCTGGTGCCCGACACGCCGAGCATTTCGGCGGCGAGGCAAGCGCGGCCGGCATCGAGCATCTTTTCGAGGATGGCAAAGCCTTCGCCCACGCCGCCCAGAACGTCGGCACCGTCGACCTGCACATCGGCCAGCGTGACGCGCGCGGCGCCCCGGCTGTCGACCATCGAACGGCGGTCAACGCTCACGCCATCGGACTTGGGATTGACCAGGAACAGCGTGATGCCGGCCGTGTCGCCCACATCGCCGCCGGTGCGCGCCGCCACGATCAGCGTATCAGCCGCAGCGCCATCTAGCACGAAGCCCTTCACGCCATTCAACTTGAAGCCGTTGCCCGACGGCGCGGCGGTGGTCGCCACATGATTGGGCTTGTGGCGGGCGGCTTCATCCGCGGCCAGCGCCAGCAGATGCGCGCCTTGTGCGATCAGCGGCAGATATTTGGCCTGCTGCTCGGCCGTGCCCTGTTTCAGCGCCGTGGCACCCAGCACGGCAGTGGAGAGCATCGGCGCGGCGCTGAGATTCTTGCCCATCGCCTCCAGGATGATGCCGGCCGCGACATGGCCCATGTCCGCCCCGCCATGCGCTTCCGGCACCAGCACGCCGGCAAAGCCCATCTCGGCCATCTTGGCCCACACATCGCGGGAGAAGCCGGCGGCGTCCTTGCTGTCGCGCAGGCTGCGGTGCTGCGACACGGGGGCTTCGTCCTTGAAGAAACCCTCCGCGCTGTCGCGGATCATCTGCTGATCGTCAGTGAGGATGAGCGGCATTGGTCAGGCTCCCGGCAGGTCGAGCACGCGCTTGGCGATGATGTTGAGCTGCACTTCAGACGTGCCGCCTTCGATGGAGTTGGCGCGGCTGCGCAACCAGGATCGGGCAAGATCGCCTTCGCCCTTTTCTTCGCCTTCCCACACCAGGCCGTCGCTGCCCCGAATCGACATCAACAGCTCCATGCGTTCCTTGTTCAGTTCGGTGCCGTAATATTTCAGCATCGAACTCAAGGCGCCGGTGCCCTGGCCGCTCTTGGTCTCGGCCAGCACCCGCTCCATCGTCAGGCCAAAGGCCAGCGCGTTGATCTCGTGACGGGCGATGTCTGTGCGCAGCGCGGTATCGGCGAGGATGGCGGCATCGAGGCCAATGAGGCGCTTGGCGATGTTGGACACGCTGTCACGCTGGCCTCCGCCGGTCGAGTCCGAGCCGCCGATCATGTCACGCTCGTGAGTGAGCAGATATTTGGCGATGTCCCAGCCCTTGCCGGGCACGCCCATCAGGTTTTCCTTGGGCACCTTCACATTGTCAAAAAACGTCTGGCAGAAGGGCGAGGAGCCGGAGATCAGCTTGATCGGGCTGGTCGACACGCCTTCGGAGGCCATGTCGAACAGCAGGAAGCTGATGCCCAGATGCTTGGGTGCAGCCGGATCGGTGCGGACAAGGCAGAAGATCCAGTCCGCCTTGTCGGCATAGCTAGTCCACACCTTTGATCCGTTGACCAGATAATGGTCCCCCTTGTCTTCGGCAGAAGTACGCAATGACGCAAGGTCAGACCCGGCGCCCGGTTCCGAATAGCCCTGGCACCAGCGGATCTCGCCGCGGGCGATCTTGGGCAGATGCTCCAGCTTCTGGGCTTCATTGCCATATTTCAGCAGCGCCGGCCCGAGCATCCAGATGCCGAAGCTGGACAAGGCCGAGCGTGCCTTGATGCGGCGCATTTCCTCGGAAAGCACCTTGGCTTCCTCGCGGGAAAGCCCGCCGCCGCCATAGGCGCTCGGCCATTCCGGCACCGTCCAGCCCTTGGCGCCCATGCGCTCAAGCCACAGCTTCTGCGCTTCGTTCTTGAATTTTACGCCGCGGCCGCCCCAGCACACATCGTCATCATCGCGGATCGGCTCACGCATTTCGGGCGGGCAGTTCGCCTCCAGCCAGGCGCGCGTTTCGGCGCGGAATGTTTCAAGGTCAGCCATCTTGCCTCTCCCACTGGAAATATCCTTGTCCGCCTTTATGGTGCGCCGCGCTGCGCCAGCAAAGCTGGCAGATGATGTAGAGGCACGATGCTCACCGAATTTTTCGCCGCCGCAGTGGATTTCACCACGTTGCCGGTGCGGCCCGAGGCCTTCACCATCCCGGCATTCTCGCTGGCCGGCTCCGAATGGGGACCATTTGCCCTGCGCTGGTACAGCCTGGCCTATATCATCGGCATCGCCGGCGCTTGGTTCCTGATGACACGGATGATCCGCCAGCCCGGCGCGCCGCTCAGCCAGAAACAGCTCGACGATTATATCACCTGGGCCACGCTGGGCGTCATCGGCGGCGGCCGGCTCGGCTATGTGCTGTTCTATAACCCTGAAAAATACATGGCCGATCCGATGGAAATCCTGCGGCTGTGGGATGGCGGCATGAGCTTCCACGGCGGCTGTTTCGGGGTGGTCGCCGCCTGCTTCCTGCACGGCTGGTTCTCCAAATACAGCGGCTTGCGGCTGCTCGATCTGGTTGCCACCGTCACGCCGCTGGGTCTCGGGCTGGGGCGCTTGGCCAATTTCGTCAACGGCGAGCTGTGGGGCCGCCCCACCGGCACGGACTGGGGCATCATCTTCCCCGATGCCGGCCCGGAACCGCGCCACCCCAGCCAGCTTTACGAAGCCGGGCTGGAAGGCGGCGTGCTGTTCGTCGTGCTGACCCTGCTGTTCTGGTTCACGCCGGCGCGGCTGCGGCCCGGCGTGCTGTCGGGCGTGTTCGGCATCGGCTATGGCCTGTCCCGCTATATCATCGAAAACTACCGTGAACCGGATCGGCAGCTGGGTATCCTCGATTCAGGCCTGACCATGGGCCAGACGCTGACCCTGCCGATCATCGCCATCGGACTGCTGCTGCTCGTGCTGGCGCTGATCCGCAAACCCGTCGCGGCGTGAGCCTCGCCGAAACCCTGCGCGCCCGCATCGCCGCCGAAGGGCCATTGCGCCTTGATGTGTGGATGGCGGCCTGCAACCCGGCCTATTATGGCGGCGAAGATCCACTGGGCCGCGATTTCACCACCGCGCCGGAAATCAGCCAGATGTTCGGCGAAATGATCGGCGGCTGGATCGGCGATCTGTGGCTGCGGGCCGAAAAACCACCGCTGCACATTGCCGAACTCGGCCCCGGCCATGGCAGCCTGATGGCTGATGCGCTGCGCCTGCTTGGTCGGCTGCCAGGCTTCATTGGCAGCGCAGGGCTGCACATGGTTGAAACCAGCCTGGTGCTGCGTTCCATCCAGCGGGCCCGGCTGGCGGGCTGGGCGGCGCAGTGGCACGACCGGGTGGATCAACTGCCCGACGATCGCCCGCTCATCATTGTCGCCAACGAATTTTTCGACGCCCTGCCGATCCGCCAGCGCCGGGCGGGCAAGGAACTGCATGTGGGCTTCGAAGACGTATTGTTCACGCCGAAATGGCTGCCCGCCGACGGCGCAGACGCCGAATGGAGCGAGGCAGCGCAGGCGATCATGGGGCATCTGTCGGGCCGCATCGCGGCCCAGGGCGGTGCCATGCTGATCATCGATTATGGCTATGGCGGTCAGGTAATCGAGAAGGTGCCGCTCGATACGTTGCAGGCCGTGCATCGCGGCGAAAAGGTCAGCCCCTTTTATGATCCCGGCGCGCATGATCTGACCGCGCATGTCGATTTCAGCGCGCTTGCCGCCATTGCCCACAACCGGGGCCTGGCCATTCATGGCCCGGTGGCGCAGGGCGCGCTGCTCGGTGAGCTCGGCATCGCGGCGCGAGCCGAGGCGCTGAAGATGGGCAAGCCACCGCACGAAGCCGGCAGCATCACCGCCGCACTGTTGCGGCTCACCGCGCCGCAGCAGATGGGCGCCATCTTCCAGGCCTTGGCCGTCACGGCGCCAGGCTGGCCAGTGCCGGCCGGATTTGGCATGGGGCCGTCATGAGCTATCCCTTGATCAGCTATCGCGATGCGACGCCGGCCGATGGTGCCGTGCTGGGCGGCATTGCGCGCGCCACCTTCATCGACACGTTCGGCACGCTCTACAGGCTGGAGGATATGGCGACCTTCCTCAAGCAGGGCAGCGACGAAGCCTATGCTGCCGAACTGGCCGATGCCGATATCAGCGTGCGCTTTGCGCTGACCGGCGGCATGCCGATCGGCTTCTGCAAGGTGAGCAGCCTGAAACTGCCGGCGCCCGATCCCGCGCCCGGCGCGATGGAATTGCGCCAGCTCTATATCTACAAGCCGTGGCAGGGCCTTGGCATCGCCGACGTGCTCACCGGGTGGGCCAAGGACACGGCCCGGGCTCGCGGCGCGCCGGAAATCTGGCTCAGCGTGTTCACCGAAAATCCGCGCGCCCGGCGCTTCTATGCCCGTCACGGCTTTGAAGAAGTGGCGCCCTATCATTTCATGGTCGGCGATCAGGCCGATGAGGATATCCTGTGCCGGGCGAGACTGTAGATTTCCTCACCATCCCTGCGCTGGCTGGTACCCGCCACGGGTTCCTCACCCGACGCGGCGGCGTCTCGTCGGGGCTGTTCGCCAGCCTTAATGTCGGGCTGGGCGGCAGTGACGACCGTGCTGATGTGTTGGAAAACCGTCGCCGCGCCGTCGAAGCGGTCGCGCCGGGCGCGGCGCTGGTGACGCTGCACCAAGTCCACAGCGCGACCGTGATTCCGGTTACGGCTGCCTACCCTGACGATGCCCGCCCGCACGCCGACGCGATGGTCACTGCCACGCCCGGCCTTGCGCTCGGCATCCTTACCGCCGATTGCGCGCCGATCCTGCTGGCCGACGTGGACGCGGGCGTGATCGGTGCGGCGCATTCGGGCTGGAAAGGCGCGCTCGCCGACATCGGCCCGGCCACAGTGGCAGCGATGGAAGCACTTGGCGCCCGCCGGGACCGCATCGTCGCCGCCGTCGGCCCGACGATTGCGCGCGCCAGTTACGAGGTCGATCTGGCCTTTCGCGACCGCTTCTGCGCGGTCGATCCTGAACACGACGCCTTTTTCGCGGCTGGCAAACCTGGACACTGCCAGTTCGATCTGGAAGGCTTCATCGCCTCCCGCCTCGCCGCTGCCGGCGTGCGTTCGGTTGTGGCGATGGGGGTGGACACCTATCCCGATGAAGCCCGCTGGTTCAGCTTTCGCCGCACCACGCATCGCAGCGAGCCGGATTATGGCCGCCAATTGTCGCTGATCGCGTTGGCGTAAACGAAAAGCCCGATTCCCTTTTCCCCGCCCAGCCCGTAACGTCTGCCGTGCATGGACATCTATCTGCCCATTGCCGAAATGTCGGTGAACGCACTGCTCATCATCCTGATGGGCGGGGCTGTCGGCTTTCTGTCGGGCATGTTCGGCGTTGGGGGCGGTTTCCTCACCACGCCGCTGCTCATCTTCTATGGCATCCCGCCGGCGGTGGCGGTGGCGTCGTCTGCCACACAGATCACCGGTTCCTCCGTCTCGGGCGCCTTGGCCTATTGGGAGCGCGGCCAGGTGGATCTGCGCATGGGCGCTGTGCTGGTGGCGGGCGGCCTGGTCGGCGCCGGGCTGGGGCAGATTGTTTTCTCGGTGCTGCAGGATCTCGGCCAGATCGATGTGGTGATCAGCCTGATTTATGTACTGTTCCTGTCGGTGATCGGCGGCCTCATGCTGCGCGATGCGCTGGCCGCCCTGAAGGCCGCGCGGGCCGGGCAGGCACCGCCGGCGCGCCGCAGTCGTCATCTGCCCTGGGTGGCGGCGCTGCCGTGGAAGATGCGCTTTCCCGGCTCGGGCCTCTACATCTCGCCGCTGGCGCCGCTGCTGCTTGGCGCTGCCGTTGGCATTCTCACTGTCATCATGGGCATCGGCGGTGGCTTCATAATGGTGCCGGCCATGGTCTATATTCTGGGCATGCGCGCCCAGGCGGTGGTGGGCACCTCGCTGTTCCAGATCATCTTCGTCACGGCGGCGACCACGATGCTGCACGCCACGGCTTCCAAAAGCGTCGATATCGTGCTCGCCCTGCTGCTGTTGCTTGGCGGTGTGACCGGCGCGCAACTGGGTGTGCGGGCGGCGCAGAAGCTCTCGCCGGATCGGCTGCGGCTGGGGCTGGCCATTGTCGTGCTGGCGGTGGCGGGCGTGCTGCTCATCGGCCTCACCCTCACACCGGCCGAACCGTTCGCGCTGTTCGAGGGCGCATGATGGCCCGCATCGCTCTTGCCCTCGGCCTGTGGCTGGCGCTGGCGGGGGCGGCACCGATCCGGCTGATCACCCAGCTCAGCCAGGCCCGAATCGAGATCAACACCACGTTTCGCGGATCGGAAATGCTGGTGTTCGGTGCCATCCAGTATCCGCAAGGCAGCGTGCCCGATTCGCCGCCCGATATCGCGGTGGTGGTGCGCGGGCCGTCGGCGCCGGTCACCGTCCGGCAAAAGGCGCGAATCGCCGGCATATGGGTGAACGCGACCGGCGTGCGCTTTGAATCGGTGCCAGGTTTCTATGCGGTGTCAGCCACCCGCCCCATCACGCAGATTGCCGATGAACGCACCACCGCCATTTACGAAATCGGCATCCGCAACCTCCAATTGTCCCCGGCCAGCGGCGCAGATGACGGGATCAGCCGCACATTCGAAACCGGCCTGATTGCGGCACGCCAGAAGGCAGGGCTGTTTACCGAGCGTTCCGATGGCGTGCAGATCACCCGCGGTGTTCTCTATGCCGCCCGCATCGCGCTGCCTGCGGCGGTGCCGGTGGGCGATTACACCGCCGAAATCCACTTGGTGCGAAAGGGCCGGGTGCTGGCCAGCACATCGGCGCCGTTCGTGATCGACAAATCGGGTTTTGAACGTTGGGTCTACGTGATGGCACAGGAAAACAGCCTGGCTTATGGGCTTGCCGCCGTAATGGCCGCGCTGGCGGCCGGAGCGTTGGCTGCGCTGGTCACGCGGCGTCGGTGGTAGCACCGTTTTCACCCGCCAATATTCGACTCGCGTCCAGCCCCTTTTTCGTTTACCTTGGCTGTCGGCGCATTATCGGACCGTTGCTTTGAATACCTCACCGCATCGCCCGACAGGCTCCAGTTTCAGACAGACAGCTACGGATTTGGAAATTAAATGAGCTTTGATCGACGGGGACGTGGTCCCGGGCGTGGTTCTGACAAGCGCGAACGCGGCTTTGACAGTTTTGAAGACTCCAGCCGCAGCTTCGGCGGCGGTGGCGATCGCTTCGGCGGCGGCGGCGGCTTCGGCGGCGGCGGCGGCTTCGGCGGCGGCGGCGGTGGTGTTCGCGGCGGCTTCGGCGGCGGCGGTGATCGCTTCGGTGGCGGCGGCGGTGGCGGCGGTGGCGGCGGCGGTGGCCGCTTCGGCGGTGGTGGCGGCGGCTTCGGCGGCGGCGCACCCAGGCGCGAAATGACCCCGGGCATCGTGATCGGCACCGGCCGCGGCACGGTGAAGTTCTTCAACGCGCAAAAGGGCTTTGGCTTCGTGGTGCGTGAAGACGGTGGTGAAGATGTGTTTGTGCACATCTCGGCGGTGGAAGCCGCTGGCCTGACCGGCCTGGCCGATGGCCAACCGCTGGAATTCACCCTCACCGAACGCAATGGCCGTGTTTCGGCGACCGAACTGAAGATCGAAGGCGAACCGCTGCCGGTTGAAGAACGTGCGCCGCGCGAACCGCGCGAACCGCGCGCCGGTGGCGCTGATTTCGAACGTCGCCCGTCGCGTGAACGCACCCCGATGACCACGGGTGAGCGCGTTGAAGGCACGGTGAAGTTCTTCAACGGCACCAAGGGCTTCGGTTTCATCCAGCGCGACGATGGCGCGCCCGATGCCTTCGTGCACATCTCGGCCGTGGAACGCGCCGGCTTCTCCAATCTGAATGAAGGCCAGCGCGTCTCGTTCGAACTGGAAGAAGATCGTCGCGGCAAAGAGGCTGCGGTGAACCTGAGCGCGATCTGATCGACTTCAGGCGATGAAAATGGGCGGTGGCCGGCATGGCCGCCGCCCTTTTCATGACTCTCTTTCCTGCACTGCGGCAAAACTGCCCGCTGCCAAGCTCTTGGCCGCATTGGGCTTGCTTTGTCTTGACAAGCCTGTCATGCGGCGCCGCAGCATGGGCTGCCGCCCGGACAACCTTGACAAGAAATGCGGAGTGAAGACGATGGTGGCCAACAACAGCGTGACGATCATCATGATCGTGATGAGCTATCTCATGGTTGCTGTGGTGGTTGCCGCCTTCTTCCTGCACGGCCCGCGCGCGCTGGACGAGCGCAAGAAGCGCCAGATCGACCAACTGGTGTCTGGTGCGGAACTGCTGGCCGATGCCATCAGCCGCAACGGCCACGATCCGGTGCACCTGGCCCGCCTGCAGGCCCAATATGACGCCCATGCCCGGGCGCTGACCCAGCTGGGCACCCCGGTGCCAGCGCTGCTCGCTGCCCCGGCGTTGCAGCAGGCTGCCTGAATTCAGCAGTGGACAGGCCGGCCGGGTGTGCGCCACCTTGCTGGCCATGACTGACGCCATTTTCGACTTTCCCGCCGCCATGGCTGCCAATGCGGCGGCCAGGCCGGATCATCCTGCCGTCATTTGCGGCAGGGACCGGCTGAACTGGGGCGCGTTTGTCGCCCGTGCTGAAAAACTCGCTGGCACTTTGGCTGATCACGGCGTGAAGCCCGGTGACAGCGTGGCCAGCATCGCGCTGTCCAGCGTGGATTATGCCGTGCTGTGGGCCGGCGTGCTGCGCCTGCGCGCCACAATCGCGCCGCTCGCCCCGAGTTCCACGCCCGATCAGATCGCCGCCATGGTCGCCGATTCGGGCGCGCAGTTCGTGTTTGTCGATGCGCCAAATCGTGCCGAATTCGGCACCGTGCTGGCGGGCAAGACACTGGTCGATCTCGATCGGCTGAACAGCTTCATCGATCCCACCGCGCAGCCACCGGCACTGGCCCCGCTCGATCCTGCGGCTGGCTTCAACATCATCTATTCCAGCGGCACCACCGGCACCCCCAAGGGCATCGTGCAAAGCTGCTCCATGCGTTCCCTGCACATCACCGGCGGCCGCCGCATCGGCTATGGGCCGGAGTGCGTCACGCTGTGCTCCACCCCACTTTATTCCAACACCACACTTGTTAGCTTCATCCCCACTCTGGCTTGGGGCGGCACCGTCGTGCTGATGCCCAAGTTCGACACCGCCCGCTGGCTCAAGGAGGCTGAAACCCACCGTGTCACCCACGCCATGCTGGTGCCGGTGCAATATCGCCGCCTGCTCGCTGACCCCGGCTTCGACGCGACCGATCTGTCCTCCATCCAGATGAAATTCTGCACCTCCGCGCCGTTCGCGGCAGAGTTGAAGGCCGAAGTGCTGCGCCGAATGCCTGGCGGTCTGATCGAATTCTTCGGCATGACCGAAGGCGGAGTGGGCTTCATGCTCGTCGCCCACGAACATCCCGACAAGTTGCACACCGTTGGCCAGCCCCAGCCCGGCCACGAAGTGCGCATCATCGATGAAGATGGCAACGACGTGCCACCGGGTACGCCAGGTGAGATCGTCGGCCGCTCGCCGGCCACCATGAACGGCTACAAGAACCGACCGGATCTGACTGCCAAGGCCTATTGGATCGACGCGCAAGGCAAGGAATGGCTGCGCACCGGGGACATCGGCCGGCTGGATGAAGATGGCTTCCTGACGCTCATGGATCGCGCCAAGGACATGATCATCTCGGGCGGTTTTAACATCTACCCCTCCGATATCGAGGCCGTCCTGCTCACTCTTCCTGACGTGGTGGAGGCCGCCGTGGTGGGCGTTGCGTCAGACGCCTGGGGCGAAACCCCCGTGGCTTTCGTCGTCGCGCCGGGAGCGGACCCTGAAGCCCTGCGTACCGCCGCCAATGCCAAGGTGGGCAAGACCCAGCGTCTCGCCGCCGTCGTGCTGGTGGATGGGTTGCCGCGCAGCCACATCGGCAAGGTGTTGAAACGCGAATTGCGCGACAGCTTCACCGGCACGGTTGCCTGACCGGCGGCAAAGGCGCAGCATCCTCGCTTCACCGCCCTGGGGGGGAGGATCATGAACCAACTCACACGCGCAACGCTGTTGGGCACCATCGCCCAGATCGCCATGGTAGTTGCCGGGCATTTCGTGCCGGCCGTCGCCAATCTGTTTGCCATCGGCGGCATGGGCATTTCGGCGCTGGCTGGCTGGGCGGCGCTGAAAGGCCAGCCGGCCAGCATCAGCGCCGCCGCCGGCCGTGGCGCCTTGGCCGGCGGCATCAGCGCCGCCATCGGCATTGCGGTTTCGGTGGCGCTGGGTGACGTGCCGACCAGCCTGCTCGCCCTCGGCACCGGCAGCAGTGCGGTGACGGGTCTGATCGGCGGCTTGATCGGCCGGCGGCGCGTTTAACGCAAAGCCGCCAGCGCTTGCGCCGCCGCTGCCACGGTGCGGCGCACGTCGTCTTCGTTGGTCTGCCAGTTGCACACGCTGATCCGCATGGTGCGCTCGCCATGCCACAGCACACCGCTCAGAAAGGCTTCGCCACTGGCGTTGATGGCGGCAATCACCGCGTCGCTGATATTGGCGCCGGCGGAATCGTGGAAACGGATCAGGCCCTGGTTCATCACCGGCCGGGCGATGCTGGTGGCGCCGTCCAGCGCCGCGATGCCGTCGTGGATGGCCATGGCATGGTCGCAGCAACGCTCGATCATGTCGGCCAGCCCATCGCGGCCCAGTTCCAGCAGGGCGGCCAGCGTCGGCAGCGCGCGCGCCCGCCGTGACCATTCCGGCGTGTAATCCATCGGATCGCGGGTGTCGCCGCCCTCGGTCAGGTAACTCGCGGTCATCCGCATCGATGCCTTCAGCGCGTCGCCGTGGCGGGTGATGGCCATGCCGGCGTCATAGGGCGTGTTCAGCCATTTGTGGCCATCGGTCGCCCAGCTGTCGCACAGGTCGATACCCGCCACCTGAGCGCGGAAGCGTGGTGCCGCATTGAGCCACAGGCCGAACGCGCCATCGACATGCACCCACGCGCCGGCCGCCTGCGCAATCGGCGCCAGCGTGGCGAATTCATCGCAGGCGCCCAGGTTCAAGTCACCGGCGTTCAGAACAACGATCGTTGGCGCGCCCTGCGTGGCGGCCACCGCCGCCTGCAATTCGGCCGCGCCCACCTTGCCCGGCCCGCCGCCGCCCAGCGGCACAATTGCCGCCGTGCCGATGCCGAGCAGCCGTAGTGCGCGGTCGACGCTGGAGTGACGGTGGGCGTTGGCCAGCACGCAGATCGGCGGCGCACCGAACAGGCCATCCACCTCCACATCCCAGCCGGCGCGGGCCAGCACATGGTGGCGGGCGGCGGCCAGCGCGGTGGCGTGGCTCATCTGGCAGCCGGTTGTGAAGCTGTAGGCACAATCCGCCGGCAGGTGCAGTGCATCGAGCAGCAGCCGCCCCGCAACTTCCTCAAGCACGGCGCCGGCCGGGCTGGTGGCGGCGAGCACGACATTCTGATCCCACAGCGTCGCCAGCACGTCGGTGGCATGCGCGGCCGGTAGGGCACCGCCCTTCACCCAGGCAAAGAAGCGCCCACCCAGATTGCCCATCAGGCCGGGTTCGGCAGCGCGTGCGATGAGGCGCACCACGTCCGCCGGGTCCATGCCGGTGGCGGGCAGGGCAGTGGGCATCGGCGCGAGGATGTCGGCGCGGCTGCCGGTCGGGGCAACGCTGCGGGTGGACTGGCTGTCGATGAAGCGACGGCCTTCGGCGATGGCGATATCAAGCGGGCTCATTCGCGCCTGATAGCCGAGCGCTGCTGCCGAGTCCTCCGGAAATCAGACACCGCAATCCCAGAAACCGGCTGGCGCGGCGGCTGCAATCCGTTTATTTCGCAGATGCAACATGAAAGGGAGGCCGCCCATGGCCAACAAGCTCTATCCCGATGCGAAGGCCGCGCTTGATGGTCTGCTGTTCGACGGCATGACGATCATGTCCGGCGGGTTCGGCCTGTGCGGCATCCCCGAAAAACTGATTGCCGCGCTGCGCGATGCCGGGGTGAAGGACCTCACCGTCATCTCCAACAATGCCGGCGTCGATGGCTTTGGCCTTGGACAGCTGCTGGAAACGCGGCAGATCGCGAAGATGATTTCGTCTTACGTGGGCGAGAACAAGGAGTTCGAACGGCAGTATCTGGCCGGCGAGCTGCAACTGGAATTCAACCCGCAGGGCACGCTGGCCGAACGCATCCGCGCTGGCGGCGCCGGCATTCCGGGCTTCTATACGAAAACCGGCGTTGGCACGCTGGTGGCCGAAGGCAAGGAGCACAAGGATTTTGCCACGGCTTCGGGAACCGAAACCTATATCCTTGAAACCGGCCTGGTCGCCGATGTGTCCATCGTGAAGGCATGGAAGGCCGATCCGTACGGCAACCTCATCTTCCGCAAGACGTCGCGCAACTTCAACCCGATGATGGCGACCGCCGGCAAGGTGACCGTGGTGGAAGTGGAGGAATTGGTGCCGGCCGGCACGTTCGATCCCGATCATATCCACACGCCCGGCGTGTTCGTGCAGCGATTGTTCGTTGGCCGGGATTATGAAAAGCGCATCGAGCAGCGCACCGTTCGCCAGAGGGAGCCCGCCTGATGTGGACGCGTGATCAACAGGCCGCCCGCGCCGCCAAGGAGCTGCAGGACGGGTTCTATGTGAACCTGGGCATCGGCATGCCCACTCTGGTGGCCAATTTCATCCCCGAAGGCGTGGACGTGACACTGCAAAGCGAGAACGGCATGCTGGGCATGGGGCCGTTTCCGTTTGCGGGCGAGGAAGATCCGGACCTGATCAACGCCGGCAAGCAGACCATCACCGAACTCGACCGCACCAGCTATTTCAGCAGCGCCGACAGTTTTGCCATGATCCGCGGCGGCCATATCGATCTGTCGATCCTGGGTGCCATGGAAGTGGCCGACAACGGCGACATTGCGAACTGGATGATCCCAGGCAAGATGGTGAAGGGCATGGGCGGCGCCATGGACCTGGTGGCCGGCGTCAAGAAGATCATCGTGCTGATGGAGCACAACGCCAAGGATGGCTCGGCCAAGTTCAAGACCGCCTGCACCCTGCCGCTGACCGGCAAGGGCGTGGTGGATATGGTGATTTCCGAACTCGCCGTGCTGGCCCGCCCGGCGAAGGGCGCGCCGTTCAAGCTGATCGAACTGGCGCCGGGTATCGATCTCGACATACTCAAGGTCCGCACCGAAGGCCATTTCGAAGCCTGATACGAAAATGGGGCCGGCAGCGTGTGCTGCCGGCCCCGCTCTTCCGGTCGGGGGAGTTCAGAAGCGGAAGTTCACGCCAGTCATCACCGCATGGCGGTGATAGTTGAGGCTAGCGCCGCCGCCGATGCCCGGCAGCGTGTCGTTGCCGTAATCGCTGTAGTTATACTCGATGCGGGCCGAGACATTCTTGCCCAGCATCTGTTCGTTAACCGGCGCCCACGGTGTAACCGTCGCGGTTTTCCGCACCGCCGGCCGGGTTTGTGATCGAGAAGCGGGCGTTGGAGTAACCGCCACGCGCATAAAGCAGGCCTTCCGGCGTTACCAGCCAGCCGGCACGCGCTGTCACGCTGATGGTGCGGCCCGATTCGAGATCGAAGGTGGGAAAGCGGTTGGTGCCGGTGTGGCCGGTGCGCGAGGTTTCGACGCCGATGACACCGCCACCGAGGTTGAGATCGTAACCGAGCTGGCCACCATAAGCGAAGCCGTCACCCTTGGCGCGGACGGTGGAGGGCGGCACGGCGCTGAGATCAAGCGACTGGCGATCCTGCTGCCAGCCGATCTGGCCACCGATGAAGGGCCCGTTGAAGTTCTTGGCTTCCTGCGCAACGGCCGGACCAGCGATGGCAGCGGCAGCGAGCAAAGCAAAAGCGAAACGTGACATTGGTGTATTCCTTGTTTTGCGCCGGCGATGGGGATGGCCGGCTGAACAAGGGGTTAGGCCCTGCTGGCTGGCCATGGCCTGAACCAAGCTGGGCAATTTGGTGGAGGTGTAGTGCTCTTGCCATACACTGGCCTTGTTTCGTTCAGCCGGGCTTCAGCCAGGGGATGGAGCAGCACAAGGCACTTGACGCCAATCAGTAGAAATTTTATGTAATACATAAAGATTGTAATTGGAGACGCAAAGTGACTGACGAAAAGCAACGACTGCAAACGCTGCAAGGTGATTTCAGCAGCATGGCCCGCCTGCTCACTGTTCTGTTCGCCTTTGCCGCCCTTTCCTTGTTTGCGGAGGCCTATGTGCCGCTGAAGCAGCTGGGTGCCATGCTGGTCGCGGGGGATCGCACCGGCATCCGGGCCATTGGCGAACGACTGATCGCACTGCTGCCGGCAATCATGCTGCTTGGCGCCGTGTGGCAGGGGCGCTTGCTGTTCACCCATCTCGAAGGCGGCGCGCTGCTGGCACCGGAGACAGGCCGGCATGTCCGACGCAGCGGTGAATGGATGGTCGCAGCGGCGGTATCGGCCCTGATCATCGGCGAAATCCAGCATGGAACGGCCGTGGGTTCGGCCCTGCTGGTCGGCGTGGCCGCTGTCGGCTTTGCCCTGCGCAGCCTGGCCGGCGTGCTGGATCAAGCCGCCGTCATCCAGGCTGATCTCGATCAGATCGTCTGATCAATGGCGATCATTGTCACCCTGGATGTCATGCTGGCCCGGCGCAAGATGAAGGCGCGCGATGTGGCCGCCGCAATCGGCATGGCCGAAACCAATCTGTCATTGCTGAAATCCGGCAAGGTGAAGGGCGTGCGCTTCGACACGCTGGCCAAGCTCTGCCGCGTGCTCGATTGCCAGCCGGGTGATCTGCTGGAATTCGATTCCAACGGCCCGGATGAGACCGATTAACCCTTCTTCAGGTGGCGGCGGCCCAACAGCTCGGCGATCTGCACCGCGTTGAGCGCCGCACCCTTACGCAGATTATCGGACACGCACCACAGCGCCAGGCCGTGCTCCACGGTCGGATCCTTGCGGACGCGGGAAACGAAGGTGGCATAATCGCCAACGCATTCGATGGGGGTGACGTAGCCACCATCCTCGCGCTTGTCGACGAGCATGATGCCCGGCGCTTCGCGCAGCAGGCTCTGCGCCTTGGCGACGGAAAGCGGCATTTCGAATTCGACGTTGATGGCTTCGCTATGGCCGACGAACACCGGCACGCGCACGCAGGTCGCCGTCACCTCGATATCGGGATCGAGGATCTTGCGGGTCTCCACCGTCATCTTCCATTCTTCCTTGGTGTACCCGTCCATGCCGCTGTCCGGGCCCAGGAAGCTGGCGATGTGGGGGATCACGTTGAAGGCAATGCGCTTGGTGAACTTCTCGTTCACCGGCTCGTCACCCACGAAGATGGCGCGGCTCTGCGTGAACAGCTCGTCCATGCCGTCCTTGCCGGCGCCGGAAACGGATTGGTAAGTGCTCACCACAATGCGCTTGATGATGGCAGCATCGTGCAGCGGCTTCAGCGCCACCACCATTTGAGCCGTGGAGCAGTTGGGATTGGCGATGATCATGCGCTTTTTATAGCCGTCGATGGCTTCCGGATTCACTTCCGGCACGATCAGCGGCACATCATGATCCACGCGATACAGGCTGCTGTTGTCGATCACCACGCAGCCCTGCGAAGCGGCCTTGGGGGCATAGATTTTGGCCGGGCCGGAGCCAGCGGCAAACAGCGCGATATCCCAGCCGGTGAAATCGAAATGCTCAAGGTTCTGCACCTTGATCTCGCGGCCGGTCTCGCCAAACTCGACCTTGTCGCCCACCGAACGCGAGGAGGCGACGGCAGCGATATCGTCCAGCGGGAACTGCCGTTCCGCCAGGATGTTCAGCATTTCGCGCCCGACACTGCCGGTGGCGCCCACAACAACGACCTTGTAACCCATGGGTGTGCTCCTTGGGCTACGGCTGTTACCGGATTTGGACGCAGAGTCCAGTTTTCAGCGCGCCCTGTCGCGGGACAAAATGGCAGTCACCGCCAGATCGGCGGTGACATTGCCCAGCGTGCGGAACACGTCGGGCACCAGTTCCACCGCCAGCAGCACCGGCAGCACGGCGATCGGCACGCCCATGGCATTGGCAATCGGCACGCAGGCGGCGAGGAAGGTGATGGAACCGGGCAGGCCGCCTGTGGAGACAGCTGCCACCAGAGCGGCCAGCAGCGCGCCGAGATAGGCCAGCGCCGTGTGGTCCATGCCGTAAAGATGCCCGCAATAAAGGACGACGGCGACATTGGCGCACGGGGAGGTGATGCGGAAGATGCTCACCGCCAGGGGCAGCACGACCCGGCTGGTGGTTTCGGGCAGGCCGAGCCGTTCGGCGCCGTCGAAGATGGCCGGTAGGCTGGCGATGCTGGACTGGGTGGAGACCGCGACGGCCTGTGCCGGCAACACGGCGCGGGCAAAGGCCAGCGGGCCAACCCGGCCGAAGAGGACGGCGAGCGGATAGACCAGAATGATAAGGCCAACCTGCACCAGCACCAGCACGGCGATATAATGGCCAAGCAGGCCGAAGGCGCCGAGCCCGGCCTTGATGCCGACGCTGACCGCCAGTGCAAACACGCCCAGCGGCGCAATCACGAAGATCCAGCCGACCAGCACCAGCATGGCGTCCTTCACCGCATCGAACAGGCTGACGAGATTGCGGCGGCGATCATCGTCAAGCCGGGTCGCGGCCAACGCGAACACCGCGATGAAGGTGACGACGGGCAACATATCGCCTTTGGCCAACGCCTCGAAGATATTGGCCGGCACCATCGACAGCAGCCATTTGCCAAGATCGACCTTGATGTCACCCACCGGCGCCGCCCCTGCACTGTTGGCCACGATCGCCGCGGCCGCCGCTGGCGGGGCTGGCCACCAATCCAGCAGCAAGGGCACGAAGATCATCGACCACAGGGCGGAAAAGATCAGCAGCGCCAGGAACGCCAGCAGCGCCCGCCCGGCCACCTTGCCGCCGCCGGCCTGGCCCACCGATTGCGCGATGCCGGTGAACAACAGGCCCGCGATCAGCGGAATGATCGTCATCTGCAACGCCTGCAGCCACAGGTTGCCTATGGCATCCGTCACCGGCAGCAGCGGTTTGCCGATGTCAGCGGGCAGCAATGCCCCCACCACCAGCCCGGCCAGCAGCGCCAGGAAGATACGCAGCGTCAGGTTCATTTGCCTGCCTTCGGCCCCGTCAACGTGCCCATGGTGACATACAGCTTGGCCAGATCATCGACGCCCATGGTGGGCACCGGTTTCACCCGGCTCGGTTCGACAAACAGCAGCCCGCCGCCAACTGGCACCGGCGCCGTAGGGATCAGGATGAGCTGGCGTGGTCCTTGGCCAAAATCATGGACATGGGGGCTGGTGAGCAGCGCCAGCGCCTCAACATGGTCGCCAAAGCTGACGGACACGACCGACATGCCGCTCATCTCGCCGCCCGGTGATGAGCCCATCATGCGCACGAATTGCGCCAGTGGGCGATACAGCGGGCCCAGCACCGGGATGCGGGCGATCAAGCCATCCAGCCCGCCTTCCAGCCGTTGGCGAAAGCGCGTCTGCACGGCAATCCCGATCAGCCACACCAGCACCGCCGCCATGCCCAGCCCGGCCCAGAAGGCGGCCAGCGGCGACGGCGTGAAGAACATGCCGGCCGCACCCAGCGCCTGGCCCAGCGGCGTGTTGGGGCCGAGAGCGGCGATCAGGTAGCCCGAAAGCCAGTTGAGCAGGATCAGCGTCAGCAACACCGGCGCCAGGAACAGCAGCCCGGTGGCGAAAGGGCTGAGAAACTTGCGGATCAAAGGCCAGCCAGGATCGCGTCGCCCATGGCCGTTGTGGTCATGGTGCCGCCCAGATCGGGGGTGCGTGCGCCCTTGTCGAGCGCGGCTTCCACCGCTGCCTCCACCTTGTCGGCCAATTCCGGTGCGCCCAGGCTGTAGCGCAGCGCCATGGCCAGGCTGAGAACCGATGCGCATGGATTGGCCACACCGCGTCCGGCGATATCGGGTGCAGAACCGTGGATCGGTTCATACAGGCCCGGCTTGCCAGGGTCGCCAATCGCAGCCGACGGCAGCATGCCGAGCGAGCCAGTGAGCATCGCGGCTTCGTCCGACAATATGTCGCCGAACAGATTATCGGTAAGGATCAAATCGAACTGCCGCGGATTCTTCACTAGCTGCATTGCCATGTTGTCTGCCAGCATGTGGGAGAGTTTGATGTCGGGATATTCTGCATCGCGCAGCGCCTGCACATCCTCGCGCCACATCAGGCCAGCTTCCATCACATTGCCTTTTTCCGCCGAAACGACCTCGCCCTTGCGGGTGCGGGCCAGCGCGAACGCGATGCGGGCAACGCGGTGGATTTCGCTGGTAGTGTAAACGTGGGTGTTGACGCCGCGGCGCTGGCCATCGGCCAGGGTTTCGACGCCGCGCGGCTCACCGAAATAGACGCCGCCGGTCAGTTCCCGGACGAACAGGATATCGAGGCCATCGACATAGACGCGCTTCAGCGACGAGGCATCGGCCAGCGCCGAAAAACAGCGCGCCGGCCGCAGATTGGCATAGACATTCATGCCGGCCCGCAAGCCCAGCAGTCCCGCTTCAGGCCGCTTGTCATACGGCTGGCCGGCCCATTGCGGGCCACCCACGGCACCCATCAGCACGGCATCTGCGGCCTTGGCGCGGGTCAGCGTGTCATCAGTCAGGGGGACGCCGTGGGCATCGATGCTGGCACCGCCGAACGACGCTTCCTCCACGGCCAGGGCAAGCCCGCCCGTGATCAGTCGCCCGGCCACGCGGCGGGCAACAGCGGTAACTTCGGGGCCAATGCCATCCCCGGGCAGCAGCAGCAGTGTCTTGGTCATTCCCCGCCCTTAACGGCAATGATTGCCGCTGCCAACCGCGTCGAATGGCGGAGCAGGACGGTGCCGGATCAGCTTACGCGGTGGGCGGCGCCGGCGATCCACGGCCGCTCGGCAACAAGCCGGGCTTCGTGAGCGGTGATGACATTGCCCATGCCGAGGGTCAGCCCGATCTCGTCCTGCCCGCTGATCAGACACTGCTTGCGGAACGGGTCCATCGCGAATTCGAACCGGTCCTGGAACGGCGTCGTCACCACCTGATTTTCCAGATCGACGGTGATCGGCTGGCCTTCCTGTGCCACGGCCAGCAGCCGGTCCACGGCGTCCGGCGGCAAGGTAACGAGCAGCAGGCCGTTCTTGAAGGCATTGCCGGCAAAGATGTCGGCAAAGCCCGACGAGATGACGACGCGGATGCCCAGATCGCCCAGCGCCCACGGCGCATGTTCGCGGCTGGAGCCGCAGCCGAAATTATGCCCAGCGATCAGGATCGGTGCGCCAGCATGCGCGTCGAATACATTGTCCGGGTTTTCGCGCAGCGCGGCAAAGGCGCCCTTGCCCAGACCGGCGCGGCTGATTGTTTTCAGGAAGCGGGCCGGAATGATGACATCGGTATCGATGTTGGCGGCGCCGAACGGGATGGCCTTGCCGGAAAGTGTGGTGAAGGGCTGCATGGAGTGGCCTCATGTCAGGAAGACGCGGGCGACCCCATGGCACAGCCCGGCGGTGGAATCCACCGCCGGGCTGCTTCAAATGAGGTTCGCTCAGGCCGCGACTGTTTTGCGGCTGCCGCGGCGGCGAAGGGCCGTGCCCACCACGCCAAGGCCGCCCAGCAGCATCGCCCAGCTTGCCGGTTCCGGAACAGCGCCGGAGTTCAGGCTGTATTCGACAACATAGCCGCCGCTGGGGAAGGTCGAGAAGATATCGTTCCAGTTGCCGGCGTTGGCCTTGAAATGGAGATAATCCTCGGTGCCAACATTGTTCGGCTCCCCGGCGTTCCAATTGGAGAAGCCAACCGAGCCAGTGCCGAAAATGAAGAAGGTTTGCCCGGCTTCCGGGCCGGCAGCCCACTTCCAGGTGCCTTCAACATCTTCATCGGTGCCGGCGGCCCACACGAAGGTCGCGCTGCCGGTCAGCGTCTTGAGGAAATCATCCTCGGCCTGCGAGGTGATGGTGACGAGGTGACCGGTGTAGCCGGCGATTGGCGTGGCAGCCGCAGCCGCGGCCAGTGCGCCCTGCCAAGACAGATTGGTGGCGACGAATTCATACAGGTGCCCGTTGCCGGCAAACTGGGTTACGGCGGCTGCCGGAGCCGCTGTCAGGCCGAACGCGGCCGTTGCCAACATGATCGAAACAGTGCGCACTTGGTTTATCCCCCTTAAAATCAAGCGCTTCATGCCATCATATAGTAAAAGTTAAGTTAATCATACGAACAGCTGTGCCAGCGCCGCAGCTGCGCTCTCGCCCCGCCGCCGCCATGCTGCTAGCGTAGTGCCATGACGCAGCAGCATCTCTATCTGGTCGACGGCTCCAGCTTCATCTTCCGCGCCTATCATCGGCTGCCGCCGCTGACAGACCCGCAGGGCATGCCGGTGGGCGCCGTCTATGGCTTCACGGCGATGCTGTGGAAGCTGATTGCCGACTTGAACAAGGCGGAGGCGCCGACTCATCTTGCCGTCGTGCTCGATGCCGGCAGCCACACCTTCCGCAACGACATGTATGATGGCTACAAGGCCAACCGCCCCCCGGCGCCGGAGGACCTGATCCCGCAGTTCCCGTTGATCCGCGATGCGGTGCGGGCCTTTTCGGTGCCCTGCTTCGAACAGGCTGGGGTGGAGGCGGACGACATCATCGCCAGTTACGCGGTGGCTGCCCGCGCCGCCGGTATGAATGTCACCATTGTCAGTTCCGACAAGGATCTGATGCAGTTGGTCGAACCCGGCATCAACATGCTCGACACGATGAAGAACCAGACCATCAACCGCGCTGAGGTGATCGAGAAATTTGGCGTACCGCCTGAACAGGTGGGCGAGGTGCTGGCGCTGATGGGCGACACGGCCGACAATATCCCTGGCGTGAAAGGTGTTGGCCCGAAAACCGCAGCGGAGCTGATCAGTGAATATGGCAGCGTGGAAGGCGTGATTGCCAACATCGAGGCGATCAGGAAGCCCAAGCTGAAGGAGACGCTGGCGGCCTCGGTTGAAATGGCCCGGCTGTCGCGCGAACTGGTGCGCCTGAAGGATGACCTGCCGCTGCCAGCACCGCTGGACGAACTCACGTTGAAGGAACCGCCGCACGAGCCCTTGGCGGCCTTCCTGAAAAAACACGGCTTCCGTGCCATGCTGGCCAAGCTGGGCAGCAGCGGCTCCAATGGTCCGGCGCCGAACACACATCGCCCGTCGACCGCCGCCGCAGTGGAGGACGAGATCGCCTTCACCCACGCCGATTACGAGACAGTGACGACCTTGGAGCGGCTGGACTGGTGGATTGCCGAGGCGACGCGGCTGGGTGCGGTGGCCGTGGATACCGAAACCACCGGCACCGATCAGATGCGCTGTGATCTGGTCGGCATCAGCCTGAGCGTTGCGCCAGGCAAGGCGTGCTACATCCCGGTAGCGCACGGCACCGGCGACGGCATGTTCGCCGAGCGGCCGCCGCAGCTGGGCCTGGCCGAGACCATTGCCCGTCTGAACCCGCTGTTTGCTGATCCGGCTGTGCTGAAGATCGGTCAGAATCTGAAATATGATCTGATCGTCTTGGCTCGCCACGGCGTGCCGGTGCTCAGCCCCTATGATGACACCATGCTGCTGTCCTACGCGCTCGATGCCGGGCGCTGGAACCATGGCATGGACGATCTGTCCGCACGCCATCTTGGTCACACGCCGATTGCCTACAAGGATGTCGCCAAGGGGCTGAAAAGCTTTGCCGAAGTCGATCTGCGCAAGGCGACCGACTATGCCGCCGAGGATGCCGATGTTACCTTCCGGCTGTGGCAAGGCTTCCGCCGCCGGCTGTGGAAGGAGCAAGTGACGGCCATCCATGAACAGGTCGATCGCCCGCTGCTGCCGGTGATCGCGCAGATGGAAATGGCCGGCATCAAGGTGGACCGGGCCGAACTGGCGCGGCTGTCCGCGCTGTATGAAGTTGAGATCAGCCGGCTGGAACTAGAGATCCACGAACTGGCCGGCGGGCCGTTCACCATCGGCAGCCCCAAGCAATTGGGCGAAATCCTTTTCGACAAGATGGGTTACAAGGGCGGCAAGAAAAGCGGCAAGACCGGCGCCTGGACCACCGATGCCAGCGAACTGGAGCGGCTGGCCGAGGAAGGCGCGCCGATCGCCCAGAAGGTGCTGGACTGGCGCCAGCATTCGAAGCTGAAATCGACCTATACCGACGCGCTGCAGCAGCAGATCAACCCGACCACAGACCGGGTGCACACCAACTTCCATCTCGCTGCCACATCAACCGGGCGGCTGAGTTCCAATGATCCCAATCTGCAGAATATCCCGATCCGCACCGAACTGGGCCGGCGCATCCGTCATGCCTTCGTGGCTTCGCCGGGCAATGTGATCATGGCGGCGGATTACAACCAGATCGAACTGCGGCTGGTCGCCCACATCGCCGACGTGCCGGAACTGAAGGAGGTTTATGCGGCGAACGAGGACGTGCACGCGCTCACCGCCAAGGAAGTCTTTGGCCATGTTGATCGCGACACCCGCGCGCGGGCCAAGACGATCAACTTCTCCATCATCTATGGCATTTCCGCTTTTGGCCTGGCGGCGCGGCTGGGCATCGATCGTAGCGAGGCGGCGCGCTATATCGAGCTCTACTTCAGCCGCTTCCCCGGCATCCGCAACTACATGGCTGAAACGATTGCGTTCGCGAAGGACCAGGGTTTTGTCACCACCCTGTTTGGCCGCAAGTGCCACGCACCGCTGATCCTCTCCAAGAACCAGGGTGAACGCCAGTTCGCCGAGCGCGCCGTCGTCAACGCCCGCGTGCAGGGCACGGCGGCCGACATCATCAAGCGTGCGATGGTGCAGATGCCGGGCGCGCTGGCCGAGGCGGGGTTGCCGGGCACGAAGATGCTGCTGCAGGTGCATGATGAACTGGTGTTCGAAGTGCCGGAAGCCGAGGTGGACCCCGCCAAGTCGGTGATCCGCGCCGTCATGGCCAACGCCCACCGGCCGCTGGTGGATCTTTCGGTGCCGCTCGGCGTCGAGATCGGCCATGGCGCGTCGTGGGGGGATGCGCACTAGGGCAGGATCAACCCCTTCGCCCGCAACCACTCCAGCATGGCCGTGTTCACCGGCACGGGCGCTTCCTGCTGCACCCAGTGCGACACGTTCGGGAAGCGCACCAGCGTGAAATCCTTGACGTGTGGGCCATAGCCTTCGGTCAGCTTGATATCGAGCGCGGTGTCCTCCTCGCCCCACAGCATCAGGGTGGGCACGTCGATGGGTAGGCTCGTCTCTTCCAGGATCTTCAGATTGGCGCGGTAATAGTTGATCATCGCCGTCAGCGCGCCGGGGATCAGGGCGTTCTTGCGATATTCCTCAAGCACGTGCGGCGGGAAGGCGCCCTTATCGATCGCCATGTTCAGGAAGGCCTTGGCAATGCCATCGGCGCGGTTCTGGCGGAGCAGAAATTCCGGCAGCCACGGAATCTGGAAGAAGGCGACATACCAGCTTTTCAATTGCTGCGGCCGACAGTGGCTGATCAGTTCGCCGAACACGGTGGGGTGCGGCACGTTCATGACGATCAGGCCGTCCAGATCAACCGCCCGCCGCATCGCCACCACCCAGGCGATCACCGCGCCCCAATCATGCGCCACCAGCAATTTGCGGCGCGGTTTCAGGGCGTCGAACATCCCCACCACATCATCGACGAGATGATCGATGTGATACGCCGCCTTTCCGGTGGGCCGGCTCGACTGGCCATAACCGCGCAAGTCCGGCGCCACCGCCCGCCAGCCTTGGGCTGCAAGGAACGGCAACTGGTAACGCCACGAAAAGCGCGATTCCGGGAAGCCGTGCAGGCACAGCGCCACATCATCGCCGTCGCCGGCGACATCGCAGGCGAAGTCCAGTCCGTTGGCCTTGAGGATCACGCGTTATGGTTCAGCTTGAGGCCCGGCCGCGGCCAACGGCACTTGGCGAGCTTGCCAGTCGTGGACAGGCAGACCCAGGCATCCATCATGTCCGCCCCGCCAAAGCAGATGTTGGTGGTGAGCAGATCGGGGAAAGGGAAAAACTCCTGCCCGCCGGTCACCGGATCGATGCTGGTGATGCCGGCGCTTTCGATCAGGGTGGCCTGCGCGATGTTGCCATTGGCTTCGATGGCGAGCGAATCGAGATAGGTCTTGTTGGCCCAGGTCGTCACGAAGCGGCCCGGCACGGCGGGCAGCGGTTCGGGTGCCAGCACGCCGGGGGAGACGATGTCGAAGCCCAGCACCACCCGCCGGCTGGTGGAGGCGGCATAAACCGTCTTGCCATCGGGGCTGAGTCCCACCCCGTTCAGATCGGGCCCGTGGATGAGGCGGGTGATCTTCGAACCATCGGGCAGGGCATAGAACAGCCCGCCGGCATCAGTGGAATGATCGAAATGCTTGCCCAGATCGGTGAAGTAGAAACCGCCGTGGGCATCGAAGACGATATCGTTGGGGCCGGACAATTTGTGCCCGTCGCAGCCGTCATACAGGCGGGTCACGGCGCCGGTGGCGATGTCGATCCGCTCGATGCGGCCGGTGGTGTAATCGCTGGCGGCATTGCCGGGCAGCAGAATGCCATCCTGTTCATACCATTCAAAGCCGCCGTTGTTGCACACATACAGCGCGCCATCCGGGCCGATCGCCATGCCGTTGGGGCCGCCGCCGGGCGTGGCCACCGTCTCCTTGCGGCCATCGGGGTGGATGCGCGTGATGCGGCCGGGGCGGATTTCCACCACCAGCACCGAACCATCGGCCATCGCCACTGGTCCTTCCGGAAAGCCGAGCCCTTCGGCGATGATCTCGTGTGGATAGAAACCGGTCATGTGCATCCTCCCCAAGGCAATACGGCCATGGTGGCGCGGCTGGCAGACAAGCGCAATCATCGCAAATGGAGAGGGCTTCAGTCTATCTTAACCCAAATCGGCCCATCGTCTGAGCAAGGGAGTGTGCTGCGATGGGGCAAGAAACGGTGATCGGTGAAGTGGTGGGGGTTACGGCCGGCCAACTTCGCCTGGCGGTCGATATCGCCGCCACCAGCAGCCTGAAGGACAATCCCGACGTGGTGATCGCGTCGGCGGGCATGCTGGGCAGCCTGATCAAGGTGGAATCGGGCGGGCGCTGGGTGGTTGCCACGCTGCGCGGCATCACCTGGCAAGACAATGTCGCCATCGCCGAGGTTGATCTGGTGGGCGAAGCCGGCATGACTGGTGATCGCAGCATTACTGGCTTCAGCCGCGGGGTGGGCACCTATCCGCGTGCCGGCAGCCTGGCCTATCCGATGACCAGCGCAGAATCGGCCCGCGTCTTTTCCGGTGAAGATCGCCCGCACATCCAGATCGGCGTTGTCTATCCAACCACCAGCGTGCGCGCCGCGATCTATTTCGATACGTTCCTTTCGAAGAATTTCGCGATCGTCGGCTCCACCGGCACCGGCAAATCCACCGGCACCGCGCTGATCCTGCACCGCATCATCGAAAAGGCCCCGGAAGGCCATGTCGTGATGATCGATCCGCACGGCGAATATGCCAAGGCGTTCGAGGATACCGGCATGGTGTTCAACGTCGACAATCTGGAACTGCCCTACTGGTTGCTCAACCTTGAAGAACATTGCGAGGTGCTGTTGACCAGCGAAGGCGCCGCCCGCGACATGGACCGCGATATCCTGGCGCGTTGCCTGCAGATGGCGCGGGCCAAATCGGTCTATGCGCAGGGGTTGGCCGCCGTGACCACCGATACGCCGATCCCCTATCTTCTCTCGGTTCTGGTTGACACGCTGCAATCGGAAATGGGCAAGATGGCCGAAAATCAGAATGCCACCAATTATATGCGGATCCGGGGCAAGCTGGATCAGGTGATGCGCGATCCGCGCCAGCAGTTCATGTTCGATCGCAAATTTGCCCACGACAGTATGGCCGAATTCATGGCGCGCATGTTGCGGCTGCCAGTGGACGGCCGGCCGATCTCCGTCATCGATCTGTCAGGCGTGCCGATCAGCATCGTTTCGGCGGTGGTTTCGGTGCTCAGCCGCATTGTCTTCGATTTTGCCGTCTGGTCCCGCGGGGAGCGCAAGCGGCCGGTGGTGCTGATCTGCGAGGAAGCCCATCGGTACATCCCCAACCGCACTATTTCCCGCACCAGCCCGGTGCGCGACGTTTTGGAACGCATCGCCAAGGAAGGCCGCAAATATGGCGTGTCGCTGGGCCTTGTCACGCAGCGCCCGTCCGACCTGGCCGAAGGTGCACTGTCGCAGTGCGGCACCATCATTTCGCTCCGGCTCAACAACGAACGCGACCAGGATTTCGTGAAGGCGGCGCTGCCCGAAGGCGGCCGCAGCCTGCTGGAAGCCATCCCGGCGCTGCGCAACCGCGAATGCATCATTTCAGGCGAAGGCGTGCCCGCGCCGATCCGCGTGCGGCTGGATGAACTGGAAGCGGCGAAGCGGCCAATGAGCGACGACCCGGTGTTCAGCGAACTGTGGGTGAAGACCGGCGATGACAGCGATATGCTGAACCGCGTGATCGCGCGCTGGCGGGCGAACGTGCGATAAGCGCGGCCGGCGGCGGAGCCGCCGAGTCCGCTGAGTTCGTCAACAAGGAAGGAAGAAAGAAGTACGTGGCAAAGCCACGCCGTCGGACGAGTCAAAAAAGGCGGCCTGTCGGGGCCGCCTTTTTCGCTCGCCGTCCGGGCTTGCCGGAGTCCGTGTCTATCGCTGCGCGATAGCCACTGGCCCGGCTACGCCGCGAATTGGTTCATGGTGTTGTGCGCACCACCAGCCTTCAACGCCGCCTCCCCAGCAAAATATTCCTTGTGGTCATCGCCAATGTCGGACCCCGACATGTTCTGGTGCTTCACGCAGGCGATGCCCTGCCGGATCTCGGCGCGTTGCACGTTCTTCACATAACCCAGCATGCCGGCGTCGCCGAAATATTCCTTCGCCAGATTGTCGGTGGACAGGGCGGCGGTGTGATAGGTCGGCAGCGTGATCAGGTGGTGGAAGATGCCGGCCTGGGCGGCGGCATCGCGCTGGAAGGTGCGGATGCGCTCGTCGGCTTCCTGCGCCAGTTCGCTGCCATCATAATCGACGCTCATCAACCGGGCGCGATCATAGGCGCTCACGTCCTTGCCGGCCGCAACATAGGCATCATAGACCTGCTGGCGGAAATTCAGCGTCCAGTTGAAGCTGGGGCTGTTGTTGTAGACCAGCTTGGCGGTCGGGATAACGTCGCGGATGCGGTTCACCATTCCGGCGATCTGGCCGATGTGCGGCTTTTCCGTTTCGATCCACAACAGGTCAGCACCGTTCTGCAGGCTGTTGATGCAGTCGAGCACGCAGCGGTCTTCGCCTGAACCGACGCGGAACTGGAACAGGTTTGATGCCAGCCGCTTCGGCCGCAGCAGCTTACCGTTGCGGCTGATCACCACGTCGCCGTTGCCCACCTGGCCCACGTCGATCTCCTCGCAATCGAGGAAGCTGTTGTACTGGTCGCCGATGTCGCCCGGTTCACGACTGAAGGCGATCTGCTTGGTAAGGCCCGCGCCCAGGCTGTCGGTGCGGGCGACGATGATGCCGTCTTCCACGCCCAGTTCCAGGAAGGCGTAACGGATAGCGCGGATCTTGGCGACGAAATCCTCGTGCGGCACGGTCACTTTGCCGTCCTGGTGGCCACACTGCTTTTCATCGGAAACCTGGTTCTCGATCTGCAGGGCGCAGGCGCCGGCCTCGATCATTTTCTTGGCCAGCAGATAGGTGGCTTCTGCGTTTCCGAAGCCGGCATCGATGTCGGCGATGATCGGCACCACGTGGGTCTGGAAATTGTCGATCTGGTTTTCGACGGCCTTGGCCTTGACCGCGTCCCCGGCGGCGCGCGCGGCATCGAGATCGCGGAACAGGCCGCCCAGTTCGCGGGCATCGGCCTGGCGCAGGAAGGTGTAGAGCTCCTCGATCAGCGCCGGCACGCTGGTCTTTTCGTGCATCGACTGGTCGGGCAGCGGGCCGAATTCGCTGCGCAGGGCGGCGATCATCCAGCCCGAAAGATAGAGGTAGCGCTTGTCGGTGGTGCCGAAATGCTTCTTGATCGAGATCAGCTTCTGTTGGCCGATGAAACCGTGCCAGCAGCCCAGCGACTGGGTGTAGCTGGCGGGATCGGCATCATAGGCGGCCATATCGCGGCGCATGATCGCGGCGGTGTAACGCGCGATTTCGAGGCCGGACTGGAAACGGTTCTGCAGCCGCATGCGGGCAACGCTTTCGGCGCTGATCGATTCCCAGCCGGACTTGCCATTGACGGCGGCCGCGGCGGCCTGGACTTGCGATTGATAGCTCATGGCCACTCCTTTGCACGGGCAATTGGCAGGGTTTGGGGCGGCCCTGCCGGTAAAACTTGTCAACGCCCTGCGCTTGGGCTAACGCCCGGTCAACCCGATTCAGTCAAAGAATCGTGTGTAAATGTCTCTACTTCTCTCCTATTGACTGTGAAATTGTAAAAATCTTGACAGAAATTCCTGCCTCTGCTGCCGCTGTTGAACTGCCCGAAACCTTGGGCAATGGGCGGAAGATCTTTGCCGGCGCACGGGTCCGCCGCCTGCGGACCCAGCGCAGCCTCACGCAGACGCGTATGGCCAATGATCTCGGCGTTTCAATATCTTATCTCAACCTGATCGAGCGCGACCAGCGCCCGCTGTCGGCCAGTTTCTTGCTCAAGCTGGCGCAGAATTATGATCTCGATATCCGCAGCCTGACTGGGAACGACGAAGGTGAGCTTGTTGACGACTTGTCAAAGCTGTTCACCGATCCCCGCCTGATCGGCATCGACGTGCCGCGCAGCGAGCTGCGCGACCTGGCGGCCCGCGCGCCCGCCATCGCCCATGCGCTGCTGCGCCTGGCGGCAGCCACGCCGGCAACCGGGCCGGAGCCGCCACCACCCGGCCCGATCGCGACCGTCACTCGGATGATCGACGCGGCCGGCAATCATTTCCCCGCGCTTGATGAGGCCGCCGAGAAGCTGGCCGACGATCTGCGCCTGTCCGGCTCCGATCTCAATGCAGCCGTGGTGGAACGATTGCGCGCCCGCCACGCCATCACCGTGCGCGCCCTGCCGCTGGAGGTGATGCCCGGCCATTTGCGCCGGCTTGATCTCCATTCGCGCCAGCTGCAATTGTCGGAATCGCTGGACGCCGCCAGTCGTGGCTTTGCCGCCGCCGTGCAGCTGGTGCTGATCGAACTGAAGGCCGAGATTGTAGCGACCATCGCTGGCGCCGGGATCGCGGACCCACTTGATGTGCGCGCCGCCACGGTCGCCATGGCCAAATATGCCGCCGCCGCCACGCTGATGCCCTATACCCGCTTCCTCGCCGCCTGCGAGGCGACCGACTATGACGTTGAATTGCTGCAGGCGCGTTTCGGTCGCGGGTTGGAACAAGTGGCGCATCGGCTCACCACCCTGCATCGCCCTGGCGCGCGCGGCGTGCCCTTCTTCTTCCTACGGGTCGACCGCGCCGGCACCGTTTCCAAGCGCTTTGCTCCCGGTGCCTCACCGCTCCCGGTGACGGGCGGCTGCGCGCTCTGGCATGTCTATCACGCCTTTGATCGGCCCGGCGAAATCCGCCGCCAACTGGTCGAGCTGGAAGATGGCCAGCGCTTCCTCACGCTGGCGCGCACCATCCGCACCGCCGCCCTGCCCTGGGGGGTGCCGCGCCCGGGCTTTGCCATCGGCATCGGCTGCGACGTCGCCCATGCGTCTTCACTCTCGTGGAACGCCGGCGTCGAACTCAATGGCCCGGCCACACCGATCGGCCCTGGCTGCGCCGCCTGCCACCGCGCCGCCTGTCGCCAGCGCGGCGCGCCCCCGGCCGGTGCCCATCTCGCCTTCGACGAGCGCCAGCGCGTGCTCACACCCTTCCGCTTTACCGATGAATGAAAGGCCTGCCATGACCACCAATCCCGCCCTGCAGGGTGTCGAGATCAAGGGCGCCATGCAGCCCGGTTACGAGACCATCCTCACCCCAGAGGCGCTGGCCTTCGTTGCCCAGCTGCACCGCATGTACAATCCGACCCGGCTGGCCCTGCTGCGCGCGCGGGATCAGCGGCAGGCGTGGATCAACGAGGAAGGCTTCATCGGCTTTGCGCCCGAATATTCGTCGATCCGTGATGATCGCAGCTGGCAGGTGCGCCCTGCCCCGGCCGATCTGGCCGATCGCCGCGTCGAGATCACCGGGCCGTGCGACCGCAAGATGGTGATCAACGCCCTCAACAGCGGCGCGCACTGTTTCATGGCCTGCCTGGAAGATGCCTCGGCACCGACGTGGGACGTGATGGTGCAAGGCCAGGTCAATCTGCGCGACGCCGCTGCCGGCACGATCAGCCTTGAGGACAAGGGCAAGAGCTACAAGCTGAACGACAAGACCGCCGTCCTCATCTGCCGTCCGCGTGGCTGGCATCTGGATGAAGCGCACATGATCGTCGATGGCGAGCGCGTGGCGGGCGCCATCTTCGATTTCAGCCTCTATTTCTTCCACAACGCCAAGGCCTTGCTGGCCAAGGGCAGCGGCCCCTATTTCTACTTGCCCAAGCTGGAGCACAGCCTGGAAGCGCGGCTGTGGAACAATGTCTTCATCACCGCCCAGTCGATGCTGAATCTGCCGCTGGGCACCATCCGCGCCACGGTGCTGATCGAAACCCTGCCGGGCGCGTTCATGGCAGAGGAGATCCTCTATGAACTCAAGGATCACATCACCGCGCTGAACTGCGGCCGCTGGGATTATATCTTCAGCTATATCAAGACCTTCCAGAACGACGCAACCAAGCTGCTGCCTGATCGCGCCGCTGTAACGATGAAGGTGCCGTTCATGGCCGCCTATGCCGCGCACGTGGTGCGGGTGTGCCACCGCCGCGGCGCCCACGCGATGGGCGGCATGAGCGCCTTCATCCCGGTGAAGGACGATGAAGCTGCCAATGAAGCGGCGTTCGCTGCCGTGCGCGCCGATAAGGAGCGTGAAGCCACGCTGGGTCACGATGGCACCTGGGTTGCCCACCCCGGCCTGGTCGGCGTGGCGCGCGAGGTGTTCGACCGGCTGATGCCGACGCCGAACCAGCTCAATGTCATCCCGCAAGGCGAGGCCACCATGGCTGATCTGGTGACGCCGCCTGAGGGCCCGCGCACGCTCGCCGGCCTCACCAACAACATCAATGTCGGCATCGGCTATGTCGCGGCCTGGCTGCGCGGGCAGGGCGCGGTGCCGCTGCACAATCTGATGGAAGATGCTGCCACCGCCGAAATCAGCCGCACGCAATTGTGGCAATGGCGCAAGGCCGGCGCCACGCTCGATAGCTGCGAGGCGGTCGACGCCGCGCTGATCACCCGTGTCACCGAGGAGCAGTTGGCCGCCTGGAAGGCGCAGGTGGGCGACAATTTCTTCGCCGCCGGCAAATACAAGGAAGCGGCCGATCTGTTCCGCACGCTGGTGCTGGCCGACCGGCTGGAGCCATTCCTGACCAACCCGGCTTACGAGTTTTACTTCGCGAAATGAGTGACGCTGGCCCCTCCTGACCAGGAGGGGCCACAGCGCCTATTGCTCGCGCATGCCACCCTTCGGTGCTGGCACACCCATCTCGGCCACCATCGCCGGCGTCACTTTGTCTTTGTATTTGTTGCCGAAATTGCTGCGAACATAGTTGATCACGTCGGAAATCTGCTGATCGGTCAGCGCGCCACGGAACCACGGCATGGCGTTCTTGCCGCCGGTCACCACCATGATCGGATAGCCGGCAGCCTCCAGTGCCCCATTCTTCGCCAGCGCCGGAATCTTGCCGGCGCCTTCGCCGCCCAACGCGTTGGCCATATGGCAGGCCTGGCAGATATTCTGATAAACCTCGGCTCCCGGGTGCGGCGCCGGTGCCGGCTTGGCTGGCTTCTGGGCCAACGCCGGGCTGGCGATCAGAACGGCGGCAAACAGAACGAAACGCATTGATCAGGCCTCCAGGGCTCGGCTGTGCAGGCGGGTGACGGCATCGAGCGACGACAGGATCGCGCCCTCCATCCAGCAGCCGATATAGCTGGCATGTTCGCCGGCCAGCACCAGCCGGTTATCGACAGCAACCAGCGTCTGATAATGTTCCTTGCGGGTATCCTCGTTCCACTGAGCGCAGCAGCCCAGAGTGAACGGCACCCGGCTCCACGCCACGGTGGCGCCGCCGATGAATTCTTCCTTGTAGCGGCCGGGATGGAACACACTGCCCTGTTCGAGCGCGCGTTGGATGCGTTCTTCGGGCGTCATGCCGGCAAATTTGTAGCTGGCCGGGCCGAATGTGTAAGCACCCAGGATCACCGCCGGGCCATCGCTGTGCAGCTTGCCCGACGGATAGGAGATCATGCTGATCTCGCGGTCGGTGAAGCTGATGCCGCCATAGATTGCCTCTTCCTCTTCCCAGAAGCGGCGCTTGAATTCGAGGCCGACCTTCACGGAATTGGAATAAGGCACGGCGTGGATCGCGGCATCGAGGCCGGGTGAGCAATCGACATCGATCTGGCTCAACACCGACAGCGGGATGGTGCAGACGCAATAATCGGCTTCGGTGGTGCTGGTGACGCCGCTGCCGGTATCCGTGTGCATCACCGTCACCTTGCCGCCTTGCTGGCTGATGCTGGTGACCTTCTGGTTGTACCTGATCTTGCCTTCGACCTGTTTGGCAAAGCCGCGGCCGATCATGCCCATGCCGCCCACCGGCTGGAACATCGCATGCTGGTGATCGATGTTCATGTGCTGGGCAACGGTGCGCCAGATGCCAGAAGCAAGGATATCCTTGAAGGCATGGGGATCAGACGGGATGGGCTCGCCGAGCACGCCGCCGCCCTGCGCGCGCTCAAAACCGCGCCGGCGCGACGAACGATAGTTCTTGGAATATTTGAAATTCTGATCCAGCGCGCCCCATTCGCGCAGCGCGATGCGCAGGCGATCGGCGTCTTCCTTGGTCATCACCGAATCAAGGCCGCGATTGTCGATGGCCTTGGCCAGCAGTTCGGCAACATTGCCATCCCAATCGGCGTGCAGCTCGCGATAACGCATCGGCTTGCCGCCGAAGGCCTTGGCCGAATGCACCAGCGCCTGTTGATTCATCTGGATGAACGGTTCCAGCGCCACGCCGAACGTCTTGCAATAATGCAGCAGGGCGCGGTGGTGATAGGGAATGCGCCATGGGCCGGGGTTGAGATAATTGCCTTCGGAAAAGCCCACTTTCTGCGTGGCGCCGCCCAATTCGGTATAGGTGTCCCCGCCATAGAGCGACCAGTTCCGGCCACCAGGACGGTTGTTGTATTCAAGGATCTGAACGTCATAGCCTGCCTTGGCCAGTTCATAGGCGGCCAGCATGCCGGCCAGACCGGCGCCCAGCACGACCACCTTCGTTCCCGGCCGCGCGCCCTGCAGATTGGGCGGCCCAGCAAACTGGGTTTCCTTGGCATGGCCCAGCACTTCCATCGCCTGATAGAGTACGGCCGTGCCCGCCATTATGCCGATCGCGCGCAACACCTCGCGGCGCGTCGGACCCTGTTCAGCCCAGTTCATCAGACCCTGCTTCCCCCTTGTGTGCTGCTACCTGCGACTCTGGCAGGCGTGAAGCCGGCTGACCAGCGCATATGACGATTTCCGGGTTCGATGCGCTCTCACCCCGGCTGTCGATAGTGGCGAAATGACGGGGTTTTCAGACCGCTTGTCCGCCCTGCCGCCGTGGCCTCAATAATCGCTGCCGCCGAAATCACCCTCGGCGCGGTCGGCGAACTTGGTAAACTGCTTGATGAAGGTCAGCGGTACCGTGCCGGTGGAGCCGTGGCGCTGCTTGGCGATGATCACTTCAGCCAAGCCAAAGATTTTTTCCGCTTTCTCCCGCCACTTCATGTGCTTATCCGCCTCTTCGGGATCGGGCTGTTTCAGGCCATGATAATATTCCTCGCGATAGACGAACATCACGATGTCCGAATCCTGCTCGATGGTGCCGGATTCGCGCAAATCCGCCAGCTGCGGCCGCTTGTCCTCGCGGTTCTCGACCGCGCGGCTGAGCTGCGACAACGCGATCACCGGCACCTGCAATTCCTTGGCAAGGGTCTTCAGGCCGCGCGTGATCTCCGAGATTTCCTGCACGCGGTTGTCGCTGCCGCTGGCCTTGGAGCCGGTCAGGAGCTGGAGATAATCGACGACGATCAGCCCGATGCCATGCTGGCGCTTCAGCCGGCGGGCGCGGGTGCGCAGCGCGGCGATGGAGAGGCCCGGCGTATCGTCGATCCACAGCGGCAGCGCTGCGAGTTCGGTTGAGGCGCGGGCCAGCCGGGTGAAATCCTCGTCACTGATCTTGCCCATCCTCAGTGATTCGCCGTTCACTTCCGATTGTTCGGCGAGGATACGGGTGGCGAGCTGATCGGCCGACATTTCGAGGCTGAAGAAGGCAACCGGTGCGCCGGAGGATTTTTCCGCCTCGATGCCCTTCGCCTTGTCCTGAGAGAAGCGCTGGGCACAGGCAAAGGCGATGTTGGTGGCAAGGCTGGTTTTTCCCATCGCCGGGCGGCCGGCGAGGATCAGCAAGTCCGATTTGTGCAGGCCCCCCATCTTCTCATTCAGGCCGGTAAGGCCAGTCGTGTAGCCCGACAGATGCCCGCCCGACCGCTTGGCCCGGTCAGCCTGCGCGACGGCTTCGCGCGCAGCCTCGAGGAAGGTCTTGACCGTGCCTTGCACTTCGCCGGCTTCTGCGACCTTGTAGAGTGCCATTTCGGCCGCTTCGATCTGGGTGATCGGCGTGATGTCGCGGCTGGTGTCGCTGGCTTCTGTCACCATCTCACGGCCCACCCGGATCAGCTCGCGCAGCAAGGCAAGATCGTAGATTTGCTGGGCAAAATCCTTGGCCGCCAACAGCGCTGCACCATTCTGGGTGAGGCTGGCGAGATAGCCGGGGCCGCCCAGTTCGGCCATTGCCGGATCGGCTTCGAACATGGGCTTGAGGGTGACAGGCGTCGCCGCCATCGCCCGTGCCGACAAGGTGAGGATGGCGGCATAGATGCGGCCATGCAGCGGATCGGCGAAATGCTCCGCCTTGAGCTTGGTGATGACATCTTCCACCAGCCGGTTGTCGATCATCAACGCGCCGAGCAGGGCGGCTTCGGCTTCGAGATTTTGCGGCAAGGTCGCAGTCGCCGGGCCACCGTCAACAACACGAAGCGGGGTGATTGAAGGGGGAAGGCTGGCCATGCCCGCGTCATCGCGCAACGCCGCGGCAATGCCAAGGCGGCGCACAAATTTCGCGGTGGGCAGACCTGTGGACAAGCCGGGGATGGCGGGTGAACAAGTGGAGCCGCTTGCCGGGGCCTCCCACAATCGCGTAGAGCCGCGCCGTGAGCAACATTCCCGATTATCGTGGCCGTTCAGCGGCCCGCCTGGCCGCCGTGCAGGCCCTGTACCAGCTGGAGATGCGCGGCGAGACCGTGCCCAAGCTGCTGACTGAGTTCCACAACCACCGGCTGGGCCAGGAAATCGAAGGGGCAGAGTATCTTGCCGCCGATGAGCCCTTCTTCGACGACGTGGTCGCTGGCGTCGCCGCGCGTCAGGCCGAGCTGGATGAATTGATCAGCGGCGGGCTTGCCGAAGGCTGGTCGCTGAACCGGCTTGATCGGCCGATGCGGGCGCTGCTGCGGGCGGCGGTGTATGAGCTGGTGGCGCGGGCCGATGTGTCGGCAGCCACGGTGATCAACGAATATGTTGATGTCGCCCATGCCTTCCATGACGACAAGGAAGCCAAGTTCGTCAATGGTTTGCTGGATGCGGTCGCCCGCAAGGTGCGTGGCTGAGCGGGACTTCATCGCCCGCCTGATGGCGCCGCTGGCTGTGAGCCACGCCGCCCGTGGCCTTGCGGATGACGCCGCGGTATGGACCCCGCCGCTGGGCCGCAACCTGGTGTTTACGCACGACATATTGGCCGCCGGCGTCCACTATCTGCCCGGCGACCCGCCGTCCGATGTGGCGTGGAAACTGCTCGCGGTGAACCTTTCCGATCTGGCGGCGATGGCGGCCACGCCGGCCGGCGTGCTGCTGGGGCTGGGGCTTTCGGTGGCGGAGGACGAGGCCTGGCGCGAAGCCTTTGTGGCCGGGCTGGCCAGGGCATTGGAAACATTCAATGTTTCGCTGTGGGGTGGCGATACCGTTACCGGGCTGGACCGCGCTGTGCTGGGGCTGACGGCCGTCGGCTGGGTGGAACCGGGCAAGGCGCTTGGCCGGGGCGGCGCCCAGCCCGGCGACCTTCTCTATGTGTCGGGCACGATCGGCGATGCCGGGCTTGGGCTGGCCATCGCAGAAGGAAAAGCGCCATTTGACAAACAGTTGCTGAACCGCTTCCGTCGGCCCAACCCGCGTCTCGCGCTCGGCGCAACGCTGGGTGGGGTGGCGACGGCGGGGATGGATGTGTCCGATGGCCTGCTGATCGATGCCGAGCGTCTGGCAGCCGCCAGCGGCGTGGCGTTGGAGATTGATCTGGATGCTGTGCCGCTGTCCCGCCCGTCGGCTGGGCTTGATGATCTGCTGGCCCGGGTCACGGCCGGCGATGATTATGAACTGCTGTTTTCGCTGCCGCCCGGTGCCGGCCCGCTGCCGGCCGCTGCCGGCCCGGTGACGGCGGTTGGACGCGTGCTGCCGGGCGCTGGCGTCTCGCTGTTTCATGCCGGCGCGCCGGTTCCGCTGCCCACCCGGCTGGGCTGGGAGCACGGCTGAGCCGCCTCACCCCCGCGCGATTTTCGGCACCAGATCCTTCAACGCTGCCACCAGCCGGTCACAATCCGTCGCCTTGGTGAACAATCCCGGCGTCACCCGGACACAGGCGCCATCCGCCAGCCCCGAACGGTGCACGGTCATGATCCTGTACTGATTGAACAGCGTATCGGTGATGGCGATATTGTCCGCCGTGCTCGTGTGGCCGGCAATCCGGAAACTGGTGATCGCCCCGAAGGTCGCCGGATCATCGCCCAGCATGATCTCCAGCCCTGAAAGCCCGCGCAGCGGCTGCACCCAGCGGTTGCGCAGCCATTGCAGCCGCGCCAGCTTCATGGGTACCGGCAGCACCTGTTCCTGAAAATCCAGCGCGGCCGGCAGGGTGAGCTGCGGCGCATAATCCAGCGTGCCCTGGTGCACCTTGGCCTGCACGTCCTCAGGCTTTGCATCCGGTTCGGCCGCGGCTGCTGCGACCATCGGTGCCGCGCCCGGGCGGATCCAGAAGCCGGCGACGCCCACCGGCGCGCCGGTCCATTTGTGGAAATTCAGCACGGCATAATCCGCGCCGAAATCCGGGATCACGAACGGCCGCATCCGGAAGCTCTGCGCGCAATCGACCAGCACCATCGCACCCGCCGCCTTGGCCAGCGCCGCGATCTCGGTCACCGGCACCACCATGCCGCTCTTGTGCGTGCCGTGGGTAAGGAGAACGAATTTCAGGCGCTGCGTGGCCTTGATTGCGGCGGCATAGGCGGCAATCACATTCTCCCGTGTTGGCGCGCGCGGCAGGTTCACCATCACCGGCGTCGCCCGCCGGCTTTTCGCCAGAGTTCGCATCGCTGCGTGGCTTGTGTCGTAATCAGAGTCAGACCACAGGATCGCATCGCCTTCCGCCACACCCTGGAACTGGCTGATCAGCGCCTGCAGGCCTTCCGCGGCGTTGCGGCAGAAGCCGATTTCTTCCGGCTGGACGCCCATCGCCTGTGCGGCACGGGCCTTCACCACGGCCTGATCCTTGCGCATCGCCCGGCGGGCATAGATGCTGGTCTCGCGGTTCAGCCGCTCCACGATGACCTTGTGGGTTTCCGCCACCTGCAGCGCCATGTTGCCCCAATAGCCATGCTCCAGCTGCGTCACTGGGCCGGCCATGCTGGGGTAAAGCGCACCAATGCGCGCCCAGCCGGCTTCGTCATCCGGAGCGATCACGCCGGGGGCGCTGAGTGCCCGTGCTGGCGCCGCGCCGGCAGCCGCTGCGGCCGCTCCGGCCAGCATCATCGCGTCGCGTCTTGAAACCTGCATTGCCCCTGCCCCCTATCGCTTTGCCCGGTAAACTCTACCTGCCCGCTTGCGTTCGTCGAATCCCATGCCATGGTGCGGCAAAATGCCCAACCCATGAATGCGGGTCGGGTACCAACAAGGGGAAGGGGACCAATGGATAGCGTTGTTCTGGCCATCATTTGCGGGCTTGCCGCCGTGGCCTACGGAGTGATCACCTCGCGCCAGGTGCTCAGCGCCTCGCCGGGCAATGCCCGCATGCAGGAAATCGCCAAGGCCATCGAAATCGGCGCCGGCGCCTATCTCACCAAGCAATATACTGCCATCGCCATCGTTGGCGTGATCGTGGCCGGCCTGGTCGCGCTGTTCCTCGGCGTCATCCCCGCCGTTGCCTTCGTGCTCGGCGCCGTCCTCTCGGGCGCCACCGGCTTTATCGGCATGAACATTTCGGTGCGCGCCAACGTGCGCACGGCCGAAGCTGCGCGCCAATCGCTGCAGGCCGGCCTCACCATGGCGTTCCGTTCGGGCGCCGTGACCGGCATGCTTGTCGCCGGCCTCGCGCTGCTCGCCATCGCTGGTTATTTCTATGCGCTGGTGTCGTCGGGCCTTGAGCCCACCAGCCGCGCTGTCGTCAACGCGCTGGTCGCGCTGTCGTTCGGTGCCTCGCTCATCTCCATCTTCGCCCGTCTGGGCGGCGGCATCTTCACCAAGGCGGCCGACGTCGGTGCCGACATGGTCGGCAAGAACGAGCTCGGCTTTGACGAAGATGATGATCGCAACCCCGGCGTGATTGCCGATAACGTGGGCGACAACGTCGGCGATTGCGCCGGCATGGCGGCCGATCTGTTCGAAACCTACGTGGTCACCATCGGCGCCACCATGGTGCTGTGCGCCCTGCTCGTCACCGGCGGTGATGCGGCCAAGCTGATGACCCTGCCGCTGCTCGCTTGCGGCGTCTGCATCATCACCTCCATCATCGGCACCTATTTCGTCCGCCTTGGCGGCGGCTCCATCATGGGCGCGCTCTACAAGGGCCTGATCGTCACCGGCGTGCTCTCCGTGCCGGCGCTGTGGTTCGCCACCCAGGCCATCTTCCCCGACATGAACGCCGTGATCGGCGCTGATGGCGCGGTGGCCGGCGAAGCCCTCAAGGTTGCCGGCGTTGAAGGCGGCTTCACCGGTGCGGCACTGTTCTACTGCATGCTCATCGGCCTGGTCGTCACCGCGCTGATCGTGTGGATCACCGAATATTACACCGGCACCGATTATCGCCCGGTGCAATCCATCGCCAAGGCTTCGGATTCGGGCCACGGCACCAACGTCATCCAGGGCCTGGCCGTGTCGATGGAATCGACCGCGCTGCCCACCCTGGTGATCGTTGCCGGCATCATCGCCACCTTCAAACTGGGCGGCCTGATCGGCATCGCCTTTGCCGCCACCGCCATGCTGGCCCTGGCCGGCATGATCGTCGCGCTGGACGCCTATGGCCCGGTGACCGACAACGCCGGCGGCATCGCCGAAATGGCTGGCCTTGATGGCGAAGTGCGCCAGCGCACCGATGCCCTCGATGCGGTGGGCAACACCACCAAGGCCGTCACCAAGGGCTATGCCATCGGTTCGGCCGGCCTCGCCGCGCTGGTGCTGTTCGCCACCTACACCGAGGATCTGGCGCAGTTCTTCAGCCAAGTGCCGGTCGATTTCTCCCTGTCCAACCCCTACGTGGTCGTCGGGCTTCTGCTCGGCGCGCTGCTGCCCTATCTGTTCGGCGGCATGGCGATGACAGCGGTGGGCCGCACGGCCCAGGCCGTTGCCCAGGATATCCGCGCCCAGTTCCGCGAAAACCCCGGCATCGCCACCCGCGAGGTGAAGCCCGATTATGCCCGCACCGTGGGCCTCGTCACCGCCGGCGCGATCAAGGAAATGATCGTGCCGTCACTGCTGCCGGTGCTCGCCCCCGTGGTGGTCTATTACGTCATCACCGCCGTCGCCGGCCAGGGCAACGGCTTTGCCGCGCTCGGCGCGCTGCTGATGGGCGTCATCATCTCAGGCCTGTTCGTCGCCATCTCCATGACCTCGGGCGGCGGCGCATGGGACAACGCCAAGAAGGTGATCGAACAAGGCGCCTACGGCGGCAAAGGCTCCCCCGCCCACCAGGCGGCGGTGACCGGCGATACCGTGGGTGACCCCTACAAGGACACCGCCGGCCCCGCCGTGAACCCGATGATCAAGATCACCAACATCGTGGCGCTCTTGTTGTTGGCGGCCCTCGCAGGCCACTGAGGCGGCCCACCAATCACCAAATCCGAAAGGGGCGGCCCACCAGCCGCCCCTTTTTTGTTCGTCGCCCCGGATCAAGTCTGGGGCGGCGTCGCAAAAGAGGGTTAGGCCAAGGTGGCGAGAAAGCGCGCCGCCTGTTCCCGGATGCGGACCTGCTCCTCCGCTGAGAAGCGCCGCCAGCCGTCGTACATGCGCCAGAGGCGTTGGTTGTTCTTGAGCGTTTCTTCGTGGCGGGCGAGGAAGTCCCAGTAGAGGGAGTTCAGCGGGCAGGCTTTGGGGCCGGTGCGTTGCTTGACGTCGTACTTGCAGCTTTTGCAGTGGTCGCTCATGCGGTTCACGTAGGCGCCGCCGGCGGCGTAGGGTTTGGTGGCCATCAGGCCGCCGTCGGCGAATTGGGACATGCCGATGACGTTGGGCGCCTCCACCCATTCCAGCGCGTCGGCATAGACGGCGAGATACCAGCGGCGGACCTCGGCTGGATCGGTGCCGACCAGCATGGCGAAATTGCCCAGGATCATCAGGCGCTGGATATGGTGGGCCATGGCGTTGCGGCGCGTGGCGTCCACGGCTTGTGACAGGCATTTCAGATCGGTGGGCGCGCCCCAGAACAGGGCGGGCAGGGGGCGGGTGGCGGCGAGGTGGTTGCGCGCCGTGTAGTCTGGTCCGGCAAACCAATAGAGCCCGCGCACATATTCGCGCCAGCCCAGGATCTGGCGGATGAAGCCTTCGACGGCGTTCAGCGGCGCGGTGCCGGCGTGGAAGGCGGCTTCGGCGGCTTGGCAGACTTCGAGTGGGGAGAGCAGCCCGAGATTGAGCGCGGGGGCGAGCAGGCTGTGGTTGAGCACGTCTTCGCCGGTGACCATCGCGTCCTGATAATCACCGAAGCCGGCGAGGCGGTGGGTGATGAAATCAGCGAGGGCAGCCAAGGCCTGTTCGCGGGTCACGGCCCAGCTGAAACCGTCGATGCTGCCGAAATGATTGCCGAAACGGCCGGAGACCAGGGCCATCACCTCGGTGGTGATGGCATCGGGGGCGAAACGCAGTGGTGGTATGAAGCGGTGGCCTTTCGGCACAGATTTGCGGTTTTCCTGGTCGTAATTCCACTGGCCGCCCGCCGGCTGATCACCGTCCATCAGCAGGCCGGTCTGCCGGCGCATGATGCGGTAGAAATCTTCCATGATCATGCGTTTGCGGCCCTTCGCCCAGCCAGCGAACTGTTCGATGGTGCAGATGAAGCGATCATCATCGAGAATATTGAGCGGCAGTTGCGTACGCTCGGCCCAGCTGCGCTGCCCCTCCACCACCCGCCATTCGCCGCCGGCCACGGTGACGATGCGTGTGGCGCAGTGGCGCTGCGCTGCGCGGGCGACTTCGCCAGCAAAATCACCTGTGTTGGTGGGATCATCAAGCCGCACATAATCCACCGTCCAGCCCTGCTCACGCAGTTCGTCGGCGAAGTGGCGCATGGCGCTGAAGAACAGGGCGATCTTTTGCGGGTGATGGGGAACGTAAGTGGCTTCATCCGCCACCTCCATCATCAGCACCACCGCCTCCGCCGGGGTGACGGCGCGCAGGCTGGCGAGCGTGTGGGAGAGTTGATCGCCGAGGATGGGCGCAAGGATGGTCATTTGCCGGGTGTGGCCGGGGTAAGCGACGGCTTCAACTCGGCGTGGTGTCGCGCGGCATCCCTCTCTTCCACGGGGAGAGGTGATAGGTTGCGGGCCTGTGCCTCCCGAGTAAGCTTCCCACAGAAAAACCGCCGGGGAGGCCATCGCCATGTCGATCGATTTCGAGATTCCAGCCGAAGCCAAGGCCGTTCGCGAACGGGTTCGGCAGTGGGTGAATGATGAATGCCGGCCGGCTGAAAAGCAACTGCACGAAGGCGCTGATTACAAGACCGTGCTGAACGCGCTGCGGGCCAAGGCGCGGGCGCAGGGCCTGTGGTTGCCGTTCATTCCCAAGGAACATGGCGGCATGGGGCTGGGCCCGCTCGCCAACGCGCTGGTGCAGATGGAGCTGGGGCAGAGCCACCTTGGTGCGCTGTCGATGAACAGCCAGGGGCCGGATGATGCGACGATGCTGACCCTGCTGGCGCATGGCACTGACCATCAGAAGGAGAAATTCCTCAAGCCCTTGCTGAATGGGGACAAGCGAGTCTGCTATTCGATGACCGAAAAGGCCGCCGGCGCCGATGCCACCGGCATGCGCACCACCGCGGTGAAGGACGGCAACGAGAATTATATCATGAACGGCGAGAAGTGGTTCTCGTCGGCCGCCAGTGCCGCCGATCTGGCCGTGGTGATGGCGCGCACCGATCCGGATGCGCCGCGCCACCGCCAGTTTTCCACCTTCATCGTGGAGCTGCCCAACCCCGGCTACATCATCAAGCGCGACATCAAGACGATGGCGATCGAAGGCCCGCTTTCCCAGGTGATGGGCGGCGGCCACAGCGAGATCGAGATCAAGGAGCTTGTGGTGCCGGCGGAGAATCTGCTCGGCGGCGAAGGCAATGGTTTCAACATGGGGCAGCACCGGCTGGCCTATGGGCGGCTGCGGCACGGCATGCACAATGTGGCGATGGCGCAGCGCGCGCTTGATCTGGCGACGGCGCATGTGACGCAGCGCGAGACGTTCGGGAAGCGACTGAGCGACCGGCAGGGCGTGCAGTTCATGCTCGCCGAGTGCGCGAGCGAGCTCTACATGGCGCGGCTGATGCTGCTGCACATCGCCTATAAGGCGGAAAAGGGCATGGACCTGCGGCAGGAGAACAGCATCGCCAAGGTGTTCCTGGCGCACATGGTGCACAAGGTGGTGGATACCGCCATCCAGCTGCACGGCGCGCTGGGCTATAGCCAGGATACGCCGCTGGCGAGTTGGTACACCCACATCCGTTCGCAGCGGCTGGTGGATGGGCCGGACGAAGTGCACCGCTGGACGGTGGGCCGCAACGTGATCAAGGCGTATCAGGCGCACGGCACCACGGCTTCGGCGGCAGGTGGGGATTTGATTTAAGGAAGAAACAGCCTCCGGCGGGCAGGGGCTGAGCCCCTGCACCCACTTTCGTTTGGGTTTGCTCCTGAGCTTCGGAACAGGGCGCCAAACCAACGAACGGGTGCAGGGGTCACCCCTGCCCGCCGGAGGCTTTGATTACTGTTTCTATCCTGCAACAACAAAAAGGCCGGGCATCGCTGCCCGGCCTTCTCGTTTGCGTTGCTGCAGGCGCTTATGCCGCCAGCGCGATGCCTTCGTAGCGGGACAGGTGGAAATCCACGCTGCCGAACTGGTTTTCGATCAGGGTGGCGCGCTTGAAATAATGGCCCACGGCCAGTTCCTGGGTGATGCCGATGCCGCCATGCACCTGCACGGCGTTCTGGCCGACGAACTTGGCACCCTTGCCCACCTTGGCCTTGGCCATCGAAACGGCGGCGCTGCGTTCGGCGGTGTCGAGCTTCAGCGTGGCCATCATGGTCATGGAAACGGCCTGTTCGACCTCCATGAACATGTCGACCAGGCGGTGCTGGATCACCTGGAAATCGCCGATGGCCTTGCCGAACTGCTTGCGCTGCTTGGCATAATCCAGCGTGGTGGCGTGCAGCACCTTCAGCACGCCGCAGGCTTCGGCGCACAGGGCGGCGGTGGCTTCATCAACCACGGCCTCGATCAGCGGCAGCGCTTCTTCGCGCAGCACATGTTCGGCGCCCACGGCGACATTTTCGAAATAGACTTCGCTGGCCGAAGTGCCGTGCACGGTCAGGTAATCGCGGCGGGTGATGCCCTTGGCATCGGCCGGGATCAGCAGCAGCGCCACGCCGCCCGCATCGCGCTGGGCGCCGCCGGTGCGGGCGGTGACGAGCAGGTGCGTGGCGTGCGCCGCGCCTTCCACAACGGCCTTGTGGCCGTTCAACTGGCCGCCCTTCAGCGTGGTGGTGAGATCGTTGAGATAGAAGCGGCCCTGCGGTTCATAGGCCGCGAAAGCGATACGGGTGGTGCCGGCGATTATCGTCGGGATCACGGCATCAGCGATCGCGCCGCCCACATGCTTGAGCGCGCCGCCACCGATCACGACGGTGGAGAGATAGGGTTCGAGCACGATGGCGCGGCCCATTTCTTCCATCACCACCATATTCTCGATCGCGCCGCCGCCAAGGCCGCCATGCGCTTCTGCAAACGGCGCGCCCAGCACGCCGAGTTCTTCGGCAAAGGCCTGCCACACGGCCGGGTTCCAGCCCTTGCCGCCGTGCACCACCTTCTGGCGGGCGTCGAACGTGTAGGTATCCGCCAGGTAGCGCGAAAGCATGTCGCGCAGCATGGTCTGTTCTTCGGTGAAATTGAAATCCATCATCGTTCCCCAAGGCAGGTGCGCCGCCCCGGCTCAGGCCGGGGCGGCGTTCAATCGATCAAAGGCCCAGCACCATCTTGGCGATGATGTTGCGCTGGATCTCGTTGGACCCGCCATAGATGCTGGTCTTGCGCATGTTGAAATATACCGGCGCGGTGCGGCGGGCGCTGTCCGGGCCGACGGCGAAGCTGTTGTCGCCTTCGCCCATTGAGCGGAAGTACGGCGCGCCATAGGTGCCGGCGGCTTCCAGCGCCAACTCGGTCAGACGCTGCTGGATCTCGGTGCCCTTGATCTTGAGCAGGCTGGATTCCGGCCCCGGGCCCTTGCCGCTGCTTTCGCCAGCGAGGGTCCGCAGTTCGGTATATTCCAGCGCCGCCAGATCGACTTCCAGTTCGGCCACCTTGCGCTTGAAGAACGGGTTGGCCATCAGCGCCTCGCCGCCGTCTTCGGTCTTGCGGGCCACGTCCTTGATGCGCTCAACATTGCGCTTGGAAGCGGCAACGCCGGCGATGCCGGTGCGTTCGTGGGCCAGCAGGAACTTGGCACAGGTCCAGCCCTTGTTTTCGTGGAACACGCGGTTTTCCACCGGCACGATCACGTCTTCCAGCCAGACTTCGTTGACTTCATGCTCACCGCCCAGGGTGATGATCGGGCGCACGGTGATGCCGGGCGTCTTCATGTCGATCAGCAGGAACGAAATGCCTTCCTGGATCTTGGCGGTGGTATCGGTGCGAACCAGGAAGAAGCCCCAATCGGCATGCTGCGCCATCGTCGTCCAGGTCTTCTGGCCGTTGACGCGGTAATATTCCTTGCCGTCATCGCCGGTGAAGCGCTCGGCGCGGGTGCGCAAAGATGCAAGATCGGAACCGGCGCCGGGCTCGGAATAACCTTGGCACCACCAATCCTCGCCACTCAGGATGCGGGGCAGGAACTTGGCCTTCTGTTCCGGCGTGCCGAAGGTGTAGATCACCGGGCCAACCATCGACAGGCCGAACGGCATCAACCGCACGGTATCGGCAGCAGCCGTCTCTTCCGACCAGATATAACGCTGGGTCGCGGTCCAACCAGTGCCGCCATATTCGGTCGGCCACGCCGGAACGATCCAGCCCTTCTGATGCAGCACCTTGTGCCAGGCGAGGAAATCTTCCTTCGCCATTTCCTCACCCTCGTGAATTTTCTCGTTCAGATAGGCGGGATAATGGTCGCGGATGAAGGCACGCACTTCGTCACGAAAGGCATTGTCTTCGGCGCTGAAATTCAGATCCATGGCTTCACTCCCCAGCTTACAGGTTGACGTTTACGTAAACCCGAATCGGGGCAGCGGCAACCCTGTGAATTTTGCCGCTGCGACACCTTGCGCCGGCCCCGGCCATCCCCACATTCAACCCATGTTGAACATCGTCTCGCTCATGATCGGTCTGGTCGCGCTCGGCCTCGCCATCTTCGCCTTCCTGCCCTTCCTGGGCTGGGCCAACTGGGCGATCATCCCGCTGGCCATGGTCGGGCTGGGGTTGGGCTTCCTGTCGGGCAAGGACGCCGGGCGGAACCTCAACCTGATCGTGATCGTGGTCGGCGCGTTCCGCCTGTTCATGGGCGGCGGGATTCTTTAGGCCGCCCGCGCCTTCGCCTCGTCTTCCCGCTCGCGGTGAAAGATATGCGTGGCCATCATCGCCCCCATCATCGGCGCGACCAGATTGAGCACGGGCACCGCGAACAGCCCGGCCGTGAGGAAGCCGATGCCCCATGAATCCCATTTGTGCTGCCCCGGCCAGGCGCGAGATTCGCCCAGCGGGACGTGGCGGGCGGCGACGGCTTCGAGATATTCGCGGCCCAGGGCCCAGCCGTTGGCGATGATGAACAGGATCAGCGGCCCGATGCCGGTGACGAGGAGGAGGAGGTAGGCGGGCAGCAGCAGAAGGTTGATCAGGGCGACTCTGATCGCCGCGCGCCCGCCCATGGCGAGTTCGACGCCCAGGCCCAGCGCGTGGCCCTTGGCGTGGGGGTAGTAGCGGGTTTCGACGGCGACGATGATCTCGTCCTGCCACATGGCCATCACGGCGGTGGCGATGCTGGTAAAGCCGAGCCAGGTGAGCAGCATGGAGAGCAGGAAGGCCGCGGCATCGCCGGCGCCGTTGGTCCAGAAGCTTTGCAGCCACCCTGGCCAGCCATTGGTTTCGATCAATGCGATGCCCTTGAACACCGCCCAGCTGAGGCCGGCGAACAGCAGCAGCGTGAGCAGAAGCGCGCGCAGCAGGATGCGGCGGATGGCCGGGTCCCACAATTGCGCGAAGCTCAGGATGAAGGCGGCGGGCATTTCGCCCTTTAGGTAAGGTCTGGGCAGGGGCGGGGCAAGCGGCTATGGCACGGCCTGCATTTTCAGGAGCCGTGCATGCCGCAGTATGACATCCTCGCCATGGGCAACGCGATTGTTGACGTGATCAGCAGCGAGACCCCGGATTTCCTGTCTAGCCGCGGGATCGAGCATGGTTGCATGCGGCTGATCGATGCCGGTGAGGCCGAGGCGCTTTATGGCGCAATGGGGCCTGGCCGCGAGATCAGTGGCGGTTCGGCGGCGAATTCGGTGGTGGGTGCAGCGGCCTTGGGCGCGCGTACGGCGTTTGTGGGCCGGGTGGCGGGCGATCAGCTGGGGCAGGTGTTCACCCATGATATCCGCGCGGCCGGCGTGGCGTTTGATATGGCGGCGGCCACGGGCGGCCCGCCCACCGGGCGCTGCCTGATCGTGGTGACGCCCGATGGCGAGCGCACGATGAACACCTATCTGGGCGCCTGCCAGGAACTCGATGCCAGCGATCTGAATGCCGAACTGGTGGCGAAATCGGGCGTTCTCTATCTGGAAGGCTATCTGTGGGATCCGGCCGCGCCGCGCGCCGCCATGCAGGCGGCGATCAAGGTGGCGCGCGAGGCCGGGAACAAGGTGGCCTTTACCTTGAGCGACGTGTTTTGCGTAGAAGGCCATCGCGCCGATTTCCGCAATCTGCTGGAAAGCCATGTCGACATCATGTTCGGCAACGAGAATGAGGTGAAGGCGCTGTATCAGACCGACGATATCGATGCGGCGATGGCGGAGCTGGGCAAGCATGCCTGCATCACCGTGGTGACGCGCAGCGAGAAGGGCGCGGTCGTGCTGGGCGGCGGGCACCGGTATGAAGTGGCCGGTGAGCGCGTGGCCAAGGTGGTAGACACCACCGGCGCGGGCGATCTGTTTGCCGGCGGCTTCATGGCGGCGCTGGTGCAGGGGCGGTCCTTGCCTGATTGCGCGCGCATCGGCTGCATTTCGGCGGCGGAAGTGATCAGCCACTTCGGTGCGCGGCCGGAAGCGGATTTGCGTGCGCTGATCGCCAGCAAGCTGGGCTGAACCTCACACCCCACAAACAAGAAGGGCGGCCTGTGAGGGCCGCCCTTTTCGTTTGTATTGTGCGTGGTGTTACGCGTCCTTGCCGCCCGGCGTATGGATGCCCGGCAGCGGTGCCACGCCCTGCGGCGGCACGCCCGGATCGAGCTCACCCACCACCGTGATGCCGCGCGCCACGTTGGAACGGCTGCGGCCATAGATGAAGTAGAACACCAGGCCGATGGCGGCCCAGCCGAAGAACACCATCTGCGCCACGAAGCTGAGGAAGCCGAACAAGAGCAGGCAACCGGCCGCCGCCAGCGGGGCGACGATCCACACCGCCGGGGTGCGGAAGCTGCGATGGCGCGTCGGATCGGTGCGGCGCAGCGTCATGATGGCGAGGCTCACGAAGAAGAAGGCGCACAGTGTGCCGCCGTTCGACACCGAAGCCAGCTGGCCCACCGGGAAGAAGGCCGCCGAGATGGCCACGCCCAGGCCGGTGATGATCGTCACCACGTGCGGCGTGCCATATTTCGGGTGCACTTTGGACAGCATGCCGGGCAGCAGACCATCGCGGCTCATCACGAAGAACACGCGGGTTTGCGCGAACATCATCATGAGCACGACAGACGGCAGCGCGAAACCGGCCGCCAGGCCGAGCACGTTGCCCACGCCGGGATGGCCGATGGCGCGCAGCACGTGCGCCAGCGCTTCGTTGGAGCAAACAACCGGCAGAGTGGCTTCGGCAAAGGTCTTGCACTGGGCCACCAGTTCCGGCGAACCGGGCTGCAGGGCTTCGCCGTTCGGGCCGAACACCGGCTGCGCGCCATAGCTGCCGATCACGCCGGCACCCACCAGCATGTAGAAAACGGTGCAGATGGCGAGGCTGGCAATCAGCCCGATCGGGATATTGCGCTGTGGATTCTTGGTTTCTTCGGCCGCGGTGGACACCGCATCGAAGCCCACGAAGGCAAAGAAGATGATGGAAGCCGCACCAATGGCGCCAGTGGCGCCCAAGGGCAGGAAGGGTTCGAACTTGTCGGCCGTGGCGGCCGGAACCGCCAGGAAGATGAACGCCGCCAGCGCGATCACCTTCACGGTGACCAGCACGGAGTTGACTGTGGCGCTTTCCTTGGTGCCCAGCACCAGCAGCCAGGTGACCGCGAGCGCAATGACCACGGCGGGCAGGTTGATGATGCCGCCGGCATAAGGCCCAGTCACCAGTTCGGCTGGCAACTGAATGCCGAGGAAGTTATCAAGCACGCCGACCATGTAGCCGGACCAGCCGACCGCCACGGCCGAAGCCGCCACGGCATATTCCAGCACCAGCGCCCAGCCGACGATCCAGGCGAGAATCTCGCCGAAGGTGGCATAGCTGTAGGTGTAGGCGCTGCCCGACACCGGCACCATCGCGGCCAGTTCGGCATAGCAGAGGGCGGCGAGGCCGCAGACCAGCGCCGACAGCACGAAGCTGATCAGCATGCCCGGTCCGGCCAGCTGCGCGGCTTCGGCCGTGAGCACGAAAATGCCGGTGCCGATGATGCCGCCAATGCCCAGCATGGTGAGCTGGAACGCCCCCAGCGAGCGGGTGAGCGATTTCTTCTCTGCGGTCGCCAGGATCGAATCCAGCGACTTCACGCGCCATTTGTTCAAGCAATTTCCCCTTGCCAAACGTTTGGCGCCGTACCCCACACCATGGAGCCGACGCCGTGTCATGCCACCGTCATGCCCAGCAATGGTGGGCGCGGTCAAGGTGGCAGAGCGACGGACAGAGTTGCGGGCAATGTGACATGAATCACATAAATGGCTGGCGGTTGTACAAATCACAGATTATGGTGGCGGCATGACCAGTCTGTCGCCCGCCGAAGCCCATGCGCTGGCCCGTATCGACGGGCTGCGACCGGCGCTGCTGGCCGAGATCGAGGCATGGGCGGCGATCAACACCGGCAGCCGCAATCTGGCCGGGCTGGCGCAGATGATTGACGTGCTGGAGGCGGCCTTTGGCCCACTGGGCGGCACGGCGACGCGAGTGGCGGCGGCGCCAGCCAGCCAGATCGACGCCGGCGGCAGCGAGCGGGTGCTTTTGCACGGCGACAATCTTCATATCGTGAAGCGTCCGGACGCGCCGGTGCGTGTGCTGCTGACTGGCCATATGGATACGGTGTTTCCGGCCGATCATGGCTTTCAGGCCTGCCGCTGGCTGGACGCCGACACGCTGAACGGCCCCGGCGTGGCCGACATGAAGGGCGGCATCGCCGTCATCAAGGCAGCGCTGACGGTTCTGGAGGCCAGCCCATTTGCGGAAGGCATCGGCTGGGAAGTGGTGCTGAACAGCGATGAGGAAGTCTCCTCTCCCGGCTCCGCGCCGTTGTTGGCTGAAGCCGCCCAGCGCTGCCACCTCGGCCTGACCTTTGAGCCAGCGCTGCCCGATGGCACGTTGGCCGGAGCACGCGCCGGATCGGGCAATTTTTCCGCCGGCATCCACGGCCGCGCCGCGCATACCGGGCGCAACCCAGAAGATGGCCGTAACGCGCTTTTGGCCGCCGCCGATCTGGCGCTGCGGCTGGCCGCACTGGCGAGTGACGATCTGTCGGTGAATCCCGCCAAAATCGACGGCGGTGGCCCCAATAATGTCGTGCCCGATAATGCCGTGCTGCGTTGGAACATGCGGCCGCGCAGTGCCGCCGCACAGCTGCGCGCCGAAGCCGGCATCAATGAAATCGTGGCGGCGGTGGCGAGCGCGCACGACGTCCACATCCACGTGCACGGCAGCTTTGCCCGCCCGCCCAAGCCGCTCGACGCCAATCAGCAACGCCTGTTCGATCTTGTGAAAAGCTGCGGCACCTCGCTGGGCCTCGCCATCGGCTGGCGCGACACTGGCGGCGTGTGTGACGGCAATAATCTCGCGGCGACGGGCCTGGCCGTGGTCGACACCATGGGCCCGCGTGGCGGCGCCATCCACAGCAGCGATGAATTTCTGTGCGCCAATTCGCTGGAGGAACGCGCCCGGCTGGCCGCATTGGTGCTGATGCGCGTGGCGCAGCACGGGTGGCAACGATGATCGCCCCCGGCGAATGGCGCGTGCGCCCGGCACGGGCCGATGATCTGCCGTCCGTGCTGGAACTGGCGAAGCTGACTGGCGGCGGTTTCACCAATCTGCCGCAGGATGAGGGCGCGCTTGCCCGCCGCCTGGCTTGGTCCGATGCCAGCTTCGCGCGCAGCGATGCAGCGCCGGCGAACGAGCTTTACCTGCTGCTGCTGGAAGAAGTCGCGACCGGGCGGATCGGCGGCACCGGCATGGTGTTCAGTCGGGTGGGCGCCGAATGGCCGTTCTACAGCTACAAGATTTCCACGCTGACCCAGACCAGCAAGGAACTGGATCGCACGCTGCGCATCGAGTTCCTGTCGCTCACCAGTGATTTCGATGGTGCGTCGGAAGTGGGCGGGCTGTTCCTGCACCCCGATCTGCGCACCGGCGGGCTGGGCCGGCTCCTGGCGCGCGCCCGCTATCTGTTCATCGCACAGCACCGCGCGGGCTTTGGCGACCGCGTGATTGCCGAGCTGCGCGGCGTAATGGATGCAGACGGCAACTCGCCGTTCTGGGACGCGCTTGGCGCCAAATTCTTCGGCCTGTCGTTTCCGGAGGCGGACCGTTTCAACGCCGTCCACGGCAACCAGTTCATCGCCGATCTGATGCCGCGCCATCCGGTCTACACCAATCTGCTCACCGACGAGGCCCGCGCGGCCATCGGCCAACCGCATGGCAGTGGCCGCGCTGCGCTGGCCATGCTGCTGGCGGAGGGCTTTGCGTTCGACAATTATGTCGACATCTTCGACGGCGGCCCCACGGTGAACGCCCGCATCGATGATCTTAAGACCATCCGCGGTGCCCGCGAAGCCGAAGTGGCCGCTCTGGCCGATGGGGTGGAAGGGCCGGCGCAGCTGGTGGCGACTGGCCATCTCCACGATTTCCAGGCTTTTCTGTCTCCGCTCGCTGATGCGGGCCGAACGCTGCCCGCCGCCGTCGCCGCGCCGCTGGGCCTCACGCCCGGCACGAGGATCCGCCATGTCGATTGCTGAACTCGTCTCCACCGATCCCTGCACGGGCGAGGCGATCTGGACCGGGCCAGTGGGCGGCGTGGCGGCCGCTGTGGCGCGCGCCCGTGCTGCGGCGTCGGGTTGGGCGCGGCGGCCGCTGGCCGAACGCATCGCCATCGTCCGCGCCTTCAAGGCGGCCGTGGAAGCCGACGCTGACGCCTTCGCCCAAATGATTGCGCGCGAAACTGGCAAGCCATTGTGGGAAACCCGCACCGAAGTCGCCAGCGTCGCCGCCAAGGTGGAGATCTCCATCACTGCGCAGACCGAGCGGGCGGGTGAAAAGGCAGCCGAGGCCGCCGGCGTGCGCCAGATGCTGCGTCACAAGCCGCACGGCGTGCTGGCCGTGCTCGGCCCGTATAACTTCCCGGCGCATCTGCCCAATGGCCATATCGTGCCGGCGCTGATGGCCGGGAATGTGATTGTGTTCAAGCCGTCGGAACAGACGCCGGCTGTGGCGGATTTCATGGCCGGGCTGTGGACCAAGGCGGGCCTGCCCGAGGGCGTATTGAATCTTGTCCACGGCGGCGGCGATGTTGGCCGCGAACTGGCGGGTGCGGCGATTGACGGCCTGTTGTTCACCGGCTCGGCGCATGTCGGCGCGGCATTGGCGCGGCAGTTTGCCGACACGCCGCACCGCATATTGGCGCTGGAAATGGGTGGCAATAATCCGCTGGTGGCGTGGGATTTGACCGATATCGAAGCGGCGGCCGCAACCGTGGTGCAATCGGCGTTTCTGTCGGCCGGGCAGCGCTGCACCAACGCGCGGCGGCTGATTGTCGGGCCGGGGAGCGATGCGCTGGTCGAAGCCGTGCTGGCGCTGGCGGATCGGTTGATCGTCGGCGCGCCCTTCGACGAACCGCAGCCGTTCATGGGGCCGGTGATCTCCAATGCAGCGGCCGATGGCCTGGAACGGGGTTGGGCGCAATTGCAGGCCGCGGGAGGCCGCGTGATGCGCCCGCTGGTGCGCGCCCGCGCTGACCGGCCGTTGCTGTCACCCGCCATTATCGACATGACCGGCCATGCGCCGCCCGACGATGAACTGTTCGGCCCCGTGTTGCAGATCGTCCGTGTACCTGACTGGGATGCAGCCATCGCGGCAGCCAATGCCACGCGCTTTGGCCTGGCGGCGGGCCTGATCGGCGGAGATGCGGCGCGGTTCGATGATTTCTGGGCGCGCAGCCGCGCCGGCATCGTCAACTGGAACCGACCGACCAACGGCGCGTCGTCGGCCGCACCGTTCGGCGGCATCGGGGCCAGCGGCAATCACCGACCATCCGCCTATTACGCCGCCGACTATTGCGCCTTCCCGGTGGCGACTCTGGCCGCCGATGCACTGGGCGGCGGCATCAGCACCGGCCTGCGCCCATGATCCGCGAAATCGACTTCGACGGCCTGATCGGGCCGAGCCACAATTATGCGGCGCTCTCGCTCGGCAACCTCGCCAGTGCGCGCCACGGCGGGGCCACGTCGCGCCCGCGCGCCGCTGCATTGCAGGGCATCGCCAAGATGCGCTTCGTGATGGGGCTGGGGCTCACGCAGGGTTTCCTGCTGCCGCTGGACCGGCCGAACGTCGGTTTCCTGCGCGCGATGGGGTTTGTCGGGACGGACGAGCAGGTGATCGCTCGCGCTGCGGCTGAAGACCCGCGCCTGTTTGCCACCGCGGCGTCCGCCAGTTCGATGTGGACGGCCAATGCCGCCACCGTCTCGCCGGCGCCCGACACTGAAGACGGCCGCTGCCATATCAGCGCTGCCAACCTGTCGCGCATGGCCCACCGCAGCATCGAACATCCGGAGACGCACGCGCAATTGGCCATCGCGTTCGCCGATCCGGCGTTCGCAGTGCATGAAGCTTTGCCGGCCGCATTCGGCGATGAAGGCGCGGCCAATTTCATGCGCCTGTGCGCTGCCCACGACGCGCCCGGCCTTGAGATCTTCGTCTATGGCGAGGAAGGCGGCCGTTTCCCCGCCCGCCAGAACCGCCGGGCCAGCGAAGCCATTGCCCGCCGTCATGGCGTGAGCAACGCGCTGTTCGTGGCGCAAAGCCAGACCGCCATCGATGCCGGCGCGTTTCACAATGACGTGGTGGCGGTGGCCAACGGCAATGTGCTGTTTGCGCACGAGCACGCCTTTGCCGATGCGGCCGGCCTGAAGGCCGATGTGGCGCGCCGGATGCCCGACGCGGTGCATGTCGAGGTGCCGGCCAGCGCGGTCAGCCTTGAGGATGCAATCAAATCCTATCTGTTCAACAGCCAATTGCTCACCCTGCCCGATGGCAGCATGGCGCTGGTGCTGCCGATAGAGGCCGAGGAAACGCCGAGCGTGAAGGCCTATCTGGCGGCGCTGGTGGCCGGCAACGGCCCCATCAGTGCGGCGCATTTCGTCGACGTGCGTGAATCCATGCAGAACGGTGGTGGCCCTGCCTGCCTGCGGCTGCGTGTGGTGGCTGATCCAGCGCGGGTCGATGCGCGCTTCTTGCTGGACGAGGCCAAGGCGGATCAGCTGGAACGGCTGGTCGAGCGCTGGTGGCCGGAGGCGATTGGCCCGGCGGACATGACGAACCCGGACTTGTGGCGCGGCGTGAAGGCGGCGCGGGCGGCGCTGCTGTCGGAGCTTGAACTCAGTCTCTGAACCTCACCGAAAGGGAGGTTCATCAAACGCCCGCAGTTTCCGCGAATGCAGCGCCGGGCCTTCGTCGCGCAGGATCATCATCGCTTCGATGCCCACCTGCAGATGCTCCGAAATCGCGCCCTCATAGAAACGGTTGGCCTGGCCGGGCAGCTTGATCTCGCCGTGCAGCGGCTTGTCAGACACGCATAGGAAGGTGCCGTAGGGGACGCGGAAGCGATAGCCCTGCGCGGCGATGGTGGCGGATTCCATGTCGATGGCCACCGCGCGGCTCTGGTTGAAGCGCAGGGATGACTGCGAATAGCGCAGTTCCCAGTTGCGATCGTCCGTCGTCACCACCGTGCCGGTGCGCAGGCGCGGTTTCAGCGTATCGCCGGTCATGCCGGTCACCTTTTCGGTGGCGAGTTGCAGCGCCTTCTGCACTTCCGACAAGGCCGGGATCGGGATTTCGGGTGGCAGCACATCGTCCATCACGTGATCATCGCGCAAATAGGCGTGGGCCAGCACATAATCGCCGATCGCCTGGCTGGGGCGCAGGCCGCCGCAGTGGCCGATCATCAACCAGGCTTCGGGGCGCAGTACGGCGAGGTGATCGCAGATCGTCTTGGCGTTGGCTGGGCCGACGCCGATGTTGACCAGCGTGATGCCGGTGCCGTTTGGACCGATCAGGTGCCAGGCCGGCATCTGGTTCTTGCGCCAGGCAAAATCGGCGGCGGCTCTGTCGGCATCAGGATCATCGGCGGTGATGTCCAGCCCGCCGGGGCAGGCGAGCCGGTCATACCCATTCCCCAGTTGCCGGCAGGCCCAGCGCACGAATTCATCGACATAGCGATGATAATTGGTTAGCAGGATATAATGCTGGAAATCCTCCGGCGCGGTGCCGGTATAGTGCTTCAGCCGGGCCAGCGAGAAATCCGTGCGCGGGCCATCGAACAGGGCCAGCGGGCGTTCATCGGCGCGGCTCTCGTCCCACAGGCCGTCGGCCAGTTCATCGCCGATCTGCTGCAATTCGGTGGTGGGGAAATGCCGGGCCAGTTCCGATGCGGCGACGCCTTCCAGATTAAGGTCGGCCGCGCCATCGAGCACGTAGGGATAGGGGATCTCGACTTCGGAGCGGCCAACCGAGACCACCACATCATAATCGGCCATCAACAGGCCCAATTGCTCTTCGAGATAGGCGCGGAACATCGCCGGGCGGGTGACAGTGGTGGTGTAACTGCCGGGGCGATTGAGCCGGGCAAAGGCGCGGATCGGGCGCAGCGCGCGACGTTCGCCGGAGAATTCGAGGCGCAGTTCAGGGTAGGCCCAATCGCCGCGCACGCGTTGGCTGCCATCAGGGGCGGCGCCATCGTTGATGTAGGATTTCAGCGCATCGCGCAGGGCGGCGACGGACTGGGTGTGGATGTCGATCAACTGATCGACGATTGTGGCGGGGGCAAGATTCATCTGCGGCTATTGCCACGAATTGCCATGGCGTTTCCAGCCCCGTAGAGACGGGGCATGAGCCAGTTTGACCTGACCGACGACCAGAAGGCCATCCAGGAGGTCGCCCGGCGCTTCACGGCCGAGGCGATCACGCCCCATGCCGCGCGCTGGGATGCCGAGCACCATTATCCCAAGGACGTCGTGCAGGCCGCGGCGGCGCTGGGTTTCGGATCAATCTATGTCAGCGAGGCTGGCGGCGGCATTGGGCTGGGCCGGCTGGAAGCGGCGCTGATCATGGAAGCGATGGCCTATGGCTGCCCGTCCACGTCGGCCTTCATCTCCATCCACAACATGGCGGCCTGGATGATCGACTGCTTTGGCGGTGACGCGGTGAAGGCCAAGTATCTGCCGGGCTTGGTAACGATGGACCAGATCGCCAGTTACTGCCTCACCGAACCGGGATCGGGATCGGATGCGGCGGCGCTGAAGACGCGCGCGGTCAGGGATGGCGATCATTATGTGGTGAGCGGTTCCAAGGCGTTCATATCGGGTGCCGGCGTCAATGATGTGTACGTGACGATGGTCCGCACCGGGGTGGATGGCCCCAAAGGCATTTCCTGCCTGGTGATCGAGAAGGACATGAAGGGCGTTAGCTTTGGCGCGCCGGAACGCAAGATGGGCTGGCGATCGCAACCCACCGCGCAGGTGAATTTCGACGAAGTGCGGGTGCCGGTGGAAAATCTGGTTGGCGCCGAAGGCCAGGGTTTCAGCATCGCCATGGCCGGGCTTGATGGCGGCCGGCTCAACATCGGCGCGTGCTCATTGGGCGGCGGCCAGCGCGCGCTGGACGAGGCGCTGGCCTACACGCGGCAGCGCCAGCAGTTCGGCAAGGCCATCGCCGATTTCCAGGCCACCCAGTTCACCCTGGCCGATATGGCGACCGAACTCTCGGCGGCCCGCGCGCTGCTCTATCAGGCGGCCGTGAAGGTGAGCGAGGGCGCGCCTGACAAGACGCAATTTGCCGCCATGGCCAAACGCTTTGCCACCGATACCGGGATGGCGGTCGCCGATCGCGCGCTGCAGCTGCATGGCGGCTATGGCTATCTGATGGATTATCCGGTGGAGCGCATCTTCCGCGATTTGCGCGTTCACCAGATTTTGGAAGGCACCAACCAGATCATGCGCATGATTACCGCGCGCGAACTTTATCGCTTGTCGAACTGATGGCTTTTCAACCGCCCTTCAACGCGCCAGTCTGCCCGGCATGAGCGAACCCACCGCACCCGCCCGCCCGCGTTACCTGCCGGCTTTTGCCTGCCTGAACGCCGTGATCGCACTGGCCTTTGGCACCTTTGCCGCGCACGGCATCGATGATCCCCAAGCGAAAGACTGGATCATGACCGGCGTGACATTCCAGCTGCCGCATGTCGCCGCGGTGTTCGGCCTGCTGGCCTGGCGCAATTCGCCGTTCGTCCATTCGGGCGCCTGGGCGGTGCTGGGCGGGGCCTTCGTGTTCGCGATGGACCTGAACCTGCTGGCGATGGGCGCGCCAAAGTGGGTGGCGGCGCTCGCCCCCGCGGGCGGCACCGCCATGATGTTCGGCTGGCTGTGGCTGGCCGTGATCGCCTTTGCCGGCGACGCGCTCAATCGCTTCGAAAGCTGACGCTCAATCCCGGAAGCTGGGATCAATCCGGTCCAGTTTGCGGAGCAGCGCCGGCCAGGCCAGCATGTTGCCCACCATTTTCAGCCCGGCGCGGCCCTGATCGGCTGCCTTTTCCGGGGTGCCCTGCGGCGGGTGGTTGATCAGGTCCTGGCCACCGGCCAGTGCCAGGCACTGGGCCTCGCAGGCGCGTTCGAGGAAATACATCTTGATGAAGGCCTCGGCCACCGTCTCACCAACGGTGAGCGTGCCGTGATTGCGCAGGATCATCGCGGTCTTGGTCGGGCCCAGATCCTGCACCAGCCGTTCGCGCTCATCCAGATCGGTCGCGACGCCTTCATAGTGGTGATAGCTCAGCTCATCGCGGATCAGCATTGCCGTCTGCGTGATCGGCATCAGGCCTTCGCTGTGCGCGGAAACCGCCTGGCCGTGCGGCGTGTGCAAGTGGATGACGGCGTGGGCATCCTCGCGCGACATGTGGATGGCCGAATGGATGGTGAAGCCGGCGGCGTTGGTGAGATAGGGCGTTTCCATCACCGGATGGCCTTCGACGTCGATCTTGACGAGGCTGGACGCCGTGATTTCCTCGAACATCAGGTTGTAGGGGTTGATCAGGAAATGATGTTCCGGCCCCGGCACCCGCACCGATAGATGGGTGAAGATCAGATCGTCCCAGCCATAATGGGCGACCAGGCGATAGGCGGCGGCGAGATCGACGCGCAGGGCCCACTCCTCGGCCGAAACCTGATCTTTCACACTCGCTGTTTTCAGTTGCGTGGCCATGGCGATTCCTCCTGCGAAATTTGCGTCATTCTGTCGTGCCGGCGCGCGCCCGTCCATAGGCACCGCTGCGGCAGGCGTCGGAACAATATCGCACATTCTCCCAATCGCGCGCCCATTTCTTCCGCCAGCTGAACGGGCGGCCACAGGCGGCGCAATCCTTGGCTGGAAGATCGGCCTTGCTGCGCATTTTCGCCATGGCGGCGGGCTCCCTCGAAATTGTCACAATATCCGGTTTTAATGGCGCCAACGTCTAAAGGGGAATCAGCCATGCGTCCTGCCATCGATCGTCGCGCCTTCCTGGGGGCCACTGCGGCCGGCCTGATCCTGCCGGTGCGCCCGGCCCTGGCCCGCCTGTGGCCGATCAGTGGCTTCACCCATGGCGTCGCGTCGGGCCATCCCGGCCCCGGCGCAGTCACGTTGTGGACGCGCTTTGCCAGCGTGACGGGCGCGGCGACGGTGCTGAAGCTGGAAGTGGCCGAAGACCAAGGCATGAGCCGCATTATCGCCCGCGCAGAAGCCAACGCAGGCCCGGAAAGCTGGGGCACGGCGCAGGCGCGTGTGACCGGCCTGCCTGATGGCAAGTGGCTGTGGTATCGCTTCACCGCGCCCGATGGCTCGATGTCCACCGTGGGCCGCACCAAGACGCTGCCAGCGGGCAAGCTGGATCAGCTGAAGGTGGCGGTGCTGTCCTGCTCCAACCGGCCGTTCGGGCATTTCAACGCCTATGCCCACGCCGCCGTGCGTGACGATATCGATGCGGTGATCCACCTGGGCGATTATATCTATGAATATCCGATGGGTTCGTACCCTGAGCAGGTGATGCCGGGCCGCGAGATCTTGCCGGTCGACGAAATCCTGATGATCGACGATTATCGCCAGCGTTACGCCAGCTATCGCACCGATCCCGGCCTGCAGGCGATCCACGCGCGCTTCCCGATGATCGCCATCTGGGACGATCATGAATTCGCCAACGATACGTGGAAAGGCGGCGCCCAGAACCACCAGGATGATGAAGGCGTGTGGAACCTGCGCCGCGATGCCGCGCTCAAGGCCCACCGCGAATGGCTGATGAGCCCGGAGGTGCCGTGGCACCGCTATGATTTCGGCGATCTGGTTTCGGTGCTTACGTTGGACACCCGCATGTCCGGCCGTGACAAGCAGCTTGACCTCAATGCGGCGCTGAAGGCCGGGCCGGAGGGTATCAAGGCCTTTGCCAGCGGCGAATGGCAGAACCCGGCGCGCACCCTGTTGGGCGCCGAACAGGAAGCCTGGTTCGCCCGCGAAGTGGCGGCGAGCGTGAAAACCGGCCAGCGCTGGCAGCTGATCGCGCAGCAGGTGGTGATGGGTGACATCATGACCCCGAAAAACGCGCTGGAGTTCCTTGCCCCGGGCGCCGATGCGCGCGCCCAAGGCTATGTGAAGGGCGGCATTGCCGCGTCGCAGGCCGGCATTCCGGGCGCGCAGGACATGTGGTCAGGCTATCCGCAAGCGCGTCGCCGTTTGCTGAAGGCCATGGCCGATGCCGGTGCCGATCCGATCGTGATTGCCGGCGACAGCCACAATGCCTGGGCCTTCAACCACAGCCTGGATGGCACGCCGGTGGCCGCCGAATTCGGCGTCCACTCCGTCACCTCGCCCGGCTACGAATCGGCACTGGCGGCGGATCCGGCGCTGATCCGCGCCGCGCTGCTGCAAAGCTCGCCGGGGATGCAGTGGTGCGACACCAGCCGTCGCGGCTATCTCACCTTGTCGTTCAACGCCGCTGAAACCCGCTGCGATTGGGTGTTCATGGACACGATCAAGACCGTTTCGATGGCCACCAGTGCGCCCCAGGCCGCCGTGGTGAAGCGCGGCAAGCGGAAGATGACGCTGGCCTGATCAGGGGTTAGGGTGGGCGCGTGAAAACCGCGTTCACCTGCCTCGCCCTGCTGCTCGCTGCCCCGGCGGCGGCAACCATGTGCGATGCGGTGTGGCGCGATGGGCCGCGTGGCCGCGATGTGCCGGTGCGGATCAACCTGCCCGATGGCAAGCAAAAGGCACCGGCGGTAATCTGGTCGCCCGGCCTCGGCGGCACTCGCAGCAATGCCGCGCGCTGGGTGGCGGCGTGGACCGCTGCCGGCATTGCGGTGATCCGCCTCGAACACCCCGGCAGCGATGCCGCTGTTTATCGCGGGCCCGCCACCCCGCAGGAGCGCGACGCTCGCGTGCGGGCCGGCATCGCGCCGGAACAGGTGCTGGCGCGCATCGCCGATGTCGGTTTCGTGGCCGATGAGCTGGCGCGGCGGCCAAGCGAAGGCGCCTGCGATCTCACACGCATCGAAAGCGATCACCTGGCGCTGGCCGGGCACAGCATGGGGGCCTGGGTGGTGCAGGCGATGGCCGGCCAGCGTCCGGACGGTGAGCACGCACCGCTGATCGACCGCCGCTTCCGGGCGTTCGTGGCGATGAGCAGCAGTGGCCCGGCCGATGCGGCCATGGCCAAAGCGCAATTTGGCGGCATCGGCCGGCCGCTGTTGGTGATCACCAGCAATGCCGATGGCGTGCCTGCCAACGCGTCGGCTGGTGTGGTTGCCGATCAACGCGTCCGCCGCCTCAGCCTGTTCACCGGCGCACCGGCGCACCGGCCGATGGCCGCAAGGCGTTGCTGCAACTGGACGGCGGCGACCACCTGCTGTTTGCCGGCGACACCCGCAAGGCCCCCGACGATCTGGCCCGGCAGGACCGCGTGGCGCGCGTGACCAACCTGTGGTGGCGGCGCTGGTTGCTGGGCGATGCGAAAGCCGAAAAGGCGCTGGCCCGGCCGCCGCTGGCCAAGGCGGATCAGTGGGTGCGCAAGTAATAGCTCAGCCTGTCAGCTGTTCGGCCAGGAAGGCTTCCACGTCGGCCAGTTCGACATCGCGGGAGACGAAGCTCTGCCCGATGCCGCGGGCCAGGATGAAGGCGAGGCGGCCGGCGCTCATCTTCTTGTCCTGTTTCATGTGCTCGACCAGCCGGGCGGCGGTGCAGCTGAGGCCGAGCGCGGCGGGTTCGATGGTGAAGCCGAGGCCGGCGAGATGGGCGGCCACACGCTCTGCATCACTTTGCGGGCACAGGCCCAGCCGGGCGGAAAGCCGGAAGGCCTGCACCATGCCCAATGCGACGGCCTCGCCGTGCAGCAGCCGGCTGGAGAAGCCGGTTTCGGCCTCGAAGGCGTGGCCGAAGGTGTGGCCAAGGTTGAGCAGCGCGCGGATATCGTCAGTCTCGCGTTCGTCAGCCGCAACCACGGCGGCCTTGGCGCGGCAGCTGTGGGCGATGGCGTGGATCTGCGCCGTGGGATCGCCGTCCAGCAGGGCTGCGCCATTGGCCTCGCACCGGGCGAAAAAGGCGGCATCATTGATTAGGCCGTATTTCACCACCTCGGCATAACCGGCCATCAATTCGCGGCGCGGCAGGGTGGCGAGCACGGCCGGATCAATCAGCACGGCGACCGGCTGGTGGAAGGCGCCGACGAGATTCTTGCCGGCTTTCGCATTGATCGCCGTCTTGCCGCCGACAGAGGAATCGACCTGCGAAAGCAGCGTGGTCGGCACCTGCACGAAGCGGCAGCCGCGCTTCAGCATCGAACAGGCAAAGCCGACCAGATCGCCGATGACGCCGCCGCCCAGCGCGACGACCGCATCGCTGCGCTCGACACCCAGTTCGAGCAGTCGTTCGACGACCAGCTGCAGATGCGCCCAATCCTTGGTGGCTTCGCCGGGTGGCAGCACGATAGGTTCTAGCCTGATGCCGGGCAGGCCGGTGGCAAGCGTTTGCAGATGCAGCGCCGCGACGCTTTCATCGGTGACGACCACCAGGCGCTGGTTGCGCGCAAACGGGCCGAGCACCGGGGCGGCTGCGCCAAGCAGGCCGGGCGCGATATGGATGGGGTAGGCGCGCATCCCCAGCGCGACATCAACGATCATCAGGCAGCCTCTTCGGCATTGGCGGCGGCGAGTGCAGCCACGATCGCATCCACCGTTTCATGATGCGGGCCGGGTCTGCTGGCCACACGGATGCGGGCCTGCGCATAGACGGGCCCGCGGATGGCGGCGAGCGCGGTGAGCACCGCGCCCGGATCCTTGCCCTTCAGCAGCGGCCGACTGCCGCGCCGGCGCACGCGATCGACCAGCGTGGCGACATCGGCATCAAGCCATACCGAAAGCGTGCGTTCCAGGATCAGCGCGCGGGTTTCATCGTTCATGAAAGCGCCGCCGCCCGTGGCAATCACCTTGGGCGTGCCGTCGATCAGGCGGGCGATCACCCGGCGTTCGCCATCGCGGAAATGCGCTTCGCCAAAGCGTTCGAACATTTCCGAAATGGTCATGCCGGCGGCTTCCTCGATCGCGGTATCGGCATCGACGAACGGCAGGCTCAACCGGGCCGCAAGCCGCTTGCCGATACTGGACTTGCCGGAACCCATCAGGCCAACAAGCGTGACCGGCCGCTGCGCTGCCAACGCCAGCCGTTCAGGCTCTGCCAGGATTTTCGGGTCGCCGTCCATCGCAGTGATGGCTATACACCGGCCTATGGCATGGGCAAGCAAACGCGCAGTGTTGGCAGGATCGGCCGGGGTGATCGCCTGTGGGCTGCTTCTGGCGGCGCCCGTGGTTGGGCAGGATGCCGTGCCGAACCGCGATGCGCCCAAATCGCTGCTGCCGCCCGGTTTCGATACGCCGGCCCCTGCACCTTCTGCCGCGCCGGCGCCGCTGTTGCCCGGCACTGCCGCGCCGCCGCCGGAAGCGGCCACCGCCGAACAGGCACCGCTGCTGACAGGGCAGCCGGGTGATGTCACGCCGCCGGTGTTTGTGGAAACCCAGACAGCCTCCGCGCTGCCGCCGGGCGCGCCGATCGGTATCATCGATGCCGCAAGTGGCGCGTTTGGCGCCGATGCCTTCATCGGCAGCAACGGGCGTTTCCTGGCCGGGATCGCCAATCGCATCGCCGGTCCCGTCGCCTCGCGCTGGGTGGCGATCACGCTGGGCCGCGCGCTGGCCTCGCGGGTGCCGGGGCCGGCGGGCCTAGGCGATGGCGATTGGGTGGCGGCCCGCGCCGGGCTGCTGGTGCGGATGGGCGCTGTTGATCCGGCGCGGCGGCTGATCGATGTGCTGCCGCAGGAACGCTATACGCCGGCCACCTATCGCGTGGCGGGCGAGGTGTCGCTGGCGGCGGCCGATCTGGCTGGCCTGTGCCCGATCGCGGCTACAGGACGGGCGCTTTCCGATGATGTGATGTGGGATCTGGCCTGGGGCATGTGCGCCGCCATGGATGGGGACGATATCACGGCGGCCGGCGTGATCGACAGCGTGCGCAACCGACGCGGTGCCTTGCCGGCCTTTGATCTGCGGCTGGCCCAGCGCGTGGTGGTGCTGGCCGGCGGCGCCGGGCGCGCCGATGGCATCAATTGGGCAGAGGAAGAGGGGCTGACCCCTTATCGTTACGGCGTCGCCAGTGCGGCAGGTGTAACGGTGCCGGCTGATCGGTTGGCCGCGCTTGGCCCGGCCCACGCCGGCTGGGCGGTGCGCAATGGCGTGCTGCCGGCCGCCACGCGCTTTGCGCTGTTGCGCCAGGCGGCCGTGCTGGGCACGCTTTCGGCCGACGAACTGGCCAGTGCCGTGGCGGCGCTGACACCGGCCGATGCCAGCGGCGGTTTCGCCGCCGACAGCCGGGCCGGCCGCCTGCGAGATGCCTTCACCGGCAGCGCGACTGACCGGGCCGAGGCGATTGCTGCCATTGCTGGGGATAGTGATTATGGCGCCTTGCTGGAAGCCGCGACGGCGGCGGCTGCGCTGAAGCCGGCGGCGGCGCTGGCTGGGCGATCCGATGTGATCATCGCGGCGTTGCTGGCAGCAGGCAACACGCGCGCTGCCCGGGCTTGGTGGCCGGTGGCGCAGGACGCCGATGATGATGTGCGGGTTCGGGCACAGGCGTTGCTGGCGGCAGGCGCTGGCGTGGCGATGGATTCGGGTGACGTTCGCGCGTGGCGCGATGCGGCCAAGGCCAGCCCGCGCCGGGAGGCGATGCTGGTGGCGGCGCTGTCGGGCCTGGGCCAGGCACGCGGCTTGGATCGAGATGGGTTCAAGACCATCAGCAACCGCTGGACGGCGGCGCTGGCCAGCGCGGCGCGGCGGCGGGCAGCTGGCGAAGTGGCACTGCTGGCAGCGACCGGGCTGCAGGGCGGCTGGGCCGATGTGCCGCCGGCCCACGTGGAGGCTATAGTGGCGGCGCTCATGGCCTGTGGCCGGGTGACGGAGGCTCGGCTGTTGGCCGCCGAAGCGATCACGCGCAGCGCATGATCACTGACGCCAAGGTAACCGACGGGCAGGCCATCGCGCTGTTCCTCGACAGCTTGGCCAGCGAACGCGGGGCGGCGAAGAACACAATTCTCGCCTATGGCCGCGACCTCAATCAGGCCAGCGAATGGCTGGGCGGCGGGTTGGCGGCAGCCGATGCGGCGGCGCTGGCGCGGTTGGCCCGGCACTGGGCGCCGCTGGCGCGGGCGAGTGCGGCGCGCAAGGCGAGTGCGGTCCGGCAGTTCCTCAGCTTTCTGATGGCGGAACATCTGCGCAGCGATGATCCGGGTCGTGATCTGGCGCTGCCGCAGGCGGCACGGCCATTGCCGAAAACGCTGGCGGCGGGCGATGTGGAACGCCTTTTCGCGGCGCTGGCGGAGAAACTGGCGGCACGGCCCGATGATCCGCAATCCTTGCGCACCGCCGCGCTGGTGGAACTCCTCTATGGCTCCGGCCTGCGCGCCAGCGAACTGGTGGCGCTGCCCCGCCATGCCTGCAAGGCCGGGCGCGGGCACATGGTGGTGTTGGGCAAAGGCAACAAGGAACGGCTGGTGCCGATCAGCCGCCGCGCCGAAGCTGCCGTGCTGGCGTGGGAAGCGAATGTGCCCAAGGACAGCAAGTTTCTCTTCCCGGCCGGGCGCGGAAAGGTGGGTTATCTCTCCCGCCTGCGGCTGTGGCAGTTGATCAAGGCGCTGGCCGCCGATGCCGGCATTCCGCCGGCCCGCATCTCGCCGCACGTGCTGCGCCACGCCTTTGCCACCCATCTGCTGGAAGGCGGCGCGGATTTGCGCATCGTGCAAACGTTGCTGGGCCACGCCGATATCGTGACAACACAGATCTACACGCACGTCGCGTCGGCGGCGCTCGTCGAGTTGGTCAACAAGCGCCATCCGCTGGCCGATGGGTCAGATTGACAGGTGACTTGGCGCGCCCGGCCCGGCTAGGAAGCGCGCATGAGCAGCAATCCCCTCTTCCGCCCGTTCCCTCTCAAGGGCCTCACCCTCCCCAATCGCATCGTGATGGCGCCAATGACGCGCAGCTTCTCGCCGGCCGGCCAGCCGGGAGCGAATGTCGCCGAATATTATCGCAAGCGCGCCGCCGGCGGCGTGGGCCTGATCATCACCGAAGGCACCGCGGTGGAGCGCACCGGGGCTGCCAATGATCCCAACGTGCCGCATTTCTTTGGCTCAGCGCTCGATGGCTGGGGCCAGGTGGTCAAATCCGTCCACAGTGAGAGCGGGCTGATCGCGCCGCAATTGTGGCATGTCGGCGGCCTGCCCAACCGGCGCACGCCCAAGGGTGAGGAAGCCGAAAGCCCGTCGGGCGTTTACATGCCGGGCAAGACCAACGGCCGCGCCATGAGCGATGAAGATGTGGCCGATGCCGTCGCTGCCTTCGCCCGCGCCGCCGGTGATGCCAAGCGGCTGGGCTTCGACGCGGTCGAACTGCACGGCGCGCATGGTTATCTGATCGATCAATTCTTCTGGGGCGCCACCAATGCTCGCGACGATCGCTGGGGCGGTGACACGCTGCCGCTGCGTGCGCGGTTTGCGGTCGAACTGCTCAAGGCCGTCCGTGCCGCCGTTGGCCCCGATTTCCCGGTGATCATCCGCCTGTCGCAGTGGAAGCAGCAGGATTTCGCCTTCCGCCTGGCGCCGTCGCCGGACGAGCTGGCGGCCTGGCTGGGCCCGCTGGCCGATGCCGGGGCAGACGTGTTCCATTGTTCGCAGCGCCGTTTCTGGGAACCGGAATTCCCCGAACTCGATGGCCCGGAAGGCTTGAACTTCGCCGGCTGGGCCAAGAAGCTCACCGGCAAGCCGACCATCACTGTGGGCAGCGTTGGCCTTACCGGTGAGTTCGTCGCTGGCATGGGCGGCGAATCGTCGAAGCCGGCCAGCCTTGATGGCCTGCTCGACCGGCTGGAGCGCGACGAATTCGATCTGGTGGGCGTTGGCCGTGCGCTGATCGTCGATCCGGATTGGGCACTGAAGGTGCGCGATGGCCGCCACGGTGAGTTGACCGATTACACCACCGAATCGCTGATGACCTTGGTGTGAGGCCACGGCTTGTGGCAGGAGAGGCCACATGCAGGTTGATGAAGACAATGTTCCGATCCTGAAGGGCCGCTCGCTGCGGCCCAAGGATGCCGCGACCGTGCTGGTGATCCGCCGTGACGGGCCAAATCCACGCGTGCTCATGGGCCGGCGGGCCAAGGGCCATGTCTTCATGGCCAGCAAGTGGGTCTTCCCTGGCGGGCGGCTGCACCCGGCTGATTTCCGCGTCGCCGCCGCCAGCGAATTGGATGATGACACGGCCAGCCGGCTGCACCTGACCGCGCCGCCGGCCCGCGCCCGCGCGCTGGCCGCCGCGGCCGTGCGCGAATTGTTCGAAGAAACCGGCCTGGTGCTGGGCGCGCCCGGAAGTGGCCGCACAAAATCGCCGGAATGGCGTGATTTCCTCGCCACTGGTCATCTGCCGCATCTGGAACCGCTGCGTTTCGTGGGGCGCGCCATCACGCCGCCGGTGCGCCCGCGCCGGTTTGATGCGCGTTTCTTCACGGTGGAGGCGCATCATCTTGTCAGCCTCGATCCCGGCGCCGGCTGCGGCGAGCTCGATGAAATCGCCTGGTTCGATTGGGACGAGGCGGCAAAGCTCGATCTGCCCAGCATCACCCGCGCCATCCTGGCTGATGTGGCGGCACGACTGGATGATCCGACGCGGCCCATTCCCTATCACCGTTTCGACAATGGCCGGCATCGGCTGCTGACTCTGTGACGGCGATCACCCGCCTCACCCTCACCGATTTTCGCAGCCACGCCCACGCCAGCATCAATGCCGGGCCGGGGTTGGTGGTGATCACCGGTGACAATGGGGCGGGCAAGACCAACATATTGGATGCGATTTCGTTGCTGGCACCGGGGCGCGGCTTGCGCGGGGCGCCGCTATCGGACGCGGCGCGGCAGGATGGCCCCGGTGGGTGGAGCGTGGCGGCCCATCTGATCTCGGCTGAAGGCGAAGTGCAGATCGGCACCGGCACGGCTGCCGCAGCACCCGAACGCCGGCTGGTGCGGGTGAACGGTGCCGCGGCGACGGCGACGGCGCTCAGCGATTGGCTGGCTTTGGTGTGGCTCACCCCGGCGATGGACCGCTTGTTCAGCGAAAGCAGCGGCAGCCGGCGGCGCTTCCTTGATCGGCTGGTGCTGGCGCTGCACCCCGGCCACGGCCAGCGCGTGAACCGCTATGAGGCGGCGATGCGCGAACGCACGCGCCTGCTCACCGCCGATGGTCCAGCCGATCCGGTTTGGCTGGCCGGGCTGGAGGCCGACATGGCCGAGCATGGCGCCGCCATCGCGGATGCGCGCGCCGATGTGGTGGCAGCACTGGCGGCGGAACTGGCGGGCGCGCCCGATGGGCCATTTGCCCGGCCACTGATCGCACTGGCCGGCAATGACGCCGATGATCTTGCTGCGCGGCTGGCGAGGGGCCGGGCCCGCGATGCCGCTGCGGCCCGCGCCATTGAGGGCCCGCACCGCGCTGATCTGATCGTCACCCACGCCGCCAAGGCGATGCCGGCGGCCAGCTGCTCCACCGGCGAGCAAAAGGCGCTGCTGATCGCCATCGTGCTGGCGCATGCGGCGCTGGTGGCGCAGCGCAGCGGCCGGCCGCCGATCCTGCTGCTGGATGAAATCGCCGCGCATCTTGATGCCGGCCGCCGCGCCGCGCTGTACGAACGGCTGACGGCGATGGGCGTGCAGGCGTGGATGACCGGCACTGATCCGGCGTTGTTTGCCGATCTGGCCGGCGGCCCATCCACCTGCTGGCTGACACTGGCGGCGGGGCACATCATGCCCGCATAAAGCCGCTCTCCGCCGCGCCGTTAGTCACAAGACGGTGCAGAGCGGGAGATGGCGTGCATGTCGGAAAGCAGCTGGCCGGGCGGTGAACGCCTGCCCTTTCCGCTCCAGCCGGGGCGGGAACGGCCGCTGAGCCCGCGCCTGCTGTCGGCTGCTGAGCCCCTGCTGGCCGTGGCCGGTATCGGTGCCTGGTATTACAGCGCGGGCGGCCGGCTGTGGTGGAGTGCCGAAACCCGCCGCAACCTGGGCGTGGCCGAGGATTTTCAGCCTCTTCTGAGCAATGCGCTGCGTTTCTATATTCGCGAACACCGCCCGATCCTGTTGGGCGCGGTGAACGAAGCGCTCCGCAGTGGCACATCCTGGGATCTGGAATTGTGCATCCGCCGTCCTGATGGCGAGCGCCGCCAGGTGCGGGCGCGGGGCCGGCCGGCTGTCGCCAGCGTGGAAGGCGCAGCGTTGATCGGCACGTTCGAGGATATCACGGTTCGCCACGAGGCCGCCGCCCGCGCCGCGCGGGAGTTGGATCTGCGCACCCGCACCGAAACCCTGTTGCGCGATGTGATCACCGGCATCCCGGCGGCGCTATCCGTTTATGATCGCGAAGAACGGCTGATCCTGGTCAACGATGTCTATCGCGACATCCTGCCGGATAACCGCCAGTATATGGTGAAGGGCGAGCGGCTGGCCGACATCATCACCCGGAAGGTGCTGGCCAATCACTATCGGCCGGAAGTCAGCGCCGATGATCCGCCCGAGAAGCGGCGGGCGTGGGTGGCCGATTATCTGCGCCGCCACCGCGAGCCCGGCTATAATCGCGTGTTCCACCTGCGCGACGGCAAGTTCATGCAGGCCAGCACCGCCGTTTCGGAAAGCGGCAACATCGTTTCGATCCGCACCGACGTGACGCCGTTGCTGCGCGCCGAATGCGAATTGCGTCGCCGGGCTGAGGAAGACACGCTGACCGGGCTGGCAAATCGTGACGTGCTGATGCAGCAACTGGAGCGCCTGCCCGATACCGGCCCGGCAGGCATATTGGTGCTGTTCGATGTCGATTTCTTCAAGGCGGTGAATGACAGTCTGGGCCATGCCGCCGGAGACATGCTGCTGCGCCTGGTCGGCCGGCGCCTGCAGCGCTGCATACGGGCTGGCGACGTGGCGGCGCGGCTTTCGGGTGATGAGTTCGCGCTGATTGTGCATGGCGTGGCCGCGCCAGACGAGATTCACGCCTTTGCGCTGCGCCTGCTCGCCCGCCTGCGCCGGCCGATGCGGCTGGGGGCCAGCCGCTATGCGCCGTCCTTTTCGGTGGGCATCGCGCCGTTCCCGTCCAAGGGGTGTGGACCGCACGAACTGCTGGGCAATGCCGATGCCGCATTGCTGGATGCCAAGCGGCAGGGGCGGGGTCGCCATGTGCTGTTTGGCGCCGAACTGGCCAACCGGGTGGTGCGCCGCACGCGGCTGGCCGATGCGCTGCGCCAGGCCATATCCGGGCGGCAGCTGGTGGCCGCCCTGCAACCGCAACAGCGGCTGGCCGATGGCAGCGTGATGGGGTTCGAAGCGCTGGCGCGCTGGTGGCACGAAGGCGAATGGATGCCGCCTGCCGAATTTGTTCCGCTGGCCGAGGATGTTGGCCTCGCCCAGCCTTTGGGGTGCCAGGTGATGGACGCGGCACTGGCCGGCTTTGCCGCCATGTTGGCGGCCGGGCTGGAGCCGGGGCACCTGGCGGTGAATGTTTCCACGGCACAACTGCTGGCCGATGATTTTCTCGACACGGTGAAGCGCAGCCTTGCCCGCCATGCCGTGCCCGCGACGCGCCTGGAGATCGAGGTGACGGAGACCGTGTTGCTCGATCGCTCCATCGCGCGCATCGGCCACACGCTGGAGGCATTGCGGGCGATGGGCTGCACGCTGGCCATGGATGATTTTGGCACCGGCTATGCCTCGCTCTCCCACCTCACCAGCTTTCCGGTTGACCGCATCAAGATCGATCGCGGCTTCACCCGCGCCATCGATTCCGATGGGGATCGCGGCCTGATCGCGCGGACGCTGATCGGGCTGGGGCGCGGGCTGGGGCTGGAGGTGATTGCCGAAGGGGTGGAGACGGAGAGCCAGCGCAGCTTCCTCGTTGTGCATGGCTGCACCGCCGTGCAGGGTTATCTGCTTGCCCGGCCGATGCTGGCCGACGAGGCGCTGCCGTGGCTGCGCGGGCAACAGCAGCGCTGCGCATTTCCCCCTCGCCCGCGCGCGCGGGAGTCACTATAGCCGAGGGACATTTCTGCATCCCGAGGTTGAAGCGTTGACCGACAACAATCCGAATCCCGCCCAGATCAATGATTATGGCGCCGACAGCATCAAGGTGCTGCGCGGGCTGGATGCCGTGCGCAAGCGCCCCGGCATGTATATCGGTGATACGGACGATGGTTCGGGCCTGCACCACATGGTGTTCGAAGTGTCGGACAACGCCATCGACGAGGCGCTGGCTGGCTATTGCGACCGCATCGATATCACGATGAACGCCGATGGTTCGGTGAGCGTCACCGACAATGGCCGCGGCATCCCCACCGGCATCCACGCCGAAGAAGGCGTGTCGGCGGCCGAAGTGATCATGACCCAGCTGCACGCCGGCGGCAAATTCAACAACAGCGACGACAACGCCTATAAGGTGTCGGGCGGCCTGCACGGGGTGGGCGTGTCGGTGGTCAACGCGCTGTCGGAATGGCTGGAGCTGACGATCTGGCGCGACGGCGAAGAACATTGGATGCGCTTCCACCATGGCGACGCCCAGGCGCCGCTGGCGGTGCGCGGGCCATCGAATGGCAAGCGCGGCACCCGCGTCACCTTCTTCCCCAGCATCGGCACCTTCAAGTTCATCGATTTCGATTTCGCCAAGCTGGAACATCGCTTCCGCGAGCTGGCCTTCCTGAACAGCGGCGTGCGCCTGTTCCTCAACGATGCCCGCCATGCCGATGTAAAGCAGGTGGAGCTTTATTATGAAGGCGGCATCGCGGCCTTCGTGAAGTTCCTCGACAAATCCAAGACGCCGCTGATTCCCAATCCGATCGCCATCACCGGCCAGGCCAATGATATCGGCATTGATGTCGCGCTGGAATGGAACGACAGCTACTACGAACAGGTGTTGTGCTTCACCAACAACATCCCGCAGCGCGATGGCGGCACCCACCTCGCCGCCTTCCGCGCCGCGCTGACCCGCACGCTGAATCAGTATGCGGAAGCCTCTGGCCTGCTGAAGAAGGAGAAGGTCAACCTTACCGGCGACGACATGCGCGAAGGCTTGACGGCCATTGTTTCGGTGAAGCTGCCCGATCCGAAATTCTCGAGCCAGACCAAGGACAAGCTGGTTTCATCGGAAGTGCGCCAGCCGCTGGAAAGCCTGATGGCCGATCGGCTGGACGTGTGGCTGCAGGAAAACCCCGCTCACGCCAAGACCATCGTGGCCAAGATCATTGATGCCGCCGCCGCGCGCGAAGCCGCGAAGAAGGCGCGTGACCTGACCCGGCGCAAGGGCGTGCTCGAAGTATCGGGCCTGCCCGGCAAGCTGGCCGATTGCCAGGAGCGTGATCCGGTGAAATCGGAATTGTTCCTGGTCGAAGGCGATTCCGCCGGCGGCAGCGCCAAGAATGGCCGCAACCGCCAGAACCAGGCCATTCTGCCCCTGCGCGGCAAGATATTGAACGTGGAGCGCGCCCGCCTTGACCGGATGCTGGCCAGCCGCGAAATCGGCACGCTGATCCAGGCGCTGGGCACCAGCATCGGGCCGGAATTCAACCTGGAAAAACTGCGCTATCACAAGGTCATCATCATGACCGACGCCGATGTGGATGGCGCCCACATCCGCACGCTGCTGCTCACCTTCTTCTTCCGCCACATGCCGACGCTGATCGACGGCGGGCATCTCTTCATCGCCCAGCCGCCGCTCTACAAGGTCACGCGCGGGCGTTCGGAAGTGTATCTGAAGGACAATGCGGCGCTGGAGGATTATCTGGTCGAAGCCGGCGCCGGCAATCTGGTGCTCACCACGGCAGCCGGCCCGCGCAGCGGCGCCGATCTGGCGGCGCTGGTGGAACACGCCCGCCGCATGCGGGCGCTGATGGCCTATGTGCCGCGCCGCTATCCGGCGGCTGTGATCGACGCGCTGGCCCTGAATGGCGCCTTGGCCCGGCCCGATGCGGCCGCGGCAGCGACGACCGCGGCCTGGCTGAATGCCGCCGATACCGATGGCGGCCGCTGGACGGTGACAGTCACCGATGATGGTGGTTATCACGCCGCGCGCGAATGGCGCGGTGTGACCGATCACCATGTCATCGATGGCGCCTTCCTCTCTTCTCCCGAAGCCCCCCGCCTTGCCGCGTTGGCCGCGCAGGAAGCCGCCGCCTATGCCGCCCCATCGCAACTGGGCAATTTCCGCATCACCAGCCCGGCCGATCTGCTTGCGGCAGTGCTCGATGCCGGCCGCAAGGGCCTCGCCATCGCCCGCTATAAGGGCCTGGGCGAAATGAACGCCGACCAATTGTGGGAAACCACGCTCGATCCGGCCGCCCGGACTCTGCTGCGCGTCGACGTGGATGAAGCGGCGGATGCAGACGACATCTTCGCCAAGTTGATGGGCGACGTGGTGGAAGAACGCCGCAACTTCATCCAGGAAAACGCGCTGAACGTGGCGAATCTGGACGTGTGATATGCATATCGGCTTGATCGGCGGCATCGGGCCGGCCGCGCAGGATTATTACACACGCCAATTGATCGGCCATTTTTCCCACGCCGGGGTGGGGCTGGATTTGACCACAGCGCATGGCGACGCGCCGACCCTGCTTGCCAATCTGGCCGCCGATCGCCGCGCCCAACAGGCAGCGATCTTCGTGCGCCTGACTGAACGCCTTGCTCGAGCCGGTGCCGAATTTGTTGCGGTCACATCAATTGCCGGGCATTTCTGCCGGGCTGAATTTGCCGCCGCCTCGCCGCTGCCGGTGATCGACATGATCGATGCGGTGGCGCGCGACGTTGCCGCACGCGGCGTGCAGAAGCTGGGCATTCTGGGCACAAAAACCGTCATGGCGTCAGGCTTTTATGGTGGCTTCACCACCGCGCGGGTTTTCACCCCGACCGATCTTGACGCGGTACATGCTGCCTATGCGGCCATGGCCACTGCCGGCACGGTCAACGCCGGGCAGCGGCAGATTTTCGAGAACGCGGCCGAGGAGCTGATGGCGAAGGGCGCTGAGGCCATCCTGCTTGGCGGGACCGATCTGGCCTTGGTGTTCGATGCTGTCACGGCACCGTTTCCGGTGATCGACTGCGCGGCTCTCCACGCTGCGGTCATCGCGCAGCAGGCTATGGGGCAGGCTGGCCCGCCGCCGCCAGCAGCCGCCTGATCAACGCCCGGTCCAGCGCTACTGCCCGGCGGGTTTCGTCCGTCCCCGGTTCGCGGCTGGTGACGGTTTCAGCGGCGAGCAGGCTATTCGCAATGGCTTCCTCGGTTGCGTCGGCGGCCGCGATGAAGAGCGGCGTTGTGGCCTCGTTGCCCAGTTCCGGATAGGCGGTGGTTGCGGCGCGGCGGGCGGCTGTGCGGCGCACGCTGTCGGCGGTGGAAAAGGCGATGGCATAATCGCCGCTGCCATTGGAGAAGGCCGATCCGGTGCGGGCGAGGCCGGCCATGGCGCGCGCCGCCAGCCGGGTGAGGTTGCGGTCGGACAGCGGCGCGTCGGTGGCCACCACGATCATGATCGAGCCGTCAGCCGAGACGCGCGCGGCTGTCTTGCCCGGCGGTGGTGGGATGGGGACGCCGGCGAGGATCAGCCGACCACCATAATTGCTCTGCACCAGCACGCCGACGGTGAAGCCTTCGGGGGTGCGCCGTGACGAAGTGCCGATGCCGCCCTTGTAGCCAAAGGCAATCGTGCCGCGTCCGGCACCGACGGCGCCTTCCTGCACGGGGCCGGGCCTGGCTTCGGCGATGGCGCGGCGGGCATCTGCGATGCTGACGGCGCGGGCGCGGATATCGTTGAGTCCGCTATCGTTGGTTTCGCCGACCACGGCGTTGACCGAGCGCACGCCCTCGTTGCCTGGCTGGCTGAGCGTGTGTTCGATGATGGCGGCAGCAGCTTCCGGCACGTTCAGCGTGTTGGTGAGCATGATCGGCGTTTCGATCTCGCCCAGTTCGCGCACCTGGCTCAAGCCCATCAACTTGCCGAACCCATTGGCAACAAAGATGCCGGCAGGCACCTTCTCGGCAAAGATGTTGCCGGCATGGGGCAGGATGGCGGTGACGCCGGTGCGGATGGTGTCGCCGCGATCAAGCGTGACCTGGCCGACAGCCACGCCGGGCACATCGGTGATGGCGTTGAGCGGTCCGGTGGGCATTGGGCCGGGCGCGATGCCGAAGTGGCGGGCGCGGATGGCCGCAGCGGGGTGGGCGGTAATCAGGGCGAGGCTGAGGAGGAGAAGGCGCATGGCGCATCATGACGTGCCGCGCCCAAAAATAAAGTGCCGCCCGGCGTCGAGGGTGCAAGACGCCGGGCGGCACCGTCACAATGCGCCCCGAGAGGGGCAAGAGAGGCGCATCGGAGCTCTTGGGGGCAACTGAAGACTGGGGACTCTGTGGGCGGGGCGCACCCTTATGGGGGCAATCGGGTGCGCCACCGGCCGGTTCGGCGGGCAGGAGCGGCCCCTGCCCAAGCCCGCCGTTTGGTCAGGCGATCAGCCGGTCACCTTGTCGGCAGCGATGGCCGCCATGGTGGCGCTGCGGGTGGCCTTCAAGGTTTCCTGATAGCAGGCATATTCCTCGGCGATCGCCATGCGGCTGGCATCGGAACCATGGCACACCTGCTTGGCGGCGGTGCGCAGGCGGTTTTCGAGGCGGCTGCGGCCAGCCGGCGAACCCAGGTCGAGATCGGCATAGGCGACATAGGCGACCTTGTGGCCGGCTTCGTTCTTGCCATAGGCGATCTGAGCGTTAGCCGGGGTGGCAGTGGCACCGGCGATGCACAGGCCGGCGAAGAACAGGGTGCCGGCAGCGCCGACCAGGTTGCGGGAGAAGTTCTGGGCTGAAGTGAACATGGGGGACCTCTTGTCTGCTTCAGCGGCCGGACCATCCGGCTGCCGATGCCAACAACTCTGCAAAGCCCGTGCCAACTGCCCTGATAAAATCGCCCATAGCAATAACAACGGGTTATGGGGATCCGCGTATTGCATATCCATGACATCTCTGTTGAATAAACCAAAAAGTCAGTAAATTTTACTATTAATCGGCAATTCATTCCCAGCCATGTTGCCGGCCTGGCACGGCCATTTGGCTTGGCAGCAATTCCTTGCTGGTGCATAGGATAAGGGGTTCATCATGCTCAACCAGCGCTCCCGCTATGCGCTTCGCGCGCTCATCTTCATCGCCCGTTCGGGCGGGGTTGCGCCTGTGCCGATTTCGGTGATCGCTGCCGATCAGCAGCTGCCGCGCAAGTTCCTCGAAGCCATATTGCTCGATCTGAAGAATGGCGGCGTGGTGAACAGCTATCGCGGCAAGATGGGTGGATACCGGCTGGCCCGCCCGGCCAGCCAGATCAGTTTCGGCGAGATCATCCGCCTGATCGAAGGCCCGCTGGCCTTGGTGCCATGCGTTTCGGTTTCGGCCTATCAGCGCTGCGACGATTGTTTCGAGGAAACCACCTGCGTGATCCGCAAGGTGATGCTGGTGGTGCGCGAACAGACCGCGGATATTCTCGACAATACGACGCTCGCTGACCTGTCGGTAGACCGCGTCGCGGCTTGATCAGGGCTGCGCTGGTTTGCGCAAGGTGAGTTTGCGGCCATCGGGGGTGGCCAGGATGGCGGCACCATCCGCCGTATAGGTCACGCTGTTTGCCGCCTCCAGCAGCGCCAGCACCCGTTGTTCGATTTCCATGGCGGGCGGCGGGCAGGCCATGCGGGTGGAGGCCATCGGCCCCAGCTTCAACGTGGCGCCATCCTGTTTCCAGTTGCCGCTGAAGCGGTTGCAACCGGCCGTGCCTGAAAGCCGGCTGGTGCCCTGATCGCCGGGATCGAACATCAGGCGGCTTTGCGCCACCGGGCCGCCGCCGTTCAGATCTTCAATCTGCCATTCGCCTTCCAGGCTGCCGGCGATCACCGGCGGCTTTCCCGACAGCGCCTGGCCCAGTTGCTGGCGCTGATCGCGGCAGCCGGCCAGTGCGAGGAGGGCGAGGGGGAGAAGCAGGGCAGCACGCATGGTGCCATCCTGCCGCTAGCCGCCGGCCGGTGCAAGGCTGGCGACCAGCGCTTCCATCGCCGATTGATCGACCAGGATGGCGCCATCGGCCGGCCGGTCGAGATCGAGGATCAGCATGATGGTGAGTCCCATCAACAGGAAAAGAATGCCCGACGCAAAGCGGTGCTGGTGACCATGAGCGTCGAGCACGTAGCCGAGCAGGAAGCAGGCGACGCAGGCAAAGATCACCAGCAGCAGCATCACCTCCCCCGGCACACGCGCCGCCACGGCCTTTTCGCGCTGCGTACCCGTGTCGAGCACGGCGTTGACGGCGCTGACCAGATTGGTGGCGCGCGGGCCGTCCAGCGTTGCCTGCGCCGTGGCGGTGATCGCCCATACGCGGTTGCGCAAGGCGGCGGCACGGGCAAGCTTTTCGGTTTCGTGCGGCAGCGGGCTGGTCACCCGCACCCGGGCGTAATCGGCCAGCGCGGTCTGCAATGCCGGCCCGTGCGGCGCCGCCACCAGCCCGGCGCGAAGCCAGGCGGTGCCGATATCATTGGCTTCCTGCACCACCAGCTGCCGGCGCTCGTCATAGCGGCTGAGCGCCATGGAGAAGGTGAAGCCCAGCAGCAGCGCCAGCACCAGCAAGGCGGTGGACAGCACCTGGCTTTCATCCTCGGCCCCGCCCTCACCACCAAAGCGGCGGTGATAACGGAAGCCCAGTTCGGCGGCGATGAAGAACAGCGCCAGCAGCACCGCCGGAATGGCGGGCAACGGCACCAGATCGATCAGGCCCGCCAGATCAGAGATCAACCGCGGCCCTTCCGCAGTTCATCGCGGATTTCGGCGAGCAGCGCTTCGGACGGCGTCGGGCCGGGCGGTTCGGCCGGGGCTTCGGCCGGCTTGGCCATCGCCTTGTTGGCCGCCTTCACCATCAGGAAGATCACAAAGGCGATGATGACGAAGTTGATGAAGGCGGTGACGAACTTGCCATAGCCGAACAGAGGCACACCGGCCTTTTTCAGCGCCTCGTAATCGGTGGGGCTGCCGGTATAATCGGCTGGAATGTCACCCAGCACGACGAACAGGCTGGTGAAATCCGCTCCGCCCGATACCAGACCAATGATCGGCATCACCATGTCTTCGGTGAAGCTGGTGACAACTGCACCGAACGCGGCGCCGATGATCACGGCGACGGCCAGATCCAGCACATTGCCGCGCGCGATGAATGCCTTGAATTCTTGCAACATGATTTCTTCACCCCCCTGTTGAATTGCGGCAAGGCGCACTATCTTGTGGCGAGCAATGCGCGAACATCTTTCACACTCTGCCATAAACTGCGGCCTGCGCAAGCCGCTGCCACGGGAGACTATTTCCATGACCAAGGCCCTTCGTCGTCCCGCCGCGCTGGCCGCACTGGCCGGCACCGCGCTGCTGCTGTCGGGCTGCGGCGTCAACACCATCCCCGCCAAGGAAGAGGCGGTGAAGGCCAAGTGGGCCGATGTGGAAAACCAGTATCAGCGCCGGGCCGATCTGATCCCCAATCTGGTGAGCACGGTGAAGGGCTATGCCGCCCAGGAAAAGGACGTGCTGGAAGCCGTGACCAAGGCCCGCGCCAGCGCCAGCCAGGTGACGGTGGACCCGACCAAGTTGTCGGATCCCAAGCAGCTTGCGGCGTTCGAACAGGCGCAGGGCGCGCTCGGCCAGTCGCTGGGCCGGCTGCTGGTGACGGTGGAGAAATACCCCGATCTGAAATCCAACGAGCTGTTCCTGCAGCTGCAAAGCCAGCTGGAAGGCACCGAGAACCGCATCACCGTGGCGCGCCGCGATTACAATATGGCCGTGCAGGATTATAATACCGAAATCCGCACCTTCCCGTCGTTGATCACCGCCAAGGTGGTTTATGGCGCGCAGCCGATTGCGCCGTTCAAGGCGACCACGGTGAATGCCGACAAGGCGCCCGAGGTGACGTTCTGAAACCCCGGTTCGGGGAGTGCGAGCAATGACGGCGCTGCGCCGGAGCTACCTGCCGGCCATCACCCTGCTGCTGGCGATGCTGTGGGCCTTGTTCACCGCGCTGCCGGCTGCGGCTGAACCGACCTTCCCGAAACTCACCGGCCGCGTCACCGATGCGGCCGGCGTGTTGCCGGCCGAGACCGCGGCAGCGCTGGAGGCCAAGCTGAAGGCGCTGGAAGACACGACCGGCACCCAGCTGGTGGTGGCGACCGTGCCCGATCTGCAGGGCTATGAGATCGACGAATATGGCTATCAGCTCGGCCGGGCGTGGGGAATCGGCCAGAAAGGCACCAACAACGGCGCCATCCTGCTGATCGCGCCGACCCAACGCAAATTGCGCATCGAGGTTGGCTATGGCCTGGAAGGCGTGCTGACCGATGCAGTGTCGAGCCGCATCATCCGGCGGACCATCGTGCCGCGCTTCAAGGCCGGTGACGTGGCCGGCGGTGTTGCAGCCGGTGCCGATGACCTGATCGCACTGTTGCAGTTGCCGCCCGACCAGCAGGCGGCTTTTGCCGCCCAGGCCAAGGCCGCCAGCGCCAATAAAGGCGACAGCCCCGGCTGGGGGGCGCTGGTCTGGCTGATCATCATCATTGTCTGGATCATCATCGCCTCGCGCCGTGGCTCACGTGGCCGGCGCAGTGGCCCGGTGATCGTGTGGGGCCCCGGGATCGGCGGCAACTGGAGCGGTGGCGGCGGTGGCGGTGGCGGTTTCGGCGGCTTTTCGGGCGGCGGTGGCAGCTTCGGTGGCGGCGGCGCTTCGGGGGATTGGTGATGCTGTTCAACGACACCGATCGCGCCCGCATCGCCGCGGCCATCGCGCAGGCCGAAGCCAGCACGGCCGGCGAAATCGTGGTGATCATCAACACCCGCCCGCACCGTTATGCCGCGACCATGCTGGCAACAGCGGTGCTGGCGGCCTTCACCCTGCCGTTCGTTGCGGTGCTGGCCGGGTGGACGCCGTCACTGCTGTTCCCCGATTGGGACACGATCGACGCCGCCACGCGGGAGACGCACGGCATCGAAGGCTTTGCCGCCGTGCAGGCGCTGGTGTTTGTTGTCACGCTGGCGCTGGTGGCCGGCCTGCGGCTGGACCGGGCGCTCACCCCGCGTGGCTTGCGGCGGGATCGGGTGCACCATGCCGCGATGATGCAGTTCCGGGCGCGCGGGTTGACCGCCACGCAAGGCCGCACCGGCGTGCTGCTCTATCTGGACGAGGCCGAACATGTGGCCGAGGTGATCGCTGATGAGGCTGTGTTTACCCGGGTGGCGGCCGACGAATGGGCCGAAACCATCGCGGCGCTGGTTGCGGGCATCAAGGCCGGCCGCGCTGCCGATGGCCTGGTGACGGCGATCGGACGCGCCGGCGCCGTGCTGGCCGCGCATCTGCCGGCGCAGGCCGGCGATGTGAACGAACTGCCCGACGCGCTGATCGAGATCTGACGCGCCGGGCGGTGTTCCTCAGGCAGCAGCAGAGGGCCGGGCGGCCACGCGCTTGTGCCACGCCGGCAACCAGGTGAGGCCGTCGGGCAGTGGCTGGCCCACCTGCGCGCCAAATTCGATGAAGCCGAACATCAGGATATCGGCCAGGGTGAAGCGATCACCGCAAACGAAATCGCCGCTCATCAGCGCATCCAGCCACTGGAGCTTCTTGGCCGCGATCGCCTTCAGCTCCGCGCCGGCAGCTTGCGAAACGATCGGGAAGCGCGGTTCGAACATTGGCCGGCCTTCGGTGGCGCGGAAGCCGTTGGCCATCGTCTCGCAATAGCCCAGATCGATGATGCGCACCCATTTGCGGGTTTCGGCGCGTTCTTCGGCGGTGGTGCCGATGATGGCAGGCGTGGGGTGAATCTCTTCCAGATATTCGGCTATCACGGTGATTTCGCTGATGATGCGGCCATCGTCCAGCTCCAGCGCCGGAGTGCCGCCGGCGGGCACCTTCTTGATGTAATCGCCGCTGCGATTGGCACCGGTCATGATGTCGATGGTCTCGGTGGGCAGGCTGATGCCCTTTTCGGCCATGGCCATGCGCACCACGTGCGGGTTGGGGCCGATGCTGTCATAGAATTTCATGGCGTCTACTCCCTGCTGAATGTCACCTGCCGTGCAGTTCGGCAATGATGCGGGCTTGCGCAGCGCGGTCAATGGTCCAGCCGCGCGCCAACCAGGCGGCACCCAGCGCGCTGATCACCGGCGGCACCAGGAACAGCAGCACCAGGCCATCGATAGCGGATTGCGTGTTGGCGCTGCCCAGCTTGGCATCAAAGCCCACCGCATCGAGCACGATATAGGCTAGGCCCACGGGGATAGCGTAACCGATCTTCTGCACCCCCACGAGCACGGCATAATAGAGCCCGGCGCTGCTGCGCCCGGTGGCCAGCGTTTCAGCATCGGTGACATCGGCCAGCATGGCGCGCACCAGGAAGGGCGGCGCCACCGCCGGGATGCCAGCCAGCAACATGCCCGCAGCCGCGACCCAGAAACCGGCATTGGGCGCCAGCACCAGGCCCATGTGCAGCACGGCATAGCTGCCAATGGCCCAGGCCACCGCCATGTGTTTCGAGGTGCGCCGCGCGACCCAGCCCCACAGCGGGGCGCCGATCAGGCCGGCGGCGAAATAAAACAGCAGCAGCAACCGCGCTTCGTTCACCGAAAAGCCGCGTGCCGCTTCGAAGAAGAACACCAGCAGCGCGCCGCCAACGCCGGGCGGCAGGCTGGCGAGCAGATCGATCAGCATCAGCCGGCGCAGATTGGGCTGTCTAAGCGCCTGCCAGATATCGCGCCAGCCGTGCGGATGCTCGCTGGCGGCACCGGCGGACTGGCGGTCGGGCACGCCCAACGCCACCGCGAGCAGGGCGGGCGTGAGCATCAGCGCCAGCACCAGCCCCATGGCATGGATGCCGAGCGACGCCGTGGCGGCAAAGCCCAGCTGCGGCCCCAGCCAGTTGGCCAGCGGCGGCACCGCCAGCAGGGTGAGCAAAGCGATCATGTTGGCGGTTTGCCACCAGCCAAAGATGCGACTGCGTTCGTGATAATCTGTGGACAGCGCCTGGCCCCAGCTGGTGTGGGCGACCTGTGCCATCGAAAAGCCGATGTAGATCACCAGCAGGCCCAAAAAGGCGCGCAGCGGCGACAGGCCGGGCTCGGCAAAAAAGCAGAGATACAGACCAAGCAGCATGATCAGGCCGCCCGCCACCATCCACGGCCGAAACCGGCCAAAGCGCGTGCTCGTGCGGTCGATGCCGTGCCCGAAGGCGATATCCAGCGGCAGATCGATCCAACGCACGGCCGAGAACAGAATGCCGGTGATGGCCAGATCAAGACCCAGCGTGCTGGCATAGTAAGGCGGCAGATAGATCACCATCGGCAGGCCGACGCCGGTAAGCGGCAGGCACGGCGCGGCAAAGGCGGCGAGCGTCCGGCGTTTCAACGGCATTGATCGGGATGCGTTGTCCATACCCCTCCCCGGGCTCAACTGTCACTGTGGGGTGCTGGGCAGAGCGGCGCAAGCCTGTGATTTCAGGCGGCAAGCCCCCGCCGACGGGCGGCGAAAGCCTTGAGCGCATGATCAAGCCGCGCCAGCACTTCGCCGTGCAGCGCCGGCGTGGCGGCAGCAATGCCATGGATCACCGGTTGCGGCTGGTTGAAGGCCAATGCTGCGCCGTGGCGATCCGTCAGCACGCCGCCGGCTTCGGCCAGGATCAGGCTGGCGGCGGCCACATCCCATTCGGCGATGCTGCGCCCTTCAAGCCACGCATCGGCTTCATCAGCCGCCAGCATCGCCATGCGCAGCGCCAGGCTGTTGGGCTTGGCGACGGCGGTGCCGGGCCAGGGTGACGGCCAGAAGGCGGCGGTGAGATTGGGCTGGTCGATCGGCAGGCGCACACCTTCCAGCGTGGCGAGGCCCGACACCGCGAGGCGCTTGCCATTCAAGGTCGCGCCGCGCCCGACCCCGGCGGCATAGAGCCGATCCTGCGCCGGCGCGTTGAGCACGGCGGCAACCACGGTGCCGGCTTCGACCAGCGCCACCGATACGGCCCAGCCCGTCCGCCCGCGCAGGAAATCGCGGGTGCCGTCGATGGGATCGATCACCCACACCCGGCGGCGTTCCAGCCGGGCCGCGCTGTCGGCGCTTTCTTCCGACAGCCAGCCATCATCCGGGCGGGCCGCTGTGATCACGCCCTTCAGATAATCATTCACCGCCATGTCGGCGGCACACACCGGGCTGCCATCTTCCTTGTCCCACCTGGCCGGAGATTTGCCGAAATGCGCCATGGCGATGCGCCCGGCATTGGCAGCGATCTCGGCCGCCAGCGCCAGATCAGCGTCGCGCGCTGACGGGCTGTGCGGGGTCAACTGCCCGCCACCATCATGCCATCGATGCGCAGCGTTGGCGCGTTGCTGGCATGACGAAATTCAAGATCATTGCCGGCGATCATCTTGGCAAACATGTCGAGCAGATTGCCGGCGATGGTGATTTCCGCCACGGGGCGGGTGATCTCGCCATTCTCTATCAGATAGCCGCTGGCCCCCCGGCTGTAATCGCCGGTCAGGCCGTTGACGCCCATGCCGATCAGTTCGGTGACGAGAATGCCCTGCTTGATATCGGCCATCAGTTCGGCCGAGGTGGCGGTGCCGCCTTCCAGGTGCAGGTTGGTGGTGCCGGCGCCGGGCGGCCCGGAGGTGCCGCGGCTGGCATGACCGGTGGGGGCGAGGCCGAGCTGTTTGGCGCTGGCCACGTCCATCAGCCAGCCGGTCAGCACGCCCTGTTCGATGATGGCGGTGCGCTGTGCGGCCAAACCTTCGCCATCAAAGGCACGGCTGCGCAGGCCGCGGCGGCGCAGCGGATCATCGATGATTGACAGGCCGGCGGGCAGGATGGCCTGGCCAAGCTTGTCTTTCAGGAAGCTGGTGCCGCGCGCGATGGCGCTGCCGGTGATGGCGCCCACAAGGTGGCCAAGCAGCGTGGACGAAACCCGCGGATCGAACAGGATCGGCATCGGCCCACTGGCCAGCTTGATCGGGTGCAGGCGACTGATGGCGCGCTGGCCGGCGCGGGTGCCGATTGCCGCGGCCGATTCAACATCAGCCAGATAGCGGGCGGCGTGCCAGGCGTAATCGCGCTGCATGTCGCTGCCGGTGCCGGCGACCACGCTGGCCGACAGGCTGTGGCTGGTCGATTTCTTGCCGCCGCGAAAGCCCGTCGATGTGGCCAGTGCCATCACAACTGTCCCGGCTGCAGCGCCGGCGCCTTCGCTGTTGGTGATGCCTTCGATGGCGCGGGCAGCATCCTCGCATTCCAGCGCGCGTAACTTCAGGGCCGCGGCGCTGATCTCGGTGGGATCATCGACATCAAGTTCCGCAAACGGTCCGCGCGCCAGCCGGTCTTCCGGGGCCAGACCGGCATAAGGGTCTTCGGGGGCCAGCCTCGCCATGGCGACGGCGCGCTCCGCCGCTTCGCGCAGGGCAGAAGGCGTAAGATCGGAAGATGAGACGCTGGCCGAACGCTGGCCAACAAACACGCGGATACCGATTTCCTCGCCTTCGGCGCGGCCGATATCCTCCAGCTTGCCAAGGCGAACCGAAATGGAAGTGGCGCCATCGCCGACATACAGCGCGTCGGCGGCGTCGGCCCCCGCAGCGCGGGCGGCAGCAAGGGCGGCATCAAGGCGGGTGAGGGCATCATCAGGGGACAGCATGGCCCAGATGTAGGGTGGTGGGCTGCCGCTGTCACGGCCCAATCACTGTGTCTCTTTGTCGAATTCGTGCAATGAGACGACGGCGCGCCATGAGACACTTCGATCAGTTCGATACAGGTGATGGGTGGGCCAGCCTGATGTCGGCAAACAACAGGGCGCGCGGGCCTGTTCCAACCCAGGGGCAGGCCCGCAGCTGCGTTCAGGCCAGACCCACAGACGCACAGGCCGCCGCCCACAGTGCACCAGCCAGCCGATTGGAACGGAACAGCAGCAGTGCGTTGGCCGGCGCGGTATCGGCCAGTTTCACCACCTGCCAGCCCAGTTGCGCGGCCAGCGGCAGCAACGCCAGCACGGCCAGTGCCTGCCCGGCGACAATCCACAGGGCCGCTGCCCACAGGATCAGCGCCAGCGAATAGAAGCCCGCCACGCCGGCGCGCGCTTTCGGCCCGAGCGCGCGGGCAGAGGATTTGATGCCGGCCAGTGCATCATCCTCAATATCCTGCAGGGCGTAGATGGTATCGTATCCCAGCGTCCAGGCGATGCCGCCGGCCCACAGCAGCCACATTTCTGGCGCGTCGAGGGGTGCTATTGCGGCCCAGCCAACCAGTGCACCCCAGTTGAAGGTGAGGCCCAGCCAGGCCTGCGGCCACCAGGTGATGCGCTTCATGAAGGGATAGGCCGCCACCGGAATCAGGCTGGCCAGCGCGACGATCTGGGCCAGCCCGCGCAGTTGCAGCAGCACGACAAGGCCGATCAGCGACAGCGCCACCGCAAAGGCCAGCGCGGCCCTCACGGAGATACGACCCGAGGCGACCGGGCGATCGCGGGTGCGCTCCACCTGGGCATCAAGGTCGCGGTCGATGATATCGTTCCACACGCAGCCGGCGCCGCGCATGGCGATGCTGCCAAAACCGAACCACAGCACCAGCCACGGCGCGAGCTGGAGTCCGCCGGCCAGCGCCAGCCCGGCGATGCACGGCCAGAACAACAGCCAGGTGCCCGCCGGCCGGTCGAGCCGGGCGAGGCGGGCATAGGTCTGCGCACCCGCCGGTAGCAGGTCGATCCAGCTCTTGACCGCGTCTGGCGTTGCGTTGGTAGGGGCAGGCGGCGTAACCACGGAGCCCATGAGCGAATTCGACCGCAGCTTGTCAACCACGCCGCGTCTGCATGTGCGCGATGCGCTCTGTGCGGGTGCGCTTATCACGCTGGATCAGCCGCAATCCCATTATCTCGGCAGCGTCATGCGCCGCCAGGCGGGGGACATGGTGCGGCTGTTCAACGGCCGCGACGGCGAATGGGCGGCGCGGGTGGCGAGCGTGGCGAAGAAAGCGGTCACACTGGCGGCCGAGCACCAAAGTGGCCGCCAAGAACAGGTGCCGGATTTGTGGCTGTGCGCCGCGCCGCTGAAGAAGGGCCGCATCGACTGGCTGGTGGAAAAGGCCTGCGAACTGGGTGTGGCGCGGCTGGTGCTGGTGACGACGCAGCGCACGGTGGTGGACAAACCCAACCTTGAGCGGCTGGGCGCGCACCTGGTGGAAGCCGCCGAACAATCGGGCCGCACCGCCGTGCCGGAATTGCCCGAACCCGTCACGATCGACCGGCTGCTGCGCGACTGGCCGGCAGGGCGGGCGCTGATCTTTGCCGATGAAACCGGCGGCGAGGCGATGGCCAGCGCCCTTGCCCGCTGCCCCGCACCGGCCGCCATCCTGATCGGCCCGGAAGGCGGCTTCACCCCGCCAGAACGAGACGCCATTCGTGCCCATTCGGCGGCGGTGCCGATCAGCCTGGGCCCGCGCATCCTGCGCGCCGATACCGCTGCACTGGCGGCCGTCGCCGTCTGGCAGGCGATCAACGGCCAGGGATGACGTTGATGATGCGTTCTGCCTCTTGCAAGACGCGCGGGCGGCTCCAGACGAAGGGGACATAATTGCCCGTGGCCCAGCGCGCGAACAGATCGCGGTAGTGCGGGCTTGATGGATCGCCGGATTGGCCGGGCGTGTTGATCGCCATGCTGTTGTCCCACGCGCCCACGTCCATCACCACGCGCACCGACGCGCCGGAAACAACGCGAAAATCGGGGCCTGTTCCCATCGCCATGGGGGTGGAACCGCTGCCGCCAATCGGCACCGGGCCCACGCGGCGTTCGGCATCGCGGCCGGCGATCGGCAGCGCCGGCTGGAAATCGGCGCGGTGCAGCGCTCCCCAGCGCCAGGTGGCGGGATCGGGGCCGAGCAGGCGGGCGGTTTCGGCAAAGGCGAGCCCGAGCGAGCCAAGCAATATCTCCGCCCGCAGCGCGGCAGAATCGGGGCCGAGCAGCTTACCGTCTTCCAGTACCGGCAGGATGTTGCCGATGCTGGTGCGGCCGAAGTTGCGGCGGGCCGCTTCCGGCACGATGGCCTTCACCGTGCTTGCGGCCAAATGGCGGGCGGCCCAGATCTCATAGAGGGCCGCTGCGGCCGAATCCGGCCCTTCATGGCCATTCCAGTTGCCGAGCAGCGCCAGCGCGCCACGCTCATTGGCGTCACGGCCGGCAAGGCCCTGCAGCAGTGCCACGGCGCGGCGGGCCATGGGGGACGTCGGGTCGTTCTGCAGTGCCATCGCATCGGTGAGGCCGAATTTCGGTTTCGATCCGATCACTTCGGAAATGCGGGTGATGCGGCTGCGGTCGGCCCATTCAAGGCCGAGCATGTGCGGATAGCCGGCCGGAATGTTCATTTCGTTGGCGGTGGCGATCCAGCCATCGGCCGGGTTGTGCTTCACCGGCATCAGTTTCGCATCGAGCAGCCCGGTCCAGCGGTGGGCCTTGCCGGCGGGTACCGGCAGCAGGCCATCACCGGCCGCGCGCACCGGCACGAAGCCGCCCGGCGCCCAGCCGATATCGCCGGCGCGATTGGCAAACAGCAGATTGAGCGGCGGCGCCCCCCAATGATCGCGGGCGACAAGGAAATCATCCCAAGTCTTTGCCGTCCACGCCCAGCTGGCGTTGAAATAGGCAGACGCGCCGGGCTTGGTCCAGGTGGCGCGCAGGGCGAAACTGCGGCCCGACGTGGGATCTTCGTGGATGATCGGGCCGTCGTCGGTGAACTTCAGCACCACCTCGCGCGGGGCTTCGCCCTTCACCTCGATGCGCTCGCGCACTTCGGTGAGTTTCGTCGCCTTGGGGTTCACCACCAGATCCTGCTGATCGATGGCGAAGATGGTGATCGCCCAGGCCACATTCTCGTTGTGGCCAAAGCTGATCCCAGGTAGCGCCGGCTCGCCCGATCCGGCGATCTTCAGTTCCGGCGTGTCGATGTGGGACAGGTAACGCAGATTGGGCACGGCATGGGCGCGGTGCGGATCATTGGCCAATATCGGACGGCCGGTGGCAGACTTGCCTGCGCTGATCACCCAGTTGTTGCTGCCTTCCTGGATGTCGGGATCGAGGCTGGCCACCACGATCTTCTGGCCATCAAAACGCACATCGCCGGTGCCGAGCGCATAATCATCAAGCACGTCGGCCGGGATGCTGCACGGGTCGAGCCCCTTGGGGATGCTCACCGTGTGCGCTGGCGCCAGCTCGCGGCGCAGCGGTTCATATTTGAGGTCGCCGCCGCACAGGGCGCGGGCGCGAACGACTTCGCTGGTCAGGTTGCTGGCCAGTGCGTTGGAACGGATGCGCACCACGTCGTCGGCCTGCCAGCGTTCCGGCCTGGTGTTGGTGGCGCTGAACTCGATGGGCAGCGGCGCGCGGCCGGTCTCCACATCGGCAACATAGGCGTTGATGCCGGCGGCGAACCCCTCGGTCCAGACCTTGGCTTGCGACGGATAGGCTGCCCATTCGGCCGCCATCTCGCCGCGATAGAGCAGCAGCCGCGCGGCGCGGTCCTGCGCGACGAACTGCGCGCCGAAACTGGCCGAGAGCCGCCCCAGACCACGTTTGCGCCACAGATCAATCTGCCACAGCCGATCCCGCGCCACGGCATAGCCCTGCAGGAAAAAGCCATCGCGGGCATTGGCGGCATAGATGTGCGGAATGCCGGCGCGGTCGATGATGATCTCGCCCGGCGCGGTGAGGCCGGGCAGAGCGCGGCTTTCCGCAAAGGCCCCGGGAAGCGCTTCCTGGGCGGTCACCGCCGTGGTCAGCAGCAGGGCGGCGGCGACAGCGCGGATCATTCAGCGGCCAGTGCAGCGGTGGCGGGCGATGCCTGTGGCCCGCGGATCAGGCCGCCGGGCAGGGCGCCGGTCATCTGGCCGTTGCGGAACGTCACCTCGCCGTTCTTGATCGTTGCCACATAGCCATCGGCCTTCTGCAGCAGGCGCTTGCCTCCGGCGGGCAGATCGAACGCCAGCCACGGCTTGCCCAGTTGCAGCCGGTCCAGATCGATGATGTTGAAATCGGCGAGGTATCCCGGTGCGATGACGCCGCGATCATTGAGGCCATACAGCTTCGCCGTGTCGTGGCACTGGCGGCGGATGGCGTTTTCCAGTGTGACCGTGCCGCGCGTCCGGTCCCGCACCCAATGTTGCAGCAGATAGGTCGGGCTGGCGGCATCGCAGATGGTGCCGCAATGAGCGCCGCCGTCGGACAGCGAGATCACCACGTCGTCCCGGTGCAGCAGGCCCTTCACGAAATCGAGGTTGCCATCGGCGTAATTGAGGATGGGGAAATAGATGAAGCCCTTGCCTTCATCGCGGCTGAGCAGGTCATAGGCATATTCAGCCGGGTCCTTGCCGGCGGCCCTGGCCATCGCAAAGATGGTTTCAGCTTGCGTCGGCTCGTAGTTGAAGCCTTCCGTCATTTCGAACTGCAGCTGCCAGCCCATCGCGACCGCCATGAGGAGCGGCAGCACATCGGTTTCGGGCCAAACATTCTCTTCGGCCAACAGCTTTGCCTTGAACGCCGGATCGCGCAGATGCTGCCACTGCTCTTCCCACGGCAGCGCCTCGATGGCCTGCCAGCTGGGCCGGAACTTGAACGGGTGCACGGTGCCGCGCCACGCCATCAAGATGCCGTTGCCGCGAATGGCGATCTGGGCGACGATGTTGGCGCCATTTGCATTGGCGCGTGCGGTCTCGCTCATCTGCTCTTCCCACGGCAGTTCCTTGGCGATGGACTGCAGCATGGCGAAGGTGACCGGCAGGCCGGTCTCGCGGCTCATTTCGGCCATCCAGCCGAATTCATCCCACTCGCGCTTCAGATCGCTGGCCATTTCGAACACACCATGGCCCACCTTGCCCATGGCGCGGCCGATGGCGATCAGCTCGTCCTTCTCGGCGGTGGTGCCGGGCACCAGTTCGCCGTCGATCGATTTGTGCAGGATGGTACGGCTGGTGGAGAAACCCAGTGCGCCGGCCTCCACGCCTTCGGCGACGATTTCGGCCATTTTCGCAATGTCGTCTGCGGTCGGCTTTTCGTTGCGGGCACCGCGCTCGCCCATCACATAGGCGCGCACGGCGCCGTGCGGCACATGGGTGGCGACATCGATGGTGCGTTGCCGCTTTTCCAGCGCGGTGAGATATTCGGGGAATGTCTCCCAGTCCCAGGTCATGCCTTCGGCCAGCGCCGTGCCGGGGATATCCTCCACCCCTTCCATCAGGCCGATCAGCCATTGGTGCTTTTCGGGCTTGGCCGGCGCAAAGCCGACACCGCAATTGCCCATCACCACTGTTGTGACCCCGTGCCACGACGACGGCGCCATTTCCGAATCCCAAGTCGCCTGGCCATCATAATGGGTGTGGATGTCGACAAAGCCGGGCGTGACGATCAGCCCCTTGGCGTCAATCTCCTCGCGCCCCGGAGCGGCAACGGCGCCCACGGCCGTGATGCGGCCACCATCGACGGCGATATCGCCGGTGAAGCGTGGATTGCCGCTGCCATCAACGATGGTGCCGCCGCGGATCACGAGATCATGCATGGCCAATTCCTCCTGCGAAAGGCGGGGAGGATGCCAGATCAGCGCTGCAGCGCAATCCTGCCGCTTTGCAGTGGGATCAGCCGCGTGGCGGTCTGGCGCTTTCGGCTTGTTGCGGCCGTTCCGGATCGGGCGGCAGATGGCCCCAACGGTCATCGGCCTTCACTGGCGCAGGCTGACTCTGCTCCACGCCACAGGCGGTGAGCGGCAGCAGCGCCAGAATCAACAAGGTCGCAACTCTCATGGCGGCCAATGTGGGCAAACATGACATTATGGCAAGGGGCAGAATGACAGCTTCGCCACGATGAGTGCCCCGCCTGATAACCCGAACGCTGCAATAAAATCGCAACAGGGCCGCTTCATTGCGCCAACGGGGCAACGGCGTTAAGGCGCAAGGCATGAGCAACAAGGTGACTTCCGCCGGCGATGACATGATCATCGTATCGCGCGACCAGTTGGTTTCGGTGTTCGACGCCGGCGCCAAGCCCCGCGACGCCTGGCGCATCGGCACCGAGCACGAGAAATTCGTTTACCGCACCGAAGATCATCGCGCGCCGTCGTACAGCGAACCCGGCGGCATCCGCGACCTGTTGATGGCGATGACCCGTTATGGCTGGGAGCCGATCCTGGAAGGCGGGAACGTGATCGCGCTCAAGGGCGCTGACGGCAACATCAGCCTGGAACCGGCCGGCCAGTTCGAACTGTCGGGCGCCCCGCTGGAAAATCTGCACCAGACCTGTGCGGAATCGAACCGCCACCTGAAACAATGCCGCGAGCTGGGCGCCGAACTGGGCCTGGGTTTCCTTGGCCTGGGCTTCTGGCCCGACAAGACGCGCGCCGAACTGCCGATCATGCCCAAGGGCCGGTATGACATCATGCTGCGCCACATGCCGCGCGTCGGCAGCCTTGGCCTCGACATGATGTTGCGCACCTGCACGATCCAGACCAACCTGGATTATGGCAGCGAAGCCGACATGGCGCAGAAATTCCGGGTGAGCCTGGCGCTGCAGCCGATCGCCACCGCATTGTTCGCCAATTCGCCGTTCACGGAAGGCAAGCCCAACGGCTTCAAATCGTTCCGCAGCCATATCTGGACCGACACCGATCCGGCCCGCACCGGCATCCTGCCCTTCGTGTTCGAAGATGGCTTCGGGTACGAACATTATACCGAATACGCGCTCGATGTGCCGATGTACTTTGTCTATCGCGACGGCAAGTATATCGACGCAGCCGGCCATTCGTTCCGCGATTTCCTCGCCGGCAAATTGTCGGTGCTGCCGGGTGAAAAGCCGCGGCTGGGTGACTGGAAGGATCATCTGTCCACTGCGTTCCCGGAAGTGCGGATGAAGGGCTATCTGGAAATGCGCGGCGCCGATGGCGGGCGCTGGGATCGCATCTGCGCATTGCCGGCGCTGTGGGTCGGCCTGCTATATGATCAGACGGCGCTGGATGCAGCGTGGGACCTGGTCAAGCACTGGACGCCGGAAAACCATGATCGCCTGCGCCGCGAAGTGCCGGCGCTGGCTTTGGGCGCGGCCAGTCCAAATGGTGGTACACTGAAGGATCTGGCGGCTGAAGTGCTGAAGATCTCAGATGCTGGACTTGCCGCCCGCGCCCGGTTGAATAACGCCGGCGATACCGAACAGGGCTTCCTCAACCCGCTGCGCGAGATTGTCGCCAGTGGCATGACCACGGCCGATCGGCTGCTGGCGCTGTACAACGGGTCGTGGGGCGGCGACATCAGCCGCGTTTACGAAACCGAAAGCTATTGAATCATCAGCACTATTGCCAAGTAGTGGCAATAGTGCGGGCTGAAGCAGTCCTTTGGACTGTTGCAGCAGAGACACTGCTGTTGTGCAGACAGCTTTTGCCTTTGCTTGCCGCCTCTTGACGGCGACAAGCAAAGGTTAAACACTCTCCATGTGTCACGACCCGTACCACTCCATGGTTGGAGCCAAGGCTGGGCGATGGCCATTTTGGGGAGAAGATTGATGGGGGTGATGTGCCTTCGCAACAGCTGCGCGGCTGTAGCCTTGTTTTCCACGATTGCAGTTATCGGTAGCCCGGTCTTCGCACAGGCGGCGCCTCAGGCAGCCGCCGATACCGAGGCTGTTGAAAGCGAAATCATCGTTACCGGCAGCTTCATTCGCGGTACCCGCGAAGATGCGGCGATGCCGGTTGATGTGTTCACCGCTGACGATCTCAACAAGCAGGGCGTCTCCTCACCGCTGGAATTCATCAAGCAGCTGCCTTCGGTGGGCGCCACGCTGGGCGATTCCAACCAATATTCCACCGCATCGCAAGGCTTCCAGGGCAATGGCTCGCTGAACCTGCGCGGCCTTGGCCCCACCCGCACGCTGGTGCTGTTCAACGGCCGCCGAACCGTGCTGGCGCCGGGCGATGGCTTCATCGATACCAACCTCATTCCGATCTTTGCCTTGCAGAACATCGAAGTGCTGAAGGATGGCGCGGCCGCCACTTATGGTTCCGATGCCATCGCCGGCGTCGCCAACTTCGTCACCCGCAGGAACTTCAACGGTGTCATCATTCAGGGCGACCTGGATGCGATCAAAGGTTCCAAGGACAACTGGACCGGCTCGATCCTGGTCGGCAAGACCTTCGGCAAGGTCAACCTGATGGCCGGCTTCGGCTGGCAGCACCGCTCGGCGCTGCCTAACTATGCCCGCGAATTCAGCCGTACCCCCTATGCCGTCAACCCGTCGGGCTGGTCGGCGCTGTCCACGCCGGGCCTGTTTGCCGCATCGTATCTCAACAATGGCGCGATCCAGACGCAGACCGCCCGTGACGGCGGCAACGCCGGTTGCGCGGCCGTTGGCGGGGTCAATGACGGCACGCTGTGCCGGTTCAGCTTCATCCCGTGGAACAACATCATCGAAGAGGAAGATCGTTATCAGGGTTATCTGCAGGCCGATGTCGATCTGACGGACCGCACCAAGGTCCATCTGGAATTCACCTATGCCCAGACTGACCTGAATTCACTGGGCTATTCCCCTTCATTCCCGCCCACGCAGGGTCCGCGCGGTTCCGGTTCGGCCAACGCGTTCACGGTGAGCCCCAACAACCCGGGCGTTCCGGCCTTCCTGGCGCAGAGTGGCCTCGCACCCTCCACGGCGCAGCGGCCGCTGGCAGCGGTGACGGCGGTGTTCTGGCGCCCGTTCGGTTGGCTGGGCAATCCCGCCGATCCCAATCGCGGCGCTGGCGTTGGCCAGGCCAACAACAAATCCTATCGCGCATCGGGCGGTATCGAACATGAATTTTCCGATTCGTTCCGCGGCCAGCTCTATGGCACCTGGTGGCGGTCGGAACGCCGGACCTCAGTGCCCGATATGATCGGTTCGCGATTGCAGGATGCCCTCAATGGTTTTGGCGGGCCGAACTGCAATCGCGCCCTTGGTGTTGCGGGCCAGAACGGTTGCCAATGGTTCAATCCATTCCTGAACGCTGCCCAGCCTATCTCCATCCAGGGCCTGACCAATCCCAATTTCGTGCCGGGTGCGTCGAACACGCCAGAACTGGTCAATTGGGTGCATGTGAGGAACGGCACCTTCCAGGTGGAAGAGCAGACGGTTGTCGATCTGATCTTCTCGGGTGAAACCGGGATTGATCTGGGCGGCGGGCCGATCGCCTATGCCTTTGGCGCGCAGTATCGTGGCAACGGCTGGTCGAGCCGTCCGATCAACGCCGAATCCGATCTCAACGTGAACCCCTGCTTCCGCGAAGGCGATCGCGGGTGCGTGGGCACCCCGATCGAAGGCGTTGGCCCATTCATCTTCCTGGGCGGCACGCGCTTTGAACGCCAGACGCAGAACGTGAAGGCGATCTTTGCCGAAGTGAAGATCCCGATCACCACCACGCTGGAAGTCACCGGCGCTGCCCGCTTCGAAGATTATGGCGGCTCGGTCGGCTCCACGTTCAACCCCAAGGGCACGGTGCGCTGGAGCCCGACCGACTGGCTGGTGCTGCGCGGTTCGGCGGGCACCACCTTCCGTGGCCCGCAGGCCAACCAGGTGGCCCGCAACCAGATCACCAGCCTGGCGGGCATCCAGGCGGCGGCCAACAACTTCAAGTCGGTCGATATCTTCGGCAACCCCAATGATCTGGGTCCGGAAACCGCCTTCACCTACAACGTGGGGGCGGTGGTCTCCACCGGCGGCCTCACCGTTTCGGTGGATTACTGGAGCTTTGACTTCAACGACCGCATCACCACTACCCCGGCCCAGGCCATCGCCACCAGCGTCGCCAGCGGCGCCGTGGCGGCCAACGGCACCCGGTTCGCCAACTGCAGCAGCGTCTTTGCCAACCTGATCACCTTCCAGGGCGGTGCTTGCAACCAGGGCGTGACCACCGGGTTCGACATCTCCCGTGTCCGCACCGACTGGGTGAACGGCCCCGGCATCAAGACCAGCGGCATCGACGTGGCGGTGGATTACAATGTCGATGTTTTTGGCGGGAAGCTGAACGTTGGAGGCCAGGGCAGCTTCGTACTGGACTACACGTTCGAAGATTTCGTCTTCCGCGGCGTTCTGGTGCAGTCGGGCTATCAGGCCAAGGGCTTCACCAACTATTTCCGCGATCCGCTCACCATCTCGCCGTTCCGCGGCAATGCCTGGATCAACTACAATATCAGCGGCATCAATGCCCGCTACCAGGTGCGCTATGTCGCTGGCGTCACCGATGATCGCTGCGTCGGGTTGACCAACTGCACCGCGACCAGCTTTGGTCCGGTCAACTTCGGCCGCGAAGTCAGCAGCTTCACGCAGCACGACTTCCACCTGCAATATGATCTGCCGCCGATTGCCGGCGTGAAGACGCAGCTGCAATTCTCGGTCGAGAATTTCACCGACGCCGATCCGCCCGCGTCGCGGCTGGAGCCGTCCTACGATCCGTTCATCGGCAACGCGCTGGGCCGCGTGTTCCGCTTCGGTGCCCGCGTCCAGTTCTGACGCGTTTGCCAGGATCAAAAGCGCGCGGCGTGGCTCAACCGGCCACGCCGCGCTGCTTTGTGGTCAGCCTGTCTGGCGCGGCGCGCGCGCCCTCACAGCCCCCGCCGGGCGCAGGCATAGAGCGCGATGGCGCCGGCGTTGGACACGTTCAGGCTTTCAACGCCGGTGATCGGCAGCCGGGCGAGCTGGTCGCAATTTTCGATCGTCAGGTGGCGCAGGCCTTCGCCTTCACTGCCCAGCACCAGCGCCGGCTGGCTTTTGCCCAACGCTGATTCCAGCGTGTCGGGCGCGTTGCCATCCAGCGCGATGCGCCAGAAGCCGGCGTCACCGATCTCACCCAGCGCTCGGGCCAGATTGACCGTGCGTACCCACGGCAGCGCTTCCAGTGCGCCACTGGCGCTGCGGGCCAGCACACCTGATTCGGCTGGGCTGTGGCGATCCTGGGTGACGATGGCGCGGGCGTTGAAGGCGAGGGCGGAGCGCATGAGGGCGCCGACATTGTGCGGATCGGTTACCTGATCGAGCACAATGATCGGGCGATTGGCGCCATCATTGGTCTCTTTCAGGATATCGCCCAGCCAGACATTCTCCAGCGGTTCCACTTCCAGCACAAACCCCTGGTGCGGCGCATCTGGCGGGCACATCCGGCCCAGATCATGATCGTCGCCAATCTGCACCTGCAGCCCTTGTGGGACCACGATGGTCTTGGATGTGGCCGGCGTCAGCCACAATTTGCGGAAAGCGCGTTCCGGATTGTCGAGCGCTGCAAACACCGCATGGCGGCCATAGAGGCGCGGGAAGGGGCTTTTCTGGCGCATCTGGTTCTTGGGGTGGGGACTGCGGCCCATAGTAATTATCCGGTGGCTGAAAAACCGCTGCCATAACGGCGAATGCGGTCGGATGCCATGGCCAATGCAGGGAAAAGCCCGACAGGTGGTGGAGGGGGTTGGATTTGAACCAACGTAGGGTGAAACCCGGCAGATTTACAGTCTGCTGCCATTGACCGCTCGGCCACCCCTCCACAGCCGCATCAAGCGGACCTGTCGGGAGGCGGCCTAGTGCGTCAGCGCCGCGCGGCTGTCAACGCCCCTTTTTCGGTTTGCCTGGCTCATCCCCGGTCGGGCACCACCCGGTCACGCCCCAGCCGCTTGGCGGTATAGAGTGCGCCATCGGCCCGTTCGATGAGCTGATCCGGCCCTTGCCCGGCGCGATGTTCGGCCACACCGGCGGAAAAGCTGATGCGGCCCATGCTGCTGCCATCCACGGCGCTGCGCAACACTTGTCCGGCCAGATCGGCGCGGATCCGGTCAATGCGCCCGGCGGCGGCCTGTACGGATGTGGCCGGCATTACGCCCACGAACTCCTCGCCGCCCAGCCGGCCCACGAAGCCGCCGTCGGTCTCCAGCCGTTCCGCCAGATGGCTGGCCACGAAACGCAGCACATCATCGCCCATGGCGTGGCCAAACCGATCGTTGAAGCGCTTGAAATGATCGATATCGACCACGGCCAGCGCCAACGGTCGGCCTGTGCAAATTGCGTCCGCCTGGGCCTTTTCCACCGCCGCCATCAACCCGCGCCGGTTGAACACACCGGTCAGCGCGTCGGTCACGGCGGCCCGTTCGGCCTGGGTGAGGCGATCGGCGAGCGCCCGGCTTTCGGCAGCGGCCTGCTCCAGTTCATCGAGCAGGCGGCCGTTGGCGGCCTGCACGGTCGATGTGGCGGTGCTCAGTTGTTCGAGCAGGCCAGCCAGTGCGGTGGCATCCATTGGCCCGGCCAGGCGCTCGCCGCCATCGGCAATGGCGCGGCCATAATCGGCCAGATCGGTCTGGCCACTCTCGATGCGCTTGGTCAGGGCTTCGGCCTGGCCATGGGCCTGCGCAATCAACTGGTTGACCTGGGCTTCGCTCATCTGGCCCAACAGTGTTTCGCGCAGGCTCATCACCGTGCCCAAGGTGAGCCCGTCGCCGGCCAGGGCCTTGTCGATGGCCAGGGACAGTTCGGCATCCTCGTCGCGCAGGTAACGCCACAGCACGTCGTACACGGCGGGTTCCGGCGGCAGCCCGGTCTGGATCAACAGCGCGCTGATCTGATCATACCAGGCCAGCGGGCCGGTGCCGGCGGGAAGGGCAACGTCGGGCGGCGTTGGCATCGCTGCCTGTGCCACCATCGGCCCCGGCTGATGCTTCATCTGATTGACCCTCCCGCGCTGATTGACCTGCACCGGAAACGGCGGCGGGGGCGGGGGGTTTAGGGGGTGCAACGGAAACAAGGGGCCGCGGCACAGATGCGGCTGACGTCGAAGCGGCGCGGCTGGCCTGAAAGCCAACCGTCGGCCCGGCCGACTTTGCGCCTGTCAGCTCGCGGCACGCAGCGTTGCGATGGAGCGGGTAGCGGGAATCGAACCCGCATAGCCAGCTTGGAAGGCTGGAGCTTTACCACTAAGCTATACCCGCGTTGTCTTGGCCAATAATCCAGCCGCGCCGCTACCGCAACCTCTTGCGGCACAGCCTCTTGCACCGGCCGGCCCGTCTCTTTATAGCCGCGCGTCTGCACACAGGAGTGTAGCTCAGTTGGTAGAGCATCGGTCTCCAAAACCGAGGGCCGGGGGTTCGAGCCCCTCCACTCCTGCCAGCAGCTCCGGGTTTTCGGCCACAAGCGGTTGAAAAACAGGGGCGTTGGGCCCATTTTGGGATATGCGGGCAGCGTCCATCCGGCCGGTAACGGGTTTCCCGTACCGGTTATTGGCGTTGCAGGCGTCGGGCATTTGCGCCTGAACGCTGCGTTGTGTGATTCGTGTTGAGCGGAACGGCAAAGGGTGATGGCGTGAGTGAGGTCAAGGCAGAAGTGGCGAAGAAGCCCCGGGTTTCCCCGGCGGAATTCGTGCGCCAGGTGCAGACCGAAACCCGCAAGATCGCCTGGCCCACCCTGCCCGACACGGTGCGCATGACGATCATGGTGCTGATCATGACCACCTTGCTGTCGGTTTTCTTCCTTGGCATCGACCAGATCCTTGGTCGCACCGTCAAATTCCTGCTCAGCCTCGCTGCCTGAGGAACCCTATGTCGCGCTGGTACATCATTCACGCCTATTCCGGTTTCGAGAACAAGGTGAAGGAATCGATCCTTTCCGAAGCCCGCCGCATGGGCCTTGAAGCGTTCATCGATGCTGTCGAGGTGCCGGCTGAGACCGTCACCGAAGTATTCAAGGGCAAGAAGCGCCAGATCGAGCGCAAATCGATGCCCGGTTATGTGCTGGCCAAGCTGGCGATGACCGACGACGTCTATCACCTCGTCAAGAACACGCCCAAGGTGACAGGTTTCCTGGGCCAGCAGAACAAGCCGCAGCCGGTGAGCGAGGCGGAAGCCGCCCGCATGCTGAACACCAAGACCGAGGAAACCCCTGCGGCCAAGATCAAGAAGAAGGCCAATTTCGAGATCGGCGACAGCGTGCGCGTGCTCGATGGCCCATTTGCCAGTTTCAACGGCCTGGTCGAGGAAATCGACTACGATCATGGCCGCGTCAAGGTTTCGGTGTCGATCTTCGGCCGGGCAACCCCGGTCGAACTCGGCTTCGAACAGGTGGAAAAGCAGAAGTAATTCAGCGCTTTCACCACAGGCGTGGGAGGCCGGTTGCCCCGGCCGCTAGCACCACACAACAAGGAGCGGCCACATGGCCAAGAAGATTACTGGTTATATCAAGTTGCAGGTGAAGGCGGGTTCCGCCAACCCCTCGCCGCCGATCGGCCCGGCACTGGGCCAGCGCGGCGTGAACATCATGGAATTCTGCAAGGCGTTTAACGCCAAGACTGAATCCCTGGAAAAGGGCACCCCGATCCCGACGGTCATCACCGTCTATGCCGATCGTTCTTTCAGCTTCATCACCAAGCTGCCGCCGGCCTCCTTCCTGCTGAAGCAGGCGGCTGGCCTGAAGTCGGGCGGCACCACGCCGGGCAAGGGCGCACCGGCTGCCAAGATCAAGCAGTCGCAGATCCGCGCCATCGCCGAGCAGAAGATGCCCGACCTGAACGCGAACAGCATCGAGATGGCGATGAAGACCATCGAAGGTTCGGCCCGCGCAATGGGCTTTGAAGTGGTGGAGGGCTGATCACATGGCTATGACCAAGAAGGCCAAGGCTCTGGCCACCGCGGTGAACCGCGACAAGCTGTATTCGATCGACGAAGCCATCGGCCTGGTGAAGAGCCTGGCCACCGCCAAGTTCGACGAGACCATCGAAGTCTCGCTGAACCTGGGCGTCGATCCCCGCCATGCCGATCAGATGGTGCGCGGCGTCGTCACCTTGCCCAAGGGCACCGGCAAGACCGTGCGCGTGGGCGTGTTCGCCCGCGGTGCCAAGGCTGATGAAGCCAAGGCCGCCGGCGCCGACGTGGTTGGCGCTGAAGACCTGCTGGAACTGGTGACCGGCGGCACGATCGATTTCGATCGCTGCATCGCCACGCCGGACATGATGGGTCTGGTTGGCCGTCTTGGCAAGGTGCTGGGCCCCAAGGGCCTGATGCCGAACCCGAAGCTGGGCACCGTTACCATGAACGTTGGTGAAGCCGTGAAGGCAGCCAAGGGTGGCCAGGTTGAATATCGCGTTGAAAAGGCCGGTATCATCCATGGCATCCTGGGCAAGGCCAGCTTCCCGCAGGACGATCTGCGCGCCAACTTCAACGCGCTGCTTGATGCCGTGATCAAGGCCAAGCCGACCGGCGCCAAGGGCAAGTATCTGCTCAAGGTTGCGGTCAGCTCGTCGATGGGCGCCGGCATCAAGGTCGATCCGTCGTCGACCGGCCAGTACGCCTGATCGCCAGCGATCACTGAAACAAAAAAGGGCCGGAGCGGGAGACTGCTCCGGCCCTTTTCCGTTCGGTCATCGCTTGACTCTGCTGGCGCTTCCCCCTATCGCGCCGCATCCGTTCCGGTCAGCAATGGCCGGGCGACCGTCCGAGATTGCAGGTGGTGTTTCACCTTAAGCCGTTTGGGCCTGCATGAGACGAGGTTGGTTTTCCCTGGTCGGGCCGCGTGCCTGATCCGGTCTGCGCTGGGTATCCCCGGTGTGGTGACGATCCTCTTCGGACGGGCCTGGTGCCCGCTCCTTCCCAGCGATGGTGATTGGCAGGCGCAAGGCTCATGAGCCGGCGCAGCGTCATGCTGCGTCATCACCGGCCCGCCGGGTCGTCGAAAGACGGTCTTGCGGGCATGAAACCAAGGAGTGAGCATGGATCGCGCCCAAAAAGCCGACGCCGTCTCCAGCCTGGCCAAAACGCTGACCGAAACTTCGGTTGTCGTGGTCGCCCGCAACCATGGCCTGACCGTTGCTCAGTCGAGCGACCTCAGGAACCGGATGCGCGCTGCCGGTGCCAGCTACAAGGTGACGAAGAACAGCCTCGCGCGCATTGCGCTCGAAGGCACGCCCTACCAGCCGATCGGTGATCTGCTGACCGGCCCGATCGGCCTTGCCACGTCCACCGATCCGGTGGCCGCTGCCAAAGTCGCGGTGGAATTCGCCAAGACGACCGACAAGTTCGAGATCGTTGGCGGTGCCATGGCTGGCACGGTTCTGGATGTGAATGGCGTGAAGGCCCTGGCCGAACTGCCGTCGCTCGACCAGCTGCGCGCCAAGATCATTGGCCTGGTCAACGCCCCGGCGACCAAGCTGGCCCAGCTGGCCAGTGCGCCGGCCGCCAAGCTGGCTCGCGTCTTCTCGGCCTATGCCGAAAAAGATGCCGCCTGAGGCTTTCGAACACGACAAACCAATCTGAAAACAATGGAGAAATACAATGGCTGACCTGAACTCGATCGTTGAACAGCTTTCCGCCCTGACCGTGCTGGAAGCCGCTGACCTCGCCAAGATGCTGGAAGAAAAGTGGGGCGTGTCCGCCGCTGCGGCCGTGGCCGTTGCCGCTGGTCCGGCCGCCGCTGCTGCTCCGGCTGCTGAAGAGCAGACCGAATTTGACGTGATCCTCACCGGCGACGGTGGCAAGAAGATCAACGTCATCAAGGAAGTCCGCGCCATCACCGGCCTGGGCCTGACCGAAGCCAAGACCCTGGTGGAATCGGCTCCGAAGGCCGTCAAGGAAGCCGTGTCGAAGGCTGACGCCGAGAAGATCAAGAAGCAGCTCGAAGAAGCCGGCGCGACGGTGGAACTCAAGTAAGCTTCAACGCTTCATGCCGGCCCGTCCGGCAGGAAACAGGAAAGGGGCAGCTCCAGCCGGGGCTGCCCCTTTTTCCATTGGCGTGTCGCCGCACCCGGCACTCCCCCTTGCCCAAATCCAACAAAACGCCTATCTGCCGCTCATCACCGGAGGGGATCTCGATTCCCGGCCGGCCTGCTGCCTTTCGAGACACGGCCCGTAGCGCGATCGGGCCGCGACGGAGGAAGGGTGGCAGGGCTTCTATCGCCAGTGACCGTGCGACATTCCGCTGCAGCGGGGTGCTGTGCGGTTTTTGCTGTTTTTCCAGACAGGCTTGCCTGCTGGAAGCGAAATTTTGACCAGAAGGCGACCAGAACACATGGCCACCCAGATGAAGCCGCCCCAGGGCGTGAAGCCGTTCAACAACCGCCGCCGCATCCGCAAGAACTTCGGCCATATCGGCGAAGTCGTGCAGATGCCGAACCTCATCGAGGTGCAGCGCGAAAGCTATGAACAGTTCCTGCGGTCCAACCCGGCGGTGGGCTATGTCTCCGGCCTTGAAAAGACGCTGCGCAGCGTCTTCCCGATCCGCGATTTCGCCGGCACTGCCGAGCTGGATTTCGTGCATTACGAGCTGGAAGAACCGAAGTACGACACGGACGAGTGCCGCCAGCGCGGCATGACCTATGCGGCGCCGATGCGCGTCACGCTGCGGCTGATCGTGTTCGAAGTGGATCCCGATACCGAAACCCGCTCCGTGCTCGATATCAAGGAGCAGGACGTCTACATGGGCGACATGCCGCTCATGACCGGCAACGGCACCTTCATCATCAACGGCACCGAGCGCGTGATCGTTTCGCAGATGCACCGCTCGCCAGGCGTCTTCTTCGATCATGATCGCGGCAAGACCCACGCCAGCGGCAAATATCTGTTTGCTGCCCGCGTGATCCCGTATCGCGGTTCGTGGCTGGACCTGGAATTCGACGCCAAGGACATCGTGAACGTCCGTATCGATCGCAAGCGCAAGCTGCCGGTCACCACCCTGCTCTATGCGCTGGGTTGGCATTCGGAAGAGATCCTCAACCTGTTCTACAACCGCGTCATCTGGGTGCGCGGCCATGGCGCGAACAACGAAGCCGGCTGGAAAGTGCCGTTCGTTGAAGCCAACTATCGCAATGCCAAGCCGACGTTTGACGTGGTCAACGCTGACACCGGCGAAGTCGTGTTCCCATCGGGCACCAAGATCACGCCGCGCATGGTGCGCAAGGCCACCACTGATGGCCTGACCAGCCTGCTGATCCCGACCGAGGAAATCTTCGGTCGTTATTCGGCGTTCGATCTGATCAATGAAGCCACCGGTGAAATCTACATCGAGGCCGGTGACGAACTGACCGCGGAAAATCTGGAAAAGATCGACCGCGCCGGCCAGACCAGCATCGAACTGCTCGACATCGACCATGTGTCGGTGGGTCCGTGGATCCGCAACACGCTGATGGCCGACAAGGTGGAAGAGCGCGACCATGCGCTCGCCGAAATCTACCGCGTCATGCGCCCCGGCGAGCCGCCGACGCGTGAAACTGCCGAAGCCATGTTCTATGGCCTGTTCTTCGATCCGGACCGTTACGACCTGTCGGCCGTGGGCCGCGTGAAGATGAACATGCGTCTGGCGCTGGACTGCCCGGATGATGTGACCGTGCTGCGCCGCGAGGACATCGCCTCGGTGGTGAAGACGCTGGTCGAACTGAAGGACGGCAAGGGCGAAATCGACGACATCGACAACCTCGGCAACCGCCGCGTGCGTTCGGTCGGCGAACTGCTGGAAAACCAGTATCGCGTTGGCCTGCTGCGCATGGAACGCGCCGTCAAGGAGCGCATGTCGAGCGTCGATATCGACACCGTCATGCCCAACGACCTGATCAACGCCAAGCCGGCCGTGGCTGCGGTGCGTGAATTCTTCGGCTCTTCGCAGCTGTCGCAGTTCATGGACCAAACCAACCCGCTCAGCGAAGTCACCCACAAGCGCCGCGTCTCGGCCCTCGGCCCGGGCGGTCTCACCCGTGAGCGCGCCGGCTTCGAAGTGCGCGACGTTCACCCGACGCACTATGGCCGCATCTGCCCGATTGAAACGCCGGAAGGCCCGAACATCGGTCTGATCAACAGCCTCGCCACCTTCAGTCGCGTCAACAAATATGGCTTCATCGAAACGCCGTACCGCAAGGTGGATAACGGCAAGCTGACCGACGATGTCGTCTATCTTTCGGCCATGGAAGAAGCCCGCCACACCATCGCGCAGGCCAACGCCGGCATCGATGCCGGCGGCACCTATGTCGAGGAACTGATCTCCGCCCGTCAGGCCGGGGAATTCCTGATGGCCCCGGCCAGCACCATCACCTTGGCCGACGTGTCGCCCAAGCAGCTGGTCTCGGTCGCCGCGTCGCTGATCCCGTTCCTGGAAAACGATGACGCCAACCGCGCGCTCATGGGTTCCAACATGCAGCGTCAGGCTGTGCCGCTGGTGAAGGCCGAAAGCCCGTTCGTGGGCACCGGCATGGAAGGCACGGTTGCGCGCGATTCGGGCGCTGCCATCGCCGCCAAGCGCACCGGCATCGTTGACCAGGTGGACGCCACCCGCATCGTGATCCGCGCCACGCAGGACGTGGAGCCGGGCAAGTCGGGCGTCGACATCTACACGCTGATGAAGTTCCAGCGCTCCAACCAGTCCACCTGCATCAACCAGCGCCCGCTGGTGACCGTGGGTGACCTGGTGCAGAAGGGTGACATCATCGCCGACGGTCCGTCCACCGAAGATGGTGAACTCGCGCTGGGCCGCAATGTGCTCGTCGCGTTCATGCCGTGGAATGGCTACAACTACGAAGATTCGATCCTGATCAACGAGAAGATCGTCAAGGAAGACGTGTTCACGTCGATCCATATCGATGAATTCGAAGTGATGGCCCGCGACACCAAGCTGGGCCCGGAAGACATCACCCGCGACATTCCCAACGTTGGTGAAGACGCGCTGGCCCGTCTCGACGAAGCCGGCATCGTCTACATCGGCGCCGAAGTGGAACCGGGCGATATCCTGGTTGGCAAGATCACCCCCAAGGGTGAATCGCCGATGACGCCGGAAGAAAAGCTGCTGCGCGCCATCTTCGGCGAAAAGGCCAGCGATGTGCGTGACACCTCGCTGCGTCTGCCGCCGGGCGTGTCGGGCACCATCGTTGATGTGCGCATCTTCAACCGCCATGGCATCGACAAGGACGAACGCGCCCTGCAGATCGAGCGCGAGGAAATCGAGCGCCTTGAAAAGGACGCCACCGACGAACGCGCCATCCTTGATCGCGCCACCTATGCCCGTCTGCGCGATGCGCTGCTGGGTCAGGAAGTGGTCGCCGCGCCCAAGGGCGTGAAGAAGGGCGCCGCCATCGACGAGGCCATGCTGGAAGAACAGCCGCGCCGTGAATGGTGGAAGTTCGGCGTGGCCGATGATGCCATGCAGGCCGGCCTGGAAGCGTTGAAGGCGCAGTGGGATGAAGCCCACACCACCATCACCGCTCGCCTTGAAGACAAGAAATCCAAGGTGCAGGCCGGCGACGAACTGCCGCCGGGCGTGCTGAAGATGGTGAAGGTCTTTGTCGCGGTGAAGCGCAAGCTGCAGCCGGGTGACAAGATGGCCGGCCGTCACGGCAATAAGGGCGTCATCTCCCGCATCCTGCCGCAGGAAGACATGCCCTTCCTGGCCGATGGCACTCCGGTCGATATCGTGCTCAACCCGCTGGGCGTGCCCAGCCGCATGAACGTCGGCCAGATCTTCGAAACCCACTTGGGCTGGGCCGCGCGCGGCCTCGGCAAGAAGATCGCCGAGATGCTGGAGAATATTCACCAGACCATGGCATCGGGCACAGCCAACGAGATCCGCGAGCTGTTCAAGGTCATTTATGGCCCGCAGTATCTGCTCGACATCGCCGATTATGACGATGCCGCGGTGATCGAACTGGCCCGCAACCTGGTGGGCGGTGTGCCGATGGCCACCCCGGTGTTCGATGGCGCCAAGGAAGCGGACGTGTCGCACATGCTGGAACTGGCCGGGCTGGAAACCTCCGGTCAGGTCGAGCTGTTCGATGGCCGCACCGGCGATGCCTTCGATCGCCGTGTCACCGTGGGCTATATCTACATGCTCAAGCTGCACCATTTGGTGGACGACAAGATCCACGCCCGTTCGATCGGTCCCTACAGCCTCGTTACCCAGCAGCCGCTGGGCGGCAAGGCCCAGTTCGGTGGCCAGCGCTTCGGGGAAATGGAAGTGTGGGCGCTGCAGGCCTATGGCGCGGCCTACACCTTGCAGGAAATGCTCACCGTCAAATCCGATGACGTGGTGGGCCGCACCAAGGTGTATGAAGCCATCGTCAAGGGTGACGACACGTTCGAAGCCGGTATCCCCGAAAGCTTCAACGTGCTGGTCAAGGAAATGCGGTCGCTGGGCCTCAACGTCCAGCTGCAGAGCAACGAGGAGGTGGAATAACCGGCCTCACCGCCGGTTATTCCCCACCCCACACTCTGCCCACCCCCAGCCCTTCCCGCGAGCGGGAGGGGAAACGGAGGAAAGAAGATGACGAACGAAGTGATGAATTTCTTCTCGCCGGCCGCCAAGCCCGAGACGTTTGACCAGATCCAGATTGCCATCGCCAGCCCGGAGCAGATCCGCAGCTGGTCGTTCGGCGAGATCAAGAAGCCTGAAACCATCAACTACCGGACCTTCAAGCCGGAGCGTGATGGCCTGTTCTGCGCCCGCATCTTTGGCCCGATCAAGGATTACGAGTGCCTGTGCGGCAAGTACAAGCGCATGAAGTACAAGGGCATCGTTTGCGAAAAGTGCGGCGTGGAAGTGACCGTGTCGAAGGTCCGCCGCGAGCGCATGGGCCATATCGAACTGGCCGCGCCGGTTGCCCACATCTGGTTCCTGAAGTCGCTGCCCAGCCGCATCGGCATGCTGCTCGACATGCAGCTCAAGCAGCTGGAGCGCGTGCTCTATTTCGAACAATATGTGGTGCTCGATCCGGGCATGACGCCGTTCAAGAAGTTCGATCTTCTCACTGAAGAAGAACTGATGACCGCCCAGGAGGAATATGGCGAAGACGCCTTCCAGGCCGGCATCGGTGCCGAAGCCATCCGCATCCTGCTGCAGGAACTCGATCTTGAAGGCGAGATGGAGACGCTGCGCGAAGAGCTGCGCACCACCAAGTCGGAACTGAAGCCGAAGAAGATCATCAAGCGGATGAAGATCGTCGAGAGCTTCATCAACTCGGGCAACAAGCCCGAATGGATGGTGATGCAGGTGGTGCCGGTGATCCCGCCGGAACTGCGCCCGCTGGTGCCGCTGGATGGTGGCCGCTTTGCGACGTCGGATTTGAACGATCTCTATCGCCGCGTGATCAACCGCAACAACCGCCTGAAGCGCCTGATCGAACTGCGCGCGCCTGACATCATCGTGCGCAACGAAAAGCGCATGCTGCAGGAAGCCGTGGATGCGCTGTTCGACAACGGCCGCCGTGGCCGCACCATCACCGGTGCCAACAAGCGTCCGCTGAAGTCGCTGTCCGACATGCTGAAGGGCAAGCAGGGCCGCTTCCGCCAGAACCTGCTCGGCAAGCGCGTCGATTATTCGGGTCGCTCGGTGATCGTCACCGGTCCGGAACTCAAGCTGCATCAATGCGGCCTGCCGAAGAAGATGGCGCTCGAACTGTTCAAGCCGTTCATCTATTCGCGCCTCGACGCCAAGGGTCTTTCGATGACCCTGAAGCAGGCCAAGAAGTGGGTGGAAAAGGAACGCAAGGAAGTCTGGGACATCCTTGACGAGGTGATCCGCGAGCATCCCGTGCTGCTGAACCGCGCGCCGACGCTGCACCGCCTGGGCATTCAGGCCTTTGAACCCGTGCTGATCGAAGGCAAGGCCATCCAGCTGCACCCGCTCGTCTGCTCGGCCTTCAATGCCGACTTCGACGGTGACCAGATGGCCGTGCACGTCCCGCTGAGCCTCGAGGCCCAGCTGGAAGCGCGCGTGCTGATGATGTCGACCAACAACATCCTGTCCCCCGCCAACGGCAAGCCGATCATCGTGCCGTCGCAGGACATGGTGCTGGGTCTCTATTATCTGTCGATGGAGTCCGAGAAGGAACCGGGCGAAGGCATGGCCTTCGGCACGATGAGCGAAGTGCACCAGGCGCTGTTCAACAAGAACGTGACCCTGCACACCAAGATCATCGCCCGCGTGCCGCAGACCGATGAGAACGGTCAGCTCTACATGAAGCGCGTGAACACCACGCCGGGCCGCCTGCTGCTGGGCGAAACGCTGCCCAAGAGCCACAAGGTGCCGTTCGAAACCATCAACCGTCTGCTGACCAAGAAGGAGATCGGCGACGTCATCGACACCGTCTATCGCCACACTGGCCAGAAGGAGACGGTGCTGTTTGCCGATGCCATCATGGCGCTGGGCTTCCGCCACGCGTTCCAGGCCGGCATCAGCTTCGGCAAGGACGACATGGTGATCCCCGCTGCCAAGGCCGTGCTGGTCGACAAGACCAAGGCCGAGGTGAAGGACTTCGAGCAGCAGTATCAGGACGGCCTGATCACGCAGGGCGAGAAGTACAACAAGGTCGTTGACGCCTGGTCCAAGTGCGGCGATCTGGTTGCCGGTGAAATGATGAAGGAAATCAGCGCCAAGAAGAAGCGGCCGGATGGCCGTGAAGCGCAGATCAACTCCATCTACATGATGGCGCACTCCGGTGCCCGTGGTAGCCAAGCCCAGATGAAGCAGCTGGCCGGCATGCGCGGCCTGATGGCCAAGCCGTCGGGCGAGATCATCGAAACGCCGATCCTGTCGAACTTCAAGGAAGGCCTGACCGTGCTGGAGTATTTCAACTCCACCCACGGCGCCCGCAAGGGTCTGGCCGATACCGCGCTGAAGACCGCCAACTCGGGTTACCTGACCCGTCGTCTGGTCGACGTTTCGCAGGATTGCGTCGTCGTCGAGGAAGATTGCGGCACCCCGCGCGGCATGCTGATGAAGGCCATCGTCGAAGGCGGCAACACCATCGTGTCGCTGGGTGAGCGTATCCTGGGCCGTACCGTGCTGGTTGACATCGTCGATGCCAAGACTGGTGAAGTCGTGGCGCCGGCCGGTCACCTGCTGACCGAATCCGACGTGACCCGCATCGAAACAGCGGCCGTGGCGGAAGTGAAAATCCGCTCGCCGCTGCTGTGCGAAACCAAGGGCGGCGTCTGCTCCACCTGCTATGGCCGCGACCTCGCGCGCGGCACGCCGGTGAACATGGGCGAAGCCGTGGGTGTCATCGCGGCGCAGTCCATCGGCGAACCGGGCACGCAGCTGACCATGCGCACCTTCCACATCGGTGGTGCGGCGCAGGTGTCGGAACAGTCCACGCTCGATGCGCCGGTTGATGGCCTCATCGAATTCCGCGGCATCGTCACCATCACCGACAGCCGTGGCCGCAACGTCTCGATGGCGCGTAACGGCGAACTCGTCCTGCGCGACAGCGAAGGCCGCGAACGCTCGATCCACCGTATCCCTTATGGCGCGCTGATCACGCACCTTGAAGGCATCACGGTGAAGAAGGGCGATCGTCTGGCTGAGTGGGATCCGTACACATTGCCGGTGATCACCGAAAAGTCGGGCAAGGTGAAATACCAGGACCTGATCGAAGGCACGACCCTGAAGGAAGAAGTCGACGAAGCCACCGGCCTCGCCAACAAGGTCGTCACCGAATGGAAGTCGAGCAACAAGAAGGACGATCTGCGTCCGCGCATCACCCTGCTTGATGACCAGTCGGGTGAATCGGCGCGCTACATGCTCGCCACCGATGCCATTCTGTCGGTGGCCGATGGCCAGGATGTTTCGGCCGGTGACGTGCTGGCGCGTATTCCGCGTGAAGCCGCCAAGACCCGCGACATCACCGGCGGTCTGCCGCGCGTGGCCGAACTGTTCGAAGCCCGCATTCCCAAGGACAACGCGGTGATTGCGCGTGTTGATGGGCGTGTCGAATTCGGCAAGGATTACAAGACGAAGCGCCGCATCAATATCCGTCCGGAAGATGGTGGGGACGTCGCCGAGTATCTGGTGCCGAAGGGCAAGAACGTGGCCGTGCAGGAAGGCGACTTCGTGCGCCGGGGTGACTATCTGATCGATGGCAACCCCAACCCGCACGACATTTTGGAAGTGCTGGGTGTGGAGCCGCTGGCCGAATATCTCTGCGCTGAAATCCAGGAAGTCTATCGCCTGCAGGGTGTGCGCATCAACGACAAGCACATCGAAGTGATCGTGCGCCAGATGCTGCAGAAGGTGGAAATCACCGAAAGCGGCGACACCACGTTGCTGGTGGGCGAACAGGTCGACCGCGAGGAGATGGACGAAGAAAACGCCAAGCTTGGTCAGGATGGTCGCGTGGCCGCCGGTAAGCCGGTGCTGCTCGGCATCACCAAGGCCTCGCTGCAGACCAAGTCGTTCGTGTCGGCGGCGTCGTTCCAGGAAACCACCCGCGTGCTCACCGAAGCCGCGGTGCAGGGCAAGATCGATACCCTGACTGGTCTGAAGGAAAACGTCATCGTCGGCCGCCTGATCCCGGCCGGCACCGGCGCCGGCATCGGCCGCCTTCGTGTGGCCGCTGCCAGCCGCGATGCGGTGCTGCGCTCTGTGCAGCAGGCCAACGCCAAGGCGCTGGAGCAGACCGAAGGCTGATCGACCGCACCGCCCAATCGGCGGCACGGAATGAGGGGCGTGGCGGGTAACCGCCGCGCCCCTTTTTCATGCGCCCTCGCCGCCAGCTCAGTCCGAAAGGTCTGTCTTTTCACAATTCCTGGAGCTGGCTGTGAACGGCCGTGTAAGCACCGCATATGGCATTTGAATTAACGAAATCGTAACCTTTTTGAACATTTATATTAATTATTTATAAAGGGATTGTTCAGTTTGGCGCATTGACGCGTGAGTCGTTCCTTGTGCTGCGCTGGATTGAGCCGTGTCAGCGGTTGGCCGGCGTTGCGTTTGTTCGGGGGAATGATCATGAAAATCGTGAAATTTGCAGCTGCGGCTGCTCTGGCCGCTTCGGCCTCGATGGCATCAGCAGCAGTCGTCACACTCGATTTCACCAACGTCGTAAACCCGGGGCTTGGCAACAGCACGGCCGTCAATAATTTCTACAATGGCGGCACCAGCGGCCACGGCACCAGCGGCACCAACTTTGGCGCGGCCTTCTCCAGCAACGCCTTAGCGATCAACAATTTCAATGGCTGCTGTGAACCGGATCAGGCACTTGGCAAGCAGGGCATCCTGTTCTTCCTGTCGGGCGGCGCCGTCACGCTGGACTATGCTGCGGGCTTCAGCAACGGCTTCTCGTTCAACTACTCGTCCAATTCCCAGGCATTCATCCGCGTTTATGATGGCCTTGGTGCCACCGGCAACGTGCTGGCCACGTTGAACTTGGCTCTGCAGGCCAATCAGGGTTGCCCGCCGAATGCGTCGGGCTTCTATTGCAACTGGACGGCAATCGGCGTGAACTTCGCCGGTGTCGCCAAGTCGATCGACTTCGGTGGCGGTGCCAACTTCGTTGCCTATGACAATATCACTTTCGGCAGCTCCACTGTTGGCGGCGTGCCGGAACCGGCCAGTTGGGCAATGCTGATCGCCGGCTTTGGCTTGGTTGGCGCGACCCAGCGTCGTCGCAAGGCCGCTGTCGCCGCCTGATCGCGACACGCAGTACAAGGCAAAGGCGCCGCCCGGCCATCCGGGCGGCGCTTTTCATTTCAGGCCCTCGCTCGGTCACGCTGCCCTCGCTCTTCCCCGTCTTGGCTACAATGACATGCGATTGCGTATCGGAATCGGGGAAAAGATCGATGCCCTGACTGCTCTCAAGGAGAACGTCATCGGCCACCGCCTGATTCCGGCCGGGACCGGCGCTGGCATCGGCCGCCTGCGCGTGGCGGCTGCCAGCCGCGATGCGGTGCGTTCCGTGCTGCAGACCGAAGGCTGATCCAAAGCACCGCCAATCGGCGGCGCGATGAAAGGGGCGTGGCGAGCAACCGCCGCGCCCTGTTTCGTGTGGCGGCTGGAAATGTCGGCGAAGTTTACAGCGAGCGAATGCCAATTCAGCCGTCATCCCACTCAAGTATCAGAATATAATAGGATTAACCTTTCGATAACCGACTTGGCACGGGCTGTGCATCTTGATGGGAGCCAGGGTAGGCCAGTACGGAGACGTTCACATGCACAGGATGATCCTCGCGGTGGCGGCCACGGCCGTGATCGCCGGCCCGGCGCAGGCCACCACCAATGCCGGTGCCGCGCCAACACCTGCCCCCGCGTTCGCGGCCACAACCAACGCTGAACTCTTTGCCCCGTTTTCCGACATGCAGTTCGGCAACGGCCGCACCACGCCCTTCAGTGTCGGCCGTGATCCCGGCCTGACCAGCAGCGGCTTCGTGCCAAGTGATCTGACCAGCGGCGGCCCGTTGGCCGGTGTGCCGGAGCCGACCGCCTGGACGATGCTGATTGCCGGTTTTGGATTGGTGGGCTTGATGGCGCGTCGACGCAAAACGGCGGTTTCCGCATGATTTAATTGGATTTTTTGATCTGGTCCCGACGGGGACAGCCAGTTTGTTGAAGAAGGGGAAATGAAATGATCCGGACATTCGTCATTGCCGCCGCACTGGCCGCTTCGCCGGCCGCCGCCGCGACCTATCTGCCGGTCGGGCCGCAGCTCAACGTGGCGGTGGGCACCGTCACCGGCGGTGGTTGGTCGCTGTGCTATTCCGCCACCATGGCGACGATCTTTGGTAGCAGCGCCTCGGTCGCCCTGTCTGATTGCGCTGGCGACCGCCTGCTGGTGGCCGGCCGGGAGACGGGCTCGGGCACGCTGCTGGTGCTGGCCCAGGCCCTGAAGACCGATGTGCTGTTCAACACGGGCGCAGCGAATAACGGCACCACCAACATCGCCAATGGCACCGGCTGGTACAATGCGGACAATTGGTCGTTCGGCTTCGTGCCGGCAGGTGAGACGCCGAACAAGAACGAGTGCGATACTGCCAGCGGCATCGGCCGCCTGTGCATTCACACGCTCACCTTTACCGGCGGCTATCGCATCAATGATATTCAAGGCCTCAACGACTCGTCGGCCTATGAAAAGCTGGTGTTCACCAGCTCGGGCGGTGCTGTCGTGCCGGAACCGGCCAGCTGGGCGATGCTGATCGCTGGCTTCGGCCTGGTTGGCGCCGTGGCCCGCCGCCGCCGGGCTGCCACTGCCGCCTGATCGCGGGCAACCGCAATTCGCAAAGGCGCCGCCCGGCCATCCGGGCGGCGCTTTTTCGGTTCTGGCCCGATCTGGGCCGACCTGCCCTTACTCTGCCCCGTCTTGGCCACAATGGCATGCGATTGAGCGAGTGAATAAGGGAAATGATCGTGGCCACCGCCTTCAAGATGCCCGAAGTGTTTGAAACCGCGCCCGCGTCGGCGCCCGCCCGCCCGCTGCGGATCGTGCTCTATTCGGGCAACTATAATTACGTGCGCGACGGGGCGAACCAGGCGCTCAATCGCCTGGTGGCCTTTCTCGAACGGCAGGGCTGCAACGTGCGGGTTTACTCCCCCACCAGCGATACGCCGGCGTTCGAACCGGCCGGCACGCTGGTTTCGGTGCCCAGCCTGTCGATCCCTGGGCGCGACGAATATCGGGTGGCGCTTGGCGTGCCCGATCGGCTGAAGCGCGAAATACGCGATTTCGCGCCCGATATCATCCATCTTTCCGCCCCCGATCCCGCGGCCCATGCGCTGAAGCGACTGGCGCGCGAATTGAAGGTGCCGGTGGTGGCCTCCATCCACACCCGGTTTGAAACCTATCTTGAATATTATGGTTTCGGCTTTGCTCGGCCGCTGATGGAAATGATGCTGCGCCGTTTCTATGCCGGGCTCGATGAAGTGTTCGTCACCACGCCCGGCTTTGGCGAGATGATGCGGGATGCGCGCATCATCGCCAATGAACCTGCGGTTTGGAGCCGGGGTGTGGACAAGGCGCGCTTCAATCCGCAACGCCGCTCGTCGGAATGGCGCTGGTCGCTGGGTATCGGCGACAGCGAGCCGGTGATCGGCTTCGTGGGCCGACTGGTGCTGGAAAAGGGGCTGGAAGCCGTGGCGGCAGCGGTGGCCGAACTCAAGCAGCGCGCTGTGCCGCACCGGCTGGTGGTGGTGGGCGATGGCCCGGCGCGGGAGCGGTTCGAAACGCTGGCGCCTGATGCCATCTTCACCGGCTTTCTTGATGGCACCAACCTGGCGCGGGCCTATGCCAGCATGGACATGCTGCTCAACCCGTCGACCACCGAAACCTTTGGCAACATCAATTTGGAAGCCATGGCCAGCGGCCTGCCGGTGGTGGCGGCGCGGGCCAGCGGCAACGAATGTCTGGTCACCGATGGCACCACCGGCGCGCTGGTGACGCCAGGTGACATCGCCGGCTATGCTGATGCGCTGCAGAATTATTGCACCGATCCGGTGCTGCGCGCCGGCCACGGCAAAGCAGGGCTGGCCGCCGCGCAGGCGTTTGACTGGGATGCCATCAACGGCGCCGTGCTCAACCGCTATCGCGACCTAATCGCAACTAAGCACCCGTAATATAACGGGTTTTCTTTTGTAGCAATTGCTCTACGCGGATCGGGATGATCCGCATGATTTGCCTCTTTGCCGCCATTGCAGTGGCGGCCCCCGCCGCAGCACAGACAGCGCTGTCCATCGATGCGCTCGCCACCGTGGTGATCGGCGGCATCCTCTCCTCCACCCTGCTTACCCTGCTGCTGTTGCCGGCGCTCTATCGCCGTTTCGTCAAGACTTGAGGAATCGCCGGGCAGCGCCTACATAAGTGATGCCGGCTTGCCGGATATGGCGATAAATGATGCCGTGAAATAGACGCAGCGGACCCGGGGGCAGTACCCGGCGGCTCCACCATTTCTTCAACCCGTTGTCGGGGCGATGCATGGGGCCGAACCAGAATCGACGTGTGTTCAAAGACGATATTTTTGCCCGGCCTGAATGAGCCGTAAAACCGTTCAAAACACCATAAATGCCAACGACAACGAGGCATTCGCAATCGCAGCGTAACCCGGTCCTCACGGACTGAGTTTCACTGGCCGAAAGCGCGGTACGGGCCACACCGGGCAACAGAAGTGGATTCCAGCGGCCGGAGGGGGGCCGGGCAACAGAACCCCCTCACCGATTTGCACAGTCACGGCTCCCCCGACCCACAAGTGACACTGGGAGGGCCGGGCAACAGAACCCCCTCATCGATTTTCGCGCATGATCACCTCGTCCAACCGTGCGACCGGCAGGCCGAATTTGCGCACGATCATCACATTGTGCAGCATCTGACCGCCGGGCTGCAGCGCCAGCCATTGATCGGCGCGCAGGCCCCCCTTCATGGTGAAACGCAGGTGCAGGCGATTGCCCTCGATGCGGCCGGTCACCGGCCCGGCAGCATCGCTCAGGCTGCCGGCGACACCACTCGGCCCATCACGGCGCAACTGCCATTGCCGCTGCGTCGCCGGCTGGTCCGCCAGCGTCACCGTCTGATCGAGGATGAGGCCGCCATCGCTGCCCCAACGCCCAACGCTGGCCACCGTCACGGCGCGCGGCCGGCGCAGGGCGATCTTCAGTGTGCCTTCGCCTCGGCTTTGACCGGTAAAGAAGGCCGGCGCATCAAGCGCGGGCGCGTCGGCCCGGGCCGGCGGCAATCGCCGGGCCGAAACACAGCCTGAAAGGCCGGCGAGCAGGGCAAGGGCCGCCGCCATTCGTCCGGTGTTCCCGCATTGCATCCTGTTTCCTCCCCCAAGCGCCGCCAAATGCCAGCGAAGATACGCGCGACCCGGATGCGGCGATGTCATCCACCACTGCGGCGGGCATATCGCTTGACCTTGGCCCCCCTTGACCTAGACAACGCCTCGCGCCAATCGGAAGCGACATTCCCCCCCCCGTTTTTCAGCCAAGGCTCAGCTCTCGTGAACGACACCACGCCCGACAGCCTGATCCCCTATGACGACATCGTCCAGGATGCGCTGCGCGGTGTGGTCAGCCGCGTGTTGCAGCGCATATCGGATGAAGGCGGCCTGCCCGGCGGCCATCATTTCTACATCGCCTTTCGCACCCGCGCGCCCGGCGTTTCCATCCCGAAACATCTGATGGAGCGTTATCCGGACGAGATGACCATCGTCATCCAGCATCGTTACTGGGATCTGATCGTGGCCGATGATCATTTTTCCATCGGGCTCAGTTTCAACCAGATGCCATCCAGCCTGGTGATCCCCTATGATGCCATCGTTGGCTTTGTGGACCCGGCGGTGAATTTCGCCCTGCAATTCGCGCCCAAGGACTGCGAGGGGCCGCCACCCGAAACGCCGCCGGAAGCGCCGCCGCCCGAACCCCAGGATGAAGGCAGCAACGTCGTCACCCTTGATCGGTTCCGCCGCAAGTGACGCATTTTGCCCGCACCGGCGCGCCGGCCCGCAGTCCACTCCGGCGCGGCCTGATGTTCGTGCTGTCCTCCCCCTCGGGTGCCGGCAAGACCACCATGTCGCGCGCGCTGATGGCCGAAGACAGCGGCATCACCATGAGCGTTTCGGCCACAACGCGCAGCCCACGTCCCGGTGAAGTGGACGGCGTTGATTATTATTTCGTGTCGCACGATCAGTTCCAGTCGATGGTTGAAGAAAACGCCCTGCTGGAATGGGCGACCGTGTTCGGCAACCGTTATGGCACGCCGCGCGCGCCGGTCGAATCGGCGTTGGCCGATGGACGGGATGTGCTGTTCGATATCGACTGGCAGGGCACGCAGCAGTTGCAGCAGACCGATGCGGCATCCGATCTGGTGCGGGTATTCATCCTGCCGCCGCATCTTGAGGAGCTGGAACGCCGCCTCAAGAACCGCAACACCGATCATCCGGAAGTGATCGCCGATCGCATGGCCCGGGCCCGCGACGAGATCAGCCACTGGGGCGAGTATGATTATATCCTCGTCAACGATGATGCCGAAACCTGCCTGAACGAAATCCGCGCTATCCTGAAAGCCGAACGGCTGCGCCGCAAACGCCAGCTCGGCCTGGCTGGGTTCGTGCGCGGCATGCTGGGCGAATGATGAGGCGCGCGCTGGCCCTGCTGGCGCTGCTGGTTCTGGCCGGCTGCAGCGGCAAGGATGAAGAGCTGCGCCCCTATGCCGTCGTGCGCCGTGCCGATGTGTGGCAGGCGGTGATCAAGGATCAGGATCGCGGCCGGCTGGCACGGCTTTCCGAAGCCTGGGATCAGGCCCGTGCCGATGTGGCCGAAGCCGGTGCCGCCGCCGAAATGGCCGCTTTGGGCCCGGTGGTGGGCGATGCGATCACCACCAATCCGGCGCTGCCAACAGTGGGTGAGCATCAGTGCCGTACCATCCAGCTCGGTTGGCGGCAGGGCAGTCCTCGCGTCAGCCCGGCGGTGCAGGCCAGTGCTTGGGCGCCGTGCCGGCTCAGCGCCGATGGCATCGTGCTGCGCTTTGAAACGGCGCCGGGGCCGCAGCAGTATCTGGGCACGCTCTATCCCGATGTCGATCGGCTGGTGTTTCTCGGCACGCTGCGGCTGGCCGGCGAGATGGGCCGGCTGCGTTATGGCGAGGATGGTGAACGCGACCAGCTGGGTGTCTTGCAGGCGGTCGGGCCCGGCCACTGGCGCATCGCGCTGCCGTGGCCGCGCTGGACGGCACGGTTGGTGCTGATCGAACTGCGCGCCGCCTGATCGTGCCCGCAGGCATTGCCGAATTGCTCAGCGCGCAGGGCTGGGCCTTCTGGGTCGCAGCGCTGGTGGGCGTGACCATCCTTGGCCTCGCCAAGGGCGGCTTTGCCGGGCTGGGCGTGCTGGGTGTGCCGATCATGGCACTTGGCATGAGCCCGGTGCTGGCCGCGGCCATATTGCTGCCGATCCTGTTGGTGCAGGACGTGTTTTCGGTGAAGGCCTTTGGTGCCCACCGCGACGTTGCCATCCTGAAAATCATGGTGCCGGGCGCGTGCGTGGGCATCTTCGCCGGCTGGGCGCTGGCGCGGTTCGTATCGGTATCGGTGGTGGAAGCGGCGGTGGGCCTGATTGCCATCGTGTTTGCCATCCAACGTATCCGCGCCGAACATCGCGGGGTGCCGGCGCGACTGGGGAGAGCGTGGGAGGGTGTGGCGATGGGCGCGGTGGCCGGCTTCACCAGCCAGATCGCCCATGCTGGTGGGCCGCCTTTCCAGATGCATGTGCTGCCGAAGAAGTTGCAGCGCGACATGTTCATCGGCACCAGCAGCGTGTTTTTCGCACTGATCAACTGGCTGAAAGTGCCCGCCTATTATGCGCTGGGTGCCTTCACGCCGGAAAATCTGTGGTTGGCCGCGGCACTGATGCCGGCGGCGCTGGCGTCCACGTGGGCCGGCACCGTGCTGGTGCGGCGTATTGATGGCCCGCGTTTCTATGCCATCATGCACGTGCTGATGATCTTGGTGGGCGGCAAGCTGGCGTGGGATGGCTTGTCGGCTCTGGTTTGAGGGGGAAGAAGATGAAGACGATCCTGCTGGCGGCTGCCCTGCTGGCCACCTCCGCGGACGCTGCGCCGGTCGATCTGGTCGCGCTCTATAAGGATCTCCACGCCCATCCCGAACTGGGCTTCCAGGAAACCCGCTCGGCCGGCATCCTCGCCGCTGAAGCCCGCGCTGCCGGCTGGCAGGTGACCGAGAAAGTGGGCGGCACCGGTGTCGTGGCCGTGATGAAGAACGGCCCCGGCCCCACCGTGCTGGTGCGCGCCGACATGGATGCGCTGCCGGTCAAGGAAATCACCGGCCTGCCCTATGCCAGCCAGGCCACCGGCCATTATGCAGGCGGCCCCGAAACCCCGGTGATGCATGCCTGCGGCCACGACATTCACATGACGGTGTGGGCCGGCGTCGTGCGCGCGCTGGCCGAGAAGAAGGCCGGCTGGCGCGGCACGGTGATCATGGTCGCCCAGCCAGCCGAAGAGATTATCCAGGGCGCGCGCGCCATGCTGGCCGACGGGCTCTATGCGCGTTTCGGCCGCCCCGATTATGCGCTGGCGCTGCACGATGGCACCGGCCCTGCCGGTACGGTTCAGGTCAATCTGGCCGCCAATGCCTCGGCGGCCGACACCGTGGACATCGAGGTGAAGGGCGTTGGCGGCCACGGCGCCTACCCGGCCGACACCAAGGACCCGGTGGTACTGGCCAGCCGCATCGTGCTGGCGCTGCAGACGCTGGTGAGCCGCGAGAACGATCCGTTCCGCCCGGCGGTGGTGACCGTGGGCAGCATCCATGGCGGCACCAAGCACAATATCATCGGCGAAAACGTGCACCTGCAACTGACGGTGCGCAGTTTCGATGCCGGCGTGCAGACTCGCCTGATCGAAGGCATCAGGCGTATCGCTCGCGGCGAGGCGATCGCCGCCGGCCTGCCGGAAACCCTTTACCCTGAGGTGACGGTGGACCCCAACGGCACGCAACCCACCATCAACACCACAGCGCTCGCCACCCGCATCAAGGCGCTGTTTCAGAAGACGCTGGGGCCGGACAAGGTGCTGGAAGGCAATCCGTCGATGGCGTCGGAGGATTACAACCAGTTCGGCCTGGCCGATCCGCGCATCCAGACCGTGATGTACTCGCTGGGCGCGGTGAACGCTGATGTGTGGGCCAAAGCGCAGCAGGACGGCACCAAGCTGCCCGGGCCCCACAATCCGCGCTGGGCACCCGATCCGGCCCCCACCATCGCCACCGGCGTCGCCACCATGACCGACGCCGTGATGATGCTGTTGCCCGCCGCGCGCTGACCCCGAGGAGACAGACGATGAAGAGCCTTTTTGCCAGTCTGCTGCTGGCGGCTGCGGCCCCGGCGTTCAGCGCCCCGGTTGATCTGGTCACCCTCTACAAGGATCTGCACGCCCACCCTGAACTCAGCTTTCAGGAAACCCGCTCGGCCGGCATCCTCGCGGCCGAAGCCCGCGCTGCCGGTTTCGAGGTGACGGAAAAAGTCGGCCGCACCGGCGTGGTGGCGGTGTTGAAGAACGGCAAGGGCCCGACGCTGCTGATCCGCGCCGACATGGACGGGCTGCCGGTGAAGGAAGCCACCGGCCTGCCCTATGGCAGCACGGCGATGGGCAGTTATGGCGACGGCCCGATGACGCCGGTGATGCATGCCTGCGGCCACGACATTCACATGTCGGTATGGGTGGGCACGGCGCGCTGGCTGGCGGAAAACCGCAAGGCCTGGCGCGGAACCGTGGTGATGGTGGGCCAGCCGGCCGAGGAAGGCGGTGGCGGCGCGCGGGCAATGATCGCCGATGGGCTGTTCACGCGCTTTCCCAAGCCGGATTATGCGCTGGCCCTGCACGACAGCAGCGGCATCCCCGCCGGCACGGTGAGCGTGCCGCCGTTCCGCGCCCTGTCGATCTCCACGTCGATGGACATGGTGGTGAAGGGCATCGGCGGCCATGGCGCCTATCCGGCCAGCACGAAGGACCCGGTTGCGCTGGCGGGCCGCATCATCACGGCCCTGCAAACCATCGTTTCCCGCGAGAATGATCCGTTCAAGCCGGCGGTGATCACGGTGGGCAGCATCCACGGCGGCACCAAGCACAATATCATTCCGGACGAGGTGAAGCTGCAACTGACGATCCGCAGTTACGACCCCAAGCAGCAACAGCGCCTGCTGGATGGCATTGCCCGGGTGGCAAAAGGCCAGGCGATTGCGGCTGGTCTGCCCGAAGCGTTGATGCCGGTGATCAGCCACACCGGTTATGGCGTGCCGACCCTGAATGATCCGGCGCTGGCCGCCCGCATCAAGACGCAGTTCGAAGCAAAGCTCGGCAAGGCCCGGGTGGTGGATCTCGATCCGTCGATGGCCTCGGAGGATTTCCAGTATTTCGGTCTGGAAGCCAAGGCGCCGTCAGTGATCTTCTGGCTGGGCGGTGTTGCTCAGGCACAGTGGGATGCGGCGCAAAAGGGCGGGCCGGCCATCCCCAGCCTGCACAACAGCGGCTGGGCCCCCGATCCGGCGCCGACCATCGCGACGGGCGTGGAAAGCATGGCGGCGGCGGCCACGCTGCTGCTGCCGGCGAAATAGCCTTATCAAAAGCGCCAAGCGCCGAATCGCCCCATCGGCGTGCTACAAGCGACCCAACAACACAGCTGGGGAGGCTGAACCATGCGCCAATACACCAAATTCTATATCGACGGCCAATGGGTTGATCCGGCGGCGCCAAAGCTGTTGGACGTGATCAACCCGGCCACAGAGGAAGTGGCCGGCGTGATCTCGATGGGCAGCGCCGCTGACGCCGACCGCGCGGTGATGGCCGCCCGCAAGGCGTTTTCGGGCTATTCACAAACCAGCCGCGCCGACCGCGTTGAATTGCTGCAGAACATCCTGGCGAAATATCAGGAGCGTTTTGCCGAAATCGCCGCAGCCATCACCGAGGAAATGGGTGCACCGGGCTGGCTGGCCATGCAGGCGCAAGCCGCAATCGGTGTTGGCCACCTGATGACCGGCATCGAGGTGCTGAAGAATTACGAGTTCGAAAAACTGCGCGGCACCACGCTCATTACCCATGAACCTATCGGCGTGTGCGCCTTCATCACGCCGTGGAACTGGCCGATCAACCAGATCGCCTGCAAGGTCGTCCCGGCGATCGCCACCGGTTGCACCATGGTGCTCAAGCCGTCTGAAATCGCGCCGTTCTCGGCGATCCTGTGGGCCGAAGTCATGCACGCCGCCGGTGTGCCGGCCGGTGTCTTCAACCTCGTCAACGGCGACGGTCCCACTGTTGGCGCCGCGCTGTCCTCGCACCGCGAAGTCGATATGGTCAGCTTCACCGGCAGCACCCGCGCCGGTATCGAAGTTGCCCGCAATGCCGCCCCCACCGTCAAGCGAGTTCATCAGGAACTCGGCGGCAAGTCGCCCAACATCATTCTTGACGATGCCGATCTGCAGGTCGCCGTTGCCGGCGGCGTCAAGTCGGTGATGATGAACAGCGGCCAGTCGTGCAATGCACCGACGCGCATGCTGATCCCTGCCGCCAAGATGGAAGCGGCCAAGGCCATCGCAAAGGCGGCTGCCGAAGCCACCACAGTCGGTTCGCCCGATGGCAATGCCGCGATGGGGCCTGTTGTCAGCGAGACGCAGTGGACCAAGATCCAGGGGCTGATCCAGAAGGGTATCGACGAAGGCGCAACGCTGGTCAGCGGCGGCACCGGGCGCCCGGATGGCCTCGACAAGGGCTATTATGTCAAGCCGACGATCTTTGCCGATGTCAGCAACGACATGACGATTGCGCGCGAGGAAATCTTTGGCCCGGTGCTGGCAATGCTGCCCTACCAGTCCGAGGAACAGGCCGTGGCGATTGCCAATGATACGGTCTACGGCCTCGCCGGCTATATCTCGGGCGAGCCCGAACACGCCCGCAAGGTTGCGCGCCAGTTGCGGACTGGCCAGGTCAACATCAACCAGGCCCCCGGTGACATGATGGCACCATTCGGCGGCTACAAACAGTCGGGCAATGGCCGCGAGTGGGGCGACCATGCCTTCACTGATTTCCTCGAAACCAAGGCCATCATCGGCTGGGGCGAAGCGGCAACAGCGGCGGAATAATCGTCAACGCCGTGCGCCGGCGGCGCACGGCGGCGATGTCTGGGGGGTTATCATGGCAGCCTATATTGTTTTCACGCGTGAACGCTTGCGCGATCCGGTCGAGTTTGGCGCTTATGGTGAAAAGGCCGGCGGGACGCTCGCCGGGCACATCGCCAAGCCGCTGGCCTTCTATGGTGCCCACGAAACGCTGGAAGGCGCGCCGATCGAAGGCGCCGTGATCGTTGAATTCCCTGACACGGCAGCGGCGAAGGCTTGGTATGGCAGCCCCGCCTATCAGGATGCCGTCAAGCATCGCTTTGCCGGTGCCGATTATCGCGTTTTCATCACTGAAGGTCTGTAACGCCATGGCTCTGCGCACTGTCATCTGTGATCTGCTTGGTGTCGATCACCCCGTCCTGCTCGCCGGCATGGGCGGCGTGTCCTATGCTGAAGTCTGCGCGGCGGTTTCCGACGCCGGCGGTTTCGGCTCCTTGGGCATGGCTGGCCTGCCGCCCAAGTTCATCGCCGATCAGATGGCGCGCGTGAAGGACCTGACCGACAAGCCGTTCGGCGTCGATCTCCTCACCGCCCAGCCCGAAACCCTTACCGCCAGTGTGGACGTGATCATCAAGGGCGGCGCCAAGGCGTTCATCGCCGGCCTCGGCGTGCCGGTGGCGATCATCACCGAACTGAAACAGGCCGGCATCGTGGTGATGTGCATGGCCGGCAACGTGAAGCACGCGGTGAAAGCCGCCGAAGCCGGCTGCGACGTGATCATCGCGCAGGGCACCGAAGGCGGCGGCCACACCGGCAGTGTCGCTTCGGTCGCACTGTGGCCGCAATGCGTGGACGCGGTTGATATCCCGGTGGTGGCAGCCGGTGGCCTCTATGACGGCCGCGGGCTCGCTGCGGCGCTGGCCTTTGGCTGCGTTGGCGTGTGGATGGGCACCCGCTTCATCGCCAGCCACGAGGCGCATGCCGGCCAGAAATACAAGGACGCCATCGTGGGCATGAGCGAAAGCGACACGGTGATCAGCAAGGTGTTCACCGGCAAGACGCTGCGCGCGATCGTCAACGATTCGAACCGCGATTTCGACAACCGCACCGCCAAGCCGTTTGCCGCGCAGGTGACCGAATCGGTGCAGCTCAATCGGCTCGGGCCCATCGCGGGCGTGCTCGACGTCATCCCTGAAACCCAGTGCCTGGCGGCCGGGCAGGGCGGCGGCGGCATCACCGAAATCCTGCCGGCCGGCGAGATCGTGCGCCGCACCGTGGCCGAAGCGCAAAGCGCGCTGCAAAGCCTGCGGAACCTCGGCTGATGCGGGCCTTGCTGATCGCGGTACTGCTGGCCGCGCCGGCGGCAGCCACCGATGGCCCGGTGTTCAAGGGCTTCGGCACCCACACCCCAGTCGAGCATAATGTTGCCATCCCCAAAGGCATGGTGCTGCGCCATGTCTATGACGTCACCAAGGCCGCGCCCGGCAAACTGAACCCCGGCTTTGAAACGGCAGCGCGCTTCATCAACAGCCATGTCGCCAACGGCGTTGCCGAGCGCGACGTGGCGGTGGCCGTGGTCGTGCATGGCCCGGCGATTGCCGAGCTCACGAAGCACGAAGTCTATGCCGCCCGCAATCCCGGCACGACCAACGCCAGCGAAGCCATGGTGAAGGAAATGCTGGCCAAGGGCGTGCGCTTTCTGGTCTGCGGCCAGGCCGCCAACGCCATGGGCGTGAAAAAGGCTGACTTGCTTCCTGGCGTCGAACTGGCCATCTCTGCCAGCAGCGCCCACGCCATCCTGCAGGCGCAAGGTTACACGCTGAACCCGTTCTGAAAGGCCCCATCATGATCCGCGCAGCGTTGTTGACCGCTCTCCTGCTCTAGGCGCCGGTGCTGGCGCAATCCCGCGAAGGCTTCGGCCCCGGCCCGGTGTTGCCCGCTGTCGGCCCGATCGCGCCGGTAGACAGCGACCTGGCGCTGCCCAAGGGCACCAAGTTCAAGATCGCCTTCGACGTTGCGGCCAAGGCCGCGCCCGGCGGGCTCAGCCGGCAGATCGAAACGGCGGCGCGCACGCTCAACATGCATGTGGCGGCCGGCGTCCCGCAGAAGGACGTGCAGATCGTTGTGATCGTCCACGGCCCCGGCGCGATGGACCTGCTGAAGCCCGAAGTCTACGCCGCGCGCAACGAGGGCAAGGCCAATGGCAGCCTTGATGCGGTGAGGAAACTGCTGGGTGCCGGTGTTGAATTCTATCTCTGCGGGCAGACGGCGATGGGCCAGAAGATCACGAAGGCCGATCTCATCCCAGGCGTGAAGATGTCGCTTTCGGCGATCACCGCCCACGCGGTCTATCAGCAGCGCGGCTACACGCTTAATCCGTTCTAACCCTTCAAACTCGGCGCGCGCGCGGCGGCTTCGCCGGCGTCCACCTCCGGCCCCGGAATGCCTGCATCCGCCCGGCCTGATGCGGCCATGTGGATGGCGCGGCGGATGCGCGGGTAGGTGCCGCAGCGGCACAGGTTGGTGATGGTGGTGTTGATGTCGTCATCACTGGGGTTGGGCTTGTCCTTCAACAGGGCCGCCGCCGCCATGATCATGCCGGATTGGCAATAGCCACATTGCGGCACTTGGGCAGCGATCCATGCCTGTTGCAGGGGGTGATCGCGATTGTCGGACAGGCCTTCGATGGTGGTGATGAACGTGCCTTCCAGTTCAGCAATCGTCACCTGGCAGCTGCGCGTTGCCTTGCCATCCACATGCACGGTGCACGCGCCGCACAAGCCGGCACCACAACCATATTTGGTTCCGGTCAGTCCCGCCGCATCGCGCAGCGCCCACAGCAGCGGCGTATCAGGCTGCATCAGAAATTCGACAGGATTGCCGTTGACGGTGAACTTGGTCATTCCTCTCCCATAGACTTGTGGAGGCTGCGATGGAACTGAAGACCCTCGATTACAGCGTGAGCGACGGCATCGCCCGCATCACCCTGTGCCGCCCCGCCGAACTCAACACCATGAACGGCGATTTCTGGCCCGAAATGGTGCAGGTGTTTCGTGCCATCGCCCATGACATGGATGTGCGCTGTGTCATCCTCGCCTCGACCGGCAAGCATTTCACTGCCGGCCTCGATCTCAAGTGGGCCGGGCAGAATGCAGCGGCGAGCACGGGCGGCGATCTTGGTCGCCAGCGTGAAGCCTTCCGTCGCCACGTGAAGGAGTTGCAGGAAAGTTTCAACGTCATCGATGATTGCCGGGTGCCGGTGATCGTGGTGACGCAGGGCGGCTGCATCGGCGGCGGCGTCGATCTGGTCACCGCCTGCGATATCCGCATCTGTTCATCGGAAGCCTATTTCACCATCCAGGAGATCAATGTCGGCATCGTTGCCGATGTCGGCACGCTGCAGCGCATCCCGCACCTGCTGCCGCAGGGGTTGATCCGCGAACTGGCCTATACTGGCCGCAAGTTCCCGGCCGCCGAGGCGCTGCGCTACGGCTTTGTGAATCGGGTGGAAGACACACATGCCGACGCGCTGGCTGCCGCAGAGGTGATGGCCCGCGAGATCTGCGCCAAATCCCCGCTGGCCATCACCGGCATCAAGCAGGTGCTGAACTATGGCCGCGAACATTCGATTGCCGATGGCCTTGAGTATGTGGCGGTCTGGAATGCCGGGATGCTGCAGGGTGAAGACATGAAGGAAGCCGTGAAGGCGCAAATGGCGCGGCTATCTGCCACCTATGCAAACCTGAAAGCCTGACAAATTGGCTGGCCCTGTGCGCTTTTGACCGGGGTTTCCGCTTGCCTGTTGCGCTGCAGCGCGGCATAGAAAATTCATCTCTTGGCGGCTCAGGCCGCTCGTTTCAGGCCAGGGGCAGTATGCGCCGCATTATATCGATGATCATTTCCGCCGAGGCGATGGGCGCTTCGGCTCGCAGTTTCGCACAGGAAGCCGTGGCGGCTGCGCCGGTGCCGCCGGTGGCCACCACCGATGTGCCCGCGGCCGTGCCGGCCCTGCAGGCCGCAACCCCGGGTATCGGCCAGCCCACGGGTGGCTGGGACCTGCAAACGCCGGTCACTGATATCGCCGTTGAAGCCCACAACATGGTCTACAACGTGCTCAACCCGCTGATGTTTGTCGTGGCCGTGTTCGTGCTGATCCTGCTGGCATGGACCATGTTCCGCTACCGCGCCGCGGCCAACCCGGTGCCGTCGAAGAACAGCCACAACACCGTGATCGAAGTGATCTGGACCGTGGTGCCGGCACTCATCCTGGTGGTCATCGCCTTCCCAAGCTTCCGCCTGCTGGCCAATCAATATGATCCGCCCAAGGCCGATATCACCATCAAGGCCATCGGCCACCAATGGTATTGGGAATATGAGTATCCCGATCAGGGCGGCTTCACTTTTGATTCGGTGATGCTCACCAACGAAGAGGCTGCCGCGCGCGGCACGCCCAAGCTGCTCGATGTCGATAACCGCGTGGTGGTGCCGGTCGGCGCCACGGTGAAGATCCTCACCACGGCGGCCGACGTGATCCACAGCTTCGCCATGCCGGCCTTTTATCTGAAGATGGATGCCGTGCCGGGCCGCATCAACGAAACCTGGTTCAAGACCGATCGTCCCGGCGTGTATTTTGGTCAGTGCAGCGAGCTGTGCGGCACCAAGCATGCCTATATGCCGATCGCCATCGAAGTGCTGCCGAAGGCGCAGTTCGATGCCTGGGTTGCCGCCAAGCAGAAGGAAAACGGCATTGAGCCCAAGGTGGCCGAAGCCGCCGCCCCTGCAGAAGCTGCTCCCACCGCCATTCCCGCTGCCGATGCAGCTGCCCCGGCCGCTGATGCGGCTGTGGCGGCTCCGGCTGCCCAGTAAGATTCGAGAAGAGGACCCGTATCATGGCTCACGCCGCAACCGCCGGTGCTCATGACCACGATCATGATCACAAGCCCGGCTTTATCCAGCGCTGGCTCTTTTCGACGAACCACAAGGATATCGGTACGCTCTACCTGATCTTCGCGATCATCGCCGGCACCATCGGCGGCGCGATCTCGGGCATCATGCGTCTTGAACTGGCTGAGCCGGGGATCCAGTGGCTCACCTTCATGACCCAGGGCAATGTCGATCAGGCCAACCATTTGTGGAACGTGTTCATCACCGCCCACGGCCTGATCATGGTGTTCTTCACCGTCATGCCCGCCATGATCGGCGGCTTCGGCAACTGGTTCGTGCCGATCATGATCGGCGCGCCCGACATGGCGTTCCCGCGCATGAACAACGTGTCGTTCTGGCTGCTGGTCCCGTCGTTCCTGCTGCTGTGCGGCTCGATGTTCGTCGAAGGCCCGGCAGGCGCCAATGGCGCCGGCACCGGCTGGACGGTGTATCCGCCGCTCTCCACTGCGGGCCACCCCGGCCCGGCTGTGGACATGGCGATTCTGTCGCTGCACATCGCTGGCGCTTCGTCGATCCTGGGCGCGATCAACTTCATCACCACCATCCTCAACATGCGCGCACCGGGCATGACCCTGCACAAGATGCCGCTGTTCGTGTGGTCGGTGCTGGTCACCGCCTTCCTGCTGCTGCTGTCGCTGCCGGTTCTGGCTGGTGCCATCACCATGCTGCTGACCGATCGCAACTTCGGCACCCACTTCTTCTCGGCTGATGGCGGTGGTGATCCGGTGCTCTATCAGCATCTGTTCTGGTTCTTCGGCCACCCCGAAGTCTACATCCTCATCCTGCCGGGCTTCGGCATCGTCAGCCAGGTTGTGTCCACCTTCAGCAAGAAGCCGGTCTTTGGCTATCTCGGCATGGCCTATGCCATGGTCGCCATCGGCTTCATCGGCTTTGTCGTGTGGGCGCACCACATGTTCACTGTCGGCCTCGACGTGAACACCAAGATGTATTTCACCGCCGCCACGATGATCATCGCGGTGCCTACCGGCATCAAGATCTTCAGCTGGATCGCGACGATGTGGGGCGGTTCGATCAGCTTCAAGACCCCGATGTTGTGGGCGATCGGTTTCATCTTCATGTTCACCGTGGGCGGCGTCACCGGCGTGCTGCTGTCCAACGCCGGCGTGGATACCTATTTCCACGACACCTACTATGTGGTGGCGCACTTCCACTATGTGCTGTCGTTGGGCGCCGTGTTCGCTATCTTCGCCGCCTGGTATTATTGGTTCGGCAAGATGTTCGGCAGGCAGTACAACGAGACGCTCGGCAAGCTGCACTTCTGGATCTTCTTCATCGGCGTGAACGTCCTGTTCTTCCCGATGCACTTCCTGGGCATGGATGGCATGCCGCGCCGCATCGCCGATTATCCGGACATGTACGCCTATTGGAACCAGATCGCCTCCTACGGCTATGCCATCATGGGCGTGGGCATGCTGTTCTTCTTCCTCAACCTGCTGGTGTCGTTCTTCTCCAGCCGCAAGGTGGAAGACAATTACTGGGGCGAAGGGGCCACCACGCTGGAATGGACCTTGTCCAGCCCGCCGCCGTTCCACCAGTTCGAAACCCTGCCGGTCATCAAGTAACCGGCGATCCGGGTGCAGGGCAACCTGCCCCCCGACAGGCCAGACGTCATGAACAACACCGCAACTGCCCAGCCCGCCACCGGGGTGCCAACACCTCTGCTGGCGGACTGGCGCGATTATTTCGCGCTGCTCAAGCCGCGGGTGATGACGCTGGTCATCTTCACCGCGGCCTGCGCTATGGTGGCAGCGCCGGGCAGTCTGCACCCGTTCCTGGCCTTCACTGGCATCTTGTGCATCGCGGTCGCCGCGGGGGCCGCCGGCGCGCTCAACCAATGGTATGAAGCCGATATTGATGCGCTGATGAAGCGCACCGCCAAGCGGCCGCTGCCAGCCGGTAAGCTGCAGAAGCCCGAAGCCTTGGCCTTTGGCGTTATCCTCGGCACCGGTTCGGTGGCCATCATGGGCTTGGCGCTCAATTGGGTGGCTGCGGCCTGGCTTGCCGTTTCGATCCTGTTCTATGTGGTCGTCTACACTGCCTGGCTCAAGCGTCGCACGCCGCAGAACATCGTCATCGGCGGCGCCGCCGGCGCCTTCCCGGTGATCTGCGGTTGGGCTGCCGTCGCCGGCGAGACACCGATGCTGGCGTGGATCCTCTTTGCCATTATCTTCCTGTGGACGCCGCCGCACTTCTGGGCGTTGGCGCTGTTCATGGAGGCTGATTACGCCAAGGCCGGTGTGCCGATGCTGCCGGTCACCCACGGGTTCAAGGAAACCCGTCGCCAGATCCTCGCCTATTCGGCGCTGCTGGTGCCGGTCACCATCGCACCGCCGCTGCTTGGCCTCACAGATTGGGCCTATGGCGGCACGGCGATCACGCTGGGCGTGATTTTCATGGTGATGGCATGGAACGTCTATCGCAGCAGCGCCACGCTGGCGGCGGACATGGTGGCGGAGAAGAAGCTGTTCAAGTTCAGCCTTCTGTATCTGGCCTGCTTGTTCGGCGCCCTGGTTGCCGATGTGCTGCTGCTGCCATGAACATCGATCCTGCCACCTGGACCGCTGACGAGCGCGCCGCCTTCATGGCGCGCCGCGCCTCCCGCAACCGGGCCATCGGTATCTTGCTGTTCGCCATGGTGGCGCTGTTCTTCGGCATCACCGTGGTGCGGATGAGCGGGCAGGTGTCGGCGCCCACAACGACGGCTGCATCATGAGCACCGCTGCTGCCAACCGCCGTGTGGGCCTGATGGCCGGCCTGATGGCTGTCAGCATGATCGGCCTCGCTTATGCGTCGGTGCCGCTTTATCGCCTGTTCTGCCAGGTCACCGGTTTTGGTGGCACCACGCAGGTCGCCGCCTTTGCGCCGACGGCCGACCAGATGCAGGCCGTTGCTGGCCGCACCATAAAGGTGCGATTCGATTCGAATCTGGCGCCGGGTCTCGCGTGGCGGTTCAAACCCAAGGCCAACGAGGTCAGCATTCCGATCGGGGAAAAGCGCCTGGCCTTCTACACCGCCAGCAACACCGGCAGCACGGCCATCACCGGCCGCGCCGTCTACAACGTCTCCCCCGACGTGGCCGGCCGCTATTTCATCAAGATCGACTGCTTCTGCTTTACCGAGCAGACGCTGAAGGCTGGCGAGACTGTGGACATGCCGGTTTCCTATTATATCGATCCCGCCATCATGGATGATCCAGTGGCGAAGAAGATCGACGAAATCACGCTGAGCTACACCTTCTACCCGGTGGACAAACCGGCAACTGCGGTTGCCGCTCTGGACAAGCCCCCCGCCGCGGATGCGGCGCTGGACAAGCAACCTCGGGTCAGGCTAAGCGCTGCGACAAATCGTAACAGTTTGAAGGACAGGGGCTGAGCCATGGCCGGAGCCAAGACCCACAGCTATCATATTCTCAATCCGTCATCGCGCCCGCTGATGATGTCGATGGCGGTGCTGATCCTCGCCGCTGGCGCGATCGGCTGGATGCATAAGACCGGTTGGGGCATGCCGGCCTTCTTTGCCGGCCTCGCGGCTGTCGCTGCCATGTTCTTCCTGTGGTGGAAGGATGTCGTCCACGAAGCCAACACCGGCGATCACACGCCGGTTGTGCAGCTGCATCACCGCTACGGCATGATCCTGTTCATCGCCTCGGAAGTGATGTTCTTCGTCGCCTGGTTCTGGGCCTATTTCAACGCGGCGCTCTATCCGTCGATGCACGAAGGCATCGAAGGCGTGTGGCCGCCCAAGGGCATCGAACTGCTCGATCCGTTCGTGTTCCCGCTCTTGAACACGCTGATCCTGCTGCTGTCGGGCACCAGCGTTACCTGGGCGCACCACGCGCTGATCCATGATGACCGCAAGGGCCTGAAGCAGGGCCTGTGGGTGACGATCGCGCTCGGCCTGATCTTCACCTGCGTGCAGGCCTATGAATATTATCACGCCGAATATGGCATGGCCGACAGCATCTATGGCGCCGCCTTCTACATGGCGACCGGCTTCCACGGCTTCCACGTCATCGTGGGCACCATCTTCCTGATGGTGTGCCTGGCCCGCACCTACAAGGGTGATTTCACCTCGCGTCAGCACTTCGGTTTCGAAGCGGCAGCGTGGTATTGGCACTTCGTGGACGTGGTGTGGCTGTTCCTGTTCATCGCCATCTATGTGTGGGGTTCGAACTTCGGCGCGGCTGTGGCCCCCCACGCGTTTGGCTGAGACACCCACAATCGGGCCCACGCCCGTTCAGGTTGCACTGAGGGGCTGCTGTCCACGCTGTGGCAGCGGCCCCTTGTATATTGGCCTGCTCAAGATGGCGCCGCGCTGTTCGGCCTGCGGGCTGGATTATGGCCGCTTCAACGTTGGTGACGGTGCCGCGCCGTTCCTGATCTTCATCGTCGCCACCATCGTCATCATCGCCAGCCAGGTGACCGAAGCCAAGCTGGCGCCGCCGTGGTGGGTGCATGTGATGCTGTGGGGGCCGATCACGCTCGGCCTGTCGCTGGGGCTGATGCGGCTGGCCAAGGGCCTGTTGGTCGCACTTGAGTTCCGCAACAATGCCGGCGAAGGACAGGCGTGAGCCGCCGAATCCCGATTATCCCGACCATCATCACTGCCGCCGGCATCCTGATCCTCTGCGGATTGGGCAAATGGCAGCTGGATCGGCGGGCGTTGAAGCATGATCTGATCGAACGCCTGGCTGCCGCGCCGAAACTGCCGCTGGTTTCGCCGGAAGAATTCCGCGCCGCGATAATGGGCGATGTGTCTATCCAGTATCGCCGCGCCAGCATCGATTGCCGCGCCGGCGACAAGAAACCCTATGATCTTCGCCCCGGAAGCTCTGCCGGTGGCACATCCGGCTTCTATGTCGTGGTCTCCTGCCGGCCCAACAGCCACCCGCCCGATATCGTGGCGGTGGCGGGCTGGACGAAGCGCGTGGACGCGAAAGACATCGTGATCACCCTTGATCACCAACTGACCGGCACGGTGATCGAGCGCCCCTATGGCAAAGCCCCGGACCGGCCACGCTTCATGCTGATTCCGGATGAGGCGATCCCGCCGCTCGGCCGGCCGCTGCAGCCGCGCGCTGCCGATCTGCCCGACAATCACCTGGCCTATGCCGGGCAATGGTTTGGCCTCGCCATCGCGCTGGCCGCTATCTACGGCCTCTATCTACGGCGGCGCCCGGTTGCGCCGGCGGCCAAGCCCGAATAACGGGAACCCGTCATGCGCTATGTCTCCACACGGGGTGTCGCCCCGATCCTTGATTTCGAAGCCGCCACACTGGCCGGCCTGGCCAGCGATGGCGGGCTGTATGTGCCCGAATCCTGGCCGCGCTTCAGCGAAGCCGAGATCGCGGCCATGGCAGGCCTGCCTTATGTTGAAGTCGCGGTTCGCGTGTGCCAGCGCTTCACGGCAGGCTGCCTCGACGAGACGGCGTTGCGCCAGATCTTCACCGCCGCTTATGGCCGCTTCGCCCACGCCGCCGTGGCGCCGCTAAAGCAGCTCGATCACCGGCATTTCCTGCTTGAACTCTTCCACGGGCCAACACTGGCATTCAAGGACGTCGCCCTGCAGGCGCTCGGCCTGGTGTTTGAACGCTTCCTCGCCCAATCGGGCCAGCACATCACCGTGATTGGTGCGACCTCCGGCGACACTGGCTCGGCCGCCATCGATGCGCTCGCCGGCCGCTCGGGCGTTGAAGTCTATATGCTGCACCCCGATGGCCGGGTGAGCGAGGTCCAGCGCCGGCAGATGACGACGGTGCTGGATTCCAACATCCACAATCTCGCCATCGACGGCAATTTCGACGACGCGCAAGCCATCGTGAAGGCGATGTTCAACGATGCGGCTTTCGCGGCCCGCTTCCCGCTGGCCGCGGTGAACAGCATCAACTGGGCGCGGCTGCTGTTCCAGGTCGTCTATTATTTCACATCCGCTCTCTCGCTGGGTGCGCCGCACCGCGCCGTGTCCTACGCCGTGCCCACCGGTAATTTCGGTGATGTGTTCGCGGGCTATGTCGCGGCGCAAATGGGCCTGCCCATCGAACGACTGGTGGTCGCCACCAACCGCAACGATATTCTCCACCGCGCGCTGACCAGCGGTGATTACAGCGCCGGCACGGTTGCCCCCACCGATGCGCCGTCGATGGACATCCAGGTCTCCTCCAATTTCGAGCGGCTGCTGTTCGACTTGTCGGGCCGCGATGGTGCAGCCTTGGCCGCCGCAATGGCCGAGTTCGAGGCGACAAAGAAACTCGCCCTGCCGGAAAGCTGGCGCGCCAAGGCCGCCGGCCTGTTCAGCTCCGCCCGTGTGGACGCTGACGAGATGACCGACACAATGCGCTGGGCGCTGGCAAGCACTGGCGAACTGCTCGATCCGCACACGGCCATCGGCCTCGCCGCCGCCCGCCGTGACACGGGCAATGCCCCAATGGTCACGCTCGCCACCGCCCACCCTGCCAAGTTCCCGGCGGCGGTGCAGGCGGCAACCGACATCCATCCCGATCTGCCGGCCCGCCTGGCCGATCTGATGACGCGGACCGAACGCTATGACGTCGCTCCCGCCCAATTGCAGGCGATCGAAGCCTACATCGCGGAACGTGCACGCGCCAAATGACCGAACCGCAGATCAGCATCCTCGAAAACGGCTTGCGCGTCGCCAGCTGGGCGCTGCCCGGCCTCGAAACGGCGGCGGTCGCGGTGACTGCCGAAACCGGCTCGCGCTTCGAGCGGCCGGAACTGAACGGTCTCGCCCACCTGTTTGAGCACATGGTGTTCAAGGGCACAAAGCGCCGCTCGGCCCGCGCCATTGCGGAGGAGATGGAGGATGTGGGTGGCCAGCTCAACGCCTGGACCAGCCGCGACACCACGATGTTTCACGCCCGCCTGCTGGCGCGCGATCTGCCGCTGGGCGTCGATCTGATCGCCGATCTCGTTTCCGGCGCGCGCTTTGATGCAGACGATATCGTCCGCGAAAAGGAAGTCGTGCTGCAGGAGCTCGGCGAAGCGCGCGACACGCCGGATGACATCGTGTTCGATCATCTGCAGGAAGCCGCCTTCCCGGAACAGGCGCTGGGCCGCTCCATCCTGGGTGATGAAGCCAGCCTGGCGCGAATCACCCGCGATGATCTGCTGGGCTGGCAGGCCGATCATTATGCACCGCAGCGGCTTACCCTCGTGGCTGCCGGCAAGGTCGATCATGCCGAACTGTGCCGGCTCGCGCAGGCCGCGTTCCCGGCAGCGGCCGGCAGCAATCCGTCACCGGTCGGCGACGACGTGCGCTTCCACCCTGGCCGCCACCACGATGCCCGCCGCATCGAGCAGGCGCAGCTGACAGCGGGCTGGGCCGCCCCTGGCCATCATGATCCGGCGCAGGATGCCGCGCTGCTGTTCACGCTGGCGGCCGGCGGTGGCATGTCGTCCCGCCTGTTCCAGCAGGTCCGCGAAGAACGCGGACTGGCCTACACCGTTTCGGCTTCGTTGCAGCCTTATGTCGATGCCGGCCTGATGAGCGTCCACGCCGCCACCGATCCCAAGCAGGCGGCCGCCGCGCGCGATCTGATCATGATGGTGCTGCATGAAACAGCGGCGGGCCTTGAGCAGGCGGAACTCAATCGCGCCCGGGCGCAGGCTGTCGCCGGGCTGTTGATGGCGCTGGAAGGTCCGCAAGGCGCGTCCGATTATCTGGGCCGCAGCCTGATCGTGCACGGCCGGTTCCTGCCGCCCGCCGAACTGGTGGCCCGCATCGACGCCGTGACCGTGGATGCTGCCCGTGCCGCCGGTGCCGCCATGCTGGCCAACGCCCCGGCCCGCGCCGAGATCGGGCGGCACAAGGCGGCTGCATGACCGCGCTTGCCACCCTTGTCACCGAACCCTGGGCCGATTTCGGGCTGGTGGATTCGGGCCACGGCCGCAAGCTTGAACGTTATGGCCGCTTTCGCTTCATCCGCCCGGAACCGCAGGCGATGTGGGCCCCGGCCAGCACCGAATGGAAGACCGATGGCGAGTTCATCGGCGGCAGCGATGAAGACGGCGGCGGCCGCTGGCAGCTTTCGACCAATGTGCCCGAACGTTGGGCCATGAAGCGCCCATCGCCGGGGGGAGAGGTCAGTTTCTGGGCCAACAACACGCCCTTCCGTCACCTCGGTTTCTTCCCCGATATGGGCGGCCAGTTCGATTGGCTGGCCAGCCGCATCCAGCCGGGCGACCGGGTGATGAACATGTTCGGCTATACCGGTGTCGGCAGCCTGATTGCGGCCCGCGCCGGCGCGCAGGTGACCCACGTTGATGCCAGCAAGAAGAGTGTGGCGGCCGCTCGCGAGAATGCCGCGCTGTCGGGCCTGGGCGATGCGCCGGTGCGCTGGATCATCGATGATGCGCTGAAATTCCTGCGCCGCGAGGTTCGGCGCGGGGCAAAATATCACGGCCTGATCTTTGATCCCCCCAAATATGGCCGCGGCCCCGATGGCGAAGTTTGGCAGCTGGAACGCGATCTGCCGGAACTGGTCGATCTTGCCCGGCAACTGCTGGCGGATGATGCGCGCTTCTTCGTGCTCACCGTCTATGCCATTCGCATGTCCGCCCTCGCGCTCCACCCGCTGGTGGACCAGGCGATGGGCGAGCGCGGCGGCAGCATCGAAGTGGGCGACATGGCGATCCGGGAAGAAACCCGCGGGCTGCTCCTGCCCACCGCCATCTTCGCGCGCTGGAGCGCCTGAGTCCGTCCTACAGCGCCGTGGCCGGTTACGCTCGGCGTTCGGCGCCCTTTGAAAATTCGGTATGGTGGCGGTCGAAAACGCACGAAAAGCGGAGAAACTGTCAAAAAACGGGCCGATTCAGCCTTGCAAGGCGGCCTGCCAGCCCAGCGCCGCCACCGCGCCGGCAGTGAGCAGCAGCCGCAGCCGTCCATACCAGCCTGGCAGGGTGCGGGATGTCCAGTCCCATAGGAAATGCACCAGCAGCGCGGCGGCCAGCGCCAACAACTGTGCCACGCGATATTTGGGCGGGGCGAGCAGCACGAGCCAGCCGATGATGCTGGGCAGCATGGTCAGCCCGATCAGGCCGGGGGCTGGCTGGGAATTCTGCACTGCTGCGCCCCAACGCGCGCCGCCCAGGAAGGACAGGATGATGGCGGCCCACCACAACAGTGCTTCGGTGAACTGCCAGCGGAAATCGGGGAAGGCGAGGGTGGCCAGCGGCGGCGCCAGGAACGGGATCAGCCCGGCAAGTCCATAGAACAGCACGATCGGCGGGGTTTTCGACATGCGCTTGCCTGTCATGCCTCACGCTGGCCGCAAATGCGGCAAGTCGCCTCCTCAGCCGCGGCAGGCCTTCACAGTTTCGGGGCGCGGCCGCACGCCGGGGCGAAACATTGCGACATAACCCTGCTTTATGTCGGTCATGCTGATCAGTTCATAGCCCACCGCCTTCACCTCGCAGGCGAGCAGCGCCTTTGGCATGCCATGCTCTTCGGACGGGCGGTCGAGATCGACGACCACGATGCGGCCGCCCGGCTTCAGGCTGCGGCGCAGGCGATCGAGCAGCAGATAGGGCTGCTCGATCTCGTGATACATGTGGATCATTAGCGCCACATCCACACTGGCGGCGGGCAGGCGGGCATTGGCCTGGCTGCCTTGCACGAAGCGCACATTGGTGAAGTTGGCGGCGCGGGTGCGCTGGCGCACCCGTTCGAGCACGCCCGGCGACAGATCCTGGGCAAAGACCCGGCCCTGCGGCCCCACCACTGGTGCCACGCGCATCACATAATAGCCGCCGCCAGTGCCGATATCGGCCACCGCCATGCCGGGCTTTATGCTGGCGATGCGGATCACGTCGGCGGCTTCCCCCGCCTTGTCCCGCGCAGCTTCCTCACCCCAGGCTGAAGATACAACCCTGGCCACGGGTCGCTGCGGGCGCGGCAAGGGGCCGGCGGCTGGCAGAAGCGGCAGCACGGCGATCAGGGCGCAGATGCGGGTGACGGGGCTCACATTGCACCCTTGGCAGGCCAGCATGGCCAAAAAATGTCAGTCGGCAGTGACGGCCTTCGGTGCAGCACCGGTGCTGTCCAGCGCGCGCCAGCGGTTCATCTGGCGCTGGAAGTCATTCAAGTCGCGGCCACCCAGTTCGGCGCCGCCGATGAAGCGCAGGCTCACCGGGTTCACCGCCTTGCCGCGCAGCCAAACCTCGTAATGCAGATGCGGCCCAGTCGAAAGCCCGGTGGAGCCCAACGCGCCGATGCGCTGGCCCTGGCCGATGCGCTGGCCCGGCCGCACATCGATGCGGCTCATGTGGGCATAGGCCGTGGCGAGATCCTTGTTGTGGCGGATCATCACATATTTGCCGTGGCCGCCGTGCCAGCCGGCAAAGCTGACCGTGCCGCCGCCGGCCGCCATGATGGTCTGGCCATGGCCGGCGTTGAAATCGACGCCCTTGTGCATCCGGGAAAAGCCCATCACCGGGTGCAGCCGCATGCCGAAGCTGCTCGTCATGCGGGCGCCATCAACGGGCGTCTTCATAAGGCCCTTCTTCACGCCTTCGCCGCTGGCTTGGTAATATTCGCCTTTCCACAGGCCGATTTCCACCGGATCGCGGCCCTTGCGGGCCAGCGCACCAAACAGCAATTTGCCGTGGCGGATCTCGCCGGTTTCGGCGCGGTCCTGTTCGATGATGATATCGAACCGGTCGGCCTTGCCCAGGCCACGCTGGAAATCGACGACGTGGCGCATTTGCTTGATGAACTCGGCGGCCTGCCCGGCGGGAATGCCGGCACTGCGCAGGGCGCGGTTGAGGCTGCCGCTCACCGGTGCGCTTACCCGCAGCGGGGTGGAATCAACCCTGATAGGAATGCGCTTCAGGATAAGGCCGCCGTCGCTGCGGCTGATTTCCACCCTGAGGTCGAACGCGGCCCGCAGGGCCAGGCTTTCGAGCGGGCGCGGCACCGATTTGGTTTCGCGCCGGCCCAGCACCAGTTCGGCCCGGGCGCTGCCGCCGGGGTTCAGCCCGGCCAGTAGGCGGGTCACTTCGGCCACCTCGGCTGCGTCAACGCCGGCATTTCGCAGCGCGCCCGCCAGCCCGCGCCGGCCGATGGTGACGCTGCGTTCAACGCGCGGCCGTTCCGGCGCTTCCGCAAGCGGGCGCAGCTGGCGCGGATCAACCCGCGGGCTGGCCCCTGAAACACCACCAAACACCAGCGGCGCGACACTGTAGGCCCGCGATTCGTCGCGTTGGGCGGGCGTCAGCGGGGTTGGTGCAGCCTCGTACAGGGGGGGCACCACACTGCCGGCCAGCATGGCACCGCCCACCAGCGCCGTGCAGGCCGCCAGTTTCATCCACCAGCGGCGGCTGCCGATGGCGGAACCAAGGTCCAGATCAATGTCGCCTTGCGCGGCGGCGCGGCGCAGGCGCTGCCAATCATCGGCAAGGCGCAAACGCTCTGCATCTGCGGCGCGGGCGAGCGCCCGTCCAGCGCGGGCCAAGCGCTCGCCGGGCGCAGACAGCGAGCCCGGCAGCGCAATGCTGCCTCCGGCTGCCGGCTGAAATCCCGGTTGATACAAGCCCGATCCTCCAGTGCCGACGGCCAATCCGTCTTTACGAACGGTTAACTATCTACTCTTGCCGGATAAATTCGTTTCCGGCGTGTCTGTGGTTGATTTGCCTCTCGCGAGTCGCCGTGTCAATCCGACAACAATCTGGGGACAAGTCAACTGGGACGAGCCGCCGTCATTATACGGTCACTTGCGCCGCCGATTCACTCGTGTCACCTTCATGTCCATGCACAACCGCGCAGGCTGTACATGATGGGGTGGCCGCAGCGTCACCGGCAACGGGTGGGCCCACCGGGCCCAGATCCTGATTGTTCCGGGTCCGATTGCCACAGGCCCTTGCCGCTGCGCCTGCCGCGCTCCAGATCTGACGGGTGAACCGGTTCATCGCCTCGCCCGCCAGCAATGGCAACAGCCGGATCACGGCCGTGCTGGGCCCCACCAACACCGGCAAGACACACCTCGCGGTCGAACGCCTGTGCGGCCACACCAGCGGCATGATCGGATTTCCGCTGCGGCTGCTGGCCCGCGAAGTCTATGAAAAAGTGGTGGCGGCCAAAGGCGCTGCCTCAGTCGCGCTGATCACCGGTGAGGAAAAGATTGTGCCGCCGGGCGCGCGTTGGTTCCTGTGCACGGTCGAATCGATGCCGCTGGATCGGGAAGTCGCCTTCATGGCGATCGACGAAGGCCAGATGGGTGCCGATCCCGAACGCGGCCATGTGTTCACCGATCGGCTGCTCAGGGCGCGTGGTTATGCCGAAACCATGATCCTGGGATCGGAAACGCTGCGGCCGCTCATCCGCAAGCTGATCCCGGAGGCCGAGATCATCACCCGGCCGCGCTTTTCCACGCTGGCCTATGCCGGGCCGAAGAAGCTGTCCCGCCTGCCGCGCCGTACCGCCATCGTCGCGTTCACCGCCGCCGAAGTCTATGCCATTGCCGAAATGCTGCGCCGGCAAAAGGGTGGCGCTGCGGTGGTGATGGGCTCGCTGAGCCCACGCACCCGCAACGCGCAGGTGGCCATGTACCAGTCCGGCGAGGTCGATTATCTCGTTGCCACCGATGCCATTGGCATGGGGCTCAACATGGACATCACTCATGTCGCCTTTGCGGCGCTGGGCAAGTTTGACGGCAAGCGCCAGCGTCGGCTGACCCTTTCGGAAATGGCGCAGATCGCTGGCCGCGCCGGTCGTCACCAACGCGATGGCACGTTTGGCACGGTGCAACTGGGCAGCGAGGCCAATTGCAGTTTCACGCCGGAGGAGATCGAAGGGCTGGAGGAGCACCGCTTCGAGCCGCTGACCCATCTTGTCTGGCGCAACACCGATCTTGATTTTTCCAGCCTGCCCAAGCTGGTGGCGACAATGGACGCCCGTACGCCGCGTCCCGAGTTGGTACGATCGGATGATGCCATCGATCTGGGCGTGCTCAAGCGCCTGGCTGGCGAGCCTTGGGTGATGGAGCGTGCCAGCAGCCGAACGCTGGGTGAACGCGGTCTGTTCCGCCTGTGGCAGGCGTGCAGCCTGCCCGATTATCGCAAGACCGGGGTGGAAGCGCACACGCGGCTGGTGGGGCGTGTGTTTCGCCATCTCACCGAAGGCCGCGGCCATCTGCCCGATGCCTGGATTGCGGCGGAAATCGCCCATCTCGATCGTATGACGGGTGATGTGGAAGCGATTGCCGATCGCATCGCGGCGGCGCGGACATGGACATATATCGCGCACCGGCCCGATTGGCTCGACAATCCCGCGCATTGGGCAGAACGCACCCGTGCCCTTGAAGATCGCCTGTCTGACGCGCTGCACGGCGCGCTAACCCAGCGCTTTGTCGATCGCCGCACCGCCGTGTTGCTCAAGGATCTGAAGGCGCGCGGGGTATCAGCCCACGTTCTGATCGAAGCCGATGGCGGCGTAGCGGTGGATGGCGAAGTGATCGGCCGCCTCGATGGTTTCCGCTTCACCGCGGATGCGGCAGCCCGCGCCGGCGAACAACGGCTGCTGTTGGCGGCGGCCGAGCGCCATTTGTCGCGCGAACTGGGCGCCCGCGCCAAGCGCTTGGCCGAAGCGGGTGACGCGGATTTCACGCTTGATTTCGATGGCAGCCTGCCGCCGCGCCTGTTGTGGCAGGGCGCGCGGGTGGCGGTGTTGCGCAAGGGCCGCGATGCGCTGACCCCGCGCGTGGAGCTTGATCGCGCCGTTTCAGCGCTCGGCCCGGATGATCGTCGTCGGGTGCAGGAGCGGCTGGAGCGTTTTGTGGGTGAAGCCATCGCCCATGTCGCGGCGCCGCTGGCTAAGGTGCAGGCGCTTCGCGCCGAGGTTTCCGCGCCGGCGCGCGGCCTGATCGTGCAACTGGTGGAAGGTTTGGGCGTACTGGCCCGCGAGCATGTCGCCGAACAATTGGTGGGCGTGACCCGCACCGACCGGCAGGCGCTCAGCCGCTGCGGCGTCCGCATGGGCCCGCTGCATCTGTTTGTGCCAGCGCTGCTGCGCCCGGAGCCGACGCGCTGGCGGCTTGCCCTGTGGGCCGTGGCCAGCGAACTGACCAGCCTGCCACCGCTGCCGGCACCCGGCCGGGTTTCGCTGTCGGGCGCGGCCGTGGAAGCGCCGGCCAATGTGCTGCTGGTCGCCGGCTTCTGGCGGCTGGGCCAGGGCAAGGACGCGATTGCGGTGCGCATCGACATGGTCGATCGCCTGTCGCGCCATATCCACGAGCGTCGCGATGGTCGCGCCCCGTTCATGCCAGATCCCAATTGGGCCTCCACGCTTGGCCTTTCGCAGGATGGGTTGGCGCGGCTGCTGCGGGCATTGGGCTATCGCCCGCGCCTCGTTGATGGCGCGCCGCATTTCGCCTGGGCCGGGCCACGTCCCGCCATCCGCCGGTCAGCGCCTGCGGACGAAGTTGTTCCCCCGGCCAGAGGGAACGAGGCTTCGCCCTTTGCCAGTCTGGCCGCGATGATGAGGAGGTAGCATTTGGTCTACGGAGCAGGGTTGAGGCTGGACAAGTTCCTCTGGTTTGCGCGCCTGGCGCCATCCCGATCCCACGCTCAGGACCTGTGTGAAAGCCGACGATTGCGTATCGATGGCCGCGTGGTGGATCGTGCAGCGACATTGGTCAGGGCCGGAGCGGTGCTCAGCTGGCCACGCGGTGATGATGTGGTCGTGGTGCGCGTGGAAGGCCTGCCGGATCACCGCGGCCCCTATGCCGAAGCCCGCGATTTCTACACCGATCTCACCCCCGGCAGAGCGGCGATCAACGCTGATGCGACCCTGTCTTCGCAAGATGCCCTCTTGCCAGAAGCCTTCGCCCTCGCCTAAGGCGCGAACGGATAACAGGGGTAACCAGCCTTTGGCGGCTGCTGCTGCCTTGAGGGGAGATTTATGGCCTACGTCGTCACTGAAGCGTGCATCAAGTGCAAGTATATGGATTGCGTCGAAGTGTGTCCGGTGGACTGCTTCTACGAAGGCGAGACCATGGTGGTGATCAACCCCAACGAATGCATTGATTGCGGCGTGTGCGAACCGGAATGCCCGGCCGAAGCCATTCTGCCCGATACCGAAGGCGGCCTGGAAAAGTGGATGGAGATCAACGCCACCTACGCCGCCCAGTGGCCGAACATCACCATGAAGGGTGAGACCCCGGATGATGCCGATTCGCACAAGGGCGAAGACGGCAAGTTCGACAAATATTTCACGCCAACGCCCGGCAAGGGCTCGTAATCGCCCGCAAAACTGGTCCACTTTCGGCCTGAAAATGGCCGGGAGTGAGACTTTTTGACCCAAAACTGCCAATTTCGGCGGCGAGGGCCGCCATTGTCATGGCAATTGTGACAAGTTTCTGATATGACCTATTCTGTGGTCGGCGGTGATGTGCCTCCGGCCGGGTTCGCCGGTTCCGTCGCCAACTTCGCCAACCTGCCAGGCGGGCAACGGGCCAGGGTCATGCAAGACAGGCAGGCAGTCACGTCAACGGGTCGTCAGCAGTACCCCGGCAGCGCCGCGCGCCCGCCGGCACAGCGCGATTGATCCTGGCGGCCTGATAAAGAAGGATACTGGATCTATGGCAATTGCCAAACCGCTCGGTTTCGAAGTCGGTGATTATGTCGTGTACCCCAAGCATGGCGTGGGGCGCGTGGTGGAAATCCAGAGCCAGCATATCGCCGGTGCGTCGCTTGATCTGTTCGTGCTGCGTTTCGAAAAAGAGCGGATGACGCTGCGCGTTCCGACCAACAAGGCGGAAGGCATTGGCATGCGCAAGCTGTCGAGCCAGGCCACCATGAACGAAGCGCTGACCACCCTGAAGGGCAAGCCGCGCATCAAGCGCACCATGTGGTCGCGCCGCGCCCAGGAATATGAAGCCAAGATCAATTCGGGCGATCTGGTGAGCATCGCCGAAGTGGTGCGCGATCTGCATCGCGCCGAAGACCAGCCGGAACAGAGCTATTCCGAACGGCAGATCTATGACGCCGCCATTGGCCGCCTCGCCCGTGAACTGGCCGCGATGGAGAACATCGACGAGCCGGCTGCTCAGCAGAAGATCGAACAAGTGCTGAAAGCGGCGTGAGCCGCTTCGACGAAGCCAACACGGCTTCGCGATGACACAGGCGCCGCTTCCCACCCAGGGACCGGCGCCTGTTTCGTAATGGACTTGCAGCTGTCCAGCCTTTGTGTATTAATACAGCAATACACAAGGAGCTTCTGCCATGATCCGCCCTGCCCTGTTGCTGCTCACCGCTGCCATTGCCGCCGCTCCAGCCAACGCTGCGGAACGCCGGTTCGATGCGTCAGGCTTTGATAAGGTGGCCGTCGGCGGCAGCGACAACGTCTCGGTTCGTCAGGGCAATGGCTATTCGGTTATCGCCAGCGGCGAAGCGGCCGACCTCGACAAGCTGGAGGTGCGCGTTGAAAAGGGCGTGCTCCATATCGGCCGCAAGAAGGGCAATTGGGGTTGGGGCGGGAAGGACGTGAACGTCGCCGTCACGCTGCCGGCCCTGCATGGTCTGTCGGTGGCGGGCTCTGCCGATGTGCAGGCTGACAAGGGCAGTGGCGAGACCTTCGATATTCGAGTGGAGGGTTCCGGCAATCTGCTGTTGGCCAGCCTTGATACCCGCACCGCTAATGTGGCGATTTCGGGTTCCGGTGATGTGAAGGTCGCCGGTCGCTGTGGTGCGCTCAATGTGAAGATCGCCGGCAGTGGTGATGCTGATCTGGCTGGCCTGGCCTGTTCCAACACCGCGATCAGCATTGCCGGTTCGGGCAATGTCAGTGCGCGCGCCAGCGGTCAGGCCGATGTGCGAATCGCCGGTTCTGGCGATGTGCGCATCACCGGCGGCGCCCGCTGCATCAAGAAAGTCGCCGGCAGCGGCACGGTGCAGTGCAGCTGAGGCGGTTCAGCCGCGCCAGTGGCTGGTAATGGCGGCAAGGTCGGGCCGGGGGCGTTCTTCCAGCGGTTTGCCCTGGCTGCCGATGAAGAAGAAGCCGGCGATGCGTTCCGGGGCGACGCCGCCCAGCAGCGCCAGCACCTGATCGTCAAATGCCGCCCAGCCGGTCAGCCAGTTGGCAACAAAGCCATGGGCGTGCGCGGCCAGCACCAGATTCTGGCAGGCGGCGCCCACGGAAAGCTCCTGCTCCCAGGCCGGGATATGGCTGGGCTTGGGGCTGGCGATCACAACCACGAGGCAGGGCGCCTGGGTGGCGAACTGAGTGACCGCCTCACGCTCCAGCCGACCGGCGTCTGGCTTGCCCGCCAGATAGATGGCCATCAGCGCGTCTGCAAAGGCGGCGCGATTGTCGATCACCACGAAGCGCCACGGGTTCAGCTTGCCATGATCCGGCACGCGCGCCGCAGCGGCCAATATGGCCTGCAACTGGCTGGCATCGGGACCGGGCGCCACCATTTCGCGTGCCTTGCCGGAACGGCGGCTGGCGAGCAGGGCGGTGGTGCTGGTGGTGTCGTTGAAACTGTCCATGGCCGGCGGCTGTAATGGCGCTGGCGGCTTTTGCCAAATCGCCGTGCCACTGCGCGCCTGTAGGTTACAAAGGTTACAGTTTCTCTTCGTGCGCGCGAGGCTGTTCGGGACTGCAGATTGAGACAGAGCGGCGGGTGAACCCGGGCCGGATGATAAGCGGAATCGCCCCCTGTAGGACAGCCGCCCTCTAGTCGGCCCGTACCACTGCCCCGCCCTTCATCACGAATCGCACCCGGGAGACGGCCGCCAGATCGGCGAGCGGATCGCCGGGCACTGCCACCAGATCGGCCAGCAGGCCGGGCGCGATGCGGCCGCGGTCGGTGAGCCCGAAATAGCGGGCGTTGCCGGCCGTGGCGGCGGTGAGCACAGCGGCGTTGGGCATCCCCGCCTTGGCCATCAGCAGCATTTCGCGGGCATTGGTGCCATGTTCATACACGCCGACATCGCCGCCCATGCAGATCGGCACGCCGGCCTTCATCGCCAACTGGAAGGCGGTACGGTCCTGTTGCACATCGGCCGGTGCCGGTTCCTGGCCGTTCCAGCCGCGATAGCGGGCGATGGCATCGCCGGCGGCGAGCGTCGGGCACAGCGCAGTCTTGTTCTTCGCCATCAGTGCGAAGGTGGAAGCGTCGCCTTCGCTGCCATGTTCGATCACCTCCACCCCGGCGGCAGAGGCGCGGCGCATGGCTTCGGCGGTGTTGGCGTGCACTGCAACCTGCCGCCCGGCATCATGGGCGGCGGCCACGGCAGCAGTGATTTCACCTTGCGAATAGGTGGGCCGGCTGCCTTCGCCGGGGTGCCAGCGATAATCGCCATAGAGCTTCACCACGTCGGCCCCGGCGCCGATCTGGCGGCGCACGGCGCTGACAAGATTGGGGCCATCGGCTTCCTCCGCGCCCTGCGGCACCGCCCAGGCGTCGTTCTTGGGTGCATAGCTTCCGGGCGCGACCAGCGCGCGAGTGGCGATGATCATGCGGGGGCCGGGAACATGGCCTTCATTGATGGCGCGTTTCAGCCCGACATCGGCATTGCCGGCGCCTTCGGTGCCGAGATCACGCACGGTGGTGAAGCCCGCCATCAGCGTTGCCTTGGCATGCACCACGGCGCGGGCAACTCGATAGGCCTCGCTTTCCTTCAGCACCTGATCGTCCCACGGCACCTTGTCATAGGGGTGCAGCAGCAGATGGCTGTGGCCTTCGATGAAGCCGGGCAGCAAGGTCTGGCCGGGCAGGGCGATGCGCTGGGCATCGGCTGGGGCGGCAAGATTCGGCCCCACCGCCACGATGCGCCCATCATCGACCAGCACCTGCCAGCCCGCGTGCATCGCCTCCCCATCCCACACCCGATCGGCCGTTATCAGCATGGGCGCGGCCACGGCAGGCAGTGGCAGCAGGGCGAGGAGGGCGGGGAGCAGGTGACGGATCATGGCCCGAACAGACTCCTGCGGGCGGCCAAGGTCAAGTCGGCTTGGCGGAACCGTTGCTGCCCGCTATCACCGGTGCCGGAAATGGCGCGCCTGGGTCTGGCGTGCGTGGGAGAGACATTTTGAGCGAGAACGCGAGCGCGGCGGCGGCAGATACCCGCCCGCAATGGTTCGGCCACCCGGCGCAGCTGGCGCGGCTGTTCACCACCGAAGCCATGGAGCGGTTCGGTTATTACGGCATGCGGGCGTTGCTGACGCTCTATCTCGCCAACCATTTCCTGTTTTCCGACAGCACGACCACCAGCCTCTATGGTGGCTTCACCGCGCTGGTCTATCTCACCCCGCTGGTCGGCGGCTTGCTGGCCGATAATTATCTGGGATCGAAGAAAGCCGTGAAGTTCGGCGCCATATTGATGGCCCTGGGCTATTTCACGCTCTGTTTCGGTGGTGAGGCGGCCAAGCCCTGGGCCAAATTCGATGGCCAGCAATATGCGGTCAGCGTCGAAACCAAGGGCAATGACAAGGCGCAGTTCGTCACGCTCGACGGCCAGAAACTGCAGATCAAGGGCAATGAGGATGGCAGCGTCTCGCTGCTTGGTGCCGACGGTACCGAAGCCCGCCATATCGACAAGGGCGGTTTCGAAGCCGGCGGGGAGCGCGATGTGCTGTTCGTCACCATCATGCTGATCGGCCTGTCGGCGGTCACCATCGGCAATGGCTTCTTCAAGCCCAATATCTCCACCATGGTTGGCAGCCTCTATGCCAAGGGCGACAGCCGGCGGGACGCGGGCTTCACCATCTTCTACATGGGCATCAACCTCGGCTCGCTGGGCAGCCAGTTGGCCTGTCCGTTTCTGGCCGATGCCTATGGCTGGTGGGCAGGCTTCCTGCTGGCGGCGCTGGGCATGGCGCTCAGCTGGTATTTGATCCAGTTCGCCGGGCCGAAGCTGGAAGGCTATGGCGAGCCGCCGGTCGGCGCACCCAACCGCGACATTCCGATCTATCTGGGCGCCATCGCCTTCGTGCCCTTGGTGTGGTTCCTGTTCACCAACCTGATGGCGGCGCCACCGCCGGTGGAAGGCGCAGGCTTCATGGGCTATCTGATGGGCTTGCCGATCCTGGGAAAGGTGCTGTTTGCCACCTTCCTGGCCTGCGTGGTGCTGATCCCGATCTGGTCGATCGTCTATGGCAACCGCGCTGAATGGCAGATGATGCTGGCAGCCATCATCCTGATCGTGTTCAACGTCGTGTTCTGGACGCTGTTCGAACAGGCTGGTTCCAGCCTGACGCTGTTTGCGGCGCGCAACACCGATCTGTCGATCTTTGGCCTGTTTGAAATCTCGCCGGGGCAGACGCAGTTCTTCAACGCCATCTTCATCGTCATGCTGGCGCCGCTGTTCAGCCTGTTGTGGCAGGCGCTGGGCCGGCGCGGGCTGGAACCGGGCATTCCGGTGAAGTTCGGCATGGCGCTGGCCGGCGTTGGCGGTGGTTTCCTGTTCCTGGTGTGGGGCACGCAGTTTGCCGGCGATGATTTCAAGGTGGGTATCTGGTGGCTGGCTGGCCTCTATCTCATCCACTCCATGGCCGAACTGATGATCTCGCCGGTCGGCCTGTCGATGGTGACCAAGCTTTCCATCGCGCGCATCGTCGGCCTGATGATGGGCCTGTGGTTCGTCTCCATCGCCTGCGCGCAATATGTGGGCGGCCTGGTGGCGCAGGTAGCCAGCGTTGAGACAGTGGGCGGGCAGGTGACCAATCTCAAGGTCAGCCTCGATACTTATGCCGGGGTGTTCGAAACCATGGGCTTCGCTTCGGCGGCGATTGGCGGCGTGCTGCTGCTGATCTCGCCCTTGCTCAAGCGCCTGATGCACGGCGTGAAATAGTGGCGGTAGGGTAATTTGCGCTTGCGTGCTTGTTGGCCCAACGTGGGGCCACCAGGGGAGTTGATTGAACATGCGGGCTATTTTGTTGTTGGGCATCGCCGGTGTGGTGCTGGCCTCTGTCGCCGTCGCAAAGGACAAGCCGAAAGACGTACCCGCCTCACCGCCCGACATGGTGCGCGTGGGCAAGGACCCCTGGCCAAGCCAGTGCCGGCCTTATGCCGGCCAGGTGACGGTGATCCGCGGGGCCACCATCTATGACGGCGCCGGGCGCCGCATCGACAATGGCATGATAAGGCTGGAAGTGGGCAAGCGGGCCGATATCGTGCTGTGGGATGGAGATCCGCTGGAACTGATGAGCTCCCCAGTTGCCGTATGGATTGATGTAGCGGCCCAGCCGATGACCAGCCGGCAGACCTTATTGGCGCAGCGTTACAAAGCGCTTGGCCGCACTGATTTGCCGTTGCAATATCCGCAATGAATTGGCGAATTGCCGGCCGGAAGAGGGGTATCGCGTGTCTGATCTGATGCTGCTGGCGCTGCTGGTGGGCCTGTTCGTGGTCAGCCATGAATTGCTGTCGCATCCCCTGCGTGGCCCGCTGGTGGCGCGGCTTGGGGAGAAGGGCTTCGCCGTCGTCTATTCGCTGGTGGCGCTGGCCAGTTTTGGCAGCGCCGTGCAGTTGTGGCGCGAGACGCCCAAGGAACGGCTGTGGGATACGCCGGCAGGCGCTTACATCCCGGCGCTGGCGGCGATGCTGGTGGCTTGCATTTTCTTCGTGGGATCGGTGAGCGCGCCCAACCCGGCGATGATGCCGGGCGTGAAGGGGGAACCCAAGGGCCTGCAGCGCATCACTCGCCACCCGATGATGTGGAGTATGGCGATCTGGGCCGGCGTGCACATCATGATGACCGCTGATCCGCGCACCATCGTGCTGGCCAGCGGTGTGGCCGTACTGGCGTTGTTCGGCACGGCCATGCAGGACGGCAAGAAGAAGGCGCAGAACCCCGCCTATGCCGCTCACATGGCGCGCACCTCGCATTTTCCGTTTCTGGCCATCGTGGCCGGCCGCCAACCACGGAACGCGATCTGGCCCGGCCTGGTGCCGGTGCTAGGCGGGCTGCTGTTGTGGTTCTTGATCTTGTGGGCCCACCCGATGTTGATCGGCGTGCCGGCCGCCGGCTGGAGTTATTTCCAATGAGCGATGTTGCAGGCAAGGCCATCTGGATCACCGGGGCTTCGGCCGGGATCGGCAAGGGGCTGGCGCTGGCGCTGGCGGCAAAGGGCGCGCGGCTGGTGCTGTCGGGCCGCAACCAGGCAGCGCTGGAAGAAGTTGCCGCCCAATGCCCCGGCAGCATTGTTGAAACATTTGAGGTGACCGACCTTGATTTGCTGCCGGCCATTGCCGCGCGGGTGGCGGCGGTGACCGGCGGTGTCGATTGGCTGGTGAACAATGCCGGAATATCGCAGCGCAGCCTGGCGCTCGATACCGAATTCCCGGTTTACCGCACTCTGATGGAGGTGGATTTCTTCGCGCCGCTGCGGCTGACGCAGCTGGTGCTGCCGGCCATGGTTGCGCGCGGGTCGGGGCGAATCATCAACAACGCTTCGGTCGCGGGTAAGGTCGGCTCGCCGCTGCGCACCGGTTATTGCGCCGCCAAACATGCGTTGGTCGGCTGGTCCGACGCGCTGAGGGCCGAGATCGCCCAATATGGTGTGCAGGTGCACGTGCTCACCCCCGGCTTTGTCGCCACCGGCATCGGCAAGAACGCCTTGCGCGGTGACGGCAGCCAGAAAGGTGATGGCGAGGATCCGGTTGATGCCGGCATTTCCATCCACGAAGCCGCCGAGCAGATCATCGCCGGGATCACGGGCAATGTGCCCGAAATCCCGGTTGGGCGGGAAGGCGCAGCCGAAATGCAGTTGCTCGGCCTGAAGCGGCAGGACCCTGAAGCCTGCTTCCAGTTGATGGCTGGCATGGCGCCCAAGGTGGCACGCTGAGGGGCCTGCGTCGTTTTTCCCTTGGCGGATGGGATTTGCCCGGCTAAGGCGCATTCAGGTAGCCGCAGCAGGAAAGCAGCGGGCTGCCTCTCGCGCAGCATCAGCCGGTACGCCAGCAAAGGGCAAGTCCGGTCGCGGATGGGCCTGTTGGCCCCCGGCGTCCGAACCGCGCGAAGGGCATGATTACACCCAACAGCCGCCGCGATATGGCCAGTCAACGGGGACAACGATCTTGATCAGGAACAACCAGCGGCGGCGGCGTGGAGGCGGCAACACAGGTCCGCGCCCGCAACAAATGGCTGGCGGCAACAATTATGGTGCCCGGCTTGATAACCGCCAGCGCGGCAATGCCACCCAGCTTCTGGAAAAATATCGTGCCCTGGCGCGTGATGCGCAACAGGCCGGCGATCGGGTGACGGCAGAATATTATCTGCAATATGCCGAACATTATTTCCGCATTTTGGGCGATCATCGTGATCGCCAGCCCGAAGGCCGTAACGGCCGCGACGCCTACGATGATGACGGCGTGGACGGCGACAGCGGCAATGCCGAGAGCGACGACGATCGTGGTGATGACGGCGATCAACGCCGTGATGAGCGCGCCCGCGACGACCGGCCCCGTGATGATCGCCCCCGCGATGACCGTGAGCGTGGTCGCCGGGATGATCGCAACCGTGATGGCCGCACCCGTGACGACCGGCCCCGCGATGATCGTCCGCGTGACGAACGTCCCCGTGATGATCGCCCTCGCGATGACCGTCCCCGTGACGAACGTCCGCGTGAAGATCGGCCCCGTGAAGATCGGCCCCGTGAAGATCGTGGCGCCGACGGCAACCGCCGTGATTGGCAGCGTGATCGGCGTGATCGCCGGCCGGAACGCTCAGAGCAGCCGCGGGATCAGGATTCGACTGATGCACCGGCGGTCGATGACCGCGAATCGTTTCTGCAGGCGCTGCCACCCCCCGTCTCGCGCGGCGAGGGCCGTCGCCTGAGCGTGCGTCGCGATGCGGAGGAAGCCCCGGCAGCTCCGGTTCCAGCCGAATCCGTCGCCGCCGAAGCTGCTCCGACTGAAAAGCCCGTGCGCCGACGCACCCGCAAGCCGGCAGCGGAAACCGAATCGGCTGATTGACGCCCGCCCCTAGTCGCCCCGGCCCACGCTGTCGTCGTGGCCGGAGCGATTGGAGACGAACACCAGGCCCATCAGCGCGCCTGACAGCAACACTGTGCCGCCTACGCCGCCCGCCACCGCCAGCCACAATTCCCATCGCTGTGGCGAACCTGTGACCTGCAGCCAGCCCAGCGCGGCCAGCACGGCCAGCAGCGCACACAGTGCCACGATGCGGATCAGGCGCCAGAACGGCACCCAGTCAGCGCTGGTAGCAGCCGAATCGGAAGGGTTGAGGCCTGGGCCATTCATTGTATTTTGCCTTCCGGTGATGATGGGCGCATGATTGCCAACCGCGGCGCCAATGCGGCGCCCTTATTGTGAGGCGAACCATGCTCGGTTCATTTCTCGTCGGCAAGAAGCCGCTTGTCACAGTCGGCCGCGATTTGCCGATCACCCACATTGTTGCCCTGCTTCATGAACATCGCATCGGCGCTGTGCTGGTGATGGACGGTGATGTCATCGCCGGCCTGTTGAGCGAGCGTGACATCTGCCGCGGCATGCACCTGCACGGGAAGGGCGTGCACGATGCCACCGCCGCTGATCTCATGACGGCGCCGGTGATCACCGCCGACGCACGCACGAGCGTGTCTGATGCAATGGCGATCATGACCGAAGGCCGATTCCGCCATCTGCCCGTGCTGGAGGGCGACCGGCTTCTGGGTCTCGTTTCGATCGGTGACCTGGTGAAACGCCGGATCGAGGACGCCGAGGCTGAAGCCGAATCGTTGAAGCACTATATCACCAGCTGATGCGGGCACGTCTGATCGACTGATTCGGCGGAATACCCGATTCTGTACAAGGCCTAGAGCTGCCATGCGGCGACTGTGGAGGCGATTCTGCCGGATCCGGACATTGGGGTGGACTGATTCTGCCGGGCTTGCCCTGATGTGATGGCGGCAGTCCCCACAGGCGCCCTGTGGAGAAGGTTCGCTTCTTCCAAGGAAGAGACAGAAAACTACACGATCTCGCAAAAAGCGCTTGCAAGGCCGGTGGGTCGCCCATAGAGGAGCGCTCCCGGCCAACGGGGACGCCGCTTCCGAGTGACGCTCCCCAGGCAGCCAAGACAACAGCGACGGTCAACTTGACCCACCCTTAAAGTGGGCAAACAATCGTTGCGGTGCCGGGGATTTCAAGCTTCCGAAGTAATTCGGAAGCGTCGGAAAAAAAGTTGTTGACGGAGACTTTCGAGCGGACCATAAGCCGCCTCCGTCGCCGACGACGAACCCACCGCCCCGGTCCTCTGGATCAGAGCAAAGCGTTTGCCGCCGACCTCGAAATTGACACCGGTCAGGAACTTGGTTCGCCAGGGGAATGTTCGGTGTCGCTCTTTCTCATCGTAGGTTAAAATGAAGGGACATGTGGGCGGCGGTCCACGGTTCGGGATTTCAGGTTCCGAGTGCCGTGGTTAAACCGAAGCTTATATGTCTCAATACCACATAGCACACCGGCTTTTTGCCGGTTACGTTAGTGATCTTGTGAACAGAATAAGCTCCTGAACAACAGTCAGTTGCCAACGGTTTTCCCCGTAGCAGCTGGTTGCATGAACTTGAGAGTTTGATCCTGGCTCAGAACGAACGCTGGCGGCATGCCTAACACATGCAAGTCGAACGAACCCTTCGGGGTTAGTGGCGCACGGGTGCGTAACGCGTGGGAATCTGCCCTTAGGTACGGAATAACAGTGAGAAATTACTGCTAATACCGTATGATGTCTTCGGACCAAAGATTTATCGCCTAGGGATGAGCCCGCGTAGGATTAGCTAGTTGGTGAGGTAAAGGCTCACCAAGGCTACGATCCTTAGCTGGTCTGAGAGGATGATCAGCCACACTGGGACTGAGACACGGCCCAGACTCCTACGGGAGGCAGCAGTGGGGAATATTGGACAATGGGCGAAAGCCTGATCCAGCAATGCCGCGTGAGTGAAGAAGGCCTTCGGGTTGTAAAGCTCTTTTACCCGGGAAGATAATGACCGTACCGGGAGAATAAGCCCCGGCTAACTCCGTGCCAGCAGCCGCGGTAATACGGAGGGGGCTAGCGTTGTTCGGAATCACTGGGCGTAAAGCGTGCGTAGGCGGCCATTCAAGTCAGAGGTGAAAGCCCAGGGCTCAACCCTGGAACTGCCTTTGAAACTAGATGGCTGGAACACGGGAGAGGTGAGTGGAATTCCGAGTGTAGAGGTGAAATTCGTAGATATTCGGAAGAACACCAGTGGCGAAGGCGGCTCACTGGACCGTTGTTGACGCTGAGGCACGAAAGCGTGGGGAGCAAACAGGATTAGATACCCTGGTAGTCCACGCCGTAAACGATGATAACTAGCTGTTGGGGCTCTTGGAGCTCCAGTGGCGCAGCTAACGCATTAAGTTATCCGCCTGGGGAGTACGGCCGCAAGGTTAAAACTCAAAGGAATTGACGGGGGCCTGCACAAGCGGTGGAGCATGTGGTTTAATTCGAAGCAACGCGCAGAACCTTACCAGCGTTTGACATGCCTGGACGGTTTCCAGAGATGGATTCCTTCTCGCAAGAGACTAGGACACAGGTGCTGCATGGCTGTCGTCAGCTCGTGTCGTGAGATGTTGGGTTAAGTCCCGCAACGAGCGCAACCCTCGCCTTTAGTTACCATCATTCAGTTGGGGACTCTAAAGGAACCGCCGGTGATAAGCCGGAGGAAGGTGGGGATGACGTCAAGTCCTCATGGCCCTTACACGCTGGGCTACACACGTGCTACAATGGCGGTGACAATGGGCTGCAAACCCGCGAGGGTGAGCTAATCTCAAAAAGCCGTCTCAGTTCGGATTGTTCTCTGCAACTCGAGAGCATGAAGGCGGAATCGCTAGTAATCGCGGATCAGCATGCCGCGGTGAATACGTTCCCAGGCCTTGTACACACCGCCCGTCACACCATGGGAGTTGGATTGACCCGAAGGCAGTGGGCTAACCCGCAAGGGAGGCAGCTGACCACGGTCGGTTCAGTGACTGGGGTGAAGTCGTAACAAGGTAGCCGTAGGGGAACCTGCGGCTGGATCACCTCCTTTCTAAGGATTTGGTTGTACTGCGCCGGGCTTGCCCGGAAGAGCGTCAACCGTTCCAAAGAACATTACCGCCGCCCTCATGTCCCTTCATTCTGGAAAACGCCGAAAGCTGCGGCTCTCGCGCCGTCGCTTTTGGCGATGCGCACCCGAAAGGGTAAGGGGGCCGGTAGCTCAGGGGTTAGAGCACACGCTTGATAAGCGTGGGGTCGAAGGTTCAAATCCTTCTCGGCCCACCATGCGCTTCTCGTTGCGGCTTTTGCTGCATAAGGGGCCTTAGCTCAGTTGGGAGAGCGCTAGCTTTGCAAGCTTGAGGTCATCGGTTCGATCCCGATAGGCTCCACCAACGTTCCAGAATGAGGTAACCAGTTTGCCCGGCAGATCTGCTGTCGCGGTAATTTCTTTGACATTGTGAATGGATTTTTTTGAACGATGCCGTGGGTCGTTCTCATTGGGTATACAAGCCAATGAGATACGTACCTGGTGTCAGGCCTCCCGCCTTGGTGGGTTCTGACGCCGAAACAGTGATCGTTTGATGGCCGCAAGGCCAGCGACAGTGATGTCGTTGGTGGTGCGGGTTTTCAAGCGTGAGGTAAGGGCATTTGGTGGATGCCTTGGCATGCACAGGCGATGAAGGACGTGGCACGCTGCGATAAGCTGTGGTGAGGTGTGAGCAACCTTTGACCCGCAGATTTCCGAATGGGGAAACCCAATCTCTTCATTAAATTTCGTCCGACCTTCGGGTCGTCCGAAGTTTAATGATCAGATTATCCCATACTGAATACATAGGTATGGAGAAGCGAACCCGGGGAACTGAAACATCTCAGTACCCGGAGGAAAGGACATCAACCGAGACTCCGTTAGTAGTGGCGAGCGAACGCGGACCAGGCCAGTGGTCTGATCGAAATCAGCAGAACGACTTGGAAACGTCGGCCAGAGCGGGTGATAGCCCCGTATGCGTCAGTTGAGATCAGATCCTTGAGTAAGGCGGGACACGTGTAATCCTGTCTGAATATGGGGGGACCACCCTCCAAGCCTAAGTACTCGTGCATGACCGATAGCGAACTAGTACCGTGAGGGAAAGGTGAAAAGCACCCCGATGAGGGGAGTGAAACAGTACCTGAAACCGAATGCCTACAATCAGTTGGAGCCTCTTTGAGGGGTGACAGCGTACCTCTTGTATAATGGGTCATCGACTTAGTGTATTTGGCAAGCTTAAGCCGTTAGGCGTAGGCGTAGCGAAAGCGAGTCTGAATAGGGCGTCATA
>NZ_ATVO01000004.1:0-87500 GCF_000420765.1 Sandarakinorhabdus limnophila DSM 17366 | reverse complement strand
GTTTTGTTTGTGGTTCAGAATTGCCGGTTGGACAGCCCCAATCGGTCCAGCCAATCGCTGCCAAACACGTACTCGCCCTCGCGATCGAGCAGATCGACCCGGGCGGCCAGCCAGCGTTCCAGATCGTCGCCATAAGCATCCCGCACACTCGTGGCGGTGGCCTGGTTCAGCTTCCCCCAATGTTCGGCATGAGGGATCCTAGCGTTGCGTAAATCGGCTATGGCTTGCGCCATAACCAGCCTTGCAGCGCCATTATCCAGCCCATCGATGTCGGCGATCACGCTGTGCGGCCAGCGAATGAAGGCGAGATTGCCCGGCGACTGGCGCGCGTAGCGGCAGGCAAAAGCCACGGGCGCCTTGCCGACCTTCTTCAGCGCTGCATGATAGATCGCCAGCACGTCGTGGACTCGGTCCGCCGGCGCCGCCACCGAGGCCCCAGCGGTTCCGGCGCGGGGCGTGGTGAAATTGAAGCTCTGGCCCCAGCTGCCGACGCGACCGTTGATGGGGCTCAGCTGATCGGCCAGTACGGCCTTGGTGATGACCGGCGTCAGCCCCGGCGCAGCATCGAGCAGATTGGCCACCACTGTTGCCAGATTATAGCCCGGGCTGCGCTTGGGATTGATACTGTAATCCAGATTATGGCCTGAATCCCAATCACAGCGGTAGCCGCAGGTGACATAGGCAAAACCTTTGTCGATATGATCGTTGATCACCGACTGGAAGAAATAGGGCCGCCCGCTCCTGGCAGATTGCAGGCTGCAAAATCGGTGTCGCCCAGGCTTGCCATTGCGCGCAGCAGTTCTGGCCCGGCCGGCACCCTTCGCCGATGGTTTTCGAGCAGGAAGCGCGGCACGCTTTCGATCAGCACCGCATGCACGACACCCAGCGCGCCCAAGGACACGAGCGCAGCCGCAAACAGCCGATCATCGCGCACCACCGTTGCGCTCAGTTCTCCGGCCAGCCGTCCATCGGTGACAGGCCGCGATGCCGGTTCGATCCACAGATTGCGGTCTGGCCCCGGAATCAGCTGGATGGCGCGGACTTGGCTCTGAATGGTGCCGTGATCGATGGCGGACCCGTGGGTGGAACAGCTCATCGCCCCCACGAACGTCTGCCCATTCGACGCGCCGCTGGTGGCGAGCGACCGTCCGCGCGGTTCCAGCCACATGTTGAGTTCGGCCACCGAAATCCCGGTCTGGCACAGCACCAGCCCATCGTGATCGCCGCTGAAGGTCGGATCGACGTGGGTTTTCGGCAGGGCAAACAGCTGGTTGGCATAGCCCGTTGCCAGTGGCCAGCCGCCGGGCACCGATGGCGCCGCAGAGAATGACCAGGTCGCACCGTGGGCGCGCAGCCGGCGCCGATCGGTGAAGGCCTTGCCGATCAAATCCTGCACGGCCTTGGCGCTGGCCCGCATATCGGACAGGCTGGCGGTGACGGCGCGGTGCAGTTCGTATCGCTCGGCAATCGGCACATCACGCTCGGTGAAATGCCAATTGTGCCAGCTGCGATCATCAAATTTCAGGATGCGCGCCATGCCGGGTTCCTTATTGTGGAATCTCGCCCTCACCGGTCGGCAGCTTGCCGCAGCGATAGCGGATGTGGGACGGCTGCCAGAAGCCAAGGGTGAGCACCGTGGCCAGCGACTGCATCAGCGACGTGCGCACCTGCACATCGCTGATGCTGTTGGTGCCCACGCACGCCTCAGCCTTTTTCGGATCCTCCAGCGCACCCCAGGCGATGGCGTTGCTGTCCACGGGATGCAAATTCTGATCGCCGCGATTGGGCGCCGGCACGGTGAGGCTGTGATAGGCACAGCCCGGCAGTGCACAGGCGATCATCAGGGCAGTAAACGGGCGCAGCATCATGTTCCCCCAGAGAGGCCGACCCAAATGCCATGATGGCACGAAGCCATCCTACTGGCCAGTGCTCTGGTTTCGTTGATGCATCTGGTGCACAAGCGCCGGCATGACGCACGAATTCGAGCTCTATGATCTCAAGGTGGAGGTGATTGCGCCGCCTGGCGCGAAACTGTGGTGCAATGCGCAGCCCGGCGATTGGTTCGAACTGCGCGGCGAACTGCTGTTTCTGCCGCCGGGCCAGGGCTTTTCGCTCTACAGCCTCGCCGCCGTGTTGCCGTTGCTGGCCGCGAAGCAGCGCGCCACTGATCCCAACGACTGGATGGACAGCGACGCCGAAATCGCCTGCCCCGATCCCAACTGCCCGTCGCGACTGAAGATTACCCGGCTTGGCAAGCGCACATTCCGCCGGGGCGACACCACGGCAACGGTGAAACCATGAGCGTGGAGTGCATCGACCTTGCCCCCGGCTACAGCATTTCCCGTCTGATCCGCGGCGGTTGGCAACTGGCCGGCGATCACGGGCCGGTGGCGCGGGACAGTCTGAACGATGGCTTCCTCGCCTTCTTCGATGCCGGCATCACCACGCTCGATTGCGCCGATATCTATACCGGCGTCGAAGAGATGATCGGCGATTTCCGTAGCCATCTGGCGGGCGCCCGCGGCGCCGAAGCGCTGGACCGGCTGAAGGTGCACACCAAGTTCGTGCCCGATCTGGCGCTGTTGCCCAGCCTCTCGCGCGCCGACGTTGAAGCCATCATCGATCGCAGCCGCGCCCGGCTCGGGATGGAGCGCCTCGATCTCGTGCAGTTCCATTGGTGGGATTATGCCCAGCCGCGCTGCGTCGAAGCCCTGTTGCATCTCAAAGATTTGCAGCAAGCAGGAAAGATCGCCCACATCGCCGGCACCAATTTCGATGCGGCCCACGTCGCCGCATTCGCCGCCGCCGGCGCGCCGCTCACCAGCATCCAGGTGCAATATTCGCTGCTTGATCGCCGCCCGGCCGGTGCCTTCACCGCCACCGCGGCCGCCAGCCACACCGGCCTGATCTGCTATGGCGCGCTTGCCGGCGGATTCCTCTCCGCCCGCTGGCTTGGGCAACCCGATCCCGCCGAAAGCCTCACCAACCGCAGCCTGATCAAATATCGCCTGATCATCGATGAATGCGGCGGGTGGGATGCCTTTCAGGCCCTGCTGTCGGTTCTCGACCGCATCGCCCAACACCAAGCCGTCCCGCTCTCCGCCGTCGCCGCGCGCTGGGTGCTCGATCAACCCGGCGTCGCCGCCGTCATCATCGGCGCCCGCCACGCCGGCCACCTGACCGACACGCTGGCCATCGCGCGCCTGCGATTGTCCGCCGCCGATCATGAAGCCATTGCCGCTGTCCTACCAGCTGGCCCGCAAGGCGATGTCTATGCGCTGGAACGCGACCGGGAGGGGCGGCATGGGCGGATCATGAAATATAATCTGAACAAAGGCTAAGAGGCCTCCGGCGGGCAGGGGCTGAGCCCCTGCACCCACTTTCGCTTTCAGGTGGCGCCCTATTGCAGCTTTGGGGTGGTCTGCAGAATGGCGGCTTTCCAATGCATCGCGGGCGGAAGCTGACGCTATATCCCTAAAGTTTGATCAGCTCGGAAGGCCATCCAATGCGGACGAGAAGGCCGTCAGGGCCCGCTATTCCCACTTCGTAAAGGCCCCATTCGCGATGGCGAAGGATACCGCCGGGTCGAATGACGAGGTCGTCCACACGCGCAGCTATTTGATCAACTTCAGGTGTACGGATGAAGACGCCAAAAGGATTGTGTTGATCCGGTACTCGCCAGGGGCCCGATCCAGCTTGGGTTAGATGCACCTCGCATCCCCAACCCGTCATTATGGCATACGCATCATTGCCGCCGGTTAGAGCAAAGCCAAGCCGTTCCCAAAACGGAATAGCAGCATGAAGATCGTTGCTTGGAACGATGGCAAATGCGCCAACAGGAACTTCGTCTGACATTCCGGCTTCTCCTTCGCTCCAACGACCAACTTGCCTTCACGCCGGACCGTCTGCAATCGGGAAAGAGGAACTGCCCGCTAAAGGTCTGCATCTGGGGCGAAAGCGGACACTTCTCCCAACAGCGCACCCGAAAAAAGATGGGTGCAGGGTCCTCGACCCTGCCCGCCGGAGGCTCCTTTTTCTGCTGTCTCACGAGCCACACTGCGCTATCACCACCCGCATGAGCAAAGATCCCGTCGTCCTGAACAGCCAAGGCATGCAGGCGTTGCAGCGTGGCGATGCAAAGGCGGCCACCATCGCATTTGCGGCAGCCGTCAAGGCCGATCCGTCGGCGGCCATCCTGCATTATAATCTGGCCAACGCCCACGCCCTGGGCGGAGATGCCAAGGCGCAGCTGGTGGCGTTAAATGCCGCGTTGGATCGTGATCCGTACATGGCCCATGCCCTGCTGGCGCGCGGGCGGCTGCATGAACATGAAGGCCGCGCGGCCGACGCGCTGTCGGATTATCAGCGGCTGCTGGCGGCGGTTGATCCGCGCGAGCAGGTGGGGCCGGGCTTTGCAGCCGGGCTGCAGCATGCCGCCGGCGTGGTACAGGCGGCCAATGATGGGCTCGCTGCACGGCTGGATGCGGCGATGGCCGATGAATTGGAACAGGCCTCCCCGGCATCGGCCACCCGCGTGCGCCACGCCATGGAGGCGCAACTGGGCCGGCGCCGCGTGTATGTGCACCAGCCGCTGGCGCTGCATTATCCCTATCTGCCCGCCATCCAGTATTTCGAACGCGACCTGTTCCCCTGGCTGGCCGAACTGGAAGCCGCCACGCCGGCGATCCGCGCCGAACTGCAGGCGGTGCTGGCGGCGGGCGGCGAAGGCTTTGCGCCCTATGTGGATTATCCGGCCGGCGTGCCGGTGAACCAGTGGAAGGACCTGAACAAGAGCGATGCCTGGGCGGCGCGCTTCTTCCTGAAACATGGGCTTCGCGACGAAGCCATGTGCGCGCTCTGCCCCAACACCGCCGCCGTGCTGGATCGCATGCCGCTGTTCGATCTGCCCGGCCGCGGGCCCACCGCCTTCTTCTCCCTGCTCAAACCCCGCACGGTGATCCCGCCCCACACCGGCGCCACCAACGTGCGCAGCATCATCCACCTGCCGCTGATCGTGCCCGAAGGCTGCTGGTTCCGCGTTGGCAACGACACACGGCCCTGGATCGAAGGCCAAGCCTTCGCCTTCGACGACACTATCGAACACGAAGCCCACAACCCCACCGACGCGCTGCGCGCCGTGCTGATCCTCGACACCTGGAACCCCTTCATCGCCGCCGACGAACGCCCGCTGATCACCCGATGGGTGAACGAACTGGACGCGCATGGCCGCGGGCTGGCGGGGTTTTTGGCGGCCTGAGGTTTTTCAGGTTGACGGGGCCTCCGGCAGGCAGGGTTATCGACCCTGCTTGCCGGAGGCCCTCCTTCTTTCACTTTCACCCGATGATGTCGCGCGCCCGCAGCCAGTTGATGATCGCCTCTGCGGCGTCGGCTTCGCTCATGGTGCTGGTCGTGATGTGCAGTTGCGGCTCTTCAGGCGCTTCGTAGGGGCTGTCGATGCCGGTGAAGTTGGTGAGTTCGCCGCTGGCGGCCTTGGCGTAGAGGCCTTTGGGATCGCGGGCCTGGCAGATTTCGATGGGGGTATCGACGAAGACTTCGATGAAGCGTTCGGCGCCGACCAGTTGCCGGGCCATTTCGCGTTCGGAGCGGAAGGGCGAGATGAAGGAGCAGGTGACGATCAGGCCGGCGTCCGCCATCAGCTTGGCGATTTCGCCGATGCGGCGGATGTTTTCGACGCGATCGGCATCGGTGAAGCCGAGATCGCGGTTGAGGCCGTGGCGGACATTGTCCCCATCCAGCGCGTAGGTGTGGCAGCTGAGTGCGGCGAGGCGGGCTTCGACCAGATTGGCGATGGTGGATTTGCCGGAGCCTGAGAGCCCGGTGAACCAGATCACGGCGGGCTGATGGCCTTTCAAGGCGCTGCGCTGGGCCTGCGTGACCGTCATCGGCTGCAGGTGGATGTTGCTGGCGCGGCGCAGGGCGTGGCGGATCATGCCGGCACCGACGGTGTTGTTGGTGTAGCGATCGATGAGGATGAAGCCGCCGGTGTCCCGACATTCGCCGTAGGGATCGAACAGCAGCGGCGCGGTGGTTTCGAGGTTGGCGAGGCCGATCTCGTTCATGGCGAGCGTGCGGGCCGGGCGTTCATCGAGCGTGGTGATGTCGATCCGGTGCTTCAGCAGCGTGACCGAGGCCGGGGTGGTGAGCGGCCCGGATTTGAGCAGATAGGAGCGGCCGGGCTTCAGTTCATCTTCGTCGAGCCAGATCAGATCGGCGGCGAATTGCTGGGCGACGGCGGGCCGGTCTTCGGGGCTGACCAGCATGTCGCCGCGCGAGATGTCGATTTCATCTTCCAGCACCAGGGTGACGGCGGCTTCCGGGCCGGCGCCGGCAAGATCGCCATCGACGGTGACGATGCGGGCGACGCGGGTGGCCTTGCCAGAGCGGGCGGTGACGATGGGGTCGCCGGGCTTCACCTGGCCGGCCACGATGGTGCCGGCATAGCCGCGGAAGTGGGCATCGGGCCGGTTCACCCACTGCACGGGGAAGCGCAATGGCCCGGAGGCATCGGTGGCAGCGAGCTCGATGGATTCCAGATGTGCGATCAGGGTGGGGCCCTGATACCAGGGCATTTCGGCAGCGGGGCAGGCGAGGTTCAGGCCGGCGCGGGCGGCCATCGGGATGGCGGTGAAGCCGGGAAAGCCGAGGCGTTCGGCAATAGCTGTGTATTCATCGACGATGGCGCGGAAGCGGGCTTCGTCGAAATCCACCAGGTCCATCTTGTTCACGGCCAGCACGATCTGGCCGATGCCCATCAGCGAGGCGATGAAGCTGTGGCGGCGCGTCTGTGGCAGCAGGCCCTTGGAGGCATCGACCAGGATGATGGCGAGATCGGCGGTGGAGGCGCCGGTGGCCATGTTGCGCGTATATTGTTCGTGGCCGGGCGTATCGGCAATGATGAAGCGGCGGCGCGGCGTGGCGAAGAAGCGCCAGGCGACATCGATGGTGATGCCCTGTTCGCGTTCGGCCTCAAGGCCATCGAGCAGCAGCGCATAATCAATCTCGCCGCCGGTGGTGCCATGCTTGCGGCTGTCATTGGCCAGCGTGCTCAGCGTGTCGTCCATGATGGCCTGGCTGTCGTGCAGCAGGCGACCGATGAGCGTGGACTTGCCGTCGTCCACTGATCCGCAGGTGATCAGGCGCAGCACGCCATCCCTGTTGAGGGTTTTGGCCATCAGAAATACCCCAGCCGTTTCTTCTGTTCCATCGATCCATCGCCGTCGCGATCGATCACCCGGCCCTGGCGTTCCGATGTGCGCGTGTCGGCCATTTCGGCGACGATATCGGCCAGCGTTTCGGCCTCGGACTCCACCGCGCCGGTGAGCGGATAGCAGCCCAGCGTGCGGAACCGGATGCGACGCAGCACAGGCTCTTCACCGGGCTGCAGCGGCAGGCGATCATCATCCACCATCAGCAGCACATCATCGCGCACGACAGTGGGGCGCTCCGCTGCGAAATAGAGCGGCACCACCGGGATCTCCTCCGCCTCGATATACCGCCACACGTCGAGTTCGGTCCAATTGGAGATCGGGAAGACGCGCATGGATTCCCCCGGCCCTACCCGCGTGTTGTAGGTGCGCCAGAATTCCGGCCGCTGCCGGCGCGGATCCCAGCCCTGGTGGGCGTCGCGGAAGGAGAAGATGCGTTCCTTGGCGCGGGATTTCTCTTCGTCGCGGCGGCCACCACCGATGGCTGCGTCAAAGCCACCGCCGGTGAGCGCCTGCAGCAGCCCGGTGGTGCGCATCACTTCGGTGTGCAGCGCTGAACCATGGACGAAGGGGTTGATGTCGCGCGCCGCGCCTTCTTCATTGACGTGGACGCGCATGTCGATGCCCAGCGCCGGCATCAGCGTGTCGCGAAACGCGCCCATGGCCGCAAATTCCCACAGGCTGTCCACATGCAACAGTGGGAACGGCGGCAGCGATGGCCAGAAGGCCTTCAGCGCCAGATGCAGCATCACCGTGCTGTCCTTGCCGATGGAATAGAGCATCACCGGCTTGCGGAACGAGGCCGCCACTTCGCGCAGGATGTGAATGGCCTCCGCCTCCAGCCGTGCCAGATCGGGAGGCAGCGTCTGCCGTGTGGGAGGCTTTGCGGCGTGGCCGCTGCCGCTGCGGAAGCGCGCAGCATAGGCGGCGATGGTGTCGTCACTGTTCATGCTTCAGTCTTAATGAGTTCGCCGGCAAAGCAAAAGGCTGGTGTTTTTGCCCTGCCATCGCGAAGTATTGTGGCGAATTGGCCACACAGCGAGGTGGAAACGACCACATCTGCGTTTGCGCGCTTTACAGAAGGGCGGGCTTTTCACAGAAACGTCATCAGGCCTGAGAGGGGCTGGGAATTGTGCTGGTGTGCCGTCAATGGCACCGCGAGGGGAATAGGCCGCCACCGAAAGGGGAGCGGATGTTTTCTTGGCGAGGCAGGGTTTCCTTGGAATTTGGTCAGAAGAAGGAACATACCGTGACGCAACTCAACAATTCGCATCGGCGCCTCGCGCTGACGTCCAGCGTCGCCACGCTGGCTCTTGCCCTGATGGCCGGCCCGGCGCTCGCTCAGACGGCCACTGCCGCCGCTGAAACCGAAGCTGCCGAAGAAGGCACCATCGTTGTTACCGGTACTCTGATCCGCAACCCGAACCTCGTGTCGGCATCGCCGATCGTCACGACCTCGGCTGAGACCATCGCGCTGCGCGGCAGCAACGTGGCCGAAGAAGTGCTGCGTGAAATCCCCGGCTTCGTGCCGAGCATCGGTTCGGCCGTGAACAACGGCAACGGCGGCGCCAGCTTCGTCGATCTTCGCGGCCTCGGCACCAACCGCAACCTCGTCCTGCTCGACGGCCAGCGCATCGCGCCTGCCGGCCTCGGCGGCGTCGTCGATTTGAACAACATCCCGCTGGCCCTCGTCGAGCGCGTTGACGCGCTGACCGGCGCCGCCGTGACCACCTATGGTGCCGACGCCATCACCGGTGTCGTGAACTTCGTCACCAAGAAGAACTTCACCGGCATGGACCTGCAGGTCTCGAACTCGCTCACCGAGCGTGGCGACGGCCATCGCATTCGCGCCGACCTGACCATCGGCGGCGACTTTGCCGACGGCAAGGGTAACGCCGTGATCTCGGTGGGTTACCAGAAGGCCGATCCGGTGTTTCAGGGCGACCGCGACGTGTCGCGTCTCGGCTTCGATACCTTCAGCGGTAACACCGGCGGCGGTTCGCCGACGACGGTGCCGACCCGCATCCGCAACGTGCGTCCGATTGATCCTCTGACTGGCCAGCCGAGCACCAACCCGGCTGTGGCCAACCTCGGCAACGGCCAGCTGTCGCCCGATAGCCGCACGGCTGTTCCGTTCTATCAGGATTTCAACTTCAACCCGTTCAACATCTTCCAGACGCCGTTCCAGCGTTTCAACCTCTTCGCCAAGGCGAACTACGAGATCACCGACAATATCGAGGTTTATGCCCGCGGTATGTTCTCCAAGAACACCGTGCGCACGATCATCGCGCCGTCGGGCCTGTTCTCGCAGACGGTTGTTCTGCCGATTTCGAACCCGTTCCTGCCGACTGCGATCCGCAACCAGTATTGCGCCTTCAACACCAGCTCGGTGGCCTCCGGCCTTTACACGCCGCGCTTTACGCCGACCGAGTGCGCCGCTGCAGCGACTGCAACGACCAAGGCCGATCCCAAATACCGCGAAGTGACCACCCTGCTCAGCCGCCGTACCGTCGAAGCCGGCACGCGTGACAGCGAATACACCACCACGCTGTTCGATTACACCGCCGGCCTGCGCGGCAAGCTGACCAACACGATCGATTGGGACGTGTCCGCCTCCTACGGCCAGAGCGAAAACATCGCCCGCGCCACTGGTTACCTGATCAACGATCGCGTGCTGGAAGCCCTTCAGGCCACCAACCCGAACACCTGCCTCAGCGGCAACGTGGCCTGCGTTCCGTTGAACGTCTACGGCCCGGCCGGCTCGATCACGCCGGCGATGGCGCGCTTCATCTCGGCAGACTCCACCGATCGCCGCACCTCCAGCCTGACTCAGGTTCGTGCGCTGCTGTCGGGTGATCTGGGTGTCAGCTTCGGTGATGCTGAAGCAATCGGCTTCGCTGTCGGTGCAGAGTATCGCGATTACGGCGCTGCCGTGTTGCCGGACGACTTCTCGGAGCGTGGCGCTCTGGGCGGCGGCGGTGGCCCGACCCCGCGCGTCGAAGGTGGCTACAACGTCAAGGAAGTCTTCGGCGAAGTCATCGCCCCGATCCTTGAAGGCAAGCCCTTCTTCGAAAACCTCACCCTCGAAGCCGGTGCGCGTTATTCGTCCTATGAAGTCGCTGCGCCGGGCAACCCGTCGTTCGACGCCTTCACCTGGAAGGCCGGCGGTACCTGGGAAATGGCCCAGGGCTTCAAGGTCCGTGGTAACTACAGCCGCGCTGTCCGCGCCCCGAACATCGGCGAACTCTTCTCGCCGGTTTCGCGCGGTCTGACCAACCTGGGCACTGATCCGTGCGCTGGCGCCGCTCCGACGACCAACGCCAACCTGCGTGCGGTCTGCATTGCGCAGGGCGCTGCTCCGGGCATCATCGGCCAGATCGATCAGCCGGCTGCGGGCCAGGCCAACGCTTATGGCGGCGGCAACCCCAACGCGCGGCCGGAAAAGGCAAACACCTGGACCCTGGGTGCGGTGTTCCAGCCGTCCTTCGTGCCGGGCCTCGCCCTCACGGTCGATTACTACAACATCAGCGTGACGGACGCGATCACCAGCCCGCTGCCGGGCGATGCGATCGCTGCCTGCTTCGGCAGCATCACGGCCGCCAGCGCCACCAGCGCGGCTTGCACGGCCATCCGCCGTGACCCGCTGTCTGGCTCGTTTGACGGTGAATCGTTGGGTCTGCCGCGTCCGCTGTCGAACCTGGGTCGTCTGAAGACCGACGGTCTGGATGTGAACCTGACCTACTCGACCGATCTTGGCTTCGCCAAGCTGGGTGTGAGCGGCAACTTCAACTACACCTTCCGTTCGCAGTTCCAGGCCACGCCGACCTCAGTCAACCGTGAGTGCGTCGGCTACTACAGCCCGAACTGCTCGTTCACCGGTTCGATCCAGCCGAAGTGGCAGACCTCGCTGCGCACGACCCTGGGCTTCGAAAACTTCGACGTGTCGCTGCTGTGGCGCCACATCGACAAGGTGATCCAGGAGCCGCTGAATGCGGCAGCGCCGACCGCTGCCAACGGCTTCTTCGGTGATGACACGCCGTTCTTCCCGGCCTTCCGTCAGATCCGTGCCTATGATTACTTCGATCTGACCGGCCGCTTCAACATCCTGGACAACATCACCCTGATTGTGACGGTCAGCAACCTGTTCGACACCAAGCCGCCTTTGGTTGGTGCTGCGGCCGGTTCGACCTCGTTCAACAGCGGCAACACCTTCCCGTCGACCTACGACGCGCTGGGCCGCCGTTACACGATGCAGGTGAACGTCCGCTTCTAAGCGGCGTCACCCGCACGGGTGGAAATGCGAAAGGGCGAGTGGCAACACCCGCCCTTTTTGCTGTTTGAAATATTGCGAAGCGAAAGTTCCGGCCGTTGCTGACGGCGGTGTTTAGCCAAGCAGCGGGCGCGGCAACTGCATCTGCACGCCGGCGGCCCTGGCCACGGCTTCCGCCCAGATGGCCACCTTGGCAATCTCGTCGGCGTGGGCCGCTTCGGCTGCACGCTCGGCGGTGCGATCGTCGGTGGTAAAGGCCTGGCCGAACTTGCTGTGCCGGCCAAAGATCGGTCCGGAAACAACGGTTTGCACGTCCAGCTGCACGTCGAAGAAGCGGCACAGGGCCGTCATCGCCGCCGCGGGCTGGGCCAGCAGCAATTCGGAACCCAGCGTTGTCACCTGGTTGCCGAACTGCGCCGCCAGCCGCGCGAACAACGCATGCTGCGCCAGCCAGCCCATGGCGGCGATCTGCAAATCGGTCTGCCCCAGATAATCCTCGCCGCTGAAGCCAAAGCTGTGCAGGCCCTGCTTCAGTTGCTTCAGCAGCAGATCGCGCACCCAGATCCGGCCATCCATGCCCTTGCGCGCCACCGAACCGAGGAACACCGGCAGCGGCGCATAGAGCAGCAGCGCCCGGGCGTCGGGGCGCAACTGCAGGATCAGGGGCGCCATGGCGTTGCACACGTTGCTTGGTTTGATCACCACCGCCTCGCCGGGTGCAAATGGTCGGGCCAGCAAGGCCAGGCTGCTATCCAGGACATTGGCGATTTGGCGCCCGTCGCCGCCGCGCAATTGCCAGCCGATCAGATCGTTCAGGATCACGGGCTCCTTCAGGCCCATGGCCAGCCCCGGTGCATCAAATGCCCGTGCCAGCAGCGTGGAACAGCAAAAGGCGCTGTGCAGGATAAAGCGCAAGGGTGCCGGCGTGCCAGCCTGGGCCAATGCTGCGGTCCGGGCAATGATCGTGGGCTTGGCCTCGCCCAGATACTCGTCGGTCAGAAAGGTGGCGGTGCCATGCGCGGCGCGCGGCGTTTGCCGAAAGTGGATGGCATCGTGCTGCGGATCATAACGATGCGGCAGCCAGACGGGATTTGAAGCGATGGTGGACACATTGCCGATTTGACGTGCTGCCCCGGAAAGTGCAATCCCTCCACCGGCCCCGTCAACCGATCGCGAAGGACACGTCATCATGGTTCGTCATTGCTTTGCCCTGCTTCTTGCTGCCGCGGCGGTAGCGCCGGCTGCGGCCCAGACACCTGAAGCAGCGCCGACTGCTGCTGCGCCGGTGGACAAGAGCAAGGAAATCATTTGCAAGCGCGAGAAGGAAACCGGTAGTTTGGTCAAGGCCAAGCGCACTTGCCTGACCCGCCAGCAATGGGCCTATGTGCAGGATACCAATCAGCAATTCGCGCGAGATCTCAACAACTCGACCATGAGCCGTCCCGGCAGCCAGTGATGGCGCCTTGCCATGAACGATCCTGAAAAGGCCGCACTGGAACGCACTGCCCAGGCCGGCATCGCGGCCTTGCAGGCAGGCGATGGCAAGGCGGCGCGTCGGGCGTTTGAAACCATCGTTGCCAGCGGCCGCGCCACCCTGCAGATCTGGCTGTGGCTGGCGCAGGCGTGCGACATGCTGGATGATCGCGCCGCCGTGTTGGCGCATGTGGCGCGGGTGGTGGAACTCGATCCGGCCAATCCCTATGCCCTGGTGATGGCCGGTGAGGTCCAGACCCGCAGCGGCAATGATCGCGCTGCCATCGCCTGGTACGAACGCGCGCTCAACGCCGCCCAGGGCCGGCAGTTGCCGCCCGATCTGATCGCCCGTCTGAACCGCGCCGCCGCCACCCGTGAGGCCGCCTTTGCCCGGTTTGAAGCCGAAATGATGGGGGCGCTGGGCGACGCCGGGGTTGATCCGGCCAACGCTGGCCCGCGCTTTGGCGAAGCCTTGCAAATCGTATCGGGCCGCAGCCAGCCCTATCTGCAGCAGCCCACCAGCTTCTATTATCCGCGGCTCCCGCAGATCCCCTTCTATGATCCGGCGGATTTCGCCTGGACTGCCGCGCTGGCCGCCGCATTGCCGGCCATCCGCGCCGAAGCCGAAGCGGTGATGGCCCACGGTGCCGGCATCGCGCCTTATGTGGAGGCCGATCCCGATCGCCCCAACAAGGGCCACGCCCTGCTGGCTGATGCCCGCTGGAGCGCATTTCACTTGTTCCGCAATGGCTTGCCCATCGCCGACCATGCCGCCCGCTGCCCCGCCACCATGGCGGCGCTGGCCCAGGCGCCCTTGCCGCGCATTGCCGGCACGGCACCGATGGCGCTGTTTTCGATCCTGGCGCCGCACACCAATATCCCGCCGCACAACGGCATGCTGAACACGCGGCTGATCTGCCATCTGCCGCTGATCGTGCCCGATGGCTGCCGCCTGCGGGTGGGCGCTGAAACCCGCGACGTGCGCGCCGGCGAGGTGCTGCTGTTCGACGATTCGATCGAGCATGAAGCCTGGAACGACAGTGATGCGCCGCGGGCCATATTGCTGTTTGAGGTGTGGCGCCCGGAACTGACCGAGGCCGAACGCCAGGCGTTGACCGTCATGTTTGAAACGGTGGCGGCCTACACCCCCGATCAGGCCTGAATGGAGCTGCCCCTTACCAGCCAGAATGGTGACGCTCCGTCGGTTGTGAGCGAGCAACGGCTTTCAGCCGAAACGCTGCGCCGCCGCGGCGCCGTGCTGACCGGGGAGGCCGTTGGCGACTGGCCGTGGCTGCGCAGTGCAGGGCGGGGTCTGATCGTGTCTGGCCTGCCCGGCACGCTGGTGACGCTGGATGGCCTGCGGCTGGCACCGGCGGCAAGCGGCGTGGTGGACCTGACCCTGCTGCCGTTGGGCCTGATCGACAGCGCGCGACTGTCTGCTGGTGCGGCCGGTGTGGCACAGGGCGCTGGCGCGCTGAGCGGCGCGGTGGAGCTTTTATTTGCGCCTGTGGGCGGCGGTGGCCGGCTGCTGACGGCCGGTGGCGGCCAGTCTGGGCAGGGCATTGGCCTGGTTGATCTGCAATTGGGCAACGAGTCCGGCTGGGTGGGCGGCGGCTATACGCACGGCGGCGCGCTGCCCGGCGGTGCCACGGATCAGGATCGCTGGCATCTGGCCGGGCGCTTCCAACAGGATGTTGGCGATGTCCAACTCTGGGGCCGGGGGATGTTTGCCCGGCGGACAGAGGGTGCAACCCGTGCTGATTGGCATGATGTGGCGCTGGGGCTTGCGGGTGGCACGCGCTGGCAGTGGCGGCTGGCGGTGTCCACGGGTGGCCAGCAGGCGGCGGCGGGGGCCAGCAGCTGGCTGGCGCAGGCGCGCGGCGTGGTGAGTGGGCCGACTGGCCTGATCCTGCCGGGCGCGGCCGAGCCGATCAGCCTCGCCGCCGGCGCGGAGTGGCGTCGGCTGCGGCTGGGGGCGGGCGTGGTGCGGGCGCGGGAGCTGTTTGCCGAAGCCGCCGTGCCGTTGCTGCAGGACAAGCCGGCCGCCGAGAATCTGGTGGCGACTCTGGGCGTGCGGCAGGCATGGTTGGCCGGCAAATCCGAAACGCTGTGGCAGGCGGGCGGGCGCTGGGAGGCATTTCCCGGCATTGCCTTGCGCGGGCAGGTGGCGCGCGGCGTGGATGATTTCGCGACGTTGAGCGGGATGAGCCGCAGCGTCGGGATGATCGCCACGCCGGCCTTCGTGCCGGGCTTTGCGCTCACGGTTGATCGCCGCTGGCAGTCACAGGGCGCGGCGCGGGTGCAGGCGTGGGATGTGTCGGCCAGTTGGCGTGGGCGGGTGAGCGAGGGCGCGCAACTGGCGCTATCGGCGCTGGCCACGCATCACGACCAGGCGGCGTTCACGCCGCTGCCGGTGCCGCGCTTTGCGAGCCTGCTGCGGGCGACGCTGGAGACGGGCCCGTGGGCGGTGAGTGCCGGCTGGCGGACCCGCACGGCGCTGGCCGGCGGACTGGATGTGAGCGTGGAGCGGCAGATCGGCGACCGCGTGCGCCTCGTGGCCAGTGTCAGCAATGCCGGCGATGCAGGCAGCGCTGCCGGTCCGGTGGGCCGGCAGGCGCTGCTGCAGGTGGTGGCGGGATTCTAGCCCGCCACCAGCACCAGCTTCCCGTCGCCTTCGTCCACTTTCACCGTGCTGCCATCCGGCACCTGGCCGGCCAGGATCAATTCGGCCAGCGGGTCCTGCAGATGCTTCTGCACGGTGCGCTTCAGCGGGCGCGCGCCGTAGACCGGATCATAGCCGACCCGCGCCAGCCAGCGGCGGGCAGCATCGGTCAGGTCCAGCGTCACCTTGCGGTCCTTCAGCAGGGCCTGCACGCGGCTGACTTGGATATCGACGATTGGCGCCATCACTTCCTGGCCAAGCCGCTGGAACAGCTCGATTTCATCGAGCCGGTTGAGGAACTCGGGGCGGAAATGCCCGCGCACCACTTCCATCACCTGCGGTTCGGCCTCGCTGATTGGCGCACCATCGGGCAGGGCGGCGATATACTGGCTGCCAAGGTTCGATGTGAGGATGATCAGCGTGTTGGTGAAATCCACCGTGCGGCCCTGGCCATCGGTCAGCCGGCCGTCATCGAGCACCTGCAGCAGCACGTTGAACACGTCACCGTGGGCCTTTTCCACTTCGTCGAACAACACCACCTGATAGGGCCGCCGCCGCACGGCTTCGGTCAGCACGCCGCCTTCTTCATAGCCGACATAGCCGGGAGGCGCGCCGATCAGGCGGGCGACGCTGTGCTTTTCCATGAACTCGCTCATGTCCAACCGCACCATGGCGCGCGGATCATCGAACAGGAATTGCGCCAGTGCCTTGGTCAGCTCGGTCTTGCCCACGCCCGTGGGCCCGAGGAACAGGAAGCTGCCCAAGGGCCGGTTCGGGTCCTGCAGGCCGGCGCGGGCGCGGCGCACGGCGCTGGAAACCGCCTTCACGGCGGCGGCCTGGCCGATCACCTGGGCGGAGAGGATGCTCTCCATCTTCATCAGCTTGTCGCGCTCGCCTTCCAGCATCCGGTCCACCGGGATGCCGGTCCAGCGGGAGACGACCGCGGCGATATCATCGCCGGTCACTTCCTCGCGCACCATCGCGGCCTGGGTCACCTGCTCGGCTTCGGCGAGCTGGCGTTCCAGTTCCGGGATGCGGCTGTAGGTCAGCTCGCCGGCCTTGGCATAATCGCCGCCGCGCTGGGCCTGTTCCACCTCAATGCGGGCGGCGTCCAGTTGCTCCTTGATGCGGGTGGCGCCGGCCAGTTTTTCCTTCTCGGCCTGCCACCTGAGCGTGAGCGCGCCGGATTCCTCTTCAAGGCCCGCCAGTTCCTCGTTCAGGGCCACCAGCCGCTCCTTGGACGCGGCATCGGTTTCGCGGGACAGCGCAGCGGCTTCGATCTTCAGCTGGATGATGCGGCGGTCGAGCGCCTCGATCTCTTCGGGCTTGGACTCCACCTCCATGCGCAGGCGCGATGCGGCTTCGTCCATCAGGTCGATGGCCTTATCGGGCAGGAACCGGTCCGCGATGTAGCGGTTGGAGAGCGTTGCCGCAGCCACGATGGCACCATCGGTGATGCGTACGCCGTGGTGGAGCTCGTATTTCTCCTTCAGGCCGCGCAGGATGGAGATCGTGTCTTCCACCGTCGGTTCGCCAACAAGGACGGGCTGGAAGCGGCGTTCCAGCGCGGCGTCCTTCTCCACATGCTTGCGATATTCTTCCAGCGTGGTGGCGCCGATGCAATGCAGTTCACCGCGGGCCAGGGCGGGCTTGAGCAGGTTGGAGGCGTCCATCGCGCCTTCCGCCTTGCCGGCACCAACGAGGGTGTGCATTTCATCGATGAACAGCACGACATCGCTGCCTTCGGCGCGCACTTCGTCGAGCACGCCTTTCAGCCGCTCTTCGAACTCGCCGCGATATTTGGCGCCAGCGATCAGCGCGCCCATGTCCAGCGACATCAAGCGCTTGTCTTTCAGGCCATCGGGCACGTCGCCATTGGCGATGCGCAGGGCCAAGCCTTCGGCGATCGCGGTCTTGCCCACGCCGGGTTCACCGATCAGCACCGGGTTGTTCTTGGTGCGGCGGGCGAGCACCTGGATGGTGCGGCGGATTTCCTCATCGCGGCCGATGACGGGATCAAGCTTGCCGGCGCGGGCGGCTTCGGTGAGATCACGGGCGTATTTCTTCAGCGCATCAAAACTGTCTTCGGCGCCAGCGCTGTCGGCCGTGCGGCCCTTGCGGACGGCGTTGATGGCTTCGTTCAGCGCCTGCGGGGTGACGCCGGCGCCCTTCAGCGCCTTGCCGGCTTCGGTAGTGGTGGCCAGCGCCAGCGCAACCAGCAGCCGTTCGACGGTAACAACGCTGTCGCCGGCCTTCACCGCCACCTGTTCAGCGGAATCGAGCACGCGCACCGTATCATTGTCCCACGCCAGGCTTTGCGCGCCGCTGCCCGATACCTGGGCGATCTTGGCCAGCGCCTGATCGGTGAGTTGCAGAGCGGTGGCGGGCGTGCCGCCAGCGGCCTTGATCAGGCCTGAGGCATGGCCCTGCTCATCTTCCAGCAGGGCTTTCAGCACATGTTCGGGCGCCACGCGCTGGTGGTTGTTGCGGATTGCAACCGTTTGCGCCGATTGCAGGAACCCCTTGGCGCGATCGGAGAATTTTTCGATGTTCATGGGCGGATGGTCCTCCTGTTCACCGGAGGATATGGTGTGGCTTTATGGCAACACAAGTAGGGATGTTGCGGAAGTGGCGTTCAGCGCGGTTTGAGCCAGCCAAAGACAAAGCCGCCGATGCTGCCAGCGAGGCAGAACAGGATGAAGCCATCCATGCCGCGTGCGCCGGCCAGGGGGGTCATCTGGAACTGGGCGTGCATGGCCATCAGCACGGCCCCGATGGCAAGGCCGCCGGCCAGCGGCCAGGCGATGGGCGCCAGCAGCGGCAGGCGCGGCTTCAGCCAGTGCGCGAGACTGAAGGCGACCAGAAGGGCAAAGCCGAACACCGCCAGCAACGGCAGCAACAGGCCGGCAAAATCGCGGCCCGCCGTTTCCAGCGCCAGACCGGCAGGGATTTTCACCCCCAGATCGAGCAGGCCGGATTGCACCTGCCAGCTTTGAATCATGCTGGCGATGGCGGTGGTGGTGAGGACCGCGGCGGACCAGGCCGGGGCAGTACGCAACAGGTCCTTGAGGGATGCCATGTTGTTTTTTTCCTGTTCGTTGTCGCTTCTTACTCCATGATGGCATCGCGAGGGAAGGGTTGATTCGGCGAAAATGGCAATCAAACTGAAAAAGTTGTTAATAACTCTTGCTGCGACCATGCATGGCCTCTTAACGGCTGGCGCGGCGCAGGCGGAGCAGGTGCAGGTGATGGCCAGCGGGCTGGATCACCCGTGGAGCCTTGCGTTTTTGCCGGCAGGTGATGTGCTTGTGACGGAACGCGCCGGGCGGCTGTGGCGGCTCGGCGCCGGCGGTCAGAAGCGGGCGATTGCCGGCGTGCCAGCGGTGCGGTTGGCCAGCCAGGGCGGGCTGTTCGACGTGGTGCTGCACCCGAAGTTTGCCGATAATGGCTTGATTTACCTCAGCTATGCCGCCGGAGAGAAGGGGGCCAACTTCACCCGCGTTACCCGCGCCCGGCTGGACGGGGATCGGCTGGTGGAGGCCAAGCTCATCTTCCAGGTCAGCCCGGCCAAGGATACGCCGGTGCATTTTGGCGGGCGCATGGCCTTCCTGCCCGATGGCAGCCTGGTGCTGACCACCGGCGACGGTTTCGACTATCGCGAGCAGGCGCAACGGCTGCAATCTGGCCTGGGCAAGATCATGCGCATGGCCGATGATGGCCGCCCGCTGGCGGGCAATCCGTTTGTGGGCAAGGCCGGCGCGCAGCCCCATATCTGGAGCTATGGCCACCGCAATCCACAAGGGCTTGCGGTTGATCCAGCCAATGGCCATCTGTGGGCGCATGAACACGGGCCGCAGGGCGGTGATGAGCTGAATTTGATCCAAAAGGGTGGCAATTACGGCTGGCCGGTGGCGACCAAGGGCCTGGATTACAGCGGCGCGACCATCAGCCCGTTCCAGACCTATCCCGGCATGATCGATGGCCGTGCCGTGTGGGTGCCGTCGATCGCGCCGTCCGGCCTAGCCGTCTATCGCGGCGCGCTATGGCCGGCCTGGGCGGGCGATCTGATCGTTGGCGCGCTGGTGAACAAGGAGGTGCGGCGGCTGGATGTGGATGCCGACGGTCGGGTGGTGCGGCAGGAACGCATTTTCCCGTCGATCAAGGCCCGCATCCGCGATGTGCGGGTGGCCCCTGATGGCGCGGTGTGGCTGACGACGGACGATGATGCGGGCAAGGTGCTGCGGGTCACACCGTAACCCGCAGCCCGCCGGCGCTCAGTGCGCTGTCCACCCGCCGTCGATCACCAGTTCCGAACCTGTCATGTAACGGCTGGCATCGCTGGCAAGGAACACCACGCCGGCCGCGATATCTTCAGGCTTGCCGGCAAAGCCGACCGGGGCGCCGGCACCGACGGCATCGACATCGATGGCATTGGCCCCCGGCTGGCTGGCAGTGGCCAGCGCGGCGGAGAGCGCGCCTGACGTGTCGATCTTTTGCCAGATCGGCGTGTCGATGATGCCGGGGTGCACGCTGTTGCAGCGGATGCCGTCCTTCATGGCCGCACATTCCATGGCGACGGCTTTGCTGAGCAGCCGCACTGCGCCCTTGCTGGCGCAATAGGCCGACATGCCGGCCGAACCACCGAGCCCGGCCACCGAGGAGATGTTGATGATCGAGCCGCCAACATGGCCATCGGGCCGCGGGCTGCGCATCGCCGGCAGCGCGTGCTTGGTGCCGAGGAAGCAGCTGGTGACATTGATGTCCATCTGCCGGTTCCACTGTTCCAGCGTCACATCGGTGATCAGGCCGGAGGTGCCGATGCCGGCGTTGTTCACCAGGATATCGAGCCGGCCATAGAGATCCATGACGCGATTGACGAGTTCGGCCCAGCGCGGCTCTTCGGTCACGTCCTGGCCGCGAAACGTCGCCTGGCCGCCGGCGACTTCGATCAGTTCCACCGTCTTGCGGCCGCCTTCGGCATCGATATCGGTGACGAAGACGATGGCGCCTTCAGCTGCCAGCTGGACGGCGCAAGCGCGGCCGATGCCGCTGGCGGCGCCGGTGACAAAGGCAACGCGGCCGGTGAGTGTACCCATCATCGTTTCTCCCCTGATTTTGGCCGAGCCTGACAGGGCGCTGGCGGCTTCGCCAGCCCTCACATTTGCGGTGCTAGGGGGAAACCCGATACGCAATCACCCTTAGGCATTTGTTGAGCCAGATCAAAGAGAAGAGCCGCACGCTTCGCCACAAGGCGGTCATCACGACAACAGGAACGAACATGATGACCAAGTTGAAGACTGCCGCTGCCATTGTTGCGCTTGTGCTGGCCGCCGGCCCGGCCGCAGCCGCGCAGGGCGATTTTCTGGTGCGGCTGCGCGCCATCACCGTGCAGCCGCAGGAAAAGGTCGGCCCCGTGCTGCCCACCTTCCCGACCAGCAGCGGCAGCATCACCAATGCCTATGCGCCGGAAATCGATTTCACCTACATGCTGACCGATCATATCGGCGTCGAACTGATCGCGGCGACCACCAAGCATTGCGTGGAAGGCGGCGGCAGCCTTGCGGGCGTCGGCCGGCTGGCCTGCACCTGGGTGCTGCCGCCCACGCTGACGCTGCAATATCACTTCGCGCCGGAAGGCAAGATTCACCCTTACGTGGGCGCCGGCGTGAACTGGACGATGTTCTACAACGAGAAGGCTTCGGCCCAGCTCAACACCGCCATCGGTGCCACCAACGTGAACCTCTCCAACAGCTTCAGCTTCGCGCTGCAGGCCGGCGTCGATTTCGACATCAGCGAGAAGATGTTCCTCAACCTCGACGTGAAATATGTCGACATGGACACCAATGCCCGGCTGACCACCGGCGCGTTGGTCAACAACCTCAGGGCCGATATCAACCCGCTGATCATCGGCGTCGGCGTCGGCTGGCGCTTCTGAGCTCTCCTGTGCCGGGCAACTCTCCCGCCCGGCACAGTACCCCTCCGGCCCGGCATTCCGATGGATGCCGGGCCGGTTGGCGTTTTCAGATTAGCGCGGAGATCGCGCCCCAGGCACCGGCCAGCAACAGCACCAGGCTGGGCAGCAGGGTGAGGCCGAAGCCCGGCCCGCGCTTGGCCGGATCCGTGTAATAGGCGCTGGCAAAGACGATGCGGCCCACGCTCCACAGCAGGGCAAGGCCGCCGGCGACAAGATCGCCCAGCACCGGCGCGCCGACAATCACGCCCGGCACGAACAGCGCCAGTTGCTCCAGCGTGTTCATCTGCACGCGGTAACGCTTGTCGAACTCCGGGTGGCCGCTGGCTTGCGGCGCCGGCACGTTCCAGGTGGCGCGGGCGCGGCCGACATTCACCGACAGGGCGAAATAGACGATCAGCGCCAGCACGAGCGCAAGGGTGGTGATTGGATAAATGGTCAACATTGTTTTTTCTTTCAGTTGTTCAGGGCAGCACGGGCGGCAGCAGCACCGCCCACCACCGGAATGGCGATGTGGCTGGGCCGCTGTGTATCGCGCCACACGCCCTGCGTCGCCTTTTGATAGTCTTGCAGAGACGCGGTGAAGATGTTGGGCACGAATTTCTGCGGGTTGCGGTCATAGAGCGGGAACCAGCTTGATTGCACCTGCACCATCAGCCGGTGGCCGGCCGGGATCACATGGTTCACGCCGGGCAGCAGGAAGCGGTAGCGCTCGGCCTTGCCGGGAGTGAGCGGTTCCGGCTTTTCAAAGCTCTTCACATAGCGGCCGCGGAAAATCTCCATGCCGATGCCGAGCTGCAGGCCGGCCTGTTCAGGCTGGGCGCTATTTTCCTCGGGGAAGACGTCGATCAGCTTCACCACCCAATCACTGTCGGTGCCGGATGTGCTGGCGAACAGATTGGCCTCCGGCTGGCCATGGATCTGCAGCGGTGCCTTCAGCGGCTGGGAGACATAGGTGACGACATCGGGGCGCACACTGGCATGGCGCTGGTCGCTCACCAGCCACGGCCCCCACACCGTGCGGTCGCGCACGTTCACGGGCACCGGCACGAACGGCACCGGGTGGGCCGGATCGGAGACATAATCATCGTGCGCCGCCTTGGCGGCCGGCGCGGTCAACGACAGGCTGAAGCGGTCATCAAGATAGAGATTCACCGTCTCGCCCGCCGGGAAGCGATCGTGACGCTGCCATTTGTCGGCATTCACGGCATAGGTCAGCACCGGCGGCGTGTCGAAGGCCGGCGCACCGGTCTTCACATGGGAATCGAGGAACGGCTTCATCACGTCGCGGCGGAATTGCAGGCCGGTGTCGCCAGCAAACTTCAGCACGCCCAGCGACGAACCATCATAATTCACGCCCGAATGCCGCCATGGCCCGATGACGAGGGACAGCAGCTTGTTGCCGGTGTCCTTGGGTTCCAGCGCGCGATAGACGGCCGGAGCGCCATAGCTGTCTTCCTGGTCCCACTGGCCCACCACCAGCATGGTCGGCACCGTCAGCGGGCGGGCACCCAATATCTTGTCGAGCGCCTGGCCCTGCCACCAACTGTCGTACGATGGGTGCTCCATCAGTTTCTTCACGCCGGGCAGCGTATCGAGGCCATAGCGGGCGATATAGCCGCCCACCGATCCGGCGCTGAGGAACTCGGCATAATAATCGCGGTGGCCCATGGCGACCGGGTCTTCGTCGTTCTTGGTCGCGGTCTGCCCTGTGAAATAATCCAGCATGGTCTGGCGGAAGGCGCCGTTGTGGAACCAGTCGTCGCCCATCCAGCCATCGACCATGGGGGACATCGGCACGGCGGCCTTCAACGCCGGGTGCGGATCGACCAGCGCCATCAGGCTGGTGAAACCGGGGTAAGACGATCCGGTGATGGCAACGCGGCCGTTGGTTTCCGGCACATTCTTCACCAGCCAGTCGATCGTGTCATACGCATCGGTGCTGTGATCGGTGGCGGTGTTGTTCAGCGGGCCTTTCAGCGGCCGGGTGATCACATAATCGCCTTCGGATTTGTTGCGGCCGCGCACATCCTGATAGACGCGGATATAGCCATCGGTGACGAATTCGGCATCGCTTATCGGCAAGATCTCGGTGATGGACTGGCTGGGATTGCGCGAGGTGTTCTTGCCGGCGTTGTACACCGTACGGGTCAGCAGGATCGGGCCATTGGCCGTGCCCTTCTTCATCACGATCACCGTGTAGAGTTTCACCCCATCGCGCATCGGGAGCATCACTTCGCGCCGGATATAATCGGCCGCCGGTGTCACCGCGTTGAACGGGGCGGCGATATCGGGCTGCATCGTGGGTGTCTGTGCCGTGGCAGCGGCGGCCAGCAGCAGGCTGAATGCGGCGTATTTCATGATGTCCCCTCCGTTTCGCCTGTCATGGCCTGCCCCGCGCGCAGCGGCAAGCCAGTTGGCGGCAATGCCGCGATGGCGTATCAAAGGTCGCAGAGAGATACGAGGTTCACCCATGCGCATTGCCCCGCTCGCCCTGCTGCTGATTGCCGCCCCCGCTGCTGCTGCCGACAAGCCGAAGCAGGCCCCGCCGGCGGTGGTGCAGAAATTGCTCGACTGCCGCGCGCTCACCGATGCGACGGCACGGCTGGCCTGCCTTGATGCCGGCGTGGCCGCCCTGGCCGGCGCGGTGGAAAATCGCGACGTGCTGGTGGCCGACAAGGAAGAGGTGAAGAAGGCGCGGCGCGGCCTGTTCGGTCTGGCGCTGCCCAGTTTCAACCTGTTCGGCGCCGACAAGGACGAAGTGGCCGAAGGCGAGAAAAAGGACGAACGCGGCGCCCTGACCGAGATCGAGGCGACCATCACCGCCGCCCGGCCCAGCCGCACCGCCGGCTGGCGTTTCGTGCTGGATGATGGCAGCATCTGGCTGCAGACCGATGCCATCGGTTTCCGCCGCGATCCCAAGCCGGGCATGAAGATCCGCATCCGCCGCGCGGCGATGGGCAGCTATCTCGCCAATGTGGATGGCCAGCTGGCGGTGCGGGTGAAGCGCGTGGTGGAGTAAGGCTTAGCGCCCCGTCGCGTCCTTCGCGGGCATCGGCGGCAGCAACGCTTCGGGATCAACCTTCACGCCATGCCAGGTCATGCCCCAGTGCAAATGGGGCCCGGTGGAACGCCCGGTGGAGCCGATGCGGCCGATCACCTGGCCTTGCGCCACGATGTCACCGGGTTTCACCTCCAGCTTGGAGAGGTGCATCATTGCCGAGAACAGCCCGCGGCCATGATCGATGATGATCAGATTGCCTTCCAGCATGAACGGCCCGGCCGCCAGCCGCACCACGCCGGGGATGGGCGCTTTCACCGGCGTGCCGTGCGGGGCGGCGATGTCCATGCCGCCGTGATAGCTGGCCGGGATGTCGCCATAGACGCGCTGCGCGCCAAAATGCGTGGAGATGCGCCCCGTGGCCGGCCACTGGAAGGGCGCGCGCCAGAATGGCCAGGGCGAGGTTTCGGCGCGGGCAGCCTTCACCTGCGCCACCTCGGCCTCGCGCCGTGCTTCATATTCCAGGTTGCGCGGCGCGTTGGGGTCGGCCGGTGGATTGAGGCGGGCGGGCAAGCGATCGATCACCCACTCACGGCCCGTCACCACCAGATCACGGCGGGCACTGCGGCCATCCTTCGTCACCCACTCCAACGCCTTGGTGCCGGTAAAATCGCGGTCCACACCCAGCATGAAACGGCCATCGCCATCCAGATGCACCGGTTGCCCATCCAGTCGCAGATCATGGCTGCCCGCAGGCAGCGCAGTGATCAGCAACTGGCCCTGCACGGCCGTGAGCGGCTGGGCGACGGCCAGCGGCAACGGCGCGGCCGCACCAGTGATGGCGGCGGTTGCCACCAGAACCGGCAAGGCCAGATGGCGCATCACGCGGGAAACATGCCCTTCGCGCGCATTTCGGCGTAACGCTTGCTGGCAACATCGGCGCTGAAATAGGCTTCCTGCAGCTCGTGGCTCCAGTAACGCAGGGACGCCAGGTTGATGCGCTGGCCGGTGACGGCGCACAGCACATGATCGCCGGCTTCGACGATGCGATAGCTGCCCGATTCATAGAGCAGGCGGGCCGGTCGGCCGAAACGATCGAGCATCAGAACAGACTCCCCTGTGGCGGGACAGGTTGGGTGAAGACCGGCGTTTCGCCATCTGCGAAGCGGATCGTCAAGCTTGGCTTTGCCGCAGCGGCGCTGGCCGACGCCACGACATGGCCATCCGGGCCGGTGACAATGGCGTAGCCGCGGGCCAAAACCGCGAGCGGGCTGAGACTGTCCAGCATGCGTGTCGCCTGTGCCAGCCGGGCGGACGCCGTGCCCAGCCGCGATTCGATCAGGAACGGCCGCAGGCCGGCGCCGATGCAGGTGAGTTTCTGTGCATCCGCATTCAATGGCCGGGCCAGCGCCGGGGCCAACCGCGCCGAGGCGCCGGCCAGCCGTTCGCTGCTGCGCTCCAGGCGGGCGGTGAGCAGCGCCGGGCGCAGGCGGGTGCCGGCGTTGTTCAGGCGCAAGGCCACTTGGGCGGCGCGGGCGTTGAGCGCATTGGGCAGGCGTTCGGCAAGATCGTCGATGCGCTGTGCCACCAGCCCGATCAGGTTCCTGGGTTGCGGCAGCCGGCGGGCGAGGCCGACACTGCGTTCGCGGCGCTGTTTCCAGCCGCGCACCACGCCGGCATCGAGCCGCCCGGCCATCATGGCGATGGAGGCGGCCAACTCGGCACGCACCGGCACGGCGCGTTCCGCGGCTGCGGTGGGTGTGGGCGCGCGCCAATCCGACGCATAATCGATCAGCGTCGTGTCCGTCTCATGCCCGACCGCGCTGATCAGCGGGATCTGGCTGGCGGCAGCGGCGCGCACGACATTTTCCTCATTGAAGGCGGCCAGATCCTCGATGGAGCCGCCGCCGCGCGCGACGATGATCAGATCGGGGCGCGGAATCGGCCCGCCAGCAGGAATAGCGTTGAAGCCGGCGATGGCATTGGCGACCTGCGCGGCGCTGCCTTCGCCCTGCACTGCCACCGGCCACACCAGCACGCGGCGCGGGAAGCGATCGGCCAGACGGTGCAGAATGTCGCGAATCACGGCGCCGGTGGGGCTGGTGACGACGCCAATGGTACCGGGTAGCCACGGCAACTGCTTCTTGCGCGCCGGATCGAACAGGCCTTCGGCTTGCAGTTTCAGCCGCCGCGCCTCGATCTGGGCGAGCAGCGCGCCGACGCCGGCCGGCTCCATCGATTCGACGATCAGCTGATATTTGGAGCGGCCGGGATAGGTGGTGAGCTTGCCGGTGACGATGACTTCCAGGCCGTCTTCCGGGCGGAAAGAGAGGTTTGCCGCCGGCCCGCGCCACATGGCGAGATCGATCAGGGCGCGTTCGTCCTTCAGGCTGCCATACCAGTGGCCGCTGGATTGGCGGCGGAATCCCGAAAGCTCGCCGCGCACGCGCACCTGGCCAAAGGCGGTCTCCACCGTGCGCTTCAGCGCGCCGGCGATCTCGCTGACGCTATATTCGGGGGTGTTGTCCGGGATTTCGTTCACTCGGCTTCCATAAACCGTGGCCATCGCGTGGCAAAGCGCCTTGCCGCGACATTTTGGCATGATAGGGAAGGGCCCATGAGTGCATGCCCCGAATCTGTTGATATCCTTGTGCTGGGCGGCGGTGGCCGCGAGCATGCGCTGTGCTGGAAGCTGAGGCAGTCACCGCGCTGCGGGCGGCTGCTGTGCGCGCCGGGCAATGCCGGCATTGCCGAGGTTGCGAGTTGCGTGGCGCTGGACGTGACCAACCCCAAGGCCGTGGTGGATTTCGTCGCGGCCAATGGCATCGCGCTGGTTGTGGTCGGTCCGGAAGCGCCGCTGGTCGCTGGCGTCGCCGATGCGTTGCGCAGCGCCGGTGTGCCGGTGGTTGGCCCATCGGCAGCAGCTGCGGAGCTCGAGGCCTCCAAGGGCTTCACCAAGGATCTGTGTGCCAAGCACGACATTCCCACCGCCCGCTTCCGGCGTTTCGCCAGTGCGGCCGATGCCCATCATTATGTTGCCGTCCACCCGCTGCCCGTCGTCGTGAAGGCCGATGGCCTGGCCGGCGGCAAGGGCGTGACGGTGGCCGAATCCAACGAGGAAGGCCTCGCCGCGCTGGCCGAAATCCATGGCCCGGTGGTGGTGGAACAGTGCCTGGAAGGGCCGGAAGCCAGCCTGTTCATCCTCACCGATGGCGAGACGGTGCGGGTGCTGCCGACGGCGCAGGATCACAAGCGGCTGCGCGATGGCGATGAAGGCCCGAACACCGGCGGCATGGGCGCGATTTCGCCGAGTCCGCGCCTGACGCCGGCCCTGCAAGCCCAAGCGATGGAGCAGATCGTGCTGCCGACTCTGGCCGCGATGAAGGCACGCGGGACGCCGTTTCAGGGTTTCCTCTATGCTGGGCTGATGCTGACGGCCGATGGCCCGATGCTGATCGAATACAACGTGCGGCTGGGTGATCCCGAAGCGCAGGTGCTGATGCTGCGGCTGGAATCCGATGCCGTCGAACTGATGTGGGCGGCCGCGACCGGCAGCCTTGCCGCGGTTGATCCGGTGTGGAGCAAGGATGCGGCGGTGACGGTGGTGATGGCCGCCAAGGGCTATCCGTGGCGGCCTGTGGCCGGCACGGTGATCGATGGGATCAGCGCGGCCGAAGCCTTGGGCTGCCACGTGTTCCACGCCGGCACCAAGCGCAGCGAGGATGGAAGGCTGGTGGCCGCCGGCGGCCGCGTGCTCAACATCACGGCGCTGGGCCATGATATTTCCGAGGCGCGCGCGCTGGCCTATGCGGCTATTCGCAAGATAAGATGGCACGGCGGCCATTTCCGGCGGGATATCGGCAAGACCGCCTGATTCCGCCGTTTCGGGAGAGGCGCGATGAGCGATCGGCAAGAGCAATTTTCGGGCACCAGCGCGGTGCGGCCCGGCCAGGAGATCGACGCCGGCCGGCTCGCTGAGTGGATGCAGGCCAACGTTGAAGGCTATGCTGGCCCGCTGAGCATCGAACAATTCAAGGGCGGGCAATCCAACCCGACCTACAAGCTGATCACGCCCGGCCAGAATTATGTGCTGCGCCGCAAGCCGCCAGGCCAGTTGCTGCCCTCTGCTCACGCGGTGGACCGCGAATACAAGGTGATCACCGCGCTGTACGCGCAGGGCTTCCCCGTCGCCCGCACCTTTGGCCTGTGCCAGGACAATGACGTGATCGGCACCTGGTTCTACATCATGGACTGTGTCGACGGCCGGGTGATCTGGGACACGACCTTCCCCAACGTGCCCAAGCCCGAGCGCCGCGCCTATTTCGACGCCATGAACAAGACGATGGCCGATCTGCACATGATCGATCCGGTGGCGGCTGGGCTCGGCGATTTCGGCAAGCCGGGCAATTATTTCGCGCGGCAGATCGGGCGCTGGTCGAAGCAGTATCTGGAAGATGTCGACGCCGGGCGTTACGGCCCGATGGACAAATTGGTGGAATGGTTGCCGGCCAACATCCCGCCGGGCGACGAAGTGTCTGTTGTTCACGGCGATTATCGCTGTGATAACATGATCTTCCACCCGACCGAGCCCCGCGTGCTGGCGGTGTTGGATTGGGAACTTTCGACGCTGGGCCACCCGCTCGCCGATTTTTCCTATCATTTGATGATGTACCGCATGCCGCCCAGCACCACGACGGGGCTGGTGGGCAATGATCTGGAAGCGATGGGCCTGCCATCCGAGAAGGAATATATCGACGCCTATTGCCGCCGCACCGGTCGCGACGGCATTCCCGACATCGATTTCTATGTCGCCTACAACATGTTCCGGCTGGCCGGCATCATTCATGGCATCAAGGGCCGCGTGATCCGCGGCACGGCCACCAGCGCCCACGCCAAGAAATCCGCCGAAGGCTTCGAGGCGCTGGCTGATCTGGCCTGGAACCAGGCGCAGAAGCTCGGCGCGAAATAGCGCGTGAGCCGTTGGCCGCTTTTCTTGGCTACCCTGGCGGCCGGGCTGCTGCTTGGCTGGTGGACAATCCAGACGCCGACGCCGGTTGATGCCAATGCGCCCGCCGATCAGTTCAGCGCCGGCCGTGCCATGGCCGATGTGCGGGTGCTGGCGCGTGAACCGCACCCCACCGGCACCCCGGCCAATCTGGCGGCCATTGCCGAAATGGAACGCCGGCTGACCGAGCTGGGCTTCACCACCCGCCGTGTCGTCACACCGCTTGCCGAAAAGCCGGCGCAGCGGCTGGCAAAATGGGGCGGCAACCCCAATGCACCCGCCATCAGCCTTGTCGCGGTGCGCGCCGGCAAGGATCCCGCTGCACCGGCGGTCGCGCTGCTGGCGCATCATGATTCGGTGTGGGCCTCGCCCGGTGCGGCCGATGATATCGCCGGTGTCGCCGCCGCGCTGGAAGTGGCGCGTGCCATTCCGCAGGCCACGCAGGCCCGCGATCTGGTGCTGCTGTTCACCGATGCCGAAGAACTGGGCCTGGTCGGCGCCCGCGCCATCTTTGCGCCGGGTGCGGCGGCCGATCCGATTGCGGCGCGCATCGGCGTGACGATCAATCTGGAAGCGCGCGGCGGCGGCGGCCGGGCGATGATGTTCCAGACCGGGCCAAAGAACGGCGAACTGGTGCGCCGCCTCGCTGCCGTCGCGCCGGGCGCATCGGCGAGCAGCCTTGCTGTTACCCTTTATGAAAGCCTGCCCAACGATACGGATTTCACACCGGTGAAACTGCGCGGACAGGCCGGATTGAATTTTGCCTTCATCGGCGATGCCTGGGGCTATCACAGCCCATTGATGACCGCAGAGCGCCTGGATCAGGGCGCGCTGCAGCATCTGGGGGACAGCGCGCTGGCCATCACCCGTGATCTCGTCACCGTCCCCGAACTGCCCGCCCGCACAGAAAACGCCGTGTTCGCCAGTGCGCCCTTTGTGGGCATCATCGCCTATTTCCCGGCCACCGGCTGGGTGCTGCTTGCGGGCATTGCCGGCTTGCTCGTTCTGGCGGCGGTCTGGCGGCGGGGCGAATGGACTCTGGGCGGCATGCTGATGGCGCTGGGCCAGGCCGTGCTGGCGCTGATAATCGCCGGGGTGCTGATGTTCGGTCTCAACCTGCTGTCGGGTAGCGTCGGTGCCGAATATTATGACCGGCTTGCCGCCCTGCGGCGGCTGGAAGTGGTTGCGGCGCTGGCGGCGCTGGCGGTGCTGTTGTTCCTGGCCGCCGCGCCGGCCGGCAGCCTGTGGGATCGCTGGCTCGCCTGGGCGGCGCTGTGCTTTGCAGGCGCGCTGGTTGCGCAGATCGTGCTGCCCGGTGCCGGGCCCGTGCTGGCCTGGCCGGCGCTGCTGGCGGCCATTGCTGCGGTGCTGGGCGCTCGGCCCGGTGCGTCTGGTATGGCGCAGGTCGCCCCGGCGGCACTGCTGGCCATCCCCGGCTTGGCGCTTGGGGCGGAATTGTTCCACTTCGCCTTCCTCGGCATCGGCGCGCCCATGCCCTATGCCACCGTGCCGCTGCTGATCCCGGTGCTGGCACTGCTGGCGCCGATGCTGCCTGATGGCCCCGGCAGCCTTGGCAACCGCCGGCCGGCGCTGCTGGCGGGCGGCATTGCGGTGCTGATGGCAGCGTGTCTTGCCCTGTGGGTCAATCTTGATGAACGCGCGCCCTCGGTTCCGCCTTATGCCGGTACCGAGAAGAGCCAGGGCTGAATCGCTGACGCGCCGTGTCGTCCTCGGCATGTTCGTGTCGCTGGATGGCTTTGTCAGCAGCGGCACCGGCAACGAGGACTGGATCTTTCGCAGCGGGGATGATGCGACCGATGCCTGGGTCGTCGCGCAACTGGATCAGGCCGGCCTGATCGCCATGGGCAGCCGGTCTTTTGGCGACATGGCGCAATACTGGCCCACCGCTGAATCGCCGTTTGCCGCCGTGATGAATGCCACGCCCAAGCTGGTGTTCAGCCGCAGCCGTCCGGCTGCGCCGGATGCCGACGGATCGTGGGCCGCCCCGTTCATCGCCAGCGGCGATCTGGTCGACGTGATCGCGCACTGGAAGGCGCAGCCCGGTGGGGACATCAGGGTGCTGGGCGGCGCAGGCTTTGCCCAAGCGTTGGCTGCCAGCAGGCTGGTTGATGAATTTCAGCTGATGGTCTGCCCGGTGGCGCTTGGGTCCGGTGTGGCGCTGTTCGCCGGATTGCCCCAGCCGCTCGACCTGCAACTGGTGAGCGCGCGCAGCTTCAGCGGCGGCGCGATGGCGCTGGTTTATCGCCCGGCCTAGAGAAACACGCAGACCGTCTGCCCATCGGGCGGTGGACAGCGCCGGGAAATGCGGAAGGCGATTGCATAATGCACGGTGCCCAGCACTTTCTTGCCAGCCTCATCGCGTGCCGGCAGGAACTTCCAATTGGCCCTGGCCAGCGCGCAGGCATCGGCAGCAAGATTGAAGGGCTGATCGGCGCCCTTGGTCACCGTGCAGCCGGTGATGACGCCCTTGGCGTCGATGGCCAGATCAAAGGCGATATCGCCTTCCACCCCGGCATCGCGGGCGGCTTCGGGATAGGCGTCCTGATCCAGAATCACCTTCTTCGGCTGTGGCGGTGTGGCGGCGATCAGGGCCTGTGCCAGCATCAATAACGCCATCAGTTTCATGCCGCCCCTCCGTTACTCCCCCGGCTGGCCAGCAGCTTGTCGATCTTGCGGCCATCCATGTCGATGATCTCGAACTGCCACGGCCCCACCCGGAACTTTTCGCCGGTTTGCGGCAGGTGGCGCAACTGTTCCAGCGCCAGGCCAGCCACCGTCTCATAATCGCGGTCTTCGGGCAGTGGCACGCCCAGCCGGTGGGCGAGTTCATCCACCGGCAGCGCGCCCGATATCAGCCAGCTGCCGTCATCACGCTCCACGGCGGGCGGATCATCATGATCATCAACATCGCTGCGGAAGGCGCCGGCAATGGCCGACAGCACGTCAGACGGCGTCACGATGCCTTCGAAATGGCCATATTCATCATGCACCAGCGCCATCGGGATATCGGCATCGCGCAGCGCATTGAGCGCTTCGACGGCATCCACCACGTCGGGCAGCACCGGTGCCTGCCGCGCCAGCGCCGCCAGATCAAGCGGCTTGCCTTCGATCAGCGCCTGCACCACGTCGCGCGCCTGCAGCACGCCGATGATGTTGTCCACGCCGCCGCGCGCCACCAGGATGCGGCTGTGCGGGGTGGCCGCGAGGCGCGCGCGCACCACGGCTTCATCGGCATCGGCATCGATCCATTCGACTTCGCCGCGCGGTGTCATCACGCCGCGCACTCGCCGATCGGCCAGGCGCATGATGCCCGAAATCATGTCGCTTTCCTCGGCGTCGATCACGCCGGCGGTGGTGGCTTCGGCCACGACGGAGCGCAGCTCTTCTTCCGTCACCGTCTGGTCGCCCTCGCGGCTCTGGCCCAGCACGCGGAAGACGAAGTGACTCGACCGGTCGAGCAGCCACACGAACGGCGTGGTGACGCGCGCGAACAGCACCATGATCGGCGCGACCCGCACGGCAATGGCTTCGGGGCTGCGCAGCGCGAACTGCTTTGGCACGAGTTCGCCGACAATCAGCGACAGATAGGTGGCGATCACGATCACCACGGCAAAGCCGGTTTCTTCGGCCAGATGCGCCGGCAGGCCAAACCACAGCGCCAGCCGATCGCCCACCGGCACCGCCAGCGTGGCACCGGAATAGGCGCCGTTGATGATGCCCACCAAAGTGATGCCGATCTGCACGCCCGACAGGAAACGGCTTGAACCCTCGGCTAGCGCCAGCGCGGTGCGGGCACCGCTGGAACCCCGTTCAGCCAGTCCGCGCAGCCGCGGCCGCCGGGCCGAGACGATGGCGAGTTCCGACATGGCAAAAAAGCCGTTGAGCAGGATCAGGCCAGCGATGATCGCGGCGTCCAGCCAGGGGAAGGGGGCCATCGGCTCCGGGCACATTACGCGGGGCCAAGGTGCCCGCTCCGTTGCACCATAGGGCAAAGCGCCGGTGCAGCGAAAGGGGGCAGCAAAAGCGGGTTCAACCCCGCAAGGACGCCCCCAGCTTGCCGGCCGCCGCGATCACCTTGGCCGAGACCGCTTCGATCTCGGCTTCAGTGAGCGTGGCGGTGGTGGGCTGCAACGTGACTTCCACCGCAAGGCTGAGCTTGCCCGGTTCGATGCCCGGCCCGGCATAGCGATCGAACAGGCGCACCCCGGCGATCAGCACCTTGTCGGCACCGGCCACGGCGCGCAGCAGGCTGTCGGCGGGCAGGCTTTCATCCACCACGAAGGCGAAATCGCGGCTGAGCGGCAAGAGCGGGCTGGGCGCCCAGGCCTCGCGCTTGCGGCTGCGCGGCGGCAGGGCATCGAGATAGAGTTCGACGGCGGCCACCGGCCCCTTCACGTCGAACTGCGCCGAGGTGCGGGGGTGGATGATGCCGAAATCGGCCAATGCCACCTTGCCCAGCACCAGTCGGCCCGCGCGGCCGGGATGCCACCAGCCGTCCGCCGGGGCGGCGACCTGCAGGCGCTGCACCGGTGCGCCCAGTGCCGCGAGCGCTGCGAGGGCTTCGGCCTTGGCGTCATAGGCGTCGGGCTTGGTCGCCGGGCCGGAGCGCCAGTCGCGCCCCCGGGCTTCGCCGGCCATCAGGATGGCAGCGGTTGGGCGCTCGGCGTCGGCGAGGTAACGCTGGCCGAGTTCGAACAGGCGCACGGAGGATGCGCCGCGATCCATGTTGCGGGCGGCGGCGGACAGCAGCCCGGGCAGCAAGCTGGGGCGCATGGCGGCCATGTCGGCCGAGATCGGGTTGGCAAGGTTGAACGCGGCGCCGCCGAAGGCATCGGCCTCGGCCGGCGGCAGGAAGCTCCAGGTGATGGCTTCGTCATGGCCGCGGCTGGCCAGCACGCGGCGCAGGCGGCGCTGGGTGCGCTGCAGCGGAGTGGCGGTCGGTGCGGCAACGCCTTCAGCGCGCGGCAGCGGCGTGGCGGGCACCTTGTCGAGGCCGTGGATGCGCACGACTTCCTCGACCAGATCGGCCTCGCCATCGACATCGCGCCGCCAGGACGGCACGGAAACTTGCCAAAAATCGCCGCGCGTGACGCCGAAGCCCAGGCGGGTGAGGATAGCGGCCTGTTCATCTTCGGCCACATCCAGCCCAGCCAAGCCGAGCACGCGTGATGGGCGATAGGCGATGCTGCGGCTGGTGTCGGGAATCTGGCCGGCGACAACCATTTCCGACGCTTCACCGCCACACAGATCGAGCACCATCTGGGTGGCCAGTTCAAGGCCGGGCACAACGAACAGCGGATCAACGCCGCGCTCGAACCGGGCGCGGGCATCCGAGTTGATGCCGAGTGCGCGGCCGCTGGTGCCGATGCGTTCCGGCGTGAAATAAGCCGATTCAATCAGCCCGTCGGTTGTGGTTTCGGAGCAGCCGCTGTGCTCGCCGCCCATGATGCCGCCGATGTCATGCACTTCCGCATCGTCGGCGATGACGGTCATGGTTTCATCGAGCGCATAGGTCTTGCCGTTCAGCGCCAGCACGCTTTCGCCGGCACGGGCACGGCGCGCGGTGAGGCCGCCGTTCAATTTCGCCACGTCATAAACGTGCAGCGGGCGGCCCGAATCGATGCTCAGGAAGTTGGTGATGTCGACCAGCGCCGAGATCGGACGCAGGCCCACGGCACGCAGGCGGCGTTGCAGCCAGTCCGGCGACGGGCCGTTGGTCACGCCGCGCACCACGCGGCCGGCGAAGGCGGGGCAGCCTTCGGCGTCTTCCACTTTGATCGGACGCGGCATCGGGAAGCTGCCGGCCACCGTCGCAATCGTGCGGGCTTTCAGCGTGCCGATGCCAGCCGCCGCCAGATCGCGCGCAATGCCAAGAATCCCCAGGCACTCCTGCCGGTTCGGCGTGATGGCGATATCGAACACCGGATCATTCATCCCGGCCCAATCGACATAGCGCGCGCCCACCGGCGCATCGTCGGGCAGGGCGATGATGCCGTCATGCTCGTCCGACAGTTCCAGCTCGCGCATGGAACACATCATGCCCTTCGATTCGACGCCGCGGATCGCCGCCACCTTCAGCGTGATGCCGCTACCCGGAACATAGGTGCCGGGCGCGCCGAAAACGCCCTTCATGCCCGCGCGCGCGTTGGGCGCACCGCACACCACCTGCATAGGGTCGCCGCTGCCGGTATCGACGCTCAATACCTGCAACTTGTCGGCCTGCGGGTGGCGCTCGGCGATGAGCACATGGGCTATGGTGAAGGCACCCAGCGCTTCCGCCGGGTTCTCGATGCCTTCCACTTCCAGGCCGCAACCGGTTAGCGCGGCGGCGATTTCATCGACGCTGGCGTTGGTGTCGAGATGGTCCTTGAGCCAGGACAGGGAGAACTTCACGAGACGGCTCCAGCAGAAATGGAGGGCAGGTCAAAGGCCGAGAAGCCGTTGTGCTTCAGCCATTTGATGTCGCCATCGAAAAAGGCGCGCAGATCGGTCAGGCCATATTTCAGCATGGCGAGGCGATCGACCCCGGTGCCGAAGGCAAAGCCCTGCCATTCATTGGGATCGAGCCCGCACGCTTCGATCACGCGCGGGTGGACCATGCCGCTGCCCAGCACTTCCAGCCATTTGTCGACCTGGCCAGCGCCAGCGGGCTTGCCGGTCTTGCTGTTGTAGCCGACATCGACCTCCACCGACGGTTCGGTGAACGGGAAATAGGACGGGCGGAAGCGCAGCACGACGTCATCCACCTCGAAGAAGGCCTTGATGAAGGTTTCCAGCGTCCAGCGCAGGTGCGCCAGCGTGATGCCCTTGTCGATCACCAGGCCTTCGATCTGGTGGAACATCGGCGTGTGGGTGGCATCGGAATCGCTGCGATAGACGCGGCCGGGCGCGATGATGCGGATCGGCGGCTTCTGGCTCATCATCGTGCGGATCTGTACCGGCGATGTGTGCGTGCGCAGCACCATTGTCGGCTGGCCGTCGATGTAGAAGGTGTCGTGCATCGCCCGCGCCGGGTGGCTTTCCGGAATGTTGAGCGCGCTGAAATTGTGCCAGTCGTCTTCGATCTCCGGCCCATCGGCGACGGCGAAGCCCAGATCGGCGAAGATTTCGGCGAGTTCGTCCATCACCTGGCTCACCGGGTGAATGCTGCCGGTGGCGGGCAGGGCGACGGGCAGGGTCATGTCCTGCTGCTCGGCCGCCAGCTTGGCGTTCAGCGCGGCTTCATCGAGCGCCGCCTTCTTCGCCGCCAGAGCGGCGGTGACGGTTTCGCGCAGACCGTTGAAGGCCGGGCCGTTCACGGCGCGCTCGTCGGGGCTCATACCGCCCAGCGTCTTCAACAGGGCGGTGATGCTGCCCTGTTTGCCCATGGCGGCCACCCGCACGGCTTCCAGCGCCTCAGGCGTGGCGGCAGCTTCAATGGCTGCGAGGGTTTCGGTGTGCAGTTGATCGATGCTCATGGGCAGCAGCGGTTAAGCCAGCCCCCTGTTCGACGCAAGACTTGCGCGCTGCACAAAGAAAAACGCCGGGCGTTTGGGGCACCCGGCGTTTCGCGATTGGAGAAGGTTCAGGCAGAAACGGCCGTGCGGCGGCGGCGGGCCACGGCGCCAGTGAGGCCGAAGCCGGCAAGCAGCAGCGCCCAGCTGGCCGGTTCCGGAATGGCGCCAGCGCCGATGGTGTAGGTAATGCTGCCGTTGAAGTCGCGCGGCGAGAAATCACTGCCGAACGCATAGGAGCGGCCGAAGCCCGAACGGATGGACAGGTTGGCATCAGACGCCACCACGCCACCAACAACGGTGCCGTTGGTATAGTTGAGCGGGAAATCAACAACCGCCGTGATGTAGATGCCGGTGGTCGAGCCGGCGGCCATGGCGAAATCGGTGAAATCGAAGAAGGTCTGGGTGCCTTCGCCACCACCAACAATGCCGTTGATGGTGCTGATCAAGGTCCACCCCGCCGGGGTGAGGTTGCCCACGACAGTGCCGGAACGGGTGTAAACTTCAACCGTGTGGCTGCCGGCATCAAGGCTGACAGCGCCGCCGGTGATGGTGAGGGCCTGGCCGCCGGCGACCAGATCGAACATGATGCCGGCCTGGCCGTTCCCGGCGAGCAGCGGCGTCGAAAGCGTGACGGCCGCGGCCGGTGTGGCGAAAGTGGCGACAAGGGCTGCAAGCGGCAGCAGGCGCGTTGTGATCATGAATAAATTCCCCGAATTGGCGGCGGCCGAACCCAATAATCTGACCGCTCGGGGGTTAAGTTAACTGATTAACGTTAACAAATAGTTGAATCGAAAACGAAAAAGGGCGCCCCGGCTGATGCCGGAGCGCCCTTTCCATTTCGGTGCTGTCGCAGGCGCGGGTTAGGCGGCCTTGGCTTCCAGCGCCGCCTTCACCTGGCCGATGATGGCGGTAAAGCTTTCCGGCTGGTTCATGGCCAGATCGGCCATCACCTTGCGATCGATCTGCAGGCCAACGATCTTCACGCCGTTCATGAACTGGCTGTAAGTCAGGCCTTCTTCACGCACGGCGGCGTTGATGCGCTGGATCCACAGGGCGCGGAAATTGCGCTTGTTTACCTTGCGGTCGCGATAGGCATACTGGCCAGCCTTTTCCACCGCCTGCCGCGCAATGCGGATGGTGTTCTTGCGGCGGCCATAAAAGCCCTTGGCGGCGTCGAGAATGCGCTTGTGCTTGGCGCGGGTGGTTACACCACGTTTGATACGCATCGGTGTCCTCCCTTACTTCAGACCGTACGGCGCCCAGGCATGCACCCGGGCGGTATCGGACTTGGCGAGCACATCGGTGCCGCGATTCTGACGGATATATTTGGCGTTGTGGCTGATCAGGCGGTGGCGCTTGCCGGCCACGCCATGCTTCACCTTGCCGGTGGCGGTGATCTTGAAGCGCTTCTTGACCCCGCTCTTGGTCTTCATCTTGGGCATTTCGGTCTCCTTTTAAAGACGCATCAAAAACGGCCATGGCAGCCCTTCAGCCAGGCCGTTCGGTTCATGCGAAGGGCGCGCCATAGCTTGTTGGCCTGAGGCACGCAACCCTGCGGGCGGAATCTGCTTGCCGACTCGGATTTGTTCTTGTTACGTTCTGAGCGTTCCGCAACAAAGGGAGCATGAACATGATTGGCTATGTAACCGTGGGCACCAATGATTTGGGTGTTGCTGCCCGATTCTATGATGCGATTGCCGCCGAGATGGGCGTGGGCCGAATGATGGAGTTCGACAATTTCATCGCCTGGGGCACGCCCGGCGGCGCGGCCGGTATCGCCGCGACGAAGCCGTTCGACGGCAATGCGGCCAGCGTCGGCAATGGCGTGATGGTGGCGTTTGAAGCGAAGGACCAGGCCCAGGTCGACCGGCTGTACGCCATCGCCCTGGCCCATGGCGGCACCGATGAAGGCCCACCCGGTCCGCGCGGCGATTCCGGCTTTTACGCCGGCTATTTCCGCGATCCGGACGGCAACAAGCTGAACGCGTTTGTGATGGGGTGAGCCGCGTTTCGGCGCGGCGCCTGATGGGCTAGGCTCTGCCCGGTGTTGCCGACAGGTTGGCCACTGCCACGCCCGTCAGCGCGAAGGCGCGTTCCCAGCGTTTTTCGATCGGTGTGTCCCACACGATCGTGGCGTCACCGGGGGCGAGGTGCCAGCCGTGCTGGCGCATTTCCATGTCGAGCTGGCCGGCGCCCCAGCCGGCATAGCCCATCACCATGTGCCAGCGTTTGGGGCCATCACCGCGCGCGATTGCCTGCAGCACGTCGAGCGTGGAGGTGAAGGCCCAGGCATTGCCAACCCTGATCGTGCCGGATGCAGAATAGTCCGCCTCGTGCAGCACGAAGCCGTGGCCGGGTTCGACCGGGCCGCCTTCCAGCACCGGGGCATCGGGCACCACGCTGGTATCGATGTCGAGCTGGGCCAACAGCGCGTGCAGCCGCAGATCCGGGTGCGGCCGGTTGATCACCAGGCCCAGCGCGCCGCCTTCATCGTGCAGGCACATGGCGATTGCCGTGCGGTCAAACCGGTCATCGCCAATGCCGGGCATCGACAGCAGCAGCTGGCCAGAAAGAAAGGGCGGGGTTTCCACGCCGGTCACCATAGGCCGGCGCCGGACGCCCGACAATGTAGCAAGCACGCGCGCTAAAGGCGGGTCGGGGTCGCAAGCACGCGCGCTGGACGCGGCTTGGGGCCACGGCTAGGAAAGCCGGGCAGATATGTCCCTGGGAGAATGAACATGTCGATCAAGGTTGGTGATTCGATTCCGGCGATGACCCTTGTGAAGGCCACCGCCGATGGCCCGGCCCCGGTGACGACGGCCGAACTGTTCGGCGGCCGTTCCGTGGCGCTGTTCTCGGTGCCCGGTGCCTTCACCCCCACCTGTTCGGCCCGCCACCTGCCTGGCTATGTCGAACATGCCGAAACCTTTCTGCGCAATGGCGTCGATGAAGTCGTCTGCGTGTCGGTCAACGATGCCTTCGTGATGGCAGCCTGGGGCAAATCGGCCCACGCCGATGGCAAGGTGACGATGATTGCCGATGGCAATGGCGATTTTTCGAAGGCGCTCGGACTCACCTTCGATGGCAGCGCTTATGGCATGGGCATCCGCGGCCAGCGTTTTTCGATGATCGTGCGTGATGGCAAGGTGGCCGAGCTCAACATCGAACCGCCCGGCGCGTTCGGTGTGTCGTCAGCCGAACATCTGCTGGGGCAATTGGCCTGAGCCTGAAACCCGCCCCGCGCAGGAACGGCCTTACCCGTCGCAATCTGCTGATTGCGGCGGTGGCCGGCACTGGCCTGGCCATCGGCTGGGCGGTGTGGCCGCGTGCGGCCCGGCTGAACTGGGCGGCGGGGCCGGACGAATCGCTGATCAATGCCTATCTGAAGATCGGCCCCGATGGCCGCATCACCGTGGCGGTGGCGCAGGCCGAAATGGGTCAGGGCATCTGGTCCGCACTGGCGCAGATCATCGCCGATGAATTGGGCGCCGATTGGCAGACCGTGGGCGTGGAGCCGGCGCCGCTGGGCCCGGATTATGCCAATCCCGGCCTGGCGCTGGGCGCCGCGGCCGGCCAATCGGAACCGATGCGCAGCCTGATCATGGGCGCTGGCCAGCGCGTCGCGCGTTTCCTCGATTTCCAGATCACCGGCGGTTCCAACAGCGTGCGCGCCTGGGAAATGCCGCTGCGCGCGGCCGGAGCCACGGCACGCGAGATGCTGGTGAAGGCCGCTGCCCGTCGCTGGCAGGTGGATTGGACCGAGGTGGATACCGCTGGTGGATTCGTGATCTACAAGGCCAACCGCCTGCCGTTCCACGATATCATCGCTGATCTTGATCCCGACGATGCGCCGGAGGAGCCGACGCTGCGCACGGTGCGCAAGCTCGCCGGGCAGCCGGTGTTGCGGCTGGACATTCCGGCCAAGGTGGATGGATCGGCGCGATTCGGCATCGATGTGCGGCTGCCCGGCATGGGCTTTGCCGCCATTGCGCAGGGGCCGCTGGGCGCCACGCCGGCGCCGCTGGGCAAGCAAGCGCTGCCGCCCGGCGTGACGCTGGTGGAGGAGGCTGGCTTTGTCGCCTGCGTAGCCGACAATTGGTATGCCGCGCACAAGGCGGTGACGGCGCTGCCGATCAAATGGCAGAAGGGTGAGGACCCGCCCGGCCCCTGGCAGATCGCGGCGGTGCGCGGTGCGCTGGCCGCGGATGGCAAGCCGTTCGGGCCGCAGGGCACGGTGGGCGAAGTGGTGCGCGACGAAGGCGATGTGGCGGCGGCGCTGCAGCGCGGCGTGCTCACGGCGGAATACAGCCTTCCCTTCCTTGCTCATGCCTGTCTGGAACCGATGACGGCCACCGCGTGCGTGGTGGATGATCGCGCCGAAATCTGGGCGCCCACGCAGAGCGCCAGCCTCGCCGCCCGTGCCGTGGCCCGTGCGCTCGATATCGGCAGCGACGATGTGGTGGTGCACCCCACGCTGATCGGCGGCGGTTTCGGCCGCAAGGTGGAAGGCGATGCCTGCGCCCAGGCTGCGCTGATCGCCCGCGCCGCAGGGCGCCCGGTGCAATTGATCTGGAGCCGCGAAGAGGATTTCGCCCACGACATGTTTCGTCCGGCCGTGGCCGCGCGCCTGCATGGCAAGGCGGCGCCCGGCGGCATCACCGGCTGGAACGCAGCGATTGCCGTGCCGGATGTTGGCGCGGCGTTTGCGGGGCGTAATATTGGCAGCATGATGGGCAGTCCATCGGCCGGCGCCGGCGCCATCGAAGGCGCGGTGGAACTGCCCTATGCCATCCCCAATATCCGCGTGCAGCATTGCCTCGCTGATTGCGCAGCGCCGCTGGGGTTCTGGCGCAGCGTGGGCCACAGTTTCACCGGCTTCATTGTCGAATCGTTCGTGGATGAGCTGGCGATCGCGGCTGCCGTTGATCCCGCCGCATTCCGCCTTGCCATGCTGAAGGACAAGCCGCGCCACGCTGCCGTGTTGCAGGCGGTGCTGGAAATGGGTGGGCCGCTGGGCCGCGACGGCGGTGATGGCCCGACCGATCCGGCAGTGGGCCGCGGTATCGCGCTGGTGGAAAGTTTCGGCAGCATCGTCGCGCAGATTGCCGAGGTGGAAGCCATTCCCGGTCAGCGCCCGCGGGTGACACGCGTGTGGGCGGCGGTGGATTGCGGGCGAGTGATCAATCCCGATACGGTGGTGGCGCAAATCGAAAGCGGCATCATCTATGGTCTGTCTGCCGCGCTTTTTGGCCGCATCGATTTTGACGCCGGCGAGGTGGTGCAGACCAACTTTCACGCCTATCCGCTTGTCGCCATGGCCGATTGTCCTGAAATCGACACGCGCATCATCGGGTCTGATGCTGATCCTGGCGGCATTGGCGAGCCCGGCACGCCGCCGATCGCGCCGGCTGTCGCCAATGCGCTGTTTGCAGCGACAGCCAAGCGCTGGCGCAATCTGCCCTTCTTCGCCGCATGACCAGCCCGCTCATCCTGCCGCCGGTCGCGCTGCCGGCCGATCACAAGCCGGTGAAAGCGGGGCGGATCGGCGTGCTGCTGGTCAACCTCGGCTCGCCTGATGCACCTGATGTGCCGGCGGTGAAACGCTTCCTGCGCGAGTTCCTGTCGGACAGCCGTGTGATCGAGATTCCGCAGATCCTGTGGCGGCCGATCCTCAACCTGCTGATATTGAACATCCGCCCGCGCACCACCGCGGCCAATTATGCCAAGGTGTGGATGGACGAAGGCTCCCCCATCACGGTGTATACCAAGCGCCAGGCCGCCGCGCTGCAGGTACGGCTGGGGGCGGCCGTGCAGGTGGATTGGGCCATGCGTTACGGCACGCGCAGCATCGCTGAACGGCTGGCGGCGCTGATGCAGTCCGGCTGCGATCGCATCTTGCTGGCGCCGATGTATCCGCAATATTCGGCGGCCACCAATGCCACGGTGGTGGATGATGCCGCCCGCGCGTTGATGGACATGCGCTGGCAGCCAACGCTGCGCACCATGGCGCCCTATTTCGACAATCCCGATCATATCGCCGCGCTGGCGCAATCGATCCGCGATGGTGTTGCCAAGCTGGATTTCGTGCCTGATCTGATCCTCACCAGTTTCCACGGCATGCCGCTGCGCACGTTGGAAGCGGGCGACCCCTATCATTGCCAGTGCATGAAAACCGGCCGTCTGCTGGGTGAAGCGCTGGGCATGAAGGTCAAGGTGACCTTCCAGTCGCGCTTTGGCCGCGCCGAATGGTTGAAGCCCTATACCGACGACACGCTGCTGAACTTGCCGAAGGAAGGCGTGCAGAAAATCGCTGTCGTGTCCCCCGGCTTTGCCGCCGATTGCCTTGAAACGCTGGAAGAAGTGGCAATGGAAGGCCGCGACGAGTTCATCGAGGCTGGCGGCACGCATTTCGCCTATATCCCCTGCCTGAATGACAGCGACACCGGCATGGCCATGCTGGAGAACATTGTGCGCCGCGAACTGGCCGGTTGGCTGTAAAGCCCCATTGAATCGGCCGCAAATCCGGCCCAAGATGCTGGCCAAGCCTGCAAATTGAACAGGCGTCGGTTGGTGTCTTGGGAACGAAGGGATGGGCGGCATATGGCAAGGGTAGCAGTGGTTACGGGCGGCACGCGCGGCATTGGCGCGGCGATCAGCATTGCGCTGCGCGACAAGGGCTTCACGGTGGCGGCCAATTATGGCGGCAGCGACGACAAGGCGCGCGCTTTCACCGAAAAGACCGGCATCAAGAGCTACAAATGGAACGTTGCCGATCACGAGGCCTGCCTTCAGGGTTGCGCTGCCGTGGCGGCCGAGCTGGGCCACATTGATGTGGTGGTGAACAACGCCGGCATCACCCGCGACGGCGCGCTGATGAAGATGAGCTGGGACGCGTGGGACGAGGTGATCCGCGTCAATCTGGGCGGCTGTTTCAACATGGCCAAGGCAACGTTTGCCGGCATGAAAGAGCGCGGTTTCGGCCGTTTCGTGCAGATCGGTTCGATCAACGGCCAGGCCGGGCAATATGGCCAGGTGAACTATGCCGCCGCCAAATCGGGCATCCACGGCTTTACCAAGGCGCTGGCGCAGGAAGGCGCCAAGTTCGGCATTACCGCCAACGCGATTGCGCCGGGCTATATCGATACCGACATGGTCTCCGCGGTGCCGCCTGAGGTGTTGGCCAAGATCGTTGCCAAGATCCCGGTCGGCCGGCTGGGCCAGGCCAGCGAGATCGCGCGGGCCGTGGCGTTTCTGGTGAGCGAGGACGCCGGTTTCATCACCGGCTCCACCATGTCGGTCAACGGCGGGCAGCACATGTATTGATGGGCACGGGCCCGAAGAAATACAGCCTGACCATTCAGGGCCATTCGACCAGCCTGACCCTGGAACCGATCTTCTGGCAGGCCTTGAACGAGGCGGCGGCCAGCGATGGAAAATCGCTGGCCGCGCTGGTGGCTGAAATCGACGAGGCGCGCACCACCAACCTGTCGAGCGCGGTACGGGTCTGGCTGTTCGAGCGGGCGATTGGTCGGCCGTGAGGTTCAGTCCTTTTTCGGCGGCAGCGGGAAGAAGCCCGAAGTGCGGCGGATATAGTCTTCATAGCCCGGCCGGCGCTTTTTCAGGCTGTGCTCCAGCAACGGCGCGCCGGACCAGCGGGTGAGGGTGAAGCTGAGGAACAGCGGGCCCACCACCGTCCACCACGGCGCGCCGGCGGCGATGCCGACGATGAAAATGCCCCACCAGGCGGTGAAGTCGCCGAAATAATTGGGGTGGCGAGTATAGCGCCACAGGCCTTTGTCCATCACCTGGCCCTTGCTGGCCGGGTCGGCGCGGAAGGCTTCCAGCTGGGCGTCGCCGATGCTTTCAAAGGCGATGCCGAACAGCGCGATCGCGGCGCCGGCCACGCCCCACAGCGGCAGCGGCGCGCCGCCATCGGCCAGCACGCCGGCCTGCGCCGGCAGGGACACGCCCCACAGCAGCGGCCCCTGCATCCCGAATGCGCGGAACCAGGCCGCTTTGGCAAAGCTCATGCCCTGTTTCTCGATGGCGTGCCCCAGGATCTTCTCATAACGCGGATCGCGGCCCAGCCGGCGCCAGCGGGTGATGAGGTGGGTGCCCAACCGCAGCCCCCACAAGCCGACCAGCACGATCAGCGCCCAGCCAGCCGGCCCAGCCGGGCCGCCCTTCAGGATTGCCGCCACCGCCACGGCAAACACCATGCCATAGGCCCAGATGGCATCGATGAACGACACATCGCGGATGGAAACGCTGTAGCGCCAGCACAGGATCATCAGGCCAACGACAGCAGCGAGGGTAATACCAAGATTGATCAGCATGGGAGGAACTCAGGCAGCCTTGTCGATGGTGGAAGGTTCGGCGGATTGCACACTGGCGGCCATGATCGATTTCATTGCCTTGCCAGGATGCTTGGGGGTGGTGGAGCGGTAGAATTCCTCCACGCGCGCCATGTCGGCGGCATAATCGCCGGTGGGCATGAAGGCCAGCGCGAGCCCGCCGGTTTTCTTGGCATAATCCATCATGCCCACGATCAGCGGCACCTGCGCGCCCACCGCGATATGATAGAAGCCGGTTTTCCACTGGCCCACCGATTTGCGCGTGCCTTCGGGGCAGATGGTGAGCAGAAAATCATCCCGCCGGTTGAATTCGTCGATCATCGACTGGACATAATTGCCGCCCTTTTCGCGGTTCACTTCCACCCCGCCCATTTCCCGCATGAAGCGGCCCAGCGGCCAGCGGAACAGCTGGCGTTTGGCCATGAAGCTGGTTTCGATGCCCAGATCGCGGGTGAGGCCGATATAATAGATGAAATCCCAGTTGGACGTGTGCGGCGCTGCGATGATCACCGCCTTGCGCGGGATTGGCCCGATGGCGACGGATTTCCAGCCCATGGCGAGATAGAAGCGCACGATCAGCCACTCCAGCACTCGCGACAGTCCGCTCTTCGTCTCGCCGTGCATGTTGCTCCCCCGGATTGGACAGCCGTTGACCCGGCTTGCCGCTCTTTTGCTGCATTGGCAGCGACACAGCATCGCGGATGGGGGGGGATGCTGTCAAATGGGGTGTCAATTTGGCGCTGCGCGGCTATGGCGGGCGCCATGATCAAGATGCTTGCCGCCTATGGCCTTACACTTGTTGCCTTTGCCGCCATTGATGCGGTGTGGCTGATCAACATGGCCCCTCGCCTGTACAAGCCGGAAATCGGCGAAGTGATGATGGAAAACGGTTTCCGCCTCACACCGGCGATGATCTTTTATGCCATCTATATTGGCGGCATCGTCTATTTCGCCGTGTGGCCGGGACTGACCGAAGGCGTGGCCAAGGCGGCGCTGCAGGGCGCGGTGCTGGGGTTCATCTGCTATGCCACCTATGATCTCACCAACTATGCAACGCTGAAAGTGTGGAGCCTGAAGGTGACCGTGCTTGATCTGATGTGGGGTACCGTCCTCACCGGCGGCACGGCAGCGGCCGGCACGTGGCTCACTTCGAAGCTCTTCCCGGCCTAATTCACCCATTCGGCGCGGCGATACCCCTGCGCGCGCAGCAGAACGGTGAGATCGCCATGGCGAACATGGGCTTGGGCAGCGGCAGCGGCCTTCGGCTTGGCGTGATAGGCGATGCCCAGCCCGCCGCCGGCCATCGCCGCCTGGATCATCGGAATATCGTTGGCGCCGTCGCCCACCGCCAGCGCGGCGCGCATCGGCGTGCCGTCGGCTTCGAGCAGCGCCTTCTTGGCGGCGGCATCGACAATGGGTTCGGGCACGGTGCCGGCCAGCACGTCGACATCACCAACCTTGGTGACATCCAGCCGATTGGCCAGCACGCGGGCAAACCCGATTTCGCGCGCCACCGGCACGGCAAAGGGCATGAAACCGCCAGAAACGAGCAGCGAGCGCGCGCCGTTGGCGGTCATCGTCTGCACCAACTGTCGCGCTCCGGGGTTCAGCCGCACGCGTTCCTCGCGGCACTGGTCGAGCGTGGCGACGGGCAGGCCCTTCAGCAGCGCCACGCGGGCCTTCAAGGCGTCGGCAAAATCCAGCTCGCCGCGCATGGCCGCCTCGGTGATGGCGGCGACTTCGGCCTTGATGCCGGCATAATCGGCCAGTTCATCGATGCATTCGCAGGCGATCATGGTGGAATCCATGTCGGCCACGATCAGCTTCTTGCGGCGCGGTGTGGCGCCCGATTGCACCACCACGTCCACGGCGGGCAGGGCGTCTTCCAGCGCAGCGCGGATGGCGGGGGCATCGCCGCGGGCCAGGATGTCGTAGGCGTCGCCCGCCTCCAGCCAGCTTTGCGCCACGATTTCGGCGCCAATGCCGCGCACGACATCGCTTGCCGCAGAGGCATCGCCGGGCGACAAGGCGCCTTCGGCAACCAGGGTGATGATGAGCGCGTCTGCCATTTCTCTCGATCCTGAACGGGTCACCGTCCTGACAGGGCCAACGGCCGGGGGCAAGTCTGGGCTGGCGCTTGAACTGGCGGCCCAGGGCTGTGGTGCTGTGGGCGGCGTGATCATCAATGCCGATGCCAGCCAGTTGTATCGCGATCTCGCCATCGTTTCGGCACGGCCGACGGCGGCGGAGGAAGCCGCCGTGCCCCATCGTCTCTATGGCGTTCTCGCCGGCGCTGATGTGTGCAGCGTGGCGCGCTGGGTGGAACTGGCCAAGGCCGAGATCGCCGCGGCGCGGGCCTCAGGCCGGCAGCCGATCATCGTCGGCGGCACTGGCATGTATCTCACAGCGCTGGTGCACGGCCTCGCACCGGTGCCGGCGATTGACGAACAGGTGCGTGCCCAGGTGCGGGCGCTCGATACCGCCAGCGCGCGCGCCGCGCTGGAACGGGAAGACCCCGCTGCCGCCGCCCGGCTGATGCCGGCCGATCGGCAGCGCACCCTGCGCGCGCTGGAGGTGGTGCGGTCGACCGGGCGCACACTGGCCGATTGGCAGCAGCGCCGCGACGGCGGCCTGGGGGTGGCGGCGGTGCAGGGCATCATCGTCGATCGCCCGCGCGCCGAACTGAATGCACGGGCTGAGCGCCGGCTGGCGGCCATGCTGGCGGCGGGTGCGCGCGAAGAGGTGGCGGCGCTGCTGGCATTGGGGCTGCCGGCCGAGGTGCCGGTGATGAAGGCATTGGCGGTGCCGCAACTGGCCGCGCATCTGGCCGGGCGTTGCAGCATCGACGACGCAATGGCGCAGGCGCTCATCGTCACCCGCCAATATCAGAAGCGGCAGCAGACCTGGGCCCGCAACCAGTTCCCGGACTGGAGCCGCGTCTGCCCCGATTGAACGCGCTGCAACCACCGCCGGGCGCGCGCCGTAACTGGCTGTAACCAATAGTGGACATTTCGCCCCTATCAGGGGTCGTCATGTCATGTGACGGACATGTTGCGGTGCGATGAAGTGATTGCGCGTTGGTTTTGCGGTGGGGACAGTGATGCTGAGGCGTGGGTTTTTCCTGGTGATGCTGATGATGCTGGCGCAGCCGGCGGCCGCAACCCAGATGGTGAACCTGGCAAACAGCGCGCGCGCGGTAGCGCCGGCAGATTGCCCGGCTGAGGATCCCGCCTGTACGACGGATGGTATCGCGGGGACCCAAGCCGCCAGCGCCATGGAAAGCGGCGACACCGGGCCGATCATCGCCGGCCTGCTGGGCCTTGTGGTGCTGGGCGCCGTGTTTGGCCGCCGCAAGAACGGGTTGCCGGAAGTCGTCTCCTGATTGTCGGTTGCGCGTGGGACTGTCGGTATACTTTACAGTTAACCGAAAGTTTACCATTTAACTCCTTGATATTGAATGATCGCATTTCTTGGCACGGTCGTTGCATTCGGCTGGATCAACGTCGTCTTTCAGTGTGTGGCTGCACGCATTGATGGTCGCCGGATCATGGTTTCCAGGAGCTTTTTTCAGATGCACTTCAAGAATCTTGCCATCAATGCGGTGGTACTGGCTGCGGCCTCGGTCGCTGCTCCCGCTGCAGCGGTGACCAACCTCATCAAGAACGGCAGTTTCGAAGCGGGTGCGGTTGGCACGGGCGGCTTCCTGCAGTGGACCAAGTCCAATGTGCCAAGCAACGCGCCGGCCAGCGTCATCAACTACAACAGCACGGCGAGCTACCCCAATGGCGCCTTCGGCGAGAGCGTGTTTGCTGACAATAGTGTTTCGGCCAGCCCCGATGCGGTTGGCGGCAAGGCCGCTTATTTCGTTGGCGATCTGTCGGTCAACGAAACCATGTCGCAGCTCACCTATCTGCGGGTCGGTAATTACCGGCTGGGCTTCAGCTATTTCCTGACCGCCAACGGCCTCGCCAATCCGGGCAATTCCAGTTTCCGCGCCACGATCATTGGCGCCCCAGTTGCTGCCACCGCAGTCATTTCGGGCGCACCCGGCCGTGTCTGGCAGAATGTTTCGGGCGTCGGCCAGATCACGCAGGCCGGCTATTACACCACGGCCTTCGTGTTCAATTCGAACCTAGGCGGCGCATCAAAGGACATCGTGATTGATCGCGCCTTTGCCGTTGCCACCACCGATCCGGCAACCATCATCATCCCGCCGACGCCGACGGTTGTTCCCGAACCGTCGAGCTGGGCTCTGCTGCTGCTCGGCTTTGGCTTCGTCGGTTTGGCCGCGCGCCGTCGCAAGACCGTCGTTGCTGCCTGACTGCTGCCAGCGGACTGGCATTCCGGCACAGAAGATGGGGCCTGGCGCATGCCGGGCCCCATTTTTCGTTTCAGAAGGCTCCAGATGCCATCCATCATTCGAGAATTGCGTCAATTGGCATCATTTCGTATTTTAATTACGCAAAAAGCGGTTGACCTGCCATTTTCCTTCCCATAACAGCATGCGGTCGCCGATCTGCGGCCGTTCTTGCGTGGGATAGAGATCATGGGCACGGAAATGACCGGCGCCGACATTGTTGTGCAGGCCCTCACCGATCTGGGGGTAGAGGTGGTCTTTGGCTATCCCGGCGGCGCCGTGTTGCCGATTTATGATGCGCTGTTCCAGCAGAATCGCATCCGCCATATTCTCGTCCGCCATGAACAGGCCGCCGTGCATGCCGCCGAAGGCTATGCGCGCAGCAGCGGCAAGGTGGGCGTGGTGCTCGTCACCTCCGGCCCCGGCGCCACCAATGCCGTGACCGGCATCACCGATGCGCTGATGGATTCGATCCCGCTGGTGGTGCTCACCGGCCAGGTGCCGACGCATCTCATCGGCACCGATGCCTTCCAGGAATGCGACACGGTGGGCATCACGCGCCACTGTTCCAAGCATAATTATCTGGTGCAGGAGACAGCAAGGCTCGGCCCGGTGCTGCACGAGGCCTTCTATATCGCGCGCTCCGGTCGCCCCGGCCCGGTGGTGATCGATATCCCCAAGGACGTGCAGATCATGAAGGCCCGCTATACCAAGCCCGGCGTGATCAGCCACAAGACCTACAAGCCGCAGGTGAAGGGCGATCTCGCTGCCATCGAAGCCGCTGTGGACATGTTGGCGGCGGCCGAGCGGCCCATTCTTTATACCGGCGGCGGCGTCATCAATTCGGGGCCGGTGGCCAGCCAGTTGCTGCGTGAACTGGCCAAGGCGACCGGAGCGCCGGTCACCTCCACACTGATGGGGTTGGGCAGTGTGCCCGATGATCACCCGCAATTCCTTGGCATGCTGGGCATGCACGGCAGTTACGAAGCCAATATGGCAATGAACAAGTGCGACCTGATGCTGTGCCTGGGTGCGCGTTTTGACGATCGCGTGACGGGCCGGCTGGATGCGTTCAGCCCGACCAGCCGCAAGATCCATGTTGATATCGATCGTTCTAGCTTCAACAAGACGGTGCGGGTTGATCTGGCCATCCAGGGCGACGTTGGCAGCGTGATGGAAGACATGCTGAAAGTCTGGCGCGCGCGCGGGCACCGGGCAGCCGATCAAAAGGCATGGTGGGAACAGATCAAGGGCTGGCGCAGCCGCAACAGCTTCGGCTTCGAGCAGAAGGGCGATGCCTTGCTGCCGCAGAAGGCGATCCAGCGGCTGTACGAGATGACCAAGGCCAGGAAGCCGATCATCTCCACCGAAGTTGGCCAGCACCAGATGTGGGCGGCGCAGCATTTCGGGTTCCATGAACCCAACAAGTGGCTGACCAGCGGCGGGCTTGGCACCATGGGCTATGGTCTGCCGGCCGCCATCGGTGCGCAACTGGCCTATCCGGGCGCACTGGTGATCGATATTGCCGGCGAAGCCAGCATCCAGATGAACATCCAGGAACTGGGCACGGCGACGCAATATCGCCTGCCGGTGAAGGTGTTCATCATCAACAATGAATATATGGGCATGGTCCGCCAGTGGCAGGAGCTGAACCACGGCGGCCGCTACAGTGAAAGCTATAGCGACAGCCTGCCGGACTTCGTGAAACTGGCCGAAGCCTATGGCTGGAAGGGCATCACCATTGAAGGGCCGGATGATCTGGATGCTGGCATCCAGGCCATGATCGATCACCCCGGCCCGGTGATGGTCGATTGCCGGGTGGCAAAACTCGCCAACTGCTTCCCGATGATCCCGTCGGGCGCGTCGCATACCGACATGATTCTTTCGGCCGCCGATGAGCGCGGCGAGGCCGATGATGATGCGAAGGCACTGGTCTGATGAAGCATCTTCCTTCCGAACGGCACACGCTGTCGATCCTTGTTGATAACGAAGCCGGCGTGCTGGCCCGCATCGTTGGCCTGTTCTCGGCGCGTGGTTATAATATCGAGAGCCTGACGGTGGCCGATGTTTCGGATGATCATGCCGTCAGCCGGATCACTGTTGTCACCAACGGCCCGCCGCCGGTGATCGACCAGATCATGGCGCAACTCGATCGGCTGGTGCCGGTGCACAAGGTGGTGGACCTGACCGATTGGGGCCCGCACGTGGAGCGCGAGATGGCGCTGGTGAAGGTGGCCGGCGTGGGCGACAAGCGTGTCGAGGCGCTGCGCCTCGCCGATATTTTCCGCGCTCGCCCGGTTGATACCAGCACGGCCAGCTTCGTGTTCGAAGTGTCGGGCTCATCCGAGAAGGTGAACCAGTTCATCGCCCTGATGCGGGAGGTGGGCCTCGTCGAGGTCGCCCGCACCGGCGTTGTTGCGATTGCCCGGGGCGCGGAGGCGGTTTAACGCCCACTCAATTTTCAAACTCACTTTAGGAAGGTCCTTCCCATGCGCGTTTATTATGATGCCGATGCCGATGTCGGCCTGATCAAGGGCAAGAAGATCGCCATCGTCGGTTATGGCAGCCAGGGCCATGCCCATGCCCAGAATCTGCGCGATTCCGGCGTTGCCAATGTTGCCGTCGCGCTGCGCGCCGGTTCGGCAACCGCCAAGAAGGCCGAAAGCGCTGGCTTCAAGGTATTGAGCAACGCCGAAGCCGCGGCCTGGGCCGACGTGATCATGGTGCTGGCGCCCGATGAGCATCAGGCTGGCATCTATGCCGATGATCTGGCTGCCAACATGAAGCCCGGCGCGGCGCTGGCGTTCGCCCACGGCCTCAACGTGCATTTCGGCCTGATCGAGCCGCGCGCCGATATTGATGTGTTCATGATCGCGCCCAAGGGCCCCGGCCACACGGTGCGCAGCGAATATCAGAAGGGCGGCGGCGTGCCCTGCCTGATCGCTATCCACCAGGATGCCAGCGGCAACGCCCACGACGTGGCGCTGAGCTATGCCAGTGCCATCGGCGGCGGCCGTTCCGGCGTGATCGAAACCACGTTCCGCGAAGAGTGCGAGACTGATCTGTTCGGCGAACAGGCCGTGCTGTGCGGCGGGCTTTCGCACCTGATCCAGGCCGGTTTCGAAACGCTGGTCGAGGCCGGCTATGCCCCGGAAATGGCCTATTTCGAGTGCCTGCACGAAGTGAAGCTGATCGTAGATCTGATGTATGAAGGCGGCATTGCCAACATGCGTTATTCGATCAGCAACACCGCCGAATATGGTGACATCACCACCGGCCCGCGCATCATCACCGATGAAACCAAGGCCGAGATGAAGCGCGTGCTGGCCGATATCCAGGGCGGGCGGTTCGTGAAGAACTTCATCCTCGACAACCGCGCCGGCCAGCCGGAGCTGAAGGCCGCCCGCAAGGCGGCGGCGGCCCATCCGATCGAGGAAACCGGTGCGCGGCTGCGGGCGATGATGCCGTGGATCGCCAAGAACCAACTGGTGGACAAGGCGCGCAACTGAGCGCCAGCGTCGGCGAAAAAAAGGGCCTGCCGGTGCACACCGGCAGGCCCTTTTTCATGTTGGCGTTGCTGTTCAGGCGGCGACTGTTGCCCGGCGACGGCGCCCGGCGGCACCAACCAGGCCAAAGCCGGCAATCAGCATCGCCCAGCTGGCCGGTTCCGGGATGGCCCCACTCACCGAGACATTGTCCACGCCTTGCGTGAAGAACAGCTGGTTATCGGCTTGGGCGAAACGGATTGCATAAGTGCCAGCGCCCAGATTGACGTTGAAGCTGTAGCTGGTCCACGGATTGGGATTGGCGCCGCCATCAGCCCCGCTGTAGAAGCTCTGGATCTGGCCGGCGGTGCTGAACGCCCCGGTGGCACCGGGGATCAGGTCAACCAACGCAAACTGCACTGGCTGGCCAGCAAACGGATCAAGGCCGTTGCCGGAGAACACCTGGCCACCGTAATTGTTCGCGAAGTGATCGAACTTGACCGTTACGGTCTGTGCGCTGGCCAGCGTGAACGACTGGCGAATTTCGTAGGCGCCCGGGCCGCCTTGGCCCGTGAGATAGACGAAACTTCCGCCGTTGGCATTCACAGTCGTGCTCTGACCCGAATTCGGCGCGTTCGATCCATTGGCGTAAACGCCGCTGGTGCCATTGGATGACGGAGCGATGGTTTGCGTCCAGCCGGCAAGGCTGCCGCTTTCGAAGCCGCCATTGGTCAGCAGATTGGCCGCCATGGCCGGCATGGCGCACGTGCCGATGATCCCGGCGATAACAAGTTTGCGCAGCATCTTGCACTCCTTGATCGACTGGGCGCCCGACATCCCCGCGAGTCGGGCAAAAACCAGCATCACCGAGATGGTGCCACAAATCAGATGCGCCGATAGTTAAACTTTAATTATTATTTTGTTAATATGGATATGTTAGATCCGCTCTTCCAGCAGCAACGCAGCCCTGACCCGCACACTGCGCAGCGCCAGTTGCACTTCCCACAGGAACAGCATCAGCCCGCCGGTGAGCAGCATGGTGGCGGCGATGAACATCAAGGCCACCACCACATCGAGCCGGCCGCCGACCAGTTGTTCAAGGAACAGCAGTGCCACCACCAGGCACACCAGCAGAGCGGCCATGGTGCACAGCGCGATCGCCCAATTGGCGGGGGCCATGCGTTTGGCCAGCACCGCCAGATCGTCGATGGCGATGCGGCGCTTGTCGGCGGCAAAGCCTGCCGCATTGGCTTCAAGGTGGCGCGCCCGGTCCACCACCCGCGACAGGCGGTGAACCAGCACGTTGAGCAGCCCGGCGATGGCGGTGAGCAGGAACACCGGTGCCAGGGCGCTCTGGATGGCCGAACCGATATCGGCGGCGGAAAAAATCTGGTCCATGATGTCTTCATGCCCGCAATGGCTGCAAGAGCAAGGCGGCATCTTGCGCCCCATCTTGCACAGCGCCCCCGCTTCACGCTATGAACAGATCATGGCTTTCCAATCGGCCCTTCTTCGTCTGCGACTTACACGCCCTCGGGCGTGACGCTGGCTGCTGGGCATGTTCCCTCGGCCACGCGCCTTGAGGGGATGAACCTGAAACTTCAGATCGCAGCGTTCAGACAGGCAGAGCCATGACCAATAATCGTATCCGCATCTTCGACACCACCTTGCGCGACGGGGAACAATCCCCCGGCTGCTCGATGAATCTCGAGGAAAAACTGAAAGTCGCAGCGCAATTGGAAGCGCTGGGCGTGGACATCATCGAAGCCGGTTTCGCCATCGCCAGCGAAGGCGATTTCGAAGCCGTGCAGGCCGTCGCCAACATGTGCGACACCGCCATCGTCGCCAGCCTGGCCCGCGCCGCCGCGCCCGATATCGAACGGGCCTGGGCCGCGTTGAAGGGAGCGCGCAACCCGCGCATCCACACCTTCATCGCCACTTCGCCGCTGCACATGAAGGTGAAGCTGAACAAGACGCCGGAAGAGGTGCTGGAAGCCATCCGCTTCTCGGTCAGCCATGCCCGCAACCTGTGCGGTGATATTGAATGGTCGGCCGAGGACGCGACGCGGTCCGATCCGGATTTCCTGTGCCGGGCGGTGGAAACCGCGATCAACGCCGGGGCGACGACGATCAACCTGCCCGACACGGTGGGCTATGCGACGCCCGCCACCTATGGCGCCATGTTCCGCGATGTCATCACCCGTGTGCCCAATGCCGATCAGGCGATATTCTCCACGCACTGCCACAATGACCTGGGCCTCGCCGTCGCCAACACGCTGAGTGCGATCATGGCCGGTGCCCGACAGGTGGAAGCCACGGTCAACGGCATCGGCGAACGTGCCGGCAATGCCGCTGTGGAAGAAATCGCCATGGCGCTGAAGGTGCGGCAGGACGTGATGCCCTATCAGACCGGCATCGTGAGCACCGAGATCACCCGCGCCAGCCGGCTGGTGAGCGGCGTCACCGGCATGCAGGTACAGGCCAACAAGGCGATCGTGGGCGCCAACGCCTTCGCGCATGAAAGCGGCATCCACCAGGATGGCATGCTGAAGGATTCGTCCACCTACGAGATCATGACGCCCGACAGCGTGGGCCAGGGCGCCACCAATCTGGTGTTGGGCAAGCACAGCGGCCGTGCCGCCTTCCGGTCGAAACTGGCCGAAATGGGCTACGACCTGTCGGATAACGAGTTCGGCGATGCCTTCAAGCGCTTCAAGGATCTGGCCGACGCCAAGAAGCAGGTGTTCGACGAAGATATCGTCGCGCTGGTGGATGATGAAGTGCTGCGTGGGCACGACCGCATCCAGGTGTTGGAGGTCGAGGTTTATTGCGGTTCCAACGGGCCACAAAGGGCGATCCTGACGCTCAGCATCGACGGCGAGGAAGTGACGGCGGCGACGCGCGGCAATGGCCCGGTGGATGCGCTGTTCAACGCCATCCGCAAGCTGGTGCCCCACGAAGATGCCGTGCTGAACCTCTATCAGGTGCACGCTGTCACCGCCGGCACCGACGCCCAGGCCGAAGTGAGCGTGGTGCTGGCCGAACATGGCCGCACCGTGCGCGGCACTGGCGCCCACACCGATACGCTGGTGGCATCGGCGCGCGCCTATGTGAACGCGCTCAACAAGCTGATCGTGAAGCGCGGCAAGTCGGCGCTCAGCGCGGCGGGGTGAAGCTGGTCATCGTCTACAACGCCAATGAAGGTCTGCTGGCGGGCGCGATGGACAGTCTGCACAAGCTGTTCGCGCCCGCCAGCTATCCCTGCAAGTTGTGCGCGCTCACCTATGGGCTGCTCAGCATGCGTGGCGAATGGCGGCGCTTTCTGGACGGGGTGGGGGTGGAGACGATCTTCCACCACCGCCCCGACTTCCGCACGGCATTTCCGGCCGCCGCCGATTGGCCCCTGCCGCTGATTGCCGTGGAGCAAGACGGGCAACTGGCTGCGCTGATCAGTGCCGAAGAGTTCGACGGAATCGCCAATCTGACGCAGTTGATGGCAGAGGTCGCCCGGCGGTTGCCGGGCGCCGCCCGTTTGGCCTGAAGGCGCCGTTCACGCGTCCTCGCGCGCCGGCACGCTGGGCGGATGCTTCCATTTTTCCCCCCTTGCCTTGGGCGGCGGCATATTGCTCGCCGGCGAAGGCCCAGTTGGGCAGCGCATCGAACCAAGCTTCCAGAAAGCCCTTCCGGTCTTCCTGATGATCCAGATAATAGGCGTGTTCCCACACATCGCAGACGATCAGCGGGGTGGACGCGGTTTCGCCGCGCCAATCTTCGGCATCGTGGCTCACCGTGATGGCCAGGCCACCGCTGGCATCGGAAACCAGCCACACCCAGCCTGACCCGAACTGTGCCACCCCGGCGGCCACGAACTCTGCTTTCAGTTCGGCCATTCCGCCCATCTGGGCCGTGATTGCCGCCGCCAGATCACCGGTGGGCGGTGCAGGCGTGTCGGTCATGGCATCCCAGAAGAAACTGTGATTGCGGGCCTGTGCGGCATTGTTGAACAGCACGCGGTTGCGGGATTTGCCGGCCGCAGCGATCACCGCCTCCAACGTGTCGGGCACGATCTCCACGGCTTCCAGCAGCGCGTTCAGCGCCTTCACATAGCCGCCGTGATGTTTTTCATGGTGATGGTGCAGCGTGCGCGCCGAGATCACCGGGGCTAGGGCATCATGGGGATAGGGCAGTGGGGGAAGAAGGAACATGGGCTTCAACTCCGGCCCCGCCCGCAAGTTGGGCGGGTGCTAAAAAAGGAAACCCAAGGCTACGCGCTGGCCAGGGCGTGCAGCAGCGCCGGAATCCACGCACGGCCGGGCGGCGCTAGCGCAGAAACCCCTGCACCGCGGCCACCTGCTGATCGGTGGCCCATGTCGCGTCCACACGCATGGCCGGTTCGTCGGCTGCGGGCTCTTCCAGGATGGCGAACTGGCTCAGCGTCAGGCCGGCGGGCCAGAAATGGCCGGCGCGGGCCTGGGTGCGGGCAGTGGCCAGTTCCGGGGTGATGTGGATCAGCACATAGCGCACGGCAGGGTGAGCGGCGTAGAGCGTGTCGCGATAGGCGCGCTTGAGGGCCGAGGCGCTGATCACGCCGCCGGCATCGCCCCACGCTGCCAGCTGCGCCGCGCAGGCGGCCAGCCAGGGCGCACGATCCTTATCCGTGAGCGGCTCACCGGCAGCCATCTTGGCCTTGTTGGCCTCGGGGTGCAGATCATCACCATCGCGGAAATTGATGCCTAGCGCCTGGGCCAGCGCGGCGGCCAGCGTGGTCTTGCCGCAGCCGGCGACCCCGCCAACAACGATCAGCGGCGCGGTCACTGCGGCGGCACGTCGGGGGCCAATTCACGGGCCATGGCGCTGATCAATTGCTGGCGCTGGCGCTGGGCGCTGCGGTTCATCTGCATGGCATAAAGTCCTTTCAGAAAGGCACGATCCCATGCGCTCAACCCGGTTGGGCGTGTGCTGCCGTCAAACAGGCTCAGCACGCTGGGCACGCCCGGCGCATCGGGTGGCAACCGCATCGGCGCCAGCATCACCAATGCGACATAATCGGCCAGCGCTTCCAGCGACACGCCGGTAGCCAGGTTCACGTCCACCACCGCCACGCCGGCCTTGGCCCAGATCGACAGGTTGGTATCGACAAGGCTGCTGTTCCAGCTGTTGGTGCCGATCGCATCAGGGCCGGCGGGCAGCACATTGCCCAGCGGCATCGCGTTGGAGGTGGCGCTGGCCAGCGCGCCGGCATCGGCGGTGCTGACGCCGCCGCTGGGGCCGGCCGGGGCCAGCACATGCCACCAGCGCACTGGCAGGGTGGCGCTGTCCAGCCGGGAGAACAGGATCGGATCGAAACGCGGCAGGGCTGAGCGCCGCTTGGCTTTGACCAAGCCCACCAGGCCGCGCGCATCATCGGTAAACGCCACGGTGAGGTTGGGCTTGCAGCCGGATTCTGCCGTTTTCAGCCCGGTTTCGGCCACTGCGGCCTTGATCCGCGCCAACACCAGCCCCGCCACCGCCGGATCGGGGATGCCGCGCACACTGGCACAGATCGACCCCTGCCAACGGGCATATTGGCCGTAATTGGGATTGGGCGGCAGCCCGGCGCGGGCATAGGCCGTGCTGGCAATGCGCGCCTGTTCGGGCGTGATCCGGCTGGCTTCGACGGTGATGGCCGCATCGGATTGCAGTGCAGGCTGGGCTGCGGCCAGCAGCAGGCCAAGCAGGGGAAGAAGGGGCATGAAACCCTTTTCCCACAGGCCAGAATCACTTGCAATCGCTGCCCCCTTCCGCCATAGGCCGCGCTTCGCCGTGCCGGGCCTGCCCTGCGCGACGATAGACGCCAGCCGGAGGGGCGTGGGCATTGGGCCCCGTCAACGATCGGCACGAGGAGAGAGAAATGCCGTTTTACGAGCATGTCTTCCTGGCGCGTCAGGACCTGACCACTGCGCAGGTTGAGACGCTGACGGAAGGCTTCACCAAGGTTCTTGTCGAAGGCAAGGGCCAGGTTGCAGGCAGCGAATATTGGGGCCTGCGCACGCTGGCCTATCGCATCGCCAAGAACCGCAAGGCCCATTATGTGATGCTCAACATCGACGCTCCGGCTTCCGCCGTGGCCGAAATGGAGCGCCAGGTTGGCCTGAACGAAGATATCATCCGTTCCATGACCATCCGTGTCGACGCGCTGTCGGCCGAACCGTCGGCGATGACCCGCCGCGGCGGTGACCGCGAAGGCGGTCGTGAAGGCCGTGGTGACCGTGAAGGTCGCGGCGATCGTGACGGCGGTGCCCCGCGTGGTGACCGCGGCGAACGCCCGCGCCGCGAACCGCGCGCTTAAGGGAGGGATCAGATGGGACGTCCGTTTTTCCGCCGCCGCAAGTCGTGCCCCTTCGCGGGCCCGAATTCCCCCGCCATCGATTACAAGGACGTGCGCCTGTTGCAGGGCTTCGTTTCTGAACGTGGCAAGATCGTTCCGGCCCGCATCACTGCGGTTTCGGCCAAGAAGCAGCGCGAGCTGGCCAAGGCCATCAAGCGCGCCCGCCACCTGGGCCTGCTGCCCTACCTGGTGAAGTGAGGAGCCACGCACATGCATGTCATCCTGCTTGAACGCGTGGAAAAGCTCGGCACCATTGGCGATGTCGTCAATGTGAAGCCGGGTTTCGCCCGCAACTTCCTGCTGCCGCGCGGCAAGGCGCTGCGCGCCACGGAAGCCAACAAGGCCCGGTTTGAACAAGACCGCGCCCGCATCGAAGCCGACAACGCCAAGCGTCGCGATATCGCCCGCTCGGAATCGCGCGAGATCGAAGGCGCCAGCGTGGTGATGATCCGCGCCGCGTCGGGCACCGGCCAGCTTTACGGTTCGGTCGCTGCCCGCGATCTGGCCGAAGCGCTGACCAACGGTGGCCACAAGGCCAACAAGAACCAGATCGTGCTGGACAAGCCGATCAAGACCCTGGGCGTGCACGACGTGAAGGTCGCGCTGCACCCGGAAGTCGTGGTGCTGGTCAAGGTGAACATCGCCCGTTCGGCCGAAGAAGCCGAACTGCAGGCCAAGGGTGTGGACATTGCCGCCACTGCCGAGCGCGAGGAAGCAGGCTTCACCGAAGCCTTCGATCCGAACGCCGAACCCGGCACCCTGCCGATGGACGAAGAGCCGGCTGAAGAAGCCTGATCGTCCTGATGCACTGAAAAATGGGGTTGCAACTGCGAGGTTGCGGCCCCTTTTTCTTGCCCGCCTGCCCGCTTCCGCCTATGGAACCCGCCCATGACTGACACGCCCGAAACCGCCCCGGAAACGCCGGCAGAAGCGCCCATCACCGACAGCCCGCCGGATCGCCTGAGCGTGAACCCGCGCAGCGAGTTTCATGATTGGGATCTGCTGCGCCGCGGCGTTGGCATCCGCTACAATGGTGTCGAGCGCACCAATGTCGAGGAATATTGCATCTCCGAAGGCTGGATCCGCGTTGCCGCTGGCAAGAGCCTGGATCGCAAGGGCAACCCGCTTACCATCAAGCTGTCGGGCACGATCGAGGCCTGGTACAAGAGCTGAGCGCTTGCATGACCGGCCACTTCGGCGCGACAAGCTGCTATGGCCGATCTGTTCCCCGCCGCTGAAAATGCCGTGACGCCGGCCGGCGCGCCGCTGGCCGAACAGCTGCGTCCGCGCACCCTTGCCGAAGTGGTGGGGCAGGATCATCTCACCGGCCCCGATGGCGCCATCACCCGCATGGTGGCCGCCGGCAGCCTTTCGAGCCTGATCTTCTGGGGCCCGCCCGGCACCGGCAAGACCACCATCGCCCGCCTGCTCGCCGCGGCCTGCGGGATGCGCTTTGTCGCCATTTCCGCCGTGTTCGCCGGCGTTGCAGACCTGAAGAAATTGTTTGCCGAAGCGCGCGAGGCGGCGCGGGCGGGCCAGCGCACCCTGTTGTTTGTGGACGAAATCCACCGCTTCAACCGCGCCCAGCAGGATGGTTTCCTCGGGCCGATGGAAGACGGCACCATCACGCTGGTCGGCGCCACCACCGAGAATCCCAGTTTCGAGCTGAACGCCGCCATCTTGTCCCGCGCCCGCGTGTTGATCGTGCGGCGGCTGGACGAGGCGGCGCTGGCCGATCTGCTGGCGCGGGCCGAAACCCACACGGGCCACGCCCTGCCGGTAACGGACGACGCCCGCGCTGCGCTGATTGCGTCTGCCGATGGCGATGGCCGCTTTCTGCTCGGCCAGGCCGAAAGCCTGTTCGCGCTTGGTGAGGTACCGGCAATGACACCGGCCGATCTGGCGGCGTTCCTGCACCGCCGCATGCCGGTGTATGACAAGGATCGCGAGGGCCATTACGGGCTGATTTCGGCGCTCCACAAATCACTGCGCGGCTCTGATCCGGATGCGGCGCTCTATTGGCTGGCACGGATGCTGGTGGCGGGGGAGGAGCCGCTCTACCTGCTGCGCCGGCTGGTGCGTTTTGCCAGCGAGGATATCGGCCTGGCCGACAGCAATGCGCTGCGGGTGTGCCTTGATGCCAAGGACGCCTATGATTTCCTCGGCAGCCCCGAAGGCGAACTGGCGATCGTTCACGCCTGCCTTTATCTCGCCTCCGCGCCCAAATCCAACGCCGCCTATGTGGCGGAGAAAGCCGCGAAGAAGCTGGCGGCCAGCACCGGTTCGCTCACCCCGCCGGCCCACATCCTCAACGCCCCGACAAAGCTGATGAAGGAACTGGGTTACGGGCAGGGCTATGCCTATGACCATGACGCGCCGGACGGCTTTTCGGGGCAGGATTACTGGCCCGACGGCATGGCCGCGCAGACGCTCTACACGCCTTCCCCGCGCGGCACCGAAGCCCGCATTGCCGAGCGCCTGGCCGAATGGGCGCGGCGGCGGGCGGCCTTGAAGGGCGACGTATGACCTGGGACGAGGTGCTGGCACTGGCGCTGGCGCTGCCTGGTGCCACACGCGGCACCAGCTATGGCCGCGATGCGGTTCTGGTGCGCGGCAAGATGTTCGTCGTCATCGGGCGCGAGCCTGACCATGTCGTGCTGCGCGCAGGGCTGGACGAGGTGGACATGCTCATCGCCACCGACCCGGCCTGTTTCTACCAGACCCCGCATTATGTCGGCTGGCCGGCCGTGCTGGCGCGGCTGGATGCTGCCGATCCGGAACGCATCGCCGTGCTGGTGGAGCGGGCCTGGGCCGGCCATGCCTCTGCCGTCCAGCGCAAGGCGCGGGGCTTGTGAGATTTTCCCGCTTCGTCGGTATTGACTGGTCCGGCGCAAAGGGGGTGCGGCACCCTTCGGTGCAGGTTGCCGTGTGCGAGGCAGGCGATGCGCCGCCGCAACTTGTGTTGCCGCCATCGGGTGTGTGGTCACGCGCCGGCGTGCTCGATTGGTTGGGCGGCCTGTCCGGTGATGTGCTGGTGGGCATGGATGCCGGCTTTGGTTTTGCTGCTGTGCCATCGTTCACCCAGCCGGCGCGGGGCCTGTGGGCTGAGGTCGAGACTGTGTGCGCGGGCGAGGCCGATCTGGGCGCTCACGGCTTCATCGAGCATCGGCGCGACGCCTTCTGGCTGGGTGCTGCTGATGGCCCGCGCCACCTGCGTGCCCACCTGAGGGTGACGGAACAGGTCTACAAGCAGAGCGGGCTGGGCGTGCCGACGTCGAATTTCGTACTGCTGGGCGCATCACAGGTGGGCAAGGCAACGCTCACCGCGATGCGACTGCTGCACCGGCTGCAATGGCCGGTGTGGCCGTTTGATCCGCTTACCGAATGCGGCCCGGTGATATTGGAAATCTACGCTCAGGCCTTTGCCCGGCTGGGCGGCTTTCGCGGGAAATTGCGCGATGTGGAAAGCCTCAACATCGCGCTGGCCCGCCATGGCAGCCTGCCCATGCCCGCTGCCTTCCCGGCGACATTTCCCGATCATGTTGGCGATGCGCTGATCACCGCCGCCGGCCTGCGCGCCATCGTCGATCAGCCGCACTGGTGGCAGCCGGCCGCGCTCACCCCGGCAATCGCGGTGACGGAAGGCTGGACGTTCGGCGTTGTTTAATGCTGCAGCGGCGGGATCGGTGACATCGGCCCGGTGACGAAGGCCAGCAGTTCCGCTTCGCTGGCGCCGGCCTCGAAGCGGGTCAGCAGCACATCGGGATCAAACGACACGCCCACAGGATTGGCGGCAAACTCCGGCCCGCTGATGTAGCGCGATGCTTCGCCGTCTGGCAGCGCTTCCACCTGAAATTCCAGGCGGTTGCCATCGGGATCGTCGTAATAGAGCGACAGGGTGAGGCCGTGATGCACAGGCCACACCGGCTCCACTCCGGCCTGTTTCAGCCGGCGATACAAGGTCAGCAGCGATGCGGCGCTGGGCAATGTGTAGGCGATGTGGTTCACGCCCACAGCGCCGCGATGCCCCGGCCCGCCCGGTGCTACCAGTTCGAGATTGAGCACGGCAAAACGGTGATGCTCGTCGTCAAAGCTGAGAAAAGCCATCGCCGGGTTCTGGTGCACCACCTTGGCGCCGAACACCTGATCATACCAGGCCAGCATCGCGCTGAACTGCCGTGTCTGGAAGACGACATGGGCAAGCTGTGGTTGTGCAGTCATGACGAATCCCCCCGATTGTGGCGGCGATGCTGCGCCGCAGGGGCGCGATTGGCAATATCGGCGCAATCCCGCTAAGGGGATGGCGATGAACCCCACAATGCCCCATTTGCTGCTGGTCGCCCTTGGCGGCGGGCTTGGCACGGCGCTGCGCTATGGCGTTGGCCGCTGGGCGATTGTGGCGCTGGGGCCGGGCTTTCCGTTCGGGACGTTCGCCGTCAACATCATCGGCGGTTTCCTGATGGGGCTGCTCGCCGGCTGGCTGGCGCGGATGAGCACGGGAAACACGGGGGACGCCGAGGAATTGCGCCTGTTGCTCGGCGTCGGCGTGCTTGGCGGCTTCACCACCTTCTCGGCGTTCAGCCTGGAAATCTACAACATGATCACCCGCGCCGAAGTTGCGCTGGCGGCGGCCTATGCGGTGTCCAGTGTGGCCGGCAGCGTGCTCGCCGTGCTGGCCGGCGTGTGGCTGATGCGAGGAATGGCCTGATGCCCACTGCCACCATCGAAGAGGATGACGACGGCATCCGCCTGGACCGCTGGTTCCAGCGCCACACGAAAGACATCAGCTTCAACATCGTCTCGCGCTGGTCCAAATCCGGTGTGGTGCGGCTGGATGGCGCCAAGGCCGGCCCGGGAGATCGGGTGGCCGCCGGGCAGAGCCTGACCTGGCCGGAGGAATTGCCGGTGCCGGTTGCCACCCGCCCCACCGAAAAGCCGCGTGAGCCGCTGAGCGAGGCGCAGATCGACTATATGCGCGGCATGGTGCTGCACATGGATGCGCATGCCATCATCATCAACAAGCCGCCGGGCCTCGCGACGCAGGGCGGCACCAAGCAGCCGACCAGCGTGGATGACATGCTGGATGCGCTGCAGTTCGATGCGCCGTCGCGCCCGCGGCTGGTGCACCGGCTGGACAAGGACACATCCGGCGTTCTGCTGCTGGCCCGCAGCGCCAAGGCGGCGGCCTTCTTCAGCAAGCAATTCGCCGGCCGAGAGGCGGAAAAATCATACTGGGCGCTCACCGTGGGTGTGCCCAAGATTCCGGCCGGCACCATCGATGCGCCGATCGGCAAGCAGCCGGGCACCGGCGGCGAGAAGATGCAGGTGGATACCGAAGCCGGGCTGAAGGCCAAGACCCGCTATCGCGTGATCGAGCGCGCGGCCGGCCGGGCGGCCTGGGTGGAGTTTCTGCCGCTGACCGGCCGCACCCACCAGATCCGCGTCCACGCCGCCGCCATTGGCCATTCGTTGGTGGGCGACGGCAAATACGGCGGCAAGGAATCCTATCTCACCGGCGGGATCAGCCGGAAACTGCACCTGCACAGTCGCCGGCTGCAGATCGCGCTGCCCGATGGCGGCACGCTGGATGTGAAGGCCGAACTGCCGCCGCACATGGCCGAAAGCTGGCAGATGCTGGGCTTTGATCTGAAGCTGGGCGATATCGAAATCGTCGAACCGCCGCCACCGCCACTGAAGAAACGTCGCCTGTCCAGCGCGACGAGCGGCAATCGCCGCGGCGAGCGCCGTTCGCGCGGCGCGACCGAAGCGCCGGTCCGGCCTCCCCGCAAGAAGTGAAGCGGGGCCGGGCGTGCTGCCCGGCCCTGATCCGTGATCAGCCGCGCCGACCGCGACCGCCGTGCTGTCCACCAGAACGCGGCCCGGTGCGGGTAGCGGTGCGCGTCACCTGGCCATCGGGACGGGCAACGGCAACATTGCGACTGGCCACGGTGGCGCCGTCGGCGTTGGTGAGGGCGCGATCACGGGTGAAGCCGTTGTCGGTCCGCACCCGGCTGCCGTTCAGGCCATAGCTGCGGCCGTTCGGGCGGGTGATGCTGCCGCTTTCGGTATAGCCGCTTGCCGTGCGGGTGCGCTCATAGTCGCGGCTGGCGGTGCGGCCAGCGAAACCGGTGCGGCTGGTGTCGCTGGTGAAGCCGGTTTCGGTGCGGGTGCGATCAGTGCTGCTGGTGGCAACGGCACCATCCCGCGCGCGCGTGACGCTGGTGTCGCGGCTGAACGTACCGGCGTCAGGATCGCGGGTGATGGTCGTCGTGCTGGAAACCGGGCCAACACTCTGGGCGAAGGCCGGGGTGGCAAGGTGAAATGCCAAGGCCGAAATGGCAATCGTGATCCGCATGGTCAACGCTCCCTTGGGTTTGGGTGGCGCGGTCCCTGCCGCCCACAAACCCTACAACGCAGCCAGCGCGGTAAATCCTTCGCGCCACGAAAAAGGGCCGCGCTTCGGGTGAAGCGCGGCCCCTTTCGTTTGGCCAACGGGCCAGCGGTGTCAGTCGTCGCCGCCGGTCAGAAAGTTCGGCAGGCCGCCGGCGTCACCGCCCTTGTCGCCGCCGTCGCGGTCAGCGCGCGGGGCGCGGTCATCGCGGCGCGGGCCACGATCACCACCGCCGTCGCGACGCGGGCCACGGTCGCCATCGCGGCGTGGGCCACGATCACGATCGCCGTCACGGCGCGGACCACGGTCGCCACGCGGCGGGCGGTCGTCGCCACCTTCACGCGGCGGGCGCGTATCGGGCAGTTCTTCGCCGCTTTCCTGATCGACCAAGCGCATCGACAGACGCACCTTGCCGCGATCATCGACGCCGAGCACCTTGACCTTGACCTGCTGGCCTTCGCTCAGCACGTCGCGGACATTGGCCACGCGGTCGTTCATGATTTCCGAGATGTGCACCAGGCCATCGCGGGCGCCCATGAAGTTCACGAACGCACCGAAATCGGCCATTTTGACGACCTTGCCGGTGTAGATCTTGCCAACTTCCGGTTCGGCAACGATGCCGATGATCCAGTTGCGGGCGGCTTCGATCTGGGCCGGATCGCTCGACGAGATCTTCACGGTGCCATCGTCTTCGATGTCGACCTTGGCGCCGGTGGTGGCGACGATCTCGCGGATCACCTTGCCGCCAGTGCCGATGATGTCGCGGATCTTGTCCTTCGGCACGCTCATCGATTCGATGCGCGGGGCATGGGCCGACAGACCTTCGCGGGTGCTGTCCAGCGCCTTGGCCATTTCGCCGAGGATGTGCGCACGGCCTTCCTTGGCCTGGGCCAGGGCGACACGCATGATCTCCTCGGTGATGCCGGCGACCTTGATGTCCATCTGCAGCGACGTGACGCCATCAGACGTACCGGCCACCTTGAAGTCCATGTCACCCAAGTGATCTTCATCACCCAGGATGTCGCTGATCACGGCGAAGTCTTTGCCTTCGAGGATCAGGCCCATGGCGATGCCGGCGCACGGGCGCTTGAGCGGCACACCGGCATCCATCAGCGCCAGCGAACCACCGCAGACCGTGGCCATCGACGACGAGCCATTGGACTCGGTGATGTCGGACAGCACGCGGATCGTGTAGGGGAACTCTTCCTTCGCCGGCAGCAGCGGGTGCAGAGCGCGCCATGCCAGCTTGCCGTGACCGATTTCGCGGCGGCCCGGCGCGCCGAAGCGGCCGACTTCACCCACCGAATAGGGGGGGAAGTTGTAGTGCAGCATGAAGCGTTCATACCGCAGGCCATCCAGACCATCTATCATCTGTTCCGCATCGGCAGTGCCAAGCGTGGTGGTGACGATGGATTGGGTTTCGCCGCGGGTGAACAGCGCCGAACCATGGGTGCGCGGCAGGAAGCCCACCATCGCTTCGATCGGGCGCACCGTCTTGGTGTCGCGGCCATCGATACGGCGGCCTTCCTTCAGGATCGCGCCGCGCACGATGTTGCCTTCAAGCTTCTTGAACAGCTTGCCGGCCTTCATCTGCTCCTGCGGGGTGCCGTCGGCGAACACGGCCTTGGCCTTGTTCTTGGCTTCGGCCAGCGCCGATTGGCGAGCCGACTTGCCCGACAGGCGATAGGCGGCGTCGATGTCCTTGCCGATGGCCTTCTTGAGCGTCGCCAGCATGGCCTTGTCGTCCGTGATGGCCAGATCCCACGGATCCTTGGCGGCCTTCTCGGCGAGGCGGATGATGGCATCGATCACCGGCTGGATGCTGCGGTGCGCGAACATCACGCCGTTCAGCATTTCCTCTTCCGAAAGCTCCTTGGCTTCGGATTCGACCATCATCACGGCGTCGCTGGTACCGGCGACAACGAGATCGAGCGCGCCTTCCTTGACTTGGGTCTTGGTCGGGTTGAGCACATATTCGCCGTCGATGTAGCCGACGCGCGCACCGGCGATCGGGCCCATGAAGGGCACGCCGGACAGGGTGAGGGCGGCAGACGCCGCGATCAGCGCCAGGATATCGCCTTCGGCTTCGCCATCATAGCTCAGCACATGAGCGATCACGTTGATTTCGTTGTAGAAACCTTCCGGGAACAACGGGCGGATCGGACGATCGATCAGGCGGCTGGTGAGCGTTTCATGCTCAGTGGCGCCGCGCTCGCGCTTGAAGAAGCCGCCGGGGATACGGCCGGCAGCGGAATATTTTTCCTGATAGTGGACGGTGAGCGGGAAGAAATCCTGGCCCTCCTTCTCACTCTTGGCGGCGGTGACGGCGCACAGGACAACGGTTTCGCCCAGCGTGGCGACCACGGCGGCATCGGCCTGACGGGCAATGCGGCCGGTTTCCAGGGTCAGCGTGCGGCCGCCCCAGTTCAGTTCTTCTTTGTGGATGGTAAACATGGTCTTCTTTCCTGAGCGCTGCGGCCCTATTGCCGAACGCCCCTTGCGGTGTGCCGCCCTTCGTGGCGACGGCTGCACCCGGCGCGCTCATTCGCGGCGGGGCAGATAAACGAACGGCCCCGCTTTGGGGGCCGTTCGAAAACTGGCTGGGCTTACTTGCGAAGGCCCAGTTTGGTGATCAGCGCGGTATAACGCGCTGCATCCTTCTTCTTCAGATAATCCAGCAGCGAACGGCGTGTGTTCACCAGAACGAGCAGACCACGGCGCGAGTGATTATCCTTCGCGTGGGTCTTGAAATGCTCGGTCAGATTGGTGATGCGTTCGGTCAAAATCGCCACCTGAACTTCCGGCGAACCGGTGTCGTTGGCGGCGCGAGCATTGCTGCTGATAATTTCGGCTTTCTTTTCGGCGGTCACCGACATCGTGTTACTCCTTCAATCAAGGTTGAACCCGCGCAACACCCGCACCTCGCCCGATTGGGCTTCGACAAGCGCCACGGGAACAGAACCGAGGCTTGCCAAATGGGTGCCGTTGCTGGCTGGGTGCCCGAGAAGCTTGCGCCCTTGTTTGAGCGCCGCCGCCTCCTCTGGCGTGATGGCAAGAGCCGGGATGTCGTCCAGCCCTGTCATCAGCGGCAAAACTGCCTGTTCAAGCGTGCGCCCCTGCACCAGTTCGGCCAGTTTGTCCAGTGATATCGCCTGTTGAAGGCTGAATGGCCCTGATTGGGTGCGGCGCAGCATGGTGACATGGCCAACGGAGCCGAGTGTGATGGCAATGTCGCGGGCGAGGCTGCGGATATAGGTGCCCTTGGACACGCGGCAGGAGAATGTCGCACTGTCCGGCGTGGTGGCAACCAGATCAAGGCGGTGCACCGTGATGTGGCGGGTGGCGAGAATCACCTCTTCGCCGGCTCGGGCGAGGGCATAGGCACGCTTGCCGTTCACCTTCAGCGCTGAATAGGCCGGCGGCACCTGATCGATTGGGCCGATGAAGGCGGCCAAGATGGTCGTGATCTGTTCCGCCGTGGGGCGCACGTCGCTGGTCGCCACCACCTCCCCTTCAGCATCCAACGTGCTGGTCTGGCTGCCGAAGCTGACAGTGAATTCATAGCCCTTGGCGGCATCGAGCATGCGACCGGCCAGCTTGGTGGCCTCGCCGCAGGCGATCGGCAGCACGCCGGTGGCCAGCGGATCGAGCGTGCCGCCGTGGCCGATGCGTGGGACGGGCAGGCCATGCGCACGCAAGATACGCTTTACCGCCGCCACACCCTGCGCGCTGGTCAGGCCGAGCGGCTTGTCGAGGATGATCCAGCCGTTGATCGCGGTGGCGTCAATCGTCGCCGACATCATCATCCATGGAATCGGCCAGGCTCTTCCACGGCTGGACTGTGCCGGCGGGCGGCAGGTCGCGGGCGATTTCGGGGCGGCGCAGCACTTCATCGATACGGGCGCCGGCGTCAAAACTGTCGTCGCGGCGGAAGCTGAGATCGGGCGTGTATTTCGTCGCCAGCCGCTTGGCGACTTCGCCGCGCAGCCAGCCGCGGTGCTGGCCCAGCGCCTTCACCACGGCTTCGTCATCACCGTTGGAGGCTTTCACGAACACGGTGGCTTGCCGCAGATCGGGCGTGACGCGCACTTCAGACACGGAAATGATGGTGCGGGTGATGATCTCGTCGCGCAGATCACCGCGCGCGATGATTTCGGCCAGAGCGTGGCGCACCTGCTCGCCGATGCGCTGCAGGCGGATCGGACGGCCTTGCGCGTCGGGTGTGGAACGGACCAAGACGATACTCCTCCCGGTTAAGGGTGGGCCCAATCAAGGGCGGCAGTGGCGGGGGCAGGGCGGGCCTGCCCCCAAGGCGCAACCGTTAAAGATTGCGTTCCTTCATTTCCACTTCGTAGGTTTCGACGATGTCGCCGGCCTTCACGTCCGACGAATCCGCCAGCGTGATACCGCATTCCAGGCCCACCTTCACTTCGGTCACATCCTCCTTGAAGCGGCGCAGCGAGGCGATGGAACCGGTGTAGATGATGACATCGTCGCGCATGACGCGGGCACGCAGCGCCTTCTTGATATAGCCTTCGGTGACGCGCAGGCCGGCGGCCTTGCCGATCTTGCCGGCCTGGAACACGTCCAGCACCTGGGCGCGGCCCACGACCGTTTCGAACGCCTCGGGGCCGAGCTGGCCCGCCATGCCGGCCTTCACATCATCGATCAGATCATAGATAACGTCGTAATATTTCAGCGCCACGCCATCGCGCTGGGCGATTTCGCGGGCCTTGGCATTGGCACGGACGTTGAAACCGATCACCGGTGCGCCCGAGGCCTTGGCCAGGGTGACATCGCTTTCGGTGATGCCGCCGGTGCTGGCCAGCAGCACCTTGGCGCGGATCAGATCATTGCCGACCTTCGACACCGCACCGGCGATGGCTTCGGCCGAGCCTTGCGTATCGGCCTTGATCACCAGCGGGAATTCCTGGACCTTCTTGGCGCGCAGCACCGAGAACATGTCTTCCAGATTGGCCGGGCCGTTGCCGGCGGTGCGGGCGGCGGTGGCAACGCCAGCACGATATTCGGCCACTTCGCGGGCGCGGGCTTCGTTTTCCACCACGGTCACGATATCGCCGGCCTGCGGGACTCCGCCAAGGCCGAGCACTTCGACTGCGGTCGACGGACCGGCTTCCTTCACCGTTTCGCCCTTGTCATCGACCATGGCGCGCACGCGGCCCCATTCCTGGCCCATCACGAAGATGTCGCCGCGCTTCAGCGTGCCGCGCCGCACCAGAACGGTGGCGAGCGGACCCTTGCCCTTGTCGAGCTTGGCTTCGATCACGGTGCCTTCGGCCGGACGATCCGGGTTGGCCTTCAGTTCGCTGACTTCTGCGAGCAGCAGGATTTTCTCCAGCAGATCATCAAGGCCGGTCTTCTTGATGGCGGAGATTTCCACGTCCATCACGTCGCCGCCCATTTCTTCCACCTGCACATCCTGTTGCAGCAGGGCAGTACGGATGCGGGCGGCATCGGCGCCGGGCTTGTCCATCTTGTTGATGGCCACGATCATCGGCACGCCGGCCGCCTTGGTGTGCTGAATGGCTTCAATGGTTTGCGGCATGATGCCGTCGTCCCACGCCACCACGAGCACCACGATATCGGTGATGCTGGCGCCACGCGCGCGCATCGAGGTAAAGGCCTCGTGACCGGGCGTGTCGAGGAAGGTGATCTTCTGCTTGTCCTTGGTGGTCACCTGATAGGCGCCGATATGCTGGGTGATGCCACCGGCCTCGCCCTTCACCACGTTGGTGCCGCGCAAGGAGTCAAGCAGGCTGGTCTTGCCGTGATCGACATGGCCCATGATGGTGACGACCGGCGGACGGAACGCCAGATCCTTGTCGACATCGACTTCGCCGACCATGCCTTTTTCGACGTCGCTTTCCGAAACGCGCACGATGTTGTGGCCGAATTCGGTCAGCACCAGTTCGGCGGTGTCCTGATCGATTTCGTCAACGGCGGCTGACGGCACGCCAAGGCGGGCGAGCAAGCGCACCACATTGCCGGTGCGTTCGGCCATGCGGTTGGCCAGTTCCTGCACGGTGATCATGTCAGGCACGGTCACATCGCGCACCTGCTTGGCCTGGCTGCCAAGGCGGCCGCGTTCCTTCTCGCGGGCCCGGCGCAGCGCGGCAAGGCTGCGCACGCGGGTGTTGCCTTCATCATCCAGCGCGCGGGTAACGGTGAGCTTGCCGGCCTTGCGGCGATCATCGCCCAGTTTCGGGCGCGACGGCTTGGCGGCTTCCGGCTTGCGGCCCGGAATGATGCGCACGCGCATGCTGTCATCGTCGTCATCGCTGACGTCGGTGGGGATGACCATGCCGCCATCGGCGTCCGGCTGCGGATCGGGCCGGGTGGCGAGTTCTTCCTCGCGGTGGCGCTTTTCCTCGATCCGGCGGCGCTCTTCCTCTTCGCGGGCGGCGCGTTCCTGATCTTCGCGGATGCGGACTTCTTCCAGCAGGCGCTGGCGATCTTCTTCAGCCTGGCGCGCGTAGAGCGCGGCCATTTCGGCCGGCGTCATGCGCGGGCGCTGCGGTGCAGCGGCCTGACCCTGTGCTGGCCGCGCGGGCTGGCCAGGGCGGGCGGCGCCAGCGGCCGGACGGGCAGCCGGGGCGGGCGGTGCAGCCGCCTTGGTTTGCGGTACGGGTGCCGGCTCGACCTTGGTTTCGGGAGCAGGAGCGGTTGGTTCCGGCGCCTTGGCTTCCGGCTTGGGCGGCAGCGGTGCGCGCTCCACAGGACTGAACATCACTGGCGGCGGTGTTGGCGGGCGCGGCGCCGACGGGAGAGGGGCCGGTTCGGCCGCAGCAGCAGGCGCAGCGGCAACTGGGGCCGGGGCCGGGGCAGCCGGGCGCGGTGCCGGTGCCGGCGTAACGGCAGCCGGGGCAGGAGCGGGAGCGGGGGCGGGTGCCGGGGTTGGCTCCGGCGCGGCGTCGCCCGGACGATGCAGCACACGGGCGCGCTTCACTTCCACCACGACCTGTTTGGAACGGCCGTGGCTGAAGGTCTGCTTGACCTGCCCGACCGCGACGGCCTTGTTCAGACCGAGGGGGGCACGCGTGCCAAGCTTGGGTTTGTTGTCGTCACTCATAGTCCGCCGCCTAATGCCTTTCGCCGGTGTTTAGGGCAACCTCTGTTGCATCTGCCACCACTTCATTTGCCGTTTCACTTGTGGTTTGCGGGCCACAAAATCCCGTCAGTCGATCCAGATCGGCCAGTACGCGGGTGGCAGCGCCCTGATCCAGCAGAGCCATATGTACCACATTGTCCCGCCCCAGCGCAGCCGACAGCGCGTCGCGCGCGATCGGCACCCGGCGGTGCGGAATATCCTCGCCCAAAGATTCACCAACAGCGCGGGCCATGCCATCGATCCGATCGCTGCCGTCGGGCCGGGCATCGCCGGCGTGCAGTACCGCAAATACCTTGCCCTTGGCCAGCGCCTCACGCACCCGGTCGCCGCCCAGGATCAACGTACCGGCGCGCTTTTCCAGCCCCAGCCGGTTCAGCATCCGTTGCTGCAGGGTCGCCGTGATGCGGTCTGCCAGATCGTCGGGCAGAGTGAAGCTGTTGGCCTTGAACGCCCGCGCCAGCGCGCCGCGCAGCCGGCCCTTTGCTGCCACTGAATCAAACAGCGCCTTGTCGGCCGTGATCCACGCGCCGCGGCCGGGAAGCCGTTCCGACCAATCGGCCGCAACCTGGCCGTCCGGCCCCAGCGCCAGCCGGATCAGGCCTGTGCGCGGGGCAGACTCGCCCGACAGGATGCAGCGGCGTTCGGAGCTATCCTTGCCGCTGTCCTGACGCGTGTCCGGAGATGCCGGATTCAGGCGATCATTGGTTTCCATCCGCCGACGCGTCCTCCTCGGCGAACCAGTGGGCGCGGGCGGCCATGATGATGCGATTGCCATCATCATCCGACAGGCTGAATTCCTTGAGCAATCCCGAACGGCCGACCAGTTCGTCGGTGGCCAGATCGCCGAGGTCATCAAGCGTCTTGATGCCCTTCTTGCCGAGCACCACCAGCATGGCTTCGGTCAGACCTTCGATGGCGGCGACATCGTCTTCCACGCCCAGGCCACGCCGTTCTTCACGGGCAGCGGCTTCGCGGCGCTCCAGCGCCTCGACAGCGCGGTTCTGCAGTTCGGTGGCCAGATCGTCGTCAAAGCCTTCGATGCTGGCGACTTCGGCCAGATCAACATAGGCGACTTCCTCCAGTTCGGAGAAGCCTTCGGCAACCAGCAGCTGGGCCAGCGTTTCATCAACGTCCAGCTCGGTCTGGAACAGTTCGGATTTCTCGACGAATTCCTTCTGCCGGCGCTCGCTTTCATCGGCTTCGGTCATGATGTCGATCTGCTTGCCGGTCAGCGCCGACGCCAGGCGCACGTTCTGGCCGCGGCGGCCGATGGCCAGGCTGAGCTGATCGTCGGGCACCACCACATCGATGCGGCCTTCTTCTTCATCAAGCACGACCTTGGTGACTTCCGCCGGCTGCAGCGCGTTGACCACGAAGGTGGCGGTGTCGGGCGACCAGGGGATGATGTCGATCTTTTCGCCCTGCAATTCCTGCACGACGGCCTGCACGCGGCTGCCCTTCATGCCGACGCAGGCGCCAACCGGATCGATCGAGCCATCGCGGCTGATCACGCCGATCTTGGCGCGGCTGCCCGGATCGCGGGCGACGGCCATGATTTCGATGATGCCGTCATAGATTTCCGGCACTTCCTGGGCGAACAGCTTCTTCATGTAATCGCCGTGGGCGCGGGACAGGAAGATCTGCGGCCCACGGGGCTCGCGGCGGACGGACAGGATCAAGCTGCGCACGCGGTCACCTGGCTTCAGCACTTCGCGCGGGATCTGCTGGTCGCGGCGGATGACGCCTTCGGCCTTGCCCAGATCGACCACCACGTGGCCGAACTCGGCGCGCTTGACGACGCCGGTGATGATCTCGCCCTGACGGTCCTTGAATTCTTCATACTGGCGCTCACGCTCGGCATCGCGCACCTTCTGCACGATCACCTGCTTGGCACCTTGCGCGGCAATGCGGCCGAATTCGACTGGCGGCAGCGGATCGACGACAAAACTGCCCAGTTCGGCGGTCTTGTCCTTCTTCAGTGCATCCTTCAGGCTGATCTGCTTGAAGAAATCTTCCGGCTCTTCCACCACTTCCAGCACGCGCCACAAGCGGGTTTCACCGGACTTGGGATCGATCTTGGCGCGGATGTCGTTTTCGGCACCATAGCGGGCACGGGCGGCACGCTGGATGGCGTCTTCCATCGCCTCGATCACGATGGCGCGATCGATTGATTTTTCGCGGGCGACGGCATCGGCAATAGCCAGCAGTTCGGCGCGGTTGGCGGTGAGGGCAGTTGCGGTGGCCATCTCAATCCTCCGTGGAGATTTCATTGTCGTTGACGGCAGCACCATCGGGGCTGCTTTCGATGATTTCGTCGGCCCCGGTGGGGTCCAGCGGTTTGGTTGTAGCAATCAGTCGGTCGGTCAGCACGAGCTTGGCGCCGCTGATGTGGGACAGGGGCAAGCGCAGCACGCTGTCGCCTTCCAGGGTGCTGCCCTTCATTTTCACCAGCGCGTCCTCGCCATCAAGGCCCATGATTTCGCCGTGCAGGCGGGCGCGGCCGTCCACCTTTGGCTCCAGTTTCAGGCGCACTTCATGGCCGGCCCAGTCCTGCCAATCTTTGGCGCGGGTGAGTGGGCGGTCGATCCCGGGCGAGGACACTTCCAGCGCATATTCTCCGGCGATCGGATCCGCTTCATCAAGCGGCTGATCGAGCGCGCGGGACAGGCGAGCGCACTGATCGATGGTCAACTGGCCGGTGGCCGGGTCTTCGGCCATCACCTGCAGGGTGAGGCTGCCCGGCTGGCCCGACAGCATGACGCGCACCAGATCAAGCCCCATCGCCGCCACAACGGGGGCGATGATGGCCGTGAGGCGGGCATCAAGATCGGTCTGGACCAAGGAAAGGCGACTCCGGTGACAAGGGCAAACACACGGACAAGCGGTTTGGGTGCTGCGCAGCGGAGCGGCGCAGCCTGCAAACCATCAGCCATGCAGGAACGAGCGGCCCTATACGCCAGTTGCACAGATGCAGCAAGGGGTGTCGCATCGGGGTTAACAAGAGCGTTCCGGTCGCCTATAGGGTGCCCAACTGCAATTTTTCGGGGCATTCAACCATGGCTGCAATACTAGGCAAACTCTCCAACGCGCTGTTGATCGGACTGCTGGCAATGGTTGCCGTCATTGTCGCCTTCCATGGCGGACTGATCGCGGCAGACGCCGGTTCGTGGGTGGCTGGTTTCCTGCGCGTCATCCACGTCTGGGCCGGCATCCTGTGGATCGGCTTGCTCTATTATTTCAACTTTGTGCAGATCCCGACCATGCCGTCGGTTCCGGCCGAGTTGAAGCCGGGCGTGACCAAGTATATCGCCCCCAAGGCGTTGCTCTATTTCCGCCACGGTTCGCTGCTCACCGTAGTGGCCGGCATCGGCCTTTCCGGTGCCAACCTGATTGAGGGCCTCACCTTCCAGGAGGGCCAGCGCGTGATCGGTCTGGGCATGTGGCTGGGCCTGATCATGGCCTTCAACGTGTGGTTCCTGATCTGGCCGAACCAGAAGATTGCGCTGGGCATCGTGGATGGCACGCCGGAGCAGAAGGCCAAGGCTGGTACCACCGCGATGATCTTTTCGCGCACCAACTTCCTGCTGTCGTTCCCCATGCTTTATTGCATGATTGCACAGCACGCCATTGGCGCGGCCTGAACGGGCCCGCCTTCGGGCAAGAACAAGGCCGGTCCGCGAAAGCGGGCCGGCCTTTTTCGTTCAGGTCTTGCGCGGATCGGCCGGCAGGCCGGTGACTGGAGCGCAGTCGGGGAACTCGGCATAGCTGGCGCGGCGGCCGTTGCGGCTGATCCACACGCGCAGCGAGGCGAATTCCGGGCACGGACGATAGCGCCAGCGGAATTCCCAACCATCGGCCCATTGCCGGCCCTCGCGGGCGGCAAAAGCGGCGCGCGGGTTGCCGGATTGGCGATGATATTCGGTGGCCAGCCGATCGGCCAGCGCTGCGGCCGCTTGCGGATCAATTGCCGGATCATACAGGCTGAGCATGGCAATGCCGCCGGCCACGAAGGCAGCGACGATCAACAGGAGACGGCGGCGGGTCACTGCCTACCCTTGTGCATCAAGTTGCAGCGCCGCAAAAGAGGGCACGCGCTGGCAAACGTGCCGAAGCCGCCCGCAACGCATGAGCGGCCCTGCAATGCCGGCGTTGACAAGATTTGGACCATCCTCTAGTGCCGCGCCTTCGTTCGGGGCCGGAATCACCTGATTCTGGCGCCGCGACTTGTTTGAAACTTCTAACCTCAAGGCTCCAACCATGTTCGCAGTGGTGCGCACCGGCGGTAAGCAATACCGGGTCGCCGATGGTGACAAGATCATCGTCGAAAAGATCGAAGGGGAAGCCGGCACTGCCGTCGCCCTCGAAACCCTGATGACCGGCGAAGGCGCCGCGCTCACCATGGGTGGTGCCGTGAAGGCCGAAATCGTGGCTCAGACCAAGAGTGACAAGATCATCATCTTCAAGAAGAAGCGTCGCCACAATTATCGCCGCCGCAATGGCCACCGCCAGCAGCTGACTGTCATCAAGATCACCTCGGTCGCCTGACCGTCGCGTAAAGGGAGCAACCCACCATGGCTCACAAGAAAGCAGGCGGCTCGTCCCGGAACGGCCGCGATTCGGAAAGCAAGCGCCTTGGCGTGAAGCGCTTCGGCGGCCAGGCTGTAAACGCCGGCACCATCATCATCCGTCAGCGTGGCACCCCCACGCATGCCGGCCGCAATGTCGGCATCGGCAAGGATCACACCTTGTATGCGCTGGAAACCGGCACCGTGGAATTCCACACCGGTAAGCTTGGCCGCAAATATGTGTCGGTCAACCCGGTGGCGGAACCGCTCGCGGCTGAATAAGCCCGGCTCTTTTCCGCTTGAAAAAAGGGGAGCTGGGCGACCGGCTCCTTTTTTGTTTGGACCCTAACCATGCACTTTCTCGATCAGGCCAAGATTTTCGTTGCCTCCGGTACCGGGGGTGATGGGGCCGTGTCGTTCCGGCGCGAGAAGTTCGTGGAATATGGCGGCCCCGATGGCGGCGACGGCGGCAAGGGCGGCGACATCATCTTCGAATGTGTCGACGGCCTCAATACGCTGATCGATTTCCGCTACACCCAGCATTTCAAGGCCAAGCGCGGCGCCCACGGCATGGGCCGCAACCGCACCGGGCCGGGCGGCGATGATCTGCTGATCAAGGTGCCGGTGGGCACGCAGATTCTGGCCGATGATGAAGACCGCACGTTGATCGTCGACATGACCCGCGTTGGCCAGCGCGCCATCCTGATGAAGGGCGGCGACGGCGGCAAGGGCAACGACCACTACAAGACCAGTACCAACCGCGCTCCGCGCCAGTTCCAGGCCGGTTTTCCGGGCAAGGAAATGTGGATCTGGCTGCGGCTGAAGCTGCTGGCCGATGTCGGCTTGGTCGGGCAGCCGAACGCCGGCAAGTCCAGCCTGATCAATGCCATTTCCAACACCAAGGCCAAGGTTGGCAATTATGCCTTCACGACGCTGAAGCCGCAGCTGGGCGTTGTCGCCCACAAGGGCCAGGAACTGGTGATGGCCGATATTCCCGGCCTCATCGCCGGCGCCGCCGATGGTGTGGGCATCGGTGATCGCTTCCTTGGCCATATCGAGCGCTGCCGCGTGCTGCTGCACCTGGTCGATGCCAGCCAGCCTGGCCCGGTCGACCAATGGCGCGTGGTGCGCGAAGAACTGGCGGCCTATGGCGGCGGGCTTGAAAGCAAGCCGGAGATTCTCGCTCTGTCCAAGGTCGATCTGGTCACGCCGCAGGCTTTGGCCGCCAAGAAGCGTGCGCTGGAAAATGCGAGCGGTCAGCTTGTCTACACCGTCAGCGCCGCCACTACGCAGGGCGTCGAGCCGGTGCTCGACAAGCTGATGGAGATCGCCGGCCGCGCGCAGGCGATGAAGGTGGGATCGGACAAATCGTGGTCGCCGCTCTAGAGGCCATCCCGGCTCGCCAGTTCGACCCTGCCAGCTGCCCGCGGCTGGTGGTAAAGATCGGCTCGTCCCTGCTTTTGGATGCAGCGGGCGCGGTGCGCAGCGAGTGGCTGGCCGGCATGGTCGCCGATATCGCCGAGCGCCGCCAACAGGGCCAGCAGATCGTCATTGTGTCGTCCGGCGCCATTGCCTTGGGCGCGCGTCGGCTGGGCCTGGAAAAGGGCGGCCGCGCCAGCCTTGAAGACGCGCAGGCCGCTGCTGCCGTCGGGCAGGTGGCACTGGCGGGCGTATGGGAAGCCTTGCTGGCCGCACAGGGCCTGACGGCGGCACAGGTGCTGCTGACGCTGGGCGATCTGGAAGACCGGCGGCGCTATCTCAACGTCGCGGCCACCATTGCCCGCCTGCTCGATCTGGGCGCGGTGCCAGTGCTGAATGAGAATGACACGGTGGCCACCACCGAAATCCGCTTTGGCGACAATGATCGGCTGGCGGCGCGGGCGGCCCAGGCGGCGGGGGCGAGCGGGGTGATCCTGCTGTCCGACGTTGATGGTCTCTACACCGCCAATCCGGCCACCGAACCCACCGCGCAACGCCTGTCGGTGGTGAAGTCGCTCACCCCCGACATCATGGCGATGGCAACCGGCGAAACCCGATCGGGCATGGGTTCGGGCGGCATGGCGGCAAAATTGCTCGCCGCACGCATGGCCGGTGCTGCCGGCATCGCGCTGGCGATCTGCGACGGCCGGGTGGAACGGCCGTTGACCCATTTTGCAACCCATTGTGGTGGAACGCTTTTCCTGCCGCCGCGCGCGGCCAAGGGCCGCAAGGCCTGGCTGGCCGGGCGAATCACGGTGGCTGGTGCGCTGGTGGTTGATGCCGGCGCTGCTGTGGCGCTGAAGCGCGGCGCGTCGTTGCTCGCCGCTGGTGTGCGCGGTGTGGATGGGCGGTTCAAGCGCGGTGACGTGGTGGCGATCATGGGTTCTGAAGGCGAACTGCTCGGCCGCGGGCTTGCTGGCTATGATGCCGAAGATGCCTGCAAGATCATGGGTTTGCGCAATGAAGCGCAAGGCCCGGTATTGGGCTATGCGCCGCGTGCGGCCCTTGTCCATGCTGATCACCTGGTGCTGATATGAGCCTGATTGCCGACATGGCCCGCGCGGCGCGGCTGGCCCTGCCGACGCTGGCCGCAGCGCCGACCGCGCAGAAGGCGCTGGCGATTCGCACGGCGGCCGATGCGATCCGGGCCCGCAGTGAAGAGCTGCTGAGCGCCAATGCCGCCGATGTGGCGGCGGCAAAAGCGGCCGGAATGTCGCCGGCACTGGTCGATCGGCTGGCGCTGTATGCCGGCCGTGTCACGGCGGTTGCCGGCGGTGTCGCGGCGGTTGCCGGCCTTGCAGATCCGGTGGGCGCGGTGATCGCGCGCTGGAGCCAACCCAATGGCCTGCAGTTCGAGCGCGTGCGGGTGCCGCTGGGCGTCATCGGCATCATCTATGAAAGCCGGCCGGGCGTGACGGCCGATGCCGCTGCCTTGTGCCTGATGGCCGGCAACGCCTGCCTGTTGCGCGGCGGTTCGGAAGCGGCGCGGTCCAACGCCGTGCTGTTGGATTGCATGGCCCACGGCCTGCGCGAAGCCGGCCTGCCGGCCGCCGCCGTCCAGATGGTGCCGGCCGGCGACCGGGCGCTGGTCGGCGAGATGCTGGCCGCGCACGGCCTGATCGACGTGATCATCCCGCGCGGCGGCAAGGGGCTGGTGGCGCGCGTGCAAGCCGAAGCCCGGGTGCCGGTGCTGGCCCACCTTGATGGCATCAATCATGTCTATGTCGATGCCAGCGCCGATCCCGAAAAGGCCGTGGCAATCGTGATCAACAGCAAGCTGCGCCGCACGGCGGTGTGCGGATCGATGGAGACGCTGCTGATCGATGCTGCGGCGCCCGCTGCGCTGAAGCAGCGACTGGTGACGGCGCTGCTGGCGGGGCCGTGCGAAGTGCGCGGCGATGCAGCGGTGCAGGCGCTGGATGCACGTGTGAAACCCGCCGCGCCTGAGGACTGGGACACTGAATATCTCGACGCCATCGCCAGCGTTGCCGAAGTCACCGGCGTCGATGGCGCCATCGCCCATATCGCCGCCCACGGCAGCCAGCACACCGATTCGATCGTGACCGAAGATGCCGCCGTGGCCGAGCGGTTCCTTGCACGTGTCGATTCGGCCATCGTGCTGCACAATGCCTCCACCCAGTTTGCCGATGGCGGGGAATTCGGCTTTGGTGCCGAAATCGGCATCGCGACGGGCCGCCTGCACGCCCGCGGCCCGGTGGCGCTGGAGGGCTTGACGATCTTCAAGACTGTCGTGCGTGGGTCGGGCCAGGTTCGGCCCTGATGGCCCGCATCGGCCTTCTGGGCGGCAGCTTCAATCCGGCGCACCGCGCCCACCGGCATATCAGCCTGGTGGCGCTGCAGCAGTTGCGGCTGGATGAGGTCTGGTGGCTGGTTTCGCCGCTCAACCCGTTGAAATCAGCAGCCGGCATGGCGCCACTGGCCACACGGGTGGCACGGGCGAAGGCCGTCGCCCGCCACCCGCGCATCAAGGTGACCGCACTGGAGGAACAGCTCGGCACGCGTTTTGCCGTTGATACGGTGGCGGCCTTGCAGCGCCGCTTCCCGCAGCACCAGTTCGTCTGGCTGGCCGGCAGTGACATCCTTGCCGAACTGCACCGCTGGCGCCGCTGGCGGCATTTCCTGCGTGCCGTGCCGCTCGCCGTCGTGCCGCGCCCCGGCGTTTCGCTGCTTGGCGCCCCGGCGCTGAGCTGGTCCGGCTGGTCGCCAGCCAAGCCTTCCCGCTGGACGCAGGCCGCTCTGCCGGCGATAATCAGCTTGCACTCCCGTTTGCGGCCGGTATCGGCTACAGAGATCCGCAGCGCCGATCCCGGCTGGGCCACAGATGCCCGATTTGATGAAAAGGCACGTTCGTTTGACCAAGACTGACCGCGTGGACGAGCTCCACGCCATGATCATGAAGAGCCTTGACGATGATCAGGCCGTGGATCCCGTTTCCATCCCGCTGGCTGGCAAGACCAGCATTGCCGATTTCATGGTGATCGCCAGCGGCCGCAGTGGCCGGCAGGTGGCATCGATGGCGGTGAAGATCGCCGACAAGATGAAGGCCGATTTCCGCCGCACCGCCCGTGTCCAGGGTTTGCCGGCGGCGGACTGGGTGCTGATCGACTGCGGGGACATCATCGTTCACCTGTTCCGCCCGGATGTGCGCGCCTTCTACAATCTGGAAAAGATGTGGGGCCTGGATGATGCACCCAACCCGTCGCCGGCTTTCGCGCCGATTGATGGCCCAAGGCCCGACGACTCGGTCGCCACCCCGCGCTGAGCGGTGAAGCTGCACATCATCGCGCGCGGCCGCATCGGCCAATCGCCGGAAGCTGAGCTGGTAGAACGTTATGCGCAGCGGCTGCGCGGCCGGCTGGTGGTGACGGAAATTGGCGACACCGCGCCCTGGCCGCTGTTCGGCATTCATCTCGGGCCCAGCCGCACCGTGGCGCTGGATGAACGCGGCCGTGATCTGCCCTCCACCGATCTGGCCGCCCTGCTGGCGCGCTGGCGTGATGATGGGGTGCGGGAAACGCGCTTCCTGATCGGCGCCGCCGATGGCCATGATGCCGCCACCCGGGACAAGGCCGATCTGCTGCTGGGCTTTGGCCGGGCGACCTGGCCGCACATGCTGGTGCGTGCCATGCTGGCCGAGCAACTGTATCGCGCGCTCTCCATCCTTGATGGCCACCCCTATCACCGCGAGTGAAATTCGGTTCAGCGGCCCGAAAGGCCGCAGGGAGTAGCGCTGTGTGTCACTTCTGTTATCCTCTGATCCTATTCATGCGTGAGTCTGCTGTCCGATGAGCCTGAACAAGAGCTGGAAGATTGCGCTGCCGCTGGCGGCTTTGGCGCTGGTGCCGGCCTATGCCGCCGTGCAGGCCGCCGCCGAAACCGATACCTACAAGGAACTCGACGCGTTGATGGACGTGTTCGAGCGGGTGCGCGTGACCTATGTGGACAAGGTGGACGACAAGACGCTGATCCGCGGTGCCATCAATGGCATGCTGTCCAGCCTTGATCCGCATTCCGGTTATCTGGATGGCCGCGATTACGCCAATCTGAAGCAGACGACCGATGGCGAATATTCGGGCCTTGGCCTCACCGTCACTTCCGAAGACGGTGCGGTGAAGGTGGTGACGCCCACCGATGACACGCCGGCAGCCAAGGCCGGCATCAAGGCCGGGGACTATGTCACCCACCTTGATGATGAACTGATCTATGGCGGCACGCTGAACGAAGCGGTCGACAAGATGCGTGGGCTCGCCGGCACCAAGATCAAGCTGACCATTGTGCGCCAGGGCGAGCCCAAGCCGCTGGAATTCACCCTCACCCGCGAAGTGGTGGTGATCAAGCCGGTGAAGTGGGAAACGCGCGGCAATGTTGGCCTCATCCGCATTTCCACGTTCAACAACAAGACCGGTGAGGCAACGCGTGCCGCTGTTGAAGGCATCAAGGCCAAGCTGGGCGCCGGCGTGGTTGGCTATGTCGTCGATCTGCGGTCCAATCCCGGCGGCCTGCTTGATGAAGCCATAAAGGTGTCGGACGTGTTTCTCGATGCCGGCGAAGTGGTTTCGGAACGCCGCCGCGCCAAGAACGATATTGATCGCTATTTCGCCAAGGCCGGTGATCTGACCGATGGCAAGCCGGTGGTGGTGCTGGTGGATGAAGGCAGTGCCTCGGCCGCCGAGATCGTGGCCGGCGCGCTGCAGGATCACCGCCGCGCCATCGTGCTTGGCCAGCGCAGCTTCGGCAAGGGCAGCGTGCAGACCGTCTATCCGCTTTCCGCCGAAACCGCGTTGCGGCTGACGACGGCGCGGTATTTCACGCCATCGGGCCGCAGCGTCCAGGAAAACGGCATCGAACCCGATATCCAGGTGCCGCAGCTTTCCGACGCGCGCGTTTCCGAACGCAAGCCGCTGCGCGAAGCTGATTTGAAGAAGCATCTGATCAACGAGATCAAGGACGCCACCGCCAAGCTGGTCGAGCAGGACGGCCAGGCCGATCCGCGCTTCCTGGCCAAGGCCGAGGATCTGAAGGCCAAGGGCGTGCTGGATTATCAGCAGGATTATGCCATCCGGCTTTTGGGTCGGTTGGCACCGCCCGCGCTGCCAGCGGTGCAGGTGGCTGGCCCAGTCCCGGGGCAAGCCGCTGGGGCAGCGCCGCGCACCGCCTCGCGGTGATTGCACCTGTCACACACGCCGGCTAAGCCCTGAGGCAGATTTCATCCGCGAAGGATTTCGCCGCCCGTGTTGCGCCGCCTTTATGATTGGACCTTAGCCAAGGCCGCCGGCCCCGGAGCCGAACGCTGGCTGGCGGGCATCAGCTTTGCTGACAGCAGCTTCTTCCCGGTGCCGCCCGATGTCATGCAGATCCCGATGTCGATCGCGCGGCCGGAACGCTCTTTGCGCTATGCAGCGGTGTCCACGGTCGCTTCGGTGGCGGGCGCGCTGTTGGGCTATGTGATCGGCGCCGTACTCTATCAGACGATCGGCGTGCCGCTGCTGTCCTTGTATGGCTATGAGGACAAGTTCGTGGCCTTTGCCGCCGATATCAAGGCCAATGGCTTCCTGTGGATGCTGGCGTTTGCCTTTCTGCCGATCCCCTACAAGGTGGCGACCATTGCCGCCGGTTCAGTATCGCTGTCGATCCCAGTGCTGATTGCGGCCTCGATCCTGGGCCGCGGCGGGCGGTTTTTCCTGGTGGCGCTGGTGCTGAAGCGGTTCGGCGCGCAGGCGCAGGTGCTGATCGATCGCTATTTCAACGCGCTGGCGATAGCCGCCACGGCGCTGTTTGTGGGTGGTTTTGTCGTTGTCCGCTATGCGTTCTGAAGGGCCGGCATTGGTGCTGACTGGCAGCCTGGCGCTGCTGGCTGGCGCATACGGCTTTGAGATGATCGGCGGTCTGGTGCCGTGCGAGATGTGTTGGTGGCAACGCTGGGCACTGATGGCCACGGCTTTCTTCGCAGCCGATGCGCTGCTGCTGGGCATGGTGGCGCGCCGTCAGCCAGCGATGGCCCCGGCAGTGACGGCAACGGCCTGGGTGGCCATCCTCGGCCTTGCAAGCAACGCCGGCATCGCCCTGTTTCATGCCGGGGTGGAGCAGAAATGGTGGCAGGGCCTCACCCGCTGCACGGCACCACCGGTGGCCGGCGACGCCAAATCGATGATGGCCGACATATTGGCGCAACCGCTGGTGCGCTGCGACGCCATACCATGGCAAATGTTCGGAATTTCCATGGCAGGGTGGAATTTCATCGTCTCCCTGATTCTGGTTGGAGCCGCCACATGGCTGATCCTGAAACCCCGATAGAGCCCCGCCGTCACCTGCCCGGTGATCGCCGCCCCGATACGCGCGCCATGATCCGTGTCGATCAGGCCGGCGAAACCGGCGCGGCGCGCATCTATGCCGGGCAACTGGCCGTGATGGGCGGCCGCCATGCCATGGCCGGCGAAATCCGCCACATGGCGCACCAGGAGCAACGGCATCTGGATGGCATGAATACCGTTATGGCGCGGCGCGGCGTGCGGCCCACAGTGTTCGGGCCGTTCTGGCATGTCGCCGGCTTTGCGCTGGGTGCCGGCACCGCGCTGCTGGGGCCGAAGGCGGCGATGGCCTGCACCGAAGCGGTCGAAACCGTGATCGACGAACATTATGGCGAGCAGACCGAAGCGCTGGCTGACGGCAGCGACCCGGAATTGAAAGCGATGATCGACGATTATCGCGCCGACGAAGTGGAGCACCGCGAGGCGGCGGCCGCCCATACTGGTGGCGGAGCCTTTCCGGTGCTCGAATCCATCATCCGCGCCGGCTGCCGCACCGCCATCGCGGTGGCGAAGCGGATTTAATTGCGGATCTGATCGCGCAATTGGTAGCGGCCGTTCACCCGGCCGGTAAACATCTGCGTCACGCCCGGGTGGCCAATCGGATCGCCTTCGCCATCAGGCAGCAAATTCTGCTGGCTGACATAGGCGACATAGGCCGATTCCTCGTTCTCGGCGAACAGATGGTAGAACGGCTGGTTCTTGTGGGGCCGGATTGCTTCGGGGATGGATTGCCACCATTCCTCGGTGTTGTTGAACACCGGATCGACATCGAAGATCACACCGCGGAAGGCGAACACCCGGTGCTGCACCACATCGCCAATGGTGAAGGTCGCCGGGGTCGGCGTTTCAACGGAGGCTTCGGGGGCGGCGCGGGCGATCATCGATTTCCAGTCGGGCATCATGCAACTGCAATATAGGACGTCGCGCGCTGACGTGAAGGGGTAGTGGTGTCGCGCACGCCTGTTCAAAATGCCGCAAAGCCGGGCTTGGCAGGCCCCGTCCCCTCCGCTATACGCCGCCCCTCGACCCGGACAGCGGCCCAGCCACCGTCCGGCGCACGTCGCGGAGAGGTGCCGGAGTGGTCGATCGGGACGGTCTCGAAAACCGTTGTGCCTTTACGGGTACCGTGGGTTCGAATCCCACCCTCTCCGCCAATGTGTATCCCTAAATATATGAAAAATGACGTTTCTCTAGAAAAGAGAAATGCTGGCCCTACTTTCGGCTCTACTTTCTGGTAAGCGCTGTTTGCCCTTTTAATGAAATTGGGCCGCGTCGATTTTGCGGCAAACCTCGGACCCCCGGGGGAGGCACTTTTCTTATAAAGGGCGCCCTTCAAATACCGTTGAATGTGAGGCTGCCCCTTAATCAGTAGGTCGCAGGTTCGAACTCAAATGCGTTCACCATTTTTTTCAATAATTTAGATGGTTTTAAAGAGCCATAGGGTCGGCTGGGACGGACATTTAGCGGACATCCCGTCAGAGGGAGCCACGCACCAACTGCTTTGCACCTAGCAAAGACCAGCTGCCACCCGTCCGATCCCTGCCCAGCCAGATCCCACCCCGGGGGTACCCCCATTCCCCAGATATGGTGACCTGACCCCCTGATTTCATCCAGCGGGGATTAGAGCCTGGCCGCAGTTGTTGCGCATGGGCGCAGGTGAAGCAATGGCCTGTTGAGCGGCGCCCGAAGGGCGCAGCGGAACAGGCCATTGCTTGTTCAGTTCGGCGGCGAACGCCGCTGGGGTTTCGTATCCAAGGGCTGAGTGCGGCCGCTGCTCGTTATAGTCCTTGGCCCAAGCAGCGATGGTGACGCGCGCATGATCGAGGCTCATGAACAGGGTCTCGTTGAGCAGCTCGTCGCGCATGCGACCGTTGAACGACTCCGCATAGCCGTTCTGCATCGGCTTGCCGGGAGCGATG
>NZ_ATVO01000003.1 GCF_000420765.1 Sandarakinorhabdus limnophila DSM 17366 | reverse complement strand
TCAGCGCAGCGTTATCGAGCATCGTGTCGGCCAACAGCCGCTTGAGCTTGGCATTCTCGTCCTCCAGCGACCGCAGCCGCTTGGCCTCCGAAACCTCCAGCCCGCCGTACTTGGCCTTCCAGTTGTAGATGGTCGCTTCCGACACGCCGTGCCGCCGCGCGAGATCAGCCGTCTTCGCGCCCGCCTCGGCCTCCTTCAAAAGCCCGATGATCTGCTCTTCCGTGAACCTCGTTCGCTTCATCGTCCGTCCTCTCCAAGGGCCGGACTCTAATCGATCGTGGAGGAAAATCAGGGGGTCAGGTCAGACCGGACCCCGCTCAAACTGGCCTCTCCATGACGTCGCTCGAGCAGGCGCATGGATATCCGTTGCTGGCATGGACGGTCATTCTGCGCCCCCGCGAGGAGCGGCAGCCAACTCGCCATTTCCCGTCCTTCAACGGTCCTTCCGGGGGTATGAACGGACGACCGCTCTTGGGAGTGCGCACTGAGCAGCTGAATGACTGTGATGAAGGCGAGAGCTGGACCGCCGGCCTTGTGGCCGCAGACCAGGCAGCCGAGATTTTGTGGGGCTATTTGCGGGACTGGCGGGGGCGTCTGAATTGCATCAGCGCAGCATCAAGCCAGTAACTTCCCACGCTGGCTCCCCGGGTAGGGATCGAACCTACGACCATTCGATTAACAGTCGAATGCTCTACCGCTGAGCTACCGAGGAACAGCGTGGGAGCGCTCCCTTAGCGAGGGGAGAAGGGATTGCCAAGGCAAAAAATCAGGACGCGAACTGTTCCAGGCTGATGCGGTCGTCCAGCGCGTATTCGGGGTCGAACAAAAGGGTCAGGCTGATGCTGCGGTCTATCGCCACCTTCACATGGGCAACGTCGCGCACTTCCATCTGATCGGCAACGGCCGACACCGGCCGCTTGGCGGCTTCGCGCACCTCGAATTCGATCACGCTGGCCGAAGGCAACAGCGCGCCGCGCCAGCGCCGGGGCCGGAACGGGGAGATCGGGGTGAGGGCGAGGAGATCGGCTTTCAGTGGCAGGATCGGGCCATTTGCAGACAGATTGTAGGCGGTGGAGCCGGCGGGCGTCGCCACCAGCACGCCATCACAAATCAATTCTTCCATCCGCGTCTTGCCGTCGATGATGATGCCGATCTTGGCGGTCTGGCGGGTTTCGCGCAGCAGCGACACCTCGTTGATTGCCGGGTGGGTGACGGTTTCGCCCGACGTCGTCGTAGCGGTCATCTGCAGCGGGTGGAGAACGAACGGCTTGGCGGCGGCCACCCGGTCTTCCAGTTTCGTCGCCTTGAAATCGTTCATCAGGAAACCCACCGTGCCGCGGTTCATGCCGAACATCGGCTTGGGCGCCTTCAGCGTCATGGCTTCGTGCAGGCAGTGCAGCAGATGGCCGTCGCCGCCCAGCGCCACCACCACATCGGCCTCTCGCACTGGGACGAAGTCGTACTTTGCCCGCAGCGCGTCGCCGGCCGCGCGAGCGACATGACTGTCGGAAACGATAAGCGCGAGCTTCATTGTCTGGTCGTCCTCAGCCGCCGGTCAGGCTCATGTGGCGGGCCACGGCAGGCCGCGCGCCGCGCCGGTCGATCACGAAATCATGGCCCTTGGGCTTGCGGCTGATGGCTTCATCCAGCGCGGCGTCGATGGCGGCGTCGTCCGTTCCAGTCCGGCGGATCACGGTTTTCAGATCGGCCTGGTCTTCCTGGCCCAGACACATGAACAACTGCCCGGTCGCCGTCAGCCGCACGCGGTTGCAGCTTTCGCAAAAGTTGTGCGTGAGCGGCGTGATGAAGCCCAGTTGCAAGCCAAGCTCCTCAACATGGACATAGCGCGCCGGGCCACCGGTGCGGTGCGGCAGATCGGTGAGCGTGTAGCGCTGCGCCAGATCGTGGCGCACGCGCGACAGCGGCAGATACTGGTCCACCCGGTCCTCGCCGATCTCGCCCAGCGGCATGGTTTCGATCAGCGTCAAATCATGGCCACCGGCAGCGGCGAACTGCATCAGCGCTTCGATTTCATCGGCATTTTCATGGGCCAGTGCCACGGTGTTGAGTTTCACCTTCAGCCCGGCGGCCGTGGCAGCCGCGATGCCATCAAGCACCTGGGACAGGCGGCCCCAGCGGGTGATGCGGGCGAATTTTTCAGCGTCCAGCGTGTCGATGCTGATGTTGACGCGGCGCACCCCAGCGGCAAACAGCGCCTCGGCATGGCGCGCCATCTGGCTGCCATTGCTGGTGAGCGTGAGTTCTTCGAGTGCGCCCGTCTTCAGGTGTCGGCCAAGGCTGTTCACCAGGTCGATGATGCCACGCCGCACCAATGGCTCGCCGCCGGTCAGCCGCAGCTTGCGGGTGCCGCGCCGGATGAAGGCGCTGGCGATGCGGTCGATCTCCTCCAGGCTCAACACTTCGTTCTTGGGCAGGAAGGTCATGTCTTCGGCCATGCAATAGACACAGCGGAAATCGCAGCGATCGGTGACCGAGACACGCAGATAAGTAATGGCGCGGCCGAACGGATCGACCAGCGGCCGTTCCGGTGCGCGCACCGGGCTGTTGCCTTCGCCAAACATGAGCCGAGCCTGTGGCACGGCTGCATCGGTTGGCAAGCGCTTTTCGCATTAACGCTTCGGCCGCTTGATTGTCGGGCTGGACAGGCACAGAGTAGATCGTCATCAAAGCATGCAGTGTAGAGCGTACAGCAGGGGCAGGTTCTGGACGTCATGGGCGCAATGAACGCCGAGCCGGTTTTAATCGTATCACCCCGCTACGCGGATGACGTGGCGGCACTTGTTGCGTCTGCTGGCCAGGCCCCGCGGGTGGAACGCCGCCCCGAACTGGCCGCCGGCCGCTTTGCCGCCGAACCGGTGCGGGTGGTGGTGGTGGATGCACGCGGCGCATTAGCGGCAGGTCTGGCCGTGGCGCAGGCGTTGGGCCCGGCGGTGGAAGGCCGGCGCGGTGCCATGCTGGTGCTGCTCTCCCGCAATGATGCCGATGTCGCTGGCGCCGCCCGCGATGCCGGCGCGACATCGGTGATGGTCTCCCCCTTCGGGTCCGACAGTTTTTCAACGGCGCTGCACCTGGCCGGTCGCCATGCCGATCGCCTGGCCGCCGCCGCCGCTGCGCCCTTGCCGCCGGATTCCGGCGAGGTAGACCGGTTGACGGGCCTGGCCAGCGCCGAACGCCTGCAAAACTGGCTGGCCGAACAGCGGGCAGCGGAAATCCCATGCGGGGTGATTGTCATCGGGGTCGGCCGCTTTGCCCAGATCAACACCATCTATGGCCGCGATGTCGCCGATCGTCTGCTCGCGGTAATCGCGCGACGACTGGGGCCGATTGCCGATTCCCGTACGCCCAGCGGTGAATTGCGCCTGCTGTCACGCCTGACCGCGGCGGAATACGCAATCGGCATCTCGGGTGCCGGTGCTGCCGACAAATTGGAGCGACTGGCCCGCCAGATGCTGCGAGGCTTTGAACGGCCCTTTGCCATCGATGATCGCCTGATCCATGTTTCGGGCCGCGCCGGCATCGCCTGGGATGATGGCAGCATGGATGGCGATCCAGCCAGCGTGGCCACCGCCTTGCTGCGCGAAGCCTCCATCGCCCTTTCCGATGCCCGCGGGCGTGAACCCGGCGCCGTCGCCCGTTTCCACCAGGAAAGCGACCGCGAGGCGCTGGCCCGGCGCGCCGATCTGGAATCCGATCTGTTCGGCGCCCTGAAGGATGGCGGCATCACCATATTGTTCCAGCCGCAAGCCAGCCTGTCTGATGGCGTGGTGGGCGGGGTGGAGGCGCTGTCGCGCTGGGATCACCCGCTGCATGGCCGGCTTTCGGCCGTCACCCTGCTGGAAACAGCGGCATCGGCCGAACTGGCGCTGGCCGTTGGTCGTCACATTCGTTCGCGTGCCATTGCCACCGCCGCAGCCTGGACCGGGGCGCTGGCCAATCTGAAGATTTCGCTGAACGTGACCGCCGCCGATCTGGCCGATCCGGAATTCATCGATTCGCTGGCGAAGGATCTTGCCTCTTCGGGGCTATCGCCGCGCCGGCTGGTGATCGAGGTCACCGAAGAAGCCATCATCAACGATCTCGACGCCGCCGCCGCCACCCTCTCCCTCCTGCGCCGCGACGGGGTGGGCATCGCGCTGGATGATTTCGGTGCCGGCTATTCCAGCCTCGCCCGCCTTGCCCGCCTGCCGGTGGACACGATTAAGCTTGATCGCAGCTTCGCGCACGGCCTGACGGGGAACGAACGCGAACGCATCGTGGTGGAAGGCATGATCGCCACCGCCCGCCGCCTCGGCCTCACCGTGGTGGCCGAAGGCATCGAGGACGACGTGCAACTCGCCGCCGCCCGCGCCGCCGGCTGCCAATGGGTGCAGGGCTATTGCGTCGCCCCGCCACTCGACCAGGCGGCGCTCACGGCCTTCTGCAACCGCCGCAAATCCAAGAGCAGCGTGGCTTAGGTTCAAGAAGGAAGGGCCTCCGGCGGGCAGGGTCGAGGACCCTGCACCCGTTCGTTTAGGGCAGCGCACTATTCTATCGGTTGGGCGCGCTGCCGCAGGCAACAATCGCAAATCGCCCATCACTGTTAGGCCTTACCGGCTTGGCAAATGCACAATTGCCTGCGGCGCCAGATCGGTCCGTGGCCTTCGGGCGCGCCCGAAAACAAACGGGTGCAGGGACTGCGTCCCTGCCCGCCGGAGGCCACCTATCTTTTGCCGAACTTCGATTTGAACACCGCCGGCCGCATCGGCGCTTTCGGCGGCGGCAGCGGCTTTGCTGCCGGTTTCGCCACGGGTTTCAGCTTTGCGCCGGCCGCGAGCTTGCTCAGGGCCGATGCGATGGCCAGTGCGCCCTTCAACCGTGTGCGGTCATCGCCCCACTCGGCGGCGATGAAGAGTTTCTGATCCGGCCGCACTTTTGCCCGTTCGCCAAGGCGGGCGATATAATCCATCAGCGCATCGGGGTTGGCAAAGCGGTCGTCGCGGAAGGTGACGAGGCCGCCCTTGCGGCCGGCTTCCAGCTTGGCGATGCCGGCGGTGATGCAGGCTTGCTTGATTTCGATGACGGAGAGCAGGTTTTCCACTTCCGATGGCAATTTGCCGAAACGGTCGATGATCTCGGCGGCGAGGCTGTCGATGCCGGCGCGGCTGTCGATCTCGTTGAGGCGGCGGTAGAGCGCCATGCGCACGTTGAGATCGGGCACATAATGATCAGGGATCAGGATCGGCACTTCGGCGGTGATCTGGGGGCTGAAAGCTTCGGCGGGCGGCTTCATGCCGGCGGCTTCGGCGCGGGCTTCCAGGATCGCCTCTTCCAGCATCGACTGGTAGAGTTCGAAGCCGATCTCCTTGATATGGCCGGATTGTTCATCGCCCAGCAGATTGCCGGCGCCGCGCTGATCGAGATCATGGCTGGCCAACTGGAAGCCGGCGCCGAGCGTATCGAGCTGTGAGAGCACCTGCAGCCGCTTTTCGGCGCCTTCGGTGATTGTCTGCCCGGCGGCGGTGGTGAGATAGGCATAGGCGCGGGTCTTGCCGCGCCCCACGCGGCCGCGGATCTGGTAGAGCTGGGCGAGGCCAAACCGGTCGGCCCGGTGCACGATCAGCGTGTTGGCGGACGGGATGTCGAGGCCGCTTTCGATGATGGTGGTGGAGAGCAGCACGTCATAGCGCTTGTCGTAGAAGGCGCTCATCCGCTCTTCCACTTCCGATGGCGCCATCTGGCCGTGGGCGGTGATCGGCTTCACTTCCGGCACCTGTTCGCGCAGGAATTGTTCGATATCGGCCAGATCGGCGATGCGCGGCACCACGAAGAAGCTCTGCCCGCCGCGATAATGCTCGCGCAGCAGCGCCTCGCGGATCACCACTTCATCAAACGGGCTCACATAGGTTCGCACCGCGAGGCGATCGACCGGCGGGGTGGCGATGATCGACATTTCGCGCAGGCCGGTCAGTGCCATCTGCAGCGTGCGCGGGATCGGCGTGGCGGTGAGCGTGAGCATGTGCACATCGGCCTTGAGCGCCTTCAGCCGTTCCTTGTGGACGACGCCAAAGCGCTGCTCTTCGTCGACAACAACCAGTCCCAGCCGTTTGAATTCGATTGATTTGGCCAGCACGGCGTGGGTGCCGATAACGATATCCACTGTTCCGTCGGCCAGGCCTTCGCGACAGGATTTGGCGTCGGCGGCATTCACCAGCCGCGACAGGTGCCGTACTTCCAGCGGAAGGCCGGTGAAGCGTTCGCGGAAGCTCTGGTTATGTTGCCGCGCCAGCAGGGTGGTGGGGCACACCACCGCCACCTGCATCCCGGACATGGCGGCAGCATAGGCCGCGCGCAGGGCGACTTCGGTCTTGCCGAAGCCGACATCGCCGCACACCAGCCGGTCCATCGGGCGGCCGGAGGTGAGATCCTCGACCACGTCGGCAATGGCTTTGAGCTGATCATCGGTTTCGGCATAGGGGAAGCGGTCCACAAACGCCGCCATGCCGTGGCTGTCGATCTGCACCGGTTCGCCTTCGCGCAGGGCGCGCGCCGCCGCTGTTGCCAGCAATTCGCCGGCAATCTCGCGGATGCGGTTTTTCATCCGCGCCTTGCGCGTGCTCCAGGCGACGCCGCCCAATTTGTCGAGGCCGACGCCTTCGCTATCGCTGCCGTAACGGGTGAGGACGTCGATATTCTCGACCGGCACATACAGCTTGTCGCCGCCGTCGTAGCTGAGCGCCACGCAATCATGCGGTTTGCCGCCGATGGCGATGGCCATCAGCCCGTCGTAGCGGCCGATGCCGTGATCGCGGTGGACGATCAGATCGCCGGGCGTGAGCATCGCCAGTTCTGCGAGGAAGGCATCGGCCTTGCGCGCTGAGCGGGCCTTGCGGACCAGGCGGTCACCCAGCATGTCCTGCTCGGTCAGCAGTGTCAGCGGCCCGCGCGGGTCAATCTTGGTGAAGCCGTGATCAAGCGGCAGCACGGTGAGCACGATCTGGCCGGCAGCGGCGAGGCCTTGGGCTTCCTGCCAGTGATCGGCGGTGACGAGGCGTTCGACGCCTTCATCGACAAGCAGGCCGCGCAGCCGTTCGCGCGCGCCGTTGGAGTAGCTGGCCAGAATCACCCGGTCACCGTCAGCACGGCGATCCTCGATATGGGCCTTGATCGCGGTATAGACCGGCGGGCCGCCATTGGCCTGGCCGACGCGTTCCGGGGCGAAATCGCGGGCCGGCACGGCGTCGCAATCGATGGCAAACAAGGTGCCGGGCGCAACGCTGTGCGAGCTGGTGCCGTGGACGGCGTGGGCGGTGAGCCGCTCGGCCCACTCCTCGCGCGACAGGTAGAGCGCGGCGGGCGCCAGCGGGCGGTAACTGCCCTTTTTCTGGCTCAACGCGGCAACGCGGTTCTCGTGATAATCGCTGATGGCGTCGAAGCGGTCAGCCGCGGCCTTGTCCGCGCCCGCATCGCGCACCACCACATCATCGGCAGCCAGCCAATCGAACAGGGTGACGAGATCGGGTTCGAACAGCGGCAGCCAATGTTCCATGCCGGCCAGGCGGCGCCCGTCGCTGACGGCTTCGTAGAGCGGATCGCCGGTGGCGGTGGCGCCGAATTTTTCCAGCCAGCCCGAACGGAAGGCGCGGATGCGGTCGGCATCGAGCAGCACTTCGGAGACCGGCAGCAGGTCAAAGCCGTCCGCCGGGCCCAGGCTGCGCTGGGTGGCGGGATCGAAACGGCGAATGGATTCAATCTCGTCGCCGAAGAAATCGAGCCGCAGCGCGAACTCCTCGCCGGATGGCATCACGTCCACCAGGCCGCCACGCAGGGCATATTCGCCCGGCTCCACCACGGTATCGACGCGCACAAAGCCATTGGCGGCCAGCTTCAGCGCCAGGCTGTTGCGATCGATGCGGCTGCCGGGCTTCAGCCTCGCCGACAGGCTGGCGATGCGGGCGGTGGGCAGGCAGCGCTGGCTGATGGCGTTGACGGTTGTGACGACGAGTTCGGCGCCCCGTTGCGGTTCAGCCAGTGCCGCCAGCGCCGCGACGCGTTCGGCGGCGGCCTTCAGCGATGGCGAGGCGCGGTCGTAAGGCAGGCAATCCCAGGCCGGCAGCATGGTGATGGCGATTTCGGGTGCGAAATACGCCGCGGCTTCGGCCACGGAACGCGCCTGCGCTTCGTCTGCGGCGATGAACCAGGCGCGGCCCTTGGCGGCGCGCGCCACATCGGCCATCAGCCATGGCAGATAACCGCCGGCACAGCGCGCCAGCGTCACCGGCCGCGCGGCTTCGACGAAGCGCGGCAGATCGATCACTTCGTCACTTCGACAAAATCGAGCTTCTTCAGCAGCTGCATCTGCGCGCCCTCCAGCCGGGGCGGAACGGCGGCGGTGCCGAAGGCCCAGGCCAGGATATCGACATCCTGCTCTTCCAGCAGGATCTCGAACCAGGCCAGCGCCGCTTCGTCCCACGTCGTGTGATGGCGATCGAAGAAGCCGCCCACCACCAGATCGGATTCCTTGGTGCCGCGATGGCTGGCGCGATACTTGGCCTTGCGAATACGCAGGTCCCACGGATCGATCTGGTTGTCGTTCATGGCAAGGCCCTTCAAACACAAATGCCGCGCGGGCGTTTCAAACGGCCAGCGCGGTGCTATCAACGGTGCCATATCATGCGCCCTGCCATCCTCAACCCCCTGTTCGCCGAAGTGGCCGCGCTGAAGGGCGTCGGTTCGGCGCAGGTGCGGCAATTGGCGCGACTGAAGATCACGCGGGCGCTCGACCTGGCGTTCCATCTGCCGACGATGGTGATCGACCGGCTGGCGGTGGACACGCTGGACGAAAGCCTGGTCGGCCGGCCGGTGGTGGTGCCGCTGACGCCGGCCCGCCACGAGCGCGGCGGCCCGCGCAGCCCGTTGCGCGTGGCGGCGGTGGATCGTGGCGGCCAATGGGTGGACCTGACCTTCTTTGGTCAGACCGCCAATTGGGCACAGACCAAGCTGCCGATCGGCGTGGAAAAGCGGGTGATCGGCAAGCTGGATCGGTACGGCCAGAAACTGCAGATCGCCCATCCGGAAGTGCTGGCGATGGACAGCGCTGCACCGCCCGGTTTGCGCGAGCCGGTTTATCCGCTGACCGAAGGCGTCACCAACCGCCGCATGGGGCAGTTGGTGGGCGAGGCGCTGACGCGCGTTCCGGCTTTGGCGGAGTGGATCGAGCCGAGTGTCATCGAACGCTACGGTTGGGCATCGTTCACCGAATCGCTCCACGCCGCGCACCGCATGGAAGGGGGGCGCGACCGGCTGGCCTATGACGAATTGCTGGCCAATCAGTTGGCGCTGCTGCTGGTGCGAGCCGATACGCGGGCGCGGCGCGGGCGGGCATTGGCGGGCAATGGCCGGCTGGTGCAGCCGTTGATCGCCAGCCTGCCGTGGCAACTGACCAATGCGCAAAATCGCGTGATCGGCGAAATCACCGGCGACATGGCGCAGGCTCAACCGATGCTGCGATTGCTGCAGGGCGACGTGGGTTCGGGCAAGACGATGGTCGGCCTGATCGCCATGCTCACCGCGGTGGAAGCGGGAACGCAGGCGGCCTTGCTGGCGCCGACCGAAATCCTCGCCCGTCAGCATCATGCGACACTCACCAAGGTCGCCGCCGGTCTGCCGGTGCGGATCGAACTGCTCACCGGCCGCGACAAGGGCAAGGCGCGCGAGGCGTTGCTGGCCGATCTGGCGGCGGGGCGGATCGATATCCTTGTTGGCACCCACGCCATCTTCCAGGAAGCGGTCGCCTATGATGATCTGGGCCTGGTGGTGGTGGATGAACAGCACCGCTTCGGCGTCGCCCAGCGGTTGATGCTGGCCAACAAGGGCCGGGTGCCGCCGCACGTGTTGGCGATGACCGCCACTCCAATTCCGCGCAGCCTCGCGCTCACCCGCTTTGGCGAAATGGATCAGAGCCAGATCGACGAGCGCCCGCCCGGTCGCCAGCCCATCGAAACGCGGGTGACCGCCCGCTTCGAGGATGTCGCCGCCGGCCTTGCCCGCCATGTCGAAGGCGGTGGGCAGGCCTATTGGGTGTGTCCGTTGGTCGATGGCACCGAGGATGCGGATGAAGCTGCAGCGACCACCCGCGCGGCGTTCCTGAAAGGGCGGCTGGGGGAAGGGCGTGTTGGCCTTGTCCACGGCAAGATGAAGGGGCCAGACAAGGATGCGGTGATGGCCGATTTCGCTGCCGGGCGGCTGGCCGTGCTGGTGGCGACGACGGTGATCGAGGTGGGGGTGGATGTGCCCAATGCCACGCTGATGATCATCGAGGCAGCGGAGCGCTTCGGGCTGGCGCAGTTGCACCAGTTGCGCGGGCGTGTTGGGCGCGGCAGTGGGCAGAGCGTGTGCATGCTGCTGCGCGGCGAGGAGCTTTCGGAGACCGCACGCAGCCGGCTGAAGCTGATGCGCGAAACCAATGATGGCTTCCGGATTGCCGAGGAGGATCTGCGCCTGCGCGGCGCCGGCGAGATATTGGGCACGCGCCAATCGGGGGAGGAGGCGTTTCGCTTTGCCGATCCGGAACGCGTGCAGAAGTTCGTTACCATGGCGCGCGACGATGGGCGGTTGCTGCTTGATCGCGATGGCGGGTTGGATGGGGCGCGGGGGCAGGCGGCGCGGGTGCTGCTGTATCTGTTCGAGCGCGACGCGGGGGTGGCATTGCTGCGGAGCGGCTGATGGATGCGGCCCATTAAGCATCTGCCCGCAACGCTTGCGCGTTGCGGGCAGAAAGGACCACGTCGCCTGTAAGCCGGGTTCTGTCCAGGGTTTGCACCCCTGGGCGACCATTCCTCTCGGACGGCGGTTACCCGCCGCCTCCAGCAACCAACCCGGATGACTGGGCCGGTTCCTGCCCTGCATGTCGAAACATGCGCGCCATCCCTATTCGGTCTTGCTCCCGGTGGGGTTTGCCGTGCCGCTTTGGTTGCCCATCGCGCGGTGCGCTCTTGCCGCACCGTTTCACCCTTGCCTGTCCTCTGTTGCCAGAGCCATCGGCGGTCTCTTCTCTGTGGCACTGTCCCTGATCCGGGTTTCCCCGAACCGCCGGGCGTTACCCGGCACCGCGTTCCGTGGAGCCCGGACTTTCCTCGGCAGATTTGCACCTGACGCGGTCGCCCAACGACGTGATCGCGCTTTGCCATTGCCATGACGCAGCGATTCGCGCCACAGGCAGCGGCATGATCGAAATCGAAGGCAGTGGTGAGAGTTTCACCGTCTCGGCGGAAACCATCGCCGAAGGGCTGAAACTAAACCCCGAACAGGTGCAGCCGATGCTGGCCGGCCGGCTTATCACCTCGTGGGTGGAAGCCGGCGTGGACGCGGATTTCGGCACCTTCCGCCTCACCTTCGCCACCGACAAGCGCCGCCTGCGCCTGATCGTCGATGCGCTGGGCAGCGTGATTTCCAAGTCCACCCTTGATTTCGGCGGCCATGATCTGCCGCTGGGCGCGCGCAAGCCTGGCGCAGTGTGAGAATCGGCACAGACAAACATTACAGACTTGCAATATTGGTGGGTTGACGGCATAACTTACCGATCGGGCCGGCCGCCTAATTTCACCGGCCCGCTGGCTGGCAGCCCTGCCAGCGCCCGCAAATACGGTGGCCTTCCCCCTGTTGGACCATCGGCGGAACTCTCACGGCCGGTGCTCCCTCGGGCACTGGCCGCTTTTTTACAGCCCTTCCGCCAGCAGCAGCCCGCGCAGGATCGTGCGTGTTTCCGCATCGATCACGCCGTCAAACTTCGTCGGGCGGTGGTGGCGCTGGAAAGCGATGACGGCCTCAAGCGGCGCAAACACGTCATAGCCATAGCGGCCCAGCGCGGCCATGAAGCCCATGTCGGCCCAGTTCGGGTCCATGCAGGGCTTTGGCGCGGCCGCAAGGCCGGCGCGGGCAAGGCGGGGCCAGTCGAACAGCTCGCCCGGGTCTTCCTTGCGGGTGGGGGCGATGTCGCTGTGGCCCACCACGTTGGCGGGCAGGATGCGGTGGCGGGCGCAGATTTCGGCGACCAGCGCGTGCACCGCGTCCATCTGCGGGGTGGGGAAGGGGACATAGCCGAACTCGTGGCCGGGGTTGACGATCTCGATACCGATGCTGGCGCTGTTCACGTCCGTCACGCCGCGCCACCAACTGCGGCCGGCGTGCCAGGCGCGCTTGGACTCATCCACCATTTGCAGCACCGTACCGTCTTCGGCGACGACATAATGGGCGGAAACGCCGGACTGCGGGTTGGCCAGCCAGTCGATGGCTTCGGCGCCGCTCTGCATGCCGGTGTAGTGCAGTACCACCATGCCGATCGGCAGTTGCCGGTCGTTGAAATTGGGGCTGGCGCGCTGAATCATGTTGGCTCCACCGGCATGTCGCTGTCGCGGCGTTGCGCGGTGCGGATGGTGATGATGGCGACGCCGACCAGCGTCAAGAGCCCGCCCACCATCATCTGGCCGGTGATCGGCGTGTCATACACAGCCACCGCGATGGCGACCGAAATCAGCGGCGTCGGCAGGGTGAGCGGCGAGACCACGGCGACCGGGTAACGCTGGAACAGCCAGGTCATCCCGCCGTGACCGACAATGCTGGACATGATGCCCGAATAGGCGATCCAGCCCCAGGTGCTGAGTGGCAGATCGGGGATGGCAGCCAGTTTGGCGGGTTCGAACGCATAGGCCAGTGTGGCCATGATCGGGATGGCAACGATGCCGAGCCAGCCGTGGATGACCAGCACCGACACGCCCTGCAGCTTTCGGAACAAGAGGTTACCCGCCGCCCAGCTCAAGGCTGCGCCCACCGTGAGCAGGATGCCGATGCGTTCGTTGGCGATCGCCGGATCAAAGCCCATCACCACCACGCCCATGAAGCAGATGGCGATAGCGGTGATGCGCGGCCAACGGATTTCCTCCTTCATGAAGATGACGGCGAGGATCAGGCTGAACGGCACGCCCAATTGCCCGACGATGGAAAGGGCCGAAATATTGTCGGCCAGCGCGAAGCTCACCGCCCCCAGCGACATGAACAACGCTCCGGACACAAAACCGGCCAGCAGGATCAGCCCCATCCGCCCCGGCAGCCAGCGCAGGAACGGCAGGCAGACGGCCGTGGCGACGACATAGCGCAGCAGAACGGCCGTGAACGGCCCGGCGCTCATCACGCCTTCCTTCACGGCAACGATGTTGCAGCCCCACACCACGTCGATGGCGAGGATCATGGCAAGATGCAGGGGTTTCATCGCCGTCTTCCGGTCAGCCGGTCATAGGCGGCGTTGATATCGGCCATGCGCAGTTCGGAGACGCGGATGAATTCCGACGGCACGCCTTCGGCCAGCGCGCGATCGGGGTGATAGCGTTTCACCAGCGCGTGATAGGCGCCGCGCAGTGCAGCGGCATCTACCCCCGGCTCCACACCCAGCACCGCCCACGGATCATCGGCGGCCGGCGCGAGGTGGCGGCGGCGGATGCGGGCTTGGGCTGCTTCATCAAAGCCCAGGATGGTGGCGACTTCGCCCAGAAAGGCCAGCTCGGCTTCGTGAAAGCCATCCACCGCCGCAATCATCCACAGCGCATCGAGCAGATCCTCCAGCGTGGCCGAACCCTGCCCGAGCAGATCGGCGGCCTGAATGGCATAGGCCTGGAAACCCGCCATCGATCCCTTGGCCAGATCATAGAAGCGCCGCGCATTGCCGGCTTCGCTTGGATCGACGTGAAACAGGCGCTGGAAGGTGGCGAATTCGGCGGCGCTGGCATTGCCATCGGCGCTGGCCATCTTGGCGGCGAGCGCGATGGCGGCGATGGAGAAGGCGACGCGGCGGCGTTCCGGGTTGGTAGCGCGGGCCCGCATGGCATCCACGGCACCGCCCGCCGCCGCGCCGGCCAGCGCCCCCAAGGGGCCGCCGATCACCAGGCCCAGTGCCGTGCCGGCCAACGTTGCCCAGATGCTCATGCTTCAGCGACTTAGGGGATTGGCGGGAACGGGGGAAGGGGTGTGTTGTCCCGCTCCGTCAGTGGCTGTTAGCGACGGGCTCCACGCCGGACAGGGCAAGCTGGTCATTCAGCTCGGCCAGCAACCGGGTCAAGGCGATGGCATCCTTGGCTTCAACCCGCGCGGTAAGCACATCCTGGGTGTTCGACGCGCGCAGCAGCCACCAGCCATCGGCGCGCATCACGCGGGCGCCGTCGATCTCGTTCACGCGGGCACCCTCATCCTTCAGCCGGGCCAGCACCTCGGCAACGACGGCAAACTTGCGGGTTTCGGGGCAGGGGAAGCGGAATTCGGGCGTGTTGATCATCGCCGGAATCGAGTCTTTCAGCGCTGTCAGCGAGCCGCCCAGTGCCGTCACCGCCTCGATCAGGCGAACGGCGGCCAATATGCCATCGTCCACGCCATGCCAGCGGTGGGCGAAGAAGATATGGCCGCTCATTTCGCCGGCCAGCGGCGCGTTCAGTTCCAGCAGACGGGCCTTCATCAGGCTGTGGCCGCTCTTCCACATGTCGGGCACACCGCCCAGAGCGGCGATGCGATCGAACAGGGCCTGGCTTGCCTTGATGTCGCCGATGATGGTGCTGCCGGGCAATTCCCGCAGGACAGGCTCGGCAAGGATCCCCAGCAGTTCATCGCCCCATACCACGCGACCCTGGCCATCAACCGCGCCGATCCGATCGGCATCGCCGTCAAAGGCAACGCCGAAATCGCAGCCCTGTTCGCGCACCACGCGTTTCAGATCGGCCAGATTGGCTTCCACCGTGGGATCGGGGTGGTGATTGGGGAAGCGGCCATCCACGTCGCTGAACAGCAGATGATGGGTGCCGGGCAGCAGGCGGGTCAGCCGTTCCACCACCGGGCCGGCGGCGCCGTTGCCGCAATCCCACGCGATGGTGAAGGCGCTTCCGCGAAAATCGGCCAGCATCGCATCAACATAGCGATCCATGATATCGTCGGTGCGGGCTGAACCGCTACCCGTCTCCCAGTCACCCGCTGCTGCCACGGTGCCAAGCGCCTGAATATCGGCACCATGGAAGGGCCCGCTGTTCAGCATCATCTTGATGCCGTTCCAATCGGGCGGATTGTGGCTGCCGGTGACCATCAGGCCGGCATCGGCGCGCATTTCGAACACGCTGAAATACAGCATCGGCGAGGGGCCAAGGCCGATATCGATCACATCGCAGCCGGCCGCCAGCAGCCCGCCCGCAACGGCGTTGGCCAGGCCGCGGCTGCTCACGCGGCCATCGCGGCCCAGGCAGACGCGAGGATTTCCGGGGCGGCCGCCAGCGCGGCGCAGCATGGTGCCGAAACTGCGGCCAACGGCAGTGGCGTCGTCCTCGGTCAGGGTGTCGCCCACGATGCCGCGAATATCGTAGGCGCGCAGCAGGCTGGGATGGAAGTTGTGGCCAGCCATCAGGCGCTCAGTCGCCCAAGTCCCGGCGCTTTTCGGCCGCCATGATCAGCAGGTCGCGCGCGGCGGTGAGGGCCTGGGCGGCTTCGGACGTGCCGCCGGCATCGGGGTGGGCGCTGGTCATCGCCTGGCGCCACGCCTGCCAGATGGTTTCGGACGGAGCATCGGGGGCAACGCCGAGCAGCCGCGCTGCCTGCGTCAGTTCGCCGTTGGCCTGTCCACCCTGCTGATTCCACATCCACCACGCCCAGCCGCCCGCCGCCACCAGCGCGGCCGGCACAAAACGACCGCTGGAGAGGAAGCGAACGGCCAGCAGGCCGGCGATACCAAGGCCGCCATACAGCATCAGATTCGGCAGCAGCCGGCCCTTCTGGTGCAGCCACCAGGCGAGCCCGAGCACAACGATCAGGGCAAGGCCCATCAGGCCGCCATCTCGATCCCGCCGGGCAGGTTCAGCCCGGCGATGAGGGCGCGCAATTCGTTGCGGGCGGCAACGTGGGAGAATGAAAAGTCGGTGAGGGCGGCGCGATCCAGCAGGGTGAGCCCGCGCGGAAAGAATTCGCGGAAGATCACGCGTTCCGAAAGGCCGGGCAGCACGCGGAAGCCAATGCGTTTCGACAGGGTTTCCAGTGCCGCGCCCACTCGCTGCTTGTTGCGGGCATCAAGCGTGGAGAGGCGATTCCTGAGCACCACCCAATCCATCGGGCGGCTTTCTTCACGGGCACGGCGGGTGCGGGCTTCCCAGACCATTTCGGCATAGAAGCTGGGCTTCTTCACTTCGAACGTGTCGCCATCCACTTCGCCGATCAGATCGAAATCGACGAAACTGTCGTTGATTGGTGTCACCAGCGTGTCGGCATGGGCCATGGCGGCGCGGGCCAGCGCCGAATCGCGGCCGGGCGAATCAACCACGATGAAATCTTGGCCGCGCGCCTGCTGGAAGCGCATCGCCAGTTCGGCTTCGGCGCCGTCGCCATCGGCCACCACAACCGCAGCCGGGCCGGGCAGGGTGATGCCGTGGCGTTGGGCGTGGTTCCAGCGGTTTTCCAGATAGCGGGTGGAGGTGCGCTGGCGGCTGTCGAGATCGATAAGCGCGGTCTGCTTGCCGGCAAGCGCCAGGGCAACGCCGATATGCACGGCGGTGGTCGATTTGCCGGTGCCGCCCTTTTCATTGGCGAGCACGATCACATGAGCAGTCACGATTATCCCTTGTTCTGGCTTGCACTGTGGTTCCGTATCGCCCACAGCGCCGCCAGCCTGTCAACGCCCCTTGCGGGTGATCCTTGGTGAAGACTGCATGACCAACACACTGCCCACCCTGCGAACGCCCGCCAAACTGCGCGCCCAGGTGCGGGCCTGGCAGGCCGCTGGCAAGCGTGTCGCCTTCGTGCCAACCATGGGCGCGCTGCACGCTGGCCATCTGGCACTGGTGACGAAAGGCCTCACACTGGCCGATGTCGTGGTCGCTTCGATCTTCGTGAATCCCAAGCAGTTCGGCCCCAACGAGGATCTTGCCCGCTATCCGCGTGATGAAGCCGGCGATGCCGTGAAGCTCGCGGGCGCAGGGTGCAGTCTGCTTTACGCCCCCGATGTCGCCACCATGTATCCGCCGGGCTTTGCCAGCTTCGTGCGGGTGGGCGGCCTGCCTGATCTGCTGTGCGGCCGGGTACGGCCGGGGCATTTCGACGGCGTGGCGACCGTGGTGGCCAAGTTGCTGAGCGCCGCACAGGCCGATGCGGCGGTGTTTGGCGAGAAGGACTGGCAGCAACTGGCCATCGTCAAGCGCATGGCAGCCGATCTGGACATCGGCACGGAAATCCACGGCTGCGCGATCGTGCGGGATGATGATGGATTGGCCCTGTCCAGCCGCAACGCCTATCTTTCGGCCGACGAACGGAGTCGCGCGCTGGCGCTGCCGCAGGCCTTGCAGGCAACGCGCGCTGCGATTCTTGGCGGTATGCCGGTGGCCGCGGCGCTGGCCGCCGGTGAGCGCACCGTCAAGTCTGCCGGTTTCGTGCGGCTGGATTATCTGGAACTTGTTGATGGCGAGACGCTGCACAGCCTGGGCACCCCGGCGCCGGGTGCACGGCTGATGGTGGCCGGCGTGATCGGCACAACGCGGCTGATTGACAATATCGCCTTGCACTGAGGGATTGAGCCATGCCGCTGATCAGGCCCGAGGCGATGCTGGTGGAGGATGAAGATGCGCCCGGCGGCATCATCCGATCGCAATGGATAAGCGAGCCGGGCGGTCTCCAACAGTTTGGCGCGCTCATCCAGACCATCCCACCGGGGGCTTCCACGTCACGCAATCACTGGCATGCCCATGAAGACGAGATGCTGTTGCTGCTGGAGGGCAGCCTGCTGCTGCACGAAGGCGGGGTGGTGACGCCGATGCAGCCCGGCGATGCCGCGACCTTTGCGGCCGGGGTGGCCATTGGCCATCATCTGGAAAATGCGAGCGATCACCCAGCGCGTCTGCTGGTGGTGGGCACGCGTGCGCCCACCGATATCATCACCTACACCGAAGACGGCCGCCGCTGCGTGCGGGTGCGGGCGCTGCCGGAAGATCTGTGGGTCGATGCCGCAGGGCAGCCGATTTAGCGCCGCCGCATCCGCAGGGCCGGTTGCCAGGTCTGGCCATAAGGGGTGGTCCAGGGGCCGCCGAACGGGCCGCCAAAGGCACCATAGCCGCCATAACCGCCATTGAAGCTGTTGCCGATCAGCAGATTATTCTGCGCATCACCGCTGGTGTAGCCGAACCCGAAGCCGGAAATGCCGCCCCAGCGGCTGGTGCCCTGCATCACCGAAATGGCAGCGGTGCCGGTTTCCCCGACAGGCACCATGGCTGTGCCGCTGACGCCGAAGGTGCCGCCGCTGCCGGCAAACATGCTCATTTCGCCATGCACCTTGCGGTCCCGCACGGCGCCGCCGCCGTCCTGATAAAATTCCGGATAAAGCGAGCGATCGAGCACGGACTGCCGCTTGGCCTGTTCAGGGGTGAGGACCGGGGTTCGTTCGGGGCCATTGGCGGCCGCCGCGATCACCGCCTCGCGCTGCGCGTCAGACAGGCGAACCAATTCGGTGGCAGCAGCGGGGGTAGCCAGCACGGCAAGCAGAAGCATGAGTCGCATGGGCTACACTAGCACGGTTCAGGCTTGCGGCTGCCTGAATGGGCCATGTTGATCCAGATATTCGATTTCCTCGATCACCGCCTGGGTTTCGCGGGCAAGATAATCGGCCACTGCCTGCCGGAATCCGGGGTTGGGGATGTAATGCGCGGAGATCACCGGGGTGGGGCGATAGCCGCGCGCCAGCTTGTGCTGCCCTTGCGCGCCGGCCTCAACCCGGGCGCGGCCATTGGCGATGGCCCATTCGATGGCCTGATAATAGCACAGCTCGAAATGCAGGAAGGGCACCTCTTCGGTGCAGCCCCAGTAGCGGCCGTAGAGGCACTCATCGCCGATGAAATTGAGTGCGCCTGCGACGGGTTTGCCACCCCGCAGCGCCAGCATCAGCAGCACGCGGCTGCCCATTGCCTCGCCGATGAGGCTGAAGAAACTGCGTTTCAGGTAGGGCTGGCCCCATTTGCGGGCGCCGGTGTCCTGATAGAAAGTCCAGAACGCATCCCAATGGCCTTCCGTGATGGCGTTGCCGGTGAGATGCACGATCTCAAGGCCGGCCAGCGCGCGCTCACGCTCCTTGCGGATCATCTTGCGCCGCGAGGAGGAGAGGGCACCGAGGAAATCCTGGAAGTCGCGATAGTTCTCGTTCTGCCAATGGAACTGCTCGCCGGTGCGGATCAGCCAGCCGGCATCGCGGAACATGATCTGCTGTTCGGGCGTGAGAAAGGTTGCATGCGCGCTGGAAAAATTGTTGCTCTCCGTCACCTGCTCGGCGGCGCGGATCAGGGCCAGGCCGGCGGCTTCATCACGCAGCAGCAGGCGCGGGCCTGTGGCCGGCGTGAAGGGAAAGGCGGCCTGCAGCTTGGGATAATAGCTGCCGCCTGCCCGTTCCCACGCATCGGCCCAGGCGTGATCGAAGACATATTCGCCCTGGCTGTGGGTTTTGAGATAGGCCGGCATGATGCCCGCCGGGCGGCCGTCCACGCCATCTGTCACCAGATGGACGGGCTGCCAGCCCGTGCGGCTGCAGGCACTGCCGGACTCTTCCAGCGCGCGGAAGAACTCCCCTTGCGCAAAGGGGTTCACCGGGCCGGCGCAGGCGTTCCAGTCGGCCAGCGAAATCTCGCTGGCCTTGCCCACCACACGCACCGGCACAGCTCCGCCGGACTCTGGCATCAGGCGATCTCGACGACCGCGTCCACTTCCACGGCCACGCCGCGCGGCAGCACGGCCACGCCCACGGCAGCGCGGGCATGGCGGCCGGCATCGCCAAATACTTCGACCATCAGATCGGATGCGCCATTGCCCACTTCCGGCTGGTCGGTGAAATCGGGATGGCTGGCGACGAACACGCCCAGCTTCACGACGCGCTTCACACGGCTCAGGTCGCCCAACGCCGTCTTCATCTGCGCGATCAGGCCCACGGCGCAGCGGCGCGCGGCGGCCTGGCCGTAAGCGACATCAACTGTATCGCCCAGCCGGCCCTTCATCAGGCTGCCATCCTCGGCAAACGGGATCTGGCCGCTGATGTGCATCAGGTTGCCGGCCGTCACCGTCGGCACATAATTGGCGGCGGGCGCAGCAGCGCTCGGCAGGGTGATGCCGAGTTCGGCGAGTTTCTGTTCTGGAGTCATGATCAACCTTTCAGGATGGTTTCAATGTGAGACAGCATCGCCGGCCAATCATCATGGCGGGCGTGAGCATCGGGCGATTGCGGGATCAGGTGGCGCACTTCCAGTTCGGCCACCATGTGCAAGCGGTGCACATGCGGCACATGCGCCTTCACCGATGTGTGGTTGGGCGGCAGATCGTCGATGAAGATGGCTTCGCTGGGCTGGAATTCGTCGAGCAGCTTCTGCATCGGCGCACCCTTGCCGCCCTGGTTGCCGATCACGCGATAGGGCATGCCCAGCCGCGCCAGCTCCAGCGTGCGGCGCTCGGCGTGATGATCGGCGATGTTGGTGAGCACCACCACGTCGCAATCCTTGGCGAGCTGCCCCAGCGAGACGGCGGCGCCAATGATCGGATGCTGGTTGTGCATCCAGTCCGCAAAGAAGCCATCCAGTAGCGGCGGGAATTCCTTGGGTTCCACCGCACTGCCATCGGGCCGCTTCACATTGCCGGTGAGGGCAAAGCTGTCCATGCTCAGCGTCAGGCCATGGACCTCGCGCAGATAATCGACGAACGGCGCGATGAAGTGCAGCAGCACGCCATCGCAATCGGAAACGATGAGCGGACGCGCTTTCACCAGTCACTCCCCAGCTTGCGCGCCGCCAGGGCCAGCGTTTCGGGCTTCACGCCGATGGCTTCGGCGGTGGCAACGAGATCATGTTCATTGGCCATCAGATAATCGAGCAGCGCCATCAGTGTGGCCGGCTTGCCGGCATTGGCACGCAAGGCTTCGGCATCCATGCCGGTGAGCGCCAGGAAGCGCGGCCCCATATCCTCATCACCGGCAACATGGGCGAGCGCCTGCAGCGCCAGAACGGCCGGATCAGCGGAGGAGGGTTTATCGCGCAGCACGAATGCTGCCTAACGGTTGGCGAGAGGGCTGCCAAGCGGGGATGGCCCAGATGCAGTGTCGCGGCCAAACGCAAAAAGGGCCGGCGTTGCCGCCAGCCCTTTTCGTGCCATCAGACAGCGCAACCGCGCTTACTTGATCTTGGCTTCCTTGAATTCGACGTGCTTGCGGGCCACCGGGTCATACTTGCGGAACAAGAGCTTTTCGGTCTTGGTGCGCGGGTTCTTCTTGGTGACATAATAATAGCCAGTGTCGGCAGTGGACACGAGCTTGATCTTGATGGTGGTCGGCTTGGCCATGGTTCCGGTTCCGAATAGCAGGTGACGCGCTTCAGGCCATGGCCCGCCGCGACGAAGGCGGCTCCAATGCGAGAAATGGGTCACAGAGTCAAGCGTTGCAGCACGGCTTTCGCGCGGGCAGCCGGGTCGCGGCATTGGCAGGACGGCGTGGATTGCCTATCTCCATGGTCATGACCCCCATTTCCCTTAATAATCGCGCCGTGCTGGCGCTGGACGGCCCCGATGCCGTGGCCTTTTTGCAGGGGCTGATCACCCATGATGTTGCGCTTGTGGCGCCGGGCCGCGCGGTCTTTGCCGGGCTGCTCAGCCCGCAGGGCAAGGCGCTGTTCGATTTCCATCTCCATGCCGGCGATGGCGGTGCGATCCTGATCGATGTCGCAGCCGAAAAGGCCGATGCGCTGCTCAAGCGGCTGGGGATGTACAAGCTGCGCAAGGCGGTGACGCTGGCGCGGCGCGACGATCTGGTGGTGCTGGCGAGTTGGCCGGGCGGCATGCCAGCGGATGCACGCAACGCTGTTCTGGGCGCACGCTGGGTCGGCCCCGCGGACGGTGCACCGGCCGGCGCGGACGCCTATGATGCGCATCGCCACCTGGTGGGCGTGCCCGACAGCGCGGATATTGGCACGGACGAATTGCTCTGGCTGGAAACCGGCGCTGATCTGCTGGACGGCGTGTCGTTCACCAAGGGCTGCTATGTTGGCCAGGAAAACACCGCGCGCATGCACCACCGCGACAAGGTGCGCCGCCGGCTCGTGCCGGTGACGTTGGACGGTGAGCCCGGCGATGCCATCGATGTGAAGGACGACGCCGGCCGCGCCTGCGGCAAGCTCCGGAGCCGGCGCGGCGATCATGCCATCGTGCATCTGCGGCTTGAGGAAGCCGACAAGCCGCTGTTCCTTGGCGATGCCAAGGTAGCGGTGCGGCGGCCAGCCTGGTTGGAGAGCGCCTGGTGATGGCGGACCCGTTGGGCCGCGCTGCCGTCCGCGCCGAACGCGCGTTCGGCGAAAGCTGGGCCTGGATCACGCAGGACAGCGGCGAGGCCTTGTTCGGCGCGGCAATTGCCGGTGCCATCCTGGTCGCTCTGTGGTTGCTGAAATGGGGCGCGCTGCGTCTGCTGCCACGTGAATTTGCCGGTGCCCCCAGCTTGTTGCGCGCTCTGGTGGCGCGCACGCTCTCGCTGTTCCTGATCGCGGCCGCGCTGGACGGTGCCACCCATGCCGTGGCTCTCCCCGGGCCGTTGATGCGGCTGGTGGATAATCTGTTCACCATCGCACTTGCGGTGCAGGGTGCCCTGTGGATCCGGGAGTTGGTGCTGGGCCTGGTGCATCGCCGCGCCGGCCATGGCGGCGAGGATGCCGTCGCGCTCGGCAACGCCATGGGCATCATCACCGTGCTGGTCAATGTCGTGGTCTGGTTGCTGGCGGCGATCCTGATTCTCGATAACCTGGGCGTGAATGTCACCGCGCTGGTGGCTGGTCTGGGCGTCGGCGGCATCGCCATCGGCTTGGCCGCCCAAGGGATTTTTTCCGATCTGTTTGCCGCGCTCGCCATCCTGTTCGACCGGCCATTCCGGGTGGGTGACACGATCAGTTACGGCACCTCGACCGGCACCGTGGAGCATATCGGGCTGAAGACCACCCGCATCCGATCCTTGTCGGGCGAACAACTGGTGATGGCCAACACCAAGCTGCTGGAGCAGCAGGTGGCCAATTTGCGCCGCATTGAAGAACGGCGCGTGGTGCTGAATTTCGGCATTGTCTACCAGACCCCGCCCGATCTGCTGGAGGCGCTGCCCGGCCATCTGCAGGCGATTGTGGAAGCGCAGGCCGATTGTCGCTTCGATCGCGCCGCCTTCACGGGGTTCGGTCCGTCCAGCCTGGATTTCGAGCTGATCTTCTTCGTGACCGTTCCCGAACTGGAGGCCATGACCGCGGCGCGGCAGGCGGTGGGTTTTGCCATCGTGCGCCGCTTTGCTGAACTGGGCGTGGAGTTCGCCTATCCCACCCAAACGACCTTCACAGCCGCGCCCGATGGCCGGCTGATTGATCCAACCCAGATCGCCGAACGCCCGCGCTGATCGCTGTTGTGCGGCTTCCAGCCAACGCGCACGGCCTTAACATGAACAAGAAATTTCAGTTAACTTAAATTATACTTTCGTAGAGGTAAAAAATACGTTACATTTTTAGCGTTCAGACTTTGTTTGAATTGTTCGCGGCTGGGCAGCCGCATGGTCGAGGGGAGCACTACAATGACCAACATCCTGAAATTGGCTGCGATCGCGTCGATGGCCGTGGCCAGGCCGCCGGTCCAACTGAAGCCGGGCGCCGCTGGCGCGTCGAAGCTGACCACTAACTGCTGCCCGGGCAGCGGGACGGGGTCGGGCGCGCCGGCAAGGCTGGTGACCGTCACGGCACCGGCATCGGTGCTGGCGAGCAGGGCAAGGGCGGCCAGGGCACGGGCGGCGGCGGGGTTGTTGCTGGTCATGGCGGGCGATCCTTTGTGATCGGCGTGCCTGGGGCGGCACTGCGGATGCCCAATTCCAGTAACGATGGATTATGGTTAATCACAACTAATCATGAAGTTAACAGCGTCGTGTTTACACGATTCTGCTGGGTTGACGTGAACGTGAAGCGGGGCCTAGGCTGGCTGCAAATCAGATCATGGGGAGTGACGTGCATGGCCGGAAAATCACTGACGTTGGATGAGTTTCGCGCGCTGGCCGGAACCGAGGTTGGCGTGTCGGACTGGATCGAAGTCCCGCAGGAAAAGATCAACGCCTTTGCTGAAGTGACGGGTGATCACCAGTTCATCCATGTGAACCCGGAACTCGCGGCGCAGACGCCATTCGGCACCACCATCGCGCACGGCTATCTCACGCTCAGCCTGCTCAGTGTCATGGCGTATCAGGCAATGCCCGGCATCAAGGGCACGCGCATGGGGGTCAACTATGGCCTCAACAAGGTGCGCTTCATGGCGCCAGTGAAATCGGGCCGCAAGATCCGCGGCCGCTTCACCATCGCCGATGTGTCGCAGCGCCCGGATGGTGCCTGGCAGACCACAACCAATGTCTCGGTCGAGATCGAAGGCGAAACCAAGCCCGCGCTCGCCGCCGAATGGATCACTTTGCAATATGTGGGCTGAAGCCCGCTGAACTGACACAGGAAGGAATATCTCATGCGTGAAGCCGTTATCGTTTCCACCGCCCGCACGCCGATCGGCAAGGCGTTCCGCGGCGCGTTCAACGCCACCCCGTCGCCAACGCTCGCCGGCCATGCCATCGCCCACGCTGTGAAGCGCGCCGGCATCGAAGGCGCCGAAGTGGACGACGTCGTGATGGGCTGTGCCCTGCAACAGGGCGTGCAGGGCGGCAACATTGCCCGCCTGGCACTGCTGCGCGCTGGCCTGCCGGTCACCGTGTCGGGCCAATCGATTGATCGGCAATGTTCGTCGGGCGTGATGTCGATCGCGACCGCTGCCAAGCAGATCATGGTTGATGGCATGCAGATCTGCATCGGCGCCGGTGTCGACAGCATTTCGATGGTGCAGAACGACAAGATGCGCGTGGGTATGGACCCGAGCCTGGTCGCCATGCACCCCAACATCCACATGCCGATGCTGCAGACCGCCGAAGTGGTGGCCAAGCGGTACAACGTCAGCCGCGATCGCCAGGATGAATATGGCTATCAAAGCCAGGTGCGTACCGCCGCAGCGCAAGCCGCCGGCAAGTTCGACGACGAAATCGTGCCGATGACCTCGACGATGGCGATGGTCAACAAGGAGACCAAAGAGGTCACCACCCACGAGATCACGCTGTCCAAGGATGAAGGCAATCGCCCGGAAACCACGCTGGAAAGCCTGAAGGGCCTGAAGCCGGTGATCGAAGGCGGCTGCATCACCGCCGGCAACGCCAGCCAGCTTTCCGATGGCGCGTCTGCCAGCGTTCTGATGGAAGCCAAGGAAGCCGCCCGCCGTGGCCTCACCCCGCTGGGTGCCTATCGCGGCATGGCCGTCGCCGGCCTTGAACCGGACGAGATGGGCATCGGCCCCATCTATGCCATTCCCAAGCTGCTGAAGGCCAACGGCCTGACCATGAATGACATCGGCTTGTGGGAACTGAACGAAGCCTTTGCCGTGCAGGTGCTGCACTGCGCCGACGTTCTGGGCATCGATCCTGATCTGCTCAACGTCAACGGCGGTTCGATCTCGATCGGCCACCCCTATGGCATGACCGGCGCGCGTTGCACCGGCCACGCCCTGATCGAAGGCAAGCGCCGCGGCGCCAAATATGTGGTCGTCACCATGTGCGTGGGCGGCGGCATGGGTGCGGCCGGACTGTTCGAAGTCTACTGAGTTGTTATGTGTCCCCGCTGCTCGCGGCGGGGACACGACATGCTCGGCATGAGCAGGTCTTGCAGTTTTCGTGCGAAGCTGATTCGCCTTTCGCGGCCAATTGCGCCATAGGCGGCCCATGACAATTGAAACGCTCCCCGCGCCGCTGGCCCAGGCCATCGCGCAGCGCGGCTATGAAGAACTCACCCCCGTCCAATCCGCCGTGATCGCCGAAGAGGCGCGCGGCCGGGATTTGCTGGTTTCCGCGCAGACCGGTTCGGGCAAGACCGTCGCCTTTGGCCTCGCCATGGCCGAGAATCTGCTCGGCGCTACCGATGCGCTGCCAGCGCCGGCCCGTCCGCTCGCGCTGGTGATTGCACCGACGCGCGAACTGGCGTTGCAGGTGGCCAAGGAACTGGCATGGCTTTATGCACCGGCGCGCGGGCGCATCGCCACGTGCGTGGGCGGCATGAACCAGCAGGTGGAACGGCGCTCGCTTTCGGCTGGCACGCACATCGTGGTCGGCACCCCGGGCCGCCTGCGCGATCACCTCGAACGCGGCGGGCTGTTGCTGGATAATTGCAAGGTCGTCGTGCTTGATGAAGCCGATGAAATGCTCGATATGGGCTTCCGCGAGGATCTGGAAGAAATCCTGGATGCCGCGCCGCCCGAACGCCGCACCCTGATGTTTTCGGCGACCATGCCCAAGGGCATTGCCGAACTCGCGCGCGATTATCAGAAAGACGCGCTGCGCCTTGCCACCGCTGGCCGCGCCAGCGCCCACACCGATATCGCTTATCAATGCGTCGCCACTGCGCCGGCCGATATCGAAGCCGCCGTGGTCAATCTGCTGCGTTTCCACGAACCGCCGACCGCATTGTTGTTCTGTGCCACGCGCGACAATGTTCGCCGGCTGCACGCCAGCCTGACGGAACGCGGTTTTGCCGCCGTCGCGCTGTCGGGCGAGCACAGCCAATCCGAGCGCAACCAGGCGCTGCAGGCGCTGCGGGACCGCCGCGCGCGGCTGTGCGTGGCCACCGATGTGGCCGCGCGCGGCATCGATCTGCCCGGGCTTAGCCTCGTGATTCACGTTGAAGTGCCGCGCGACGCCGAAACCCTGCAGCACCGCTCCGGCCGCACCGGCCGTGCCGGCGCCAAGGGCACCGCCGTGCTGATCGTACCCTATCCCGCCCGCCGCCGCGTTGAGCGTATGCTGCAAGGGGCCGGGGTGAAAGCCGAATGGACCCCGGTACCCACGCTGGAAGCCATTGCCGTGCAGGATCGTACCCGCCTGCTGGAAAGCATTGGCGAAGGCATTGGCGCACTGGACGATGAGGACAAGCGCCTGGGCGAGGAACTCCTCACCCGCCACGGTGTCGACGAGATTGCCTCCGCCCTGGTGCGCATGCATCGCGCCCGCCTGCCACAGGCCGAGGAGCTGGTCGACGCCGGCCCCGCACCGCGCGCCGAACGCCGCGACAGCCGGCAAGGCAATGATGCCGGCCGCAGCAACGACCGAGGCGGCGATCGCGGCGGCGAAGGTGTGTGGTTCCGCCTCGATGTCGGCCGCCGCGATAATGCCGATCCGCGCTGGATCATTCCACTGCTTTGCCGGCGCGGTGGTGTCACCAAGCCCGATATCGGTGCCATCCGCATCTTCCCCGGCGAAACGATGGTGGAAATCGCGCCCGACATGGCAGAACGCTTTGTGGTGGCCCTGAAGCGCCATGCAACCCGCAAGGGCAACAGCGCCGAAGACCAGATTGATATCTGCCCGGCCGGCGGCCCGCCCCAAGAACGCTCTGCGCAGCGGCCGCCGCCGCAGCGCACCTTGTCCGCCCGTCCGCCTGGTGGCCCCAATTCTGGGCCACGTCCGCCGCAAAAGCCGCCTTATCGCGGCCGCGGCTGAAGCATCGGGGCATAATCCAGTCGGGCACTGCCGGTGGCGGTGACCGGCAGGTAAATGCCCTGGCCCAGCACCACCGCCTTGCCGTGGTGTACCTCGTCCAGACGCATGGCGAGGCGGAATTCGCCGATCTTCACTTCGGCCAGCGCCCGATCGATCTTGCGCAGCAGCTTGGTGTAATCGCGGGTGAAATCTTGGGTCAGCGCTTCTTCCAGCGCAGTCTTCACCTCGGCGGATTGCGCCACCGCCACCAGCAGCGGCAACTGCACATCGTCGCCAGGTTGGGCGGCCAGCGCCAGATCACGCACCAGCATCCGCTCGCTGTCCGGCTGTGTTTCCGGCCGCGCTGTCAGCCACAGTCGTCCGCGCGTGTCCAGCAACTGGCGCGGCCCCCGCGCCCTGATCTGCAGCCCCAGCGCCAGCTTGCCGCCTTCCGTGGCATATAGGGTGGACGGGCCAAAGCGCACCTTCACCCGGCCCCATTCCGGCACCAGCACACCGTGCGCCGCCACCTTGGCCAGCGCCTTGTCGATCGGGCGTTGCAATGTGACCGGATCGGCCAGCACGGCACTGTGCAGCAGCAGGCCCGGCGGGCCACCCGTCTTGCCGATGGCCTGCAACGGCGTGGCCACAGGCGCGGCAGTTCGGCCTCCATCTTGGCCAGTATCGGCGCGAGCTTCTCGTCGGCCTTCTCGGTCAGCCTGATCTGCTGGCCCAAAATCGAAACGGTCGGTTCCTGTCGCCAGTCATACCGCAGCTGGATACGCGCCGTCAGCCTGCCATCGCGCGTCAGTTCCGGCACCAGATCGGCCGTGATCAGGGCTTTGGCTTCTGTCCCTTTGCCCATGCTCAGGCCACCGATGTCGCGCGCTTCCAACGTGGCGGCCACTGGCATTGCAAGGTGCAATTTGTCGTCTCGGCTGGAAAGACGGATCGGGCCGCGTGTCACATCGCCGACGATGCGGCACTTCACATCCGGTGTAAGTTTCAACTTGGCTCCGAACATGCGCACCCGGCTGGCCTTCAGACACACGCTGCCGGGCTTATCCACCTGCCAAAGCTGCTGCGGCACCGCGTCGTTCACCGCGGCTTCCAGCAGCGCCAGCGGCACCCGCACCGGCAAGGCAATGCTGGATGGCGGGGGCGGCGGCAAAGGGCTGGGCGCGGCCCGGGGCGGGGCGTTGGCGATGGCGGCGGTTTGGGTTTCGCGCAGCAATTGCCAGCTCAGCCCGCCCACGGCCGCGAGGGCCAGGGTCCCACCAAGCAGCCAATGACGCGTGCGGCGGCGCATCGCCTTCAGGCCTCCAGCGCCAGCAGGGCAAAGCTGGCAAGCCAATGCTCCCCGGCATAGTCGCCGGCAATGTGAGGCAGGGCCGCGGCAATATGGGCATCTGCCGCCGCGCGCAGCACCGGTGCGGTGGAATCGCGCGGGCCGAGTTTGGCGGCCAGCGAGCGGAACGCCCATGCGCGGGAGAGGTTGAGGCCATCGAGATGCGCGATCTTGCCGTCGCTGCGATCAGTGACTGTGGCGGGGGTGAACAGGCTGGCAGGGGTTTGCAGCTTCGCCTTGGGCAAGAAGGCGCGGAACCAGCGCCGGAACTCGGGGGCCGGCAACAGGGTCGCCATGGCCAGCGCTTCCATCAGCGTGGGTGACAGAAAGGCATCGCCATCGGGTTCCCAAGCCTGAGCGCTGCGGTCGGAACTGTACCAGGCGCGGGCCTTGTCGGCCATCAGGGCGAAGAGTTGGGGATCATGATCGGCGGTCCAGTGGGCGCTGAGCACGAGGGCGAAGGCCGTGTTGCCGTGCGCGCCGGTGCGGATGGGATAGGTGAAGCTGCCCAGCATTGCGCGCCAATGCGCAGCGAAATCATGCGCGAATGGTTCAAGGATTGGCGCCAAGGGATTGCCAGCGCTTGCCATTTCGGCGTGGAGCTTGAGCAGCCAAGCCCAGCCATAGGGCCGCTCGAACCCGCGCGACAACGGTCGGGCGAGATAGGCGCGTTCCACCGCGACCTTGTCTGGCGTGAAGGTTTCGGCGGCCAGCGCGCGGGTTGCATCGGCGCGGGCGTGATCGGGAAACAGGTGGGCCAACCGCAGCAGCAGCCACCAGCCGTGCACGCAACTGTGCCAATCGAAACTGCCAAAGAACATCGGGTGCAGATCACGCGGCGTGCGGGCATCGCCATCGCCGGCCAGCACATGATCCAGCTTGTGCGGATACTCGCGGGCGACATGGCCCAGCGCGATGCCGGCCATGCGGGCAGCGAGGGCGGCGTCGAGCGTCATCGGAAGGCAAATCCCCAGATCATCGAAGTGTTGAACAGCCAGAGTAGCACGGCCGTGGGCCATTGTGCGCGGATCACGGCGTAGCGGTCGGGCAGGTTCAGTAGCGCGGCCGGCACGATGTTGAAATTGGCCGCCATTGGCGACAGCAAGGTGCCACAGAAGCCGGCCAGCATGCCAACGGCACCCACCACCACCGGATCACCGCCCAATCCCAACACCAGCACCGGCAGGCCGATGCCGCCCATCATCACCGGGAAGGCGGCAAAGGCGTTGCCCATCATGATGGTGAAGATGGCCATGCCAGCGGTGAAGGCCAGCACGGCAGCAAGGCGGCTGCCTTCGGGGATTGCCATCGGGGCCAAAGCGCCGACGATCTCGCCGACGCCGGCCACCGTGAACAGCGCACCCAGGCTGGCCAGCAGCTGCGGCAGGATCATCGCCCAGCCCACGCCTTCGGCCAGGCGACGACCTTCCTGCATCGGTGCGACCAAGGGCGGGCGCAGCCACAGCATCAGGACGGAAGTGGCGATGAGGGCGCCGAGACCGAGGCTGATGAGCGTGACCTGCTTGGGATCGACAAGCCCGGGCAATAACGGGAAGATGAAGGTGCCGGCCAGCGCGACGCCGGGCATGATCAGGGCTGGCAGGAACAGTCGGTTGCCGTGCCGGGCGACGCTGGCGAGGCGTTCCGCAATGGTTGTCGTGGCAGCCTGGCCCTTGCCGGGTGCTCCCAGCAGCACCAGCGCCACAAGTAGCAACAATAACAATCCGTTGCCTGTATCTCCTAAAGCGTCACCTGCCAGAAACTCCATGGCAAGCAGACCCCAGAAGCTGGCGCCGAGCAGGCGTTTGGTGTGCTGCCGATCGAGCAGGGTCGCGACCGCCCAACTGCCGAACACCAGCCCGGCAAACGTATAAAGCGCGGGAAGGCCGATCATGGCTTCATTCGCAGCAGCCGGCCGCCATGCACCGCAAAGGCCGCCAGCGCGGTGGGGATGGCCCACACCGAAAGCTGCAGCGGCTGCACGATGATGCCGGCGCTTTCGAGGAAGCCCTTGATCAGCAGGATGGACGCGATGGCGAGGAAGATATCTTCGCCGAAGAAGATGCCGACATTGTCGGTCGCGGCGGCCATGGCCTTGACCTTGTTGCGGCCATCCTCGCTAATCGTCGGGTTGTCGCGTGTCGCGGCGGCTTCAGTCATTGGCGCGAGCAGCGGCCGCACCGTCTGGGCATGGCCGGCGATCTGGGTGAGTCCAAGCGCCGCGGTGATCTGGCGAAAACCAAGATAGATCAGTAGGATGCTACAGGTTGTTGCGGCCCTTGTTCGGGCGATAAGCGCGGCGGCCTGTTCCTGCAAGCCTGCCCGCTCCATGAGGCCGATGACTGGCAAGGTGATCCAGGGTACCGAGACATAACGGTTCTGGTGAAAGGCCTTGCCCAACGCCGCCACCACTTCGGGCACCGAAAGCCCGGCGCCCAGGCCTGACCCGAAGGCAGCAGCGACCACCACGGCCAGCGGATTGGCACGCAAGGCAAAACCGATCACAACGATGCCGATGCCGATCAGGGGCCATAGGCTTGGCAGGGTGCTCACACGCCGTAACCGCCGCCGCCGGGGGTTTCGATCACGATCATGTCGCCAGGGGCCAGTTCGGCGCGGTCGCAGGCGGCCAGTGTTTCGACGCGGCCGTCGCTGCGTTCGACGCGGGCGCTGCCGGGCAAGGCGTCGCTGCCGCCGGCAAGACCGAAGGGCCGGGTGCGACGGCGGCCGGAGAGCAGTGAGGCGGTCATGGCTTGGCGGAAGCGGACGCGGCGGATCACGCCGTCGCCGCCGGGCCAATGACCTTTGCCTCCAGAACAATGTCTTGTGCCGAATTCCTCAACCAATACCGGAAAGCGGGATTCGAGCACTTCCGGATCGGTGAGGCGGCTGTTGGTCATGTGCGTTTGGACTGCGCTGGCTCCTGCGAAGCTGTTCCCTGCACCTGCACCGCCGCAAATGGTTTCGTAATATTGGTGGGCAGCATTGCCGAACGTGAAGTTGTTCATCGTGCCTTCGGACGCCGCCAGCACGCCCAGCGCGCCGAACAGGGCATCGGTGATGATCTGGCTGGTTTCCACGTTGCCGGCGACAACGGCGGCGGGTGCCTGGGGGCGCAGCATGGAGCCTTCGGGCACGATCAGCTTGAGCGGCCGCATGCAGCCATCATTCATCGGCAGATCATTGCCAGCCAAGCATCTGAAAACATAGAGGACAGCCGCCTGCGCCACCGAAAAGGGGGCGTTGAAATTGTCGGGCAGTTGCGGAGACGTACCGGTGAAATCGATGGTGGCGCTGCGGCTGGCGGGATCGATGCGGACGGTGACCTTGATATATGCGCCGTTGTCCATCTCCACTGATCGCTCACCATCGGTAAGACGGGAAATTGCGTCGCGAACAGCCTCTTCAGCATTATCCTGTACATGGCACATGAAGGCAGCGACGACCGGTTCGCCTTCTGACTGGCACAGCGCCACCAGCGCCTGCGCGCCGCGGGTGCAGGCGGCGGTCTGTGCCTTCAGGTCGCCGATGCATCGGGCCGGGTCACGCGCCGGCCAGGGGCCTGAGCCAAGCAGAGCGAGCATTTCAGCTTCCAGGAAGTTTCCCTGATCAATCAAAAGGATATTGTCGATCAGCACGCCCTCTTGCGTGATGCTCCGGCTGTCGGGTGGCATGGAACCGGGTGTGATACCGCCGATATCGGCCTGGTGGCCACGCGCTGCCACCCAGAATGACGGAGCACTGCCATCGACGAAAACCGGTGTAACAACAGTGACATCGGGTAGATGGGTGCCGCCAGCGAAGGGGTTGTTGAGCACGAATGTGTCGCCGGCGTGGATACCGCGGGCAGAGCCGGCCCATTTGTCCATCACCGTGCGCACGCTGTCACCCATGGAGCCCAGGTGGACCGGCATGTGCGGTGCGTTGGCGATTAGATGGCCTTCAGCGTCGAACAGCGCGCAGGAAAAATCCAGCCTTTCCTTGATGTTGACTGACCAGGCGGTGGTCTTCAGCACTTCGCCCATCTCTTCCGCGATGGCCATGAAACGGTTGGCGAAAAGTTCGAGGCGTATGGGATCGGGGGCGGCTTCCGAGACGGGAGCGGTTGCTTTGGCGGCTGGGGCGAGGCGGGTCAGCACCAGGTTGGCCGCGGCGTCGACGTCGCCCTGCCAGCCGGGTTCCACCAATGTCGTGCCGGCGCTGTCGATGATCACGGCCGGGCCGGCAATGCGCCAGCCGGTGGGCAGGGCAGCGCGGTTGTAGAAGGTGCACCGCTGCCGCCGGTGTCCCAGATAGATATCGTGGGTGGCGATATGTGCCGGGCCGCTGCCGGCCGCTGGCGGCGCGCTGCCGGCGGCTGGCAGCGCCGGTGTTTCGCCCACAGCCTCGGCCAGCAACGCGTCTACCACCAGATCGGCGCCGGCAATCGCGAAGCCGAACCGCCGGGCCTGCTCTTCCGAAAATCCCCTTGCCAGCACCTCGGGCGGCGCCAGCGGCAGGTCCACACCGCTATCTGACCCGGCATAGCGGATGCGGGCCTTCACCTGCACATCCGCCACCGCCTCGCCTTGCGCGATCAGGGCGGCGCGGGCCTGTTCGGCCAATTCGGTCGCCGCCTGGGCAAGATCAGTGTCCGGCCCGAGTGGCCAATTCAGCGTGCGCTGCCGCACCACACGCACTTCCGCCAGGCCAATGCCGAAAGCGGAAAGCAGGCCGGCCAGCGGGTGGATGAGGATGCGCCGCATGCCCAGTTGATCGGCGATGGCGCAGCAATGTTGCCCGCCGGCCCCGCCAAAGCTGGTGAGCGTATATTGTGCTGCATCGTGCCCGCGGGCGATCGAGATGCGGCGGATGGCCTGGGCCATGGTTTCAGTGGCGATGGAACGGGCGCCGGCGGCCACCTGTTCGGGTGGCTGGCCCAGCGCGGCGCCAAGCCGGGCAAAGCCATCGCGCACGGCGTCTACGTCGAGCGGCTGCTTTCCGCCGGGGCCAAACAGCGCCGGGAATAGCGCTGGCTGCACAATGCCCAGCATGACATTGGCATCGGTGACGGTAAGCGGCCCGCCGCGGCGATAGGCGGCTGGGCCGGGCACGGCGCCGGCGCTTTCGGGGCCCACCTTCAGGCGGCCGCCAACATGGCTGATGATCGAACCGCCACCGGCCGCCACCGTGTCGATCTTCAGCATCGGCACCCGCATCGGCACGCCGGCAATGATCACTTCTTCGGCGCGTTCATATTGCCCGTCGAACAGCGAGATATCGGTGGAGGTGCCGCCCATGTCGAAGCCGATAAGTCGCTCTTCCCCCGCGCTGCGCCCGGCCGCCGCCATGCCGACAATGCCGCCGGCCGGGCCGGAGAGAATGGCATCGCGGCCATGAAAATGCCCGGCGCGGGCAAGGCCACCGTTGCTCTGCATGAAGGCCAGGTTCACCCCCGGCAGGCCGGCCGCGACCGTGTTCACATAGTCGCGCAGCGGCGGCGACAGATAGGCATCAACCACGGCGGTGTTGGCGCGCGGCACCAGCCGGATCACGGCGCCCACTTCGTGACTGGTGGTCACCTGCGTAAAGCCGATTTCCCGCGCCATCGCGGCTACGCGCGCTTCATGCGCCGGATGGGCGTGGCCGTGCACACAGGCGATGGCAAGGCTGCGATAGCCAGCGTCAAACGCGCCCTGGAGCGCGGCACGGGTCGAATTCTCGTTGAGCGGACGCAGGATTTCACCCTCGGCCGTCACCCGCTCGTCAATCTCCACCACCGTTTCATACAGCGGCGCGGGTTTCCTGATCTCCAGCGCAAAGATATCCGGCCGGGCCTGGTGGCCGATCAGCAGGGCATCGCGGTGGCCGCTCGTGATGGCAAGGCATGTGGGCTGGCCGCGCCGTTCGAGCAGCGCGTTGGTGGCGACCGTCGTGCCCATCCGCACGGCCTGAATTGGGGCCTGATCATCCCCCCGCAACCGCGCGATACCGGCCAGCGCGGCATCCGCATATTGCTCCGGCGCGTGACTGAGCAGCTTGGCCGTCTCCAGCCCGCCATTGGGGCGCAAGGCCACGATATCCGTGAACGTGCCGCCGCGATCGATCCAGAATTGCCACCCGGCCATGACTGTGTGGTGAAGGTGGGCGGCGCGCCGGTCAAGGGTGCAGGCTGATGGCCCAACAGAAATTTGGATTTCGGCAAATGAATGTTAAGCTTGGGCCTCGCTGATGTGGGGCCCGCGACTGTGGACATGGTTTCCCTAACGCCGCGCTATTCCGTCTTCCTTTCGTACAACCGCTGCGAACCCTGCATCGCCTATCATGCCGAAGGCGCGATCAAGGCCGGGGCAACGCGGGACCAGGTGGCCGAAACGCTGGCAATGGCGGTGTATATGGGGGCCGGGCCAAGCGTGATGTATGCCGCCAAGGCACTGGAGGCGGTGGATCAGTTCACGTCGCCGGCTTGACCGGCCAGTGCCTTCAGATCCGTCAGCAGGTCGAGCGCCTCGCGCGGGGTGATGTTTTCGGGATCGATGCTGGCCAGTTTTTCACGCAGCTCGTCGCCGCTGGGGGCGGCAGGGGTGACGAAGAGGGGGAGTGAATCCACGCCGGCGGCAATGCCGCCCGTCTGGTCGCGGCGGGTTTCGAGGCGGGTGAGGACGGCGCGGGCGCGGGCGAGGACGGGGGCGGGCACGCCGGCGAGGCGCGCCACGGCCAGGCCATAGCTTTTGTCGGCAGCGCCCGGAGCGACCTGGTGCAGGAAGACGAGATCGCCTTTCCATTCGCGCACTTTCACGGTGACGCTGGCGAGGCTGGCGAGCTTGGCGGTGAGGGGCACCAGTTCGTGATAGTGGGTGGCGAAGAGACAACGACTTTGCAGATCGTCGTGCACGGCTTCGAGCACGGCCCAGGCGATGGCGAGGCCATCATAGGTGGAGGTGCCGCGGCCGACTTCATCGAGGATGACAAGGCTGCGGTTGGTGGCACCGGTGAGGATCGCCGCTGTTTCGACCATTTCGACCATGAAGGTGGAGCGGCCTTCCGCCAGATCATCGGCGGCGCCAACCCGGCTGTACAGCCGATCGACCACGCCGATATGCGCCGCGGCAGCGGGGACGTGGCTGCCGGCCTGGGCAAGGACGGCGATGAGGGCGTTCTGGCGCAGGAAGGTGGATTTGCCGGCCATGTTGGGGCCGGTGACGAGCCAGACCCGCCGGTCGGCCGACAGATCGCAATCATTGGGAGTGAAGCGCGTGCCGGATTTGCGCACGGCGAGTTCGACCACCGGGTGGCGGCCGGATTCAATATGGAAGGCGGTGCTGGCGTCTACCGTGGGGCGGCACCAGTTTTCGGAAGCCGCCAGTTCGGCCAGCGCGGCAGCGACGTCGAGGCGCGCAAGGGCTGCGGCGGTGGCGGCGATGCTGGCGGTGTGGGCCAGCGCTGTTTCGCGCAATTCTTCCAGATGCGCGGCTTCGGCGGCGAGCGCGTGATCGGCGGCCTGGGCGATTTTGGTGCCGAGCTCGCCGAGTTCGGGGGAGGAGAAGCGGACAGCGCCGGCCATGGTCTGGCGGTGGATGAAGCCTGAGTCCGCCCGCAGCAGCGGGTCGGCGCGCTGGGCGGGGACTTCGATGTGATAGCCGAGCACATTGTTGTGGCGGATCTTCAGAGCGGTGATGCCGGTTTCGGCCTTCAGCCGGGTTTCGAGTGCGACCACGGCGGAGCGGCCATCCTTGGCCGTGTCGCGCAGCGCGTCCAATGCGGCGTCGAAGCCAGGGCGGATGGCGCCGGGCAGTTCGATGGGCGGTTCGTCCACCAGCGTGCGGGCGAGTTGTTCGACCAGTGCGCCGAGGCCGGAACCGATTTGGCTGAGGGTTTCGGCGAGTAGTTCCGGCGGTGTGGCGCGGGTGGTGAGGGCTTGGCGCAGGTCGAGCGCGCGGGCGAGGCCGGTGGAGAGATGGCCGAGATCGCGCGGGCTCCAGCGGCCGATGGTGAGGCGGGCCAATGCGCGGGCGATGTCGGGCAGGCCGGCGAGCGTGTCGCGCGTGGCCGAACGGGTAAGCGGATCGGCGATGAACCATTCGACCAGATCGAGCCGGGCGATGATGGCGGCGGGATCGGTGAGCGGGGCGGCGATATCCTGGCCCAGTTGGCGCGCGCCGGCGGCGGTGACGGTGCGATCGATGGCGGCTTCGAGGCTGTGGCGCGATCCGCTGCGTTGCAATTCAAGGCTGGCGCGGGTGGCAGCATCAATGGCCATGCGGCTGCCGGGCAATTCCTGGCGCGGCGGCAGGATCAGTGGTGCAGCTGACCGGGCGGTTTCCTGGACATACGCCAGCAGCGCGCCGGCGGCGGCGAGTTCGGGCCCGGAAAAATCGCCCCAACCGTCGAGGGTGGCGACACCGAAACGCGATTTCAGCGTGGCCTCGGCGCGGGCGGAGGAGAAATCGGTGGCGGGGCGGGTTGTGCCCTTGGTGGCGTGGCCTTCGGGCACCAGCAGTTCGGCCGGCGCAAGGCGGGCGATTTCGCCTTTCAGTTCCGCCACGCTGCCAGCCCGGGTGTGGAAGGCGCCGGTGGAAAGATCGAGCCAGGCCAGGCCGGCGGCATCGCTTGTCCCGGCCAGCGCCGCCAGCCAGTTGGAGCGCTTGGGTTCCAGCAGGGCGGTTTCGGTGATGGTGCCGGGCGTGACGATGCGCACGATGGCGCGGGCGACGACGCTCTTACTGCCGCGCTTCTTGGCTTCGGCCGAGTCTTCCACCTGTTCGGCAATCGCCACGCGGTGGCCGGCGCGGATCAGGCGGGCGAGGTAGTTTTCGTGCGCGTGCACTGGAACACCGCACATCGGAATCGGCTCGCCGCCATGTTCACCGCGCTTGGTCAGCGCGATGTCGAGCGTGGCGGCGGCTGCAACCGCATCCTCGAAGAAGAGCTCGTAGAAATCGCCCATGCGATAGAACAGCAGCGCGTCAGGCACCTCGGCCTTTATGCCGAGATATTGGGTCATCATGGGGGAAGCGGCGGTCACACCCCTGCGATAGCGCGCGGGCGGTTCGGTGCAAAGGGGCGCGTGAAAGCGGCACACCTGGTGCCAAAGCGCTTGCCCCTTTGCGGCCACAATCCTATCCCTGCGGCATATCCCCAGTGGAATGGCAAAATGAGCAGTATCGACGACAACGACTTTGGTGACCGCGAGGCACTGGCCTATCACCGCATGGGCAAGGCCGGGAAGATCGACATCGTCGCTTCCAAGCCGATGGCGACGCAGCGCGATCTGTCCCTTGCCTATTCGCCCGGTGTCGCCGCCCCGGTGCGCGCCATCGCCGCCGATCCCGACAGTGCCTATGATTACACCATCAAGGGCAACCTGGTCGCCGTGATCTCCAACGGCACCGCCATCCTGGGCCTGGGCAATCTGGGCGCGCTGGCATCAAAGCCGGTGATGGAAGGCAAGGCGGTGCTGTTCAAGCGCTTTGCCGATATCGACAGCATCGATCTGGAAGTTGACACCGAGGACGTCGACAAGTTCATCGCCTGCGTGGAACTGCTGGAACCGTCGTTCGGTGGGATCAACCTTGAGGATATCAAGGCGCCGGAATGCTTCATCATCGAAACCACGTTGAAAGAGCGGATGAATATTCCGGTCTTCCACGATGATCAGCACGGCACCGCCATCGTGGCCGCCGCCGGCCTGATCAACGCCCTGCATCTGACCGGGCGCAACCCGGGCGATGTGAAGATGGTGGTGAACGGCGCGGGTGCGGCCGCCATCGCCTGCACCGAACTGATCAAGCTCTATGGCGTCAGGCATGTCATCATGTGTGACACGTCGGGCGTGATCTACAAGGGCCGCGAAAAGGGCATGAACCAGTGGAAATCGGCGCATGCCGCCGATACGCCAGCGCGCTCCCTGGAAGAAGCCATGGTGGGCGCGGACGTGTTCATGGGCCTGAGCCAGAAGGGCGCCGTGAGCCCCGAGATGGTGGCCAGCATGGCCGCCAATCCGATCATCTTTGCCATGGCCAACCCCGATCCGGAAATCACCCCGGAAGAAGTGCACAAGGTGCGCGGCGATGCCATCGTTGCCACCGGCCGCAGCGATTATCCCAATCAGGTCAACAACGTGCTGTGCTTCCCCTATCTGTTCCGGGGCGCGCTGGACGTGCGGGCAACCGCGATCAACGAGCAGATGAAGCTGGCCGCCGCCAACGCCATCGCCAGCCTGGCGCGCATGCCGGTGCCCGATGAAGTGGCCGCAGCCTATGGCGGCAAGTCGCGCAATTTTGGCCCGGAATATATCATCCCGGCGCCGTTTGATCCGCGCCTGATCGAACATATTCCCACCGCCGTCGCCAAGGCCGCCATGGCATCGGGCGCGGCGAGGAAGCCGTTCTTTGATGAAGACGCTTATCGCCAGGAACTGCGCGGGCGGCTGAATCCCACCACGTCGATCCTGCAGGGCGCCATCGAAACCGCGCAGAGCCGCCCGCGCCGGGCGGTGTTTGCCGAAGCCGAGCAGGACGTGGTGCTGCGCGCCGCGATGAACTGGAAGAACAGCGGATACGGCACGCCGGTGCTGGTCGGCCGCGAAGGGCCGGTACGCGAAGGCCTGGCGCGGCTGGGCGTGGAGGACATCGACAGTTTCGAGATCCACAACAGTGCGATTTCGCCGTTGGTGCCGCGCATGGTTGAATATCTGTACGAACGGCTGCAGCGGCGCGGCATGCTGCACCGCGACGTGCAGCGCATGGTGAACCACGAACGCAACGTGTTTGGCGCGCTGCTGGTGGCGATGGGCGAAGCCGATCTGATGCTCACCGGCGTTACCCGCAATTTTGCCACCACCTATCGCCAGGTGCGGCAGGTGATCGATCCGGCACCCGGCTGCCGCCCGTTCGGCATCCACATGCTGGTGGGCAAGCAGCAGACGATTTTTGTTGCCGATACCACCGTGACCGAGCGGCCATCGGCGGAATCGCTGGCCACCATCGCCATCGAAACGGCAGCGGTGGCGCGCCGGCTGGGGCAGGAACCGCGCGTTGCCTTCCTGAGCTACAGCAATTTCGGCAATCCGCGTGGCGAGTTTGTCGACAATGTGCGCGATGCGGTGAAGCTGCTCGACAACCGCCAGGTCGGCTTTGAATATGAAGGCGAAATGTCGGCCGATGTGGCGTTGAACCCGGCGATGCGGGCGCAATATCCGTTCAATCGGCTTTCCGGCCCAGCCAATGTGCTGATCATGCCCGGCCTGCACAGCGCCAACATCGCGGCCAAGCTGATCAAGGAAGTGGCCAACCTGCGCGTTGTTGGCCCGATGCTGGTCAATATGTCCAAACCCGTGCAGATCGTGCCGATGAACAGCAGTGCATCGGATATCGTTACGCTGGGCGTGCTGGCCTCCACGGGCGTTGTGTGCTGAAATCGCCCGTTCTCCTCATCCACGGCATGTGGTCGACGCCGGCCACGTTTGATCGGCTGCGCCCCGTGCTGGAGGAAGCCGGCCATCGCACCCACGCGCCGTGCATCCTGTTCGACGATCGGCCGGTGAGCCTGCCGCCGCACGCGGCGCTGGGTGAGTTGTCGATCACCGCCTATGTGGATCACCTGGTCGCCGAAGCCGGCAAGCTGAGTGCGCCGCCGGTGATCCTGGGCCATTCGATGGGCGGGTTGCTGGCGCAGATGGTGGCGCAGCGAATTCCGCATGCCGGCCTGGTGCTGCTGTCGCCGGCAGCGGCGGCCAACAGCCAATCCCCCAGCCTTGATCCGTTCAGGACGCTGAAGAGTGTCGTGCTGAAATGGGGCTGGTGGGAACAACCGACCCTGTGTGACGAAGCCGGCGCGCGCTGGGGCATTTTCAACGGCGTGCCCGAGGATGTGACGCGCCGCGAGATTGATGCGCTGGTGTGGGATTCGGGCCGCGTGCTCGCCGAAATGGCGTTGCCGCCGTTGTTCGGCAATGTGACGCGGGTGGATTATGCGCGCCTGAACCAGCCGGCGCTGGTGGTGGTGGGCCTGAATGATCGGATCACGCCGCCCGGCATCGCGCGGGCGACCGCGCGCAACCTCACCGGCCAGATCGATTATCAGGAATTGCCGGGCGCGCCGCACTGGCTGTTCTGGGGCGAACTGGAAGATCGGGTGACGGCGATGGTGGTCGATTGGCTGAAAACGCTGAGCTGATTGCCCGGTTGAAGGCCGAGGCGCTTACCCAAGGCTTTGCCGATATCGGCATCACCACGGCCGATGCGATCCCGGAAGCGGGTGCGCGATTGCGGCAATGGCTGGCGGATGGCTGCCACGGCGACATGATCTGGATGCCGGACCGCGCCGATGAACGCGCGTCGCCCAAGGGCCTGTGGCCCGATGTGAAGAGCGTCATCATGCTCGGCACCAGCTATGCGCCGCCGCTCGATCCGCTGCGGCTGGCGGGGCAGGGCGATACCGGGGTGATCTCGGTTTATGCGTGGAACCGCGATTATCATGATCTGATCAAGAAGCGGCTGAAGACGCTGGCGCGCTGGCTGGTGGCGGAGGGTGGCGGCGAACTGAAAGTGTTCGTCGATACCGCCCCGGTGATGGAAAAGCCGCTGGCGGCTGCCGCCGGGCTGGGGTGGCAGGGCAAGCACACCAACCTGGTGTCGCGCAAACACGGTTCATGGCTGTTCCTGGGCGCGATTTACACCACGCTCGATCTTGCCGCTGATGCGCCGCACGCTGATCGCTGTGGCAGTTGCACCCGCTGCCAGACGGCGTGTCCGACGCAGGCCTTCCCGTCACCTTACCGCCTCGATGCGCGGCGCTGCCTGGCCTATCTCACCATCGAGCACAAGGGCCCGATCCCGGAGGAGTTCCGGGCGCCGATGGCCAATCGCATCTATGGTTGCGATGATTGCCTGTCCGTCTGTCCGTGGAACCGTTTTGCGCAGGCGACCGAAGAACCGGCCTTCCTGCCGCGCGCGGAACTGACGGCGCCGAAGCTGGTGGAGCTGCTGGCGCTTGACGATGCGGGCTTCCGCGCGCTCTTCTCCGGTTCGGCCATCAAGCGCATCGGGGTAGCGCGCTTCATCCGCAACTGCCTCTATGCGGCGGGCAACAGCGGGGAGGGCGCGCTGATTCCGGCGGTGCAGGCGCACTTGGGCAGCGAAGATCCGGTGGTGGCCGATGCCGCACGCTGGGCGATGGCACGATTGGAGGCGGCATGACGATACCCACGGGCAAGGCGCGATTGGCGGCGCTGCAGATCGGCAGCCGGGCGACCACGGCCGAAACGCTGGCCGCGCTGATGGCAAGGCGGGACGAGCTGAAGGCGGCAAGGCCCGATCTGCTGGTGCTGCCGGAAGCCTTGTTGGGCGGTTACCCCAAGGGCGCCGACTTTGGCGTGCGGCTGGGCTATCGCACGCCGGCCGGGCGCGATGCGTTCCGGCGTTACTGGGAACAGGCGATCGAGATTGACGGCCCGGAAGTGGCGGCGCTGGGCGAACTGGCGGCCGATCTGGGCTGTACCATGGTGGTGGGAGCGATCGTGCGGGCAGGCGCAACGCTGCACTGCTCTGCGCTGCATTTTACCCCCGATGGCCGCCTTGCCGGGCATCGCGGCAAGCTGATGCCAACGGCCGCCGAACGGCTGATCTGGGGGCAGGGCGGGCCTGACGATGTGCGCGTGTTCGACAGCCCGATTGGCCGGATTGCGCCGGTGATCTGCTGGGAAAATTTCATGCCGTTGTTCCGGGCAGCGCTGTACGGGCAGGGCGTGACGATCTGGGCGGCGCCCACCGTGGATGATCGGCCGCAATGGGAGGTGGCCATGCGCCACATCGCCCATGAAGGCCGTTGTTTTCTGGTATCGGCCTGCCAGTGGCTTGGGCCGACACAGACAGCGCTGGGCGAACCGATCACGCTGATTGACCGCGCTGCAGATGTGCCGATCATCGGCGGCGGCAGCATCATCGTGTCGCCGATGGGCGAGGTGCTGGCCGGGCCATTGCGCGGCGGCGAGGGGCTGTTGGTGGCAGAAGTCGATCTGGCCGATATCGTGCGCGCCCGTTTCGATTTCGATGCCGCCGGCCATTATGCGCGGCCCGACATCTTCAGGCTGGACGTGACGCGCCCAAGCCGGTGAAACTGCGCCCTGAGGAGATTCACGCATGACCGGTTCCCTGTTCATCGGCCTTTCGGATCAGGACGCCCCGCAATCCCTGGTGCTGAAACGCGCCAACCGCCACGGGTTGATCGCCGGTGCCACGGGCACCGGCAAGACGGTGACGTTGCAGGGTCTCGCCGAGGGCTTTGCCCGCGCCGGCGTGCCGGTGTTCCTGGCCGATGTGAAGGGCGATATCGCCGGCATGGCCAAGGCTGGCAGCGAGGCCGCGGGCTGGACGGCCAAGCGCGCCATGGAAATGAAGATGGAAGATTATGACTGGGAATCGATGCCGGTCGTGTTCTGGGATCTGTTCGGCGAACAGGGGCACCCGATCCGCACTACCATTTCCGAAATGGGGCCGTTGCTGCTCAGCCGACTGATGGGCCTCAATGATACGCAGGATGGCGTGCTCACCATCGCGTTTCGTTATGCCGACGAACATGATCTGCTGCTGCTCGATCTGGAAGATCTGCAGGCGATGCTGGCTTGGGTGTCAGACAATGCCGCCGAGCTGTCGAGCAAATATGGCAATGTGACCAAGGCCAGCGTGGGTTCGATCCAGCGCCAGTTGCTCACGCTCGACAGCCAGGGCGGCGCGGCGTTCTTTGGCGAGCCGGCGTTCGACATCACCGATTTCATCGCATTGGATGGCAAGGGCCGCGGCCGGGTGAATATCCTGGCGGCCGACAAACTGATGAACAGCCCGCGGCTGTATGCGACCTTCCTGCTGTGGCTGCTGTCCGAACTGTTCGAAACGCTCCCCGAGGTGGGCGATCCCGACAAGCCCAAATTGGTGTTCTTCTTTGACGAAGCGCATTTGCTGTTCGACGAAGCGCCCGATGCGTTGATGGACAAGGTGGAACAGGTGGTGCGCCTGATCCGTTCGAAGGGCGTGGGCGTCTATTTCGTCACGCAGAACCCGATCGACATTCCGGAAAAAGTGGCCGGCCAGTTGGGCAACCGGGTGCAGCATGCCCTGCGCGCCTTCACGCCGCGCGACGCAAGGGCGATCAAATCGGCAAGCGAAACGTTCCGGCCCAATCCGCGCCTGGATGTGGCCGCGGTCATCACCGAGATGAAGGTGGGCGAGGCGCTGGTCTCCACCCTTATGACCGATGGCGCGCCCAGCCCGGTGGAGCGCACCCGCATCGCGCCGCCGCGCAGCCGGGTGGGTCCGCTGACGCCGGGCGAGCGCATGGACGTGATCAACGCCTCGCCCTACGCCGGCAAATATGAGGAGCGGATCGACCGCGATTCCGCCGCCGAATTGCTGGTGATGAAACGCGAGGAACAGGCCGGCCAGGCCGAAGCCGAGAAGGCCGCTGCGCTGCAGGCCAAGCTGGACGCGCAAGCCGCCAAGGAAGAAGCGAAGCTGGATGCCCAGGCTGCCAAGGAAGCCGCCCGGCTGGCCGCCCAGCGCGAGCGCGATGCCGCCCGGCTGGAAGCGGCCCGTGTGCGCGCCGCCGCCCGGCCGAGCACGACCGACAAGGTGATTGAATCGGTGGCGCGATCGGCGGCCACCAGCATCGGCCGGCAATTGGCCGGCAGCGTGGGCAAGAGCCTGGTGCGCGGAATTTTGGGGAGCCTGTTCAAATGACGACGACACGCCGCTGGTTGCTGAAATCCCGCCCGAACGGTCCGCTGAAAGACAGTGATTTCGATCTGGTCACGGTGTCGATGCCCGAGGTGGGCGAGGGGCAGTTCCTTGTTCGCCTCACCCACTTCTCCTTCGATCCCACCCAGCGCGGCTGGCTGGGCGGCGATACCTATTTGCCGGCGGTGCCGATCGGCGGCGTGGTGCGCGCTGGCGGCATTGGCGAAGTGGTGGCGAGCAAACACCCGGGATTCGAGGTCGGTGACGTGGTGCAGGGCACCTTTGGCTGGCAGGAGCATGCGCTCACTGACGGGATGACCGAAACCGGCCCGGTGACCAAGCTGCGCGCCGGCATCACGCCGGAACAGGCGCTCGGCGTGTTCGGCGTGACAGGCCTCACCGCCTGGTTCGGCCTCACCGAAATCGGCCAGCCCAAGGCCGGCGACACGGTGCTGGTATCGGGCGCAGCGGGCGCCACCGGCAGCGTGGTGGTGCAGGTGGCCAAGGCCCTGGGTTGCAAGGTGATCGGCATTGCCGGTGGTGCAGAGAAGTGCGGCTGGGTGGTCGAACAGGCCGGCGCCGATGCCTGCATCGATTATCGCGCCGGCAATGTCTCGCGCCAGATCCGCGAACATGCCCCCAAGGGCGTGAACGTGGTGTTTGAAAATGTTGGCGGCGAGATATTGGATGCGGCGCTGGCCAATCTGGCGCTGCGGGCGCGGGTCGTGCTGTGCGGCGGGATTTCCAGCTACAACGACACCGCCGAGGATCGCTCGCCGGGCCTGCGGAACTATATGAACCTCACCGTCATGCGCGGTCGGATGGAGGGGTTCATCATCCTCGATTTCGCCAAGCGTTATGGCGAGGGCGTGGCTGAACTGGCCAAGCTGATGGCGGCCGGAAAGTTGAAGACCGCTGAAGATGTGGCGCACGGCTTCGAGAATTGCCCGGCCACGTTGCGCCGTCTGTTCGAAGGCAAGAACTTCGGCAAGCAGCTGCTGAAGGTGTGAAGCCTCAGAACGTCCCCGGCATCTCGCGCTGGGCGGCGTTGGGCGTGCGGGCGAGCAGCGGCTGGCGGCCGAGCGACTGTTCGCGGATGTCGCCGGCTGCCGCGGCGATGGTGGTGCAGTTTTCCCCGCGAAGGGCAGAGATGGCGCGCGCGGTGGAGGCTTCGGCCGGGTTGCCCATGACGGCCCGGAAATCATCGCTGGCCGCGCAGGTGCGCCCGCCGCGTGACGGCAGATAGGGCGCCAGGCCATTGTAATAATCGCCCTGGCGGCTGGCGTTCTGGGTGGCGAAAGCAACGATCCGCAGCCGATCATCACAGGCGGCGCGATCGATGGCGATCTGGCCCACCGGCTTGCCCGATGTGTTCTCGCCCACCAGCGTGATCCGGTTCTGGAAATAGGGCAGCATCGAATTGATCACCAATTCACTGGCCGAGGCGCTGCCATCGGTGGTGATGAAGGCGAGGTTGCTTGGCGCCACCGCCTGTGCGGCGGAACGGAACAGGCGGGTTTCGTTTTCCGCCGATTTCGATGGGCGGAACGTGGTGAAGCTGAACACGTCGCTGGCCTGGCGGTTCTGGCCCATCAGGTCGCCCATCACTTCGGCAAGGCGCACAAGGCCGCCGCCATTGTAGCGGAAATCAACGATGATGTTGGTGGCGCCCTCGCTGCGGAAGCGGGCGAAGGCGTCGCGCAGCGGGGTTTCGGCGGTGCTGATGAAGCTGCGCAGATTGACATAGCCAACGCGGCCCAGCCCCGGCTGGTCATAGGTCTGCACGCCAAAACGGCTGGAAACCGGCGGGATGTTGAATTCGGCGCGGGTGATGGTGACGGTGCGCTCCGTGCCGTTCAGCGTGAAGCGGATACTGCGGGTGACGCCGACCTGGCTTGGCCCCAGCGCGTCGGACACGGCGGCCGATCCGCCTTGCGCAAACAGGGTAGGGACAGGCACCAGATTTTCCGGCGTGGTGCCGATGGCAAGGATTTCGGCGCCGCGATCAAAGCCGGCGGCAAAGGCCGGGCCGGTTTCGAACACATCCAGGATATAGGTGCGCCGGGCCGTGCTGTCATACTCCAGCCGGATGCCGAACGCCGCCGTCTGCCCGGAGGAGAAGAAGGCATTCTCCTCGGCGATGGAGGTGATGTAGGTGAAGAAGCGATCCTTGTTGGCGGCGCGCGCATTGGCGGTGAGCGCGTCGATATAGGCCTGCACGGTGGCAAAGCCATCGGGTGACAGGCTGGCGGGCAGGTCTTCCGGGAACAGATACCATTGGCGGATCTGCGCTTCGGCCCACAATTGCCGATCACGCAGCGTGCATTGCGCTGTGGGGGTGGGCGTGGGCGAAGGGGCAACAGCGATCGGCCCACTGCTGCTGCCACCGCCGCCGCCGCATCCGGCCAGCAGAAGGGCGGCGCAAAGCGCGGAGGTGAGGGCAGAACGCGGGCGAAACATGCACGCGATTGTGGTGGCTAAGGTGCCGCCTTGTCCAGACGGCAAAATGACATTCTCGCGACAGCTCCGCATTCGCGTGGGCGGGCCCTTGACGACTCTGCAGGCCGGACCCATATGCTAATTCAGCCTCTGGCACTCGCTTCTGGTGAGTGCCAACAGCGGCCGAATTTTCGCAAACACTGCAAATCGAAAGAGGGAAACATGGCATTCCGTCCACTCCATGATCGCGTGCTGGTTCGCCGCGTCGAAGCCGAAGCCAAGACCGCTGGCGGCATCATCATCCCCGATTCTGCCAAGGAAAAGCCGCAGGAAGGCGAAGTCGTCTCCGTCGGCACCGGCGCCCGCGCCGACAACGGCACCGTGACGCCGCTGGAAGTGAAGGCCGGTGATCGTATCCTGTTCGGCAAGTGGTCGGGCACCGAGGTCAAGCTGAACGGTGAAGATCTGCTGATCATGAAGGAAAGCGATATCCTCGGGATCATGTGATCTCGGGACTTTAATCGCTGATTTTCCAAGAAATTCAAAGGAGCAAGGCAAATGGCTGCCAAGGACGTGAAATTTGGTCGTGATGCGCGCGAACGCATCATTCGTGGCGTTGATATCCTCGCCGATGCCGTGAAGGTGACGCTGGGTCCCAAGGGCCGCAACGTGGTCATCGAAAAGAGCTTCGGCGCCCCGCGCATCACCAAGGACGGTGTGTCGGTTGCCAAGGAAATCGAACTGAAGGACAAGTTCGAGAACCTGGGCGCCCAGATGGTGCGCGAAGTCGCTTCCAAGACCAACGACGCTGCCGGTGACGGCACCACCACTGCCACCGTGCTGGCCCAGGCCATCGTGCGTGAAGGCATGAAGTCGGTCGCCGCCGGCATGAACCCGATGGATCTGAAGCGCGGCATCGATATGGCCGTGATCAAGGTTGTGGCTGATCTCCAGGCGCGTTCCAAGCCGGTGTCCGGCTCGTCGGAAATCGCCCAGGTCGGCACGATTTCGGCCAACGGTGAAACCGAAATCGGCGACATGATTGCCAAGGCCATGGAAAAGGTTGGCAAGGAAGGCGTGATCACCGTTGAAGAAGCCAAGGGCATGGACAGCGAGCTGGACGTGGTCGAAGGCATGCAGTTCGACCGTGGCTATCTGAGCCCCTATTTCATCACCAACGCCGAAAAGATGCAGGTGGAGCTTGAGAACCCCTACATCCTGATCCACGAAAAGAAGCTGTCGAGCCTGCAGGCGATGCTGCCGGTGCTGGAAGCCGTGGTGCAGTCGGGTCGCCCGCTGCTGATCATCGCTGAAGACATCGAAGGCGAAGCGCTGGCCACCCTGGTGGTCAACAAGCTGCGCGGCGGCCTGAAGGTTGCCGCCGTGAAGGCACCGGGCTTCGGCGATCGTCGCAAGGCGATGCTGGAAGACATCGCCACGCTGACCGCCGGTGAGATGATCAGCGAAGATCTGGGCATCAAGCTGGAAAACGTCACGCTGGCCATGCTGGGCAAGGCCAAGCGCGTCACCATCGACAAGGACAACACGGTCATTGTTGACGGCGAAGGCGCTGCCGATGCGATCAAGGCGCGCGTGGAACAGATCCGCGCCCAGATCGAAATCACCACCAGCGATTACGACCGTGAAAAGCTGCAGGAACGTCTGGCCAAGCTGGCCGGCGGTGTGGCCGTGCTCAAGGTTGGTGGCAGCACCGAAGTCGAAGTGAAAGAACGCAAGGACCGCGTTGATGATGCCCTGCACGCCACCCGCGCTGCGGTGGAAGAAGGCATCGTTCCGGGCGGCGGCACGGCTCTGCTGTATGCCACCCGCGCGCTCGACGGTATGAAGGGCGCCAACGACGACCAGACCCGCGGCATCGATATCGTGCGCAAGGCCATCCAGGCCCCGCTGCGCCAGATCGCGATCAATGCGGGCCATGATGGCGGCGTTGTGGCTGGCAAGCTGCTGGAAGGCGGCGACCAGACCGTGGGCTTCAACGCCCAGACCGACGTGTACGAAAACCTGGTCAAGGCCGGCGTGATCGACCCGACCAAGGTCGTGCGCACCGCGCTGCAGGATGCCGCTTCGGTGGCCTCGCTGTTGATCACCACGGAAGCCGCGATCACCGATCTGCCGGCTGACGACAAGGGTGGCGGCGGCATGCCCGGCGGCGGCATGGGCGGCATGGGCGGCATGGATTTCTAAGATTGAGTTGGCTGGCGGCAGCGCAAGCTGCCGCCAGACTCAACGAAATCCGGCCAGCGAACGAAAAGGGCGGTCCCTCGGGACCGCCCTTTTTGATTCGTCTGACGGCGTGGCTTCGCCACGCTCTTTCTGCTCTTCCTTCACTCCTTCAACGGACTCGGCGGCTCTGCCGCCGGCCGCGCCTACTTGGCGCCCGCCTCCGCCTCCGCCGCCATCACATCCGCATTCGCCTTGTCGATCACCGCCTGCTCATTGCCAGCAGGCGCAGCGGCTTCCTTGCTGCACGACACGAGCAACAGGGCGACGAGGGCAAGCATGATCCGCATGACCTGACACTAGCCTTGGCTTGGCAGCGCGCCAACCCCGTGCAACGATCGAATGCATGGGGCTTTATTCCGAAACCATCTTCCCGTGGCTGCTCGACAAGGCGCTGGGCCATCCCAACATCATGCGGCGGCGCCAGGCGCTGGTGAGCCAGGCGACGGGCGAGGTGCTGGAAATCGGGTTTGGCTCAGGCGCGACCTTGCCCTTTTACGACCCCGCCAAGGTGACGAGCCTCACCGTGGTGGAGCCATCCGAGGGCATGAACCGGCGCGCGGCGGCGCATCTGGCGGGCTCGCCGGTGCCGATCAAATCCGTGCCCGGCGCGGGGGAGAAACTGCCGTTTGCCGATGGCAGCTTCGACACTGTGGTGTGCTGCCTCACGCTGTGCAGTGTGCAGGATGTCGGCCAGGTGCTGGCCGAGGTAAAGCGGGTGCTGCGGCCAGGCGGGCGCTTCCTGTTTATGGAGCATGTGCTGTCCGACGATCCGGAACGGCAGCGCTGGCAGCAGCGGCTGAACCCCATTCAGAAGATGGTAGGCGTGGGCTGCAACCTCAATCGCCCGTCGGCCCAGCTGGTGCGCGATGCCGGGTTCAGCCTTGATCCGATGCCGCGCCAGGAAGAGGAATATGCCTTCGGTGCGCTGAAGACGCTCACGCCGCTGGTGATGGGCAGCGCCATCAAGGCTTAGGCGGCTCGGCCTTCGGGGGCTCGGCGGGCGGGGCTTCTTCTGGCTCAGCGAACGGGTCTTCCTCGGCGGGCAACTGGCCATCGAACAATTGCAGCCGGCGGCGTTGCAGCCAGGCGGATTTGGCCAGCGTGTAATCATCCAGGCTGTCGGCCAGCAACTTGTCCGCCCCGGTTTCGATCAACTGGTTGCGGAAATTGATGACGCGCCCGCCGGCCACGGCGATGCGCACGCCCCAGCCGGGATGCAGCCAGGCGTTGCGGGCGAAATCGGCGGGATCAACGAAGAAATCCACCGGCGTCATGATGCCATCGCGCAAGGTGGACGGGCCGAACAGCGGCAGCACCATGTAGGGCCCGGATTTGACGCCCCAGCGTGCCAGCGTCTGCCCGAAATCCTCGGGTTCCTTCGGGCGGCCGAGATCGGTGGCGACATCGGTGATGCCGGCAATGCCGAGCGTGGAATTGATCAGGAAGCGATCCAGCGTGCGGAAGGCCTGGGAAAATTTGCCCTGGAACACGCTGTTGAGGAAGTTTGCTGGCTCGCCGAAATTGCCGTAAGCATTGGTAACGGCGGTGCGCACCGGTTTGGGGGTGACGGCGCGATAGCCGCTGGTGACGGGCTTCATCACCCAGCGATCAAGGCCCTTGTTGAAGGCGTGGACGCGGCGGTTGCTCTTCTCCCACGGATCGGCCTCTGCACGGGCGAGATCAGTGCTGCCGGTGGAGGCGCAGGCCGAGAGCAGCAGCCCAAGCAGTAGCGGGGCTGCAAGCGCGAGTGGGGGGCTGAAGCGCATGGCCGGGAAGCTTGGCACGAAGCATCGGTTTATTCAATTGCGACCCATCACATAAAGATTGCTTTATGTCTTTAAGTGCGTGTAAAGAGGTCGCCATGGAGCCACTTCTCGCTATCTTCCGTGCCATCGGTGATCCCAGCCGGCTGCGCATCCTGCTGCTGGTGAAGGGCATGGAACTGGCCGTGGGCGAGATTGCCCAGGTGCTGCAGCAAAGCCAGCCGCGCGTGTCCCGCCACTTACGCATTTTGGCCGAATCAGGCCTGGTGGAGCGGGTGCGCGAAGGCGCCTGGGTGTTCGTGCGGCTGGGCCCGGCGGCGATCAGCGGCCCGGCATTGAGCGCGATCGAGGCGCTGGCGACCGTGGTGCCTGGCGCTGCTGATCTGGGCGCCAGCGATCGTACACGGTTGGGCCAGGTGCGTGCCGATCGCGCCGCAGCGGTGGACAGCTGGTTTGCCGCCCACGCCGGCGAATGGGAACAGGAACGCAGCCTGCACACCCGCGAGGCTGGGGTGGAACAGGCCATCGTGGCCGCGCTGGCCGGTGATCTGGGCGATCTGGTCGATGTTGGCACCGGCACCGGGCGCATGGTGGAACTGCTGGGCCCGCGCGCCCGCAGCGCGCTGGGGCTGGATCGCAACCCGGAAATGCTGCGCATCGCGCGTAACCGGCTGGAAGCGGTGGGCTTGGCCAGTGCCCGCGTGCAGGCCGGCGACATGTATGAAATGCCGCTCAGCCCCGCGAGCGCCGATACGCTGGTGCTGCACCAGGTGTTGCATTTTGCCGACAATCCCGCCGCCGCCATTGCGGAGGCCGCGCGTGTGCTGCGGCCCGGTGGCCGGCTGCTGGTGATCGATCTGATGCCGCACAATCGCGAGGAACTGCGAGTGGAACGCCGCCACCTGCGCCTGGGCTTTGCCGATGAAGCAGTGCTGGGCTGGATGGCCGACGCCGGGTTGGCCGGCGACGTGGCGCGGCGGCTGCCAGCTGAAGCCGCGGATCAACTGGGCGTGACACTGTGGTTGGCGACAAAGCCGGCCGTAAAGGTGGAAGCATGAGCCTGACTCTCAATCAGATGGCCGAAGCCGCCCGGGCGCTGAACGGCCCGTTGTTTGCCGATCTGCCGGGCGATCTGGCGGTGAGCTTTGAATTCTTTCCGCCGAAAACGCCGGCGATGCAGGAAAGCCTGTGGCAGGCCGTGGAAACATTGGTGCCGCTGGCCCCACGCTTTGTGTCGGTCACTTATGGCGCCGGCGGCTCGACCCGGGAACGCACCCACGCGACGGTGGCGCGCATTGTGCATGAAACGCCGATCCCGGCCGCCGCGCACCTCACCTGCGTGAACGCGACGGCCGAGGAACTGGATGGAATCGCTGATGAATATTGGGCCGCCGGTGTGCGCCATATCGTGGCGCTGCGCGGTGACCCGCCGGGCGGCGAGGCCGGCTTCCAGCCGGTACCCGGTGGCTATGCCAGCGCCGCCGAATTGGTCGCCGCCCTGAAGCGCCGCCATGATTTCGAAATCTCGGTGAGCTGCTATCCCGAAACCCACCCGGAAGCCGGCAGCCTTGCCGCCGATCTGGACGCGTTGAAGGCCAAGCATGATGCCGGCGCGACGCGGGCGATCAGCCAGTTCTTCTTCGAACCTGATACCTTCTTCCGTTTCCGCGACAAGGTGGCCGCCGCCGGCCTGGATATCGAACTTGTGCCGGGCATCCTGCCGGTGAGCAATTATGCCAACCTGAAGAAGATGGCGGTGAGCTGCGGCACGCATCTGCCGGAGTGGATGGGGCGCCTGTTCGACGGCCTCGATGACAAGCCGGCCGCCCGCCAGCTGGTCGCCGCCACCGTGGCCGCCGAAATGTCGCGCCGGCTGTACGCCGGCGGCGTGCGGCACTTCCATTTCTACACATTGAACCGCGCTGAACTCTCATACGCCATCTGTCATCTGCTGGGCGTGCGGCCGGCACAGGAGCTTGCTGCATGACCAGCGCTGCTGAATCTCTGCGTGCCGCTGCGGCGCAGGGCATCATCGTGAAGGATGGCCCCTATGGCACCGCCATCCAGAATCTGGGGCTAACCGCTGCTGATTATGCCGGCCACATCGCCAGCAATCATGATCAGAAGGGCAACAACGACATCCTGAACCTCACGCGGCCTGATGCGATTGCCGGCATCTGCAATCGCTATATCGCCGCGGGCGCGCGGCTGCTGGCCACCAACACCTTCAACGCCAACCGCATCAGCCAAGCCGATTACGGCATGGAAGACCGGGTGCGCGAGATCAACCTGGCCGCCGCGCGCATCATGCGCGAATGCGTGGACGCCGCGATTGCTGCCGATGGCATCCAGCGCTGGGTGGCGGGTTCGCTGGGGCCGACCAACAAGACACTGTCACTGAGCCCACGCGTGTCCGACCCCGGCTATCGCGAAGTGACGTTCGATGGCGTGAAGGACGTGTATCGCGAGCAGATCGAGGCGCTGCTGGACGGCGGGGTGGATTTCATCTTGATTGAAACTGTGTTCGACACGCTCAATGCCAAGGCTGCCGCCTTTGCTGCGGCCGAAGCTGGTGACGCGCGCGGTTCGGTCGTGCCGGTGATGCTGTCGATGACGCTCACTGATCTGTCCGGTCGCAACCTTTCCGGGCAGACGGTGGAGGCCTTCTGGCACTCGATCCGCCATGTGAAGCCGGTGGCGGTGGGGCTCAATTGCTCCTTTGGCGCCACTGAACTGCGGCCGCACGTTCAGGCGCTGGCCCGCCAAGCCGACACGCTGATCATGACCTATCCCAACGCCGGCCTGCCCAATGATCTGGGCGAATATGATGAGCAGCCGGAGACGACGGCGGGCTTCATCCGCGGCTGGGCTGATGAAGGCCTCGTCAACATCGTTGGCGGCTGCTGTGGCAATACGCCGGAGCATATTGCGGCGATGGCACGTCAGGTTGCTGGCCTGCCGCCGCGCGTGGTGCCCCAACCCGAAACGGCCCTGTATCTGACTGGCCTTGAAGCCCACAGGTTTGCCGCGTGACGACTGCATCCTTCATCAACATCGGTGAGCGCACCAACGTCACCGGATCGGCTGCGTTCAAGAAGCTGATCCTGAATGGCGATTACACGGCGGCCGTGGAAGTCGCGCGCCAGCAGGTGGAAAACGGCGCGCAGATCATCGACATCAACATGGACGAAGGCCTGCTCGACAGCGAAGCGGCCATGGTCACCTATCTGAACCTGATCGCGGCCGAGCCGGACATCGCGCGGGTGCCGGTGATGGTCGATTCCTCGAAATGGACGGTGATCGAAGCCGGGCTGAAGTGTCTGGCCGGCAAGGGCATCGTCAATTCGATCAGCATGAAGGAAGGCGAAGCGCCGTTCCTGGAACAGGCGAAGAAGTGCCTGCGCTATGGTGCCGCCGTGGTGGTGATGGCGTTCGACGAGCAGGGCCAAGCCGACACCGCCGCCCGCAAGGTCGAGATTTGCGAGCGCGCCTACAAATTGCTCACCGGCATCGGCTTCCCGCCGGAAGATATCATCTTCGATCCCAACATTTTCGCGGTGGCGACGGGCATCGAGGAACATAACAACTACGGCGTTGATTTCATCGAGGCTTGCGCCGAGATCCGCAAACGTTGCCCGCACGCCCACATCTCGGGCGGCGTTTCCAACCTGTCGTTCAGTTTCCGCGGCAACGAACCGGTGCGCCGGGCCATGCACAGCGTGTTTCTGTATCATGCCATCCAGGCGGGCATGGACTTGGGCATCGTCAACGCCGGCCAGCTTGACGTGTATGACGCGATCGATCCGGAACTGCGCGAATTGTGCGAGGACGTGGTTCTCAACCGCCGCGCGGATTCGACAGATCGCCTGCTGGCCGTGGCCGACAAGTTCAAGGGCGGGCCGCAAAAGGCCGCCGATCCGGCTGCCGAATTGTGGCGGACATGGCCGGTGGAAAAGCGGCTTGAACATGCGCTGGTGAAGGGCATGGACGCCTTTGTTGAACTGGACACCGAGGAAGCCCGCCTGACCGTGGCGCGGCCGATCGAGGTGATCGAAGGCCCGTTGATGGCCGGCATGAACGTGGTTGGTGATCTGTTCGGCAGCGGCAAGATGTTCCTGCCGCAGGTGGTGAAATCCGCCCGCGTCATGAAGAAGGCGGTGGCGCACCTGCTGCCCTATATCGAAGCCGAAAAGTCCGAGGGTTCGTCCTCCAAGGGCCGCATCATCATGGCGACCGTGAAGGGCGACGTTCATGATATCGGCAAGAATATCGTGGGCGTGGTCCTCCAGTGCAACAATTTCGAGGTGATCGACCTCGGCGTGATGGTGCCGGCGCAGACCATATTGGATGCCGCGGTGAAGCATGATGCCGACATGATCGGGCTTTCCGGCCTGATCACGCCAAGCCTCGATGAAATGGTGCATGTCGCCAGCGAAATGCAGCGCGCGGGCATGACCATGCCGCTGCTGATCGGCGGGGCGACGACCAGCCGGGTCCACACCGCGCTCAGGATCGCGCCGGCCTATGAAGGGCCAGTGGTGCATGTGCTCGATGCCAGCCGCGCGGTGGGCGTGGCCGGCACGCTGGTTTCGGACACGCTGAAGGAGGCCTTGGTGGCCGAAACGGCGGCCGAATATGAAAAGATCCGCATCCAACGCGCCGGCGGTGGCCAATCGGCGCTGGTGCCGCTGGAACAGGCGCGGGCCAATGGGTTCTCGACCGATTTCGCCGCGCACCCGCCGGTGAAGCCGAACTTCACCGGCACGATGACCATCGATGATGTGCGGGTGGAAACGTTGATCCCCTATATCGATTGGACGCCCTTCTTCCGCGCCTGGGAACTGCACGGCAATTATCCGGCGATCCTCACCGATCTGGTGGTGGGCGAAAGCGCCACCAGCCTGTTTGCCGACGCACAGGCGATGTTGAAGCGTATCGTTGCGGAGGAGTGGCTGCACCCCAAGGGCGTGATCAGCATCTGGCCGGTGCGGCGCGAGGGCGATGATGTCGTGCTGTTCAGCGATGAAAGCCGCGCGGCGCCGATTGCGCGCCTGCCGTTCCTGCGCCAGCAGATCGCCAAGCGGGATGGCCGCGCCAACATGTGCCTGGCGGATTTCATCCATCCGGAGGCCGACTGGCTGGGCTGTTTTGCCGTTCAGGCCGGCGAGGGCATCGATACGCAACTGGCGCGCTTCAAGGCTGCGCACGACGATTACAATGATATCCTGTTGAAGGCGCTGGCTGACCGCCTGGCCGAGGCCTTTGCCGAATATCTGCACGAGCGCGTGCGCCGCGAGATCTGGGGGCATGAGCAGGGCAACAAGATGTCGTGCGATGATCTGATCCGCGAACGTTACACCGGCATCCGCCCGGCGCCGGGCTATCCGGCCTGTCCGGAGCATAGCCTGAAAACCCACATCTTCGATCTGATGAGCGTGGAAGAGCGCGCCGGCATCACCCTGACCGACAGTTTTGCCATGTGGCCGACGGCGGCCGTTTCGGGCTTTTACTTCGCGCACCCGCAAAGCGCCTATTTCGGCGTCGCCCGCATCGGGGAAGACCAGTTGCTGGACTATGCCAGCCGTCTCGGCGTGAGCCGCGAACGCGCCACCCAGTTGCTGCGGCCAAATCTCGACTAGCCGGGCAGGGCCGGGGCAGCCTATGGAAGGCAACCCTGCCCACCGCCCCTATAGTGAACGCCCCCGCCTCCTTGCCGGTTCCGACCGGATTTCTGGCCCGCCCGCGCAATTGGTGGGCGGATCGGCGGCGTGTGCCGGTGCTGGCCATCGTCATCGCGCTGCATGTTGGGCTGATCCTGCTGCTGTTGCTGCTGGCGCCGCCGCTGCCCAAGGGCAAGCCGGGCATCACCAGCATGGTGGCGGTGAATGTCGCCGCGCCCACACCGCAACGCGCCCAGCCCAAACCGCAGCAGCAGCAAAAGGCGCAGAAGGCCCCCAGCAATCCGCAGCCCAAGCCGATGGTGACCGTTGATGATGCGCCGCCGGCCAAATGGAGCTTTGGCGATCCGGCGTTGAAAGACTTTGACCTGAGCAAGGTGCCGTCTGCTGACAGCGCGCCTGCACAGATGGCCGAAGCCGGCCCGCCCGACAGCGCGGTGGTGGGCGTGGCGCCGGATGGGTCCAAACTCTATGCCGCCGAATGGCAGCGTGAGCCGACCGATGCGGAACTTGCCTTCTATATCAGGAAGGCGCGTTATTCCGGGCCAGGGGCCTTTGGCCTGATCGCCTGCCGAACCGCGCCGCGCTTCAAGGTGGAAGATTGCCGCCCGATCGGGGAATCACCCGGCTCCGGCATGGGCTATGCGGTGAACGAGGCTGCCTGGCAGTTCCGCGTGAAGCCGCCGCGGGTGAACGGCGATTATCAGGTGGGAACGTGGGTGAGCATCCGGATCATGATCACCCCGCCGGGCGAATGAGGGGCCGACACCGCAGCGCCGGCCCCGGAAATTCAACGCTAAATCATCAGGGGTTCCAATGGCCGGAACCGGTTTGCATCGGGCCCTTGCCCGAACCGGAGATGACGCCGATGCGTTTGGCATAGCCGCCGGTCAGGCCCTGCAACTGGCCCCAGCACGACATGCCGGTGGCCTGCACGCCGGAGCAACCCCAGGCCGAGGTCCAGGTGCCGCCGGAATCGCTGCCATTGCACATCATGTGCTGATCAAAGACCTTGGCATTGTTCGGCTGGGTCATGGCAACGCAGGTGAAGTTCGACATCACCTTCTTGCCGTCCATCATCAGTTCACTGGTGCCCGACCAGGCCGCAGCCCCGAACGGCCGCCCATCAGGCCCCGCGCCGCCCACAGTTGTGGTGGGCGCGTTTGACGTGGAAACATAGGTAAAGCTTTGCGCACTGACGATGCTGGCGCTGGTCAACAAGACAAGCGCCAGTGTCCCGAAAACATATGTTTTCATGCTATTCCTCCCCAAAAGACAGTCACTTATGTGCTGTCGTTTTCCTGCAGCTCCACGTTTTGGATACAGGGGCAGGATTGCGCCCAATGCAAAATTTGGGACTCGCAGTAGGGTTATGGTGCGCTCTTCAAGCGGCACTGTCGAACAGATTTATTAACAGAAATTTATCAGCAGCTTGCGTGCCAATAATGGCGTGTGCCAGCTTCAATTGCCGGTCATCGAGCCTTTCAGCTTGTTGGCGTCGATCAGTGTGATGGTGCTGCTGGCCTTGGCCAGGATCTTGCCGTCCAGCGTGGTCAACCGGCCTTCGGCAAATAATGTACGCCCACCCGCCCGTTCGATCCAGGCTTCGGCGAGAACGCGGCCGGGATTGGCCGGCGCGAAATAGCTGACCTTGATCTCCAGGCTGATCGGCACGCGTTCGACGCCGAATTTTGCCATCACAGCGTGCGCCATGGCGGCATCGATCCAGCCGGCGACAAAGCCGCCCTGCGCGACGCCGCCGCTGTGACAAATGGCCGGCAGCACTTCATATTCGATCACCGCATGGCCGGGCTCGAAGCGGACGATGCGGCGCTGCGCGAGGCTGTGGGGCAGGGAGCCTTCGGGGCCAGTGTCGGGCGGTTGGGGAAATGCGGCTGCCTCGGTCACGCGGGTTTACCAATCTTGTCCTGGGTTTTCGTGTCGAAATCGCTGGCGTCGTGGCGTTCGTGCAACTGGCTCGACGGTTCGCCATAGGGGCGGTTGACCATGCGGCCGCGCTTCACGGCTGGGCGCTCGCCGATCTGCTTGGTCCAGCGGATGACGTTGGTATAGCCTGCCACTTCCAGGAATTCGCCGGCTTCATAAAGCAAGCCGAGGCTCATCGCGCCATGCCAGGGCCAGATCGCCATGTCGGCGATGCTGTAATCGCTGCCGGCCATATACTCGTTTGCCGCCAAGTGCCGGTCGAGCACGTCCATCTGCCGTTTCACCTCCATGGCAAAGCGGTTGATCGGATATTCCTGCTTGGTGGGGGCATAGGCATAGAAATGCCCGAAGCCGCCGCCCAGGATCGGGGCAGAGCCCATCTGCCAGAACAGCCAGCACAGCGCCTCGGTGCGGGCGTGATGATCGGTGGGCAGGAAGGCGCCGAATTTTTCCGCCAGATACAGCAGCATGGCGCCGCTTTCGAACAGGCGGGTGGGCGGGCTGGTCGAATGATCCACCATCGCCGGGATCTTGCTGTTGGGGTTTACGTCCACAAAGCCGCTGCCGAACTGATCGCCGGCACCGATGTTGATCAGCCAGGCATCATACTCCGCGCCGGTGTGGCCAAGCGCCAGCAATTCTTCCAGCATGACCGTCACCTTCACCCCGTTGGGCGTGCCGAGGCTGTAGAGCTGGAACGGGTGCTTGCCGACCGGCAGGTCCTTGTCTTGCGTCGGGCCGGCGATGGGCCTGTTGATGTTGGCGAAACGGCCGCCAAAGCCCTTGTCCCACGTCCAGACTTTCGGCGGCACATAATCGGTCATGGCATTATCCTTGTCAGATCAATCATCCAGCGCGGCATAGACCATGGTGCGCATTTCCTTGCGCACCGGCCATGTGCTCGACGGGATGAGCTGGGTCATGAAGATGCCGATCAGATCTTCCTCCGGATCGATCCAGAAGAAGGTGCTGGCGGCGCCGCCCCAGAAATAATCGCCGTTGCTGCCGGGCATCAGCGTCTTGTGGGCTGCTGTGGAGGTGGCGAAACCGAGGCCGAAGCCAACGCCATCATAAGCCGCTTCGGAAAACAGGCTGCGGCTCATGGCCGGCAGATCGACGCCGCCGGGCAGATGGTTGGCGGTCATCAGATCGAGGGTCTTGCGGCTGATCAAGCGGTGGCCGTTCAGGGTGCCGCCGTTCAGCAGCATCCGGCAGAACTGCAGATAATCGCTCGCCGTTGAAACCAGCCCGCCGCCGCCGGAGATGAAGCTGGGCGCCGTGAGGTAGCTGGACGTGGTGGGATCATCCTGCAGGGTGATGGTGCCGGTCTTGTCGGGCTGATAGCAGGCGGCGAAGCGGTGCTGCTGGCCTTCGCGCACGTGGAAGCCGGTATCGACCATGCCCAATGGTGCGAAGATTTCCTCGGCAAGAAACTGCTCGAACGGGCGGCCGGAAACCACCTGCACCAGCCAGCCCAGCACATCGGTTGCCACCGAATAATTCCAGGCGTCGCCGGGCGAGAATTCCAGCGGCAGCTTGCCGAGCGCCTGGATCATGGATTCCAGCGTGCCGGCCTTTTCGATCTCGCCGATCTTTTCGCGGCGATAGGCTTCATCCACGTTCGTGCGCAGCTGGAAGCCATAGGTAAGGCCGGCGGTATGGCGGAACAGATCGACCACCTGCATGGGGCGCGTGCAGGGGCGCGTCTGGAAGCCCAATTTGTGGGTGCCGGCGACGAACACGCCGAGGTTCTTCCATTCCGGGATATACTTCGCCACCGGATCATCGAGCGCGATCTTGCCCTGTTCGACCAGTATCATCAGCGCCACCGAGGTGATCGGCTTGGTCATCGAATAGATGCGGAAAATCGTATCGTCGCGGGCCGGGATGCCGCGTTCGACATCGGCAAGACCTTGCGTGTGGAGATGGGCGATCTCGCCGTGGCGGGCGATCAGCGACAGGGTGCAGGGCAGGCGGCGGGTGGCGATGTATTTTTCCTCCAGATGCGAATCCAGCCGGGCAAGCCGGTCTGGCGACAGCCCCAATGTATCGGTCATCGCGTGTATCCCCCCACTGTTGTTGCGGCCGATCAGAAAGTCGGCTGGTCGTATTTGCGCGGTGCCACCTGGCGGTGCAGTTCGCAGATCGCGTCTGATCCGGCGGTCTTGTACAGGCCGGGGATTAGCCCGTGGACAAAGCATTTCAGGCTGGCGAAGAACATGCGGCCGCCCACGCCGAAGGCGGCGCCCATATGCTCGGTATAGGTTTCATTCACGATGCGCGGGTGTTCGAGAAAGAGGCGGGTGAACATGCGAACCTCGTGAGCGGTGAATCGGTCAAGCCATATTGGCCGCAGCCGCGCGATGCCGCAACCGTGCCGTGCCGCCCATCAGGCGATTGATGGCCAGCGCCACCGCGATCGTGGCCAGCAACGTCACCAGCATCAGGTGGATATAGTGGGTCGGCGTCCATGCCCAGGTGAACACGGCATAGAGCCCAACGCCGAAAACCAGCGCCAGCATGACGGCGCTGGCACGGATGCCAGTGAACACCAGGCCGCAGATGAAGGCCGCGAGGATCGGCATGGAGAGCAGGCCGTTCAGCTGCTGGACCAGGTTGATGATTGAATCCGCGCCGCTGTAGAGCGGTACCAGCGCAATGGAGATGGCGACGAAACCCAAAGAGATGAACGTGTTGAGCCGGCCGACATTGGGATTGCGGTTGATATAGGCTTCGTGGATGTCGCACACCCACAGCGTCGTCGTGCTGTTGAGGATCGACGTGTAGTGCGTGAGCACGGCCGCCGCCATGAACGCCGCGAACGCGCCGGAGGCCCAGGTGGGCATCACTTCCGCAACGATGCGGCCGTAGGCGCTGTCCCCCAAGGGCCCGAACAATTTGTAGCTGGCGATGCCGGGCAGCACGACGATGGCCGGCACGATGCACAGCCGGATGAGGCCGGCGACAAACACGCCCTTCTGGCCTTCGCGCAAGCTGGGCGCGGCCATGGCGCGCTGGGTGATGTTCTGGTTGGTGGACCAATAGAAGGTCTGGATGAAGATCATGCCGGTGAGCAGGGTGGGCCACGGGATCGGGCTTTCGGGGCCGCCAACCAGTGTGAGGCGTTCAGCCGGGATGCCGGAAAAATCCCAGCCGATGGCCTGCAGCGCCAGCCAGACGATGGCCAGCGCCGATCCGAGCACGCCCACCCCGGCGATCGTGTCGTAAACGGCAACGGCGCGCAGTCCGCCAAGGATGGCATAGAGCGAGCCCGCCACGCCCAGCACGGCCGCCAGTGGCAGCAGCGGCAGATCGGAACCGGATACCGTCCGAAGGAACAGCGCGCCGGTGTAGAGCGTGATCGGCAGATAGATGAGCAGATTGCCGGCCAGGAACAGCGCCGAGACGAGGGCGCGCAAGGCCGGCGAGTTATAGCGTTTCTGCAGCAGTTCGGTCGTGGTGGTGCAGCCCTCGCGATAATAAACCGGCAGGAACACCAGAGCCAGGATGGCGAGGCCGGCCACGGCGGAGAGTTCCCACCACGCCAGCAGCAGCATCTGCTGCCCGTTCATGCCAACCAGTTGATCGGTGGACAGGTTGGTGAGGGTGATGGAGCCGGCGATGAAGGGCCAGGTCAGCCCGCCGCCGGCGAGGAAATATTCGCGATTGTCGGCAGCGGCACTGCGGGCGCCCTGCTTGCGGCCCATGCGCCGCACCTGCCAGATGGTGGCCAGCGCCATGGCTATGGTCAGCGCGATGAAAACGGCGGTTTGCGTGGTGTCGAGTGTGGCCATTGCGGCCAAGGTTGCACGAACGGCCCGGCGCGGCTAGGGGCGGGCGACTAATGGCTTCACCGGCGGCTTGGGCGCTTAGCTCAGCGGTAGAGCATCTCGTTTACACCGAGAGGGTCGGGGGTTCGAAACCCTCAGCGCCCACCACGCCGCCGCCATTGCCTTCCTGATCCCAGGCGGGATCTGCAGTGTTGCTGCACTGCAACACTTCGCGGCCAACTGGGCCCTTGCCCGCCATGGTCACGAACTGACCATGAAGCTGTAACAGAAGCGTCACAAATCCCCTGCAGAGCCCGCCTTAATTATTGACGGCGGGGTTCGATTCCCGTTGTTTGCCTATGCCGTCTCAACCAGCCCCAGGGGGTCTTCTCATGCGTCATCTTCGTCTTGGTGTTGCGCTTGCCGCGCTTGCCGTTCCGGCCTTCGTTCTGCCCGCCGCCGTGCAGGCCCAGGAAACCACGTCGGCCATTCGCGGCGCCGTGGTCAATGAACAGTCCAAGCCGATCGCCGGCGCCACTGTGACGATCATCCACACCCCGTCGGGCACCCGCATGGTGCAGACCTCGGGCGCCAACGGCGAATTCAATGCCACCGGCCTGCGCTTGGGCGGCCCCTACAGCATCACTGTGCAGGCCCCGGGCTTTGACGCTGCCACCGACACGCTGGACGGCCTGACCGCCGGCGCCCCGCAGCGCGTGGAAGTCATGCTCGCCTCGGCCGGCCGCACCATCACGGTCACCGCCGCGCGCACCCGCAGCGCCATCACCATCGCGTCGGGCGCCGCCACCATCCTGACCGCGCGTGACATCGCCGGCGTGGCCAACGTCGGCCGCGACATCCGCAACTTGGCGGCGCGCGATCCGATGGTGAACATCGATCCTACCAACGGCGGCGCCATCTCGATCGCCGGCTCCAACAACCGCTTCAACCGCTTCACCGTGGACGGCGTAGCCTTCGGCGATCCCTTTGGCCTCGAAGCCGGCGGCCTGGTTTCCACTCGCGGCCCGGTGCCGCTGGATGCCATCGGTGAATTCTCGGTTGAAGTGGCCCCGGTCGATATCCGTCAGGGCTTCTTCCAGGGCGGCGCCATCAACACCCAGCTAAAGTCGGGTTCCAACCGCTTTACCTTCCTGGCGGGCGCCTATTATAACTCCGACAAGCTGCGCGGCGACAATGCCCGCGGCGTGATCCGCACCGGTGCGTTTGAATCGCAGATCTACACCGCGCAGTTCACCGGCCCGATCATCAAGGATCGCCTGTTCTTCGCCGTCACCTATGAACGCACCCGCGATGTCGTCCCGGCCGCGATCAGCCCGGGCACCCTGGGCATCACTGATGCCCAGATCAGCGAGATCGGCACCATCGCGAAGAACCGCTTTGGTTTCGATACCGGTGGCGTGGCCACCTCCATTGGCGAAAAGGACGACAAGGTCGTCGCCAAGTTCGACCTCAACATCGCCGATGGTCACCGTGCCGCCTTCACCTACATGTACAACGAAGGCACCGTGCTCGCCGGCCAGACCGGCGTTGGTGAACTGAATGCCACCAACCCGACCTTCGCCCTGCTGTCCAACAACTACAATCAGGGTGCCATCAACCACTTTGGCATCTTCGAACTCAACGATCAGTGGAGCGACAATTTCTCCACCCAGGCCCGTGTGTCCTATGCTGATTATGTGCGCCTGCAGGTGCCGTTCAGCGATCGTGGCTTTGGTCAGTTCCAGACTTGCCTTGCTCCGACCAGCTCGGCTCCGCCGCTGACCTGCCCGGCTGGCACCCGCCGTCTGCAGTTCGGTCCGGATATCAGCCGCCAGGCCAATGAATTGTCCTCGCAGTCGTTGAACTTCGAATTCACCGCGACGTTGAAGATGAACAATCACACGGTGAAGGCCATCGTCGAGCGCCGTACGCAGGACATCAACAACCTGTTCGCCCAGCGCGTTTCGGGCGCCTATTATTTCGATTCGATCGCCGATCTGAATGGCCGCACCGCCAACGAACTTGACATCGCCGTGCCGTTGCGCGGTGGCATCGATACCGTGCGCGCGCTGTTTGCCAACAACAGCTGGTCGTTCGGCATGCAGGACACAATGGATCTGGGCGAGAATTTCAGCCTGATTGCCGGCTTCCGTTATGACATGTTCGACACGCAGGACGAGCCGTTCTTCAACGATGCGTTCCTGGGCCGCTATGGCTTCCCGAACAACAAGACCCTGAACGGCCGCAGCTTGTTCCAGCCTCGCCTTGGCTTCAACTGGAAGCCGACCGATCGTCTGCAACTGCGCGGTTCGGCTGGCCTGTTCGGCGGTGGCAACCCCAACGTCTGGATTTCGAACAACTATTCGAACCCGGGCCCGACGCTGGGCCGCGCCCAGGTGCGCCGCAACGCCGATGGAACCTTCACGGTTGCCGGCATTTCCGGCCTGACTCCGGCTCAGGTGGCCAGCATCGGTGCCGGCGCGCTGAACAACGTCACCAACGGTTCGAACATCCCGGTTGATCTGGTCAACGCGATCCGCGCCGGTGGCACCGCCGCTTCGCCCACCAACTCGCTCGACCCGAATTACCGCATCCCGTCGACGTGGCGCCTGTCGGGCTCGGTGGATTATCTGGCCGATCTGGGCTTCCTGGGTGACGAATGGCGCTTGGGCCTCGACGTGGTGTGGAGCCGCCAGCGCGATGCTGCGACTTGGACCGATCTGCGCTCGGTGCCGCTGGGCACGTTGCCGGATGGCCGCATCCGTTATCAGGTGCTGCCGGGCCAGGGTACGACCACCAACACCGATATCCTGCTGACCAATGTCGATGACGGCTTCAGCTGGAACGTGGTGACCCGGTTTGACAAGCGCTGGTCGAACGGCTTCCGCCTGGGCGGCAGCTACACCTTCCAGCGTGCGCGTGATGCCAGCAACGGCACTTCGTCGGTGGCCTTCTCCAACTACGTCAACGCCGCTGCCGGCATCGATCCCAACAATGCCGCTTATGGCATCTCCAGCTATCAGCGTGATGATGCCTATCGCCTGATGGCCAGCTATGACTTCAACATGTTCGGGGACAACAACACCCGGATCGAGCTGTTCTTCAACAGCCAGGCTGGTCAGCGCTTCAGCTACACGATGGCGGATCAGGCGTCGGGCAGCAACCGCTCCGCCGTGTTCGGTGTCACCGGCACCAACAACCGCTATCTGATGTATGTGCCGAACGTCAGCTCGGCCACGGCTGATCCGCGTGTTGTGTATGCGACTGGCTTCGATTTTGCCGGCTTCCAGAATGTCGTGCAGAACTCGGAACTCAACCGCTATCAGGGTGGGATCGCGCCGAAGAACATTGGCAAGACGCCGCGCTACAACCGCCTCGACCTCGCCGTCCGCCAGGAAGTGCCGTTCGTGTTTGGCGGCAAGATCGAGCTGAGCGCCGACATCGAGAACTTCCTGAACCTGCTGAACAAGGATTGGGGTACCATCCGCCAGGTGGCCTTCCCGGGCTACGGCACGCTGGTCAGCGTGACCTGCTCCACCCCGGCTTGCACGGCGTATCAGTTTGCCAACCGGAGCGGGACCACCGTGACGGCGCCGGTTCAGGGTGTGAACCTCAACGGTTCGCTGTGGGCGCTGCGTCTGGGTGCCCGCGTCAAGTTCTGATCGCAGCCGGGCGGGTGGATAGCGCAGCTATCCACCGGCTCAGGCAAGATCGGCCAGCGAAAGAGAAAGGGCGGCCCCGACGGGCCGCCCTTTTTCTGTTCGTCTGACGGCGCGGCTTTGCCGCGCTCTTTCTCTTACTTTCCTTCAGCATCCCCAGCGGACTCGGCGGCTTTGCCGCCGGCCGCGTGCCTCAATATCCTTCCCGCTTCTCCAGATTCCGCTCTACCTCCGTTCGCGTCAGCCACAGCGACCGGAACCGCTTTTCGCTGAGCAGGTTCAATTGATCGCTGCGATGCGCCGTGCCGGGCTGGCTGCTGTTGCCATAGCTCATGGTGGCGATGGCCTTCATCGGCGTGGTAAACTGAATGAGGTTGACCCAGGTTTCGCCCGCTTCCGGCACACGGTTGCCGGTTTGCCACGGTTTCCAGCTGATGGTGCGGAACAGGCCAAGGCCGCCTTCGCCGCCATGGCCGGGGAAGGTGAGGCTTTCTCCTGCGCTGAAACGCGAAACGTCGCCATAGCGGGGATCAACGCGGCCGTGGCGGGCTGTCACGGCCTGTGCGGCCGCTTTCAGCATGGCGGTGGCGACCGCATTGTCCTTGATGCCGGATGGCGTGTTCACCGGATCGTCCAGGGTCCAGCGGCGGGCATAGTTGGCCTGATCGTTCAAGTTCGGCCCGGCGAAGCGCGTGGCCCATTCCTCGAACAGGATGGCGGCGCGGCTGTCTGGTTCAAACCGATTATCCCATCCCGTCAACAGGTCGCGCGCCGCGGCAATGTCCGGGTCCGGGCTGCTGGCGACTGCGGCAAGCAGGGCGGGTTTCATGCGTTCGGCCATCAGGCTGGTGGTGGTGAGCTTGCGGCGCTGGAACTCGGCGAAGGACAATTTGTCTGTGCCAGCCAGCAGCCGGGCTGACATTTGCGCACGCAGGCTGGTCGGCTGGGGCGGGGCGACATACGCGGGATAATCCTTGGGATCGATCACGCGCGGCAGGCTGTTGACCCATGGCGTATCGTTGGCATTCTGGACGAAGCCTCCCGGCGGATCGAGCGCCTTGGGCAGGCTTTCATAGGGTTCAATCTCGGCGGAGATCAGGTCGCTGCGGTTGCCGGGGACAATGCCGGCCCAGAAGGCGTGCGTCCCGCCCGTCTTGTGGCGGGGCAGGATGCCGTTCGAAATGTGGAACACATGGCCGGCGCGATCAGCATAGACGATGTTGAAGCTGGGGATCTGCACCCGTTTCAGGGCCGATTCAAAGCCGGCGAAATCCTGCGCCTTGCCCATGTCGAGATAGGCCTGCAGCACGCCGGGGCGATCGAGGCCGGCGATGCGCACGGCGATCGGCTTTCCGTCCACATCGAACACCGGGCCGTGCACGCTGTGGCGCTGTATGAAGCTCTCGCGCTTCAGGCTGCCGTCGCTCTGGCGGATCAGCAGCGATTTGGTGACGCGGCGATAGGCCATCACCTTGCCGTCAAGCAGATAGCCGCCGGGCGCTTCCTCCAGCGCAAAGCGCGTCGCACCCAGCATGTTGTTGACCGTGTTGGTAAAACCCAGATTGTTGTTGAAGGCAAAGCGCAGCACCGGCAGACCGACCTGCGTTGCGCCATAGACGCTGTAGCCCGGCGCGGTGATCTGCGCCTCGTAGTAGGTGAGCAGCGACGGCGCCCACGGCAGGTGTGGATTGGCCAGCAGCATCGCCGCGCCATCGCTCGTGCGCTGCGGGGCGACGGCCCAGCCGTTGGAACCGCCGGCATCGCCGTCCCCGTTATCGCCGATACCGGTTGGCTTGAAGTCCGCCGGCGGTGTGAGCATGCGGCCCATCGGGGCGACATAGAGGAACTGCATCAACCGGTGGGCGTGGGCCATCACATCGACACCGGTGATGGGCAGCACGCGTTTGAGTTCGGCCGGCACATGATCCGGGTGGGCGGCGAGATAGGCGTTAATGCCGGCAGCGAACCCATCGAGATTGGCGCGCATCTGGGGCGTTTGCGCCTTGTACCAGGCCTTGCTGCGCTCCGGCGCATCATGGGCGATCAGGTAGCGATCGAGCGGGGCGTGTTCCGCTCCCCAATATTCCGCCGCCCGCGCCCGGCTTTCGCCGTACATCCTGAGCAGGATATTGCCGTGGCTGGCCGCCTGCGCCCAGCCGAAGCCCTTGAAGGCGCCGGCTTCGCTATCGGCATAGATGTGGGGAACGCCGTAACTGTCCCACAACACTTCATCGGCCAAAGAAGGCGCGGCAATGGCGGCAGTCGAGGCCAGCAGGCAGGCAGCAAGCAGAGCGATTTTCATGTGTGTCCTGTCGTTTTCCCAAGGCAGATTGCGGACGCTAGCAAGGGCACACTGGCCTGAACAGTGAGGAAGCAGACATGACTATCAGCTTTGATGAATGGCGCGCACGCTCGCCGTTCTATGATGAAACCCACGAGGCCGTGGCGCAATCGGTGCGCAAGTTCATGGCCGCCGAAGTGCTGCCCAACATCGACAAGTGGGAAGCCGATGGCGAACTGCCGCGCGAACTGCACAAGAAGGCGGCGCAGGCCGGCATCTTGGGCTTGAACTATCCGGAAGAATATGGCGGCCATAGCGAAGGCTTCGATGTTTTTCACGGGCTCACCCAGACGGAAGAAATGTCTGCGGCCGGCGCTGGCGGGCTGGGAGCCAGCCTGATGACGCACGGGATCGGCCTGCCGCCGATCCTGGCGCTGGGTTCGGACGAGATGAAGCGCCGCATCGCGCCGGCCGTGCTGGCTGGCGAGAAATTGATCAGCCTGGCCATCACAGAGCCCTCCGGGGGTTCAGACGTGGCGCAACTGAAGACCCGCGCCGAGAAAGTGGGCAACAAATATGTGGTGAATGGGCAGAAGATGTTCATCACCACCGGCATGCGCGCCGATTATATGACGGTGGCGGTGCGCACCGGCGGGCCGGGGATGAAGGGCATTTCGCTGATGCTGATCGAAACCGATCGGCCGGGCGTGAGCCGCACAAGGCTCGACAAGATGGGCTGGCGCTGTTCGGACACCGCCGCCGTTTATTTCGACAATGTCGAAGTGCCGCCGGAAAACATGATCGGGCCGGAAAACGGCGGCTTCATCGGCATCATGCGCAATTTCAACAGTGAACGGTTGGGCATGGCGCATGGCTGCTGTTCGATGGCGCGGGTGGCGCTGAAAGAGGCGATGGATTGGGCCCAGCAGCGCGAGACGTTCGGCAAGAAACTGGGCGCGCATCAATCGATCCGCATCAAGCTGGCCGATTGTGCCCGGCAGATTCAGGCAACGCAGGCCTGGGTCGATCTGTGTGCGCATCAGCATCGTTCGGGGACCGGTGTGCCGGCCGATTACGCCATGCTGAAGGTGCAGGCGACGCGCATGCTGGAACATGTCGTGCGCGAGGCCGCGCAAGTACTGGGCGGCGCCAGTTACATCACGGGATCCAAGATCGAGCGCATCTATCGCGAGGTGAGGGTGAACGCGATCGGCGGCGGTTCGGAAGAGATCATGCTCGATCTGGCCGGGCGGCAGATGGGGCTGGGTTAAGGGTTACACCAATCGCAGCTGGCGGGGCTTGCCGCGGTTACGCCATCGGGGCGCGGTCGGGTTTCGCGGTGGTGGCAAACGGTGCAGCCATCGATGATCGCCATCACGCCCTGCGTGGGTTGATTGCACGAGGAACAGGGCAGACCGCGCAGCAGATCGACTTGGCCCCAGCCGGGGGCGCCGCAATCCGGGCACAGGGCGGCCAGTCGCGCCGCTAGCCGGCCGGCAAGGCTGCGGATCGCGGCCATGCGGGCGGGGTTCATGTGGGCGCGCATGTCGGTTTCCAACCGGTTGCCGGGCCAGGCCAAGGGCGAAAGCGTGGCCATGTCCTGCACGCCGGTGGCCAGTACGTCGCCATCGGGCCCCTTCACCACCAGCGCGTGGGAGGGAAAGCCGACGCGGGTGAGGAAGGCGGCGATATCGGTGCCGGCGCTCACCTCATGCTGGGCGAAATTGGTGCGGCGCGAGACAGCGGAAAGGGTGAGTTCGAGGCCGCGCGGTGCGTCGATGAAGGCCAGGGTCTCCACGCCGCCGGCGCCGAACGGCAGCCATGGGTGCGGGCCGAAACTGCCTTCGCTGGCCATGCCCAGATCAAGCCCGGCGGCGGCCATCCCGGCCCGCGCCTTCGCCAATACCGCTTCGGCTGCGGTGCCGGTGCGCGCGGTGGTGCCGGTGAAGGTGCCGAACGCATCGGTATCGATGGCGGCAGGTTCAACAATCAGTCCCAGCCGGCGCGCCAATGGTGGCGCCAGCGCGCGCAGCTTTCCGTGCTGTGTGGCCAGCACGACGCGACGGCCTTCGTAAGGATGCTCAGGCAACGAAGCGCCAGTCCAGCACCTCGCCGGCGTGGAAGGGCACGATTTCGGTGCCAGCGGCCGGGATGCGGGGTGGCACGGGCGTTGCGACCCGTTCCAGCGTGATGAAATCGGGGTTCAGCGGCAGGCCATAGAAGCGCGGGCCATGCTCGCTGGCAAAGCCTTCCAGCCGGTCCAGCGCGCCTTCTTCCTCGAACACGCGCGCATAGGATTCGATGGCCAAGGGCGCGCAATAGATGCCGGCACAGCCGCAATCGCTCTCCTTGGTCTCCACGGCGTGCGGTGCGCTATCGGTGCCGAGGAAGAATTTCGGATCGCCGCCGGTGGCCGCCTGGCGCAGCGCCTGGCGGTGCAGTTCGCGCTTGGCCACCGGCAGGCAATAGAAATGCGGGCGCATGCCGCCTTCAAACATGGCGTTGCGGTTGATGGCCAGGTGGTGCGGCGTGATGGTGGCGGCGATGTTGGGGCCGGAATCGCGCACGAAATCCACCGCATCCTTGGTGGTGATATGTTCGAACACGATCTTCAGCGCCGGGAAATCGGCGACAACGCTTTTCAGGATGCGTTCGATGAACACCGCCTCGCGGTCGAAGATGTCGACTGTGTGATCGGTCACCTCGCCGTGGATGAGCAGCGGCATGCCGATGCGCTGCATCGCTTCCAGGGCCGGATAGATGTGGCGCACATCGGTGACGCCATGGGCGCTGTTGGTGGTGGCGTGGGCCGGATAAAGCTTGGCGGCGGTGAAGATGCCTTGCGCATGGCCGCGCACCAGTTCGTCCGAATCGATGCCATCGACCAGATAGCAGGTCATCAGCGGCTCGAATTTCAGGCCCGGCGAAACGGCGGCGCGAATGCGGTCCCGATAGGCAGCGGCAGCGGCAGCGGTCGTCACCGGCGGTTTCAGATTTGGCATCACGATGGCACGGGCGAACTGGCGCGCGGTGGCATCGGCCACGGCGGCCAGCATCTGGCCATCACGCAGGTGAACATGCCAATCATCGGGGCGGCGCAGGGTGAGCGATACTGTCATGCGCCGCCTGTTACGCCGTTCATTGGTTGGCGAAAAGCCCCTCGGAACCGGCTCACTCCGGAATCATGCGTAAAGCTTTGGACCGGGCAGCGGCGTAAAAAGGGCATCGGCGGCATTCTGGCTGGCATCGGCCGCCGAACCTGGCGCCATCGAGACATGGCCGGCCGCCAGCGCCGGGCCGTCGTTGAGGCCGTCGCCAACCATCAGTACGCGGCGGCCGTTGGCGGCGAGCGACTTGATCGCCGCTAGCTTATCAGCGGGGTTGAGGCCACCTTCGCCGGGGACACCCAGCGCCCGCGCGACCGCCGCGACCGGTTCGGGGCGATCGCCGGAGAGGATACGGGCGGGCAGGCCCAGATGGGCCAGTTCGGCGACGGTGCCAGCGGCGGCCGGGCGCAGCGGATCGGCAAAGCGCAGCTTGATTTCCGGCGCCGCGCCGATCGAGAGAGCGGCAGCCATCATGTCACCGTCATCGCTGGCGGGGCGGCCAAGCAGCACGACTTGCCCATGCCATTGGCCGCTTAGGCCTTCACCGGGCGTTTCCGTGACCAGTATCACCCGTTGCGGAACGGTGCCGGCGCCAGTGAGGGCGGTGCGCAGGGCTTCAGAGAGTGAGTGGCGGCTGCACTGGGCGAGAGCCAGCGCGATGCCGGCTTGTGTTGCGTCCAGCATCGACAGGTCAACGGGTTCGGGCGACCCAAGCGTGAGGGTGCCGGTCTTGTCGAATACGGCGGCGTCCGCTTCGGCGAGCCGTTCGAGCGCGCTGCCGTCCTTTACCAGCACGCCGGCCTTCATCAGCGCGCCGGTGGCGACAATATGGGCGGCAGGCACGGCGAGGCCATGTGCACCGCAAAGGCGGTGTCTTGCGCTTGGGCCATGCCAAACGGCGCGATGATCATGGCCAGAAACAGGCCGCCTGATTTTGCCAGGGTCGCCGGCATGGTATTTCCCCTAATGGTTATTGCAGCTTTGGCCCTTTTGGCGCGCCGTGTTGCGCTGCGGAAATACAGGCAAGCCCGATTAGGTATTGCAAAGGAGGGCGTTTTTTCCCAGTCTGGCAGCAGAACAACAAAAGGCCTGTGCAGTGCAGCAGGCCGGGGGCGTACATGCATCAACTGGCAATTGTTCATGACCATCCGGATGGGTTTCAGCCGCTGTTTGCCGCGCTGTCCCGGGCCGGGATCGATTATCTGCCGGTGCACACCGCCGGCCACGGGTTTGATCCCATTGGTGGCCAGCCGCCGGCGCCGGTGATCTTCAACCGCATCGCCATGAGCTCGGCCCGCCACGGCGTGCATCACCCGGTCTATTACGCCATGGCGCTGCTCGATCATTGGGCCGGGCAGGGGGCGCTGGTGCTGAACGGCGCCGATGCCATGGCGATCGATGCCAGCAAGGCGCGGCAGCTGGCGCTGATCAACCGGCTGGGGCTGGCGGCGCCGGCAACGCGCGTGGTGCACGACACAGCGGCGCTGCTGGCGGCGGCCACGACTATCGGCTTTCCGGTGGTGGTGAAAGCGGATGTGAGCGGTGCCGGATCGGGCGTCACCCGCTTCGATGATCGTGCGGCGTTGGCGCATACCGCCGAAGCTGGCCTGTTGCCGCCATCGGCCAACGGTGTGTGGCTGTGCCAGGCGCTGGTCAAACCGCGCGATGGCACCACCACTCGGATCGAGGTTCTGGGTGGCCGCTACCTTTATGGGGTCGATGTTGCCGCTGCCGAGGATGCGCTGATGCTCGCCAGCCCTGATGACCGGCTGCAGCGCCTGGCCCAGCGTCGCCGCCGTCGTGCCGAACCCCCGCCCAATCTGATTGCGGCGGCCGAAATGCTGGCGCGTGAGGCCGGCATGGAGGTGTGCAGCATCGAATATATGATTGACGATGTGTGCGGCACACCGCGCTTCCACGATATCAACGGCCTGTCGCCCTTCGTGGAAAATCCGATGGATGTGCTGGGTTGGGATCCGCACGATCGGCTGGTGGAACGGTTGTGGCATCATATCCGCCGTATGGGTGGATGAAGGCAATCGCGGGTTGCACCGTAACAAATGCCAACCTATGCCCTGCGGCGCGAAAGGATCTACCCATGAACCGCACCTCTGCCGCCATCAACCGCATCCAGCCATCGCCCACCATCGCGGTGACCAACAAGGCGGCCGAGTTGAAGCGTCAGGGCCGCGACATCATCGGGCTGGGCGCTGGCGAGCCGGATTTCGACACGCCGGATTTCGTCAAGGAGGCAGCTATCGCTGCTATCCACGCCAACCAGACCAAATATACGGGGGTGGATGGCACGCCCGAATGCAAGGCCGCGGTGCAGGCCAAGTTCAAGCGCGACAACAACCTCGATTACGGACTTGACCAGATCAGCATCAATTCCGGCGGCAAGCACACGATTTTCAACGCCTTGCTGGCCACGCTCGATCCGGGCGATGAAGTGGTGATTCCGGCGCCGTATTGGGTGTCTTATCCCGATATCGTGCTGCTCGCCGGTGCCACCCCGGTGGTGATCCAGTGCGGCGTCGAGCAGGGCTTCAAGCTCTCCCCCGCACAGCTGGAAGCGGCGATCACGCCCAAAACCCGCTGGTTCATCTTCAATTCCCCGTCCAACCCCACCGGCGCGGCGTACACCCGCACGGAACTGAAGGCGCTGGCCGACGTGCTGATGCGCCATCCGCAGGTGCTGGTGCTGGCCGACGACATGTATGAACATATCGTCTATGACGATTTCGATTTCGGCACCCTGGCCGAGATCGAACCCGGCTTGTACGACCGCACGCTCACCGTCAATGGCGCCTCCAAGGCCTATGCCATGACCGGCTGGCGCATCGGCTTTGCCGGCGGTCCGGCGTGGATCATCAAGGCGATGGCCAAGCTGCAATCGCAGAGCACCTCAAACCCCTGCTCCATCTCCATGGCCGCCACGGTGGCGGCGCTGAACGGTGATCAGAGCTTCCTTGCCGAGCGCAACGCCGCCTTCCAGCGCCGCCGCGATCTGGTGGTGTCCATGCTGAACCAGACGCCCGGCCTGATCTGCCCGCGCCCGGAAGGCGCCTTCTACGTCTATCCTGATTGCTCGGGGCTGATCGGCAAGACGACGCCCACCGGCACCGTGCTGATCAACGATGAAGAAGTCGCGGCCTACTTCCTCGAAACCGAAGGTGTTGCCGTTGTCCATGGCGCGGCGTTCGGCGGCTCGCCGGCCTTCCGCATCAGCTATGCGACGTCAGACGCGGTGCTGGAAGAAGCCTGCAAGCGCATCCAGCGCGCGGTGGGCAATCTGCGCTGAGAATGCGCATTGCGCTGTTTGAGCCGGAAATTGCCGGCAATGTCGGCGCCGTCCTGCGCCTCGGCGCCTGCCTGGACGTGCCCGTCGATCTGATCGAACCGCTCGGTTTCCTGTGGGACGATGCCCGCGTCCGCCGCACGGCGATGGACTATATCGATCACGTCGCGATCACCCGCCACGCCGACTGGCCCGCCTTCCACGCCAGCATTGGTGCCGCGCGGTTGGTGCTGCTCACTACCAAGGGCAGCGTTTCGGCCTATGATTTCGTCTTCCGCCCCGACGACGTGCTGCTGTTCGGCAAGGAAAGCGCCGGTGCGCCACCGCATGTCCACGCCGCCTGCGAGGGCCGCATCCGCCTGCCGATGAAACGCGACGTGCGCTCGCTGAACCTCGCCATGTCGGCCGGGCTGGCGGTGGGGGAGGCCCTGCGGCAGACGGGCGGGCTGCCGGGGTAGGAGAAAGGGGCCTCCGGCGGGCAGGGACGCAGTCCCTGCACCCGTATGTTTTCGCGTTCGCTGGACGGCGGGACCGTGCCCCCAGTCGGTGGAATCAGCGGTTAAGGGTCGGCACAAGAAAGCGTCCCAACCTCACCCAATAAGTCCGTAGCTCATTTTCCATCGGCGCGAAGTCCGGCGGGTCGATGTAACGCTGCATGCTTGCGACTGATATGAACTGGTCGTTGAGCCTTATTCGCTCTAGCTCCTCGAAGTAGGCGCGGTCGATGATTTGCCGCTCAAGAAGGCTGGCCGCAACGCGGGTGCAGGGACTGAGTCCCTGCCGGCCAATGACGATCCCGAAAAGATCGATTACGTCACCTATGTAACCGCGCACGAGGTCGCCCACCAATATTGGGGCCACCAGATCGTCAGCGCGGAGATGCAGGGCGGCACGTTGTTCGTGGAGACCATGGCGCAATATTCGGCGCTGATGGTGATGAAGCAGCTCTATGGCGAGGACAAGATCCGCCGCTTCCTGAAGTACGAACTGGATAACTACCTGCGCAACCGCGGCGGTGAGATCATCGAGGAACTGCCGCTGAACCGGGTCGAGAACCAGGGCTATATCCATTACCGCAAGGGTAGCCTGGTGATGTATCTTCTGGCCGACCGGCTGGGCGAGGATCGGGTCAACGCCATGCTGTCCGGCCTGCTCGCCACCCACAAGTTCAAGAGCCAGCCTTATCTCACCTCCACGACACTGGTGGATGGCTACAAGTCGCTGGCCCGCAATGAGGCCGAACGGCAGCTGGTGAGCGACCTGTTCGAGCGCATCACCCTTTATGATCTGAAGGCGACGGCGGCGACGACCCGGAAACTGGCCGATGGCCGCTGGGAAACGCGGCTGACGGTGGACGCCGCCAAGCTCTATGCCGATGGCAAGGGTGTGGAAAAGGCGGCGCCGCTGGCCGACACGATCGACGTTGGCCTTTTCACCGCCAAGCCGGGGCAGGGGGCGTTCAGCCGGACCGATGTGCTGGCGATGACGCTGCTGCCGGTGCAATCGGGCAAACAGGTGCTGGTGCTGATCAGCAAGGCCAAGCCGGCCTTTGCCGGGATCGATCCCTACAACAAATATGTCGACCGCAATTCGGACGACAATCTGGTGGATGTCAGCTGATCCGTTGTTCCCATAGTGGGAAGAGCGGCCCGGTGCCGAAGCCCGCGCGGTCGATGCTGTAGAAGAGGTGGATGACCGGCCCGGTGGACAGTTGGGCGGTCGTCTGCCGGTCGGTCAGCGTCGCACCGATCCGTTCAATGGCGGTGCGACTGCGAATGTTGGTTTCGCCGATCAGGAAGATCACCCGTTCCACGCTCTGCAGCGCGTGGCCGACCATGAGTGCCTTCATGATGTGATTGGTGCGGCTGCCCCAGTGGCGGCGCACCAGGAAGGTCCAGCCCACTTCCACTTCACCGGCTTCGGCTCGGCCCAAGTCAAAGCGCGAGGAACCGATGAGGACGCCGGTTGCCGGTTCTGCGGCGACCAGCATGCCGCCGCTGGCCAGGCCATCGTCGAAGAAGGCGCTGAACACCGGTTCCTGCCAGCGATCATGCGCCGGGTGGCCTTCCCAGATGCCGGGATCATGGGCGGCGGCAAACAGCGCCGGCCAGTCGTCTGCGGTGGCGGGGCGCAACGTGACGGCGGGATGGGTGAGGGTGGGCTGGCGGTTCAGCATGGGAGCTTCAGTGTGGCAGGAGGACAAAGCGCGCGCTGGCATAGATGACCACGCCGATGCAACCCCCGATCAGCGTGCCGTTGATGCGGATGAACTGCAGATCGCGGCCAACCGCCTGTTCCACCTTGTCGGTGACGGTATCAGCATCCCAGCTGCGCACGGTTTCGGAAACCAGCTTCACGATCTCGTCGCCATGGGTCTTGGCGAGGCCAGCAACGGCGCGGCGCAGGGCGGTGTTCAGCCCCGCTTTCAACGCGTCGTCACCTTCGATGCGGTTGCCAAGCGCCACCAGCGCGCCGCCCAGCCTGTTCTCGCCGGGTTGTTTCAGGCTGGTGGCCAGCGCGCCGCGCGCCGCATCCCACAGGCCCTGCACCCAGCTGCCCATCGCCGGATTGGCGAGCAGATCATCCTTGAAGCCTTCCACCCGCGCCTGGCTTTCGGGGAAGTGGCGCAAATCGAATGTCCACTGCTTGAAGGCATCGACCAGGCGCTGCCGCACCGGGTGCCAGGGATCATGCTTGATCTCTACCAACAGGCGCTGCACCGAACTGATCATCGTATCCGACAGGCTTTCATCGGCGCCGGCGAGGCGCAGCAGCCAGTTGGTGCGCTCTGTCACCTTGCCGCGGATGTTGGGGGCTTCATCGACGATCGTCGCCAGCCCCCATTCGACAGCGGCATCGATCAGCAGTTCGTGTCGGCCTCCCGCCACCAGCGTGTCCACCGCATCGGCAACGATGGGGGACAATTGCATGGATTGCAGCCGGCCGCGGGCCAGATCTTCCACCGCCTTGGCAATGGCGGGATCATCCAGCCCGTCGATCAGCTGGCCAACCAGCGGGGCAATGCCCTTCTTGCGGTTCGGGCCTTCCGCCGGCGGCGCGGCCAGCCAGCGCGCCAACACGCCGGCCAGATCGGCATCGTCCAGACGGCGGGCGACGACCTGGGGTTTCAGGAAATTGTCTTTCAGGAACTGGGCCAGGGTTTCGCCCAGCCGGTCCTTCTGTTGCGGGATGATGGCGGTGTGCGGAATCGGCAGACCCAGCGGATGACGGAACAGCGCGGTGACGGCGAACCAGTCGGCAAGGCCGCCCACCATCGCCGCTTCACTGAACGCCATCACCCACGGCACAGCCGGATGCGCCTTGGGAAACATCAGGCAGACGATGAAAATCACGGCCATCGCTGCCAGCAGCAGCGTCGCCATCAGGCGCATCCGGTGAAAGGGCGATTCCGGCAGCAGGCTGTTCAGGGCGTGATCACTCCGCAGGCGTTGCGCCGGGAAGCTTAGCAGCCCCTTCGTTGTTGGTGAACCACCGCTTCATGCGCGGCGCCAGCCATTCTTCCACCGAAACGGCGATGGAGAAGCCGGCCGGCACGATGATCAGGGTGAGAGCGGTCGAAACAATCAGGCCGCCGATCACCACGATGCCCATCGGTGCGCGCCAGGAACCGTCACCACCCAGCGCCAGTGCCACCGGCATCATGCCCGCTACCATGGCGACCGTGGTCATCACGATCGGCTGCACGCGCTTGTGGCCGGCCTCAAGGATCGCTTCCAGCTTGGGAACGCCCTTTTCCATTTCTTCGATGGCCATGTCGACCAGAAGAATGGAGTTCTTGGCGACAATGCCGAGCAGCATCAGCAGGCCGATAAACACCGGCATGGAGATGGCATTGCCGGTGAGCCCAAGGGCGATCAGGCCACCCAGCGGCGCCAGCAACAGCGACATCATGTTGACGAACGGCGGCAACACCCGCTTGTACAGCAGCACCAGCACGGCAAACACCATCACCACACCTGCGATCACCGCCAGAATGAAGTTTGACACGAGTTCGCCCAACCACTTCTGCATGCCCAGCTGCACCTTTTCGACGCCAGGCGGCAGGTTCTTCAGGCTCGGCAGCAGGTTCACCTTGGTCTGCACATCGCCAGACAGCAGGCCTGGGGCAAGATCGGCACCCATCAGGATGCGGCGCTGCTGGTTGAAGCGGCGGATTTCAGTGGGGCCGGTGCCAAAGCTGATTTCGGCGACCACCTTCAGTGGCACGGTGCCGCCGCGCGCGGTGGGCACCGGCAGGTTTTCGATCGTGGAAAGATTGCGCCGCGAGGATTCGGCCAGCGCCACGCGGATCGGGATCTGGCGATCAGCCACGCTGAACTTGGCAACATTCTGATCGATATCACCTAGCGTGGCGATGCGGATGGTTTCCGACAGCGCAGCCGTGGTCACACCCAGTTCGGCGGCAAGATCAAGCCGCGGCTTGATGGTGATTTCCGGCCGTTGCAGGCCGCCATCGATCCGGGCTTGGCGCAGTTCTGGCATCGCGCGCATTTCTTCCACCACCTTGCGGGCGGTGCTGTCGAGCAGGATGGGATCATTGCCGGTGAGTGTGACACTGATCGGGCGGCCGCCGGGCGGGCCATCGCCCTGGGCTGAAAAGCCGATGCGGGCATCGGGAATGGCAGCCAGCTTGGGCGCCATTGCACGTTCCCAATCGATGCGGTGCATCGTCCGGCTTTTCTTCAGCGTGAGATAGATGTTGCCGCCGCCGACATCGACATCGGCAAAGGCCAGCGCCAGATCGGGCGAGCTTTCCAGCACGGCCACAGCCTTTTCAACGATGGCTTCGGTTTGTGGCAGCGTGACGCCAGGCGGGAGGGCGATGGTCACCTGGGAGTCATCATTGTCGACGTCGGGCTGGAAGGTCATCGGCAGGGTGGCAAACAGCACGATGGTCAGCCCCAGCGCGACGCCGCCAATGCCGAACACGGTCTTCATGCGGTTGGCCAGCGCCCAGTTCAGGATACCCATATAGACATCGACCCACTTGCCGGTGCCATGTTCGGCCTGGCCCTCGCTCTTCAGGAAGAAGGCGGCGAGCATCGGCGTGATGAGGCGGGCGACGGCAAGGCTGATCAGGACGGAGACCGCAACGGTTGCGCCGAAATTCTTGAAGAACTGGCCAGAAATGCCGGGCATCAGCGCCACCGGCAGGAACACCGCGACAATCGACATGGTGGTGGCAACCACGGCCAGGCCGATCTCGTCGGCTGCGTCCATGCTGGCCTGCCAGGCGGATTTGCCCATGCGCATGTGGCGCACGATGTTTTCGATTTCCACGATGGCATCATCGACCAGCACGCCCGCCACCAGGCTGAGCGCGAGAAGCGAAAGCTGGTTGAGGCTGAAGCCCAGCCAGACATCGAGGAACCAGAAGGTGGGAATGGCCGACAGCGGGATGGCCAGCGCCGAAATCACCGTGGCGCGCCAATCGCGCAGGAACAGCCACACCACCAGCACGGCGAGGATCGCGCCTTCGATCATCGCGTCGATGGCGCCGTGATACTGGTTCTTGGTATATTCCACCGAGGTGAAAATCAGCTTGAACGAAACCTTGGGATACTGCGTGCGCAGGGCATCGATTTCTTTGACCGCCGCATCATACACCGTGACGTCGGAGGAGCCTTTGGCCTTGGCCATCGAGAAGCTGAGCACCTGGCGGCCATTAAGCTTGGAAATGCTGCGCTGCTCTGCATAGCCGTCGCGAACATCGGCGATATCGGCAAGGCGGATGCTGCGCCCCTGGCCAAGATTGATCTGGGTTTCGCCGAGGCCCACGGCGTTGCGGGCATTGCCCATCACGCGAACCGATTGTTCGGCGCCGGCGATTTCGGCGCGGCCACCGGCGGCATTCAGGTTCACCTGACGCAGTTGGGCGTTCACCTGGCTTGCCGTGACGCCATAGGCCTGCATGCGATCGGGATCGAGGATCACCCGGATTTCGCGGCTGACCCCACCCGAACGGCGCACCTGAGCCATGCCGGGGATGCCCAGCAGGCGCTTGGCCACGGTGTTGTCGACGAACCAGCTGAGTTCTTCCAGGGTCATCGCCGTGGATTCAACCGCGAAATAGGCAATCGGCCCGCCGGCAATGTCGAGCCGGCTCACCTGCGGCTGCAGGATGCCCTGCGGCAGATCGGAACGGATATTGGCAATGGCGTCGCGCACATCGTTGACGGCGCGATCAATCGGCGTGCCGATGGCAAACTGCACCATGGTGCGGCTGCTGCCTTCGGAAACCGTGCTGTTCACTTCATCGACACCGGTGATGTTGCGCACCGCTGCTTCAACCCGCTGCGTGACCTGGTTTTCCAGCTCTTCCGGGGCAGCGCCCGGCTGCGCCACCATGATCATCGCGCCCGGGAATTCGATATCGGGCTGGTTGTTGATGTCCATCGCCCGGAACGAAAGGATGCCGGCCAGCATCAGCAGTGCGAACAGCACCAGCGGCGGTACCGGATTCTTGATCGACCAGGCGGAAATATTGCGCATTTTGGGCGTGTCCTGTCGAAATCAGCGCGTGGCGGGGGCGGCCAGCACCGGCTTGATCGTATCGCCCGGCTTCAGGAAGGCGCCCGCACTGGCCACCACCCGTTCCGCGCCGGTGAGGCCCGAAGCAACACCGACGCCGGCATCGCTGATCGCGCCCACTTCGATGCTGCGGCGCTCCACCTTGTTGTCTTTGCCCAGTACATAGACGAAATTGCCGTTCGCATCGGCCAGCACCGCGGATTGCGGCAGCAGCGGACGCGTGGTTTCGCCGCCTTCGATGCGGGCGCGGGCAAAGGCGCCAACCCGCAGGCCGGGCGTATATTCAAGTTGGATGCGCACGATGCCCTGGCGATTGGCCGGATCGATCACCGGGTCGATCAGCCACACTTTGCCCTTGAAGCCTTCGGTCGCGCCCACCGGGGTGACGACAGCAGACATGCCCACCTTCAGCCGGGCGAGATCCTGTTCGGCGACCTGCGCACGCATTTCCAGCGCATTGCCTTCCGCCAGCCGGAACAGCGCGCCGGTGCCGGGGCCGACCACCTGGCCGGTTTCGACATTGCGCGACAGGATCAGACCAGCAGCGGGCGCCCGCACGTCGAGCCGGTCAGCCCGTTCGCGGGCCGCACCCAACTGGGCGCGGGCCACGCCAACGCGGGCCTGTGCGCCATCGCGGGTGGCAAGGCGTTGATCGATGTCGGCACGGCTGATGAAGCCCTTGGCCACCAGGCTTTCGGCGCGGGCCAGATTGGCCTGCGCCAGCCGGGCTTCGGCTTCGGCCTGGCGAACGCTGGCAGAAAGCTGGGCGATTTCCTGGGTTTGCACCTGGCGATCGATCTGGGCCAACACCTGACCGGCGCCAACGCGCTGGCCGGGTTCCACCATCACGCGCACCACGCGACCACCTTCGCCCTGCACACCCACGGCGGCATCGCGCTTGGCGGCAATGCTGCCAGGCGCGGTGATCGCATCAGCCAGCATGGTGGTGCCGGGCACCAGCACGGTGACTTCCGGCAGGTTGCTGGCAGGCGCGGCGGGCGGGGCTGCGGCGGGGCCGAACGCCTGCCACGCAGCCGCCCCGGCCAGCGCGATCGCCAGCGCGATCAGGCCCGGCTTCAGCCAGCGGTTGCGCTTTGACGGCGCGTCGCCTTCGGCAGGTGGGAAGTTATACACCTCCGCCGCGGCTGGTGAAGGGACAGGCTGTTGGGCGTTCATTGACATAGTTCCTCTGCGAGGGTGTATTATCGAAATACATCACCGCACGCAAGAGCACTCCTTAAACGAAGTCGATGGCAGCAAAAAGGCAAATTTGAGCGCTACTCGACGGTATTTCGCCGCACGGATGCGGCGACGATTTGCAGGAGTGACGGCGGCCGCCAGTCGCGCCATCATGCCGGCATCGCGAACCAGGAGCTGATCCATGCGCTTTTCTGCCATTCTGCTGCTTTTGTTGGCTGCCGCTTCCCCCGTCGCTGCCCAGGATCGGATGCAAGTGCCGCCACCGGGTCTGCCGTCATTGCCCGCTGATGGACCCATGCGCTTCATGTTGCACCGTTCGGCCGCGATGCCGGCCATGCTCACCATTACCGCCAGTGCCGATGTGGCGCGGGCGCCCGACCAATTGCGGATGACGGCCGGCGTGCTCACCGCGGCGGCCACGGCGGCCGAGGCGATGGCGGCCAACGCGACCCGCATGAACGCTGTGCTTGCAGCCCTGAAAGCCGCTGGCGTCGCCGATCGCGACGTGCAGACCACCGGGCTCAGCCTCAATCCGCAATATCGGTACGAACCGAACCAGTCGCCGATCCTCACCGGCTATCAGGCCCGAAACAGCATCAGCCTGCGCACCATGAAGTTGGGCGATGCCGGCAAGCTGATCGACGTGGCGATCAAGGCCGGCGCCAACGAGGTGCAGGGGCCGGAGTTCACCCTGGCCAATTCGGACGCCGCGCTGGACGGAGCGCGCACCGCCGCGGTTGCCAAGGCCCGGGCAAGGGCGGAGCTTTATGCCAATGCTGCCGGCCTGAAGGTGAAGCGCATTGCCAGCATCAGCGAAGGCGCCGGCGCTCCGGAACCCGGCCCGCGGCCGATGATGCGCATGGCGATGGCCGAAGCCGGCGCGGCGCCTCCGGTGCAGCCGGGCGAATTGTCATTGTCTGCGCAGGTGACGATCAGCTTTGAGCTGGAAGGCCAGCCATGACGGCCTTCACCCGGGGCCTGCACGAAATCGGCGACGGCCTGTTCGCCTGGCTGCAGCCCGATGGCGGCTGGGGCTGGTCCAACGCCGGGCTGATCGTGGAAGGGCGGCCCGGTGACGGCGCAGCGGCGCTCGTGGACACATTGTTCGACACGCAGCTGACCGCCGAGATGCTGGCCGGCATGGAGCGCGCGACGGGCTTTGGCGCAGCGAGCATCGGCCAGGTGGTCAACACCCATGCCAATGGCGATCACACCCACGGCAATCATCTGCTGGAGAAAGCGGACATCATCGCGTCGGAAGCGTCGGCACGGGAGATGGAGGCGTTTTCACCGGCATTGCTGGCGCAGTTGAAGGCGGCAGGCGCGGCCGGGCAGATGGGAGTGGCCGGTCGCTATTTCGCCGAGGTGTTTGCGCCGTTCGATTTTGCCGGCGTGCAGGAGCGCGCGCCGACACGCACCTTCTGTAGCCAGACCCAATTGGACGTGGGCGGCCGCGCGGTTGACCTGATCGAGGTTGGCCCGGCGCACACTGCCGGCGATGTGCTGGTGCATGTGCCGCAAGCCAAGGCGGTGTTCACCGGCGACATCTTGTTCATCGAAGGCACGCCAATCATGTGGGCCGGGCCGGTATCGAACTGGATCGCCGCCTGCGAGCGCATCATCGCCATGGATGTGGACGTGATCGTGCCGGGCCACGGCCCCCTCACCGACAAGGCCGGGGTGCGCGAGGTGGCCGATTATCTGGCTTATATCGATCACGAAGCCCGCGCCCGCCACGCCGCCGGCCTGTCGGCGGAGGACGCCGCGCGCGACATCGGGCTGGGGCGTTATGCGACGTGGAAGGACGCTGAGCGCATCGCGGTCAACGTCGACACCTTGTATCGCGAATATAACAACGACCCGACTCCGCCCGATGCCATTTGGCTGTTCGGGCTGATGGGGCAGATCTATTACGACAGGCGCTAGGCGCCGCGTTCAGGCCGCCGTCACCCCGCCATCAATCACGAAATTCTGCCCCGTCGTGAAGGCCCCGGCCTTGCCGGCGAGGAACACGGCCATGCCGGCGATCTCATCGGGCACACCGATGCGCTTCAACGGCGCGGTGGCGGTGGAGCGCTTCAGGGTTTCGGCATCATCCCACAACGCCTTGGCAAAATCGGTCTTGATTAGGCCGGGCGCGATGCAATTCACGCGCACATTGTCGGGCCCATATTCACAGGCGAGGTTGCGGGCCAATTGCATGTCGGCCGCCTTCGAGATGCAATAGGCACCGATGATGGTGCTGCCGCGCAGTCCGCCGATGCTGCTGACGATGGTGATGGTGCCATCCTTGCGGGCACGCATCGCCGGGGCGACCATGCTGATCAGCCAGTGGTTCGAAACGATGTTGTTTTGCAGGATCTTGGTGAAGGCTTCATCAGAAATGCCGCCCTGCGGGCCATAATAGGGGTTGCTGGCGGCGTTGCAGACCAGGTGATCGATCTGGCCCCATTTGGCGACGGTGGCATCAACCAGCGCTTGCAGACTTTCCTTGGATGCAATGTTGGCCGGCACGCTGATGGCGGCTTCGCGGCCCACGGCGGCGTTGATCTCGTCCCGTGCGGCTTCGCAGGCATCGGCCTTGCGGCTGGAGATCACCACGTTGGCGCCATGTTCGGCCATGCGGTGGGCAATGGCCTTGCCGATCCCGCGGCTGGAACCGGTGATGAGGGCGGTCTGCCCGGTCAGATCAAAAAGCGCCGGAAGGGCCATGGCGAAGTCTCCCCAGTGGTTGTTTGACGCAATCTAGGCCGCTGCTGCACCATCTGTCCACGCGCCAAGAGTGACAGGGTGATGACAGCCTGCCATCAAACGCCATGACCGAATCACCCCCCGCACAGCTGAGTTCCAACGGCGTACGCGCCACCATCCTGTCGTGCCTGTTTTTTGCCGGCTTTGGCGCGTTGATCCCGCATCTGCCGACATGGCTGGATGCGGCGCAGGGCTTCACCGGCGTGCAGATCAGCCTGGTGCTCACGGTTGGTGGCTTGTCGCGCATTGTGGTCGGGCCGCTCACTGCCGCCTGGGCCGCAGGCCAAAGCGACAAGCGCGCGCCGCTGTTTCTGTTCGCCTTCCTGCTTAGCGCTGGTTTTGGTGCGCTCTGGTTCGTTGAAGGCTTCTGGCCGGTGTTTGCCATCATCCTGCTGATGGATGTCGGCTTCTGGGGCCTGCTGCCGGCCGTGGAGGCGGCCTTGATCCGGCTGACGAAATCGGGCCTGCCGCCCTACGGCTTCGCGCGTGGCCTGGCGTCGGCAGCGTTCATTGTCGGTTCGTCCAGCGTGGGCGCGCTGGTGACGGATTTCGGGCCATGGGCGATCTGGGCCTGGCTGTTGGGCGTGTCGATTGCGCTGATCGGTGCGGCATTCGTGATGCCGAAGGAGCCCGTGCGGGGCAATGAGGAAGGCGATTTCATTGGCCGCCTGAAGGAGGGCGTTGGCCTGCTGAAGAACCGCCGCTTTGCGCTGCTGATCTTTGCGGCTGGCATCTTGCAGGCCACCCACGGCTATTTCTATGGTTTCGGCGTGCTGATCTGGACCAAGGATCAGGCGATTTCGCAGACGGTGGCGGGCAATCTCTGGTCGGTAGGGGTGGCGGTGGAAGTGCTGTTCCTGATGTTCCTTGGCGGCTGGTCGAGCAAATTTGCTTCGGAAACCCTGATCCTGGTGGGCGCTGTCGCCTGCATCATCCGCTGGACGGCGATGGCCTTCCTGCCGCCGGAATGGGCGCTGTGGCCGCTGCAGGTGCTGCACGCCGGCACCTTTGCGGCGGTGTTCCTGGGCGCGATGCGGCTGGTCAACCAGATGATGGGCGATGAACAGACAGCCACGGCGCAGATGATCTACATGGCGCTGGCCTCGGCCCCAGCGCAGGCCTTTACCACCTTCGTTTCCGGTTATCTTTATGATGCGCTGGTGGCCGATGGCGATGCCGCGCTGGGCTATCTGGCGATGACCGGGGTGAGTGTCTTGGGGCTGGTGCTGGCGCTGATGTTGTGGGTGACGCGGGCGAAGCCGAACGCACAACTGGCGCCTGCCTAACTGCGCAATTCCTGTTCCGGCTGGCTGGCATATTGCGGCAGCGGAATGGCGGCGGCAGCAGCGCGCAGGGCGTTGCTCCAGCGGTTTTTGAGTTCGCTGTAATATTCATCATCCACCTCGATCGGGTGGATCAGCTCCAGATCGGAAACGCCGCTGCGGATGGTGGCGATATCGACGGGCAGGCCCACGGCCAGGTTTGATCGCATGGTGGCAGAGAAGCTGATCAGCGCGATCTTCAGGGCTTCCGCCATCGGTGTTTCATAGGTGAGCATGCGATCGAGCACCGGCTTGCCATATTTGGTCTCGCCAATCTGCAGGAATGGCGTGTCGGACTCGCCCCTGCACCCGTTTGTTTTTGGGCTGCCCCTGCAGTGTGCGCCTGCCATCCTGTTTTGAAAGAGCCAACAAGACCTCGCCACACGTGCGGGCCATTTCACTTTGTGCATTTTATTTGACAGTTTTGACGCATTTCGCCGGTTTCACCACGCCCATATCAACAATTGACCGGTGACGCCGGGCCGGGAAGGTCGCATAGTCAGCCGACGGCATGGGTCCGTTCAGGAGACAGACGATGGCCAAGGGTCAGGCAAAATCCAACAAGGAAGTCCGCAAGCCCAAGAAGGAAGCCCCCAAGAAGGTGATCCAGGCCAACCCTTCGACCAAGTGAATTTCCCCTTCACTGCTGATTGGTCTGTCGGTGGTTTCGGCGCGGTGATGAAACTGATCGGCGGCGCACCAGACTGAAAGCGCGCCGCCTTGCTGCCGTGCGGTTACCGCAGGCTGACAATGCCCAATTTGTCTTCCTTCGCCCGCGCCTTCACCGATTCCTCACTGCGGGTCAGCGCCTTGGCGATGGCCCGCAGCGGCATGCCCTTCTTCGCCAGCGTGTGCAGTTTCTGCACTTCATCGCTCGTCCACGCCTGCTTGTGCCGCTCGAACTTCTCGCCCACCGCGCACACTCCCCTGCCCAAATCACCACTGCGCTGAAAATGCCGAACGCACGGCCGCTATCGCTGCATCACCGCCGCCAGCGCGGGCGTCAACTTCGTTCTTCGCGGCAGGCAGGGGTGACCACTGCACCCGTTTGTTTTCGGGCAGCCCTTGGCCTCTAAAAAACCCTGTCATGCTGGCGCAGGCCAGCATTCACTGCAGGGCAGGGGGCACTCCTGCTGGCCGGAGGTCTCCTTTTACTCCGCCGCCGGGAGATAAATCTCCCCGCCCTTGGCCCTGAACTCGGCGCTCTTTTCCGCCATGCCGGCTTCCAGCATTTCGGCGCTGTTCTGTTTGGCGGCGTAGTCGCGCACGTCCTGCGTGATCTTCATCGAACAGAACTTCGGCCCGCACATGGAGCAGAAGTGCGCCACTTTGGCGCCTTCGGCCGGAAGCGTCTCGTCGTGATAGGCTAGGGCGGTTTCCGGGTCCAAACTCAGGTTGAACTGGTCGCGCCAGCGGAAATCGAAGCGGGCGCGGCTCAGCGCGTCGTCGCGCAGTTGGGCGGCCGGGTGGCCCTTGGCCAGGTCAGCTGCGTGGGCGGCGAGTTTGTAGGTAATGACGCCGACTTTCACGTCGTCCCGATCGGGCAGGCCGAGATGTTCCTTGGGCGTGACGTAGCAGAGCATCGCGCAGCCGAACCAGCCGATCATGGCGGCGCCGATGCCGCTGGTGATATGATCGTAACCGGGGGCGATGTCGGTGGTGAGCGGCCCCAGCGTGTAGAAGGGGGCTTCGCCGCATTCTTCCAACTGCTTTTCCATGTTCACCTTGATCTTGTGCATCGGCACGTGGCCGGGGCCTTCGATCATCACCTGGCAATCATGTTCCCAGGCGATCTGGGTGAGTTCGCCCAGGGTCTCGAGTTCGGCAAACTGGGCGCGATCGTTCGCGTCCGCAATGGAGCCGGGGCGCAGGCCGTCACCCAGCGAGAAGCTCACATCATAGGCTCGCATGATCTCGCAGATCTCGCGGAAGTGGGTGTAGAGGAAGTTTTCCTTGTGGTGCGACAGGCACCATTTCGCCATGATCGAGCCGCCGCGTGACACGATGCCGGTGACGCGCTTGGCCGTGAGCGGCACATAGGCCAGGCGCACGCCGGCGTGGATGGTGAAATAATCGACGCCCTGTTCGGCCTGTTCTATCAGCGTGTCGCGATAGACTTCCCAGGTGAGGTCTTCAGCGACGCCGTTCACCTTTTCCAACGCCTGATAGATCGGCACGGTGCCGATCGGCACGGGGCTGTTACGCAGGATCCATTCGCGGGTGTTGTGGATGTTGCGGCCCGTTGAAAGGTCCATGATGTTGTCGGCTCCCCAGCGGGCAGCCCAGACCATCTTTTCGACTTCTTCCGCCACCGAGGAGGCCACGGCTGAGTTGCCGATGTTGGCGTTGATCTTCACCAGGAAATTGCGGCCGATGATCATCGGTTCGGCTTCCGGGTGGTTGATATTGGCCGGGATGATGGCGCGGCCACGAGCGATTTCGCTGCGCACGAATTCCGGCGTGACATAATCGGGGATTTCGGCGCCAAAGCTTTCACCGTCGCGGATCAGGCCATCACGCTGGGCGCGGCCGATGTTTTCGCGGATGGCGACATATTCCATTTCCGGTGTGATGATGCCGCGGCGGGCGTAGGCGATCTGGGTGACGGCCTGGCCGGGTTTGGCGCGCAGCGGGTTCTTCACGACGTTGGGGAATTCGGCGACATCGGCCTTGCCGCCGGGGACGTTGGCGACGCCGTTATCCTCTGGCTTCACTTCGCGGCCGGGGTAGCGCTCCACATCGCCGCGGGCTTCCACCCACGCGGTGCGCAAGGGGGGCAGGCCGGCGGCAATATCGATGGTGGTGGTGGCATCGGTGTAGGGGCCAGACGCATCATAGATGCGCACCGGCGGCTCCTTGGCCGAGGGATCGAGCGCGACTTCGCGCATGGCGACGCGGATATCCGGATGGATGGTGCCGGCGACATGGATCTTGCGGCTGCCCGGCAGCGGCCCGGTGGTGACCGGCATTTCCAGCTTTGAATTGATATCGGCCATGGTCGTGCATCCTTCCAGAGGTTCGGAACGGATGGTGCGCGGATCAGGCCACTTTGGCTCTCACGCTCCCTCCCTCCGCCGGGGTCAACCGGATCAGGTTCAGCGGGTCGGGGCCATCAGCCCACCTCTCAGCCAGTCGCGCTGGCCCCCCGGGGAATGGGTCTGGATTAGGCCTGCTGGCTCCAGTTGGCAAGGCCGCGATCGGTGCCGCACAGCTTGTCCCAGAAGCGGAAATAGAGGCCGTAATTGCAGTTGTAGTGGCGGTGGTGGGCTTCGTGGTGGGAGGCGCTTATGAAATGGCGGCCGAACCAGCCGTTGATCCAGGATTGGGGGAACATTTCCCAGCCCATGTGGTTGGTGACGCCCATGATGGTGGCGATCAGCATCACCATGCCCAGCGCGCCGATGTGGATGGGGATGATGAACATCAGCGCCGGGATGAGGATGGCGCCGGAGATGGCTTCCCACGGGTGGAAGCTCATCGCGGCCCAGGCGGTGGGCGGCCGGCTGGCGTGGTGAACGGCGTGGGCGGCCTTGAACAGGCGGGGCAGGTGCATCCAGCGGTGCGTCCAGTAGAACCAGCCGTCGTGCAGGAAAAGATAGACGAGGATTGAGACGGGTACCCAGGCGGCCTGCAAGGGGCCATCCACGCTCACCATGATCTGCGTGAGGCCCCAGCCGCGCCAGGCTTCGATGGCGAGGCCGGCGGGGATGGCATAGATGACGGCGGAGATCAGCGACCAGCGGATTTCGGCGCTGATCTGGCGCTGGCGCTTGGCCGGATCGGCTGGCCCGGCCTGCACGCCACGTCGCTGTGTGAGCCACGCAAAGCCGCCCGAAACCGCAAGGTAACGGACGGCGATGATGGCGGCCATCGAGAGGACGGCAAGAACGAGGGTTGCAGCGGTGTTCACACCGGCGGGTTTAGCGCGCGGGCATCAACCCGCCAAGCGGCAGCACGTCGCGGGCGTTGGGGCGGATCAGAAGCTCACGATGCCGAAGATGCGCAGCAGCCAGACGATGACGGCGATGATCACGACGATGTTGATGATCGACTTGATGGTGCCGTCCATCGGGATCTTGTTGTTGACCAGCCAGAGCAGGACGCCAACGACGATGAGAACGATGATGGTCTGAACAAGCATGTGTTGCCTCGCGAATAGTGGATGAGAGACAGGATAGGGCTTTGTGCCGGAACTGCGCGTTGTGGCTTTTACGGGTGCACAGCCCGGCCATCGGCATGGGGGTATCTACGCGGGGGGCTGAACCGGGCTGCGGGATCGATCAGCGCGGGAAGGAAATGGTGGAGCAGAGGGGGATCGAACCCCTGACCTCAGCAGTGCGATTGCTGCGCTCTCCCATCTGAGCTACTGCCCCGCACCAAATCCTGATCCCGCGTTCGGGAGGGCCGCCGATATAGCGCGGCGGCGGCGCTTTGCAACGGAGAAATCAGTCGAACCCGTGCGCCAGATACTGCTCGGCAATCGCCGCATGCAGGGCAGCGCCGCGGGCCATGGCGCTTTCATCAAGGTGCATGTGGGTGGAGTGCAGCCCGCAGCAGGCGCGCCAATCCGCACCCTGTTCGGCAACGCCAAGGAAGAACATCGCGCCCGGCACTTTTTCCAGCACATAGGCGAAATCTTCGGCGCCCATGATGGGATTGGCCAGCGTAGCCCAGGCGTCGTCGCCATAGAGGCGTTTCGTCACCGCTTCGCCCAGCGCCACCGCGCGGCCGTCGCAGTTGGTGACCGGAAAGCCGGGGATGATTTCCACCGTGGCACTGGCGCCGTGGGCCGCGGCGATGCCCTGTGCGAGGCGCGGCAGGCCATCGTGGAGTTTCAGGCGCGTGGCCGCCGAGAGCGTGCGCATGGTACCGAACAGCAGCGCGGTGTCGGGGATCACATTGTCGGTGGTGCCGGCGCTGATCTGGCCGATGGTGATGACGGCGGGATCGAACACGCTGATCTGGCGGGTCACGAACGTCTGCAGCGCCAGCGCGATCTCGCAGGCGATGGGGACGGGATCGAGCGCGTCGTGCGGCATGGAGGCATGGCCGCCGCGGCCGGTGATGACGATGCGGAGCTTGTCGTTGCTGGCCAGAAGCGCGCCAGTGCGGCCACCCACAACGCCCCACGGCGCATTGGGCATGATGTGCAGCGCGAACGCCGCATCAGGGAGCGGATCGATCAGGCCATCATCCAGCATGTAGCGGGCGCCGTGATGGCCTTCCTCGCCGGGCTGGAACATGAACATCACGCTGCCGGCAAGGCTCTCGCGCCGTTCGCACAGCAGGCGCGCAGCACCGGCCAGCATGGCGACATGGGAATCGTGCCCACAGGCGTGCATGGCGCCAGGAATGGTGCTGGCGAAATCCAGGCCCGTTTCCTCTGGCATCGGCAGCGCATCGGTATCACCGCGCAGCAGCACGGTGCGGCCGTTGGCGGGGCCCTTTAGCGTGGCGATGATGCCGGTGGTGGATGGGCCAGTGCGGAATTCCAGCGGCAGGCCGGCGAGCGCGGCCATGATCTTTTCGGCCGTGCGCGGGTTGTGCAGGCCCAATTCCGGTTCGGCATGAATGGCGCGGCGCAGCGCGGTCATGCCGGGCAGGGCAGCTTTTGCGGGGTGTGTCCAGTCGATCATGCAGCAAGGCTAGCGCCTTCCCTTGGGCAGCGCCACACGCTAGGCGCAGGTGATGCAGCATGACGCAATCATCCTGGGCGCCGGCGGTGCCGGCCTGTTCTGTGCGCTAACCGCCGGGCAGATGGGCGCGCGGGTGCTGGTGATCGATCACAACCAGGAACCGGGCAAGAAGATCCTGATTTCCGGCGGCGGTCGCTGCAATTTCACCAATATTGGCGCAGTGCCGGATCGGTATCTGAGCGAGAACAAGCACTTCGCCCGTTCCGCTCTGTCGCGCTACACGCCAGCCGATTTCGTTGATCTGGTGCGCCGCTACAATATCGCCTTCCACGAAAAGACGCTGGGGCAATTGTTCTGCGATGGTTCGGCGAAACAGATTGTTGCCATGCTGATGGACGAATGCGCCGCTGGCCGTGTGGATTTCGCCTTTGGGGCCGCGATCAGCGATGTGAGCCATGCTGATGGCCGCTTCACCGTCACCACCAGTGCCGGCATTTACAGCGCGCCGAACCTGGTGATCGCCACCGGCGGGCCGGCGATTCCCAAGCTTGGCGCAACGGGTTTTGCCTACCAATTGGGCAAGCAGTTCGGGCTGAAGATCATTCCGCCGCGCCCGGCGCTGGTGCCGTTCACCCTGCCGCAGACAGAGAATCTGTTCCGTGAACTGGCCGGCGTGGCGGCCGAAGTGGTGGCGAAAGCGGGCAAGTCTGCCTTCCGCGAAGCCGCGCTGTTCACCCACAAGGGGCTTTCCGGCCCGGCAATGCTGCAGGTGTCCAGCTACTGGCGGCACGGCGAGGCGATCGCGGTCGATTTCCTGCCCGATGCGCCGGCGGACTGGCTGATCAGCGCCAAGCGCCTGCGGCCCAAGGCTGGGTTGAAATCGGTGTTGGGCAGTGCCTTGCCCGAACGCCTTGCGACCGCACTGGCGGACACGCTGGCCCAAGGGCTTGGGATTTCTGGCGACATGGCCAGCCAGAAGGATGCGGCGCTCACCGCCGCCATGCAGCGCCTCAAGGGTTGGGCCTTCCGCCCTGATGGCACCGAAGGCTTTGCCAAGGCCGAAGTGACCGCGGGCGGCATCGACACCGCCGGGCTTTCTTCCCGCAGCATGGCGGCCAATCACATTGAAGGGCTGTTCGCCATCGGCGAGGCCGTAGACGTTACCGGCTGGCTGGGGGGCTATAACTTCCAGTGGGCCTGGGCCAGCGGACACGCCGCCGGGACGGCAATCGCGGAGAGAGTGCATTCATGATGAGCTATGACGAAGTGGTGATGGGCCGCCGTTCCATTCGCGGTTTCAAGCCCGATCCGGTGCCGCTGGAGCTGATCAAGGAAATTCTCACCATGGCGATGCGCTCGCCATCGTCGATGAACACGCAGCCGTGGAACTTTACCGTGGTCACCGGTGAACCGCTCAATCTCATCCGCGCCGGCAACACCGAACGCAACATGGCCGGCATTCCGCACAGCCGCGAATTCCGCACCGGCACAGCGTTTGAAGGCGTCCACCGCGAACGCCAGATCGGCGTTGCCAAGCAATTGTTCAGCGCCATGGGCATCGCCCGCGACGACGCGCCGGCCCGCATGGACTGGGTGCTGCGCGGCTTCCGCCAGTTCGATGCGCCGGTGTGCGTGATCATCACCTATGACAAGACACTGTCGGGCAGCGACGACACGCCGTTCGATTGCGGCGCGGTTTCGACCGCGCTGGTCAACGCCGCCTGGTCGCGGGGCCTGGGCGCGGTGATCAACAGCCAGGGCATCATGCAATCGCCGGTCGTGCGCGAACATGCCGGCATTGCCGATGATCAGGTAATCATGAAGGCTATCGCCATCGGTTGGCCCGATGACAGCTTCCCCGCCAACGCCGTGGTGTCGGAACGCAAGAGCGTGGACGAGGCGGCGCGTTTCGTGGGGTTCTGACCCGCGTCAGTCGATCATGATCCCGGCCACCCGCCAGCCGTCGCCCTCGCGCGCCATGGACAGCGTCTCGATGGCCCCGGCCTTCCTGGCATAATCGGTGCGGAACTTAACGACCGTGTAGCCGTGGGGCGGTGCCGGCCTGGGAATAAGTGGCGATGCCGGAAGGATCATCATCGGCGGCGCCTGTCACCAGACCCGGCCCCAATGCCGAATGATAGGCCGGCTTCTTCAGCCGGTGGGTGAGGGGGGGCGCCGCTGGGTCATGGCCGATGGCGGATCAGCCCTTCCTGCATGAGGGTGGCGACAGGACGGCCATTAATATCGTGCACGATGGCCCGGTTGATGCCGCGACCGCCCCCAGCCATGGGTGAATCCTGATCGAACAGGTGCCAATCGTTCATGTCGGGCGTCTGATTGAACCAGATGGCGTGATCGAGGCTGGCCGATTGCAGCGCCGGATTGGCCCAGCTGATGCCGTGCGGGGCCAGGCAGGTATCGAGCAGGGTCATGTCGCTTGCATATGCGAACAGGCAACGTTGCAGCACCGGATCGGCGGCCTGTTCGGGCGTCAACGGCGCGGCCAGCCGCACCCAGTGCCGCTGTTGCGGCGGGCGTTTCTGCGGATTGAAGAAATCATCGTCGCTTTCCACCGCCCGTACGTCCAGCGGGCGGTCGCGGGTCAGCCAGATGGTGCGCCAGGGTTCGGGCGCGTGTGGTGCGTTGCGGCGGGCCCATTCCGAATCGCTTTCCAGTCCGTCGGGGTGCAGCACGTCGGATGGCGGGGTGATGGCGTGTTCCAGGCCGTCTTCCGGCACCTGGAAACTGGCGGCCATGTTGAAGATCGGCCGGCCTTTCTGGATGGCGACGATCCGCCTTGTGGTGAAGCTGGCACCATCGCGATCGCGCTCCACCTTGTAGACGATGGGCAGTTTCGGATCGCCGGGCCGGATGAAATAGCTGTGCAGGCTGTGGCACAGACGGCCTTGTTCCACAGTGCGGCTGGCGGCCATCAGCGCCTGCGCAACCACCTGTCCGCCATAAACTCTGATCCATCCCTCATCGGTGGATTGGCTGCGGAACAGATCGGTTTCGACCTCCTCCAGATTGAGCAGGCCGAGCAGACGGGTAACCGCGCGTTGTGGATCAGGAGTGGGGGCTTCGATGTCCATGCACTCTCCCTAGCCGATTTCCGCTTGTCCACAACATCCAAGCATAACTCTGCTTGACAGGGCGGCGCACCGTCCATATCAGCGCGGCTCCACAGCGCTTGCGGGTGTAGCTCAGTTGGTTAGAGCGTCGGCCTGTCACGCCGAAGGTCGCGGGTTCGAGCCCCGTCACTCGCGCCACTGTCCCCATCAGGACGTGGCCATCTAAGCCGCTGGTGCCGTGGAAATCCGATCAATTGCCCGATGATTTGAACGGTTGCAGCAGCAGCCGATCGAGCCATTGCGCACGTGGTGCGCGGAAATTGGGCAAGCCCATGGCCATGTTGCTGTGCCCGTCGCGGGGCTGGGCCGCCTGTGAGGCGAACAAGCGGTCCCACAACGACAGGTTGAAGCCGAAATTGCGGTTCATCTCATCGCCGTGGATGCTGTGATGCACCCGATGCAGATCGGGCGTCACCAGCAGCCAACGCAGCCGTTGCTCCAACGCGGGCGGCAGGCTGACATTGCCATGATTGAACATGGCGGTGGCATTCAGGATCACTTCGAACAGCAGCACCGCCAGCGGCGGCGCGCCCAATGCGGCCACCACGGCCAGCTTGATCAGCATCGAGACCATGATTTCCAGCGGGTGGAAGCGCAGCGCGGTCGTCGTGTCGAAGGCCGGATCGGCATGGTGCACCCGGTGTAGCCGCCACAGCCACGGCACGGTATGAAACAGGCGATGCTGCCAATAGATGGCCAGGTCGAGCAGGATGATCGCCAGCAGCACTGCCAGCCAGTGGGGCAGGGCGATGATGTTGAACAGACCTATGCCGCGCTGTTCCATCTCGCTGGCGAAGCCGACAGCCAGTATCGGGAACAGCAGTCGAACCAGCAGTGTATCGAGCCCGACCAGCGCCAGATTGTTGAGGCGGCGTGTCGTGTTGCCGGCTGTTGGCGCCCGTCTCGGCGCCAGTTGTTCCCATAGCAGCATGACCGCCAGCACGCCGGCAAAGGCGGCGAGGCGGATGATGGGTTCGTTCGCCAGCATCAGGCGACTTGGGTGCGCAGCTTATCCCAGCGGTCGAGTTCGTGGGCGATGGAGGCTTCCACCAGCGCCTCCCACAGATTTTCGGCCAGCCCCGACGGCAGGCCGGCAGCGGCGGCTGCGGCGCTGGCGTTGGCGATCACCTGGGCCTTGCGGGCTTCGTCCCGTACGTCGCTGCGGCTGGGCTTGATACGGGCGGCGGCGTTCATGTAGCCGAAACGGCGCGCGAGCAGTGCCACCAGTTCCTGATCAAGCGCATCAACCCCCGCGCGCACCTCCACCATTGTCTGGCAGGCTTCTGGCGGCAACACGGTCATTTCTGCCTCCAGCGGCCGGTGTTCATCCACAGGAACAAGGGCTTCAGCGGCGCCACCCAAGCGATGCCTGCCACCCCATAGGCCAGGGTTTCCATCCAGCGCGGCAGGCCAATGAGTTGATCGGCCAGCACCGAGACGATGAGGGCGTAGATCGCGATATAGGCGATCAATCCCAACATGCCGACAGGCTTGCGCCAGCTTGGTTCGGGCGGGATGCGATGGGGAGCGAGGTCCATGAGCGGCCCCTAACGCGATTTGCGGCAATCGACCAGACGCTGCGGCGTCGCAATCATGTCCAGCGGCATGTCCCATGGCTCGGCCACGAGCGTCGGCGCAATCTGGCATTCCCAGGCCAGCCCGATGGCCAGCACGGGTTGCCGGCGGCGCAAGGCGGCAAGCGCGCGATCATAATAGCCACGGCCCTGGCCCAGCCGCACGCCGGAGAGGGTGACGGCCAGCAGCGGCACCAGCAGCACATCGGGATGCACCATCGGCGCCGTGGCTGGCGGCTCGGGGATGTTCTGGAAGCCGGGCTTCAGTTCGCTCCATTCGGCTTGGTGAAAGACGATATCTGGCCCGGCGATGCGTGGAAAAGCGTGCGGGCCGATGCGTTTTTCGATCCACGTGGGATCGATCTCGTCACCCACCGCGGCATAGCTGCCGGCCATGTGCACAAGGGTGAGTGCAGGCGCGACAACTTCGGCCAGGTTGCGCTCCAATGCCTCGCGTTCCCCTTTGGGCAGAGCCGCGACAAAGGCCTTGCGGGCAGCGCGATACTGGCGGCGCAGGTCGGTCTTGTTCACGCAGTGACGCTCTCGGGATAGTGTGGCGGGACCACCATGGGCCGTTGGCCTTGAAGATCCTCTGACGCCAGAACGTCAGGTGGGAACCAGTTGTGGTGAACCAGGGTTCACCCAGTGCCAGCCCCCGATAGGATGATTATCGCCTCAGGGATGCTTGCTCGCTCGTACCGGGCAGTGCCCGCCACCTGTTTATATAAGATAGAAGGCCCGGAAGCTCAAGCAAAGCCTCGCCATGGGTGTATTGCTCGGCGCGTTACCGCGCCTCAGGCGCGGGCGAGCTGTTCCATCCGTTCGACGATGCGGGCAAGGCGGGTGATGTCCACCATGGGCGCCGCAGCGACAGGCGGCGCAATCCCGGCGCGGGCATCGGCCAGCTCATCGGCCAGCATCAACGCGGTCATCACCAGCAATTGGCCTTCGGGCACGCTGCCCAGCGATCCGGTGATGCGTTCAGCGCGGGCGGCGATTTCGTCCCCCAGGCGGGAAATGCGGTCCTCATCGCCGTCGCGGCAGCTGATGCGATAGGTGCGGCCGGTGATGGTGAGCAATGCTTGGCCCATTTTCGTCACTCCTGCCCGATGAGAGTGTCGAGGGCGCGCACAGCTTCGGCGGCGGCGGCTTCGATCCGCTGCAGGCGTGCACGGTCATCAGCAGCGGTGGCCGCTTCAGCGCTTCGGCGAGCCTCGATCGCGGCCAACGCCGTTTCGAGTCGCACCAACAGGCTCATCAATTCCGAAATCGACCTGCTCCCCAGCCAGCTCAAGGACTTGCGGCGTGTTTATAAGACGGGATATCAGCCCGGGTCAAGCCGGCTGCGTGCGGCAATCACGGTGAACCGCAACTGGAAGGTTGACGCGTGCGCGAAGGGTAGGCCAAAGCCGCCCGCAACAAACAGTCACCACCGGGAATCGCTCCCGCCCGTACCGGCCACAGCGCCAGTGCGGATGGTTTACAGGAACGGCCTCATGACCGATCTCGCACGCTGCGCCAATGCCATCCGGGCGCTGGCCATGGATGCGGTGGAAGCTGCCAACAGCGGCCACCCTGGAATGCCGATGGGCATGGCCGATGTCGCGACCGTGCTGTTCGCCAACCATCTGAAGTTCGATCCCAAGGCGCCGCGCTGGCCGGATCGGGATCGTTTTGTGCTGTCGGCCGGCCATGGTTCGATGCTGATCTATGCGCTGTTGCACCTGACCGGCTATGAGAAGCCGTCGCTGGATGACATCAAGCGCTTCCGCCAGTGGCATTCCCCATGCGCCGGTCATCCGGAAAATACCGAGCTGCCGGGCGTGGAATGCACCACCGGGCCGTTGGGGCAGGGCCTGGCGATGTCGGTGGGCATGGCGATGGCGGAGCGGCACCTGAATGGCGTGTTCGGCGATGCGCTGGTGGATCACCACACCTGGGTGGTTGCCGGCGATGGCTGCCTGATGGAAGGCATCAGCCAGGAAGCGATTTCGCTGGCCGGCCATTTGAAGTTGGGCCGCCTCAACGTGATCTGGGACGACAACAAGATTTCCATCGATGGCCCGGTGAGCCTGTCGTCCAGTGAAGACATGGCCGGGCGCTTCGCCGCCGCCGGCTGGCATGTCGTGGCTTGCGATGGCCATGATTTCGCCAGCATTGATGCGGCGCTGGCGGCGGCCAAGGCCGATCCGCGGCCCAGCCTGATTGCGGCCCGCACGACGATCGGCAAGGGGGCTCCGACCAAGGCCGGCACCAGCGGCAGCCATGGCTCGCCACTGGGCGCCAAGGAGATCGAAGGCGCCCGCGCCGCGCTGGGCTGGGAATATGGCCCGTTCGAGATCCCGGCTGACATCAAGGCCTGGTGGGAAGGGCTGGGGGCCCGTGGTGCTGCCGCCCGTGCCGATTGGGAAGCGCGCCTCGCCGCTGATCCTAACGCCGGCGAATTCAACCGCCGCATGGCCGGTGAGCTTCCCGTCGCCGATCCGATGCCGGCCTATCTGGCGAGCCTGGTCGCCACGCCTCCCAAGGTTGCCACGCGCAAGTCCAGCGAGATGGCACTGGATGCACTGGTGCCGGCGCTGCCCGAACTGCTCGGCGGTTCGGCGGATCTGACCGGTTCGAACAACACCAAGGCCAAGGGGCAGCCGCTATTCACGGCGGCTGATTACGCTGGCCGCTATGTCCATTACGGCATTCGCGAATTTGGCATGGCCGCCGCGATGAACGGCATGGCGCTGCACGGCGGTATCATCCCCTATGGCGGCACCTTCCTGGTGTTCAGCGATTATATGCGCAACGCCATTCGCCTGGCCGCGATCCAGCAGATCCGCGTGATCCACGTCGGCACGCACGACAGCATCGGGCTGGGCGAGGATGGCCCGACCCATCAGCCGATCGAGCATCTGGCATCCTTGCGCGCCATGCCCAATCTGGCGGTGTGGCGGCCGGCTGATGCCATCGAGACAGCGGAAGCCTGGTCCTTTGCCCTGAAGGACGAGAAGCGCCCCTCCATCCTGGCGCTGTCGCGGCAGAATTTGCCGCCACTGCGGGATGACGTCACCGAAAATCGTTCGGCGCGAGGTGCTTATCGCCTTAAGGCTGCCACCGCGCCGCGCCAGGTTGTACTGGTCGCGACCGGTTCAGAAGTGCATATTGCTGCCGAAGCTGCGGCGCTGCTTGAAGCCGATGGCATTGGCTGCGACGTGGTATCGATGCCGTGCTGGGAAGTGTTTGCGGCGCAGGACGCAGGCTACCGCACCGATGTGCTGCCGGGCGATGCGCTGAAGGTCTCAGTGGAAGCCGGCGTGACCATGGGCTGGGAACGCTGGACGGGAAGCGACGGTCTGAATATCGGCCTCGATCATTTCGGGGCTTCGGCGCCGGCGGAACGGCTTTATGCCGAATATGGTTTGACCGCGCCGGCGATTACTGCGCGCGTCAAGGCCCGGTTGGGCTGAAATTCAAGAAGGATCAATGACATGGCTGTGAAAGTTGCAATCAACGGTTTCGGGCGTATCGGCCGCAACGTGCTGCGCGCCATCATCGAATCCGGCCGCACCGATATCGAAGTGGTGGCGATCAACGATCTGGCGAGCCCTGAGGCCAACGCCCGCCTGCTGGCGCGCGACAGCGTGCATGGCGCCTTTCCCGGCACGGTGAGCGTGGATGGTGATGCCATCGTTGTGAACGGCAAGCGCATCGCGGTCACCGCCGAGCGTGACCCGGCCAAGCTGCCCCATGCCGCCATGGGCGTGGATATTGCCTTGGAATGCACCGGTTTCTTCACCGATGCCGCCAAGGCCGGTGCCCACATTACGGCCGGTGCCAAGAAGGTGTTGATCTCCGCGCCGGGCAAGAATGTTGATTTGACAGTGGTTTACGGCGTGAACCATGACAAGCTTGAAGCCAGCCACAACATCGTTTCCAATGCGTCGTGCACCACCAACTGCCTGGCGCCGGTCGCCATGGTGCTGGACCGCGAGTTCGGCATCGTGAAGGGACTGATGACGACGGTGCACGCCTATACCAACGATCAGAAAATTCTTGATCAAATTCATGATGATCCGCGCCGTGCGCGTGCTGCTGCCCTGTCGATGATCCCCACCACCACCGGCGCTGCCCGCGCCGTGGGCGAGGTGCTGCCGCAGTTGAAGGGCAAGCTGGATGGTTCGGCGATCCGGGTGCCGACGCCGAATGTGTCGGTGGTCGATCTCACCTTCGAATCGGCCCGTCCGACGACGAAAAGTGAAGTGAATCAGGTGCTTGCGGAGGCTGCTGCGGGTGAACTGAAGGGTGTGCTCGATTTCACGGTGGAGCCGCTGGTGTCCATCGACTTCAACCACAGCCCGGCTTCGTCCACCGTGGACAGCCTGGAAACCGCGGTGATCGGCGGCAACATGGTGCGCGTGCTGTCGTGGTACGACAATGAATGGGGCTTCTCCAACCGCATGGCCGATACCGCCGTCGCCATGGGCAAGTTCCTATAAGAACAATGGCTTCGTTCCGCACCATCGATGATATGTCGGCGCTGGCCGGCAAGACCGTGTTGGTCCGCGCCGACTTGAACGTGCCGATGGCCGATGGCCATGTGAGTGATGACACCCGCCTGCGCGCCGCCGTGGCGACCATTGCGGCGCTGGCTGACGGCGGCGCCAAGGTGCTGGTGCTGTCGCACTTCGGCCGGCCCAACGGGCGGGATGAAAAGAACAGCCTGAAGCCGATTGCGCTGGCATTGGCGTCCGTTCTGGGCCGGCCGGTGTCCTTTGTGGCGGATTGCGTTAGCCGGCCGGTGACGGACGCTGTACGGGCGCTGCCGGCCGGTGGCGTCGCGGTTCTGGAGAACACGCGCTTCCATGTCGGTGAGGAAGCCAATGATCCGGCCTTCGTCGCCGAACTGGCTGCGGCTGGCGATTTTTACGTGAACGATGCCTTTTCGGCCGCCCACCGCGCCCATGCCAGCACCGAAGGCCTGGCGCATTTGCTGCCGGCCTTCGCCGGGCGGACGATGGAAGCCGAATTGAAGGCGCTGGAAGCTGCGCTCGGCAGCCCGAAGCGGCCGGTGGCGGCGATCGTGGGCGGCGCCAAGGTTTCGAGCAAGATCGACGTGCTCACCCATCTGGTGGAAAAGGTCGATCACCTGATGATCGGCGGCGGCATGGCCAACACCTTCCTGGCAGCGCGCGGCATCGATGTTGGCAAGTCGCTGTGCGAGCATGACCTGAAGGACACCGCGCTCGACATCATGGCGCGGGCCGAAAAAGCCGGCTGCACCATCCACCTGCCGTACGACGTGGTGGTGGCCAAGGAGTTCAAGGCCCACGCCGCCAATCGCGTTGCCAATATCCACGCTATCCAGGCCGATGAAATGGTGCTGGATATCGGCCCGGCCGCGGTCGAGGCGCTGGCGGATGCGCTGAAAACCTGCGCGACGGCCTTGTGGAACGGGCCGCTTGGCGCTTTTGAAATTCCGCCCTTCGATGCCGCCACCGTGGCACTGGCCCGCACGGCCGCTGCGCTCACGCAAGGTGGCACGCTGCTCACCGTTGCGGGCGGCGGTGATACCGTGGCGGCGCTGGCGCATGCCGGCGTTACCCAGGATTTCAGTTTCATTTCCACCGCCGGCGGCGCCTTCCTGGAATGGATGGAAGGCAAGCCACTGCCCGGCGTGGTTGCGCTTCAACAGGCTTAAAGGAGACACGCGATGTCGATGACCCCCACCATCAAGGCGATCCTTGCCAATTACGAGAGCGACAATCCCGGCACCAAGGGCAACATCGCGCGGCTGTTGATGCAGGGCCGCCTGGGCGGCACCGGCAAGATGGTGATCCTGCCGGTCGATCAGGGTTTCGAGCACGGCCCGGCGCGCAGCTTTGCGCCCAACCCCGAAGCCTATGATCCGCACTACCACTACCAGCTTGCCATCGATGCTGGCCTGTCGGCCTATGCCGCGCCGCTGGGCATGCTGGAAGCCGGCGCCGACACGTTCGCCGGCCAGATCCCGACCATCCTGAAGCTGAACAGCAGCAACAGCTGGGCCACCGGCATCAACCAGGCCGTCACCGGCGGCGTGGACGATGCCTTGCGCCTGGGCTGTGCGGCCATCGGCTTCACCATCTATCCGGGCGCGGACGACGTGTTCGACATGATGGAGGAATTCCGCGAACTGGCCGCCGAAGCCAAGTCGGTCGGCCTCGCCACCGTGCTGTGGAGCTATCCGCGCGGCGGCCTGCTCAGCAAGGACGGCGAACTGGCGCTCGATGTTGGCGCCTACGCGGCCCACATGGCGGCGCTGCTGGGCGCGCACATCATCAAGGTGAAGCTGCCGAGCGCCCATATCGAGCAGAAGGACGCGGTGAAGGCCTATGAAGGCACCGACTGGTCCGGCCAGGACAAGCGCGTTGCCCATGTGGTGAAGTCGTGCCTGAACGGCCGCCGCCTGGTGGTCTTCTCCGGCGGCGCGACCAAGGGCACCGATGCGGTGTTCAGCGACGCGGTTGCCATCCGTGATGGCGGCGGCAACGGCAGCATTATCGGCCGCAACACTTTCCAGCGCCCGCGCGCTGAAGCGCTGGCGATGCTGGACAAGATCGTCGACATCTATCTCGGCAAGGTTTGAGCGGGGGCCTGACCTTGAGCAGCACGGACGACGAACTGGTTCCCCTGCCGGCAGACTTTGCCGACCGCTTCGAACAGGATGAGCGGCCGGCCTGCCAGCTTTATGTCGTCTCGCCGCCGCGCATCGAGATCCCCGCCTTCACCGAAAGCCTGAAGGCCGCGCTCGATGGCGGCCCGGTGGCGGCGTTCCAGCTTCGGCTGAAGGATGTGAGCGATGCCGACGTGCTGCGCGCCTGCGAGGCGCTGTTGCCGGTGTGCAATGCGGCTGACGTGGCCTTCATCCTGAATGACCGCGCCGATCTGGCCAAACAGGCGGGTGCCGATGGCGTCCATCTGGGGCAGGGCGATGGTTCGATTGCGGATGCCCGCGCGCTGCTTGGTCGTGAGGCCCAGATCGGCCGCACCTGCCACGACAGCCGGCACCTGGCGATGGAAGCTGGCGAGCAGGGCGCGGATTATGTGGCGTTCGGGGCGTTTTACGACACCACTACCAAGCCCAGCCATTATCGCCCGCAACCGGAAATATTGAGCTGGTGGATCACGCTGAGCCAATTGCCCTGCGTCGCCATCGGCGGCATCTTCCCGCACAACGCCGCGCCGCTGGTCGAGGCCGGGGCCGATTTCATCGCCGTGGTGCGGGCGGTGTGGGATCATGAAGGCGGGCCGGGTGCGGGGGTTGCCGCTTTCGGGGACGTGCTGGGCTGGTAATCGCGCCCCGCATCCGCTAAGGCGCGCCCCGTTCTCTATCGCTCTTTCGCATTCCCATTCCCCAATCGCCGCCCGCGCATTCACGCCGGCTGCAAGGATTTCGCCATGGTCGCCCATAGCTCGCTCATCACCGTCATGGAAAAGGCCGCGCGCAAGGCCGCGCCCAAGCTGCGCCGCGATTTCGGGGAAGTGGATGCGCTGCAGGTGTCCCGCAAGGGACCGGCTGATTTCGTTTCCAATGCCGATCGGGCCGCCGAAGATGCGGTGGTGGAAGTGTTGCGCCATGCGCGCCCCGATTGGGGTCTGCTGCTGGAAGAGGGCGGCGAAATCAAGGGTGAGGATGAACGCTGCCGCTGGATCGTCGATCCGCTGGATGGCACGTCCAACTTCCTGCACGGCATCCCGCATTTCGCCATTTCCATCGCCGCCGAAATCGATGGTGAAGTGACCGCTGGCCTGATCCACCAGCCGCTCACCGGCGAAAGCTATTGGGCGGAGAAGGGCCGCGGCGCCTGGCTGCAGACTCAGCGCCTGCGCGTGTCGGGCCGGCGTGATCTGAATGATTGCCTGATCGCCACCGGCATCCCCTATCTGGGCCATGGCGATCGTGCCCAGTTCAATTCGATCCTGAATGCCGTGATGCCGGAAGTGGCCGGCGTGCGCCGTTTCGGTGCAGCCAGCCTTGATATGGCCTGGGTGGCGGCCGGGCGGTTTGATGGCTTCTGGGAAACCGGGCTTTCCTATTGGGATATCGCGGCCGGCATGTTGATCATCAAGGAAGCCGGCGGCTTTGTCAGCGATTTTCGGGGCAGTGATGGCATGGTCGGCCGGCGCGAGATCATCGTGGGCAACCAATCCATCCAGTCGCGCCTCCACAAGCTGATCGCGGGCGCACTGCGGTAGGGCTGGGCGCCAAGGGTTGCCAGTGCCACGCACCTGACAAAATGTCGCAATTATCGGCTCGAAGAGGTTGCCCTGCCGGGGCAGGACGGCTAATCACGCTGCATTGCAACAGCTGTTGGAAACCCCAGGCCATGTCGGCCATTGCCTCTGAATATCTGCCGGTGCTGCTGTTCTTCGCAGTGGGTATCGCCTTCGCGCTGATCTTCGTCAGTGCGCCCATTGCCGTGTCCGGCCTGATCGGTACGTCCAAGCCTGAAGCGGTGAAATTGTCGGAATATGAAAGCGGGTTCCCCGCCTTCTCCGACGCGCGCACCAAGTTCGATGTGCAATTCTACCTCGTCGCCATCCTGTTCATCGTGTTCGATCTGGAAGCGGCCTTCCTGTTTCCGTGGGCGGTGAGCCTGCATTGGGGCGGCGAAAGTGCCTGGTGGGCAATGATGGAATTCCTCGGCGAACTCGGCATTGGCCTGGTTTACGCCTGGAAAGTGGGAGCGTTGGAGTGGGAGTGAACCAGCCCGGCGATGACCTGATGGTCACCAATGGCGGCATTCTGCTGCCGGCCAATAACCGCGATCAATTCCTGGGCGACGTATCCCAGGAAGTGGCGGACAAGGGCTTCCTTGTCACATCGACCGAAGATTTGTTCCACTGGGCGCGCACCGGCAGCCTGTGGTGGATGACCTTTGGCCTGGCCTGCTGCGCGGTCGAGATGATGCATTCCAGCATGCCGCGTTATGATCTGGAACGGTTCGGGATCGCACCGCGCGCATCGCCCCGCCAGTCGGACGTGATGATCGTGGCCGGCACGCTGTGCAACAAGATGGCCCCGGCGCTGCGCCGTGTGTACGACCAGATGGCCGAGCCTCGCTATGTCATCTCGATGGGCAGCTGCGCCAATGGCGGCGGCTATTACCACTACAGCTATTCGGTGGTGCGCGGCTGCGATCGCATCGTGCCGGTGGATATCTATGTGCCCGGTTGCCCGCCCACGGCCGAGGCTTTGCTTTATGGCATCCTGGCCCTGCAGCGGAAGATCCGCCGCGTCGGCGTGTTTGAACGGTAAGCGACATGGCAATTGTTGCTCCTGAATTGGGCCGGCACAGCTGGCCGGTGATGGCCACCCATGATGCGCTCAGCGCGCGGCTGGGCGAGTTGCTGGGCGGTGCCCTGATCGACGTGATTGAACATGCCGGCGAGACCACGGCGGTGGTGCAGCGCGAGGCGCTGGTGCCGGCGATCACGGCGCTGCGCGATGCGGCTGACCTCAAGTTCAACCAGCTCACCGACATATGTGGCGCCGATTATCCGGACCGGGCTGAACGCTTCGAGATCGTGATCCACTTGTTGTCGATGACGCACAATCTGCGGCTGCGCGTGAAGCTTTCCACCGATGGCCGCGCGCCGGTGCCGTCGTTGACCGCGCTTTATCCCAACGCCGGCTGGTATGAGCGCGAGACCTGGGATTGTTACGGCGTGATGTTCACCGGCAATCCGGACATGCGCCGCATCCTGACGGACTATGGCTTTGAAGGCCATCCGTTCCGCAAGGATTTCCCGCTGACCGGCCATGTCGAATTGCGCTGGTCGGAAGAGCATAAGCGGGTGGTGTATGAGCCGGTGAAACTGGCGCAGGATTTCCGCAGCTTTGATTTCCTCAGCCCCTGGGAAGGCACGGATTATGTGCTGCCGGGCGATGAAAAGGCGACTGGCAAATGAGCAGCCTGGGTTCTGCCGGTGCCGCGTGGACGGCTGACGACACCACCGATGTGCTGCCCGCCAAGGATGGCAACGAAATCCAGAACTACATGATCAATTTCGGGCCGCAGCACCCCGCGGCCCATGGCGTGTTGCGGCTGGTGATGGAGCTGGACGGCGAGATCATCGAACGCTGCGATCCGCACATCGGCCTGCTGCATCGCGGCACTGAAAAGCTGATCGAGTACAAGACCTATTTGCAGGCGCTGCCCTATATGGACCGCCTCGATTACGTGTCGCCGATGTGCATGGAGCACAGCTATGTCCTGGCCATCGAGAAATTGGCCGGCATCGAGGTGCCGCTGCGGGCGAAATATATCCGCACGATGTTTGCAGAAATCACGCGCATTCTCAATCACATCCTCAACACGACCGCACACGCCATGGACGTGGGCGCGATGACGCCGATCCTGTGGCTGTTCGAAGAGCGCGAAAAGCTGATGGAATTTTACGAGCGCGTTTCCGGTGCGCGCTTTCACGCCGCCTGGTTCCGCCCCGGCGGCGTGCACCAGGATCTGCCGGCGGGCCTGCTGGACGATGTGCTGGCCTGGTGTGACCATTTCCCCAAGGTGCTCGACGAGATGCAGGGTCTGGTGGCCGACAATCGCATCTTCAAGCAGCGCCTTGTCGATATTGGCGTGATTTCCAAGGAAGACGCGATTGCCTGGGGCTTCACGGGCCCGTGCATCCGCGCCAGCGGCGTGGCCTGGGATATCCGCAAGAGCCAGCCGTACGACGCCTATCACCTGATGGATTTCGACGTGCCGGTGTCGAACGATGGCGACTGCTATGCCCGCTTCATGGTGCGCATGCAGGAAATGCGCGAGAGCCTGAAGATCATCAAGCAGTGCGCGAAGGAGATGCCGGCGGGCAGCCACATCACCGACAACCGCAAGGTGGCGCCGCCGTCACGGGGAGAGATGAAGCGCTCGATGGAAGCGCTCATCCACCATTTCAAGCTCTACACCGAAGGCCTGCACGTGCCGGCCGGCGATGCCTATGTGGCGACCGAAAGCCCCAAGGGTGAATTCGGCATCTACATGGTCGCCGATGGCACCAACAAGCCGTGGCGCTGCCACATCCGCGCCACCGGCATGGCCCACCTTCAGGCGATTGATTTCCTGTGCAAGGGCCACATGCTGGCCGACGCGCCGGCGGTGCTGGGCAGCCTGGATATCGTGTTTGGCGAGGTTGACCGGTGAACGAGAAGGGCAAGCTTCTGGCCGTGGCGGCCCTGGGCGCTGCGGTGATCGCAGCCACCGGCTTTGCGGCGGCGCAGCTGTGGGGCGAAGGCGCCGGCATGCCGATCGTGGCGCTTGGCGCGACCTTGTGGACGGCGGCGTTCGTGCGCTGGTCGGCCAGGCGGCGCCACTCATGAATAAGCTTGCCATCGCCGAGGCCATGATCGCGCATTACAACGCGCAGGATGCCGATGCCTATGTGGCGCTGATGAGCGATGATGCGGTGGAAGCCGGCTATCGCGGGGCGGTGTTGCGGGATGGGAAAGAGGGCGTGCGGTCTGGCATGAAGGCGATGTTCGCCCAGTTCCCGGAAAACCGCGCAGAGATCATCACCGGCTATGAACTGGGCCCGTTCGCTGTGCTGCACGAGAAGGTGTGGCGCACGAATGCGGGCGAGCCGTTCGAGGTGATGAGCGTCTATAGTTTCGACGGCGACAAGTGCAGCCGCGTGGAGTTCATCCGGTGAGCGATTTTTCCGATTTCAACTGGACCGCCGAGAACGCCGCCGAAGCGCAGCGCCTGATTGGCCTTTATCCGCCCGGCCGTCAGGCCAGCGCCATCATGCCGCTGTTGTGGTTGGCGCAATATCAGGTGCGCGACGAGACGGGTGTGGCCTGGCTGCCGGTGCCGGTGATCGAGTTTGTCGCAAACCAGATCGGCATGCCCTATATCCGCGCCTACGAAGTCGTCAGCTTCTACACCATGTATAATCTGAAGCCCGTCGGCCGCTTCCACGTGCAGGTGTGCGGCACCACGCCCTGCATGTTGCGCGGTTCGGACGACATCATGAAGGCCTGCAAGGACAAGGGGATGGCCAAGGGCGCCACCACGGCGGATGGCCTGTTCACGCTCACCGAAGTCGAATGCCTGGGCGCCTGCGCCAATGCGCCGATGGTGCAGATCAACGATCACAATTATGAAGACCTGACCTACGACAGCATGACCGCCATCCTGGACATGCTGGCGCGCGGGGAGGAACCGAAGGTGGGCAGCCAGATTGGCCGCACCGCCTCGTGCCCGGAAGCTGGTCCAACGACTTTGCAGGAGATGGTGTGATGCTGGCCGACAAGGATCGCATCTTCACCAACCTCTATGGCTTCCAGCCGTGGAACCTTGAAGCTGCGCGCACACGCGGCGATTGGGCCGACACCAAGGATCTGATGAGCGTTGGCCCCGATGGGTTGATCGACGCTGTGAAGGCCAGCGGGCTGCGCGGGCGCGGCGGCGCGGGGTTCCCGACCGGCATGAAGTGGAGCTTCATGCCCAAGACGCCGAACCCGGACCGGCCGAGCTATCTGGTCATCAACGCCGATGAATCCGAACCCGGCAGCTGCAAGGATCGCGAGATCATCCGCCATGATCCGCATAAGCTGATCGAAGGCGCGCTGATCGCCGGCTTTGCCATGCGCGCGCGTGCGGCCTTCATCTATATCCGCGGTGAGTATATCGCCGAAGCCAAGGTGCTGATGGCCGCCGTGCAGGAGGCCTATGCCGCCGGCCTGATCGGCAAGAACGCCTGCGGCACCGGTTATGATTTCGATGTCGTCGTCCATCGCGGCGGCGGCGCGTATATCTGCGGCGAAGAAACCGCGATGATCGAAAGCCTGGAGGGCAAGAAAGGCCAGCCGCGCCTGAAGCCGCCATTCCCGGCCGGCGCCGGCCTTTATGGCAACCCGACAACGGTGAACAATGTCGAATCCATCGCCGTGGTGCCGACCATCCTGCGCCGTGGCCCGGAATGGTTCGCCGCCATCGGCCGGCCCAAGAATGAAGGCACCAAGCTGTTCCAGATCAGCGGCCATGTGAACCGGCCCTGCGTGGTGGAAGAAGCCATGGGCCTGCCGTTCCGTGAACTGATCGACACGCATTGCGGCGGCATTCGCGGCGGGTGGGACAATCTGCTGGCGGTGATCCCTGGTGGTTCTTCGGTGCCGCTGGTGCCGGCGCACCAGATCATGGAAGCGCCGATGGATTTCGACGGCCTGCGCGATCTGAAATCCGGCCTGGGCACCGCCGCCGTGATCGTGATGGACAAGTCCACCGACATCGTGCGGGCGATTGCCCGGCTGAGTTACTTCTACAAGCATGAAAGCTGCGGCCAGTGCACGCCGTGCCGCGAAGGCACCGGCTGGATGTGGCGGGTGATGGAACGGCTGGTGACGGGTGATGCCGAACCGCACGAGATCGACATGCTGCTGGAAGTGACCACGCAGGTTGAAGGCCACACCATCTGCGCGCTGGGTGACGCTGCGGCCTGGCCGATCCAGGGCCTGATCCGGCATTTCCGCCCGGAGATCGAAGCGCGGATTGCGAAGCGCAAGGGCTTCATCCAGGTGCCGAACATGGGGATCGCGGCGGAGTAGCAGCTATCATCCGCCCGGCCTCAGTCGCCAAGGGCGTACGCTGCCAGCCATTGTTACTTGCGACCAGTGGCAAGCCGTCTGTGCGGTGTTGACTCCTGCCGCCGGCCATCCGAACACTTCGCCGAGTGGATCAGGAGGCTTGCTTGATGCATCGCGTTACCATCGTGGCCGCAGCTTTGGCTGTCGCCTGCCTTGCTGTGCCAAGCGCCGCACAATCGAAGAATTTTGCCGAGGATGCTGTGGCGCGGCGCCGGGCCGATGCGGAATCAGTGAACAAGATGATTGACTGCGCGGTTCGCAGCAGGGCGCAGGATTTGGCGACGTGGGTATTGGCGATTGACGGGCCGCCAGAATGGCCAAAGCCGGTTATGAAGGCGCTGCAAGCCTGTCTATCTGTCAACCAGCGCAGCTCCTTGATCCGGATGGAGGCCAGTGTTTCGCGCGGCCTGTTCGGCATGGGCTTCGTGCGCCATCCAGAGCGTCTGCCTGACGTCTTGGTGGTGCCGCCGCTGCCGGTGCCGCCCACCAGCGATTTTGCCATTGTGGCCAGTGTTTCTGCGTGCATCGTGACGGCGAACCCGGCCGCGGCGCGACGATTTGCCGAGGCGATATCGGGATTGCCCGAAGAACGGGAGGCTTTTGCCGCGATCGAACCCATCGCTTCTGGCTGCATTGCGCCTTGGCCGAACCTGTCGATCAACGGGCCGTTTTTGCGGGCCGGGCTGGGCTTTGCCTTGTTCCGGGCGGTTGCAACCCAGTCGTTGCCCAAGCCCTGAATTCCTGCCCTTTCCACTGGCCTTTTCGCACCGTTTCCCCTAATCCGGATGGGCATCTGAAGTACGCCTGAAAGAGCCAAGAAAAGCCCAATGGTATCAACCACTAAACCCCCCGCCGGTGAACCCGACATCCAGCCGATTTCCATCGTTACGGAAATGCGGACGAGTTTCCTTGATTATGCCATGTCGGTCATCGTTTCGCGGGCGTTGCCTGATGTGCGCGATGGCCTGAAACCGGTGCACCGGCGCATCCTGTGGGGCAGTTACGAAAACGGCTTCACCCACGGCAAGCCCTATCGCAAATCGGCCCGCATCGTCGGCGACGTGATGGGCAAATATCACCCGCACGGTGACAGCGCGATTTACGATGCGTTGGCGCGCATGGTGCAGGATTGGTCGATGCGGCTGCCGCTGATCGACGGCCAGGGCAACTTTGGCTCGATGGACCCGGATGCCCCGGCGGCCATGCGCTATACCGAAGCGCGGCTGGCGAAATCGGCCGAAGCGCTGCTCGCCGATATCGAGAAGGACACGGTTGATTACGTCGCCAACTATGACGGTTCCGAACAGGAACCGACCGTGTTGCCGGCGCGCTTCCCCAACCTGCTGGTCAATGGTGCTGGCGGCATCGCCGTTGGCATGGCGACCAATATTCCGCCGCACAACCTGGGCGAAGTGATCGATGCGGTACGGGCTTGGCTGGCCGATCCGATGATCAGCGTTGAAGGGCTGATGCACCACCTGCCGGCCCCGGATTTCCCCACCGGCGGCATCATCCTGGGTTCCAGCCAGCTCAAACAGGCCTATGAAACCGGGCGCGGCAGCATCCGCATCCGGTCGCGCCACGTGGTGGAAGAAGGCCGCGGCGAGAAGCGCGCCATCGTGCTGACCGAAATTCCCTATCAGCAAGGCAAGAACGCGCTGGTGGAAAAGATCGCCGAAGCGGTGAAGGACAAGCGCATTGAGGGCGTGTCTGACCTGCGCGATGAATCCAATCGCGAAGGCGTGCGCATCGTGCTCGATCTGAAGCGCGATGCGACGCCGGACGTGGTGCTGAACCAGCTGTGGCGCAACACGCCGGCGCAGCAGAGTTTTGCCTTCAACATGCTGGCCATTCGTGGCGGACGCCCGGAACTGATGGGCGTGAAGGACATCATCCACGCCTTTGTGGAGTTCCGTGAGCAGGTCATCACCCGCCGTTCGAAGCACGAATTGATGAAGGCACGCGAACGGGCCCACCTGTTGATCGGCCTGGTGATTGCGGTCGCCAACCTGGATGAAGTCGTGCGCATCATCCGCGCCAGCGCCAGCCCGGCCGAAGCCCGTGAAACGCTGATGGCGCGTGATTGGGATGCGGCCGAGATTCGCCCCTATCTGGCGCTGGTCGAGGCCGGCACCGTGGACGTGGACGCGCCCACCATCCGGCTTTCGGATCTGCAGGTGCGCGCCATCCTTGATCTGCGCCTCAACAAGCTCACCGCGCTGGGCCGCGATGAAATCGGCAGTGAATTGAAGGAACTGGCCGATGCCATTGCCGATCTGCTCGACATCCTGACCAGCCGTGTGCGCCTGCGTTCCGTGCTGAATGCCGAGCTGGACGATGTCGCCAATGAATTCCAGTCCAAGCGCCGCACCGAACTGGTGTTCAACGCCGAGGACATCGACGACGAGGATCTGATCGAGCGCGAGGACATGGTGGTGACCGTGACCCGCGATGGCTGGATCAAGCGCGTGGCGCTGGCCGAATATCGAGCGCAGGGCCGCGGCGGCAAGGGCCGCAATGCCATGGGCACCAAGGACGAGGATGCGGTGACGACGCTGTTTGTCACCTCCACCCACAATCCGGTGCTGTTCTTCTCCTCGGCCGGCAAGGTCTATCGCCTGAAGGTGTGGCGCCTGCCGGTGGGCAGCCCGCAGGCCAAGGGCAAGCCGATCAACAATCTGCTTCCCCTTGCCGATGGCGAAACGATCATCACCACGCTGGCGCTGCCGGAGGACGAGGCCGAATGGGGCCGCCTGCACGTGATGTTTGCCACGGCGCATGGTGGCGTGCGCCGCAACGCCATGGACAGTTTCACCAGCGTGCCGACCGCGGGCAAGCTCGCCATCCGCTTTGAAGAAGGCGATGATGATCGCCTGATCGGCGTGGCGCTGTGCGATCAGGCCGATGATGTGTTCCTGGCCGCCAAGAGCGGCAAGGCCATCCGCTTCCCCGTTGATGATGTGCGCGAGTTTGTCTCCCGCACCTCCACCGGTGTGCGCGGCATGGCGCTGGGCGCGGGCGACGAAGTGGTATCGATGGCGATCCTGAAGGGCTTTGCCGCCAGCACGGAGGAGCGCGAGGATTATCTGAAGGCCGCGGCCTGGAAGAATGAGCCGGGCGAGCGCGTGCTTTCGGAAACCCGCATGGGGCAATTTGCGGCGGCCGAGGAGTTCATCCTGACGGTGACCGCCAATGGCTTTGGCAAGCGCAGTTCGGCGTTCGAATATCGCCAGTCGGGCCGCGGCGGGCAGGGCATCCGCAACATCGCCGAAAGCGATCGCAACGGCGACGTGCTGGCCAGCTTCACCGCGCGCGACAGTGATGATGTGATGCTGGTGACGGACCAGGCCAAGCTGATCCGCCTGCGCGCCGGCGATATCCGCATCATGGGCCGGGCGGCGCAAGGCGTGACCCTGTTCAAGGTGGCCGATGATGAGCTTGTGGTTTCGGCCGCGCTGATCCCGGCTGATGAGGAAGCCGAAGTGGGTGACGTGCCGGACGTGCCGGAAGTGCCGGGCGAAGAGGCCTAATCTGCGTGGGCGGCGCGGGCGAGGAGCCCGCGCCCCACGCCCAGCGCAATCAGCCACTGGCCGCCGAAGTAAAACGCCCACACCAGCGCGCCATCCGCCGTTGGCCCGATCAGCCGGCCACCGCCCAGGCGCAGCACCAGGATCGTGTCTGACAGCACGAAGGCGATCGCGCCCAATGCCGCCAGCCGGGGAAAGCGGCTGAGCCACAGGCTGGCCGCCATGCTGGTCAGCAGCACGGCATAGAGCAGCGTCTGGCCGAAGGGCAGGCCTGCCGGGGTGAGCAGCGGCGGCATCGCCAGGCCGAACAGCAGCAGCAGCGCCGCCACCAGCCAATCTTGGGCACCAACAGTGCGGCGGTGGCGGGCATAGAAGATGATCGCCACCAGATGCCCGGCGGCAAAGCTGGCGGCGCCGGCAATGAACAGGCCGGGCAGGGCGAGCAGCACATCGCCCAGCGCCCCCAGGGCCATGATCGCTGCCAGCCAGCGCGCGCCATCGGTACGCAATTGCAGCGCCGACAGCGCCAACAGCGTAACGCCGCTGCCTTTCAGCACGACATTCGCGGCCCCATCGAGCATGGGCGACAGCAGCAGATAGGCGAGCCCCGCGGCAAGAGCGGCCGTGAGCCCGGCGCGGAACCGCACCGGCAGGCCGGCCAGCGGCAAGGAGGCGGCAAGAGCCGTCATTTCGCGTTGATTCTCGCGCGTTGTGGCGGTCAGGGCAAGGGCTGGTCGCACACACACCCCCAAACTCACTTAATGTTCATGTTGCAGATGCAAAAGAGCAGCATCACCTGTGCCTGTGGCCGGTTGACGCGCGGCCGAGGGCGGCTTAGCTCAACTCCATATTGCTTGAGGGAGGCATGAATGAAGACGATCGCAACGGCCTTGGCGCTGGTACTGATGACCGGCAGCCTGGGGATGGCCAGCCCGGTGCTGGCACAGAAGAAGGACAAGGCTGCCGACAAGCCGGTACCGCCGAAGCTGTCCAAGCCGATCCTGGCCGTGGTCATGGCCGTCCAGAAACTGCAGACCGCCGGTGACCATGCCGGCGCGCTGGCCGCTTTGGCCACTGCCGCCACAGTGCCGCGTGCCGAAAAGGACGACGCGCTGATCATGGCCAAGCTGAAGCTGTTTTCGGCGCAGAATCTGAAGGACAATGCCAAGCTGGAAGAAGCGCTGCTCGAAGCCGCCGAGGCGCCGTCGATCACGCCCGAGGAAAAGCTGAACTTCTCCAAGTTCATCGCCGGCCTGGCGTCCAACCGCAAGGATTACCAGCTGGCCTGGAAATGGTATGAATTCTACTTGGCCCAGAAGCCCGACGATGTGGACATGCTGGTGCAGGCCGCCAGCGTGAACGCCGCACTGAACAGCAAGCCGCGCGTGGTGGAACTGCTGAGCAAGGCCATCGATCTGCGCGAAGCCGCCGGCCAGAAGGGTGACCGCAGCTGGTATGAATTCCGCGCCCAATCGGTGATCGACGGCAAGATGGAAGCGCAGATCATGCCGGCGCTGCTGGGCTGGGTGAAGGCCTTCCCGGAGCCCAAGAGCTATAATCTGTCGATCGAGCTGGTAAAGCAGCGCGCCGGCAACATGGACAACAACATGCTGCTTGATTGGGGCCGCCTGATGTGGGCTGCCGGCGCCATGACCACCGGCAACAATTATCTGGAATATGCCGATGCCGCCATCGAACGCGGCATGCCCAACGAAGCCGACATGGTGTTGAAGGAAGCCATCACCAAGAAGCTGATCGATCCGGGCAAGCAGAATGTCGGTGAAATCGTGCGCCTCGCAGCGTCGAAGAACACCGAGACCAAGGCGGCGCTGCCCGGCCTGGAAAAGGAAGCCGGAACCAACCCGCGTATCGGGCTGGTGGTTGCCGACACGCTGGCCAATCTGGGCCAGCATGAAAAGGCTGTTGGTTTCTATCAGAAGCTGGTTGGCAATGCGGCCGTGGATCAGGACACGGTCAATCTGCGAATGGGCGCGGCCATGTTGAAGATGGGCAACAAGGACGGCGCCAAGGCCGCCTTTGCCGCCGTCAAGGCTGGTCCGCGCGCCCTGATCGCGCAATTCTATGGTGTGCTGGCCGGCGCCTGAGCCGGTCTGCCTGCATCTGAATGAGGGGAGCGCGCTGTGGCAACGCAGCGCGCTCTTTTCATGGGCGGCCTTCACCCCTATGGAAGCCAACCGCCGCAGCCACAGGAGTCGCCCATCATGTCATCCCGGATCAAGGAACCCCGCCTGGGCCTGACCTTCGATGATGTGCTGCTGGTGCCGGCCGCATCCGCCGTGTTGCCCAGCATGGCCGATACTTCGACACGGGTGACCAAGGGCATAAGGCTCAACATCCCGGTGCTTTCCGCCGCGATGGACACGGTGACTGAAGCCGACATGGCGATCACCATGGCGCAGCTGGGTGGCATCGGCGTGCTGCACCGCAATCTCACCGTGGAAGAACAGGCGCTGGCCGTGCGCCAGGTGAAGCGCTTTGAAAGCGGTATGGTGGTCAACCCGATCACGCTGACACCCGATCAGACGCTGGCTGATGCCCGCGCGCTGATGGCCAGCCACGGCGTTTCGGGCTTTCCGGTGGTGGAGAAAGTCGGCCCCGGTGGCGCCCCCGGCCGTCTTGTCGGCATCGTCACCAACCGCGATCTGCGCTTTGCTGAAAATGACGCGCAGCCGATCGCCGAGCTGATGACGAAGGAAAATCTCGTCACCGTGCGCCCCGGTGTGACCGAATCCGAATGCCGCCGCCTGCTGCACAACCGCCGCATCGAGAAACTGATCGTGGTGGATGATGATGGCCACTGCATCGGCCTGATCACCATGAAGGATATCGTGCGCGCGGTTAACCACCCTAACGCCACCAAGGATGAAGCCGGCCGCTTGCGCGTTGCCGCTGCCACCACCGTAGGCGATACCGGGTTCGAACGCACCGAGGCGCTGTTGGATGCCGAGTGCGATCTGATTATCGTTGATACCGCCCACGGCCACAGCGACCGCGTTGCCGAAGCGGTGGCGCGCATCAAGAAGCACAGCAATAGCGCCCAGGTGATTGCCGGCAACGTGGCGACCGCTGCTGCCGCCATGGCCCTGATCGATGCCGGTGCTGATGGCATCAAGGTGGGCATCGGGCCAGGTTCGATCTGCACCACGCGCGTTGTCGCCGGCGTGGGCGTGCCGCAATTGACCGCGGTGATGGACACCGCCGAAGCCGCCTGGAAACTGGGCATTCCGGTGATCGCGGATGGCGGCCTGCGCACCAGTGGCGACGTCGCCAAGGCGCTCGCCGCCGGCGCCAGCGCGGTGATGGTGGGCAGCCTGCTCGCCGGTACCGAGGAAGCGCCGGGCGAGACCTTCCTGTGGCAGGGCCGCACCTACAAGAGCTATCGCGGCATGGGCAGCGTGGGCGCCATGGCGCGCGGCAGTGCGGATCGTTATTTCCAGCAGGACATCAAGGATCAGCTGAAGCTGGTGCCGGAAGGCATTGAAGGCCAGGTGCCCTACAAGGGCCCGGCAAGCAATGTCTTGCACCAGCTGGTGGGCGGCGTGAAGGCGGCGATGGGCTACACCGGCTCTGCCACGCTGGAACAGTTCCGGGAGCGGGCGGAGTTCATCCGCATCACCAATGCCGGCCTGAAGGAAAGCCACGTGCACGACGTGACCATTACGCGCGAAGCCCCCAACTATCCGACAGGCGGATGATCCCCGCCGCACGGCTTCAGGCCGCCATCGAGATATTGGATCAGGTGATCACCGCCGCGCGCGATGGCGGGGCCGCAGCCGACACGATCATCCAGCGTTATTTTTCCACCCGGCGTTATGCGGGATCGAAGGATCGGCGCGCGGTGCGCGATCTGGTGTTCGCCGTCATCCGTTCACTGGGTGAGCGCCCGGTTTCCGGCCGCGCCGCGGTGATCGGCCATGCCCGCGCCCATGATCCCGAGTTGCTGGCGTTGTTTGGCGCGTCCGGCCATGCGCCGCCGGCACTGGTCCATGGTGAACCGGCTGCTACGCCTGGCCTGGCCCCATCCTGGCTGGAGCGCATGTTGATCGATCGGTTTGGCGATGATGCGGAACGGCAGGTGACGGCGCTGCTGGACCGGGCGCCGCTGGATGTGCGGGTGAACGCGATGCGGGCCAATCGCGATGCGGTGCTGGCCAATCATCCCGATTGGGAATTGCTGCCGAACACCGCGCACGGCGTGCGGTTGCCATCGGGCACCAACGTCGAAGCGCTGCCGGAATTTGGCGAAGGCCTCATCGAAGTGCAGGACGCCGGCAGCCAGATCGCGGCCGCCACGCTGGCGGCGCGGGCGGGCGAAACGGTGGTGGACCTGTGCGCCGGCGCGGGCGGCAAGACACTGGCGCTGGCGGCCGATATGGCCGGAGAAGGTCGGCTGATCGCCTGTGATACCGATCGCGCCCGGCTGAGCCAATTGTCGCCGCGGGCAACACGGGCCGGCGCGGCGGTGGAAACACGGCTGCTCAATCCCGGCGGCGAAGCGCAGGCGCTGGCTGATCTGATGGGCAGTTGTGATGCCGTGCTGATCGATGCACCCTGTTCGGGCAGCGGCACCTGGCGGCGCAATCCCGAAAGCCGCTGGCGGCTGAATCCGGCGCGACTGGAACGGCTGGTGGCGACGCAGGCCATGCTGATCGAACTGGCCACCTTGCTCCTCAAGCCCGGCGGGCGGATTGTCTATATCGTCTGTTCGCTGCTGCCAGCCGAGGGCGAAGCGCAGTTGGCCGCCACACCGAACTTGGGACCTTGGCAGAGCCGGGTGCTCACCCCGGCCGATGATGGGTGCGACGGCTTTTTCATCGCGCAGTCATCCCGGCTTTGATAGAAGTAGCGTCAGGGAGACATTTGATGCGTTTCACGTTCCTGCTGCCGCTGGCCCTGCTTACCACCGCCGCTGTGGCCGCGCCAGGCCGCGATGATCAATTGAAGCCGGTTTCGCTGCAGATGGCTGCCGCTGGCCATGCTGCGCTGGCTGCCGGCAAACCGCAGGACGCCATAGACAGTTTCGAAGCCGCGCTGGCCAGTGATCCGCGCAATGTCGGGGCGTTTGCCGGCATTGCCGCCGCCTATGAAAAGCTGGGCCTGCCCGGCAAGGCGGTAAAATATTATCGCGACGCGTTGGCGCTGAACCCGTCGGATATTGCCGCCCTGGAAGGCCAGGGCCGGGCGCTGGTGGCGCGCGGCGCGACGGCGCGGGCGCAGATCAACCTCGCCCGCATCAAGGCGCTGTGCAAGGCCGATTGCGGTGCCGCGACACGTCTGGAGGGCGTGATCGCCAAGGCCAGCGCGCAGGCCAGTGTGGCGCCGGTGAAGAGCAAGACCACGCAGGAGTGAGCCGGCCGGTCTAGTCTGCTTCGCCGATATCGATGCGGTTACCATCCGGATCGGCCAGCACGAAGGCGCGCATGCCATAATCCTTGTCGGCGATGGTCTTGATGATCGGAACTGCGTGCGCAACGCAATGAGCATGCAATGCATCAACGCCGGTGACGTTTAGATGGGCCACATTGAATTCCGGGCCACGCCAGCCCGGGGCGAGCAACAGGTGGAGTTCGGCAGCATCGCGTTCGAGGATGGTGAACTGTACCGGGTCGCCATTCTGCCAGACCACGGCAAAACCCAGCAGATCCTGATAGAATTCCACGGCGCGCGCCATGTCTGTCACGCCGATGCTGGCGGCCATCCGGCCAAAGCGCACCGCCGCCTTCAGCCCAGCCGCGCCGCAGCGTTGGCAAACGCCTCTACCGGCACGGTTTCGGCCCGGGCTTCGGGCTTGATGCCTTCGGCTTCCATCGCTTCCAGTGCGCCGGGCAGGCCTTTCAGGCTGGCGCGCAGCATCTTGCGGCGCTGGCCGAAGGCTGCGGCCGTCAGTGCGGCAAGGCGGGCCGGGGTGGCGGTGCTCAGCGGTGTCGTGGGCACGAGGTGGACTACCGCGCTTTCCACTTTGGGCGCGGGCACGAAGGCGCGGGCCGGCAGGGTGAGGGCGATCTTCGGCGTGGAGCGCCACTGTGCCAGCACAGCGAGCCGGCCATAGGCATCATCACCTGGGCTCGCGATGATGCGCTGGGCGACTTCCTTCTGGAACATCAGCGTGAGGCTGGCCCACCATGGTGGCCATTGTGGGCTTTCCAGCCAGCCGGTGAACAGGGCTGTGCCGATATTGTAGGGCAGGTTGGCCACAATATGGGCGCCGTCCCCGGCCAGCGCGCGCGGATCGACGGCCATGGCATCGCCGCCGATCACGGTAAGGCGGCCATCGGCGGCGGCGGCAAGTTCGGCCAGCGCGGGCAGGGCCCGGTCATCACGCTCAACCGCAAACACCTGCGCACCGGTGCGCAGCAGGGCGCGGGTAAGGCCGCCGGGGCCGGGGCCGACTTCGTAGACGCGTGACTCTGGCCCGAGTCCGGGAATGCGGGCGATGCGATCGAGCAGATTGGTATCGGTGAGGAAATTCTGGCCAAGCGATTTCTTGGCATTGAGCCCGTGCCGGGCAATGACCTCGCGCAGCGGCGGCAGGGTGGGCAAAGCCATGGCTCAGCCGGCGGCGCGGCGGGCGGCGCATTCACCGGCCATGCGGATGGCGGCGATCATGGCGCTGGGGGTGGCCAGCCCCTTGCCGGCGATATCGAAGGCGGTGCCATGATCGGGCGAGGTGCGCACGATCGGCAGGCCAAGCGTGACGTTGACACCATCATCGAAATGCAGCGCCTTCAACGGGATCAGCGCCTGATCATGATACATGCACAGCGCCACGTCGTAACGGGCGCGGGCGGACGGGTGGAACATCGTATCGGCGGGCAGGGGCCCGATCACGTCGATACCCTCGGCGCGCAGGGCCTCGATGGCCGGGCGGATGATCTCCACCTCCTCGCGGCCCAGCGTGCCCTGTTCGCCGGCATGCGGGTTGAGGCCGGCGATGGCCAGGCGCGGGTTTTCGATGCCGTAATAGCGGATCAGCGCCCGGGCGGTGATGCGGGCGCGAGTGATGATCAGATCGGCGGTGACCAGTCGGGGCACCTCGGCCAGCGGCACGTGCACGGTGAGCGGAACGGTCCGCAGGCTGGGCCCGGCCAGCATCATCACCGCATTGGCCGGCGCGATGCCGCAGCGTTCGGCAATAAATTCGGTCTGTCCCGGGTAGGTGAAGCCGATGGCGAACAATTGCGCCTTTGAGACCGGCCCGGTGACCAGCGCCGATGCCATGCCCTGGCGGGTGATGCCGGCGGCCAGTTCCAGGCTGTCGAGCGCGCAGCGGGCGCCGGCCAGATTGGGTTCGCCGGGCACAATCTCGCCGGGATCATCAACCTGAATCAGTGGCAGCGCGCCATCGAAGGCAGCGGCCGCGGAGGCCGGATCAGACAGCACGGCAATCGGCCCATCCCACACGGCGCGGATCGAACGTGCGTCACCAATGGCAAGGAATGGCGGCAGCCCGGCGGCGACCCGTTGTTCCCAGGCGCCGGCGATAATTTCCGGGCCAATGCCGGCCGGATCGCCGATCGAAACGGCCAATGGCGCCGGGATTGGTGCCATCAACGATAGTCGACGATAGCGTCGCGCCGCAGATCGCGCAGGTAACGGCGGGCGCGCATGTTCACGCGCTCATCGTTCATCTGGGCGTAGATTTCCTCGAAATTGGGTGCCTTGGCCTGCACCTGGCTGTCGTCGCGCCCGCACAGCACCAACACGCGCAGGCCTTCTTCGGCCGAACCGAAGGCCGGGGTGGCTTCGCCGATCGACATGCGGCCCAAAATGGCCTGCAACTGCGCCGGCAGATCCTTCATGCGCACCGCATCGTTGACAGCGACTTCGCCGCCCACCTTCTGCGCCAGCGCCTCGACACCGCCACAACCGCCCATGTTCTGGCTGAGCCTGCCGATTTCCTCCACCTTGGCGCGGGCCTGGGCTTCAGTGGTATCGGCCTTCAACGGGATGGTGAGCTGTTTCAGGCTGAGCTGCGCCATCAACGGATCGGCAGCCAGCACCTGGCGCTTTTCGATCAGCGCCATGATGGCGACACCGCCCGTTACCGGGATGGCATCGGTGACCTGGCCCGGCTCCAGCGCTGCCACGACGGTCGAAACGGCGCTGTTCAGCTGCTCGCCGCGCACCCAGCCCAGATCGCCGCCAAGGCCGGCCGAGGAGGCTTCGGAAAATTGGCGGGCATAGGCGACGAAGCTCGCCCCGCCGCGCACCTGGCCAACGATGCGCGAGGCATCCTGCATCACCGCATCAAGCGTTTCCGGCGTGGCCGACAGGAAGATTTCGCCAACATGAAATTCGTCTTTGCCCTTGGCGGCGTTCAGCTTGTCGATCACCTGCTGGACTTCATCGTCACCGACATTGACCATCGGTTCGACCTTGCGGCGCAGCACCCGGCTCCACGCCATTTCGGCGCGGATCTGGGCCTTCAGGCTGTTTGACGAAGAGCTGTTGCCTTTCAGGTAGATTTCGAACTGTGCCGGCGTGCGCTTGAAATTCTGGGCAATGCGCTCGAACGAACGGGTGACTTCCGCTTCATTGATGCGGATGTCGTTTTCGGCGGCTTCCTGAAGTTGCAGTTTTTCATCGATCAGGTTGCGGATGATCTGCAGGCGCAGGCGCTGCTTTTCTTCATCAGCAACGCGGCCGCCATTGGCTGCCAGCACCAGACCGAGGCGCTGATCGATATCCGTGTCGGTGATCACATCGCCATTGACGATGGCCTGGGCCTTGCGCAGCGTCGGGTCGACATCGCCCAAGACCACCATTTCGGGCAGATCATTGGCTGAAAACGTGCGGGGCGCGGCCTGGGCCAGCAGGCTGGCGTTGCCCGCGGGCACCACCATGGCCCCAGCCACGGCAAACCCCAGCAGTCCGTTCAGAAATTTGACCTTCATTCACATGCTCCGAAGCGCCGCAGCGCAACCCCGAGCTTTGCCCTTAGCGCAAGGGCAGCGATCGGGGAAAGCGCTTGTTTGGGCCAGACCGGGCCGCAATGGCGACCGCCGCCTGAACGGCCGCTGAAAACATCATTGACCCAGCGTCTTGAAGGCGATGCTGATCTGGAAATTGTTGCCGGGGCGGAAATCGCGGTCACCCACATAATCGCGGCGCCAGCCGATGCCGAAGCGGAAACATTCATCCTCATACTGGATGCCAACCAGGTGGCGGATACCGCGGAAGCCATCACCATTGGCCAACGGGTTTTCCGCCTTGGTGGTGAGATCGATGATGGCATTGCCGAACAGCGCCCAATAACGCGCGATGGCAACGCGCCCGGCGATGCGCAATTCCTGCCGGTCTTCCAGATCTTCCAGCGTGACGTTGCGGTTGAGCCGGATATACGCCGCCGACACATAGGAACGCCGGCCGCCGAGCGTGAGATCGATTTCATTGCGGCGAACAGCGAAATTATCCTTGTCGAGCCGAAAGCGGTGGGTCAGTTCCACCAGCCGGCCGATCTTCAGGCTGGTGCGGCCCACCACGTCGGAGACGCGGCCGCGAAAGCCGGTGCCATCGGCAAATTCGCTGCCATCACCGTTCAAGCGCAGCGACTGGCCGATTTCGGCGCGCAGCTGCCAGCCGGGCCGATCAAGTGTATATTCGGCGCCATAGGTGAGGCGGCTGCCGCTTTCAACGCGATCAAGGCCCGGCGTGCGGTTCAGATCGAACAGCGACACATCTTCCAGTTCAAAGGCGCGGGCATCTTCGTTGGCAAAGCCATTGTTGGCGATGCGCGGCGCCGCCACCAGTTGCACCCGCGGGCTGATCACCTGCTCGCCGCCAAAGGCCGGGCCGGCAAACGGCCAACTGACATCAACCGCCGCCAGCGCCACAGCGCGCCCGCGCCAGCCATCACGGCCGGCATATTCGGGGAAGGTGGCGAGTTCTGAATTGCGCACATCATAAAGATCACCGCGTACCAGGCCGGTGAAGCCGATGCGCTGACCCATCTGCGTGTAGAAGTTGCGATCCCAGCGGCCCCAGCTGACGGCGCGGAACATGTCTTGCCCACTGTTGCGGGTGAGCAGCAGCGAATTGGCGCCCAGCCGCACCTTGCCGCCGGCCACATTCCAATCGGGCCGCCAGTCATAATCGATCAACGGCAGCGCGAGCGGGATCTCGCCGCCGCGATCGGTGGCGCGCAGGCCCTGGAAATACCAGGCTGAAATCGACAGCCAGCTTTCATCGGTGACGCGTTCCAGCACATAGGATGATCGCAGCGTATCATCGAAACCCAGGCCATAACGGCGGTTGAACGTGTCGTCCGTCGTCAGGCGAACCGAGAACACTGATCGCCATTTACTGTCGTGCTGCAACCGGCCCTTCACGCCCAGATAGCCGCGGAAGCGTTCGCCCTGGTCCACTTCCGTCACGCCATCGGCAGCCAGATCAAAGCGGCGCGAGAAAGTGAACATGCCATCGACCTGGATTGGGCCGTCCTTCAGCAGCCGCCGCGCCTGAAAGGCCAGCGCCGGATTGGTGGCGGTATAAAGCCAGGGGGTGATGGTGAAATCCTGATCCGGCCCGGTGGCGAAGTGGATCGGCGCCGAAACGCCCAGGCCCAGCTGCCGCTGGATTTCGACTGCCGGCACCAGCACTCCGCCGGCGCGCGGGGAACCACCATCAGGATGCGACAGTGTAGGCAGGAACAGCACCGGCACCGGCACGCCGAACATTTCCAGGCTGGCATTCTTATAGGAGATACGGTGGCGATTTTCGTCATAGACGATGCGCACCGCCTTGATCTTCCACACCGGCGCCTGCGGGCAGCCTTCGCTGTCCACCACGGCGCAGGGGGAATAGACGGCGCGATCCATCGTGTAACGGCGGTCGCTGCGCGTGGCGGCCTTTGCTCCCAGCCGGCCGCCGTCGTTCAGCACCAGCAGCATGTTGGCGATGGCGCCATCCTTCAGGCTGTCGGAAAGCGTAATGCGGTCACCCAGCGCCTGGTTGCCGGACGGATCGGTGATCTGCACATTGCCGATGGCCACCACCTCGCCGGCCTTGCTGTCTGACCCGCGGGCATATTCCACGCGATCGGCCAGCAGCGCATAGCCATCGCGCGACACCTTCACCCGGCCGCTGGCAACCACCAGCTGGCGTTCTTCATCATAACTCAGCTGATCGGCTTCGAAATCCACCACATCGCCGGGTGCCGGCAGGTTGGCGCGGCGTGGCGGTGCATCAGGATCGCGGTTGACTGGATCCTTGTTGCCCAACAAGGCCGGAGACATGCGCTGGGCCAACGCCGGGGCCGGCAGCAGCGCAAGGCCAGCTGTCGCCAGCAGCAGGCTGGCGCGCACGGCAGGCCAGCAGGGGGCGGGCAGGGTGGTGGAAGCGGGCACATCCGGTCGATAGCCGGGCCATGCCGGGCCTGCAACCATCTGCTTGGCGAAGGCGTGAGGCGCGCCTAATCAGAACGCCTGTTCGAATCGAAAGGGATTTTCATGCTCGCCATTTCCTATCTGGCTAATGTGGCCGAACCGGTCGCTGCGCTCGTGGTGTTTGCCGGCCCGGATGGCGCGCTCAGCGCCGGGGCCAAGGCGGCCGATGCCGCCGCGAAGGGGGCGGTGCAGTCGGCGGTCAAGGCCGCGCGATTTGAGGGCGGGGTGGGTGAAATTGTCGAGTTGCTGGCCCCCGCCGGCCTTTCGCATGGCCGCCTGCTGCTGGTGGGCACTGGCCCCACCGACAAGATCGATGCCGGCGTCGCTGAACGCATCGGCGGTGCCATCGCCGCCCGCCTGCTGCTGAGCGGCGAGACGACGGTGAGCGTGGACGTTGCCGGCGTGCTGGATGGCGATCTGGCGGCGAACCTGGCCCACGGCGCGGTCCTGCGCTCGTGGCGCTTTGATCAATACCGTACCACGCAGAAGGACAAGCAGAAGCCGACACTGACCAGCCTGGCCATCGTGGGCGCCGGCGAGGTGACGGCGCACGATCGGCTGATGGCGATTGCCGGCGGCGTGGCGCGCACGCGCACGCTCGTCACGCTGCCGCCGAACGTGCTGTATCCGGAAAGCTTCGTCGAAAGCGCCCGTGATCTGGCCGCGCTGGGCGTTGAACTGACCATTCTTGATGATGCCGACATGAAGAAGCACGGCATGGGCGCACTGCTTGGCGTGGCGCAGGGTTCGGTGCGCCCGGCGCGCATCCTCGCCATGCGCTGGAATGGCACTGGCCGTGATGACGTGAAGCCGGTGTGCCTGGTTGGCAAGGGCGTCACCTTCGATACCGGCGGCATCAGCCTGAAGCCGCCGGCGGGCATGGAAGACATGAAGTGGGACATGGGTGGCGCAGGCGCCGTCACCGGCGCGATGCACGCGATTGCGGCGCGCAAGTCCAAGGCGCACGTGGTCGGCGTGGTTGGCCTGGTGGAGAATATGCCCGACGGCAACGCCCAGCGCCCCGGCGACGTGGTGACCACCATGAACGGCCAGACCGTTGAAGTGATCAACACCGATGCCGAAGGCCGGCTGGTGCTGTGCGATGCGATCTGGTGGGCGCAGGAAACCTTCGGGCCAGAAGTGGTGGTCGATCTCGCCACGCTCACCGGCGCGATCATCATCAGCCTGGGCAACGAACATGCCGGCATGTTCTGCAACGATGATGGCCTGGCCAAGCAGTTGAAGATGGCGGGCAATGAAGTGGGCGAGAAACTGTGGCGGATGCCGATCGGTGAGGCTTACGACAAGCTGATCGACAGCGACATTGCCGACATCAAGAACGTTGGCCCGCGCGAAGGCGGCTCGATCACCGCGGCGCAGTTCATCGGCCGCTTCATCAAGCCCGGCGTGAAGTGGGCGCACCTGGATGTGGCCGGCACCGTGTGGGCCAACAAGCCCGGCGCGCTGTTCGACAAGGGCGCCACCGGGTACGGCGTGCGCCTGCTCGATCGCTTCGTGGCGGACAATTTCGAAGGCTGAGCCACGCGCTCACGGCTTGCAATCAGGGGGCGCGGCCTGTAGGGGGCCGCGCATCCTCCATCCCGCACTGCAACACAGGAATTTTCCATGGCGATCACCCGCACCTTTTCGATCATCAAGCCCGATGCCACCCGTCGCAACATCACCGGCAAGGTGAACGCGATGATCGAAGGCGCTGGCCTGCGCATCGTGGCGCAAAAGCGCCTGCACCTGACCCAGGCCCAGGCCGAAGGCTTCTACGCCGTCCACCGCGAGCGCGGCTTCTTCGGTGAACTGGTCGCCTTCATGATCAGTGGCCCGGTCGTCGTTCAGGTGCTGGAAGGCGAAGACGCCGTTCCGGCTTATCGCGCCGTCATGGGCGCCACCAACCCGGCCAACGCCGACGCCGGCACCATCCGCAAGGAACTGGCCGAATCGATCGAAGCCAACACCGTGCACGGTTCGGACAGCGACGAAAACGCCGCGATCGAGATCGCCTATTTCTTCGCGCAGACGGAAATCGTCGGTTAAGCCTTAGTGCTCGACCGAATTGGAAGGGGCCGCGGCAATCGCCGGGGCCCCTTTTTTTCAGCCTGGCCAGTTGCTAGTTGGCCTTGAAAGGTAACGCACCAGCTTGGTGCCACCCGGCAGGGCGGCCCGGCCAACCTCTGCAAAGCCCAGGCGTTCGTGAAAGGCATCGGAGGCCGGGTTGGGCGGGTCGCTATTCACTTCGCAGCCAATCATCGGCACGCCCTCTGCCGCCGCTCTGCGAAACAGTTCGTCGTACAGCGTGCGGGCCACGCCCCGGCCACGGGCTGCGGCGGAAACGATCACGCGGTCGATATAAACGAAGCGCGTAAGCCGCGCCTTGAACCACTGAAAATTGATGCCTGGGTGATCGCTGGTGTCGTCCAGTGCAATCAGAAAACCATCCTGCCCGTCGGTGCCGGCAAGACCGAGGTGCCAACTACTAGCCAGCAGCTGTTGCAGCGTTGCCGGCATCAGCGGCGAGGTTTCGGTTTCGTGGGCGGCGTTGAGCGCCAACAGATTGGCCGTTACGGCGGGCGTGATGGTCATCGCTTCAGAACGGCAGCATCGCCAGACGCTTGGGTGCGCACAGTCGCCACGCCGCGCTCAGCATGGCCTCGATCATTGCCCAGTCCGGCCCATCGGTGAGCACGACGCCGACCCAGCCGGCGGGGCCGAAATATTTGGGGCGGAAGAAGCGATCCGGGTCCTGCTCGATCAGCATGGCGGCTTCGTCAAGGCCGGAGACTTTCAGCAGCAGCGCGGTGATGCCGTCGCCGTGGTGGTTGTCGCTGAAATAGGCGAAAAACTTGCCGCCCTCGACGAAGAAGCCGGGAGAGCCGTGGGAGAGTTTCTCGGCCGCCGCCGGCAGGTTCAGCGCCAGGCCGCGCACGCGGGTGAGCAGGGCTTCGGGGCGCTGGTCTGCCGACACGAAATCGGCGAGCACGCGCGGGTAGAGCTGGTGTTCGGCATATTGCACCCGCACGGCGAGGCTGTCGGGCGTATCGCCGGGCAGCACCTTGATGCGGGCCTGGCCCAATATGGGCCCGTCATCCAGTTCGGGGGTGACGATATGGATGGTGCAGCCGGTCTCGGCCTCGCCCGCGGCCAGCACGGCTTCGTGGGTGTGCAGGCCCTTGTGCTTGGGCAGCAGCGACGGGTGGATGTTGAGGCAGCGGCCCTGCCAGTGGGTGACGAATTCGGCGGACAGTAGCCGCATGTAACCGGCGAGCGCGATGTGGGTGACACCGGCCTGTTCCAGTTCGCGGGTGATAATTGCATCGAACTCGGCGCGTTTCAGGCCCTTGTGGCTGTGGGCGAAGGTGGGGACGCCTTCCGCTGCCGCCAGCGCAAGCCCGGCAGCATCGGGATCATTGCTGCCAACGACGACGATCTCATAGGGGCAGTCATAAAGCCGGCTGGCATAGAGCAGCGCGGCCATATTGCTGCCGCGCCCGGAGATCAGGACGCCAACGCGCGCCTTCTCAGGCATCGTGGCTGGCCGTCCAGGCGGCCGCTTCGCCCCATTGGCCGGGCGCGCCGTGGATTTCGCAGCCCTTCTGGCCGGCGATGATTTCGCCGATCACGCTGGCCTGTTCGCCGGCGTCGATCAGCGCGGCGATCACGGCGTCGGCCTCGGTGCGGTCCACCACAAGCACCATGCCGGTGCCGCAGTTGAACGTGCGCGCCATTTCAGCCGCTGCAACACCGCCTTGCTCACGCAGCCAGTCAAACAGCGGCGGCAGCGTGGGGGCGGCGACCAGCGCACGCGAACCGGCCGGCAGCACGCGCGGGATATTCTCGAGGAAGCCACCGCCGGTGATATGGGCCAGCGCCTTGATGCGACCAGCGCGGATCAATGGCAGCAGCGGCTTCACATATATGCGGGTGGGTTCAAGCAGGGCTTCGGCCAAGGTGCGGCTGGGATCGAAGGGGGCAGGGGCGTTCAGATCGGCACCCGAACGCTCAAGGATACGGCGGATGAGGGAATAGCCATTGCTGTGCGCGCCCGACGAAGCGACGCCAACGATAAGCTGGCCCGGCGCAACGCCATCGCCGGTGAGTTGCTCGCCGCGCTCGACCGCGCCGACGGAGAAGCCCGCGAGATCATAATCGCCGGCCGTATACATGCCGGGCATTTCCGCTGTCTCGCCACCGATCAGGGCGCAGCCGGCTTGTTTACAGCCATCGGCGATGCCGGCGACAACGCGGGCCGCAACGCCATTCTCCAGCTTGCCGGTGGCGAAATAATCCAGGAAAAACAGCGGTTCAGCGCCCTGCACGATGAGATCGTTCACGCACATGGCGACCAGATCGATTCCCACCGTGTCGTGGCGGCCGGTATCGATGGCCAGCTTCAGCTTGGTGCCCACACCATCATTGGCGGCGACCAGCAGCGGGTCTTTATAGCCGGCGGCCTTGGGATCGAAAAAGCCGCCAAAGCCGCCCAGTTCGGCATCTGCACCCGGCCTTGCGGTGGCGCGGGCCAGCGGGGCAATCATCTTCACCAGCGCGTTGCCAGCAGCGATATCCACGCCGGCATCAGCATAGGTAAGAGGGGGGGTGAGGGGGCGTTTTTCGCTCATGCGCGCCGCCATAGCGCCAGATGCAGCCAAGCGCCAGCATCCGCGCTTGGCAATCGGGGCGGTGCGGCCCTAAACAGCATGCGTGAAGCGCATCCTTGCCCTTGTAGCCGGCGCTGGCCTGATCGCAGCGATTGCCGTGGCCCAGCAGGCCAGCCGCAAGGCCGAACGCCCGGCGTCTGATCCATCAGGCGGGGCGGGCAGCGCCTATGCCGTGGGCGGCATTGATGTGGATGTGACGGCGAAAACCGTTGACGACGCCCGCCGCGCCGCGTGGACGCAAGCGATGCGCAAGGCCTGGCCGATCCTGTGGGCGCGGCTGGCAAACCAGCCCGAAGCCGAAGCGCCGCGGCTTTCGGATGGGCAGATCGATGGCATGGTGGCCGGCATCGAAAGCCAGGGCGAACAGTTTTCCGCCACGCGTTATATCGCCCGGCTGGGCGTGGTGTTCGATCGCAGCCGGGCCGCCGATTATGTGGGCGGTGTGGCCAGTCTGCAATCGCCGCCGATGCTGCTGCTGCCCTTGCTGGTGGATGGCGGCGCCGCGCAGGTAACGCAGTCGCGCACGGCCTGGCGCGATGCCTGGGGGCGCTGGCAGGGCAATGTCACGCCGATCGATTATGTGCTGCCCGGCGGCACCGCGGCCGACAATCTTTGGCTGAGCGCAGCGCAGGTGCGGCGCACCGATCCGGCCGGCTGGCGCAGCATCATCACCCGCTTTGATACGGTCGATGTGCTGGTGGCCGAAGCCCGGCTGACAAGGACCTATCCCGGTGGCCCGATCCGGGCGCTGTACATCGCGCGCCACGGCGCGGCTGGCACCGAATTGGGCCGGCTGGCACTGAAGGTGGGCAGCGAGGCTGGGCTGGCCCGACTGCTGGATGAAGGGGTGAAGGGCATCGATGCGCTGTATGCGCAGGCGTTGCGTGATGGTCGCTTGCGCGCCGATCCCGATCTGGCGGTGGACGTGGGAGCGATCATTGCGGCCGATGTGCAGATTGGCACGCCGCCGCCTGATTCGACCCCGGTGCTGATTGCCGCCATCACGCCGGACAATGCCAGCCTGGCAGCAACGGAACGCCTGTTGCGCGGCATTGCCGGCGATGTGTTGATGGCCCAGGTGGCGGTGGGTGGCACCAGCCGCATCGAAGTCGCGATGCCCGGCGGCGAAGCGGCCTTGCGCACGGCACTGGCTGCCCGTGGTTGGGGGCTGGAGCGGCAGGGCGCCGATCTCGTGCTCCGCCGGCTGCCGGCACCGCCGGCTGCTGCGCCAAAGCCACCGGCGGCGCCGGCTGCTACCTATCCTGCGCCATGACGCAGGCGCCCGAACCGGCGTTGCCGCTGGCCTGGCCGGCTGATCTCAGCCCGGACCGTCTTGCGATCACCGAAGCCAATCGCGCGGCGGCGGCCTGGCTGGCAGCGCCCGGCCTGTGGCCGGTGCCAGTGACGTTGGTTGTTGGCCCGGCCGGCAGCGGCAAGACCCATCTGGCGCGCTGGTTCTCTGCCCATCACCGGGCCAGCGTGATCGAAGGCGCCGAGGCCGAAGACCCGGAACGCCTGTTTCACGCATGGAACGCCGCCAGCCGCGAGACGCCGCTGTTGCTCACCAGCCCGCTGGCCCCGCGTGACTGGGGCCACGGCCTGCCCGATCTCGCCAGCCGGCTGGCCGCCACGCCGCTGGTGCGGTTGGGGGAACCGGATGATGAACTGCTGGCCGCCGTACTGGCCAAGCTGTTTGCCGAACGCGGGATAAAGGTGGGCGATGATCTGATCCGCTGGTTGGTGGTGCGCATCGAACGCAGCCTGGTGACGGCGCAGGCCGTGGTCGACGCGCTTGATGCCGCCGCGCTGGCCCGCCGGCGCGCCATCACCATCCCGTTGGCCCGCGAAGTGGTGGACGGGCAGGGCGAATTCGGGTTTTAGAACCCCTGTCCCTCTACCCAAAAGGCGCGTTGCGGGCTAAGGCTGTGGCCATGCCCACATCTGCTCCCAACCCGCTTGTTGCACCCGCCATTCCGGCCAGCGAGCGCTATTTCAACCGCGAGCTGTCGTGGCTGTCGTTCAACGAACGGGTGCTCGCCGAAGCCATGAACCGCACGCACCCGTTGCTGGAACGGCTTCGTTTTCTGTCGATTTCAGGCAACAACCTCGATGAGTTTTTCATGGTGCGCGTCGCCGGCCTGCGCGGCCAGGTGCAGGCCAGTATCGAAACGGTGAGCGCGGAGGGCATGACACCGGCGCAACAGCTGGTCGCCATTGCCGAACAGGCCGATCACCTGATGGAAGAACAGCAGCGGGTGTGGAGCCTGCTGACCAAGGAGCTGGCGCGCACCGATTTTCACGTCATCACCGCTGGCAAGCTCACCAAGGCGGAGCGGGACTGGCTGCAGACGCATTTCCTCGATCAGATTTTCCCGGTGCTCACCCCGCAGGCGATCGATCCGGCGCACCCGTTCCCGTTCATCCCCAACAAGGGCTTTTCGCTGATCCTGGAACTGCGCCGCCAGTCCGACGATGAACTGCTGCGCGCGCTGTTGATGCTGCCGGCGATGCTGCCGCGCTTCATCCGGCTGCCGGGCAAATCGGTGCGCTGGATCAGCCTGGAAAACACCATCCGGGCGTTCTTTGATCAATTGTTCCCCGGCTATGATCTGGTTGGCGATGGCGCTTTCCGGGTGATCCGCGATTCCGATATCGAAGTGGAAGAAGAAGCCGAAGATCTGGTGCGCTTTTACCAGACCGCGCTGAAGCGCCGCCGCCGCGGCGAGGTGATCCATCTCACCATGGAAGAAAACGCCCCGCCCGGCCTGCTGATGCTGGTGAAGAGCCAGTTGGGCGTCGATGATCGCGACACCATCCTGGTTTCGGGCGTGCTGGGCATCAACGATCTGGCGCTGCTGGTGGATGAAGACCGGCCAGATCTGAAGTTCGAACCGCACACGCCGCGCTTTCCGGAGCGCATCCGTGAACATGGCGGTGATTGCTTTGCAGCCATCCGCAGCAAGGATTTGGTGGTTCATCACCCCTATGAGAGCTTTGAAGTGGTGTTGGCCTTCCTGCGCCAGGCTGCGGCCGATCCCGATGTGATCGCCATCAAGCAGACGCTGTATCGCGCCGGCAAGAACAGCCCCATCGTGCGCGCCCTGATCGATGCCGCCGAAGCCGGCAAATCGGTGACAGCGGTGGTCGAACTGAAGGCCCGTTTTGACGAGGAGCAGAATATTCGCTGGGCCAGCGAATTGGAACGCGCCGGCGTGCAGGTTGTATATGGTTTTGTGGAATGGAAAACGCACGCCAAGCTGAGCATGGTGGTCCGGCGCGAAGGGGCGGCGATCCGCACCTATGTGCATTTCGGCACCGGCAATTATCACCCGATCACGGCGCGCATCTATACCGATCTGTCGTTCTTTACCGCTGATCCGCTGCTGGCGCGCGATGCGGCCCAGGTGATGAACTATATCACCGGTTACGTGCAGCCGACCAAGCTGGAGAAGCTGGCGATGGCGCCACTGGCCATGCGCAGCCGGCTTTATGGCCTGATCGACGAGGAAATTGCCCACGCCAAGCAGGGCCGACCGGCCGCCATCTGGGTGAAGCTGAACAGCCTGGTGGATGCCGGCATCATCGAGAAACTCTATGAAGCCAGCGCGGCGGGCGTGGAGATTGATCTGATCGTGCGCGGCATCTGCTGCCTGAAACCGGGCGTGCCAGGGCTTTCGGACAATATCCGGGTGAAATCGGTCATCGGCCGTTTCCTTGAACACAGCCGCATCTGCGTGTTCAGCGGCGGCCACGAACTGCCCAGCCGCCATGCCCGCGTGTTCATCTCCTCGGCCGACTGGATGCCGCGCAACCTTGATCGCCGCGTGGAGATCATGGTGCCGATCGAGAACCCGACCGTGCACGCCCAGGTGCTGAACCAGGTGATGCTGGCCAATCTGAAGGACAACCAGCAGAGTTGGGAACTGTCGGCTGACGGCCGCTACACCCGCGTGGTGGACGACCGTGAAGAACCGTTCAACCTGCACCGCTATTTCATGACCAACCCCTCGCTGTCGGGGCGCGGCCAGATGAAGGATGCGAAAGCCGTGCCGGTGCTGATGCTGCCGGATGAGGAAGAGGACCTGAGCGAGCAGAGCGATGCCGCCGGGCTTGCCTGAACCCGTGCTCAACCTGGCGCGCAAGGTTGGGCTAAGCCCGGTGCCGGCACCTGCTGGTGATGACCGCTGCGCCATCATCGACATCGGCAGTAATTCGATCCGGCTTGTCGTCTACCACGGTCGCACCCGCATGCCGGAAACGATGTTCAACGAGAAAGTCATGGCCGGGCTGGGTCGTGGGATCGCGGCCAATGGCCGGCTGAGCGACAACGCCATGAATGTGGCCGTGGCCGGACTTCACCGCTTTGCCGCGCTGGTGCGGGCGATGGGCGTCATGAACGTGCGAACCGTCGCCACCGCCGCAGTGCGCGAGGCGAAGAATGGGCAGGCGTTCATCAATCGGGTCGCTGCCGAATGCGGTCTGGCAATCGAGGTGATCGATGGCGAGGCCGAAGCGCGCGGCGCCGCAATGGGCCTGGTTTCGGGCATTCCCTTTGCCGATGGCGTGGTGGGTGATCTGGGCGGCGGCAGCCTGGAATTGATCCGCGTGTCGGGCGGCGAGATGGGCAACCGCATATCGTTGCCGATCGGTGCGCTGCGGCTGGATGCAGTGCGCAAGCGCGATCGCCGTGCGCTGGGGCCGTTCATCGCCAAGGCGCTCGACAAGGTGGAATGGTCGGGCGAAGGCAAGGGCAAGCCGTTCTACATGGTGGGCGGATCCTGGCGGGCGCTGGCGCAGATCCACATCTGGATGACGGGCCATCCGCTGCCCATCGTCCACCAGTATGAAATGCCGGCAACAGCGCCGGGCAAATTGTTTCGCAGCCTGTCGCACACCGAACTCGCCACGCTGAAGGCGGTGCCGCACCTGTCCACCTCGCGGCTGCCATCATTGCCCGGTGCGGCGATGCTGCTGGCGGCAGTGGTGAAGAAACTGGGCTCGTCCAGCGTCATCGCCTCGGGCTTCGGCCTGCGCGAAGGGTTGCTGTATGACGATCTGTCGCCGCAGGATCAGGCGCTTGATCCACTGATCACCGCCGCCCGCGCGGAAGGCGCCCGCCAGGGCCGCTTTGCCGAACATGGCGACATGCTGTTCGACTGGATGGACCCGCTGTTTGCGGATGAGCCATCCGGGGACCGCCGGCTGCGGCTGGCGGCGTGCCTGCTGTCTGACATCGCGTGGCGCGCCCACCCGGATTTCCGCCCGGAACGCGGCGTGGACGTGGCGCTGCACGGCAATTGGGTGGCTGTGACGGCCGCCGAACGGGCCGCGCTGGCATGTGCCCTGCATTATTGCTTTGGCGGCGATCCGGAAGCGCCGGTGATGTCGACCTTGATTGCGCTGGCTCCGGTGCCGCTGCTGGTGCGCGCCCGCGCCTGGGGCCTGGCGCTGCGGCTCGGTCAGCGCCTGACCGGTGGCACTGCCGTGGGCCTGGCTGCAAGCCGCCTGGAGCGCCATGGCGACACGCTGGTGCTGCGGTTGGGCCAGTCCCACGCTGATCTGGCGGGTGGTGATGCCGTGCAGCGCCGGCTGAAACTGCTGGGCGGCGCGTTGAACCTGACGCCGCGGCTGGAATACGCTTAATCGCCGCTCAGCTGGCTCATCTTGAGCTTGCCATCCGTCACGGCAAAACCCAGCCGGCCTTCAACCAGCGCCAATGCATCGGCGCCGAAAATATCGTGCCGCCAGCCCTGCAGCACATCCAGCCCATTGCGCTGGCCGGCGGCGAGCAGTTCCAGATCATCGGCGCGCACGATCAGTCGCGGCGCGACGCCGGCTTCCTTGGCGCGGATCTTCAGCAGCAGCTTGAGCAGATCGGCGATCAGCGCGCCTTCGGATGACAGGCCGGGCCGCTGCGGCTCGCGCGCCGGCATTTCGTCGGCTTCCAGTGGTGGCGCATCTTCCACCGCTGCCATCAAGCGGGCACCGATGGCATTGCCGCCCCACGCCGCCGAAAGCCCGCGCACCTTGGCCAGATCGGCTTGGCTGCGGGGCGGGGAGGAAGCAAGATCGGCCAGCGTTTCGTCTTTGACGATGCGACCGCGCGGCACATCCTTGTCTTGCGCTTCCAGTTCGCGCCAGCGCGCCAGCGCCTTCAGCCGGCCCAGCACATCGGCCTTGCGGCTGGGCAGCCGCAGCCGCAGCCAGGCGCGTTCCGGATCGTTGGCATAGGTGGCGGGATCAGACGCGCGCGCCATTTCATCGTCCAGCCACTCGCCGCGGCCGGTACGGCGCAACTTGTCCACCATCCGGGGGAACAGCTGGGCAAGATGAGTGACATCACCGATGGCATAATCGATCTGGCGATCGTTCAGCGGCCGGCGCGCCCAATCGGTGAAGCGGGCGCCCTTATCCACCTGGATATTGGCATAGGCCGCCACCAGGTTGGTGTAACCAATCTGTTCGCCCAGCCCCAGCGCCATCGCGGCGATCTGCGTATCGAACAGCGGCTGCGGCGTCTTGCCGGTGAGATTGTAGATGATTTCCAGATCCTGCCCGCCGGCGTGGAACACCTTCAGCACCGGTTCTTCCACCAGCAGCTTCAACAATGGCGCCAGATCGAGATCGGGGCTCTTCGGATCGATGGCGGCGGCTTCGTTCGGGCAGGCGACCTGCACCAGGCACAGATCGGGGTAATAGGTGCTCTCGCGCATGAACTCGGTATCAACCGCGACGAAATCAGCGGTAGCCCAGCGGGCGCAAAGTTGTTCGAGAGTCGCGGTGTCCGTCACCAGCGGATGAATCAGCATGGGGCCCGTTACTCCAATCTCGCCGCTTGACAAAGCGGTGAATGACGTGTGCTAGCCGCCCTTCAAAACAAAGTTGCCGGAACACGGAAAAATGCACGTTTATCGCACCCACAACTGCGCCGCCCTGCGCGCCGCCGATGCCGGCCAGACGGTCAAACTGTCGGGCTGGGTCCACCGCAAGCGCGATCATGGCGGCGTGCTGTTCATCGATCTGCGCGATCACCATGGCCTCACCCAGATCGTCGCCGGCCCGTCGTCGCCGGCGTTCCCGGTGCTCGACCGCATCCGGGTGGAATCGGTGGTCACCATCGTTGGTGATGTCGTGCTGCGCGAAGGCGGCGCTATCAACAGCCGGCTGCCCACCGGCGAAGTGGAAGTGCGCGCCAAGGATATCACCATCCAGTCCACCGCCGATGAACTGCCGATGCCGGTTGCCGGTGAGGCCGAATATCCCGAAGATATTCGCCTGAAGTATCGCTTCCTCGATCTGCGTCGCGACCGCTTGCATCAGAACATCATGCTGCGCAGCAATGTGATTTCGTCGCTGCGCCGCCGCATGATCGATCAGGGGTTCATGGAATTCCAGACGCCGATCCTCACCGCCAGCAGCCCGGAAGGCGCGCGCGATTATCTGGTGCCCAGCCGCGTCCACCCCGGCAAATTCTATGCGCTGCCGCAGGCGCCGCAGATGTTCAAGCAGCTGCTGATGGTGGCCGGCTTCGATCGTTATTTCCAGATCGCGCCGTGCTTCCGCGATGAAGACGCGCGGGCTGATCGCAGCCCGGGTGAATTCTACCAGCTCGATTTCGAGATGAGCTTTGTCACCCAGGAAGATGTGTTCGCCGCGATCGAACCCGTGCTGGCCGGGGTGTTTGAAGAGTTCTCCGGCTTCGGCGGCCGTGAGCCGTGGGCGGTCACCAAGGGCGCGTTCCCGCGCATTCCCTATGCGGAATCGATGCTGAAGTATGGCAACGACAAGCCCGACCTGCGCAACCCGATCGTCATCAGCGATGTTGGCAGCCATTTTGTCGGTTCGGGCTTTGGCCTGTTCGCCAAGATGGTGGAGAGCGGCAATGTCGTGCGCGCCATTCCGGCGCCCGGCACGGCCGAAAAGAGCCGCAAGTTCTTCGACGACATGAACGAATGGGCGCGCAGCGAAGGCTATGCCGGTCTCGGCTATGTCACCCGCAAGGGCGGTGAGTTCGGCGGCCCCATCGCCAAGAACCATGGCGAGGAAGGCATGCTGGCGCTCTATGAGGCGCTCGGCCTTGGCCCGGATGACGGCTGTTTCTTCGCCGCCGGCAAGGAAGCCCAGGCGGCCAGGCTGGCCGGGCTCGCCCGTACCCGCATCGGCACCGAACTGGGCCTGATCGAGCAGAACGCCTACAAATTCTGCTGGATCGTCGATTTCCCGATGTTCGAGTACGATGAAGACGCCAAGAAGATCGACTTCAGCCACAACCCGTTCTCGATGCCGCAGGGCGAACTGGAAGCGCTGGAGACCCAGGACCCGCTGACCATCAAGGCGTATCAGTACGACATCGTCTGCAATGGCGTCGAACTGTCGTCGGGCGCCATCCGCAACCACCGTCCGGACATCATGTACAAGGCGTTCGAAATCGCCGGCTATACCCAGGAACAGGTGGACGCGAACTTCTCCGGCATGATCAACGCCTTCAAGTTTGGCGCGCCGCCGCACGGCGGCTCGGCACCGGGCGTGGATCGCATGGTGATGCTGATCGCCGATGAACCGAACATCCGCGAGGTCATCGTTTTCCCGATGACGCAGAAGGCCGAAGACCTGATGATGAACGCGCCGGCGCCGGTGACGCTGAAACAGCTGCGCGAACTGCATATCCGCATCGTCGACTAAGCGGGGCTTGCCTCCATGCCGGCGGGCTGCCAGCCTGCCGGCCATGAGCCCGTACAATCTCGCCGATTTCGAAGTCGATCATGATCTGCCGCGCGGTGATTATGAAACGCAACTCGAAGCCCTGCAGCATCGGCTGGAGCTGATCCAGGCCGCCTATATCATGCAGGGCCTCAAGGGCATCGTGGCCATCGAAGGCTGGGATGCGTCGGGCAAGGGCGGGCTGGTGACGCGGATGAACGCGACGCTCGATCCGCGCTTCTGCAAGGTCTGGTCGATCGCGGCGCCCACGCGTGAGGAAGCGGCGCGCCATTATCTGTGGCGGTTCTGGCAGCGCCTGCCCGGCAATCGCGAGATCGCCGTGTTCGATCGCACCTGGTACGGCCGGGTGCTGGTGGAGCGGGTCGATGGCTTCACGCCGGAGCCGCGTTGGCGGGATGCCTTCAAGGAAATCAACGATTTCGAGGCGCTGCTGCTCGCCGATGGCGTGCGGCTGGTGAAGATTTTCCTGCACACCACGCAGGCAGAGCAGGACAAGCGGCTGGAAGAACGCATCAGGACGCCATGGAAACGCTGGAAAACCGGCACGGATGATTACCACAACCGGTCTCAGCGGGCGGCCTATGTTGAGGCCTATGAAGACATGTTCCGCTTATGCTCGCCGCCGTCCGCGCCCTGGCATGTGGTGGCGGCCAACGACAAGAAATGGGCGCGGGTGCGCAGCCTGGAACTGATCTGCGAGGCGCTGGGCGCCGGCGTGGACCTCAGCTGGCCGGCGCCGGACGCTGAACTGGTGAAGATTGCCGAGAAAGCACTGGGGAAGAAGCTGGATTAACCCGGGTTGTCCTTGCCCAGCCATTCGCTCAGCCGGTTGGGGCCTTTCGTGACCGCCCGGTCGGGATAAAGCGTTTCATAGACCACAGCATTTTCCAGCACGCGCTGCACATAGTTGCGGGTTTCCGAAAACGGGATGCTCTCGATCCAATCGAGGATGTCGCCGTTCCTGGGGTCGCCGTTCTGCGCAATGAAGCGCCGCACATTGCCCGGCCCGGCGTTATAGGCCGCCACTGCCAGCGGGGCGGAGCCACCGTAACTCGCCCGCAGCCGCTCGATGAAGCCGCTGCCAAGCGTGACATTCCACACCGGGTCCTGCGTCAGCCGGCTGGCCGGACTGGCGGGCAGGCCCATCTTCTGGGCCTGTTCGGCAGCCGTCGCCGGCACCAGCTGCATCAGGCCGAGCGCGTTGGCGCTGGAGCGTGCAGTGCGATCGAACTGGCTTTCCTGGCGCGTAATGGCGTGGATGATGGTGAAGCGTGAAGCCAGGTTTTCAGGCAGCGGCAGCACCGGGAAGGCGGCGGAAATCAGCGCCAGCTCCGCCGTGCCGCGTGCGGCCTTACCGGCGTGCACCACGGCATCGGGGCGGTTCAATGGCCCGGCCAGTCCTGCCACCAGCGCGGCGCGCTGCGGGGTTTCGGCGGTATCGGCGAGTTGCTTCAGAAATGTGGTTTGCCGGCCGCGATCGATGTCGGCCAGTGCAAACACGGCGCGCACACGGCCTTCGGCGCGGAAATTGCCGGCGGTCACTGCATCAAGAACGGGAAGCGGGCGATTGGCCAGCGACAGCGGCTGGCCCAGGCGTTCTGCGGCCAATTGCCCATAGAAATAATCCGGATGGCGGGCGGCGGCGGCGAAATACTGCCGGGCTTGTTCCCGCTGGCCGGCGGAGTCAGCGGCGCGGCCGGCCCAGTAATCGCCGCGCGCCTGGCTGATCGGCGTCTGCGCCACGGCGCGGGCATTGCGGAAATGGGTGAGCGCTTGCGCCGGCTGGTTCAGGCGGCGCAGGGCGAGCCAGCCGGCCAGCCATTCCGCATCAAGCAGCGCCGAGCGTTCCGCCACCGGCCGCGTCGCCATGCGCGCGGAATCCAACCCGTGCCCTGCGAGCACGGCGCGAGCGCTTGTCGGATTGCCGGCGCGCCACAAGGCACGGCCGATATCGAGCCGCGCCTTCAACCAGCTTTCCTGCCCGATGGTGAGCAGCCCACCGGCAATGCGCTGCGTCGCCGGTCCGGACAACAATGTATGACCTTCGGCGGCGCGGCCCTGGCGGATCAGCCATTGCGCTTCGTCCAGCACCAGGCCGGCTTCACGGCGCAGGCGATCCGGCACCACGGCCATGCGGGAAGCCACATCAGGCGCATTGCGTTTCAAGGCGATGCGAGCCAGCGCCCAAAGGCGGGTATCGGTATCGACGCGGGCCAACATGCGCCCCGCCGGCGTGATGCGATCGGCCCACAACAGCCGGTCCATGCGGCTGGCATGATCGTCCGGGCGCAGCCGATCGCCGAATTTCGCCAGCAGACGGGCCTCCTGGACGTCATCCAGCCCGGCGGAATCCCAGGCGTCGCGCGCCCAGGTGGCGGCCGTGCCTGACTGTCCGCTGGCGACCAGTGCTTCGGCGTAGCGCCATTTACCCTCGGCCGTGAGCGGAGCCACGCGCGCAAAATGGCGCACGATCTGATCGGCCGGCGTGTCGTCGCCTATGCTGCGTTCGGCCAGCCGACGGATGGTGGTGGATGCCGGCCAATCGGCATGGCCGGCCAGGAAGGCGGCATAGTCGCTGAAACTTGCCTTGTAGGCTTCGCGGCGCAGGCGGTCCCATGTCACCACCTCTTCCAGCACCGGCACCGCCTGTGCGCCGGACAGCGGCGCACCTGAAAGCTGGTTGAAGCGCCCGCTTTCATTGTCGGCCAGCCGCGCCTGATAGCGCGCGATGGTGGCGGCATCGGGCGTTTGCGCCGCGACGGGGGCGGCCAATACCACCGATATGCTGGACAGGGCGGCCCACCCGCTTCTATTGCGCTCACTATACATGCCGCCCGTGATAAGGTGCGGCAGAGGAACAGGCAATGAATGGACGTCCCTTCACAGGATCAATGCCGGCGCTGGTCACCCCGTTCAAAAATGGCGCGGTGGATCTGGATGGCTTTGCCGCGCATGTGGAATGGCAGATCGCCGAAGGCAGCCATGGTCTGGTGCCTGTAGGCACCACGGGCGAATCCCCCACGCTGGCTCATGATGAACATTATGCGGTGATCACCGCCTGCGTGGAGGTGGCGGCCAAGCGCGTGCCGGTGATCGCTGGCTGTGGAAGCAACGACACCCGCACGGCGCTGGCGCATCTGGCGCATGCGGAAAAAGTCGGCGCCGATGCCGCGTTGATCGTCGTGCCCTATTACAACAAGCCGAGCCAGGCTGGCCTGATCGCGCATTTTACCGCGTTGCATGATGCGACGTCGTTGCCGATCATCATCTACAACATCCCCGGCCGCAGCGTCGCCGACATGTCGGTGGAGACGATGGCCGCGCTGGCGAAGCTGCCGCGGATTATCGGTGTGAAGGATGCCACCGGCAACATCGCCCGCGTGGCGCAGCAACGGTTGGCGTGCGGCACTGATTTCATCCAGCTTTCCGGCAATGATGACATGGCCGTGGGCTTCAACGCGCAGGGCGGGGTGGGGGCGATTTCCGTGACCGCCAACGTGGCGCCCAAGCTGTGCGCGCAGATGCAGGAAGCGACGCTGCGTGGCGATTATGCCGCTGCGCTTGCCATCAATGATCGGCTGCAGCCACTGCACGCGGCGCTGTTCAGCGATGCCTCGCCCGGCCCGACCAAATATGCGCTCAACCGGCTTGGCCGCATGGGCGTTGAAGTGCGCCTGCCGATCGCCGAGCCTTCGGATACTGCCAAGGCTGCGGTTGACGCCGCTCTCGCCCGCGCTGGCTTGGTGTGATGGCAAGACCGAAGCCTACCGTTGGCGTGAAAGTGAAGACCGTTGCCGAGAACCGGCGCGCGCGTTTCGAATATTATATCGAGGACGTGGTGGAAGCCGGCATCATGCTGACCGGCACCGAGGTGAAGTCGCTGCGCAAGGGCCAGGCCAGCATCGCTGAAAGCTTTGCTGAGGTGCGCGATGGCCAGATGTGGCTGATCAATGCGACCATTCAGGAGTTCAGCCACGGCAATATCTTCAATCACGAGCCCAAGCGTCAGCGCAAATTGCTGTTGCATGCACGCCAGATCGAAAAGATGCACACGGCGGTCAGCCGCCAGGGCATGACGCTGGTGCCGCTCGTGATTTATTTTAATGATCGTGGCCGCGCCAAGATCGAGATCGCGCTGGGCAAGGGCAAGCAGCTCCATGACAAGCGCGAAACGTCGAAAGAGCGCGACTGGCAGCGCGACAAGGCGCGGCTGATGCGGGACAAGGGCTGACGCTCATGGCCGATGGCATCCGGAGCAAGCTTGTCGCCATCAAGCAGGCCTGGGCGCAAAGCCGCCGCCTGCTCACCGGCACCAGCGATCCCGATCACGCCAATCGCCTGCCGCCCGGCCAGCGCCTTGTCACCAACTGGCCGGTGCTCGATCTGGGGGTAAAGCCCGATATTGCCAAGGCCGATTGGCGGCTGACAGTCGATGGCGCCGTGGCCAACCCGATCACTTGGGACTGGGCCGCCTATCAGGCGCAGCCGCAGATCGAGGATGTGTCGGACATCCATTGCGTTACCCAATGGTCGCGCTTCGACAATCGCTGGACGGGCGTCGCCACCAGCCATCTGCTCAGCGTGGTGCAGCCGTTGCCGCAGGCCAATGTGGTGGTGCTGCACGGGGCCGATGGCTATACGACCAACATCATGTTGGAGCGTCTCGCGGGCGATGATTGCCTGATCGCCCACGCCCATGATGGTGTGCCGCTGTCCCGCGAACACGGTGGGCCGGTGCGGGCGATCATCCCACGCTGGTATTTCTGGAAATCCGCCAAATGGCTTACCCGCATCGAAGTGCTGGCCGTGGACAAACCCGGCTTCTGGGAGGTACGAGGGTATCACAACGAGGGCGATCCCTGGACGGAGCAGCGTTATAACTGAACCAACCGCCCCTGCAGCCGTGAACGACTGGATGCACTTCCAGCCCGTTCAAGCCGCCTGGCCAGCGCCCTATGCCGAAGGGCTGGCCGGCCCGTGGATCGGCACGCTGTTGATGAACCTGCCGATTGCGCTGGCGCTGCTCGATTCCTCGGGCCGCATCGTCACCGGCAATGATGCCATGCAGGCCACGGCAGGCACCGGCTGGCGCCCCGGCATGCGCCCGGAAGCGATGGTGGTGGGCGACAATGCCGGTATGTTGTCGCGCGCGGTTGCCGATGTGTTGGCCGGTGGTGAGCCGCATGTCCTGCGCCTTGCATTGGCCGAGCACCCCGATGAAGTGCGCGATATCAACGTGATGTCCACCCCGCCGGGCTTTGGTGCCTCGGCTCTGGTGGTGATGCGCGATATTCGCGAACAGATGCGGCTGGAAGCCCAGGTTGCCGCCGTTACGCGGCTGCAGGCGGTTGGCCAACTTGCCGGCGGGGTGGCGCATGATTTCAACAATCTGCTCACGGCCATCCTGGGCCATGCCGAACAATTGCTGGAACGCTTTCCCGATCCCGGCGCCGAACATGATGCGGTTGTGGAAATTTTACACAACGGCAAGCGCGGCGCCAATCTGGTGGCGCAGTTGCTGGCCTTTGCCCGCCAGCAACCGCAGAACCGGCAATTGCTGTGTGTGCGTGAACTGGTGCAGGGGCTGCGGCCGCTGCTAACCAAATTGCTTGGCCCAGCCATCGAGTTGGATATTGTCGCGCCGCCGGGGCTGTTCTTCGTGCGGGCCGATCCTGGACAACTGGAACAAGTGATCGTCAATCTGGCGGTCAACGCCCGCGATGCCATGGAAGGCAATGGCCGGCTGGTGATCAGCATTGCCGATATCCTGCGCCGCGATGTGGCCGGGCTGGGCCATGCCATGATGCCGGCCATCGATTTCGTTTCCATCGATGTTTCCGATACCGGCAGCGGCATTCCGCCTGAGATCGCGGCCAAGATTTTCGAACCGTTCTTCACCACCAAGCCGGTGGGGCAGGGCACTGGCCTTGGCCTGTCCACCGTTTATGGCATCATGAAGCAGTCGGACGGCTATATCTTTGCAAAGCCCGGACCAGGTGGGCGCGGCACCACCTTCTCGCTCTATCTGCCAGGCCGGCCGCAGCCAGCCAAGGTTGCGCCGGGGCAGGTGGTGGCCGACGTGGCACCCGAACCGGTTGCCGCCGGCCGCCGCGTGCTGCTGGTGGAAGATGAACCATCGGTGCGGGCGGTGTTCGCCCGTGGCCTGGAACGCAAAGGCTGCGTGGTGACCACAGCAGGCGATGCCATGGTGGCGCTGGCCATCCTGCGCGACGGGCAGACCTTCGACGTGCTGGTTTCCGATGTGATGATGCCCGGGATCGACGGCGTTGAGCTGGCCTTCGAAGCCGCGCGCATGTGGCCGGAGATGGGCATCGTGCTGATGTCGGGCTATGCCGAACTGCCGCGCCATCGCGAAGCCGATGCGCGCGGAATTCGCTTTCTGGCCAAGCCCTTTGCGCTGGCCGAGCTGGTTGCAGCGATCGCTACCGCACAACCGTTGAAGGGCTGATCGGACGAATATTTCCGCCTTCCGTTCTCTTCTTGTTCTCCCGGAACAATTGGTGTACATCAAAAGCCGTTGACGAATTTGGATCGCGGCTTCAGGGAAGGGATCGGGTCATGGCATCTGCTCTAAAAGTGGTGGAATCGGGAATGGATCGGCAAAAAGCACTCGAAGCGGCCCTGGCCCAGATTGACCGTGCGTTCGGCAAGGGCTCGGTGATGAAACTGGGCCAGCGCGACGCGATGGAGGTGGAGGCGATCTCCACCGGTTCGCTCGGCCTTGATATCGCGCTCGGCATCGGCGGCTTGCCGCGCGGCCGTGTCGTGGAAATCTATGGCCCGGAAAGCTCGGGCAAGACGACGCTGGCGCTGCATGCCATTGCTGAAGCGCAGAAGAATGGCGGCACCGCGGCCTTTGTCGATGCCGAACATGCGCTCGATCCGGTCTATGCCAAGAAGCTCGGTGTCAATATCGACGAACTGATCGTCTCGCAGCCCGATACTGGTGAACAGGCGCTGGAGATCGTCGACACGCTGGTGCGTTCCAACGCCATCGATGTGCTGGTGATCGATTCGGTTGCTGCGCTGGTGCCGCGTGCGGAAATCGAAGGTGAAATGGGGGACAGTCATGTCGGCCTGCAGGCCCGCCTGATGAGCCAGAGCTTGCGCAAGCTCACCGGTTCGATCAGCCGCTCTCGCTGCCTCGTCATCTTCATCAACCAGCTGCGCATGAAGATTGGCGTGATGTACGGCAACCCGGAGACCACGACGGGCGGCAATGCGCTGAAATTCTATGCCTCCGTCCGTCTCGACATCCGCCGCACCGGCCAGATCAAGGACCGCGACGATATCGTGGGCAATACCACCAAGGTGAAGGTGGTGAAGAACAAGGTGGCGCCGCCCTTCAAGCAGGTCGAATTCGACATCATGTATGGCGAGGGCATCTCCAAGATCGGCGAGATTCTCGATCTGGGCGTCAAGGCTGGTGTGATTGAAAAGTCCGGCGCCTGGTTCAGCCATGACAGCATTCGCATCGGTCAGGGCCGTGAGAACGCCAAGAAATATCTGAAAGAAAACCCGGAAACCACGGCCAAGATCGAGAAGATCATCCGTGACAACGCGGCCGGTATTTCCGAGGCGCTGCTGGTTGGTCCTTCGGCTGACGACGACGCCGGCGACGACGAGATGTAAGGTTTGGGCTCGGTTCCCAGAAAGAAGGGGTGGCCAGTCAAATGGCCGCCCCTTTTTCGTTATTGGCCGGTCATTGCGGCGGCGTGGCCTTGATCTTTGCAAGCTCAGCGGCGGCATCTGCCATGCGGCCCGCCATGTCTCCTCGCTGACGCCAGCCCTCAACCGTTGCAGGGCTGCCGTACATGGCCTCGATGAAACGCTCGTCCTGATCGGTCAGCCCGTTAAAGCGCGGTGCACCGGGATCGAACAGCGCCATGATGCTCCCTTCTGGCCGTTCGCGGGCATTCATCCGCAACCGCGACAACGCCACCAGCGCGACATAATCGGTGAGCGCCGCCATCGACACCGCGCCGATGCGATCAATGTCCACCACGATCACGGCTCCGGTGATCCCCACACGTGATGGCAAGTCCAGCCGCGAGGCACGGGCATTATTGTTGTAGGTGATCTCGCCTGGCAGTCCGTTGGCGCTGGCGCCCAGTCCCAGCGGGCCGGGGCTGAACGGCTTTCCATCAGCGCTTTCCGGCGCCGTGAAATGCCACCAGCGCACCGGCAGTGTCGGCGAATTCAGCAATGCTCGTTCCGGCCCGGGCAGCGCATCGAGAGCACCACTCTGCCGGCGGTTCACCGTCTTCACGAGGGTGCGCGCATCGCGGGTGAAGACCACGGCGACATTGGGATCACAATCTCCACCCGCCAGCTTCAACCCGACATGACGGGCCACATCGGCAATTCGGCTGGTGAAGAGTTGGCCCACCTTGCCATCGACACCCAGCGCGACAGGGCACAGCGGCGTGAACCAGCGGGCATTCTGGCCGTTCCGCGTGTCGGCCAGCGCTTTGCGCATGAATTTCGTCGCCTGGGCCCGCAGTGCGCCGCGGCTCAGCCGTTCGGCCGTAACGGTCATGGTGTCGGCCGGCGCGTGCTGGGCCAGTGCGGCGCTGGCCGACATGATCGAGAGAAGGCAGAGAAGTGCACGCATGACGCAACGCTAATCTGCGGCGGCATCCCGTCAAGCGCGGCCGATTGACCGCAAGCGCATCTGTCGCCACATCCGAATCACCACAGCAAGCAGGGGCCTCTCCGCCATGAGCAATGCCGAACAGATTGATTATTGGAACGGCAAGGTTGGGGACATCTGGGTGCAGATGCAGGAGCGCATGGACTTGGCGCTCACCCCTGTCACTGCCGCCCTGCTGGCCGCCGCCAGCCCGCAGCCCGGCGAGATGGTGCTCGATATCGGCTGCGGCGCCGGCGAGACCACGCTGGCGGTGGATGCCGTGGTGGGGGAGGGCGGCCATGCCATTGGCCTCGACATATCCGAGCCGTTGCTGGCCCGGGCCCGCACACGTGCCGAAGCCTTGCTTTCCGAAGCAGAGTTCATTGCCGCCGATGCGTCGGTCTGGGCGGATGAAAGCGGCTTCGATCTCATCCTGTCGCGTTTTGGCGTGATGTTCTTTGCCGATCCACAGGCCGCCTTCACCCATCTCCACGGCCTGGCCGCACCCGGCGGCCGCCTGGTGTTTGCCTGCTGGCAGCCCGCCGCGCGCAACCTGTGGGCAACACTGCCGATGACGGCGCTGGCCGATCTGCTCCCCGCCCAGCCGCCGGCCGATCCCCATGCGCCCGGCCCGTTCGCCTTCGCCGATGCCGCACGGGTGGCGACCATGCTGGAAGCCGCAGGCTGGCAGGATCTGGCTTTCCACAGCCTGCCCTTTGCCATGCTGGTTGGCGGCGGTGGTGATCCGATTGGCGATGCGGTGTCGTTCAACCTGAAAATCGGCCCGGCGGCACGCGTGGTGCGCGATGCCGGCATCGGCGAAGTTGCAAAGCCGCGTCTGGCAGCCGCGCTGCAGCCGTTTCTGGACGACGGCCTGGTCGAGCTGCCCGGCGCTGTCTGGGTGGTTACAGCTCGCGCCTGAGTGAAGCCGTGGATGCTGGCCTTTACGATGGCCGCGTCGGGCGTTAAGCGCTCATCCCATGATCTCGTCGAACGACATACGCCGCAGCTTCCTCGATCACTTTGCCAAGGCAGGCCATATGGTCGTGCCGTCGGCGCCGCTTGTGCCGCAAAATGATCCGACGCTGATGTTCGTCAACGCCGGCATGGTGCCGTTCAAGAATGTCTTCACCGGCCTCGAAACGCGCCCCTACACGCAGGCCGCCAGCAGCCAGAAATGCGTGCGCGCCGGCGGCAAGCACAATGATCTGGACAATGTGGGTTACACCGCCCGCCACCACACCTTCTTTGAAATGCTGGGCAATTTCTCGTTCGGCGATTATTTCAAGGAACAGGCAATCACCCTGGCCTGGGATCTGCTGACCCGCGAATGGGGCCTGGACAAGAACCGCCTGTGCGTCACCGTCTATCACACCGACGATGAAGCCGCCGCCTTGTGGAAGAAGATCGCCGGCCTTTCCGATGACAAGATCATCCGCATCGCCACCAACGACAATTTCTGGTCGATGGGCGATACCGGCCCGTGCGGTCCTTGCTCGGAAATCTTCTACGATCATGGCGATCATATTCCCGGTGGCCCGCCCGGCAGCCCGGATGAGGATGGCGATCGCTTCGTCGAGATCTGGAACCTGGTATTCATGCAGTATGAGCAGGTCGATCGCGACACGCGCCTGAACCTGCCGCGCCCCAGCATCGATACCGGCATGGGCTTGGAACGCATCGCCGCCGTGCTGCAGGGCGTGCACGACAATTATGATACCGATACGTTCAAGACGCTGATCGCCGCCAGCGAGGACAAGGTGGGCAAGGCGCTGACCGCCGAAGCTCGCGCCTCGCACCGGGTCATTGCCGATCATTTGCGCTCGTCGGGCTTCCTGGTGGCCGATGGCGTGCTGCCGGCCAATGAAGGCCGCGGCTATGTGTTGCGTCGTATCATGCGCCGCGCCATGCGCCACGCGCACCTGTTGGGCGCCAAGGATCCGTTGATGCACCAGCTGGTGCCGGCCCTGATGGCGACCATGGGCCAAGCCTTCCCGGAGCTCGGCCGCGCCCAGGCGCTGATCGAGGAAACGCTGAAGCTGGAAGAAACCCGTTTCCGCCAGACGCTGGAGCGCGGGCTGGGCCTGCTGGAGGACGCGACCGCCAAGCTGACGACGGGCGGCACGCTGCCCGGCGACGTTGCCTTCAAGCTTTATGACACGTTCGGTTTCCCTTATGACCTTACCGAAGATGCGCTGCGCGCCCGCGGCATCGCGGTCGATCGCGCCGGTTTCGATGCGGCGATGGCGGAGCAGCGCCGCCTCGCACGTGCCGCCTGGAGCGGTTCCGGCGAAGCCAAGGACGCCGCGGTGTGGTTCGACATTGTCGAGGCCGAGGGCGTCAGCGAATTCACCGGCTATTCCAGCCTGACCGGCGAAGCCAAGGTGGTTGCCCTGGTGAAGGACGGCAAGCAGATCGACAGCGCCAACGCCGGCGACAAGATCGTCGTCGTCACCAATCAGACGCCCTTCTATGCCGAAAGCGGCGGCCAGGCCGGCGACGGTGGCAGCATCAGCTGGGGCGACGGCCTGTCGTCGCGTGTGGCCGATACCCGCAAGGCGCTGGGCAAGCTGCATCTGCATGACGTCACGCTCACCGTCGGTCCGCTTGCCGTGGGCGACGTGGTGAAGCTGGACGTGGATGCCCCCCAGCGCGGTGCCCATCGCCGCGCTCACAGCGCCACCCACTTGCTGCACGCCGCGCTGCGTCGCCGGCTCGGCACGCACGTCTCGCAGAAGGGCAGCTATGTTGGCGAAGATTATCTGCGCTTCGACTTCTCGCACCAGAAGGCGATGACGCCGGCCGAACTGGCGCAGGTGGAAGCCGATGTGAACGCCCAGATCCTGGGCAATCGCCCGGTTTCGACCAAGCTGATGACGCCAGACGCCGCCATCGAAGCCGGCGCCATGGCGCTGTTCGGCGAGAAATATGGCGAGGAAGTGCGCGTCCTTTCGATGGGGGCCGATGACGGCGGCGACACTTATTCGGTGGAACTGTGCGGTGGCACCCACGCCGAAGCGCTGGGCGATATCGGCCTCCTGAAGATCACTAGTGAAAGCGCGGTTGCCAGCGGTGTGCGCCGCATTGAAGGCAAGACCGGCATCGCCGCGCGCGAATGGCTGAACGAGCGCGAGGCGCTGTTGCTGGAAGCCGCCGCCGCCATCAAGGCGCGGCCCGAAGAAGTGCCGGCGCGGCTCGCCACACTCATCGATGAGCGCAAGCGACTTGAGCGCGAACTGGCTGATGCCAAGAAAGCGTTGGCTCTCGCCGGCCCCGCTGGCGCCAAGGCCGGCCCCGAAATGGTCAATGGCATCGCCTTCCAGGGTCAGGTGCTGGATGGCCTTGAAGCCAAGGCCCTGCGCGGCTTGGTGGATGAAGCCAAGCAGGCGCTGGGCAGCGGCATCGTTGCCATCGTGGCGGTGAACGACGGCCGCGCCAGCGTGGCCGTGGGCGTGACCGACGATCTGGTGGGCACACGTTCGGCGGTGGATCTGGTGCGGGTTGCAGCTGCAGCGCTGGGCGGCCAGGGCGGCGGCGGCCGGCCCGACATGGCCCAGGCTGGCGGCCCGGATGCAGACAAGGCGGCGGACGCGATTGCCGCCGTAAAGGCCGCGCTCGCGGGGTGATGGTCGCAGCGGTGGGGCGCTTGGCCCTGCCGCCACCGCCTTGAAATTGCACTGGTGCGCCGAACCGGCCTAGGCTCCGTGCCGTGTCCGATGGCGCTCTTATCCTGCTGATCTTTGGCGCCGGCCTTGTCGGTTTTGCCAGTGAACGCATCCGCCACGATCTGGTGGCGCCGCTGATGCTGGCGGCCAGCGTGTTGCTGGGGCTGGTGCCGGCCGCCGAAGCCTTCGCCGGCTTGGGCGATCCGGCGGTGATCACGGTGGCAGCCGTGATGGTGCTCAGCGCGGCCGTGTCGCGTTCGGGCATGCTGGAACGCTTGTTGTGACCGCTGCAGCCGTTGCTGAGCCGGGAAGCCGGCATTGGCATCGTCTACGCGCTGCTCACCGGGGCGGCATCGAGTGTGATGAACAATGTCGGCGCGCTGGCGCTGCTGCTGCCGGCCGCATTGGGCAGTTGCCGGGCAGCGCACGTGTCGCCCAGTCGGGTGCTGATGCCGATGGCCTTTGCCTCGCTGTTGGGCGGGCTGGGCAGGGGAGGGCAAGTGCGGCTTGGAGGCCCCAGTCGTTACAAACCTTTGACGATGGCGGCATCGAGATTCGCGCGAACGGCTTCGAAGAATTTCTCCGTGGTCATCCAGGCCTGATCGGGGCCGATCAGCAGCGCCAGATCCTTGGTCATCGCACCCGATTCCACGGTTTCGACGCAGACGCGCTCCAGCGTTTCGGCGAATTTCGTCACCATCGGCGTGCCATCCAGTTTGCCGCGATGCTTCAGGCCGCCGGTCCAGGCAAAGATGCTGGCGATCGGGTTTGTGCTGGTCGGCTTGCCTTCCTGGTGCATGCGATAGTGGCGGGTCACGGTGCCGTGCGCGGCTTCGGCTTCCACCGTCTTGCCATCGGGGGTGAGCAGGATGCTGGTCATCAGGCCGAGGCTGCCATAACCCTGCGCCACCATGTCCGACTGCACGTCGCCGTCGTAATTCTTGCAGGCCCAGATGAACTTGCCCGACCATTTCAGGGCGGAGGCGACCAGATCGTCGATCAGGCGATGTTCGTAAACGATGCCAGCCTTGCGGTACTGGGCCTTGAAATCATTGGTATAAACTTCTTCGAACAGATCCTTGAAGCGGCCATCATAGGCCTTCAGGATGGTGTTCTTCGTCGAAAGATAGACCGGCCAGCCGCGATCGAGGCCATAGTTCAGGCAGGCGCGGGCGAAATCGCGGATGCTGTCGTCGAGGTTGTACATGCCCATGGCGACGCCCGACGACGGGAATTCGAATACCTCTTCCTCGATCACGCTCGAACCATCCTGCGCTTCCCAGCGCATGGTCAGCTTGCCGGGGCCGGGCACCTTGAAATCGGTGGCGCGATACTGGTCACCAAAGGCATGGCGGCCGATGACGATGGGATCGGTCCAGCCCGGCACGAGGCGCGGCACGGACTTGATGACGATGGGTTCGCGGAACACCACGCCGCCCAGGATGTTGCGGATGGTGCCGTTGGGCGATTTCCACATCCGCTTCAGTCCGAATTCCTTCACGCGGGCTTCGTCGGGCGTGATGGTGGCGCATTTCACACCAACGCCGAACTCCTTGATCGCATTGGCGGAATCAACCGTGATCTTGTCGTTGCTATCATCCCGGCTTTCCATGCCGAGGTCGTAATATTTCAGATCAATGTCGAGATAGGGCAGAATCAGCTGCTCGCGGATCCATTGCCAGATGATGCGGGTCATCTCGTCGCCGTCGAGCTCGACAACGGGGTTTTCGACCTTGATCTTCGGCATCTTGTACTTCCTGCGTTGCTGCGACGGTTTGTAGCAGTCGTTCTAGGGGGTGGCGGGCGGGCCGGTCAATGGTGTCAGCCGCTGTTTTACCCAAGCTTTTCCGACAGGGCCGCCAGATTTTCCAGCGGTTCGGCAAGCGCAGCCAAATGCGGCGGGCCAAAGCCGGCGGCACTGATATGGGCGAGCAACGCCGTAAGCGGATCCCAATAGCCGTTGCCGCCCAGCAGCCAGATCGGCTTGTCGTGAATGCCCAGTTCCCGCCAGGTCAGGCTTTCGAAGAACTCGTCGAGGGTGCCGATGCTGCCGGGCAAGGCGATGATGGCATCGGAAAGCCGGTGCATCAGCGCCTTGCGCTCGTGCAGCGTCTCCACAACGTGCAGTTCATCAAGCCCGTCCTGGGCGATTTCGGTGGTCATCAACAGGCGCGGGATGATGCCGATCACGCGGCCGCCACCTTCCTTGCAGGCCCGCGCCGCCACGCCCATCAGCCCGACGCGGCCGCCGCCGTAGACAAGTGTGACGCCGTGTTCGGCACAGAGCCGGCCAAGGCCCGCAGCCAGTTCGGCATGGGCAGGATCATGGCCGGGGCGGGAACCACAGAACAGCAGCAGGGATTGGATCATCGCCGCCCTGTGACGCATCGACGGGCGGTGCGCAATGCGCGATCAATTGCCAAGCGGCGTATGACGGGGCTAAAGCAGCAAGCATGACCGATCCTGACAAGAAACTGACGCTTGAAGAGCTTGAGGCCGAGCTGAACGCGTTGAAGGTACCGCCGGACGCGGAACCGCAACTGCCGTCTGCGCAACAGCAGCAGACTTTGGCACCACCGCCCGAGGTCCCGGCCGGGCCACTGCCGCTGGTGCCGGGTGAGAGCGCCAAGTATCGCCTGCCCGACATGCACCCAGAAGGCCGCAAATTCCTGGCAATCGCGCTGGCCGCTGTGCTGTTCAGCGGGCTGGTGCTGGAATGGACTGCGCTCAGCTTCGTGCTGCTTGGCATTGCGATCTGGGTGGCGGCCTTCTTCCGCGATCCGGTGCGGGTGACGCCGATTGGCGAGAATTTGATCGTGTCGCCGGCCGATGGCCTGGTGAGCCTGATTACCAACGTCGAGGTGCCGCGCCAGTTGCTGGGTGAAGGCGGCCTGGGCGAGGGCCTGGTGACGCGCGTGACCGTGTTCATGAACGTTTTCGATGTGCACGTGAACCGCGCGCCGATCGCGGGGCGGCTGACGCGCATCGTTTATGTGCCAGGCAAGTTCCTCAACGCCGATCTCGACAAGGCGAGTGAAGAGAATGAGCGGCAGTATTTCGTAATGGAAGATGCCAGCGGCGTGCGTGTCGCCTTCACCCAGATTGCCGGCCTGGTGGCGCGGCGGATCATGAAGTGGGTGGATGTGGGCCAGGCGCTGAAGGTGGGTGAGCGCTTTGGCCTGATCCGTTTTGGCAGCCGGGTCGATGTATTCCTGCCGGCCGGTTATGTGCCCGCCGTTGCGGTGGGCCAGCGGGCCATCGCCGGGGAAACCGTTCTGGCGGTGAAGGGTGCGCCCCTCATGCAGAGCGCGCAGGCGCAATGACGCGGCCTGCCTGCTGATGCACAATCGATGATCGACCGCGAACCACCTCGCCGCCGCGGCATTCCGTTGCGCGCTGTCGTGCCCAATGCGGTGACCGTGCTGGCCTTGTGTTGCGGGCTCACCGGGGTGCGTTTTGCCATTGGCGGGGAATGGGAAAAGGCCGTGGTCGCGGTTCTGCTGGCTGGCGTGCTTGATGGTATCGATGGCCGCATCGCGCGCTTGTTGAAGGGCAGCAGCCGCTTTGGTGCCGAACTGGATTCGCTGTCAGACGTGACGGCCTTTGGCGTGGCGCCGACGCTGATCCTGTATCTGTGGGCCTTGCAGCATCTGCCGGGACGACTGGGTTGGGTGATCGCATTGGCCAATGCCATTGCCTGTGCACTGCGGTTGGCCCGGTTCAATGCCCAGATCGATGCCGATGACCAGCCGCACAAGAAACTCGGCTATCTGACCGGGATACCGGCACCGGCAGCTGCGGGCCTGACACTGGCGCCACTGTATGTGCACTTCTGGTTGGCGCCATCAGCGCTTGATGATCTTGCGGTGCGCGCGGGCGTGGTTGCCGCCACCTCGCTCACCGTGGCGTTCCTGATGGTGTCAAACCTGCCAAGCTATGGCTGGGGGTCGCTGCGCCTGCGGCCGTCGTGGCGCTTGCCGGCGTTGGCGGCCATCGGCTTGCTGGCCGGCGCGTTGTTCACCAATCCGTGGCCAACACTCGCTATCATCACCATCGTTTATGCCGTATCGATCCCGATGGCGATCAACTCCTATGCCCGGGTCAAGGCCCGGACTGGGCGGACGATCGACGACCGCACCAACAGTGCCGACGACGGCATCCAGCCGCCGCCTTGAACCGGTTGCCCGCGCAGGGCATCGACCAACGCCAGGCGGGCGTCACCCAGCATGAGGCCAACCAGGGCCCAGGCGGCCACACAGGCCAGCAACATCAACAGCATCGTCATCATCTTATCCCCTTGCCAGCGACGAATCGCCAGAATGTTCCTTATCTGTTCCGCACCTTATGTTCCTGTAATGTTCTTTCCGTCAAGCCCCCTTTTCGCGCTTCGACGGCGGGGCTATGAACTATTGGCAAGGTGCCGCGGTCAGAAAGGCGCGCTGCATGAGAAAATTTGGGGAGGACGCGCATGTTGGGAACGATGCAGGATTGGCCGCTGCTGGTGAGCAAGCTGATCGATCACGCGGCGATTTATCATGGTCAGCGCGAGATCGTGTCGCTGAGCTGCGAAGGGGCCAAGCATCGCACCAACTGGGCCACTGTGCGCGGCCGCGCCAAGCAGGTGGCGGGCGCGCTGCGGCGGTTGGGCATGCAGCCCGGCGATCGCATCGCCACGCTGGCTTGGAACACCTGGCGCCATGTCGAAAGCTGGTATGGCATTTCCGGCATGGGCGGCGTTGCCCACACCATCAACCCGCGCCTGTTTGAAGAGCAGATCATCTACATCGCCAACCACGCTGAAGACCGGGTGCTGTTTTTCGATCTGACGTTTGTGAAGCTGGTTGAGAAACTGGCGCCAAGTCTTTCCACGATCGAGCATTTCGTGCTGCTTACGGATCGTGCCCACATGCCGGAATCCAGCCTGAACCTGCTCTGTTATGAGGATCTGCTGGCGGCCGAGAGCGTGGATGCGCCGTGGACCGACGTGCCGGAAAATGCGCCGGCGGGCCTGTGCTACACCAGCGGTACCACCGGCAATCCCAAGGGCGTGCAATACAGCCACCGTTCCAACGTGCTGCACGCCATGGCCGCCTGTGCCACCGATGTGTTTGCCATGGGTGCCCGCACCGTCGTTCTGCCGATTGCGCCGATGTATCACGCTAATGCCTGGTCCATCCCCTACACGGCGGCTGCGGCCGGCGCGAAGCTGGTGATGGGCGGCCCCAATTTCGATCCGCCAACGCTGCACAAGCTGATTGTGGAGGAAGAGGTGGATCTGGCGCTGGCCGTGCCGACCATCTGGCTGGGCATGATGCAGCACCTGGAAAAAACCGGTGAGACGATGGGCAAGCTGAACCGCACCGCCATTGGTGGTTCAGCTGTGCCGCGCGCCATGATCGAGGCCTATGACAAGCTCGGCGTGCGCGTCTTGCAGCTGTGGGGTATGACAGAAATGTCCCCGCTCGGCACTGTGGGTACGGGCGTTCCAGAAACGGATACAATGCCTTACGCCGATGAACTCAATGTTCGTATAAAGCAGGGCCGTGGGCTGTTCGGTGTCGAAATGAAGATCGTTGACGACGATGGCCAGGAATTGCCGCGAGACGGTGTGGCTTTCGGCCGCCTGCTGGTGCGGGGCCCGTGGATTGTGGGCAGCTATTTCAAGGGCGATGGCGCCAGCGCGTTCGAAGACGGATGGTTCGACACGGGCGATGTCGCCACGCTCGATCCGCTTGGCTACATGCAGATCGTCGATCGCGCCAAGGATGTGATCAAGTCCGGCGGTGAATGGGTCTCGTCCATCGATCTGGAAAATGTGGCTGTCGGTGCGCCGGGCGTGGCGGAAGCCTGCGTGATCGGTGTGCATCACCCCAAATGGGATGAGCGCCCGCTGCTGCTGGTGGTGCCGAAGGAGGGCGCGGCGGTGACCAAGGAGAGCGTGCTGGCCTATCTGGACGGCCGTATCGCCAAGTGGTGGACGCCCGATGATGTGTTGATCGTCCCCAGCCTGCCGCACACCGCCACGGGGAAGCTGCTGAAAGTGGCCCTGCGCGAACAATACAAGGACTATAAGCTGCCGACAGCGTAAGCGGGGTCATTCCCGGGCGCAGAGTTGCGCCGCGAACCACAGGGGCCCCCGTCATGAGACCTGCATTTCCAGTGTTGTGTAGTCTGTTGCTGCTGGCAGGCTGCGCCACACGGCCGACAGCACCAGCCTTCGAGGCACCAATGCTGGCCCGCACGGCGATCGTTTCGGCAGCCGATGCCGATGGCACACCGCTGGGTGATCCGCCGCCGTTGCGCCAGGTGGGCAAGCGCAATGATGTCCTGCTGCTTTCGGGCGGCGGATCTGTGGGGGCATTTGGCGCCGGTGTGCTGGTGGGCTGGAGTAAATCCGGCACTAGCCCGCAGTTCGACGTGGTGACCGGCATTTCAACCGGAGCGCTGATGGCCACTCTGGCCTTTCTGGGGCCAAAGCATGATGCCGATCTTGCCCGCGCCTATACGGAAATCACCGCTAAGGACGTGATGAAGCGCCGCGGCATCATCGGCTTTGCAAAGAAGGCTTCGGTGTATGATCGCGGGCCGCTGGAGCGGATGATCGAGACGATCGTGACCGAGCAGATGATGGATGAGGTCGCAGCTGAACATCGCAAGGGCCGGCGGCTGTACGTGGGCACCACCAATCTCGACAACGGCGTGGCCACGGTTTGGGACATGGGCCGCATCGCCAGTTCAACCGAGCCAAACCGGGTCCAGCTCTATCGCCGCGTTTTGGCGGCATCGGCGGCAATCCCGGGCGTGTTCGCGCCGGTGTACATCAGCCAGACCGATGGGCCGCCGACGATGCATGTCGACGGCGGCATCAAGCAGGCCGTGCTGTTCCGCAGCTACATGATCGATCCGCGCGGTGCCAATGAACATGTCTGGACGATTGTGAATGGCCACGTCAGCCTGGTTGGCAACACGGCGCTCAGCGGCACCAACAGCGGCAGCATCATCGGCCGCAGTGTTCTCGAGATGTTGCGATCGATTGCCTATCGTTCCATCGAGAGGGTTTACACCATGGCCCGCAACGCCCGCGCCGAATATCACCTGGCCTATCTGCCGGATGACGAGGAGGAACCGAGCCCGATCAGCTTTGAACCCGCTGCCTTGCGGCGGCTGTTCGAGGCAGGGCGCGCGATTGGTGCCAAGGGCCAATGGCAGGCGGAGCCGCCGCGGCTTGAGCGCTACCAGAAGATGGCGCGATAAGGGTGGAGTGCCCTGATTGGCGCTGCTTCACGGGAAAAGGCTGAACTGATCACCGGGTGTCTGGAACCGGGTGCAATCCAGTTGAATCCGTTCCCGGCTCAGCCCGTGGTTGGTGCAGGCCTTCCCGAAACGCTGGCGCATCAGGTCGGCATAGGGGCCTTGCGCCTGGAAGCGGGCGAAGAAGCGGGGATCATTGTCCTTTCCGCCGCGCATGGAGGTGATGTGGTGCATGACGCGGGCGGCGCGGTCGGGGAAATGTGTCGCCAGCCAGTCGCGGAACAGCGGCGCGACTTCGTGGGGCAAGCGCACGGGGATGGAGTAAGCGCCAACTGCGCCGGCTTCGGCAGCAGCGGCGACGATGGCTTCGATCTCGTGATCGTTTATCGCCGGGATCATCGGCGAGAGTGAGACGTATACGGGCACGCCGGCTTGGCTGAGCGCGCGGATGGCGGCGAGGCGGCGTGGAGGTGTGGCGGCGCGTGGTTCCATGCACCGGGCGAGGTGGGGATCGAGGGTGGTGACGCTGATCATCACCGCGGCGAGGCTGCGGGTCGCCATGGCGGTAAGGATATCGAGGTCGCGGCACACCCGGTCTGACTTGGTGGTGATGGTGACGGGGTGACGGCAGTCATTCAATATTTCAAGGATTTGCCGGGTGATCTTCCAGTCGCGCTCGATGGGCTGATAGGGATCGGTGTTGGTGCCGAGCGCGATGGGCTGGCATTCGTAGCCGCGTTTGCCCAGTTCGGCCTTCAGCAGCGCTGGCGCGTCCGGCTTGGCGAACAGCCGGCTTTCGAAATCCAGGCCGGGCGACAGATCGTGAAAGGCGTGTGTGGGGCGGGCGAAACAATAAACGCAGCCATGCTCACAGCCGCGATAGGCGTTGATCGAGCGGTCAAACGGCACATCGGGGGATTGGTTGCGGGTGATGATGCTGCGCGGGCGTTCCACCGTTACCGTCGTGCGCAAGGGCGGCGGTGCGTCGTCAACCGTTGCGGCCATGTCCAGCCAGTCACCATCGGCTTCGCGAGCGGCGAGGCCAAAGCGGGCGGGCGTGGCGTTCCCGGTCGCGCCGCGCCCGCGCACCGCCTCAGGGTGCGGCGGGGAGGCCATAGCTGAGCGTGTAGAAATGCTCCCGGCCGGCGATGCGGATGGTCATGCGGCCGCTGATGCCTGCCAATGCCCCTGTGCCGGAGCCAGGCACGATGACCACATTGAGCTGCTGACCGCCGGCATCCATCGTCCCATTGTGCTGCAGCGCAAAGCCACCGCTGCGGCCAGCCAGCGTGCCCTCCACCAACTCCATCGCGACATAGCCGGCGATGCCCTTGGCCGGATCGCCTGCGCTCATCATCACGCCAGTGCTGGTGCCGGCCAGATCACCGTTGAAGCGCTTCTCCAGCCGGTGCTGCGCGACACCGCCGGGCGCTGCGGGCAAGGCGGTGAGCGTCACGCTTAACTGGCCGCTGGCTTCGGCGCCGGCAGCCGGGTTGCCTACAGTGAAGCTGGCCATCATCAGACATGCTCCGATCAGTTTCATCACCCGACTCTCCATCGGATGTGAACGTATCAGGAACATGGCGCGTGCACCAGCGGGATTGATGACCTGTTTCAGGCGGCGACCTGGCCCAGTGCCAGGGCTTCGCGAGTCAAGACTTCGGTGCGCAGGGCGCGGGCATCGGCCAGCGCGTTGTGGGGCATGGCGCTCATGCTGGCAGTGTCGAAGCCGGGCAAGTTGATCAGATCAAAGCGCACGTGCGGGACCATGCGGCGGCCTTTGAACACCAGCAAGCCAGCGGCGTGGGCGATATCCTCTGGCCAGTCGGCGACCAGCACGGGCTCGGCATCGGTCGCAAGATAGGCGGCAAGCGCGGCCACCACGTCGGCGCGGCTCTGGGCCGGGGCGCCCAGCTTGGGCATCACATGTTCCGCCACCCAGCGCAGCGGGCGGTGGCAGGGCAGCACGGCATAGAAATCGCCGAGACCCTCGCCTTCCGGCACCAGCGCGATGGCGATGAGCGGGCCATCGAAGCCGTTGAATTCGCAATCGAGGAAATAGCGCACGGTTCAGCGTTCCCGCAGACGGGGCAAAAGCTCGACGAAGTTGCACGGCCGGTGGCGGGCATCCAATTGGCTGGCCAATATGCCGTCCCACCCGTCCTTCACGGCGCCGGTGGAGCCGGGCAGGCAGAAGATATAGGTGCCGCGGGCGAGGCCAGCACAGGCGCGGGACTGGATTGTGGAGGTGCCGATGCTCTGGAAGCTGAGCCAGCGGAACAGCTCGCCAAAGCCGGGAATCATCTTTTCCGCAACCTGATCAAGCGCTTCAGGGGTCACGTCGCGGCCGGTCACGCCGGTGCCGCCAGTGGTGATGATGACGTCGATGGCCGGGTCATCAATCCACGCGTTCAGGTGCGCCACCAGTAGCGACACCTCGTCCTTCACGATGGCGCGGGCGGCAAGAACATGGCCAGCAGCGGTGAGCCGCGCCACCAGCGTGTCGCCCGATGTGTCGGTGGCGGCCTCGCGCGTGTCGCTCACCGTCAGGGCGGCGATATGCAGAGGCACGAAGGAAATCGACTCATCAATGGGCATGAATGACGCTAAACTGTTCCTTGCCGGTTTGTCATGGTGGATGAACACCGAGGGGAAGGATTGGGACAATGGCGCGGGTGATGGCGATGATCTGCGTGAGCGACCGCGAACGGGCGCGCGGCTTTTACCGTGATGTGCTGGGGCCGGTGCTGGGCATTGGTGCGCCGGGGATTGACCATTTTGGCGATCAATTCCCGTGCGGCGATGGGTTCATCCGGCTGACCGCGTTACCGGATTTCACGCCCGGTCCCCATCCTGTGCTGGGCTGGCAGGTGGATGATGTCGGCGCCGCCGTGGCCGGGCTGGTGGCGAAGGGCGCCCGAATGCTGATCTATCCTGGCTTTGGCCAGGACGAAGCGGGCATCTGGAATTCGCCCGATGGCGGCGCCCGCATCGCCTGGTTCAACGACAGTGAGGGCAATCTGCTGAGCCTGACAGAGCAGCGCTGAGCCTATTTCCCGCCGGCCACTGCGCGATCGTCGCTGGGCCAGGCTTCGGGGGTGAAGCTGCCGGGTTCGGGGCGCGGCCGGATGGGCAGCGGATCGCGTTTTACTGCCATTTCGCCGCCGATGCCGGGCAGGCGTGGCCACAGGCCTTGCGCGATGGCGTCCATCGAAGCCGGCGAATGGCCGTCGCGCAATTCGTACATCCACAGGTTCCTGAGCACGATTTCGACATAGTGCCGGGTTTCGCGATAGGGGATGGATTCGATGAACAGCAGCGGATCGCCCTGATCATCCAGCGTGCGGTTCCAGGTCTGCACCGAACCCGGCCCGGCGTTGTAGGCGGCGATCACCTTGGGCAGCAGCCCACCGGTAAGCCCCATGCGGCCCAGCACTTCCAGATAGGTCTGCCCCAGTTCGAAATTATAGGCCGGGTCTGCCATGTCGCCCACCACGCTTGCGGCGTCGGGGGTTTCCTTCAGGATGCGGCGGTTCACCAGGTCGCGGGTGTCGGGCATCAACTGCATCAGGCCCTTGGCACCGGTGCGGCTGGTGGCGGTGGTGATGAAGGCTGATTCCTGCAGGGCGTGGGCAAAGGCCAGGCTGCGCGGCACCCGCCAGCCGCGGAACGGCACCCAATCCGGCGCGGGATAGCGGGCCGACAGCGGCGCTTCCAGGCCCAGCGGTGGCTTGGTGGCGAGGCTGTACTGCGTGGCCGGCAGATCGAGGCGTGCCGCCAGCCGCAGGATCGCCGGATAGGCATCAGCGGGCGCGGTGGCGGCGAGGTGGCGGAGTTCGCGGTCGGCCAGGCCCAATTGGCCTATTTCCACCAGCGCAGCGGCACGACGGGCGCCGGCCACATCTTTCAGGTAATTCCAGTCTGCCGTGATGAAATCGGGCTCTCGCCAATCCAGACCCTGATCCACACCCAGCGAGCGGCGGGCGAGCAGGCCATAGAAGCTGGCGACCGAGGTGGCGGCTTGGGTGAGCCGAGCCTTGCGGTTGGCGTCATTGCCGGCCAAGCCCCAACTGCGGCCGGCCCAGAAGGCAGCAGCGGCGCGGGTATCGTCGCGGCCCATTTTCACCAGATCAAAGGCTTCGGCGGCATCGCGCCAGCGGCCCAACCGGAAGGCAGCCAATCCGGCGCTCCACGCCCCGTCTGACGCGCCTTGGCCCAAGCCCGCGGCGGCTTCGAGGCCCATGCGCCAGGCGGCGAGATCGTCGCCCATGCGATAATGATTCCAGGCGATGCGGGCGGCGAGATCGGCGCGGGCGAAAGGCGACAGCGCCGGGGCCTGTGCCAGCCACAGCCGCTCCGCCTCGTCATTGCGATCGGCGGCGAGCAGCGGCTTCAGCCGGGCCGAAAGCTCACCATCGGCGGGTGCGGATTCAGTCCGAAAGCCAGTGCTACTGGCGGTACGGAACGGCCGGGCTTCCGGTAGAAGCGGCAGCGGCGCACTGTCGCCGCCGGGCAGGGCATCGGCCAGCCGGGCAATCTTTGGCGACAGCGGCAGATCGGGATTGGCCGTGAGCCAGGTGACAAGGTCAGCCCGCGTGACTTTTCCGGTGCCGCGCGCGACGATCAGGGCCGCGCGGGCGGTTTCGCTGAGCAGGCCGGCGGGCAGGGCGATGAGCGATTTTTCCGCCGCGGTGAAGCGGCCGGCATCGAGATCAAGGAAGATCTGGCGGAAGGCGGCGCGTTCTTCCTCGGTCAGCTGCGGCGGCACCATGCGTTGACGCGGGGTGATGCCGGTGCGCAGGCCGGTTACTGTCTGCATCGGTTGCGCGGCGGGAGGCAGTGTCGTGAGCGGCGGCGGTGTTGGCGGCATCAGCGCCGGCGGCACGGTGATGGCGGCGGCCGGGCCAGCCAGAACCAGGGCAATCAGAGCCGTCGCGCGCCTCATCCGATTGCGGCCCGAAACAGTTTCAGATGTTCAAACGCCTGGCGCTTCAATTCCTTGTTGCCGCCCATGGCACGCGGGTGGATCGACGGCAGCAGTTGCGCGCCGCGCCAATCGAACCAGCGCCCGCGGCTGCTGCCCAACCGGGCCTGCGTGCCAGCCAGATCGGCGGCGACCTGGCCCAGTGCCAGCACGTGCGTGGGCGAAGCCAGTTCGGCCAGCCGCTCCACCACCGGCGAGAAACGGGCCAGCGCGCTGGCGGTGGGCTCGCCATCGCCCGGCGTTGGCCAGGGCAGGCGACTGACCAGCGCGGCCCGGTTCCAATCAAGATCGATGGCGGCCAACATGCGATCGATGGTCTCACGGTGGCTGGGATCTGTGTCTGGCCGGTCGATCAGCACCCAGATGCGTGTTTCCAGCGCACCTTGAAACAACAGTGGTGGCCGCGTGCGGGCATCGGGAAAGCGGCCAAGCAGGGCAAGCAGTGCCGGCACATCGGCACAGGAGCGCGCCGGGTGATCGGCGGCCGGGGCCGGCGCGGGCGCCGCCATGCGCGGTGCAGCGGCTGGTGCGGGCGCCGGTTCGGGCCTGGGCGTTGCCTTTGGCTGCGGCGCATCGAGCCAGCGGCGCGGCTGTTCTGCAATCGCCACATCGGCCCCGGCGCTCACCAGAAAGGCCAGCGCAGCGGCAGGATCGGCAGCAACAGGGATGGCAAAGGCGTCTGGGGTAAGCGTCACAAGCGACCAAAAGCATCAGTGTGCCCCGTCTGGTCAAGCCTTTGCTGTGCCGCTATCTGGTGAATGATGGCAAGGCTGCGCCAGCCTGATGCGGCGCCGCGAGGATGGGGAAAGCACGTGAGCGAACGGGAATCGATGCCCTATGATCTGGTGATCGTGGGCGGTGGGCCAGCTGGCCTTTCCGCGGCGATCCGGGCCAAGCAGGAAGCACAGCGGCTGGGTGTCGAGCTTTCGGTGTGCATCCTGGAAAAGGGCAGCGAAATCGGCGCGCATATCCTGTCGGGTGCAGTGGTTGATCCCCGCGCGCTGGACGAGCTGCTGCCCGAGTGGCGCACCATGGATTCGCCGCTGACCGTGCCGGTGACGGAGAACCATCACTGGGTGCTGACGGAAACCAAGAAATATGAATTCCCGCACGCGCTGTTGCCGCCGTTCATGCAGAACAAGGGCTGTTATACCGTCAGCCTCGGCAATCTCACCCGCTGGCTCGCCACCCAGGCCGAAGCGGTTGGCGTGGAAATTTTCCCCGGCTTTGCCGCGGCCGAAGTGCTGTTCAACGATGATGGCAGTGTGAAGGGCGTCGCCACCGGCGACATGGGCATCGCCAAGGATGGTTCCAAGAAAGACAGCTGGACGCCCGGCCTGGAAATCCACGCCAAGTACACCTTCTTCGCCGAAGGCGCGCGCGGGCATCTTTCCAAGCAGATCATCAGCCGGTTCGATCTGCGCAAGAACAGCCAGCCGCAGATTTACGGCATCGGCCTGAAGGAGTTGTGGGACATCCCGGCCGAAAAGCATGTGCCGGGTCGGGTGATCCACAGCCAGGGCTGGCCGCTGAGCGATGCCAATGGCGGCGGCTTCCTCTATCACCAAGCCAATGGCCAGGTGGCCTTGGGCTTCTCGGTGTGGCTCAACTATGACAACCCGCACCTGTCGCCGTTCGAGGAATTCCAGCGCTGGAAAACCCACCCGGCGATCCGCGAAATTCTGGAAGGCGGCCGCCGCGTTTCCTATGGCGCACGCGCCATCAATGATGGTGGCTTGCAGGCGGTGCCGAAACTGGCCTTCCCTGGCGGCGCCTTGATTGGTTGCGCTGCAGGCTTCCTGAACGTGCCGCGCATCAAGGGCAGCCACACGGCGATGAAGAGCGGCATGATGGCCGCTGAATGCGCCGTCGCGGCCATCGCCGCCCAGCGCGGTTGGGACGAACTGAAGGATTATGACGCCGCTTACAAGAAGAGCTGGGTGCATGAAGAACTGAAGATCGTCCGCAACGTGCTGCCGGCGGTGGAAAAGTTCGGCAATGTGGTGGGCACCGCCATGGGCGGCGTGATGATGTGGATGGAGTATCTGGGCTATGAGCTGCCGTTCACCTTCAAGCTCAGCCCCGACAACACCCATATGCGCCGCAAGGATGACGCGCCGAAAATCGTCTATCCCAAGCCGGATGGCGTGATCAGTTTCGACCGTCTCTCCAGCGTGTTTCTTTCGAACACCAACCACGAGGAAGACCAACCCTGCCACCTGACGCTGAAGGATGACTCGGTGCCGGTCGAGGTCAATCTCGCGCTCTATGACGAGCCGGCGCAGCGTTATTGCCCAGCCGGCGTGTATGAGATTGTTGGCGTCGAAGAGAACGCGCCGCGGCTGCAGATCAACGCGCAGAACTGCGTGCATTGCAAGACGTGCGATATCAAGGACATGACGCAGAATATCAATTGGGTCGTGCCAGAGGGCGGTGGGGGCCCGAACTATCCGAATATGTGACGCAGCGCGGCCAGTGACCATTGCGCAGCGATGGACACGGGCTCGCGCAAGTGTCCGGACGGCGAGCGAAAAGGGCGGCCCAACAGGCCGCCCTTTTTGACTCGTCCGACGGCGTGGCTCCGCCACGCTCTTCCTTCCTTTTTCCCTATCCCCAGAAGCGGACTCGGCGGCTCTGCCGCCGGCCGCACCCAGCAGCACTCATCCCCCCGCGACTCTCACCCCCCTCGACATTCCTCCCACACCCCGCCATCTTCACCACACATGCGCACCCGCCTCACCATCGCTGCCCTGCTCGCGCTCTCTGCCACGACAGCCCAAGCCGCCAAGCCGGCAGCCCCCAGCGATTCCGCGCTGCACGCCTATGTCATTGGCCGCTACGCCGTGCTGGATAACGAGGTCGGGCTGGCCGCCCGGTTGATGGAGGAGGCGCGTGCCGCCGATCCGGCTGCGGCCAGCATCAAGCGCCGCAGCTGGGAACTAGCGCTGGCCAACGGCGATCAGGCGCGGGCGTTCCAATTGGCGCGCAGCCTGGCCGCCGATGGCGCCAGCGATCCCGATGTGATCATGACGCGCATTGCTGAAGCCGTGATCCGCAAGGATTGGGCGTTGGCCGCATCCTTGCGCCAGAAACTGGGCGGGCAAGGCTGGCCGATTGTCGTTGGGCCGGTGGTCGACGCCTGGGTGGCGCAGGCCCGTGGCGATGCCGGGGCAGCGCTCAATCTGCTCGATCCGCAGCGTCACCAAGGCTTCCTGCGCGCCTATATCGCCGAACAACGCGCCCATCTGCTGGCCAGCCTGGGCCGCTGGGATGAAGCGGCCACCGCCTATCGCCAGGCCCGCTCCGGCGGCGGCCCGGCTTTGCTGTTCCTGCGGCAAGGTCAGGCCGATGCACTGGTGATGGCCGGCCGCAAGGACGAGGCATTGGCCGTGCTCTACCCGGGCGATCGGCCGACGGCAGTGGCACGTGAACGGCTGCAGGCCGGCCAGCGGCTGGGCCCCCTGGTGGCCGAACCCCGGCAGGCGCTGGCGTGGACGGCGGCGCGGCTTGCGATTGATCTGGCGCGGGAACGTTCCGAGCCGATGGCGTTGAATTTCGCCCGGCTGGCCAGTTTCCTGGCGCCTGAATTGCCGATCACCTGGCTGACCGTGGGCGACATGCTGGGTAAGTCCGATCAGACGCAGCCGGCGCTGGCCGCGCTGGACAAGGTGCCTGCCGGGCTTGGTCTGGAAGAAGCTGTGCGCGCCCGCCGCGCCGAAGTACTTGAAGCCGCTGGCCAATCTACCGCGGCCGGGCAGTTGCTGCAACGCGCCGCCGAGGCGCCGGAGGCATCGGCCGATGATTGGGGCGGGCTGGCCGGCTGGCACAGCAGAGCCAGTCGCTTTGCCGAAGCCGCCAGCGCCTACGGCATGGCAATTGATCGTTTTGGCAGGGGGTTGGGCGCTTCGGCGTGGAACCTGTACTATCTGCGCGGCATGATGCGCGATCGCGCCGGCGATTGGCCGGGCGCGCAGTCCGATTTTCGCGCCGCGCTGGCGCTGTTCCCTGATGAACCGGGAGTGCTGAATTATCTCGGCTATGGCCTGCTCGAACGCGGTGGCGCGCCGGTCGAAGCACGCGCCCTGATCGAAAAGGCTGCCCAGTTGCGCCCCGGTGATGGCGGCATCATCGATTCCCTGGGTTGGGTGCAATTGCAGACGGGCGAGGTGGACAAGGCGGTGGCCACGCTGGAACGTGCCATCAGCCTTGAACCACAGGATCCTACCATTATCAGTCACTTGGGCGATGCGCTGTGGCAGCAGGGCCGCCGAATCGAAGCGCGCTTCCGCTGGCGCCAGGCACTGGCGCTGGAAGCCTCGGCGGAGGACAAGCGCAAGCTGCAGGCCCGGCTGGACTATGGCCTTGATGCGGCGCCAGCGATGCTTGCTCAGAAATAGAAGCACTTGCGCCGCTTGCCGGCCCGCGCCACAGCGTGCCTCGCGATGCTGACCGAACATGCCCCGGCCAAGATCAATCTGGCGCTGCACCTGCGGCGGCGGCGGCCCGATGGCTATCATGATCTGGAGAGCATCTTCGCCTTCACCGATTTCGGCGACACGCTCCACGCCGCACCGGCGGAAACGCTCACGCTCACGCTTTCGGGTCCAACGGCTGCCGCGGCGGGTCCGGATGCTGACAATCTGGTGCTGCGCGCTGGCTGGGCGCTGGCGGCGGCTGCCGGAATGGTGCCGGGCGCTGCCGTCACCCTGGAGAAGCGGATTCCGGTTGCGGCCGGTCTCGGTGGCGGCTCGGCGGATGCGGCCGCCGCGCTGCGGTTGCTGAACCGGCTGTGGGGTCTCAACTGGCCACTCGACCGGCTGGCGACATTGGCCGAGCCTTTGGGCGCCGATGTGCCGGTTTGCGTGTACAGCCAGATGCGCTTTGGTGCGGGCAAGGGGGAGGCGCTTTCGGCCTGGCCCCACGATCCGGCCGGCACGCCCGTTTTGCTGGTCAATCCACGTGTGGCGGTTGCGACCGGGCCGGTGTTCGCCGGCTGGGACCAGCGCGATCTCGGCCCCATCGATCCCGCCCTGCCGCTTGATCGGCTGCGCAACGACATGACCGCGGCGGCCATTGCCCTGCAGCCGGTGATCGCCGATGTGCTGGCGGCACTGGAGCGGGCAGGGGGAACGAGCCTTGTGCGGATGAGCGGCTCCGGCGCCACCTGCCTGGCGCTCTATCCCGATCTGGCGGCGCGCGATCGGGCGGTGACGGCGCTTGCCGATAGCGACTGGTGGCTCTGCCCCACGCACATCATCTGATTCGGGAACCGCAGTCCCGAGTCGCGCTCTAATGGCCACGCAATTTCCTGGTTGCAGCGCCACATTCTGGCTACGTCATTCATGCAACTAATTGATATTGCTATGCCGCACCGCGACATTCTGACCAACGCTCAAAATAGCTGTTGACGGTCTTCTGAGCCGCACTTAGAACGCCCTCAGTTGATTTGAGCAGCGCTCAGCCTCCGCTCAACTCCCCCCCCCTCGGTCGGGGGCGGCGTTGCTCAAATCAATCGGAATTCATGTCACGTCACGCGGACCCAGATCCTGGCGCCGCAACAGGAGAAGACCCATGTTGAACCGCATCATCGCTCTGGCCATCACTGCCGCTGCCGTGGCCGCCACCCCCGTCGCCGCTGCCGCTCCGGTCAGCTGCAAGGTGACCCCGGCCCAGATCCGCACCCTGGCCGAAGCCAAGGGCGGCGAAGACGCCACCAAGGCCCTGAAGCTGGTTTCGACCGGTGAAGCCCTGTGCGCCGCCGACGCCAAGTTCGAAGCCGGCAAGAAGTTCGCCGCCGCCGCCAAGCTGCTCGGCACCGAGCTGGCCGCCCTGCCGGCTATTGGCCAGTAATTATCGGTTTCATCCTCCCAAGGATGCCCCCTAAGGCCCGGTGGTTCGCCACCGGGCCTTTTTTCCGTGCGGCAAGGGGGCTATGCCGGCAGCAATGAGCCTGCCCGAAATCCTGCCCGGCACCGCCGATCTGCTGCTGATCGCCGATCACGCGTCGGCCGCTGTGCCGCCCGGCATTGATCTGGGCATCCCGCTCGCGCTGCTCAATGATCATATCGCGGTGGATATCGGCACCGATGCGCTCACCCGCCGTCTGGCCCGCGCGCTGTCTGCCCCGGCCATCATCGCCACCGTCTCGCGCCTGGTGGTCGATCTGAACCGCGATCCTGCCGAACTGGGCGCCGTGCCGGCCAGCAGCGACGGCCACCTGATCCCAGGCAACTGGAACCTGGCGCAAGAAGAACGCGACCTGCGGGTGGAGGCCATCCACGCCCCCTATCACGCCGCCATCGCCCACCAGATCGCCGCCACCCGCCCGGCCCTGATCATCTCCGTCCACAGCTTCACGCCGCAGCTCGCCACCCGCGCAGAAGAGCAGCGCCCGTGGCCGATCGGCATCCTCTACAATCAAGACGATCGCGCGGCCCGGCTGGGCCTTGTCGCCTTGGCCAGCCGTGGCCTGCACGTGGGCGACAACCAGCCCTATTCCGGCCGCGACCTCAACTACACCATGGACCGTCACGCCGAAGCAGCGCGTATTCCCTATCTCGGCATCGAAGTGCGCAATGACGGGTTACTCACAAAGGAAGGCGTGGCGCGCTGGACGCACATATTGGCGGACTGCATCGCAAATGTGCGGCGGGGGCTGTAGGAAGAAAAGACGAGCCTCCGGTAGGCAGGGACGGGTCCCTGCCTACCGGAGGCACGCTTTGATACTCCACCCTTGACCCCATCGCCCCTCTGCGCCAAGGCAAGATTGTTAGCCAAAGAGGCCCTAAAATGACAAGATTCGACAAGTCCAAGCTGCCCAGCCGTCATGTTTCGGTGGGGCCGGAGCGGGCGCCGCATCGCAGTTATTATTACGCCATGGGGCTGACCGAGGAGGAAATCGGGCGGCCGTTCGTGGGGATTGCCTCTGCGGGGAATGACTCGGCACCGTGCAACACCACACTGGATGCGCAGGCGGATGCGGCGCGGATTGGGGTGAACGAGGCGGGCGGGATGCCGCGGCGGTTCAACACCATCACCGTCACGGACGGGATCGCCATGGGGCACCAGGGCATGAAGGCGTCGCTGGTTTCCCGCGATTGCATTGCCGACAGTGTCGAGCTTTCGATGCGCGGCCATTGTTATGATGCGCTGATCGGCTTTGCCGGGTGCGACAAGAGCCTGCCGGGCATGATGATGGCGATGCTGCGGCTGAATGTGCCGAGCATCTTTGTTTATGGTGGGTCGATCCTGCCCGGCCGTTTTGAAGACAAGGACGTGACCGTGGTGGACGTGTTCGAGGCGGTGGGCGGCTTTGCGGCCGGCAACTGCCCGATTGCCCGGCTGACGGCGCTGGAGAAGGTGGCGTGCCCCGGCCATGGTGCGTGCGGCGGGCAATATACCGCCAACACCATGGCCTGTGTGGGCGAAGCCATTGGGCTTTCGCTGCCCAACAGCAACATGGCGCCGGCGCCCTATGGCAGCCGCGCCGACATCGCGATTGCGGCGGGCAAGCAGATCATGACTCTGCTGGAGCGCAACATCCGCCCGCGCGATATCTGCACGCGCGAAGCGTTCGAGAATGCGGCGCGGATCGTGGCCGCCACAGGCGGTTCCACCAACGGCGCGCTGCACTTGCCGGCCATGGCCAACGAGTGTGGCGTGAAGTTTGATCTGTTCGACATGGCCGAGATTTTCAAGACGACGCCGTACATTGCCGATCTGAAGCCCGGCGGCAAATATGTGGCGAAGGACATGTATGACGCGGGCGGCGTGTACATGGTGTTGAAAACGCTGTTCGATGCCGGCTTCATCCATGGCGACTGCATGACGGTGAGCGGCAAGACGCTGGCCGAGAATATTGACGAGATCAGCTGGAACCCGAACCAGAAGGTGATTTACGAGGTTTCGAACCCGATCACGCCCACCGGCGGTGTTGTGGGCCTGAAGGGCAGCCTGGCCCCTGATGGTGCCATCGTGAAGGTGGCGGGGATGAAGACGCTGCAGTTCCGTGGCCCGGCCCGCGTGTTTGACAGCGAGGAGGCCTGCTTTGCCGTCGTCGAGCAGCGCGGGATCGTGCCCGGCTGCGTGATCGTGATCCGCTATGAAGGCCCCAAGGGTGGGCCGGGCATGCGCGAGATGCTGTCCACGACGGCGGCGCTCTATGGCCAGGGCATGGGCGAGCAGGTGGCGTTGATCACCGATGGCCGGTTCTCGGGCGCGACGCGCGGGTTCTGCATCGGGCATGTGGGGCCGGAAGCGGCCGAAGGCGGGCCGATCGCGCTGATCGAGGATGGTGACATGATCAGCATCGATGCGGAGGCCGGCACCATCGAGCTGGAGGTGGACGCTGCTGTGCTGGACGCGCGGCGGGCCAACTGGGTTCCACGCGCCACCGATTACCAATCAGGCGCGATCTGGAAATTCGCGCAGACGGTGGGCCCGGCGCGGCTGGGGGCGGTGACGCATCCTGGCGCGCATGGGGAAACCCACGTGTTTGCGGATATCTAAAGCGCGAAGCGTTTGCGGATGCGGTCCACCGGCGTGCCGTCTTTCAGCGGCACGGCCGGCACGATTTCGTGATCAATGAAACCCATGCGGCTGTAGAAGGTGAGGCCGCCGGTGTTGTCGCCGCGGATGGTGGCGTTGATGGCGGTGAGGCCGATTTCGCGGGCGCGTGCCGTGGTGGCATCGAGCAGCGCGGAGCCGACGCCCGATTGCGTGCCGCCGACACGGGTGAAGGTGGCGATGTCCCCAATGTGCGCTGGCAGGAAGGGTTGCGTGCCCAGCGTCTGAAAGCCGAGCAGGCAGCCATCGGCCTCTGCCACGAAGCAGCAATGCACCGTGGGGCCGATCAGATAAGCCTCCCGCAACCTCTCGGGCGTGAACGGCGTTTCGAACGCAGTGGTGCCGCCGCGCGCGATGATGGCGTTCAGCAGTTCGGCCAGTTCGGCGGCATCTTCGGCGCGGACGGCGCGGATGTGGAGAGGTACGGTCATCACCGGCCTTGTGCCGACGCGCGTGCTTTGTGACAAGGCGCGCATGTTGAAACCCGATTCTGGCCCCACCATCGTTTCTGCCGCTGCCATGCGGGCCGCTGAAGCTGCTGCCATCGCGGCCGGCACCTCCGCGCTTACCCTGATGGAACGGGCGGCGGCAGGCGCGGCGCGGGCGATCATGGCGTTCGCGCCGGCTCGGCACGCCACCGTGCTGTGCGGGCCGGGCAATAATGGCGGCGATGGCTATGGCATTGCCTGCCGGCTGGACGAAGCCGGCGTGGCGGTCACGGTGGCCGCCGATGCGCCGCCCACGTCCGAGCCAGCAGCGACCATGGCGCGGCGCTGGACAGGCCCCGTGGTGCCGCTGAGCGAGGCGCCGGCCGCGCCGTTGATCGTGGATGCACTGCTCGGCACTGGCCTTACCCGACCGCTGCCGGAAAGCGCCCAGGCGGCGCTGGATCGTTTGCAGGGTGTCGGGCGCGTGGTGGCCATCGACATCGTCTCGGGGTTGGACGCGGATACCGGCAAGGCGCTGGGCCGGGTGCTGCCGGCGGAGCTGACGCTGAGTTTTGGAGCCGCCAAGCCCGGGCACGTGTTGGGCGAAGGCGCCTTCGTCACCGGCCGGCTGGCGGTGGTGGATATCGGCATTGCCATCGAAAGCCCGCTGGCTTTCACGGCGCGGCCGCAGTTGCTGGGGCCGGGGCGCGAGGCACACAAATATGCGCGCGGCTGGGTGATGGTGGTGGAAGGCACGCCCGGCCATGGTGGCGCGTCGGGTCTGGCCGGCTTGGCGGCGCTGCGCACGGGCGCGGGGCTGGTGACGCTGGCCGGAGAGGGCGGCCCAATGCCGGCGCTGGCGCTGATGCGGCGCAATGATGACGAGGCCGCTGCGCTGCTGACCGACAAGCGGCTGGGCGCGGTGGTGATCGGCCCGGGCATGGAGGCGGATGCACGGGCGCGTGGCTGGCTGAAGCGGCTGAGCTGGGCCGGCAAGTCACTTGTGATCGATGCGGGCGCCCTGCGCCTGCTGCCGCGCGGGCCGATTGGCGCGCCCGCCGTGCTTACCCCGCACGAAGGCGAGTTCACGCAGCTGTTTGGCCCGGTGGGGGAAGACCGGTTGGGTGCAGTGCAGGCGGCGGCGCGCACCAGTGATGCGGTGGTGCTATTGAAGGGCGCCGCCACCATCATCGCGGCACCGGATGGCCGCACGGCGATCAACGCCCATGCCAGCCCGTTTCTGGCCACGGCCGGTTCGGGCGATGTGCTGGCCGGGATGATCGCTGCACTGATCGCGCAGGGGCTGCCGCTGTTCGAAGCAGCGCAGGCGGCGGCCTGGTTGCATGGCGAGGCCGGTTTGCGGCTGGGGCCAGGCGGCATATCCGATGATCTTGTGGCCAGCCTGCCGGCCGTGCTGGCCGCGTTATGAGCGGCGTTGCCAGTTCTTGGCGCCCCATCGTGCGGCTGGCGGCGCGGGGGGATGGCGTCAGCGATGATGGCCGCTTCGTGCCGCTGGCGGCAGTAGGCGACAGCGTGGATTTCAGCAGCAATCCGCCGCGCATCATTGCCGGCCCGCACCACGCGGCCCCGGCTTGCGCCCATTATCCGGATTGTGGCGGCTGCCAGATGCAGCACATGGATGAAGCGGCTTATCGGGATTTCGTGATCGACCGGTTGAGCCGGGTGTTGGCGCTGCCGGCCGATGTGCGGCCCATTGCGCTGTCCCCACCGCGCAGCCGGCGCCGCGCGAGCCTGAAGGCGCTGAAGCGCAGCGGGAAGCTGGTGCTGGGCTTTCACAGCGAAGGCACACACGCGCTGGTTGATATCGCCGATTGCCCGGTGCTGGCGCCGGAATTGATGGCGCTGCTGGGCCCGCTCAGGGTTCTGCTGCGGGCGCGGTTGAGGGACGGGCAGGGGGCGGGAATCGCGCTCACGCTGTCGGATGCCGGGGTGGATGTGCTGCTCGCCAATGTGTCGGCCGAAGGGCTGGCGGCGATCGAGGCGCTGACAAATTTTGCCGACAAACATGATCTGGCGCGGTTGAGCGTGGAAGGGCCCGGCGGCATCGACACACTGGTGGAGCGGCGGCAACCGGTGCTCAACATGGGCGGCGTCGCTGTGCCATTGCCGGTGGCACCGTTCCTGCAGGCAACGCGCGAGGGCGAGGCGGCGCTGGTGGCGGCAGTGCTGGAGTCCGTCGGCGGGGCAGCACGGGTGGCCGATCTGTTCTGCGGGCTCGGCACATTCGCCCTGCCGCTTTCGCAAAAGGCGGCTGTGCTGGCCGTCGATGCGGCCGGGCCGGCCGTGATGGCGCTGGGCGCGACCGCCCGCAGTGCTGGCCGCCGGGTGGAGGTGCAGCACCGTGACCTGTTCCGCCGGCCGCTGGTGGACAAGGAACTGGCCGGGCTGAATGCGGTCGTGTTCGATCCGCCACGCGCCGGGGCCGAAGCGCAGGCCAAGGCGCTGGCCGCATCACCGGTGCCGGTGATCGTCGCGGTATCCTGCAATCCCAACAGCTTCGGCCGCGATGCGAAGATTTTGGTGGAAAGCGGCTATCGCCTCACCACGCTGTGGCCAGTGGCGCAGTTCCGCTGGTCATCGCATGTCGAACTGGTGGCGCGCTTCGAACGTCAGGCCTGAGCGCTGGCGATGCTGAGGGCCAGCAGGACCAGGCCAAGCAGGCAGAGCGACGCCAGCGCGAACACCAGGAAGCGCACGACGACCCGGTTCGACAGGATCTGCACGAGGCTGTGAACGATCCGCAGGCCGGCATAACCCCAGGCCAGGTTCACGGCCAGGCTGCCGCCTTCACCCATCACCGCCAGCGCCAGCGCGGTTGCGTAGAAGATCGTCGGCTGTTCCATCAGATGATTGTAATTGTCGGCCACCCAGCTGGCGCGGTGCTCGCCGGCAGCGACCAGATCATCTCGCAGACTCTTGCCGGTGGCGCCCACCATCTTGGTACCATCGATGCCCGCGCGGCCCATGGCCGGGATGCGCGTGGCGTACATCCAGATCCACACGATCATCGTCCAGCCGGCCAGCACCAGCATCGGCAGCAAGATTGCCTTGTTCATATGAAAAACCCTCCCCGTTTGTGGCGGGGAGGGTTCTTAGGTTTTCAAGCCGATGTCAAACGGAGAGGGTTACCCCTCAGCACTTCGCCGTCAGGCGAACAGCTTGCCCCACGCGCGCTTGGCGCGGACCTTCCAATGGCCGCGGTGATAGGCGTCGCTGGCGAGCAGCGGCATCACGCTGCCGGCTTCGGCGAACACCATCTGTTCGATGCCGGTGTTGACCTTGCCCCACGAGGCCGCTTCCTGCAGCGTCGAGGACGAGCAGGCGCCATCGCGCACGTCGGCCACGGTGATCTGCACGGCATATTTGTGCACTTCCACATCGTGGTGGCCGAGGATCTCGGCGCAGACCACGGTGTCCTGAATGAAGTTCTTCGGCACGCCGCCGCCGATCATTAACAGGCCGGTGGTGCCGGCCTTGATCTTGATGTCGGTCAGTTCGCGGAAATCGGCGATGGCATCCAGCATCATATAGGGCTGGCCGGCCTTGGCGCGATCAACCTGGTGCTTCACCAGGCCGAAACCGGCGCTGCTGTCGACGAAGGCCGGGCAGAAGATCGGCACGTCATGCTCATAGGCGAGCTTGACGAGGCTGTTCTCCTTCTTGCCATGCTCGGACAGATACTTGCCCATCTCCCGAATGAAGGCGCGGCTGGAATAACCGCGCGGTTCCAGCGTGTTGGCGATCTCGTAGATGGTGTGATCGCAATCCTGCAGGGCTTCTTCATCGATATAGGTATCGTAGATGCGATCGATCAGCAGCGAGCGCAGCGTGTCGTCATCCGGCACTTCCAGGGCCTGATAATGCTTGTGGCCAAGGCCTTCGAAGAAATCCATGTCAACGATGGAGGCGCCGGTGGCGACGATGCCATCGATCATGTTGTTGCGCAGCAGATCGGCATAGAGATCCATGCAGCCGCCGGCGCTGGTCGAACCGGCGATCACTAGGAAGATGGTGCAATCGGGATCGGCCAGCATCTGGTTGTAGATGGCGGTGGCGCGGGCCAGATCGCGGCTGGTGAAGCTCATCTTGGCCATGCCGTCGATGATCGGGCGGGCGTCAAAGCTCTTGATGTCGATATGTTCGACGAGCGTCGACAGCAGCTCGGCCTTGCGCTGGCGCTCGGCGGGGGTGAGCTCGGTAACGACGGCGTTTAGAGGGTTGGGGTTCAATGTATCGGTCATGGATTGCTCCCGTGTTCAGACGATGGCCCGGCGCGTGAGCGCCGCCCGCGGCCGGGGGAGTCCGGCGCCGAGCGGGGAAAGCGGCCCCCGCCGGCAAAAGCGGGGGCCTGAAGACTTACTTCGAGCGCAGCTGGATAATCTTGTCCGGCGACTCTTCCGTGACAGCATAGAGCGTGTCCATCGGTTCGTCCGACACGATCACCGTTTCGCCGGCAGTGAAGCCGTTGAAGCCGGTGCGCATGGCGGAACCATAGGCGCCGAGCATGCCGATCTCGATATAGTCACCGGCCGCGATATCGGCGGGCAGGGCGAACGGCCCGCGCATGTAATCCATGTCGTCGCAGGTCGGGCCCCAGAAGCTGAACTCCATGTCGCGCGCCCGGCTGACGGTGTCGCGCACCAGTTCGACCGGGAAACGCCAATCGATATGCGCGGCATCGAACAGGGCACCATAGGCACCATCGTTGATGTACAGCACATCGCCCTTGCGGGCTTCGACGCGGACCAGCACCGAGCTGTACTCGGCGCACAGCGCGCGGCCCGGCTCGCACCATAGTTCGGCCGAATAGGAAATCGGCAGGGCTTCGAAGGCGCGGTGGATCACTTCGAAATAGGCTTCAAGCCGGCCCGGCTCCATGCCCGGATAGATGGACGGGAAACCGCCGCCAACATCGACGATATCGACGGTGACGCCGGCGCCAACGATGGCGGCACGCACCTGCGCCATGGCATCGCCATAGGCCTGCGGGCTCATCGCCTGGCTGCCGACGTGGAAGCAGATGCCCAGCGCATCGGCCACCTGGCGGGCGGCCATCAGCACGGGGGCGGCTTCATCGGCATGCACGCCGAATTTCGACGCCAGGCTGAGTTTGGAGTGCGAGGAGGAGACGCGCAGCCGCACGCACAGCGTGAGGTCGGTCGCGGCTACGCCGTCCTTCGACGTGGCGGCCACGATCTTGTCCAGCTCGTCGATGCTGTCAAGGCTGAATACCCGCACGCCATGGCTGTGATAGGCTTCGGCAATGGCCTCCGGCGGCTTGATCGGGTGCATGAAGCACAGGACCGCATTGGGCGCCACTTCGCGCACCAGGCGCACTTCGGCGATGGAGGCGACATCATAATGCGTCAGCCCCGCATCCCACAGGGTGCGGATCAGATCAGCGGAAGGGTTGGCCTTGACCGCATACATCGACGTGCCCGGAAACATCGACAAGAAGAACCGGGCCGCGCGGCGAGCGGCATGAGGGCGGACAAGGGTAACGGGCTGCGTTGGACGCAGGAGCCGCGCTACCGACAGCGCTTCGTTTTGCTTGAGCAACTCAAGGGACCTCCGGGTGGGCAAAGTATGTCGCTGCTGCGCGCTTGACCGGTTGGCCCCCGAAAGGGCCGCCCGGGCGATCGCCGGCATTGACACCAAAGCTGCCTTGCGGTGGAAGTCCCATGGGGCAGCGGCGCGCTACCTATGGTTTAACCCCCCCCGTGTAAAGAAGATTTTTGTTACAATGCGCCGCTGAAGAAAAAGCGGGTTTTTGCTTTGGCTTTCAATAGGTTGCCTTGGGGCTTCCCAGCCTTGTGACATTTTTGTGAAAGGGCGTTTTTTCAATGACTTCCCCGGTTGTCCATGCAGATGTCCTGGCTGCGGCAAAACGCCTTGGCACCTGGCCGGTGCGCACCCCGCTTTTGAACAATCCGACGCTGGATGCGCTCTGCGGTGGCCGCGTGTGGTTCAAGCCTGAGAATCTGCAGCACACCGGCAGCTTCAAGTTCCGCGGCGCGATGAATCGCCTGCTGGCGATCCCGCCCGAAGGCCGGCGCGGCGGCGTGGTGGCCTATTCCTCGGGCAACCATGCGCAGGGCGTCGCGCGGGCGGCAAAGCTGCTGGGCATGCCGGCGGTGATCGTGATGCCATCGGACGCGCCGAAGCTGAAGGTGGAGCGCACGCGGGCTGATGGCGCAGACGTGGTGTTCTATGACCGGCTGACCGAAAGCCGCGAGACGATTGCGGCAAAACTGGCCGAAGCGCGCGGGGCCATCATTGTGCCGCCCTTTGCCGATCCGCTGATCATCGCCGGCCAAGGCACAGCCGGGCTGGAAGCGGTGCAGGATCTGGCGGCCAAGGGCGAGACGGCCGATCTGGTGCTGACCTGCTGCGGCGGTGGCGGGCTTTCGGGCGGGTTTGCGGCCGGCAGCCAGTTGCCGATCGTTGTGGTGGAACCGGAAGGCTATGATGACGTGTGCCGCAGCCTGGCGGCCGGGCGCATCCTGCCGGTGGAAAACCCCGGCCCCACCCGCTGCGACGCGCTGCAGACACTTGTGATGGCGGAGATCACCTTTGAAACCCTGCGCCACCATGGTGCTACCGGCGTATCGGTGAGCGAGGCCGAGGTGGCGCGTGCGGTGGCCTTTGCCTTCCGCGAACTGAAACTGGTGGTGGAGCCGGGGGGCTGCGTGACGCTGGCCGCGCTGCTGGCGGGAAAGGTGGACGTGCAGGGCACGACGGTGATTGCAACGCTTTCGGGCGGCAATATCGATGCGGAGGTGCTGGTTTCGTGCCTTCAGGAGGCCGGCGCGCTCTAGGCCACCAGCCGGCGATACAGGTGCCAGGTGGCGTGGCCCAACACCGGCAGCACCACCAGCAGGCCCAGAAAGGCTGGCAGCATGGCGAGGAACAGCGCGGCGGCGACCAGCACGGCCCAGCCCAGCAGGACCGCGCCATTGTCGCGCACGCTGGCGAGGCTGGCGATGACCGCCGTCATGAAATCGACGTCGCGATCAACCAGCATCGGCAGGCTGACCACGGTGACGGCATAGAAGCCCAGAGCCAACAACGCACCGATCGCACTGCCGAAGGCCAGCATTACGATGCCGGTGCTGGTGAGAAGGAAGGCCAGACTGTCGGTCCCGCTGTCGGCCTGGAAGATGGCAAAGATGGCGTGGGCGATCATCAGCCAGAAGCCGAACGCCACGAAGATGATGACGCCCATCGAAAGGATCTGATCGTCGCCGCGGCCCCTGAGCGCGCCGAGCACCCCGCCCCAGCGCAGCGGTTGCAGCGCTTCGCGGCAGCGGCTGACTTCATAGAGGCCAACGGCGCAGAAGGGCGCCAGCAGCGGAAACCCGGCGGCGGCCGGCACCAGCCACGCCACGGCGCTTTGCGTCGCCAGGGCCCAGGCCAGCGCCAGCCCGGCGGCCACGTAGATGCCGGCAAAGAACAGACCGAACAGCGGTGCGGCGCGATAATCGGCCCAGCCCGCAGCGAGCGCGGCGCTGAGATCGGACCACGCCAGCCGATTCCTGATCGTGACAGGCACGGCCTTCGCTTGCCCCGCCGACATCATCGCATCCCCCAAACTGCCGACGATAGGCGCCGGTCGTTTAAGGGGATGCTGCCCCAGCAGTGGATCAGCGGCAATTAGGGATCAATGCTGATCCCGTCGGCGTGGTCTGCAACGACAATGCAGCTGCGCCGGCAGTGGCAACAAACGTTTGCTGCCATTGCCGGCGCGGCCAGCGTGATCTGGCGTCAGAGCAGCAGCTTGCTCAGGCGGCGGTCGCCGCTGCCCGGCGGCGCATGGTGGCACCCACCAGGCCAAAGCCGGTGAGCAGCATTGCCCAGGTGGCCGGTTCCGGAATCGCCCCACCCACTGCTTGCGGGTTGAGCGCGCCAACCAGCGACGTGGACGCAATGGTTTGGTTGTTGGTGAGGAAGCCCAGCCGCAGCGAGGAGACTGTGCCGCCACTGGCAATGCCGAATGTCGACAGATCGAGCCCGCAGGCATTGAGCTGGAAGCCAACCGCACTGAAGCCGGTACCGGCCGACTGGCATTGGCTGGAAATGCCATTGATCGTCACCAGCCAGCGATCGGGCGCGCCCAGTTCGAACAGAACGATATCATTGCCGGCGCCGTTGACCGCCACATTATCGGTGAAGCCCAGGTCGAGGAAGGCGCCCTGGCTGAAGGAAAAGGCGAAGGTGCCGGGATCGGTGTCGGTCACCACGGTGGACAGCGTGCCGCCCGAAACCGAGAAACTGCCCGACGAGCTGTTGAGTACGTCGACAAAGGCGTTGTTGTCGAAAGAGAAGCCACCCACCGAAACGGCAGCACTGGCCATTTGCGGTACCGCCAAGGCAGCGGCGGCACATAGAATTCGAATCAACTTGGACATGGTCATACCCCTCGATTGCTCATCCCGCTGATGAACAATAAGTTGATATGCAATTAACATGCCATCCTGTGCAGTGAGAAAAAAAGCACGACAGATCAGGCCGATCACTTGGGCCACCTCTTTCGGCTCTTAATGAAGTGTAAAATATTCCGACAGAATAGAACGGCAATGCAATGCACCAGTCTAGCCGCATTCGCACCCGCTGCTCAGTGTGTCTGGCACATTGGAAAATGCTTGGCCGGCTGGTCGCTGCGCCAGCGCAATCCCGGTGGTTTCAGTCAACCCCGGGGCGGGCGAAACGGTGGCCAGCGGGTATTTCGCGGACATCGGCGGGGGTTTCGCCGAACCAGCGGGCAACCTCGGCTTGGGCGGCGCCATCAAGGTGCAAGCCCAGCTTGGTGCGGCGCCACAGCACGTCGGCGCTGGACTGCGCCCATTCATTGGCCTTGAAATAATCGAGTTCGGCTTCGAACACGCCGCCGAAGTTGCGGCCCAACCCGCCCGCCAGCAGATCGGTCGCTGGCGCACCGATGGTCATGGCCAGCCGCTTGACCAACTTGGGATCATAATTGGCCTCACGCGCCTGCAACTGCTCCAGCCAGCGCTTGAAGGCGGCCTGGCCATGTTCGCCCTTGGCGCGGTCGATGGCGCCGCCGGGCAGGGGGGCTTTGCCGGTCCAGCTTTCTGACTTGGGCGCGATGCGGGCCATCACGTCTTCGGCGAGCACGCGGTAGGTGGTGATCTTGCCGCCGACGATGGTCATCGCATCTAGCCCCGGATGTTCAACAAGGCGGTAATCGCGGGTGGTTTCCCGAGCGCTTTCTGGGCCGTCCTTGCCGCTTTCCAGGATCAACGGGCGTACGCCGACAAAGCGATGCACCACGTCATCGGGCGTCAGCGGCCGGGCGAGATAGCGGTTGGCGGCGGACAGGAGATACTCCACCTCCGTATCACTAACCTTAGCATCTTCGGGCCGCTGCACATCGCCTTCGGTGGTGCCGATCAGCGAATAATCCTGCTCATAGGGGATGATGAAGATGATGCGGCCATCGGGCTGCTGCAGCATGAAGGCATCGCGGCCCAGATGCACGCGGCGGGTGATGATGTGGCTGCCTTGCACCAGCCGCAGGGGCGGCGCGTCGTTCAGGCCCATCACGCGGCGGGCAACATCTTCCGCCCACGGCCCGGCGGCGTTGATCAGCCGGTGGGCGGTGATGCTGCGGCCATCGGCGAGGCTGAGCTGCCACAGGCCATCCACGCGTTCGGCCCGCGCCACCGGCGTGCGCGGCAGCACGGTTGCCCCGCGCGCGGCGGCATCCTTCAGGTTTTCGACCACCAGCCGGGCATCGTCCACCCAGCCATCCCAGTAGCGGAAGGCGGTGCGATAGCGCGTATCAAGCGCGCGGCCGGCGCGTTCGCTGCGCAGATCGATGCGCGCCGAACCCGGCACCACCTCGCGCCGGGCGAGATGATCATAAAGGAAGGTGCCCAGCCGCAGCATCCACACCGGGCGCATCCCTTCGGCATGGGGCAACACGAACGGCTGCGGCCACGTGATGTGCGGCGCGATATCGAGCAGCACTTCGCGTTCGGCCAGCGCCTTTCGCACCAGGCCAAAGGCATAATATTCAAGATAGCGCAGGCCGCCGTGGATCAGCTTGGTGGAGGCTGACGAGGTTGCGCCGCCGACATCGCTGGCATCGAGAATGGCCACGGAAAGCCCGCGCCCGGCGGCATCGCGGGCAATGCCGGCGCCGTTGATGCCGGCGCCGATGATGGCAAGATCGAAAGGCTGGGAGGGCACGTTCACAAGTGCTTCCCTAACGGCGTTTGCCGCCATAGAAAAGGCGACATGACTGATCAACTCATCCTCGTGCTCGATGCCGGCACCACCTCCACAAGGGCGATTGCCTTCACCACCACCGGCGAGATCGTCGCCAGCGCGGGGCGCCCGATGACCCAGCATTACCCGGCCAGCGGCTGGGTGGAGCATGACCCGGCCGAAATCCGCGACATGTCGCAGGCCTGCCTGGAAGAAGTGGCCGCCGCCGTGGGCGCGGAACGCATCGCTGCCATCGGCATCACCAACCAGCGCGAGACCATCTGTTTCTGGGATCGCACCACCGGCGAGCCGCTGGCCCGCGCCATCGTCTGGCAGGATCGCCGCACCGCCGATTATTGCGCCGGGCTGAAGGCGGCCGATCCGGGCCTGGAAGCCAAGGTGCAGGCCAAGACCGGGCTTTTGCTCGATCCCTATTTTTCCGGCACCAAGTTCCGCTGGGCGCTCGACAACTGGCCGATGGTGGCCGACGCCGCGCGCGATGGCCGGCTGGCCGTGGGCACGGTGGAAAGCTGGCTGATCTGGCATCTTTCGGGCGGCAGCACGCACGTGACCGACGCCACCAACGCCAGCCGCACGCTGCTGATGGATCTGGCGACCTGCGAATGGGACGATGAACTGATCGCGATGCTGGGCGTGCCCAAGGCTGCGCTGCCCGCCATTGTCGATTGCGCCGGGGCGCTTGCCGAAACCACGCTGCTGGGCCGCACGATCCCGATCACCGGTGCAGCGGGCGATCAGCAGGCGGCTGCCATTGGCCAGGCCTGTCTGTCGGCCGGCATGCTGAAGGCCACCTATGGCACCGGCTGTTTCCTGCTCGCCCATGCCGGGGCAGAGCCGCCGGTCTCCCGCAATCGCCTGCTCGCCACGGTAGCGTGGCGGCTGGACGGCAAGCCCGCCTATGCGCTGGAAGGCGCGATTTTCGTGGCGGGTTCGGCCGTGCAATGGCTGCGTGACGGGCTGGGCATCATCGCCACCAGCGCCGAGAGCGAGGCCCTGGCGCAGAGCGTGCCGGACAATGGCGGGGTGAGCTTCGTGCCGGCGCTGGCCGGGCTGGGCGCGCCCTATTGGGAACCGGATGCGCGCGGGGTGATCTGCGGGCTGTCGGGCGGCACCACCCGGGCGCACGTGGTGCGCGCCGCGCTGGAAGCGCAGGGCCAGCAGACCGCCGATCTGGTTGATGCACTCGCCGCCGATGGTGTGCCGGCCGCGATGCTGCGGGTGGACGGCGGAATGGTCGCCAACAACTGGCTGTGCCAGGATCTGGCTGACAGCCTGGGCGTGGTGGTGGAACGACCGCGCGTGATCGAAACCACGGCGATGGGCGCAGCGATGCTGGCCGGAGTGGGGGCCGGGATTTTTGCCGATCTGGCGGCCGCCGCCGCAATGGCCGCGGCGGATGTGCGCTTTCACCCGGCCACCGATGGCGCCACCCGCAGTGCGCGGCGGGCACAATGGCAGGCCGCTGTTGCCAAGGTGCTGGCGTGAATCCGCTTTCCGGTTTGGCGTTGGTGGCGGCCATGGCGTTGCTGATCGGTGGCCTGTGGCTTTTGCGGCAACCGGGCGGCAACCGCACCAAGGCGCTGCTGATGATCATCGCCGCCTTCGTGGTGGCGTTCAACGCCTTCATTGCCGCCTTTCCGCCACCGCAACTGCCGGGCTGAACAGGGACCGATAAAGCACTGATTGGCGCCATTTACCCGTTTCCTGGAGAGGAATCGGCATTTTCTGGCCCGTTTTGTGTGATTTTGGGATGGATTGCGTCCGTTTGACTTGAAAAACGCACCGGTTTGCATTAATTACGATGGCGTAATGTTAGCAACGATGGAACGAGCCATGCGTGTCTGTCTGATCGCAACCACTCTGGCTGCTGCCGCCCTGCTCGCAACTCCGGTGTTGGCGCAACGCCATGCCGATGTGGTGTATTTGCAGCAGATGAAGGCCAAGCACGCGCGCGAAATGGCGGAAAACGCCAAGCGCAAGCAGGAGGGGGAGGCTGGTGCGCCCGTTGCGCCGGTGCCGGCTGAAAAGGCCAAGCCGTCTGTGCCGGCAACCGCCCGGCCAACGCCGCCGTCGACTTCGAACTGACGCTTCCGGCCGCGACGACGGCCCTGCGAGGAAATCCAGCTTGCATCCCCTCTGGGGGCGGATAGTCTGCCGCCAAGACAGAAGATGGGGAGAATGAAATGAAGCGTGCGCTGTTGCTGATGGCTGGGGCCAGTATTTGGGCTTTGGCAGGCGCGGTCGCGGTTGTGTCTGGCGGACCGGGCAGCGGCGTGCGCGGTGTGGATGCGCAGCGGCTGATGAACGCCCGCAGCGAGCCGGGCAACTGGATGACGCACGGCGGCACCTATGCCGAACAGCGCTTTGCCGATCTGAACCAGATCAACGCCGATAACGTGAAGCAACTGGGCCTCGCCTGGTACGCCGATCTGCCCACCAATCGTGGCCAGGAAGCCACGCCGATCGTGGTGGATGGTACCATGTACACCACGACATCATGGTCGAACGTGATGGCGCTGGATGCCGTCACCGGCAAGGTGAAGTGGCGTTATGATCCCAAGGTGGACAAGGCGCGCGGGCACAGCGCCTGCTGCGATGTCGTCAATCGCGGCGTCGCGGTGTGGGGCGGGCTGGTGTATGTCGCTGCGCTCGATGGCCGGCTGATCGCGCTGGATGCCAACACCGGCAAGGTGAAATGGTCCACGCAAACCTTCACCGATAGCGCCAAGCCCTACACCATCACCGGCGCACCGCGCGTGATGAAGGGGCTGGTGGTGATCGGTAACGGCGGCGGCGAACTCGGCGTGCGCGGCTATGTGACCGCCTATGACGCGATGACCGGCAAGAAGAAGTGGCGTTTCTTCACGGTGCCCGGCAACCCGGCCAACGGCCCCGATGGCGAAGTGTCTGACAGCATCATGGCCGGCAAGGTCGCGCCCACATGGTCGGGCGAATATTGGAAGGGTGGCGGCGGCGGCACCGCCTGGGACGCCATCGTCTATGATCAGGAACTGGATCAGCTCTATATCGGTGTTGGCAACGGCTCCCCGTGGAACCACGAGATCCGGTCCGACGGCAAGGGCGACAATCTCTTCCTGTCGTCGGTGCTGGCGCTGAAGCCGGATACTGGCGAATATCTCTGGCACTATCAGGGCACGCCCGCTGAAACCTGGGATTATACCGCCACCCAGCCGATCATGCTTTCAACGCTGATGATCGAAGGCAAACCGCGCAAGGTGCTGATGCAGGCGCCGAAGAATGGCTTTTTCTACGTGATCGACCGTGCCAATGGTCAGCTGATTTCGGCCAAGGGTTTTGCCACGCAAACCTGGACCACCGGCGTTGACATGAAGACCGGCCGACCGATCGAAGTGCCGGAAGCGCGCTATCGCAAGGCCGGTGCGCTGGTGATGCCGTCGCCGCTGGGCGCCCACAACTGGCACCCGATGAGCTATAGCCCGCGCACTGGTCTGGTCTATCTGCCGGCGCAGGAAATGCCGCAATTCTATCAGAATCAGGAAGGCTTTGAACGCCGCGAAGGCGCCTGGAACCTGGGCATCGCCATCGATCCTGGTACGATACCCGATGATCGGGCCCAGTTCAAGGCGATCAAGGCATCGCTGAAGGGCAAGCTGATCGCCTGGGATCCGGTGGCGCAGAAGCCGGCGTGGGAAATCACCTATGATGGCCCGTGGAATGGCGGTACCCTGGCGACGGCGGGCAATCTGGTGTTCCAGGGCAACGGCGCCGGCGATTTCCAGGCGTTCAACGCCAGCACAGGCACCAAGCTGTGGAACTTCAAGGCGCAGACCGGCATCATCGCGCCGGCCGTGAGCTACAGCGTGAAGGGCCAGCAATATGTGGCGATCATGGTCGGCTATGGCGGCGCCTTCCCGTTGACCGCCGCCTTTGACGATCCGCGCGATGCCCGCAATGGCCGTCTGCTGGTGTTCAAGCTGGGCGGCAAGGGTGCATTGCCCAAGGCGACCGAGCCAGTGTTTGCGGCGGCCAACCCGCCCAGCGACGCCTTCACGCCGGAACAGGTGGCTGAAGGCGGTAAGATCTACAGCGCCAACTGCGCCTTCTGCCATGGCCCGGATGCCCATGCGTCCGGCATTCTGCCTGATTTGCGGCGTTCGGGCGTGCTCACCGATGCAGCGGCGTGGAAGGCCGTTGTTCACGACGGCGCACTGAAGGCCAATGGGATGATCGCCTTCAGCCGCTGGTACACGCCGGCCCAGGTGGAAGCCGTGCGTGGCTATGTTGGCCAGCAGGCCAAGAAATTGCAGGCGCTGGAAGCCGCTGGCGGCAAGTGAGATTGTAAGGGGCCGGCGCTGTGCCGGCCCCTTATTTCTTGCGGCTCAGTTCCCGCATGCCGCGATCCAGCCCTTCCAGGGTGAGAGGATACATGCGGTCGTGCATGATCTCCTTGATCATGCGGATCGACTGGCCGTTCTCCCAATGTTTCTCCGGGATCGGATTCAGCCAGATCGACGAGTGATAGACGTCGGTCATCCGGCGCAGCCAGGCCTCACCGGGTTCCTCGTTCCAATGTTCGGTGCTGCCGCCGGCATAGGTGATTTCGTACGGGCTCATCGAGGCGTCGCCAACGAACACCAGTTTGTAATCATGTGGGAATTTGTGGAGGATCTCCATCATCGGCGTCCGCTCGGTCCAGCGGCGCTTGTTGTCCTTCCACACCGCTTCGTAGGGGCAGTTGTGGAAATAGAAGAATTCCATGTGCTTGAATTCGGATTTTGCGGCCGAGAACAATTCCTCGCACAGCTTGATGTGTGGATCCATCGAGCCGCCGATATCCAGCATCAGCAGCAATTTCACCGCATTGTGCCGTTCCGGGCGCATGACGATATCGAGCCAGCCCTGCTTGGCGGTACCGCGGATGGTGGAATCCAGATCAAGTTCATCCGCCGCGCCTTCGCGGGCAAAGCGGCGCAGGCGGCGCAGCGCGACCTTGATGTTGCGGGTGCCCAGTTCAACGGTTGAATCGAGATTCTTGAACTCGCGCTTGTCCCAAACCTTCACGGCGCTTTGCTTGCGCCCGTCCTTCTGGCCGATGCGCACGCCTTCAGGATTGTCGCCCTGTGCGCCAAAGGGGGATTTGCCGGCGGTGCCGATCCACTTGTTGCCGCCTTCGTGGCGCTTTCTCTGTTCCTCAAGGCGCTTCTGGAGGGTTTCCATCAGCTTGTCCCAGCCCATTTTTTCCAGCTCGGCCCGCTCTTCCTCGCTCAGATTCATTTCGGCCAAGGCGCGCAGCCAGTCTTCCGGAATCTCGGTTTCGGATTCCAGCGTCGGCTCTATCCCCTTGAACACCTTGGCGAACACCTGATCGAACCGGTCGAGCAGGCCTTCGTCCTTCACATAGGTGGCACGGGCCAGATAATAGAAATCGATGATCGAATAATCGATGACGTCACCCTGCAGCGCCTCCAGCATCATCAGATGCTCCTTCATGGAGGCCGGGATTTTCGCGGCGCGCAATTCTTCGAGGAAGGTGAGGAACATCGGGCAGGGCCTTGGGCTTGAGTGTGGCGACTGTTGCCGGCTGCGGGCAGCAGCGCAATGCGGAATTTTGCCAGCCGCGCAGCGCCCACTCAGCCGTGTTCGGCGCCGGAACGGGCCTTCTGTTCGGCAAAGGCCATTTGAAAGGCCGGACGGGCTTCGGCGCGGGCAACATAAGCTGCCAACACTGGATAATCGCCCATCAGCAGCGCCGCCGCCGGCCGGCGCAGCACGCAGACCATCATGATGTCACCCGCGCTGAAATCGCCTTCCAGCCAGTCCTTGTCGCCCAGCCAGGTGGCCAGACCGTCCAGCCGATGCCGCAGCCGCGATTGCAGTATTGGCAGGCGCTCCGCTGTCCACGGCTTGTCACCTTCCAGCAGCACGGCCACTTCGCGTTCGACAATCACCGGTTCGATGGTGCTGACAGCGGCGAACATCCAGGCGATGGCGCGGGCGCGGGCGGCGGGTTCGACGGGCAGTAGGCCGTGCGTTTCGGCAATGTGCAGCACGATGGCGCCGGATTCAAACAGGGTCAGCCCATCGGTTTCATAGGTGGGGATCTGCCCGAAGGGCTGGCGCGCCTTGTGCTCTGGCGTCTTTAGATCGGCGAATGACAGTAGCCGCAGCTCGTGATCTTGCCCCACTTCGGCCAGCGCCCAACGCACCGCCATGTCCCGCGCCAGCCCGCGCCCACGATCGGGGGAGGCGGCGAAGACGCTGACGATGGGTGTCACCCGCGCAGGGCCTTCAGCGTGCGATTTGGCGGAATGACCGTGTCGATGCGGCCACCGGGATAGAAGGCGCGGATCGGGGCCTGTTCGGGCAGGGCGGCCAGCGCCTCCGCCAGCGCCGGCACCTCCCAATGGCCGTCGCCGCTGGCCAGCCAGTCGGCGCTCCAGGGCTGGTAAAGCGCCACGTCGGGCCCTTCGACGCCGAAGATGCGGCCGGTGAAGCGGTTGAGCGGCGAGGCGAGATAGACGACCAGCGGCGAGACATGACCGGGCAGGTGGCGATCAAAACCGTCGGATCTCGGCATCAATTCATCCACTGTAGGGCTGGCCATCACCATGCGGGTGCGGGCGGCTGGCGCAATCGCGTTGGCGCGCACGCCCAGCTTTGCCAGTTCCTGCGCCGCCACCACGGTGAGCGCGGCAATGCCAGCCTTTGCGGCGCAATAGGGCCCGCCATTGATCATCGGGTGCACGCCCACCGGCGACGTGGTGTTGATGATCGCGCGGCCCTGCTTGCGGCCTTCACCCGCCCAGAACTTGGCGGCGTGGTGGCAGACGGCGGTGGTGCCTTTCAGGTGAACGCCGGTTTCCAGGTCATAATCCGCCTCGGTCAGGTCGATCAGGCTGGCCGGGCGGTTGATCCCGGCGTTGTTGACGACGATATCCAGCCCGCCAAACGCGGCCACGGCATCGGCGATGATCGATTCTGCGCCGGCCCAATCGGCAACGCTGGCGCGATTGGCCACCGCACGCCCGCCCAGCCCTACGATTTCGGCCACCACATCGTCCGCCGCGCCCCCCTGTTTTTGATCAGGGGAGCCCCCGGTTACCGACCCACCCAGATCGTTCACCACCACCGCTGCACCGTGGGCGGCCAGCGCCAAGGCGTGGCAGCGGCCCAACCCGCGGCCGCCGCCTGTCACAATCGCGACCTTGCCCGAAAGTAGTGCCATGGCTGAAATCTCCCTGTAATTCGGGGGAGAGTGCGTGTGGGCACGTTTGCCGGCAAGACCGTGCTAGTGACAGGGGGATCGACCGGTATCGGAAATGCAGCCGCGCGTCGGTTTCTGGCCGAGGGCGCACGGGTGATCGTGACCGGCACGCGGGTGAGCGCTGCTGACTATGCCGGCACTGATGGCGATCTTGCGGGAATTGAGTATCACCAGCTCGATCAGGGCGATCTGGCCGCCGTCGCCGCCTTTGATCCGGACGTGGAGCGGCTTGATGCGCTTGTCGTTTCCGGCGCCAAGGTCGCCTACAAGCGCGCCGAATTCATCCCCGAAACCTTTGCCGATGTGCTGGCCACCAATCTCACCGGGCCGATGGCACTGGCGATGAAGTTCCGCGCCGCACTCGCGGCTGCCAGGGGCAGCATCGTGTTTGTTGGCAGCGTTGCCAGTTTCAAGGGCACCATCGGCCAGCCGGCGTACTCTGCCAGCAAGGGCGGCCTGCTCACGCTCACCCGCACGCTGGGGCAGGCGCTGGGCGGCGAGGGGATCAGGGTCAATCTCGTGGCGCCCGGCCTGGTGCGATCCAAGATGACCGCCATCACCTGGGAACATCCCGATCGGCTGGCGGCCACGGAACGGCAAGTGCCGCTGGGCCGTATTGGTGAGCCCGACGATATTGCCGGGCCAATCCTGTTTCTGGCGTCGGATGCGGCGCGGTATGTCACCGGCACGTCGCTGGTGATCGATGGGGGTTTGAGCGCATGAACGGCCTGAACAACGGCAGCTGGGCGCGCGGCAAGTCCGTGCTGGTAACGGGTGGCACGCAGGGCATCGGCAAGGCAGTGGCGGAGCAGTTTCTGGCGCTGGGTGCCAAGGTAACCATCACCGGCACCCGCACCCGGGTCGAATGCTATGACGAACCGCCCGTAGGCGTGACCTATATCCAGGCCGATCTCACCTGGCCGGAAGCCCGCGCCGAAGTGGCCGCGCACATCGACAATCTGGATGTGCTGGTGAACAATGCCGGCCGCAGTTCGGCCAACGAATATGAGCAGGAAGAGTTCGAGCATGTCATCGACACCAACCTGAATGCGGTGATGGATTTGTCGGTGCGTCTGCACCCGCTGTTGAAGGCGACCAAGGGCAGTATCGTCAACGTTGGCAGCCTGGCCAGTTTCCTCGCGCTCAAGGAAGTCCCCGCCTACACCGCGTCGAAAGCCGGGCTGCTCGGCCTCACGCGGGCGCTGGGTGACAAATGGGCGCCTGATGGCGTTCGGGTGAATTTGGTGGCACCCGGCTTCATCGCGACGCGCATGACCGAAGGCGCCCGCACCAACCCGGAGCGCGAGAAGAAACTGATGCGCGCTATACCCATGCAGCGCTGGGGCGAACCCGACGAAATCGCCAGCGCCATCCTGTTCCTCGCCAGCCCGGCCGCCAGCTATATCACCGGGCAGAGCCTGGCCATCGATGGCGGGCTGATGCTGCGCTGATCCGCGGTTGATCTCTGCCATTGACGGGGCGCCGGCGCTGGCCTTTGCTGTGTGGGTGACGGGCAAGGGGGATCAGGCATGAAGCGCAGCCGCAGTATGGCCCTGGTGATGGCAACAATGGCACCAGCCGTGCAAGCGGCGCCGCAATCGCCGGGCCGCATCGAGGTGGCGGAAGCCTCCATCCCGCAGTTGCAAGCGGCGCTGGCCAGCGGGGCGCTGACATCGCGGCAACTGGTGCTGGCTTATCTGGCCCGCATTGCCGCTTATGATCAGATCGGGCCTTCGCTGAACAGCATCGTCACGCTCAATCCCGCCGCGCTGGCGCAAGCGGATGCGCTGGACAAGGAGCGTGCCAGCAAAGGCCCACGCGGGCCGCTGCACGGCATTCCGGTGCTGGTGAAGGACAATTTCGACACCCAGGATATGCCCACCAGCGGTGGCGCGCTGGCGCTGGCGACGTTGCAACCGTCGCAGGATGCCCACCAAGTGGAAAAGCTGCGCAGCGCCGGCGCCATCATCCTCGGCAAAACCGCCATGCACGAACTGGCCGCCGGCACCACCACCATTTCCTCGCTCACCGGCCAGTCGCGCAATCCCTATGATCTGCTGCGTTCACCGGGCGGTTCCAGTGGCGGCACCGGTGCGGCAATTGCCGCCAGCTTTGCCGCGGCCGGCATGGGCAGCGACACCTGCGGTTCGATCCGCATTCCGGCGGCCTATCAGAATCTGTTTGGCCTGCGCACCACGCGCGGGCTGGCGAGCCGGACGGGCGTGATCCCGCTTTCCGATACGCAGGATGTGGCCGGGCCGCTGGCGCGCAGCGTCGCCGATCTGGCGATCATGCTGGATGCGACGGTGGGCAGCGACAAGCGCGACGCGATCACGGCGGGGGCTGATGCACATGTGCCCAAATCCTATGCCGATGCGCTGCAGCCCGGATCACTGAAAGGCGCGCGCATTGGCGTGTTGCGCAGCCTGTTCACCATCGTCCCCGACGATGGGGACGGCAAACTGGTCTATGATCAGGCCATCACCGCGATGCGCAATGCCGGGGCCGAGGTGATCGAAGTGGCGATACCGGGCCTCGACGAGATGTTGACCGAAAGCGGCAGCACGTACGAATTTGTCGAGGATCTGCGCCGCTATCTGGCAGCGCATCCGGGGGCGCCGGTTGCATCATTGGAGGAGATCGTGAAGGCCGGCTTGCATCATGACCAGCTCGACAAGCGGTTGCGTGATCCGCTGGCCGGCCCGGATCGCAGTTCCCCCGGCTATCAGGTGCTGCTGGCCAAACGCACGGTGGCGCGGGCGGCCACGGATGCACTGCTGACCAAGGAGCGGCTGGACGCGCTGCTCTATCCCACCTCACTGGGCCGGCCGCCGGTGATCGGCGCCGAGAATATCGCCAGCAACTGCCGCTTGAGCGTGGTCACCGGCCTGCCGGCGCTGGCCATCCCGGCCGGCTTCACGCCGCGCGGGCTGCCGGTGGGCCTGGAACTGCTGGGGGCCGCTTTTGCCGAACCGCGGCTGCTGGCGTTGGGGCATGGCTGGGAACAATTGGCCAAACCGCGCCAGCCGCCGTTCAGCTCGCCGCCGCTGGTGGCCGGCAAGGCGCCGGGGCCGCAACAGACGGTGGTGAGCTTGGCCGGTGGTGGCACCGCCAAGGCCACGATCCGTTTCAGCTATGATCCCACGACCGCCCGGATGCACGCCGACGTGACCGCCAACGGCAGCGGCAGAGACGCACCCATCGCCATTGCCCTGCACCGCAGCCACGAAGGCGGGCCGGGGCCGATCCTGGTGCCGATCATGCTGCGCGGGCAGAAACGCGTCAGCGCCGATCTGGTGCTCGACGCCTTGGCGCGGGCTGATCTGGTGGCTGGGCGGCTCGCAGCCGTGCTCTACACCGCCGCCGCGCCGCTGGGGACGGGGCGGACGGCGCTGGCCTTCAAGCCGGAGTGAGCGGAAGGCTCAGGCCTGACCTCTGCGGCTCATGAACGCCAGGCGTTCGAACAGCATCACGTCGGCTTCGTTCTTCAGCAGGGCGCCGTGCAGCGGCGGGATCAGGCTCTTGGTGTCGCGGTTGCGCAACACGTCGATGGGCAGATCCTCGTGCATCAGCAGCTTCAGCCAATCCAGCAGTTCGCTGGTGCTGGGCTTCTTCTTCATGCCCGGCACTTCGCGCATGTCGAAGAAGATGTTCATGGCTTCGGCAACCAGGGCACGCTGGATGTTGGGATAATGCACCCGCACGATGGCTTCCATCGTGTCGCGATCCGGGAACTTGATATAGTGGAAGAAACAACGGCGCAGGAAGGCGTCGGGCAGTTCCTTTTCGTTGTTGCTGGTGATGATCACGATCGGGCGCTGGGTGGCCTTGATGCGTTCCCCGGTTTCGTAAACGTCGAATTCCATGCGATCGAGCTCGGTGAGTAGATCGTTGGGGAACTCGATATCGGCCTTGTCGATCTCGTCGATTAGCAGCACCGGCAGTTTTTCGGATGTGAAGGCTTCCCACATTTTGCCGCGGCGGATGTAGTTGGAAATGTCGGAAACGCGCGGATCGCCCAACTGGCTGTCACGTAGGCGGGAAACGGCATCATATTCATACAGGCCCTGCTGGGCCTTGGTGGTGGATTTGACGTTCCATTCGATCAGCGGCGCATCGAAAGCATTGGCGATCTGCTGGGCCAGCACCGTCTTGCCGGTGCCGGGTTCGCCCTTCACCAGCAGTGGCCGGCGCAAGGTGACGGCGGCGTTGACCGCAACCTTCAGATCATCGGTGGCAACGTAACCGGTGGTGCCTTCGAAACGCATGCTGAAATCCCCTTTGCCCGTAAGGGTTATGCGGGCCGGCGTCCGGACGCAATCCTGTCAAACTGCGAAGGGAAGCCGCAGGTCAGCGATAAGCGTAGACGACCTCGTCGGTCTGGCCGCCGCTAAAGCCGAACATCTGGCCTTTGCTGTCGGCCGATTGGCTGGCCAGGCGCGGGCGGCCGTCGGGGCCCAGGCGATAATCGCTCATCTGTTCGAAATTGGTGACCTTGATCAGCAGGTTGAGCTTGAAATTCTCGCGGGCGCGCACCTTCAGGCGCATGACATAGGGCTTGCCATCGTTGCTGGCGATCACCGCTTCACCGGAAAGATGGCTGGAAATGTCGCCCGTGTCGGTGCGCACGGTGCCGGGCGGCAGCACCGGAATCTTCAGCACTTTGCGGCCATCGCCATCCACCATGATGTCGGACGCGGCGGCCATCAGCGTGGCCATGCGGTGATAGCCTGGCACGGGCGTTGCCGCCGTGGCCTTGCGGAATGTCTTCAAATTGCTGGCGCTGGGCGGCTTGCCGTTCACGCTCACCAGCGCCCAGCGTTTGCCATCCCAGCGTTCGACCGTGACGGTCTTTTCCTTGATGCCAGGGCCGCGACGCACGGCGGTGGTGGTGCGGTCAAAGGCGATGCTGGCCGGATCGGCGGCGCGTGCATCGGTGATGATCGCTTCTCGCAGCGGTTCCAGCCGCAGCTCGTCCGCCGGGGCAGCCGCCAGCAGCACGCTGGCCAGCACTGGCATGACAAGCAGAGTAAGGCCCCTTTTCATTGGCTCTTCCGATAGCCCATCGCGACAATCTGCCACAAGCGGCGTCTGGCCGATGCCGCTTCCACCGCGACAAATGCCGCTGCAGCGTTGCAATGCAGCATCACCTGTTACGGTTTGATGAATGAAGAAGCGGCTGCGCCTGCGTCGGATCAAGCGCCGTTGGCAGCGGCCAGCCAATCGCTGGCGAGGCGCAGACCCGGGCGCTGGGCCAGGGCGCGGCGGAAATCGGCGGCTGCACCGGCGCGATCTCCCTGCGCGGCGCGCAATTGGCCCGAGAGCACCGAGATTGGCAGCGGCCACAGCGGCGGTTCGGCATAGGGCAGGTTGGCCTCGATGGCTTCGGCAGCGGCATAGGCCCTGAGCGCGCCTGCCACGTCTCCGCGCGCGGTGGCGATGCGGCCGCGGGCCACGGCATCGGCAATGGCGGCAAATTCCAGGGCCCCGCCGCCCCGCCTGCCGCGACGCGGCGTTTCCAGGCCATCGCGGGCCTGCCGCAGCGCCTTCAGTTCACCGTCCGCGCCATCGGGGTTGCCGCTCTGGGCCAAGGCTTCGGCGCGCAGGCCATGCCAGGCGATGCCGAGCCGGCGCAGGCGCTTGTCGGGCCGGGGCAGGGCGAGGATTTCAGCCGGCGACAGGAAATGCGCCCGCGTGTGCAGGGCGGTGACCAGCCGCATTTCCAGCCACGGCGATCGGGCGACATCGGCTGAATCAATCGCAGCTTCCAGCCCCGCGGCGGCCGCCAGCGCGGTGGCCTTGTCGCCGATCTGCACCGCAGCTGACGCCAGGAAATGCGTGTGGTGGTTGAAATAGCCATAATAGCGCGGTTCGGCACCGACCGCGCGGGCATAGGCTTCGTCGGCGGCAATGGCACTCTTGTTGGCAGCTATGGCATCGTCAAAGCGGCCGATACGGTACCAGGTGTGGCTGGGCATGTGCACCATATGTGGTGCACCCGGCGCCAGGCTGCCCAGCCGCGCCGCCGGGCCAGCCGCCTTGGCCGGATTGGCGCTGGCTTCGGTGAGGTGAATGAGCAGGTGGATTGCCTGTGGCTGATCGGGCGTGCGGGCCAGTATCTTGTCCACCAGCGCCAGCGCCGTTCCGGCCCGAGCCTTCGGAACCTTGCCGCCGGCTTCCCAATAGTCCCAGGGCTGGCTGGTCATGATGGCTTCGGCGGCGAGGATGGCGACCAGATCGTCTTCCGGCCAGCGCTGGGCCAGTGCGATCATCGTATCGGCATAGAGATCGCCGTGAACGCCATCCTTGGTGCCGCCGGGGGCGTGCTGGGTGTGGACGGCTTCCATCAGGGCGCGGTCACGATCGGAAAGCCGGTTGCTGCCCAGTGCTTGCGCGGTGAGGGCGTGGGCCTTGGCGATGGTTTCCGCGTTGATGGGTCCACTGTTGATATAGGGGCCAAGCGCCAAAGCTTCACCCCAGCTGCACATGGCGCACGCGGGATCGCGCCGCCGCGCTTCGCGGAAGCTTTCCAGCGCCTCGTCGTAATCGAATCCCCAAAGCTGGCCGAGACCCTGATCGAAATAGGCCTGTGCGGTCGGCATGTCCGAAACCGGCATATGCGCCGGCGTGAGGCCGGGTACCAGCACGATAGCGCCGCGTGCCGCTTCGGCGCCGGTGCCTTCACTCTGGCCGCACATGTTGGCCGCCAGCGCGGCCGCCAGCGCCAGATTGGCCGGGGAAGGCGCGGGCGCCGCCGATGTGCAGAGCAGAAGCGCGGAGAGGGCGGCGGCAGAACGGATCATCATGGCCCAAACGTGATACAGGCGGCTGCACTTGGCAACCGCCTGTATCATACCGACCGTGAGGCTTGCCTCAAACGTCGAGGAAGCTGCGCATCTTGCGGCTGCGCGACGGGTGCTTCAGCTTGCGCAGCGCCTTGGCTTCGATCTGGCGAATACGCTCGCGCGTCACGCTGAACTGCTGGCCGACTTCTTCCAGCGTGTGATCGGTGTTCATGCCAATGCCGAAACGCATGCGCAGCACACGCTCTTCACGCGGGGTCAGGCTGGCCAGCACGCGCGTCACAGTTTCCTTCAGGTTGCTGTGGATGGCAGCATCGACCGGGATCACGGCGTTCTTGTCTTCGATGAAATCGCCGAGGTGGCTGTCTTCCTCGTCGCCGATCGGCGTTTCGAGGCTGATCGGCTCCTTGGCGATCTTCATCACCTTGCGCACTTTTTCGAGCGGCATCGAAAGCCGTTCGGCCAGTTCCTCCGGAGTCGGCTCGCGGCCGATTTCGTGCAGGATCTGCCGGCTGGTGCGCACCAGCTTGTTGATCGTCTCGATCATGTGCACCGGGATGCGGATGGTGCGGGCCTGATCGGCGATCGAACGCGTGATCGCCTGGCGGATCCACCACGTGGCGTACGTGCTGAACTTGTAGCCGCGGCGATACTCGAACTTGTCCACCGCCTTCATAAGGCCGATATTGCCTTCCTGAATGAGATCAAGGAATTGCAGGCCGCGGTTGGTGTATTTCTTGGCGATGGAGATGACGAGGCGCAGGTTGGCTTCGACCATTTCCTTCTTGGCGATGCGGGCTTCGCGTTCGCCCTTCTGTACCATGTTCACGATGCGGCGGAACTCGCCCAGGTCCACGCCGGTGGTTTCGGCAATGCCGGCCAGTTCGCGGCGGTTCTGATCGATGGACGCGATTTCAGCGGCGGCAAAGGCAGCCCACTTCTTGTCGATGGTCGCCACGCGGTCGAGCCAGCCTTCGGTCAGCTCGTTGCTAACATATTCATCGAGGAAGCTCTTGCGGACAATCTTGTGCTTGTCGGCCAGGCGCATCATGTTGCTGCCCTGCGCCATCAGCCGCTTGTTCTGGGTGTAGAGCGCTTCGACCAGCAGTTCGATCTTGTTGTTGTTGAAATGGATCGACTGCACACCGCGCGTCAGTTCCTCACGCAGCTTCTGATATTTCTTCTCGTCACCATTGGCGAACGATGGCCCGCCGTGCATCGATGAAAGCCGGGCTTCCTGCAGCTTGTGGAACTTCTTGTAGGTGCTGGTGATTTCGGCGAATTTCTCCAGCGCAGCGGGCTTCAGCTGCTCTTCCATCTGGCCCAATGAGAGCCCGCCTTCATCATCTTCTTCGGCTTCGGCGGCGCGCTGTTGGGCGCGGCGTTCGGTGAATTCGTCTTCCTCGTCGGCCGGCGGCGTTTCGACTTCCGGCTCTTCATCTTCCTTGAACTGCACGGTCGGCAGGTCGCCGCCTTCCTCGACCTCTTCGCCGTCTTCACCCGGCACCTTGGCTAGCATGGCTTCGAGATCGAGGATCTCGCGCAGCTGCATGCGGCCTTCGTTGAGGGCGTTCGACCATTCGATGATGGCCTGGAACGTCATAGGGCTTTCGCACAGGCCGGCGATCATGGTGTTGCGGCCGGCTTCGATGCGCTTGGCGATGGCGATTTCGCCTTCGCGGGACAGCAATTCCACCGCGCCCATTTCGCGCAGATACATGCGCACCGGATCGTCGGTGCGGTCCAGCGGCGCCTTGACCACGGCAACCGGCGCCGGGGACAGATCCCCATCCACCGGTTCGGCTTCGGCTTCTTCCTCTTCCGGGGTGTCGCCGTCTTCGGCCGTTTCCTCGTTCTCGACGACGTTGATGCCCATCTCGTTGATCGCGGACATCACGTCCTCGATCTGCTCGCTGGTCATCTGGTCCTGCGGCAGGGCCTCGTTGATCTCGTCATAGGTGATGTAGCCGCGCTTCTTGGCGCGGGCGATCAGCTTTTTGACTGAGGCTTCGTTGAGATCAATGAGCGGAGCATCGCCATCTGTCTTGGCATCCGCGGTGTCGTTCGCGACCGTCTTGGCCATCCGAGTCTGCGTCCTTGCCCTGGCCGGCAGCGCCGGCGTTAAACCCATGAAAAACGTATAAAAGCCCGCCCGCTTGAGGACATCCTCTGGCGGGGCAGGCTGAAGCTGCGTGCGTATTATACTGCGCTTCTTAGCCTTCCCGCCGCGATTCCGCCAGAGCCATCATCGCCGCGTCCAATGCCTCGATCTCCTGGCGCCGTTCCTGCTGTGCGGCCCAGTCCGCTTCGTCCAAGCTGGACTGGAACCTTATGGTGGCTTCAGCCAGTGCTTCGACCAATCCAGCTCGGGCCGTGGCCTGAGCCAACGTCATGGCAAAATCCGCATTGGCCACGCCCGCCGGGGTTTCGCTCCGCGTGAAACTCAGCCTGAGGCCGTTGCCGCGCCGGATGCGATCCGCCTCGGCTGCGAGGCCGATGTCTGCAAGATGGGCAAGCAGGGCAGTGCTTTCAAGACCATGGTCCGCTGCCGTCATCGCCAGCACGGCGCCGAGCACGGCGGCATCACCGGCGTCGACAGGCCGCAGCGCCGCCAGCGAATCGTGATGGGCATCGGCCAGACCGGGCCGCAACAACAGCCCGGCCAGCACAGCCTCCATCACCGGATCATGGCCGCGCGCCACCATCGCCTTCAAAGCCGGCGATACACCGGGGATCGGCGGCTGCCACTTTTCGCCTGGCTTGCGGGGTTGCCACGGCGCCCGCTGGGGACGCGCCATGAAGGCCGCTTCAAAGCGCTGGTTGAATTCGGCCTGATAGAGCGAGCGCACATCGGGATCGGCGATTCCGGCGGCGGCTTCGCGCAGCTGCAGGCGGGCCTGGGCGCGGCGTTCCGGGGTCGCCTGTTCCAGCCCGGCGGTTTCTATGGACCAGATGTGATCGATCAGCGGCACGGCACTGGACAGCACGGCTTCGAAAGCAGCAGCGCCGCCGGTGCGGCAAATATCATCCGGGTCCTGGCCTTGTGGCAGGGTGGCGATGCGCAGCGATTTGCCTGGTTTCAGCAGAGGCAAGGCGCGCATGGCCGCGCGGGTGGCTGCGCGCTGGCCGGCGGCATCGCCATCGAAGCACAACAAAGGCACATCAACCAGCCGCCACGCCAGCATGAGCTGGGTTTCGGTCATCGCGGTGCCGAGCGGGGCAACCGCCTCGATCAGGCCGGCCTGGGCGAGGCCGATCACGTCCATATAGCCTTCCACCACGATCAGCCGGTTCGATTTGCGCGCTGCCGGCCCGGCCTGATCCAGATTATAGAGCAGCCGCCCCTTGTCGAAGAGCGGGCCATCGGCGCTGTTGAGATATTTGGGCTGCACATCGCCCAGCGCGCGGCCGCCAAAGCCCACCACCCGCCCGCGCGCATCGCGGATCGGGAACATCAACCGGCCGCGGAAACGATCGTAGGTGTCGCCTTCATCGGTCTTGCCGATCAGGCCGGCTTCCAGCAGCTTGTCGGCGGTCGCATCCTTCAGGTGGCCGCGCAGCGCGGTGCGCGAATCGGGCGAATAACCCAGCGCGAACGCCTTCACCGTTGTCGGCCGCAATCCACGCCGCTCGATATAGGCACGCGCATTTGTCCCGCCGTCGCCGGCCAGTTGCGACTGGAACCAAGTGGCGGCGCGGGCCGTGAGTTCGGCCAGACTGTCCGCCACTTCCGCTTTCTGGCGCGCTTCGGGGGAAGGGGCGGGCACTTCCAGCCCGGCTTCGGCCGCCAGTTGCTTCACCGCCTCCATGAACGGCAGGCCTATATTGTCGGTCATGAAGCGGATGACATCGCCATGCGCGCCGCAGCCGAAGCAGTGATAAAAGCCCTTTTCATCGTTCACATAGAAACTGGGCGACTTCTCGTTGTGGAAGGGGCAGCACCCCTTCATCTCCCGCCCCGCCCGCGTCAGCTTCACGCGCCGGCCGACCACGCCCGAAACGGGCACGCGGGCGCGCAGCTCGTCAAGAAAGGCGGGGGAGAGGCTCAACCCAGCGCGGCCTTCACCAGCCCGCTTGCCTTGCTCATGTCGAGCTTGCCGGCAAAACGCTCCTTCACGGCGGCCATCACGCGGCCCATGTCCTTCACGTTGGTGGCGCCGATTTCGGCCACCACGGCCTTGATCGCCGCCAGCGCTTCAGAATCGTCCATCTGCTTGGGCAGGAAGCTTTCAATCACGCCCAGTTCGGCGCGTTCGGCATCGGCCAGTTCGGCGCGGTTGCCGGCCACATACATCTCGATCGATTCGCGGCGCTGCTTGGCCATTTTCATCAGCACGTCGACCACCAGCACGTCGTCGTCGGCGGGTGCGGTGCCGGTGCGCAGTTCGATATCCTTGTTCTTCAGGGCGGCATTGATCAGGCGCAGGGCGCCGAGCCGGGCGCTGTCGCGGGCTTTCATGGCCTGGGTGGTGGCGGTCTGGATGGCGTCGCGCAACATGGGAATCTCCGGTGGTGAAAAATGCCGATTGATCTTTGGGGCTCGATAGCGTCTCAGGCGGTCAATTAATAGATTGACGCCTTGGCCCTACACCCCTAGGTCCCCCGCCGTTTGCCCGCAACCTGAAGGAACCTGACCATGGCCGCCGCCCCTGCGCCCGCCCAACCCAAAGGCGCGACGGGGGTATTGGTTCTGGCCGATGGCAGCGTCATCTGGGGCCATGGTTTCGGTGCCGAAGGCGTGGCGGTGGGCGAAGTCTGCTTCAACACTGCAATGACCGGTTATCAGGAAGTGATGAGCGACCCCAGCTATGCCGGGCAGATCATCACCTTCACCTTCCCGCACATCGGCAATGTGGGCGCCAACAACGAGGATATCGAATCCGCCAACCCGCACGCTCTGGGCTGCGTGGTGCGCGAGCCCGTGACGGCGGCGGCCAATTTCCGCTCGCAGCGCCGCTTTGACGACTGGATGAAGGCGTGGGGCCGCATTGGCATTTCCGGCGTTGATACCCGCGCGCTCACCAAGCGCATCCGCGAAGGCGGCGCGCCCAACGGCGTGATCGCTCACAACAAGGCCGGCCAGTTCGACATCAAGAAACTGCTGAGCCAGGCCAAGGCATGGCCGGGGCTGGAGGGCATGGATCTCGCCAGCGTGATCAGCGCCACCCAGAATTACAGCTGGGATGATGGCCTGTGGACGCTGGCCGGCGGCTATGCGTCACACAGCGGCAACCCGAATGGCCCGCACGTCGTCGCCATCGATTATGGCATGAAGCGCAACATCCTGCGCAACCTCGTCGCCGCCGGTGCGCGCGTCACGGTTGTGCCGGCCACGGCGACCTTTGATGAAATCATGTCGCTGAAGCCGGCCGGCATCTTCCTGTCCAACGGCCCCGGCGATCCGGCCGCGACCGGCGTGCATGCGGTGCCGACCATTCAGAAGATCTTGAACGTCGGGCTTCCATTGTTCGGCATCTGCCTTGGCCACCAGTTGCTCGGCCTCGCGGTGGGCGCCAAGACGCTGAAGATGACGCAGGGCCACCGCGGCGCCAACCATCCGGTAAAGCGGCTTTCCGATGGCCGCGTCGAGATCACCTCGATGAACCATGGTTTTGCCGTGGATACCGAAACCCTGCCGGCGACGGCGCGGCCCACCCACATCTCGCTGTTCGACGGCACGCTGGCCGGCCTTGAGCTGACTGACCGCCCGGCGTTCAGCGTGCAATATCACCCCGAAGCCAGCCCCGGCCCGCAGGACAGCCAGTATCTGTTCGAGAAGTTTGTCGGCTCTCTCGCCTCGACCCGGAGCCTCTGATGCCCAAACGCACCGACATCAAATCCATCCTGATCATTGGCGCCGGCCCGATCATCATCGGCCAGGCCTGCGAGTTCGATTATTCGGGCACGCAGGCGGTGAAGGCGTTGAAGGCGGAAGGCTATCGCATCATCCTGGTCAACTCCAACCCGGCGACGATCATGACCGATCCAGATCTGGCGGACGCGACCTATGTGGAGCCGATCACGCCCGAGATCGTCGCGCGCATCATCGAGAAGGAGCGGCCCGACGCCGTGCTGCCCACGATGGGCGGCCAGACCGCGCTCAACACCGCGCTGGCGCTGGCCAAGGATGGCACGCTGGAGAAATACAATGTCCAGTTGATCGGGGCTGATGCCGAAGCCATCGACAAGGCCGAAGACCGGCTGAAGTTCCGCGACGCTATGGATAAGATCGGTCTGGAATCGCCGAAGAGCCGCATCGCGCACACGGTTGAGGAAGCGCTGGCGGCGCTGGAATTCGTTGGTCTGCCGTCGATCATCCGCCCCAGCTTCACCATGGGCGGCACCGGCGGCGGCATTGCCTATAACCGCGAGGAATTCATTCACATCGTTACCGGCGGCCTCGATGCCAGCCCGACCACCGAAGTGCTGGTGGAAGAAAGCGTGCTGGGCTGGAAGGAATATGAGATGGAGGTGGTCCGCGACAAGGCGGACAATGCCATCATCGTGTGTTCCATCGAGAATATCGATCCGATGGGCGTCCACACCGGGGATTCGATCACCATCGCCCCGGCGCTGACGCTGACCGACAAGGAATATCAGATCATGCGCAACGCCAGCATCGCGGTGCTGCGCGAGATCGGCGTCGAAACCGGCGGTTCCAACGTGCAATATGCGGTGAACCCGAAGGATGGCCGCCTGGTCGTCATCGAGATGAACCCGCGCGTGTCGCGCTCGTCGGCGCTGGCGTCGAAGGCCACCGGCTTCCCGATCGCCAAGGTCGCGGCGTTGCTGGCGGTGGGTTACACGTTGGACGAGGTGATGAACGACATCACCGGCGCCACCCCGGCGTCGTTCGAGCCGACCATCGACTATATCGTTACCAAGATCCCGCGTTTCGCCTTTGAAAAGTTCAAGGGCGCCCAGAATCTGCTCGGCACCGCCATGAAATCGGTGGGCGAAGTGATGGCCATCGGCCGCAACTGGCAGGAAAGCGTGCAGAAGGCGCTGCGCGGCCTCGAAACCGGCCTGACCGGTTTTGACGAGGTTGAGCATCTGGCTGGCGCCACCATCGAAGAAATCGAAGCCGCGCTCAGCCGCCCGACGCCTGATCGCCTGCTGGTGGCGGCGGACGCGCTGCGCGCCGGCATGAGCGTTGATCGCATCCACCAGATCGCCAAGTTCGACCCCTGGTTTCTGCGCCAGATGCAGGAACTGGTGCAGGAAGAGGCCAAGGTGAAGGCGAACGGCCTGCCCACGTCTGCAGCTGACTTCCGCCACTTGAAATCGCTGGGCTTCTCCGACGCGCGGCTGGCCAAGCTGGCCGGCACGAGCGAGGCCGAGGTGTCCCGTGCCCGCCGTGCGCTGAACGTGCGGCCGGTGTTCAAGCGCATCGATACCTGCGCCGGCGAATTCGCGGCGAAAACGCCGTACATGTACTCCAGCTATGAAGCCCCCAGCTTTGGCGAGCCAGATTGCGAGAGCCAGCCGACTGCGGCGCGCAAGATCGTCATCCTTGGCGGCGGCCCCAACCGTATCGGCCAGGGCATCGAGTTTGATTATTGCTGCTGCCACGCCTGCTTCGCGCTCGATGACGCGGGCTATGAAACCATAATGGTCAACTGCAACCCTGAAACCGTGTCCACCGACTATGACACGTCGGACCGGCTCTATTTCGAGCCGCTGACCGCCGAGGACGTGCTGGAAATCCTGCACACCGAAATGCAGAACGGCGAACTGGTGGGCGTGATTGTGCAGCTGGGCGGCCAGACCCCGCTGAAGCTGGCGCAGGCGCTGCAGGATGCCGGCATTCCGATCCTGGGCACCAGCCCGGACAGCATCGATCTGGCCGAAGATCGTGAGCGGTTTGCGGCGCTGATCACCGAACTCGGTCTGAAGCAGCCGGACAACGGCATCGCGCGGTCAGCTGAGGAAGCCGTGCGCGTGGCGGAGACCATCGGTTATCCGGTGCTCATGCGCCCGTCCTATGTGTTGGGCGGCCGCGCCATGGAGATTGTCGACACGCTGGCGCAGCTTGAAACCTATATCCGCGAAGCCGTGGTGGTTTCCGGCAGTTCGCCAGTGCTGATCGACCGCTATCTGCGTGACGCCATCGAGGTTGACGTGGATGCGGTCGCCGATGGCGAGACGGTGTTCGTGGCCGGCGTGCTGCAGCATATCGAGGAAGCCGGCGTGCACTCGGGGGACTCGGCGTGTTCGCTGCCGCCCTACAGCCTGCCCGCCGAGATCATCGCCGAGATCGAGCGCCAGACCGACGTGCTGGCCCGTGCCCTGAAGGTGAAGGGCCTGATGAACGTGCAGTTCGCCGTGAAGGATGGCGACGTATACCTGATCGAGGTCAACCCGCGCGCCAGCCGCACCGTGCCGTTCACAGCCAAGGCAACCGGCATCCCGGTGGCCAAGATCGCCGCGCGGGTGATGGCGGGGGAAAAGCTGGCCAGCTTTGATTTGTCACCGCGCAATGTCGGCAATCATATCGCCGTGAAGGAAGCCGTGTTCCCGTTCGCGCGCTTCCCCGGTGTTGATCCGGTGCTCGGCCCCGAAATGAAGTCCACCGGCGAAGTGATGGGCATCGATGCCGATTTTGCCACGGCCTTTGCCAAGAGCCAGCTGGCCGCTTCGACCGTGCTGCCGCAGACGGGCCGTGTGTTCATCAGCGTGAAGGACAGTGACAAGCCGCAGATCATCGATGCCGCGCGCGATCTGGTGTCGCTGGGTTTCGAACTGGTCGCCACCTCGGGCACCGAACTGGTGCTGAAGGCCGCTGGCATCCCGGTGACGGCGGTGAACAAGGTCGCCGAAGGCCGGCCGCACATCGTTGACCGGATCAAGGACGGTGAGATCGCCCTGATTTTCAACACCACCGAAGGGCTGCAGTCGCTGAAGGACAGCCAGTCCATCCGCGCTTCGGCGCTGTATGGCCGGGTTCCATATTATACCACGGCACCCGCCAGCCGGGCGGCGGTGGCAGCAATTGCTGCATTGCGGCGACACCGGCTTGAAGTTCGGCCACTTCAATCCTATCTTCAGCAGCCCTGATCGGCGGCAGAATATCCGCCCGCTGCCCCTGGCGACGCCGAAATGCGCCGGCAGGGGCAAATCTTTGGAACGACTTGCAGGATAGTTGAACGACCATGGCGACGATGGAAAAGGTGCCGATGCTGCCGTCAGGACATGCTGTCCTGATCAGCCAGTTGCGGCAACTGAAAGAGGTTGAGCGGCCGGCGGTGGTGGAAGCCATCGAGGAAGCGCGCGCCCACGGTGATCTGTCGGAAAACGCCGAATATCACGCAGCCAAGGAACGCCAGGGCCAGATCGAGGCCCAGGTCATCGAAATGGAAGACATGCTGGCCCGCGCCATCGTGATCGATCCCAAGACGCTTTCGGGCGACAAGGCGGTGTTTGGTGCTACCGTTCGCCTGCTTGATGAAGACGACAAGCCGGTGACCTATCAGATCGTCGGCCAGCATGAAGCCGATGTGAAAGCCAGCCGCATCAGCTTCTCCTCGCCGCTGGGCAAGGCGCTGATCGGCCGCCGCGTGGGCGACGAAGTGGAAGTTCACACGCCGTCGGGCGACAAATATTACGCCATTGAACGCGTTGAATTCATCTGACTTCCCGCCGCCCGGCGGTCCCTTGGCAGCGGCGGAGCCACCGCCGGCCAATGTGACGCGCCTGCTGGTGCTGGCCAATGCCATCGTGGCGATCCTGATGGGCTTTGCCGGCAGCAACGCGCGCGATGCGCTGTTGTTCTGGGCGGGGCTGGTGCCGGCGCGGCTCACGCTGGCGCTAGATCGTCAGTTGCCGGCGCTGGGCGCGGCGTCCACCCTGTTTGGCCACATGTTCCTTCACGGCGGCGCCGCGCACCTGTTGATGAACATGGTGATGCTGCTGGCCATTGGCCGCATCCTGGAACCGGAACTGGGCGGCCGCCGCTTTCTTGCGCTCTATCTTCTCTCTGGCCTTGCCGGTGGTTTAGCCGAATGGGCCTGGTCACCGCTGAGCACTGTCCCCGCAGTCGGTGCATCCGGTGCGATCTCCGGCCTGGTGGCCGCCCAGGCCATGTTGTTCGGCCGCAGCAAGCGCAGTCCACTGGTGCAGGCGCTGGGGCTGGGTACGGCGTGGGTGGTGTTGCAGGTGCTGGCCGGTGCCGCCCTGGCCGGGCCTGACATGCGGATCGCGATTGCCGCGCATATCGGCGGGTTTATCGCTGGGTTGGCGCTGGCACGACCGCTGGCGCGGCCTTAATCGACCGGCACGCCCGGACGCGAGAGGGCGGTGCGGATGACGAAGCTGGTCTTCACGCTTTCCACGTTCGGCGCCGGGGTGAGTTCGCTGGTCAGGAATTTCTGGAATTCCTGCAGATCGTGGGCGACGACCTTCAGGATGAAATCGATCTCGCCATTCAGCATATGGCATTCGCGGATCTGGGGCAGGGCGGCGACATGGTCTTCGAAGGCGCGCAGATCGGCTTCGGCCTGGCTCTTCAGGCTGACCATGGCAAACACGGTGATGCCATAACCGAGCGCCACCGAATCCAGATCGGCGTGATAGCCCTTGATGACGCCATTTTCCTCCAGCGCGCGCACGCGGCGCAGGCAAGGCGGGGCGGTGAGGCCAGCCCGAGTGGCAAGATCGACGTTGGTGATGCGGCCTTCGGCCTGCAGATGACGCAGGATCACGCGATCGATATCGTCGATCGGCAGTCGCGAACGATGCACCACTGAGTAACTCCCCATCCCAAAATCCCCGTTCTTGATAACATTGTTTCAAGGTCGCGCAAGATGCAGATTGGCGCAGGGCCAGTTCCGGCAAGCCTTGCCGCATCTCTGCCTGCGGGCTGGAAATGATGGCAAATTCGCTTAAGTCAGGCCGCACACGTCATCGCGCGGCTGCGCGTTCAGGAGATTCGCTTTCATGTCCCGTCATGCCAAGGTTCTGATTATCGGCTCTGGTCCGGCCGGCTATACCGCTGCCGTCTATGCCGCGCGCGCCTTGCTGGACCCGGTGCTGATCCAGGGCCTGCAACCCGGCGGCCAGCTGACCATCACCACCGAAGTGGAGAATTGGCCGGGCGAAACCATGGTGATGGGCCCCGATCTGATGGTGAAGATGGAAGCCCAGGCCCGCCATGTCGGCACCGAGATCATCACTGATATCGTGACCAAGGTTGATGTGTCGCGGCGCCCGTTTGTGCTGGAAACCGACAGCGGCCAGGGTTGGACCGCCGATACAATCGTGATCGCCACCGGCGCCCAGGCGCGCTGGCTGGGCCTGCCCAATGAGACGAAGTTCCGCGGTTTCGGCGTTTCGGCCTGTGCCACCTGCGACGGCTTCTTCTTCCGCGGCAAGGAAGTGGCCGTGGTTGGCGGCGGCAACACCGCTGTGGAGGAGGCGATGTTCCTCACCAAGTTCGCCAGCAAGGTGCACCTGATCCACCGTCGCGGCGAACTGCGGGCGGACAAGACCAACCAGGCCCGGCTGCTGGAAAACCCCAAGGTGCAGATGCACTGGCACGCCGAAGTGACCGATGTGCAGGGGCAAGACGCGCCGCTGAAGGTGCAAGGTATCACGCTGGCCGACACGCGCGATGGCAGCACCCGCCAACTGCCGGTGGATGGCCTGTTCATCGCCATCGGCCACGTGCCCGCCACCAGCCTGTTCGCTGCCCAGCTGAACATGGACGAGGAGGGCTATATCCTCACCGTGCCTGACAGCACGGCAACCAGCGTGGCCGGCGTGTTCGCCGCTGGTGACGTGAAGGACAAGCTCTACCGACAGGCTGTGACGGCGGCCGGCATGGGCTGCATGGCGGCGCTGGAAGCGGAGCGTTTTCTGGCGCACGGATAAGGGGAGGAGGGGCGCATGCAGCCTGGCATCAATCTTGATTGGGAAAAGCTGCGCCTGTTCGACACCGTGGCCGAAGCCGGCAGCTTCACCGAGGCTGCACGCCGCCTGCACATGAGCCAGCCGGCATTGTCGCGCCAGATCGCGGCGCTGGAAGACAGCCTGGGCGCCAAACTGTTCCACCGCCATGCCCGCGGGCTGGCGATGACTCACGAAGGCGAGCAGTTGCGCGCCGCCACCGCCGACATGCACGAGCGCATCGACAAGGCGGCGCAGGCCATCGATGTCAGCCGTGATCGGCCGACGGGTGCCATCAGGCTGACCACCACGGTCTCCTTCGGTTCCACTTGGCTGGCGCGGCAACTGGGCGATTTCCTTGATCTCTATCCCGATATCAGTGTCCACTTGATGCTGACCGATGCCGATCTGGATCTGGCCAAGCGTGAGGCTGATGTCGCGATCCGGTTTCACCGCCCGTTCCAGAACGAGCTGATGCAGCGCCCGCTGGCCGGTATCCGCCATCACCTGGTGGCCAGCCCGGATTATCTGGCCCGCCACGGCGAGCCGAAGACCATTGCCGATCTCGATCACCACCGGTTGATATCCTATGGCGATGCCGCACCGGAATTTCTGAAGGGCATCAACTGGATCCTGGAGCTGGGCCACGAAGGCAGCCCGCGGGCGGCAGCGCTGACCATCAACAACAGCCACGGCGTGTTGCAGGCGGTGGAAGCCGGCGCTGGCATCGCGGCGCTGCCATCCTATCTGATCCGCTTTTCCGGCAAGGTGCAGGTGGTGCTGCCGCAGGTGGAAGGCCCGGTGTTCCGCACTTTCTTCACCTATCCTTCCGAGCTCAGGCGCTCCCTGCGCATTGCCGTGCTGCGCGAATTTCTGGTGGAACGCATGACCAACGCCGCGTTGGACATGTGAGGCAGGCTGTCGCATGCATGGCTGCGCACCTCATGTCTTACTGCAATAACAAGAAGTTGCTATATTCCAGCGTCCATAGTTATGCATCCAGTGCATGGCTGTAACGCGATATTGTGCACTGCAATAGAGGCCGGCGAATCCGTAGATAGTTTGTGTCGCCGCGATAGCGGTAACGCCGGGCCCGCTGCTCTCCCCCCTGCAGCCAGCCCGGCCTGATCGGTCAGCCCCTCCTCCCCCCTGAGGCGACCGATCAGCCCGGCCGCGCCACTCCTCCCCTCCCGGTGCGAGGTTCCGGGCATGATAGAAGGGCCGGATGCTGCAAAAGCATCCGGCCCTTTTTCTTTCTCTGCGCGCCCCGGTTTTCACCGATGCCGCCTTGCGCGTGCGGCCCGGCCTTCCCAAGTGCATCTGCATCGGCTAACCGCTGTTGGCCCGGTTCGGGCCTGTAGCTCAATGGTTAGAGCAGGCCGCTCATAACGGCTTGGTTGGGGGTTCGAGTCCCTCCGGGCCTACCAGCGGTTTGAAGGAAGCGGCGTCTGGACGTGTCGGTACAGCAAGTGGAAACAGGCCCGGCAGTGGCAGAGGATCAGCGTCCCCGCGCCAATTGGAAAAGCTGGGCTGGTGCCGCGCTGGGGCTGCTCGTGCTGGCGTTGGCCGCCTGGGGCCTGAAGAAGATTTCCGGCCAGGTCACGCTGGCCGACGTTATGGCGGAAATTGAAGCCACGCCAACGCATCTGATCGCCTTTGCCGCGGTTTCCACCTTCCTCTCCTATGTCGTGCTGGTCGGCTATGATTGGTTCGCCACCCGCCACCTCGGCTATACCAAGATCGGCTGGCCCACCTTGGCCGCCGCCAGCTTCTCCAGCTTCACCATGAGCCACACGCTGGGGGTCACCATCCTCACTGGCGGCACCGTGCGCTATCGCATTTATACCCGCGCCGGCGTGAAGCCGGCTGATATCGCCATGATCATCCTGCTGTGTGGCTGGACCTTCTGGCTGGGCATCATCTTTGTTGCCGGCATCGGCCTGATCGTCTCGCCGGGTCTGGCCGAACCCATCCGCGAATGGGTGCCACAAGGCCTGGAAGAATGGACTGGCGCGCTGCTGCTGGGCGGTGTGCTGGGCTACACGCTGCTGGCCACCGTGTGGCGGCGCAGTTTCAAGCTGTTGCGCTATCGCTTCACCATCCCTGACGGCAAGCAGACCTTGCAGCAGATCGCCATCGGCACGCTCGATCTGGCACTGGCGGGCGGCGCGCTCTTCATCTTGTTGCTGCCGGTGGCGGGCGTGCCCGATCTGCTCACCTTCCTGGTCATCTACGCTGTCGCCATGGTCACCGGCGCGCTGGCCCATGCGCCGGGCGGACTTGGCGTGTTCGAACTGGTGATCGTTGGCCTGATGCCAGATGCAGACAAGGCCGGCGTGCTGGCGGCAGTGGCACTGTTCCGTATCCTTTACACCTTCGTGCCGTTCCTGCTGGGCGCAGGGCTGCTCGCGGTTATGGAAGCCTGCGCTTTCCGCGCCGCCCGCGCTATTGCTGCTGATCCAACAGCCGGCGCGCCAGCTTTGACCGCCAATAAGCACTGAGGCCGGGCAGGGCGGCAAGTTCCGCCATCTCCTCGTGACGTCCGGCCTTGCCGGCTGCAATTGGTGTGAAGCGGCTGATCGGCCAACCAGGATTAGGCCGTTCAATCACGTCATGCCCGTCTCCCAGCGCGATGGCACCGCCTTCGAGCACGCGCAAATACCAGCCGCAGCGGCCCGACCGCACCATCGCCTTGACCACGCGCGTGGTGCCCATCGCGGCGGCAAAGGTCGAGCATGGCTCACGGATCTGGGCGATCTGCAGGGTGGCCGTGCCGCAGCGGATCACATCGCCCAGGCACAGGCTGGCTTCATCGAGGCCATCGACCACCAGATTCTCGCCCATGGCGCCCGGCACGAATCGGTCAGCCAGATCGGGGAACGCGGCGCGCCAGCCGTCATAGCCGCTGAGCGGATAGGCATAGATCGCCTTTTCCGGTCCGCCGTGAACGCGCGTGTTGCCCACCTGATCGCCGTCCAGCCCCAATTCGTGCACAGTGACCGGGCCCGCGACAGGCTGACGGCGATAGGCAGAAAGCATGCGGTGGCCCGGCAGCGGCTGCGGCCGGCCGATGCGCAGCTGCGTGATTATGCCCCTTGCGATCATCAGCATTTCCTCTGACACTGCAATTCTTGTTCAACAAGCGAAAGGAGGTGATTCAGTGTCTCATTGCTTCATTCACGGCGCGAAGGCGCTGGTGGCCCCGGTCACGGTCGGGGTTCGCTGACACCAGACACCGCCCTTCGTGGACGGATGACAATGTTTTGGGGTCGTCGGGCAACCGGCGGCCCCTTTTCATTGCGCCAGCAGCACCAGCGCCTTCTGCACGGTGAACCAGCCACCCCAGGTCAGCGGGATGAGCACGGCGCTCCATGCGGCGAGGCGCAGGCCCCAAGCGGCGGCCGGCGACGCAGCTGTGGAAGCGGGAAGGGCGGCGGGCGCGTCGTCATCTTCAACCCACAGTTCACTTGCCACCGGTTTCACCAGCAGCGCCGCGATCAGCCCCAGCGCCAGCAGGCCAGCGAGCGCCAGGAAGATTGGACCATACACCGCTTCACGTGCCACCCCATCGGCCAGGCGTGCATCACGCACATAGGCGACCAATAGCGGCCCCAGCACGCCTGCGGTGGACCAGGCGGTGAGCAGTCGGCCGTGGATGGCGCCCACCTGCTTGGTGCCGAACAAATCGGCAAGCCACGCCGGCACCGCCGCGAAGCCCCCGCCATACATCGAAGCGATCAGGGCAAAGGCCGCCACGAACAGGGGCAAAGCCGCTGCGGCCGGGCCGGGAAGGGCGAGGCCATAGCAGGCCGCGCCCAACGCCAGGATGGCGGCATACATGGCTTTTCGCCCAATCCGATCTGACAGACTGGCCCAGAAAAAGCGGCCGGCGATATTGAACAGACTGATCAGGCCAACGAAACCGGCGCCGGCCGCGGCCGCGGCGGCTTTCTGATCCTCGTTGAAATCGGCAAAGCGCACGGGCTGGCCAAACAGGCCGCCGCCAAAAATTTCCTGCACCATTGGCGAGGCGAGGCCGATGATGCCGATGCTGGCCGAGACGTTGAGCAGCAGCACGCACCACACCAGCCAGAATTGCGGGGTGCGACTGGCAATGCCGAGCGGCACGAAGCGGCCGCCGGCGACCACTTCGGCCTTGCCGGGCGGGGCCCAGCCGGGGGCGGGGAGGCGAAAGCCCAACGCACCTGCCGTCATGAAGAGTGCATAGATGCCGGCCAGCACCAGCATTGCCTGCCACACGCCGGCTTCACCAGGGCTGGCGAAGACCGCCATCAACCGGTCTGCCGCCGGGCTGCCGACCATGGCGCCGCCGCCAAAGCCCATGATCGCCATGCCGGTGGCCAGGCCGCGCCGATCGGGGAACCATTTGATCAGGGTGGAAACCGGCGTGATGTAACCGATGCCAAGACCGATGCCGCCCAGCACGCCCGCACCCAGCCAGAACAGCCACAACTGGTGCAGGAACACGCCCAGTGCGCCAAGCGCAATGCCACCGCACCAGCAGGCCGCCGACACCAGCCCGGCCCGGCGCGGTCCAACCCGTTCCACCCAACTGCCGAACAGCGCCGCCGACAGGCCGAGCACGACGAAGAACAACGTGTAGACCCACACAAGATCGCTCACCCGCCAGTCGCAGCTGGTAGAGGTGAGCGCAGCAGGAAGGTTGGTGCAGGCCGGCGCGCCAAGCGCATGGCTGAGCGGCAGCCAGAACACCGAAAACCCATAAGCCATGCCGATGCACAGGTGGATGGCCAGCGCGCAGGGCGGCACCAGCCAGCGGTCAAAAGCTGGCGGTGCGGTGATGCGGTCGCGTGACAGAGAGTCCCCCATTGCCGCCCCGCTGCCCTGCAGTGATTGCGCGGTCAACGGGTGGGTTGACGCAGGGAGATCAGCGGCCCTTCCACTCTGGCTTGCGCTTCTGGGCAAAGGCCAGCGGGCCTTCGCGCAGATCCTCGCTGCGGAACAGCGCCTGCACGGCCGAATATTTGCCTTGGCCCTCATACGCCGCGCGCAAGGACGGTTCTTCCAGCCCCTTCAGCACCGCCTGCTTCGACGCGCGCAGCGAGAGCGGCGACAATTCGCACATGGCCGCCGCCAGCGCCTTGGCACGCGTGAGCAGATCGGGGGCGGGCACGACTTCGGTGACGAAGCCCAACTCTTTGCCTTCGGCCGCCGAAACGGTGCGGGCCGTGAGGATCATCGCCATGGCGCGGGACACGCCGATGGCGCGGGGCAGGCGGTGCAGGCCACCGGCCAGCGCGGCGAGGCCAACTTTGGGCTCAGGCAGGGCGAAGGTCGCATTGTCAGACGCCAGGATGATGTCAGCGGCCAGCGCCACCTCGAAACCACCGCCCATGGCGACACCGTTCACGGCGGCGATCACCGGTTTGTCGAGATCCCAGCGGCTGGTCAGCCCGCCAAAGCCCGAGGGCGGCACGGTGATGGCATTGCCTTCGGCCTGCCAACGCAGATCGTTGCCGGCGGAAAAGGCGCGTTCACCGGCGCCGGTGATGATGGCGACCCAAAGATCGGGATCGGCCGCGAAATCGTTGAACGCCGTATCCAGTTCGGCATTGGCGGGCGGATGCAGCGCGTTCATCCGCTCCGGCCGGTTGATCGTCACCACCAGGATGCGGCCGTCGCGTTCGACGCTGATATGTTCGTAAGCCATGATGTGTCCTCCTTGGCCATGGTTGTGACACGGCGGACGGAGGGCGGCGGCCTGATGAAAGGGTGGGGGCGTTACCAGCCCAGTTGCTTGCGGGCCTGTGCGGCATCCCGGGGTGGGCTGAGGTCGATCATCAGCCGGGTGATGTGATGGCCGTGGGCAATGTCGTTTCGGAAGAAGCACCAATAAACGATGGTTGCCGGATTGATCACGACCGACTGGCCGGCGCTGAAATCGCGATTGATCGGCGGGTTGGCGAGGTTGCCATGGATGGTGCCATCGGCGTCCCGGATGACTCCTGTCGCCCAGATCAGTTCACGATCGGGCAGGCCGCGGCCGTGGTTGAGATCGAACTTCAGGCCGAAATCGCTGTCGCCCGGCGCCTCTGCCGCCAAGGCGGCCCAGAATTCCGGCAGCGTGTCGCGGGCCGTTTGCTTGGCGATCTTCATGCGTGGATCGTCGAGATCGAACACCATGCCGGCCGGTGGCGACAGGCGCCGCCACAGCAACCACAAGGCGGCAAGCACCGCGACCCCGATGATCAGCATCTTCATGATGACAGAATGGCCGAAGTCAGCACAAACGAAAAGGGCCCGGCCGTTTGCCTGGCCGGGCCCTTCGTGAAGAGACTGATATATTTTCAACGCTCGGCGCCGGCCGGGGCCAATGCCCCCATCTGCCCCAGCCGGCGCGCGCAGCCTAAGCCCACTCCGGTTGACCCGATCCGGACCGGCGCGCAGCGGTGAATGACGACTGGATCCTCTCCGTGCGAGATGGACCCTGCCGCCTATCCGTCCTTGCGGGCCCCTCGCGGTACCCACTCGTTGGCATGTGATATGCCCATTCTTTGTCGCTGTCAGGGCGCAGAATGCGTGGCCTGGCAACGATTTCGCCAAGTGTGACTTCGTTGCAACAGTAGGTTAATATTAAGCAAATCATGCCCGGCTTGCCCTCACGGTCAGCCATGCTAAGGCCCAATCCACATCATCCATCCGCCGCCCTATTGCAAAGAGACAAATCCGTGCGCCTGTCCCGCTATTTCATGCCCGTTCTCAAGGAAACGCCCGGCGAGGCTCAGGTGATTTCCCATCAGCTGATGTTGCGCGCTGCGATGGTGCGGCAGACATCGTCGGGGATCTATGCCTGGCTGCCGTTGGGCAAGCGCGTGCTGGCCAATATCGAACGCATCGTGCGGGAAGAGCAAGACCGTGCCGGCGCCATCGAGGTGCTGATGCCCACCATCCAGTCCGCCGATCTGTGGAAGCAATCGGGGCGCTATGATGCTTATGGCCCGGAAATGCTGCGCATCACCGATCGCCATGATCGTGAGATGCTGTTCAGCCCCACGGCCGAAGAGCTGTTCACTGCCATCTTCCAGAACGGCGCCAAGAGCTATCGCGACCTGCCGCGCAACATTTACCAGATCCAGTGGAAGTTCCGTGACGAGGTTCGCCCGCGCTTCGGCGTGTTGCGTGGCCGGGAATTCCTGATGAAGGATGCCTACAGCTTCGATGTGGATTTCGATGCGGCCCGGCACAGCTATAACCGCATGTTCATTGCCTATATGCGCACCTTTGCGCGCATGGGGCTGAACGCCATTCCGATGCAGGCCGATACCGGGCCGATTGGCGGCGACCTGTCCCACGAATTCATCGTGCTGGCGCCAACCGGTGAAAGCGATGTGTTTTATCATGAAAACTGGCTGAAGGCGCGTGACACCAGCGCCATCAATGCCGATGACCGCGGCGCGCTGTCGTCCTTCATCGACGGCCTGAATGCCGATTATGCCGCCACCGATGAAAAGCGGGATCTGGCGGCCGAAGCCGCCTGCGGCACTGCCTTGCAGCAGTCAAAGGGCATCGAAGTGGGACAGGTGTTCTATTTCGGGGACAAGTACACCTCGCCGATGGGTGTCACCGTCCAAGGCCCGGATGGCGCACCGGTCACGCCGCTGATGGGCAGCTACGGCATTGGCGTGTCCCGCCTGGTCGGTGCGATCATCGAGGCCTGCCATGATGACGCCGGCATCGTGTGGCCGGATGCGGTGGCGCCGTTCAAGGTGGCGCTGATCAACTTGCGGGTTGATGATGCCGCCTGCCAGTCGGCTTGCGACAAGCTCTATGCCGATTTCACCGCCGCCGGTGTCGACGTGCTCTATGACGACCGCGACGAGCGCGGCGGCGCCAAGTTCGCCACGGCCGATCTGATCGGCCTGCCGTGGCAAGTCATCGTCGGGCCGAAGGGGCTCAGCGCGGGCATCGTCGAACTCAAGCGCCGCGCCACCGGCGAGCGGGTCGAGGTGCCGATCGACGCCGTGGTGAGCCGCATTTGATCACCTCCTACGAACGCATGGTCGCCCGGCGCTATTTGATGCCGGGGCAGGGGGAAGGGTTCATCTTCCTCGTCGCCGGCATCAGCCTGGTGGCCGTGGCGTTGGGCGTTGCCGCGCTGATCGCGGTGATGAGTGTGATGAACGGCTTTCGCGCCGAACTGTTCGATCGCATCCTGGGCTTGAATGGCCATGCGGTGGTGCAGGGCTATGGCGGCCGGCTGGAAAACTGGCCGCAGGTGATGGCCGATACCAAGGCGCTGCCCGAGGTTACCCAGGCGCTGCCGCTGATCGAACAGCCGTTGATGGGCAGCGTTGGCGGCCGTGTTGAAGGCGTGATCGTGCGCGGCATGCGACTGGCTGACATTCGCGCCAACCCCGAAATCTCCGGCAATATCCGCGGCGGCACGCTCGAGGCGTTGGCACCGGGTGCCAACACGGTGGCTATCGGTGCCCGCCTGGCCGAACAATTGGGCGTACGGGTGGGGGAACAGATCAGCCTGATCAACCCCGCCGGCCAGTCCACGCCGTTCGGCACGGTGCCGCGCATCGTCGCTTACACGGTGGTCGCGGTGTTCGAAGTCGGGGTCTATGATTACGACAAGGCGTTCGTGGTGATGCCGCTGGAGGACGCGCAGACGCTGCTGCGCCTCGACGACGCGGTGGGCATGATCGAGGTCGTCACCGACAATCCCGACCGCGCCAAGGCCATCCTCGAACCGCTGCGCCAGAAACTGGCCGGCATTGCCGTGGTGAACGACTGGCAGGCCAGCAATTCGGCACTGTTTTCGGCGCTGGTCGTGGAACAGACAGTGATGTTCTGGGTGCTGTCCATCATCATCATCGTGGCGGTGTTCAACATCCTCTCCTCGCTGATCATGCTGGTGCGGGCGAAAACACGGGATATCGCCATCCTGCGCACCATGGGTGCCAGCCGGGCGGCGATGATGCGCATCTTCATGACCGTGGGCACGCTGATCGGTGCGGCCGGTGTGGCGGTGGGATTGGTGCTCGGTTTCACCCTGCTCACCTTCCGCCAGTCTATTGTCGATGGCGTCTCGCGGCTCACGGGAACCGACATCTGGGACCCGTCGGTGCGCTATCTCACCTTGCTGCCGGCCAAGACCGATCCGATGGAGGTGCTCGGCATCGTCATCCTTGCCGTGCTTCTGAGCTTCCTCGCCACGCTCTATCCGGCGTGGAAGGCGGCTTCCACCGATCCGGTGACGGTGCTGCGCTATGAATGAGCCGGTGCTGCAGGTGACGGGCCTGGCCCGCAGTTTCGAACAGGGCGGCGCCCGTATCGATGTGCTGGCCGGCGTTGATTTGACCGTCGCTCCCGGCGAGATCGTCGCCCTGCTGGGGCCGTCTGGTTCCGGCAAATCAACGCTGCTGCAAGCCGTTGGCCTGCTGGAAGGCGGGTTCACCGGTGCTATCCGGATTTGCGGCGAACCCGTTGGTGCCCTTGATGATCTTGGTCGCACCCGCGTCCGCCGGGAGCGGATGGGCTTCGTTTACCAGTTCCACCACCTGTTGCCCGATTTCACCGCGCGCGAGAATGTGATGCTGGCCCAGATGGTGGCTGGCGTGCCCGAAGCCGGTGCCGCCACGCGCGCTGATGAATTGCTCACATCGCTTGGCCTTGGCGCGCGGCTCACCCACAAGCCGGCGCAATTGTCGGGCGGGGAGCAGCAGCGGGTGGCGGTGGCGCGCGCGCTGGCCAACCGCCCGGCGCTGGTGCTGGCCGATGAACCGACCGGCAATCTGGATAAAGCCACGGCGCAATTGGTGCTGGCGGCCTTTCTCGATCTGGTCCGCTCGTCGGGCGCGGCGGCGCTGGTGGCCACGCACAATATCGCGCTGGCGAAGAAGATGGATCGGGTGGTGAGCCTTTCGGGCGGGCGCCTGGTGGCTGATCAGGGCGCGATCACCAACTGAGGGGGCGACAAATAAAAACCGGCGCGGCAACCAATGACTGCCGCGCCGGCTTTTTGTATTTCAGACCTTTTACTGCGCGGTCCAGCCGCCATCGACGGGGATAGCGATCCCGGTCATCTGGGCAGCAGCTTCGCTGGACAGGAAAGCGGCGAGTTCGCCCATCTGTTCCGGCGTTGCAAATTGCTTGGACGGCTGCTTGGCGATCAGCAGGTCCTCGGTGGCCTTTTCAATGCTGATACCCTGTTCAGCCGCCTTGGCTTCGATCTGCTTCTGCACTAGCGGGGTGTGGACCCAGCCCGGGCAGATGGTGTTGCAGGTGATGCCGCTGCCGGCAGTTTCCAGCGCAACCACCTTGCTCATGCCGACAACGCCATGCTTGGCGGCGACATAAGCGACCTTGTGCGTGCTGCCAATCAGGCCGTGCACCGAGGCGATGTTGATAATGCGGCCAAAACCCTTGGCCTTCATGTGCGGCAGCGCCGCCTGGATGGCATGGAAAATGCCCGACAGGTTGATGGCGATGATGGCATCCCAGCGCTCGGCCGGGAAATTCTCGACGCTTTCGGTGTACTGGATGCCGGCGTTGTTCACGAGGATATCAACCGAACCAAAGCTGCTGACGCACAGTTCAACCATCGCCTTCACATCGGCCGGCTTCGAGATGTCGGCACCGCTGTAGACGACCTTGACGCCATATTTGGCTTCCAAGTTGGCGCGTTCTGCTTCGATGGCGGCGGCGTCGCCGAAACCGTTGATCACGAGATTGGCACCCTTCGATGCCAGCACGTTAGCGATACCAAGCCCAATCCCGCTGGTTGAGCCGGTGACGATCGCATTAAGTCCTTTAAGCATGGTAAACCCCCGTTTTTTCAGTTGTCTAGGTTGGGATGGCGGAAGCACACGGCATGGCCGAAAACATGCTGGATGTGCGCTGCCCGTGGCGTGCCTGCCAGCCCAAATGTCTCCACCACCATGGCGAATCATCATTGCTGCCTTTGACAAGGTGGTTTATGGCCACGGTACGGTGCAAAATCAACGCCGCGCTGGGGGATGAATTGTTATGGTGTCGGGAAATGGGCGCGCTGCGCCCTCTTATGTTGTGGGCGCAAACAGCAAGAAGGTGAATCTGGCTCTGCAGGGTGGCGGTGCGCACGGGGCTTTTGCCTGGGGCGTGCTTGATCGCCTGCTCGAAGATGGCCGTGTCGCCTTCGATGCCGTCAGCGCCACCAGCGCCGGGGCAATGAATGCCACCGTGCTCGGCTATGGCCTGACCATTGGCGGCGCCGAAGGTGCCCGCGAAGAGCTGGAGAAATTCTGGAAGAAGATCAGCGACGAAGGCGCTAAGGGGCCGCTGCAGCCTTCGTGGATCGACAAGGCACTGAACAATCACAATCTGGATTACAGCCCGGTGTTCATGATTATGGACATCATGTCCCGCATCATGTCGCCCTATGAACTCAACCCGAAGAACGTCAATCCGCTGCGCAAGGTGCTGGAAAGCTCGATTGATTTCAACGTGCTGCGTGAAGGTTGCCCGGTCAAATTGTTCCTTTCGGCCACAAATGTGCGCACCGGCAAGGTGCGCATGTTCGAAAACCACGAGATTGGTCCCGATCAGGTGCTGGCCTCGGGCTGTCTGCCCTTCTTGTTCCACACCGTCGAAATCGAAGGTGAGGCTTATTGGGACGGCGGCTACATGGGCAACCCGGCGATCTTCCCGCTGATCTATGGCAGCGAGACCAACGATGTGGTGATCGTTCACATCAACCCGCTTAATCGCAAAGAGATCCCCAAGTCCGCCAAGGACATCATGAACCGCATCAACGAAATCAGCTTCAACTCGAGCCTGATGCGTGAAATGCGGGCGATCGCCTTCGTCAGCCACCTGATCGACGATGGCCAGCTGAATGATGAAAAGCATCGCCGGATGCTGGTCCATTCGATCATGAACGAGGAGTACATGACAAGCCTGGGCGTCACTAGCAAGCTGAACCCGGATTGGGGTTTCTTGAAGACGCTGCGCGACGTGGGCCGCGCCAGCGCCAGCAAGTGGCTGGACGAACATTTCGATGATGTCGGCGTGCGCTCGTCCACCGACGTCAAATCCGCCTTTCTCTGATTTTAAAGTGCAACTGGGGGAACCATGACACCGGAAGAAATTTTGAAGCTGCCGTCGATGCCGGCAGTTGCACCCAGCTATCCGCTGGGGCCCTATCGCTTCATCAACCGCGAATTCATGATCATCACCTACGAAACCGACCCGGTGCTGCTGCGCGCCGCGGTACCGGAACCGTTGGTGCCGAATGCGGAAAACCATGTGTTGTACGAATGGATCCGCATGCCCGACAGCTCGGGTTTTGGCGATTACACCGAAAGCGGTATCGTGATCCCGTGCACCTTCAACGGTGAACCGATCAACTACACAGCCCAGATGTATCTGGACGATCAGCCGCCCATCGACGGTGGCCGCGAAATCTGGGGCTTCCCCAAGAAATATGCGCTGCCCAAGCTGGAGGTTGCCTCTGACACGCTGACTGGCACTCTGTCGTACGCCGGTCAGTCGGTGGCGATGGGCACCATGGCCTACAAGTGGCAGGAAGCGCCCGGCGGCTGCGAGGCCCAGGCCAAGGGCATGACCAAGACGTCGTGCAACCTCAAGATCATCCCCGATGTCGATGGCAGCCCGAAGATCTGCCAACTCGTCGCGTATAATCTTGAGAATATCACGGTGAAGGGTGTCTGGGTTAGCCCGGCCCGGCTGCAGCTGATCCCGCATGTGAATGCGCCGGTGGCCGATCTGCCGATCCTGCGCATTGTTGGCGGCAAGCATTTCGTTTCCGATCTGACGCTGCCGCACGGCCGCGTGCTGTTCGATTATATCAAAGACGCTGCGGGCTGAGGGGGTACAGGACATGAACAAGCAGGATGTGCTTAAACTCAGCTCGATGCCGCTGCAGAGCCCGACCTATCCGACGGGCCCGTATAAATTCTTCAACCGCCAGTACATGATCATCCAGTATCGCTCTGATCCGGCGATGATCCGCAAGCTGCTGCCTGAACCGCTGCAGCCCGATGGCGACATCGTGTCGGTGCAGTGGCTCGATCTGCCCGACGGCGAAGGCTTTGGCGCCTATTCGGCGGCCGCGCAGACCATTCCCTGCACGCTGAATGGCGAGAAGTGCAACTTCCTCGTCCAGATGTATGTCGACAACTGCCCGCCATTGGCTGGTGGTCGTGAGATCTGGGGTTATCCGATGAAGTTCGGCCAGCCAAAGCTGGTCACGGAGAGCGACACGCTCACCGGCGAACTGGTCTATGCCGGCCAGAAGGTGGCCAGCGGTACCATGGTCTACAAGCACAGCAGCCCGAACGACCTCAGCGAGATCGAGGCGATGCTCAAGCGCACCCAGGTGACGCTGAAGCTGATCCCCGACATCGACGGCACGCCGGCGATTGCCCAGCTGGTTGGCATCAACTTTGACAAGATTGTCGTCAAGGGTGCCTGGACCGGGCGGGCCCGGCTGGAAATGGTGCCGGCCGTCAATTGCCCGATGGCCGATCTGCCGGTGCATGAGCAACTCGGCGGGCTGCACATCGTGACCGACATGACGCTGCCCTATGGCAAGGTGCTGCACGATTATCTGGCCTGACGCCGGACGGAGTGAAAGCCTGATGGGGCGGGCGAGGGCAACCTCGCCCGCCCTTCGCTTTTAGTTGTGGACAAAATCGCCGTATCGGCTGGCAGCCACGGCGCAGCGCGCGCATAGTAAGGCTGTGTCTCACGCCGGATTCGTCCCCCTTCGCTGCCACAGCGCCTATTCGATGCTGGAAGGCGCCATTCAGCCTGAGCAGTTGGCCAAGGTGGCGCGCCAGTTGCGCTTTCCGGCGATTGGTCTGGCCGACCGCGCCAACATGTTTGCCGCGATGGATTTCGCCGCCGCCGCCAAGGACAATGGCATCCAGCCGGTCACCGGCGCGCTGTTGCCGGTGGAGCGCCCGGGTTCTGCCACGCTGCAGGGCCGGGCGCTGATCGATTGGCTGGTGCTCTATGCCCAGGATGACGTGGGCTACACCAACCTGATCGGGCTGGCGTCCGACGCGCACCTGGCTTCCGAGGTGGCCGGCGATCCGGTGCTGCGGCTGGAGCAGCTTGATGGCCGCACCGATGGCCTGATCTGCCTCACCGGTGGCGCTGATGGGGTGCTGGCGCGGCTGCTGGCCGAGGGCCAGAACATCGATGCGATGGCCGACCGGCTGGAAGGCCTGTTCCCCGGCCGGCTCTACATCGAAATTTCACGCAGCGGTGAGCTCATCGAACAGAAGAGCGAGGCCGGCCTGCTGCGCCTCGCCGAAGCGCGTGGCCTGCCGATCGTGGGCACGGCGCCGGTGAAATATCTCACGCCCGGCATGCACGAAGCCCACGACGTGCTGCTGTGCATTGCCGATTCAAGCTATGTGGAGGCCGAGGATCGCCGCCGTTCCAACCCGGAGCACTGGCTGAAATCGGCGGAGGATTGGCACCAGCTTTTTGCCGATCTGCCTGAAGCCATTGCCAACACCATGGTGGTTGGCCAGCGCTGCGCCATGATGGCGCCCAGCCGCAAGCCGATCCTGCCGCGGCTGTCGGCCGGCGGCGAGGATGAGGCGCTGCAGGCACAGGCTGCGGCGGGACTGGAAAAGCGGCTGGATGTGCTGGGCATGGATGATGCGTCGCGCCAGCCGTATCGCGAGCGGCTGGCATTCGAAATCAATGTCATCAACGGCATGGGTTTTGCCGGCTATTTCCTGATCGTGGCCGATTTCATCGTGTGGGCCAAATTGCAGGGGATTCCAGTCGGTCCGGGGCGTGGTTCGGGTGCCGGCTCGGTGGTGGCCTGGTCGCTGACCATCACCGATCTTGATCCGTTGGAACACGGCCTGCTGTTCGAACGCTTCCTCAACCCTGACCGCGTGTCGATGCCCGACTTCGATATTGATTTCTGCGAAACCCGGCGCGGCGAGGTGATCGATTATGTGCAGGCCCGCTATGGCCGTGAACAGGTCGCGCAGATCATCACCTTCGGCAAGATGAAGGCCCGCGCTGTGCTGAAGGATGTCGGCCGCGTGCTGCAGATGCCCTATGGACAGATCGACCGTCTGGCCAAGCTGGTGCCCAGCCATCCCACCGATCCGTGGACGCTGGCGCGCACCCTGGGGCGGGGCAAGGACAAGGACGGCAAAGCCTATCTGGGCGAAATGCCGTTCATGGTGGAGGTCGAACGCGATCCAAAAGTGAAGCGGCTTGTGGATATTGCCCTGCAACTGGAAGGCCTGCCGCGCCACAGCTCCACACACGCTGCCGGTGTGGTGATCGGGGATCGGCCGTTGGCGCAATTGGTGCCGCTCTATCGCGATCCGCGGTCAGACATGCCGGTGACACAGTTCGAGATGAAGGCGGCGGAAAAGGCCGGTCTGGTGAAGTTCGACTTCCTCGGCCTGAAAACGCTCTCTGTGCTCGACCGCGCTGCCACCATGCTGCGCGCCCGTGGCGTTGAGGTGGAATGGGCCACGCTGCCCATGGACGATCCGGCCGTGTACAAGCTGATCGCCGAAGGCGACACGGTGGGCGTGTTCCAGTTTGAATCGGAAGGCATGCGCCGCGCGCTCTCGCAGGTTCGCCCCGATTGCTTCGCCGATATCGTCGCGCTGGGCGCACTCTACCGCCCTGGCCCGATGGACAACATCCCCAGCTTTGCCTTGCGCAAGGCGGGTCGCGAGAAGGTGGAATTGCTGCACCCGGCGATGGAGCCGATCCTGCGGGAAACCTATGGCATCATCGTCTATCAGGAACAGGTGATGAGCCTGGCGCGGGAACTGGCCGGCTATAGTCTGGGCCAGGCCGATTTGTTGCGCCGCGCCATGGGCAAGAAGATCCACGCCGAAATGGTGGCGCAGAAGGCCGATTTCTGCGCCGGCGCCGCCGCCAACGGCATCGAGGAAGCCACCGCCGACGCCATCTTCGAATTGATCCTGAAATTCGCCAACTATGGCTTCAACAAGAGCCACGCCGCCGCCTATGCGGTGGTAAGTTACCAGACGGCCTGGCTAAAGACGCACCACCGCGCCGAATTCTACGCCGCGTCCATGGCCTATGATATCGACAACACCGATCGGCTGGCGGTGTTCGTGGATGATGCGCGCCGCGCCAGCATCACCATCCTGCCGCCGTGCATCAACCGGTCCGCCGCCGATTTCACCGTTGTGGATGGGCCGGAAAACACGCTGGACGTGCGCTATGCCCTGGCCGGGCTGAAGGGCGTTGGCCTGAAGGCGATGGAGGCGTTGGCGGCCGAACGTGACGGGAAGGGCCCGTTCAAGGATCTTGCCGATTTCGCCCGCCGCGTCGATCCGCGGGGCCTTAACAAGCGCCAGCTGGAAAGCCTGATTGCGTCGGGCGGCTTTGATGCGCTCCACCCCAACCGCGCCGGCGTGCACGCGCTGGCCGAAGCCATCATGGCTAGCGCCCAGGCTGCCACCGGGGAGCGCGAGTCCGCCCAGGTGGCGCTGTTCGGCGATGCGACCGGCGTTGCCGATCATGCCAGCCTGGCGCTGATGGTGCCCAATATCGAATGGACGCTGGCGCAGCGCATGGCGCATGAGCAGGAGGCGTTCGGCTTCTTCTTCAGCGGCCACCCCGTTGACGCCTATGCCAATGTGCTTACCGCCAATGCTGTCATCAGCTTTGCCGATGTGCAGGGCATGGCGCCGCCGCTGGGTGGCGGCAAGAAGATCGTGATGATGGCCGGGCGGCTGGAAGAGCGGCGCTGGCGCACAACCCAGACCGGCCGGCGCTATCAGTTTCTCAGCCTTTCCGATCGGTCGGGCCAGTTTGTCACCAGCTGTTTCGATGAGGAACTGCAGGAAAAGCTCGAGGCGATCGTGAGCGATGCCCCGGCGCTGCTGATCGGCATGGAACTGCAGTGGAAGGAGGGCGAAGACGTGCCGCGCCTGACCTTGCGCTCATGCCAGCCGCTGGCTGATCTTGCGCGCCGCACGCGCGGCCGGCTGGTGGTGCAGATTGCCCACCCGGCCGAAGTGGACGTGCTGCTGGCGGCGCTTGGGCCCGCGCCGGCCAAGGGCCGCGGTGAACTGGTGGCCGAAGTTGCCACCGAAGCTGGCCCGGCCAGGCTGGTGCTGGGCCGCAATTATCTGATCGACGCCGATCTGGAAGCCGCCGTGGCGCGCGCACTGGGTCTGGAACGGGTGGTGCAGGAAGTGCTCGACCCGCCACAATTGGCCTTGGTGGGCTGAACCAACAGCGTCGCAACAGGGAGACCGTTGCAGGCTGCGGGCGTTGTCTGACCCGCAGCAGGCAAACTTGTGCGCAGCGCGCCGTCATCAAGATCATGACCCGGCTATCCGTGCAAATGCGGAGGTCAAATCCGCATTTTTGGCTGGAAACCCGGCTTTGCGTAGTGTATCTCCGTAAACGAGAGCGGGCAAAATCCCATGGGGAGGACCATATGGCGACGCAACTGAAAGACACGCGGATCACCCAAACACTGCCGCAGGGCAGTGTGAGCTGGCCGCTGCCGCCGCGCGTGCGGCCGGAATTTGCCAACCACGACAAGGCCACGCTGGAATCCTATCTGGCATCCGCGCCGCTTGACGAGGTGGATATTGCCGATCCGCTGTGGTGGGAAACGGACACCAACCATGTGTATTTCCGTCGCCTGCGCGAGGAAGCGCCGATTTTCTTCACGCACGTCAACAGCAACCGTCACCGCGGTTTCTGGAACGTGACGCGCTGGAACGACGTGATGGCCGTGGACACCAACCATCAGGTGTTCAGTTCCGAAGCCATTCTGGGCGGGATCACCCTGTTCGACATGGATTCGGATTTCATCATGCCGATGTTCATCGCCATGGATCAGCCCAAGCATGATGTGCAGCGCAAGGCGGTGAACCCGATCGTTTCGGGCCAGAATCTTGCCGGTTATGAAGAACTGATCCGCAGCCGCACCTGCGAAGTCCTCGATAGCCTGCCGCGCGGCGAGGCGTTTGACTGGGTGGACAAGGTTTCCATCGAACTGACCAGCCGCATGCTGGCCACCCTGTTCGGTTGGCCGCAGGAACGCCGCCGCATGCTGACCTACTGGTCGGATGTGTCCACTTCTGATCCGGAACTGCCGGGCAGCCCGGGCAAGGAAGAGCGTCAGGGCATTTTGCTCGGTATGCTGCAGGAATTCACCATGCTCTGGAACGAGCGGGTGAATGCCGAACCGACCGGTGATCTGGTGTCGATGCTGGCGCACAACCCCGCCACCCGGAACATGCCGCCGATGGAATTCATGGGCAATCTGGTGCTGCTGATCGTGGGCGGCAACGATACGACCCGCAATTCGATCACCGGCGGCCTGTATTTCCTCAACAAGAATCCGGGCGAATATGCCAAGTTGAAGGCCAACCACGGCCTGGTGGAGAACATGGTTTCGGAGATCATCCGTTATCAGACGCCGCTGGCCCACATGCGCCGCACGGCGCTGCAGGATACGGTGCTGGGCGGCCAGCTGATCCACAAGGGTGACAAGGTGGTGATGTGGTATTCGTCGGCCAACCGTGATGACACGGTTCTCGACCGGCCGGATGAGTTCATCATTGATCGCGCCCGCGCCCGTCAGCACATGAGCTTTGGTTTCGGCATTCACCGCTGTGTGGGCAACCGCCTAGCCGAACTGCAGCTGAAGATCCTGTGGGAAGAAATCCTGAAGCGCTTTGATCATATCGAAGTGCTGGACGAGCCGGAGCGGGTGCCCAGTGCCTTCGTGCGCGGTTATAAATCGATGATGGTCCGTATTCCGGCTTGAGCAGAGGATAACATGGTCAAGATCATTTACGTCGAGCACACTGGTGCTCGTCACGAAGTCAACGTGCCGGACGGTGAAAACCTGATGGAAGGCGCCGTGCAGAACAATGTGCCGGGCATCGATGGCGATTGCGGCGGCAACGCGGCCTGCGCCACTTGCCATTGCTATATTCCATCGGAATGGCAGGCGCTTACGGGTGAGCGCAGCGAACTGGAAGATTCGATGATCGAGCTGGCAGATACCGCCCAGCCGAACAGCCGGCTGGCGTGCCAGATCAAGGCTTCGGCGGCGTTGGACGGGCTTGAGGTTCACATGCCCGCCACGCAGCACTGATCGCGCAAACATAGTGAACGGGAAGGGCGGCTCGTCGGGCCGCCCTTCTTTTTGGTAGCCGGGCCGGCGCCTTGCACCCGCCGGCAAACCGCCCCACAGTCACCCTGCATCATCATGGGGACTCACACATGCCGCTTTCACTCCACGCCGCGTTCGTGCCGTCGTGCCGCCAGATCATTGGCGGCTGTCTGAACGTGCTGGCCAAGGCCGAAGCCGCCGGCATTGGCGATCTGGCCACAGCCACGCTGGCACCCGACATGTTTCCGCTGGCGTTCCAGGTGCAGAGCGTCGCCGGGCACAGTGCCGGGGCGATTGCGGCGGTGCGCACCGGCCAGTTCAGCCCCGGCGGCGGCTTTGCCATGCCTGATGCGGATTTTGGCAGCTTCACCGCCATGCTGAAGGATGCCGATGACGCGCTGGCAACGGTGACCGAGGCCGAGATGGAGGGCTTCATCGGTGGCGACACCGCCTTCGTGTTCGGCGAACGCCGGATGCCGTTCAAGAGCGAGGATTTCCTGCTCAGCTTCAGCCAGCCCAATTTCTACTTCCATGCCTCGATGCTGTACGGGATTTTCCGCAACAAGGGGCTGCCGCTTGGCAAGAAGGACTTCCTCGGGCGGCCCAGAATGGCCGTGTGAGACACGGCTCGCGCCGTTCGTGCCGCATTGCTTGCCTTGCTGCGCGGCTGCATAAGCTGCCGCGAAGGAGATTTTTCATGTTCCGTCCGCTGATCCTTGCCGCCCTCATCGCTGCGCCTGCCTTTGCTGCGCCCGTCCAGCAAGCCGCGCCCAACGTGCCGGAAAAGCGCCCGGCCTTTGCCGGTCAGACCCGTGCCGAAGCCGTGACCGCGAAAACCACGCTGGCCGTGACCGAAATTGCCACCGGCCTCAACAAGCCGTGGGGCGTGGCGCTGCTGGACAAGAGTCGGTTCCTGGTAAGCGAGAAGGCCGCCAGCCGGCTCACGATCGTGGCCGCCAACGGCACCAAGACCCCCGTTTCCGGCACGCCTGCCACCGATACCCGCAACCAGGGCGGCATGCTGGGTGTCGCCAATCCGGGTGATGGCTGGATCTACTGGAGCTATGCCGAGCCGCGCGAAGGCGGCAACGGCACGGCAGTGGCGCGCGGGCACTTGGTCGGCAGCGAGATGCGCGATGTGCAGGTGATCTTCCGCCAGATGCCGACGCTGGATTCCGCCCAGCATTATGGCGGCCGCCTGGTGTTTCCCAAGGATGGCACGCTGATCATCACGCTCGGCGATCGTTCCATCCTGCCCGGCCGCGTGCAGGCGCAGAATCTGGACAGTCTGATTGGCAAGGTCGTGCGGGTGAACCGCGATGGTTCGATCCCGAAGAACAACCCATTCGTGAATGCGCCCGGCGCACGGCCGGAAATCTGGAGCTATGGCAATCGCAACGTGCAGGGCGCCGCGCTGGATGCCAAGGGTCGGCTGTGGGAAGTGGAGCACGGCCCGCAGGGTGGGGACGAGCTGAACCAGATCCAGATGGGCCGCGATTATGGCTGGCCGACCATCAGCTATGGCGAGGAATATTCGGGCAAGCCGATCAACGACAACGCCAGCCAGGCCCCCGAAATGGAGCAGCCGCAATATTACTGGGACCCGGTGATTGGCCCGTCGGGCATGATCTTCCATTCGGGCAAGGGTGCGCCGGAGTTCAAGGGCAATATATTCGTGGGCGGCCTGCGCGTGCAATCGCTGGTGCGGCTGGTGATGGATGGTGACAAGGTGGTGGGCGAACAGCGCCTGCTGACCGACCGCAAGGAGCGTATCCGCGACGTGATCGAAGGGCCTGCCGGCGAGATGTATCTGCTTACCGACGCGGTGGACGGCAAGTTGCTGAAGGTGACGCCCCAGAAGTGACTTTTGGGCAAATGAGCCTTGATGCTTGACCGGAGTGGCGGGCTTCGCTAAGCGCGCCACTTCCAAACCCCATGCAGGGAACATATCCGGTGCGCGGCTCCCGCCACGCTCCCCCTGCAGCGGATCAACCGGAGGAAAAATACTATGGCGGCTCCCGTCGTTTCCATGGCGAATCTGCTCGAAGCAGGCGCCCATTTCGGCCACCAGACGCATCGCTGGAACCCGAAGATGAAGCCCTACATCTTTGGTGAGCGCAACGGCGTCCACATCATCGATCTGTCGCAGACCGTTCCGCTGTTCGCGCGCGCGCTCGATTTCACCCGCGCCACCGTGCAGCACGGCGGTAAGGTTCTGTTCGTTGGCACCAAGCGCCAGGCGCAGGACCCGATCGCCGATGCCGCACGTCGTTGCGGCCAGCATTATGTCAACCACCGCTGGCTGGGCGGCATGCTCACTAACTGGAAGACCATCTCGGGCTCGATCCGCAAGTTCAAGCAGCTGGAAGAAACCCTGTCGGGCGACACCACCGGCCTGACCAAGAAGGAAGTGCTCAAGCTCACCCGTGAGCGTGACAAGTTCCAGGCCTCGCTGGGCGGCATCCGCGACATGGGCGGTCTGCCGGAAGTGATCTTCATCATCGACGTCAACAAGGAAGAACTGGCCGTCAAGGAAGCCAATGTGCTGGGTATCCCGGTCGTGGCCATCCTCGATTCCAACACCGATCCGAGCGGCATCGCCTTCCCGGTTCCGGGCAATGATGACGCCAGCCGCGCCATCCAGCTGTATGTGAATGCCATTGCCGACGCCGTGATCGACGCCAAGCAGGGCCGCGCTGCCGATATGGGCGTGGATCTGGGCGCGATGGTCGAAGCTCCGGTCGAATATATCGCCCCGGAAGCTGAGGTGGTTGCCGACATCGCTCCGGAAGCGGTGATGGACGCCCCGGTCGAGGCCGCTGTCGAAGCCGAAGCCGAAGCACAGCCGGAAGCCTGAGGCTTCCCGTTTTCGAACCAACGGGAGGCTGGGCGCGAACCGCGTCCGGCCTCTTGTCACACATATTTCATGTTGGCCGGGCATGGCCCTGCCAACACCAAAAAGAGGAGCCTCGACATGGCTGATATCACCGCCGCGATGGTGAAGGACCTGCGCGAAAAGACCGGCGCAGGCATGATGGATTGCAAGAAGGCGCTTGGTGAAACCGCTGGCGACATGGAAGCCGCCGTCGATTGGCTGCGTGCCAAGGGCCTGGCTGCTGCCGCCAAGAAGGCTGGTCGCACCGCCGCTGAAGGCCTGGTGGGCGTTGCCGTTTCGGGCACCAAGGGCGCCGCTGTCGAAGTGAACAGCGAAACCGACTTCGTTGCCAAGAACGAAATATTCCAGGCGTTCGTCACCACCGTGACCGGCCTGGCGCTGACCAGCGGTGCCGATGCCGACGCGCTGGGCGCGATGCCGTTCCCGGGCGGCGATGGCAGCGTGGCTGACAAGCTGACCGCCAACATCGCCACCATTGGTGAAAATCAGTCGCTTCGCCGCACGGCCATGCTGGAAGTGAGCCAGGGTGTCGTTGCGGCCTATGTGCACAACGCGATTGCGCCGGGCATCGGCCGTATCGGCGTGCTGGTTGGCCTGGAATCGGCCGCTGCTGCCGACGTGTTGGAGCCGCTGGCCAAGCAGATCGCCATGCACGTGGCTGCCGCCAGCCCGCTGGCGCTAGACGAAGCTGGCCTTGATCCGGCTCTGATCGAGCGCGAGCGCGCCATCGCCCGCGAAAAGGCTGCCACTTCAGGCAAGCCGGCCGAAATCATCGAAAAGATGATTGAAGGCGGCGTGCGCAAGTTTGCGCAGGAAGCCACGCTGGTGAACCAGATCTTCGTGATCGACGGCAAGTCGAAGGTGGCCGACGTTGTCGCCGCTGCTGCCAAGGCCGCCGGCACGCCGATCGCGCTGAAGGGCTTTGTCCGCATGCAGCTGGGCGAAGGCATCGAGAAGCAGCAGAGCGATTTCGCCGCTGAAGTCGCTGCTGCCGCCGGCCGTTAAGCAAGGTTGAAAACAGGAAGGGCAGGCCGATCATTGTCGGTCTGCCCTTTTTGTTGCCCGTTTCGGCAGCGCCCATCTTGGCTTGTCCACGCTTTTTCCGTGCGCGCCGCTTGGCAGCGCGATCAAGCACCGCTAGTGACCTATCGTCCTGACACAGAGTGATCGCCGCCCCATGCCCGCCTTCAAGCGCATTCTCCTGAAACTGTCCGGCGAAGTGCTGATGGGGCAGGGCGCCTATGGCATCGATCCCGATCAGGCCGCTCGCATCGCCGGCGAAGTGAAAACGGTGCATGATACCGGCATTGAAACGTGCCTGGTGGTCGGCGGCGGCAATATCTTCCGCGGGCTGGCGGCAGCCGCCAAGGGATTTGATCGCGGCAGCGCCGATTACATGGGCATGCTGGCGACCGTGATGAACGCGCTGGCCATGCAGAATGCGCTGGAAAATATCGGCGTCGTCACCCGCGTGCAGTCGGCCATCCCGATGCCGAGCGTGTGCGAGCCTTACATCCGCCGCCGCGCCGAGCGCCATCTGGAAAAGGGCCGCGTGGTGATTTTCGCCGCCGGCACCGGCAACCCGTTCTTCACGACCGACACCGGCGCCGCCTTGCGTGCCGCCGAAATGAACTGCGATGCGCTGTTCAAGGGCACCAGCGTTGATGGCGTTTATGATGCCGATCCCAAGCAGGTGCCGGGCGCCCGCCGCTATGACACGGTCAGCTATTCCAAGGTATTGGCCGACAATCTGAAGGTGATGGATGCCAGCGCGGTTTCCATGTGCCGCGACAATGATATTCCCATCATCGTGTTCAACATCCGCGAACCCGGCGCCCTGCTTGCCGTGCTGAACGGTGAGGGCATTTCGACGACAGTGACAGGAGACGCCAATGGCTGAATTCGAACCCGGCCCGTTCAAGGCCGATCTGGAACGCCGCACCGCCGGCGCCGTGGATGCGCTGAAGCATGATCTGGGTAGCTTGCGCACCGGCCGGGCCAACACCAGCCTGCTCGATACCGTGCATGTGGAAGTCTATGGCTCCGCGATGCCGCTGAGCCAGGTCGCCACCGTTACGGTGCCGGAACCACGCATGCTGAGCGTGCAGGTGTGGGATAAATCCAACGTGACCCCGGTGGAAAAGGCCATCCGCTCCGCCGGCCTGGGCCTCAATCCCATCACAGATGGTCAGACCCTGCGCCTGCCGATCCCGGACATGACCGAGGAGCGCCGCAAGGAAATGGTCAAGCTGGCCGGCTCCTATGCCGAAAAGGCCAAGATTGCCGCCCGCAACGTGCGCCGGGACGGCATGGAAGCGCTGAAGGCCGCCGAAAAGAAGGGCAAGATCAGCCAGGACGAGCAGAAGCGCCTTGAGGCCGATGTGCAGAAGATCACCGACAAGGCGATGACCGACATCGATACGACCGTGGCCGCCAAGGAAAAGGAAATCCTCGGCAAGTGACCTTAGTTGCCGCCTCGGTGGGGGATGGCGCGGCCGGCGGCTGCCGGCATCTTGCCATCATCATGGATGGCAATGGCCGTTGGGCAAAGGCCAAGCGGCTGCCGCGCATTGCTGGCCACCGCGAAGGGGTGGAAGCGGTGCGCCGCGTGGTCGAAGCCGCACCCGGCCTTGGGCTGGAAATGCTGACGCTTTACGCCTTTTCCAGCGAGAACTGGAAGCGTCCGGCTGATGAGGTGAGCGACCTGATGGGTCTGTTGCACCATTATGTGAAGAACGAGATCGACACGCTTCACAAGAACGGTGTCCGCCTCGATTTCATCGGGGACTGGCAGGCGCTGAAGCCGGATCTGGTGCGCCTGCTCGCCGCCGCACGCGATAGGACCAGCGCCAACACCGGGCTGCGGCTGATCATGGCGCTGAATTATGGCGGGCAGGGGGAGATCGTGCGGGCGGCCCGCGCGCTGGCTACCGATGCAGCAGCCGGCCTGATTGTGCCGGACGACATCACCGCCGAGATGCTGGAAGCCCGGCTTGATACAGCGGGTCTGCCGCCGCCTGATGCCGTGCTGCGTACGTCGGGCGAACTGCGCCTTTCGAACTTTCTGCTCTGGCAGACGGCCTATGCCGAATTTCTGGTGACCGAAACGCTGTGGCCTGATTTCGATGGCCCGGCGCTGGCAACGGCGCTGGACGAATTTTCCCGCCGCGAACGCCGTTTCGGGGGGCGTTGAGCATGGTTGTGCAGGGGGGCGGCAGCCAGCTTGGCCAGCGCGTGGTGACCGGTGTCGTGCTGGTGGCCGTGGCGATTGCCGCGCTATGGCTGGGCGGGCCGGCCTTTGCGGTTCTGGCCGCCGCTGCCGTGCTGGTGATGTTTACCGAATGGACGGCGATGCACCGGCTGCCGCTGCTGCTGCGCCGCCTGGGGCTGGCAGTGCTGGGCCTGGTGGTGTGGATTGTGGCCGTTATGGGCAATCCGAATGAAGCGCTGATGCTGCTGGGTGGCGGTGCCGGACTGCTCGGCCTGTTCGCGGCGCGGATGCAGAAAGGGCTGGGCCGGCCGATGATGCTGGGGCTGCTCTATTGCGGGCTGCCGGCGGTGGCGTTGATCTGGCTGCGCGCGACGCCGTGGGGCTTCTTTGCGACGCTGTTCGTGATGGCCGTGGTGTGGGGCGCTGATATCGCCGCCTATTTCACCGGCCGCGCGGTGGGTGGCCCGAAACTGGCGCCGGCGATCAGCCCCAACAAGACCTGGAGTGGCGCGGCGGGCGGCTTGGCGGGTTCCCTGCTGGTCGCCGCTGCGCTGGCGATACTGTGGCCGGGCCATGCCAATCTGGCGGGGATTGGCCGGCTCGCCGTGCTGGCGTTGCCGCTGGCGGTGCTGTCCATCCTGGGTGATCTGTATGAAAGCGGGCTGAAGCGCCGGGCTGGCGTGAAGGACAGCGGCACGCTGCTGCCCGGCCACGGCGGCGTGATGGACCGCCTCGATGGCCTTGTGCCGGCGGCCGTTGCCGGGGCTGGGGCCTTTGCCATGACCGGGTGGGCGGGATGACGCGCAGTTTGACCATCTTGGGCGCGACTGGTTCGGTGGGCAGCCAGACGCTTGATCTGGTGGCGCGCAATCCTGGCCGCTGGCAGGTGGAGGCGCTTACCGCCGGCAGCGATGTGGCCGGGCTGGTGACTGCGGCAAAGGCCTGTGGCGCACGCTTTGTGGCGATTGCCGACGGCGCGAAGGGCGCGGCGCTGAAAGACGCGCTGGCGGGCACCGGCATTGCAAGCGGTGCCGGGGAAAGCGCGCTGGTCGACGCTGCCGCCCGCGATGCCGAGATCGTTATTACCGCCATCGTGGGCGCCGCCGGCCTGCCGCCAACGATGGCCGCGGTGAAGCGCGGGGCGCAGATCGGCATTGCCAACAAGGAAACGCTGGTTTGTGCCGGCCCGGTCGTCACCGCCGCCGCCGCCGCGCACGGCGCCACGCTGCTGCCGGTGGACAGCGAGCATAATGCGATTTTCCAGGTGTTTCCGCACGACGATCCGGCACAGGTGGAACGTGTCATCCTCACCGCCAGCGGGGGGCCGTTCCGCACCAGAAGCCGTGACGAGATGCGCGGTGTTTCTGTGGCTGATGCCTGCAAGCATCCGACCTGGAGCATGGGCGCCAAGATCAGCATCGATTCGGCGACCCTGATGAACAAGGGCCTGGAACTGATCGAGGCCGCGCAACTGTTCCCGGTTGATGTGGAGCGGTTGGACGTGATCGTGCATCCGCAATCGGTCATTCATTCCATGGTCGAATATGTCGATGGCAGCGTGCTGGCGCAGCTGGGCAGCCCTGACATGCGGATTCCGATTGCCTATGCGATGGGCTGGCCGGAACGCATCGCCACCCCGGCCGCGCGGCTCGACCTTGCAGCGATTGCGAACCTGTCGTTCGAAAAGCCTGATCTGGAACGTTTTCCCTGCCTGGCGCTGGCGTGGGCGGCGATGCGTGCCGGTGGCAGTGCGCCGTGCATCCTGAACGCGGCCAACGAAATTGCTGTTGCGGCGTTCATCGCCGGGCAAGCCGGGTTCCTTGATATCGACGCCATCGTGTCAGAAACATTGAACATGGTGGCTTCGGGCCCGGTGGCGACGTTGGAAGAGGTGATGGCGATTGACGCTGCCGCCCGCCGGACCGCCCGTGCCCTGGTGGCGAAGCGCGCAGCATGAGCGAACTCGCTTTCCTGCCGCAACCCGGCCTGATTTTCACGCTGGCAAGCTTCATTGCGATGATCGCCGTGCTGGTGGTGGTGCATGAAGGCGGCCATTATCTCGCCGGCCGTCTGTTTGGCGCCAAGATTGAGGCGTTTGGCGTTGGTTTTGGCCGCGAATTGCTGGGCTGGACCGACAGGCGCGGTGTGCGCTGGAAGATCAATGCCATCCCGCTCGGCGGCTATGTGAAGTTCGTCGGCGACATGAACGAGGCCAGCCAGGTTGATCCGGCCATCCTGTCGCTACCCGAAAAGGATCGCCGCGGCCTGTTTGCCTTCCTGCCGCTGTGGCAGCGCGCCGTTATCGTGGCAGCCGGGCCGGCGATCAATTTCCTGTTTGCGATCCTGATTCTGGCCGGCTTCAATCTGGCGCTGGGCCATCAGGCCTCGCCGCCGGTGGTGGAGCGCGTGATGCCGGGCAGTGCCGCCGAGCGCGCCGGCGTGGCGGTTGGGGATCGCATCCTTTCCGTTGACGGCAAGGCCGTCGAGCGGTTCGAGGATATCACGGCCGAGATCGTCACTGGTACCGGCAACCGGGTGGAATTGCTGGTGCAGCGCGGCACGGCGCAGCGCCGCATCGTGGTGACGCCGAACATGGTCGAAACCAAGGATCGTTTCGGCAATGTCTCGCGCCATCCTCGCCTGGGCATCCTGCGGCCGGCGGAAGTGGTGCAGCAGGTTGGCGTGCCCGATGCGCTTCGCCTGGCGGTGATCGACACGTGGAGCATCACCCAGACGATCGGGCGCACCCTGCGCCAGGTGGTTGTGGGTGAGCGCGCCATCACCGAAATGGGCGGTCCGGTGAAGACTGCGCAGATCGCCGGCCAGCAGGCCAGCTTGGGTCTGCTTTCGGCGGTGGCGTTCATGGCCTTCTTCTCGATCAACCTTGGTTTCATCAATCTGCTGCCCATCCCGATGCTGGACGGCGGCCATCTTCTGCTCTACGGCATCGAGGCGGTGCGGCGGCAGCCGATGGCGGAAAAGGTGCAGCAATGGGCCTTCATGTCGGGCTTTGCCGCGCTGATGTCGCTGATGGCGGTGCTGACCTGGCACGACATGATTAGTGTCGGCCTGTTGAACCGTCTGGCGAACTTGTTGGGATGACAGGGTCCGCTCGTCTGGCTGTGAGTAGTTTCTGGCATCGCGGGATCAACCGGCGAGCCGCAGGGCTGAATGGTGGTAGGTTGGTGGGGTTGATGGAAGCCAATTTTGTTCGCGACGCTGGTGCGGCTGCAGGGTGGCGGCGCCCGCTTGCGGCGCTTCTGGTCTCGACGGCGCTGGCGGCTCCGGCAGTCGCTCAGCAGCGCCCGCGCCCGCCTGCGGCTGAACCTGCGCGTCCATCGGCTGAAGCCGAAGCGCGCGCGTCGGAATCCCGTAACCAGTCCGCGCTGCCGGCCACTGCCGCCAATGCCGGCATCGTGCGCAGCGTTGTCGTGCGCGGCACCGAGCGTCTGGAACCGGAAACGGTCCGCTCCTACCTCAACCTTGCCATTGGCGATCGCTATGATCGTGATGCGCTCGATACCGCGCTCAAGGCGCTCTATGCCTCCGAACTGTTTTCCGATGCCACCATCCGCGACGACAATGGCGCGCTCATCGTCGAGGTGAAGGAAAATCCGGTGATCAACCGGATCATCATCGAAGGCGCCAAGCGGGTGAAGGAAGAGAAGATCCGCGAGGAAATCCGCCTCGCGCCGCGCCAGATCTTCACCCGATCGAAAACCCGCGCCGATCTGGGCCGCATTCTTGAACTCTATCGCCGCGGCGGCCGCTTTGCCGCCAGTGTCGAGCCCAAGATTGTGCAGCTCGAACAGAACCGCGTCGATGTGATCTTCGAGATCAGCGAAGGCCCGAAATCCAAGATCCGCCAGATCAACATCCTGGGCAATTCCAAGTTCAAGGAAGGCGCGATCAGGAAGCAGATGGCTTCCAAACAGTCCCGCACCTGGCGCTTCTTCACCTCCAACGACACCTATGATCCCGATCGTCTGGCCTACGACCAGCAGAAATTGCGGCAATATTATCTGACCGAAGGCTATGCCGATTTCCGCGTCGCCTCTGTCGTGGCCGAGCTCACGCCCGACAAGAAGGACTTCATTGTCACCTATGTCGTGGAAGAGGGTGAGCGCTACAAGTTCGGCAAGATCGAGCTGGAAAGCCAGCTGCGCGACATCAAGCCCAAGGAATTCCGCCCGATCATCCGCATGAAGGAAGGTGATTGGTACAACGCGCAGGCCATTGAAAATACGGTCGAAAGCCTGTCGGAAACCGCCGGTCTTCTGGGCTATGCCTTTGCCGATGTGCGCCCGCAGTTCGACCGCAACAAGGAAGACCTGACGATGAACGTCACCTTCCAGATCGGGGAGGTGCCGCGCGTCTATGTCGAACGAGTGTCGATCAACGGCAACACCATCACGCACGACAATGTTATCCGCCGCGAATTCCGCCTGGCCGAAGGGGATGCCTTCAACTCGATCAAGGTGAAACGCTCCAAGGATCGCCTGCTTGGCCTTGGCTTCTTCCAGGACAAGCTGGACATCGAGCAGAAGCCCGGCACCACGCCGGATCGCATCGTGCTGGAAGCCAATATCCAGGAACGGCCCACCGGCGAACTGCAACTGTCGGCCGGCTTCTCGTCGATCGAACGCTTTATCTTCTCGGCCAGCGTGCGCCAGCGCAACTTCCGCGGCCGTGGCCAGGAACTGCGCCTGTCGGGCAATATCTCCAGCTTCGCACGTTCGGTGGAGGCCGGCTTTACCGAGCCCTATCTTGGTGGCCGCAACCTCGCCCTGGGCTTGGACGTGTTCCGCCGCGATTTCCGCTCGTTCCGCTTTACCGGCAACAACACGCGCGACACCACCTACACGCAGGTTTCGACCGGCTTCCAGGTCCGCACCGGCTTTTCGATCACCGAATTCTGGGCGGCGTCGCTGCGCTATGGGCTTTCCCGTGAAGAAATTGGCCTGGATCAAGCCATCTTCTTCTCCAACGGCGTCTGCGATCCGCTGCGTGCCGGCCGCTTCCTGTGCGAACAGTTGGGTAACCGCACGGTGTCCACGCTGGGCTATTCGATCATCTACAACAGCCTGAACAACGTGCGCCTGCCATCGGCCGGCCAGCGTTTCACCTTCAGCCAGGATGTCGCCGGCATTCCCATTGGCATCAAGTTCGTCACCACACGTGCCAATTATGATTATTTCACCCCGTTGTTCGGCACCGGATTCGTGCTGAACCTGGGCGCGGAAGGCGGCTATGCCTTCGGTTATGGCGGACAGGACGTGATCCTGACTAACCGCTTCTTCCTGGGCCAGCCGCAGTTCCGCGGCTTCAACATCCGCGGCATCGGCCCGCGCGTGCTGCGCCGTCCGCTCGGTCTGGATGGCTCCGTGGTGCAGGATCGCCGCCAGGCGCTGGACGATTCGCTGGGCGGCCGGGCTTATTATCTGGCCCGAGCTGAAATCCGCATTCCGCTGGGTTCGGCCGGCAACGAACTGGGCATCCGCCCGTCGATCTTTGCCGATGTCGGCGCGCTGTGGAGCCTGAAATCGCCCACGCTCACCTGTCAGGATGGTCCGACTGCCGCCGCGCCGCGTGTGCCCGGCCAGACGGCACCCTGTTTGCCCAACGATGGCTTCTCGGCGGGCTTTGTCGAAGAATTCCTCGGGAATACACCGAAACCGCGCGTTTCGGTGGGTATCGGGGTCAACTGGAACTCGCCGTTCGGCCCGTTCCGGTTCGACCTTGCCAAGGCCTTGGTGAAACAGCCGGGCGATGATCCGCAACTTTTCCAATTCAACGTAGGGACTGCATTCTGATGAAGAAGATTCTGATTGCACTGGCGCTGGCCAGTGTTTCCGCCCCGGTTCTGGCGCAGCAGCTGCCGGCCGCCGTGATCGTCACGGTTGACCGCCAGGAAATGATCGCCACCTCTGCCGCTGCCAAGGCCGCGCAGACCGAACTGAAGCCGAAGGCCGATGCGCTCAACGCCCGTCTGAGCCAGCTGCGCACCAGCCTGGCTGCCGAAGAAAAGACGCTGCGTGACACCCAGCCGGCTCAGGCCGCCGCTCCTGCCGCCGTCCAGGCCTGGCAGGCCAAGGTGCGGGATTTCGATACGCGTCGCGGTCAGGCCGATCAGGAACTGCAGCGCCGCCAGCAGGAAATCCAGGCGTCCGAACAATGGGTCGTCAAGCAGATCAATGATGGCGCCCAGCCGATCATCAGCCTGATCATGCGCGAACGCGGCGCCAACATCGCCGTTGACGAGCAGGTGACCATCCAGCACGCCGCTGCCATCGATATCACCGCCGATGTGGTCGCCCGTCTCGACAAGGCACTGCCGAAGGTGTCGATCACGCCGCCGGCCGCTCCGGTTGGCACTGCGCCTGCCGCTCCGGCTCCGGCTCCGGCTCCGGCGGCCCCGCCGCGCCGTTGATGAACGACACCGTTCCTCAAACTGCCAGCACGGCTGACGTGCTGGCAGTGATGGCGCTGCTGCCGCATCGGTTTCCGATGCTGCTGGTTGACCGGGTGATCGACATGATCCCCGGTCAATCCGCGACCGGCATCAAGGCCGTGACCATCAACGAGCCGTTCTTTGCCGGACATTTCCCGGCCAAGCCGATCATGCCAGGCGTGCTGATCGTCGAAGCGCTGGCGCAAACTGCCGGTGTGCTCGCCATCCACGGCGCGCGCGCCAAGGATCCGGCTGGCGGTGACAAGCTCGTCTTCTTCATGGCGATCGAGAACGCCAAGTTCCGTACCCCGGTGGAACCGGGCTGCCTGCTGCACTTGAAGGTGCAGGTGGTGCAGGATCGCGGCCGGGTGGCCAAGTTCACTGGCCGCGCCGAAGTGGACGGCAAGCTGGTGGCCGAATGCAGCTTCACCGCGATGATCGCCGATCCGCCCGCTGCCTGACGCCTGACGCCATTGCACCTAGCTGGCATCACGCCCATATTCATCACATGACTGCATTTTCCCCCCTGCTGCTGCTTGTCGGCATCCTTTCGGCCAGCCTGTTCGCGGCCGATGTTGATCGCAATGGCCCCAAGCCGGCGGTCGCCCATCTGGTGGCTGGCGGTGACTGGGGCCGCGTGATGGGGGCAATCCGCAACGGTGCCGCCGATTGGATCGCAATGGCGCCGGAACTGGCCCGCGGTGCCGAAGATACGCAGGCCGAGCAGCTCACCGCTGCAGTGGCGGCCGCGCTGCCGCGGGCGCCATCAGAAGTTCTGGCAGTGACCGATCTGCGGCGTTCCCCTGTGTTGGGTGTGCAGGCCATTTGCGGGGCGCCGGTGGGCAGCCATGCGCCAGAGGCCCGCGCGGCCTATCTGGCGGATGCGCGTGAGGCGGTTGAACTGCTGCCGGATGTTGCCGCCATTGGCCGTGCCAAGGCGGTGTGCCTCAAGGAATTGGCGCTGGCGGCAGACCGCTGACTGGCGCTGCCACGTCTGCCCTTGGCGCGCGCGATGCCCACAGGCAGGCCCCGGCGATGATCGCCGCGCCCAGTATCGTGCTGGGTGCCACCACCTCGTCAAACGCCAGCCAACCCATCAGCGCGGCCCAGGGCAGGGCGCTATACTCAAGCACCGCTGAAACCTGCGCCTGCAGGTGAACATAGCCGCGCGCCATCAGCTGCACGGCGATATTGCCGATAAGGCCCATGGCCGCCATCAGCCCCAAATCGATTGCTGACGGCATGGCAGGTAGGCTGATCAGCGCCGGTGACAGCCACAGCATAGGCACCACCGCGGCGATCAGCGTGATGACCGTGGCGCCATCGGCGGCCGCCCGCGAGCGCAGGATCACCGCCGTCCCGGCATAGAGGAATGCGGCGAGTACGGCCGCTGCCGCTGCCAGCAATTCCCCGCTCGACAGGCTGGGCATGCCGCCCACGGTTACCAGCACGCCGATGAAACCCAACACACCGGCCGCGATATAGCGGGGCTGCACCGGTTCCTTCAGATAAAGCGCCGCCATGAACGGCACCGCCAATGGTCCGACGAACGTGAGGGTGAGCACAAGGGCGAGCGGCAGCCGCGTGATCGACCAGAAAAACGCCAGCGCCATCGCCGCAATCAGCGTGCCGCGCACCAGATTGGCCTGCAGACCGCCCGGTGCCACCCAGGGCCGGCCCTGCCACTGCCACACCATCAGCGCGAAAACGGTGCCACTGGCATAGCGGGAAAAGGTGGTCAGCGGCGCGCCATGGCGCAGCGCCAGATATTTGGCGAATACATCCAGCACGCACATCGCGCCGATGCCGGCCAGCACTAGCAGGATCGCTGACAGGCGGGAAGGGTGGCTGGCCGACATGCGCCGGCCTTAGCCGCCGCTGTGCGCGGCGTCTACCGTCCCAACTTGCGGATCAGGCTTGCGGCAAGATAGAGCCGGCGGGGCACGGCTTCGAGGAACACATATTCGGCTTGCGTGGTGTGCGCGCCAAAGCCGGGCAGGCCCAGCGATTCAATCACTGGCACGCCGGCCAGCGCGGCATAGCCGGCATCAGTGCCGCCGCCGCCGCGTTCCATCACCAGCAGTTCCTTGCCCAGCGTGGCATAGATGGCGCGGGCTTCGTCGATCAGCGCGTTGCTGGCCGGGGTCGCGGTGAAGGGCGGGCGGTTCATGCGCACTTCGGCGGTGACCACGGCGCCGGGGATGGACGGTGTTTTCAGCCGATCGAGCAGTTCCGCCTTGAACTGATCAAATTGCGCCAGGTTGCTGGTGCGCAGATCGCCGATCAGTGTCACATCGTCGGGGATGATGTTGCGCACGCCGCGCTGTTGTTCGACCACCGTCCAGTTGAAGCGGCGATTGCCCTGGCCGCGATCAAGATCCTTTGTGGTCTGGATGATGTGGGCGGCCTCTACCAGTGAATTGATGCCGGCTTCCGGCGCGCCGCCGGCGTGGCTGGCCTTGCCCTTGATGGTAACGGTCACCGTGTTCGTGGCCGATGTGCCACGCGTCAGCCGTTCCGGCATGCTGGTCGGCTCAAAGCTCAGCACCGCCGTCATGCCCTTGGCCAGTTCGGTGATGGTCGTGCCGGAACCCAGCGATCCGCGTTCCTCGTCGGTGTTGATGGCGACGGTCAGCTCGGCATAATCCTTGGCCGTCAGCAGGGGCAGCGTGTGCAGGATGGTGGCAATGCCGCTCTTGTCGTCCGAAATGCCGGGGCCATAGGCCAGCGGGCCTTGCGGGCTATCCATCAGCTTGAAAGGCGCACGGGCCAGGGCGCCCCGCTGGTACACCGTGTCCATATGGGCAATCAGCAGCAGCTTGCCCTTGCCGGTGCCCTTCCAGCGCGCGACGATGATATCGCCGGCCACGCCGCCGGTGGGTTGCATCCGCGCCACCGTGGCGCCACGTGCGGTGAAGGCGCTTTCCAGATAGCGGCCCATGCTGGCCATGCCCTCGGCGTCACCCGTGCCCGTTTCGATCTCCACAAGCGATTTCAGCGTGGCGGTGATGGCGGGCGCTTCGGCGGTGGCCGCCTTCAGCAGCGTGGCATCCGGTTTTGGCGCGGCCAGTGCGGTGGTGGCCAGCAACGCGCAGGCGGCGGCGATCAGTGTTTTCATGCAAATTCTCCCCGCCGCCAGCATAGCGCGGCAAGGCGCTTTGTCACCTGTGCAGGCGATCCAGATCACCCGGATGATTGAGATTGGCGAGCGGCCCGAGATCGACCGCGCGGGCGCCGGCGTGCGCCACCCAATCCCGCACCCGCCGGCCACCGCCGGCCACGAACGCCTCCAGCCCGTCTGCCAGCGCCACCGGCCAGAGAGCGATGAGGGGCTGGCCGGCCGCATGCGCCGAGCCATCGCCCAACTTCGCCAGCCAGTCGGCGGGGAGGGTCGGGCTGTCGACGGGCAGGCTGGCAACATGGCTGAAGCCCTTCGCCACCGCGTGATGAAGCGCGGCGTTGAGGCCACCCAACGGGCCGAGATCGGGTGATGGCCGGTCGGGCAGGCTGGCAATGCCGGGCCATTCCCGCCCCGCCACCGCCAGCGCATCACAGCCAGCCAGCGCAGCCAGTGCATGATCGATCAGCGGCCGGCCATCGAGCAATGCCAGGGCCTTGTCACGGCCAAAGCGGCGCGACTGGCCGCCGGCGAGGACGACGCCCAGCAGCCTCACTTGGTCTCTTCGAACAATTCCCGGCCAATCAGGTAACGGCGAATTTCCGAGGTGCCGGCGCCGATTTCATACAGCTTGGCATCGCGCAGCAGGCGCCCGGTGGGATATTCGTTGATATAGCCGTTGCCGCCCAGGCACTGGATTGCTTCGAGCGCCATCCACGTCGCCTTTTCAGCGCTGTAGAGGATGCAGCCGGCGCTGTCTTTGCGGGTGGTCTCGCCGCGGTCACAGGCTTGCGCGACGGCATAGGTATAGGCCTGGGCGGTGGACAGCGCGACATACATGTCGGCCAGCTTGCCCTGCATCAGCTGGAACTGGCCAATGGGCTGGCCGAATTGCTGGCGATCGTGAACATAGGGCACCACCACGTCCATGCAGGCCTGCATGATGCCGAGCGGGCCACCCGAAAGCACCACACGTTCATAATCCAGGCCGGACATCAGCACGCGGGCGCCATTGCCGACGCCGCCCAGCACATTTTCGGCCGGCACGGTGCAATCCTCGAACACCAGTTCGCAGGTGTCAGACCCTCGCATGCCCAGCTTGTCGAGCTTCTGTGCGGTGGAAAAACCCTTCATGCCCTTTTCGATCAGGAACGCCGTCACCCCGCGCGGGCCGGCGGCGGGATCGGTCTTGGCATAGACGACCAACGTTTCGGCATGCGGCCCGTTGGTGATCCACATCTTGTTGCCGTTCAGCACATAATCGCCGTTGCCCTGAATATCGGCACGCAGCTTCATGCCGATCACGTCGCTGCCCGCACCCGGTTCGGACATGGCAAGGCTGCCGACATGTTCCCCGGAAATCAGGTCAGGCAGATATTTCGCTTTCTGTTCGGCCGTGCCCCAGCGGGCAATCTGGTTGATGCACAAATTGGTGTGGGCGCCATAGGAAAGGCCAACACTGGCCGAGGCGCGGGAAAGTTCCTCCACCACCACCACATGCGCCAAATAACCCAGGCCAATGCCGCCATCAGCCTCCGGCACGGTGATGCCGTGCAGGCCAAGTTCACCCATCTTCGGCCACAGATCGCGCGGGAATGTGTTGGTGGCGTCGATCTCGGCGGCGCGTGGCGCGATCTCGGCGGCCGCAAAGGCGCGCACCGTATCGCGCAGCATGTCGATGGTCTCACCTTGCGCGAAATTCAGCTGGCTCAGCATCGTGAGGGGTTCCTTTGCAGATTTCAGCCGTTCTAGGCCGTGGCGGCGGGAGCGGGAAGGGGCAAAGCGCTACTTTGTTGACACAGCAATATGTTGTTTATAGACAATGATTCGTGATGATGAACAACGAAACTTCAACACTGCACAACCGGCTTGCGCTGTTTCGGGCCGAAGCTGGCCTGTCGCGCAAGGAACTGGCCGAACAGGTTGGCGTCAACCCGCAGACCATTGGCTTTCTGGAGCGCGGGCAATATGGCCCCAGCCTCGAACTGGGCCTGAAGCTTGCCCGCGTCTTCGGCGTTTCGGTGGAGACGTTGTTCAGCCTTGAGCCCTTTGCGCCGTTGGCGGCATCCCTCGCCGCGCCGCGTCTCGTGGAAGGAGGCCGCTGATGGCCCAATCTGCACTTTTCAAGCCGCCGCGCTTTTCCACAATGCGCGTGCGCGTGTTGTCGGGCCTGGCGCTGGCGGCGCTGGTGGCCGGCACAATCGGGCCCCTGTTGCTGCCAATCGACGGCATGGGCGGCGTGATGACCATGACCCGTGTGCTTGGCTTGGCACTGGCGGCAGCCGTTGCAGTCGGCAGCCCCGGCTGGCGCTATGTGGCGGCAGGAGAACTGGATGAACGCGAGCGTGCTGAGCGCGCGCGGGCGGTGGTGATCGGCCACCGGGTGACCGGGATCTCCATCTGTCTTGCCTACATCTGGCTGCTGCTGGCCGCGCCCGGCAGGCTGTGGCTGCCAAACATGCACGAGGCTGGCTGGCTGATGGCGATGCTGTTCTGGGTCCATGTGATGGTGCCGGCCGTGATCCTGGCCTGGCGTGACCGTGCAGAGGAGGAATGATCGTGAGCAAACCCACAACTCTCAATCCGCCACTGAAACTCTCGCTGCGCGCCGCGCGCATCCTGTCGCTGCTGGTGCTGGGCGGCATCGGTATCGGCTATCTGGGCGGAGCGATCTTTGCCGCGCCTGATGGCGACACACCGATCGGTTTTGTTGGCTTGCGCCTGATCGGCCTGTTCAGTGCGGTGGCGCTGTTCATTGAAGGCCGCGGGCAGTTGACCCAGGCCAGCGACGCCATGCTGGATGAACGCGAACGGACAATGCGCGACAAATCCTATGTCGCCACCCACCAGATCATGGTGCTGGCGATGTTCGGCTTCTTCATGTGGTCGATCCTGGCCAAGTTCATCGATGGCTGGATGCCGGGGCAGGAACAGGCGCTCGATTTGCTTTCTGGTTTTGCCATCACCTCGATGGCGCTACCGGGCATCATTCTGGCCTGGCGCGAACAGCCGCAAGACGACGCCGAGTAACAAGTTCCCGGCCGGGAGGGGCCGGACCGGCAAGAGCCCCGCCGGTCCGGCCCTCACGATCAGCCGATTTCCACCAACATCATGCCATCGGCAACCTGATCACCCACCGCGACATGCACCGTCTGCACGGTGCCGGCCACGCGGGCGGTCAGGCGATGCTCCATCTTCATGGCTTCCAGCACCAGCAGGCGATCGCCTTCGGCCACGGCCTGGCCCGGCGTCACGTCAACAGCCAGCACGCGGCCGGGCATCGGGGCGATCATATGGGCATGACCGCCGCCAACATCCTTGGTGCGCGGCGGACGGGTGCCCAGCGTCCAGCTCTGGCCGGCCATGCGAACGTCCACGATACCATCGCCTGCAACCACCGTGGCCGGCATCAATTGCCCGCCCAGATCGATCGACAGGCCGTACGCGCCGGTACGGGTGACGGCGACCTCGCCCACGCCGGCCAGCCCGCCGATCCGCCAGCGCGGCCCCCCGGCAGCGCGCAGCGTCAGCGCATGGCGTTCATCGCCCCACCACAGGCGGACATGGGTTTCGGCCGCAACGTTCATGCGGAAATTCAGTGTGCCAAACAGCGTGTTGCGGAGCTCATCCTGCGGCAGTCCCAGCCCCAGCGCGGCGGCGAGTAGTACCGGCGCCGGGCACAGGCCGGGTGCGGCCAATTCTGCGGCGTGGCGGGCGATGAAACCGGTATCGACCTCGCCGGCACGGAACGCCTTGGTGTCAGCGAGGCGGGCGAGGAACGCACGGTTGCATTTCAGGCCCGTCACGATCGTGGCATCCAGCGCGCCGACCAACCGATCGATGGCCTGCTCACGTGTCGCACCATGCGCGATCACTTTGGCGATCATCGGATCATAATCCAGCCCGATGCGGCTGCCGGTTTCAACGCCAGTATCGATGCGAACACCGGGGCCAGCGCCGAATTCGAGGGTTGAAATGGTGCCGGTGGCGGGCAGGAAGCCGCTGTCCGGATCTTCGGCATAGAGCCGGGCTTCCATCGCCCAACCGTTGACGCTGAGCTCGTCCTGTTTCTTCGGCAGCGGCTCACCGCGAGCAACGCGGATCTGCCATTCGACCAGATCCTCACCGGTGATGCACTCGGTTACCGGGTGCTCCACCTGCAGGCGGGTGTTCATTTCCATGAAGTAGAAGGCCGGATCGCCGTGCAAATCGACCGTGTCGAGATCGAGGATGAACTCCACGGTACCGGCGCCCTGATAGCCGATGGCATGGGCGGCGGTAACGGCAGCGACACCCAGCGTGTGGCGCAATTGGTCGGACAGGCCCGGGGCGGGGGCTTCCTCGATCACCTTCTGGTGGCGGCGCTGCAGTGAACAATCGCGCTCGAACAGGTGGACGGCATTGCCATGGCTGTCGGCAAACAACTGCACTTCCACGTGGCGCGGGCGCTGGATCAGTTTTTCCAGCATCACGCCCGCATTGCCGAAGGCGGTCTCGCCTTCGCGCTGAGCGGCCATCAGGGCTTCCTGGAATTCGTCTGCCGAATGCACGGCGCGCATACCTTTGCCGCCACCGCCGGCCACCGCCTTGATCAGCAGCGGGAAACCGACACCTTCGGCGGTCTTCTGCAGTCGCACCAGGCTCTGGTCCGTGCCCTGATAGCCCGGCGTGATCGGCACGCCGGCTTTGTTCATCGCAGCCTTGGCGGTGTCCTTCAGCGCCATCACCCGCATGGCGCTTTCCGGCGGGCCGATGAAGATGATCCCGGCCTTTTTCAGCGCCTTGGCGAAATCGGCATTCTCGGAAAGAAAGCCATAGCCGGGGTGAATGGCATCGGCGCCCGTGCGCTTGGCCGCTGCGATGATGGCATCCATGTCGAGATAGGCGCGGTCCCCCGCCAGCGGCACGGCCTGGCCGGCTTCGCGCACGAACGGCGCATGCGCGTCAGCAGCCGAATGCACGGCAACTGTGGCAATGCCCATGCGGTGCGCTGTGCGGATGATGCGGCGGGCGATTTCCCCGCGATTGGCGATCAAGATTTTCTGCATGTCTCTCACTTCGGCGGGCAGCCCTTCGGATCGGCCGTCCAGCCGAACGTCGTCAGCAGCCATTTGCCGTCGATCTTGCTCCAGCCGAAACTGTCCACGCCGCAATGGATGCGCTTGCCGTCGATATCGAGCGTGTAAGGCGCCCAGACATGGGCATAATCGCGGGTAACGAGGATTTTCGAGCGCACGATGCGTTCGTCGAACTTGCGCTGCGGCGGCGCTGCGCGGAAATTGTCGAACAATTGCTGGCGGGTCATCACGCCGAACTTGCTGCCGCCCTCTGGCGGGAAGCGCAGCACCTGGATGGTCAGCGTCGGATGCGTCATCGCCTCGGCACCATTGGCATCGCCCTTGTTGAGCGCATCCATGAAGGCATTGGTGGCCGCGAGCACTTCGTCCTTGGGCGCAGCGGCAGCAGGTGCAGCCAGCAACATCGCGGCGGCGAACAGCGGCTTTATTCGATGACCCATGATGGTTTCCCCTTGCTTAGGAAGGCAGATATGCCTTCGCGGCCTTCTTCACTTACCCGTCGCGCGGCGATGCGGCGGGCGCTTTCCTCGCGCAGCTCTTCACTGATTGCGGCACCGGCGAAATCCAGCGCCAGAAGCTTGGCATCTGCCACGGCGCCGGGCGCGGCCTGTCCGATGTGGGCCAGCCAGTGTGCCACCACGGCTTCGGCCGCGTCTTCATCAATGGCGGTTTCGTTCACCAACCCCATGCCCAGTGCTTCGTCAGCGGTAAACGCCTCCGCAGTAAGGAACCAGCGCCGCGCCGCCGCACCGATCTTTGCCAGTACGAAGGGCGAGATGGTCGCCGGTGTCAGGCCCAACCGCACTTCGGAAAGGCGGAACTGCGCGCCCTCGATGGCCACCGCCATGTCCGCACAGGCGACAAGTCCCACACCGCCGCCGGTGACATGGCCGTGGGCAACAACGATCACCGGTTTCGCGCAATCATTGATGGCGGCCAGCATGTTGGAAAGCCCCATGGCGTCGGCCTGGTTCTCCGCTTCGTTCCAGCCGGCCGCATCGCGCATCCAGTCCAGATCGGCGCCAGCCGAAAAGCTCTTGCCGTTGCCCGCCAGCACGATGGCGCGCACCTCGTCAGCCTGGCCCAACCGGGTGAAGGCTTCTTCCAGCGCGGCAATGAGTTCGGCGTTGAAGGCGTTGTGCCGTTCCGGCCGGTTCAGCGTCAGCCGCGCCGTGCCCCAATCGTCGAGGGTTTCGTCCAGCATCGCCATCACATCCGGAACGTGCCGAACCGAGTTTCCGGCACCGGCTGCTGCAATGATGCCGCCAGGCTCAACGCCACCACGGCGCGCGTGTCTTCCGGCGCGATGATGCCATCGTCCCACAGGCGGGCGCTGGCGTAATAGGGGTTGCCCTGCGCTTCATATTGCGCGCGGATTGGCGCCTTGAACGCCTCTTCGTCGGCGGTGTTCTTGAAGCCGCCGCCCTTCACCGCCGCCAGCACGCTCGCCGCCTGTTCGCCGCCCATCACGGAAATGCGGGCGTTCGGCCACATCCACAGGAAGCGCGGGGAGTAAGCCCGGCCGCACATGCCATAATTGCCGGCGCCGAAACTGCCGCCGGTCACCACGGTGATTTTCGGCACGGCGGCGCAGGCCACGGCCGTCACCAGCTTGGCGCCATGCTTGGCGATGCCTTCATTCTCGAAGCGGCGGCCGACCATGAAGCCGCTGATATTCTGCAGGAACAACAGCGGAATACGGCGCTGGCAGGCCAGTTCGATGAAATGCGCGCCTTTCTGGGCGCTTTCGGAAAACAGGATGCCGTTGTTGGCGATGATGGCGACCGGATAGCCTTCGATATGGGCAAAGCCGGTCACCAGCGTTTCGCCGTAACGTGGCTTGAATTCCTGCAGTTCCGAACCATCCACCATTCGGGCAATGATCTCGCGCACGTCCACCGGCACGCGGGTGTCGATGGGGGCGAGCGCATTCAGTTCGCTCGCATCAAACAACGGCGGCCGCGCCGGGCCGCGCGCCACGGCGGGTGCGGCGGGCAGGGTGGCGACGATGCGCCGGGCGATGCTCAGTGCATCCTCGTCATTCTCGGCGAGGTGATCGGCGACGCCGGAAATGCGCGTGTGCACATCACCGCCGCCCAGATCCTCGGCGGTCACTTCCTCGCCGGTGGCGGCCTTCACCAGTGGCGGCCCGCCGAGGAAGATCGTGCCCTGGTTTTTCACGATGATCGATTCATCCGCCATCGCCGGCACATAGGCGCCGCCCGCGGTGCAACTGCCCAGCACGGCGGCGATCTGCGGGATGCCATTGGCGCTCATGTTGGCCTGATTGAAGAAGATGCGGCCGAAGTGATCGCGATCGGGAAACACCTCGTCCTGCCGGGGCAGGTTGGCGCCGCCGCTATCGACCAGGTAAAGGCAGGGCAGGCCATTCTGCGCCGCGATTTCCTGGGCGCGCAGATGCTTCTTCACGGTGATTGGATAGTAACTGCCGCCCTTCACGGTGGCGTCGTTCGCCACGATCACGCACAGCCTGCCTTCCACCTGGCCAACGCCTGCGATCAGGCCGGCGGCGGGCACATCTTCGCCATAAACCTCGTGAGCAGCGAACTGGCCGATTTCGAGGAAGGCGCTGTGCGGATCGAGCAGCGCTTCAACGCGCTGGCGTGGCAGCAGCTTGCCGCGCGCCACGTGTTTTTCGCGCGCCGCCGCCGGCCCACCAAGGGCAATGCGCGCGGCCTTTTCGCGGAGTTCAGTGACCAATTCGGCCATGGCAGCAGCCGTGGTGCGGGCTGACGGGGGAAGGGGTTGACCAATGCGGGGCATGTCGGCGGGTATGGCCGATGTTGGCCATGCGCTCAATGGTCAAAGCGACTGCAGCGAACCCAACCGTCAGGACCATGCTGGACCCCAAAGACACGGCCAAGCTGGTCTGTGTTCAACACCATATGCGGCGGGCCATCGGCGATCACCGCGCCGTTGGCAATCAACAGCAGCCGGTCACAGCGCCGAGCCAGATCAAGATCGTGCAGCGCCAGCACCACGCCAGCGCCCCGCGCGGCTTCGGACGCCAGCAACGCCATCACGTCCAGCCGGTGTCCAGGATCGAGATTGGCGATCGGTTCATCAAGCAGCAGCCACGCCGGCCGCGCCGCAATGGCGCGTGCCAGCAAGACCCGGGCGCGTTCGCCGGTGGAAAGCTGGGCCACCGGGCGATGCGCCAGCGCCGTGGCATCACAGGCACTGAGCGCGGCGGAGACCGCGGCCGGATCGGGCGCGGCCGCCGGGCCCAGGCCAAGCTGCACCAACGCCGCCGCCGGGATCGGCCAAACGGCATCGCGGCTTGCTGGCAGCCAGGCCAGCCGCTGCGGGTGTGGTAGGAAGGGGTGCCCGTCCAGCCGCACCGTTCCAGGCCCGCGCGAAAGCCCAGCCAGTGCCTTGAGCAGCGTGGTCTTGCCGGCGCCATTTGGGCCGATCACGCCTGTCAGCTGGCCGGGGTGCAGCGTCAGGCTGGTCGGTGCCAGCATCGGCGGGCGGGCGAGATCAATGGCTTCCAGCATCAGCGTCGCCCCATGATCAGGCACAGGAAGAAGGGGGCGCCGATCAAGGCGGTGAGCACGCCCAGCCGCAGATCGAGCCCGGCCGGCAGCAACCGCACCGCGATGTCCGCAGCGCTCAAGAGGGCCGCACCGGCCAGCGCAGAAGGCGCGATTGCCGCGCCGGGGCGGTGGCGCACAAAAGGTCGCACCAGATGCGGCACGATCAGGCCGATGAAGCCGATGCTGCCCGCCACCGCCACGCCGGCACCGGTCGCCAGCGCGATGGCGAGCACCACGCGCGCCTGCACAGCAGAGAGGCCAACGCCCAGCGACTGCGCCACCTCTTCCCCCAGCGCCAGCGTGTCCAGCGCCGGGGCCGCGCGCAGCAACAGGACGATGCCGATCAGGATGAGGGGTGCTGCCAGCGCCAGTTGCGGCAGGCTGCGATCATTCAGGCTGCCCATCAGCCAGAACATCAGATCATAAAGCGCGAAGGGCGACGGCGCGAGGCTGAGCGCCAGGTTGATGGCGACGCCAAGCATCATGGAAACGGCGACGCCGGCCAGCACCAGCCGCGTTGCACCGGCGCCACGCCCGGCCAGCGCCAGCAACAGCAGCAACGACAACCCGGCCCCGGCCAGGCCACCAATGGCCATGCCGATCACCCCGGCTCCGAGGAAATAGCCGGCCAGCACCGCGCCCAGCGCCGCACCGCTGGATGGCCCCAGCAAATCGGGCGAAGCCAGCGGATTGCGAAACAGTGCCTGTGCCGCCGCTCCCGATGCACCCAGCCCGGCCCCGATCAGCAGCGCGAGGACCGTGCGCGGCAACCGCAGCTCGATGAACAGGTTGCGCGCCAGTTCGGGATCGCGTGCCCACAGCGCCGCAAGATCGACCGGCCCCAGCGCCAGCGAGGCCAGTGCCAGCACGGCACAGAGCAGGGCGAGGCCTGTCCTCATGCGGCCAGCGCCTTTCGCAGCCGGGCAATTTCTGCCGGCATCGCGGCGCCGCCACACAGGAAGGCGCGGCCATCGGCCTCCACCTGGGTGACGCGCAACTGGCGGAGCGCGGGGTGCTGACTCCACGCCTGCGGGCCAGACAATTGCCCGCGCCGATAGACATTGCGGATCAGGATCGGCGGCGGCTGCACCAACAGACGTTCCAGGCTGATCTGCCCACTCTGTTGCTGCGCTATGCCGGCCAGCCGCAGCCAGCCGGCGGCCAACCCGTCCATTGCAGGGGCAAGTCCGCTGCCGCCAATCATCAGGCCGGGTTGCGCCTTTGGTGCAGAGGCCGTGAGCGCGGCAACACGGGCAGCAAATGTGGTACCCGCAGGCGTATTGCCCACCAAGGCGGCGACCTGCTGCACCTGTGCTACCACCGCCGCCGGGCTGGTGGGGTAGGGCAGGGCGATCAGCCTGATCCGCAGGCGTGCCGCCAGTGCGACGCCTTGCGGATCATGGCCCATGGTCAGCACCAGATCAGGCCGCTGTTCGATGACCTCGCTCAGCTGCCCCGAATTGATGGCAAGTCCACGCGCCTGCCTGGCCAGCGGGCTTTCCTGTTCGTCGGCGCCAAGCCGGCTGATGCTTGCGATCTGGCCAGGGCGCGCAGTGAGCAGCAGATATTCATCCGTGCACAGGTTGAGGCTGACGACGCGCGCAGGGGTGGTGGCACTCACTGCCCCCGTAGTCATGATGGCGCAGGCCAGCATCCACCGCGCCGCAAGCGCCCAAGCCGTGGCCAAAGGCACGCCCTGCTCAACGGTGGATGTTCGCCTGCGCCAGTATGATAGGGGAAGGGGGGCAGGCGCCTGCATCACAGCCGGAACCTGATGCCGCCGTGGGCCGTAAGGCCCGGCCCGCGATAGGCGAACACGTCAACCTGGCTGGCATCCAGCGCGTTTTCCACCCGTGCGGTCAGATCGATACGGGGGCTGATGTGCCACGCGCCGGCCAGCGTGAGCAACGTGTGGGCCGGCAAGGTGACGGGCACGAAGCGGGCGAAATCCGTGTCACCGCGTGCACCTGTGATGGCGGCGGCGGCAGACAGATCGAACGGCCGGCTGCTGTAGTTGAGCGCGATGCTGCCGCTGTGGCGCGGCCGTCGCACTTCGCGGACCAATGCGCTGCCGGCGACCTGCTGCTGGTTGGCATCAAGATAGGTGTAGCTGGTGTTGAGCGTGAGCCCCCTGGCCAGCGCCGCCCGGCCTGCCACTTCCACCCCGCGCCGCGTGCTGCGGCCGCTGGCATTTGCAACGCCGGCGATGAAGGTGGTGCTGTTGAAGGTGCCGATGATTTCGTTGGTGAGATTGGCATCGAAAAGGGTGAGATCGAAACTGTGGCCACCCGCCGCCCAGCCGATGCCGGCCTCGACGCTGCGGCTGCGTTCCGGGACCAGATTGGGGTTGCCCTGGAAGGAGCCTGGGAAGAAGCCGAACTGATCGAAGAAGGTGGGATCGGCGATGCCGGTGCCGAAAGCGGCATGCAGGCTAACGGCTCCGATCGCCGCCACCGCATCGAAACGCACCGTGGTGGCATCGGCGAAGCGGTCGTTCATGTCGTGGCGCACGGCGGCACCGGCCGAAAGACCATTGCTGCTGCTCAACCGATATTCGCCGACCAGGCTGGTCTGGCGGCGGCGCTGGCGTTGGTTGGAGTCCGCCTGGGCGTTGGCATCGCGGCTGGTGAAACGCTCGGTCTCCACGTCCAGGGCGGCGGTCAGATTGTGCGCGAGGCCGCCGGTCTTAAAACGGCCGGTGGATTGCAGGCGGAACAGGTCACGCTCGCCATCGCTGCGGTTTTCGAAGGCGCCGGCGCGGCGGTTGATGTTGTCGGCGCGCACTGCCATGAAACTGGCCCGCGTCGTCCAGTCGCCATTCAGCAGCGCCAGCGCCGCTTCGGCACGCACGGCACTCTGGCGGCTCTGCGTGGCCAACGGTTCGTCCACCGGCCCCCCGGCATCATAATCGAAACCATCGAAACGCGACGTCGAATCCTGATGCCGGCCGACCAGCAGCAGCGTCAATTGCGGGCTCGCCCGCCACTCGATGCGGCCATGGGCGGTGACATTGTCATAGCCGTCCTTGTCGCCGCCGCTGCGGGCGATATCGTAACCATCGGTGGACAGGCCGGAGAGTTGCCCGCTCACGGTCAGCGTTTCGCCGGCCCAGCCGCCGCCGATGCCGCCGCGCACCGTGCCCAGGCTGCCGCCCTGCAGTTCGCCATAAACTTCGGTGCCGCGCACTGGCGCACGGGTGGTGATGCTGATCACGCCGCCGATGGCCTGGCTGCCCCACAGCGCCGATTGCGGCCCGCGCAGCACTTCGATGCGCTCGACGCCGTGGCTCAACAGCGTGTCGATGCGAAACTCGCCCGATGAGGCGGGATCGTTCATCTCGATGCCATCGATGAAGCTGATGCTGTGATTGGCTTCGGCACCGCGGATGCGGATCTGGGTCTGTGCGCCAAGCGGCCCGGTCTGGGCGACGGCCACGCCGGGGATGAGTGTAAGATAATCCTTCACCAGCGGCAGGCTGAGTGCCTTGATCTGCGGCAGATCAATCTGGCTGATGCTGATGCCGGTCTCAGCAAGGCGGATGGTGCTGCGGCTGGCGGTAACAGTGAAGGGCGCGGCTGTTTCACGAATGAAGATGGGCTGATTGTTGGGTGGGGCCGGCGTTGCGGCAATGGCGGCCTGGCTGGCCAGCACGATGAGCGGAAGCATGGACACGGACTTTCGTTCGGCCCGGACAGACGCCGGGCACAGGTGAGCGACATGAAGTCACCTCGAACGAAAGGGCAGGCGCGCTGCTCCATCATCTCACGCACCGCTGGTCCCGGCAGGCATGGGGCGACCGCCAGCAGCCACGGGTGGCTACGGACGGAACGGCAGGTCTCCTGGCTTGCGGCTCATGGCGCTGGTGCTTCGCCTTCCCAGAAAACCGGTGGCCCGGTTGCCCAGTGGCATATGAAGCAACAGCTGGCCGCTTACAGTTGCGGGCACAGCGCCGGATTCACACCGGCTTCCCTATTCTCCCGCCGGCGAAGGCGGGCACCGTTCGGGAGCAGGGTTACGCCTGTTGCAATCGGGCGGTCAAGCCGCTATGCCGCGCGTTCAATTTTCCAGGGCCGGTCGGAACCGGTCCGCACCGAAGGAAACGATCATGAAGTCCGGCATCCATCCCGCCTACCACAGCATCACCGTCAAGATGACCGATGGCACCACCTACCAGACCCGCACGACCTGGGGGAAGGAAGGGGATACGATGAACCTGGAAATCGATCCGACCAGCCACCCGGCGTGGACCGGCGGCAGCGGCCGCATGCTCGATGCCGGCGGCCAGGTGGCGCGCTTCAACAAGCGTTTCGCCAGCTTTGGTCTGGGCAAGAAATAAGTCAGCCGATCAAGCTGATGTGAAAAGGGCGGTCCGCAGGGGCCGCCCTTTTTCGTTTCAGCCTGTTACCATCGCCTTGGCCGCGGCATAATCCGCCTTGCCGTTGGGCGCGCGGGGCACCTTTTTGACAATGTGCACCGTCTTGGGCGTCTTGTAGCCGGCCAGGTGCTGGCGCACGTGGGCGCGCAGTTCTTCCACGTCCACCGGGGCATGAGCTTCCACCACGGCGGTCACGCACTGGCCCCATTTTTCATCGGGCAGGCCGAACACCAGCGCATCATCGATGGCGGCGTGGGTTTTCAGCGTTTCTTCCACTTCTTCGGGGAACACCTTCTCGCCGCCGGTGTTGATGCACTGGCTGCCGCGACCCAAGAGGGTGAAGCTGCCGTCTTCCTCGATAATGGCGAAATCGCCGGGGATGGAATAGCGCTTGCCGTCGATTTCCGGGAAGGTCGCGGCGCTCTTCACCGGGTCCTTCCAATACCCACGCGGGATCAGGCCCCCGCGCGCGATGCGGCCCATGGTGCCGGACGGCACCGGCTTCATGTCATCACCGATGATCAGCGTGTTGCCATCGGCCATGAACTTGGTCGGTGCACCGGCATTGTCCTTGGTCTGGGCGGCGGCGCCGAGGCCGAGGCCTTCGGAAGAGCCGAGGGAATCCACGATCATCAGGTTCGGCGCATGGCCGAGCAGACCGGCCTTCACTTCGGGCGACCACATGGTGCCGGATGAGATCATGATCTCCACCGTTGCGATGCTGCCGATGCCGGCGTCCAGCGCTTTCAGGATCGGACGGGCAAAGGCATCGCCGACGATCACCACATAATCGCAGCCCTCGCATGCGCAGGTGGTGGTGGCATCGCCTGGATCGAAATTGGCGCCGGGCAGGGTGACCAGCGTGCCGCCCCGGCACAACGTCCCCAGCGCGACGATCAGCCCGGTGCCGTGCATCAGCGGCGGCAGGATGAGGGCCTTGCGGCGGCCAACCCCAGCCTTCAGATCGGCCGTGAGCGCCGCCACATCATGGATCTGAGCTGGCTCCACGCCGGGGTTCATCAGACCCCACAGCGCTGCCTGATCCCACATCACGCCCTTTGGCAGGCCCGTGGTGCCGCCGGTGTAGATGAACAGCACGTCGGTGGGTTGATGATCCTGCGGCGGCAGGCTGTGGCCGGCGCTCGCTGTGGCCTCGAAATCCTGCGCAAAGGCCTGCGTGTCGCCACCCAGCTGTATCCAGACCTTGGTCGGCAGCCGGCTCCGGATCGAATCCACCAGCGGCGCGAATTCGGCATCATAGACGCAGACGGCGGCATCGCTGTTGTCGAGGATGTACCACAGCTCTTCGCCGGTGTAGCGATAGTTGACGTTCACATGCACCAGCCGCGCCCGCAGGCAGGCGATCATGGCTTCGGCATATTCGGCGCTGTTGCGCATGAGGAGTGCACAGCGATCGCCGGCAACGGCACCACCTGCCAGCATTGCGGCGGCTAAGCTGGCGCTGCGCTGGGCCACTTCGCCCCAACTGCGCCGCGTGTCGCCATGCACCAGCGCCGGCTGTGCCGGATCCAGCGTGGTCACTACGGTTTCGAGAATGGCACCAAAGCTCAGCTCTTGCGGCATGTCTAATACTCCCCACCGTCCAGTCTAGGGCAGCAGGAGATATGCGACAGCCTCCCTTATGGAAGGGGAGTGAAGCGGCTCAGCTGTCGGGCTGCAGCAACCTGTGCAGGTGGACAACGACATATTTCATCGTCGCATCGTCCACCGTGCGTTGGGCGGCAGAGCGCCAGGCGGTCTCCGCGCTCTTGAAATCGGGAAAGACGCCGACAACGTCGAGATTGGCCGGATCGATGAAATCGACGCCCTGCGGATCGGCCACGCGGCCACCAAAAACCAGATGCAATTTGCTCATGTGCGGCGTCTAACCGCAGACTCAGCTACGCGCCAGTGGCGGCTTGTGCATACTTGCCCTGCAAGCGCTGCATGGTGGCGGCAAACCAGGCCTCGAAATCCGGCCCGGCCCAGGCACGGTGATTGCCGACGCGGTAGCATTCGGCATTGCGCATGTAGAATTCGGCGTTGATGCGGTTGGGCAGGCTGTTGTTGCGGGTGGCGATCACCTTGGCTGGGCTGCCGACAATGATGCTGTTTTCCGGCGCCTCGAACCGATCCTTCAGATAGGCATGCTGGCCCACGATGGAGCCACTGCCCACCTGCGCGCCGTTATAGACCGTGGCGTTGATGCCGATCAGGCAATGATCGCCCACCTGGCAACCGTGCAGCGTCACATGGTGGGTCACGCTGGTGTAGGCGCCCACCACCACCGGCTTGCCCGGATCGGTGTGGATCATCACGAAATCCTGGATATTGGCGCCTTCGTGGATTTCGACATGGGCGGTTTCGGCGCGGATCACCGCGTTGCACCAGATGCTGGCGTGCGGTCCGATGGAGACATGGCCATAGATCTGGGCCGATGGGTGCACGAAGGCGGTGGGATGAATGTCGATCCGGCTGGTCATGTCACCCCGCTTGCTATTTCGCGTTCACCGCCAGGCTCTTGGCATTGGCGCTCTTCATGAATGTCACCAGTGCATCAAAACCGTTCTTGCTGATGTAGCTGGCAAAGTCCGCTTCCTGGGTGAGCGACAGGTTCACACCGGCCACCACCAGATTGTTGACCATGAGCCTGCTGCCCTCCGATTTCACCTGCCAGATTGTATCAATGGGCTGGGCGCCGGGGCGGGTGACGCGGGTATAGACCTCGGTGAACGGCCCGCGGCCCAGCGTGCGCTGCACCTGAACCTTTGCATCGGCATAGTCATAAAGCCGATCCGCATAGGCATTCAGCACGAATTCCGGGAAGGCGGCGCGATAGGCGTCCAGCTGGGCCGGCGAAAGCGTCGCCTTCTGGCGGCGGATCAGGCGCATGCCAATATCATCCAGCGCGACATTCTTCGTCAGGATGGCGCGGAACTTCGCCCGCGCGGCGGCCTTGCTCAGTGATTTGTCGCGCAGCACGCCAAAGCCTTCGCCGATCATGCCGTCGATGAACGGGCGCGCGGCCGGATCACCGGGATTGGCAGCGGTGGCCGTGCCGACCTGGGCGGCGGCAGGAAAGGCGGGCAGGGCAGCGGCAAGCGCGGCCGTGATCAGGATCAATTGTTTCATGGCTGGGAGCTGTGGCCGGAGTCGCCTGAACCCAGCATCAACGGCTCGTCAGCCGCCGGGCCAATGCACCCAGGCTGCGCTTTTCGGCCGTGCTGGTCGGGAACAGCAGCGCCAGCGCCACGCCGGCGGCAATGCCGGCGAGAATCGCGATCACCGGATTGTCCTGCACCAGCGCGCGGGCTTCTTCGCCCACATCGCCGTCCGTGGCGGCCGCCGTCAGCGCGCTGTCTTCATAATCGCTATAATCGTCCAGATCATGGCCCAGATCGATCTCGGCCTTGGAAATGCGGTTCCCGGCATAAAGCGCCAGGCCGATGGCGGCGACAGTCGCGCCGGTGGCCACCGGGTGCGCCTTGACCACATTGCCGGCATCACGGGCCAGATCGGTGCCGCGCGTCCTGACCACGGTCAATGCCTCATCAACCAGCCGGCGTGGGGTGAGACGATCGGCCAGGCCATTGACCTCATCAACCAGCGATGCGCCAGCATCATCGGCCGCGCGGGCCAGGTCCTCGATGGTGGCGGTCTCGGTCATGGGCGGGGCTCCTTGGGCTCTGGCGCCTTGCGGTTGGTCTTGGCGGTGAAGCGATCAATCTGCAGCTGCAATGTGGCCATGGAACGGCGTGGCGCAAGATCAATTGCCGACAAGCGCGACAGGCCGTGCCTGGCCAGCGCCCACGCCGCCACCGCGCTCACCAGCGCCACGATTACGCAGGCCGCCACCGGGCCAACCACCTGCGCCAGCGCCAGCACGCCAGCCACCAGCGCCAGGGTAAGCGCGGTGAACAACAGGCCCGTCGCCGCCAGCAGCATCAGCAGCGGCGCCCGCAAGGCCCCGGCATTGGCGCGCAGTTCCGCCGTCGTCAGCCGCGACAGATTCTGCATTAGCAGCAGGAAGCCGCCAACGAGTTGCCGCGCCTGGGCCGCAAGGCCGGTGCCAATGCCCATCAATCGCGCGCCGCCTTCAGCATGCGGCCAGCCAGAAAGCCCACCGCAACGGCAATGCCGACCGCCGCTGCCGGCTGGGCCCGCACCAGCGCACGGCCGTCCTCCACCAGTTCTTCCACCGATTTTTCGGCCAGGGCATCGGCAATGGCATCGATATTACCCGTCGCTTCACCCACCAGCTTCGAAATAGGCGCGGCACCGTCCGGCAGATTATCCACCAGCAAATCAGCCAGGGATTTCAGCCCGCGCACCTGCCCCACCAAGCTGTCACGTGCATCTTCCACAAAGGAGATCAGCCGATCGCGCGCAAAATCCAGCAGGCCGTCAAACCCGCTGCTGCGTGGCGCAGCGACGCCAATGTTGCTGTCGTCATCATTCCAGTCGCTGGCATCGATCGGGAGTTGATCAGTCATCGGGCCATCCACATCAGGTCATGCTTGCCCGCACGGGCTCACCTCTCTATCTGGCGTGGCGGACGCCGCTGCGCAAGCATGCAGGTTCACCTATGGCAAAGGGAACGCCCGACCATGACCGCGATTATCGACATTCACGCCCGCGAAATCCTCGACAGCCGCGGCAATCCGACCGTGGAAGTGGACGTGGTGTTGGAAGATGGCAGCACCGGCCGCGCGGCCGTGCCGTCGGGCGCGTCGACGGGCGCCCATGAAGCAGTGGAGCTGCGCGATGGCGACAAGAGCCGTTACTTGGGCAAGGGCGTACTCAAGGCCGTCGCGGCCGTGAATGGCGAGATTTACGACGCGCTGGCCGGCATGGAAGCCGAAGAACAGGGCGCGGTTGATGCGGCCATGATCGAACTGGACGGCACCGCCAACAAAGGCCGGCTCGGCGCCAACGCCATTTTGGGCGTTTCCCTGGCTGTCGCCAAGGCGGCCGCTGATTCGCGCGGCCTGCCGCTGCACCGCTATGTTGGCGGCGTTTCGGCGCGGCTGCTGCCGGTGCCGATGATGAACATCATCAACGGCGGCGCCCATGCCGATAACCCGATCGACGTGCAGGAATTCATGGTGATGCCGGTGGGTGCCAGCAGCATTGCCGAAGCCGTGCGCTGGGGTGCCGAAATCTTCCACACGCTGAAGAGCGAACTCAAGGCGCAGGGCCACAACACGGCTGTGGGCGATGAAGGCGGCTTTGCGCCCAACCTGAACGGCACCCGCGCCGCGCTCGATTTCGTCATGGCCGCCGTTGAAAAGGCCGGCTTCAAGCCCGGCGACAATGTGATGCTGGCACTCGATGCCGCCGCCACCGAATTCTTCAAGGATGGTGCCTATCACCTGCACGGCGAAGGCCTGACGCTGACGCCGGCGCAGATGAGCGATTACTGGGCCAGCCTGTGCGCCGATTATCCGATCCTCTCGATCGAGGACGGGATGAGCGAAGACGATATGGACGGCTGGAAGATCCTCACCGATCAGCTTGGCGGCAGTGTGCAGCTGGTGGGCGACGATCTGTTCGTCACCAATCCGGCCCGGCTTGGGCAGGGCATCAACGATGGCCTCGCCAATGCGCTGCTGGTCAAGGTCAACCAGATCGGCACACTCACGGAAACGCTGGCGGCCGTCGATCTGGCCCATCGCAACCGCTATCGCAGCGTGATGTCGCACCGTTCGGGTGAAACTGAAGATGCCACCATCGCCGATCTGGCGGTCGCCTGTGGCTGCGGCCAGATCAAGACCGGCAGCCTCGCCCGTTCCGACCGGTTGGCGAAGTACAACCAGTTGATCCGCATCGAGGAAGAACTGGGTTCGGACGCCGTTTACGCCGGACGGTCGGTGCTGCGCTGAGGTTGCTCCGCCGCCGGGGTCGCCGTATCCAAGGCCCCGTGCGTCGCCTCTTGTTGATCCTGTGCCTGTTGTGGGCCGCTCCGCTGTGGGCGGCGCGTATCATTGCGCTGGAAAGCCAGCCGGGCCGGGTGATCATCACCGCCGATGGGCCATTGCCGGCGGCGCAGGCCTTTGCACTGAGCGATCCGTTCCGGCTGGTGGTCGATTTTGTTGGCGTCGTCCAACCCGGCCTCTCGGCGCCGGGCAGCAACAGCGTTTCTGCTTTGCGCGCTGCCATGTTTGCGCCGGGTACCGCGCGGCTGGTGATCGATCTGAAAGCGCCGGTGATCATTCGGGAGGCGCGGGCACAGGGCAACCAGGTCACGCTGGTGCTGGAACGCGCCCCTCCTGACGTGTTTGTGGCGGCTGTGGCGCGCGGGCGCCGGCCCTTGCCGTTGCTGCGCAGTGACGGCCCGCCGCCGCCGCCCACGCCGGCCACGGGCAGTTTCAGCCTGCCGACCGATTTCGGCCGATCGCGCGCCGAACCCGCAAAGACGGCAGAGGCGGCGGCCGAGAAACCGTCAGCGCCAGCCGAATTGCCCGTCGCTGCGCCGCCCATGCCGCCCGCCGAACCACCCGCCATTCGCAGCGGCGTCAAATCCCGATCAGGCGGCAAGCCGCTTGTGGTGATCGATGCTGGCCACGGCGGCAAGGATGTCGGCGCCATCGCAGTGACGGGTGGTTATGAGAAGGACATCACACTGGCCATTGCCCGCGAGGCCGCCCGCATCCTGCGGGAAGGCGGCCGGGTGCGGGTGAAGCTGACCCGCGATGAAGACCGGTTCATCCCCTTGGGCGGCCGTGTCCGCATCGCCCGTGACGCCCGCGCCGATCTGTTCATCTCTATCCATGCCGACAGCGCACCCAACGATCAGGCACGCGGCGCTTCAGTTTATACCCTGTCTGCCGTGGCCAGCGATGCCATCGCCGAGCGCCTCGCGGCCCGCGAAAACAAGGCGGATATCATCGGCGGGGTCAATCTGGGTGTGGAGGCGCCGGAAGTGGGGGAGATCATGGTCGATCTCGCCCGGCGCGCCACCAACAATGTCTCCGTGCAGTTCGCCGACACACTGCAGGACGGGCTTGAGGAACAGGAGGTGGGCTTTCGTGGTGAATTCCACCATTTCGCCGCTTTCGCCGTCTTGAAGGCGCCCGACGTGCCGTCGGTGCTGCTCGAAACCGGCTATGTCACCAACAAGTCCGATGCCGAGCGGCTGTTCTCCAGCGATGGCCGCCGCCGCATGGCCCGCGGCATCGCCCGCGCCATCGAACGCCACCTGACCGGGAAGTGACTTCCCAGCATCGCCGCCCGCCGCTATCCCTCCAGCTGTGACCCGCAATCGTCTTCTGTTGCTGATTGGCTTGCCGCTGCTGCTGGCCGGCTTCTTCTATTGGCAGGCGACCAAAGGCCTGCCCAGTGAAGCCGAACTGGCCAGCTTCACCCCGGCGCTGCCCTCCACCGTGCGCGATGTGAACGGTGTCATTGTCACCAGCTACACCCGCGAGCGCCGCATCTTCGTGCCCTATGCCGAATTGCCGCCGCGCCTGGTGCAGGCCTATATCGCCGCTGAAGACAAAACCTTCTTTGAACATGGCGGCATTGATTGGCTGGGCATTGTCTCGGCCGTCTTCACCAACATCGAATCGCTGTTTTCCGATGCGCGCCCGGTTGGCGCCTCCACCATCACGCAGCAGGTGGCCAAGAGCCTGGTCGGCAACGAAGTCAGCTTATGGCGCAAGATCAGGGAAGCGATCCTGGCTCGCCGGCTGGAAGCCGCGCTGTCGAAGCAGCAAATCCTTGAAATCTACCTTAACCAGATCTTCCTTGGCCGCAACGCCTATGGCGTGGAAGCTGCTGCCCAGGCCTATTTCGGCAAATCGGTCGATGGGCTCGATCTGGCGCAGATGGCGTTCATGGCCATATTGCCCAAGGCGCCTTCCACTTATGATCCCATTCGTCGCCGTGAACGCGCGCTGGGCCGGCGCGATTATGTGCTGCGCCAGATGGCGGCCAATGATTTCATCACCGAAGCCGAACGCGCTGCGGCGGCCGCCAGGCCGCTTGAGGCCATTCCCAATCGCGCGCTGCCGCGCCCGCGCGACGATTATTTCATCGAGGATGTGCGCCGCACCCTGATCGCGCAATTTGGCGAGGCACAGGAAAACGGAACCAACAGTGTCTATGGCGGCGGGCTCTGGATTCGCACCTCGCTCGATCCGCTGATGCAGGCCGCTGCCGAACAGGCGATGCGCGATGGCATGACCCGTTATGAAGCCGGCCGCCCATGGCGGGGGCCAGTGGCGCGTATCGAGATGGGAGATGGCTGGCCGGGGCGCTTGTCTGGCACGCCGGTGGCGTTGGGCTATCGCCAATGGGCCAAGGCGGTGGTGCTGGCCAAGCAGGGCAATGACAGCGTGATCGGCTTCACCGATGGCAGCAGTGGCACGCTGCCGGGCCGCAACGCCGCGCGTCCGTATCGCGGTTCCAACCGGTCGGCCGCGCAGGTGCTGCGCCCCGGCGATGTGATCGCCGTTGCCCGTACGCCCGCTGGTTGGGTGCTGCGGCAGCCGCCGGAGATTTCGGGCGGCTTCGTGGCCGAGGAGGTGGCGACGGGCCGCGTGCGGGCCATGGTGGGCGGCTTCGATGCCCGCGCCCAGGCCTTCAACCGCGCCACCCAGGCTAATCGCCAGCCCGGATCGACGTTCAAACCGATTGTCTATGCCACTGCGATGGACAATGGCTTCACCCCAGCCAGCATCGTGGTGGATGGTTCATACTGCGTGTTCCAGACGAAACTGCTGGGTACGAAATGCTTCAAGAATTTCAATAATATGCGCAGCGCTGGCCCGCAGACCCTGCGCTGGGGCCTGGAACAATCGCGCAACCTGATGACGGTGCGCATTGCCGATGCGACCGGCATGGATCGCATCACTGCCCAGGCCAAGGCGCTGGGCGTCGGTGATTATCAGCCGGTGCTGTCGATCGCGCTGGGGGCGGGTGAAACCACGGTGATGAAGCTCACCAACGCCTATGCCCAGATCTTCAACCAGGGCCGCAAGCTGGAGCCGGGCCTGATCGATTATGTGCAGGACCGCTCGGGCAAGGTGATCTGGCGGCGCGACAACCGCGGCTGCCCCGGCTGCAACGCGCCTGATTGGAACGGCGGGCCGATGCCGCGCCCGCAGGGCCGCATCGAACAGGTGATGGATGCGCGCACCGCTTTTCAGATCCTGCACGTGATGGAGGGTGTCATCCAGCGCGGCACCGGCACCGCGCTGCTGCCGCTGAACCGGCCGCTCGCCGGAAAGACCGGCACCACCAACGGCCCCAATGATGTGTGGTTCGTCGGCGGCACGCAGGATGTCGTGGCCGGCCTCTATCTTGGCTATGATCAGCCGCGCAGTTTGGGTGGTTATGCTCAGGGCGGCACCACGGCGGCGCCGATCTGGCGGCAATGGGGGCAGGTGGCGCTGAAGGATTGGCCAACTCTGCCGTTTGCCATTCCGCCCGGCGTACGCATGGTCCGCATTGATCGACGTTCAGGCAAGCGCGTGTTTGGCGTGTGGCCCGATCCCGGGTACCGCCCTGTGGTGATCTGGGAGGCCTTCAAGCCCGACAGCGAACCGCGCCGCATCAACCGCGCCGCCGATCTGTTCGACAGGCGGAGCGCCGGCCCGATCCGTTCGGATGCCGAATTCCTGGAATCCGAAGGCGGTATCTACTGACACGCCATCTTGCGCAGGCGCGCTTGTGCCTCTATCCCGCCGCTTCGTTGTTTCACTGGAACATGTGATGCGAGCCGAAGCCGAAAACGCTACCCTCCAGATCAAGCAGGCGCTGGACCTGCTGAGGAGGTCTCTTTGACTGGGATCGCGCCCTTCGCCGTCTCGATGAACTGAACGCGCGGGTTGAAGACCCGAAGCTGTGGGACAATCCCAAGGCCGCCCAGGCGCTGATGACCGAGCGTCGTCGGCTGGACGAATCCATCACCGCCACCCGTACGATCGAGCGTGACCTGGCCGATACGCGCGAGTTGATCGAGCTCGCCGAAATGGAAGGGGACGAGGCGCTGGCCGATGATGGCGTTGCGGCTCTGCAGGCGCTGGCCGCGAAGGCGGAGATGGACAAGGTGGCCGCCTTGCTGTCGGGCGAAGCCGACAACAACGACACTTATATCGAAATCAACAGCGGCGCTGGTGGCACCGAAAGCCAGGATTGGGCCTCGATGTTGCTGCGCATGTATCAGCGCTGGGCCGAAAAACACGGCTACAAGGTTGAGTTGATGGACTTCAACTCGGGTGAAACCGCCGGCATCAAGAACGCCACCCTTCTGGTGAAGGGCGCCCAGGCCTATGGCTGGGCCAAGACCGAGAGCGGGGTCCACCGTTTGGTGCGCATCAGCCCATACGACAGCGCGGCGCGGCGGCACACCAGCTTTGCCAGCGTGTGGGTCTATCCGCAGGTGGACGATGAAATCGACATCGACATCAAGGAATCCGATCTCAAGATCGATACCTATCGCGCCTCTGGCGCCGGCGGCCAGCACGTGAACACCACCGATTCCGCCGTGCGCATCACGCACGTGCCCACCGGCGTGATCGTCGCCTGCCAGAATGAGCGAAGCCAGCATAAGAACCGCGCCACCGCGATGAAGATGCTGAAGGCGCGCCTGTATGAACGTGAACTCGCCATCCGCGAGGCCGAAATCGCCAAGACCGAAGCCGGCAAGTCCGATATCGGCTGGGGCCACCAGATCCGTTCCTATGTGCTGCAGCCCTACCAGCTGGTGAAGGACCTGCGCACCGGCGTCACCTCCACCAGCCCCAGTGACGTGCTGGATGGCGACGTTGATCCGTTCATGGCGGCGGCGCTGTCACAGCGGGTGACCGGTGAAGCGGTCGACGTGGAGGATGTGGACTAAAACTGCGCCTGATACCGTGCCAATCCGGCATCGAGATCAGCGATCAGATCGTCCGCGTCTTCCAACCCGATCGACAGCCGAACGATCGGGCCGGGCAGGGGTGTTTGCGTGGCGGTGCGGATGCGGTCCAGCTCGACCGGCAGCGCCAGCGATTCATAGCCGCCCCAGGAAAAACCGATCCCGAAATGCTGGAGGCCGTCGATCAGCGCCGCAGTGTGCGGCCGGCTGCCCTGTTTGAGCACCATGGCAAACAACCCGGTTGAACCACTGAAATCACGACAGAATAGCGCGTGATCAGGGTGCGAGGGCAAGGCCGGATGCCACACGCGCTCCACGGCCGGGTGGGTCTCCAGCCAACGCGCGATCTTCAAGGCCGATTGCTCGTGCCGATCCAGCCGTAATTCCAGCGTGCGCAGACCACGCAGCACCAGCGCACAATCATCGGCGGAAACGAAATGGCCGAGCCGGTACGCCGCCGCCTTCAGGCCGGGCCACAGCGCCGGCGTTGCGGTGGCGCTGCCCATCATCGCGTCGCTGTGGCCGGCAACATATTTGGTGAGCGCCTGAATGCTGATGTCCACACCAAGCGCCAGCGGTTGCAGCCGCAGCGGGGTTGCCCAGGTGTTGTCGATCAGCGTGGTGATGCCGTGGGCCCGGGCAACTGCTGTAATCGCCGGCACGTCCTGGATTTCGAACGACAGGGAGCCAGGTGATTCCAGCAGGATGGCCTTGGTCTGTTCAGATATCACATCAGCGATTTCGCCGCCGCAGCGCGGATCAAAATAGCGGGTGGTGATGCCCAGCGGCCCCAGCAGATGATCAGCAAATGTCCGGCTCGGCTCATAGGCGCTGTCGGTGATCAGCAGCTCGTCACCGGCCTTCAGGCAGCTCAGCAGACTGGTGGTGATCGCCGCCACGCCCGACGGGAACAGCTTGGTGCCCGCTGCGCCCGGCTCCAGCTGGGTGAGCGCATCTTCCAGTGCCCAATGGGTCTGGGTGCCACGCCGGCCGTAATAGAGCCCGGCATCAGGGTCTTTCAGCGCCCGATCGAGATCGGCGAGATTTTCGAACAGGATGGTGGACGCCCGCGCGACCGGCGGATTGACCATGTCTACCGCATGGTCGCGGCCGGCCTGGGCGAGACGAGTCCCCAGTCCAAGTTCCGAAAGATCAGGCCGCGGCGGACGCCTCGCAGTCATCGGGCTGTCACGCGCCCGTTACCACCGGGTTATGCGGATTGGCGCCCCATTCGCTCCAGCTACCATCGTAAACGGCAACAGTGGGCTTGCCCACCAGTGCCGCGCCAAAGGCCACGACCGGCGCGGTGATGCCGGAACCACAGGTGGCCACCAGCGGCTTGCTCAGATCGATTTCGGCCGCATCAAACAGCGCCTTGATGTCGGCCGGGGCCTTGTAGGTGCCATCTTCGTTGAACAGCGCCGAATAGGGGATGTTCTTCGAACCGGGAATGTGGCCGGGTCGCACGCCGGGGCGCGGATCCGGTTCGGCACCGGTAAAGCGGCCGGCACCACGCGCATCGACCACTTGTTCGGCCTTGCTGCGCAGATTGTCGGTCATCTGGGCCATGTCGCGCACCAGCGCCTTGTCGGCCCACACGGTGAAATGGCGGTGGCGCACGATCGGTTTGCCGCTTTCCACCGGGCGGCCTTCAGCCTGCCACTTGGGAAAGCCGCCGTCCAATATGGCCACTTCATGCGCGCCGAACAGGCCAAGCATCCACCAGAGCCGTGCCGATGATTTCAGCGGGCTGTTGTCGTACACCACGATCCGGCTGCCATCGCCCAGCCCAAGCGCCTGACAACGCGAAGCGAATTTCTCCGCCGGCGGCAGCATGGTGGGCAGTGGGTTCGCGGTGTCCGACACTTCCTCGATGTCGAAGAACACCGCGCCGGGAATATGGGCTGCTTCGAATTCGGCGCGGGCGTTGCGGCCATGGGCGGGCAGGAACAACGTGGCGTCAATGATACGCAGATCGGATTTGCCCATCTCTGCGGCAAGCCAGTCAGTGGACACCAGAAGGTTCATGCGGCACTCCCTACGCGTCATCAACTTGGGCGTTATGGGGCGTGACATAATTGCGCAGGCAGCGCATGTCACCCCCATAGTCATCCATGATACGCGCTTTGTTACAGCATGGAGAGATTAAGTGGTGGACGTGTTGCATTTGGGCCAGAGCAGCGCCTTGCCGGCCAGTCCGGAAGCGGCGGTGCTGGATTATCCGCCCAACCCGCGGCCGGGTGCGATTTTCCTGGTGCGCTTTACCTGCCCGGAATTCACCTCGCTTTGCCCGGTGACCGGACAGCCGGATTTTGCCCATATCGTCATCGACTATGTGCCGGATGAAACGATTGTTGAATCAAAGGCCTTGAAGCTTTTCCTCGGCGCGTTCCGCAACCACGCCGGCTTCCATGAGGATGTCACCGTGGGCATTGGCCAGCGCCTTGTGGCCGAGATGAAGCCGAAATGGCTGCGCATCGGGGGCTATTGGTATCCGCGCGGCGGCATCCCGATCGACGTTTTCTGGCAATCCGGCCCGGTGCCGGACGGCCTGTGGCTGCCCGATCAGGGCGTGCCCACCTATCGTGGCCGCGGCTGAAATTTCTGAGGGGGAAAGACATGATTCGCACGATCATCACCGCACTGCTTCTGGCAGGCGCTGCTCAGGCCCAGACGGCGGATCAACGGCTGAAGGCCGTTTATACTGCCGAATGGCAATGGCGCCTGGCGCAGACCGGCCAGGTGGAGGATGGTCTGGATACCAGGCCCGGCCCGCGTCTGCCCTGCGTGACTCCGGCCTGCCAGGCGGAACGCCAGCGCCAATGGCAGGGCGTGCTTGATCAAATCGCGGCCATTCCCGATGCCGAACTGTCCCCTGCGGAGCGCTTGAACAAGGCGGTGCTGGCCGAATCGCTGCGGGCCGAAGTGGTGGGCATCAAGTGGCGCAGCTATGAGATGCCGATCAACAGCGACGTGAATGTGTGGAACTATCTGCCGGCTCAGGTTCCGTTCCGTTCGGTGCCGGAGTATCGCAACTATATCAGCCGGATGCGTGACATTCCGCGCTGGTTTGATGAACATGCCGCTAACATGCGCTCGGGCATGAAGCGGGGCTTTACCCCGCCGGCCGTCACCATGAAGGGCCGTGACGCGACGCTGGCCAATCAGATCAAGCCGGGCAAGGATAGCCCGTTCTACGCGCCGTTCACGCTGATGCCGGCGTCGATTCCGGCGTTCGAGCAGGACCAGCTTCGCGCCGAAGCCCGCGAGGTGATCGAGACCATCGTCAATCCGGCACAAACGCGGATGCTGGCCTTCCTGCGCACCGAATATCTGCCCGGCGCCCGCGCCAGCACTGCCGCGCGCGATCTGCCCGATGGCGTTGCCTGGTATCGCGATCAGGTGAAGGAATTCACCACCACCGATCTGACGCCCGATGCCATCCACCAGATCGGCCTCAAGGAAGTGGCGCGCATCGATGCCGATCTGCGCGCCGCCATGGTTCAATCTGGTTTTAAAGGCGAATACAAGGATTTCCTGGTCTTTCTTCGCACCGATCCGCAATTCTATGCCCGCACGCCGGATGAGCTGCTGGGCTTCTCCTCCTATGTGATCAAGCGCATGGATGGGAAGTTGAAGGACATTTTCACCACGCTGCCGCGCCACCGCTTCACGCTCCGGCCCGTGGCGGATGCGATTGCGCCCACCTACACCTCTGGTCGCGGCGGGCTCGATGCCTGCTACATGAATACCTATGATCTGAAATCGCGGCCGCTGTTCATGCTCACCGCGCTCACCCTGCACGAATGTGTGCCCGGCCACAGCCACCAGGGCGCCATGGCGCTGGAGGCACCAGCCGCGCCGCCCTTCCGCCGTCAGACCTACTTCTCCGGCTATGGCGAGGGTTGGGGACTCTACACCGAGTATCTCGGCCGTGAGCTTGGCATGTATCGCAATCCCTATGAAGAATTCGGCCGCGCCAGCTTTGAAAACTGGCGCGCCAGCCGGCTCGTGGTCGATACCGGCCTGCACCTGATGGGCTGGAGCCGCGATCAGGCGATTGCCTATCTCGAAGAGCACACCGCGCTGGCCCGCCACGATATCGAGATCGAGGTGGATCGCTACATCAGCTGGCCGGGGCAGGCACTGGCTTACAAGCTGGGCGAGATGAGCATCCGTAAACTGCGCGTCGAAGCCGAGACGACGCTGGGCGCCGGCTTTGACCTGCGCCGTTTCCACGACACGCTGCTGGGCCTGGGATCGGTGCCGTTGCCGGTGATGGAAGCAGAGATGCGGGACTGGATGGCGCGGGAGAAGGCCAAGGTGACGGTGGCGCGCTGAGGCCTCAGGGCATCCCCGTCAGCTTATGGGTCTGCAGGCTCAGCCGCCATTTCGGGTGAGCGAGGCAGTAAGCGATGGCGGCCTGGATATTCTCGGCTTGGTTCGGCCCATCCATCGGCTGCAGGAAGAAATGCTGGAAATCGAGGGCCTCGAAACGCTCCGGCATCGCCTTGGGCTGCGGATAGACCAGTTTCAGCTCGTTCCCGGTCGTCAGCGCCAGCGGCGCATCGGCCTTGGGCGAAACGCAGATCCAGTCGATGCCGGGGGGCGGCACCTGCGTGCCGTTGGTCTCGATGGCAATTTCGAACCCGCGCGCATGGAGCGCCTCGACCAGTGGCGCATCGAGTTGCAATAGCGGCTCACCGCCGGTGCAGACAACGAGGCGGTGTTCGGCCGCCTCTCCCCAACAGGCAGCGACCGCAGCGGCCAGCGCCTCTGCATCGGCAAATTTGCCGCCACCCGGCCCATCGGTGCCGACGAAATCCGTGTCGCAGAAGGTGCAAACCGCCTTGGCGCGGTCCTGCTCGCGGCCCGCCCACAGGTTGCAGCCGGCAAAGCGCAGGAACACCGCCCGCCGCCCGGTCTGCGCACCTTCACCCTGCAGGGTGAGGAACAATTCCTTGACCGCGTAACTCATAGCGCCGGATCGGCGATGCCCGCCTCGGCAAAACCCTTGGCGCGCAGGCGGCAAGAATCGCACAGGCCGCACGGGGTGCCGGCCGGTGTCGGGTCATAACAAGACCAGGTTAGGTGCAGCGGCGCGTTCACCGCTTGCGCCGCCGCGATGATGCCAGCCTTGTCCAGCGTCATCAGCGGTGTGTGGACCTTGAAGCCTTCGCCCTCCACCCCGGCCTTGGTGGCGGTGTTGGCCATGGCTTCGAAGGCGGCGATGAATTCCGGGCGGCAATCGGGATAGCCACTGAAATCCAATGCGTTGACCCCAATGAACAGGTCGCGCGCGCCAGCCGCTTCCGCCCAGCCCAGCGCGACGGACAGGAAGATGGTGTTGCGCGCCGGCACATAGGTGACCGGAATGCCGGGTTCGACGCCGCCCTTGGGCACATCGATATCCGCCGTCAGCGCCGATCCGCCAAAGCCGGTGAGATCAAGCGGCAGCACGATATGGCGCTCCGCACCCAGGGCTTCAGCCACCCGCGCGGCATGTTCCAGCTCGATGCGGTGGCGCTGGTTGTAATCGATGGTCAGCGCCAGGATGCGCCAGCCTTGCGCATGGGCCATGGCGGCCACCGTGGTGGAATCCAGTCCGCCCGACAGCAGCACGACCGCAAGCCTGTTCATGCGGAGATCCCGAATACGCGGCTGCAGAACTGACAATCCACGGAAATCGCGCCGGTTTCATCGCGCATGCTGGCGCGTTCGGCTTCCGGGAAGCGCATCAGCACATCCTTGATATGCGCGGCGGAACAGCGGCAGCCCTTCACCGGCTTGGGGCCGGGCACCACGCGCACCTGTTCTTCGTGGAACAGCCGCCACAGCAGTTGCTCGGCAGACAATTCGGCGTCGGTCAATTCCTCGGCCGATGTGGTGGCGGCCAGCGCGGCGACATGTTCCCAATCCGGGTGCTGTTCACCGGCATCCAGCCGCTCGCCGCCGATTTCGGACCGCGCCAGGTGTTGCATCAACAGGCCGCCAGCCAGCCAGCCGGTCGCCGCGCTGCCGGCCACGCCAATGCGCATCAGCGTGGGCAATTGTTCGGATTGGCTGAACCAGCCTTCCAGTGCGCCGGCCAGGCTGTGGCCTTCCAGCGGCACGATGCCCTGCCAGCGTTCTTCCGAACTCACCTGGTCAATGGTGATCGCCAGATAGCCTTTGCCGAACAACTCGGGCAGCGACATGCCTTCTAAAACAGGTATTTGATCGTCATACTTCATGTAACCGCGCAGCTCGCCGGCGCGCCAGTCACAGGCCAGCAGATCGACCACACCGCCCTTGGCCGAAGCCTGCACCGTCACCTGGCCATCGTCCTGTCGCATGGTGGCGCCAACCAGTGCGGTCAGTGTCAGTGCTTCGGCCAGCAGCCGGATCAGGGGTTCGGGATAGGTGTGCGCGGCCAATATGGCGTTCAGCGTCGCATCCAACCGCACCACCATGCCGCGGGCGTTGCGGGCCGGCACCATGAAGCTGAGCGTGCGATCGGCAGTGGGAGCAAGCCCTTCAGCAAGCATCACAATTTGCCCAAACACCAAAGCAGGATAGATTTTTGCACGTGCAGGCGGTTTTCGGCCTCGTCCCACACCGCCGAAGCTGGGCCGTCCATCACGCTGTCGGTCACTTCGTCGTTGCGGTGGGCCGGGAGGCAGTGGAGGAACAGGGCGCCCGGCGCTGCCTTGGCCATCAGCGCATCGTTCACCTGGAAAGGCTTGCACGCCGCCATTTTTTCCTTGGTATCGGCCTGGCCCATCGACACCCAGGTATCGGTGACGACGACATCGGCCTCTTCCACCGCCGCTTCGGCACTGTGCACCAGATCGATGCAGCCGCCGCGCGCGCAGGCGGTGGCCATCACGCCCGAATCCGGCTCCAGCCCGTGTGGAACGCCCACTTTCAGATCGAACTTCAGCAGAGAGCTGGCTTCGATCAGGGAATTGGTCATGTTGTTGCCATCGCCGACATAGGCCCAGGTCGAACCTGTCACCGGGCGGCCAGCACGCTCTTCAAAGGTCATGATGTCGGCCAGTACCTGGCAGGGGTGCGAAAGATCGGTGAGGCCGTTGATCACCGGGATCGTGGCATGTTCGGCGAGTTGTTCCAGCTTTTCATGGTTGTTGGTGCGCAGCATCAGCGCATCGACCATCCGGCTCAGCACGCGGGCGGTATCGGCAACGGTCTCGCCGCGGCCCAGCTGCATCTCGCCAGCGCTCGACACGATCGTGGTTGCGCCCAGTTGGCGGGCCCCCATGTCGAAGGAAAAGCGGGTGCGCGTGCTGGGCTTTTCGAAGATCATGCCCAGCACATGGCCGGCCAGCGGCGCATCGGCATCCACCTGGCCCTTGGGCCAGCCGGCGCGCGCGGCCTTGCGGGCATGGGCATCATCCAGGATGGCCCGCAGGCCGGCAGGGGTTGCAGTGGCGAGATCAAGGAAATGCGGCATTTTTCAAATATCCTCCCCGCCCCGGCAAAGGGGAAGGGTGTTGCAACAGCAGGGGCACAAGGCCCCACGGCCAATGGGTCAGGCAGCGGCAGCCGGCTGATAGGAACGCGCAGCGGCCGACAGGCGCTCCACGCATTCGCGGATATGCTTTTCCTCGATGGTGAGCGGCGGCAGCAGGCGCACCACATTGTCCCCGGCGGCGACCATCAACAGGCCGTGGCTGCGGGCGTGGCTGACGAACGCGCGGCTGTCGCTCTTCAGCTTCAGGCCCACCATCAACCCCTTGCCGCGGACGCTTTCGAACAGATCATCATGATTGGGGATCATCTGTTCCAGCGCCTGGGTCAGACGCGCGCCCATTTCAGTCACCTGCGCCAGGAAGGCCGGCTCGGCAACGATGTCCAGCACGGCTTCGCAGGCCGCCATGGCGAGCGGATTGCCGCCATAGGTGCTGCCGTGGGTGCCGATCACCATGCCGGCGGCGGCCTTCTCGGTGGCGAGGCAGGCACCGACCGGAAAGCCGCCGCCAATGCCCTTGGCGATCGCCATGATGTCGGGCGTGATGCCATACAACTCATGGGCGAACAATTTGCCGGTGCGGGCGACGCCGCACTGCACTTCGTCCAGGATCAGCAGCAGGCCATGCTTGTCGGCCAGGGCGCGCAGGCCCGTCAGGAACTCCACGCTCGCCGGGCGGATGCCGCCTTCGCCCTGGATCGGCTCCACCATGAAGGCGCCAACACTGTCGTCGATGGCCGCTTCGGCAGCAGCGAGATCATCAAACGGCACCACCTTGAACCAGTCCGGTAGCGGCTCGAAACCCTTGCGCAGCTTTTCCTGATCGGTGGCGGAAATCGCCGCCATGGTGCGGCCATGAAAAGCGTTGGAGAAGGTGATCACCCGGTGCTTGTGCGGATTGCCGGCAGCATAATGATAGGACAGCGCGGTTTTGAGAGCGCATTCAAACGCTTCGGCGCCGCTGTTGGTGAAGAACACCGTATCAGCAAAGGTCAGCTCCACCAGGCGCTGGGCCAGATGCTCCTGCGCCGGCGCCTTGTAGAGGTTGGAGGTGTGCATCAGCGTGGCGGCCTGTTTCTGGATGGCCTGCACCAGGTGCGGGTGGCCATGGCCCAGGCAATTGACCGCGATACCGCTGGCCATGTCCAGCCATTCGCGCCCTTCGGCGTCATACAGATAACAGCCTTCACCTCGCACAGGCGCAACCTCGCACCGGCCATAAACGGGCATGAGCGGGGTGATCGTCATCGTGGTTCGTCCCTGTCGTTTGAAGACTGGCGGCCTCAGGATGCGGAAACCGGCAACGCACAAAGGCGGCCCAAACAAGCCGCCTTTACATTCGCGCTATAGCGACTTGGGCCAGCGCCCTCAACCCCCGACGATAAGGCCGATCCGGATGCTGCGGCCCGGCTGCGGCAGACCCAGTTGCGGCAGGATCACCGCGTTGGTGAGGTTGTCGATGGCCGCGGTCGCACTCACTTGTGCCTTGCCCAGCCGCAGTACCGGCACACGGGCGCGCAGGTTGATTTCGGTGGCGGGCGCCAGCCGGGCCAGCGAGCCATCGGGGGCCAGATCGCGGGCCGGGCCGATGCGGCGCAGTTCGGCGCGCAGATCGAAGGCTTCGCCCAGGCCTGATTTGGGCGCCCAGTCCAGCGCCAGCATTGCTTCGTGCGCCGGGCGTTGCAGCAGGGGCTGGCCGGCGCTGCTGGCATCAAGCGCGGTACCGGTGAGTTCCAGCGTGAGGCCATCGGCCAGCGGCACCTGCATCGCTGCATCAATACCGATGCTCGTGGCGGGCGCCTGGTTGAAGCGCTGACGCAGATTCACCCCATTCACGCGCACGATGCGTCGGCGGCGGTGGGCTCGGCAGCGGGCTGGGCTTGGGCCGGCAGATAGGCAGTGCCGGCCAGCAACAACGCGGCCAACGCACGGGATGCGATTCGCATGAGCTTCCCCTTGGGATAGAATGACGATGCAGCATCGCTGCCGCAGCGCTGGTGTATTGTCAAACCAATACTCTTGTGCTGCGCCGCAATTGCAGGCAATTCCAGCGTCATGGCTCATGATGACGTTCTGCGCTGGCTTGCTGCCCATGCTCCCGATGTGCCGGTGATCGTGCCGGGCGCGTCCACCGCTACGGTGGCCGAAGCTGCCGCAGCATTGGGCGTCGAGCCGGGGCGCATCGCGAAGACGCTGGCGATGCGGGTGAACGGCGAAGTGCTGCTGCTGGTGACGCGTGGCGATGCCAGGCTGGACAACAAGAAGGCGCGAGAGTCGCTCGGGGGCAAACCGCGCATGCTGGATGCGGAAGAGACGTTGGCCGTGACCGGCCATGCGGTCGGCGGCGTCTGCCCGTTCGGCCTTGCGACGAATGTGCCGGTCTGGGTCGATCTATCCTTGCAAGGCTTCCCGACGGTGTTTCCGGCCGCCGGATGCCGGGAATCCTCCGTGGAAATCGCGCCTCAGCGCATGGCCGCCCTGGTGGCACGGGGCTGGGTCGATGCCTGCGTGCTGCCACCGCCCGTATAGGGCCGCACCAGCGCCGCCACATCCACCCGCGCCTTCAGCCGCGCCGCCAGCAGATACATGCCGGCAATCTTGCGCTGGATGAACAGGATATCGGGCGGCGGCGCGGTGAAATGTTCGCGCTGGCCGATCAGGGTCTGCGATTGGTCCTTCAGATTGCCGGCCAGGCCGCCGGTGCCGAAATCGAACGGGCCGTCGAGCCTGAGCGGCGCAAACCCGTCGCGGGCCATGGCCACGATGGTTTCGCTCATCGCCGCCGGCGCATTGGGCGGCAGGATGCCGATGCCCGCCATCGCGTCCAACAGCGCAGCATCATCACCGGCCAGCCCGGAGGCCAGCAGCGCGCGATATCCGTCGCTGATCTGATCCGGCACCACCCGCGCCGCGCCGAAGTCGAGCAGCACCAACCGGCCCGAGTTCAGATCATAGCGATAATTGGCGAAGTTGGGATCGGTCTGCATCACCCGCCAGTCGAACAATTCGGCCATGAGGATGCGCAGCATCAGCGTCATCAGCCGGTCGCGTTCGGCCTGGGGCAGGGCGGCAGCTTTGTCGATGGCGACGCCTTTCACGTGGCTCATGGCCAATATGGTCGGGCGCGACAGGTCGGCGGCGAGCTCCGGCACCACCACCTCCGGCCAATCGGCGGCAAGCGCGCCATAGCGGGCCAGCATCTCGCCTTCGCGCGCGTAGTCCGCCTCTTCGTGCAACTGGCGCTTGGCTTCGTCCAGCAGCGGTTCCACCGCAAAACCCGCCGGCAGCAGGCCCGAAAGCTTTACCAGCGTCGCCACATTGTCGACATCGGCATCAATGCTGGCCGCGACGCCGGGATATTGCACCTTGATCGCCAGATCGCGCCCATCCAGTGCCACGGCGCGGTGGACCTGGCCGATCGAGGCCGCCGCAATCGGCGCCATGTCGAACCGCTGGAACTGCGCGCGCCAGTCCGGCCCCCAGCCGGCCACCAGCACCTGCTCCAGCTGCTTTTCCGGCATCGGATCGGCTTCGGAGCGCAAGCGAGCGAGAATGTCGGACAGTTCGCGCGGCAGCACCTCGCCGCCGTCCATCGAAATCAGCTGCCCCAGCTTCATCGCCGCGCCGCGCAGCCGCGCGAGTTCGTCGGCCAGGCGCTTGGCATTGGCGGGATTGAGCAGCAGGCTGGGCAGATCAGGCCGCTGCCCCTTCAGCACTTCCCGCGCGCCGCCGCCCAGCACATTGCCGGCGATGCCGCCGGCCAGCCGGCCAAAGCCCGCCAGACGCGACAGGCGGGAGGAAGGAACAGTGCGCGGGCGGGTGGGGAGCATGGCGCGTCAATGCCTTACAGCGTGCGTCAGCGCCACTGCGGGCGATTGCCACCCCCCGAAACGCAAAACGGCAGGCTGAAAGCCTGCCGCCAATGCTCGCTGCTGAATGGTGACCCCTACGGGACTCGAACCCGTGTTTTCGCCGTGAAAGGGCGACGTCCTAGACCGCTAGACGAAGGGGCCAGCAGCGAGAGGCCGCCTGTTATTGGCCTCGGGCCTTGGCGTCAACCGCTTAAATGAAAAAAGCGTCTCAATCGGCAAATGCGGCGTCGTCCAGCTCCAGTTCCACGGCGTTGCCGCCGGTCCAATCGTCACGCTTCACCCGGCCAGCGATATGCACCGGGCGGCCGCGCGCCCCTTGCAGGGCCGCGCCATATTCACTGTCGCCCTGGCGCCAGGCCATCGCCTTGATGCGGCCGCCATCGGCGCCGGCAAGCTGCAAGCGCAGGTGATTTTCGCCCACGATGCGGCTGTCGACAATCTGGAACGGCCCGGCAGCGATGCGCGGAGCGGGCCAGCCCTGGCCATAGGGGCCGCCGGTTTCAAGCACATCCACCAGGCCGGCGTTCAGCCCGCGCGGGGCGACAGCGGCGTCGATGGAGAGCGCGCGATCGGCCGTGGCCGCCGTCACCGCATCGGTCAGCCGCTCGTTCAGGAACGCATCCAGTGCGGCAATGCCGTCGGCGGCCACGGTCAGGCCGGCCGCCATGGCATGGCCGCCACCGGCCATCAGCAGGCCATGATCCTTCGCGGCCAGCACGGCGGCGCCCAGATCGACGCCGGTGATGCTGCGGCCCGAACCCTTGGCGATGCCATCCTCGCCAATCGCGATCACGATGGCCGGGCGGTTCATCTTTTCCTTCAGGCGGCTGGCGACGATTCCGATCACGCCGGGGTGCCAGCCGGCACCAGACACCAATGTGCAGCCTGGCGAAGGCATTGCACCCGCTAGCGCCGCTTCCGTCACTGCCTGTTCGATGGCGCGGCGATCCTGGTTCAACCGGTCAAGCTCGGCAGCGATCTGGGCCGCTTCGCCGGCATCGTGGGTGGTGAGCAGCCGCACGCCCAGATCTGCCTGGCCCACGCGCCCGCCGGCATTCACCCGCGGCCCCAGCGCAAAGCCGAGGTCGCGCGACACCGGCGCCCTGCTGAGGCGCGCCGCATCGCACAGCGCCGCAATGCCGATATTGGCCCGGCGGCCCATCACTTTCAGGCCCTGTGTGACGAACGCGCGATTGAGGCCCCTGAGCGACGCCACATCGGCCACGGTGCCAAGCGCGACCAGATCGATGAGCTCCATCAAGTTCGGCTCATCGCGGTTGGCAAACAGCCCGCGCGCCCTGAGCAGGCGATTGAGCGCCACACACAGCAAAAACGCCACGCCCACCGCTGCCAGATGGCCATGCGCGGCCGCCTCGGGCACCTCGTCGAGCCGGTTGGGGTTCACCAGCGCCAGCGCCGGGGGCAGGGCCGTGCCGGCCTTGTGGTGATCCACCACGATCACATCCAGGCCAGCCGCGTTTGCCGCTTCCAGCGCCTCGAAACCTTGCGTGCCGCAATCCACCGTGACCACCAGATCTGCGCCCGCCTGTTTCAGCGCCACCAGCGCCTCTGCCGAAGGGCCATAGCCCTCCAGCAGCCGGTCCGGGATATAGTGGCCGACCTTGCCGCCGATGCCGCGCAGATAACGGATCATGACGGCGGCCGATGTCGCCCCGTCCACGTCATAATCGCCATAGACGATGACATGTTCGCCCGCCTTCACCGCATCGGCGATGCGTTCGGCGGCGCGTTCCATATCGGCAAAGATCGCCGGATCGGGCAACCAGTCGCGCAAGGTGGGGGTGGCAAGCCGGGCGAAGTCCTCTGCATCAGCACCGCGGGCACGGAACAACTGGTGCAGCAACTCGTCGTCAGCGCGGCCGGTCAGCCCTTCGCCGGGCGCAATCCCGCCGCGCCACGCCCAGCGCTGGCCGGTGAGGGACTGGGAGATGCCGAAAACAGCTTTGGTGTCCATGCACGCATCCATGCGGCGCAGCATGGATTCAGGCAAGGGCCGGCCTTACGGGTGGCGATCGGCGCGATGTTCGCCGCTCACCCGGCGCACGGTGCCGGTGGATGCCCGCATCACCACGCTTTCGGTGGTGATGATGCCATCCTTGCGGCGCTTGACGCCTTTCAGCATCGAACCATCGGTCACGCCGGTGGCGGCAAAGATGCAATCGCCCTTGGCCATGTCGGTCAGGCCATAAATGCGATCCAGATCGGTGATGCCCCAGCGGCGGGCGCGGCCACGCTCATCATCGTTGCGGAACAACAGGCGGCCCTGCATCTGCCCGCCCACGCAGCGCAGCGCGGCCGCAGCCAGCACGCCTTCCGGCGCGCCGCCCGAACCCATGTACAGATCGATGCCGGTATCGGGGTTGGTGGTGGCAATCACGCCAGCCACGTCGCCATCGGGGATCAGCATGATGCCGCAGCCAATGCCGCGCAGTTCGGCAATCAGCGCTTCATGGCGCGGCCGGTCGAGCACGCAGATGATGATGTCGCTGGGCGGCACGCCCTTGGCGGCAGCCACGGCCTTCACATTTTCGGTTGGGCTTTTGGCCAGATCGATGACGCCGTCGGGATAGCCGGGGCCAACGGCGATCTTGTCCATGTACACGTCCGGCGCGTTGAGCAGCCCGCCTTCTTCGGCAATCGCCAGCACGGCCAGCGCGTTGGGGCCGGCCTTGGCGGTGATGGTGGTGCCTTCCAGTGGATCCAGCGCGATATCGATGCGCGGGCCGGTGCCGATGGCCTTGCCCACCTTTTCGCCGATGAACAGCATCGGCGCTTCGTCGCGCTCGCCTTCACCGATCACCACGGTGCCATCGAAATCCAGCATGTTGAGCGCGCCGCGCATGGCTTCCACGGCGGCAGCATCGGCGGCCTTTTCGTCGCCGCGGCCGATCATCTTGGATGCGCCAATGGCGGCATATTCGGTGACACGCACCATTTCGAGAACGAGCACGCGATCAAGCGCCGTCGAAGGCTGTACTGGGCTTGAAGCCGTCATTTGTTTTTTCCCACAGTCGAATCAAACGTGCTTCGCTTTACGCCCCGACGGGGCAGGGCGGAAGGCGTCAAAAATCGAGCCCGACGCGGAAGCGTCAGAAATCAAGGATGTGCATCATCACCGGCTGCCCGCTCACCGCTGGCGAGGCCGCCATGCGGGCCAGACTGTCCAGCACATCGGCTTCGCGGGCTTCATGCGTGACCATCACCACCATGGCATCGCCGTCGCTGGAGGTGCCGCGCTGCAGCAGGCTTTCGATGGAAACACCGCTGTCGCGCAGGGCCGCTGTCAGCTCCGCCAGCACGCCGGCGCGATCCGCCACGGACAGGCGCAGATAATAACGCCCGCGCCGGTCTGCTGCGGGCGCGCGGGGCAGGGCAGCCAGATCAGCCACCGGCATCACGAGCGGCGGCCGCACATCACCGCGGGCGATATCGACCAGATCAGCCACCACGGCGCTGGCGGTTGGCCCTTCGCCGGCACCGCGGCCCTGGAAGAACAACCGGCCCACGAAATCGCCTTCCACCACCACGGCGTTCAGGCTGCCCATGGTGGTGGCAATCGGGTGATCGATCGGCACCAGCGCCGGATGGACGCGCTGGAACAATTCGCCATTCTCGGCTTCGGCAAGGCCGACCAGCTTGATGCGGAAGCCCAGTGCGGCGGCCTGCGCGATATCGGCGGCGGCGACATTGCGGATGCCATGGCAGGCCACGCCGGCAAAATCGATGCGCGCGCCAAAGGCCAGCGCGGCGAGGATCGAAAGTTTGTGCGCGGTATCGATGCCGTCGATATCAAAGCTGGGATCAGCCTCGGCAAAACCCAGCGCCTGCGCGTCGGCCAGCACGTCGCCAAAGCCCAGCCCTTCGGCTTCCATGCGCGACAGGATATAATTGCAGGTGCCGTTCATTAGGCCATAAACGCGGGTGATGCGGTTGGCGGCCGCGCCTTCGGCCAGGCCCTTGATCACCGGGATGCCGCCGGCCACGGCGGCTTCATAATTCAATGGCAGGCCGGCTTTCTCGGCCGCTTCGGCCAGTTCCAGGCCGTGATGGGCCAGCATCGCCTTGTTGGCCGTCACCAGCGGCTTGCCTGCGCCCAGCGTGCGCCGCGCCAGCGTGAGTGCCGGGCCGTCGCTGCCGCCGATCAATTCCACCACCACATCGACATCGTCGCGGGTGGCCAGTTCGGCCGCATCATCCACCCAGGCGATGCCGTCGAGCGACACGCCGCGATCCCGGCTGCGATCGCGCGCCGAAACGGCGGTGACCACGATCGGCCGCCCAGCGCGCTTCGCCACCAGCTCAGCGTTGGCGGTGAGGATCTTCACCAACCCAGCGCCCACATTGCCCAGGCCTGCAATCCCGATCCGCAACGGCGTCACCATGGTTCAGGATCCCGCGTTGGCGGAAGGCGTGTTGACGCCCATCGATTGCAGATATTTCCGGATATTGCGCGCGGCCTGGCGCAGGCGCTGTTCATTTTCCACCAGTGCGATGCGCACGAAACCTTCGCCATCCTCGCCATAACCCACACCCGGCGCCACGGCGACGCCGGCTTCGGTGAGCAATTGCTTGGAGAATTCCAGGCTGCCCAGATGCGCCAGTGCCGGCGGCAGCGGTGCCCAGGCAAACATGCTGGCGCGCGGCGGCGGGATATCCCACCCGGCGCGGCCAAAGGCTTCCACCATCACGTCGCGGCGGCGGTGATACAGCTCGCGGTTCTGCTGCACGATATCCTGCGGGCCATTCAGCGCCGCCACGGCCGCCGCCTGGATTGGCGTGAAGGCGCCATAATCCAGGTAAGACTTCACCCGGGTCAGCGCCGAAATCAGCGTCTTGTTGCCCACCGCAAAGCCGATGCGCCAGCCAGCCATTGAATAGGTCTTGCTCATCGAGGTAAACTCGATCGCCACGTCCTTGGCACCCGGCACCTGCAGGATGGACGGGGTGGGTTGGCCGTCGAAATAGATTTCCGAATAGGCCAGATCGGAAAGCACCCAGATATTATGCTTCTTCGCAAACGCCACGACGCGCTCATAAAAGGCCAGATCGGCGACCTCGGCAGTCGGGTTGCTCGGGTAACCCATCACCAGCACGCTCGGCCGCGGCACAGTGAACCGCACCGCCCTTTCCAGCGCCTCGAAATATTTCTCATCCGGCGTTGTCGGCACGCTGCGGATGGTCGCGCCGGCAATGATGAAGCCGAACGTGTGGATCGGATAAGACGGGTTGGGCGCCAGCACCACGTCACCGGGCGCGGTGATCGCCTGCGCCAGATTGGCCAGGCCCTCCTTGGAACCCAGCGTGACAACCACCTCGGTTTCGGGATCAACATCCACGCCGAACCGCCGCTCATAATAGGCGCTCTGCGCGCGGCGCAGCCCGGCGATGCCCTTGGATGCGCTATATCCATGCGCATCGGGCTTGGCGGCCACTTCGGCCAGCTTGGCGATCACGTGCGGCGGCGGCGGCAGATCGGGATTGCCCATGCCCAGATCGATGATGTCGTCACCCCGGGCCCGCGCTGCGGCCCGCATGGCGTTCACTTCCGCGATCACATAGGGCGGCAAACGTTTGATGCGGTAGAAATCGTCCTGCATGGCTGCGTCCTTAGGCAACAGGTGGACAAAAGAAAAGCGGCGGAGGAACCATTTTGTTCCGCCGCCGCCGGTTGGAGAGTTCGAATGTTGCGAAACTCTCAGCTCGGCGGCGCTCCTGCGGCCACAGTTGCAGCTGCGGCGGCTGCTGATGCAGCGCCGGCAATTGCCGCAATGATGGTGGCACGATTGGTCACAGGTGGAACGCCCTTGCAGCCGGCACACGCTGTGCCAGCAAATTCGCCGTTAGCTGAAATGGCCGGCTTGGCAAAGCCCCGTCACAAGGGGCAAGGTGCGATATCAGGAGATCACCCCAATGACTGCCACGCCCGTACCGTCCGAATCCCCTACCGATCTTGGCGCCCGCCAGGTGCAAGCGCAGGAAAACTTTCAGAAATTCACCGATCTGATGGGCAAGGGCCAGCAGATGATGATGGAATTCTGGACGAAGGAACATGCCGCCACGCCGATGGTCACCGATCCGATGGGCTTCATGTCCGGCTGGCAAAAGGCGATCACCGCCCTGATGTCCGATCCGGCCCGCCTGATGGAACAGCAGCAGAAGTACATGGCCGATGCCATGATGCTGTGGAAAAACTTCCTCAGCCCCGATGCCGAAAAGCCAACGATCAAAGACAAACGCTTTGCGAATGAAGCCTGGTCGCAAAACCCCGCGTTCGATTTCCTGCGCCAATCCTATCTGCTCACCGCCAGCCACTTCATGGAAGCCGCCCACCAGCTTGACGGGCTTGAACCCGCCGAAAAGGCCAAGGCGCAATTCCTGATCAAACAGTTCGTGGACGCGATGAGCCCGTCCAACTTCGCGCTCACCAACCCCGAAGTGCTGAAAACCACGGCCGAAACCGGCGGCGCCAATCTGCTCAGGGGCCTCGAACATCTGCTCGGCGATCTGCAAACCGGCCGCATGAAGATGACCGACGAAAACGCCTTCGAAGTCGGCCGCAACGTCGCCATCACGCCGGGCAAGGTCGTCTTCCAGAACCGCCTGCTGCAGCTCATCCAGTACACGCCCACCACCGAAACCGTGTACGAAGTGCCGCTGGTGATCTACCCGCCGTGGATCAACAAATTCTACATCCTCGATCTTACCGCCGAAAAAAGCTTCATCCGCTGGGCCGTCGAACAGGGCATCACCGTGTTCATCGCCAGCTGGAAAAATGCCGATGAAAGCATCGCCGATGCCACCATCGATACCTATGTCGAAGAAGGCATTTTGCAGGGCGTCCGCGTGGCGCGCGAAATCTGCAACACCGAAGGCGCCCACGTCATCGGCTATTGCGTCGCCGGCACCACACTTGCCGCCACCATGGCCGTGCTCGAATCCCGCGGGCAGGCCAGCCAGATCACCTCTGCCACCTTCTTCACCGCCCAGGTGGACTTTGCCGATGCCGGCGAACTGAAATTCTTCGTCGATGATCCCAGCGTCGAAACGCTGGACAAGCTGACGGAAGACAAACACGTGCTCGATGGCCGCTTCATGGCCACCACCTTCAACCTGCTGCGATCGAACGACCTGATCTGGAACTATGTCGTCAACAACTACATGCTGGGGAAAGACTATTTCCCCTTCGATCTGCTCTATTGGAATTCAGATGCCACCAACGTGCCGGCCAAATGGCACCAGCAGTATATCAAGGATCTGTATCGCGAAAACCTGATGGTCCAACCCGGCGCACTCACCGTGTGCGGCGTGCCCATCGATCTGAAAACCGTGAAAACCCCCACCTTCATCCAGGCCGGCAAGGAAGATCATATCGCGCCGGCAAAATCGGCCTTCAAACTCACCAAGGCCTTCAGCGGCGAAACCCGCTTCGTGCTGGCCGGCAGCGGGCACATCGCCGGCGTCGTCAACCCGCCGTCTGCCACGAAATACCAGCACTGGATCGGTGACCCAACCGTCGCCACCCTCGACGATTTCATCGCCAGCGGCACGGAAACCAAAGGCAGCTGGTGGCCCCACTGGCTCACCTGGCTCACCCCCCGCTCAGGCAAACAGGTGAAACCACGCGTGCCGGGTGAGGGGCCCTACAAGGCGATCGAGGACGCGCCGGGGGCGTATGTGAAGGAGCGGATTTGATTGGCTAAGTGAGGAGGCCTCCGGCGGGCAGGGGCTGAGCCCCTGCCCGCCGGAGGCCCTGCTGCCTTCTCCGCCCTGCGGCGAGGTGGGGTCTGGCGCCGTTTCTGCCTCCCACTATCAGAGACGCATGATTGAAAATTCCGAAACGTCGGTACTCTACAACGCCCAGTGCCCGGTGTGTCAGGTCGAGGTTGACCATTATGCGCGTTATGTGGGCGAAGCGGGGTTGCCGATCCGGTTCGATGATCTGAACACGGATGCGCTGCACCGGTGGGGGATTGATGCCGATACGGCTGCGCGCAGCCTGTATGTGCAGCGTGACGGGGTGATCGTTTCCGGTGTGCTGGCGTTCCTGGTGCTGTGGTCGCAGATGCCGCGTTATCGATGGCTGGCGCGGATCGTGGGGTTGCCGGGGATCAGGCAGATTGCCAGCGCGGCCTATGATCATGTTTTTGCCCCGGTGCTGTACCGGCGGCACCGGCGCCGGCAGGGCAGGCGCAGCGCCGCCGGCGCATAGGGTAAAAGCCGCAAGGGGGGGCGATGGGGCCGCCCTATCTTGCCGGGCGTCGATGCTGCATGGAGGCGGTTGAAAGTGAGGCTCCGCCTTGTCCGAATTCAACCTGCCACTTGCGAGTGCGATTATCTGGATGGTGGGCCTGTGCCTGGTGGGCGGGCTGATGACGCCGCGGGCCGATTGGTATGCCCGGCTGCGCAAGCCCGCATGGCAGCCGCCCGGTTGGGCGTTCGGGCCGGGGTGGACGATCATCCTTGGTCTGGCGGCATGGGCGGCGGTGCGCGCCTGGGATGCCGGCGATGCGGCGCAGCAGCGGGACGTGCTGATCCTGTTTGGCGTGAACGCCGTGTTCCACCTGGCCTGGAGCCCGCTGTTCTTCAAATTGCAGCGGCCCGATTGGGCGCTGATCGAAGTGCCGTTCCTGTGGGCCTCGGTGCTCGCGATGATGATCGGGTTGTGGCCCATCGACAGCCAGGCGGCGCTGCTCATCCTGCCCTATCTGGCATGGGTGGCATTTGCAGCGTCGCTCAACTGGAAGGTGGTTGATCTCAACCCGCGTTGACGGGAAGGCCCTTGGCTATTCCGCCGCCTCCAGCACCCGTTCTGTCGCCACAGCGCCGGCTTTTGCAAACGCCATCTCGTCCGTCACCGGGCCTTCCATCAGTTCCTTGCGGTCGTATTTGTAATTGGCCGTCACCATCCACGGCGCGCGGTTGCCGGAACGGGGCAGGGCATCGGCGCCGCGTTGGACGTAGCCGGATTGCAGATCCATCGCGAGCCGTTCCGGCACCACGTCTGCTGCGGGGGTGGGGGTGGCAATGTCCACGCCGGTTTTGCGCATGTGATTGAGCAGCCGGCAGACATAATCGGCGATGAGATCAGACCGGAGGGTCCAGCTGGCGTTGATATAGCCAAAACTCTGGGCGAGGTTGGGGATGCCGGAGAACATCATGCCCTTGTAGGCCAGGGCATCGGCGGTGCGGCGGGTTTCGCCGTCCACCGTTGCGGTCATGCCGCCCAGGGCTTCCAGTTTCAGGCCGGTGGCGGTGACAATGATGTCGGCCTCCAGCAGCGTGCCATTGTGCAAGCGGATGCCACCAGCCTCGAACTTCGCGATCTGATCGGTGACAATCTCGGCCTTGCCGGCGGTGATGGCGTTGAACAGATCGGCATCGGGCACAAGGCACAGGCGCTGATCCCAGGGGTTGTAACCCGGCGTGAAGTGGGTTTCGAGATCGTAATCGGCGGGCAACAGCTTGGCGAGGCGTTTCAGCAGCAATTCCCGGACCTTGCCGGGGTTGTTTCGCGTTTGCTTGTAGAAATATTGGCCGAGTGTGACATTCTTCCAGCGCACGATGTCGTAGGCCATTTGCGCGGGCAGGATCGCCTTCAGCGCATTGGCGATGGCATCGCTGCCGGGGCGGGACACCATCCACGTGGGGGAGCGTTGCAGCATGGTGACGTGCGCGGCGGTATCGGCCATCGCCGGCACCAGCGTGACCGCCGTGGCGCCCGATCCGATGACGACGACGCGCTTGCCTTTGTAGTCGAGCGATTCCGGCCAGAATTGCGGGTGGATGATCTGGCCCTTGAAGTCGGCCTCACCTTCCCACGTCGGGCGGTGGCCCTGGCCGTAGTTGTAGTAACCGCTGCACATGTAGAGGAAGCGGCAGGTGAGGGTGGACTGGTTTGTGGTGACCGTCCAGCGCGCGGCTTCGCTGTCCCACGCGGCGTTTGTCACCTTGTGGCCGAAGCGGATGTGCTGGTTGATGCCATGCTCGGTGGCGGTTTCGCGGATGTAGCTGCGGATCGACGGGCCGTCGGCGATGGCCTTGGCCGATTTCCACGGCTTGAAGCGATAGCCCAGCGTGTACATGTCGGAATCAGAGCGGATGCCGGGATAACGGAACAGATCCCAAGTGCCGCCGATGGCGTCGCGGCCTTCCAGGATGGCATAGGTTTCGTTCGGGCAATTCTGCTGCAGATGAACCGCCGCGCCAATGCCCGACAGGCCGGCGCCAACAATCAAAACGTCGAAATCAGTGGAACTCACGGTACTCGTCTCCCTCTACGCGAACGTAAAGCGAGGGCGGGCTGGCGGCAATGGGGCAAAACAGCGAGGGCGGCCACGAACCGGCACAGGCCGGCAGCGGCCGGCTACCGGCGGGGCGCGCCCGGCAGCGGCGGCAACTGACGCGGGCGATCCTTGCGCGGCATCTGCGCCTGATAGGCGACCAGGCAATGATCATTGCAATAAGGAAAGCCGGCGTTGGACGGGCGGCCGCAGAAATGGAAATCCGCGTCTCCCGGATGGCCGATCGGCCACTTGCACACTTTTTCATTCAGATCGAGCAGGCTGGTGCGTGTCTGCTTGCCGCCCTTGCTGACACCCGTGGACGGCTTGGCGACAGGGCGTGCGGCCGGTGCTTCCATCGGCGTGATCGCTGGCGCACTGGCGGCCACCGGGGCCGGGGCAGGCGGTGGCGCAGCGGCGGCCGGCGGTGGCGCGGCGGCCGCAGCGCGGGCAGGGGCCGGCGTGGCGTCGGTGGCCTTCACCGGTGAAGGCCGGCTTTCCAGCCCCAGCCGGTGCGCCTTGCCGATCACGGCATTGCGGGTCACGCCTTCGCCCAGCATTTCGGCAATCTGGGTCGCGGTCATGCCGCCTTCCCAGCCCTGCTTGAGCTTTGCGATGCGTTCGTCGGTCCAGGCCATGGTGCGTCTTGCCCTCAGATAATCGGTGTCACCCCTTGGCAGGGCGCGCGTGCAATCGTAAGCCCCTAGCGATGATGAACGCTGATAACAAGCTGCCAGCACACCCGGAGCCCGGGGTGCCCGTGATTGCACGGCTCAACACGGAAGGGTTGAAGACCCTTTATCTGAAAGAGGTACGGCGCTTTTTCAAGGTGCAACTGCAAACCATCTGGGCGCCGGCGGTCACCACGCTGATGTTCCTGGTGATCTTTGCCGTGGCACTGGGCCGCGGCGATATCCTGATCCTTGGGGTGCCTTATGCCGATTTCCTCGGCCCTGGCCTGATCGTGATGGGCATGATCCAGAACAGCTTTGCCAACACCTCGTCGTCCATCCTGGTGGCCAAGGTGCAGGGCTCGATCATCGATGTGTTGATGCCGCCGCTGTCGGCAGGGGAATTGATGCTGGCCTGGGTGGGCGGTGCGGTCACGCGGGCCTGGCTGGTGGGGCTGGCGGTGTGGACGGTTATGGCGGTGGCACCGGGCGTGAACGTGCCGGTGAAAGATCCGCTGCTGGTGCTCTATTTCGGCACCATGGGCGCGATCCTGCTGGCACTGCTCGGCATCCTGACGGGCGTGTGGGCCGACAAGTTCGATCATGCCGCGGCGGCCACAAACTTTGTGATCCAGCCGCTAACGCTGCTGTCGGGCACCTTCTATGCCGTTGAACGGCTTGGGCCAACGGTGGCGGGAATTGCCCATGCCAATCCCTTCTTCCATGTGATCGATGGTTTCCGGGCCGGCTTCATCGGCGTGTCGGATGGGCCCCTGGGTCAATCGGCACTGCTGCTGGCGCTGGTCAACGTCGCGCTGTGGTTCCTGTGCTATCGCGTGGTGAAATCGGGCTGGAAACTGCGCGCCTGATCCGGTGCTGTGCGGCAACGACGTATTTGCACTGAATGCCAAAGCCGCATAACGCACGGCATGCTCAAATTCGCGCGGGGGAAACCCCTGGGCAGCGCGTAAGGGTTTGGACTGCAAAACGATGATCATTGATGCCCCCTTCTTCCGCCGTGGCGGCGCGCTTGCGCTTGCAGTGCTGCTTGCCGCCTGTTCCAGCGGCGAGGGCGATAATGTCGGCGGCAAACCCGGCCGCGGCAAGCGGCCGCCGCAACTTGTGTCTGCCCAGGTCGCCGCCATGGAGGATTTTGCGCCCACCTTGCTGGCGCTCGGCACCGTCACTCCCAGCCAGAGCGTGGCCGTGCGGCCGCGCGGCGATGGTGAGATCATGTCTATTGCCTTCAGAGAGGGCGATAATGTGCGCGCCGGACAGCTGTTGTTCCGTATCGATTCGCGCCAGGCCCGGGCTGCGGTGGCCCAGGCAGAAGGCGAACTGAAGGGCGCCATCGCGGCCGAGCGCCGCGCCACGCTGGATTATGAGCGGGCCGAGAAGCTGGTAGAGAAGGGCTTCGTATCGGCCGCCGCGCGGGATCTGGCCCGGGCCAATGCCTGGTCTGCCCGCAGCCAGATCGAAACCAACCGCGCACTGCTGCAATCAGCGCAGGTGCAATTGTCGTTCCTGACCGTCACCGCGCCCATTTCCGGGCGTACCGGTGAACTTGGCTTTCGACGGGGCGCCACCGTGCGCCAGGGCGATGCCACGCCGCTGGTGACGATCAACCAGATCTCTCCCATCCACGTGCGTTTCCTGGTGCCGGCGGCCAACGTGCAACAGGCGCGCGCCGTGCAGGCCAGTGGCGGCGGCAGTGTGCTGGCACGGGATCGGCAGAGCGGTGAGGTGCTGGCCACCGGCCGCCTCGTGTTCCTTGATAATAATATCGATCCGGGCAACGGCGGCGTCGCGGCTCGCGCGGAATTCCGCAACGAAGGCGACGTGCTGTGGCCGGGCGCCATCATCGATGTTGAATTCCCACTGGAACGCGCCACGCCGCATATCACCCTGCCCGAAGGCGCGGTGCAGACCGGCCGCGACGCCCCCTTCGTGTGGGCGGTTTCCGGTACTGCCAAGGCGCCTGGCGCGAAAGGGTCCGGCGGCAAGGTGCAGATGCGCAATGTGGATATCGCTGGGCGCCTGCGTGGCAAGGTTTATCTTGCCGGAGGCGTGAAGCCTGGCGAACAGGTCGTGGTCGATGCGCTTGCCCGCCTGAAAGAGGGGGACACTGTGCGCCTGAAGGGGCCGGACAAGTCCCAGTTGGCGGCCAGCCCTGATCGTCCAGCCGCGCCGGCCGGGAGCGCTGGCTGATGGGTTTTGTCCGCCTCTGTGTCGAGCGGCCGATTGCCACCATCCTTCTGACTCTCGCGGTCGTGTTCGGCGGCCTGTTCGGTTATCGCCAACTGGCGGTGTCGGCCCTGCCAGAGGTTGATCTGCCCACCATCCAGATCGAAGCCAGCCTGCCCGGGGCCAACCCCGGCATCATGGCGGCATCGGTGGCAACGCCGATCGAACGCCAGCTGTCCACCGTTGCCGGCATCGAACAGGTGCTTTCGTCCAGCAGCACTGGCTCCACGCAGATCACCGTGCAGTTTGCACTCGATCGCAACATTGATTCCGCCGCGCTCGACGTGCAGTCCGTGCTGTCGGCGGTCACCCGCCGGTTGCCGCCGGAAATGCCCAATCCGCCCAGCTTTCGCAAGATTAACCCGGCGGATTCCCCGGTGATTATCCTGTCGGTGCGCGACAAGACGCGGGCCCTGAATGATCTGCAGACCCTGGTGGACAATCTGCTGGTGCCGCGGGTTTCCACCCTTCCGGGTGTTGGCCAGGTGCAAACCTATGGCGATCGGCGCTATGCGGTGCGTATCCAGTTCGATCCTGCGGCGCTGGCTGCCCGCAACCTGACCGTTGATGATCTGCGCACGGCGGTTTCTGCAGCCAACAGCAATATCGCGGTGGGTTCCATCACCGGCGGCGCGCGCAACTATGTTCTCGATGCCTCGGGCACGCTCGAAAAACCGTCGGAATTTGCCAATATCATCATCGCCAATCGCAACGGCCTGCCGGTGCGGGTGGCTGACGTGGCCAGTGTGATCAGCAGCTATGAACGACTGCGCGGCGGAGCGCGCTTCAATGGCGAGCCGTCGCTCACGGTTGCTGTCAGCCGCCAGCCCGGTGCCAATGTCGTGAAGTTGGTGGACTCGGTTCGCGAAGTGCTGCCGTCTGTGCGTGAAGCCATGCCGGTTTCGGTGGATATCAGCGAAATCCTCGATCGATCGGAATCGGTGCGCGAAAGCGTGTTCGACGCGCAGGTAACCCTGGTGGGCACGGCTTTCCTCGTCATCCTGGTGATCTATCTGGTGCTGGGCGATGCGCGGGCCACGTTCATTCCGGCCATCGTGCTGCCGGTGGCTGCGATCGGCACGTTTGCGGGCATGTATTTCTTTGGCTTCACGCTCAACAATCTGTCCCTGCTGGCGCTCACACTGGCCACCGGCTTCGTGGTTGATGACGCGATCGTGGTGTTGGAGAATATCGTGCGCCACACTGAAGATGGCGAGGACCCGCGCAGCGCCGCCATCATCGGTGCCAACGAGATCAGTTTCACTGTTGTCTCGATCTCGGTCAGCCTTGTCGCCGTGTTCATCCCGCTGTTGTTCATGGGTGGCATCATCGGCCGGCTGTTCAGCGAATTTGCCGTGACCATGACGATTTCGATCGCGGTGTCGGCAGTGCTGTCGCTAACCCTCATTCCGATGATGGCGGCGCGCTTGCTCAAATCCGGGCACCAGGAACCGGGTCGCGTGGCCCGCATCACCACGGCGGCCTTTGCCCGCCTGACCGAACGCTATCTGAAGGCCTTCGATTGGGCCCTGCAGCACCGCAAGGTCATCGGCGGTCTGACCGTGGCCTCCGTTGCGGTGGCGGTGTGGGGCTTCATGGCTGTGCCCAAGGGCTTCTTTCCGTCAGAAGATACCGGCGTGGTGTTCTTCGGTACGGAAGGCGCGCCCGATCTTGGTTATGACGAAATGGCCAAGAAGCACGCCATTGCCGCCCGTAAGGTGCAGGACGATCCTGCCGTCGCCCGCGTCAACGCCATCCTTGGCATGGGCGGTTCCGGCGGCGGTCGCATCTTTGCGCCGTTGAAACCGCGTGACGAACGCGACGACATCGAAACCGTGCTGGCCCGCCTGCGTAAGGCAACCGCTGGTATTCCGGGCTATTCCGCCTTCCCCAATGTGCAGCAGAATTTGCAGCTGGGTGGCCGGCCGTCCGCGACCAACTATCAATATACCATCTCGGCCGTGGACAAGGATGAACTCTACGCCTTTGCCCCCCGCCTCGAACAGCGGATGCGTACCATCCCCGGCCTTGTGGACGTGAACAGCGATTATCAGCGCGGTGCCCGCCAGGCCTTTGTCGAGGTTGATCGTGACGCCGCCGCCCGGCTTGGCGTGCCCGTGGATGCCGTGCGCCGTGTGCTGCTTGCCGCCTATGGCAACCAGCAGATCAGCCGCATTTTTACCGACGCCGAAGATTATCAGGTGATCATGGAAATCGATCCGCGTGATCAGACCAACCCAGATGCCATCGGGCGGCTGAACGTGCGCGGCAGTTCGGGTACACTTGTGCCGCTGTCGGCGGTATCACGCGTTACTGTTGGTGGCGCGCCGCTCACCATTTCGCACCAGAGCCAGCTTCCGGCGGTCACCCTCTCGTTCAACCTGCTGCCTGGCGTCGCGCTGAGCGAAGTGAAGCCACTGATTGAAGCAGCCTCCGCCGAGATCGGCCAGCCCGCCGGCGTGTCGGGCGCGCTGGGCGGCAATGCCCAGCAGTTCGAGGCCTCCACCAAGTCCATGCCGATCCTGTTTCTGGCGGCGATCGTCGTCATCTACATCGTGCTGGGCGTGCTTTATGAAAGCTTCGTTCACCCGATCACCATTCTGTCGGGTCTTCCGGCGGCCGGCATCGGTGCGGTGATGTTCCTGTGGCTGTTCGACATGCCGCTGGACGTGATTGGCATCATTGGCGTCGTGCTGCTGATCGGGATCGTGAAAAAGAACGCCATCATGATGATCGATTTCGCCCTCGCCGGTCAGCGCGCCCATGGCTGGACTCCGGCCCACGCCATCCGCGAAGCCGCTGCCAAGCGTTTCCGCCCGATCATGATGACCACCTTTGCCGCCATGGCCGGCGCTGCCCCGCTTGCGTTGGGCATCGGTGCCGGCGCCGAGCTGCGGCAGCCGCTGGGCATTGCCGTGCTGGGTGGCCTAGTGGTGAGCCAAGTGCTCACCCTGTTCATCACGCCGGTCGTCTATCTGGGCATCGAAAGCGTGATGCAGTGGGTGCGCGAAAAGCGCGGTTCGGCCCAGGTGAGGGAACTGCCCGGCGCGGCGGTGTTCCGGCCGGAGGCTGCGGAGTAGCTCCCCTCCCGCTTGCGGGAGGGGCTGGGGGTGGGTTTCCGGGTTAAGCTCCGCATCAAAGGAGCCCACCCATGCCCACCACCGCCGAGAATCTCGCCCGCTGGCATGCCCACATCAAGAATCCCGACCATCAGGTGTTGTGGGACATACTGCATCCCGATTGCGTGTTCGAAAGCCCGGTGGTGCACACCCCGCAGGAAGGCCGCGAGATCGTGTTCAAATATCTTGCCAGTGCCGACAAGGTGCTGGGTGGTGACGGTTTCACTTATCGCGGCGAGTGGATGAACGCCAACAGCGCCATCCTGGAATTCGCCAATACGATCAATGGCATCAAGGTGAATGGCATCGACATGATCACCTGGAACGATGCCGGCCAGATCACCCACTTCAAGGTGATGGTGCGCCCCCTGAAGGCCATCCAGATGGTGCACCAGATGATGGGCGAGATGCTGCAGAAAATGGCCAGCCAACCAGCCTGAAACCGCGACTCCGTGTCAGTGGGGCGGGGCGTGGCGGACTCTGCTATCGCTTCTGCATGCGCCGCTTGATCCTGCTTCTCCTGCCATTGGCAGCCTGCGCCCCGGAACCCGGGCCGGAACAACTCGCCGCCCACCGCGCCGAAGCCATGCTGCACGCCGCCGGCCATGCCAATGCCACGCTGCTGGCACCGCTCGCCGGGCTTGATGGCGAAGGCCGGCCCGGCGTTTGCGGCCTCATCGAAACCCGTGCCGGCCCAGTGCGGGTCGTGGTAGCGCTGGCCACGGGCAGTGTGCGCACCGGCGTGCCCGCGACCCAAGGCGCCCACCGGGCTGATCTGGGCGAGGGCCGCTATTGCAGCGAGGCTGCATTGAAGCGTTGGGAGGCTGTGAAGAAGGGCGATCCCATCGGCTTGATGGCGCGGATCGGCGCCTAGGCGGAATAATTCGGCGGGCGCTTCTCGAGAAACGCCGCCAGCCCTTCCTTGAAGTCATCGCTGGCCGCGCACATCAGCTGGTTGCGGTTTTCGAGTGCGATCGCCGCCTCCAGACTGGGGGCATCGATGGCAAAGCCCAGGCCTTCCTTGGTCATCCGCAAGCCAATGGGCGAAGTGGCCAGCATCTCCGCCACCAGTGCCTCGCCGGCGGCTTCCAGTTCCACGTCAGCCACCACCTGGCTCACGAGGCCGGTGGCCAGCGCGCGGTCTGCATGGATGAAGCGGCCGGTCATCATCAGTTCGGCGGCCAGGCTGGCACCCACCAGCCGCGGCAGGAAATAGGATGTGCCCATGTCGCAGCTGGAAAGCCCCAGCTTGATGAAGGCAGCATTCATGCGAGCGCTTGTCGCGGCGATACGGATGTCGCTGGCCAGCGCAAAGGCGAAACCGCCGCCACAGGCCGCGCCATGGATCAGGCTGATGATCGGCTGCGGGCAGCGCCGCATCTTCACATACACATCAGCCAGCCAGCCCTGAAAGCCGAAGCCGCCGGCAAAGGGCGCTTCCTGCGATCCTTGCGCCTTTATGTCCAACCCGGCGCAGAATGCACGGCCGGCGCCCTTCATCACCACGATGCGGGTGTGGCGGGCGTTGAACAGGCGGCCGAAATAATCCGAAAGATCGGCGACCATCTGGTTGTTGATGCTGTTCAGCGCGTCGGGGCGATTGAGTGTCAGCCAATCAACAGGCCCGCGCTGTTCGATGGAGATGGTTTCGTAGGTCATACCGCTCACCTGTTGGATTGCCCATCGTCGATCTTGATCACCGTGCCGGTCACCGCTTCACTGGCCGGGGCGACAAGGTAGAGCAGGGTGGAATCCATCATTGCCGGATCGCCCAGCCGCTTGCGGCGAAAGCTTTGCGTGATGTCGCCCATGCGGCTCAGCATGCCGTCCATCATCTCGCTGGCAAAGGCGCCCGGCGCGATGCCGTTGACGTTGATCGGATAGCGCGCCCATTCCACGGCCAGCACCTCGGTCATCCGCACCACGGCGGCCTTGGTCATGCTGTAGAGCGCGGCGCCATGGCCCTGATATTCAAACGCTGCCATCGACGCGATGTTGACGATGCGCAGCGGCTTGCCATCGGCAATGCGGCGGGCGGCAAGGCTGGTGGACAGCAGCCACGGCGCGCTCACATTCACCGCCATCACCTGATTGTAGAGTTCGGCGCTCAACTTGTGGGCGCGGGCGGCATCGGGAATGCCGGCATTGTTGATCAGGATCGACACCGGCCCCAGCGCGGCTTCCACGGATTCAGCAAGCGCTAGGCATTGTGCCTGATCCGCCACATCGATCTGGAAGGTGCGGGCGGTGCCGCCGGCCGCGGTGATCTCGGCGACAAGAGCGTCCAGCTTGTCAGTCCGGCGCGCACACAGCGCAACGCTGGCGCCGGCCGCTGCCAGCACTCGGGCAAAGCGGGCGCCCAACCCGGATGATGCACCGGTGACAATGGCGATCTGACCAGTGAGATCGTGTGACGCGTTGGGCAACGGAAAGCTCATGATCGGTTCCTGTCTGATGACAGACCATCATCACGGCCCGCAGGGACCGGCGCCATTGCCAGAAGCGAGAGGGCAGGGGGCGCAAAGGCGGCTGCCGGTCAAACGGCAAAGGTCGGCCAGGCGTCCCTGGCCGACCTCGCCCCGCACGGCGCGTGCGCCGTGACCCGTTAAGCGATCATGATATTCTGTTGCTGAAGATGGGCAAAGCCAAGCTGGGCTGAGCCAAGATCGCTGAACCATGACGGCCCGCCGCCAAAAGCAGCAAGCATGTCGCCGCCGCCAGTCGCCGTGAAGGCACTTACATCGATGGCGCTCGCTTCGAGCCCAACCGGATCGATATCGCCCACGGCATTAGAGCCGGGAGCGACGAAAACGAAATCCGCCGCCGTGATGGTCTTGCTGCCCTGAACAAGCGCGATCAGCTCGTCGAACGTTTCCAGCTTGCCGTTGTTGTTGCTGTCCCACCAGATGCGTGTGCCGGTGAAGCCGCCCACGGTGCCCTGGTTCAGGAAATAGTTCCCCGCCAGCAGCTGCACACGATCACCAGCGCTGAAATCGGTGATGCGGGCATAGTCACCGGCGCCATTCTTGTCCCAGCGACCATCATTGTAGAAAACGCCGCGCCCGTCGCCGAGCACGAAGAGATCATTACCGAGGTTGCCCGTGATGATGTCCACGGTGAAAGTGCCCAGCGCAGTGCTGTTGGTCGGAACGCCGGAGATGATGTCGTCACCGGTCGTGCCGAGGATCGCCTTGTCCGGACTGTCGGTGCCGTAAATGACATTCGTCGGCGTCGGCGTCGGCGTAGGTGTTGGGGTAGGCGTCGGGGTGGGCGTCGGTGGCGGCGACGGGGACGCTGTCGAGAACACGATATCGGCCATGGTCAGCGTCTTGCTGCCCTCCACGAAAGCGATCGCCTCGTCGGGGCTGTCGTATCTGCCGGTGCCGTTGATGTCGTGGAAGATCCGCGTGCCGTTGATCCCGTTGAGCGTGCCGGCGATCAGGAAATAGGTGCCGGGTGCCAACTGAATGCGATCGCCTTCGGAAAAATCGGTGATGCGGGCATAGTCGCCAAAACCTTGGTTGTCGGCGCGTCCATCATCGTAGAATGCACCACGCGCATCACCCAGGATGAACAGATCGTTGCCAGCACCGCCAGTCAGAATGTCCACCGAGCGGCTGCCGATTTTGGTGCTGGTGAGTGCCACGCCAGAAATGGTGTCGTTGCCAGCGCCGCCGGTCAGCGTGTCTGGATTGTCGGTGCCAAAGATCACCTGGTCTGGAGACGGCGGCGGAGTTGGGGTCGGCGTTGGAGTCGGCGTTGGAGTCGGCGTGGGGGTAGGGGTGGGCGTCGGAGTGGGCGTCGGAGTTTGGCCCAGGCCGAGCGTGATCAGATCGTTGACGTCGAGGCGGCCGTTGGAGACCGTGATGTTGGTCAGCGACGTTGTTGCTTCCGCACTGTTCAACAGCGCCGCGCGCAGCTGGGCGCCGGTCAGGCCTTCATTGGCACTGCTCAGCAGGCCGAGCGCGCCCATCACGTGCGGAGAGGCCATCGACGTCCCAGTGTAAGCGGCATAATTGCCACCAGGCGTGGTCGAAACGATCGAGCTGCCGGGTGCCCCAAGATCAACTGTGAGCTTGCCGAAGTTCGACGAGTCGGCACGGGCCCCGGTGGACGTGATGTTGGCCACCGATACCACGGCTTCCCAACCGGCAGCGGCCTGCGTGGAATAGTTGGTGGGGAAATAGGCGACGCTGTCGTTGTTGTCGCCCACCTGATGGCTGCCGCCATTGCCGGCGGCCGCCACAAACAACAGGTCCTGCTTGGCGGCGCGCACGATGGCATCCAGCATCGCCGTCGATTGGCTGCCACCGCCCCAGCTGTTGTTGGTGCCAACATAGTTGCCGGCGCCGGCATCATGGGCCTTGGCCGCGTTGGTGTAGTAATCGATGGCGCTGATGGCGGCGGCACTGGTGCCCGAACCGCTGTCGGGCAGGAATTTCAGAGCTACCATCTGCACGGCCCAGTTCACGCCGGCCACGCCCAGCGCGTTGTTGCCAATGGCGCCGATGGTGCCGGCAACGTGCGTGCCATGGCCATTGCCATCCATGGGATCATTGTCGTTGTTGACAAAATCCCAGCCAACCAGATCGTCGATGCGGCCGTTTCCGTCATTGTCGACGCCGTTTTCCCAGCGGGTGTCGTTCAACAGATCGCCGGCATCGATGCGGCCGTTGGCGTTGACGTCGCGTACGGCACCAGTATTTGCGACATTGTTGAGATCGCGGAAGGTGATCAGCGTATCGCCATCGGTATCGACCAAACCAAGATTCTTCGGAATTTCACCGGGATTGAGCCAGATATTGAGATAAAGATCAGCGTGCGTGTAATCGATGCTGGTATCGATGACGCCAATCACCGTCTTGGTGGAACCAGTAAAGCCGCGGTCCCAGGCCTCGCCGGCTTGGCTGCCGAACTGGTTGGCCGGACTGGTGGTGTCACCATACATGCCCCACAGACCACCATTGGTGTAGCGCGTGTCGTTGCTGCCCTGCACTGCGATGGCCGAACTGGCTTCAGTAAATGCCACAATGGGGTTGTTGGCCAGCGCGTCCATTACCGCTTCGGCGCTGCGTCCGCCGCCCACCTTGATCACCAGCAGGTCACCATCGGCGGCGCTGCGGATCACGCTGGCTTCGCTGCCGCCGGCATTGCTGATTGCCAGAGCCTGATCGGCCGCGCTGGCGCCGGGGCGGAACTGTACCAGCAATTCAGTGACCGGGCGGGCGGCCTGCGCTGCCACTGCCGGAGCACCATCGCGAACGCCAAGCGTACCAAAGGTCATCTGATCGTCTTGGGCTGACTCATATTGGGCGATGGCCAAGCCATCTTCAAACGCCACTCGGTGCAGCAATACAGACATCGTGGTTGAGCCTTTCAGGCATCATGCGTAACGCAAAAGTTACTGCGGTTAACGCACACAACAAAATAATGAACAAATTGTTACGCCAAGCAACTAGTAACGAAGTTTTTACATCGGCTAAGAAGTCCAAATAAAAACATTCATTAACCAAATGTTCTAAAGCGCTAGAACGTCCGGTTTCACAGGCTGCTTAGTCCGTATTGGTGATAAAAATGTAAACGACAGAGCATTGTCGTGATGAATATTCATCAACGATATTCGTTACGTACTCTCGAGGTGGAATTACTAATTTTCCCTGACCAGAGCCTGAACGGTCGTGCGGAAAATCGAGGTCAAAAAAGCAACGCCCGGCCAGCCAATCAAGGCTGGCCGGGCGTGACCGGTTCCGGGATTTCAGGGGGCAATTCAGGCGGCGGCGCTGTGCGCCAGGGCCTCGCGTTCGGCTTTCAGGGCTTCGGCAATAAGAAATGCCATCTCAAGGCTTTGGCTGGCGTTCAAGCGGGGATCGCACTGGGTCTGATACCGGGCGCCAAGGCCTTCGTCCGAAATGGCGATGGCTCCGCCCGTACATTCCGTGACGTCCTGACCAGTCATCTCCAGATGGATGCCACCGGCATGGGTATTTTCCGAGCGGTGAACCGCGAAGAATCCGGTCACTTCAGTCAGAATTCGGTCGAACGGACGGGTTTTCAGGCCCCCTCCGGCCTTGATCGTATTGCCGTGCATAGGGTCACAGCTCCACAAAACATGGTGACCTTCTCGCTTCACGGCGCGAATCAGGCGGGGCAAATGCGCCTCAACCTTGTCATGGCCGAATCGGGTGATGAGGGTGATTCGGCCCGGCTGGTTCCCCGGATTCAGCGTATCGAGCAGGCGGATCAGGTCATCCGGCTCCAAACTCGGCCCGCATTTCAGGCCCAGCGGGTTGCCCACGCCGCGAAGGAACTCCACATGCGCGCTGCCCGCAAAGCGCGTGCGGTCGCCAATCCACAGCATATGGGCCGACGTGTCGTACCAATCGCCGGTCAGGCTGTCCTGCCGGGTCATCGCTTCTTCATAGCCCAGCAGCAGCGCCTCGTGGCTGGTGAAGAAGCTGGTGCCCTTCAACTGCGGCACGGTATCGGGTGACAGGCCGATGGCTTCCATGAAGTCCAACGCCTCGCCGATCCGGTCGGCGAGTTGCGCATATTGTTCGGCCCAGGGGCTGCGCGCAGCAAAATCCAGGTTCCATTTGTGCACCTGGTGCAGATTGGCATAGCCGCCGCTGGCAAAGGCCCGCAGCAGGTTCAGGGTCGACGCCGATTGCATATAGCCGCGGATCATCCGCTGCGGGTTGGGCATGCGCGCTTCGGCGGTGAATTCGATATCGTTGACATTGTCGCCGCGATAGCTGGGCAGCGACACGCCATCGATTTCCTCGAAATCGCCCGATCGCGGCTTGGCGAACTGGCCTGCCATGCGGCCCACCTTCACGATCGGCATCTTGCTGGCAAAGGTCATCACCACCGCCATCTGCAGCAGCACGCGGAAGGTGTCGCGGATGGTGTTTGGATGGAATTCGGCAAAGCTTTCGGCGCAATCGCCACCCTGCAGCAGGAAGGCCTTGCCAGACGCCGCGTCTGCGAGCCGTGCCGTCAGGTCTCGCGCTTCGCCGGCAAAAACCAAAGGCGGATAGGAACGCAGCTCGGTTTCCACCGCCCGCAGCGCATCGGCATCGGGGTAGGTGGGCAATTGCCGGGCTTCCTGCGCGCGCCAGCTGTCGGGGGTCCAGATCTTCGTCATGATGACGGTGCTTTGCGGCAAATCACCATGGTGAGCAAGTCACCTCATCAACACCAGCTCCTCGCTCATCGTCGGGTGCAGCGCCATGGTCTCGTCGAACTGCGCCTTGGTCAGCCCGGCCTTCACCGCGATGGCCACCGCCTGCAGGATTTCCGGCGCATCCGGGCCGATCATGTGGGCGCCCACCACCCGGTCTGAGGCGGCGTCCACCACCAGCTTGTACAACGCGCGTTCATTGCGGCCGGCCAGCACGTTCTTCATCGGCCGGAAATCGGAGGTGTAGATCTTCACCTGGCCATAAGCGTTGCGGGCCTGGGCTTCGGTCATGCCCACGCTGCCCAACGGCGGATTGGAAAACACCGCCGATGGGATGGCGTTGTAATCCACATGCCAGTTCTTCTCCCCGAACTGGCGATCGGCAAAACTGTGGCCTTCGCGGATGGCCACGGGGGTGAGTTGCACCCGGTCTGTCACGTCACCGACGGCGAAGACGGTAGGCACGTTGGTGCGATTGTCCGCATCCACGGCAATCGCGCCCTTCTCGTTCAGCGCAACACCCACATCCTCCAGCCCGAGGCCTTCGACATTCGGCACCCGGCCCAGCGCCCACAGCACAACATCGGTTTCCATGGTCTTGCCATCGGCGAAATGCAGCACGAGGCCGGCTTCGGTCTTTTCCACCCGTTCCAGCCGGCAGTTCAGCTTGAAGTTCAGCCCCTTGGCCATGCTGATCTGCAACAGGCGATCGGACAGCGCCGGTTCCCAGCCGCGCAGGATCGTTTCGCTGCGGTTGATCAGTGTCACGTCCACGCCCAATTCGTGGAACACGCCGGCAAATTCGGTGGCGATATAACCGGCGCCGGCAATCACCATGCGGCGGGGCAGGGTGGGCAGGTGGAACACGTCGTTCGAGGTGATGCCATGTTCGGCGCCCGGAATATCAGGCGTGAAGGGCCGCGCGCCGCTGGCGATCAGGATGGTGCCAGCCGTATGGCGCTGGCCTTCGACCTCTACCGTGTGCGCATCGATGATGCGGGCATGGCCCAACAAGGTCGTGACCTGGTTGTTGTCGAGCGTGTTCTGATAAAGCCCGTTCAGGCGATCCACTTCGGCTGCCACATTGTCGCGCAGCACAGCCCAATCGAAGCGTTTGCCCTCGATCTGCCAGCCAAAGCGGCGGGCATCTTCCAGATCCTCGGCGAAATGCGATCCGTACACCAGCAGCTTCTTGGGCACGCAGCCGCGGATCACGCAGGTACCGCCCACACGATATTCCTCGGCCACCGCCACGCGCGCGCCATGGCCGGCGGCGATGCGACTGGCGCGCACCCCGCCGGAACCGGCACCGATTACCAACAGGTCGAAATCATGGCTGCTCATGGCTTGCGCATAGGGCAGGCGGGCAGACGGCGCCAATCGAAATCACTGGTCAGGGCAATCGACCCACTCAACCGACAGTGAGCGACCAGCACAGCAGCGGGCCATCATCCGGATCGTCGCGGCGGCCAGTGCAGGCAAAGCCATTTGCGGCCAGCACCTGCTGCGATGGCCGGTTATTCTCGCCGGTTTCGGCAAACACTTCTGCCACGCGCACATCCTGCCGGGCCCACTCACACAGAGCGCGCACCGCTGCGGTGGCGTGGCCACGCCCGCGCCGGGCCGGTGCGACGCCATAACCGATGGTGATGATGCCATCGGCCGGCGGCTTCACCAGCGACAACAGCCCGACAATCTCACCGCCGGCCAGCACGAGCCACGCTGCCGGCTCAAAATCCGGACTGATGGTGGCGGCCAGATCACGCAGCATGGCCAGGATTTCGGGCGTTTCGATACCGCCTTCGGGCAAGCCGGCTCCGGGTGGCGCAAAGCCCTGCGCCAGAAGATCGAGATCGGCAGCGCTGGCCGGATGCAACACAATCCCGCTCATCCGGAAATCTGCCAGTACAGCAAGCCGATCAAGGCCCCGATCTGCAGCCCCGAAATCAGCAGCAGCGACTGCTTGAAACTGTCCTTGGCCGATTTGTGGCGCAGCCTGTTCATGGCGAGCCATGCGGCCGGACTGCCGCCCACCAGCGCCCAGCCAAGCAGGGTGGATTCGGCAATGCGTTCGCGCAAACGGAAGGCCTGAGCGCGGCGTTTGTCGATGGCAAACAGCACCCACGTGATCAGGTTGACCAGCAGCAAGCCGAGCAGGACGAAGGGCGCCATGCCAATATCAAGGCCCGATGTGCCCGGCCGCGCCGGCAGGTTGGCGGGCACGATCACGGGTGGCGGTTCCGGTTCTGGTCGGGACTTCGGTTCAGCTGTTGATTCAACCATCACATCCGGGGCGATTTCCGGTGCTGCCGACGGTCCGCTGCAATCCAGCGGGGCATAGCGCGGCACGGCATGGCCGGATTCGATCATCGCGCAACTGATGTTCATCGTGCCGGCGTTGCAGTTCACGATGCGCCGGCCATAATTGTCCGTGTCTTCCTGCACGCATTGCAGGGTCTTGCCCTCGGTTAGACTGCGCAAATAATCGCGGGCGGCAACGGGGTCGCCATCCACGCAGCTGCGGCCCGGTCGGCAGGCGCCTGGCATTTCAGGCGCGTCAATGCCCTGCAGCCGCATCGATCCGGGTACGTTTGCGCACCGCACATTGTCACCATCATGATGGCTGGGGTTTTCGCAGACAAAACTGGCGGCAGCGGCGGCCAGGAAGATCATGGGCAGGGGCATTTAGCCTGTTTATCGGCCGCAAGCCCGTTGGCAAGTTGGCTCAGCCGGCGATCCACCACCAAAGGGCGCCGATCACCAGCCCGATCTGGATGCCGGTTATGTTCAGCAGGCGGGGCAGCAGCGCTTCCTGCTGGCGGCCGGCGTGGCGTGTCCACAGCGCCGTCCACGCCGCGGGTGAAGCACCGGCGGCGGCCAGCCCCAGGAACAGCCAGGGATCCAGACGGTCCATCGGCGCCCCCCAGCGATCGCGCGAGGGCCAGCGTTCATGGGCAATTTGCAGCAGCGCCAGATTGGCCATCGCCATCCAAAGGCCGATCATCACCAACGCGCCCGCCACTGGCAGAGACCAGGGCGTTTCACGCAGCGGTGTTGCATCCATCACTACCGGTGCAGGCGATCGCGGGCGGTTGGCAGCGTTCGAGTCGCCCAAATCGAGGGTGATCCGGGAGCCGGCCGGCAGTGGGTTTGGCAGTGATTGGGGCAGCCCAGCGGGGAGCGCGCCCGGTTCATAACGGACCGATTGCAGTAGGGCCGCACGGCGGCGAACCGGCGTGCAGTTGCAATCGCCGGCCGTCTTGCTGAGCACGGCATGATTCGTCGCCAACATGGCGCAGGAAAGATCGATGGATTCGACCCGGCAGCGAGCGAGAGTGCGGCCCTGGTTATCGATTCCTGCGGCCTCGCAGTCGAGCGGCCGGCCCATGGTAAGGCCGCGCAAGGCATCGCGGGCCGCAAAGGGATCGCCGGGGGGGCAGATTTCACTGGGCAGGCAGGTCGCCGGCATCGCTGGTGCATCATAGCCCATCAACCGGATCACCTCCGGATGATTTGCACAACGCACCGTGCTGGCGTTGTCGTGAACCGGCGCCAAACAGGTAAAACTGCCCAGCATGGCCCCCGCAATGATACCCCCCGGAAACATTCTGAACGCCAACACCCCAAGTTTGCGTAACGCAGCACGGCCTCAGGTGGCCGCATACGGCGCACAGGATGTTTCAACCCCTGCGGCTGTCCGAACCAGGAACAGCCGGCTTAGCGTATCGCGACCATCTGCGGCGCTGTGCGCCCGCACGGAGCGGTCAGAATTCCGCAGATGGTCGCGACGGGCTTAGGGATGGCCGGTCACGCAGGCCCACCCGGACCTGCAGTTGACCGGCACTTCCGGTACGTCGATGTCTTGTGGTCGCAAGGCCTGGCCAGGGTGCGAGCCGGACGATTGCCGCCATCGCGCTGGTCGGGTCCGTCTCGTCTGGCGTTGACTTTACCCTCGCGGATTAAAGCAACAACGAGTGCGGCACATGACATGCCGACACTCTGCTAGAAATTTACGATAATGCAAGAACATTTAACATAAGGTTTACAAATCAGTCCCGGAACGGGTCCTTCACCAGGATGGTGTCTTCCCGCTCAGGCGAGGTGGAGACCAAGGCCACCGGGCATTCGGTCAATTCCTCGATGCGGCGGATATATTTGATGGCCTGCGCTGGCAGCTGCGCCCAGCTGCGGGCGCCGGCGGTCGATTCGCTCCAGCCTTCAAATTCTTCGTAGATCGGCTCGACCCGCGCCTGTTCGGACGGGTGGGCAGGCAGATGGTCGAGTTCGCGGCCATCAAGGCGGTAGCCGGTGCAGATCATCACCGTGTCGAACCCGTCGAGCACGTCCAGCTTGGTGAGCGCCATGCCGGTGATGCCGCCAACGGCAATCGCTTGGCGCACCAGCACGGCATCGAACCAGCCGCAGCGGCGCTTGCGGCCGGTGACGGTCCCGAATTCATGGCCGCGCTCACCCAGGCGCTGGCCGATTGCGTTTTCCTGTTCGGTGGGGAAGGGGCCGGAACCAACGCGGGTGGTATAGGCCTTGGTGATCCCCAGCACATAACCGGTGGCATCCGGCCCCATTCCCGAACCCGCCGCGGCTTGGCCAGCAACGACATTGGAGGAGGTGACGAACGGCCAGGTGCCGTGATCGACATCGAGCAACACGCCCTGCGCACCTTCGAACAATATGCGATCGCGCCGCCAGCGCGCGTCGCGCAGGCGTTTCCACACGGGCTGGATATAGGGCAGCACGGCCGGGGCCACATCGGCCAGTTGTTGTTGCAGTTCGGCGGCATCCACCGGCGCAACGCCAAAGCCGGCGCGCAGGGCATTGTGATGGGCGAGCAGGCGTTCAAGCTGCGGGCCGATTTCATCCAGATGCGCCAGATCGATGACGCGCAGCGCCCGGCGGCCCACCTTGTCTTCATAGGCCGGGCCGATGCCGCGCCTTGTGGTGCCGATCTTGCCAGCGCCCATTGCATCTTCGCGCAAGGCATCCAGATCGCGGTGCAGCGGCAGGATCAGCGGGCAGGTTTCCGAAACGGCCAGATTGTCCGGCGTGATATCCACGCCCATGCCGGCAATGCGGGCGACCTCGTCGCGGAAATGCCAGGGATCGAACACCACGCCATTGCCGATCATCGACAGGGTGCCGCGCACGATGCCCGAAGGCAGCAGCGACAGCTTGTAGACCTTTTCGCCCACAACCAGCGTGTGGCCAGCGTTGTGGCCGCCCTGAAAGCGCACCACCACATCAGCGCGGGCAGAGAGCCAATCGACAATCTTGCCCTTGCCTTCATCGCCCCATTGGGCACCCACCACGGTCACATTCGGCATGTTCAGTCCTGTCCTCAGCGCACGTAGCTGGCGCCGTTGATGTCGAGTGTGGCGCCTGTCATCGACGCCGGCGCGTCACTCGCCAACCAGCGGATCATTTCGGCCACTTCTTCCGGCATGGCAACGCGGCCCAGCGGGATATCGGCCAGCAACTTGTCACCGCCGCGGCTGGCGAGATATTCTTCAGCCATGCCGGTCATGGTGAAGCCGGGCGTGATGGCAAACGCGAGGATATTCTGCGCGGCATAGCCCCGCGCGATGCTCTTGGTCATCGCCAGCATGCCGCCCTTGGCCGCGGCATAATGCCAATGCTGGGGCGAATCACCGCGATGGCCGGCGCGGCTGGCGACGTTGATGATGCGGCCGCCGCCGTGTTCCTGGAAATGCAGGACGGCGTGGCGGCACAGATCAGCGGCGCTTTGCAGGTTGATGGCGTGGCTGCGCGCCCAGGTGGCGGCAAAGCCATCAGCATCGGCAATCGGGGCAGCTTCGAACACGCCGGCGTTGTTGACCAGCACATCAATGCGCCCACCGGCCTGCTCCAATGCGGTGGCCCACAGCGCATCGGCAGCGCGAGGCTGTGCGAAATCGGCGGCGATCAACCCGTCGTCGCCCGCCGTGGATTGGCCGAGGACGGTGTGGCCGGACTGTTCCAGCAGGGTGCGCGCCGCTGCGCCAATGCCGCGCGATGCGCCGGTGAGAAGGATATTTGCCATGAAGGTCCCTATGACGCCGACTGGGGCAGGCTGTCCAGCCGGTGGGTGAGGGCGGCGGTGGCCTGGGCTTCGCGTTGCTGCCAATTGCCCATTATCAGCACCGGTTCGATGTTGCGCGCGGCCATCTCATCTTCAATGGCAGCCTGGAACATCAGGCGATCGCGGCCCACGAATTGCCGTGTACCATCGGCAACCCACGGCGTGTCGGGCGCAAACAGCAGATAAAGCTCGGCAACGGCCGGCATCGCCGACAACACGGGATCGCGGTGGCCGTGCAGCATGCGGAACCAGGCCGCTGTCATCACCACATCGGTATCCTCGATCAGCAGGTGAGGCCGGGCAGTCTGCAGCCGGTGGCGCCGTTCGGCATGGATGCGGGCGATGGTGCGCAGCACGTCGGGCGTGAAAACCGTGCCGGTGGTTTCGGCATACTCGCGGCCATATTCGGGCATCAGGACACCGCCCAGCCGGCGCGACAGCCGCTCTGCCAGCCTGGTCTTGCCAGTCGATTCCACACCGGTGAAACACACATGCAGGCCCAGCATGGTTCAGCCCCGCTCCGCGGCCAGCCACAGCCGCCAGCTCCAGATCGATACGGCGAGGAATGCCACATACAGCGCCGCTGTCACCCACAGCGCCTGGCTGGCATAAAGACCCACCGAAACAATGTTGATGCCAACCCATAACGGCCAGCTTTCCAGCATGCGCAGATTGATCAGCACCTGGGCCACCAGCGACCAGCCAGCCACCGCGCCATCGGTCATGGGTGCAGCAGCATCGGTTTGCGCCAACAGCAGGGCCAGCACCGCGCTGCCGATCATGCCGCTGATCAGCACCGCCGGCCAGCCCATTCGTGGCAAGCGCCGCACGGCCACCTGGCCTTCATCGGCTGGTGCCCGGAGCCACATCCACAGGCCCTGCGCTTGCGCCAGGAGGAAGAAGATCTGCAGGCCAGCCACGGCATAGAGCTTGCTGCTCCAGAAAACGCCGGCAAGGATTGCCACCATCGCCATGCCGAACGGGTAGTTCCACACCGATCGCCGGGCGAGCAGCACGATGTTGGCCAGCCCGAACGCCGACGCCGCAAGTTCCCACGGATTCACCCGGCATCTTAAGCCCGCGACCGATACGCTTTGCAAGCCGCTCAAACAAAAGGGGGCGCAGCCATTGGCCACGCCCCCCGTTGTTCACGGCAATCCGCTGATCAGAAGCGGTAACGCAGCAGGCCACCAAAGGTGCGGGGCTGGCTGCGATAGCCCGACAGCGTGCCGGCCTGTGCCACACCCGGGAAGATGGTGGTCACCCAGGCTTCGTCGGTCAGGTTGCGGCCCCACAGGGTGATGTCGAACCGGTTGTTCAGCACCAGCGTCGCAGAGGCGTTCAGATTGTCCACCGCGCGGCGCAGCGCCACCGTGCCCTGGGCGATCTGCGTCGGGCTGTTGTGTTGATAGTCAACGTGGAAGTTCAGCTTGGTGCGGTCGGACAGGCGAGCGGTATAATCGCCGCCTACCGAAACAGCGAATTCCGGCACGCCGGCCACAGGCAGGCCAGAAAGATCCTGCGGCAGGGTGGCGAAGCTGCCGGCCTGCAGGGCCGCACCGCCCACGAAGCTGTCAAACTTCATGTCGAGATAGGTGAGGTTGGCGAAGAAGCGCAGATCCTTCACCGGCGAGATGGTGGCGTCGAGTTCAAATCCGGTCACCGACTGCTGTTCGGCATTGGCCAGGATGAAGCCGGTGCCCGAGAACACGTTGCTCTGGAAACCGTTCAGGGTCTGGCGGAACGCAGCCAGGTTGACGCCAAATCCTTCCCACTGCCCCTTGATGCCCAGTTCATAAACTGTGGCATATTCCGGATCGGCAGAGCGCGAGCCGGTGGTGAGGTTCACCGGCAGGTTGGCGCCCAGCGCGGTGCGGATCGGCGAGGCCGCCGGTGCCGGCGACTGTGCCGTCGAACCCGGGATGAACAGCGCTGCCGGCGGACGGGCATCGAACGACAGGTTGATCGAGCTCGCCTTGAAGCCGGTCGCGTGGGTAGCATAGACGTTGATGTTGTCGCTGAACTTGTAGTTCAGGCGCACGGTGTAGGCGAAATCGCTGTCCGACGTGCGGCCATCTTCAACGCTATTGGGCACGTTGAGGTAGGGCGGGATGAACTGCAGACCGCGCAGGCCCAGGAAGGGGTTGAACTGCGGATTGGCCGCGACAACGGCCGGCACACCGGCGTTCACACCGGCGCGCACCAGATCAAGGCCGGAGAACACATCGGTGGTAACCACGTTGGTGGCATAGGTCTTGCTGTCGTGCGTGTAGTTGCCGCCCAGCGTCAGGGTCAGGTCCTCGACGATGTTCCAATCCACGCTACCGAAAACCGAGATGGCGCGGTTCTTGTAGTCATAGTCTTCGAACCGGCCCTGGCCGCGGCCGCCGAACTGGCCAGCCGGTGTGCCCGGCAACAGCGCGCGCAGCGTCGGTTCCAGGCTGGTATAGGCACCACCCGAAAGCGCGCTGGCATAGTTGCGGAAATCCCGACCAAAGGTCAGCGCGCCGCTGGCATCGATATTCTCGTGGAAATAGAAGGCGCCAACCAGGAAGTTGACCGGGCCATCGAACTTCGACGCGACACGGAATTCAGCGGTGTAGGTGTCGATGGCGTTACGGGCGCTGTTTTCGCCGATCAGATCGGCACTGGTGAAATCGCTGTCGGCATTGGTGGAAAGCCGCACGCCGCGATAGGCACCGATGAAGGTGAGATCGAACTGGCCGGCGTTATAGTCCGCCTGCGCCGAGAAGCCGAAATTGTCGACTAGGTTGGTGGACGGGAAGTTGGTCGCCGAACGCAGGGCCAACGGCTGGTTGGAGATGATGCGGCCGCCCAGAGCGCGCACGGCATTGCCGGTCGGGCCATCGACAAGGTTGACCACCGAGCAGCAGATTTCATCGATCTTGTCGTAATCAGCGATCAGGCGGAGCTTGAAATCTTCGGATGGCTTGAACAGCAGCTGGGCGCGCACGCCGCCACGGTTACGCTCGTTCTCGTTGATGTTCAGCGCTTCGTTATACACATAACCGTCGCGGCGGTTATAGTTGCCCGCCAGGCTGAAGGCGATGGTTTCGCTGATCGGCCCGGTGATTTCGGCACGCGCGATAAGCGCATTGTAGTTGCCGTACGAAAGTTCGGCCTGACCGCCCAGTTCGAACTTCGGTTCGGAGGTGACGACCGAAATGATCCCGGCCGACGCGTTCTTGCCGAACAGGGTCGATTGCGGGCCGCGCAGCACTTCGATGCGCTCAACGCTGGGCAGATCGCCGATCTGGGCAGCAGAACGGCTGCGATAGACGCCGTCGATGAACACGCCGACCGAAGGCTCGATACCAACGTTGTTGGCGCCGTTGCCGAAACCACGGATGATGAAATTGGTGTTGGCGGACGATTGCAGCTGCGACACGCGCAGCGACGGCACCACCGACTGCAGATCGAACGCATCGCGGATTTGGGCGTTTTCAATCAGCGCCTTCGATGTCACCGACACCGAAATCGGCGTGTCCTGCAGGGTCTTGGCCTGCTTGGAAGCAGTGACGATAATGATCTGTTCATCGCCGGCGTCTTCGGCGGCAGCGGTTTGCGCATAGGCGGGGGCGGCCAGTGCGACAGTGGTGGAAACGCCAAGCAAAAGGGCAGCGCGCACGGCAAGTGTGCCCGCGGTTTCAACGGTCGACATGAAGTTCCTTCCCAAAAAATCCGGGCTTTGGCCGTGATCCACGGTAGCCGCGAACAAGCCCGATGGCCGGGCTATGGCGCAGGTGATTACAGATGCTTCATGTTTTTTCAAGCCCGGTTGAGCCCCCCCCAACTGTCGGTTCTTGCTCGGGCGTTGCCATCGTGCAACGGAAAGACCAATCTCTGTTTGACAACGGGTTAAAGCATGCGGGTCACAGGATGAACGATTGGGAAATCGACACGGAACGACTGCTCATCCGGCCGATGCAGGTGGATGATGCTGCCGACTGGCATCGCATCCGCGCCGCCGCGCCGTTTGATCCGCTGGTACGTTCGGTGGAAGAAAGCATCGCCCTGATCGCGGCCATGCAGCGGCGCGCGGCTCCCGATTCCGATGGGTGGCAGCAATTCGCAATCACCGCCAAGGATGGCAGCATGATCGGTGACCTCGGCATCCGTTTTTCGCCGCCGTGGAATGCCACGGCCGAACTCGGCTTTGCGCTCGATCCACGCTGGCAGCGGCAGGGCCTGTGTGCCGAAGCGGTAGAAGCGATGGTGCGCCGCCTGTTCCGCAACGGCCGCCGCCGCCTGGTTGCCGTCACCGATGCCCGCAACCGTCCGGCCCAGCGCGTGCTGGAACGCTGCTGGTTCCGGGAGGAAGGCCGCTTCGTGCAAAGCTGGCGCGATGGCGACGCCTGGTTCGACGAAGTCAGCTACGCCCGCCTGGCCAGCGACTGATGGCTGTTCCCCAAAAACTTCCAACGCCTGAGATCGTTTCGGCGCTGGTTGGCGCCACCGTTACCCATGTGGAACAATTGTCGGGCGGGGCGTCCTCGGCCACCTTTGCCGTGGATGCCGTGACGGCCGATGGCGCACCTTGGCCACTGATCCTGCAATGCGCCGCCACCGGTTCCGTGCCAGAAGGCGGCCTGCCGCGTGCCGATCAGGCCCGGCTTCAACAGCGCGCCTTTGAGCGCGGCCTGCCCGTAGCCGAAGTGGTGCGGGTGCTGACACCGGAAGATGGCCTGGGAGAAGCCTATGTGATGGCCCGGCTGCCGGGCGAGGCGCTGGCGCCGAAATGGCTGAAGCTGCCCGAATATGCCCCGGCGCGCGCCGTGATGACGCGCCAGTGCGCCGAGGTGCTGGCCCGGTTGCATAGGTTGCCGATCAGCGTTGCCGACGGGCTGGCCTTGCCATCGGGCAGCACGGCGCAGTCGCTGGATCGCATGTTCACCAACTATCGCCGCTTTGGCGTCGATTCGCCGGTGTTCGATCTCGCCTTTGCCTGGTTGCGGGAACGGGTGGCGGATCGGCCGCCGACAAATATCGTCCACGGCGATTTCCGTTCCGGCAATTTCCTGGTGGCCCCCGATGGCCTGGTGGCGGTGCTGGATTGGGAACTGGCGCATCTGGGTGACGGCCACGAGGATCTGGGCTGGCTGTGCTGCAATTCGTGGCGTTTTGGCGTGCGGGACCGGCCGGTGGGCGGCTTTGGCCAGCGCGATGAACTTTATGCGGCCTATGAGGCGGCCGGTGGCGGTCCGGTCGATCGTGAGCGCGCGGCCTTCTGGGAAGTGTTCGGCACGTTGAAATGGGGCATCGCCTGCCTGCAACTGGGTGATGATCATGTCTCCGGCCGGCTGCGCAACGTGGAACGCGCCGCCATTGGCCGCCGTGTCTCCGAAGTGGAATTGGACCTGATGCACCTGTTCAAGTTCGGGAGCGTGTGATGGCGGAACAGATCGAAGCCACCACGCTGATCGAGGCGGTGCAGCTGTTCCTGGCGGAACTGGAACCGGAACTGAAAGGCCGCCGCGCCTTTCACGCCAAGGTGGCGGGCAACGCTCTGGCGATTGTGGCGCGCGAACTGGCGCAACAGCCGCAAGCCCGCGAACAGGCGCTGCTGGCGGGCGTGATGGGGCAGGATGCTCCGCTGGACACGCTGCGCACCCAAATGTGCGAACAGCTGCGCGCCGGCACGATGGGGGCAGCGACGCCCGGGCTGGTGGATGCGTTGCTTGCCGTGGCGCTGGGCAAGTGCGGCGTGGATAATCCGCGCTACGCGACTTTTAAGCGTCTTGCCGGGCCAGCCAAGGCCTGAGCAGGTCCATATAGGCGGCGGGATTGTCCAGCATGATGCTGTGCGCGGCGTCGGGGATTTCCGCGAACCGGGCGCCGGCGGCGATGGCGAAATTGGCAACCGTTGCGGGGCGGGCCTCATCATCCTGGCCGGCAACGAACAAGGTGCGCTTTGGATCAAGTTGTTCGAGCAGGGGCTGCCCATCGTAATCTTTTAGCGTTCCGGTGCAGGTGAATTCGGCGCGGCCCCACATGTGATTGTAAAGCCCTTCCGCAAACGGTGCCGGCAGTGCATCGCGATAAGCGGCAATCGCCGGCGGCGGGATCACCTGGCGGACATGGCGGGCATAAAAGGCCGCCGTGGCGGCATCGCATTCGGCCTGCGGCGCGGCACCGGGCGTGTCGCAGCGGTCGAGCAGATCGCGCACGTCGGCGGGCATGCCGGCTTTCAGTTCGGCGGCATCGCGCAGCCAGATCTCGGTGGAGATCAGTGGCGATTGCAGCACCAGGCCAGCCAGCGCGCTGGGCCGTGTGGCGCCATATTCCAGCGCCAGCGTGCCGCCCCAGCTGCCGCCCAGCACATGCCAGCGCGCGATGCCGAAGTGGACGCGGATCGCCTCGATCTCCGACAGGAACCGCGCCACTGTCCAGTTGACCGGATCACCCGGCCGATCGGAACGGCCACAATCCAGCTGATCATACAGGATCACGGCGCGATCATCGGCCAACGCCGTGGCGTTGAGCCAGCTCCAGTGCGAACTGCCCGGACCGCCGTGGATGAACAGGATCGGCGGTTTGCCGCCCAGGGCGCCGTTGACCCGGACATATATACGCCCGCCGGTAACCGGCACCATGGCTTCCTGATCAGGCGCTAGCCGCAGGCCGGAAGAGGTGGCTCCTTGCCGCAGCGCCTGCGCGGCCAATCGCGCCGGCAACAGGCCCGCTAACCCCGCCGCCAGCCCAGAGGCCAAAATCGTGCGCCGGCCCATCACGCCGTCGGCCCCGATTTGCGGCGGAAGCCGGAGGGATCGAGGTGCATGTCGATATCGGGGTAATGGCATTCGTCGATGTCTGGCTGATCGGTGCCGATGGCGAGGAACTGGCAGGGCAGAGCGGAGCGGTTCTGCAGATGATGGCCATTGGCAATACCGGCGGGGAAGCAGGCGATGTCGCCGGGGGTGAGCAGAGTCTCGGCATTTTCCTCGACCAGCACCGCCTCACCGGCCAGCATTACCAACATTTCGTCCTCATGCGTGTGCCAGTGACGCTGGCTGGACCAGGCGCCGGACTCGAGTGTCACCAGATTGGCACCGAACTGACACAGACCGCCAGCCGCCGCCACCGCGCGCCATGATCGCGCCAGCACCGGGCCATCAAACGGCGGCAGATATCCCGATCCAGAGCGGACGGGCAGGGCGGACAGATCAAGCTTCGGCATCAACGCCGTTCAAGCACAACCGGCAGCTTTCGGAAACCGTGCACGAAGCATTGCGCCACATATTCGGCGGCTCCCACCTGACGGGGGAACAATTTGCGGGCCAGAAGTTCCTCCAGCAGCACCGCGATCTGCAACTCCGCGAGCCGCGCGCCCACGCAGCGGTGCACGCCAAAGCCGAACGACAGGTGGCGGCGGGCATTTGCACGTGTGATATCAAAGGTTTCTGCATCCGGAAACACGCTCTCATCGCGGTTGCCGCTGATGTACCAGACGACGATCTTGTCGCCCTTCTTCACCGGAACCCCGGCGATATCGGCATCTTCCACCGCCGTGCGCCGCATGTGCGCCAGCGGCGTTTGCCAACGCAGAACTTCAGAAATCGTATTGGAAATCAGACTGTTGTCGGCCTCTAACTTGGCCCATTCGCCGTCAAAACGGTTGAAGGCCTCCACCAGGCCCGACATCGAATTGCGGGTGGTATCGTTGCCGCCGACGATCAAAAGGATATAGTTTCCCGTGCGTTCCTGGAACGGCATGTCGCCCATGGCATCACTGTGCGCCATGGCACTGATCAGGTCACCAGTTGGCGGCTTGGCCTTGCGCTCGGTCATCAGGGCATCGAGCGCGTTGGTCATGTCGATCAAGTGCTGCTGGCGGATATCCTTGGTCGCCGGGTTCAGCGCGGCCTCGATGTCGCCACCCCAGTCTGACCACAAGGTGAGATCACGGCGCTTTTCCCAGGGATAATCGAACAATATGGCCAGCATGCCGGTGGTCAATTCGATGGAGACGCGGTCAACCCAATCAAATTCCTCACCAATCGGTAGCCCGTCGAGCAGTTCGCTCGTGCGCTTGCGGACTTCGATGGCCATGCGGGCGATTTCAGATGGGCCAAAGGCGGGCGCCACCACCCGGCGCTGATCGCTGTGGCGTGGCCGGTCCATCGCGATGAACTGCGGCAGATTATACTCGCCAAACAGATCGACAACGGTGATGCCGCCGAATTCGTGGCTGGACGAAAAGATGTCAGGCCGGGCTTCCACCGCCATGATGTCGGCATGGCTACACACCGACCAGAACGGGCCGAAGGGGCTGTTGGCCTGGTAATGTACCGGCGCATCGGCGCGTAACCGGGCGAACACCGGCCGCCAACTGTCGTTGGCGTACAGCGTTGCGTCAGACACATCGATCACATCAAGTGGAACAGCAGCCACACTGGCCGGAGCAATCGTTGCCATCACATCCTCCCCATTTCGTGCGCCGCATCTTCACGGTCATTGGTGCGATGCTACGCTGGATCGATCCTAACTGCGAGTCCCTGTGCCATGGCCATTCCCTCTCATAATAATCATGATTCCAGCATCGATCCCACCCGAGATCAGGTTCGAAACTTGCGCGATCACGGCCGTGACGGGCCGGTGGTGATGATGAACCTGCTGAAGTTCCGCGAGACCGCGAACTATTCGCCCGATGCTGGCATGGCCTCCTGTTCGGGCAAGGCGGCCTATGACCGCTACCAGCACGCTTTCACCGTGGCGGTCGGCGCCATTTCCCAGGCGGAGGTGCTTTATGATGGTCCATGTGAGCAGGTCTTCATTGGCCAAGCCGGCACGGATGCGACCAATTGGGACAAGCTTCTGTTGGTGCGCTACCCCAGCCGGCAGCACTTCCTCGCCATGATGGCCGACGACAGCTACCGCGACGCACTGGTGCACCGATATGCCGGGCTGGAGCGCACCGTACTGATTCAGTGCGCTGGGTAAGGACCTAATCATCTTGCGCCTGTTGCACCGCAGCGCAGGCACGGTATGAAGGCCCGCATAACCATCCGCTCGTTCGGCCGCAGGGCAGGGCAGCGAAAGGGGCCAGCAAGAAGGGCAACTCATGGCATCTCGACCAATAGCGCCGCCGCCGCGCCCGCTGTCACCGCACCTCACCATCTGGAAATGGCGGGTGCACATGGCAGTCTCCATCGTGCACCGTGTGACGGGGCATGCGCTTGCTTTTGGCGCCGTGGTGATCTTTGCTTGGTGGCTTGCGGCGCTGGCCAGCGGGCCAACCTATTATCGCTTGTTCCAGGACATCGTTTTTTCGCCGCTGGGCGTGGTTGTCGGCTTTGGTCTCACCTGGTCGATGTTCCAGCACATGGGCAGCGGCATCCGCCACTTCATCATGGATTCGGGTGAAGGCTTTGATCTGGTAACCTCGCGCCGCATGGCGCTGGCGACCTTTGCCTTTTCGGCCATTGCCACGCTGGCCTTCTGGGCCTTCATCCTTCTCGGCCGGGGGTATTGATCATGGGTAACGGAACCCAACTTGGCCGCGTCCGCGGTCTTGGTGCCGGCGGCGGCGCGGTTGTCCATCACTGGTGGTTGCAGCGCGTCACGGCGGTGGCCAGCCTGTTCCTGGTGCTGTGGTTCGTCTTCAGCCTCGCTCGCTTGCCCAGCCTGGATTATGCCAGCACGGTGATGTGGATGCGCCAGCCGCTTGTGGCGGTGCCGATGTGTCTGCTGGTAGTCAGCGTTTTCTGGCACTTCCGCCTGGGTGTGCAGGTGATGCTGGAAGATTATCTGCATGGGTCAAAGCGCGTCATCGCCATGCTGGCCCTCAACTTCTACACCTTTGCCCTTGCCGCCTTGTCACTGTTCTCGGTGCTCAAGGTCGCCCTGTCTGCCGGTTGATTGGAAGCTCAAGTGCCTGAAGCCTATCAGATTATCGATCATGTTTACGACGCTGTTGTGGTGGGAGCCGGCGGCTCCGGCTTGCGTGCTGCCATGGGCATTGCCGAAGCCGGGCTGAAAACTGCCTGCATCACCAAGGTCTTCCCCACCCGCAGCCACACCGTTGCCGCGCAGGGCGGCATTGCGGCCGCGCTCGGCAACATGGGCCCGGATCACTGGACCTGGCACATGTATGACACGGTGAAGGGCAGCGATTGGCTGGGCGATCAGGACGCGATTGAGTATCTGTGCAAGGAAGCCCCGGCCGCGGTTTACGAGCTGGAGCATTTCGGCGTGCCGTTCAGCCGCACCGAGGCCGGTCGGATCTATCAGCGCCCGTTCGGCGGCATGATGCAGAACATGGGCAGCGGCCCGCCGGCTCAGCGCACCTGCGCCGCGGCAGATCGCACCGGCCATGCCATGCTGCACGCGCTCTATCAGCAGAGCCTCAAGTACAGCACGGATTTCTACATCGAATATTTCGCCATCGATCTCATCATGGTGAATGGGGAGTGTAAGGGCGTCATCGCCATCAACATGGAAGATGGCAGCATCCACCGCTTCCGCAGTCACCAGACGGTGTTGGCGACCGGTGGCTATGGCCGTTGCTATTTCTCAGCAACGTCCGCGCATACCTCCACCGGTGACGGGGGCGGCATGGCGATACGCGCCGGCGTGGCCATGCAGGACATGGAATTCGTGCAGTTCCATCCCACCGGCATCTATGGCGCCGGCGTGTTGATCACCGAAGGCGCGCGCGGGGAGGGCGGTTACCTCACCAACAGCCAGGGTGAGCGTTTCATGGAACGCTATGCTCCGTCGGCCAAGGATCTTGCCAGCCGCGACGTCGTCAGCCGTTCGATGGCGATGGAAATCCGCGAAGGCCGCGGTGTCGGCGCTGAAGGCGACCATATCCACCTGCACCTCAATCACATCGATTCCGCCGTGCTGGCCCAGCGCCTGCCCGGCATTTCGGAAACCGCCAAGGTTTTTGCCGGTGTGGACGTCACCAAGGCGCCGATCCCAGTGGTGCCAACCGTGCACTACAACATGGGTGGTATTCCGACGAACTATCATGGTGAAGTCGTGACCCTGAAAGATGGCAACCCCGACAGCGTGGTGCCCGGCCTTTTCGCGGTGGGTGAAGCCGCCTGCGTTTCGGTGCACGGTGCCAACCGGCTTGGTTCCAACAGCCTGATCGACTTGGTTGTTTTCGGCAGAGCCACGGCGCACCGCGTCGCCGCTATCCAGAAGGCAAACGCTGGCCACACTGCGCTGCCCAAGGACAACGCCGATTTCGCGCTCGGCCGCCTCGACGGCTTCCGTTATGCCAAGGGCGGCAGCTCGACTGCTGAAGTAAGATTGGCCATGCAGAAAACGATGCAGGCCAATGCCGGCGTGTTCCGCACCAGCGAAATCCTCGATGAAGGCGTGCGCAAGATTGACGCTGTCTATCAGCGGATGGCCGATATCGGGACCACCGATCGTTCGATGGTGTTCAACACCGATCTGATCGAGACGCTGGAACTCGACAACATGATCGGCCAGGCCGTGCTGACCGTGCATATGGGGCAAGCCCGTCACGAAAGCCGCGGCGCTCATATGCACGAAGATTTCCCCAACCGGGATGACGACAAGTGGATGGTACACTCTCTGGGCTGGTTCCGCGATGGCTCGGTGGAGCTTGCTGCCCGTCCGGTGCACACCTACACGCTGTCGGACGACATCGAGTATATCAAGCCCAAGGCGCGGACGTACTGATTAGAGGCATTTGTAATGGCTGAATTTTCTCTTCCGTCGAACAGCGTCATCAAGGCGACCGGCAAGACTTATCCCGCCCCCGCCGGAGCGAGCCGCACCAAGGCGTTCAAAGTCTATCGCTGGAACCCGGATGACGGGGAGAACCCGCGTTATGACACCTACAGCCTCGATCTCGATGCCACAGGCCCAATGGTTCTGGATGCGCTAATCAAGATCAAGAACGAGGTCGATCCTACGCTCACCTTCCGCCGCTCGTGTCGGGAGGGGATTTGCGGGTCGTGCTCGATGAACATCGATGGCACCAACACGCTGGCCTGCACCATGCCGATTGCCGATGTGAAGGGCGAAGTGGTGATCACGCCGCTGCCGCATATGGAGGTGATCAAGGACCTTGTCCCTGATTTCAAGCACTTCTACGCGCAATATGCCTCGATCAAGCCCTGGCTGCAGACCGTCACCCCGGCGCCGTCGGGCGAGGAACGCATCCAGTCCCCGGACGAGCGCGAGAAGCTGGATGGGTTGTATGAGTGCATTCTGTGCGCCTGCTGCTCCACCGCCTGTCCGTCTTACTGGTGGAACAGCGACAAGTTCCTGGGCCCCGCCATCCTGCTGCAAGCCTATCGCTGGCTGGCCGACAGCCGTGACGAGATGACCGGCGAGCGGCTCGATGCGCTGGAAGATCCATTCCGCGTCTATCGCTGCCACACCATCATGAACTGCTCCAACGTCTGCCCCAAGGGCCTGAACCCGGCCAAGGCGATCGCGGATATCAAGCTGATGATGCTCGAACGCGCGGGTTAAGCCGCGCAAGGAAACGGCCATGGACGACACGGTGCTGTGCGAACTTTCGGCCAGCGCCGCTGTTGCGCGTATGGCCTCTGGCGAACTTTCTGCTGAAACCTATGCCACGGCACTGTTGGCGCGCTGCGGGCAGGGCGCGCATCTCAATGCCTTCATCAATCTCGATGCAGAGCAGGTTCTGGCCCAGGCTCGCTCTGCCGATGCCTACCGCGCCGCCGGGAAGCCGCTTGGCCCGCTACATGGCCTTCCGGTGCCGGTGAAGGACAGTATCAATACGGCCGACTATCCCACCACCGGTGGGACCAACGCCCTTCGAGGTTTTCGCCCCGCTGCCGACGCCGCTGCCGTCTCGCTGCTGCGGCAGGCTGGTGCCATCGTGCTGGGCAAGACCAATCTCCACGAGCTTTCCTTTGGCTGGACGAGTTCCAACGCTGCCTTTGGCGCGGTGCGCAATCCACATGACCCGTCGCGAATCCCCGGCGGCAGTTCTGGTGGCTCAACCTGCCGCGTTGGCGCGCCATCACTATGTGATGGGATCGCAGTTGCGCACCTTGGGCCGGTTTGCCGAGGCACAGGCGCAATTTGCCGCGGTGCTGCAGGCGACGCCGCTGAACTGGCGGGCCGCCGCGCAATGGCTGCTGGCGTCCGTGCATCGCTGATGCTTTACGCGGCGCAGCAGCGGCGCTAACCGCTGTTCTCATGTCTCGCGAAACATTCACTGAAGGCCCCAACGCGGGCTGGACCTGCTGGCGCCGCGATCCCGATGGCCGCTTTGCCTCGATGCTCGGCGATTTCTTCTTCCGCGAAGGCGCGCGCGGGGTGGAATGCCGCATGGAAACGGCGCGCAAGCATTCGAATGGCCTCGGATATCTGCATGGCGGGTTCATCATGTCGTTCATCGACATGGCGATGTTTGCCTTCATCTTCCGCCAGTTGGAAAACTCTGCCGCCGTCACCTTGAGCTGCGCGACCGATTTTCTGTCGGCCGGGATCGTCGGCAAGCCGATCGAGGCGCACGGTGAAATCTTGAAGGAAACCGGCAAGATGCTGTTCGTGCGCGGCCTCGTCACTCAGGATGGCGTCAACCTCTCCAGCTTCACCGGCACCATGCGCAAGATCCCGCGCCCGGCACGGCCGACGGCTGAGGGCCATGCGACGCGCCCGGGAGAGACGCAGGTTGACTGATGTTGCTGGCCGCTATGCCGAACTGCTGGCGGCGGGCGAACTGAAGCCTGATGCCGCGCAGGCGGCGGTTGTGGCCCGGCTGGCGGTGCTGGAAACGGCGCTGAACCGTCCTGTCGAAACACCCGGCCTGATTGGCCGTCTGTTCGGCAAGGCGCCGCCCGCTGCCCCGAAGGGCCTCTACATCTGGGGCGGCGTGGGGCGTGGCAAGTCCATGGCGATGGACCTGTACTTCTCCGCTTCGGCTGTATCTCCCAAACGCCGCTCCCATTTCCATGAATTCATGGCCGAGGTGCACGGTGCCATCCACGCCCGCCGCCAAGCCGGTGATGCTGATCCGCTGATCAGCGTCGCCGATCAGATCGCCAGATCCGCACGCCTGCTGTGTTTCGACGAGATGCAGGTGAAGGATATCGCCGACGCCGCCATCCTGTCCCGATTGTTCACCGCCTTGCTGGAGCGGGGCGTGACGGTGGTGACCACCAGCAACCGCCCCCCGCGCGATCTCTATAAGGATGGACTCAACCGTCATCTGTTCCTGCCTTTCATCGCCCTGATCGAAGCCAGGCTGGACGTGGTAACGTTGGACGGGCCGACTGATTATCGCCTGGCCCGGCTTGGCGGCACCCAGACCTGGCATGTCCCCAATGGCCCCGAAGCCACCGCCGCGCTCTCCGCCGCCTTCTTCCAGATGACCGATTATCCGCCCGAAGACCGCGAGCATGTGCCCACGGCCGAACTGTCGCTGCCCGGCGGCCGTTTCCTGCACGTGCCCAAATCGCTGAAGGGCGTCGCCGTGTTCAGCTTTGGCCGGCTGTGCCGGCAGCCGCTGGGTGCGGCTGACTATCTCGCCATCGCCCGCCATTATCACACGGTGCTGATCGTCGGCATTCCCAGGCTTGGCCCTGAAAACCGAAACGAGGCGATCCGCTTTATCCACCTGATCGATGCGCTGTATGAGCAGAAGGTCAAGCTTGTCGCGGCCGCCGATGCCCAGCCTGATCAACTCTATCCGGCCGGCGATTCCAGCTTCGAATTCGAACGCACCGCCAGCCGATTGATGGAGATGCAGTCCGCCGCCTACTTGGCGCTTGGCCACGGCAGCTGAAACCGCCTCCCAGTTTTCACCGGATAGGGCTTTGCTGCGGTTGCACAGTGCGCCGCCGCGCTCTATCCAGCCTGCGACAATTTGTTCGACTCATTCAGACGGAGACCACCATGGCTCGCAAGAAAATCGCCCTGATCGGCGCCGGCAACATCGGCGGCACGCTGGCTCACCTCGCGGCGCAGCGCGCCCTGGGCGATATCGTGCTGTTCGACGTGGTGGATGGCGTGCCGCAGGGCAAGGCGCTCGATCTGGCCCAGTGCGCGCCGGTCGAAGGCTTTGATGTGAACCTCAAGGGCTCGAACGATTATGCCGATATCGCCGGCGCAGATGTGATCATCGTCACCGCTGGTGTCGCCCGCAAGCCGGGCATGAGCCGCGACGATCTGCTGGGCATCAACCTGAAGGTGATGAAGGCGGTGGGTGAGGGCATCAAGGCCCATGCACCCGGCGCCTTCGTGATCTGCATCACCAACCCGCTGGATGCCATGGTATGGGCGCTGCGCGAATTCTCGGGCCTGCCGCATCACATGGTTTGCGGCATGGCCGGCGTGCTTGATTCCGCTCGCTTCCGCCATTTCCTGGCCGATGAATTCAAAGTGAGCGTGCGCGACGTCAATGCCTTCGTGCTGGGCGGCCATGGCGACACGATGGTGCCGGTGATCGAATATTCCACCGTCGCTGGCATCCCGGTGCCCGATCTCATCAAGATGGGCTGGAGCACACAGGAGCGCATCGATGCCATCATCCAACGCACCCGTTCCGGCGGCGGCGAGATCGTCGCCCTGCTGAAGACCGGCAGCGCCTATTATGCACCGGCCACCAGCGGCATCGAAATGGCCGAGGCTTACCTGTATGATCAGAAGCGTCTGCTGCCCTGCGCCGTGAATCTGACCGGCCAGTATGGCGTTTCCGATCTTTATGTCGGCGTGCCAGTGATCATAGGCGCTGGCGGCGTCGAGCGCGTGGTGGAGATCGAATTGTCGCAGTCTGCAAAAGCCAATTTCCAGGTGAGCGTGGATGCGGTGAAAGAGCTGCTGAAGGCCTGCAAGGGCATTGACCCGTCGCTGGCGTGAATTTCGCCTGCAAGGCTGACCAAGGGATAGGGATTTCCAATGAACATCCATGAGTATCAGGCCAAGGAATTGCTGGCCAAATTCGGCGTTCCGGTGCCAGTCGGCTATGCCGCGATGAGCGTCGAGGAAGCGGTGGCCGCGTCGGCCAAGCTGCCTGGCCCGCTCTATATCGTGAAGGCGCAAATCCACGCAGGTGGCCGCGGCAAGGGCAAGTTCGTTGAACTGCCGCCCGAAGCCAAGGGCGGTGTGCGCCTGGCGCGCAGCGCTGACGACGTGCGCGCGGCGGCGACCGACATGTTGGGCAACACGCTGGTGACGATCCAGACCGGTGCCTCCGGCAAGCAGGTTAACCGGCTCTATGTCACCGACGGCGTCGATATCGCCAAGGAACTCTATCTCGCGATGCTGGTCGATCGTGCCACCGGCCGCATTGCCATCGTGGCCAGCACCGAAGGTGGCATGGACATCGAGGACGTGGCGCATCACCACCCCGAGAAAATCCACACCATCACCATCGATCCGGCCACCGGCGCCATGCCGCACCACGGCCGCGCTGTCGCCGCCGCGCTGGGCCTGACCGGTGATCTGGCCAAGCAGGCCGAGAAGGTGACGCTGAAGCTCTATGATGCCTTCATCGGCACCGATGCCAGCCAGATGGAAATCAACCCGCTCGCCGTGACGGATGATGGCAAGCTGCTGGTGCTCGATGCCAAGGTCGGTTTCGACAGCAACGCGCTCTATCGCCACCCCGATCTGGTCGAACTGCGCGACCTGACCGAGGAAGACCCGGCGGAAGTCGAAGCCTCCAAATATGACCTCGCCTTCATCAAGCTGGATGGCAACATCGGCTGCCTGGTGAACGGCGCTGGCCTCGCCATGGCCACCATGGACATCATCAAGCTGAATGGCGCTGAGCCGGCCAACTTCCTCGATGTCGGCGGCGGCGCCGACAAGGAAAAGGTGACCAACGCCTTCAAGCTGATCCTGAAGGATCCGGCGGTGCAGGGCATCCTGGTGAACATCTTCGGCGGCATCATGCGCTGCGACATCATCGCGGAAGGCATCATCGCCGCTGCGAAGGAAGTGCAGCTTTCGGTGCCGCTAGTGGTGCGCCTCGAAGGTACCAACGTCGAACTGGGCAAGGAAATCCTCGCCAACTCCGGCCTGCCGATCGTGTCGGCCGACAATCTGGGTGATGCAGCGGCCAAGATCGTTGCTGAAGTGAAGAAGGCTGCCTGATGTCCATTCTTGTCAACGCCAATACCCGCGTCATCACGCAGGGCTTCACCGGCAAGCAGGGCACGTTCCATTCGGAACAGGCCATTGCCTATGGCACCAAGGTTGTCGGCGGCACCGCGCCGGGGAAGGGCGGTTCCACCCATCTCGGCCTGCCGGTGTTCGATACCGTCGCGCAGGCGCGTGAGGCCACCGGCGCTGATGCGTCGGTCGTCTATGTGCCGCCGCCCGGCGCAGCCGATGCGATCTGCGAAGCCATTGCGGCCGAAATTCCGCTTGTTGTCTGCATCACCGAAGGCATTCCGGTGCTCGACATGGTGCGCGTGAAGCGGGCTCTGCAGGGTTCAAAGACCCGCCTGATCGGGCCGAATTGCCCAGGCGTTCTGACGCCCGGCGAATGCAAGATCGGCATCATGCCGGGCAACATCTTCCGCAAGGGTTCGGTGGGCGTAGTCTCGCGTTCCGGCACGCTCACTTATGAAGCCGTGCACCAGACCAGCGCTGTGGGACTGGGCCAGACGACGGCTGTCGGTATCGGCGGTGATCCCGTGAATGGTACCAATTTCATCGACATGCTCGAACTGTTTCTGGCCGATGAGGCTACCCAGTCGATCATAATGATCGGTGAAATCGGTGGCGATGCTGAGGAGCAGGCAGCCCAGTTCCTGATCGATGAAGCCAAGCGTGGCCGCAAGAAGCCGATGGTCGGCTTCATTGCCGGCACCACGGCGCCTCCGGGTCGCCGCATGGGCCATGCCGGCGCCATCGTTTCGGGTGGCAAGGGCGATGCGGCGTCGAAGATGGCGGCTATGGAAGCGGCCGGCATTCGCGTGTCGCCGTCACCGTCGTTGCTGGGCGAAACGCTGATCGAGGTGCTGAAGGGCTGAAGCCCTTGGCTTTGGCGCGGAAAATCATGTCGCATTTCGGCATTGCATGGCCGGCATGCGACAGTTTGTCATGACATGACCGTCATGTGCCGTTAAACAGTTCAGAATCGCGAGATTGAGGACAGTCACGATGGATATGGAAGCCCTGCTGCCCGGACCGGAAGATCGGCCGGCGCCAAGTTGGGCCCGGCCGAACTGGCCGATCCTGCCCGGCGATGATCTGACGCGCGGGCTCGATGCCGCCGGTATGTTTGCCGAAAGCACAGCCAAGACCGCCGGTCGGGCTGCTGCGGCGGCGGCTGCCGGTGCCACCCCGGAAGACATTGCCCGCGCTGCCCAGGATGCGATTAGCGCGCTTATGCTGATCCGCACCTATCGCGTGCGCGGTCACCTTGCGGCCAATCTTGATCCGCTCGGCCTTGCCATCCGCGATCTGCCTGCCGATCTCACCCCCGGCTATCACGGCTTTGGCGGCAATGATCTGGATCGCACGGTGCACATCGGCGGCGCGTTGGGCCTGCAGACGGCAACCATCCGTGAACTCGTCGGCATTCTGCAGCGCAATTACTGCGGTAACGTCGGCCTTGAGTATATGCACATCAACGATGTGGAGGAACGGCGCTTCCTGCAGGAAAAATTCGAAGGCCGTGATAAGGAAATACAGTTCACAGCCAATGGTAAGCGGGCGATTCTGAACAAGCTGGTTGAAGCCGAGCAGTTCGAGAAATTCCTGGGTCGTAAATATGTCGGCACCAAGCGCTTTGGCTTGGATGGCGCCGAAGCCATGATCCCGGCGATGGAATCGATCATCAAGGTGGGCGGCGCGCTGGGCATCACCGAAGTTGTGTTCGGCATGCCGCACCGGGGCCGGCTCAACATGCTGGCCAACGTGCTGCAAAAACCGTTCCGCACCATCTTCCATGAATTCGCTGGCGGTTCATCGAATCCGGATGATGTGGGCGGTTCGGGCGATGTGAAATATCACCTCGGCACCAGCACTGATCGCGAGTTCGATGGCAACAAGGTGCACCTGTCCCTCGTGCCCAACCCTTCCCACCTCGAAGCAGTCGATCCGGTGGTGCTGGGCAAGGTGCGCGCCATTCAGACCATCATTGGCGACAATGCCCGCAAGCAGGTGATGCCGATCCTGCTACATGGCGATGCCGCCTTTGCCGGCCAGGGTATCGTGGCGGAATGTTTCGGTTTTTCAGGGCTTAACGGCTATGGTACCGGCGGCACCATCCATTACGTGGTGAACAATCAGGTTGGCTTCACCACCAGTCCGCAGTTTGCGCGTTCGTCGCCCTATCCGTCGGACATGGCAAAGATCGTTCAGGCGCCGATCTTCCACGTGAACGGCGATGATCCGGAAGCCGTGACCTATGCCACCAAGGTCGCCACCGAGTTCCGGCAAAAGTTCGGCCGCGATGTGGTGATCGACATGTGGTGCTATCGCCGGTTTGGCCACAACGAAAGCGACGAGCCGAGCTTCACTCAGCCGCTTATGTATGCCGTGATCGGCAAGAAGAAGACGGTGAGCGAGCTGTATGCGGATCGCCTGTCGGGAGAGGGCGTGCTGACTGGCGATGGCTACAAGGCCATGATTGAGACCTATGTCTCCATGCTAGAAGACGAATTCGACGCGGCGGCCGGCTTCAAGGCCAATGCAGCCGATTGGTTCGGCGGCCGCTGGGCCGGGCTGGGCAAGCCCAAGGAAGCCATCGACAGCCGCCGCGCCGCAATGACCGGCGTGTCGATGACCGAACTGCATCAGTTGGGCAAACAGCTGACCACGGTGCCCGACGGTTTCAATATTCACAGGACCTTGGCGCGGGTTCTTGATGCCAAGGCGGAGATGTTTTCCACTGGCGCCAACATCGATTGGGCGACGGGCGAGGCGCTGGCCTTCGGGGCGTTGCTGAAAGATGGTTATGGCGTGCGCCTTTCCGGCCAGGATTGCGGCCGCGGCACGTTCAGCCAGCGCCACTCTGTCTGGACGGACCAGAAGGATGGCAGCCGCTATGTGCCGCTGAAGGCGATGGACCCGCGCTTTGAAGTGCTGGACAGCCCGCTTTCGGAATTCGGCGTGCTCGGTTTCGAATATGGCTATGCCCTGGCTGATCCGAAGAGCATTATCTTGTGGGAAGCCCAGTTCGGCGATTTCGTGAATGGCGCCCAGACCATAATCGATCAGTTTATAGTTTCGGGCGAAATCAAGTGGTTGCGCGCCAATGGTCTGGTGATGCTGCTGCCGCACGGTTACGAAGGGCAGGGGCCGGAACACAGCTCGGCGCGTGTCGAGCGTTTCTTGAGCCTGTGCGCGGAAGACAATATCCAGGTCGCCAACTGCACGACCCCAGCCAATTTCTTCCACCTGCTGCGCCGGCAGATGCTGCGGGATTTCCGCAAGCCACTGATTGTGTTCACGCCGAAATCGTTGCTGCGCCACAAGCGAGCGGTGTCCAATCTGGCCGAAATGGGCCCGGCGACGACCTTCCACCGCTGCCTGGATGATCTGAAGCCGTGTGATCCGAAAGCGGTGAAGCGGCTCGTGCTGTGCACTGGCAAGGTCTATTATGATCTGCTCGACGCCAGCGAGAAGGACAGCCGCGACGACGTCTATTTGCTTCGTGTCGAGCAGCTCTATCCGTTCCCGGGTGACGTTGTTGCTGAATATGCAGCGAAATTTCCGAATCTGGAAGCCGTGGTCTGGGCTCAGGAAGAGCCGCAGAACGGCGGCGCCTGGACCTTCGCCAATCCGCTGATCGAGGCTGCGACGGGCATGCGCCCGATCTATGCCGGGCGTGCTCCTGCGGCGGCCACGGCGACGGGCCTCCTCAAGCGCCACAATGCTGAACAGGCCAAATTGGTGGCTGAAGCCCTTGGCGCGACGACCACTGAAGTGAAGGCCGCAATCCGCGGCGGCCTCAAGAAAAAGTAAGAAAGACAAGACCATGGCAACTGATGTCATCGTGCCCGCCCTGGGCGAATCCATCACCGAAGCCAGCGTTGGCCAGTGGCTGAAACAGCCCGGCGAGGCGGTGGCGGCCGACGAGGCCATTGTGGCGCTGGAAACCGACAAGGTGGCGGTGGAAGTGCCGTCGCCGGTGGCCGGCGTGATGGGCGAGCAATTGTTCCAGACCGGCGACACGGTCACGGTCGGCGCGCTGATTGCGCGGATCGTGGAAGGCGGGGTGCCGGCCGCTGCCGTTCCGGTGCCGGCGGCTGCCGCACCTGTGGCCGCCGCTGCCGTACCGTCGCCGCCTGCTGCCGCGCCGGCGCCGGCTGCGGAATCGCCGGCCTATGACGCCATCAGCCCGGCGGTTCGCGGCCTGCTCGACACTTATAATCTCGATCCCGCCAGCATCGGCGGCTCCGGCAAGGATGGCCGACTGACCAAGGGTGATGTGCTCGCTGCGATTGAGGCCGGCACTGCCCGCCTGAAATCCGCTGCCACCCCGGCCCCTGCTGCTGTCGCGGACGCTGCCGCCGCCCCGGCCGAGCGCCGCGAAGAGCGGGTGAAGATGACCCGCCTGCGCCAGACCATCGCGCGCCGGTTGAAGGAAGCCCAGAACAGCGCCGCCATGCTGACCACGTTCAACGACGTGGACATGAGCGCGGTGATCGAGGCCCGCGCCAAGTACAAGGACATATTTGAGAAGAAGCACGGCATCCGGCTTGGCTTCATGTCGTTCTTTGCCAAAGCCGTGGTGCTGGCGCTGAAGGACGTGCCGTCGGTGGGCGCCGCCATCGAAGGCGATGAGATTATCTACAAGGATTATGCCGATCTTGGCGTCGCGGTGTCGTCACCGGGCGGGCTGGTCGTGCCGATCCTGCGCAATGCCCAGGCCAAGAGCTTTGCCCAGATCGAGAAGGACATTGCCGATTTCGGTGACCGGGCGCGCAAGGGCAGGCTCAAGATCGACGAGCTGCAGGGCGGCAACTTCACCATCTCCAACGGCGGCGTGTTCGGCTCCTTGCTGTCCACCCCCATCCTCAACCCGCCGCAATCGGGCGTGCTCGGCCTGCACAGGGTAGAGGATCGCCCGGTGGTGAAGAACGGCCAGATCGTGATCCGCCCGATGATGTATCTGGCGCTGTCCTACGATCACCGCCTCATCGATGGCCGCGAAGCCGTCACCTTCCTGGTGCGCGTCAAGGAAGCCATTGAAGATCCGGCGCGTTTGCTGATCGACCTGTAACAAGAAAGGCCCACCCCATGGCCAACCCTGAATTTGATGTCGTCATCATTGGCGGCGGCCCCGGCGGCTATGTCGGCGCTATTCGTGCAGCCCAACATGGCCTGAAGGTCGCTTGCGTAGAAAAGCGCGCGGCGCTCGGTGGCACCTGCCTCAATGTCGGTTGCATCCCGTCCAAGGCGCTGCTCAACGGCAGCCACCTCTATGAGGAACTGGCCGGCGGCCATCTGGCCAAGTTCGGCGTGAAGGCCGACAATGTCTCCTTCGATCTTTCCGCCCTGCTGGGCGAGAAGGACAAGGCGGTATCAGAGCTGACCGGCGGCATCGCCATGCTGTTCAAAAAGAACAAAGTGGAGTGGATCAAGGGCGAAGCCAGCTTCATCGACGCCAAGAGCGTGAAGGTGGGTGACCGCACCATCACCGCCAAGAATTTCGTCATCGCCACCGGTTCCGTAGTGGCACTGCTGCCCGGCATGACGCCGGATGGGGAGGTTATCGTCACCTCCACCGAAGCGCTTAACCTGCCCAAGGTTCCCGAGCATCTGGTGGTGATCGGCGGCGGCTATATCGGCCTGGAAATGGGCAGCGTGTGGCGCCGCCTGGGCGCCAAGGTGACCGTGGTGGAATATGCGCCGCGCATCGTGCCGGCGATGGATATCGAACTTGCCAACGCCTTCGCCAAGATCCTCACCAAACAGGGCCTGGTGCTGAAGACTGCCACCAAGGTGGTGAGCGTCGAACGGACCGGCGCTGGCGCTACGGTGACCGTGGAGCCGGCCGCTGGCGGTCCTGCTGAAACCATCACGGCCGATGTCGTGCTGCTCTCCATCGGTCGCCGGCCCAACACCGATGGGCTGAACCTGGCTGCCACGGGCCTCACTCTCGACGCCAAGGGCCGCATTCCCATCGGCCATGATTTCGCCACCAAGGTGCCCGGCATTTGGGCCATCGGCGATGTGGTGGAAGGCCCGATGCTGGCCCACAAGGCCGAAGACGAAGGCCTGGCCTGCGCAGACAATATCGCTGGCCTGGCCGGTTATGTGAACCATGATGTGATCCCGGCCGTGGTCTATACCCACCCGGAAGTCGGCACCGTGGGCAAGACGGAAGAGGAATTGAAGGCCGCGGGCATCGCCTACAAGGCCGGCAAATTCCTGTTTGCCGCCAACAGCCGCGCCAAGACCAACCGTGATACCGATGGCTTTGTGAAGGTGCTGGCGGATGCCAAGACTGATCGCGTGCTGGGCGTGCACATCATCGGCTCTATGGCGGGCACGATGATCGCGCAGGCTGCGCAGGCGATGGAGTTTGGCGCGTCGAGCGAAGATATCGCGCTGACCTGTCATGCGCATCCGACGCATTCGGAAGCGTTGAAGGAGGCGGCGATGGCGGTGACGGGCAAAGCCATTCACATGTGATGCGCCGCCGGCCGCACGCCAGTGCGCCAGCTTTCACGCAGCAGGGCCAGATACGCATAGGTGACGGCTCGCCCGCTCCCCGCTACAGCCAAATCCATGCTGTCGCCCCGCACCACTCGCACCGTTCGCTGGCTCCATCTGTGGACCGGGGTTTTTGTTGGCATCCAGATCATCCTGTGGGTGGTGTCGGGCCTGGTGATGGTGGCGCGGCCGCTGGAGGAGGTGCGGGGGACGACGCTGCGCAAGGAGCCGGCGGCGCTCAGCGTACCGGCCGGGTTGCCGGCGTTGCAGGGCGTCGAGAAACTGGAACTGGGCAGTCTGCTCGGTAAGCCGGTGTGGAAGCTGACCGACAAGATCGGCAAGCGGCTGCTGGATGCCAGCGGCCAGCCTATCGCCATCAGTGCCGCGCAGGCCGAAGCCATTGCGCGGGCGGGCACGACGCTTGAGGGGCCGGTGACGGTGACGGCGATCACGCCGGCCAACCCGGCCAGCGACTGGCGGGAGACGGCGGGATATCGGGTGGAATTCGCCGATGATGTGCGCGTCTATGTCAACAGCCAGGGCGATATCGGCGCGGTGCGCACGCCGTGGTGGCGGTTTTACGATCTGTTCTGGGGCCTGCACATCCTGGATTGGCAGGACCGCGAGGACACCCATGGCCCTGTCATCATAATTGCGACGCTGATCGCGCTGGGCGTGGTGCTCACCGGAGCACTGCTCACCGTGCGGCATTTCTGGCGGCGGTAATGGCCATTGCAGCGCCCATTCCGTTGGAGCCATTACTGGCCGTGCTCGACATGGCGGGCGTGGCGGTGTTCGCCGTTTCAGGCGCATTGGCGGCGGCACGGATCAAGCAGACGATCGTAACCTTCGCCTTCTTTGCCGCCATCACCGGCATCGGCGGCGGCACGCTGCGCGATCTGTTGATCGGGGCGCCGGTGTTCTGGGTGGGGCGATCGGATTATCTGGGCATCTGCCTGGTGGCGGCCGCTTCCGTGTGGCTGTTCAAGGCGGATCGCTGGCGGTTGAATGCGTTGTTGTGGTTCGATGCGTTGGGCTTGGGCGCCTATAGCGTGCTGGGCGCGGCCAAGGCGTTGAGCCTGGGCGTGCCGCCGCTGCCGGCGGTTGGCATGGGTGTGCTCACCGCCAGTTTCGGCGGCATCGTGCGCGATCTGTTGGCGGGGGAACCATCCATCCTGTTGCGGCGCGAAATCTACGTTTCGGCCGCGGCACTCGGGGCGGGAACTTATGTGGGGCTCACCCTGCTGGGTTTGTCGCTGTGGCCGGCGGCGATCATTGGCGCTGCCGCCGGCTTTGGCTTGCGCGGGATTGCCATCGCCACCGGGTTGGCGCTGCCGGGTTACCGCGACGACTGAACCAGCTTGGCCGCGAGGCCTTCCGTCTGCCGGGCCGCCGTCGGGCGCGGAGAGCCGGCCATGCTGCATTCGACGCACAGCACCTGCATGGTGGCGCCCTTGCCGGCGGCCAGCCAGCCCAGATCATGCGCGGCGGTGAGCAGACGCAGGCGCGAGGCCTGGACCAGACGCGCCCACGGATCGCGGGCGGCCTGCTCTTCGCTTTCGGTGGCGCCCAGACCTTCCAGCGCGCGTTGCCATGCCGGCACAGGCTTTTCGATATCGACCACGCGGATTTCGCCCTTCAGGCCGGCCTTGGCGGCAGCGGCGGCGACGGCGGCATCTAGGCCACCGAACTTGTCCACCAACTTCAGCTCCTTGGCCTGGGTACCGGCCCACACGCGGCCTTGCGCGATGCGGTCCACCTCCGCCAGCGGCAGTTTGCGGGAGGTGGCGACCAGGGTGAGGAAGCGGCGATAGGTGTTTTCAACGCCCATCTGCAGCACCTGGGAAACCTGCGGCGACAGGCCGGCAACCACATCGGGTTCGCCACTGTAGGGGGTGGTCTTCACGCCATCGCTGGTGATGCCCAGATCAGCAAGCGCGCGCGGGAAGCTGGGCAGGATGGCAAAGACGCCGATAGAGCCGGTGATAGTGGAAGGCTGGGCGTAGATCTCGTCTGCTGCCGTGCCGACCCAGTAACCGCCGCTGGCCGCAACCGGGCCGAAGCTGGCGATGACGGGCAGGCCATCGGCCTTGGCGGCGAGCAGCGCAGCGCGGATTTCTTCCGATGCCGTAACGGAGCCGCCGCCGGAATCGACGCGCACCACCAGTGCCTTGATGTCGTCGTTCTTAGCCAGCGCTTCTTCCAGCGCCTGGCGGATGGTGGCGCTCCCGGCGGTGCCGCGCGGGGCCTCGCCATCGACGATGTTGCCGGTGACATAGACGACACCCACGGCATCGCCGCGCTCACCCAGCGGCTTGGCTGTGGCAGACAGATAATCACCCAGCGTGACGCCGGTGTAATGGCCCCAATCGCTCAGCTCATCCTCGCCGGCGAGTTCGATCATCGCGGCGTCGAACTCATCACGGCTGCCGAGTTGATCGACGAGGCCGGCATCGAGCGCCGTCTTGGCGCTGTCTCCACCGAACTTGCCGAGGCGCTGTGGCAATTGCGCGATATAAGCCGGCACATCGGCCTTGGGCCGCAGGCGTTTCGCATCGGCGAGCCAACTGCCCCACAGGCTGCCGACCAGTGCCTGATCGGCAGCCTTGGCTTCGGGAGAGCCGGCGGTGCGGGTGAAGGGCTCCACGAACGACTTGTAGGTGCCGACGCGGAACACGTTGACATCAACCTGCAGCTTTTCGAGCGCCTTGGCGAAATAGAGGCGGCTGCCACCCGGGCCAGTGATGATCACGCCGCCCATCGGGTTGAGCCAGATCTTGCTGGCGGCGGCGGCGAGCAGCCAGCTGTCGTCGCTGTAGGCGGTGGCCCAGGCGTGAACCGGCTTGCCGGATTTGCGGAAGCGGGTGAGCGCATCATCGACGGTGGCGATATTGGCCTGACCGCCGCCCATGAAACCATCCAGTTCCAGCACGATGGCCTTGATGCGATCGTCCTTGGCGGCGTGATCGATGGCGTGCACCACATCGCGCACCTGGATTTCAGCGGCAACATTGCCGGCCGCGGCATCGAACGGTGAGGTTTCAGAGGCCTGATCAACCAGGGCGCCATCCATCGCCAGCACGAGCGCCGCGCCATTGGGAACCGTGGCGGGCTTGGCGGAGGAGAGCAGGGCCGACAGCCCGATGAAAAACAGCGCCAACACACACAGGACGAGGAAATCCTTGATGCCGACAAGGATGCGCCAGATGAGGCCAAGGGTTTTCAAGATGCTGCGCCTTCAGGAACCGGGAGAGGCCCAAGTCATAGCAGCAGGCCCACGGCGGCGGCAACCGGCCGCTACGCCGCACACCCGGTGAAGGCTGATCAGGGATTGGCCGGTTCTGGCAGGAAATCCAGTTTCTGCACCGCCGTATCGGTGGCGCTGCATTCGGCCGGGGTGGCGTGCGTGTCGTTCGGCCAGGTGCCTTCCAGTGGCAGGCGGGATTCCCAAGCACCACCCTGCATGCGGTGCTGCACTTCGCCGGTAAGGCGCAGGCTGGTACCGCCGGTGGCGCCGATCTGGCGGGCGGCTTCGTCGACGCACTGGCGGAAGGCGCGTTCGGCTGCGGGTGGCACCTGGTTCGGGCAATAAGGGCAGGGTTCATCCTGCAGTCGGACCAATTACCACAAAATCAATGCTGCCAGTGATTTTGCCGGAGTCAAGAGACATAACTGGCCGATCTTTAGACATAAGCCGCCAATTCTATAATTTTTTCCCCTGATCCCCGGCCTGTTCAACTGTGAACTGCCACGCGACCCGGCCCGATCGCGCGCCCCGCCCGGCTGCCCAGGTGAGCGCGGCCTTCGGATCAAAGGCCAACCCGTGCGCCACGGCATAGCCGGCGCAGATCGCCAGATAGGTCTCCTGATCGCAGGGGTGGAAGCCCAGCCGCAGCCCAAAGCGATCGGCCAGCGCCAGATGATCATCGGCGGCATCGCGCGGATTAATGGCATCCGCCTCATTTTCCGAGAGGCTGCGCGGCACCAGATGGCGGCGGTTGCTGGTAACGATCAGGCGCACATGATCGGGCCGCGCCTGCACTCCGCCATCGAGCAACGAGCGCAGCGCATGCACCTCGGCGGCATCGGCGCCCAGCGACACATCATCAAGGAAGATCAGAAACGCCCGCTCGACCCCGGCAAGTGTGCGGAACAATGCGGGCAGGCTGGCCAACGCCGGCAGCATCACCTGCACCAGCGCGATATCGTGGCCGCTGGCCACCAGATCGGCGACCACGCTGCGCGCCAGGCTGGATTTTCCCATGCCGCGCGCGCCCCATAACAGGACATCATGGGCAGGCAGACCCAGTGCATGACGGCGGCTGTTCTCGTGCAATTGCGCGGCTTGGGCCTCCACACCTTTGTACAGTGCCAGCGGCGTTGTGCGGGCCGGCGGCAGGGCGGTGAGGCCCCCGGTATTTTCTGCGCCATCCCAGCCAAACCAATGGCCGTGAGCCGGATCGGCGGGTGTGGCCGGCGGCGGCGCCATCCGGTCGAGCGCGGCGGCAATGCGGGCGAGCAGGGCGTCCTGAGTGTCCATGCCGCCAGCACTAGCCAAAAGCGCGGGTGTAAGGAACTGGCATCGGTTGCGCAGGCTGGCCCAAGCGGCTAGAGCCTTGCGCCAATCCGACCAATTTGATGGAAACCACGATGTTTGAAACCCCGGCCTTCGCGCAGGCAACAGGCGGCGCGGCCGCCGCAGGTGGCATTGCGGCCGTAATCGGCTTCCTGCCCTATCTGGCCATCTTTGCCATTTTCTATTTCCTGATCATCCGCCCGCAGCAGCAGCGCGTGAAGCAGCATCGCGCCATGGTTGATGCCGTGAAGAAGGGCGATGATCTGATCACCGGCGGCGGCATCCTGGGCAAGGCGGTGCGGGTGACCGATACCGAAGTGGAAGTGGAAGCCGGCGCGGGCGTGCGCTTCACTGTGCTGAAATCCACGCTGGCCGATGTAAAACCGCGTGGGCTGCCAGCGGCGGCGAACGACAAGAGCGCCTGAGCCCATGCTGGATTTCCCCAAGTGGAAAACCTGGTCGATGTGGGCCACGGTGGTGCTGTGCCTGTTGCTGGCACTGCCCAACGCCCTGGCGCCGTCCACATTGGCGCTCATCCCCGATGGCCTGCCCAAATCGCAGCTGCCGCTGGGGCTTGATCTGCGCGGCGGTTCGCATCTGATGCTGGAAGCCACGGCGCTTGATGTGGAAAAGGCCAAACTGGAATCGCTGGAAGATACGGTGCGCGGCGAACTGCGGAGCACAGAAGGCGGCGCCATCGCCATCACGGATCTGTCGCTGAACCGTGGCCGCCTAACCTTCACCGTTACCGATCTGGCGCGGCTCGATCAGGCGATCAGCCTGCTCAACAAGGCAACCGCGCCGCTGGGTGTCGGCAATGCCCGTGAAGTGGAGATCAACCGCGGCAGCGTCCCCGGCCAGGTAATCGTCACGCCAACGGCCGCCGGCATTGCGGCCGCCATCGATGGCGCCATGGCGCAGGCCGTGGAAGTGATCCGGAAGCGCATCGACGAGCTCGGCACCCGCGAACCCACGATCGTGCGCCAGGGCAAGACCCGCATCGTCGTGCAGGTGCCCGGCCTGCAGGATCCCGAAGCGTTGAAGGCTTTGTTGGGCAAGACGGCCAAGCTGGAATTCAAATTGGTCGATACCGCCGCTGATCCGGAAGAAGTGGCGCAGGGCCGCGCCCCTCCCGGCAGCCAGATCCTCACTTCGCAGGAAGGCGGCCAAGTTGTCGTCAAGCGCCGCGCCATCATCACCGGCGACCAGCTGGTCGACAGCCAGGTGACAACCGATCAAAATGGCGCACCGGCCGTTTCCTTCCGGTTTGATTCCACCGGTGGCCGGCGTTTTGCGCAGGCCACCACTGAAAATGTCGGCAAGCCCTTTGCCATCATCCTGGATGGCATGGTGATTTCTGCGCCAAACATCAATGAACCGATCCTGGGCGGCAGCGGCCAGATTTCCGGCAACTATACCGTACAGACCGCCAACGAATTGGCGATCCTGCTGCGTTCGGGCAAATTGCCGGTCGAATTGAAGGTTGTCGAGGAACGCACCGTCGGCCCCGATCTGGGCGCGGATTCGATCAAGGCCGGTATCATCGCCTCGATCGTGGCCGTGCTAGCCGTGGCCGGGCTGATGATCATGACCTATGGCCGCTTTGGCGTGTATTCGGTGATCGCGCTGGCCATCAACGTCTTGATGATCCTGGGCATCATGTCGGCGGCCGGTTTCACCCTCACGCTGCCCGGCATTGCCGGGATGGTGTTGACCATCGGTGCCGCCGTGGACGCCAACGTGCTGATCAACGAACGTATCCGCGAAGAGCAGCGCAAGGGCAGGGGCGTCATTGCCAGTGTCGAGACCGGCTTCAAGGAAGCCAGCCGCACGATCTGGGATGCCAACAGCCTCAACATCATTGTGGCCATCATCATGTTCCTGTTCGGCTCCGGCCCGATCAAGGGCTTTGCCGTCGTGCTGTCGATCGGCATTGCCACCTCGGTGTTCACCGCCGTGACGATCGTACGCTGGATGGTGGCGCGCTGGCTGACCAACGCGCGCCCCGCGACCTTGAGCATCTGAGGACCAATCGATGCCGCTGAAACTTGTTCCCGACAACACCAACATTGGCTTTGTCAAACTCCGCTTCATCGCGTTTGCATTGACGCTGGCGCTCACCATCGGGGCCGGCGCCTTGCTGGCGTTGCGCGGGCTCAACCTTGGTGTCGATTTCGTTGGCGGCCTCACCATGCAGGTGGAATTTGCCCAGCCGCCGGCGCTCGACACGCTGCGTGGCCGCGTGGACCGCGTGGGTGTGGGCGATTCTGCCCTGCAGGAATTCGGCAATGATCGCACCATCCTCATCCGGCTGCCGCTGCCGGAAGGCGAGGAGGGTGCCGTGCAGCGCGTGGTGGGCAAGGTGCGCACCGCGCTGGAGCAGAATTACAAGGGCGTGGAATTCGCCCGCGTCGAAAGCGTGTCGGGCAAGGTTTCCGATGAACTGATCACCGACGGTCTGTGGGCGGTGGGCCTGTCGATGCTGTTCGTGGCGCTGTTCACCTGGTTCCGGTTCGAGTGGTATTTCGGCGTTTCCACGGTGGTGGCACTGGTGCACGACGTGGTGGTGACGATGGGCTTTTTCGCGCTGACCCAGCTCGAATTCGATCTCAACATCGTGGCCGCCGTGCTGACCATCATCGGCTATTCGCTGAACGACAAGGTGGTGATCGACGATCGCATCCGCGAAAATCTGCGCAAATATCGCCAGATGGACATCAAGCAGATCATCGATCTTTCGGTGAACGAGACGCTGCCGCGCACGGTGATGACCTCGGTGACGCTGCTCGCCGCACTGATCGCGCTGCTGTTCCTGGGACCGGAAGTGATCTTCGGCTTCACCGCCGCCATGGTGCTGGGCATCGTCGTCGGCACCTATTCGTCGATCTTCGTGTCCTCGTCGCTGCTGATCACGCTGGGCGTGAAGCAGCGCGCGGCTGGCACCGAGGATGCGCGGGCCAAGGGCGCCGAACGCATCGGCTGAGCCCGCACAAACAAAAGGGCCGGCGCTCCCCATCGGGAACGCCGGCCCTTTTTGTTTCAGGCAGCTGCGTTCAGATCGGCGCGCCGCACGGGCCAAAGGCCATGCACCACTGGCTGAGGGTCCCCATCACCAGCGCGCCGGCAAGCCAGAGGGCGCGGGTGCGGGTGTTGAGTTCCATCTGCATGTCAATCACTCCGCTGCAACCGCGACCGGGCCCAGACCGATCCGGGCTTTGGCGGCTTCATACTCGCTGACAAGTTTGGCGACATATTCACCGGCCGACAATACGGACTTTACCGCGCCGATGCCCTGGCCGCAGCCCCAGATGTCCTTCCATGCCTTGGCATCGGTGTTGCCGCCGCTGCCGAAGTTCATCGCCGAAGGGTCGCTGGTCGGCAGATTGTCGGGGTCCATGCCGGCCTTCACGATCGACGGGCGCAGATAATTGCCGTGCACGCCGGTGAACAGGTTGGAATAGACAATGTCGGACGACTCGCTCTGCGTGATCATGTCCTTGTAATCCTGCACCGCGCGGGCTTCCTGCGTGGCGATGAAGGCGCTGCCGATATAGCCGAAATCGGCGCCCATCGCCTGGGCGGCGAGCACGGCTTCGCCCGTGGCGATCGATCCGGACAGCGCCAGCGGGCCATCGAACCATTCGCGGATTTCACGGATCAGCGCGAACGGGCTGGTGGTGCCGGCATGGCCGCCGGCACCGGCAGCAACGGCGATCAGGCCATCGGCGCCCTTTTCCACGGCCTTTTTGGCGAACTTGTTGTTGATGATGTCGTGCATGACGATGCCGCCATAGCTGTGAATGGCCTCGTTCACGTCTTCGCGCGCGCCCAGCGAGGTGATGATCATCGGCACCTTGTATTTCACGCACAGCGCCAGATCGTCCATCAGCCGATCGTTGGAACGGTGGACGATGAGGTTGACGGCATAGGGCGCATCATTCGGGCCAAGTTCGGTCGACAGGCGTTGCAGCCATTCTTCGAACTGGGCCAATGGCCGGGCGTTGAGGCTGGGGAAGCTGCCGATGATGCCGGCGCGGCACTGCGCCATGACCAGTTCCGGACCGGAGATGATGAACAGCGGCGAACCGATCACCGGGATCGACAGGCGGCCAGCGAAGGCGGCAGGAATGGACATGCAAATTCTCCCCAATATGACGGAGAGATGTTTAGCCGTGGTGGCGCTGGATTGCCACCTCATCCTCGTCGCAGGGGAGAATGTGGCAGGGGTGGGGTGGTAGCAGCGGGCAGATTTGAACTGCCGACCTCCGGGTTATGAATCCGGCGCTCTCACCAACTGAGCTACGCTGCCACAGGCCCCATCCCGGCGAGCGGGAGGCGCTGCTATAGTGGCGGTGTCCCTGTGGGTCAACCGGGTTTCAGAAACTGTAGACCAGCGTGGCGCGGGTGACGGTATCGCTGTTCAGACGGCCCGGCGGCGGGTTGCTTTCGTTGTTTTACTGGAAGGAGAAACGCGCCGAAAGCCGGCCATTCAGTTCGGCGGTGAGCTGCGACAGCGCCAGCAGCGAGTTGTTGCTGTTGTCGTAATAATAGGTCGCAGCCTGGGTGAAGTTCAGCATGTCGTTGATCTGCCACTTGGCGTTGAGGCCGGCGCGGGCGGCGACGCTGTTATCGGTAATGCCATTGATGAACCGCGTTTGCCGCAACGCCGGGCCGCCATCCACGGCGATGGTCAGGTTCGGTGTATCAACTACGCGATAGCCAAGGCCGATGGCCTGCGTGAAGCGGCTGGAAAAGCCGGTGAAGCGATCTCGCTCCCAGCTCAAGGCGAGCAGAGCATAGGCGCGGCTGCTGAACTTCCAATTGCCTTCATAGCCGGCGAAATAGCGTTCGCGCGAAGCCACGCCATTGTCTTCCTGATAGTCGACGATACCGCGCAAGGCGTGCTTCCAGCTGCGGCTTTCCTTGGTCAGGCTCACACCCACGGCCACGCCGCGGTTGCGGGTGTTGCCGGTGGAAATGAAACCGCCGGCCTCACCCTGGCCGCTCCAGCCTTCGAGGAAGCTCTGGGAGGCGAGCTTTTCTTCGCGGGCCTTGGCGGCGGCGGCGTTGATCGCGGACAGTTTGGCATCGATCTCGGCAGCGCTGGCCGGGTTGGTTTTCTTTGCGATTCCGGCCACCACGGCCCGCTCCTCTGGGCTGGCTGCCGCATCAATCATTGCTTCCACCGCCGCCGGAATTGGTTCGGCAAATGCCGGCGTGGCCAGCAAAGCGAGAGTCAGCGGCAGAACGCTTTTCATGTTGTTGTCTCCCCATGGGTAACAACAGTTTGACTATGCCGCAGTCGGCGGTCAACTGTGGGTCACGAATTATAGACCGGCTTAACGAATATAACAGTATCGTCGTTCTCGCTGCCCAGCTTCTGATTGTTTTCATTTTCGATCTGGAACCAGAAGCGGGCTGAAAGGCGGCCATTCAACCGCGTGGTCATTTGCGAGGCAGACAGAAACATACTGTTGCGCTGATCACTGTAGCAAGTCACGGCTTCCGTGAGGGTGAGCGTCGGCGAGATCTCCCAACTGCCACTTCGCCATTGGCGGTACAGGCGCCGGGCGCACCCTCTTGGGCCAAGCGTTCTTCCCGGGCTTTCGCCGCAGCCGAGTTGTTCTGCGCCACGCACACATCAACCCCGGCAATGCGCACCGGGTGGGCCTTGCGGCCATTGGTCAAACGGGACGATCCGTACTCAAGGGGACTGGCAGACGACCAGAATCCGGGGCAAAGGGCGGACATGACACTTGCTGCCGACATCAAGCCGATTCCGCTTTCGCTGGTGCACACCGATCTGGCTGCCGCCGCTGCCGGTTTTGGCGATGCGTTTGCCCGCACCGGTTTTGCGGTGGTGTCCGATCACGGCATCGATCAGGGACTGATCGACAGCGCCAATGCCGCCACCAAGGCGTTCTTTGCGCTGCCGGAAGATGTGAAGCGCCGTTACGTCGTGCCCGGCGGTGGCGGCCAGCGCGGGCTGACCCCCTTCGGCGTCGAGGCGGCCAAGGGCCACGCCAAGGCCGATCTGAAGGAATTCTGGCATGTGGGCCGCGAACTGCCGCCGGGCCATGCTTATGCTGATGTGATGCCGGCCAATCTGTGGCCCAGTGAAATCCCTGATTTCCACGATGCGGTGTGGGCATTGTTCGACGCGCTCGACAGGACGGGCGCCACCCTGCTGCGCGCCATTGCCGTGCACCTTGGGCTGGACACGGATTTCTTCGCCGATCCGGTGCGCGATGGAAACTCGATCCTGCGCCTGCTGCATTATCCGCCGGTACCGCCGGAAACCGCTGGTGCCATCCGGGCCGGCGCGCACGAGGATATAAATGTCATCACGCTATTGCTGGGTGCCGAGGAAGCCGGGCTGCAGTTGCTCGGCAAGGATGGCGAATGGCGCTTCATCGATGCGCCGGCCGGCAGCCTGGTGTGCAATGTGGGTGACATGCTGCAACGGCTGACCGGGCATCGCCTGCCGTCTACCACGCACCGTGTTGTCAATCCGGCACCGGAACGCATGGGCGTGGCGCGTTTTTCAACGCCGTTCTTCCTGCATTTCCGGCCGGATTATCAGATCACCGCGCTGCCCGGCGGGCCGCAAGAGGAGCCGCCGATAACCGCGAACGATTATCTGCTGGAACGGCTGCGCGATATCAAATTGCTGTAACATCGGTGCTGCAATGATTTTTGGGCAGGGGAAAACGACATGATGATGCGCGCAATGCTTGTGGCTGGCCTGCTGGCCACCTCTGTTTCAGCTGCCCCGGTGCTCGATACGCCGGTGAAGGACAGTTGGTGGACCGATGGCCGCGCCGCACTTGATGCCCGCCTGAAAGTGGTGAATCGGCCGAAGCGCGCGAAGAATGTCATCCTGATGGTTGGTGACGGGATGGGCATCTCCACGCTCACCGCCGCGCGTATCTTTGACGGCCAGCATCCCATCGATGGCCGCGCGCCGTCCACCGGCGAAGAGAATAACCTGGCCTGGGACAAGATGGCCAGCACCGCCCTGATCAAGACCTACAACACCAACGCCCAGGTGCCGGACAGCGCCGGCACCGCCAGCAGCTTCAACACCGGCGTGAAAACCCGCATCGGCGTGATCAACATGGGCGCCGATCAGGGAGTGGAGGCCTGCAAGACGCCGGAAAAACTGCCGCGCACGCTGGCCGAGATCGCCAAGGGGCAGGGGATGGGCGTCGGCGTTGTCACCACCACCCGCATCACCCACGCGACGCCGGCCGCGGTTTATGGCCATGTGCCGTTCCGCGATTGGGAAGGCGCAGATCGCGCCTATCCTGCCGCCGAACGCGGGTCCGGTTGTGCCGATCTCGCCACGCAGCTGGTGGGTTTCAAGGGCGGGCTGGACGTTGTGCTGGGCGGCGGCCGGGCGCGCTTCCTGCCGCTGGGCAAGGGCGGCCAACGTGATGATGGCCGCAACCTGGTGGAGGATTGGCAGAAGGCCTGGCCGCAGGGCCAGTTTGTTGCTGACTCCAAGGGCCTGCGGGCATTGAACAGCCGCAACGCTGGCCCGGTTTTGGGCTTGTTTACGCCCGATCACCTGAGCTTCGAGCATGACCGCAAGGACGAGGCCGAGCCCAGCCTGCCGGAATTGGCGCGCTTTGCGCTGGCCAAGCTGGACGCCGGCAAGGCGGCGCGCGGCGGCAAGGGCTATTATCTGATGATCGAAGGCGGCCGCATCGATCATGCCCACCACGCCAGCAACCCGTATCGCGCGCTGAAGGAAGCGCAGATGTTCAGCGCCACCGTGGCCGAGGTGCTGAAGTCCGTGAACCTGGATGAGACACTGGTGCTGGTCACCGCCGATCACAGCCATGTGTTGACCATCGCCGGCTACCCGGAGCGCGGGAATGACATATTGGGCTATATCAAGCCGCCCAAGGGCGGTGGCGAAGGCGATGGTGGCCTCAGCCCCGAAGGCTATGCGCTGGATGATCGCGGACAGCCGATGACGACGCTGACTTATGCCAACGGGCCTTTCGTGAGCCGCGGCCTGTCCCGCACGTTGCCGCCCACGGATCCCAATTATCTCGCCAACAAGACCTATGGCACCAGCGGCGAAAGCCATGGCGGTGAGGATGTGGCGTTGTTTGCCGAAGGCCCGCGCGCCGATCTGGTGCGCGGCGTGATGGAGCAGAATTTGATCTTCCACATCATGGCGGAGGCACTTGGCTGGCGGTAACTGGTCTCAGCCAGAAATCAGCCAGCCGGCCAGCAATCCGCCGGCGGTTCCGAGTGACAGCCCCATCCAGAGCCAGAGGCGCTTGCCGCGCTGGCCAGGTTGGCTGTGTGCAAGATGTGGCCCTTGGGGCATGTTGTGCTTCTTCGGTGGCGATCCAACAACAATCTTGCAATTAGCGTGCCAATTTGTGGATTGCCGGCAAGTGGCTGAATCCACCCAATCGGCAAGCGAGAAACTTTAGTCAGTTGTAAAGCCTACCGACAGTTCGGGGTAGCTGGCGCCGATGAAATAGAGGCCATCGGGCGGCGCGTTCAGCCCCAGCGCATCGCGATCACGGGCGGCGAGTGCGGCGGCAAGATCATCGCTGCTCCACTTGGCTTCACCCACCAGTTTCAGGCAGCCCACCATGGAACGCACCTGGTGATGCAGGAAACTGCGGGCCGCGGCGAAGATATGCACCTCTTCCCCCATGCGCGTCACCTCCAGCCGATCGAGCGTGCGAAGCGGTGATTTGGCCTGGCACTTGGCAGAACGAAAGGTGGTGAAATCATGCTGGCCAACCAGTATATGGGCTGCCGCGTGCATGGCCTGCACATCCAGCGTGGTTGGCACCCGCCAGGCCAGCCCCGCATCAAAGCTGAGCGGCGCGCGGCGATTGATGATGCGATAGTGATAGCGCCGCCCGGTGCAATCAAAGCGGGCGTGCCAATCTGGGGCTTGCGCACAATCGAGGATGGCAACCGGCTGCGGCTTCAACCGGGCGTTGATCGCCTCCATCAGGCGGAAGGGTGTGAGGGATTTTGCGATATCGGCATGGGCCGGCATGGCGCGGGCGTGAACGCCAGCATCCGTACGGCCCGACGCATGAACGTCCACCGCCTCGCCCGTCACCTGCAAGATCGCTTCCTCGATGGCGGCCTGCACCGATGGGCCATGATCCTGCCGCTGCCAGCCAAAGTAGGGCCGGCCATCATATTCCACGGTGAAACGGAAACGGGTCATGCAAGAGGTGAGCCGGCCGGAACGCGCCAACCGTTGAGCAGGGCCTTGACCGGCATGGCTGGTTTGCCAGCGCGCTGCACAAGCGTGGGCCGCAACACGCCATCGCCCGTGCCCAGCCCAAGCCGATCATCAACGGTGATGCCGGGCGCGGCCGGGGCGGGCTCAACGCTGGCGGCAAGGATCTTCACCCGTTCACCGGCAATATCGATCCAGGCCCCTGGTGCCGGATTGAAGCCGCGCACCTGCCGTTCCAGTTGCAGAGCAGGCAGGCTGGTATCGAGATGCGCTTCGGCCTTGTCGATGCGCGGGGCGAGTGTGACGCCGTCTTCCGGCTGCGGCACGGCCGCGCGCGGATTGGCCAGCACGTCGATCAACAATTCAGCGCCCAGTTGCGCCAGCTCGGCAAACAGATCGCCGCTGGTCTTGGCGTCGATGGGCGTCTCTACCGTGGCCAGCATCGGGCCGGTATCCAGCCCTTCCTCCATCTGCATGATGGTCACGCCGGTGATGGCATCGCCGGCCAGTACCGCGCGCTGGATCGGCGCCGCCCCGCGCCAGCGTGGCAGCAGCGAACCGTGGATGTTGAGGCAGCCCAAGCGCGGTGCATCGAGCACGGCGCGCGGCAGGATCAGGCCATAAGCGGCGACGATGGCCACGTCGCAATCCTTTGCCACCTCAAGGAACTGCGCCACCGCTGCCGGATCACGGAAGCTGCGTGGGGTGAAGACGGGTATGCCCAGCGCATCGGCGCGGGCATGGACCGGGCTCATCTGCAACTGCTTGCCGCGCCCGGCCGGCTTGGGCGCGCGGGTATATACGGCGATGATCTCGTGCCCGGCCGCCTCCAGCGCATCAAGCGCCGGAACGGCAAAAAAAGGCGTACCCATGTGGATGATCCGCATGGGCACGCCTGTAAACGATTAAACGGTGACGGGGGAAGGGGCCTTAGCGGCTCATCACCATGGTGACCGCGCGGCGGTTCCGCGCGTAGGCCGCTTCATCGGCGCCATCCACGGCCGGCTTTTCCTTGCCATAGGAAATGGTGCTGAGCCGGGCCACGTCGATGCCCTGCGTTGCGAGGAAATTCTTTGCCGAATTGGCGCGGCGATCACCCAGCGCCAGGTTGTATTCGCGGGTGCCGCGTTCGTCGCAATGGCCTTCCAGCGTCACGCGCACGTTCGGATTGGCGCGCAGCCACGTCGCGTGCTTCAGCAACGTGGCGCGAGCCTCGCCATCCAGTTCATAGCTGTCATAGGCAAACAGCACCGTGTCGCCGCCGGCCTGGGCGCGCAGATCGTCCTGGCTGCCGGGCACGATGCTGCTGGCACCCGTTTCAACGGTGGCTGGCCGGTCGATCGGTGCCGCTGCCGGCGTTTCCGGACGGGCGCTGGCAGGCGGAGCTTCCATCGTGGCTGGCGGCTTCTTGGGCGCGCAGGCGGCAGCAAGCAAAACAAGCGCCAGCAGGGGCAATTTGGGCAGGTGGCGGGTCATTTGGAGGGCTCCTCTTCCAACTGTCAGGGTAACAAGGGCGACCATGCTGGATCCGATGCATCCAGAGGGGTCGCGATACGGCGCTCATTCAGACCGGAAATATCGACGGACCACAAGCCCGAACGACCCGACCTGTCGCCGCGGGCAAACAGGATCACGCGGCCATTGGGGGACCAGGCCGGGCTTTCATCCTGGAAGCCGTTGGTCAGCAGCCGCTCGCCGCTGCCATCGGGGCGCATGACGCCCACGCCGAAACGGCCGCCGCCCATGCGGGTGAAGGCGATATAATCGCCGCGCGGGCTCCACACCGGGCTGGCGGAGCGGCCTTCGCCAAAGCTGATCCGGCTCTGGCCGCTGCCATCGGCGTTCATCACATACAACTGCTGCGATCCGCCGCGATCGCTTTCAAACACGATCTTTGTGCCATCGGGCGAGTAGCTGGGCGAGGTATCTATCCCCGGTCCGCTGGTGAGGCGCGTCGTGCTGCGGGTGGCAAGGTTGAAGCGATAGATATCGGTGTTGCCGCCCACCGCCATGGAAAAGACCAAGTTCTGCCCGTCGGGTGAGAAGCGCGGCGCGAAGGTCATGGCGGAAAACTGGCCCACCGCTTCCTGCCGGCCACTGCCCAGCGTGTAGATCCACACGCGCGGGCGGTTATTCTCGAAACTCATGTAGGTGATGGTCTGCTGCCCCGGCGCAAAGCGCGGCGTGAGCACCAGGTTCTGACCAGAAGTGAGGAAGCGGTGGCCGGCGCCGTCCTGATCCATGATGGCGAGCCGCTTGATGCGCTTGGTGCGCGTGCCCGTCTCGCTCACATAAACAATGCGGCTGTCGAAATAACCGCTTTCTCCGGTAAGGCGTGAATAGACGAGATCGGCGCATTTGTGCGCGGCGCGGCGCCAACCGGCCGCCGTGGTCACGAAACCCTGCCGCGCGATTTCGGCGCCGGCGAACACGTCATAGGCATAACAGGCGAGCGTGATGCCGCCATCGGGATTGGATGTCACCGTGCCCGTTACCAGCGCCTGCGCGGCAATCGTGCGCCAGGCCGGGAAATCCGGTTTCAGCACATCATCGATGCCCACCGTGGTTGTGTAGGCTGCGGGATCGAGTGGCCGGAACAGACCTGAGGATTTCAAATCATTGGCAATGACCTGCGCCGCGCGCTCGCCGATCTGCGTGGTGGTACCGGCTTCGGTGCTGGCGCCATTGCCAGGGGCAAAGGCTGGCACGGCAATCGGCATCGGCTGCATCAGTCCAGCGTTGATATCCACGCGAAGCGGCGCCGACTGCGCGAAGGCAGGGGCGGCAAAAAGTGCGGCAGTGAACAGAATCAGTCTCATCACCTCACCATATCAGGGGAGGGAGCTGAACGGGAGCCAAACTGTTTGCCTTGGCCGGCTGCGTCTTGCGTGGCGAAGGTTTCCCGTGCAAACACGCTGTGTAACACGTCTAATACAGATAGTTGGGGGAAATATGATCAGCCGCCGCATTGGCCTGGGATGCATCGTGGCGTTGGCCAGCCCAGCCAGCGCCGCCGATCTGCTGATCCACGGCGGCCCAATCCTGACCATGGTGGGGGACAGGCCGCAAACGGTGGCGGCGGTGGTCGTAGAAGGCGGCAGGATCGCCTTTGCCGGACCGCTGGCGCAGGCGCAGCGGATCGCCGGCGCGGAAACGCAGCGGCTTGATTTGAAGGGCCGCACGCTGCTGCCAGGGCTGGTCGATGCGCACAGCCACCTCGCCATGGCGGTTGATCTGGCGCGGCGGGTGAATGTGTCGGGCGCGCCGGTTGGCACAGTGGCCAGCATTGCCGATCTGGTGCGCAAACTGGCCGATGGTGCGGCGGCGCTGAAGATCGCGCCCAATGAATGGCTGGTGGGGTGGGGTTATGACGCCAGCCAGCTGGCCGACAAGCGCGACCTGACCCGCCGCGACCTCGATGCGCGCTTCCCGGATCGGCCGGTGCTGGTGATGCATGTTTCCGGCCACGGCGCGGTGCTGAATTCGGCCGGGCTGGCGGCGATTGGTGTGACGCCCGACACCAAGGCCCCCGAAGGCGGATTGATCAACCGCGAAGCCGATGGCCGCACGCCCAACGGCCAGATCTGGGAAAGCGCGCTGATGCTGGCCGGCCCGGCACTGAAACCGCCGCCACGTGAGCAACGCCTGCAGAATCTCGCCGCCGTGCAGCAGCTTTATGCGAAAAACGGCTACACGCTGGCCAATGATGGCTTTACCAGCCTTGCTGATCTCGATCTGCTGCAGGCGGCGGCGGCGCAGGGGCGGCTCGTGCTCGATGTGGTGGCACTACCCAGTTTTGTTGATATGCCGAAATGGCTGGGCAAGCCGGCCTATGCCTTCGGGCAATGGCAGGGCCGGCTGAAGCTGCAAGGCATCAAGATTACCCAGGATGGCAGCCCGCAAGGCCGCACTGCCTATATGAGCACGCCTTATCTACACGGCGGCCCCAATGGGCAGCAGGATTGGCGCGCACAGGGGATCCAGCCTTATCCGGCCTTCCTCGCCACCGCCAAGGCTGCCAGCGCCGCCGGGCTGCAACTCTTCATCCACGCCAACGGCGACGCCGCGATGGACGACGTGATCAACGCGGTCGACACGCTGCACCTGCCCGCCGATCACCGCACCATCGTCATCCACAGCCAGGTGCAACGCCCCGATCAGCTGCCGCGCTACGCCGCGATGGGCATCACACCGAGCTACTTCACCAACCACACGTATTTCTGGGGCGACGTGCATCGCAGCAACTTCGGCGAAGAGCGCGCCGCCCACATCTCCCCGAGCAAGAGCGCGATGGCGCTGGGCATCAAGGCCAGCAACCACAGCGATTTCATCGTTACGCCGCTCGATCCGATGTTCATCCTGTGGACCAGCATGGCCCGCACCACCCGCAGCGGCTTTGTGTTGGGGCCGGCCGAACGCCTGAACGCCTGGGCCGGCCTAAAAGCGATGACCATCAACCCGGCCTGGGCCTACCGCGAAGAGACGCGGCGCGGCAGCATCGAAGCGGGCAAACTGGCTGATTTTACCGTGCTCAGCGCCAACCCGCTGAAGACGCCAACTGCGCGCATCAGGGCCATCAAGGTGGTGGGGACGATGAAGGAAGGGCGATTTGTATGGGAGGCGGTGAAGTAGGGATGCCCCACTCCCTTAAGTCATCTCTTCCGGATCGAAATTGATCTCCACGCTGCCCCACAGATCATACAACTCCGCCGGCAGCCTCAACGGCTGGCAGCGCAGCACGGCGCGGCGGGCTGTTTCGGCGAAGGCGCGGGCGTAGTCGGCGTTGGCGGCGGTCATGCCGGTGGGGGTGCCGGCTTGCGGCATGCCGATCACGCGGCCATCGCGGCTGTAGTTCACGGTCACGATCACGGTCATGCGGCGCACGTCGCGGCCGCCGGTGGGCGGGTTCCAGCACGGGGCGACCTGGGCGCGGATGGCCTGGGCCAGGGTGGCGGCGGCGCGCGGATCGACGGTGGCGCGGGCAGGCGCGCTGGCGTTGAGTTCCTTGGCCAGTTTAGAGGTATCGAGCGGCTTCTTGGTCGCCTTGGGCAGCGCCTTGTCGATCAGGCTGGAGAGGGTGGACGTGTCGAGCGGGGAAGGCGGGGCCTTGGTCGGCGTTGCGGCCTTGGGCTTGGGCGGTGTTGGTTTGGTCGGTTCAGGCGGCGGCACGGCGTCGGCCTTCACCGGCTCTGGCTCGGGCGCGGTTTCGGCTTCGGGGGCCGCGGCGGCGGTTTCCTGCGGGGCGGCTTCCATCGAGGGCTTGGGCGGTTCCGGTGTGCGCGGCGCGTCGGATATGTCGACGATTTCCACCGGAACGGCGTCAGTGGGGGCGGCCAGCATTTTCTGGCTGTTCTGCCAGGCAAGGCTGAGCGCGGCCAGCAGCACCAGATGTGCGGTGGCGGCGCCGGCAATGCTGAGGCGTTCGGCGCGCGTCATCGCGGGGTTTTGGTTTGCCCGTCGGTGACCAGCGCCACCTTCTTGAAGCCGGCGCCGTTCACGTCTCCCACCACCTGCATCACCCGGCCATAATCGAGCCCGCGATCGGCACGCACATAAACGCGCGCTTCATCGCTGCGGGCCTCACGTAGGGCGGCGAGCTTGGCGGGCAGGGCGGCGGGCGCGATGGGCATGCGATCAACGAACAGCTCGCCGGCGGCATTCAGGCTGATCTGGATTGGCGACTGGTCCTGCGGCAGGCTTTGCGCCTTGGCGTCGGGCAGGTCGACCGGCACGCCGGCAACCAGCAGCGGCGCCGTCACCATGAAGATGATCAGCAGCACCAGCATCACGTCCACCAGCGGCGTGACGTTGATCTCCGCCATGGGCTGGCGGCCTCTTCCCCGGCCCCGCCTGCCTGATTGCGCTCCCATGCCCATTACTGGCTGTCCATGCCATCAAGCTGGCGGGAGAGGAGGTTGAGATATTCCTCCGAGAAGGCGTTCAGGCGGGCTTCGAGGCGGTTCACCCGGTGCAGCAGGCGGTTGTATCCGATCACGGCGGGAATGGCCGCGAACAGGCCGATGGCGGTGGCAAACAACGCTTCGGCAATGCCGGGCGCAACCACGGCCAGCGAGGTGTTCTGGCTGGCGGCGATGCTGGCAAAGCTGCGCATGATGCCCCACACCGTGCCAAACAGGCCGACGAACGGCGCCACCGAGCCGATGGTGGCCAGCGCGTTCAACCGGTCGGACAATTCATCGATATCGCGGCCGATGGCGACATTGATGGCGCTGGCCAGGCGGGAACGCAGGCCTTCGCGATCGATGCTGCGGCCAGTCTTGCCAGCCAGTGTGCGGCGCCATTCGTTCATGCCGGCCAGAAAGGCGCGGGCCGACGGGTGATCGGCGCGGGACGCTGGCTCATAAAGGCTGTCCAGATCCTTGGCCTTCCAGAACCAGTCTTCAAACTTCGCGGCCTCGCCATTCAGGCGCGACAGGCGGCGCGATCGTTCCAGGATGATCGCCCAGCTCCACACACTGGCCAGCAGCAGCCCGAACATCACCGCCTTCACGACGATATCCGCCTGCATGAACAGGGCAAAGGGCGACAGTTCGGCTGCGGTTTTGATCGCGATATCGGCTTGCATCATGGTTCCTGTGCCAGAAGTTCATTGAACCGCGCCATCCAGTCGCGCGGTTGCCGGCGGGGGCGGCCGGCGGGATCGAGGAAGGCAGCGACAAGTGTCGCGTCCAGCAGCGGCTCACCGGCGCGGGTGATGCGCTGAGCGATAGCGCAGGCCGCGGCGCGGACGCTGACGAGGCGGGTCTCGATGGTCAACACATCGTCCAGCTTTGCCGGGCGCAGCCACTTGATCTGCATTTCGGTCACCGCATAGGCGCCTTCGCCGGCCTTCACTGCCGCACCATGATCAATGCCCGCCACGCGCAGGAATTCGGTGCGGCCGCGTTCCATGAAGTGCAGATATTTGGCGTGATACATGATGCCGGCGGTATCCGTGTCTTCGAAATAGACCCGGGCTGACAGGCGATGGATGCCGCCATCGATCGCGCCGGAAGGGGGAAGGGGGGACATGGCTTCAGATAAGGGCTTGGGCTGCGAACACGCAATGAAAAACGGCGCCAGCAGCAGTGCCACTGGCGCCCTTTCGGCAATCTGAATGGAGATCAGTCCTTGGCGGGACGCGCGTCGCGCTTTTCGACAATGCGGGCGGACTTGCCGCTGCGCCCACGAAGATAATAAAGCTTGGCGCGGCGAACGACACCACGGCGGACGACTTCGATGGCTTCGATGCTCGGGCTGTACAGCGGGAACACACGTTCCACGCCTTCGCCGAACGAGATCTTGCGCACGGTGAACGACGAGTTGATGCCGCGGTTCGAACGCGCGATGCACACGCCTTCGTAGTTCTGCACGCGGGTACGTTCGCCTTCAACAACGCGCACGCCCACGCGCAGCGTGTCGCCGGCGCGGAACTGCGGGATGCTGCGCTTTTCGGTCAGCTTGGCAATCTGCTCGGCTTCGAGCTGCTGGATGAGATTCATCTCATTCCTCTTTCTTCTGTTGTCGCGCGCCAGAGGGCGGTTGGACCCGATCATCCCCATGATGATCCCACAGATCCGGCCGCCTTGACCGTGTGTCCATATTGGACCGCGCGCGCCGCCATTTGGCGATGCGTGCGTGATCCCCCGATCGCAACTCTTCGGGGATCGAAAGGCCTTCCCATTCAGGAGGCCTTGTATAGTGCGGGTGTTCGAGCAGGCCGCTTTCGTGGCTTTCCTCGGTCCCACTTGAAGCCGCCCCCATTACACCGGGCAGCAGCCGCACGCAAGCATCCATCACCACCATCGCGGCAACCTCGCCGCCGGACAGTACATAGTCGCCAATCGACACTTCCTCGATGGCCCGGCGCTGGAAGATGCGTTCGTCAAAACCCTCGAAACGGCCGCACAGGATGATGGCGCCGGGGCCGTCTGCCAATTGGCGCACGCGGGCCTGGGTGAGCGGCTTCCCGCGCGGCGTCATCGCCAGCACCGGCCGGCCGTCGGCCACGGCATCGATGGCGGCGCTGAGCACGTCTACTTTCAGCACCATGCCGGGGCCGCCGCCGGCCGGGGTGTCATCCACCGTGCGGTGCTTGTCCATTGCGTAATCGCGGATGTTGACGGCGTTGCAACCCCAGGTGCCTTGTGCCAGCGCCCGGCCTGCAAGGCTTTGGCCCAGGTGGCCGGGGAACATCTCGGGATAGAGCGTCAGAATTGTCGCCCGCCAGCTCATGCGAGCCCAGTCACGCTAACCACGCGCGGTCAACAATCAGCCGGTCCGCCTCCTCGCGCACCACCTCGGCGACGAAAGGCACCATCACCGTGCCGCCGCTCGCCAGCTCGATGTCGAGGATGTCGGAGGCGCCGAAATTCTCGATGGATTTCACGGTGCCAACGGTCGCGCCGGTTTCATCCACCACGCTGCGGCCAAGATAATCGGCGACATAATATTCGCCCTCGTCCAGCGCCGGCAGGGCGGTGCGGGCAACGGTGAGGGTGAGGCCACGCAGCGATTCCGCGACATTGCGATCGGTCACGCCCTCGAAACGGGCAATGGCGGTGCCGGGTTTGTCGGCACGGATGGCCGCCAAAACCAAGGCCCGCCCGCCCGCATCGAAGCGGGCGTGACGGGCCAGGGATTGGGCGTCGTCGGTGAACAGCTTCAGCCGCACCTCGCCGCGGATGCCATGGGCGCCGGCAATGGCGGCCAGCACGATCTGATCGGCCGCCATTGCACGCGTGCCTTAAGCGGCCGTTTCGTCGTCGGCAGCAGCTTCGGCGGCCGGCGTTTCTTCGGCGGCCACTTCTTCAGCAGCAGCTTCAACCGGAGCTTCTTCAGCCGGGGCTTCTTCGACGGCCGGAGCAGCAGCAGCTTCGGCAGCGGCAGCTTCAGCAGCGGCAGCGGCTTCAGCAGCGGCCGCTTCAGCAGCGGCTTCAGCAGCAGCGGCGGCTTCGACGGCTTCAGCAGCCTTCTGGGCGGCCATTTCGACGCGTTCCTTGGCCTTGGCGCCCGGTTCACCCTTGTTCGGGTTGTTCTTGGCAGCGCGGGTGCGCAGGCCAGCGGCATCCAGGAAACGGGCAACACGATCGGTCGGCTGCGCACCAACGCTCAGCCAATAGGCCGCGCGCTCGGTGTCCAGCTTGATGCGCTCGGGCGAATCCTTGGGCAGCAGCGGGTTGTAGGTGCCCAGCTTTTCCAGGAACTTGCCATCACGCGGGCTGCGGTTGTCCGACACGACGATGCGATAGAACGGACGCTTCTTCATGCCGCCGCGGGCAAGACGAATAGAGGTAGCCATTTTGATCTTTCCTTCAGTAATTTGCGTTGATTAGAGTTATTTTCTGCCAAACTTGTTGAAGCCGGGCGGCAGGCTGCCCATGCCGGGGCGGCCGAACATGCGGCCAACTGCCCCCAAATCGATGGCACCGCCGGGGCCTTCACCGCCGGCGCCGCCTTCCGGCCCAGGCATGCCACCACCCATGCCAGCCAGCATCTTCATCATGCCCTTCATGCCGCCCATCTTCTTCAGGCGCTTCATGACATTGGCCATTTCCTGGTGCATCTTCAGCACCTTGTTGACATCCTGCACGGTGGTGCCGGAACCATTGGCGATACGGATCTTGCGCTTGGCGGTGAGAATTTCCGGCTTGGTGCGTTCCTTCATTGTCATCGACAGGATGATCGCTTCCATGCGGTCCAGCATCTTGGGATTGACCGCGCCGCTGTCCATCGCCTTCTTGGCGGCGCCCATGCCCGGCATCATCGCTGCCAGGCCCGAAAGCCCGCCCATCTTCTTCATCTGGGCCAGTTGCTGGCGCAGATCGTCCATGTCGAACTGGCCCTTGGCCAGCTTCTCCGCCATCTTCTCGGCCTGATCGGCTTCGAAATTGGCGGCGGCCTTTTCCACCAGGCCAACAATGTCGCCCATGCCCAGGATGCGGCCAGCAACGCGGCGGGCGTCGAACAATTCCAGCGCGTCGAGCTTTTCGCCGACACCGGCAAAGCGGATCGGCGCACCGGTCACGCTGCGCATCGACAGCGCCGCGCCGCCACGGGCATCGCCATCCATGCGGGTGAGGATCACCCCGGTCAGCGCCACGTGTTCCTTGAAGGCAGCCGCGACATTCACCGCGTCCTGACCGGTCAGGCTGTCCACCACCAACAGGATTTCGTCGGGCGTGGTGGCGGTAGCGATAGCGGCCATTTCGGCCATCAGCGCTTCATCAACACCCAGGCGGCCGGCGGTATCGAGCACCACCACGTCAAAGCCCTGCAGCTTCGCGGACTGGCGGGCGCGCTCGGCAATCTGCACCGGCGTCTGGCCGGCAATGATCGGCAGGGTGGCGATGCCGGTCTGTTCACCCAGCACGCGCAATTGTTCCTGGGCGGCCGGACGGGCGACGTCCAGGCTGGCCATCATGACCTTCTTGCGTTCACGGGTCGAAAGCCAGCTTGCCAGCTTGGCGCTGCTTGTCGTCTTGCCGGAGCCCTGCAGGCCAACCATCATGACAACGGCGGGCGGCGTAACGGCAATCTTCAGCGGGATTGGTTCTTCTTCACCGCCGAGCAATTCCACCAGGCAATCATTGACGATCTTGACGACCTGCTGGCCCGGCGTGACCGATTTGATGACTTCGGCGCCGATGGCACGTTGGGTGGCGTTCTCAATGAAATCCTTGACGACCGGCAGGGCGACATCGGCTTCCAGCAGCGCCACGCGCACTTCGCGCATGGCGGCACGCACGTCGATCTCGGTCAGCGCGCCGCGACCGCGCAACCGCTCGAAAATGCCGCCCAACCGCTCGGAAAGACTGTCAAACAAAGCCCAGAGGCCCTTCTCAAAAATCGCTCTGCTTCCAAGTGAAAACGCGCCGGCGGGCGAAAACTCGCTGGCCGGCGTGCATCCTCAGACGCATGGCCCCCTCCCGGAAGCCGCCGCCTCCATAAGCGCATGGGGCAGGGCGGTCAAGCACCGTGGGTACGACGGGTTTGTCACGGGCAACTGGTCGCTATTCAGGCTTGAGATAATATGTTACTTCTTTACGGTTACATATTGAATTCAGTAAAACATAACCAACAGTTACTTGCGCATTCCGGTTGGCCGTTCCGGTGGGCGCGACGCATCCTGGGGCTGCAGCTTCCAGCCGCTTTGCAGGCTGAACTTACCCGCGATCTGGGGAATTATTTCTGGTCTTTTGCGTTTGCCGGGCCGGTGGCCGCGGTGCTGGCGATTGCCGCCGCACTGGCGGTGAAAAGCCTGCCGGCTCTGTTCTTTTCCGGGTTGGCCCTGGCCGGCTTTGCCTTTGTGATCTTTGCCTGCCATGCCGTGCGCACGCCCGATCCCGAAGTTGACCTAGAGGAGGTGGAGGCCCGCTATCTCTTGGGCACCATCATCGTTGCTGTCGGGCTGGGCGGCATCGTTGCTTCCGTTCTTGGGCAGAATTCGCCGTTCTTTGCGCAGGCGTTGGCCGTTATGGTCGCGTTGGCAACACTGGGGGCCGCCAACGGAGCCGGGCCGGGACGTCCGCTGATTGCGCTGGTGCAATTCCCGGCCATCAGCCTGCCGATTGGCATTGCGCTCATCCGTTTCTGGCCGGCGCCCTGGGGTGTCGGCGCCGGCGCCGGGGTGCTGGTGTTCGGGCTATTGTGCGTGTCGATGGCCCGCAGTGGTTATGCCGCCCACACCGAACTGCTGCTGGCACGCGAAGCGCAGGCGGCGGAGCGGCAACGCCTGGACACGGCCGTCCAGACACTCAGCCAGGCCATCACCATCCTGGATGCCGCCACGCGGGTGGTGGCGATGAACAGCAGCGCGATGGCGTTGCTGGGGGTGAAGCCGCTCGATCCGGCAAATCCCCCAACGTTCGCCGAATTGCTGGCCGATGCGCCCAACCTGCAGACCGCGGCCACCAACCGCGCCGAATTCCTCGGCCATGCCACGATGCTGGTAAACCTGCGCCAGCCGTTCAATGCCGCCCTGCACCTGAACGACAATCGCGTGGTCGATCTGGAATGCCAGCCGGTTCCCGGCGGGGGCTGGGTAACGGTGATGCGCGACAGCACCGGCGAGCACAATGCCATTGCCGAACTGAACCGCGAGATCCGTCGCTGCCCGGTTACCGGCCTGCCCAACCGACGCGCCTTCATGGAAGAATTGGATCAGCGCCTCCTTAAAGGCAGCAACTTTGCCTTGATGATCGTCGATCTGGATGGCTTCAAGCAGGTCAACGATCGTTATGGGCATGCCATGGGCGACCGCGTCATCACACGGGTCGGGTTCCGGCTGCGCACTGCTGATCCCGGCTTGTTTGCCAGCCGCATGGGCGGTGATGAGTTCGCAATCCTGGCCGAATCTGATGATGTCGAAGGCGCACTGGCGTTGGCCCGCGTGCTGATCGATGCGGTGGATCAGCCAGCACGGTTCGGTGATGCCGAAATTCAGGTGGGGGCCGCCGTTGGCGTGGCGATGAGCCCCGACAACGGGCAAATAGGCGAAGACCTGTTGCGCGCTGCCGATCTGGCGCTGCTGTCGGCCAAGGGTCATCCCGGCAGTCATATTTGCCTGTTCACGCCGGATTTGAAGCTGCTTTCGGCGCGCAATGCCGGGGTGGAATCGCGCGTGCGATCGGCACTGCGTGCTGGCAATATCGATGTTGCCTATCAACCGCTGGTCGATCTTGAAACCGGCACGGTGGTGGCGCTGGAAGCGCTGGCGCGCTGGCTGCCCGATGGCGGTGAGCCGGTGGCGCCCGCCGAAATGGTCCGCATTGCCGAAGCCCGCGGCCTGATTGGCACGCTGCGCCGCCTGGTGCTGGAGCAGGCAGCTGCTGTGGTGGCTGGACTGCCGGGGCCGATGAATCTGTGGATCAATGCGTCCGTGCACGATCTGCGCCTGCCCGGCATGGTGGATGAAGTGCTGGCGGAACTGCAGGTCGTCGGCCTGCCGCCACATCGCCTGGCGCTGGAAGTCACCGAAACCGCGCTGATGACCGATGAAGACGCCTGCCGCAGCAATATCGAGCGGCTGATCAAGCTGGGCGTGGGCGTGGCCATGGACGATTTCGGCGCCGGTTTCTCCTCGCTCGATCGCCTGCGCCGGCTCCCGATCAACGCGCTGAAAATCTCTGGATCGCTGCTTTCGGGTGCGCCAGGCCAGGCCATGGCCGCCGATATCTTCCGTGTTGCTGCAAGCCTGGGCCATTCGATGGACCTGATGCTTGTGGCCGAAGGGGTGGAAAGCCGCGAGGAGCTGGAGCTGGCCCGAGCCGCCGGCATTCACCGTGTGCAGGGCTTTGCGCTGTCCCCACCGGTGCCGGCCAGCCAGATCCCGGAAGCCATCGCCAGCGCTGAAGCAGCAGCCAACACCGGGTTGCAGTTGCGCGCAGCGAGCTGAATCAGTCCTCGGCGCCGGCCAGCGCGCGGGCGAACTCGCCGGCATCAAAGGGTTGCAGATCGTCCATCCCCTCACCAACCCCGATCGCGTGGATCGGCAGGCGGTATTTCTCCGCCGCGGCCACCAGCATACCGCCACGGGCTGACCCATCCAGCTTGGTCATCACCAGGCCGGTGACGCCCGCCACCTGACTGAACACCTCGATCTGGCTGAGTGCGTTCTGGCCGGTGGTGGCATCCAGCACCAACAGCACATCGTGCGGCGCCGAAGGATCGAGCTTGCCGATCACCCGCTTCATCTTGGCCAACTCGTCCATCAGGCCAGCCTTGTTCTGCAGCCGGCCGGCGGTATCGATGATCAGCACATCGATGCCCTCGTCCATAGCGCGCTTGACGGCATCAAACGCCAGGCCTGCCGCATCGCCGCCCTGTTCGCCCGAAATGATCGGCACGCCCACCCGGTCGGCCCAGATCTTCAATTGGGCGATGGCGGCTGCGCGGAAGGTGTCGCCGGCGGCCAGCATCACTGATTTGCCATCGGCCTTGAACAGGCGGGCCAGCTTGGCAATCGTCGTCGTCTTGCCGCTGCCATTGACGCCCACCACCAGCACCACCTGTGGCCGGCGCGTGATGGCCAGCGGAAGGGCGACCGGCGCCAGCACCTTCTCCACTTCCTCGGCCACCACCGTGCGGATGCCGGCTTCATCAATGCCCTTGGCAAACTTCTGATCCGCAAGCCGTTCGCGGATGCGGCCCGCAACGGCAGGCCCAAGATCGGCAGCAATAAGCGCTTCCTCGATCTCGTCGAGCCGCTCATCGTCCAGTGGCAACGTGCCGGTGGCGAGGCCGGTGATATTGTCTGCCAGGCGCTTGGTCGATTTCGCCAACCCTTGCGTCAGCTTCCCCAGCCAGCTCATGCGAAACGCTCCAGATCAACATCGCCGGTGTAGGCGATCACCGCTGCCCCAGCGAGCAGCAGATGGCCATCGTCGCGCCGCGTCACGGTCAGATCACCGCCGGGCAGGGAGACGCGCACCTGGGCATCCACAAGCCCGCGCCGCTGCGCTGCCGCCACTGCAGCAACGGCACCGGTGCCGCAGGCCAAAGTTGCGCCCGCACCGCGTTCCCATACGCGCAGGATCATGTGATCACGGGCTGTAACCTGCGCGATGCCGACATTCACCCGTTCGGGAAACACCGGATCATGTTCGACGGTGGGGCCGATCTGTTCCAGCGCAACGGCCGCCGCATCGGGCACAAAGAACACCACGTGGGGATTGCCCACCGACAGCGCTGCCGGATGGTCCAGATCGTCCCAGGCCAGCGGCAGGTTGGCGGTGTCCATCGGGTAAGCAACCGGCACCGCATCCCAGTCCCACTGCGGCGCACCCATGTCCACCTCGGCACCGCCCGCATGTGCGTTGCTGTCCAGCAGGCCGCCCGCGGTTTCGATGCGGTGCTGCCCGCCCAGCAAGGTCGCTGCCGCCCGGCTGCCGTTGCCACAGGCGGCCACTTCGCCGCCGTCGCTGTTCCAGAAGCGCAGCCGCAGATCGGCTGTGGTGCTGGGTTCAATCAGGATCAATTGATCGAAACCGATACCGGTGTGGCGGTTGGCCAGCGCCCGAACCTGCGCAGCGCTCAGCACAATCGGCTGTTCGCGTGCATCAAGCACAAGGAAATCATTCCCCAGCCCGTGCATCTTGATGAAGTGCGTCATACACCCGGCGTTAGTCGTTCAGGGCGGCATCCGGCAAGTCATACTCACCGCGGATCACGGTGCGAGCCTTGCCGGAAAGGATGACGGCATCGCCCTCCACCCGACATCCAAGCCGACCGCCGCGCACACTGGCCTGCACCGCGCTGAACTGCGGCCGGCCAAAACGGGCAGCCCACAGCGGCGCGATCACGGCATGGGCGCTGCCGGTTACCGGGTCTTCATCCACGCCGCACGCCGGCACGAACACGCGGGACAGCACGTCGGAATCTTCCCCCGGCGCGGTGGCAATCAGCATCAGGTCTACGCCCGGCGCCAGCGCCAGAATCGCCGCAAAATCAGGCTGCAAGCTGCGGACTTCATCTGGCGAATCGAACACCGCCAGCAGATAATCGTGGCCACGCGCCCACACTTCCACCGGCAGTGTGCCCAGCGCGGCGGAGACGGCGGATTCTTCCGCCTGCGTCACCGGACGGTTAGCGGGCAAGGCCGGCAGGCGCATCGCCAAGCCATCGCCATCGCGGGCCACGTTCAACAGGCCAGCCTGGCGGGTAAGGAATCGCGCCATCGGCAGATCAGGCAGCGCGTCAAGCACGACATGCCCGCTGGCCAGCGTGGCGTGGCCACACAGCGCGACCTCCAGCTTGGGCGTAAACCAGCGCAGTTCAAAATCGGCCTCGGCGCCGTCGTGCGCCACAAGGAATGCGGTTTCAGACAGATTGTTGTCGGCCGCGATGCCTTGCAGCACGCTATCCGGCAGCCAACGTTCGAGAAACATCACCGCCGCCGGATTGCCGGTGAAGGCACTATCAGCGAAGGCATCAACTTGGGAAAAGGGCAGGCGCATCAGGGATAGACCAGCCCAAAGCGCCAGCCGTCAGCCTCTCGCCAAAACACTTCGCGCTCGTGCCAGCGGCCATCGCGGGCCTGCCAATATTCAATGCGTTCAGGCACCACGCGCCAGCCGCTCCAGCGCGGCGGGCGCGGCACGTCGGCGGGGAAGCGGGCCTCCATTTCGGCGATGCGTGCTTCAAAGGTGGCGCGGTCGGGCAGGGGCTGGCTCTGCAGGCTGGCCCAGGCACCCAACTGTGATTCCCGCGGCCGTGTGGCGAAATAGGCGTCGGCCTCCGCATCGCTCACCAGTTCGGCGCGGCCGCCGATGCGCACCTGGCGTTGCAGCGATTTCCAGTGGAAATTCAGATGCGTCTGCGGGTTGCCTGCCAGTTCGCTGCCCTTCTGGCTGTCGAGATTGGTGTAGAACACAAACCCGCGTTCATCCCATGCCTTCAGCAGCACGACGCGCAAAGATGGCGCTGCATCCGGCGTTGCCGTCGCGACCGCCATTGCATTGGGATCATTGGGCTCTGCCGCTTCGGCGGCGGCCAGCCATTCGCCGAAACGGGCAAACGGGGCAGGGTGGGGCAACAGGTTCATGGCCGGTGGTTAGCCGCCCCGTTGCCCCCTGTCACCTGTGGTTATGCCGCGCACTTGATGCAGCGTGTTGCCGTGGGCAGGGCGGCCAGGCGGGCAGGGGCGATATCGCCGCCGCACACGTCGCATTCGCCATACTGGCCGGCCTCGATGCGGGCCAGCGCGGCCAAGATCTGCTCGGCTTCATGGATATGCTGCACTTCCATGCCTTTGTTGGTCGCCAGTTCTTCCAGATCATTGGCCTGATCGGAAAATTTGGCTGAAAGCGGCTGGATGGTGGCCTGTTCCAGACGGGCGATTTCGGCCTGAACCTCGGTCAGTCGCGCGCGCAGTTCGGCAGTGATCTCGTTGACATTCATGCCTTTTCTCCTTCCAGAATGGCCGCAATCTGGTCCAGCAGCGCCAGTCGTTCCTTTTTCAGGCCTTCGGCATGGGCATCGTCCATCGCCGGGGTGAAACCCGTTTCGCTGCGGCGGATTTCATCATCCAGTACGGCATAGCGATCAGCCAGCGTGCGGAAATGCCGATCCGTCTCTTTCAGGTGCCGCAACTGATCAGCGGCGGCGGGGAAGATGTCGTGAAGATCCTGCGGCAGATGGCTCATGTTGTGCTCCCAAGGGGTGTGTCTTGCAACCAATGTGGGCTGCCTTGGTTCCGCTTCCCATCGTGGCGATTGCGTAATTGCTGCCGGAATGTGCCGGGCCGCTGCCACACGGTGCCGGCGCGCTGCCGGCGTGTGCCGGGCCGCTGGCGGCACGCACCACATTGCAGTTCCGTAATAATCCCGCTATCGCCTGCGCACCCCATCCCGCTCGGAGCCTGCGCATGATCCGCCCCGCCGCCGCCCTGATCCTGATCACTGCAACCCCTGCGCTCGCACAACAAGGCCCGGCGCCCGGCGTGCCGACTACCCTGCAAGGCGCACAAGCCCAGCGCCCTCCCGCGCCCAAGGCCTGGACCCTCGGCATCGGCCTCGCGCCCATTTATGCGCCGGTGTGGCAGGGCAGCCGCGATCACGGACTGTCGATCTTCCCCGATCTGCGCCTGAATTATAAGGATGCCGTCTTCCTCTCTGTTCCCGATGGCCTGGGCTGGAACGCGGTGAACAGGGATGGCTGGAAGATCGGTCCGCTGGCCAAGATCCGCTTTGGCCGGCAGGAAAACACCGGCGGCTCGCCCTTCCTCATCACCGGCGGCTCCACGGCGCTGCGCGGCATGGGCGATATTGGCCTGGCCGGCGAGTTCGGCGGCTTTGCACAGAAAAGCCTGGCGGGTGGCAAGCTGCGCCTGCGCGCCGAAGTGCGGCAGGGCACCGGCGGCCACGATGGCCTGATCGCCGATACGATCATCGGCTGGAGCGACCGCAAGAAGGACGCCAGCCTGCTGTGGAACCTGTCCCTGCGCGCCACCTGGGCCGACAGTGATTACAGCAACATCTATTTCGGCGTTTCCGCCGCGCAAGCCGCTGCCGCTGGCCTGCCGGCCTTCACCACCGGGTCCGGCCTGATCTCCGCCGGCGTCTCCGGTGCGCTCACCAAGCCGTTGGGCCGCTTTGGCAAGCATGGCGCGCTCACCCTGTTCACCAGCTATGATCGCCTGGGCGACGTGGTGGCGGGTTCATCGCTCATCCGCCTGCGCGGGCAGCGGGATCAGGTTTCAGTGGGGCTCAGCTACGGCGTGCGCTTCGGGTTCAACTAACCCCTCACGCCACCCGCGCCAGTGATCCGCTGCCCATCCCAACGCCCTCGCAGCGAGTGATTGAACGATAGAGCTTATGGGACAGAACAAACGGGTGCAGGGACTGCGTCCCTGCCCGCCGGAGGCCCCTCAGCCTTCCTCATCCCTTCGCCTTGCGCGTCCGCTTCAGCGGCACGGGAGCTTCTTCCGCCACCGCCACAGGTGCACCCGGTTTCAGTCCTGCCGGATCTTTCGCGTCATTTGTTCCCTGACACGATTTCGATGAAATCGGCGGCTGCCTGATCGGGGACATCGGCCAGTGTCATGGCGGCGAGGGTGAAGGGGGCGATGCCGGGCACTTCATAGGAGATCAGGCCGCCTTCCGTGCAGGCCTTCAGCGCGCCGGAGCGGGGTGCCATTGTGACGATCAGGCCGTGCCGCGCCAGGTCCACACAGGCTTTTTGGCTCGACAGGCGAAAGCGCGGAAAGTCGGAGCGTTGCAGGGCTTCACGACGATCGGGTGCCAGATTGGCGGCAAAGCCTGGATCGAAACCGGCGATGGCCCAATCATGCTGGAGCAGGGCATCTGCATCGCGGTTGGTTGCCGCGGGGTGGGTGGGCCCGCACAGGAGATGATAGGGTTCTTCGATCACCGGTTGAATTTTGAGATCGCGCCGGCCGGCGAAGGCCGCGAGCGAGCCAGAATGATAGAGCAGCAGTTGCGCGCGGCGTTGTTGCAGGCGTTGGACGGCCATATCGGGCGGCAGATATTCCACCTCAACCCCGATGCCCTTGTGGCTGCGGGCGAAGGCGGAGAGTGCGGCGGGGATGAAGCTTTCAAGGATGGCCGGGCCGCACACGATCGACAGGCGGCGCCCGGCGGCCAGCACGCGGGCCTTGCTTTCTTCGGCATGGGTCAGCAGTTCGGGCGCCAGTTCGATCAGGCGCCGGCCGGCGGCTGTTGGCACCACGGATCGGGTTGTGCGTTCGAACAGGCGGACACCCCACAGCTCTTCGAGCGTCCGGATGCTCTTGGTCATCGCCGAATGGGTGACGCCAACCTCGTCAGCCGCGGCGGAAAAGCTGCCGAGGCGGGCGACGGCTTCAAACCGGCGGATCAGGACGAGATCGAGTGACATGTTCCATTACCTACATAATGAGGCAGAATAACTCAATTGTTGTCTACAACCGGACCACCTAACCAGGGGGCGTGCTTTGGGGGGAGAGTTAGATGACCGCGATGGAGTTCGTGCGTTCCAACATCGTCCAGTTTTCCGCGCTGGCGTTCCTGGCGATGATTGCGGTTGAACAGATCGCCATCCGGTTGTTCCACCGGAAGGGCAAGACCCCGCTGAAGGACAGCGGGGTGAGCATCGCGATGGGCTTTTTGAGCGAGCCGGCCAATGCGGCGACCGCGTTCATCACCCTGGGCGCGCTGGCGGCGGTGGAACCCTTCCAGATCGCCACCATCCCGGTGACCTGGGCAACCTTCCTGCTGTGTTTCGTGCTGGATGATCTGCGTTTTTATGTGCACCACCGGATTGCTCACCGGGTGCGCTGGGTGTGGGCGATGCATGTCGTCCACCATTCCAGCCAGAATTATAATCTGCCGATTGCCTTGCGCCAATCATGGACCAAGCATTTCACCGGCACGATGATGCTCAAGATCCCGCTGGTGCTGGTTGGCTTCGATCCGATCATGGTCACGTTTTGCGGGGTGCTGAATGCGACCTACCAGTTCTTCCTGCACACCGAAACGATCGACCGGATGCCGCGTTGGTATGAAGCGATCTTCAACACGCCATCGCACCACCGCGTGCACCACGGCACCAACCCGCGCTATCTCGATGCGAATTATGCCGGCACGCTGATCATCTGGGACAGGTTGTTCGGCACGTTCGAGGCCGAGCGCGCCGATGATCCGCCCGTCTATGGCCTGGTCAAGCAGCTGGACACGCTCAACCCGGTCACCGTGCTGACGCACGAATATGTTGGCATTGCCCGTGACGCCAGCCAGCGTGATCTGCGCTGGTGGCAACGGCTGGCCTATGTGTTTGCGCCGCCGGGCTGGAGCCATGATGGGGCGCGCGAGACGACCCAATCCATCCGGGCCGCGGCGGGCTTTGCCCCGGACGCCCGCCGCCGGGCGGGCAGCAGCGCGGTGCCCGCCGAATGAGTGCGCTGCTGCCTCAGCATTTCGCCGTGACCGAAGCGGTGGTAGTCGCGGCCGGCGTTTATGCCATGGCCCGAACGGCGCGGATCAATGCCTGGTGGGCCGTGGGGATCGCGCCCTTCATGCTCGCGGCCCTGGTGGGCACCATCAGGATCAGCGCTGGCCTGGCGGGGAACTTCGAGTTGGTTCACCAGTTCCTGTCGCGAGCCGGCGCGGTGTTCGGGCTCGGCTGCATGATCGGCGTGATGGCCGGCCGAGCCCGCTGGCTGGCGCCGATTCTGGGCGGAGCGGCGGGCATATTGGCCGTGCTGGTTCCGGGCGCGATGGTGCCGACCTTTTTGGCACTAACCTTGGTGGGAGCATGGCTGGCATATCGTGCCGCCGACGGGAAGGCGCCGCTGGTTGCCGCCAGTTTCACCGTGCTTCTGATCGGGCGGCTTGCGACGGATCCGCTGCGCGCGGCGCATCCGGCGTTGGCCTGGCATCTGTTCCACCTGGCGGTCGCCCTGTGGTTGTTGCTGCTGGCCATCGTTGTCATTCCGCGGCTGCGGGCACGCTGAGGCTTCAGGCCTTCGCTTTGCGCGCGCGCTTCGCCGGGGCGGCGGTTTCTTCCTCCACGGCGCGCGGGGATGCGGCGAGCAGCGGCGCCAGATATTTCCCGGTCCAGCTGGCCTCGCACGCGGCCACTGTTTCGGGCGTGCCGGTCGCCACGATATGGCCGCCTTTGTCGCCGCCGTCGGGGCCGAGATCGATGATGTGGTCGGCGGTTTTGATCACGTCGAGATTATGTTCGATGACGACGACGCTGTTGCCTTGTTCCACCAGGGCGTGGAGGACTTCGAGGAGTTTGCGAACATCTTCGAAATGGAGGCCGGTGGTGGGTTCATCGAGGATGTAGAGCGTGTTGCCGGTGGCGCGCCGGGAGAGTTCCTTGGCGAGTTTGACGCGTTGGGCTTCGCCGCCGGACAGGGTGGTGGCCTGCTGGCCGATCTTGACGTAGCCGAGGCCGACTTCGAGCAGCATGGCGAGCTTTTCGCGGATGGGTGGCACGGCCTTGAAGAATTCGACGCCGTCTTCGATTGTCATGTCCAGCACGTCGGCGATGGATTTGCCCTTGAATTTCACTTCCAGGGTTTCGCGGTTGTAGCGGTGGCCGTGGCAGACGTCGCAGGTGACATAGACATCGGGCAGGAAGTGCATTTCGATCTTGATCAGGCCGTCGCCCGAGCAGGCTTCGCAGCGCCCGCCTTTGACGTTGAAGCTGAAGCGGCCGGGCTTGTAGCCGCGGGCCAGCGATTCCGGCAGGCCGGCGAACCAATCGCGGATGTTGGTGAAGCAGCCGGTATAGGTCGCGGGGTTGGAGCGCGGGGTGCGGCCGATGGGGGATTGATCGATGTCGATCACCTTGTCGAGGTGGTTCAGCCCATCAAGGCCATCGTGCGGGGCGGCGAGCACGCGGGCGCCGTTCAGTTCGCGGGCGGCGGCGTTGTAGAGTGTATCGATGGTGAAGGTGGATTTCCCGCTGCCCGACACGCCGGTGATGCAGGTGAAGGTGCCCAGCGGGATGCTGGCGGTGACGCCCTGCAGATTGTTGCCGCGGGCGTTCTTCACGGTGAGTTTCTTGCCCGATCCCTTGCGGCGCTTGGCCGGCACCGGGATGGAGCGGCGGCCTGACAGATAGGCGCCGGTGATGCTGGTGGGGCTGTCGAGAATATCCTGCAGGCTACCGGCCGCGACGACTTCGCCGCCGTGGACGCCGGCGCCGGGGCCCATATCGACCACATAATCGGCGAGGCGGATGGCGTCTTCATCATGTTCCACCACCAGCACGGTGTTCCCCAGATCGCGCAGGCGTTTCAGCGTGGTGAGCAGGCGATCATTGTCGCGCTGATGGAGCCCGATGGACGGTTCATCGAGCACGTAGAGCACGCCCGACAGGCCGGAGCCGATCTGGGAGGCGAGGCGGATGCGCTGGGATTCGCCGCCCGAGAGCGTGCCGGATTTGCGATCGAGGTTGAGATAATCGAGGCCGACATTGTCGAGGAAGCCGAGGCGTTCGGTGATTTCCTTGAGGATGCGATCGCCGATGGCGCGTTGTTTGGGCGTGAGATGATCGGCGACGCCGCGCGCCCAGCGAAGCGCCTGGCCGACGGGGCGGCGAACTGCGGTGGAGATGGTTTCGCCGGCGATCTTGACGCTGAGCGCTTCGGGGCGGAGGCGATCGCCGTGGCAGACTTCGCAGGGGGAGGGGGATTGGTACCGCTCCAGCTCCTCGCGGATCATAGTGCTTTCGGTATTGAGGCGCTTTTCGAGGTTGCGGACGACGCCTTCGAAGGTTTTGACAACCTCATAGGCCTTGCGGCCGTCTTCGAAACGCAGCGGGATGGCGCGGCTGCCGGTGCCATAGAGCACGGCGCGGGCGGCTTCATCCGACAGATCGGACCATTTGCTTTTCAGGGTGAAGCCATAGGCGCGGCCGATGCTGGCCAGCACCTGCAGATAATAAGGCGAGGGCGGGTTGGATTTGGCCCACGGCGCGACGGCGCCCTTCTCCAGCGTGAGCGCGTGGTTGGGGACAATGAGATCGGGATCGAAATGCTGTTTTTCGCCAAGACCATCGCAGGCCGGGCAGGCGCCTTGCGGGGCGTTGAAGGAGAACAGCCGCGGTTCAATCTCGGAAATGGTGAAGCCGGAGACCGGGCAGGCGAATTTTTCGGAGAAAAGGATGCGGCGCTCAGCTTCGGGCGCATCGGCCAGCGCGTCTGCCAGTTCGACGAAGGCGAGGCCTTCGGCCAATTTCAAAGCGGTTTCGAAGCTTTCGGCGAGGCGGGATTGGAGGCCCTCCTTCACCGCCAACCGGTCTACCACCACGTCGATGTCGTGCTTGTATTTCTTGTCGAGCGCCGGGGCTTCCTCGATGGCGTAGAACTCGCCGTCGATCTTCACGCGGGTGAAGCCGTCTTTCTGCAGCTGGGCCAGTTCCTTGCGATACTCGCCCTTGCGGCCGCGCACGATGGGGGCGAGCAAATAGAGGCGGGTGTTTTCCGGCAGCGCCATGACGCGATCAACCATCTGGCTGACGGTTTGCGCCGTGATCGGCAAGCCGGTGGTGGGCGAATAGGGGACGCCGACCCGCGCCCACAGCAGGCGCATATAGTCGTAGATCTCGGTGACGGTGGCGACGGTGGAGCGCGGGTTCTTGCTCGTCGTCTTCTGTTCGATGCTGATCGCCGGGGACAGGCCCTCGATATGGTCAACGTCCGGCTTGGACATCATCTCCAGGAACTGGCGGGCGTAGGCGGAGAGCGACTCCACATAGCGTCGCTGGCCTTCGGCATAGATGGTATCAAAGGCGAGGCTGGACTTGCCGGAACCGGACAGGCCGGTGATCACGGTGAGCGCGTTCTTGGGCAGATCGACGTCGACGCCCTTGAGATTATGCTCCCGCGCGCCGCGCACCTGGATATGGTTCAGCATGAGCCCGTATGTTCCACATTTGTTCAGGCCGTGCAAGCCGGCTTGATCCGGGGTTACGAGGCGCAGACGGAGAGGGCAAGGGCGGCGCTGTCGCGGGGGGTATTCACTGTGAAACGCGGCAGAGCCACCCCCGATCAAGCCGGGGGTGGCCGTGCCATGCGAAGCTCTACCAGAGGTTGATAGAGCGAAGAACAATCAGTGGGCTGTTACAGCCCTGCCAACCGTCGGTTGCGGCTTTCCAGCCACGTACCGGCGAGCAGCGCCGCGATCACCGCGTAGGACCAGAAGATCAGGCCAACCGCATAAGCCCAGGCCATGCCGCCACCAGCAGAGGTGAGGCTGCCGATGTGGACCAACAGGCCAACCAGCTGGAACGCCGTGGCGTACATCGGCCAGAAGCGGTCACTGGTGAGCGCCAGGGCCAGCAGGCCAAGCAGCAGACCAAAGTCCACGGCCAGCACGCCATATTCGACATGCTGATACTCGGCGGTGATCATGCGGGTGGCGAGCGTGGCGGCCAGGAAGCCGATCGCGGCCAATTGTTCGTCACGGCCGCCGAAACCGAAGGCCAAGAGGGCCGCGGCGACAACGGTGACGACAGCAATAATTTCAAGAAACATCGTCCATACTCCAGACGAGAAGCGGTCTCCGGCGCATCAGCGCCATGAACCAAGTTTCAGCTGAAAAAGGCTTGCGCCCAGATCACGCCGCTCTCAGGCAGCGATCGTGAGGTGGCGGCGCGGAGCGACCGTCTCGTCGAGGCGGGCTTCTTCGGGCGGGCAGTTGCCCATGAAGTTCACGGCATCGAGGCCGATCTGGGTCTGCGCGGCGCGCAGGGCGGCGTGGGTGGCGATGATGCGCGAACGGGCCTGAACCAGCTGCTGGCAGGTTTCCATGGCGCCCATCAGGGCGTCCTGACCGATGCAGGCAGCCAGATTGGCTTCCTGGGCGGCCATCGGCATCACGGCGGTGAGTTGGGCCACAGCCGACACAGCGGCATTGATGGCGGCTTCAGCGGCGAACAGCTGCTCAGCAACTTTGTTCGCGGCGAGACGACGTTCTTTCAGCATAGCACAATCCTTTTTGAGAAAAGAACTGGCGGCTGATACGCGCAGCCAGTTGGTTAGACGCCCTTCCGGACGCCACGCAACTGGTTCCGGAAGTTCTAAACGAGTGTCTTCAGTGCAGCCAGGGCAGCGAGAATGCCGCCGAAGCTCAGCGCAGAGGCCATGGCGATCCCCATGATCCAGCCAAGCCTTTGGCCGATTCCGAGATCATTCTTCTGACCCCACGGCCGTGTCTGGTGAAACGGTGTGGTGTGGAATGGCCGGGCACCAATGCCAGGGTCGGGGGCTGCAATGCCCGGCCAATCCGTTGCAAGCGTCGCCGAAGCGATATTGCCTGATGCTGCAACTGGTTGGGCGAGGGAGCCACCTGATGGACCAACATCCAGCTTGCCAAGATCTGGGTGCAGCGTCCTTGCGAGGGATCCATGTTCAAGCTGATTGGGGTCGCTGGAACGATTGGAGGTTGCACCCGGTTCCTGAGAAGCCGGTGCCCCAATCGTCGCTGATTTCGCGTCGTCAGCAATCTCCGAAGCTTGGTATATCAATTCCTGATACGCATCACCGGTCGCGTTATCAGCAACGGGCTGGGCGATACCGAGGAGAATTTCGGTGTGGACAAGGGCGCGGGCCGCCTCGATCCGGTTGGTGACCTCAAGCTTGCGTATGGCCTGACGCAGCCGCATATCAACGGTATGCGGCGACACACCGAGCTGGCGCGCGATATCTTTGCTGGTCATGTGTTGGAAAACGAGGCGCAGGCAGTCGCGCTCCGCATCGGTCAGCAGCGTCACACGCGGGTTGCGCGGGCCATCAGAGCCTTGCCGTGTTGCCACAATAGAACACAGTGACGGGAAGGCGGCAAAGTCAAGCGTTGCCACGCCCGCACCCCCGGAATTCTTGTAAATTCGACCACTGAACATAGCCGCGACCCCATGCGACGCTAGAAACCAACCTGATTTATGAGCCTTTCTCCAAAGGGAAACAAGGCAAAATACACGCTTTGATCCCGAATGAGCATCAAAATCAACTTTATCTAAATCATTTTGCAATGGTTTGGCAAGGCTTGTTGAATTTACGAGTCAAACCCTCTGCCCAAGCCCAGCGAATCCCGATCAGCGGCGAATCACCCCGGATCGACCCAGGACGGGACATCCTCTCCAAACATGGGCTTTTCGCCATTGGTAAGGCCTGCCACGATGGTGACTTATCAATGATTGAGATGGGGCTTGATAGGCTGATGGGCTGGGAATCAGAGATTGATGAGCTGGGTCGCCGCCGTATTGCCGCGCATGGCATGGGCGGGCCGGAGAAACTCACGCGCCAACGCGACCAAGGCAAGTTGAACGTCCGCGAACGGCTGGCGGCGCTGGTCGATCCCGGCAGCTTCCACGAGGTGGGCGAGTTGGCTGGCTTTGCCCGTTATGACGATTCCGGCGAGATGACCGGGTTCCAGCCGGCCAATTTCCTGTTTGGCAACGCGACGATTGATGGCCGGCCGGTGGTGGCGACCGCCGATGATTTCACCGTGCGCGGCGGTGCAGCTGATGCCAGCCTGCACCGAAAGCTGATCGCCGCCGAGCAATTGGCCAGCGAATATCGCCTGCCGCTGATCCGCATGATCGAAGGCACGGGCGGGGGCGGCAGTGTGCGCACGCTGGAAAGCGCAGGTTACACCTATATCCCCGAAATCCCGGGTTGGGAGCTGATGACCGCCAACCTTTCCCAAGTGCCGGTGGTCGCGCTGGGCTTGGGACCGGTGGCCGGGCTGGGTGCCGGGCGGATGGTGATGGCGCATTATTCGCTGCTGGTGGATGGCCTGGCCCAGATGTTTGTCGCCGGCCCGCCGGTGGTGGCGGCTGCGGGCGAACATCGCACCAAGGAGGAACTGGGCGGCGCGGCCATCCATGCCGCCAATGGCGCGGTGGATGATCGGGTGGCGAGCGAGGCGGAAGCCTATGCCCGCACGCGCTGGTTCTTGTCTTACCTGCCGTCCTCGGTGGAGGAACTGCCGGCGCGCGCCGTTAACCGCGATCCGGCGGACCGTGCCGAGGAATGGCTGATCGATGCGGTGCCGCATGATCCGCGCCGGCTCTATCCGGTGCGGCCGATCGTGGAAGCGGTGGTGGACAAGGGGTCGTGGTTCGAGATCGGGCGGGAGTGGGGCACCGGTGTGGTGACGGGGCTGGCCCGGCTGGATGGCTGGCCGGTGGCGATCGTGGCTTCGAACCCGGAAAGCCTTGGTGGGCTGTGGACGGCGGCGACCGCGCGCAAGGTCGAACGCATGGTCGATCTGGCTGATACATTCCATCTGCCGATCATCCAGCTGGTTGATAATCCCGGCTTCCTGATCGGGCGCCGGGCGGAGGAGGAGGCGACAATTCGCTGGGGTTCCAGGGCCTTAGCGGCCATATATCAATCATCCGTACCCTGGGCCTGCGTGGTGATGCGCAAGGCCTATGGCATGGCGGGCAGCGGCCACGCGCCGGCTGATCGCTTCCGCTGGCGCATGGCCTGGCCGTCGGGTGACTGGGGTTCGCTGCCGATCGCTGGCGGGCTGGAAGCCGCCTACCGCGCCGATCTGGAAGCCGCGGATGACCCGGCGACGAAGCTGGCCGAGATCAAGGCGCGGCTGGAACAGGTGCGATCCCCGTTCCGCACGGCGGAAAAGTTCGGCGTGGAGGCGATCATTGATCCACGAACCACGCGGGCGGAGTTGTGCCGGTTTGCCAACATGGCGCAGCGGGCGTTGAAGCCGGGGGTGAAAGGGCGAGGGTTGCGGCCCTGAGGGGGTGTGCCTCAATCCTGCGGCGGCGGGCTCATCCCCATTGCCTGCATGCGCTTCATGCCTTCCATCAGCTCAGGCTGGGTGACGAACCCGTCCTTGTCGGCATCGATCATGGCAAAGCCCATTTCGCGGCGGCCGGCAGCGAGCCATTCTTCCTTGCTCCATTTGCCATCCTTGTTGGCATCGGCAGCCATCAAGCGTTCGCGCGGGGTAGCGGGAGCTGCTGCCTGCGCGAAGGCTGGCGTGGCGGCGAGCAGGGTGAGAGCAAGGAACATGCGCATCAAATCAAACTCCGGATGAGAGCGGGCACCCTACCAACGACTGAGACGGAGGCAATCCCCCGTTTGTGGCCCTCACTCGCGGCGAAGATTGTTCACGCGGTCGCGGGTGACGGGATAATCAATGCCTTCCGGGATGGTGAGCCAGGGTTCGCCATCAATCGTCTCAAACGCCGGCTGCACATAGGGGGCGGGCAGGGCGCTAACCCGTTCGAACAGCGTGGCCAGCGTTTGATACTGCGCCAGCCGGTGCATGTTGCACCAGGTGGGGAACACCATGGCGGCGGTGCCAGCGTCATAATCGGCGATGGCCTGCGCCGCCGTTGTCCAGCGCAGCGCCTGCGCTTCGAACCCATCGGGGCTGATCACCGCACTGGCAGACCGGCCGGCATCGGCCAGATAGAAGCGGGTATCGAACCGGCGGACAATGGCGGCAGCCGATGGTGGCTCCCAGCGGGCGAAGGGAATGAAGCGGGCCGCGTCCACCTTGTGGCCCATGGCGCCCAGCATGCCGGCAAACCCCACGGCCTCGGCTTCATCCGGCCCGGCGGCGAGCAGGGACCGGGCATGGGCCAGCGCGGCTTCGTCGGGGTGGGGGCCTTCGGTCAAGAGCACGCCGGTTTCCTCCAGCGCTTCGCGGGCGCAGGTGATGCGGGCGGCGGCGTCAAGATCTTCAAGGCCATCAAAGCCCATGGCCAGCAGTTCATTGCGGGCGATGTGGATATCGGCGGCATCCACCCGGCCGCCGGGGAACACCAGCGCACCGCCGGCAAAGGCGAGTTGTTCGCCGCGTTGCACCAGCAGATATTCAGGCACGCCGCCCGGCCCTTCGCGGGCCAGAATCACGGTGGCAGCCTGGATGGAAACGGGTTTGGCGGGTTCAGTCATGCGGCGATGATAAGCCGCGTCTTGCATGGCTGCATCCCTGTGCTATCGGGCAGGGGCGTCGCGCGCCGCAACGCGCGCCACCAACAAATGCGCGCCGGGCAGGGCGATTGAACGAAGGAGCCGATTGGCATGAGCGTGCGTCCCTGGCGTGACATCACCCGCCGCAAGAGCCGGCAGATCATGGTGGGCAAGGTGCCGGTGGGCGGGGATGCCCCGATCGCCGTGCAGACCATGACCAACACCCCCACCGAAGACGTTGGCGCAACGATCGATCAGATCCGCGCCTGCGAGGATGTGGGCGCCGATATCATCCGGGTGAGCTGCCCGACCAAGGAAGCCACCGCGGCGTTCCGTGCCATCACCCGCGCCGCCAAGGTGCCGATCGTGGCCGACATCCATTTCCACTACAAGCGCGCGCTGGAAGCGGCTGACGCGGGCGCCGCCTGCCTGCGCATCAACCCCGGCAACATCGGGAGCCGCGAACGCATCCGCGAAGTGGTGAACGCCGCCAAGGCCAATGGCTGCGCCATCCGCATCGGCGTGAACGCCGGCTCTCTGGAAAAGCATCTGCTCGAAAAATATGGCGAGCCCTGCCCGGAAGCGCTGGTGGAAAGTGCGCTGGAGCATATGAAATATCTTCAGGACGAAGATTTCCACGAGTTCAAGATCAGCGTGAAGGCCAGCGACGTGTTCCTGGCAGTCGCGGCCTATAACGGCCTCGCTGAAGTCTGCGATTATCCGCTGCACCTGGGCATCACCGAAGCCGGTGGCCTGATCGGCGGCACGGTGAAATCCTCCATTGGCATGGGCATGCTGCTGTGGGCCGGGGTGGGTGATACCATTCGCGTTTCGCTCTCCGCCGATCCGGTGGAGGAAGTGAAGGTGGGCTATCACATCCTCAAATCACTCGGCATCCGCGCCCGCGGCGTGCGCATCGTGTCGTGCCCGTCCTGCGCCCGCCAGGGCTTTGACGTGGTGCGCACCGTGGAAGCGCTGGAAACGCGCCTCGCGCACATCACCACGCCGCTGTCGCTTTCGGTGCTGGGCTGCGTCGTCAACGGCCCCGGCGAAGCGCGCGAAACCGATATCGGCCTGACCGGCGGCGGCAACGGCCGCCACGCCGTGTTCCTTTCGGGCATCAGCGATCACGTGATCGACAGTGAGCAGATGCTGGAACATATCGTGAAGCTGGTTGAAGCCAAGGCCGCCGAGATCGACGCGATCAACGCCGCTGCAGCAGCGGCAGCGGCCTGATCCATGCATGGCGGACCGCCCCGGCCGCGCCGGGTGGAAGAACCCGTGCGCCAGCAGGCGGTGGCCTATGGCTATGCCGTCGCGCTTTGGTGTTTCGGCCTGGGCGCACTGGTCGTGCTGCTCGAAGCCATCGGCCTCGGCTTTGATGGCGACCGCATCACCTGGATCGCCGGCCTCACCGGACCGGCCGCACTGGCCTGGCTGCTGAAGCGGCTGTGGATGCCAGATCGGGTGGACCGGGGCGCGCGTTACTGGGTATTCGCGGTGCCATCGGTGAGCCTCGCCTTCTTCAGCGTGATGTGGATGTTCAAGGCGATGGGGCGGATGCTGTGATCCGTCTTGCCAGCGCCGGTCTGTGGCTGGGCGTGGGCCTCGCCAAAATGGCGGCGCTGGTGTGGTTGATTGACGAAAATTGGCTGCAGTCGCTGCTGGCGCTGGTGCTGGCGTGGAGCCTCGCAGGGCTGGCCCTGTGGCTGCGGGGCTTGCGCCGCGCCTGAACTCCCGCCAATGCGGCAGCCATGATCCGCGCCGCCGCACTTGCCGATATACCCGCCATCCATCGCCTGATCGTCGAACTGGCGATCTACGAAAAGGAGCCGGACGCGGTGAAGGCCACGCACGATGATCTGGCGCGCGCCTTGTTTGGCGAACGCCCTGCAGCGGAATGTGTGCTGGCCGAGCAGGATGGGCTGCCGGTGGGCATGGCGCTGTTCTTCACCAATTTTTCGACCTGGACGGGCAAGCCCGGGCTCTATCTCGAAGATCTGTTCGTCATGCCTACCGCACGCGGTTCCGGGCTGGGCAAGGCGCTGCTCGTGCATCTGGCCGGTTTGGCCGTGGCGCGCGGCTATGCCCGCTTCGAATGGAGCGTGCTTGATTGGAACACGCCGGCCATCGGCTTCTACACGGCGATTGGCGCGAAGTTGATGGACGAATGGACGGTGATGCGGGTGGAAGGCGAAGCGCTCACGGCGCTGGCGGCAGGGTAGCACCACGAACAGAAAAGGGCGGCCCAAACGGACCGCCCTTTCTTGTACCCAGCGCCAAGGTTTAGCCTCGCGGTGCGCCCGGATGTTCCTTGTGCTCGACCATCAGGCGGCCTTCCTTCTCGGCGTTGTAGCGCTCGATCGATTCCATGATCAGCCGCTCGGCCGTGGCCTTGCCTTCAAAGCCCTGGCACTTCACCCACTTGCCGGGTTCCAGATCCTTGTAGTGGCTGAAGAAATGCTCGATCTGATCGAGCACGATCTTGGGCAGATCGGTATATTCCTGCACATCGTCGTAGTAGGGATAGACCTTGTTGACGGAAACGCAGATCAGCTTGGCATCACCGCCGCCATCATCTTCCATCATCAGCACGCCCACCGGGCGCACGCGGGCAATGGAGCCTGGCATGAACGGCGTGCGCGCCACGATCAGCGCATCGATGGGATCGCCATCATCGGCCAGCGTGTGCGGGATGAAGCCATAGTTGCACGGATAACGCATTGGCGTGTGCAGGATGCGATCGATGAACAACGCGCCACTCGCCTTGTCCAGCTCATATTTCACCGGTTCACCGCCCATCGGGCATTCGATGACAACATTGACATCTTGCGGCGGGGCAACGCCAATCGGAATCGAGTCGATACGCATGGGACTGGATTCTCCTATATTCTTCTCGGGCGCGGGTTACGGGGCTGCGACACTCTTGTCCACGGTCCAATTGACGCGGAAGGAACGGATATGGCGATGATCGGGCCCTGGGTGGCACTGCTGGCAGGCGGCTTGTGCGAAGCGGGTTTCACCACCGCGCTGCGCCATATCGATGGCGGCCGCAATATCGGCGCGCTGATCGCCTTCCTGCTGTCGGTCACCGCCTCCATGGGACTGCTGGCGCTGGCCGGGCGGCAGATTCCGATGGGCACGGCCTATGCAGTTTGGGCCGGTATCGGCGCGGCGGCCACCGCCATCATCGGTGTGGCCTTCTATGCCGAACCGATGTCGATCGTGCGTGGCCTGCTGATTGCCGGGTTGATCGGCTGCATCGTCGGGCTGAAGGCGCTGGGTTAGGACCTACTTCCTCGGGCTGAGCAGCATTTCCAGCGGCGTCTGCTTCACCGCCCCGATGCGTTCCAGCCGCGGATAGCGCAGCCCGCCCGTCCACGCCCACTCCACCGTGCGCACGCGATCATCAGTCTTCACCACCAGCTTGATCGGCGTGGCTCCGCCCTTTGCCGCTGCCACCGCGGCGCGCAGCGCATCATCGCTGAATGGCAGTTCGTTCGCGGCCAGCAGCACATCGCCCACGGCTAGGCCGGCATCATAGGCGGCGCTGTTCCACAACACCTGTTCCACCTTGCCGGCAAGACCAAGCAGCAGGCCGCCCGAAAACAGCAGATTGACCTGGCGCCGGTTGGCATCGGTGAAGGCGGCACTGGGCTTGTCGGTATAGACCAGCTTCCAGCCCGACAGTTCCAGGCCCTTCAACGGCGCGCCGTCGGCCTTTTCCGTCAACCGTCGCGTGAGGTGGCTGCCCCAATCATAGGGCTGCACCGCGTTCAGTTCAGCCACCAGGCTGGCAAAATCATAGGGTTTCACCCCCCAATCGCCGTCGCCGGTGCCAAAAAAGCGCCGCGCGAAATCATCGAGGCTGCGGGCGCCGCCACTTTCCCGCCGGATGATGGCATCGGCTTCCAGCCAGATCAGCAAGCCTTCGGTGTAATAATCCTCGCTGCGCTGGAAGCTAAGCCAGCCCTTGGGCGCGCGCGGCGTGATGATCGGATCGTTGGTGGTATCATCCAGGCTGCGCCAGCTGCGCGCCGGGCGGTTGTCCAGCGTGGCGGCGATGGTGGCGAGCTGGTCGAGCGTGTCTTCCACCTTCACCAGCCCGGAACGCGCCTGCAGCACATAGCCCCAGAATTGCGTTTGCCCTTCATATACCCACAGCATCGAATTGCGCATCGGCGTGCGGAAATCCGGCGTCACCAGATCGGCACCGCGGCGATGCTTGCCGTTCCAGCTGTGGGTGAATTCGTGCGGCAACAGGTTGCGCCGGCCAGGGCCGCGATCCCAATCGGTGAAATAGCCGGTATCGACACCGTTTTCGGAAGAGCGGTGATGCTCCAGCCCGATGCCGCCCATCTTTTCGGTGAGCGACAAGAGCAGATCATAATGATCAAACTGGCGGGTGCCGAACAGCTTCACCGCCTGGGTGACGAGCGCCTTGTGCTTGCCGATCTGTTCATCATTGGCCTTCAGGAAGCGCGCATCATCGGCGACCACGTTGAGCGTGACATTCTGGCCAAGATCCCATTTGGCGAAATGGCGGCCGGCGAAGAACGGGCTGTCCACCAGGGTTTCATAGTCGACCGTCTGGTAGGAAACGCGGCTGCCATCGCGGCTGGTTTCCCGCATGGCGGAACCGGCCTGCCAACCCTGCGGCCAGGTGACGGACAGGGACACCGGAATCTGGCGCGTGAACCAGCCCGCCGGATAAAGCGAGACACTGTTCGGCTGCAGGTTCATCATGTCCTGCGTCACCACGATGCGACCCTGTGGGCCATCGGTGGCGGAAAGGAACTGGAAGCGCACATCGAGCGCGGTGGCACCGGCCGGCACCTCCACCCAGAAGGCATAGACATCAACCGGATCACGCTGCCAGCGCAGCAGCTGGCCGCCGGCACGGATTTCCAGCCCCGCCAATTTCTCGATCTCGCCGCGCGGCGCGTGCTTGCCGGGCAGCCATTTCGGGAACAGCAGCGCCATCTTCTTGCCGGCAAGATCGGGCGGCACCGGGATGGTTTCCTCAACCTTGAACACGCCATGCAGCATATCGGTGGTATCCACATGCAGGCGCAGCGTGCCGGGGAAGGGCACATCCTTTGCCGCCGGCACCGCATCCACGATCGGCAGTGGCTGCGGCATGGAGCGTTGGGCAAGCGCCGGAGCAGCGATGAGGGCGGAAGCGAGGAGAAGGAAGGTGCGCATGGTCGCTGGTTAGCGAAGCGCGGCGCGGCAGGGAAGGGGGGCGTTGCGCGCATCCCGGTGCTGCCCTATTGGCGCGACCATGAGCAAGGCACCCCAGAAACCGCCCCAAAAACCTCGGGGCACGCAGGACATGATCGGCGAGGCCGCCGCCCGCTTCGATCATGTGATCGAAACGTTCAACCGCGTGCGCAAGCTGCACGGCTTCGGCAGGGTGGAAGTGCCGGTGTTCGAAGCGACCGCCGTGTTCGCGCGCTCGCTGGGCGAGACGACCGACGTGGTCTCCAAGGAAATGTATGAATTCCAGGATCGCGGCGGCGATGCCATGTGCCTGCGCCCGGAATTCACCGCCGGCATCGCGCGCGCCTACATCGAAAACGGCTGGCAGCAATTGGCGCCGTTGAAGCTGGCGGCGTGGGGACCCTTGTTCCGCTATGAACGCCCGCAAAAGGGCCGGTTCCGCCAGTTCCACCAGCTCGATGCCGAGATCCTGGGCGCGGGCGAGCCGGCGGCAGACGTGGAAGTGATCGCACTGGGCCAGCATCTGCTCGAAGAACTGGGCGTGGCGGGCGACGTGGAACTGACCCTCAATTCGATGGGCGATCCGGAAACACGCGCTGCATGGAGCGCCGCCGTTGCGGCCTATTTCGCCGCTCATCGTGGCGATTTGAGCGAAGACAGCCAGCGCCGGCTGGACGCCAACCCGCTGCGCATCCTGGACAGCAAGGATGCTGGCGACGCCGCACTGGTGGCGAACGCGCCGCAGATCGACGATTATTTCACGGTAGAGGCCGGCCAGTTCTTCGAACGGTTGCAGGTCGGTCTGCAAGCCAGCGGCATCGCCTGGACGCGCAATGCACGGTTGGTGCGCGGGCTGGATTATTATCGCCACAGCGTGTTCGAATTCATCACGCAGAGCCTGGGCGCGCAGGGCACGGTGCTGGGCGGCGGGCGTTATGACGGCCTGATCGGCCACATGGGCGGCCCGGAAACGCCGGCCGTGGGCTGGGCCGCGGGGATCGAGCGTCTGGCGATGCTGGTTGTGGGGCCGTCAGCGGACGACGTGTTCACCGTCATCGCGGATGCGCCCGAACTGGAGACCGACGCGCTGATCGTCTCGGCGCTGCTGCGTCAGGCCGGCTTCGCGATCGAGCGGCACTTTGCCGCCAAGGCGAAGCGCCAGATCGAGCTGTCGAAGAAGCGTGGCAACGCCGGCATCTTCTTCGTCAAACGGGAGAATGTGGAGTCCCCGCCCTACGTCTACGCCCGTTATCTGACGGAAGATCGTGACGAGCAGATTGGCTTGTTCGAGCGCGCAGCAGCGGCGATTTCAGGTCGCTACACGTTAAACGCGAGCGACTTGCCGGGATGACGCTGCCGCTTGAGCGCATCGCCCAGATCGAGCGCCGCCATGCCGCCCTGGCGCACGACATGGGCAATCCGGCACTGCCGCCCGAACAGTTCGTGGCGCTGTCCAAGGATTATGCCGAGCTGACGCCGTTGGTGGAGGCGGCGCAGGCGTGGCGGGCACTGATCACGGAACGCGACGAACTGGCCGCCATTCCGGCTGCCGACGAAATGCACGGCATCGCGCAGGAAGAACTGGCCAGCATCAATGCGCGGCTGCCGGCCGCCGAGCGCGCGCTGGCGCTGAAACTGCTGCCGCGCGATGCCGCCGATGATCGGTCCGCGGTCCTGGAAATCCGCGCCGGAACGGGTGGGGACGAGGCCGCGCTGTTCGCTGGTGATCTTGCACGCATGTATGAACGTTATGCGGCAAGCCATAGCTGGCGCTGGGAAATCCTTTCCGCCAGCGCGTCCGATGTGGGCGGCTTCAAGGAAATCATCGCCAGCGTGTCGGGCGCCGGGGTGTTTGCGCGGTTGAAGTTCGAAAGCGGCGTCCATCGCGTGCAGCGCGTGCCGGCCACGGAAGCCGGCGGCCGCATCCACACCAGCGCCGCCACTGTTGCCGTGCTGCCGGAAGCCGAAGATGTGGACGTCGCCATCGACGAGAAGGACTTGCGCATCGACGTGTTCCGCGCTTCTGGCGCCGGTGGCCAGCACGTGAACGTCACCGACAGCGCGGTGCGCATCACGCACATCCCCAGCGGTGTGGTGGTGGCCGTTCAGGATGAACGCAGCCAGCACAAGAACAAGGCCAAGGCGCTGAAATTGCTGCGCACCCGCCTGTTCGATGCCGAACGCGAGCGCCTGGCCAACACGCGCTCCGCCGATCGCAAGGCGATGGTGGGTAGTGGCGACCGCAGCGAACGCATCCGCACCTACAATTTCCCGCAAGGCCGGGTGACCGACCACCGCATCAACCTCACACTGCACCGTCTGCCCGAAATCCTGGCTGGCAGCGGGCTGGATGAACTGGTGACCGCGCTGATCGCCGAAGATGAAGCGGCGCGCCTGGCGAGTTTGGGGTGATCCGCACCGTCGACGCGTTGAATGAAGCTGCCGCCCGCATCGGCGGGGAGACGCCGCGCCTGGATGCCGAAGTGCTGCTCGCCCATCATCTCGGCTGCTCGCGTGGCGATCTGTTGCTGAATCCAGATTGCAAGTTCGATCCACAAGATTATGAAAAACTGGTTGAACGCCGCGCCAATGGCGAACCCGTCGCCCACATCACCGGCACCCGCGAATTCTGGTCAGTCACCCTCAAGGTCAGCCCCGCTGTGCTGATCCCGCGCCCTGACACGGAAACGCTGGTGGAGGTGGCCCTCAAGCTTTGCGCCCACCCACCAGCACGCATCCTTGATCTGGGTACAGGCTCGGGCGCGCTCCTGCTGGCCTGCCTCTCGGAATGGCCGAACGCGACCGGGCTTGGTGTCGATGCCAGCTTGGCGGCCCTAGCTGTGGCGCAGGAAAATGCGCAGTCCACCGGCCTTGCTGGCCGCGCCAATTTCCAGCTCGGCGACTGGGGGGAAGGGCTGAATGAACGCTTCGATCTGATCCTCAGCAATCCACCCTATATCGCTGAAACCGAAGAGCTTTCGGAGGAGGTCCGCACCTTTGAACCGGCCAGCGCCTTGTTTGCCGGCGGCAAGGGCCTCGACGATTATCGCCGCATTGTGCCGCAACTGCCCGGCCTGCTGAACCTCGGCGGCCTGGCGGTGCTGGAAATCGGCCACAAGCAGGGCCCGGCGCTGATGGCCATGGCGGCTGACCACGGCTTCACCGCCAGCCTGCACCCGGATTTGGCGGGCCGCGATCGCTGCGTTGCGCTAAACGTCCCGCCGCTCAAGCCGGCGGCCTGACCAGATCACCACCTGCGGCACGCCGTTCACTTGCGCCTCAAATCGCAAGCGTTCAGGGCTGTTGGCCGGATCAGCCGGTACGAAATCCACCTTGCCGGTGCGACGCAGGAGACCGGCACCGCCCAGATAGAGTTGGTCGCCCCGCGCCACGATACTGACGCCGCCAATCCACGGATCATCGCTTTGATAATGGCCGGCCAGGGCCGCGATTTCGGGCGTGGTTGCGGGCAGGGGCGCGTTTACGCCCGATCGCACAAAGCGCCGGCTGCCGTGATCAAGTGCGATCACCGCCTTTTCGCGGCGCACTGCCACCAGTGGCCACTCCACCAAGCCCGGATGTGCAGTCACGAACAGGCCACCACCTTGCGCCTGCAACGGCACGCGCGCGCCATCCAGCACCACGATAAGGCCGGGCAAGATGTCCAGTTTGGCCTGGCCGTCGCTGTAGCTGCCCACAAAATCGCCGGCGTCGGCGGGCAGGGCGCCCAGAGCCGGCGGTGCGGGAATGGCAGCGCCGGCCGCCGCCGCCCGCAGCGCCCGCAGCGCATAGAGCGTGATCAGCCGCGGCCGATAATTGATTCCGCCCACCGCGCAGCTGGCAAAGGCGCCCAGCCCCGCCGCCGCATCGACATGGAAAGACGAGGAAAAACACACCATCCCGCCGGTGTGGTGCAGCAGCGCCCGGCCTTCATCGGCGCGGTGCATCAGGGCTAGGCCATAAGTCTCCGCTGGGTTTGCCGGATCCTGCACCACCGGATTTTCCAGCCACAGCCGCGCCTGTGCATCGGTGAGCAGCGGGCTGCCCTTGCCTTGGCCAACCGCGATCAGGAAATTCAGATAGCGAGCCATGTCAGCCAGCGGCGCCGCCACCGAGCCGGCCGCCAGATTGGCATCCACCCACGGCGCCGGTGCCAGCGCCATGCCGGTCAACACCGGCCGATCGGGCCGCAAGGGGCTGTAACTGGCCGGATAGCGGCTGCGATCGCGCCACTGGATGGCGCCGCGCGTGTCGGTCATGCCCAGCGGCGTGCACACACGTTCTTCGATGATCTGTTTCACCGGCTTGCCTTCGATGCGCGACAGCGCCTGGCCGACCAGATCATAACCGGTGTTGCTATAGCTCCAGCCCTTGCCGGCGTTGAAACTGCGCCACAGTTTCTCGCCCAGCGCCGGCGCGAAATCCGGCAGGCCGGTGGTGTGATCAAGCAAGCCACGGATGGTAAAGGGCCCGCCCGATGACACGCCCGGCAACAGGGCTTCGGGCAGGTGCTGGCGCAGCTCATCGTCCAGCGTCAACTTGCCTTCGGCCTGCAGCGACAGGCAGGCCAGCGCCAGGAAGCTCTTGGAAATACTGCCGATCTGCCACAACTCATCGCCGCCCAGCGGCTGTGTCTCGCGATAATCGCGGGTGCCGGAATTTATGGTGAAGGGCCGCCCGCCGGCCACCACCACCATGCCCATCGCCGGCAGGCCATAATGCCGGCGGTGTGCCTCCAGATAGGCGGCAACGGCTTCCAGTGCGCGGGCTTCAGCCGCACTGGCACCCGGCGCGATCAATGTGGCGTTGGCGCCCCCGGCCAGCGAAACGCCGGCTGCACCGGCCAGAAACAGACGACGATCGATTGGCATTGTATTTCTCCCCCGTCGCAATGTGTAAGGGCAGAGCCGGGCGCGTCAACGCCGTTCGGCGGCCTTCACCTGTTGCCAGTAATCTTCCTGCGCATCGAGCGGCAGCGCCGGGAAATCCGGCCCGGCCAGCGACTCCATCGCCTTGAATCGGCGTTCGAACTTGGCGTTGCCGGCACGCAGGGCGGTTTCCGGATCGATGCCATGGCGGCGGGCCAGATTGGCAAGCACGAACAGCACGTCGCCCATCTCTTCGGCGCGGTGGGCGTCATCCGTGGCGGCGTCGAATTCGGCCAGTTCCTCGTCCAGCTTGGCGCGCACGCCGGACACATCGTGCCATTCGAACCCGACTCGCGCCGCACGGGCCTGAAGCTTTTCGGCGCGCATCAAGGCGGGCAGGGCCGTCGCCACCCCATCCAACGCCGAAACCGGCTTTTCCGGTGCACCGGCCGCGGCCCGTTCTTCGGCCTTGATGCGTTCCCATTCGTCCTTCTGGGTATCTGCATCCCTGGCGCGGGTGCCGTCACCGAAGATATGCGGATGGCGACGTTCCATCTTTTCGCACAGGGCGGTCACCACATCGGCGAGCGCGAAATGCCCGGCTTCTTCGGCCATGCGGCTGTGAAAGACGACCTGGAACAGCAGATCGCCCAATTCCTTCTTCAATTCCGCCATGTCCCGCATCGCGATGGCTTCGGCCACTTCATAGGCTTCCTCGATCGTGTATGGCGCGATCGTATCGAAATCCTGGGCCAGATCCCACGGGCAGCCATTCTCCTTGTGGCGAAGGGCGGCCATGATGGTGGCGAGGCGAGTGAGCGAGAGCGTTTCCATGCCGCTTCACTGCCGCAGTGCTGAACTGGTTTCAATCGGTTCAGACAGGCGGGGAGTGCCACGCCCTACCGCGCTTTGGATAATATGATTGCCTGATAATATATATTATGTTTAATACATACTGAGACTATCAGCGCCCCCTTGGCGAAATCCCTGCAACCGCCTAACCCTGCACCGATGGATGCCGCCAATCAATTGCCCCAGGCCGCCGATCTTTACGGCGACATTGAACGCACACCGGCGACACGCTGGCGCGATTATCTGCCCGGTTTGATGGTCGCCGTGTTGGCCACGCTGGCGGCGGCATCACTGGCGGATCGTTATGGCGCGCCGCTCACGCTGCTGGCGCTGCTGATCGGGCTCGCCATGAATTTCCTGTCGGCTGATCGGCGGCTCACGCCCGGCCTGACACTCGCGAGCCGCGAACTGCTGCGCTGGGCCATCGTGCTGGTGGGAGCGCGCATCACGCTGGAACAGATCGTGGCGCTGGGTCCCCAATCGCTGCTGGCGGTGGTTGCCATTGTTGGCATCACCATGGGCGCTGGCGTGCTGGCGGCGCGCAGCCTTGGGTTTTCCTCGGCTTTCGGCACATTGTCCGGCGGCGCTGTCGCCATCTGCGGTGCCTCGGCGGCTATGGCATTGTCCGCCACATTGGGCGAGCGTCGCTTGCGCCAGGCCGAACTCACGTTGGTGCTGGTCGGCACATCCACGATGAGCAGCGCGGCCCTGGTGCTGTATCCGGCAATCTGCGAACTGTTCAATTTGAACGACTTGCAGGCCGGTTTCGTGCTTGGCGCCTCGATCCACGACGTCGCGCAGACGCTGGGTGCCGGATATGCATTCTCGCCTGCGGCCGGTGAAACGGCCACCATTGTGAAACTGGCTCGGGTCGCGCTGCTGGCCCCGGTGCTGGCGCTGGTTGCGCTGGCCTTTCCGCAGCCATTGAAGATCAGCGGCGGCAAGCGCGCGGCGCCGTTGCTGCCGTGGTTCGTGGTGGGCTTCTTCGTGGTGGCCGGCATCAACTCAACGGGCATCATTCCGGCACAAGTCTCTGGTTTTGCAGCTGATGTTTCGAGCTGGATGCTGGCTGTATCAGTTGCGGCAACCGCCATCCGGTCACCATTGGGCGAAATATTGAAGGCCGGGCCCAAGCCGCTGTTGGTTGGCATTGTCGCCAGCCTCACCAGCCTGGCGGCAGCGCTCGGGTTCGCGGTCCTTGCGCTATAGCGTGATCACCTGGCCGTCAAAGCCCGGCTCCACCCCGGCCGGCAGTTCGGCGCGCAGGGTTTCATAGTCCATCGATTGATCCATGTGGGTGAGCACTGCCCTGCCCGGCCGGCGCTCAGTGATCCATGCCAGCGTCTGTTCCAGATGCGTGTGCGTCGGGTGCGGTTCGCGGCGCAGCGCATCGACCACCCACAGATCAAGGCCGGTCAACGCGGCATCGGCACGAACATCAAAGTCTTTTACATCAGTGGAATAGGCTGACGACCTTCCATCATGATCGAAGCGAACGCCGGTCGATTCAATGTCCCCGTGCGGTTGCGGGAACGGAGTGATGCACAGATCACCCAGCATTACCGGTTGTTCGAAATCATGGGCCGTGCAGGTGGCGGGATAGCCAGCAGCGCCAAAGAACACATAATCAAAGCGCGATTTCAGCACAGCGAATGTCGCCCGGCTAGCCCACACGTCGACCGGGCGCCGCATGGCGTGGAAGACCTGGCGCAGATCATCGATGCCATGGGCGTGATCGGCGTGATCATGGGTGATGATCACCGCATCAAGGTGCGCCACCTTGGCCGACAGCAACTGTTCGCGGCAATCCGGCCCGCAATCGATCAGAACGGTCTTGCCGGCGGCTTCGACCAGCACGGAGACGCGGCGGCGGCGGTTCTTGGGGTTTTCAGGGTCGCACAGGCCCCAGTTCCCTGCCCCATCCGGCCCGCCAATGCGAGGCACACCGCTGGACGTGCCGCAGCCGAGGATGGTGATCTTCATGCCGCTTTCGTGAAGAGCGCGTGGAAGTTGGCAGTCGTGCTGGCGGCAAGTTCCGCCTCGCTCACGCCACGCAGATTGGCCAGGAAACGCGCGGTGTGGGCGACGAAGGCCGGTTCACACGTCTTGCCGCGCATCGGCACGGGGGCGAGATAGGGCGAGTCCGTTTCCACCAGCAGGCGATCGGCGGGGATGGTCTTGGCGGTTTCCTGCAGATCACGGGCGTTCTTGAAGGTGACGATGCCTGACAGCGAAATGTAGAAACCCAGCGCAAGCGCCTCATCTGCAAAGGACTGGCTGGCGGTGAAGCAGTGGATGACGCCGGTCAACGGCCCCTCGCCCGGCTCCTTCAGCAAAGCCAGCGTATCAGCTTCAGCATCGCGGGTGTGGACGATCAGCGGCAGGCCGGTGGCGCGCGCGGCCTGGATATGGCTGCGGAAACTGGTCTTCTGTCGTTCCCGGTCCGACTTGTCGTAATAATAATCGAGACCGGTCTCGCCGATGGCGACAACGCGCGGGTGATGGCTTGCGGCGATAAGCGTCGCGGCGTCGGTATCGGGATGTTCGTCAGCCTCGTGCGGGTGGATGCCGACACTGGCCCAAACGCCGTCGTGCGCATCGGCTATGGCGATCACGCCGTCCCACTCGCTTTCCCGGCAGGAAATGGCGAGGAAACCACCCACCCCGGCGCCGCGGGCGCGTGCGAGCACGCCGGGCACATCTTCACCCAGGCTGGCGTAGTTGAGGTGGCAATGGCTGTCGATCAGCACGTCGTCAGCCTTCCAGCGTGATGCGCGGAAACACGCCGGCCGGGGCCGGCAGTTGCGTGCCGGCGTCAACCGGCGTGTTGAAGCCATTGAAATCACACAAATCAGCGGCCACGCCCAGCTGATCGAGCAGCTGCGTCGTGCTGGCCGGCATGAAGGGCTGGGCCAGGATGACGATGCGGCGGGTGGCGTCAAGCGTGGCGGCCAGCACTTCGGCCATGCGGGCCACGTCGGTCTTGGCCAGCGCCCACGGCGCATTCTCGGCGAAATAGCCGTTGGCGGCGGCGACCATGGCCATCAACGCATCGAGAGCCTTGTGTAGCGCCAGCGCGTTCATGGCGGTGAAATAGGCTTCGCTGCCGGACAGGAATGCCTCCTTCAGGCGCAATTCCGTTTCACCAGCCTCGCCGCGCACCGGCATCACGCCGCCGAGGTTCTTGGCCACCATCGACAGGCTGCGCTGGGCCAGGTTGCCGATGCCGTTGGCCAGATCGGCGTTTGTACGCTCCACGATGGCTTCGTCGCTGTAGCTGCCGTCATCACCAAAAGCGACTTCGCGGCACAGGAACCAACGCAGGCGATCAACGCCGAAGCGGTCCACCATGGCGGCCGGATCGACGACATTGCCGAGCGATTTCGACATTTTCTCGCCGCGGTTGAGAAGAAAACCGTGGCCGAACACGGTTTTGGGCAGCGCGATCCCGGCAGACATCAGGAACGCCGGCCAATAAACGGCATGGAAGCGCACCACGTCCTTACCCACAACGTGCAGATCGGCCGGCCACCATTCGCCATCGAGGCTGCCCCGACCAGTTGCGTCTGCCCCGGTGAGATAATTGGCCAGCGCGTCGAGCCAGACATACATCACATGGCGCTCATCCCCCGGCACCGGGATGCCCCAGGTGAAGCTGGTGCGGCTGACCGACAGATCCGAAAGCACGCCGGCAACAAAGGCGCGCATCTCATTGAAACGACTAGCGGGCTGAATATACTCGGGGTGGCTCTCGTACAGCGCCAGCAGCTTGTCCTGATAGGCCGAAAGCTTGAAGAACCAGCTTTCCTCCACAGTCCATTCGACCGGCGCGCCGTTGGGAGAGAGCTTGCCACCATCCTCGCCGGTAACGAGTTCACCTTCGTCATAATAGGCCTCGTCGCGCACCGAGTACCAGCCTTCATAGCGGCCCAGATACAGGTCACCATTGGCCGCCATGCGCTGCCACAGCGCCTGCACCAGCGCCTTGTGATCATCATCGGTGGTCCGGATGAAACGGTCGAAGCTGATCCCGAGGGATTCATGAAGCGACTGGAACGGCGCCACCATGTCATCGACATAGGCCTTGGGCGGCTTGCCGGCGGCGCGGGCGGCCTGGTCGATCTTCAGGCCATGTTCGTCTGTGCCGGTAAGGAAGCGCACATCAAAACCATCGAGCCGTTTGAAGCGGGCGATGACATCGGTGGCGATCGCTTCATAGGCATGGCCCATGTGCGGGCGGCCGTTGGGATAGGCGATGGCGGTGGTGACGTAGAAGCGGGGCTTGCTCATGGCCACGGCCAATGGGGCAATATGGTCCCAGATTCAAGCAGGCACGGCGGCCAGATGCAGGGCGAGACGATGCGCCACCTGCCCCGGTTCCAGTTGCAGCGGCACGGCTTCGCGGGCGAGACGGCTGGCGGCCTCCCATTCGGCAATGGCCGCCCCCCGCGCCGGGCCGGTCAGGCGTTGGGCGCGATCGGCGATCAAAGCCGGCACACGATCGAGCAGCGCGGCATAGCGCCCTTCCCGGCCCTTGCCGCCAATCCCGCGCGCCAGCATCAGGGCGGCCGGGTTGGCAATCTGCGGCGGCAGATCGGCAAGTTGGCCCAGATCGCGTTCCAGCGCGGTGATGCCGGCGCCGGCCAGGGCGATGGCGCGGCCGGGGCAGCCTTCGGCCAGGCGCACGAGCAGGTTTTCGTCCTCGCCTTCCAGATCAGCGCTGGCCAGAACGCGGGAGACTTCTGCGTCGGTGAGGCGGGAAAAGCGCAACGTGCGGCAGCGCGAGCGAATGGTGGGCAGCAACCGGCCGGGCGAGTGGCTGACCAGAAGGAAAACCGTATCTTCCGACGGCTCCTCAAGGCTTTTCAGCAAGGCGTTGGCTGTGTTGCGATTCATGTCGTCAGCCGCATCGATCACCACCACACGGCGCGGGCCCAGCATCGGTGTTCCCGACAGGAACTCGCGCAGCGGCTGCCCCTCGCCGTCAGGCCGGCGCACGATCTGGCCGATAACGATTTCACTGCGCAGCTTGCCGGTCTTGGCTTCGGTGCGTTCGATCAGGCGATAATCGAGGTGCGATCCTGCGGCCATCAGGCGGGCGGCGTCGCCTTCGGGCGGCACGGCAAATCCATCACCGCGCGGTGCGCCGGCCAGCAGCCAGGTTGCCGCCTCCCGCGCAAAGCTCGCCTTGCCCAGCCCCTGCTGGCCGACCAGCAGCCAGGCGTGATGCGGACGGCCACCGGTGAAGGCGGCGGTCAAGGCCTCGATCTGGGCTTGGTGGCCGATCAGCACAGCGCGTCCCGGAGGCGCCCTGCCACATCGTCGATGCTGCCGCCGGCGTTGACGGCCTTGCAGCGGGCCGGCTCGGCCTTGGGCAATGCCACGAAAAATTCCTGCACGCGGGCGTGGAAATCGCCGCCGATGGCTTCAAAGCGAGCTTCCGCACCGCCCCGCGCCGCCGCCCGGGCAAGCCCTTCGGCTTCATCGAGCAGCAGCACCAGCGTGAGATCAGGCCACAGGCAAACCGCTTGGTTGTGCAGATCGATCAGCGCCGCATCTTCCAGCCCGCGTCCCGCCCCCTGATAGGCGCGAGTGGAGTCGATGAAACGATCACAGATCACCGTGGCGCCGCGTTCCAGCGCCGGGCGTATGACGCGCGCGACGTGATCAACACGCGCGGCCGTCATCAACAGTGCATCGCTCCACGGCGTCCAGCGATCGGGATCGCCGGTCACCAGCAGGCTGCGAATGGCTTCCGCACCCGGCGTGCCGCCCGGTTCGCGGGTCAGCAGCACCTCGTGGCCATCGGCTCGCAACGCCTCGGCGAGCAGCCGGCCTTGCGTGGACTTGCCGCTCCCCTCCCCGCCTTCCAGCGTGATGAAACGGCCAGTCTTCATCAGCCGAAGAAGCTCATCAGCCAGTTCCACGCGCGGCGGAACATGCCGGCTTCCTCGATGGCGACCGGAGTCACCAACGGCGCCTTGAGCGGTTGCTGGCCGGGCATGGTGACCACGAGATTGCCGACCTGCTGGCCGGCCTTGAGCGGTGCGGACAAGCCGGGCAGCGCTTCAACGCTCGTCTTGCGCTCCATGCCGAAACCGCGCGGCAGCGTGACAAACAGGTCCTTGCCAGCCACCGCGTCGATGGACGGATCGGCAGCGCCACTGATGGCAACCTTGCCCATCACCTGGCCCTTCTTGCCGAGCGGGATATTCTGCCAGGCGGCAAAGCCCCAGTTCATGAAATCGACACTGGCGGACACGCGCTCGCCAAAGCTGGGCAGGCCGGCGACGACCATCACCAGGCGGCGGCCGTTCTGCACGGCGGAACCGGTGAAGCCATAGCCGGCCTCTTCGGTGTGGCCGGTCTTCAGGCCATCGGCGCCAGCCACCTTGCCCAACAAGGGATTGCGGTTGCCCTGGGTGATGGCCTGGCCGGCACCCATGGTCTTGCCCCACGTAAAGCCTTCCTTCTGGTAGAAGCGGGCGTAGAGATCGGGGAAATCGCGGATAGTGGCTTCGGCGATCATGGCCAGATCGCGGGCGGTCACATATTCGTTCGGATCAGGCCAGCCATTGGTGTTGGCGAAATTGCTGCTCTTCAGGCCCAGGCGCTTGGCTTCGCGGTTCATCAGCGCGACATAATTGGCTTCGGTACCGCCCAGCCCTTCGGCCAGCACCACGCAAGCGTCATTGCCCGACAGGGTGACGATGCCGTGCAGCAGGTTTTCAACGCTCACCTGGCTGTTCACGTCCAGGAACATGGTGCTGCCCTGGTTGTTCCACTTCTTCCAGGTTTCCTCACGCACCAGGATCGGCTGTTCCAGATTGGCTTCGCCCGACTTGATCAGCTTGAAGGCAACATAGACGCTCATCATCTTGCCCATCGAAGCGGGCGGGATGCGCTTGTCGGCATCCTTGGCCAACAGGATGCGACCGGTCTGCAGGTCCTTCAGGAAAGCGATGGGCGCCGCGGTGGTATAGGCCGGGGCCTGCGCAAGGGCGGGCGTAGCGGCAAGGAACAAAGCAATCGGAGCAATCAGGCGCATCAGAATTTTCGTCCTTGGGTCAATCAGCGTGATGTGGTGGGAGGAATCAGTCTGGCGTCGGCATAGCCGGCAGCGCGCACCTGCGCCAGCGCCGCGCTGGCCATGGTTTCGCTGCCAAAGGGGCCAAGCCGCACACGGGTGAGGCCGCCGGGCAGGCTTTCGGTCAACACCGGGCCGAAGCTGGAAAGGAAGCCCTTCAGCCAGGAAACGCGGCCGCCGTCGCCCAGCGCCGCCACCTGCACCAGCCAGTTGGCGCCGGTGGACGTTGTTGCGCGTGCGGGTTCGCGGCTGGCCGTGGGCAAGGAAATTGTGGTGACAGGGGCGACCGGTGCCGATGCGACGACGAACGGCGGTGGCGGTGGCGGTGCAATTTCGCTTCGTCCACCCGGATAGACGCGGCGCAGGCGCACGCGGGCGGTGCCGGCGCGATCAACGCCCAATAACTGCGCCGCCTTGCGCGACAGATCGATGATGCGTCCGCGCGCAAACGGGCCGCGATCGTTGATGCGCACGGTCAACTTGCGGCCGTTGTCCAGGTTTTCCACCTCCACCCAGCTCGGCATCGGCAGGGTGCGGTGGGCGGCGGTAAGATCATCCTGGTCATAGCGTTCGCCGTTTGCGGTGCTGCCGGCGTGGAAGCCAGGGCCATACCAACTGGCAACGCCGTCCTCGCGGTAATCACGCTCATCGGCAGGATAATAGGTGATGCCCGCGACCTGATACGGCTTGCCGATCTTCACAGGCCAGTTGCCCAGCTTCGCGGCGTCGCGGGCCACGGCGGCTGAATCGTCCGACACGTCAACCAATCGCGGCGGCGGCGGCGGTGGCGGTGCATTTACAATGCGCGGCGCGGGCTTCCCGCCACAGGCCGCAACGGCAAGGACGGCCAGCACCGGCAACAGCAACCGACTCATTGCGGGCTGCTCGCTGCCACCACGGGGGCGGCCACCGGCGCCGATGCGGCGGCCCCGGCCAAGCTGATGGCATCTGCCAGCAGCGTGACCGACAGGGCATAGAGATTGGAGCAATTGTAGCCGAGCACCGCGCGATAGCTGCGGGTGACAAGATAGGCGCCCTGCCCCGCCCCGTCCGGTTCGATCAGGCTCATCACCACATCATCGGCCGGCCAGCTGCCGTTGACCGGCGTGAAGCCCGCCGCCCGCCATTCGCGCGCCGGTTTCAGCGCCGAATGGCGCGACAACGGCGTGACGCAGCGGGTGGGTGGTTCGGCGGCGGCAACAGCGCTGCGATCAAAGCCATCAGGCACCAATGTGCGGAAACCCCAGGCCTCGCCCGGTTGCCAGCCACTTTTGGCCAGATAATGGCCGATGGAAGCGAACACGTCGGGCTGGCTGCCCCAAAGATCAATCTTGCCATCGCCATCACCATCGCGGCCATAGGCAAGATAGGAGCTGGGCAGGAACTGCGTCTGGCCAAAGGCGCCGGCCCAGCTCCCCTTCATCGCTTCACGCGCCACCCGGCCTTCGCCCACCATTTGCACGGCGGCATCAAGTTCACGGGTGAACAGATCACGGCGACGGCCATCAAAGGCGAGCGTCGCCAGCGCGGACGGCAGATCATAGCGGCCAAGCACACGGCCATAGCTGGTTTCGATGCCCCAGATCGCCGCAATCACGGCCGCCGGCACGCCGCTGGCGGTTTCGGCCTGTGCGAGCAAATCCCGATTGGCGGCAAACTGGCGCTGGCCGTGCGGGATGCGGTCGCCGCGGAATTTGCTGGCCAGATAGTCGGGGAAGCGGATCGGTTTGGCGCTGCCGCCGGGCTGATTGCGATCGGCGCCGATCACGCGCGGCACCAGCCTCACATTAGTCAACGCCGTGTCCAGCCATTCCGGTTTCAACCCGCGCGCCGTGGCCTCTGCGCGATACAGGTTCAGCCAATCGGCAAACGCCGCCTGCTGCTGCGGTGAGACCGGGGTTTCATCGGCACGAACCGGCGCGGCCACAAGGGCCACGGCCAGCGCCAAAAGGGGAAAGCGGGCGGGCATGGCGTCTTGTGCCAAAGCATCGCCGCCGGGGGAAGGCCTAATGGCTCAGCTCCCCAATTCTTATGTCATCGCGTCAAACCGCGACTTGTCCTTGTCTGAAAGGCGTACGTTGACGGTCAGGCTGGTCTCGTCCCCGGATTGGCCGACCACTTCCCCATGGCTGTGCAGCCAGGCAAGCCTGCGGCCATCGCTCATCGGCAGCGTGATGCGGTGCACGCGGGCGCCGGCGCGCAGCGTCAGGTCCATGGCGGCCTGTAACCGATCCAGCCCTTCGCCCGTGAGCGCCGATACCGGTATGGCATCATCGCCAGCCTGACTCAGCACAATTTCACGCTGTTCGGCATCAAGCGCGTCGATCTTGTTGAACACCGTGATCATCGGCGTTTCACGCTGGCCGGGCGCGAGGCCCAGGCTGGTGAGCACATCGACCACGTCCTGCGCCTGCGCGTCGCTGTCGGGGTGGCTGATGTCACGCACGTGGATGATCAGATCAGCTTCCATCACCTCTTCCAGCGTGGCACGGAAGGCAGCAACAAGTTGGGTCGGCAGATCGGAGACAAAGCCGACCGTATCCGACAAGACCACCTTGTCATGCCCCGGCAACTTGATGGCGCGCATGGTGGGATCGAGCGTGGCGAACAGCAGATCCTCGGCGCGCACCTCGGCACCGGTGAGCCGGTTGAACAGGGTGGATTTCCCGGCGTTGGTATAGCCAACCAGCGCCACCACCGGCCACGGCGCCTTCTGGCGCTGCTTGCGGTGCAGGCCGCGGGTGCGGCGCACTTCCTCCAGTTCCTTGCGCAGGCGGGCAATGCGGTCGCGGATCAGGCGCCTGTCCGCCTCGATCTGCGATTCGCCAGGGCCGCCGAGGAAGCCGAAGCCGCCGCGCTGGCGTTCAAGGTGGGTCCAGCTGCGCACCAGGCGGCTGGCCTGATATTGCAGATGCGCCAGTTCGACCTGCAACGTGCCTTCCGCCGTGCTGGCGCGCTCGCCAAAGATTTCCAGAATCAGCCCGGTGCGATCGATCACCTTGGCCTTCAGCAGTTTTTCCAGATTGCGCTGCTGCACCGGGGTAACGGGGCCATCGATGATGACCACTTCGGCCTCCATCGCCGCCACCAGGCCGGCCAGACGATCGATCTGGCCGCTGCCCAGCAAGCGCGAGACCTGCACATTGCGCAGCTTCACCACTTCGGAATGGACAACATCGAGCGCGATGGCGCGCGTCAGGCCCTCCGCCTCGGCCAGCTTGGCTTCGGGCGAGCGCAGGGCATTGGCGGATTTGGCAAGGATGTGCGGCAGGATAACGATGGCGCGCGAACCGGTGCGGATGCCACGTGCTTCATCAAAGCCGCCGATGGTGAGTTCGCCGGCCTGTGGTGGTTGATAACCCAAATTCTGTCTCTCAATCTTCGGTTTCGGCCTCGAACAGCTGCAGCGGAGTCGCCGGCATCACGGTCGAGATGGCGTGCTTGTACACCAGTTGGCTGTGGCCGTCGCGGCGCAACAGCACCGAGAAATTATCAAACCAGGTGATGACCCCTTGCAGCTTGACGCCATTGACCAGGAACATGGTGACGGGGGTGCGCGTCTTGCGCACGGTGTTCAGGAACTTGTCCTGCAGGGTGTTGGGCTTGTCCGCCATCGGGCCATCCTCTTGTTCTTGGGCGTGCCACATGCCGCCGCAACAACGACATAAGGATGGAAAAGCGCATTTTCAAATACGTGTTTCGTCACAGGCAGTTCAGAAACTGTCGTTGACCAGTTTCATTGCGGCACCGATTTGGGCACCCAGTTCATCGACCTGCGTTGACAGCCACAATCTGACCTTGGTGGTATTCCAGCCCGATTGCCACAATTCGGGCTGACGCTCGATCTTGTCTTTCCAGACCTGCATCGCGCCGATCAGCCGTTGTTGGCCGGCAATGCCCGACAGATCATAACGCAGGATGGAGACATGCTGGCGGCCGAAATCGGCACCCGGTGCCCAGGCCGCCAGCAGTGGCCCGCGCGTGGCCGGGGCCAGGCGTTCGGCGGACGGCAGCCCGGCCATGGCCTGTTGGGCGCGCAGATAATCATAATTGGCCGCCGCCGCTGTGCACAGGCGATCCGCCTCCGCAGCGCTGGACACCACGCCCGAACGCGGCACGGCGCTGCCGTTTTTCACCGGCCAGATCGTCACCATCTGGGCGGCATCGGGCAGTCGCTCGCTCACTTCGCCGCTGTCGTCGAGCACAGCAACAAAGGCCCGGCACACCTGCTGCAGCCGGGCCGGATCAGAGCCGTTGGGGAAGATCACCACGGCAATCGCGCCGAACTGGCCAGGAATCGGCTCGTTTCCGGCCAGGAAGATGCGGGTGGCAATCGCCATCGGCCGGACAGCAGGCGGACGAGCTGCCGCCGGAGGTCGCGCACTGGTTGGCGGACGGCCGGCAGAAGGTGGCCGCGCCTCGACCACCGGCGATGGTGGTGGTGGTGGTGGTGGCGGCTCTTCCCGCGGTGCGCCAACAATCGGTTCATCAGGGCCAACGGATTCAACCGGCGCAGAGGAGTCTGGCGGCGGCTGCTTTGCGCAGCCCGCGACGGCCAGCATCAGCGTTAATGCAGCAAGCGCTTTCATTTGCCGTCCTCCGCCCCTGCCGGCGGCGCTTTCCTGCCGCGAACAGATTGCACGATGATACCGCCCAGCGTGAGCAATGCCGTGCACACGATGATGACAAGCGCAGCGCCTTCGGTGGTTTCCGGCCGCAGCCACCACACGAGCACCAATCCAATCAGGAATCCGGCCGTACTGGCCCACACAGGCGGTTTCATGGCGTTTCCCCACGGGAATGCCCCAACCCTGCAAGCAGTGTTACGCAAGCCGGCCGCTCTGGCAAGCCGCGACTTATTCCTCGGTAACGTCCTCGGCACCCGGCTCATCGGCCAGACCCAGCGCCTTCAGTTTCCTGTGCAAGGCGCTGCGTTCCATGCCGATGAAGGCGGCGGTGCGGCTGATATTGCCGGAAAAACGCCGGATCTGCGCGCGCAGATATTCACGCTCGAACGCTTCGCGGGCTTCGCGCAGCGGCGTCCCCATGATCGATCGCGCCGCCTGACCGGGCATCAGTCTTGAAGGCTCCGCCGTCACTTCGGATGGCAGCATGTCGATCTCCAGTGTCGCCATGCTGGTGCTGGGCGCCATTATCATCGTGCGCTCGATGACGTTCCTGAGCTGCCTCACATTGCCCGGCCAATCATAGGTTTGCAGCGCCGCCACCGCGTCTTCCGAAAGATCGGGTGTCGGCATGCCGCGTTCGGCGGCGTAGCGGGTGAGGAAATAGCGGGCGAGTTCGGCCACGTCCTCGCGCCGTTCCGACAGCGGCGGCAACCGCACCGGCACCACGTTCAACCGGTAATAAAGATCCTCGCGGAAGCGGCCGGCGGCGATTTCGGCGGCCAGATCGCGGCTGGTGGCCGAAATCACCCGCACGTCCACCCGCACCCAGCGCGCACCGCCCACACGTTGGAACACCTGTTCGGTGAGCACGCGCAAGATCTTGGCCTGGGTCGTCATCGGCATGTCGGCCACGTCATCGAGGAACAGCGTGCCGCCATGCGCCTGTTCCAGCAGGCCGGCGCGGACATTCTCGCCGCCCTCCTCCACCCCGAACAGCGCCTCTTCCACCCGCTCCGGCGTCATCCGCGCGGCCGAAACCACCACGAACGGCGCATCGATGCGCGGGCTCCACTGGTGCAGCAGGCGGGCGGCGACTTCCTTGCCGGAACCGGCCGGGCCGCTGATCAGCACGCGGCTGCCGGTGGCGGCCACCCGCTTCAAGGTGGCGCGCACCTGGTTGATCTGCGGGCTCGTGCCGGTAAGCTCGATATCAATGCCCACCCGCTCCTTCAGCGCCTCATATTCGCGGCGCAGGCGCTCGGTTTCAGTGGCGCGGCGCACCACCAGCAGCAATTGCTCGGCCTGGAACGGCTTTTCGATATAATCATAGGCGCCGCGCTTGATGGCGGCGACCGCGGTATCGAGGTTGCCGTGCCCGGAAATCACCACGATCGGCAGGGTCGGATCGCGGGCTTTCATGGCGTCCAGCAGTTCGATCCCGTCCATGCTACTGCCCTGCAGCCAGACATCGAGGATGACGAGGCTGGGCCGGCGTTCGGCCAGCGCCGCGAGTGCGCCTTCGGCATGGGCAGCGGTGCGGGTTTCAAAGCCCTCATCGCCCAGCACGCCGGCCACCAGCTCGCGGATATCGGCTTCATCGTCGACGATCAGTATATCAAGGGCCATTGTGGGGCAGTCCTTCTCAGGCGGAGGTGGTGGCGGCAGCCGGCAGGGGCAGACCGGGTTGCGGTTCGGCGGCAAGGTGCCGGCTGATGCGGGCGATCACCATCGCACCGGGGCCATCGGGATTATCGGCCAGTTCAAGCTGGCCGCCGTGATCTTCGATGATCTTGGCGCAGATGGCGAGGCCGAGCCCGGTGCCGCGCGCCCGGGTGGTGATATAGGGTTCGAGCAGGCGCATACGGTCTTCCGCCGGGAAGCCCAGGCCGTTGTCCGCAACGCTGATGCGCACGAAATGCTCATCGGCGGCCACGCTGATGGCGATCAGGCCGGGAGTGGCTTCATCACCATCGCGCTCAACCCGCGCCACAACGCTTTCGGCGGCGTTCTTGATCAGGTTGGTGAGCGCGCGGCCCAGTTGCTGGCGGTCACACACCAGCGCCAGATCGGTGGGGCCGCTCAAGGTGAAGCGGATCGCCGGGAAGGCGACTTCCTGCAGCACCAGCGCCTGCCGCAGCAGGCGGTCGAGCGCTTCGGAGGCAAACACCGGGCGCGGCAACCGGGCAAATTCGGAAAACTCGTCCACCATGCGCCGCAGGTCACCCACCTGCCGGACGATGGTGCTGGTCAGCGTCGCAAAGGTCTCGGCGTCCTCGTCGATCTGGCGGCCGAACTTGCGCTGCAGGCGTTCGGCGGCAAGCTGGATCGGGGTGAGCGGGTTCTTGATCTCGTGCGCGATGCGGCGGGCAACATCGGCCCAGGCGGCGCGGCGCTGATCGGCGAGTTGCGCGGTGATATCGTCAAAGGTGAGCACAAAGCCTTCGGCCCGGCCTTCCGCTGCTTCGGCCGCACCGATGCGCACGGCCAATGTCTGTGTCTCCTCGCCGCGCTCGATGCGCACCTGCCCGGCGGCGTCACCGGTCTGCCGCGCCTGTTCCAGCAGATCAGCCAGTTCGGGCGCCACATCCTGCAGCATTTGCCCGCGCAGCACCCGATGCGGCAGCGCCAGCAGCGCAGCGGCAGAAGCATTGGCGACGCGGATCACCCCTTCCGGCGTGATCGACATGACGCCCGCCGACACGCCGGCCAGCACCGCTTCGGTGAAACGGCGGCGGGTATCCAGTTCGTCATTGGCGCCCAGCAGCGCGGTTTGCTGCGCCTTCAATTGGCTGGTCATGCGGTTGAAGGCGCGTTCCAACACGCCGATTTCATCGGCCTGGCCGCGCACCGGCACCCGCACATCCAGATCGCCATCGCCCACCCGTTCGGCAGCGCTGGCCAGGCGCGCGATCGGCGCTACAAGGCGATTGGCCAGCCAAAGCGCAAACCAGATGGCGACGATCAGCGTGAGCAGCGACACCGCCATCAGGATCAGGTTGAAGCGCAACTGCATCACCCGGCTGCGTTCGGTGAGCGCATTATACTCGCCCAGCGCGCCGGCGGCCTGGTTGGCACGGGCCAGCACGGCGGGATCAACCTTGCGGCTGACATAAAGGAAGGTGCCGGGGCTGCCCGGCACGCCAACCGCGGACTCCACCCGATCCTCACCCGCGCCGATCAGGGTGACGGGCGTGGCGTTGGCGCGGGCCAGATTCATGTCGGCGACATGCGCCTGCACTTCGCTGGCCGAAGCGCCGCTGGCCGCCACCAGTTGCAGGCCGGTGGCCGTCATGCGGAAAACGGCGGCTTCGGTCAGTGTGCGGCCGGCCACCTGGAAATCGAGGCCGCGGCGATAGAGCGGCGTGCCTTCGCCGAAATCGCGGGCATAACTGGCCACGTCGGCGGCCATCACCACGATATCATCGCCGATGCGCTGGCGGTTTTCCTCAACATAGGCCTGCGCGACCTGGTTGGAGCTGTCGAGAATGGTTTTCACCCGATCGGAAAACCAGAATTGCACGCCGAATTGGAACAACAGCGAGGCAAACACCACCACCAGCAGTGTGGGAACGGCCGCAATACCGGCAAACAGCGCCACCAGGCGCAGGTGCAGCTGGGCAACGGCCAGGCCCTTGCGCCGGTTAGTGATCAATATGGCAAACCGCCGGCCGATCAGCACCACCAGCAGCATTGCCGGGACCAGACAGGCCACCAGCACCAGCGCCACCAGCGGCTGCGACGCACCAGTGGCCGGCACTTCGCGGCGGGTGAGCAGCGCATAGCTGGACCAGCCCATGATGATGGTGGCCGCCGCCGCCAGCACTTCAAGCCGTGGATAGAAATTATCGTTGCGGGTGACACGCAGCACCCGGCGCAACAAGCGCCGCCCGCGCAAGCCAAGGCGGGCGCCAGGGCCACGCCGCCGGCGCATCGGCACGGATTCAGAAATGGGTGATTCGACCGTCACAGAGCCCCAGCATAACCTGCCATTGTGTCTTTAGGAACACAGTGCAGCGCCATAGCGTTGCCCCGATGCGACAGAAGATCTGCGACAGGTTACGCCGCGAGTGCCGCCGGGCGCGGTGGCAGGCTGGCCTGGGCCTCGTAAAACTGGTCGATCATCGCCAGCACGGTGGCGCTGTCAGGCACGAAATTCACCTTGTTGCGGAACACTGCGCTGTCGTGCAGCCCTTTGGTGTACCAGCCCAGCTGCTTGCGGGCGATATTCACGCCGTTCAGCTCGCCATAAAGATCAAGCATCAGCGCATAATGCTCCTTCACCAGCGCATGCTGCTGCGCCAACGTGGGGTCCGCCGGCACGTCATGGCCCGTCAGCGCGGCCATCACCTGGCCGATCAGCCACGGCTTGCCATAGGCACCGCGCCCGATCATCACGCCGTCCGCACCGCTTTGCAGCAGCGCCGTCTTGGCATCCTCGATCGAGCAGATGTCGCCATTGACGATCACCGGCAGCTTCACGGAGTCCTTCACGCTGCGCACGAAGGCCCAATCGGCGGTGCCGCTGTAGAGCTGGCAGCGAGTGCGGCCATGCACGGTGATCAGGTGCACGCCTTCGCCTTCGGCAATGCGCGCCAGTTCCGGTGCGTTCAGGCTGTTGTGATCCCAGCCCATGCGCATCTTCAGCGTCACCGGCAGCTTCACCGCCTTCACCGTGGCGCGAATAAGCTGCGTCGCCAGCGGCAGATCGCGCATCAAAGACGATCCGGCGTGGCCGTTGACCACCTTCTTCACCGGGCAGCCCATGTTGATGTCGATGATCGCCGCGCCCTTCTGCTCGTTGAGCTTGGCGGCTTCTGCCATGCGTTCCGGCTCGCATCCGGCCAATTGCATGGAGACGGGCTCCTCGCACGGGTGCCAGGCGGCTTTCTGGATGCTCTGCCGCGTCTCGCGGATCATTGCTTCCGATGCAATCATCTCGGTCACGGTCAAGCCGGCGCCGAACCGCTTGACCAGCGTCCGGAACGGCATGTCGGTCACGCCGGTCATCGGTGCCAGGATCACGGGCACATCGATGCGGTTGGGACCGATCTGGATGGGGGCGATAAGGCTCATTGCGCGCGGCCCATAGCGCAGATTGGGCCTTTCCGGCAAGGCGACCGGGCTTTATGCGGCAAGCCATGCGGATCCACGCCATCATCGTTGCGGCCGGTGCCGGCCTTAGAGCCGGCGGCGGCGTGCCGAAACAATATCGCGCTGTGGCCGGCCAGCCCTTGTTGCGGCATGCGGTGAAGCGGTTGCTGGGGCACCCCGCCATCACCGGTGTGAGCGTGGTGATCAACCCGGAATGCCGGGCGCTGTATGATGAGGCGGTGGCCGGGCTTGGCCTGTCCGAACCCATTGTTGGCGGCGCGACGCGACAAGAGAGCGTGCTTGCCGGGTTGGAAGCGCTGGCCGCTGATCCGCCCGACATCGTGCTGGTGCATGATGCGGCCCGCGCCTTCGTTCCGGATGCGGTGATCGATGCGCTGGTGGCGGCCTTTGATGATGACGTGGACGGCGCCTGCCCTGCCCTGCCCCAGGTCGACAGCCTGCGCCGCGGCGAGGATGGCCGTTTTTCCGGCAGTGTTGTCCGCGACTCTCTCTGGCGGGTGCAGACGCCGCAGGCCTTCCGCACCCCCGCCATCCTCGCTGCGCACCGTGCCGCAGCGTCCGGCGCCACCGACGAAGTGGCGATTGCGCTGGCCGCCGGGCTGCGTGTGGCAATCACGCCGGGAGACGAACGCGCTTTCAAGGTGACGGAGCCGGCCGATTTTGCCAAAGCCGAGGCGATGACCACCTATAGCTCCCGCGCCGCCTCCGGCTTTGATGTGCACAAGTTCGGCCCCGGCGATCACGTCTGGCTGTGCGGCATCAAGGTGCCGCATGATCATGGCCTGATCGGCCACAGCGATGCCGATGCCGGCCTGCACGCGCTCACCGATGCGCTGCTCGGCACCATTGCGGCCGGCGATATCGGCGATCATTTCCCGCCGAGCGACGAACGCTGGCGCGGCGCGGCGTCCGATCAATTCCTGGCGCATGCCGCCACCCTCGTGCGCGAACGTGGCGGCCTCATCGATCACGTCGATGTCACCCTGATCTGCGAGCGCCCCAAAGTCGGCCCGCACCGCGACGCCATGCGGACGCGCATCGCCGAAATCCTCGGGCTGGGCATCGACCGCGTCAGCGTGAAGGCCACCACCACCGAGAAATTGGGCTTCACTGGCCGCCAGGAAGGTATCGCAGCCCAAGCCATGGCCAGCGTGCGCCTGCCGGAGCACTCGGCATGACTCCCGATCTCATCGCGCTGGCCGAAACCGTGCTCGCTGAAAACCGCGCCGCCGGCCGCCGCGTCGCCACCGCTGAAAGCTGCACCGGCGGTATGGTCGCGGCTGCTCTCACCGAAATCGCCGGATCGTCGGACGTGTTCGATCGCGGCTTCGTCACCTATTCGAACGAAGCCAAGATGGAGATGCTCGGCGTTTCGGAAGACGTACTGGCCACCTTTGGCGCCGTGTCCGTCGCCACCGCCTGGGCCATGGCGCTGGGCGCACTGAAGCACAGCAATGCCGATGTTGCCGTTTCCATCACCGGCATCGCCGGGCCGGGCGGCGCCACCGCCAACAAGCCGGTGGGCATGGTGGTGTTCGCGCGCGCCGTGTGCGGCGAAGATCCGGAAATGGTGGTCGCCGATACCCGCCAGTTCGGCGATGTGGGCCGCGCCGAGGTGCGGCGAGAGGCGGCGCTGGTTGCGCTGGAACTGCTTCGTCCGTAGCGCCGACTGCATCAAAGTTTGAAGCGGGGCCCCGGATCAAGTCCGGGGCGACGCGGCAGTTTATCTATCGCGGCCCGTACAGCGCCTGCGCGCGCGCAACGAACGCGCCCACCATCTTTTCGAACGCCTGCGTGAAGAACATGCCCGCCAACGCCTCAAAGGCGCGGTTGCGGAATTCGAAATCGACCGCGAAATCAATCTCGCAGCCGCCACCCGGCGCGTCCCTGAACGTCCAGTCGTTAAACAGATGCTTCATCGGCCCGTCGAGATACTCAACATGAACCGTCCGTGGCCGATCCAGCGTCACCCGGCTGGTGAATTTCTCGCGGATCATGCGGAAACCCACGATCATGTCGGCCACCACGACACCATCCCGCTCCGGCCCCACCCGCATGCCCTGCACCCACGGCAGGAACTCCGGATAGCGGCCGATATCGGCGACCAGATCGAACATTTCGGCGGCCGACCACGGCAGCCGGCGCACTTCGCGATGCTTGGGCATCAGGCCCCGAAGGACTTTGGCACGGCAGCACGGCGCCGCGCCTGCATCTCGGCAAAATCCCGGCCGGCGTGATAGCTCGACCGGGTCAGCGGCGAGGCCGCCACCAGCAGAAAGCCCTTGGAGCGGGCAACAGCGGCATAGGTCTGGAAGGTGACCGGCGGCACGAATTCCATCACCTTGGCATGGCGCGGCGTCGGCTGCAGATACTGGCCCACCGTTAGGAAATCGACCCCGGCCGAGCGCATGTCGTCAAACACCTGGTGCAGTTCCAGCGGCGTCTCGCCAAGCCCCACCATCAGGCCGGACTTGGTGAAGATTGTCGGCGAAAGCTGCTTCACCTTATCGAGCAGGCGCAGCGAATGGTAATAGCGCGCACCCGGCCGGATCGTTGGGTACAACCGCGGCACGGTTTCCAGATTGTGATTGTACACGTCCGGCCCGGCCTCGACGATCATCTCCACCGCCCGGTCCATCTTGTTGCGGAAATCGGGCGTGAGGATCTCGATCGTGGTGCTCGGTGTCTGCCGGCGCAGTTCCTGGATCACCTTCACGAACTGGCTGGCGCCGCCATCCGGCAGATCATCGCGGTCCACCGAGGTGATGACGATATGTTCCAGGCCCAGCTTGGCGGCCGCTTCGGCAACATGGCCGGGCTCGGTCGCGTCCACCTTGTTCGGCATCCCGGTCTTCACGTTGCAGAAGGCGCAGGCGCGGGTGCAGGTATCACCCAGGATCATCACGGTGGCGTGCTTCTGGCTCCAGCATTCCCCGATGTTCGGGCAGGCGGCTTCCTCGCACACGGTGTTGAGCTTCAGCGACCGCATCAGCGCCCGCGTCTCGTTGTAGGCCTTGGAGGTGGGCGCCTTCACCCGGATCCAGTCCGGCTTGCGCGGCAGGCCAGACGGCGTGAGGGGAAGATCAAGGACAGGCTCGCTCATGCCCATCTGATAGCGACCAGGGGCATCTCGAACAACCGGTCAGTTGTGCAGATCAGCCATGCGGTGGTGCGGCATACTCGCTGCCCGCCGCCCAAGCCTCGGCCTCCTCCGCCGCCTCAATAGCCGCCGTGCCAATCCCCAGGATGCGTGTCGCCAGCGCGTCTGCCGTGCAATCAAGCCCGAGCACCAGCACATCATCATGTGCAACCAATCCGATGGCACGGGCGAGCCGTGCAAACAGGCTGGCCGGCGGATTGAGCTCCGGATCAACCAGGCGCAAGCGCACCGCCGGGATGCCGAACCAGTGCACCGGATCAAATTCGGCAATGTTGCTCCAGCCAATCGGCTTGGTTGACCAGCGCCGATCCAGCAGGCCATCCAGGCCAAGCCGCACGGTTGGCCGTGAATCCCGCATCAGCAGCACGACAATTAACAAAACCGCCAGGCCCAGCATCGCCAGTGCCCATGCCAGTGCCGTGCCGAAACCGAACCTGCCGGCATCCGCCGTGTGGAAGAAATAGGTCAACCCGATGGCAAGGGCGAGCAGGACCAGCGCCCCCACAGCGACCCGAACCGGGGCATCTTCGCGATAACGGACAGCAAAACGCATACGCCTTACCCTCAACTGATCACGCTCAAACGTAAGGGCCGCCAGCCTGCTTCGTTTGGAAACAGGTTGGCAGCCCTCGCAGATGCTGAGATACTCGTTCCAACATTAACGCAGCATTGCGGAGGACAAGATGCCCGAATTCAAGGCCCTGCTCGAAGGCTATCGCCGGTTTCGCACCGGCGCCTATCAGGAACAGCGCCGCCGGTACGACGCCCTGGCCGACAAGGGCCAGGCACCAGGCGTGTTGGTGATCGCCTGTTCCGACAGCCGGGTGGACCCCACCCGCGTGTTCGATACCGAACCCGGCCAGATGTTCGTGGTGCGCAACGTGGCCAATCTGGTGCCGCCCTTCGATCCCGATCCGACGCACGGGCAGCACAGCACGTCGGCCGCCATCGAGTACGCCGTTACCCAATTGAAAGTGCATCATATATTGGTTCTGGGCCACGCGCGTTGCGGCGGCATCAAGGCCAGCATTGAAGGCACGTTCGATGACGCGGCGCCGGGTGAAGGCGGCTTCATCAAACGCTGGATGAGCCAGATTGCGCCGGCACGCGATACCATCCGCGCCGCGGCGCAGCTGTCACCCGATATCGATGCCTGCAGCGCGCTCGAACTGGCCGCCATCCGGCTTTCCATCGACAATCTGCGCAGCTTCCCCTTCATCGCCGTCGCCGAAGCGGCCGGCGAACTGCACCTGCAAGGGGCGCTGTTCGATATAGCAGAAGGCGTGCTGCGCGTGCTGAATCACGAAAGCGGCAAGTTCGAAGCGCTGTCCGTGGATTGGGAAGAAGAGAATGTGACCGTGCTGAAATCGGCCTGAAACGCGAAACGGGCGTATCCGACACAAACAGGGGGGAGTGCCGGATACGCCCGCAGCAGCTTGGCCTTCGACAAGGGCAGTTGCCTTGGGCCGCGCCGTTGTATCAAATATAAGATTGATTTGGTCTTGTTTGCAAGGCGAAAGATTGCACTTCTGTCACTTTCACCTGCGGCAGGCTGCCGCAGCTAGTGCGGTTCGCGATAGGCCCGGCCGCGCGGGTCACTGCTTCCGGCGGCCTGATTCGCGTTGTTCTTGAACTCATTATACTTGCATCCGAACGGCCCCGCTGGGCCCCAGGTTCCCGAGCACGTGCCGGCGGTGCCGACATCCGGCCCCATCAACTTGTTGCGTTCGGCCGATACACTGGCAGTGCCGCGCTCACCAATATCCCGCAACACCGGCAGCGGGGCGCGATAGGGCGATTGGGCTGGCTCACGGTCAGCACACACCACGATCTCATCGGGACGGGACTTGGGCGGGCACAACACGCTCCAGCCCGGCGGCATGAGACTGGCGGTGCCGGCGGCGGCCAGAACAAAGCCCGCCAGCAGGCTCATCAGTAGTGCAGCGCCCGGCCGTAGGCGTCGAGCACGCTTTCGTGCATCATTTCGCTGAGTGTCGGATGCGGGAAGATGGTGTGCATCAACTCTGCCTCCGTCGCTTCCAGGCCCATGGCGATGGCATAGCCCTGGATCAACTCGGTCACCTCGGCGCCCACCATGTGCGCACCCAGCAATTGGCCTGTGGTGGCATCAAACACGGTCTTCACGAAGCCTTCCGCTTCGCCCAGTGCGATAGCCTTGCCATTGCCGATGAACGGGAATTTGCCAACGCGCACCGTGTGGCCGGCGGCTTTCGCCTTGGCTTCGGTCAACCCGATGCTGGCCACCTGCGGGCGGGCATAGGTGCAGCCCGGAATGCGGGCGACGTCCATCGCGTGGGGATGGCCGCCGGCGATATGTTCGACAGCAATAATGCCTTCATGGCTAGCCTTGTGGGCAAGCCAGGGCGGGGCCGTCACGTCGCCGATGGCATAAAGGCCGGGCACGTTGGTCTGGCACATGCCATCGGTCACGATATGGCCACGGTTGGTGGCGACACCCAGCGCCTCCAGGCCGATATTCTCGGTATTGGGCACGATGCCGATGGCAACGATGACATGGCTGTAGCTGTCGGTGCTCGCCTTGGCGTCGGCCGTGGTGATGGTGGCTTTCACGCCTTCAGGGCCGGGCGTCACGTCCGACACCTTGGCGCCGGTCACAATGGTCATGCCCTGCTTGGTGAGCGCCTTCTGCGCGAAGGCCGAAACCTCCTCGTCTTCCACCGGCAGGATGCGATCCAGCATTTCGACCACGGTCACATGCGCGCCCATATAGCTGTAGAAACTGGCGAATTCGACACCGATCGCGCCCGATCCGATCACCAGCAGCTTGGTCGGCATCACCGGCGGCACCATGGCGTGGCGATAGGTCCACACGCGGTTGCCGTCGGCCTCCACGCCCGGCAGATCGCGGGCGCGGGCACCGGTGGCGACGATGACATTCTTGCCCGTCAGCACCCGCTCGCCATTGGCGGTGGTGACGGAAACCGTTGTGGCCCCGGTCAACCGCCCCTGCCCTTCAACCACCTCGATCTTGTTCTTCTTCATCAGCGATTTCACACCGCTGTTCAATTGGGCCGCCACTTTGCGGGAACGGTCGGTGACCTTCTTCAAGTCAAACGACGGCTTCTCCACACTCAGCCCATAGGCATCGGCGTGGGTGATATAGTGGTAGATTTCGCTCGTCCGCAGCAGCGCCTTGGTCGGGATGCAGCCCCAGTTGAGGCAGATGCCACCCAGGCGCTCCCGCTCGACGATGGCGACACTCATGCCGAGCTGAGCCGCGCGGATGGCGGCCACATAGCCGCCGGGGCCGGACCCGAGGATGACGAGATCGTGGGTGGTGCTCATGCGACCAGCCCCAGTGGGCTTTCGATCAGCGCCTTGACCGCGCTCATCAGCGCCGCCCCGTCTGCCCCGTCGATGGCGCGATGGTCAAAGCTGCCGGTGATGGTCATCACTGTGGCGATGGCCAGCGCGTCACCCTTCACCACGGCGCGCTTCTCGCCCGCACCCACGGCCAGGATCATCGCCTGCGGTGGGTTGATCACGGCATCGAACTGCTTGATGCCAAACATGCCGAGGTTGGACAGGCTGGCGGTGCCGCCCTGATATTCGTGCGGCTGCAACTTGCCGGCACGGGCCTTTTCGGCGAGCGCCTTCATTTCACTGGCGATCTGGCTGACCGCCTTGCCATCTGCGCCCACGATGATCGGCGTGATCAGGCCCGACGGCGCGGCGACGGCGACCGAGATGTCGGCGCGATCATAAACCAGCAGATTGTCGCCTGCGAACGACACGTTGCATTTGGGCACCTGGCGCAGGCCCAGTGCCAGCGCCTTGATGACGAGATCGTTGACGCTGACCTTGATGCCGCGGGGTTCCAGCGCCTTGTTGAATTCGCCGCGCAATTTCAGCAGCGCATCCAGTTCGACATCGAGCGTCAGGTAGATGTGGGGGATCGACTGTTTGGCTTCGGTCAGGCGGCGGGCGATGACCTTGCGGACATTGCCGAGCTTTTCCAGTGTGTGGGGAATGTCGCTGGTAACAGGCGCAGCTGGAGCGGTTGCTGCAACCGGAGCCGGTGCCGCAACAACGGGCGCGGGGGCAGTGGCAGCGACGGGCTTGCCGCTGGACGCTACCACATCGGCGCGCACGATGCGGCCGCGTGGGCCGCTGCCGGCAATACTGGCGAGGTCCACGCCTTTCATTTCAGCGATGCGCCGGGCGAGCGGGCTGGCGATGACGCGGTCGCCTGCTGGTGCAGGCGCAGCCGGGGCTGCAACCGGAGCCGGTGCTGCAACCGTTGCAGGTGCCGCCACAGGAGCAGGAGCAGGCGCGGCCTTCGGCGCGGGCGCAGCCGCCTCCCCTTCCCCGGCCAGGCGCAGGATCACCGTGCCCACCGGCACATTCTCCAGGCCTTCCGGCACCGCCAGTTCGATCACCGTGCCTTCGTCCACGGCTTCCACTTCCATTGTGGCCTTGTCGGTTTCGATCTCGGCGATGATGTCGCCGGATTTCACCGTGTCACCGGGCTTCACATGCCATTTGGCCAGCGTGCCCACTTCCATGGTGGGCGACAGGGCGGGCATGGTCACATCAATAGCCATGATCAATTGTCCACAAAAAGCTGATCAACCAGAGCGCGCTGTTCCTCGTCGTCCGGGTTGTCGATCAGGTCGGCCATGTCGAGGAAATAGGCGGCCGCGCCCGCGAGCGGCCCGGAAAAACGCACCTGTGTGCCGGCTTCGGATTTCATGCTCCACGCCACCACCAGCGCGCGCTTGCCGATGGCGTTGATCTTCTTCACCAGCGGCACGAAATCGCCGTCGCCAGCCACCAGGGCCACCACGTCGCAGCGATCACTCACCGCCAGATCGAAGGCCTCCAGCGCCAGCCACACATCGATGCCCTGTTCCTTGGGCGGTTCGCTGTTGGTGTCGATGCGGGTGAAGTGCGGCGTGATGTTGCTGGCGGCCAGGATCTGATCGAACACCCGGTCGTTGCGCAGCGATTCCTCGACGAAACTGGCGTTGCGCGCCCGGTCTTCCAGGTCGCGCAGCGTGTAACGGCCGCGGAAATAATGCGCCTCCACCACCCGGCAGCGATTGCGCGACACTTCCTCCATGTCGGCGGCGGCGATACGGATAAAATCCATCAAGCCGGACAGCGACAGGCGCCGGCCAACATTGTGCTCGAACTTGTAGAAGGTCGATACGCGGTTGAAATAACTGCCATCGATCATCACGGCGACACGGGTTTGCCCAGAGGGTTTCATCGTGCCGCTCACTTGTAACAGACAGTGCGAGCGGCGGTGACGACGTCTTCCGCCTTCAGCAGCGCCGCCTTTTCAAGATTGGCAGCATAGGGCAGCGGCACATCGACGTTGGTCACCCGCAGCACCGGCGCATCGAGATCGTCGAAGCCCTTTTCCATCACCACCGCCATGATTTCCGATGCGATCGAACAGGTCGGCCAGCCTTCTTCCACCACAACCATGCGGTTGGTTTTCTTCAAGGAGGCCAGCACCGTGGCGGTATCCATCGGACGCAGCGTGCGCAGATCGATCACCTCGGCATTGATGCCGAGCCCGGCCAGCGTTTCGGCGGCCTGCAAAGCCACGCCCACGCCGATGGAGTAGCTTACCAGCGTCACATCCGTGCCGGCCTTGACGATGCGCGCCTTGCCGATGGGGACGACATGATCGCCTTCAGGCACATCGAAGCTCTGACCATAGAGCAGCTCATTTTCAAGGAAGACGACCGGATCGGGGCTGCGGATCGCGGCTTTCAGCAGGCCCTTGGCATCATCGGCGCTGTAGGGCGCAAGCACGATCAGGCCGGGCACGCTTGCATACCACGGCCCGTAATTCTGGCTGTGCTGGGCGCCCACGCGGCTGGCAGCGCCGTTGGGGCCGCGGAACACGACGGGGCAGCGCATCTGGCCGCCCGACATGTAGAGCGTTTTCGCCGCCGAATTGATGATGTGATCAATGGCCTGCATGGCGAAATTGAAGGTCATGAACTCCACGATGGGCTTCAGACCGCCCATCGCCGCGCCCGTGCCCAGGCCGGCAAACCCATATTCGGTGATCGGCGTATCGATCACGCGGCTGCCGCCGAATTCCTCCAGCAGGCCCTGCGTCACCTTGTAGGCGCCCTGATATTCGGCGACTTCCTCGCCCATCACGAACAAGGTTTGATCGGTCCGCATTTCTTCGGCCATGGCATCGCGCAGGGCTTCGCGCACGGTCTGGCGGCGGGTGGGTCCTGGGGCGATATCGGGAGCGGGCGCGGCAGCGACCGGGGCATTGTCATCGCCCGGCGTCTCCCGTTCAGGAAGCGAAACGGCCTTCGGTTCCTCCATGGTGGCCTTGGGAGCGGGAGCCGCGGCCGGCGTTTCCGCTTCATCCTCCCCGGCGATGTTGATGATCGGCGTGCCGACCTTCACGCCTTCGGAACCGCCCGCCACGAGCAGCGCCGTCACCGTGCCGCCGTCGTCGGACTCCAGTTCCATCGTCGCCTTGTCGGTCTCGATTTCGGCGATCACGTCGCCGGGTTTGACCACATCGCCCACGGCAACCAGCCACTTGGCCAGCGTGCCCTCTTCCATGGTGGGCGACATGGCGGGGAGAAGAATCTGCGGCATCAATAGGTTCCCAACAACACGTCGGTGTGGAGTTCGGCGAGCGCCGGCTCGGGCGTTTCCAAGGCAAAGTCCGCGGCTTCGGCCACTTCATCGCGCACGTCGCGGTCGATGGCTTTCAACGCGGCTTCGTCGGCATGGCCACCTTCCAGGATCAGCTTCTTCAGCCCTTCGATCGGGTCGCTCTTCTCGCGCATTGCCTGCACTTCGTCGCGGCTGCGATATTTTGCCGGGTCGCTCATCGAATGGCCGCGATAACGATAGGTCTTCATTTCCAGCAGCAATGGCCCTTTGCCGCCGCGCACCCATTCCACCGCCAGCTTCGCGGCACCGCGCACGGCCAGCACATCCATGCCGTCCACCTGCAGGCCCGGCACGCGGAAGCTTTCGCCGCGGCGATAGAGCTGGTCTTCCGAACTGGCGCGGTTCACCGATGTGCCCATGGCATATTGGTTGTTCTCGATCACGAAGATTACCGGCAGCTTCCACAGCTCGGCCATGTTGAAGCTTTCATAGACCTGGCCCTGGTTGGAAGCACCGTCGCCAAAATAGGTCACGGCGATATGGCCATCATTCTTATATTTGTGGGCAAAACCCAAGCCGGCGCCCAACGGCACCTGCGCCGCCACGATGCCGTGGCCACCGAAGAAGCCATGTTCAACGCTGAACATGTGCATCGAACCGCCCTTGCCGCCGCTGATCCCGGCTGCGCGGCCGGTCAATTCCGCCATCACCGCCTTGGAACTGATGCCGCAGGCCAGCATGTGGCCGTGATCACGATAGCCGGTGATGATGCTATCGCCCTTGATCAGCTCGGCCTGCAGGCCCACCACCACGGCTTCCTGGCCGATATAGAGGTGACAGAAGCCGCCGATCTGGCCCATGCCATACAACTGGCCAGCGCGTTCCTCGAACCGCCGGATCAGCACCATCTGGCGGTACATTTCCAGCAGCTGATCACGTGAGGCGACGAACCGTTCCGGTTCATCAGGCCGCGGCCAGTTCGGAATCGGCGGGGCGGATGCGGCCTTGCGGCCCGTGCTGCGTGCCAAGATAATCACCTTTCACTGGCGGTACCTGACAGGTATAAAATGTCGCACCCGCGCCGAAAAGCCCCTATCCAGCCCAAGGTGCCAGAACGGTTAGTCGCAACAAAATTCAGGGAATAATCTGGCGGTCGCAGCCTGCTGCGGCGTTGATCAATTGCCCGCCGACTGGGCCTGCGGGAGCGGCACGATCACCTCGTCTGGCTTCACCAGATCGAGGTTGCGGCGCACCAGTTCATCGGCCAGATCGGGATCGACATGGCGCGGATCAAGCAGCACGAGCCGGCGCTGCAATGCGGCCTGCTGTTCCTCGCTGGTTTGCACGGCCTGTTGCAGTTTCGAACGCTGCACCTTGTATTCGCGCCACGCGACATAGCCGGTGGGGCCAGACACGGCATGGAACGAAAAATAACTGGCGACAGCCACGCACACCGCCGGCAGCGCGGCGCGCGTTATCATCTGTTGCAAGGTCAGTTTCATCGCCATCGCTGGTGAAACTACGCAAACACTGGCCTATCCACAAGGCTGCAATCGCGCCGAAGTGATGCTAACAATCCACAACAGGCCAATAATCGGGGAGAAAACCGCCATGACCGCCATCAACACCGTCGTCGATCTCGCAAAGGACGGTGAAATCGCCATCGTCACGGTCAATTCGCCACCGGTCAACGCGCTTTCCGCCGATGTGCGCGATGGCCTGGCCGGGGCGTTCGCCGCGATCGCCGCTGATTCTGCGGTGAAAGCCGCCGTGCTGGTCTGCGCCGGCCGCACCTTCATTGCCGGTGCCGACATTTCCGAATTCGGCAAGCCGCCGCGCGGCGCGTCACTGCCGGCCGTGCAGGATGCCATGGAAAGTTCGCCCGTCCCCGTCATCGCCGCCATCCACGGCACCGCCCTGGGCGGCGGCCTGGAAGTGGCGCTGTGCGCGCATTACCGGGTGAGCGATGCCAAGGCCAAATTCGGTCTGCCGGAAGTGAAGCTGGGCCTGCTGCCCGGTGCCGGCGGCACGCAGCGACTGCCGCGCATCGTTGGCGCGAAGAAGGCCACCGAAATGGTGACCAGCGGCGCGCAGATGGGCGCCAAGGATGCGCTGGCCACCGGGCTGGTGGACGAAGTGGTGGACGGTGATCTGACCGCCGGCGCTGTCGCCTTCGCCCGCAAGGTTCTAGCCGAAGGCCGCCCGCTGAAGAAGGTGCGCGACGACAACAGCAAGTTGGGCGGCAGCACGGCCAATCTGGCGCCGTTCTTCGCCGACGTGCGCAAGGCCAATGCCAAGGCGTTCAAGGGTTTTGACGCACCCGAAGCCAACATCAAGTGCATCGAGGCGGCGGTCGCCCTGCCGTTCGAGGAGGGCCTGAAGGTCGAACGCAGCGAATTCATGAAGCTGATGACCGGGCTGCAATCGGCGGCCCAGCGCCATGTCTTCTTCGCCGAACGCGCCGCCGCCAAGATCGATGGCCTGCCTGCCGACATGCAGCCGTTGCCCGTGAAGAAGGTTGGCGTGATCGGCGCCGGCACCATGGGCGGCGGTATTTCGATGAACTTCCTGTCGGTCGGCATCCCGGTCACCATCGTCGAGATGAAGCAGGAGGCGCTCGATCGCGGTGTCGGCGTGATCCGCAAGAATTACGAGAACAGCGCCAAGAAGGGCCGTTTCAGCATGGAAGAGGTCGAAGCCCGCATGGGCCGGCTGACCCCGACGCTGAACATGGAGGATCTGGCCGATTGCGACCTGATCATCGAAGCCGTGTTCGAGAATATGGCGATCAAGAAGGACATCTTCGGCAAGCTCGACAAGATCGCCAAGTCCGGCGCGATCCTCGCCAGCAACACCAGCTATCTGGATGTGGACGAAATCGCTTCGGCCACGTCGCGCCCAGAAAGCGTTGTGGGCATGCACTATTTCTCGCCGGCCAACGTTATGCGCCTGCTGGAAGTGGTGCGCGGCGCCAAGACGGATCCGCAAGTGCTGGCCACCGCGATGGCGATGGGCAAGGCAACCGGCAAGATCGCTGTGGTGGCCGGCGTGTGCCACGGCTTCATCGGCAACCGCATGCTCAGCCGCCGCCAGCAACAGGCAAATCTGTTGATGCTGGAAGGCGCCGCCCCGGCCGATATCGATCGCGTGCTGACCGATTTCGGTTTCCCGATGGGCCCGTTCCAGATGAGCGACCTGGCTGGCCTCGACATTGGCTGGAACGCCGAAACGTCGAAGGGCGAAAGCGTGCGCGACCGGCTGTGCGAGGCGGGCCTGCGCGGCCAGAAGAACGGCAAGGGTTTTTACGTTTACGATGAAAACCGCAACCGCACGCCCAACCCCGAAGCGCTGGCCATCATCGATGCCTATGCCGTGGAAAGGGGCATCAACCGCCGCACCATCGACGATCAGGAAATCCTGGAACGCTGCCTGTTCCCCATGGTGAACGAAGGCGCGCGCATCCTTGCCGAAGGCAAGGCCCAGCGCGCCAGCGACATCGATATCGTCTGGATCAACGGCTATGGCTGGCCGGTCTATCGCGGCGGCCCTATGTTCTGGGCGCAGAATGATGCGGGCCGCGAACGCATCATCGAAGTGCTGGAAAAGATGGGCGAAGAGGTGTCGCCCGTGCTGAAGGACGGCTGGAAATAAGCTGCATCAACCACCGCCACCCCGGCTTGCGTCGGGGTGGCGAACTGGTTCAGGATGCAGGCATGAAGCTGCACCTCCTCCCCCTGCTCGCCCTCCTCGCCGCGCCGACCTTCGCCCAGCCCGCGCCCGCACCCGATTATCGCAATCCTGCCAGCTGGCTGTGCCGGCCCGGCGCCAAGGACCCGTGCAGCGGGGACGCCAGCACCTCGCGTGTAACAGCCGATGCGGTGGTCACGCTGGACATGCTGCCGGCCGCCAAGAAGCCCAAGATCGACTGTTTCTACGTCTATCCCACCGTATCCACGGACCCGACGCCCAACAGTGACATGACCGCCGATCCGGCCGAGATCGGCGTGGCCCAGGCCCAGGCGGCACCGTTCCGCCAGGGCTGCCGGGTGTTCGCGCCACTGTACCGGCAAGTCACCTTGGCCACGCTGCGCGATCGCATGATGGGCAAGCCGGTTGCCGCTGATCCCGCCATGGGCCTGCGCGACGTGTCGGCCGCCTTCGCCGATTACATGAAGCATGACAACAAGGGCCGCGGCGTCATCCTGATCGGCCACAGCCAGGGCAGCGGCGTGCTTAAGGCGCTGGTGCAGACCGAGATCGAAGGCAAGCCCGTCGCCAAGCAGATCATCGCCGCCTATCTGGCTGGCCACAATCTGCTGGTGCCGCAGGGCGCAGATGTGGGCGGCGATCTGAAATCCACCCCACTGTGCCGCTCCGCCACGCAGACCGGATGCGTCGTCGCCTGGGTGAGCTTCCGCGACACCATGCCGGTGCCGCCGGCCAGCCTGTTCGGCCGTCCGCGCGAAGCCGCACCGGGTATGGCGGTAGCCTGCACCAACCCCGCAGCCCTGGCCGGCGGCCGTGCCCCGCTGCGCCCGCTGATGGTCAACCGCACCGGCATTGTGGACAACGGCACACCGGCACCGAAATGGGCCAAGGGCCGCAACATTTACATGCCGTTCGTCGCCCTGCCCGGCCTGCTCAGCGGTGAGTGCATGAACCGCGAGAACGCCAACGTGCTTTCGGTGGGCATCAAAGCCGATCCATCTGATCCGCGCACCGATACAATCAACGGCGACGTGATGGTGGGCGGCCAGGTGGTGCCGAGCTGGGGCCTGCACCTGATCGACATGCAGGTGGCAATGGAGGATCTGGTCGATCTGGCGAAGACGCAGGGGCAAGCCTGGCTGCGGCGTCGCGGCAAGTAACCGTTCAGCCGTGTCTTGCGTATATGAAGGCATGACCACACGACGCAGCCTCCTCGGCCTCATCGCCGCTATTCCCTTTGCAGCGCCCGCCTTCGCGGCGGCCGGCCGCTTTGCCGTCAGCTACACACCGGATGAATGGCGGCGGCGGCTGGGCAAGGATGCCTATGCCGTGCTGCGCGAGGAGGCCACCGAACGCCCGTTCACTTCGCCGCTGAACAAGGAAAAGCGCATCGGCACCTTCGTGTGCCGCGGCTGCGCGCTGCCCTTGTTCAGTTCGGCGCACAAATTCGAAAGCGGCACCGGCTGGCCCAGTTTCTGGCAGCCGATCAACAAGACCGCGATCGGCAGCACGGTGGACAAGAGCTATTTCATGGTGCGCACCGAAGTGCATTGCAGCCGCTGCGGCGGTCACCAGGGCCATGTGTTCGATGATGGGCCGAAGCCGACGGGGCTGCGTTATTGCATCAACGGCCTGTCGCTCAACTTCGTTCCGGAGAAATCGGCATGAAGCGCCTGCTGATCGCACTAGCCCTCGCCACGCCCGCCTGCGCCGCCGAGCGCATGGTGCTGGCCCCGGCCCCGGCCATTGATGCGCCGCTCACAAAAGCCCGGTTGCAGAAGGCGGTCTTTGCCGGCGGCTGCTTCTGGGGCGTGGAAGGCGTGTTCGAACGGGTGAAGGGCGTTCGCTCCGCCGTGTCGGGCTATGCCGGCGGTGCGCGTGCGACGGCGATTTATGAAGTCACCGGCAGCGGTCTGACCGGCCACGCCGAGGCGGTGGAAGTGACCTACGATCCTGCGGTGGTGAGCTACGGCACGCTGCTCAGGGTCTTCTTCTCCGTGGCGCACGATCCGACACAGCTGAACCGCCAGGGCCCGGACAGCGGCAGCCAGTATCGCAGCGCGCTGTTCACGCGCGGGGCGGAGCAGGAACGGATTGCGCGCGCCTATGTGGCGCAGCTGGAGAAGGCCGGCACTTGGAAGCCGAAGATCGTGACGACGTTCGAAGGCGCCAAGCCCTTCTATGCCGGCGAGGGCTATCACCAGAATTATCTGCGTGCCCACCCGACACAGCCCTATATCGTGTGGAATGACATTCCCAAGGTGGAAGGCTTCAAGCGGCTGTTTCCGGCGTTGTGGAGCGAGAAGCCGGCGGCGTGAGACAGATGCTCCGTCGGTGAAACGAAAAAGGGCGGCCTGCGAAGGCCGCCCTTTTCATTTGTCGTACGGTCTTGCCGCAGGGCTTGGCTCAGTGGCCCCCGCCGTTCAGCGCCTTGACGATATTCTCCACCATCTTCTTCGCATCAGCGAGCAACATCATGGTGTTGTCCGCATAGAACACCGGGTTGTCCACGCCGGCATAGCCCACGCCGCCCATGGAGCGTTTGATGAACAGCACGGTCTTGGCCTTCTCAACGTCCAGGATCGGCATGCCATAGATGGGCGACGTCTTGTCGGTCTTGGCCAGCGGGTTGGTCACGTCGTTGGCGCCGATCACAAAGGCGACATCGCACTGGCCGAATTCGCTGTTGATGTCTTCCAGTTCGAAGACTTCATCATAGGGCACATTGGCTTCGGCCAGCAGCACGTTCATGTGGCCGGGCATGCGGCCCGCGACGGGGTGGATGGCGTATTTCACCGAAACGCCTTCCTTGCGCAGCAGATCGCCCATTTCGCGCAGCGCGTGCTGGGCCTGGGAGACCGCCATGCCGTAACCCGGCACGATGATCACGGTTTCGGCATTCTGCATGATGAAGGCGGCATCGTCGGCCGAACCGGCCTTGTAGCTCTTGGCCGGGCCAGATGCCTTGTCGCCGCCACCGCCACCGGAATCCGCGCCGAAGCCACCAGCGATGACGCTGATGAAGCTGCGGTTCATCGCCTTGCACATGATGTACGACAGGATCGCTCCCGACGAACCGACCAGGGCGCCGGTGATGATCATTGCGGTGTTCTGCAGGGTGAAGCCCATTGCCGCAGCCGCCCAGCCCGAATAGCTGTTCAGCATCGAAATGACGACCGGCATGTCCGCGCCGCCAATCGGGATGATCAGCGTCACGCCGATGATGAAGCTGAGGCCCAGGATGATCCACATCAGCGGTCCCTGGCCCATGCCGGCAGCGGTATCAAAGGCAAACACGCCGGTGAGCACGATGATGCCGGCCAGCACGCCAAGGTTGATGATGTGGCGGCCCGGCAGCAGGATCGGCGAGCCGGACATGCGGCCCGAAAGCTTGAGGAAGGCGATGATCGAACCGGAGAAGGTGATGGCCCCGATGGCAACGCCCAGGCCCATTTCCACGCGGCTCACCGCCAGGATCGCACCAGTGGCATCGGTGATGCCGAACGCGCCCGGATTGAGATAGGCCGCACAGCCGACCAGCACGGCGGCCATGCCGACAAGGCTGTGGAAGCCGGCGACCAGTTCCGGCATCGCCGTCATCTGGATGCGCTGGGCAATCACCCAGCCAATGCCGCCGCCGATGGCGATGGCGCCAATGATCAGCAGCAGGCCTGTGGGGTGCAGGGCCAGCGTGGTGCCCACGGCCAGCGCCATGCCGATTATGCCATTGCGGTTGCCCGCCTGGCTCGATTCCGGCGACGACAGCCCGCGCAGGGCGAGAATGAAGAGCACACCGGCGGCGAGATAGGCCAAAACGGCCCAGGCCGGGGTAGCGGCGACTGCGTGTTCCATGGTCGTTTGCCCCTGCCCTTACTTCGAAGCCGCCGGCTTCTTTTCTTTTTTCTTGTACATGGCGAGCATGCGGCGTGTGACGGCAAAGCCGCCAAAGATATTCACGCTGGCCAACACGACGCCCAGCAGGCCCAGCCACTGCGACAGGCCACCGCCATCGGTGATGGCGCCCGCTGCCGCCGCGATGAGCGCGCCGACGATGATCACCGATGAAATGGCGTTGGTCACGGCCATCAGCGGCGTGTGCAGCGCCGGCGTGACCGACCACACGACATAATAGCCGACGAACACCGCCAGCACGAAGATCGACAGGATCGACAGGAAATCCATGTGCGTGCCCCTTAACCCAACAGCCGTTCGTGGACGACAGCGCCGCCCTCGGTCAGCTTGATGCCCTTCACGATGTCATCATCGGCCGGCCACACGGCGGCTTTCGCCTCCTTGTCCCAGAAGGCGTTGATCATGTTGAACAGGTTGCGGCTGTACAGCGCCGATGCATCGGGCGCGAGCCGGCTTGCCGGGTTCTTGTGGCCAATGATCTTCACGCCGTGGCGCTCGACGATTTCGCCAGCCACGGCGCCTTCGACGTTGCCGCCGCTGTCCACCGCCAGATCGACGATCACGCTTCCCGGCCGCATGGAAGCGACCTGCGCATCGGTGACCAGGCGCGGCGCCGGCCGGCCCGGGATCAGCGCGGTGGTGATCACGATATCCTGCTTGGCGATGTGCGACGATACCAGCTCGGCCTGCGCCGCCTTGTATTCGTCGCTCATTTCGGTGGCATAGCCGCCGGCGCCTTCGCCGCTGATGCCCACCACCTTCTCGACGAAGATCGCCTTGGCGCCCAGCGATTCAATCTGTTCCTTGGTGGCGGCGCGCACGTCGGTGGCGCTGACCAGTCCGCCCAGGCGACGGGCGGTAGCGATGGCCTGCAGGCCGGCAACGCCAACGCCCATGATGAACACGCGCGCGGCGGAAATGGTGCCGGCCGCCGTCATCATCATCGGGAAGGCGCGGCCATAGGCTTCGCCGGCATCGATCACCGCCTTGTAACCGGCGAGGTTGGACTGGCTGGACAGCACGTCCATCGATTGCGCGCGCGTGGTGCGCGGCATCAATTCCATCGCATAGGCGATCAGGCCGGCCCCTGCATAAGCGTCGATCTTGGCGCGATCGCTGAAGGGCGACTGGATGGCGGCCAGAATCGTGCCGGCCTTGATACCGGGCAAATCGGCCAGCGCCGGACCCTGCACGCCCAGCACCATATCGGCCCCGGCAATCACGTCGGCGCGCGGCGCCACAGTGGCCCCTGCGGCGGCATAATCGGCATCGCTGATCTTGGCACCAAAGCCGGCGCCGGTTTCAACTGCCACGCTGGCCCCAAGAGCCATCAGTTTCTTCACCGTTTCCGGGGTGGCCGCGACGCGCGTTTCAACGCCGCCGGCTTCCTTCAGCACCGCGATCTTCATGGTTTCGCCCCCAAAGCTGCGCTGCAATCAGACCAGGAACACGTAAAGCGAAGCCACGACCACAATCACGAAGATCGTGCCCCACTTGGTAAAGCCGGTGAAGCTTTCGTAGGTGGAACGGTGGCTGTCGTTCTGCTGTTCGTTGCTGGCCATGACCGGCGAAACCCTCGTTGAATTGCAGTGGCTGGTTGCAAAACCGCAACCTGTGCAGGTTGCCTGTTAGCAGACACGGCGCGGCTGTGAAGGGGCAAATGCCCGCTCAGGCCCGTGCGGGATGGCAGGCTCGCCAAACCGCGAGGGCTTGGGCGGTTTCGGGCACATCATGAACGCGCATGATCTGCACCCCAGCATCCGCTCCCGCCAGCGCCAGCGCCAGGCTGCCGGGCAGGCGTTGTTCGACAGGAACCTCACCCGCCAGATTGGAAATCAATGACTTGCGGCTGGCCCCGAGCAGGATCGGCACGCCCAAACCGTGCAGCAGCGTCAGCCCCTGCAACAGTGCGAGATTGTGGCTGAGCCCCTTGCCGAAACCAATGCCGGGATCGGCGATGATGGCATCGGGTGCGATCCCGCCGGCCACGGCTGCGGCAATCCGCCTCTCCAGCCAGTCGAACACATCGAGCAGGGCGTTGTCATACTGCGGCGCGATCTGCATCGTTTCCGGCGTGCCCTGGTGGTGCATCAGGATCACCGTGCAACCGCGCGCGACGACCAGCGCCATGGCCGCCGGATCATGGCCCAGCGCGCTGACATCATTGACGATCATCGCGCCGGCATCGAGCGCGGCCGCCATAACGGGCGATTTGCGCGTGTCGATCGACACCGGCAGCCCGGCCAGCCCGGCCCAAAGGGGCGCAAGCCGCGCCAGTTCATCAGCAACCGGCAATTCCGGCGCGCCCGGCCGCGTGGATTCCGCCCCCACGTCGATAAGTGCAGCACCGGCAGCATGCATGGCGCGGGAAGCGGCAATCGCGGCATCTGGCGCATCATGGCGGCCGCCATCGGAAAAACTGTCGGGCGTGATGTTGATGATGCCCATCACCAGCGGCAGTTGTTGATCGAACCGGGCCAATAACGGGCGTGGCCGCGTCAGCCGCTCCCGCCAGTCATCCGGCACATCGGCCGCGTCCACCAGTCCCTCGCTCCCGGCCCGAGTCAGCACCTCGGCACGCGCAAACGAAAAGGGGCCGCCGGCAAGCGGCAGCCCCTCCCCTTCACTCAGTATCGGGCGATAATAACGCCTTACCACAGCTTGATGCGCTCTTCCGGCGACAGGTACATCTTCTCGCCCTGCTTCACGTTGAACGCCTTGTACCAGGCATCGATGTTGCGCACCACGTAGGGGCGGAAATGGCCCGGCGTGTGCGGATCGGTGACCAGCTGCTGCAGCAGCGCCGGCTCGCGATATTTCTGGCGCCACACCTGGCTGAAACCGAGGAAGAAGCGCTGATCGCCGGTGAAACCATCGATAGCCTTCGGCTTCTTGCCGCCAAGGCTGCGCTTCCAGCCATCATAGGCGATGGTGATGCCGGCCAGATCGGCAATATTCTCGCCCAGGGTCAGCTCGCCGTTCACCTTCTTGCCGGCGACCGGCTCGTAAGCGCCATATTGGGCCACGACCTTGTCGGTGCCCTCCTTGAAGCGCTTCACGTCTTCAGCCGTCCACCAATCGGCAAGCCGGCCGGTCTTGTCATATTTGCGGCCCTGATCGTCGAAATGATGGGTGATTTCGTGGCCGATCACGGCGCCGATGCCGCCATAGTTTACGGCATCATCGGCATTGGGATCAAAGAACGGCGCCTGCAGAATTGCGGCCGGGAACACGATTTCGTTCCAGGTCGGGTTGGCATAGGCGTTCACCGTCATCGGCGTCATGAACCACTCGCTGCGGTCCACCGGCTTGTTCAGCTTGGCCACGGATTCGTTGAACTCGAACTCGGTCGCACGCTTGGCATTGCCGCGAACAATGGTGAGCGCCGAATAATCCTGCCACTTGTCCGGGTAGCCGATCTTGGGCGTGAACGCGGCGAGCTTCTCGCGCGCAGCCACCCGGGTCTTGGGGTCCATCCACGCCAGATTGGCCAAGCGGGCATCCATAGCAGCGATGATGTTCTTCACCAGCGCATCGGCCTTGGCCTTGGCTTCCGGCGGGAAATATTCGGCCACATACAGCTTGCCCAGCGCTTCGCCGAGCACGCCCGACGTGATGTCCACGCCCCGCTTCCAGCGCGGCGCCTGTTCCGGCTGGCCGCCCAGTGTCTTGGAATACATGTCGAAATTGGCATCGACAAACGCCTTGGGCAGGAAGGCCGCGGCATCGCAGATGGTGTGGAAGGCCATATAGTCCTTCAACACCGCCAGATCGGCAGCGGCAATCACCTTGGCGGCGCCTTCAACGGCACTGGGGTTGGCGATGATCACCTCACCCTGCACCGGGATGCTGCTGCCGGCGATCATGCGGCTCCAATCAAGCCCGGCAAAGCGGTTCGGCAGTTCAGCGACGGGCACCGGATTATAGGTCTTTTCGGCCTGACGGCGCTCCACGCAGGTCCAGTGGGTTTTCGCAATCGCGGTTTCCAGCGCAAAGATGCCTTCGGCACGGGCCGCGGCATTGTCGTAACCGGCCAGGCCCAGCATGGTGGCGATGTACGCCTTGTACTTGGTGCGAGCCGCCACGAACGATGCGTTCTTGTCGTCCAGATAATAGTCACGATCCGGCAGACCCAGGCCCGACTGGCCAGCCTGCACGACGAAGCGATCCGGGTTCTTGCGATCCGGGCCCACGCACATGAAGATCGGGCCGGGCACGCCGAGCTTGAAATTGCGGCCCACCAGTTCGGCATAATCGGCCTTGCTTGCGATGGCTGCGATGGCATCAAGCTGCGGCTTCAGCGGGGCGATGCCCTTCGCTTCGATGGCGGCTTCATCCATGAAGCTGGCGAAGAAATCACCGACCTTCTGGGCTTCGCTGCCCGGCGAGCCACCGCTGGCGGCGGCCTTTTCGATGATGGTGCGGGTGCGTTCCTGGGACAGGTCACGCAGTTTGGTGAACATGCCGAAATTGGTCTTGTCAGCCGGAATTTCCAGCGCGGCCATATATTTGCCGGCAGTGTGGCCCACGAAATCGTCGCCAGCCTTCACGCTGGTATCCATGCCGGCAACATCGAAACCAAACGTGCCGATCTGCGGCTTGGTATCGGCAGCCAGCGCCGGAACGGCAAACATGGTCAGGCCGGTGGCCAGCGCCAATATGGCCTTGAACGTCACGCGTCATTCTCCCCAACAGGTCGGTTGCCGCGCGGCTTAGCCACAGCGGCCGGCATACGCAACGGGCTGCGGCAGTTGATGCCACAGCCCGTCAGGCTGCACGTGTGTTAGGGGAACGATACGCAATTGGCAAAAGCGAAAATGCCAACGGAAAATGGATGCCAGGCGTCAGCCGTCCACAGCAGTGGCGTGACGGAACGCCTGCCGCCTGGCATCCAACGGAACCAGCCGGCCATCGTCGTCCTCGAAGTGCCAGAAGGTCCAACCATTGCAGCTTGGCAGGCCTTGCGCGGCCGCACCCATCTTGTGGATGGATCCGGTCGTGCCGGCCATGTCCAGACTGCCATCAGCTCTTACGCTTGCGCCCACACGCCGCCCCGGACCCCACAGGCGTGTGCCAGGGCGGACGTAGCCGCTCTCGACGAGACTGCCAAACGGGATGCGGGCGAGGCTGCGATTGCCTTCGCTGATCTTGATGTCGCCGCCCTCAAGCGGCAGCAGATTGTTGATACGCTCACTCGCCACTCGCACATATTTCGGCTCGCGTTCGATGCCGATCCAGCGGCGGCCGAGCAGCTTGGCGACAGCGCCGGTGGTGCCGGTGCCGAAGAAGGGATCGAGCACCACGTCACCCGGCTGGGTGCAGGCGACAAGAATGCGATAAAGCAGGGCTTCGGGCTTCTGCGTCGGGTGGGCCTTGGACGCACCGTCCTTCAGCCGCTCACCGCCGGTGCAGATCGGGATCGTCCAGTCCGACCGCATCTGCAGATCATCGTTCATCGCCTTCATGGCGTGATAGTTGAAGCAATAGCGGCTGTTTTCGCCCTTGGCGGCCCAGATCATGGTTTCATGGGCGTTGGTGAAACGCGTGCCCTTGAAATTGGGCATCGGGTTGGCCTTGCGCCAGATGATATCGTTGAGGATCCAGAAGCCTTCGTCCTGCAACGCGGCGCCAACGCGGAAGATGTTGTGATAGCTACCGATCGTCCAGATCGCGCCATCTGGCTTCAGCAGGCGATGCGCCGCCTTCAGCCAGGCGCGGGTGAAACCGTCATAGGTTTCAAAGCTGGAAAACTTGTCCCAATCATCGGTGACGGCATCGACATGGCTGCCATCCGGACGGGCCAGATCGCCACCCAGCTGCAGATTATAGGGCGGATCGGCAAATATCAGATCGACACTGCCGGCGGGCAGGCTGTTCATCATCTCGATGCAGTCACCCACCAGGATGCGATCGGTCTCCAGCTTGGGCGCGCGGGCCTTGCCGGCCAGGCCGGTATCCACCAGCAGCCGTTCGGCATCACGATGATCAGATGACCGGAAATGTTTCATCATACGCGCTCCAAAAGACAATGCGGTGATGATTCAGATGGGATTCACGGTCAAGAATCATTTGGAATCAATGAGATTCCTCGATTCGTCATATTCCGGAATCAAAAGGGGAACAAACCCACATCTTGAGTCCGGGCGGGACACGCGGACTCAACCCCTAGTGGTGTGACCCAAAAGACTCACCCCGAAGTTTCTTCCCGCAGTCGCTGCAGAACGGCGCGCACGGGCGCAAAACTGGCGCGGTGATGGGGCGTTGCACCCAATCTGTTCAGTGCATCGGCATGCGCCGCGACACCATAACCCTGGTTGGTCGCCCAGCCATAGCCGGGATGCGCGGTATCGAGTTCGACCATGATCCGGTCACGCGTCACCTTGGCGATGATCGAGGCCGCCGAAATCGCCGGCTCGCAGCCGTCGCCGCCGATGATTGCGGTGGCCGGCCAGCGCCACTTCGGCAGGCGATTGCCGTCAACCAGCACATGCGCCGGCACTTCGCCCAAGGCTTCGACGGCGCGTGTCATCGCCAAATAGGTCGCCTGCAAGATGTTGATCTGATCAATTTCGGCCACGCTGGCCTGGCCAACGCCGATCAGGCAGTCGCTGGCCTGCAGCGCATGGAACAACGCCTCGCGCCGCTTAGCACTCAATTTTTTGCTGTCATCAAGGCCCGTAGGGACCTTCCCACGCAGGATCACGGCCGCAGCCACCACCGGCCCCGCCCACGGCCCGCGCCCGGCCTCGTCAACCCCAGCGATCAGCATCAGGGCAACGGATAAAAGCCCAACGGCCCGTGTCCCTGGCCGAGCCCCGGCGCCCGTTCCAGTCCCTGCCGCACAAATGCCCGTGCGCGTTTCACCGCTTCGGGCAAGGCCAGCCCCTGCCCCAGACTGCACGCCAGCGCTGCAGACAAGGTGCACCCGGTGCCGTGGCTGTGCCGGGTTTCGATCTTCGTATCAGTGAACGCCAAATGCCCCTGCCGCGTCACCAGCCAATCAGTCAGCTGGTCACCCTCCAGATGCCCGCCCTTGGCCAGCACCGCGCGCGGGCCCGCATTCAGCAATTCCTGCGCCGCCAGCAGCATGTCGGCGGCGTCCTCCACCTCGGTCTCGGTCAGCGCGACAAGTTCGGGCACGTTCGGCGTGATCACGCTGGCCAGCGGTAACAGGCGCTGCATCATCGCCCATACGGCATCCTCCTCAATCAGCGGCGCGCCGCCCTTTGCGATCATCACCGGATCGAGCACGATGGGCACGCGGCAACCCTCAAGCGCATCGGCAACGGCGTTGATGGTGGCTTCATTGCCCAGCATGCCGATCTTGATGGCATCGACGCCGATATCATCGATGCAGGCGCGGATTTGCCCCGCCACGATTTCCGGCGGAATTGCATGCAACGCGCTCACGCAAAGCGTATTCTGCACGGTGATCGCCGTCACCGCCGTCATCGCGTAACCGCCCAATGCAGTGATCGTCTTGATATCAGCCTGGATGCCGGCGCCGCCGCCACTGTCCGACCCGGCGATGGCCAAAATCCTAGCGACCATGTTTGCGCTCCGCGGAGGCCGGATATTTCGCTAGCGCCGCACCCACCCGCAACGGCCGCACTTGCAGATCGCCACCGCAATTGGGGCACCGCCCGTCGAGCGGCCCCGCCGCACAATCCGCACAGAACGTGCATTCGAACGAGCAGATCAGCGCGCCGCCCACATCCGCCGGCAGATCGACGCCGCAGCGTTCGCAATCGGGCCGCAGTTCCAGCATCAGGCGGCCGCTGCCGCAACAGCCGCGCAGATATCATCCACCACGCGGCCGACCAGCGCCTTGTCCTCGCCTTCGGCCATCACGCGGATCAATGGCTCGGTGCCGCTCTTGCGAATGAGCAGCCTCCCCTGCCCGGCCAGTTTCGCCTCACCCGCAGCAATCGCGGCCTTCACACTGTCGGCCTCCAATGGCGCGCCGCCCTTGAAGCGCACATTCTTCAGCAATTGCGGCAGCGGATCAAACAGGTGCAGCAGCTCGCTTGCCGGCTTGCCCGAACCCACCAGCGCGGCCAGCACCTGCAAGGCTGCCACCAGTCCATCGCCGGTGGTCGCGTGATCCGAAAGGATGATATGCCCCGATTGCTCGCCGCCCACGTTGCAGCCGCGATCACGCATCAGTTCCAGCACGTGCCGATCGCCCACATTGGCGCGGTGCAGCGCGATGCCCTTCGTGGCGAGAAACCGCTCCAGCCCCAAATTGGACATCACGGTTGCCACCAGTGCGCCGCCCTTCAGCGTGCCGGCTTCCGCTGCGCGTGACGCGATCAGCGCCATCAGCTGATCACCATCCACCACCTGGCCGCGTTCATCCACAACGATCAACCGATCCGCATCGCCATCCAGCGCGATGCCGATATCGGCGCCCGATTCCAGCACCTTCAGTTGCAGCGCCTTGGGATGGGTCGATCCCACCTTGTCATTCACGTTGAAACCGTCCGGCGCGACACCGATGGCGATCACTTCGGCACCCAGTTCCCACAAGGCCGCGGGCGCTACCTTGTAGGCGGCACCGTGCGCGCAATCGATGACGATCTTCAGCCCATCCAGGCGCAGATGTTCGGGGAAAGTCGCCTTAGCAAAGTGGATATAGCGCCCCTGCGCGTCATCAATGCGCCGCGCCCGGCCAATGGCGCGCGGTTCGGCGAGCGGAATCTCCTCCTCCAGCAACGCCTCGATCGCCATCTCGTCGTCATCCGACAGTTTATAGCCATCGGGGCCGAACAGCTTGATGCCGTTATCGTGAAACGGGTTGTGGCTGGCCGAAATCATCACGCCGATATCGGCCCGCATCGACCGGGTGAGCATCGCCACCGCCGGCGTCGGCATCGGGCCGAGCAGCGTCACATCCATGCCTACGCTGGTAAAGCCGGCAACCAGCGCCGATTCCATCATGTAGCCCGAAAGCCGCGTGTCCTTGCCGATCACCACCCGGTGCGTGTGGCTGCCCCGCAGGAAATGCCGCCCGGCGGCCTGGCCCAGTTTCAGGGCGATGGCGGCGGTCATCGGCGGGCTGTTGGTCAGGCCACGAATGCCATCGGTGCCGAAATAGCGGCGGGTCTGCTTGCTGCTCATGGGTGGATTCTCTAGCCTGTGATGCAGAGCAAAGAAAGGACGCGCCATGCAGACCCACAAGATCGGCCCGCTTACCGTTTCGTCCCTCGGCCTGGGCTGCATGGGCATGGCGGGCACCGCTGGCCAGGCCGCCATGTACGGGCCTGTCGATCGCGCTGAAGCCATCGCCACCATCCACCACGCGCTCGATCTCGGCATCAACTTCTTCGACACCGCCGAAATCTATGGCCCGTTCGCCAATGAGGAGCTGGTCGCCGAAGCGCTGGCCGGCCGCCGCCACCAGGCCATCATTGCCACCAAGTTCGGTTTCCGCATCGAAAATGGCCGCGTGGCCGGCGTCAACAGCCAGCCCGCCCATATCCGCGACGTGTGCGAGGCGTCGCTGAAGCGCCTGAACACCGACGTGATCGACCTGTTCTACCAACACCGCGTCGATCCTGCCGTGCCGATCGAAAACGTGGTCGGCACGCTGGCGGACCTGGTGAAGGAGGGCAAGATCCGCGCCATCGGCCTTTCGGAATGCTCCGCCGCCACCCTGCGCCGCGCGTGCGCCGTCGCCCCCATCGCCGCCCTGCAAAGCGAATGGAGCCTGTGGGAACGCGACGTGGAGTCCGAAATCGCGCCAACCGCCCGCGAACTGGGCGTCACCTTCGTGCCCTATTCCCCGCTCGGCCGCGGCTTCCTCACCGGCAGTGTGCCGCGCGCCGAAGATCTGCCCGACGGCGATTATCGCAAGGCCGATCCGCGTTATCAGGGCGCAAATTACGACGCCAACATGGCAGCCGTCGCCGTGGTCAAATCCATCGCCGCCGCCCACGCCGCCAGCCCCGCCCAAGTCGCCATCGCCTGGCTGCTGGCCAAGGGTCCGGACGTCGTGCCCATCCCCGGCTGCAAGCGCCGCACCACCCTGATCGATACCGCCGGCGCCGCCGCGCTCACCCTGTCCGCCGCCGACATCGCCGCGCTCGACACTGCCCTGCCCCACACCGCCGGTCTGCGCTACGGCAGCAAGGCCGCGCTGGCGATGACGCGGTTGTAACAAGTTCACTCGCGAAAATCGGCCATCGTCTTCACGGTTACTATGGCGGGAGGAACGGCACGGGCGTATTTAGATCCCCATGCACGCACCCGTCGATCCGTCCGTTCACGGCCTCGATTTCGACACGATGAACGCGGCGCGTTTCGCCCGCGATCCGGCGTACGACGGTCTGTTCTTCTTGGCTGTCAAAACAACTGGCATCTATTGTCGCCCGGTCTGCCGCGTGCGCCAACCGCTCACGCGCAACATCAGTTTCTTCCCCAGCGCCGCTGCCGCCGAACGCGCTGGATACCGCCCCTGCCTGAAATGCCGCCCCGAAAGCGCGCCCTTCTGTCCGGCCTGGAACGGCACCAAGACGACCGTGGAACGGGCGCTGAAACTCATCGACGAAGGCGCGCTCGATGGTGAAGGCACGGTGGAAGCCCTCGCAACACGCTGCGGCGTCGGCGCCCGCCACCTCACCCGCCTGTTCCGCCAGCATCTGGGCGCTTCCCCCATTGAAGTCGCCCAAACCCGCCGCGTCCAGCGCGCCATGCAGATGATCGCGCACACACAACTGCCGATAACCGAAATCGCCCACGCCGCCGGCTTTGCGTCCCTGCGCCGCTTCAACGAAGTGATCAGCGCCCGCTACGGCCGCCCGCCATCAGAGTTGCGCAAGGCGCGCCCGCATAACGTGACTTGACCGGGTGCCCTCCAAACCACTAGGCCCATCCCCGGACAGATGGCCGAGTGGTTTAAGGCAGCGGTCTTGAAAACCGCCGTGGGTGAAAGCTCACCGTGGGTTCGAATCCCACTCTGTCCGCCAGCAACCCTGCGCTTTGGTCTCCCGAGGGCCGGGTTGTCGGCAACAGGGTCAATCCGTTGGTGGCGGGCGGCTGCTCGCGCTTATGATCGCTCTCTTGTGGACGGAAAGGCTGGTCGGTGTCCGACTTCGCCTTGACGATTCCCATTGCAAGTCAGTCTGACAAGCGCCTATCCAATGGCTTGTCGTTCACAGAGGGTTTCATGCACACGCGGCTGATCACGGCAGTTGCATTGGTGCTGTCGACACTGTCAGCCAGCGTGGCCAATGCCGATGTCTATGAAGTTGGCCAGGACGGCCGGATCGAACGGATCGACAGCTTGCCGCCGCGGCTCGAAAACCGGCCAGTTTCGCGCAAGGCCCGGCCAGTGCCGGTCAGCGCGCGCGCCGCCGCCTTTCGACCCGCCGTGGCAAAGGCGGGACAGATTTATGCAGTCAGCCCGGCCCTGATCGATGCCATTGCCCACCATGAATCGCGCTATAGCCAGCACGCGGTTTCGGCGGCCGGCGCGATCGGCATCATGCAGCTGATGCCGCAAACGGCGCGAACGATCGGCGTCGATCCGCAGAATGCAGCGGCCAATATCCGCGGTGGCACCGCCTATCTGCGCTATCTGCTCAATCGCTATGATGGCGACATTGTCTGTACGATTGCCGCTTATAACGCCGGACCTGCCCGGGTGACGAAATCACGCTGCATCCCCAACTTTCCCGAAACACGGGCCTATGTCGCAAAGGTTCTTGACCATCTTGCCAATGCAGCGGACTGAAAGAGGCGACGGAGACCACAGGGGGAAAGCAGATCGCCATGTCGAGCCAGACATATGCCCGCCGGACAATGGCAGCCATGGTCGCCGCAATGCTTGCCACGCCGGCCCTGGGCCAATCCGTCACGCTTGATCCGCAAGGCTCCGGTCCGCTCACCGCGGCACTCGGCTGGATCCAGGGCACGCTGCTCGGCAGCGTCGCGACGGCGGTTGCCGTCATCGCCGTTGCCAGTGTCGGGCTGCTGATGCTCACCGGCCGGATGAACTGGCGTTATGGTGCCACGGTTGTCATCGGGCTGTTCATCCTGTTCGGCGCCGGCGCGATTGTTGCCGGCATTCGCAGCGTCGCCGGGGGCGCCTGATATGGCCGAGGCCGACATGCTCGTTCGCGAGCCGGTCTTTACCGCGCTCACCCGGCCACAAATGTTCGCCGGCGTTACCTATAACTTCTTCATCGTCAACGCGTTGGTGACCATGGAGGCGTTTCTTTTAACCCGATCGTTCTGGGTTATCGCACTCGCGCTTGTGCTGCACGGCCTGGGGGTGTTGGCGTGCGTGCGCGAACCACGCATGTTCGATCTCTGGATCCTGCGCGCGCAACGCTGCCCGCGGCTGGCCAGTTTCCGGAATTGGCAATGCAATTCTTACGATCCGTGATCGCGGTGTCATGGCACGGTCAATGATGGCGAGCGCCGCCCTGCACAGCCGAACCGCGGCAGGGTCGCGTTTGCCCTATGGCCATCATGTCGACGACATGACTATCGCAACGCGCGACGGCATGTTGTGCCAGTTCATCCACGTTGCCGGGTTGCCATTTGAAACCGCCGACACCGAAGATCTGAATTATCGCCACGCCATCCGCGAGTCCTTGCTGCGTGGCCTCAATGATCCGCATCTGGCGCTCTATCACCATATTCTTCGGCGCCCGGTGACGGCGGCGTTGCAGGGTGAGTCGCCCAATGGCTTTTGTGCTGAAGTCGATGCGGCCTGGCGTGCACGCCTCGCCGGCAAGCAGATGTATGTCAACGATTTGTTCCTGACACTGGTTCGCCGGCCGCTTGGCGGCCGCTCCGGCCTGATTGATGCGGCCATTGCGCCATTCCGCCGTGGCGGCGGTGCCGACACGATCGGGGCCGGGCTTGGCGATCTCAACAATGCCAGCAACATCATCCTGCGCAGTCTGGCGGCCTATGGCGCCCGCCAGTTGACGGCCTATCAGACCGAGGCGGGCATCTGTTCGGAACCACTGGAGTTCCTGTCGTTTCTCTACAATGGCGAGCTGCGCCCGGTTCTGCTGCCGCGTGCCGATGTCGGGATGTATCTGCCGCAAAAGCGGGTCAGTTTTGGCGGTGACACGATCGATCTGAAGGGTGCCACCGAGGCCGACCGACGTTTTTCGGCGATGCTGTCGATCAAGGATTATCCGGCCGCCACCTCGCCTGGCCTGCTCGACAATCTGTTGCGGCTGCCGCATGAAATGGTTGTCAGCCAGAGCTTTGGCTTTGTCGATCGCACGCAGGCGGTGAACAGGATTGATCTGGTGCTGCGGCGCATGCGTGCCTCCGACGATGCCGCCGTATCGCTGCGCGGCCAGTTGGCCCAAGCCAAGGACAATGTCGCCGCCGGCCGGTCGGGCTTTGGTGAACACCATCTGACCGTGCAGGTGCGGGTGCCGCGGTTGGCGGATCTTGATCGCGCGGTCGCAGATGTGATGGCGGGCTTCACCGATCTGGGCCTGATCGCTGTGCGGGAGGATGTCGCCATGGAGCCCGCCTTCTGGGCGCAGTTTCCTAGCAATTTCAAGGACATCCCACGCCGTTCGCTGGTTTCGACCGGCAATTTCGCGGCGCTGGCATCGCTGCACAATTTTCCGGTCGGCAAAGCCTCGGGCAACCATTGGGGTGATTCGATCACCGTGCTCGAAACCACATCGGGTACACCCTACCATTTCAATTTCCATGCCGGCGACCTCGGCAATTTCACGATCATTGGCCCCAGCGGGTCGGGCAAGACGGTAGTGTTGACCTTTCTGCTGGCGCAAGCGAGCAAATTTGGGCCGCGCACCGTCTATTTCGACAAGGATCGCGGCGCCGAAATCTTCATCCGTGCGATCGGCGGCCAATATTCGGTGGTTCGGCCGGGGTTTCCTTCGGGATTCAATCCCTTGGCGCTGCCCGACACGCCGGGCAACCGCCGCTTCCTCACCGAATGGATCGAGCGCCTGTTGTTGCCGGCCGGCGGCGGACTGGACGTCGGCGACCGTGAAGTGGTGGCGCGCGCGGTCGATGCCAATTTCGAATCGGACCCCAGCTTTCGGCGGCTGCGCTATTTTCGCGAGCTGCTAGGTGGGGTCGATCGGCCGCGCGCCGGTGATCTGGCGCACCGGCTGGGCGCCTGGGTTGACGGCGGCGAGCGCGCCTGGCTGTTCGACAATGAACGCGATGCGCTCGATCTTGGCATCACGTCGATCGGCTTCGACATGACGATGTTGCTCGACGACCCGGTGCTGCGCACGCCGACCATGATGTATCTGTTCCACCGCGTCGAGGAACGGCTTGATGGCACGCCGACGATCATCATCGTCGATGAAGGCTGGAAGGCGCTTGACGACGAGGTGTTTGTCGCGCGGATCAGGGATTGGGAGAAAACCATCCGCAAGCGCGGTGGCATTGTCGGCTTTGCCACCCAGAACGCCCGCGACGCCCTCGACAGCCGGATCGGCCCGGCGATCATCGAACAGGCGGCGACGCAGATCTTCATGCCCAACCCCAAGGCGCAGGCGGCCGATTATCGCGAGGGTTTTGGCCTTTCGGCGCATGAATATGATCTGGTGCGCAGCCTGCCCGACACGTCGCATTGCTTTCTGGTCAAGCACGGCAACGACAGTGTCATCGCCCGGCTCGATCTGACCGGCCTCAACCGAATCCTGACCGTGCTGTCGGGGCGCGAAGCGAGCGTGCGCCGCCTCGATGCGTTGCGCAATGAACTGGGCGATGATCCGGCGGTGTGGCTGGAACCGCTGTTGGCGCAGGTGGCGGCGGCCGATCCAGCCGCGCGATCGCCCCGATGAGCGGCGCCTGCAGCCTTGCCAGCGGGCCGCCGAGCCTGGCGCGCGATCTTCTGGGCAGTGTGGACTGCTTTATCGCCGATAAGGTCGAAGCATCCTTTGCCGGCCTGATGGCGCCGGGCGGCAGCCTTGAAGCCGCGCTGACGATTAGCCTGACACTGTATGTCGCAATCTATGGCTATCGGCTGGCGCTCGGCCTTGCTTCGCTGTCGCTGGGCGAAATCGTGCCGCATTTCATTCGGATCGGGTTGGTGCTGTCACTGGCGACGAATTGGCCGGCCTATGATCGGCTGGTCTTCAAGCTGTTGTTCGATGGCCCCCAGCAGGTCGCTGCCCTGGTGATGCCGGGTGCCAGCGCCGGCACCGGCGATGCGGTGATTGTTGGCGAGCAACAGCTTTTCGATGCCATCACCGATTATGCCGGCGCTGCCTGGCAGCAGCGCGACCCGGCCGCGCCGGTCGCTGACGCCGCTGCCACGTTGCCGTCGCCGACGCCACCGCCCGCCGCCGGGGCGCCGCCACCAACAGCGCCGGCGCCGACTGCGATCGTTGGCTTTGTTCCGGGGGCGCCGCAATTTGTTGCGATGGTGCTGTGGCTCAGCGCCTTGCTGATGATGGCGAGCAGCGTCGGGCTGTTGTTGATTGTCCGCATCATCCTCGCCCTGCTGCTGGTGGTCGGCCCATTGTTCATCGCCTTCGGCCTGTTCGGCGCAACCCGCGGGCTGTCGGAAGGTTGGCTGCGCGCGGCGGTGAAGTTCGCATTGGTGCCGTTGATCGTGTTGCCGCTGACGGGCGTGCTGGTCACTGTGCTGACGCCCTTTGTCGCCAGCCTGCCCCCAGGGCCGATCACGGCGTTTCGTGATACGCCGGCGTTGGCGATCCTGATGATCGTTGTGGTCTTTGCCGTCGTGCTTTCGCAGGCGTTGGCCCTTGCCGGCATTATCGCAGCCGGTCTGCGCTTGCCCAGGGGTGCGCAGGCGCCATTGCGCACAACGGCCGAAACGGCGCTGACGGTGCCGCGCATGTCTGCGCCTGAACAGAGCCGCACCGAGACCATTGTCAATCTTGTCCAGACTGCCCCGTTGGCCGGTGCCGCTGCGCAGCCCCGCGACCTGCTGGTGTCGCGCGCCGCCGAACCGGCAGCGCTGAGCGCGATTGACCCGGTGGCCGTTGCCGGACGGCTGGGCCAGGGCCGTCGCCGCATCACCCCGCGCGCTGGCTTTGCCAACGGCGGCCAGGGTATGGTGAAATGGACATGATGGAAAAGCTGCCCCCCCCTGCTGCCGTGATCCCGGCAGCCTATCGCGCCGAGGCGGCAAGTTGGGCGCAGGACGTCAATGCCGGCCTGCGCGCATCGCGTGCCCGCGCCTGGTGGGTCGCTTGTGTCGCGCTTGGCCTCGCCGTCGTCCAAGGGCTGGCATTGATCCTTCTGCTGCCGCTGAAGACCGTGGTTCCCTACACGATTACCGTCGATCGCCAGACCGGTCATGCCGAATTGGCGCGCGGCGTCGTTCTCGGGCCGCTGAGCGAGAACGAGGCGCTCACCCAGTCGGCGCTGGCGCAATATGTCATCGCCCGTGAAACGCTCGACGCCGCCGATCTTGCTGCCAGTTACCGCAAGGTCGGCCTGTGGTCGACGGGACAGGCGCGTCGCGATTATCTGCGCGCCTTTGACCGCGCCAACCCGCAATCAGTGCTCAATTCCGCCAACGCCGAAACGCTGATCACGACGATGATCAAGTCGATCGCCTTGATCGACAAGAACAATGCGCTGGTGCGCTTTTCGACCGACCGCCGCGATGGCGATGGTCCGGTGACGCGGCGCGATTGGGCGACGGTGGTGCGCTTTGGATTTTCCGGGGCGCCGCTTGCGGCCGAAGACCGCTTGCTCAACCCGCTCGGCTTTCAGGTGTCGCACTATCGGCGCGATGCGGAATCAATGCCGCAGGCGGTGCCGACCGGGGATGCCGCGCCGTCATCCGCAACGCCAGAGGCAAGCCAATGACTGTTATCAAACCCCTTTTGGTGACGCTGCTGGTGGCGATTGGCAGTGCTGCCAGCGCAGCGCAGACCCCTGTCGCCAGCCCGGTCGATCCGCGCATCCGCACCGTCGTCTACAACCCGCGCGAGGTGGTCACCATCACGGGCCAGCCGGGATATCAGATGGTCATCGCATTCGGGCCTGGTGAGCGCATCGAAAATGTCTCGATCGGCGATTCGCAGGCGTGGCAGGCGACGCCGAACCGCAAGGCCGATTTGCTGTTTCTGAAACCGATCGATTCGATCGCCAGCACCAATATGACCGTTGTCACCAACGCGCGGCGCTACAATTTCGAACTGATCGTCCAGTCGGCCAGCATGCGCCGCAACCAGACCTTCGATATCCGCTTCATCTATCCCAACGAGGAACTGGCCGCAGGACAAACGGCCGCCGGGGAGCCGCTGGTCAGCGACGCGTTGCCACCGGAAAGCTGGAATTTCGCCTATAGCTATACCGGCGACAAATCGAACCTACCGTCGCGCGTTTTCGATGATGGCCGCTTCACCTATTTCCAATGGCCGGCCGGCATCGACACCCCGGCTGTGTTCGCGGTTGGCGCCGACGGCAAGGAAAGCCTGGTCAATCATATCGTCAAAGGGCGCTATTTCGTGGTCGAACAGCTGGCTGGCCAGTTCGTGCTGCGCAGCGGCCCGCAGGTGACCAAGGTGTTCAACGATGCGTTGCGCGCCATTGAGCCCGGCGCTGCTGCCCCCCGCCCGCGCGAGGCGCGGTCGCGCAAGCGCGGCCTGTTCGGTTGACCGGGCGCCCCATGGCCAATCCCAGCCCTGACGACGCCCTCGCAGCCGTCCGCGCCGCGTCGCTGCCGGCGGTGTCACGCCCGCCCAACCGCTGGCTGCTGCCGCTCGGGTTCGTCGGCGTGCTGGCGCTGGGTGCCGCCACGTTTGCCGGCTTGCAGGCGGGCAAGCCGGTTGACGTTGCGGCCACAGTGCCGACGGCACCGGCAGCCGTGCCATCGACGATCGATTTGCCGCCGCCACCGGTCCTGACACCAGTTGCGCCCCCGCCAACCGTGGCCGAGCCTGAACCGCCGCCTGTGGTGGCAGCTCCGGCCCCGGTCGAAACCGCGCCGCCGCTGCCTGAACGCCGATCGACAACGCCGGCCCTGATTGTCGATACCAGCGTCAGCGATCGCCCGGCGCTCACCGCCGACGCGGCCAAGGCTGCGGCCGGTACAGCCGATAAGCTGACCGCCAATGAGGTCTTCGCCGACCGCGTGGCGCGCAGCCCAACCGAAAGCGTCGGCACGGATCAACTCGCATCGACCACCATGGTCATTCCGCAGGGTACGATCATCGCCGCCGTGCTGGAAACCGCGATCAATTCGGATTTGCCGGGGCTGGTCCGCGCCGTTGTCAGCCGCGATGTGGCCGGCTTTGATGGCAACAAGGTCCTCATTCCGCGCGGCAGTCGCCTGATCGGCCAATATTCGAGCGGCGTTGCGCTTGGCCAGTCCCGCGCCTTTGTCATCTGGACGCGCGTGCTGCGCAGCGACGGCGTGTCCGTCCAGCTGGTGTCGGCGGCGACGGACCCGCTCGGCTCCACCGGACTGGGCGGTAAGGTCGATACGCACTTCATGAAGCGTTTCGGCGCGGCGACGTTGCTTTCGGTGATCACCGGCGGCATCGATTATCTCGCCAATACGGCACGCAATGGATCACAGGTGCTGATCGGCAATGTCAGCCAGGCCAACCAATTGGCGAGCATCGCCCTGCAGCGTCAGATCGATATCGCCCCGACAATCAAGGTGATGCAGGGCACGCCGGTGCGGGTCTTTGTGGCGCGGGACCTGGATTTTTCCAAGGTACGCGAGAAGACGCCATGACCAACGTGGCCGACATCGGTGCCGACGGCGTTTATCTGCGATCCTTCCTGGCGCCGCTGGCACCATGGCTCGAGCGCGATGACGTCACGGAAATCCTGATCAACCGGCCGGACGAGATCTGGGTTGAAAGCAACGGCCGGCGGGGGATGGAACAGATCGCCGTGGCGGGCCTTGGCGAGATCGTGCTGGCGCGGCTGGTGGCGCAGGTGGCGCGCGCGAACAACCAGGGTGTCAACCGCGCCCAGCCGCTGCTGTCTGGCCTGTTGCCAGGGGGCGCGCGCATCCAGATCATTGCACCGCCGGCCACCCGGCAACATTTGGCGATTGCCATTCGCAAGCACGTCCAGGTCGACATCGATCTTGCGGATTATGCCGCGGCCGGCGCCTTTGCCAATGTGAGGACCCGCGACAGTGGCGATGCGGCGCGCCGTGATGCCGAATTGCGCCAACTGCTGGACGCCGGCAACATCCTCGGATTCCTCGAACATTGTGTGGCCACGCGCAAGAACATCCTTGTCGCTGGCGGCACGTCGAGCGGCAAGACGACCTTTCTGAACGCGCTTTTGAAGCGGATTCCGACGGATGAGCGCATCATCGTCATCGAGGATACGCCAGAGGTTGCGCTGGGTCGGCCCAATGCGCTCGGTCTTGTCGCGGTGCGGGGCGAAACCGGTGAAGCCATGGTGACGACCGAAGACCTGTTGCAGGCCTCGCTGCGGATGCGACCTGACCGTTTGCTGCTTGGCGAAATGCGCGGCAAGGAGGCGTTCAGCTTCCTGCGGGCGATCAACACCGGCCACCCAGGTTCGATTTCGACGATCCATGCCGACAGCCCTCGGGGGGCCATCGAGCAAGTGGCGCTGCTGGCGCTGCAGGCGCGTGTCAATCTGGGACGTGAAGAGATCATCGCCTATGCCCACAGCGTGATCGATGTTGTCATTCAGGTCGAACGGGGCGCTTCGGGTCAGCGTGGCATCGCCGAAATCGCGCTGGTCAAGGATATGCGGTAACCGGTTCCCGCAACCCGTTGCAGATCAAATGAAGCCGAGGTTGCGCGATGCCGCCGGATAATTGCCGATGAACGGCAGCACGTTCGCCATATCGGCAGCGCTGACGCCGAACCAGCTCGCCAGTGTTGCCGCATATTGATCGACGCTGATCGCCGGCAACAGCCGCCCCTGGCCGACATCATCCGGGCCATTGTCGGCGAGGACCGGCGGTCTGCCGTAAAAGTTGCGGCCGTTGACCGCGCCACCGACGACAAAATGCATCGAGCCCCAGCCATGATCGGAGCCACTCGAATTGCTCAGAAGGGTGCGGCCGAAGTCTGATGCCGTGAATGCTGTAACGCGGTTGGCGACGCCAAGTTCGACGGTGGTATCATAGAAAGCGCGCATTGCATCGGCCACCCTGCCAAGCAAAACGGGCTGCGTTGCCGCGAGCCCCGCGTGGAGATCGAAGCCACCGAGCGAGACGAAGAACACCTGCCGCTTGGCGCCGAGCTCCTGTGATACCGAAATCAGCCGGGCAACGACTCTCATTTGGTCGGCAAGCGTGTTGCCGGTTGGATACGGCGTGGCAATCGTCGGCGCGCCGGCCAGTGCGGTGGAGACCTGGTTGTAGGCGGTCAGCGCCCGGCTGCTCGTGCGCGCCAGTTCATTGCCGAACAGATTGGCCTGAGTGGCGCCGACGATCGCTTGCAACGCCGTCGCACCGGCCGCCGATCCGAACAGCGTTCTGGCATTGCCATTCAGGGCAACCGGCCCTGTCGAGGTCACGGCATATTGGCTGGCCGTCCTGCCGGTCAGAAAGACAGCGTTACCCGCGGCGTTGATCGCTGTCACCACCGGGTTGCTGTTCTGAGCCAGAAACAGATCGGCCATGCGTCCACCCCAGCCCGATCTGGCGCCTTCGGCTGTCGACGCCTGCCAAAAGGATTGCTGATCGTTGTGGCTGAACAATTTTGGCGGCAACGGTACGCTTCTGGCGAGATACTGCGCCTTGGTTGTCGGCTGGATCAGCGTTCCGACATTGAGGATCGCCGCCATCTTGCCGGCATTGAACACCGGCAGCAAGGGCGCCAGCGATGGCGCCAGCGCATATTGGATGCCGCCGGCAAGCGGCGTCGCCGGGTTCAGTGCCGTCGCGGCAAGATCAGTGCGCGCCAGGGCAATGTTGCTGCGCAACCCGCTGTAGGTCGCATGACTTGCCGGATCATAGGGCACCAGCGTGTTGGCATAATCATTGCCACCAAACAGGAATATGCAGACCAGCGCCTTGTAGTCCGTCGCGGTTGCAGCCGCAGCCGCGCCGATATCCCCAAGCGTGCCGATGAATGGCGCCGCCGCCGCAGCGGCTCCCAGTGCGGCGCTGTCCTTCAGGAATGTCCGACGCGATGGCATGGTTGGCAGCATGGATCGGGCCCTCATTTCTGCACAAGATATTCAGGCGACGCGAGGGTGAGCAGCAACGCCATAAAGACCCGGTTGTTGAGGCCTGTCGGCGTATCGGCCGCAATCCCGTCCACAACGGCCTGGATCTGGGCGATGGTGGCGGCACTCAATTGGCCAGCGGCAAGGACCAGGTTGATGTCTTCGATCAGGCTTGCCGAAACCGGTGCCTTGGCGATCAGATCAGTGTAATTCGCCCTGATATCGCCGATCCCGGTGGAAACCACTGTCTGCATGTAATTGACATAGCCGATCACCGACGTCTCGTTGGCGAGCTGCAATTCCGGCGCAACAAGGTTCGCGTTCGCAATCGCGCTGTTGGGCGGCGTGTAACCGGGCCGGAAGAATCCAAACACGCTGGGCGATCGACCGGGGCTCTGCGCCAGTCGGGTCACGGCGCTGGTATCGCCGAACGCCCAGGCATTGCTTGGCGAGGTGGCGCCATACGCGCGTGCCCAGCCGGTCAGCCGCAACACCGGATCTCGAACCTTGCCAAACGATGTCGAAGCGCCTGCAACGTCGTTGCGCGCCTCGCTGTCGGTCAGGATCGCCCGGATGATCGCCCTCATATCGCCGCGAACGCCGCTGCCATTGTTGACAAAGGCGGCGGCAACGCGGCCGACATAGGCTGGCGACGGATTGCTCGTCACCAGGCGTTGAATGAGCTGCTTCGATACGAAGGGCGCGATATTGGCGTGGGCAAACAGCGTATCGAGCGCCATGTTCTTGCTGTCTGGGCCATTGGTGTTGGCCGGGATCGACCTGCCAAGAAAGGTCTTCACCCCGGTTTCATGCTGGCCGGCCGTATTGACCATCGGCCGGCGATAGCGATCGGGCGTGCTGTTGTCGGTTGAATCGAGGTTCCAACCGGTCCAGACCCGCGCCATGCCGCTGACATCGTCCGGTGTATAGGTCTCGATCGGTGCGCCGGCATTGAGCCTTGGGCTGCCATCGGCATTGAGCTCCTGCAGTCCGATGGTAAACAATTGCATCAGTTCGCGCGCGTAATTCTCATCCGGCAGGGCGCCCGTTGTCGCGTTGGCCCTGCGGTTGCCGAGAAAGGTCAAATACGAACCCATTGCGGCACTGGTGCTGATCTGATCGAGCAGGGTGCGGTAATTGCCAAAGGCATTGTCCATGAGGACATCGACATAGGCAGCCATCGAGAATTGCCGAAAATTGCCGGGCAGACCGCTGATGCCGACCACCAGAAAATCAAGCAACGCCATCCCGACGCGCTGCCGAAGCTGGTCGGGTGCGGTGATCAGCTGGCTCCATGTCGCAGGGTCGAAACCGAATTCATTGTTGACGTTGCCAGCGACGTTGAAGCCATTGGCGACAAGCCAGTCCCAGCGTGTCTGGGAGCGCGGTTGGTTGAACTGTTCGGTAATCCAGTCGTCGAAGCCGAGTGTTCGCACCCGCGCGATCGAATCGGCTGTTGCACCCATCGACGCCTGCGCCAGAAACCGCGATGCCGACAGAGCAGTGGTGCGGAGCACAGGCGCAGCTGTTGCTGGCGGGGCGGATGACGTCGAGCCGCCGGATGATGAGCCGCCGCACGCATCGAGCGCCAAGGCTGCGACCGTGATACCCGCCAATGCCCCAACAGGCAGGCCCTGAACACGCGTCTGTTCGGCCGCGCTCTGCGCTTCCTCAGGCTGAACAAGCTTGATGTTGGTCATTGCCCCCCCCTTTGACGACCCGGCCATCCTACAGGAGAAGCCTGACAGCAAATAGCCGGTTTCTACGCAATCTGGCCCGTCTTCAATCGGGATTGTCAGGCCAGTGTGGCACGGCCCAGCTGGGGATTCGAGCTTGCCAAAGCAGCCGGAAATCCGGCACTTCAACCCGGAACGCCGTCTCATCATTCGACAGATCTACAAAACCCAATGCGCCTCAGCCCTTGCAGAGTGGCGCGCAGTCATGAGTTGGACGCAGGGCGGATTGCAGCACGCTGCGGCTACCGGAGACGATTCGCAGTTGGACTGACAGCGCCGCCATATATTCAATGTTTTCAAATCCTTAAAAGAATGGCGTGGGTAGTACCCACCCTTCTACCCATCTTTGAAACCGGCCTAGGGCGCATGTGGAGCGGCAAGAACACGCACCCCCACCCCCTCCAAGATTGCTGCTCATCCAGACCTCACCCCGGCCCCCCCCTTTCCAAGATACGGGACCCGCGCTTCCTTCGTACATATTGATCTGCTCGTTGGATGGTGATGTTTCAGGCGCAACGGTGATGATAGTGCCTCGATCAGTTCCCGACAGGCTCACCCCGCCTGACCCGCTCCATATACTACCTCCCCGGCGCCGGCGGCCGACTTGAGGCTGGGCTGGGTCAGGCTTTGCTGGGTCGCGGGTATAAGGTCATCGGGCGCTTGCAACAGGACTGATCGCAGCCGGTGTCAGCCTGAGTATTGCTTCCAAGTCATTGATAACGAAACAGATAAATATTTAAATGCTTTTGGATAATGGTTGTGCGCGTAGTGGCTGAGAGCCATAATTTGATTCAAGTGGTTGCGGCACACAATTCAATTCACCTGGCTGCTGCAGCTGTTTGTCTGATTGCATGGTTCGTTTATGCTGCCCGATGTTTGTACAGCTTGGATTGGGGAATATTAGATGATCAAGTCAATGACCGTGGCCGCTTCGGCCGCGCTAATGTTTGCCATGCCGGCAATGGCTCAGGAATGGCCGCTCAAGGGCGGTAATTACTGGGAGACATCCCAGATCATGGTCAAGGATGGTGGCGACCTGAAATATGCCAAGCACATTGCGGATGTATGGGTGCGCCAGATGGAACTGCTCAAGGCCAGCGGCGACATCAAGGGCTATCACATCCTGCGGAACATGTATCCGCGCGCCGGTGAGGCCACCTATGTGCTGATCACCGTGTATGATCGCCTGCTGCGGCCGGAAGAGCAGGACAAGCGCAACGCCGCCAACCGTGCCGCGATGAACGCCACCATCGCCAAGATGATGGAGGAAAGTGGTTCGCGCACCGAATATCGCACCCTTGGCAGCAAGGGGCTATATCTGGAAATGATGAAGCGCTGATCCGGCCGTGGTCGGAGAAAATGGCCGGGGTGATCTTCACTCCGGCCGCTTTTCAAGATTGCTTACGCCGCAACGACAGCGCCCACCCCGGCCTCATCAGGGTTTGATACCGGTGATCTTGGTGAAGGCGTTAGGCTGTGCGAAGCCCACATCGGCCCGCAGATAGGCGGGGAAGCCAATCTGAAGGTTGCCGGCCAGCCGAATACGGGGGCCCTCTGCACACCATACAGGTCCATCGCCGTCCCAAACACGCGTAGGGATGCAAGTGAACTCTTCGCCGGCAGGAACAACTGTAATTGCAAGCAGCAAAGCGCCGATCATTCGCGGGCTACTCCATCACGGTCATGACGTGCTCCCTTCAATTGCGACCGTTTGCCGGCAGGGCAAGTTAGAAACTGAGGGGCTGACTTGTTCACCCCAGTCCATGAACGTAGGCGTCTTCCTCCAGCGAGTTGAGAACGGCCTTCCAACACCCAACACCGCCGCCGCCTCATCCGGAGCCATTCGTCAAGCCAGCATGGCCGTTCGCGCCGGCTGATCGGGCTGGAACCGGAAAACAGCACAGCGGAAAGCCGCGCCATCGTGATCCACGGTGCCTGGTATTGCGAGCCGCAGGTGCTGAAGCAGACCGGCAAGCTTGGCCGAAGCGAAGGCTGTTTTGCCTTCAGCCAAAGCGACGTCGAACTGGTGCTCGAACGGCTCGGCCCCGGCCACCTGCTCTATTCGGGCCGCGCCTGAACAAAGAAAAAGCGGCGCTTCTCGGGGGAGAAGCGCCGCTCCGATCCAACCCTTGCAGGGCCGGCTCTAGCCTTACTTGCCGGCGCGATCGCGGTTCATCACCTTGGTCCACGCCTTGGCAAAATCGCTGACCATCTGCTTGTGGCCATCGGCAGCGCCATAGACTTCGGCCACCGCACGCAGTTCCGAATGGCTGCCGAACAGCAGATCCACCGGGCTTGCCGTCCACTTCTTGGCGCCCGTGGTGCGGTCAACACCGTCGTACAGGCCTTCGGTGGCGGACTTCTGCCACTTGGTTTCCATGCCGAGCAGGCCGACGAACCAATCATTGGTCAGCACGCCCGGCTTGGCGGTGAACACGCCCACCTTGCTGGCGCCGGCGTTGGCATCCAGCACGCGCAGACCGCCCACCAGCACCGTCATTTCCGGCACGGTCACGCCCAACAGGTTGGCACGATCGATCAGGCCCTGCGTCGGGTTGTAGAAGCTGTCCGCCGTCCAGTAATTGCGGAAACCATCGGCCTTGGGCTCCAGCGCGGCAAAGCTGGCCACGTCGGTCTGCGCCTGTGACGCATCGGTGCGGCCCGGCGTGAAGTTCAGCGTGATCGCAACGCCAGCATCAGCCGCGGCCTTTTCCACCGCCGCATTGCCGGCCAGCACGATCAGATCGGCCATGCTGATCTTGCGGGCACCGACCTTGTTGAAATCGGCCTGCACCTTGCTCAGAACCGGCAGCACCTTGGCCAGTTCGGCCGGGTTGTTGATCGCCCAATCCTTCTGCGGGGCGAGCCGCAGCCGGCCGCCGTTCACACCACCACGGCCATCGGTGCCGCGATAGGAGGCCGCCGCCGCCCAGGCGGTGCGGACGAGTTCCGGCACGGTCAGGCCGCTGGCCAGAACGTTCGCCTTCAGCGTCGCCACGTCGGCATCGTTCACCAGCGGGTGATCAACCGCCGGCACCGGATCCTGCCAGCTCAGCACTTCCTTGGGCGCATCCGGGCCGATGTAACGGGCGCGCGGGCCCATGTCGCGGTGGGTCAGCTTGAACCAGGCGCGGGCAAAGGCATCTTCGAACGCCTTGGGGTTCTTCAACCAGTTCTGCGTGATCTTCTTGTAGGAAGGATCGGTGCGCAGCGCCAAGTCCGTCGTGAACATGATCGGCGCGTGGAACACGCCGTCACGGTGGGCATCGGGCACGAACTTCTGGTCCTTGGCGTCCTTGGGTTCCCACTGGATGGCGCCGGCCGGGCTCTTGGTCTGCACCCATTCGAAACGATACAGGTTTTCCAGATACTGCATCGTCCACTGGGTCGGTGCCGAGGTCCACGCGCCTTCCAGGCCGGACGTGATGGTATCGGCGCCCTTGCCGGTGCCCATCTTGTTTTCCCAGCCAAAGCCCTGCTTTTCAAGGGCTTCAGCGGCCGGTTCCTTGCCCACGTTGGTGGCGCTGCCGGCACCGTGCGCCTTGCCGAACGTGTGGCCACCGGCGATCAGCGCGGCGGTTTCCTCGTCGTTCATCGCCATGCGGCCAAAGGTTTCGCGGATGTCGTTGGCGGCCAGCTGCGGATCAGGCACGCCGTTGGGGCCTTCCGGGTTCACATAGATCAGACCCATCTGCACGGCGCCCAGCGGACCCGCCAGCTTGCGGCCAGCGCTGTAACGCTTGTCGTCCAGCATCTTGTTTTCCGGGCCCCAATAAACCTTGTCGGCCTCCCAATCATCGGTGCGGCCACCGGCAAAACCGAACGGCTTGAAGCCCATGGTTTCAAGGCTCACGTTGCCGGCCAGCACCATCAGATCGGCCCAGCTCAGCGCGCGGCCATATTTGGCCTTCACCGGCCACAGCAGGCGGCGGGCCTTGTCGAGGTTGCCGTTGTCCGGCCACGAGTTCAGCGGTTCAAAGCGCTGCTGGCCACCACCGGCGCCGCCGCGGCCATCGGCGATGCGATAGGTGCCGGCGCTGTGCCAGGCCATGCGGATGAAGAACGGGCCGTAATTGCCATAGTCAGCCGGCCACCAGGGTTGGGTGGTGGTCAGCACCTTGGCGATATCGGCCTTCACCGCCTTCAGATCGAGCTTGGAAAATTGGGCCGCATAATCGAAATCCGGGCCGTAGGGATTGGATTGCGGCGCCTGCCCACGCAGCGGGGAGAGATCGACGAGCTCCGGCCACCAGAATTGCGGCGTGGTGTTGCCGCTCATGCTGGATTCCATGGCAGTGGCGCTGCCGGCGCTCAGGCCGGCAATGGCCAGTGCGACGATCGATGCGAATGAACGTGACATCGGCGTGTTATCCCTCTCTTGCAATCCGGGGTTACCCCAACTCCACCGTCCATAGGCCCCAGCGTTCAAATCAAGAAATTGATTGTCTCTCGCGCTGCAATCGAAAAAATCGCTAAGCCAAAACGAAAAAAGGGCTGGCCCTGCGGCCAGCCCCTTCACGCCCCGATGGGAAACGCCGGATCAATCCTTGGCGCGTTCCACATAGCTGCTGTCGTCAGTGTTGATCACGATGCGGGTGCCGGCTTCGATGTGAGGCGGCACCATCACGCGGGCGCCGGATTCCACGATCGCAGGCTTGTAGCTGGACGATGCGGTCTGCCCCTTCACCACCGGTTCGGTCGAAAGGATGGCCATCGTCACGCGGGTTGGCAGGGTGATGGTGATGGCCTTGCCGTCGAACATCAGGATCTTGCACTCGGCATTTTCCTGCAAAAATCCGATGCCGTCGCCGATCATCGCCTCGGTCAGGCTGATCTGGTCGTATGTCTCGATGTTGATGAAGATATACTCGTCACCATCTTTGTAGAGATAATTGTGCGGCACTTCCTCCACGAACGCCTTTTCCAGGGTATCCGTGGTTTTCACCGTGATCACCGTCTTCACGCCATCGGTGATGCGGCGCATGTCGATGGTGGTGGTGGGCGTGCCCTTGCCGGGGCGGAAGGTTTCGGCCTTCAGCACGACATAGAGATGGCCATCCTCATGCTCGATGACCTGACCCTTGCGGAAATTGCTCGCGATTTCCTTGACCATGATATCCCCTGTGCGCCATCGCGCCAAAAAACCTGATGCTTACAATGCTGCACGCCGTTAGGGCATGCCGCCGGCTTTGTTCAAGGAAAAACATGGAACCGCGCCCCTTCTGGCATACCGATATCCACGCCGACCGCCGCCCCTTCCTGCTGGGCCGGGGCCGCATCAAGGCGGCGCTGCGTGGCTGGTTCACTGGCGAAGGCTTCACCGAAGTCGAATGCGGCGCCGTTCAAGTCTCGCCCGGCAACGAGACACATTTGCACGGCTTCCCTGTCACATGGCGGCCAGAAGGCGGTGCGGAACAGACACTGTATCTGCACACCAGCCCGGAATTCGCTGCCAAGAAACTGCTGGCCGCCGGCGAAACGAAGATCGTCGATTTCGCCCGCGTCTGGCGCAATGGCGAACAGGGCCCGCTGCACGCGCCCGAATTCACCATGGTGGAATGGTATCGCGCCCACGCCGACTGGACCGTCGTGATCGCCGACACGCTGGCCCTGGCCCGCACCGCGCAGGTTGCCGGCAACGGTCTGCTTTCATGGCGCGGCCGCACCTGCGATGCCATGGCCGAACCGGAAATGCTCAGTTGCGAACAAGCTTTCGCGCGCTACGCCGGCATCGATCTCGCTGCCTGCCTCGACAACCGCGACGCACTGGCCGCTGAAGTCGCCCGCATCGGCCTCGACGTGCGCGCCGACGACATGTGGAGCGACCTGTTCAGCAAGGTCATCGTGACCATCGAACCGAAACTGGGCGAAGGCCGCCTCAGCTTCCTCACCCACTATCCGGTCTGCGAAGCCGCGCTCGCCCGCCCCTGCCCCACCGATCCACGCTGGGCCGAACGGTTCGAAGCCTATGCTTGCGGCGTCGAACTGGCCAACGGCTTCGGCGAACTCACCGATGCGGCCGAGCAACGCCGCCGCTTCGTGGCCGACATGGACGAGAAACAGCGCCTCTACGGCCGCCGCTACCCCATCGATGAAGACTTCATCGCCGCCCTTGCCCACATGCCGCCGGCCAGCGGCGTGGCGCTCGGCTTCGACCGCCTCGCCTTGCTGGCGCTGGGCGGCACCGATATCAGGCAGGTGATCTGGACGCCGTTCCCCGGCTGAAGAACCCCAGCTTCACCGCCGGCCCCATGAACAGCGCCACGAACACCGCATTACTCACCGCATTGAGTGGAAACCCCGTCGCCACCGACAGCACGCTATCCACCACAAACCAGATCAACAACGCCCGGCTCAGCCCGCGCCAGACGGCCACATCGGCCCCGCACGCGCGATACACGGCCAGCATCGCACAGCCCCAGCCCAGCATCACCGCGCCCACCAAACTCACCGAAATCCGCATCCCCGGCGCATCAAAGTGAGATGCATCCACCACGCCACCGCTCACCACCCAATAGAACAGCCCCGCCCCCGCATCGAGCCCCGGCACCCCCGCCGCGGAAAACAAACACCCGAACCCAATCACCATCCACACCCAGGTGTGCAGGCAATTCTCCCAGAAAGCGTTTGTCATTGCCGGGTCTCCCTTGGCTGTTGATGGATCAAGGCTGCGCTCATAGGATGAGTGCCGCAATTACCGGACGGGTAGGGGCTGAACGCCCTTGGATCAGACCGGGCTTCAAGGGGGAGACGCATCATGCTGCGAGCGATTGGTCTTTGTGCTGCACTGCTGGCATCGGTGAGCGCGGGGGTGAGCGCGGGGGCCAGCGCGGCTCAGGAGGTTCCCGAAATCCGCTTCGACGCGGTTGATTTCCTGAAACCCCCGGCCGATCTGCACATGGGCGAAGTTGCCGGCGTCGCGCTCGGCAAGGCGGGCCAGGTTTACGTCTTCCAGCGCGGCAACACCCAGGGCCCGGCCTATGCCGCGGCCGCTGCTCAGCTGCTCGAATTCGATGCCAATGGGCGTTATGTGCGCGAAATCGGGCACAATCTCTACGCCTGGTCATACGCCCATGCGACGCGCGTTGATGCCGGCGGCAACATCTGGGTGGCCGACAAGGGATCGAACATGGTGGTGAAATTCGCGCCCAGCGGACGCGTCGCCATGGTCTTCGGCCGCAAACCCGAAGCCAGCGATGAAAACGCGCGGCCCCTGGAACACCCCAAGCCGCCGCTGCCCGCTGTTGACGGCCAATTCCGCGAAGTGACCGACATGGCATGGGACAGCCAGGGCAACACCTACATCAGCGACGGCTATATCAATTCCCGCGTCGCCAAGGTGGCGCCCGATGGCCGCTGGCTGGGAAGCTGGGGCAGCTTTGGCAGCGCACCCGGCCAGTTCAACACGCTGCATTCGATTGCCGTCGATGCGCGAGACGAAGTCTATGTCGCCGATCGCGGCAACCGGCGCATCCAGGTGTTCGATACCGCCGGCACCCTGCTGCGGATCATCCAGATCAACGTCCCCTCCCCCGCGGATGCCCCAGTGGCAATCGGCAACCGCCCGGTCGTGCCCCCCGCCGGCCCAGACGCCGCAGGAACCAAGACGATGATGCCCGGCGCACCCTGGGCCCTGTGCATCACCCCGCGCGACAAGGCCGGCAAGCAGGTTCTGTATGTCGCCGATGCATGGCCCGGGCGCATCTACAAGCTGTCGCTCGATGGCAAGGTGCTGGGCTGGCTCGGCGGATCGGGCAAACAGATCAAACAGTTCGGCTGGATTCACGAGATCGCCTGCCCGTCAGAGAATGAACTCTACGTCGCCGAACTGCTCAACTGGCGACTGCAGAAGCTGGCGCTGCGCCCTTAGGCGCAGAATGAACGGCGCATGGGACGAGAAAAGGACGTCAAGGCGCCAGATCATCCCTACCCTTACCTTCCACATCATTGCACGCCTGCGCCAACCTGCCATCATGCCTCGATGGCAACGCGCGCAGACATCCACGATCCCGGCCCGTTTGGCACCGCGTTGAAGGCGGCGCGCGCGGGGCGGCGGGTGAGCCAGTTGATGTTGTCGCTCGATGCCGGGGTGAGTGCACGGCACTTGAGCTTCCTGGAATCCGGGCGGGCGATGCCGAGCCGGGAGATGGTGTTGACCCTGGCCGAAGCGCTGGCGCTGCCTTTGTCGGCGCGCAATCATCTGTTGGGTGCGGCCGGGTTTGCCTCGGCCTATCCCGCCTCACCGCTGGCGTCGGAGGCGATTGCGCCATTCCGGGCGATCCTTTCGCAGATGATGGAGAACCACGCGCCGTTCCCGGCGCTGCTATGTGATCGGCACTGGAATGTGCTGGAAGCCAGCACGTCCGCCGCCGCCATGCTCAGCCCCTTGCTGGAAGGGTGGCACGGGCCGCCCAACGTCTTCCGCCTCACCGCCTGTCACCCGCGGGCGCCCGAATTGATCGCCAATCTGCCGGAGGTTCTGCACGAAAGCCTGGAGCGGCTTGCGCTCGAGCAGAGCCTGGCCGGCGATGATCCAGTGCTGGCCGATCTGATCGCCGTCACCCGCGCGGCGGCGGCGAAGCACCCCTATCGCGCCGCGCGCACCCGATCACCGGTGCTGCCGGTGGTGTTTCGCGGGCCGGCGGGGTTGATGAGCTTCCTGTCGGTAGTGGCGCAATGCGGCACCAGCGAGGATGTAACGGTGCGCGATCTGCGGCTGGAGTTGCTGTTTCCGGCGGATGAGGCGACGCGAGCAGCGTTCAACTGACGCGGATCACGCACTTCCCCTCGATCCGCCCTTCCCCCATCGCCGCAAACGCCTCGCGCACGCCGGCCAGCGGCAATTCCAGCCCGATGTGCGGCCGCATATGCACCGCCCGCGCATCAATCTCCTGAATATGCCGCACCCCGGCCGCCGGGTCCTGCCGGCCCTGTTCACCGGCGCGCACGCCGATCAGGGCGATTTCCTTCAGCAGCAGGCGGTTCAAGGGCACGCTTTCCCCGCGCCCGCCGACAAAGCCGATGATCGCATAACGACCACCGCGACGCAGGCACTTCACCAACGGCATCACCAGCGGCCCGGCGACCGGATCGAACACCAGATCAATATCCTTCACCGGGATCTGCGGGTGTTCGCGGTCCACCAGATACGCCTCCTGCGCCCCAGCCTCGCGCGCCAGTTGCAGACGCGCTTCGGAGGACGCGACCGCCACCACGTGGGCGCCAAGATGCACCGCCAATTGCACCGCCGCCCGTCCCATGCCGCCGCCGGCGCCGGTCACCAGCACGCGCTCTCCGGGTTGCAGCCGCCCGCGTTCCACCAGCCCCACCCAGGCCGTGAGCGCGCCCACGGTAAAGGCAGCGGCTTCGGCCATGGTCAGGCCTTGCGGAACCGGGCGCAACCCACGCGCTGGCAAGGTGATCCGCTCCGCCATCAGGCCGCTGCGCGCGCCGAGCATTACCGCCTGGCCCAGCAGCGCCTCCGCCCCTTGCCCGCCGGCAATCACGGTGCCGCTGCCTTCGGTGCCGGGGATGAACGGCAGTTCCGGTTTGAACTGGTAGCCGCCTTGCAGCATCAGATAGTCGGGGAAGTTGAGGCTGGCATGGCTGATGGCCACCAGCACTTCGCCCGGGCCGGGTGCATGCGGTTCCGGCCAATCATCGTGGAGCGCGAGGCCCGACAGATCGGGCGACAGGGTGGAACAGACGGCAGCGCGCATGGATCAGGCCCCGGTTCTCAAGCAATGAACTGCGGCTTGCGCCGCTCAACGAAGGCGGCGGCGCCTTCGGCGAAATCCTGGCCCGCAAATGCAGCGGCAAAGATCGCCAGCGTTTCGGCATCGTCCGCCGTCTGCCCATCCAGCACGCGGCGCACAAAGCCCTTGGCCGCCTTGGTCGAATGGCGGGAGGCGGCGACGATGGCATCCTTGATGCAGGATGGCCCGCCGGCCAGCAGCTCCACCAGCCCGATGCGGTGGGCTTCATCGGCATCCAGCAACTGCCCGGAAAACAGCATGCGCTTGGCCTGCCCCGGCCCGACCAGATCGATCAGCAATTTCACATCGTGCAGCGGATAGACGATGCCCAGTTTCGACGGCGTGATGCCAAAACGCGCCGATAGTGTGGCGATGCGCAGATCGCAGGCCAGTGCCAGGCCGCAGCCGCCGCCCACGGCATCGCCTTCCACCCAGGCGATGGTGGGCAACGGAAAGCGCGTCAGATCATGCTGCGCCTTGTTGATCGCGGCCTGGTTGGCGGCCAGCCATTCGGCATCGTCCTTGTTGGCGAGCAGCTCAGGAATATCGGCCCCAGCGCAGAACGCCCCGCCGGGATGCGCCGCCTGCACCAGCAGCAGGCGCAGATCAGGCAGCGCCGCCGCCTCTGCCAGCAGGCGAGGCAGCAGGTGCCACATGGCCAGCGTGAAGGCGTTGCGCTTGTCCGCCCGGTCAATCAGCAGGCGAGCAATGGGGCCATCATGTTCCAGGCGCAGGCTCATGGCGCGTCTCCTTGCAAGGGCGGCACCGGGCCGGGCGTGTAAGTCTCCCCGGCGAAGCGGATGGCCGGCGAGATGTGGACGCCGCACAATAGCCCGCGTTCGGCGATGTGAGGTTGGGCGAAGGCTTCGGCGAAATCCAGCACCGGAGCGTAAGCGACATCCAGATCGGCCATGAAGGCATCCCATTCATCACGGCTGCGAGTGCGGAAGGTGTCGCGCAGGAAGGCGATGAGGGGGGCTTGGGCCTCGCCGGCCTCGGCTTCGGCCAGCGCGATCAGATCGGGCCGGCCCAGCGCGGTGAGCAGCGCGCGGGCAAACTTGATCTCGCGCCCGCCCAGCACGACGTGGCGGCCATCTTCGGTGTCATAGACATTGTAGAACGCCGCACCGCCCAGCGAGCGCTGATTGTCCGAGCGCGGGCTTGGCCCGCCCGTCAGCGCGCTGCCAGCGATATGGGCGCCCCACGGCAACAGGCTGTCGAACATGGCGATATCGATGTAATCGCCCTGCCCAGTCTTCTCGCGGCCGATCAGTGCCATCAGCACGGCGGCCAGCCCGGTGAGCCCTGCCGCCACGTCCGCCGCCGGTACGCCGGGCACCGCTGGCGTGCCATCGGGGCCATCATTCACGCTCAGGAAGCCGGCCAGCGCCTGCACCGTCATGTCGTGCGCCGGATGGTGGGCCAGCGCGCCATGCTGGCCAAAGGCGGAGATGGAACAATAGACGATGCGCGGATTGAGCGCCCTCACGTCGTCCCAGCCAAAGCCGAGCCGTGCCATCACGCCGGGGCGGAAGCCTTCCACGAACACATCGGCACCGCGGATCAGATCAGCCAGCGCCGCCTTGCCCGCCTCGCTCTTCAGATCGAGCACCACGCTCGCCTTGCCGCGATTGAGGTTGGCGAACCAGATGCTGTGGCCGTCTTCGAAAGGCCCCTGCGTGCGCGCCGGATCACCGGCGGCGGGCTCGACCTTGATCACGTCTGCCCCCTGATCGGCCATCATCACGGTCAGCATCGGGCCGGGCAGGAACATGCTAAGATCAATGACGCGGATGCCGGAAAGTTTGCCCATGATGCACTGCACCGCGAAGCGTTGCCGGCGTCAACCTGCGACTGTGGCAGGCTCAGGCCAGTGCGGCGATGATGGCTTGGTTGGTCTCGGCCGCCGCATCCAGCGGCGCCAGATGGCCACCACCACGAATGAAGCCGGTGGCCAGCCCGGCCTGCCCCAGCGCAGCGACCACCGCGCGCCGCCACGGCGTGTCGTCTTCCCCAGCCAGCGCGGTTGCTCGCACGGCGATGCGCTTCACATCGCCCGGCGTCACCGTCAACGGCCGCCCCGGGGTCACAAGATCGCGGCCATCGTAGCCCAACAGCATCGCCGCCATCGCCGCGCGCACTTCCGGGCGACCAGCGGTGAGCTGGTGGGCCAGCCACAACTGGCGCATCTCGGCCAGCTTGCCGGCGCGGGCCAGCGCGGCCATCTCGGCGGCTGGCACGGTTTCATGCGGCACGGCCAATTCGGCATCGATAGGCGCACCAATCACCACAAGCCGCTCCAAGCCGGCCGGCTGCGTCGCTGCATGCGCCAGGGCCACCTTGCCACCCTGGCTCAGGCCAACGAGATGATAACGGGATATGCCCAGCGCCGCGGCCACACGCGCCACATCGGCAGGCTCTTCGGCCAGGTCGGCCGGCGCGCTGGATTCGCCAAAGCCGCGCCGATCCACCGCCACCAGCGTGAACCGGTCGGCCAGCGGCGCCTGCCCGCACCACTGCCGCCGGTCCAGCGTCCAGCCATGCAGCAAGAGGACAGCAGGCCCCTGCCCTGCCACCTCTGCCACAATCTCGCCGCCGGGCACCGCAACGCGATGGACCCTCCCGGCGGCGAAGGCGCCATCCACCCGAGCGGACAGCGCCAAGCCGGTCACGCCGCTTCGCGACGGAAATTGTTGTTGTTGGTGTGATCGCCGGCCAGCCAGCGCTTCAGTTCGGCACGCGCGTTGGCGCGGCGGGTCGCGTCCAGCGCCGGATCCAGAGCTTCGGCCAGATCATGGGTGAATTCCACGATCATGCCGTTGGGATCGGTCACATAGAGCGAGCGGCAATAGCCATGTTCCAGCACATAGGTCTGCGGCTCGGTGATGCCAGCGGCGGCAACGCGCGCGGCGATCTCGTCCTGGGTTGCCTTGTCCACATGCAGGGCGATGTGGATGAACGGGCTGGACGGGATTTCCGGCCCGAATTCGGCCTGATCATCAGCATCGGCAAACTGGAAGAAGGCCAGCGCCGAACCATCGGCAAGTTCGAAGAACACATGGCAATAGGTGCGCATCTTGCCGAACAGTTCGTCGGCTTCCGTCCAGGTGGCAATCATCGGCAGGCCGATCACGTCTTCATAGAAAGCGCGCGTGGCTTCCAGATCCTTGGTCACATAGGCGGTGTGGTGCAGGCGGTTTGGACGACGGGTCATGGTCATGATGCTCTCCTTCTCCCCGAAAGGATAATCAACCAAACAGCTCAGCCAAAGAGTTTTTGGGCAATCTCGGCGGTGTGCTTGCCCTGGAAACGCGCGCCGTCCAGCTCGTTGGCCGACGGCTGGCGGCTGCCATCACCGGCGGCCAGCGTGGACGCGCCATACGGCGTGCCGCCGCTGATTTCAGTCATGATGGTGTTGCCGGCAAAGCTGTAGGGCAGGCCCACGATGATCATGCCGTGATGCAGAAGCGTGGTGTGGATGCTGGTCAGCGTGGTTTCCTGGCCGCCGTGCTGGCTGGCGGTGGAGACAAACGCGCCGCCCAGCTTGCCGATCAGCGCACCCTTGGCCCACAGGCCGCCGGTCTGATCGAGGAAGTTGCGCATCTGGGCCGCCATGTTGCCGAACCGGGTGGGCGTGCCGATGACGATCGCATCATAATCGGCCAGCTCGTTCGGATCGGCAATCGGGGCGCCCTGCTCGGTCTTGTAGTAAAAGGCCGCGGCGGTATCGGCGGCCACCAGTTCCGGCACCCGCTTCACCACGGCTTCGACGCCGTTCACACTGGCTGCGCCCTCGGCCACGGCATTCGCCATGGTTTCGACATGACCCCATGAGGAGTAATAGAGAACGAGAACGCGAGCCATGTGAGCGCCTTTCAGATCAGAAGTTGAAGCTGGCTTCAACGCCATAGCGGCGCGGACGGGCCTTGAACACGAAACCACCCGGCGAGAATTCGGCGTTGTAGATTTCGTTGAACAAATTCTGGCTGAACGCCGTGACGCTCCAGCGCTTGTTCGACACCCCCAGGCGCGCATCAACGATGTTCACCGGGTTGCGCGAGGTGGAGTTTTCGACATCCCACCACGTGCGGCCGGTGCGGCGATAATCAACGCGGGCGTTGAGATCGAGATCATCGCTGATCGGCGTGACATAGTTGATGCCGGCGTTGAGCGTGTAACGGCTGATCAGCGGCAGTTCATTGCCGATGCGGCGGGCGTCGGAAAAGCGCTTGATCTCGCTGTCGGTGTAGCCAAGGCCGAAATTGATATCGAGCCCCTTGGTCGGGCGCAGGGTCAGATCGGCTTCGAAGCCCTTGATCTGCGCCAGCGGCACGTTGCCCAGGTTCTGGGTGGAGTTCGCCGCCAGGAACACGAAGAAATAGCTGTTTTCCGTGCGCGTGGTGAAGGCGGCAGCGTTGAAGGTGAGCAGCTTGTCGCTGGTCTGCGTCTTCAGGCCGGCTTCGAAGGTTTCGGCCACTTCGGCGTTGAACACGTCGTTCACGCCAACGATGCCGTTGCTGGCGGCAACACCGCCCACACCGGTCTGGTTGAAACCACCCGAACGGAAACCGCGGCTCCAGCCACCATAAAGCGTGACATTGTCCACCGGCTTGTAGGTGATGGTCACCTTGGGCTGCCAGCTCTGGAAGCTGCGCTCACGCACTTCGCCGGTGCGGCCCTGCGGGAAGCCGGGCACGTTGGGCAGGAAGGCGGTGGGGGTGAGCGTGGTGTTCTCGCGGTTGTCGCGGTCATAGCGCAGCGAGGCGTCCACGCGCAGCTGCTCGTTCACCTTCCAGCTGGTGTTGGCAAACACGGCCCAGGCGAAATTGTCCTGGCTGTCCGACAGGAAGCTGAACTGTCGGTTCAGCGCATTGGTGCTCGGGGTGCGGAACACCGGGAACACGCCGGCACCGGTATCGATCATGTTGCCGGTGGAAATGAAGCGCTTGGTGCCCACCATGTAGGTACCCGCGGTGAACTGCACCGGCTTGTCGGCCGGCGATTCATAGCGCAGCTCGTTCGACCAGGCATCGACTTCCAGATACTGGCTCTGGTTAAGATCGAAGCCGAAGAACTGGAAGAACAGGGATTCGCGGATCGGCAGGAAGTTGAAGGCATCGCCGGTCAGCACTTCGGTCAGCCGGTCGTAGCTGAACACGTTCTGCACGCTGCCCCAATCGCCGCTGTAACGCACCTTCAGCGCCGCATTCCACATCTCGCGGTCGTTCTGGCCGCGGTTGTTGACGCGCACCGGCAAGGACGTATTGTTCACATCGTTGACGATGTTGAAATACAGCGCCTGCGTCTGCAGGTTGGAATAAGCGACGCGCAGATCGACATCCAGGCCCTCGGCCGGGGTCCACAGCAGGTTGCCGCGCAGATTCAGATCCTTGATCGGATCGGCCTTCTCATTCAGGAACGTGTTCTGGATGAAACCATCTGTGTCATACCAGCTGCCCGACAGGCGGAACTTCAGGTTTTCGGCGATCGGGCCCGACACGTTGCCACGCACAAAATAGCCGAAGCCATTGTCCACACCGCCGGTGATCTTGCCCGACAGTTCGTCGGTGGGCGCCTTGGACTTGATGATGATGGCGCCGCCGATGGCGTTACGGCCATAAAGGCCGCCCTGCGGGCCCTTCAGCACTTCGATCTGCTCGATATCGAACAGTTCCTGGTTGAACTGCGCCGGGTTCACCTGCTGGATGCCGTCCACGATCACGGCGACCGACGGCTCGCTGTTGCGGGCCTGGGTGATGCCGCGGATGATCACGAACGCGTTGCCGGCGTTCTGGGTCTCGACCAGGTTGACGTTGCTGGTCAGCCCGATGAAGTCACCCGGGCGCTCGATGCCGGCCGAGGTGATGGCAGCAGCATTGAAGGCGGTGATGGCGGCAGGCGTGTTTTGCACCGTGTCGGCGCGGCGCGTGGCGGTGACGATGATCTCGCCAGTGTCTGCCGGGGCAGCAGCCGCCTGAGCGAAGGCGGGCATCGCCGCCAGGGCGAGAACGGAAACACTGGCCAGACGCATGGCGTTACGGGCGAACTTGATCTGCATGGAAACTGCCTCCCCAAAAATGGCGACCCCGGCTGTTTAACCGCCGCTGACGCCCTTCGTGCTGGCCCGAACGGCCAATGACACATTGATGACTGCTGCGGCGATTACCCCTTCGCCATGCGAAGTCAAGTTCGATATACGAAACTCAGCGCGGCAGTTGGCCGCTGTGGCGCGGCTGCAACGCTCAGATCGGGGTGCCTGTCCCAGCCGGCCGCATTTTGGCACCTGTCCGGCACGGGTCTGCAGCCACCCGGCACCACCCGGCCACTGTCCGGCACATGACCGCCACCGCCGGCTGCATTCGCGCTTCAACTGCCAGAGAGGGACCGTGCCAACTGCGGAAACCGCCGCAGCTCGCTGGCAATCGTGCCGGCTGCATCGGCAAGCAGCGGCAGCCGTGTACGCACCAGTTCATCCTGACTGATCCGGGTGGTGCTGGTGGAGCAGTTGATGGCGCCAACCACCTGCCCGGCCACGTCGAACAGCGGCACCGCTACCGAGACGATGCCGTAATCCAGCTCATCAAGCGCGCTGTCATAGCGGCGTTCCCGGATGGACTGCAGCCGGGCGCGGAAACTGTCGGGATCGATGATGGTCCGCTCCGTAAGGCGCGGCAGCGATCCACCGGCCAGATAGGCCTCGATCGCCGCATCGCCCTGGAATGCGAGGATCACCTTGCCCATCGACGTGGCGTTCAAAGGAAAGCGCGTGCCGACCCCGGCGCCAAGGCGGATGCGCCGGTTGGACGGGATGTGGCAGACATACAGGATTTCGCGGCCCGAACGCACGGCAAGGCTGACCGAATCCCCAGTGGCCTGGCCCAGCGCCTGCAGCGGCGGCACCGCGATGGTTTCGATGTTCATCGACGAAAGATAGGCCGAACCGAAGGTCAGCACTTCGGGTGTGAGCAGGAAGCGGCGGCCATCCTGCCTTATATAACCCAATGAGACCAAGGTGTTGAGGCAGCGCCTTGCAACGGCAGGTGAAAGATCGGTGGCGGCCGCGACGTCCGACAAGGCCATTTCGGGCCGGGTCGCATCAAAGGCGCGCAAAACCTTCAAGCCCCGTTCCAGGGTCGAAAGATACTCGGGATCCTTTTCGGCGGTCATGGGCTTGGTTAGGCCGGGTTTCACCACGCGGGTCAACTACTCGGCCGCTTCAGCGCGGCGTCCGAGGATAGCGTCGTTGTCTTGCCCCAGCAGCGGCGGGGCGGTGACGGAAAGGCTGCGCTGGCCATCAAAGCTGATCGGCGAGCGGATGGTGCGGAACTCACCCATCGGGCCGGGCGTCGAAATCTCCAGTTGCAGATGCTTCGCCTGTTCATCTTCCAGCACTTCGACGCTGGTCGCCACCGGGGCCGACGGCACTTCCAGGCGGCGCAGCGTGGCCAGCCATTCGGCCCGCGGACGGCTGGCGAAGATGGGGGCGAGGTGGGCGACCACGTCCTCGTAATGCGCGATGCGGGCGTTGCGATCCGCAAAGGCCGGCAGTTGCAGCATGTCGGGCTGGCCGACGGCTTCGGCCAAGTTTTCCCAAAACTTGGGTGGGCTGCTCATGTGCAGGGCCAGCCACAGGCCGTCGCTGCACTGGAACACATAGGACTGGGAAACATGGGGCCGGCTGTAGGCATCCATCACCTGATCGGCGGCAAAAAGATGGGTGAAATCATCGAGATTGAAATGCGCCATGGCTTCGAACATCGAGGTTTCGACCAGGCGACCCTGCCCTGTCGTGGCCCGCTGCAGCAGCGCGGCGAGCACGCCCTGCGCCGTGTAGAAGCCCGTCATCATGTCGCCGATGGCCGGGCCGACGACACGCGGGTGCACCGGATTGACCAACAGGCGCAGAAAGCCGGAGGCCGCCTGAGCAACCGTATCAAAGGCCGGGCGATCGGCATCGGGGCCGGTGGCACCGAAACCAGAGATACTGGCATAGACAAGGCGCGGGTTGATGGCGCGCAGCCGCTCCCAATCCACGCCCAGCTTCTTGGCGACGCCGGGCCGGAAATTCTGGATGAACACGTCCGCTTGCGCCACCAGCGAATCGAACGCCGCCAGATCATCAGCCCCACGCGTATCAAGCGTGACCGATTGCTTATTGCGGTTCCAGGTCTGGAAATGCGGGCTGTAAAGTGTGCCCTTGAAAGCCCGGAACGGATCCCCACTTCCCGGCTGCTCGATCTTGATGACGCGGGCGCCAAGATCGGCCAGCAGCATGCTGGCGCATGGCCCGGTGATGAAGGTGCCCATTTCCAGCACCGTCACCCCGGCCAGCGGCAGTGTACCGTTCTGGGATTTCGCATCCGTTTGCATCGCAGTGTCCCTGCACCAAAATCAAAGAAATTTCGGGGGCTGTAGGATGTGTCCAACAACCAACCACGCTTGCCGTCTTTAATCTTTTCGCATATCGAAGGCAAGTTCGTATTTCGAAGATTCAAGGACCTTATCCCATGCGCATCGGCAAGCAGGACGCCCCCTTCACCGCCATCTGCACGTCAGACGCACACAGCATCACCGTGCGTGGCCACGACCTGGTGGGCGAGATCATCGGCAACACTGATTTCACAAGCTATTTCTGGCTGTTGGTGACCGGCCAGATGCCGACCGAGAAGCAGAAGTTCTTCGCCAACGCCGTGTTGTGCGCCATCGCCGAACATGGCCTGGTGCCCTCCGTCGTCGCCACCCGCATGACCTATGCCGCCGCCCCGGAAGCCTTCCACGGCGCCGTCGCCGCTGGCCTGCTCGGCTGCGGCAGCGTCGTACTGGGTTCAGCCGAAGTCGCCGGTCGTTTCCTTGCGCAAGTGGTTGAATCCAATGACCCCGCTGGCGAAGTCAAAGCCCTGCGCGCCGAAAAGAAGGCCATCCCCGGCTTCGGTCACCCACAACATAGCGAAGGCGACCCGCGCGCCAACCTGCTGCTCAAGCTCGCGGCCGATCACGGCATCGAAGGCGCTCATATCAAAGCGCTATATGCCATCCAGGCCGCCCTGCCCGAAGCCATTGGTCGCAGCCTGCCGATCAACGTCAACGGCGCCATCCCGGCCGTCATGCTTGATGTCGGCTTCCCGTTGGCGGCCTTGAAGGGCATTTCCCTGCTTGCCCGCACCGCCAGCTTGATCGCCCACCTGCAAGAAGAAACCGAACGCCCGATCGGCTTCATCATGTCAGGTGCAGGTGCTGCCGCAATCGACTATGATGGACCCAATCACGCATAAACGGGGGAGATTTCAACATGCTGTTTCCGACGTCATTGGTGGGCAGCTATCCGCAGCCAGATTGGCTGATCGACCGGGCCAAGCTGGCTGGCCGTTTCCCGCCGCGGGTGCGGGCGTTGGAATTGTGGCGGGTGGCGCCTGAATATCTGGCCCAGGCCCAGGATGATGCGACGATCATCGCTATCCGCGACCAGGAGCGCGCCGGGCTGGACATTATCACCGATGGCGAGATGCGGCGCGAAAGCTATTCCAACCGCTTCGCAACGGCGCTGGACGGGGTTGATCTGGATAATCCCGGCTCTGCCCTGGATCGCTCGGGCCACCCCAACCCGGTGCCGCGCGTGACCGGCCGCATCCGTCGCCGCCATGCCGTGGAAGTGCGCGATGTGCAGTTCCTGCGCGCCAACACCGATCGCCGCATCAAGATCACCGTGCCCGGCCCGTTCACCATGGCGCAGCAGGCCCAGAACGACTTCTATGCCAGCGAGCGCGAGATGGCGCTGGACTATGCAGCCGCCGTAAATGCCGAGATTCGCGATCTTTTCGCCGCCGGGGCCGACGTCGTGCAGATTGATGAACCCTACATGCAGGCTCGGCCCGACAAGGCCCGCGAATATGGCCTGGAGGCGGTGAATGCTGCGCTGGACGGCATCAAAGGCGAGACGGCATTGCACATCTGCTTCGGCTATGCCGCCATCATCCACGAGCGGCCGGCAGGCTACAACTTCCTGCCCGAGCTGGCCGGGTCAACCGTGAACGGCATCAGCCTGGAAACGGCACAATCAAATCTCGATACCAGCATTCTCACCAATCTGGCTGGCAAGACCATCATCCTGGGCGTGATCGATCTGTCTGATCCGGAAGTGGAATCTGCCGAAACCGTCGCCGCTCGCATCCGCCGCGCGCTGCCGCACGTGGACCCGACAAAGGTGATTGTCGCCCCCGATTGCGGCATGAAGTATCTCCCGCGCGAAACCGCATTCGGGAAGATGCAGGCCATGGTCGCCGGTGCCGCTATCGTCCGTGCGGAAATGGGTGGCTGAGGGCCGCCTGAAAACCAACGCGTGCAGGGACTGAGTCCCTGCACGCCGGAGGCCGCCTTTACTCAGCCCCAGAACATCTTCGTAGCGATTTCAGCGCCTTCGCTCATCGCCTTCATCTTGGCCCACACCACGTCCGGATCGACTCCGCCCGATCCGGCGTGGATGGAAAAGCCGCAATCGATGCCGGCCTGCACATTGTCCCGCCCGACCAAGTGGGCATAGCGCGCGATGCGCTGGGCGATGAGTTCGGGGTGTTCGATATAGGGGCTCTGGCACTCGACCACACCGGGGATCAGCTTCTTGCCCTCGGGCAGTTTCACCGCCTCGAACACGGCGAACTCATGGGCGTGGCGGGGGTTGGCCGCTTCAAACTGGATGGCGTGTGGGCGCGCCTTCCAGATCAGATCGATGATGTCCTGCAGCGGCACGTCACAATGGTGCGGGCCGGGGTAGTTGCCCCAGCACAGGTGCATGCGCATCTGTTCCGGCGCGATGTTACGGGTGGCGTGGTTCAGCGCCGCGATGTTCAGTTCCATGTGGTCGCGGAAACCGCCCAGATCGAGCTCGCGGAACTGGGTGTGGCGGCCCATGGCCAGATCGGGGCAATCGACCTGCAGCATGATGCCGGCGCCGACAATGGCCTCATATTCATGGCGCAGCCCTTCGGCCAGCGCCATCACGTAATCTTCGTCGGTGGCATAGAAATCATTACGGAAAAACAGCGCGGTAACGCCCGGCGAGGCCGCCGACATGAAGGCTTGGCGGCCGGGATGGGCCGCAATTGCCTTGTTGAGATTGGCGGCATCATGCTTCACCGCCTCCATGTCCTTCACGGTTATGAGGGCGTTGCAGGCGGGCGTCTTGCGGTGCTTGCGGCCTTCATCGCCGAAGATGCGCTGCTTCACACCGGGGAAATCCTCGATGTCCTGAAACACGTACGAGGTCCCGCTGCCGCCGAAGCCGGTCAGGCGATCCTTGATATAGGTGGCATAGCTGGGCTTGGACTGTTCGCCATCGTTAATGATGTCGATGCCGGCGGCGGCCTGCTTGCCCACCACATAGGCCACGGCCTGTTCGATGCGGCTGGCAAGGGCGGCCTCATCAACCGTCTGGCCTTCTTCACGAGCGAGGATTTGATCAAGCAGATCGGCGGCGCGCGGCAGGCTGCCGACGTGGGTGGTGAGAAAACGGTCTGCCATGGCGATGCCTCCTGCAATTTCGCTGCGCATAGCCAGCATGGCAGCCGCGCGCCAGTGGGGGTGCAGCAAAATAGTCGACGGAGCGCAGACCAGATGGCTCTGCGACCGGCGCGTGGATTTAACGGCTTCGTCAAAAAAACTGCGACTGCCCATCAGCGCGGGCGGGTGCAGCACGATTTGCTGGCCAGTACCGCGGCGGTCGCAGGCGATTGGCGGGGAACGCAGGACGAGCGCACCTTATCTCTAATCGGAACAGGCTGTGGCCGGAAAAGTCGGGGCCGTGCCCATCGTGCCAGTATTGACCCTGCAGGCAACATTGGGTGGGTCCTCGCCTCCCAAGCCGGGCAATGGCAAAAAGTCTGACAATTGACACAATGAGTTGGCTGGCACCCACCACCATTGATGAGCGGCGCGCGAGCGAGATGGCGCAAATGTTTCAAAGGAAATCGGTTGGCTGGGGCGCCAGGATTCGAACCTGGGAATGCCGGTACCAAAAACCGGTGCCTTACCGCTTGGCGACGCCCCAACAGCCCATTTGAATGAGCGCTCAGCCGGTTAGGCAATCGCACGCGCTTTGCCAAGCCCTTCTTTGCCGCAATCCCCAGGCGGTGGCTGTTTGACAGCCCGGCTCTGCCACGTCAGCATCGCGGCCATGAACAATGCCAGCTGCAGTGCGCAAAGGCACCTTCTCGCCCTTTTGCCAAAAGTGCGGCGCGAGGGCCTAGGTACGCGCCAGCAGCCGCCGTGCCTGTTCGACGTGCAGGATTTCCACCATCTGGCCGTCGAGTGTGGCCACGCCGCGTCCGGTCTCAAGAGCGGCCTCATATGCGGCAATCATCGCCCGGGCGTTCGCCAGCTCGTCGGCTGAAGGCGAGAAGACTGCGTTGCCGGGATCGACCTGGCTGGGATGTATTAGCGTCTTGCCGTCAAAGCCGAGCAACTTGCCCTGCCCGGCTTCGGCCCGGAATGCGGCTTCGTTGCCATACTCAGTGCACACACCATCAAAGCATGCGATTCCCGCAGCGCGGGCGGCAACGACGATGGTGGACAGACTATAGAGCAAGGGCGTCCGGCTCGCATCAACGCCACAATTCAGTGCCTTGGCTAGATCGGCCATGCCCGCAATGAGGCCGGCCACGCCCGGCGTGGCGGCAATGGCGGCAGCATTGAGCACACCTGCCGGGGTTTCAATCATCGCCAGCACCGACCGCCCGCCGGCGCGATCCAGCACGTCGGTGGCTTCGGCAGCGGTGTCCACCTTGGGCACCACGATGCCGGCAAAGCCTTGCGTCTGGGCTGCGGCCAAATCATCGCCATGCCAAGGCGTGCCAATGCCATTCACCCGCAAGAACAGTGCCCGATCGCCCCATCCGCCATCCAGTGCAGCCGCCACGGCAGCGGCGCGAGCATCGGCCTTGGCATCGGGCTGCACTGCGTCTTCAAGATCGAGGATGACAGCGTCGGCGGCCAAGGTGCGCGCTTTGGCGATAGCGCTGGGCCGGTTGGCGGGCAGGTACAGTAGGGAGCGCAGGCGGGTCATATCCATGGCAGGCACGCTGCCAAAGCGTCGCAGCATTCGCAACCGGCCTAATAATCAGCCCAACCCGTGAACTGCCCGCGCAACCGGCATATCAGCGTGACCCTGCATTACCAGGATACGGCCTGATCATTCGGGCGCCAGCGGGTGGCCTTCGAAGCGGGCGATGGCGTGGCTCACCACCTTATCGAGCGCCTCAGGGGAGAAGAAGCCGCCGGGGATCAGGCAGCGTTCGATCAGCAAGCGGCGCCAGGCGGCGAAGGTTTCGGCATCCGGCGGCGTCGGGTGCTGCCAGAAGGCGCCAATCCCACCCTGGAAGGTGATATCCGCCATGTCGTAGATGGCATCGCCCAGCACCGCCACCGGCAGGCCCATGGCCAAGCCCAGCGTGCCGGTCGTGCTGTTGATCGTCACCATGCCGCGCGAGCCGGCGCTGATGGCTCCAATGTCGCCGCCCACCAGATAATCCACCCTGTCGGCCACCTTGAACTTGGTGGCGATATCGGCCGCGACCTGTTCCCAATTGCGCACGCCGTTATCGAGTGGATGTTCCTTCACCACCAGCCGCACACCGGCCGGGGCATGGGCGGCGAAGGACTGGATCACCGTTTTCATCGCATCGGCAATGCCCACGAAGGGGGAATGGATGCGGATCTGGGCATCGCTGTCCAGCTGGAGCGGAAAAGGAAATACGGTGCGGCTGATTGTTCCAGCCGGGTGATCAGCGCCTGCCCGGCCGCTTCGCGTTCGCGCTTGCGCCACAATTTGCGGGCCCAGCCCATGCCTTCCACCAGCGGAAGCCAGAGGCGGTGATTGTCCTAATGCGGATAATGCCAGCGGCTGAACAAGTCGGCGGCATTATAGGCCAGGCCTTGCAACGCGCGGCGGCGGAAGGAGGAGCTGACCCTGCTGTGCGGCGGCACCGGCGGCAACAGCGCAGCGGTGCGGCGGTAATATTCGGGATCGCGCGGTAGGCTGGAGTGGCCGTTCACGCCGCCTTCTTCCATCGTTACCCAATCGGGCCGAACATAGCCTTCTTCGAACACATGCACGCGCACGCCCAGTTCGCGGCACACATCGCGGGCGACCATGTGATAATCGCGGCAATCGCCGAACAGCATCACATCGGTCACCGCATGTTGGCGGATCAGGCCACGCAGCGCATCGGGCCAATCTTCCTTGGTGCCGCAATAATCGATGCCGCCGGGCAGGCGCCAATAAGCCCGATCACCACTGTTGAAGTTCACCTTGTGCACGCGGTGGCCGGCGCGGATCAGGCCCTGGCCCAGGCGGCAGAACAAAGGCCCCATCAGGCCCTGCAGCAACAGCACGCTGCGCGGCGCGGCCAACAGCGACGGGCTCATTGCTTCGCCGGGCGCTGGGCTGGTCATGTCAGGCATCAAGGGCGGTCCCGCTCAGCTGAGCCAGAGGCCATACAGGCAGATGATGGTTCCTATCGACAGGCCAGCCGCTCACGTTGGTGCGCGCTGATCATGGCCATGCCTGTTGCCCCGCCCATCATTCCAGGAACCGCCCGCTTTCGTCCAACCCAAACCCGGTTCCTTTTGCCCGGCGTGGATGAACACAGGCATAATGACAGGCCCGTAATCCCCCGCTATAGAGCCAGCGTTGCACGGTTGCGCCCCAGCAATCTCCATATGAAAGACACGATGGGTCGCACCTCGCCCTGCCTTAGCCTGATCTTTGGCCTGTTGCTGGCGGCATCGCTGCTCGCAGATGCATTCGTGCGCGAGCGGCGCCGGCGCAGCCTTGCCGGCGTGTGGCTGCATCTGTTGATCGTGCTGGCTACGGCCGGCCTGGTGCAGGCGGTGAGCGGCAATGCGATGGTATCGTCACTGGTGGCCCTGGGGCTGGTGGCCATGCTGGCGCTGGTTTCCAATGCCAAGAACGCCATGCTGGGCGAACCGCTGGTGTTTTCCGATCTGGCGTTGCTGGCCGCCGTGTTCCGTCACCCGCAATTTTATCTTTCGGCCTTGCAGACGTGGCAACTTGCGGCGCTGGTGGCCGGTGCTGCCGGCCTGCTGGCGTTGCTGGCCTGGCAATTCGTGGCCGCGATCCTGCCGCATCTGTCCGGATTGGCCGTGCTTGTGGCAGCGCTGCTGATGATCCGGATAAGCCTGATGCTGCCGCCGTGGCGCGGCCTTGCCGTGGTGCCCGATGCCCGCGCCGATCTGGCCCGCCATGGCCTGCTGGCCAGCCTGCTGCTCTATTGGTGGCGCTGGCGGGCCAGCGAAAATCCGCCGGCGTGCACGACAGCGCTGGATGGGCCAGCCAGCGCCGAACTGGTGGTGGTGGTGCAATGCGAAAGCTTTGCCGATCCGGCCGATCTGTTTGGCGATCCGGCGCTGGCCCTGCCCTGCCTCGCCGCGGCGCGGGGCGATGCCTGGGCCCATGGCCGGCTGCTGGTGTCGGGCTTTGGCGCCTATACCAACCGCACAGAATATGGCGTGATCTTCGGCCGCGATGAAGATGTGCTGGGTTTCCGCCGCTATGATCCCTTCCTCACCGCCCTGGGCGAAGCCAGCCATGCCCTGCCCGCTCGCCTGGCCCGCGCCGGCTGGCGCAGCCTGTTCGTGCACCCGTACGATCTGGGCTTCTACAGCCGCGATCTCATCATGCCGGCGGCCGGCTTTGCCGAACTGGTCGGGCCGGAACGCTTTTGCATGCCCACGAAGGGCGAACATCGTTATGTGACCGATGCCGCCATCGCCGATGTGATCATGGACCGCGCCCGCAACGCTGCTGGCCCCACATTCATCCATGCGGTCACCATCGAAAACCACGGCCCATGGCCGGCCGACAGCAACGGCCATCGTTCCACCGCCTATCTGCGGCTGGTGGCCAAGGGCGATGCCATTCTGGCCCGGCTGGTGGACGAGATGGCCGCCCTGCGCAAACCGGCGATCCTGCTGTTCTATGGCGATCACCGCCCCAGCATTGGCGGCCTGGTCGATCCCGGCGGCGATCGGGACACGCCTTATGTTTTGCTGCGCTTTGGCGCCGATGGCACGCTGCTCAGCGGTTCCGGCCAACCACGCGATCTCAGTCCGGCGCAGTTGCACCATTTGCTGGCCGGCACGATCACGGCCTAAGTCACGGCCTGAGCCGGAGCAGCAGCGCATCAACGAAACGGGCCAGCCCGGCCTTGCAGCGGCATAGGTGCGCATACGGCAGCGCGTGGAAGGCCGCTGCCGGTACGATCAGCAGGATGCGGCCTCGCCCGCGCGCCACCGCGCTTGTGGCCAGCGCTGCCACAAGCGCCGCCGGGCCGGCTAGATTGACGGCAGGCAGCAGCGCCACCTGTTCAGCCGGTTCAACAATCTGCCGTGGCGGTCCCGCATCCACCTGACCTGCCATGAGCGGCGTCGCATCTATCGGCGCGGCAGAACCGTCTGCGGCGAGGGCTGCAAGCGTGACGGCGCGGGTTCGGCCGAGGCGATCTGGCGCAGTTTTACCGTTGCGCCGGCCGCGCGGAAGATAGTAGCGATCGGCGCTCCATATCCCGGCTCCACAGCAGCAGGTGCATGCCCAGCGCCGCCGACCGCCGTGCCAGCTCGCCGCCAATTGGACCAGAACCCCAATAATCAGGATGCCGCGAAAAACCTCGGCTGTGGCCATTCCAGCCGCCTGATACCTGCGGGGTGCGACGTTTTGCCGATTGGTTTAACTTACGTAATTTAAACTCCTTGATAATTATACACCTAATAAACATAAATTTTCTCAGTGGCTGCTTTATCCAATCCTCCAAAACTATTAACGACCCGCCCAAATTTAAAAAAATTATAACATGTTGCTCTTGCCATTTTAGGCTGCTAAGCGGCGCCGGCATTAGTGATCCGGGGTAATGTTTAATGTCGATGGACACTGGGTCCTGGGCTGGGCGGAGAGTGCTTGTTACTGGCCACACCGGGTTCAAGGGCGGCTGGCTTTGCTTGCTCTTACAGCGCCTAGGCGCCCAAGTGACGGGGCTGTCGTTGGCTCCGCCCAGCGAGCCGAATTTATTCGAGCAGGCGCGGGTCAATACCGGCATCACCCACATTATCGGCGATGTGAGAGACGCCTCTTTGGTGCTCGATGTGGTGAACAATTACTGCCCGCAAGTTATCTTTCACCTCGCTGCTCAACCGCTTGTCAGATATGGCTATGTCGAACCGGTTGAAACGTTCGCTACCAACGTTCTAGGCACCGCGCACGTGTTGGATGCCGCACGTAGACAAGGTGAGGTCCGAGCAATCGTTTCGGTCACATCCGACAAATGTTATGAAAACCGCGAATGGGTGTGGCCTTATCGCGAAAACGACCCCATGGGTGGTCATGATCCGTACAGCGCAAGCAAGGGGGCGGCCGAACTAGTAATCGCGAGCTATCGCGACAGCTTTTTTCCGGCAGTCGGGCTGGCTAAAGGCGGCACTGGCTTGGCATCGGTGCGTGCCGGCAACGTAATAGGTGGCGGCGATTGGGCGACCGACCGCTTGGTGCCCGACCTTATCCGCGCTTTCTTGGCCGGCGAGACCCCGATGATACGATCGCCGCGTTCAGTGCGGCCGTGGCAACACGTGCTGGAAGCAGTGTTTGCTTATCTTGACATCGCAGAGCGATTAATTAAAGGCGACTCACACTTCGCTGAGGCTTGGAATTTTGGTCCCGGCGAAGATGATACCCAGTCGGTGGCCTGGATCGTGGAGAAGCTTGCAAATTTATGGGGCGTGCCCGGTCAATGGCAGCAGTTTGACGGCGAAATCCCACATGAAGCTCATCTGCTGAAGTTGGATTGCGCCAAGGCGCGGATCATGCTCGGTTGGCAGCCTACATTGCGTCTCGCTCAGGCTTTGGAGTGGATAGTTGAATGGCACCAGTCCACAGCAAGCGGCGGTGACGCCCGTCGCATTACCCTTGATCAGATCGAACGCTTCGCGAATTTGAAAAATCAAGCAACACAAGGGAATGTCTGATGAGTTTTGCTAGCTCGGCCAATGCTGTAGCAGTCGCCCCGATTGGTAACCCGGCTCCCGAAACAGAGGCTGGTCGTATCCGCGACCAGATCATGGACCTAGTGGCTCAATATCATGCTGTAGCCCACACGCCCAAGCCGTTCACTCCAGGCCAGAGCCCGGTGCCAGTTTCCGGTAAGGTATATGGCCATGAGGAGATGCAACTGCTTGTGGATAGCGCGCTGGATTTCTGGCTGACTACCGGGCGGTTCAATACAGAGTTTGAACAGAAATTGGCAGCGCGACTGGGCGTGAAGCATCTGCTGACCACCAACAGTGGTTCATCGGCAAATCTGCTGGCGCTGTCCTCACTGTGCTCGCCCTATCTGCGCGGCGACGCGCTGAAGCCAGGTGACGAAGTGATCACCGTGGCCACCGGTTTCCCAACCACCATCAACCCCAGCCTGCAATATGGCCTGGTGCCGGTATTCGTGGATTGTGACTTGCCCACCTACAATATCAAGCCGGACATGATCGAGGCCGCCGTTTCGAGCAAGACGCGTGCCATCATGATCGCTCACACGCTGGGCAATCCGTTCGATCTAGCCGAAGTGATGCGCGTGGCAGAAAAGTACAATCTGTTCGTGATCGAGGACACATGCGATGCCCTAGGCGCAACTTATGATGGCCGCATGGTAGGCACCTTTGGCGACATCGGCACCCTTTCTTTCTATCCGGCACACCACATCACCATGGGCGAAGGCGGCGCTGTGTTCACCGACAAGCCACGGCTGAAGCGGGTGATCGAATCCATGCGGGACTGGGGCCGCGATTGCTGGTGCGCGCCGGGCATGGACAACACCTGCGGCAAGCGTTTCGGCCGCGCGCTGGGTCAATTGCCCTTTGGCTACGACCACAAGTACACCTACAGCCACGCTGGCTACAACCTGAAGATCACCGATATGCAGGCCGCCGTTGGGGTGGGTCAGCTGGAACGTTTGGATGATTTCATCGCCGCCCGCCGCGCCAATTTCGCCAAGCTGGCGGCGCTCTTCAAGCAGTATGAGGAGTTTTTCATCCTGCCCGAAGCCACGCCGCGCAGCGAGCCGAGCTGGTTCGGTTTTCCACTGACCTTGCGTGACGGCGCGCCCTTCGCCCGTGAAGATCTCACCAAGCATTTCGATGCCCACCGCATCGGCACCCGCCTGCTGTTTGGTGGCAATATCCTCAAGCAGCCTTATTTCCGTGGCCGCGATTACCGGGTGGTGGGCGATCTGACAAACGCCGATCTGGTAACCAGCAACACCTTTTGGCTGGGAGTGTTCCCGGGCCTGACCGATGACCATTTCGGGTTCATCGACGACTGCGTGAAGGGTTTCCTGGCGTCACGATGACCTCCGCAAAAGGCCTTGATCGCAACGTGCGCTTTGTGGTGACCGGCCCGTCGGGCTGGATCGGCCAGGCGTTCATGGCGCACGTTGCGAGCCGGCTTGCGGTGCCGGGCGCGCAATTAGTGTTGGCTGACCGTGTGACTGCATTTGCCTCCACAGCGCGCGACATGGTGTTGCCTTGGGGAGACCGATTGCCGGTCCGGGCGCTTGAGAGCATTTGCCCGGACGATGTTGCCGGTGCCCATGTCGTCCACTTGGCCTATCTGACCAAAGAGAAGGCGGCACAGCTGGGTGAGCGGCGGTTCATGGACGTGAACCTGGGCATCGACGATGCCCTGCTGGCCGCCATCGCAGCAGCCAAGCCAGCGAGCCTGTTCGTCGCATCCTCCGGCGCGGCAAAGCTGGCCGCTCGCGGCAGCGATCTTCACCCCTATGGTTTTGCCAAGCTGATGCAGGAAGACCGGTTTTTAGCTTGGGGCCGCGCATCCGCTGTGCCCGTTGTGGCTGGTCGGATCTTCAATGTTGCCGGCCCGTACATCAATAAGGTGGAAGCATACGCAATTTCGAATATGGTGCAGCAGGCAATGCACACGGGCATCATAACGATTAAGGCTCAGGTGCCTGTGTTTCGTTCCTTCATCCACGTCGATGATCTGTGCGGTTTGATAGCCAATGCCGCGATTGGCAGCATCGACCGCGCGGCACCGATTGATCTGTGTGGCGCCGAAATCGTTGAAATGGAAGATCTTGCCGTTGGAATCGCAAAGGCATTCAAGCGCAACATCACCATCGCGCGCGGCAGCGTGGATTTCACCGGCGAGAGTAGCTACCTGGGTGAGTTTCCACACACAAAAACATTTGCGATGCAGACCGGAATAACCCTTAGGGGCCTGCAATCCTGTATATCAGACACATTGGCATGCCTGACGTAAACGAAGATTTTACGCGACAGGCTTGGGTTTTCGTACTGTAATAGGCACGAAGAAAATCCAAATTCTCTTTCACAAAAACTTTGGAAAAGGCTGGAAAAAACATGTCTCACACTATCTTCGACGATCTGTTCGTTCTCGAGCTTGCCAATAATCATTGGGGCAAACTCGAACGCGGTGTCAAAATCATTCATGACTTCGCTGAGGTGGTAGCCAGGAATGGCGTCAAAGCGTCGGTAAAACTCCAGTTCCGCGACGTGGACAATTTTATCCATCCCGATTATCGCAGCTTGACTGACTTCCGCTATATCAAGAAGACTATCGACACTCAGATGCCGTGGGACAACCTACTCGCGATGGTGGAGACCGTTCGCGCATGCGGAATGTTGACCATGGTTACGCCGTTTGATGAAGCATCGGTGGACAAATGCGTCGAGTTCGGTGTGGACATACTGAAAATTGCCAGCTCGGACATTCGCGACAAAACTCTGTTGCGCAAGATCGCATCGGCCGGTAAGCCAGTCATTGCGTCGTCCGGTGGCGCTGCCGAGCATCATATTGATAATCTCGTCGCCTTTTTTAAATCGGCAGACCTCCCCTTCGCGCTAAATCATTGTGTTTCGCTCTATCCTTCCGAAGACAGTGACTTGGAGTTGAACCAAATCGATTATCTACGGGCGCGCTATCCCGACGTTACGATCGGACTGTCCACCCATGAGCAGCGCGACTGGCATGATTCGATCCTGATTGCCTACGGTAAGGGTGCGCGCACCTTCGAACGGCATATCGACATCGATTACGAGGGCGTGCCGGTCAGCAGCTACTGCACCCGTCCGGAACAGGCCGATGTCTGGTTTAAAGCCTTTCTCAAGGCCAAGGAAATTTGCGGAGGCACGCCATTGACCCGTCGCGAGGTGTCCAGCAGTGAGCGGGTTTATCTCGATGCGCTCGTGCGCGGCGTCTATGTCAAGCGCGAGATCCCTGCAGGCCACGTGCTAACACACGACGACGTATTCTTAGCGGTGCCGTTGCTGCAGGGCCAAATCTCGACGCGCGAGTTTGAATCGGGCGAACATACGACGGCGCCCATATCGGCTGGTGCCCCCGTCCTGCTGGAGAATATCAATGCATCGTACAGCAATGACCCGGAGGTCACGAGCCTGGTGCCGACCCGTGGCCTGCCGCACCGTATGCCGGCTCCTGCCTTCAAGGCTGTTGGCTGATTTGGTTCTGAGCCAATCCTGGTCGTTATAGCGTGCACGGCTCCCATGCGTCTGGACTGTGCCAAAGGAGTGATGCGAATGCCGAGTGTGCGACTGTCCGATTATGTTGCCCAGCGGTTGCACCAGCACGGAGTCCGCCATGTGTTCATGTTGACTGGTGGGGGAGCCATGCATCTGAACGATGCAATGGGGCGGGTAGACGGCTTGCGTTACGTCTGCTGCCATCACGAACAGGCCCTAGCGATGGCGGCCGAAAGCTACACGCGCCTGTCGGGTCGCCTTGCTGCGGTGAATGTCACCACGGGGCCGGGTGGTATCAATTCTCTCAACGGCGTGCACGGAGCGTTTACAGACTCTATCGCGATGTTCATCATCTCCGGGCAAGTCAAGCGCGAAATGCTGGCCAGTCGGGCACCGGTGCGGTTGCGCCAACTGGGCGACCAGGAAGTTGACATCGTGTCGATGGTGACGCCGATCACCAAATTCGCCGCGACGGTCGCAGACCCGTTGGATATCCGCTATCTGCTGGAGAAGGCGCTGTGGCTTGCCGAAACCGGTCGCCCTGGCCCTGTCTGGCTTGACATCCCGATCGATGTCCAAGCGGCGCTCATCGATCCATCGGTGCTTCACGGTTTCAATCCGCTGCGCGAAGGCTATGGTCGGCCTTATGCGCTGCCCGCCGAATATGGCTGGTTGCAGGGCGAAGCGCTGGAGTTGGCCGCGCGCAATGTGGTTGACGCGATCAAGAGCGCCGAGCGCCCGGTGTTGCTGCCGGGCACAGGCGTGCGCATCAGCGGCGCCTATGACAATTTCCTGCGTGTGGCCGATCTGCTCGGGATCCCGGTGGCGCCGGCCTGGAATGCCCAGGATCTGGTGCCGGACGACCATCCGCTTTATGTCGGCCGCCCTGGCACTGTCGGCGACCGCGCCGGCAATTTCACCGTGCAGAATTCGGATTGTGTGCTGGTGCTTGGTTGCCGCCTCAATATCCGCCAGATCAGCTACAATTTTTCCTCCTTCGCTCGCGCCGCCCGCAAGATCATGGTGGATGTGGACGCGGCCGAACTGGCCAAGCCGACCCTTTCGATCGACATGCCCATTCATGCCGACCTGAAGGATTTCCTGCCGGCATTGGAACGTGCGCTGGCTGGTTACGAGACCCCGCAGGCGCACCGTCGGTATCTGGATTGGGCCATGGAGCGCCGCCGCAAATATCATCCCGTCCTCCCCGAATACTGGGCCACACAGGGCGTGGTAAACCCCTATTGCTTCACCGAAGCGCTGTTCGAGCAGCTTGCCGAGGATGAGGTGATCGTGATGGCTGACGCCACAGCTGCCGTTGTCACCGTTCAGGCCGCCCGCCTCAAGAGGGGCCAGCGCCTCTATTCCAACTCCGGCGCAGCCTCGATGGGCTATGACCTGCCTGCCACCATCGGCGCCTGGCATGCGATGCCGGACAGCGCGTCGCGTATAATCTGCATGGCGGGCGATGGCTCGATCATGCAGAATCTGCAGGAACTGCAGACGATCGTCGGACAAGGCATACCGGCCAAGATATTCCTCTACAACAATTCGGGCTATCACTCGATCCGCCAGTCGCAACAGGCGCATTTCGCCGGCTTTTCAGTGGGCTGCGGCCCGGATTCAGGCGTTACCTTCCCGGATTTCGAGAAGATTGCCACCGCCTTCGGGTTCGCCTTCCGCCGCACCAGCGATCATGACGACATCCGCTCCGCCATCGCCGAAACTCTGGCCGCGAACGGCCCAACGATCTGCGAGATCATGGTCGACAAGGAGCAGAATTTCGCTCCCAAGCTGTCGTCGCGCCGGCTGGACGACGGCACCATGGTGACCGCGCCGCTGGAAGACCTCGCGCCATTCCTGCCGCGCCACGAGTTTCTGGCAAACATGATAATCCCGCCGATCAATTGATGACTGCACTCGCACCATTCTTGCTCGATCTTGATGGCACATTGGTGGACAGCGCACGCGGCATCGCCAATGCGCTCACCCGTGTGGCCAACGCCAGGGGCCTTCCGGCGGTGACGGCGGGCGCGGTGCGCCCGCTGGTCAGCCAGGGCGTTGAGACGCTGGTCGGCACCACGCTGGGCAGCACGGCTGCGGACCTGGCGGCGGACGTAGCGGCGTTCCGCCAGGTGCTTGCCGGCCTGCCGGCCGATCCAGACGCGCTCTACCCCGGTGCTTTTGCGGCAGTGTCGGGTCTGCATTCCGCCGGCCACCCGATCGCCATCGTGACCAACAAGCCCGAGCGTCTTGCCCTCGGCCTGCTGGACCAGCTTGGACTGCTGGCGCTCTGCGGCGCGGTCGTCGGCGGCGACACCTGCCCACGGGCCAAGCCAGACCCATTGCCGCTGCTGCATGCATTGGCCCGAATTGCACCGTCAGTGCGTCCGGGTGATGCAATCATGGTCGGTGACAGCGATGTGGATGGTCAAGCTACGTTAACAGCCGGCTGCCGTTTCCTGCTATTCACGGGCGGCTACGGGCCGGTCACGCAGGGCCTTTATCCGGTACACCGGCGCTTTTCCGAATTCGATAAACTCGAAGCCATTGCGGCCAGCCTCGGGCACGAGTACTGCGCTGCATCAGCATGATTCGCTATGACCCGCCTTCAAAGCCAGCATCCAATCCTTTAGATTGGCACGGATGTTGAATTGCTTCCGTTAATGATTGTCAGGACTGGAAGATGAGTATCATGGACAGCAGCGTCCCCGTGCGGGCGCCCGGCCCATCTCTGTGGCGCCGCCTGGTGGTGACGGCTTGTCTGGCACTAGTGGGATCTCACAGCGCCGTCTTCGCACAGTCCGCGGCCTCCATCACACCGTTGGCCAACAACCAGCCAAGTCAAACGGAAGACCAGCCTGAGCAGCGTGAGCAGCGTGAGCAGCGTGAGCAGCGTGAGCGGCGTGAGCGGCGTTATCAAGGCGACCAGCAGGCCCAGAACTACCAGCCCTATTCCCCGGTCTCTATAAGGGAAGAACGCGGTAACCGCGGCGACGACATTCGCTCGCTTGATACTAGCGGCAGGAGCCTTACCATGCCGGCCAGGCCGGGCGAATTCGAACGTTACATAGAAACCGCACTTGGCCGGAAGATTCCGCGTTTTGGAGCAAACCTGCTAACCGAAGCTGTGCGTGACTTCGAGATGCCGGCACAGGCCACTGTGCCGCCTGATTATTCGATCAATGTTGGCGACACGATCGCCGTCTCGCTAACGGGGGCCATCGAAGGTATCGCCAATTTCGTCGTCGACACCGACGGGCGCATTACCATCCCCAAAGTTGGCCCTGTGCCGGTCGCCGGTGTACGTTATCGCAACTTGGAAAGCCGCATCGCTCAGGCCATCGGCCGCCAGTATCGGGGTTATGAGGTCAGCGTGAGCCTTCCCAAGCTGCGCGGCCTGCGTGTTTATGTGACCGGGTTTGCAAACAGTCCCGGCGCCTATTCGCTTAACAGCCTGTCAACGCTCGTGAATGCCGTGCTCGCTGCAGGTGGCCCAAACGCGGGGGGCAGTTTCCGCGTTGCCCAGTTGATCCGAGCCGGCAAAGTTATGACGGAGGTTGATCTCTATGAAATATTGCGCAAGGGCAATCGCTCGCTCGACCCGATCCTTCAAAACGAAGATGTGATCTTCATCCCGTCGGTTGGCAAGCAGGTGGGGGTGATCGGCAGCGTGAACGAAGAGGCCATCTACGAGCTCACACCTGAGGAGACCGTGGGCGATGCGCTGCGCATCGCTGGGGGCAGGAACGTACTCGCCGAAGCGTCGAGGGTTATCCTTTATCGTTTGTCGGAAAAGCAGACGCTCGGCAGCCGCGAAGTGCAGATGGCACAAGCCGGTACCTATCCGATTGAGGGCGGCGATATCGTCCAGATGCTGTCGGAAGGATCGTTGATGATGCCGCTTGGACGTCAGCAGGTGATCTTGCGGCTTGAAGGTGAGGTTAACAGGCCTGGAAATTACTTCGTCGCCCCGGGCACGCCCGTGTCAAAGGTGATCGAGATGGCTGGCGGCTTAACCCCGCGCGCATATGTCTATGGCACTAAGCTCGTGAGGGCAAGCGTTGCCGCCCAGCAACGCGTCGCTCTCAAGGAGATACTTGACCAGTTCGAATTCACGCTGACCACAGTGCCACTGTCCAACAATGGCACGATCAATGGGGAGCAGCTTGCGTCGGGACGGCAGGTCCTAGAGCGCCTCCGCAATACCGAACCCGACGGTCGTCTTGTCCTGCCCATCCCGTTCGACGCTGCAGCGCTGCCCAGCGACCTCCCGCTCGAGAACAATGACAAGTTGACTATTCCTCCCTTGGTACCAACTGTAGGCGTATACGGGTCAGTGTTTAGGCCGGCCACGTTCCTGATTGACGAGCGCCAGACAACACGCGTGCGGGATATGATCGAGAAGGCCGGCGGTGTGCAGCGCGCGGGTGACCGGGGCCAAATCCTCTTGATGCGGGCAAGTGGCGAAGTGCTCACTCGGCGCCGGGGCGCGATGCAGGCGAGGCTGCAACCGGGAGACTTGATCTTCGTGCCGGTCAAGACCCAGTCGAGTTCGCTGCTGCAAAAGCTGACGGCAATCAGCCAAGTGATCTTCTCCCTTAGCCTCGGCGCGGCAGCCGTGGCGGCGATACAATGATCTGGCGCCCCCACAGCCTCATCGGTCGGCTCAGCCGCTTCGGCTTACTTGCCCTGCCTGCTGCGCGGCGGGCCCTTTTTGCTGTATTGTTCAGCATTGCGGCGCTCTTAGCGCTGTTCCCAGAGCGACACCGCGCAGTCGTTACCCTAACCCCGTCGGATCCGGCCAGCCTTGGCCTATCGGGCACGCTTGGCCAGCTAGGGGCGGTGCAAAGCGTGTTTGGGAACCAGGCGGCGGTCGAGGTCAGCTTGCGCATCGCGCGCAGCGACTACGTGCGCGACCGAGTCAATGCCGAACTGGGGCTCGAGTCCTATCTCGGTGAGAACCGGATCGAGACGTTGCGCTGGTTGGACCGCAAGGTTGATATACACGCCCTACGCGGCGGTATTATCGAGTTCGAGCTGACGCTGGGTAATGCTTCGCAGGCGCGCAAGATCGTCGACGTCTATGCACGGGCTGTGCGCGAACAGCTTGCGGCCATCTCGCGCACTCAGACAGCGTACAAGCGCGACATCCTAGTTGACCTCGTCGATCAGGCCAATCGGCGACTGAGCAAGGCACAAGCTGCCTACGACACATTCCGCCTGCGCACCCGTTACAGCTCGCCGCAGGCGGCCATTTTATCGCTGGGTGACCGGGTACCTAAGTTAGAGGATGCGATCAAATCAAAGCGCATCCAGCTTGCCGCTGCGCGCCAGTTCTTTACCGATGACAATATGAACGTCCGTCAGATTCGCGCAGAGATAGAGGCACTCGAGCAGCAACTTTCTCAGACGCGCTCGATCACGCCGGGCGACAACAGTTCGGTGGGGCGGGTAGTTCGCGAATCCACAGAAGTCGACCGCTTGCGCCGCGACCTCGACCTCGCTTTAGGACTGTACGACAACTACAAGCGATATCTGCAAGGCACGTCAGTTGAAGACTTGACCTCCACCGCCAACGTCCGTATCCTCGAACCAGCTTATGTGGACAGCCAGCGCCAGTATAATTGGCCCTTTGTAATCGTTGCCTTTCTCGTGCTGCTATTGGCCGTCGTTATCGAATTTTACCAAATGCGGCCACCGCTCGAGCCGGAAGCCACGAAATGAACGTGTATGCTGCTGTGGCCGGTCGACCCGAGATCTCAGTTGTTATCCCCTGCTACAACGAGGAGGACAACGCCGCCGCTATCTGCGCGGCAGCCGTGACCGAACTCGAATCGGCGGGCGTTAGCTTTGAGATCATATTCATCGACAATGCCTCGACCGATACCACTGTAGCAATCATCAGGCGGCTGTGTGCCGCAGATACGCGAGTCAAACTGATCGTCAACAGCCGAAATTTTGGCCAGATGCGTTCTCCCACCCACGCCATCTATCAAGCCAACGGCCGCGCGGTCATCGGTCTGTGTGCAGATTTTCAGGACCCTCCCGAAATGATCCCCCGGTTCATCGAGCGCTGGCGCGCCGGGGTAGATATCGTGTTGGGGGTGAGGCAGGCGGAAAAGGTCACCGTTATCCATAGCGCCTTCCGCAAGTTGTCCTACACGTTGGCCAACAGGTTCGGCGATTACGCGATCATTCCGCAGGCCACCGGTTTTGGCCTGTACGACATGCGCGTGGTCGATGCCACGCGGGGTTTGGCCGAGCCTGAACCCTTTTTCCGCGGCATGCTGGTCGAAACCGGTTTCCGCCTTGAGACGATCCCTTATGAACGGCCGCCCCGGGCCGGCGGCGCTTCCAAAAACAACTTCTGGGCGCTTTTTGATTTCGCCATGTCGGCGCTGGCTGGATCGTCAAAGAAGCTGCTGCGCCTGCCCCTGTACATCGGCGCCTTGGGCATCCTGCTGACACTGCTCATGTTGCTGGGCGGGCTTATCGCTTATTTGGACGGACGCCCCATTGCCAGTTGGTTCATAGCGTCTGTTATCCAGTTCCAGTTTGCGCTGCTGTTCGGCTTCCTCGGGTTGCTGGGAGACAATATACGCATCATCTCCGAGCGGACCCGGCGAACCCCGCTGGTTGTCGAACGCGAACGGATAAACTTCAGCGACATCGGCGGTCACTGATGTCGAGCGACGGCGGCCTGCTCGCCGAGCTGCGCCAACGTATCTCCTGGAGCCAAGTGCAACTGGCTGTACGCTTTTACCAGGCTGCCATCATCAACACGCTGTTTGGCATTTCCTTCTATGCATTGCTCGTCTGGCTGGGTTTGAATCTGTTCCTGGCCCAGGCGCTGTCCCACGTCGTGGGGACGACCTTCAATTACTTCACATATTCTCGCCACGTCTTCCGGACGGCGCGACCGGCGAAAGCTCGCTTCCTGCTATCCTACCTCGGCGCCTATTTGCTCAATCTGGCCGTTCTCTACGGGCTCTCGCGCGTGATCCCGTCTCCCTATGTGGCGGGGATTGCCACGGCGTTGATCGTCTCTCTGGTCAACTTCCTCGTGCTCAAGCGGCTGGTGTTCAGGGTTGGAGCGCCATGACCGCGAGCCGGGCCCGCCGCAACGGACGCTGGGTGGAGATCGCCCTGTCGTTCGCCATCTTGCTACTGCTGGTCCGCGCAGGCTGGAATCTGTACGAATACGGCTATCTGCCCCAACCATTCTTCTATGAACCTTCCGATTCTTGGATGGACTGGTTCAACACAGCCTATTGGTCACGCGATCCCGGCGCATACAATGTCTGGGGCACCATTTACCCACCGCTGTCCTTCGTGGTGATACGCCCACTTGGCATCGACGCCTGCTATGGACGCAGCTCCATAGTCAGCGACCTGTTGACCATCCGCGATTGCGATTGGCTCGGTATCGTTGCAATTCACGCGATCTTTGCCTTGAACATCGTGCTGATCGCGCGGACCTTGAACCTGATCGATTGCGCCACAATGGTGCCGCGAACGATCGCGCTGGCGCTCGGGATGCCCATGTTGTTCGCGCTGGAACGCGGCAACATTCTGCTTCTCACGTTCACCTGTTTCCTGCTTGCCTTCGGCCCCCTGCTCCGCTCGGCCCGGCTGCGCTGGTTGGCCGCCGGATTGGCCGTCAATTTCAAAGTCTATCTGATCGGTGCGGTGATCGCTCTGCTGATCAAGCGCCGCTGGCGCTGGGTGGAAAATGCCTTGATCGCTATCATCGGCGTCTATGTCGCGACGTATTTGCTGCTGGGTACGGGTAGTCCAATTCAGCTGATCAGCAACATCACCCGTTATTCATCTGGGTTCGAGGCCAGCCAGGTTCTCGATATCTGGTATTCAATTACCTATGGTCCATTGATTTCGTTGCTGAACGGGAATGTCTTTCCGGTCTCCTCTGCGGTCGGCAGTCAGCTCCCTGAAATCGGCCTTCTCGTCATCCCAGCGCTGGTACGCTTTGGGCAAATGGCCATCATGATCGCCGCGGCGGCGGCGTGGTTGCGCCCCGAAGTCGTGTCTCCCCACCGCGCTGTCTTCCTGGGAACGGCCATGGCACTGATCAGCTCCGAGGCGGGCGGCTATACCCAGATCCTCATCGTCCTGCTGGTGTTCATGGAACCCTGGCGCGGGATTGCACGTCCGATTGCCATCATTCTCTGTTATCTGCTGTGTATGCCGGGCGACATAACGGTGGGAGAAGTGCCGCCTTTCATTCGCAACAGCTATTTCGTAGGGCACCTCGTCGAGGTGCAGATGGGCGTCGGGCTGGGCATGTTCCTGAGGCCAGGCATGCTGATCGCCATAGCCATCGCCCTGTCGGCATCGACGATCAACGATGTCTGGCGCGACATCCGCCACCAAGGCAACCGCCGGCGCTGGCGCTTCCGCCGAGACGCCCCGCTATTGCCCGGCGTCGCCCCGCCGGTGCCTCCAGTCGGCAGCGGGGCTCAGTCCCAGTCGACATAGAGCACCGTGTCATAACCGTTGTGGCCATGCTGGCGCAGCGCGTAGCGTCCGCCGGGCAGCATGGCATCGATCTTCAGCGGCAGTTCCCACAGATCGGACGGCTTGTGATAGACTGCGATCGCGATACGCGGCCGGTGCCGACCCAGCAACCCGGCCATACCATCCAGCGCGCCCGCCTCGAACCCCTCGATGTCAAGCTTGACCATGTCGAGACGATCAAGCGTCAGCACATCGTCCAGACGCACCACCGGCACGGTTTCGACATCGACCTGGACGCCGGCCTCGACGCCGCGCGAGGCATCGGCATTGCCGGCCGCAAAGCCCATTATGCCGGTCTGCGCCCCCACCCCACAAGGAAACAGCGCCACCTCGCTCAGATCGCTGCCATGCGCCTGGACGAAGTCGCTCATGTGGCGGAAATTCCGGCGGTCAGGTTCAAACGCATACCATTTGGCGAGGTGGACGCCAGCTTTGTTCGCGGTCTCCAGCAGATCACCCGGAAACGCTCCGCAGTCGATCACTACGATTTCATCACTGCCAATCGGCAGATCGGCCGGAAAATACTGGCGATCACGGTCAACGGCTGGATGATCCTCCGGACGGCCGGTTATACGATAGGCGACGAGCTGCTCCAGGATCGTGCCGGAGGCCTCATCGCCCAGCAGGGCAGCCACACGGGCGATGGAGTCGGCCTGCTGGACCGGCAGGGCACGGCTGGTTTGCCAGTAGTTGCCTAGCGCGGGATCGACCACATCCGGCAATTCGGGCACGAACAGTATCTCGGCAAAGCCGATAGCGCGCGCCCAGGCTACGACATCATCGATCGCGGTCCGGAAATTGTTGATGGCCATCACCAGCACAGCCTGCGCGGCGTGCCTGCCATCGATGGCAGCAGTGCCCATCACCGGCAAATCGTCGACGATCTGTCCCGGCTGGGCATGGCTGTCAATGAAGCCCTGCACGGTGTAGCCGTGGTGCCGCAGCGTGGCGGCCAGCTGGCGCCCATAACCGCCGGCGCCATAAACCAGCACGCCGTGCCGGCGGATCTCCGCCTGCAGCCGATCAGCCGACCGGTTCTGCACCGTCCACGCAAACTGTTCCTGAATTATCCGCTTAATCGTCATATCACCGTCATCCCCGCCTTGGCCCGAACGGGCGTGCCGCCTGCATGTCACCACAATTTCCACGGCGCCTTATTCTTCAGCCAAAGTTCATCCAAATACTGCTTGTCGCGCAGCGTGTCCATCGGTTGCCAGAAGCCCTGGTGATGATAGGCGACCAGTTCGCGGGTGTGCGCCAGCGTTTCCAGCGGTTCCTGTTCCCAAACGGTAGAGGGGCCATCGATCAGATCAACCACCGACGGATCGGCGACGAAAAACCCGCCGTTGATCAGGCCGCCATCGCCGGCTGGCTTTTCCTTGAAGCGCAGCACTTCGCTGTTCTCCGACAGTTCGAGCGCCCCAAATCGTCCGGGCGGGGCCACGGCGGTGATCGTCGCCTTGCGGCCATGCGCCTTGTGGAAGGCCACAAGCTTGGCCACATCGATATCGGCCACGCCATCGCCATAAGTGAAGCAAAAGGGCTCACCAGGGGTGAGGAAATCCTTCACCGCCTTTAACCGGCCGCCGGTCATGGTGTCGGCTCCGGTTTCCACCATAGTGATCCGCCAGGGCTCGCTGCGGGCGCGATGCACTTCCATGCTGTTCTCGCGCAGATCAATCGTCACATCGGCCGTATGCAGGAAATAATTGGCAAAAAACTCCTTGATCACATAGCCCTTGTAACCAAGGCAGATAATAAAATCATTCAACCCGGCGGCGGAATAGATCTTAAGAATGTGCCACAGGATCGGCATGCCGCCGATTTCCACCATCGGCTTGGGGCGGACGCTAGTTTCCTCGCCCAACCGAGTGCCAAGGCCGCCGGCCAAAATAACCGTTTTCATGTGGAGTTATATCCTGAATTGAAAGGCTGCGCTACGCCTTGTCAATTTCATCTGGCGGCGTCAATAGTTCGTCCACGCTGGCACCCATCTGCCGCCAACACCGGCCCTTGCAGGATCCAATTTTGCCGTCCAAACCCTCTTCATCGCCAGGCCGCTCGGCCAGCCTCTGGTGGCTGCTGATGGCATTTCTACTGGCGGGCCTGCTACGCACCCATGGCATAGGCCAGGGCCTGCCCGGCCTCTATGATCCCGATGAGCCATTGTTCATCATCAATGCCATTGAGCTGCTGGCCAAACAGACGCTGATGCCCGGCTGGTTCGGGCATCCCGGCATCACCACCCTGTATCTGCTGGCCGCCTGCGATCTGCTGGTGTTTCTGGGTGGCCGCGCGGCGGGGCTGTGGGCCACCACGGGCGAATTTGCCACCCAGCTTTATGCCGACCCTTCAGCCATCGTGCTGGCCGGCCGGACGGCCATTGTGGCGCTGTCGCTGGCGGTGATGGCCACAACTGCCCGGCTGGGCGCCCGGCTGGGTGATGCCCCCGCCGGGCTGGTGGCGGCCATGCTGCTGGCTGCCAGCCCGCTGCACAGCGAAATTTCCAGCCTGGTGCGAACCGACATCATGGTCAGCCTGTTCAGCCTGTTGGCCATGCTGGCATCCGTGAGCGTGGCGCAACATGGCCGCCGCCGCGATCTGATCGTCGCTGGGCTTTGGATGGGCACGGCGGTATCAACCAAATGGCCCGGCGCCGTGCTGGCCCTGGCTCCGCTGGCGGCCTGGATCTGGGCCTGGCGGCAGGATCGCCGACAATGGCTGCGCGGTGCGCTGCTGCTGGGGGGTGCGATGCTGTTGGCCATGGCCGTGCTGATGCCGCCTCTGTGGCTGCGGCCTTTGGATGTGTGGGCCGCGCTGATCAACGAAGTGCAACCGGCGCATGTCGGCGCCACCGGCGGCAACTGGCTGGACAAATTTCTGTGGTATCTTGCCGTGCTGTGGGATCGCGGGCTGGGCTGGGCGGCGCTGCTGATCCCGGTTGGCGCGGCCCTCGCCATGCAGCGCCGGGCCATGCCGGTGGTCCTGATCCTGCTGCTGCCGACGGTCGCCCTGCTGGCGCTGCTGTGCAGCCAAACCAATGTCTGGCAACGCTGGCTGGTGTTGCCAATGCCGATGCTGTCATTGCTGGCCGGCCTGGCACTTTCAGCAGTCGCACGCGCCGTGAGGGGGGCGCGCAGCGGCTGGCTGGTCGCAGCCGCCGGCACCGCGCTGTCCATCCCCTTGGCCTGGTCTGCCTGGCAAGACGGCACGGCGCGCGGAAATCCCACCCAGGCTCGCGCGGTGGCCTTCATGTTGAACAACGTGCCGGCCGGCAGCCGCATCACGGTCGAAATGCTGGCCTTCCCACTGCTCAAAGGCAATTGGTCGATCCGCTACCCGTTCGGGCCGGTGGGCTGCGTGGATGGCCGCGCCCTGCTGGCCGGCAAGGTGAATTATGACGATGCAGCCGGCGCCCAGAAAGGCAAACAGAAACTGGTGCTTGGCACCATAAATCCGGCCCGGATCGCCAGCTGCTGGGCCGATTATGCCATCATCCACGATGCCGACCGCTGGCTGAACGAAGCTTCGCGCTATCCGCAGGAAGCGGCAGTGTATCGCGCCTTCATCGATGGCGGCACGATCATTGGCGATTTTCGGGCAATCCACGGCGTCTCGGCCGGGCCGCGCACTTTGGTGATCAAGTTGGGGCCCGAATTGCCGCCATCACCGCTGCGTTGACGGCACCGGCTCCACGCCGGTGATGCGGCCGTGGACGAGATCACTGTAATCCTGCGCCAATTGCAGGGTCGCCTCGCCCACCTGGAAATTCCACGGACCGATTTCGGCCAGCGGCGTCACTTCGGCGGCTGAGCCTGTCAGGAAGGCTTCCTGAAAATTGGCCAGTTCTTCCGGCCAGATTGCGCGTTCCACCACCTTGATGCCGCGGCGCTGGGCCAGCGCGATGATGCTGCGGCGGGTGATGCCATCCAGGAAACAATCCGGGGTGGGCGTGTGCAGTTCGCCGTTCTGGAAGAAGAAGATGTTGGCCCCGGTGGCTTCGGCCACCTGCCCACGCCAATCCAGCATCATCGCATCGTTATAGCCGGCGTTTTCGGCGGCGTGCTTGGACAGCGTGCAGATCATGTAGAGGCCGGCCGCCTTGGCGCGCACCGGCGCGGTGTAGGGCGCGGGCCGCCGCCACGGCGCGATGTTGAGGCGCAGGCCCTTCTTCAGCGCTTCCGGGCCAAAGTAAGCCCCCCATTCCCAGGTGGCGACGGCGAGATGCGCCTTGGTCTTCTGCGCCGAAACGCCCATCTGCTCGCTGCCGCGCCACGCGACGGGCCGCACATAGGCGTTGGTCAGGCCGTTGGCGGCCAGCGTCTGACGGCAGGCCTCGTCGATCTCTTCAACGCTCCACGGCAGCGGAAAGCCCATCAGATTGGCCGAGTCGATCAGCCGCTGTGAGTGCAATGACAGCGCATAGATATGGCCGCCATAGGCCCGCGCGCCTTCGAACACGGAGCTGGCATAGTGCAGGCCGTGGGTGAGGATATGGACATTGGCTTCGCGCCAGGGCTTCAGTTCGCCATCCATCCAGATGAAGCCGTTGCGATCGTCGAAGGTAGCGTCGGTCATGGCAGAAACCCTGTCCCCAGAAACAATGGTGAGGCTTGCCGCCCTGCCACGGCAACAAACGAACAGTGTGGCCACCGCCGCCTTGCCGGGAATTGCGCGCCCCGCTTGTGTCGGCATAGCCTTTGTGGCAGATAAGTCAACATGACTGTCCCAATTTCTGCAACCGCCGCGCAGGCGCACGTCTCCCCCCTGAAGGTGACGCCGGCCTCGCCGCTGTTCCTGCGCGAGGACGAGATCCGGCGCGGCATTGAACTGCTCTATTTCGGCTACACGTCGATGATCCGGGGTGCCGATGCGATTTTGGAAGCACAGGGGCTGGGTCGCGCCCACCACCGTTCGCTCTATTTCATCGCGCGTCGGCCGGGGCTTTCGGTGGGGGAACTCATCAGCCTGCTCGGCGTCACCAAGCAGTCGCTGGGCCGGGTGCTGAATGATCTGGGCCACCGCGAACTGGTCGAACAGCGCGTGGGCGTGGCTGATCGCCGCCAGCGCCTGCTCACCCTCACGGCGTCGGGCGCGGCACTGGAAGCGCGACTGTTCACCGAGCTGGAACGATCGATGGCGCGCGCCTATGGCGAAGCCGGGCAGCAGGCGGTCTCCGGCTTCTGGGCCGTGCTGATGGGCCTAGTGCCGCCTGCTGACCGCCCACAGGTGGAAGCGCTGCAGGGTTAAGGCGGCAAGAGCGACTTCAGATAATCGAACAGCGCCCGGCGTTCGGCGTCGGTCATGTGCACCAATCGTTCCCGGCCCACGCCCGTCATCAACCGCAACTTGCGTCCATCCGGCGGCCGGCCGGTGGTGGTGAGCCGCACAAAGGCTGGCCAGTCATAAACCTGGATGGCATCCGCCAAGGCAGGCGTATCGCCGCCTGTGCCGCCAAGTCCGTGATTGTGACACTCCGCGCAGGCAAGCCGGGTGAAATAGGGGCCCCATGCCGGCGTACCGGGTGCCGGGGCAACAGCAGGGCCAGCATCCGTGGCCCGCACGAGCACGACATTGGGGATCAACTCGCCGGTGGCGGCGACATAGGCCTTGAACAGACGATGTTTCAGCGTGATCGGCTGGGCATCTGTGGCGGCCGGCAGGCGGCGCAGATGGGCGTGAATGGCGGCAATTTCGTTGTCGGCCATGACGGCAAACATTTCGGTTGGCATTGCCCAACTGATGCTGGTGCCATCGGGGCGCAGACCGTGACGCACAGCGCGCGCGAAATCCTCGCGCGTCCACTCGCGGGCGCGGCGGCGCAGATTGGGCGCGACGATGCCATAGAAGTCTTCGCCGGCCAGTGCCTTGCCGTGGCAACCGTTGCAGCCATAAACGCCCACCAGGCGCGCGCCCAGCGCCGCATCACCGGGCCCGCCCGCCACCGTTGACGGCAGCGCGCCATGATCCTTCGTCAATTGCTGCTGTCCGGCCCACCACAACCCGCCTGCGGCGCCGGCCACCACGAGCAGCGATGCGACGATCACCCCCAGACCAAGCTTCACCCATCGCGGCACGGCATCTGTCTCCCAAGCGAGAGATTATGTCAGTCGCGCCAGCGTGTCAGCCCAGTTCGCGTGACCGCGCCGCCGCTGCGGCCACCACCTGTTCCAGCAGCGGCGTCAGGCCTGGCATCAGCACGGACAGGCCCGCCGCAGTGGTGCCGCCCGGCGAGGTGACGCGTTCCCGCAAGGCGGCGGCCGGCGTTGCGCCATCCTGCGCGGCCAGTGCCGCAGCGCCAATCAAGGTCTGGCGGGCGAGGCGCATGGCCATGGCCGGTTCCAGGCCAGCCACTTCGCCAGCGGCGGCCAGTGCCTCGATGAAATGGAACACATAGGCCGGGCCGGAACCGGAAACGGCGGTGACGGCATCGAACTGGGTTTCATCGGAAAGCCAGATCGTCTGGCCCACCGGCTGGAACAGGGCTTCGGCGGCGCCCTGCACGATATCGCCATCGCGGGTGAACAACGCGGTGGCCCCCTGCCCTACCGCAGACGGCGTGTTGGGCATGGCCCGCACGATGCCGGCGCCCGGGAAAAGCCGGGCCAGGTCCTCCGTACGCACGCCAGCCATCACTGAAATCACAAGGGTGAGCGGCCCCAACCGGCCGGCCAGTGGCAACACCGCCTGCGCCCAGGCCTGCGGTTTCACGGCGAGCACGACGATATCGGGTTTGCCTTCCGCCGGTGGGCGAGCCGAAGCTTCGACGCCGGGCGGCAGATTGCGGGCCGCCGGATCGATCACGGCAACCGGACCCAGCCCTTCGGCCAGCCAGCGCCGCAGCAGCGCGCCGCCCATGTTGCCACAGCCGATCAACCAGATCGGCGCCCCGATCTGCGCACTCGCTGTCATGTCTGCTCCCAAAACCGGTCTTATGCTTCGCCGGCTGTCTCGATCAGCGCGGCGGCCAATGCTTCGACCGGGCTCTGGCCCGCCAGCAACACCAGCTGGAACACCGGATAATAACGCTCGAACTCTTCAACCGCTGCATCGGTGAGGATTTCAGCCTGGGCCGGCGACAGGTCGCCGCCGTCTTCGGCATCATCATCGGCCAGCAACGTGGCGTGGCGGAACAGGATCATGCCATCGGCCGACCAGAGTTCGAAATGGCCCATCCACAATTGTTCGTTGATCAGGCCGATGGTTTCATACACCGCCAGCCGCCGATCCTCGGGCACAGTGAGATCGGCCTGGGCAATGATCTGCAGCACCCGGTCTTCCCCGCGCCACAGGGCGCGCAGCTGGTAGGTGCACCAGCCACCTTTCACCGTGGTGATGATTTCCTCATCACCCACACGTTCGGAGGCCCAGCCATTGGCATCGAACAATTGTTCGAGCAGGTCGATCGGGGCGGGCTCGCCCGCGCTGAAATCAATTTCGGAAAAGCTCATCGTGCCTATCCCTTACCGGCCACGGCACAGGCTGTGCAAGCCTTGCCGATTCGGCAAGAGCAAGGCACGCAAAATCTTGTGGATATCAGGCGTCTGCCCCACCAGATTTGCGGCTCTTCTTCGCCGCCGGCTCAGCAAGCTCGGCTTTCAGCGCGGCAATTTCCGCCTTCAGCGCCTCGATTTCACCGCGGGCCGTGGCAGCCATGGCTTTCACCGCATCGAATTCGTCGCGGCTGATCTCGCTGGCGCCAACGAATTCCTTCATCCGTTCCCGCGCCACGCCGGAAAATTCGCGGCTGGCGCCGGCCAGCGTGCCCATGGCGGCGGTGGCGACCTTGGACAGGTCTTCAAACAATTTGTTGTCGTTCTGCATGGTTCAAATTCCCAGCTGCATGGCATCGGCCATAGGGTTGAGCATCATGATGGCAATATTCAAGGCGCCGGCAAAGCACAGCCAGGCGCAATAGGGCAGCATCAGCCAGCCGGCCAGCCGGTTGACGCGCCAGAAGCTCCAGGTGGTCGCGATCGCCACCAGCAGCATCACCGCGATGATGGCCAGCGCGGCGGAAATCATGTGCAGGCGGAAAAACACCGGCGACCAGGTAAGATTGATGGCAAAGCCAACGGCAAACAGCGCGATGGCGAGGCGCTTGCCCGGCACCTTTTTCGTGCCCCATACCATGGCAAAGGCCACGCCGATCAGCGTGTAGAGAATGGCCCAGGCAATACCGAACAGCGGCCCCGGCGGCTGAAACGCCGGCAGAGTGAGCGACTGGTACCACGGGTTGGTATCGGTGGAGCCGGCGATGCGCGCCACCAGCCCGCCCATCAGCAGGATGGCTGGCACCGCCACGATCGCCGCCCGCGAAAAGCTGCCAGTGGAAAACCAGGGTTCAGGCGCGTCAAGGGACTCAGGGATGGACATTGCCGTTGGTGTAGCCTGTTGCCCGCTGCCACGCTACACGTGACGCATGGTGGACAGTGACGCAGTGCCCGTGATTGACAGCTGCTGGCTGTGCGGGCGGCCGTTGGGTGTGGAGGTGGAATGGCACCACCCGGTCCCCAAGGCCAAGGGCGGCCGTGATCGGCAAAAGGTCCACCGGATCTGCCACGAAGCCATCCACGCCCATTTCAGCAACAGCCAATTGGGCCGCATGGGGGCGGATAAGGCGGCCGTGCTAGCGGAACCGGGCGTGGCGGCGTTCGTGGCGTGGGTGGCGGGCAAACCGCCGGACTTCCATGCGCCCACCAAGGGCAAGAAGCGCTAAGCGGCCAACTGCGCGCCGATCAGAAACTCCACATTGCCTTCCGGGCCCGTGATGGGGCTGGTGGTGAGGCCTGCGACGGCCCAGCCCTGCCCGAGCAGCCACGCGGCGACGTCACGGCAGACGCGTTCCCGCACCGCTTCGTCACGCACCACGCCGCCCTTGCCCACATCCTCGCGGCCGGCTTCGAATTGCGGTTTGATCAGCGCCAGCAGGCGGGCGCCGGGTTTCGCGAAACCCATCGGCACGGGCAACACCTTCATCAGACTGATGAAACTGGCATCGCAGACGATGATATCGATCGGCTCAGGGATATGCTCCGGCGTCAGCAGACGGGCCGACAATTGTTCGAGCACGACAACGCGCGGATCCTGCCGCAATTTCCACGTCAGCTGATTGGTGCCGGAGTCGACCGCATAGACACGGGTGGTGCCGCGGCTGAGCAGCACATCGGTGAAGCCGCCGGTGGAGGAGCCGACATCGATGGCGACCGCGCCCGCCACGTCCCAGCCGAAATGGGTAAGACCGTGATCGAGCTTGATGCCGCCGCGCGACACCCAGGGATGGTCACGACCCTTCACCTCCAGCGGCGCATCGGCAGCCAGCGTGTCGCCGGACTTGGCGATCTTGCGGTCACCGGAAAACACCAGGCCGGCCATCACCAGCGCCTGCGCGCGGGTGCGGCTTTCAACCAGCCCGCGCTCCACCAGCAATTGATCGACGCGCGACTTCACCACGCTTTCTGCAGCTCCACCACCATGACTTCAATGGGTTCCTTGCCCACGTTCACATCCTGGTGCAAGGTCTTGGGGTTGGCCGGCAACCAATAGGCCTTGCCGGTTTCCCAATTCTGGATGTCCGACTGCCCGGTCTCCTCGCGAATATCCATGGTGCCGCCCTTCAAGGCGATCAGCACGCGCGGATGATCGTGGCGGTGCAACGGCAGCGGATTGCCGACTGCAATCACAGAACGCCACACTTTCACCTCCTCGTTGGCAAACTGCGGCGTGCGCCCGGTTTGCACCTGCGCCACCGCCAGACCGGCGCCAAAGCCAGCCAACAGCAGCACCGCACCAAGGCCCCAGGACTTCACCATGTTCATTCTCCCCATCGTCAGAATCGGCTCGCCTTGTTCAGCGGCTCAAACCGGCCGAACCGGCAGAGGCTGAACACCTCAGGCGTGAAATTGTCCTTTACCTCGAACAGATCATTGGCGCAGGCGCGCGGGGACGCGTCACGGCGCATGATGATCATGTTGGGTTTGAGGCCGGGGCAGCCATCAGGCAGGCGGGATCGATGCCAGCGCCCGCCAGCGCGCACCAGCAGCACATCGGCGCTGGCCACCTTGTATTCCAACTGGCGGCCGACGATCAGGCAAGCCGCCGCCGTCCCCACCGCTGGCGCGGTGAGCGGATCGGCAGCCGCCAGCAGAAGCAGAACCCCAAGCATGTTGGCCAAAGCCTGCCACAGACGCTATGCGCGGCCAATGACTCGTTTCGCCTTCAACATCCATGCCCGCGACGGCAAGGCGCGCACCGGTACGATCCAGATGCGCCGCGGCGAAATCCGCACGCCGGCCTTCATGCCAGTGGGCACGGCGGCCACAGTGAAGGCTATGCGCGCGTCTGAAGTGCGCAGCGCCGGCGCCGATATCATCCTTGGTAACACCTATCACCTGATGCTGCGCCCCACCGCCGAGCGCATCCACCGCCTCGGCGGCCTGCATGCCTTCATGGGCTGGAACCGCCCCATACTCACCGACAGCGGCGGCTATCAGGTGATGAGCCTTTCCAACCTGACCAAGCGCACGGAGGAAGGTGTCACCTTTGCCAGCCATCTCGACGGCAGCCGGCATCTGATGAGCCCGGAACGTTCGATGGAAATCCAACGCCTGCTGGGCAGCGATATCGTCATGGCGTTTGATGAACTGGTCGCCCTGCCCGCCCCGCGTGAAGTGGTGAAGGACGCCATGGACCGGAGCATGCGCTGGGCGGCGCGCAGCCGGGCGGCGTTCGACGCCGGCGGTGAGCACGCGGCCGGAGCGGCGTTGTTCGGTATCCAGCAGGGCGGGCTGGATGAACGTCTGCGCGCCGAATCTGCCACCGCGCTGCGCGCGATCGGCTTTGATGGCTATGCCATCGGCGGGCTGGCGGTGGGCGAAGGCCAGCCGGCAATGTTCGGCGTGCTGGATTATGCCACTGGCCAGTTGCCGGAAGAGGCACCGCGTTACCTGATGGGCGTGGGCAAGCCCGATGACATCGTCGGCGCGGTGGTGCGCGGCGTGGACATGTTCGATTGCGTGCTGCCCACGCGATCAGGCCGCAACGGCCAGGCCTTCACCCATGATGGCCCGCTCAACCTCAGGAATGCCGTGCATGGCGAGGATCTGTCCCCCCTCGATGACGATTGCCGTTGCCCGGTCTGCCACGGGCCGGAGGCGGCAAGCCGCGCCTATCTCCACCATCTGATCAAGGCTGGCGAGATGCTGGGGGCGATGCTGCTGACCCAGCATAATATCGGTTTCTACCAGCAGTTGATGGCAGGCTTGCGCGGCGCGATTGCAGAGCAGCGGTTGAGCGATTTCGCCGCCGCCTTCCTCGCCCGCTATCACGCAAAACGCCGCTGATACGGCTGCGCCCCGGCTTGGGTAAATCAATCACCGCAAAGCCGGATGCGCCCAGGGTGAAGTTGTTTGAAAAGCCGACGCCATTGGTGATGGATCCAGTAGAGCCAGCTTGGCCGAACACGAAGACCGACCGCGAACCGCCGGTATCGATGTTCGGATTCATTTGGAAAAACAGGGTGTTGGCGGAAGCCGGCAGCGCCAGGCCCATCGCCAGCGCGGCCATCGCGGCCGAGGCGAGAAAATTCTTGGTCATATGTTCCCCCAATTGGAACGTTCATGTGGTTCGTTGACCACGGACGTGCGACCTTGTGGTCGGGGTTATACACCCAAACAGGTAACATTATTGTAAATTTATGACGAATTTTCTTTAAGAAAAATTACTTTTACGCGGCAGGCCGGCGGCATAGGGAGCCGGATCAACCGGCGCAGTGCCGCCCAGCAGCAACGCCGCACACAGGCGGCCGGCGGCCGGTGCCGTCTGGATGCCGAAACCGCCCTGCCCGGCACACCAGAACAGGCCATCCACGGCACCATCAAAGCCATACACCGGCAACCGATCGGGCGCGAAGGTGCGCAAGCCCGCCCAACTTGATTCGAGCCGCTTCACGGCCACTGTGCTGGCCTGTTCGAACCGGTCGATCACCACGGCCAGATCCATCTCGTCGGGGCGGACATCGTGCGGCACATCGGGAATCTCGTCGTGCGGCGACAGCCACAGCCGCTCGCCATCCGGTTTGAAGTAGAAACTGCCGTCGCTGCTCATCACCGTCGGCAGATCGGCCGGCGGGACGGGATCGATACGCAGCACGGCCATCGTGCGCCGCAGCGGCATCAGCCCCCTTGGCGCGGCCCCGGCCAGCGTCGCCAGTCCATCGGCCCAGGCCCCGGCGGCATTGACCAGCAATGGCGCCGTGAAAACGCCGGCGCGGGTGGTGATACGCCACATGCCCGCGCTGCGGTCGAGCGCAGTGACTTGGGCATTGGTGATGAGCGTGGGCTTCGCGCCATTCACACCGCGCAAAAAACCCTGATGCAGGGCGGCCACATCAATATCGTGGCAATCGGGCTCGATCAGGGCGCGATTGCGCCATTCGGGCTTCAGCATGTGACCTACCGGCGACGCCGCCAGCGCGGCGGCGTCCAGCCATTCATAGGCCACACCGCCTTCATCATATTCGGCGGCGACCCGTTCCAGCCCGCCCGCATCCTCGGGGCTTTCGATGATCAGGCTGGGCCGGTGGAACAGCAGCGGCGGAAAGCCCGCTGGGGGTTCCCCAAAGAAAGCCCGGCTGGCGCGGCTCAACGGCACGACGGCCGGGCCGCCATAGCTTTCGATGAAGATGGCCGCCGATCGCCCGGTGGTGTGATAGCCCGGGCGTTCCTCCATCTCGATCAACACAATCCGCAGTTGCGGGGCCGCTTCCAGCAAGGCCCAGGCCGTGCTGGCCCCGGCGATGCCGGCGCCGATGATGGCAATGTCGAAATCCTGGCTCATCATTGCCCGCCGAAGAACGCCAGCATGCGGTCCAGCACCGTGCCGCGCAGCGGTTCGGCTTCGCGCAGCAGTTCGTGGCCAGCTTGCGGATATTCCACCGTTTCGCCGGCGGGGATGCGCGCGACAAAGCGGCGGGTAGCCTTGCTGTCCACCAGGCCATCCTTCTCCGGAATCAGCGCCAGAACCGGCACGGAGATAGCCTCAGGCACGCCGCGCGCGTTCAGCGCATCGATGCTGGCAAAGGCATCGTGCAGCCAACCCCAGGTCACACTGCCCAGCGCCAGCGCGGGATATTGCCCGATCCACCAGCTTTCATCGGAATAACGTTCGGCATCACTGGTGAGCAGCAACTGGCGCTTGCTGCCGGCAACACCGGGTTCATAGGGGCCGCCGCCCAGCACGAAATCGCTGCCGCGCCGCCATTTCACCATGCGTGCCGCCAGCCAACGGGCAAGGCCCGGGCCCAACGGGGAGGCCGACAGCCCCAGCATCGGCGCCAGCACGACCGCACGGCTGATGCCGCCACGCGCGGCCGCCAGGTGACGCAGCACAATATGCCCGCCCATCGAATGGGCCGCCGCCACCACCGGGCCACCGCTGCGCTCTACCGTCCACGCCACCAGTTCGGCCAGATCATCCAGCCATACGTCAAAGCCCGGCGAGGCGCCGTGCATCGGCGTCTTGCCCACCCGCCGCGACAGGCCCTGCCCGCGCCAATCAAAGATGGTGACGCCCCAGCCGGCATCGACCAGGTCGTGCAGTGTTTCGGCATATTTCTCGACGAAATCAGCCCGGCCGGTGACCATCAACATATGACCCCGTTCCGGATTGCGGCGCGGCCAATGTTCCAGCCGCACCGGCCAGCCATCGCGCAGCGGCAGGAAAAGGCGCTCTCCGCCCGCCGGCAGGCTGCGGCGGCGCATCCACGGGTCACTCTCGGACACAAAACTCATAAGACGCATCGATAAAGCCGAATCGCGTCGCTTGCCAGCGCCTTGGGTTGCGGCTTAGCTGGGCAGGCAATGCACCCCGCCCTGAAACTGCTCACCGGCCTGGCCGCCACTGTCGTGCTGGCGCGTGGCGCTTCCCTGCATCAGGGCCAAGTGATGATGGCCGAACTGGGCCTGTCTGCGGCCACAGCCATGCAGGCGCAGGGCGTGATGGATGGCAGCATCAGCTTTCGCCAGCCATCGGGGCTTGTGGCGCGGGTGGCCCGCCTGTCAGGCACCGCCGATCCCGCCACACGTGCTGCCGTCATCGCTGATCTGAAACGCCACCCCGGCATTGCCGACGCCGTCTGGAGCCCACGATGATCTGGCTGTTCGGCGAGATTTGGCTGTGGGTGCTGGCCGGCTTTGCTGTCGGGCTGGCCACCGGCTGGTGGCTGTGGAAGCGCTGATCAGCCTTTCTTGAGGGCCGCCTGCGCCGCCGCCAACCGTGCGATCGGCACGCGGTAAGGCGAGCAACTGACATAATCCAGCCCTAGGCCTTCGCAGAACAGGATGGAGGCCGGATCGCCGCCATGTTCGCCGCAGATGCCGAGTTTCAGGTCAGGCTTCACGCTGCGGCCACGTTCGGCGGCCAGTGCCACCAGTTCGCCAACACCGTCTTCATCGATGGAGACGAACGGGTCCTTCGGGTAAATGCCCTTCTCCACATACGGCCCCATGAACCGCGCCGAGTCATCGCGGCTGATGCCAAGCGTCGTTTGCGTCAGATCGTTGGTGCCGAAACTGAAGAACTGCGCGTGGGCAGCGATATCGCCAGCGCGCAGGGCCGCGCGCGGCAGTTCGATCATGGTGCCAACCAGATAATCCAGCGTGGTGCCGGTAGCGGCGAACACGGCGGCGGCTTCGGCGTCGATGGCGGCCTTGGTCAGCTCCAGTTCCTTCGCCGTCGCCACCAGTGGCACCATCACTTCAGGCACCACCGCTGCCCCGGTTTCCTGGGCCACCTTCACGGCGGCTTCGAAAATGGCGCGGGCCTGCATGGCATAGATTTCGGGATAGGTGATGCCGAGGCGGCAGCCGCGATGGCCCAGCATCGGGTTGAATTCATGCAGTTCGTTGATCCGGCGGCGCACCAGCGTTTCCGGCAGGCCAGTGGCGGCAGCGACGTCGGCAAGACCTTCATCATCGTGCGGCAGGAATTCGTGCAGCGGCGGATCGAGCAGGCGGATGGTCACCGGCAGGCCGGCCATGACGCGGAAGATCTCGGCGAAATCGGCTCGCTGTTCGGGCAGCAGCTCGGCCAGTGCGGCTTCACGCCCGGCGGTGTCTTCGGCCAGGATCATGCGGCGCACGGCGGTGATGCGGCTGGGTTCAAAGAACATGTGCTCGGTGCGGCACAGGCCGATGCCTTCGGCGCCGAACTGGCGGGCAACGCGGCAATCTTCCGGCGTTTCGGCGTTGGTCCGCACCTTCAGCCGGCGATGCTTGTCCGCCCATTCCATCAATATGCCGAAATCGCCAGACAGATCGGGCTCCACCGTGGGCACGTCGCCCAGCATCACGTCGCCGGTGGCGCCATCAATGGTGATGCGATCGCCTTCCTTCACGATGCGGCCGCCGGTGCTGACCGTGCGGCCGACCAGATCGATGCTGATGCCGCCAGCGCCCGAAACGCAGGGCCGGCCCATGCCGCGCGCCACCACGGCGGCGTGGCTGGTCATGCCGCCACGCGCCGTGAGGATGCCGCGGGCGGCGTGCATGCCGTGTATGTCTTCCGGGCTGGTTTCGGTGCGCACCAGGATCACCGAGTCACCGGCAAGAGCGCGGATTTCGGCGCTGTCGCTGTCCAGCACGACGATGCCGCTGGCCGCGCCGGGGCTGGCCGGCAGGCCGCGGGCGATGATGTCACGCACGGCCTTGGGATCGAGCGTCGGGTGCAGCAACTGGTCCATGGCGCTGGCATCAACGCGCTTCACAGCTTCGGCTTCGGTGATCAGGCCTTCGCCTACCATGTCCACCGCGATGCGCAGCGCGGCCTTTGCGGTGCGCTTGCCGCTGCGGGTTTGCAGGATATAGAGGCGGTTGTCTTCCACCGTGAATTCAATGTCCTGCATGTCGCGGTAGTGCCGCTCCAGCAGATCGAACGTGCGGCCCAGTTCGGCGAACACCACCGGCATCGCCTCTTCCATCGAAGCCGCCTTGGCGCCGGCCTTTTCGCGCGCGGCCTTGGTCAGATACTGCGGCGTGCGGATGCCGGCCACCACGTCTTCGCCTTGGGCGTTGATCAGATATTCGCCATACCAGGCATGTTCGCCGGTGCTGGGATCGCGGGTGAAGGCCACGCCGGTGGCCGAGGTATCGCCCAGATTGCCGAACACCATGGCCTGCACGTTGACAGCGGTGCCCCAGTTTTCGGGAATATCGTTGAGCCGGCGATAGGTGCGCGCCCGATCGCTGCGCCACGAACCGAACACCGCGCCGATCGCGCCCCACAATTGTTCGTGCGGGTCCTGCGGGAACGGACGGCCCAATGCCTGCTCCACAATGGCCATGTAGCGAGCAACCAGTTTCCTCAGATCATCCGCATCAAGCCCGGTATCCTGGGTGACGCCCTTGTCTTCCTTGGCGATTTCCAGCGCGTCTTCAAAGGCATAGTGATCGAGTTCCAGCACCACATCGCCATACATCTGGATGAAACGGCGATAGCTGTCCCACGCAAACCGCGCGTTGCCACTAGCGGCGGCGAGGCCTTCCACGGTCTGATCGTTCAGGCCGAGGTTGAGCACCGTATCCATCATGCCCGGCATCGACACGCGCGCGCCGGAGCGAACGGAGACGAGCAGCGGGTTGGTGGCGTCGCCGAATTTCTTGGCCGTCACGCCTTCAATGAAGGCGAGGCTGTCCAGCACCTGCGCCTGCACATCATCCGGCAGGCGGCCGCCGGCATCATAATAGGCGGCGCACACGGAGGTGGCGATGGTCAGGCCCGGGGGCACGGCGAGGCCGATGCCGGCCATTTCCGCGAGGTTGGCGCCCTTGCCGCCCAGCAATTCCTTCTGCGTGGCATCGCCCTCAGCCGTGCCGCCACCGAACCGGAAAACTGATTTCATTGCGCCCACACTCCAAAATCCCCATTCCCCAGCGCGACCCTGATCCGCCATCGGCGACCCGCCCGCTCCCCGCAAGGGGGTGGGAATACCTAACCCTCGATCTTCGAAAAATCCGCGACGCCATGCACCGCATCGCGGAACCGCGCCAACAGGGCCAATCGCCGCGCCCGGATGCCGGGATCGGGATCATTGACCATCACATCGGTGAAGAACGCATCGACCGGCCCGCGCAAACTGGCCAGCGCCGCCATCGCATCGGTGAAGCGCTCCTCGGCCACGGCCTGCTTGGCGGTGGGCAGCGCGGTCGCCAGTGCGGCGGCGAGCAGCGCTTCCGCCCCATCGCCTTCGCCGCTGGCCGGTTCGCCGATGCCGTCCTTCTCCGCCGCCTTCAGGATATTGGCCGCGCGCTTGTAACCGGCGAGCAGGTTGGTGCCGTCCTCGGTTTCCACGAACGCCTGCAGCGCCTTCACGCGGGCGAGCAGACGGACAAGATCATCCTCGCTGCCGAGGGCGAACACGGCGTCGATCAGATCGTGGCGAACGCCGGCTTCGCGTTGCTGGACTTTCAGGCGGTCGGCGAAGAAGTCCAGCAGCTTGGGTTGCCAACCAGCATCGGAAATCGACAGTCGGCAGATATCGGTGAAATACTGCATCAGCTTGCGGAGGCTCAACCTCGTGCCGGTAGATTGCACGACAGAGATACAGCCCAAGGCTTGCCGGCGAAGCGCAAACGGGTCCTTCGAACCGGTTGGCGGCATGTCAGCTTGGAAGAAGCAAATCAATGTATCAAGCTTGTCGGCAAGTGCCACTGCCACACTCACCGGCGCAGTGGGCACGTCGTCGCCCTGCCCTGCGGGCTTGTAGTGGTCGCGGATGGCGTCGGCGATGGCTGGCTCCACGCCGATGCCGAGCGCCAGATAACGGCCGATCTGGCCCTGCACTTCGGGGAACTCGCCAACCGTGGCGGAGACGAGATCGGCCTTGGCGAGGCGCGCGGCCCGTTCGGCTTGCGCCGGATCGGCCGGCACTACGTCGTTTTCGCAAAGCCACTTGGCCAGCGCCGCGACGCGATCCACCTTGTCGGCCAGCGAGCCCAACTTCTCGTGGAACACGATGTCGTTCACTTTGGGCAGGAACGCTTCCAGCCCGCCGGCGCGGACGGTCGCCAGATCCTGTTCCCAGAAGAAGCGCGCGTCGGACAGACGGGCGGAGAGCACGCGCTGGTTGCCGTGGGTGATGGCGGCGCCGCCATCGGTGGCGTCGAGGTTGGCAACGCAGATGAAGGCCGGAACCAGCGCGCCGCTGGCATCCGCAAGCGCGAAATATTTCTGGTTGGTGCGCATGGTGAGCACGATCACCTCGCACGGCACCGACAGGAAATCGGGATCGAAACGGCCGAGCAGCGGCACCGGCCATTCGGTGAGGCCGGCGTTTTCGGCGACCAGGCCATCATCCGGAATCAGCGACAGGCCCGCCCCGGCGGCCAGTTCGGCAGCGCGGGTGGCGATGATCCGGCGGCGTTCCGCGCTGGAGGCCAGCACATGCGCGGCGCGGAGCTGTTCGAGATAGGTGGCGGCGCTGGTAATGCTCAGCACGCCCGGCGCGTGGACGCGGTGGCCGCGCGTTTCCCGGCCGGAAGTAATGCCATGGGCTTCACAGGCCACCAAATCGCCATCGAGCAGCGCGACGATGCCGGTGAGCGGACGCACCCAGCGCGGCGCGGCGGTGGAATGGCTGGCGGCACCCCAGCGCATCGATTTGGGCCAGGCGAAATCGCGGATGATCTGCGGGATCACGTCGGCAAGGATTTCGGACGCGGTGCGGCCTTCGCGGCGCAGCATGGCGAACAGCACGATGCCCTTGGGCGTCTCACGCTCTTCCAGCTGGTCGCGGGTCAGACCGGTCTTTTTCAGGAAGCCGTCGATCGCCTGCGCGGGGGCCGAGGCGGCGGGGCCTTTGACTTCCTCCGCACTGCCTTCGCTGGCAGCGGCAACACCGTCCGCAATCAGCCACAGCCGGCGCGGCGTGGCGTCTGCCGTAACGGCGCCGTGCGCGAGGCCAGCAGCCTTCAAGGCATCAACGAACCGCGTGCGCAGTTGCTCCGCGGCAGCCGCCTGCATGCGCGCCGGGATTTCTTCGGATTGGAGCTCAAGGAGGAACTTCACTTGCCTTGCTCCACCCAGCAATCCGCCACGGCCTTCACCAGATCGCGCACGCGGCCAATGTAGGCTTGCCGCTCCGCCACCGAAATCACGCCGCGCGCGTTCAACAGGTTGAACAAATGGCTGGCCTTGATCGCCTGGTCATAGGCCGGCAGCGGCAGGCCACGCGCCACCAGCGCCCGGCACTCGTCGGACACGTCCTTGAAATGCTGGAACAGCTTTTCGGTGTTGGCAGCTTCGAAATTATAGGCGCTGAACTGCTGCTCGTTCTTCAGAAACACGTCGCCATAGGTCACGCCGGCATCGTTGTAGGCCAGATCGTAAATGCTCTCGACGCCCTGGATATACATGGCGAGCCGTTCAAGCCCGTAGGTGAGTTCGCCTGCAACGGGCGCGCAATCATGGCCGGCAACCTGCTGGAAATAGGTGAACTGGCTCACTTCCATGCCGTCGCACCACACTTCCCAGCCCAGACCCCAGGCGCCCAGCGTGGGGCTTTCCCAGTCATCCTCCACAAAGCGCACATCATGCTTGGCGCGGTCGATGCCGATGGCGTCCAGACTGCCGAGATAGAGGCCAATGAGGTCAGCGGGGCTGGGCTTCAGGATCACCTGGAACTGGTAATAATGCTGCAGGCGGTTCGGGTTTTCGCCGTAACGGCCATCGGACGGCCGCCGGCTCGGCTGCACATAACAGGCGTTCCAGTGATCCGGGCCCAGGCTGCGCAACGTGGTGGCCGGGTGGAAGGTGCCCGCGCCCACTTCGAGATCGAGCGGTTGCAGGATTACACACCCCTTATCGCCCCAATATTGCTGGAGCGCGAGGATCATCGACTGGAAGGATAGGGGCTTGCTCACGGCTTGGCCCTTAGCGGGCGGGAGGTTGCGCGGTCAATCAGCGACGAGCCAATCGAGGATCGCCTTGTCGTCCGCCGGATCGATCGGCGCGGCATAGACGGTGCGCATCTTGGCGATGGTTTCGCCCCACTGCACGCGGGACAGGCGCGGCTGGGCGGTGATCATCGTGGCGCTGTGACAGGCCAGGCAGTTATTGTTCACCGCTTCGGAAGAGACGCCATAACGCTCAGGCAAGAGGCCCTCCGCATCCGGCAACTCCACAGACAGGCGTTTCGTCGGCGGCGCGGCGGCGACGAGAGCCAGGGCGGCAAGAGCAAGCAACACACGCATCAGGCGATCTCCACGCGGACCGGATCGACGCCAGCCCGGTTGTAGCCGGACGGGTTCCAGTTCTGATTGAGCGGTTGCATCACCCCGGCGGCGCTGGTGGCGCGGGCCATGATGACATGGCGGCCCGGCGGCAGCATCAGCGCACCCAGAAAGCGTCGGAAGCTGTAGCGGCCAAGATCACGGCCAAGCTGGGCCGGCACCCAGTTGGCGCCACCGTCGGCAGAAAGCTCAACCGTTGCCACGCCGTAATCGCCGCCAAAGGCCACGCCCCGCACCGGGGTGAACCCGCGCTGCGGCAGCTTGGCGTTATCGGCGATGTTGGTGATGACGGCGCGCGGCCGCATATTGGTGACCGGCACACGCGGGCCGGCGGGCGCACCCGGCACGGCATCTGCGAGCGGATTGGCTGGCTGGAGATAGGCCTTGGCCATCCAAAAACCTTCATCCGCCTTGTCGAGCACGGTGATGCTGTCCAGCATCTTCACCCAATAGGTGGAATACCAACCGGGCACGACCAGACGCAGCGGGAAGCCATTGAGCAGCGGCAAGGCCTGCCCGTTCATGCCCCAGGCGATCAGCACATCATCGGTGAGCGCGTGATCGATGGGCAGGCTCTTCTCGAAATCGGGGGCGGCCTCCACCAGTGGCGTATCGAGCCCGCCAAAACGCACGGCCACCGCGCCAGGCTTGACGCCGGCAAGCGTCAGCACGTCCTTCAGCCGCACCCCTTCCCACAGCGCATTGCCCATGGCGCCATTTCCCCATTGCGCGCCGGGGATACGCGGGATGAACAGACCGCGGCCGTTGCCGGCGCACTGGTTTACGGCGGCGATGGCCATGCGCGGCAGCTTGGCGAGATCAGTCAAAGACAGATTGAGCGGCTTGCCGACATGGCCGCCGATGCGCAGCCGGTGCTTCGCCGGATCGACGCTGGTCGGAAACGGATAATGCCAGCGCACGAAGAAGCGATCATTGGGGGTGAAATCGTGCGTATCGAACACGGAAAGCGGCGTTTCCAGCAGCGGCGGCGTGGAGCGCTGCAGGATCATCTCGCCCTTCTGCGGGAAGGCGCGCGTGATCGGGCGCAGGCCATTGTCCGCAAAGCCCAGATCGACCTGCGCCGCGGCAGGCGCCGCAAGGGCAGAGGCGATGAGGGCGCGACGGGTCAGCATGGGGAAGGTGTAGCGCCCGCCGCCATCAGGCGCCATGCAGGATGTGCATCACGTCACCATCGGCGACCACATATTCCTTGCCTTCCGCCCGCAGGCGGCCGGCGTCCTTGGCAGCGTTTTCACCGCCCAACGTGACAAAATCATCGTAGGAAATGGTTTCGGCGCGGATGAACTTCTTTTCGAAATCGCCGTGGATTTCACCGGCGGCTTGCGGAGCCTTGGAACCGCGCTTCACCGTCCAGGCGCGGGCTTCCTTGGGGCCGATGGTGAAGAAGGTGATAAGGCCAAGCAGTTCATAGGCGGCGCGCACGACCCGGGCCAACCCGGTTTCGTGGAGGCCGAGGCTCTCCAAATATTCCTGGCGATCCGTGGGCTCCATCGTGGCGATTTCGGCTTCAATGGCGGCACTCACCACAACGGCGCTGGCGCCGATGCTGGCAGCCATCTTGGCGACGGCTTCGCTCAACGCGTTGCCGGTGGCGGCGCTGGCTTCTTCGACATTGCACACATAGAGCACCGGCTTGGTGGTGAGCAGCTGGGCGTTCTTCAGCGCGCGGGCTTCGTCCTCATCCTTCGGCTCGGTCAGGCGGGCGGGCTTGCCGGCTTGCAGCAGCGCCAGCGCCTGGCCCAGCACCGCCGCTTGCACCTTGGCTTCCTTGTCGCCCTGCTGCGCCTTTTTCAGCAGCTGCGGCACGCGCTTTTCGAGGCTTTCGAGGTCGGCGAGCATCAGCTCGGTCTCGACCGTTTCGGCGTCTTCCACCGGGTCCACCTTGCCGGCAACGTGGGTGACATCATCATCAATGAAGCAGCGCAGCACGTGGGCGATAGCGTCGGTTTCGCGGATGTTGGCGAGGAACTGGTTGCCCAGGCCTTCCCCCTTGGAGGCGCCCTTCACCAGGCCGGCGATATCGGTGAAGCCCAGTTGCGTCTCGATGATCTTCTGGCTCTTGGCGATGGCGGCCAGCTTGTCGATGCGCGGGTCCGGCACGGCCACGTTGCCCACGTTCGGTTCGATCGTGCAAAATGGATAATTGGCCGCCTGTGCCGCCGCCGTTTGCGTGAGCGCATTGAACAGGGTGGATTTGCCGACATTGGGCAGGCCGACGATACCGACGCGGATGGGCATGACGTGATTCCAGATTGGAAAATGGGTGGGCGCTCTCTAGGGCGGGAACGTCAGGGCTGCAACCGCAGTGCGATGTCCGACAAGTAGCGGGGCTCATCACCGGCCAGCAGCGTGGGCAATTCGGCAGCGAGCACACCGAGCAGATCAGCCAGCGGATCCATTTCCACCTTGGCGAAATTGCCCAGCACACGCCCCGTCACCCGATCCTTGTGACCGGGGTGGCCGATGCCGATGCGCACGCGGCGCCAATCGGGGCCAAGATGGGCGTCGATGGAGCGGATGCCGTTGTGGCCGGCTGCACCGCCGCCATGCTTGATCTTCAGCTTGAACGGGGCAAGGTCGAGCTCATCGTAAAAGACGGTGAGCGCCTCTGCGGGATCGCGTTTGTAGAAACGCACGGCTTCGGCAACGCTGCGGCCGCTTTCATTCATGAAGGTCGCAGGTTTCAGCAGCAGAACCTTGGCCGGGCCGATGCGGCCTTCGGCGGCCATGCCCTGAAAACGCGGTTTGAATGGCCCGATGTTCCAGCATTCAGCGATGGCATCGATGGCCATGAAACCGACATTGTGCCGGTGCAGCGCATATTGCGCGCCGGGATTGCCGAGGCCAGCCAGTATCTGCATGCGCGGCTGCTAACCTTGAACGGGCCAAAGGGGCAATGAAAAACGGGGCGGAGGATCGCTCCCCCACCCCGTTTGTTGGCACACAAACCGAACGCTTATGCAGCGGCGGTTGCTTCGCCTTCTTCGCTCTTCATTGCCTTGGGGGCAACGATGGTGGCGATGGTCAGGCCAGTTTCGCGGCCATGCGGCCTCACACCGGCGGGCAGCTTCACATCGGCGATGTGGATGGCGGCGCCAACCTGCAGGCCGGCCAGGCTGATGGTCACATCATCCGGGATGGAATCTGGGGCGCAATCCAGCTTCAGTTCGTGCGCGACGATGTTGAGCATCGCGCCGGTCTTGATGGCCGAAAGCTCCTGATCAACGAAGTGCACCGGCACCGTGACGGTGACGACTTCATTGCCGGTGAGGCGCAGGAAATCGACGTGGATCGGGCGATCCGAAACCACATGGAAAGCCACGTCGCGCGGCAGGGTGCGGATGATGGCGCCATCCAGTTCCAGCTCGACGATGGCGTTCATGAAATGGCCAGTGTGCAACTGGCGCATGAGGATCTTTTCCTCAATGTGGATGGTCGTTGCGGCTTCGCCCGCACCATAGATCACGGCCGGGACACGGCCTTCGCGGCGGATCGCGCGGGAGGCTCCCTTGCCTGCCTTGGCGCGAAGTTCAGCCACGAGCTTGAAGGTTTCGCTCATGATTGGCTCCTGATGGATATAATTTCGTTTGTGCCCGCCGCCTCCAGGGATGCGAAAATGGCAGATCACCAACGAAGCGGCGCGGATAGGGGAAGCCACCGGAAAAAGCAAGCGCCCGCTCCGCGATGGCCGGATTACGGCAGCGGCGCCCCTCTCAGGGTGCGGGTTGATCGGTGTAGCTGTCGATCTTCAGCTGCCCATTTTCTTCCACCAGCACGAACAATTCCGAAACCGGGCCACGCTCATAGCGGGCGGACCAGGCGACCGTTGTGCGGCCATCCTCACGGGTGATGCCTGCCAGTTCGCCGCCAATATAGCGGCCATGGCGTTCGATGATGGCGCGAAAGGCCCGCGCGGTGCCGCCGCCGGGGCGAAGGTTGCGGGTGGACTGGCTGAGCAGGCCATCGATTGCAGCCCAATCGCCAGCATTGAGCGCCCCATGGAAACGATCGGTCACCGCCCGACTGGCCGCTGCGTCTGGGCCGGAACAGGCCGCCAGCAGCACAGATACGGCGACAGGGGCGATCCAGCGCGTCATTGCACTCTCTTGATCTTGAAACCGCGCGCCTTCAGCAGGGCGATCAGGCTGTGCGGCCCGGCCATGTGGGCAGCGCCCACGGCCATGAAATGCCGGCCCGGCTTTTTCAGCGCTGCCTGCACCCAATCGGCCCAGGCAGCATTGCGATCCCGGAACAGGCGCTTTTCCAGCTCCGGCGACAGGCTGGCATCGTCGAAATCGGTGAGAATGCGCTCCACGTCGCCGGCAGCCCAAGCCGCGACCAAGCCCTGCATCTGCTCGCCGGTCTTGCCGGCATCGGCGATGGACGACGCCAGCAGCAGCCGCTGATCGGCTTCCGGCAGCCCGTCGAACAGGGCAAGCTGCCCGCGCGGGGTTTCCAGGCCCACCAGCGGCTTGCCGGCCGCCCGGGCGCGAGCGATCAGCGCCACATCAACGCCGGCCGCCGGATCGAGCCCAGCGCGCGCCACCTCGATCTGCACCAGGGTGAGCGCTGCCAGCCAGCTTTCCATACCATCCAGCGCACCTGGCGGCAGGCCCGTCGCCTTCAACAGCGCATCGGCCTTGGGTTTGAGATCATCAGGCAGCCGACTGGCCAATGGCACCGGCGTCGGCAGGCGGCCCAATTCCATCACCACGGCGCGCATCGCGGCCGGATCGGGCGGCCCGGCGATTTCCACCACCAATGTGCCGGCGCGATTGAAGGCGCGCGCCGCCTGAGGGGTGAGCCAATCCGTGCCCTTCGGCAGGGCGTGGATGGTGCCATAAAGCGTGATCTGGCGCTTGCCCTGCCCCACCTGCCACATCGCCGGCACTGCCCATGCGGGCGCCGCCAGCAGCAACAGGAACGTCAGAAACAGGCGGCGAAGCATCACCCCGCCTTGGCCCAATATTCGTCCTTCAACAACCGCTTGTAGAGCTTGCCGGTGTCGTGGCGCGGCAGTTCGGCGCGGAAATCGATGCGCTTGGGGCACTTCACGTGGGAGAGGCGCTCGCGCACATAAGCGATCAGTTCAGCTTCCAGATCAGGTCCGGCGCGTCCCATGTCACGCGGCTGCACGACGGCGTGGACGGCTTCGCCCATCACTTCGTCCGGGATGCCGAACACCGCGACATCGGCCACCTCGGGATGCGAGATCAGCGTGTTTTCGGCTTCCTGCGGATAGACGTTCACGCCGCCGGAAATGATCATGAAGGCCGCGCGATCAGTGAGGAACAGATAGCCTTCCTCGTCCACCCGGCCGATGTCGCCGAAGGTGGCGCCATGCTCGCTCATCACGCTGGCAGTCTTCTCGGGATCATTGTGGTAACTGAAACTGCCGCCGCCGTGGAAGAAGATGCGGCCCACCTCGTTCGGGCCGAGCCGGTTGCCATCATCATCGAGCACACGGATTTCGCCCAGGATGGATTTGCCGACACTGCCCGGCCGCGCCAGCCATTCCTGCGGGGAAATGGCGGTGAAGCCGGCGCCTTCGGTGGCGCTGTAATATTCGAAGATCACCGGGCCCCACCAGCTGATCATGGCGTGCTTCACGTCCACCGGGCACGGCGCGGCGGCGTGGATGGCAACCTTCAGGCTGGAAAGGTCATAGCGGGCGCGCACATCATCGGGCAGTTTCAGCATGCGCACGAACATCGTGGGCACCAACTGGCTGTGGGTGATGTGGTGCTTTTCGACCAGCGCCAGATAGGCTTCCGGATCGAACTTCTCCATCACCACCACGGTACCGCCAAACTTGTGCACGCTCATGCAATAACGCAGCGGTGCGGCGTGATAGAGCGGCGCCGGCGACAAATATTTCATGCCCGGTGCGAACTGATAAAGGGCTGCCACCATGCCGGAGAGCGCATCGACCTGATCGATCGGCCCTTCTGGCAAGGGCCCGCGCACGCCCTTGGGCCGGCCAGTGGTGCCGCTGGAATAGAGCATGTCGCGCCCGGTGCTTTCATCGGCGATGCGGGTGGTGGGCATGTTGTGAATCGCATCGTGCAGGCGCGTGCAACCGGGGGCGCCGGCACCCGTGCAGAATCGTGCCGCCGGGGACAAGGTAGGCGTGGCGGCCACGGTCACTTCGGCCAGTGCCGGCGAACAGAAGATCGCCTTCGCGCTCGAATCCTGCGCGATATAGCCGGCTTCATCGGCGGTCAGCTTGGTGGACATGGCGACATAAACGAGGCCCGCCCGCTGCGCCGCCCAGCAGATGGGCAGGAAATCAATCTCGTTGTGCATCAGGATGGCGATGGTGTCGCCGCGCACCAGGCCAAGGCCGCGCAGGAGATGGGCAATGCGGTTCGATTGCGCCTCCATCTGGACATAGGTCAGCGTTTCACCGCTGCCGGCCATGATGATGGCAGGCGTATCGGGCTGGTTCGCGGCGTGGTGGAACGGATGCATGTTTTATCCTTTTGGCGAAGGGCGGCGATCCCACCAGATGGCAATGGCCATTGCAGCAGCAAACAGGCTGGCGAGGCCGGTGATGTTGATGCCCAGCTGCGCCCAGCCCAGCTTGCCGGCATCGATGAAATAATAGGGGTAGCGGCCGGTCTGTGCGCCCACCAGCAATGCAAACAGGCAATAGGCCAGCGGCAGCGGCAGCACCGCCCACACATGCTGCCAGCCAAGCCGGGCAGCCGGCCGCAGCAGCAGCCACCACAACGACCAGGCAACGGGCGCAAAGACATGGAAGATGAAATCAATGGCCTGGCGCAACAAGGTTGGCGGGTGGTTCAGGCCTGCGAGCAGCGTGTTATAGACGATGCCCACCACCGCGATCCACGCCACACTGGCGGCCAGCAGCGCCGGATGCGCCGGACCGCGCGCCCGGCCGACAAGGGCGACATGGCCGGCAATCAGCGCCACCGCCGTGTTCGACCAGATGGTGAACCAGCCATAAAGCCGCTGCACCTCGTCAAACGGATCGCGGCCGCGTTCCACCACGTTCAGCGCGAATTGGGTAAAAAGCGCCGTGCCGCACAGCACCGCAACGGCTACCGCAGCGGCGCGTGATCTGCCTGTCAGCCATTCTTCCTTCATTACCGCAATAGCTAGCGCACGCAGCGGCCAGCGCAAAGCCTGTCGCCATTGGGGGGTGGCGCTGATAGGCTCGTCAGCGGGAGATTGCCGCCATGCCGGTCCACACACGCACGTGCCACATCTGCGAAGCCAATTGCGGACTGCTGATCGAAACCGAAGGCCGCCGCGTCGTCAGCATACGCGGCGACTCCGACGATCCGATCTCGCGCGGCCATATCTGCCCCAAGGGCAATGCCATTGCCGATCTGGAAGCAGATCCCGACCGGCTGACCAGTCCAATGAAGCGGGTGGGTGAAGACTGGGTGGCGCTGGAGTGGGAAACGGCGCTTGCGGAAATCGGTACGAAATTCGCTGCCATCAAGGCTGCGGGCGGCGCGGCAGCGCTCTATGTTGGCAACCCCACCGCACATGATTTCGCGCTGGGCATGCAGACCGGCGCGTTGAAGAAGGCGCTGGGGGTTCGGGGAGTCTATTCGGCGTCCACCGTCGATCAGATGCCTCACCAGTTGGCGCAATATTTTCTCTATGGCCACAATGCGTTATTCCCGATTCCCGATATCGAGCGCACGCAGCATCTGGTGATCCTCGGCGGCAATCCGCTGGCATCGAATGGCAGCGTGTGGACCGTGCCCGACGTGAAGCGCCGCATCGCCGAAATGCAGGCGGGCGGCGGCCGCCTGACCGTGATCGATCCGCGCCGCAGCGAAACGGCGGGCATTGCGGACGCCCATCATTTCATCCGCCCCGGCAGTGATCCGGCCCTGCTGGCGGCGTTGCTGTTGGCGCTGGACGACGCCGGACTCGTGAACCCCGGCCGGCTGGCGCCGATGCTGGAAGGCTGGGACGAGGCGTGGGCGGCGCTGCGGCACTTCACGATCACCGATCTCGCCCACGCCTGCGGCTGGGAGGTTGCTGCCATCCACACGCTTGCCGCCGAGCTCGGCAATGGCCTGCCAACCGCCTTCTACGGCCGCATCGGGGTGAGCACGGCGCCGTTCGGCACGCTGGCGCACTGGTTGATCAACCTGCTCAACATTGCGACGGGCAATCTCGACCGCGAGGGCGGGGTGATGTTCTCCCGCCCGGCGGTGGATGTCGCCGGCAGTTCCGGCCCCGGCAGCCGCGGGCGCTTCTTCAGCCGAGTAAGCGGCCATCCGGAAGTGATGGGCGAATTCCCGGCGGTGAGTCTGGCCGAAGAGATATCGACGCCCGGAGAGGGCCAGATCAAGGCGCTGGTGGTGATTGCCGGCAACCCGGTGCTCTCAGTGCCGGATGGCGGCGCGCTGGATGCGGCGCTCGACGGGCTGGAACTGATGGTCTCGATCGATCCGATGATCACAGCAACATCACGCAAGGCGCATTACATTCTGCCGCCCTGCCCGCCGCTGGCCAAGGATCATTATCCGCTGTTGCTGGCCCCCATTGCCTTCCGCAACTTCGCCAAGTTCTCGCCCGGCCTGTGGGAACCACTGGAAGGCCAGAAGCGCGATTGGGAAGTGGTGGCCGAACTGGCGCAGGCGCTGGCCGCTGCGCAAGGCATCAACTTGCCGCCACCGGTGCAGCCGCGCGAACAGCTCGATCGCATGTTGCAAAAGGGCGGGCGGAGCCTGGCGGACGTCATGGCGCATCCGCACGGGCTTGATCTGGGCCCGCATGTGCCGCGCTTGCCAGAGCGGCTGTTCACGCCTGGCAAGACCATCCGCTGCGCACCCGAACCGGTAATCGACGATTTCACCGGACGCTTTGCCGCGTGGCTGAAGGCGCAACCCGAGCCCGGCCTGGTATTGATCGGCCGCCGCCATATCCGCAGCAACAACAGCTGGCTTGGTAACGCCCCGCGCCTGGCCAAGGGGCCGGACAAGTGCATCGTGCTGATCAACCCCCAGGATGCCGCTGAACACGGCATCGGCGATGGCGCGCTGGTGCAGATCAGCAGCGCCGCCGGCACGGTGGAAGCACCGGCCAGGGTGACGGACGAGATCATGGTGGGCGTCGTCTCCCTGCCCCATGGTTTCGGCCATGCCAGGCCCGGTGTGCGCCAGTCGGTAGCAGCGCTGCGGCCGGGGGTGAGCCACAATGATCTGACTCTGCGCTCGCGGTTGGACGTGCTGTCGGGAACGGCGGCGCTGGTGGGCACGCCGGTCAGGATCAGCCCTGCCTTCGCGGTTGCAGCAGAGGCCGCGAGCGGCTAAAGCGGCGCTCTATGTTCAAACTCCCCGATCACAAAGACCGCGCCAAGACCGCCGCTGAAGCCAAGCTGGCCAAGCTGGAAAAATTCAAAGCCGCTGCGCCAAGCGATGAAGCCATTGCCGCGGCCCGTGCGCGCGCCGAAAAGCGCGCCCAGAAGGAAGCCGAAGCCAAGGTCGCCCGCGCCGAACGCGCCCGCCAGATGGCCGAGGAAAAGAAGGTCAAGGAAGCCCAGCGCGAGAAGCAGGCCGAACAGCAGCGCCTGGAAGCCATTTCCCGCGAAGCCGCCCAGAAGGCCGCCCGCGACGCCCGCTACGCCGCCCGCAAGCAGCGCATCCGCTAACCAGCCGCTTCAGCGCCAGAACCGCGGCGCTGTCATCACCTGTTCATGGGCCTTCACGGCCGTGGCCAGCAGCGCCGGGCGTTGGGTTTGGCCGATCAGCGCCGCGGCCCCGCGCACACGGCTGCTGCCGATGCGGGCCAGCACTGCCTGCGCCACCACCAGATCGTTCAAGGCACCCAATGCATCCTGCAGGGGCAACAGCGCCGCCATGAAGCGCGCTCGCCGGCCGGATGCCGGAAACAGGCTGCCGAACAGTTCGACGGCATGGCGCAGCCGCTTCACGCACTTGCGCAGCCGGTGGCGGGCTGCGTCATCGCCATCCACCAACGCCTGCCCAGCCTTCATCACCTTGCGCCGGTAGCAATCAAGCTGGCGGGCGGCGTGATCGCGTGCATCGTCCGCCGGCAGTGGTGGGTGCAGCACAATCCATTCCGACAGGTCGAGCAGCATGGCCCGGGTGGAGGCGGCGTGCAGTGCAGCCAGCGCGTGGGCGAAGGCTTCATCACGCGCGGCTGAGAGCTTGTCGTGCAGCGGGCCCGGCTAGGTCCGCGCCAGCAGCACATCCAGATCGCGTGCAGCACCCAATGCGCCCGACAGGTCGCGCAGCCCCGCCTCCAGCGCCAGCTGTGGGCTCGTGAGTGGCTGGAACAGTCGCAGTGCCGATCGCAGCCGGCGCAGGCTCGCCCGCGCCTGGTGCAGGGTTTCGCCGTCCAGCGCGGCCAGCAATTGCGCCTCGTTGCGGCGATACTGGCCGAGGCAGGCGCTGAGGACGGCGCGCAACACCGCATCGGTCCCACCCAGATCCAGCAGCCCATTCCGTTCGCGGCCCATCTGCCCTCACCCCGCACGATTCGCCGGGACAAGCATAAGCCGGATCAGTGGCCAGAAAACGCCATCAGACTGTTGGGGGTGATGCCGGCCTCGCGCAGCCGCTGGGCGCCGCCCAGATCGGGCAGATCGATGGCAAAGGCCGCCTGTGTCACCACGGCACCGCCGCCGCGCAGCAGTTGCGCCCCGGCAAGGGCAGTGCCGCCGGTGGCAATCAGATCATCAACCAGGCAGACACGACTGCCGGCCGGCACGGCATCATCGTGCATCTCGATGCGATCCTGGCCATATTCCAGCGCATAATTCACGCCGGTCACCCGGCCGGGAAGCTTGTTCTGCTTGCGCAGAAGGACCAGCCCCACCCCAAGTTCACGGGCCAGGGCCGCCCCGAAGATGAAGCCGCGCGCCTCGATCCCGGCGATCAGATCGGGCGGCGTGGTCAGGCTTGCGGCCATGCGGGCGATGCTGGCGGCAAATCCCGGCCCATCCAGTAGCAGCGTGGTGATATCGCGGAACATGATACCGGGCTTGGGATAATCGGGAATCGTGCGCACCAGCGCCTTCAGATCATCGTTTGCACTGTGGTCCATCATCAAACGCAGCTCCCCAAACGGCGGAAGGCGGCCATCCTGCCGGATGACCGCCTCCCTGCAACACGCGTTCTGCCAAATCAGGCCTTTTTGATGTCGGCCCACACCTTGCGGTACGACAGATAGCCCAGCCCGGTCATGATGATCAGGAACAGGATCATCGCCATGCCGGTTTCCTTACGGTTTTCCAGCTTGGGTTCCGCCGTCCAGGTCAGGAAGGCACTCACGTCCTTCGCATATTGATCGGTGGTCGCGGGCGACCCATCGGAATAGGTCACCTGGCCGTCAGCCGCGAGCGGCGGCGGCATGGCGATGTTGACGCTGTGGAAATAAGGATTGTAATACAGCGAGTCCGGCTTGGTCCAACCCTTCGGCACGTCATCGGAATAGCCGGTGAGGAGCGAATAGACATAGTTGGTGCCATCCGGGCGGGCCTTGGTCATCAGCGACAGATCGGGCGGATTGGCGCCGTTCTGCGCTGCGCGGGCAGCCGCTTCGTTGGCATAGACCAACGGGAATTTGTCGGCACCGGTTGCCTTGCGGGTCGTCGGCTCACCGTTCGAGTCGATCGCGGCCACTTCATATTCGGCAGAGATCGTCTTGATCTGGGCTTCGCTGTAACCCAGGTCAGCCAGATCGCGGAAGGCGACACGGTTGATCGAGTGGCAGGCCGCGCAGACTTCCTTGTACACCTGGAAGCCGCGTTGCAGCTGGGCACGATCAAACGTGCCGAACACGCCCAGATTGCCCGGGCCATTATGGGCCCATTCCATGTGCTTGGGATGCTTGTGGAGTTCCTTGGTCATGTCGGGCGAGGTCGCCTCGCGGGGAGCGATAGCTCCCCACAGGACGTTCACGACAAACAACAGGCCAACGGCAAGTGCGCCGAGACGGATCATGTATATGGCTCCTTATTCGGCCGGCTGCGCGAGGGGCGCAGCGCCACCGCCACCTGACTTGCTGCCGTATTTGGCCAGCACAGCTTCCGAAATGGACCCCGGCAGCGGCTTGGTCTTCTCCAGCTTGGAGACGATCGGCAGAATGATCAGGAAATGGGCGAAATAATAGGCGGTGAGGACCTGGGACAAGCGCACCCAGGGTTCTTCCGCCGGCTTGCCGCCGCACACGCCCAGCACCACAGCCACCACCACGAACACCCAAAACAGCAGGCGGCTGAGCGGACGATAGTTGTTCGAGCGCACCGGCGACGTGTCCAGCCAGGGCAGCAGGAACAGCAGCAGGATCGAAGCGAACATCGCGAGCACGCCCCACAGCTTGGCCGGCACGCCCAGGAAGTCGGTCGTGAAGGCACGCAGGATGGCGTAGAAGGGCCAGAAATACCATTCCGGCACGATGTGGGCAGGCGTCGAGAGCGGGTTGGCCGGGATATAGTTGTCGGGCTCACCCAGGCTGTTCGGCATGAAGAACACGAAGGCCGCGAAGAGGATCAAGTAGATCCCGAGACCGACGAAATCCTTGGCCGTATAATAGGGATGGAACGGCACGGTATCCGCCTCCGACTTCACGTCCACACCGGTCGGGTTGTTCGAACCCGGGATGTGCAGCGCCCAGACGTGCAGGATGATGACCCCGAACGTCACGAACGGCAGCAGATAGTGCAGCGAGAAGAAACGGTTGAGCGTGGCGTTGTCCGGCGAGAAGCCGCCGAGCAGCAGGGTCTGGATGTAGGTGCCCACGACCGGGAAGGCCGAGAACAGACCAGTGATGACCTGTGCGCCCCAGAAGCTCATCTGGCCCCATACCAGCACATACCCCATGAATGCGGTGGCCATCATCAGCAGGAAGATGACGAGGCCGAGCATCCACAGCACTTCACGCGGCGGCTTGTACGAACCGTAATAGAGGCCGCGGAAGATGTGGATATAGACGACACCGAAGAAGAAGCTGGCGCCGACCGCGTGCATGTAGCGGATCATCCAGCCGCCGTTGACGTCGCGCATGATGTGCTCGACCGAATCAAAGGCGACGCGCGTGTCGGCGGCAAAGTGCATGGCCAGCACCACGCCAGTGATGATCTGGATCACCAGCGCCACACCAGCGAGCACGCCGAAATTGTAGAAAGCGTTCAGGTTCTTCGGCGTCGGATAACCCGGACCCAAAGCGCCATGAACGAAACGGGCGAGCGGCAGGCGCTCGTCCATCCATTTGCCGACTTCGCTCGTCGGCTGATATTGTTTTGCCCAGGGAAAGCTCATGCTCTTGCTCCTCAGCCGATGGTCACAGCGGTGGGCGACTTGAAGGCGTAGGGCGGCACTTCCAGGTTCTTGGGTGCCGGGCCCTTGCGGATGCGCGCGGCCGCATCATAGTGCGAGCCGTGGCAGGGGCAGAAATACCCGCCGAAATCGCCCTTGGCTTCACCTTCGGCTGCGCCCAGCGGCACGCAGCCGAGGTGGGTGCAAACACCCAGCGTGATCAGCCATTGCTCGCTGCCTGGCTTGGTGCGGTCTTCCAGCTTCTGCGGGTCACGCAGAGTGGAAACGTCCACCTTCTTGGCATCAGCGATCTCTGCCGGCGTCAGGTGCCGGGCAAAGATCGGCTTGCCGCGCCAGCTGGCCTTGATGGCCTGGCCGGGCTGCACTGCCGACAGATCGAGATCGATCGACGCCAGCGCCAACACGTCCGCGGACGGGTTCATCTGGTTGACGAGGCTCCAGGCCACCGGCACGACGCCGGCGCCGGCAAAGGCCGCCGTCGCCACATAGAGAAAATCACGGCGACGTTCGCCACCGGGACCGAGATCTTCGGCAGTCGCCTGCCGCACTTCGCTAGCCATCTTGCCCCTTCCGGAATCTGATGCATGACCGGCAAGCCTTCAGCCTGCCCGCATGACGTGCCCGGATAGACAAGGCGATGCCGCAACGCAACGGAGAAAAGCCGCACACCCCCCGGACAAATTGGCGCGGTTATGACAATCCGGTAAGGTCCGTGGCCGAGCGCTGGCCACTGTAGGGGGTTTCGCGTCGCGAGAAGCCTGTCTAAAGCTTGGCCATGATCGAGCTTGATGACCAGCAGAAGGCCGCGCAGGCCTGGTTCCGTTCCCTTCGCGACAGCATCTGGGCGATGCTGGAACAGCTGGAGGATGAATCCACCCTTCCCGGTGACGCGGGCCGCTTTGAAAAGCGCGTGTGGGACCGGAGCGACCACAGCGGCGGCGACGGTGGCGGCGGCGAGATGGGCATCATGAAGGGCCGGCTGTTCGAAAAGGCCGGGGTCAACATTTCCACCGTTTATGGCGAGTTCAACCCGGATTTCGCCAAGCAGATCAACGGCGCCGCCGAAGATCCGCGCTTCTTTGCCACCGGGCTCAGCCTGGTGATCCACCCGGCCAACCCGCTGGTTCCGGCAGTGCACATGAATACGCGCATGCTGGTCACGACGAAGCGCTGGTTTGGCGGCGGGGTCGATCTGAACCCTGCCCTGCCCGATGCGGCTGAAACCGCCGCCTTCCATGCCGCCGTGAAGGCGACATGCGATCGGCACAGCCCGGATTATTATCCGGCACATTCGAAGTGGGCGGAGGAGTATTTCTGGGTGCCCCATCGCAACCGCCATCGCGGCGTGGGCGGCATCTTCTATGATCACCTGAACAGCGGCGACTGGGCGGCAGACTTTGCCTACACACAAGACGTGGGCCGCTGCTTCCTGGAAACCTATCCCAAGCTGGTGCGCGCCAAGATGCATCAGGATTTCAGCGAAGCGCAGCGTATCGAGCAACTGAAGTACCGCGGCCTCTATGCCGAGTTCAATCTCGTCTATGATCGCGGCACCACCTTCGGCCTGAAAACCGGCGGCAACACCGATGCCATCCTGATGAGCCTGCCGCCGCTCGCGATCTGGGAATGAGCGAGCGGCAAGGTGGCGGCAGCATGGTGGCATCGCGGGTAATCGCGGTACCAGCCGGTCAGATTGCCACCATCGTCACTTGCCTCGAAATGACTGCGCCGCCGGCGCCGGTTGTGCCGGTGAAATCAGCGTTGAAGCTGGAGCGCTGGACGGCGCCCGTGGACCTGGACCGATATCGCGCCCTGTTCCGCGCCATCGGTCAGCCCTGGCTGTGGCGCGGGCGGCTGGTAATGGATGACGAAACGCTGACCGCGACGTTGAACGCGCCGACGCTGGAGGTGCATGTCGCCACACGGCGCGACGGCACCCCGCAGGGCCTGCTGGAACTGGATTTCAGCGGCGACCGCGAATGCGAGCTGGCCTATTTCGGCCTGGTCCCGGAGTTGACCGGGCGCGGCCACGGGGCCTGGCTGATGGGCCACGCACTGAAACGGGCATGGCGGGAGGGAATCCGCCGCGTCTGGGTGCACACCTGCGATCTCGATCATCCGGGCGCACTGACCTTTTACCAGCGCCACGGTTTCCGCCCTTATGAGCGGCTGGTCGAGATCTATGCGGATCCACGCGCCAGCGGGCTGTACCCGCCCGAAACGGCGCCGGAGGTGCCTCTGCTGCGCGCCGAGACCTAGCGCAGCGGTGCGGCCAGTTGGCGATAGGCGGCTGCACTGGCTCCACCGACACCGATGGTGACCAGACAATTGCCGATAGCGGGCACCAGCGCGTGCAGGAAGCGCCCCACCGACGCCAGCCCGCCGGTACGCGCCACCACGTCCAGTGCGGCGCCAGCGCCTTCGGCCAGGATGCCGATGCCGATCACACCGAACAGGCCCAACACCAGGAACAGGGTCAATTGCAGGCCCTGCCCCTCGCTCAAGGCCCAGCTGCGGCGCAGCAGCGCAAAGGGCGTGCCGCCTTCGGCCAGCACTACAGCGCCCGAAAGAAACAGCAGCCGGGCGAACAACCACAAGCCGGGCACCAGCAGCAGCAACAGGCCCAGCCCGACCGGCAATGAGCCGGAGATTTGCGCCAGCGCATAGGCTGGAAACGCCGCCAGCGCCGCGGCCAGCGCTTCACGGGGCGTGGCATTGCCGCGCAGCACCAGATAGGTGGCAGCAAGCTGACCGAACGCGGCGATCAGGCTGGGCACCGCCAGTCGCCACAGCAGTTGCTGATTGCTGATTGCGTCAAGGCTGGTGGGTGCCGGCGGGCCGAACAGTTCAACAGCTACAGCCGGCAGCAACGCGAATGGCGCCACCAGGAAAAACAGCCGCGGCAGATCTGCCCGTACGGCGGTGGACATCGTGTCCCACAGGGCGGCGGCCGACAGACGTTGCATTGTCGGCCTCCTTCCCGCCACGGTATTCCGGCCGGATCAGGCCGCCGGTTTGACGCCGGCTTCGGCCACCAGGGTATGCAATTCGCCGGCCTGGAACATTTCCATCATGATATCGCTGCCGCCAACGAATTCGCCCTTGATGTAGAGCTGCGGGATCGTCGGCCAGTCGCTATATTCCTTGATGCCCTGGCGGATTTCCTGATCGGCAAGCACATCAACGCCTTCGAAGGCGACGTTCAGCCGTTCAAGGATGGCAATGGCAGTGGAGGAAAAGCCGCACTGCGGGAAGAAGGGCGTGCCCTTCATGAACAGCACGACATCGTTGCTGTTCACCAGATCGGCAATGCGTTCGTGGACTGGGTTGGTCATCGGGAGGAATCCTTCTTGGCCGGGCTGTTCACGCCGCGACCGTGGTCAATTTCAGAGCATGGAGCGCACCCCCCATGCGACCGCCAAGAGCATTATACACCAGCCGCTGCTGTGCAACCCTTGAGAGGCCTGTGAACTGCGGCGCCGTCACCACCGCGGCATAATGATCGCCATCGCCGGCCAGATCGGTGATCTCCACCGTTGCGCCGGGCAGCGCCGCCAGAATCGCCGCTTCGATGTCGGCTGCAGCCATCGGCATCAGGCGGCTCCGCTGATCTGGGCTTCGGCCTGGGCAAGTTTTTCGGCCAGCATCGCCTTGATGTCGTTCACGCCCACGCCCAGTCCGGCCAGATCGCCGTGCAACTTTGCGATGATGTCGTCATCACCGGGGATTTCCAGATCCGACAGCAGCACCGACTTGGCATAATCGTCGGCGGCCTGGCCATCCTTGCCCAGCTTTTCCGCCGCCCACAGCCCGATGAGCTTGCCGCGGCGGGCAAGAATGCGAAAACGCATTTCCTCGTCGTGGGCGAACTTGGTTTCAAAGGCTTTCTGGCGATCGTCGAACGTGGTCATATCATGCTGCTCCCAGGCGGGTATCCTACCCCAAATAGGTAAGCACGGCCGCCTGATCAATGATTGTATCTCGTCTTCTTTGCCGCTATGGCCACTCGCCCGCGCTGAAGGGCCGTGTTAGCCTGCCCCGGCGTTGTTGAATTTAAGCCGCGACCTGCCCTGCACCGGGCTGGCCGCGCCGCCTTCGAAAGGTTTGCCATGACCCGCCGCCGCCAGATTTATGAAGGCAAGGCCAAGATCCTGTATGAAGGTCCGGAACCCGGCACCATCATCCAGTATTTCAAGGATGACGCCACCGCCTTCAATGCCCAAAAGAAGGGCACGATCAGCGGCAAGGGCGTACTGAACAACCGCATTTCCGAACATGTGTTCACTCTGCTCGGCATGATCGGCATCCCCACCCACTTCATCCGCCGCCTCAACATGCGCGAGCAACTGGTGCGCCAGGTGGAGATCATTCCGATCGAGGTGGTGGTGCGCAACGTGGCTGCCGGCAGCATCGCCAAGCGGTTTGGCATCGAGGAAGGCACCCAACTGCCGCGCACCATCATTGAATATTATTACAAGGATGATTCGCTCGGCGATCCGCTGGTGAGCGATGAGCATATCGCCGCCTTCGGCTGGGCCAGCCAGGACGAGATGCACGACATCGCCGACATGGCGATCCGCGTGAATGACTTCATGGCCGGCATGTTCGCCGCCGTCGGCATCCGCCTCGTGGATTTCAAGCTGGAGTTCGGCCGGCTGTTCGATGGCGAATTTTCCCGTGTCATCCTGGCAGACGAGATCAGCCCGGATGGCTGCCGCCTGTGGGACATGAAGACCGGCGACAAGATGGACAAGGACCGTTTCCGCCGCGATCTGGGCGGCGAAGTGGAAGCCTATCAGGAAGTCGCACGCCGCCTTGGCCTGCTGACCGAAGACGAGCCGGCCGTGCTCGACCTGGATGAGCACCGCAAGGCGCGCGGCAAGGACAAGCCGACGCCGACCGAGTGACGTATCAAGCCGGTGCCCAGCGCACCGGCTCGATCCGCCGCACCACAAGGCCGAAAATCAGCGTGCCGGTGCCAACGATGGCAGCGGTGACGATGAAGGCGGGGCGATAGCCGGCGGCATCGACGATGATACCGGTCATCACTGGGCCGATCACCCCCGACAGATTTCCCAAACTTGTCTGCACGCCCACCCAGCGCCCGGCCGACGCCGGACCAGCCATGGTCTGGCCGATGACGAACAACAGATTGGGCACCGGGCCATAGCCGAAGCCGGTGATGGCGATAAGGCTGATCAGCGGCAGCCAGCCCTGGATATCGGGCAGCAGCAGCAGGCCGGTCACGCAGGCCGCCACAGAGCAGAACAGCATCCGCCGCCGCCACTTGGAGCCATCGCCGCCATTGCGGATTGCCCGGTCAATCGCCCAGGCGCCCAGCGTGCCGCCGGCGATCTGCGCGATGTAGAAGACCGAGGTGAGCAGGCTCATATCGATGATCGAATAGCCGCGCGCCTTGACCAGCCACAGCGGCAGCCAGCCAACGATGAAATAGAGCGCGAAGGTGCCGGCCAGATGCAGCAGGGTGATGGCCCAGAAGGTCGGCTGGCGCAGCACGGCGGCGAGCGGGGCGGCGTTCTCAGGCGTTTCTGCATGACGCCCCTCGCCTTCCTCGATGCCGCGGCGGGCCAGCCACCACGGCACCAGCCACACCAGGGTGGCGAGGCCGAAGACGATGAACATCTCGCGCCAGCCCCACAATTGCATCATGGCGCCGCCGGCCAGCGTGCCAATCAGCGGCCCCAGCGCGAGGCCGCCGGACAGCGAGATATTCGCCAGCCCACGTGCGCCTTCCGGCACTCGCGCGATGAGTTTCGATCCGCAGGGGAAGGCCACGCCTTCGCCCAGACCCATGAGAAGCCGCAGCAGCAGCAAGCCGGTGACGCCGCCGGCCAGGCCGGTGCCGACAAAGCCCATGCCGATGGTGGCCAGCGCCCAGGTGGCAGCGCCCATTGCCATCAGCAGCCGCACGCTCATCCGGTCGGCGAGCCAGCCGGCGAGCGCCAAAGCGGGAACATAGGTCCAGTAGAAGCTGGAAACGATGACGCCGTAACGCTCGTTGGTGAGGCCGAATTCGTCCTTTATCAACGGCGCCGCCACGCTCACCGCACCGCGATCGATGTAGTTGAGCGCAATGGCGGCCCCGATCAGGATGATCGCCCAGCGCAACGGACCTGACAGCATCAACTTCTCCCCAGCAGGCACAGTGGCGGCCGCGAATTGGGCCGTCAACCGGCCACTGGATCGGCGCGCAACGCTTTGGCATCGTAGCGAGCATGATCATTCGAACGCTCGATCCGGACACTGATGCCGCCCTGTTGCCTGACCTCGCCGCCATGATGGTGGAGGCGGTGGTCGGCGGCGCTTCCATCGGATTCATGGCCGGCTTTTCACAGGCTGACTCACTGGCCTGGTGGCAGGGCCGGATGGCGGCTGCGGCGGAGGGCGAGGTGCAGATATTGGTAGCACTGGATCACGGTGGCGTTGCCGGCACGGTGAGCCTGGTGCCCGCCGCCATGCCCAACCAGCCGCACCGCGCCGATATCGCCAAAATGATGGTGGCAAAGCGAGCGCGCGGCCGCAGGGTGGGCGCAATGTTGCTGACGGGGGTGGAAGCGCTGGCGATAGCGCAGGGACGCACAACGCTGGTACTCGACACAATCAGCGGTTCGGCTGCGGCGCGGCTTTATGAACGGGCTGGCTGGGAAAAGGTGGGCGACATCCCGGCCTATGCCTTGATGCCGGACGGCGAAATGGCGCCCACCACTTTCTATACCAAGCGGCTCGCCTGATTACTTGCTGCCAGCAATGATCAGTGCCGCTACGCCGCCAAATGCCACCAGCGCGGCGGTGAGCGGCCAGAACAGGCCCGGAGTCTTCACCAGCTTGGCAGGCGCCGCCAGAGCAGCAGGCTTCGCAGCTGCCATAACCGGTTCCGGCGCGGGCGGCGGCGGTGGGGGCGGCGGAGGTGGCGGAGGCGGCGGCGCCATCACCGGTTCCGGAGCGGCCGCAGCCGGCGCGGCTTTGGCCTTGGCCGCCTTGGGCTTAGCAGCGGTTTTGGCCTTGGCGGCCACGACTTCGGGTTCAGCCACCGGCGCCGCGGCCTTGGTCTTGGCCTTCGTCTTGGGGCGGAAATTTTCCAACCGACCAAAGGCGTCGGCCAGCAGATAATAGACGGTGACGCGATTCTTGGTGCGATCGGTCTTCATCTGCTCGCCCACCTTGGCAATGGCGGCGTCCAGAACGTCGTCACTGTCGGTGAGAGCGAGCTTCTTCTTGAGGAAATTGGCCTTCACCCGGTCGGTCTCGGTCTTGTCCGAAAAGGAAACCAGCGCGGAATCCCGATTGCGCAGCGCGATCCCGCAATAGCGAACCAAGCCCGCGATGATATCGTCATCGGCATCCGGCGCGTATTTGCGCACGTCTAACGCCCAATCTTCGGCCATGTCTGTTTCCCCCGGTCTGAAAATTCTCAGTTGACTGACGCTAATCGTCGAATCGCCCGACTGCAATGCGGGTTGCCGCACCGCTGGCATCGCTGGCAACACTGGGCTATGCCGGCCTTCGTGCAGGGCAAGACCATCCTTTTGATCGTGGGCGGCGGCATCGCCGCCTTCAAGGCGCTGGAACTGGTGCGCGAACTGGGGCGCGCCGGGGCCCGCGTGCTGCCGGTGCTGACCGAGAACGGCGCGCGTTTCGTCACCCCACTTTCGCTGTCGGCGCTGGCCGGCGAGAAGGTGCGCACCAGCCTGTGGGATCTGGAGGATGAGGCGGCGATGGGCCATATCCAGCTTTCCCGCGCGGCCGATCTGGTGGTGGTGTGCCCGGCCACCGCCAGCCTGCTGGCGCGCGCGGCGGCGGGCATGGCCGATGATATGGCCACCACATTGCTGCTGGCGACCGACAAGCCGGTGCTGATGGTGCCAGCGATGAACGTACGCATGTGGCTGCATGCGGCCACCCAGCGTAACATCGCCACTCTGCGCAGCGACGGCATTACGGTGGTGCAGCCCGACGATGGGGCGATGGCCTGCGGTGAATTTGGTCCCGGCCGGTTGCCCGAATTGCCCAAGATCATGGCGGCAATTGCGGCTCAGTTCGGTTCCAAGCCATTGCTGGGCCGCCACGCGCTGGTCACCGCCGGACCGACGCATGAACCGATCGACCCGGTGCGCTTCATCGGCAATCATTCGTCGGGCAAGCAGGGTTTCGCGATTGCTGCCGCTCTGGCCCATCTGGGTGCGCGCGTCACGCTGGTGGCCGGGCCCGTGCATCTGCCCACCCCCGCCGGCGTCACCCGGGTGGACGTGATGACCGCGCGGGACATGGCGGCTGCCTGCGAAGCCGCCCTGCCCGCCGATATCGCGGTGATGGTGGCGGCCGTGGCCGATTGGCGGGCCGAGACCGCGCCGCAGAAACTGAAGAAGGACAGCAGCGCCCCTGCGCCGCTGGTGCTGACCGAAAACCCTGACATCCTTGCCGGCATCGGCCACCATGCCCAGCGCCCGGCGCTGGTGGTGGGCTTTGCCGCTGAAACCCATGATCTCATCCCCCACGCTGCCGCCAAGCGGAATCGCAAGGGCGCGGACTGGATCGTGGCCAACGATGTTACGGATGGCGTGTTCGGCAGCGATTCAAACCATGTTCATCTGTTGACCGCCACCGGTGCCGAAGACTGGGGCGCACAGGCCAAGCAGGCCGTGGCCACCAGCTTGGCCCAGCGCATCGCCGCGCATTTCGCAGGACACCCATGATCTCGATACCGCTCACCATCCTGCCCCATGGCGAAGGCCTGCCCCTACCCGCCTATGCCACCCCCGGCGCCGCCGGCATGGACGCGGTCGCCGCCGTCACTGAAACCATCGTGCTTGCACCCGGCGAGCGGTTCCCGGTGCCGCTGGGATTCTGCATGGCCATCCCCGATGGCTATGAAGTGCAGGTGCGACCGCGGTCCGGCCTGGCACTGAAAAACGGCATCACCGTGCCCAACAGCCCCGGCACCATCGACAGCGATTATCGCGGCGAGGTGAAGGCGCTGCTGATCAATTTGGGCCAGGAGCCCTTCGCCATCGAGCGCGGCATGCGGATCTGCCAATTGGTGCCGGCCGCCGTCACCCGGGCCACGCTGGCCGTGGTCGAAACGCTGGACGACACGCAGCGCGGCGCTGGCGGCTTCGGCTCCACGGGAGTGCATGGGTGAACTTTTCCGACGACGAGCTTGAACGCTACGCCCGTCACTTGGTGCTTCCGGAATTTGGCGGGCGCGGACAGGCGTCGCTGGCACGGGCGCGGGTCGCCGTTGTCGGCGCCGGCGGGCTGGGCAGCCCGTGCCTGCTGTATCTCGCGGCGGCGGGCGTGGGCCGGCTGACCATCATCGATGATGACGCGGTCGCGCTGTCCAACCTGCAACGCCAGGTGCTGTTCGAAACCGCCGATGCCGGCGAGATGAAAGCCGAGCGCGCCGCCAGCCACCTGCATGCGCTCAACCCGCATGTCGAAACCGTGGCGGTGCCGCTGCGGCTCGATGCCGACAATGTTGATGCGCTGCTGGCCGGACATGATCTGATTATCGATGGCTGCGACAGTTTCACGACGCGGGTGCTGGTGGCAGATAGCGCGCTGGCCGCCGGCGTGCCGCTGGTTTCGGGCGCAGTCGGGCCGTTCGATGGCCAGGTCGCCGTATTCAAGGGCCATGATCCGGCCTTGCCCTGCTACCGCTGCTTCGTGGGCTCACCCGAGGATCAGCCCGACCGCAACTGCGCTGCCGTGGGCGTGCTGGGCGCGCTCACCGGGGTGATCGGCAGCCTGATGGCGATGGAGGCAATCCGCGAATTGTCCGGCTTCTCGCCGTCCAGCGCCGGTCGCATCACCCTGTTCGACGCGATGGCTGGGCGTTTCCGCACCCTGAGTTTGCCGAAAGATCCGGCCTGTCCCGCCTGCTCTGCCCAATAGCTGCCGTATTTTCTGGATAATACACCCAAGTGCCCCAACGTCGTCCCGCTCCGCGCCCGAAACAATCCCGCTGGTATACCAGCCTCCTGAAATGGGGGCTGGTGGCCGGGCTCGCGCTGTTCATCGCGGTGGCGGTGGCGGTTGCGCTGGCTTATCGCGACCTGCCCTCCTTCGACGACATGAAGCGCAGTCCCAATGGCCAGCCGGTGGAAATCCGCGGCGATGATGGCACGGTGCTGGCCAGCTTTGGCCCCAGCTATGGCGCATGGCTGAGCTATCCCGAGATTCCGGCGACGATGAAGAACGCCATGATCGCGGTGGAAGACCGGCGCTTCTGGTATCATCCCGGCATCGATCCGATCGGCATCGTGCGCTCGTTCGTGGTGAACACGGCGCGCGGCAACAAGGCGCAAGGCGCTTCCACCGTCACCCAGCAGCTGGCGCGCAACCTGTTCCTCACTGCGTCCAAGGATTACACGCGCAAGCTGCGCGAAGTGGTGCTGGCGCTGGCCATCGAGCGCAAGTTTGCCAAGGAAGATATTCTCGAACTCTATCTGAACCGCGTCTATTTCGGCGGCGGCGCCTATGGCGTGGATGCCGCTTCCCGCAAATTTTATGGCCACAGCGCCCGCCGGCTTTCCCTGGAAGAAGCCGCCATCATCGCCGGGCTGGTGAAGGCGCCATCGCGCTTTTCGCCATCTGCCGATGCCGAAGCCGCCCGCAAGCGCGCTGCCACGGTGATCGCGGTGATGGTGGAACAGGGCGGCATCACCCCCGAAGAAGCCACCGCCGCTGATCCAAGGCTGGTGCAGTTTGCACCGCAGGCCCGCCTGGCCGGCGTGCGGTACTTCACCGGTTGGGTGCTGACCGAGCTGGAGAATCTGACTGACGAAGCCAATGAGCCGTTGCTGGTGGAAACCACGCTCAACAGCCAGATGCAGCGCGATGCCGAAGCCGCGATCCGCGCCGAAGCGCCCAAGGGCGCGCAAGGGGCACTGGTGGCGCTGGCGCGCGATGGCGGCGTGAAGGCGATGGTGGGCGGCACCGATTATGTGCGCTCCAACTATAATCGGGCGATCGTGGCGCGGCGCCAGCCCGGTTCGGCGTTCAAGTTCTTCGTTTATGCCGCCGCGCTGGAAAGCGGTGTGACGCCCGAGGATATCTACGAAGACAAGCCGGTGAGCATCGGTACCTGGAGCCCGAAGAATGACAATGGCCAGTTCATCGGCCCGGTGAACGTGCGCCAGGCCTTTGCCGGATCAATCAACACGGTGGCGGTGCAGCTGGCCGAACAGGTGGGCTTTGACACGGTGGCGGAAATGGCCCGCCGCTTCGGCATCACCACGCAGATCAGCCGGCAACCGGCGATGGCGCTGGGTTCATCGGAAGTCACCTTGTTCGAAATGACCAACGCCTATGCGACGGTGGCCAACAATGGCCTGGAAAACACGCCTTTTGCCATCACCCGCATCACCACCGGATCGGGCCGCGTGCTGTACAACCGCAACGAAGGCGAAACCCGCCAGGTCGTCGCCCCCGTTGTGGCCGCGCAAATGACACAACTGATGCAGGCCGCCGTCGAAGAAGGCACTGCCCGCGCCGCCCAGATCGGCCGGCCCTTGGCAGGCAAGACCGGCACGACCAGCAGCAACAAGGATGGCTGGTTCATTGGTTTTTCCAGCGGCATCACCACCGGCGTGTGGATGGGCCGCGATGATGCCAAGGCGGTGCGCGGCCTCGCCGGTGGCCGCGCGCCAGCCCGCGCCTTTGCCCAGTTCATGGCGCGTGCCGTGGGCGGCACCCCGCCCGAGGCGCTGGTGACAGAATTTGCCGATGATACGCTGGGACCGGAGCCCGACGCGCAAAGCTATGGCATCATCATAGACGAAACCCCGCCAATGGACGGCGAAGCCCCTCCAGGCGACGAGCCGCCGCGGCTGGACGACAATTGGTTGGACAAGACGCTGAAGGAACCGGCGCAGCCGCAGGTCGAGCCGCGTTAACGCAGCACGCAAAAGGCCGGCGCGTGATCGCTGGCCTTTTCCTGGCCCCGCACGGCTTTCATCACGCCGGCATCTGCCAAGCGATCGGCTGCCGCCGGTGACAGCAGGAGGTGATCGATGCGGAAACCGTGGTCGCGTTGCCAGGCCCCGGCCTGATAATCCCAGAAGCTCCAGATACCCCCAACCGGATGGAGCTGGCGCACGGCATCGGTCCAGCCCTGCCACAGCAGCTGCCGGTAGGCGGCCACCGATTCCGGCTGGCGCAAAGCGTCGTCCCGCATCGCCGTGGCATCCCAGATGTCGTCATCATTGGGGATGACGTTGTAATCGCCGGCCAGCACCACGGGCAGGCCGGATTCCAGCAGCCGGGCAGCGTGGACGCGCAGCCGCTCCATCCAGGCCAGCTTGTAATCGAACTTGGGGCCAGGCTGCGGGTTGCCGTTTGGAAGGTAGATGCTCGCCACCCGCACGCCCATCACATCGGCTTCGAGATAGCGGGATTGTTCGTCCGTCTCATCACCAGGCAGGCCGCGCTGTACTTCTGTGGCGGGTTCGCGGCTGAGGATGGCGACGCCGTTGAAGCCCTTCTGGCCGTGGACAAGGCAGTGGTAGCCCGCCTCGCGCAGCGTCTCGACGGGGAAATTCTCCGTCATCATCTTGATTTCCTGCAGGCAGGCGATGTCGGGCTTGGCCTCCTCCAGCCATTCCAGCAGGCGTGGCAGGCGGGCGTTGGTGCCGTTGATGTTGAAGGAGGCGATGAGCATGGGTGAACCCTAGGCGCTCAGGTGGCGAGCTTCAACAGCGCCGCGATCGTATCGGCCTCGATCGCCGGCTTGTCGGTGCGGATGCGCGAAATGCGCGGGAAACGCATGGCTAGGCCGGATTTGTGGCGGCTGGAAGCGTGGATGGAGTCGAACGCCACTTCCAGCACCAGCGATTTCTCCACTTCCCGCACCGGGCCGAATTTCTGCATCGTGTGCCCGCGCACGAACTTGTCGAGCAGCGCCAGTTCGGCATCGGTGAAGCCGCTATAGGCCTTGCCGACCGGAAGCAACTGGCCATCCGGCGTCCAACACCCGAAAGTGAAATCGCTGTAGAGGCTCGACCGTTTGCCGTGGCCGCGCTGGGCATACATCAGCACGCAATCGGCAGTGAGCGCGCTGCGCTTCCACTTGAACCACTGGCCGGCTTTGCGGCCCGCCACATAGGGTGCGTCGCGGCGTTTCAGCATCAGGCCCTCAATGGCGGCATCACGGGCGGCATCGCGCAGGGTGGCCAGATCGGCCCAGGTGCCGGCCTCCACCAGCGGCGACAGTTCGAAACGGACCGGATCAAGGCCGGGCAGCACTGACTCCAGCCGGGCGCGACGCGCCGTCCACGGCAGGGCGCGCAGGTCCTCGCCAGCATGGGAAAGCAGATCATAGGCGCGGATGAAGGCCGGGCGCTCGGCCATCAGCTTCGCCGTCGGCGCCTTGCGGCCAAGGCGTTGTTGCAAGGCATTGAAGCTGCCCGAGGCGGCCACGCTATCTGCCTGCCCTTCCCCCCGCACCAGCAGTTCTCCATCCAGCGCCAGCGGCGCGTGCAAGGCCTGCGCCACATCGGGGAAGCTGGCCGAAATATCGTCGCCAGTGCGGCTGAACAGGCGGGTCTGGCCGCCGGCGTGGACGATCTGGACTCGAATGCCATCCCATTTCCATTCGGCGGCATGATCAGGCAAATCGAGCGTCACCCCGTCTTCCAGTGGGCTGGCCAGCATGAACGGTCGGAACACCGGCACGTCGCCGGCAGTGGGCGGCGGCGTGGCGCCGGTGGCCCATGCGAACAGCGGTGTGAACGGCGGTGTCAGGCTGTGCCAGACTTCCTCAACCGCCTCCACATCCAGGCCAAAACCCTGTGCCAATCCTGTCTTCGCCAGCCGTGCCGATACGCCAACACGCAGCGCACCGGTCGCCAGCTTGATCAGCCCATAGCGGCCCTGCACGTCCAGCCGATCGAGCAGCGCCGCGACCGCCGCCGGTGCTTGACCACGCGACAGGCCGGAAAGCTGGACGACCACTTCGTCGAGCGCGGGTGACGGTGGCTTTTCCCCCGGCGGATCAGGCCACAGCAACGAAATCGTCTCCGCCATGTCACCCACGAAATCATGGGACAGCGCAAACAGGGTCGCATCCACCCGTTCGGCCATCAGCGCCTTTAGCAGACTGGGCTGCACCGCCTTCAGATCAATCGTGCCGGTGAGGGCCGCCAGGGCCCAGCCGCGATCGGGATCAGGCGTGGCCACCAGATAATCCGCGATTAACCGCAACTTGGCGGTGCGACTGCGCGTGTAGAGCAGCGCATCGAGCAGGCGGGCAAAGGATTCCATCGGCAATCAGCCCATTAGCATGACCGCCTCAGTTGCGCTAAGGCGCTCAGGGATGAGAATGCGCGATCTTGAAAAGGCCAGTGGCGTCGGCCGGGAAACCATCCGATTCTACATCCGCGAAGGCCTGTTGCCGGAACCGGACAAGACCAGCCCGAACAGCGCGCGTTACACCGATGTGCATGTCGCGCGGCTGAAGGCGATCAAGCGCCTGCAGGAAGAACGCTTCCTGCCGCTGGCTGTGATCCGCACCCTGCTGGAGGCCGACGATGGCGACCGCTGGCTGCTGCCCGAAGTGTTTCCCACGCTGGATGCCCTGCTCGCCCAGCGGCTTGAAGGCGGCGGGCCGGCGCGGGTGGTTTTTGACGATCTTGGCCTACCGCCGCACAGCCGCGAACATCTCGATGATCTGATGATCCCGCTGGCCGAAGACGGCACTGTCACCGCCCGGGATGCAGCCATATTGCGCACCGTGCAGCGGCTCGACGATATCGGTTTCACACCGGAACTGGGTTTTGATGACGGCCAGATGCGCCTCTACAACGTCCTGATCGACTGGCTGACCGCCCAGGAAGTCCGCCACTTTCTGGAGCACACCGCCGGCCATGTTGGCGAGGCCAAGGCCTTGGACATGGCCGAACAAGGCATTTCGGTGATCAACGAACTGCTCGGCCAGTTGCGCACTCGGGCGCTGCTGCGGAAACTCGCCGAACGGCGGACCATCGCCACCCCGGGCGCCAACCCGGGCGCCAACGACAATGGGTGAAGGACAGGCTTTGCACAAATCCACACGGGTTCTGGCCGCTGCCATGCTGCTGGCCGGCACAACGCTGCATGCGCAGCCCGTTGAACCTACTGCAACAAGCCAGGTGCGCATATTGGCCACCGGCGGCACCATTGCCGGCAAGGGCAATGCGGCGGGCACCAGCTATCGTTCAGGCGCCGTATCGGTTGACGATCTGATTGCCGCACTGCCGGGGGTCGACAAGATTGCCCGGGTGACCGGCGAACAGATCGCCAACGTGCCGAGCAGTGACATGGACGAAACCATCTGGCGCAAGCTCCATGCCCGCGCGCTGGAGGCGTTTGCTGATCCTGATGTGGCTGGCGTGGTTGTCACGCATGGCACCGACACGCTGGAGGAAACCGCCTTTCTGCTCAGCCTGATCCTGCCGCCGACCAAGCCGGTGGTGGTGGTCGGCGCGATGCGGCCCAGCACCGCCGTTTCCGCCGACGGGCCACAAAACATGCTGGATGCGATCCGGGTGGTGACCTCACCCGCTTCCAGCGGGCGCGGCGTGATGGTGGTGTTGAACGACACGATCTTCGATCCGCGTTCTGTCACCAAATTTGACGTGAACCGCGTCGAGGCGTTCACCGCCCCCAGCCGCGGCCCGATTGGGCATGTGCTTGGCCTGGCACCGCGCTATTTTGGGCCGCCGCAGCCGCAGCCCGAAATGCTGGCCCTGGGCGAAGCCAAGCTGCCGCGCATTGCAGTGGTTTATGCCTATGCCGGCCAGACCGAAGACGAAGTGCGCGACATCGTGCGCAATGCCGATGGCGTGATCGTGGCCGGGGTTGGCGCCGGCGGCGTTTCCAGCGGAGCCCGCAAGGCGCTGCGAGCGCTGGCGGATAAAAACATTCCGATGGTCACCACGCCGCGCCAAGGCCACGGCGACATCCGGCGTTCGGAACCAACGCCAGCAGCGAAGTCGGATGATGATGACCGGGTGCCGACGATCGGCGGCCGCGAACTGACACCGGCCAAGGCGCGCATCCTGCTGATGCTGGCCCTGCAGCAGCGGCGGACGTTCGCCGAACTGCAGGCGATCTTCGACCGGGCCGGCACAACGAACTAAAAGCCCGCGGATACGGTCAGCACCGGCCCACTGCCCGGCGCGGCATTGCCGCCCACGCGTTGCCGCCAATCGGCTTCGATGCGGATGCCCTTCACCTTGACGCTGTGCGAGGGTCCAACATCCACCCGCCAGACATCGGTACTGCCCGTCTGCACGCTGGCCCACGTGGCGGCGTTCAGCGTTGCCGGGCCAAACCGCACGACACGGGCGCGAGCCTGGCCGCCGGCATAGACCTGACCCGTGTCGATCACGCCGGCCTCGCTATAGGCTTCCAGCCGTTGCCAGCGGACACCAGCGGCCAAGCGAGCCGTGAAAGCGCCTTGCGTTGCCGCACCCAGCGGAATCAGGCGCTCGACTGAAAGTGACACGCCAGGCAGCAGCGTCTGCCGCAGCCCAAGCGCCAGTTGTGCGGTCTCACCGCGCACGCCCTGTGGATCGGCAGCGACATTGGCCCGCGCCACCATCGCCAGCCGTGCCAGCGCCTGCAGATCGTGCTGCATCGCCGGCAGCCGCATGCCGATCCACAGTGCCAGCAGCAGCCCCAGCCCGGTGAAGGCCCGCAGCTCCGGCCAGTCAGGCCCGCAGCCTTCATGGAGAAAAGCCGGGGAAACGGTGGATCGTCTTGTCCCACACGAGGCGCCGGCCTGTTCGCACCGCCTGGGCATAGCGCGACAGTGCGCGCAGTGCCGCCATGGCGTTGATAAAATTGCCGACAAGCGCGCGTGGCGGCGTCAATATCGCTTGGCTCAGATCATGCACGCGCAAGGTGAACAGCGCCCGCACCAGCAGCCGCCAGCACAGCAGTGTCCAGTTCAGCCATAGCAGCGCCCGCGTGACGTCGCCCGCCACTGGCGGCATCCGCGCCGCCGCTGGCAACGCCAGCCGCGGCAGGCTATCGATGCCGAGCAGCAAGGCAATGCCATAGGCAGCCAGCGTCAGCAGCGCCATCAACGGCGCTTTGCGATCGCGCAGCAGCATCCAGCGGTTGACCAGCCCGCCGCGCCACCCGATCCGATCCCAGCCGGCCAGCGCGATGCCGGTGAGCCAGCGCGACTTCTGCCGAACCGCTGCTTCGAATGTGGCCGGGAAATGCTCGCGTGTCGCCACCGGTTGGCCATCGGCGATCACCCACACCAGACGACAGCGCCCACCCAGTGCGTGGACATGCTGGCCCAGTTCATAATCCTCGGTCAGGCTGGCGGCATCAAAGGGGGCGCCGTCGCGGGCATCGGCAATGCGGCCCAACATGGCCCGATCGATGGCAACCCCTACGCCGGCCGCCGGCACCGCCGCGTCCAGCCACTGCCGCACCAGCAGATCCTTGGCATGTGCTTCTGCAAATTCATCGATATAATTACCGGAAATCAACGGGCTGCTAGCATCGGGCAGCGGCAGCACCGGCAATTGCACCATGGCATATTCCGGCAAATGGGCGGCAAACACCGCCAGTTCGCAGGCGTGCACCAGATCTTCGGCATCGTGCAGCACGATGGCAGCGAAGGGCCGGCCGCTGGCCGCCTCCTCTGCCAGCGCCGCCCGCCACAGGCTGTTCAGGCAATCGGCCTTGGTGGTGGGGCCGGGTGTCGCACCAACTGCCACGTACAGGCGCGAGTCGTTGAACGCCGACACCGCCGCCTGACCTTTGGGATCATTGGGATAAAGGCCAACGAACACGGCATAATCCGGCCAGTCCAGCGTGGGCCAGCAGGCGCTGCAGCATGGCACCGATCACCGCCGATTCATCCCAGGCCGGGATCAGGATGGCAAAGCGCGCTGGCGGCGGTGCTGGCGGGAGCGGTTGCGGCTGGCGCTTGTGGCGCGGCATCATCAGCCACAGCATATCGATGGCCAGATCATCCAGGCCGTTGATGGCCACCAGCAGCGCTACCAGCAACAAGGCTTCGGCCAGCGCGACATGCCAAAGAGCAAGCAGCTCAGGCAGCATCATGGCCGGTGGTTCTTGAAGGGGTGGATGCCCCGGCCTTCACCAGAATCTGCGCACGGGGAGGGCCGTTTGCAGGTGGATTCAGCAGGCCGGGTCATCCTCGGCAGGAAAGCGACAGACGCAGGGTCAAAACGCCTGTTCATTCTCCCGGCCGATCGGGGGCGGCGACAGCACCGGCCGGGCGATTGCCCAGGCCGCGCGCAGGCGCTGCAAGGTGGTCTCGTCAATATGGATCCGCAGCGCGGCAACGGCATTAACGCCCTCACCGTGCGGCAGGCCCAGTGGTTCAGCATCCCAGCCGATGGACAGCAGGCTCGGCAACCACTGCAGGTGTGTAACCATGATATAATATTGAATTCTGTTTGCAAGTGCATGTTCTTGCAGGGCAATTGCCAATTGTCTGCGCACCTGCAGCGCTTCAGCGCGTGTCAGGCCGGGCGCAGTGACCAGACGGGTGATCTCCCACACATTGGGGCCCACCGGGACACCATCGGCACACAGATGCGCGAACTTGTCGCCCAGCAGGTGCGCGCCGGTGGAGGGCAGCAGCCGAACCGATCCCAAATGGCGGCCGGTTTCGGGCTGATGAACGATCAGATAGAGCGTATTTCCGTCATCATATTCGTCCAGCTCGTGCAGGCCATCGAGCGATTGCAGATCCCAGCCCAGCCGGTCCATCAGCACGATCTTGCGATCCTTCAGCATGGCGGATCGCAGGGCGGCATGGTGCATTCCCCGACTGGACAAGGCCTCCGCCTCGCCCTGTGCGTCGCGCCACAGGCCGGGAATGGCCTGAATATCGTGGCTGGTGCCTGTTGTGGCTGTGCCGAACATCGCCTGCTTCCTGATGGGGTTCGGAAGCGTTGTGGCAATGGTTGACGCGGGCGCGCCATATCCCTGACAAGGGGCAATGACTCATGGCGGCGAACACCAGTATCTTTCTCTGATGGAGCGTGTGTGGCGGACCGGCGCCATGCGCGGCGACCGCACCGGTACCGGCACGCGCGCCCTGTTTGGTGAGACGCTGAAATTCGATCTTTCCGATGGCACGGTGCCGCTGCTCACCACCAAGCGCGTGTTCTGGAAATCGGCGGTGAAGGAGCTGATCTGGTTCCTGAACGGCGAATCGAACATCCGCCCGCTTGTGGAACAGGGCGTGCATATCTGGACCGACTGGCCGCTCGATGCCTATCGAAAGGCGACCGGCGAGGCCATCAGCCGCGATGATTTCGAAGCGCGGATCATTGCCGACGATGATTTTGCCGCGAAGTGGGGCGATCTGGGCCCGGTGTATGGCGTCCAATGGCGGCGCTGGCCGCGCTATGCCGCCAATGAAGACGGCAGTTTCCACGCCGATACGCCGTTCGATCAAATGACCGAGTTGGTCAACGGCCTGAAGCACAACCCGGCCAGCCGCCGCCACATCTTCACCGGCTGGAACGTGCCGGAACTGCACCGGATGGCGCTTCCGCCGTGCCACATGACCTACCAGTATTTCGTCGCTGATGGTCGCCTATCCGGCATCCTCTATCAGCGCAGCTGCGATCTCGGGCTCGGCTTTCCGTTCAACATCTTCGAAGCGGCGGTGCTGATCCGCATGCTGGCGCAGCAGTGCGGGCTGGAACCGGGGGTGCTCACCTGGATGGGGGCGGATTGTCACCTCTATCTCAATCACGAGCATCTGGTGACGGAGCAGCTTTCGCGCACGCCCCGCCCCTTCCCGCGTTTGGACTTCGCGGGACAGCCGGAGGATCTGTTCTCCTATCGGCTGGAGGACTTCCTGATCACCGGCTACGATCCGCATCCGCACATCGCCGCGCCGGTGGCGGTATGAGCCTTGATGTCACCATGGTGGTTGCCCGCGCCCGAAACGGCGTGATCGGCAACAAGGGCGCCATGCCCTGGCACCTTCCGGCGGACCTGAAGCGCTTCAAGGCGATTACGGTCGGCAAGCCCGTCGTGATGGGCCGCAAGACGTTCGAATCGATCGGCAAGCCCCTGCCCGGCCGCCAGAATATTGTGCTCACCCGTGATGCGAGTTGGGCGGCCGACGGGGTGACGGTGGTGCCCAACCTGGCCGAAGCGGTTGCGGAAGCGGGCCTTGACCCACGCATCCGGGGCCACATCATGATCATCGGCGGGGCGGAGATCTATGCGCTCGCACTCCCCATCGCGACGCGGGTGGAATTGACTGAGATCGACGCGGAGCCTGAGGGCGACACGTTCCTGCCCGCCTTCGATCCGGCGCGCTGGGAAGAAGTGGCGCGGGTGACGCATGAACCGGAGGGCGACAAGCCGGGATATGCGTTCATCACGCTGGAACGGCGATAAGGGGAATCCGATGAAGAAGCTGGTGTGGGGAACGGCGGCGCTGCTCGGCGTGGCGGCGGTGGGCTTGTTCGGCTTCGCCCCCGGCATCGCCGAGCGCGGCATGAACAAGCAGACGGGAGCGACGTGGCCGGTGAGCGCCGAGGCCCAGGCGCTGCACAAGACGCTAACCGTGATCGATCTGCACAGCGATACGCTGATGTGGAAACGCGATCTGCTGTCGGAATCCAGTGATGGCCATGTCGATCTCAAGAGACTGGAGGCCGGCAATGTCGCATTGCAGGTATTTTCCAGCGTCACCAAGACGCCGCGCGGGCAGAATTACGAGAAAAATTCGGACGAGACCGACAATATCACCCCGCTGGTGATCGCGCAGGGGCAACCACTCCGCACGTGGGGCAGCCTGCTGGAACGCTCGCTGTGGCACGCCGAAAAGCTTCACGAAGTAGAGAAACGCGCCGATGGCCGGCTGCGGGTCGTCAAGACCCCGACTGATCTGGCCAGCCTGCTGGCGGACCGTGCGGCGGGCAAGCGCGTGACCGGCGCGCTGCTCTCCACCGAAGGCGGGCAGAATTTGGAAGGCAATTTGGCCAATGTAAAGCGGCTGCACGACGCGGGTTTCCGCATGCTGGGGCTGGCGCATTTCTTCGATACCGAACTGGCAGGTTCGATGGCGGGGGAGAAGAAGGGCGGGCTCACCGCCCTGGGCGCCGAAGTGGTGCGCGAGGCGGAGAAGCGCGGCATGATCATCGATGTCGCCCACAGCAGCCCCGCCGCCTTTGCCGACGTGCTGAAGATCGCCACGCGGCCCGTGGTGGTGAGCCATGGCGGCGTGAAAGGCACCTGCGACACGCCGCGCAATCTTTCCGACGATCAGTTGCGGGCGCTGGCGGCCAATGGCGGCGTGGTGGGCATCGGCTATTGGGATGCCGCCATCTGCCAGCCAACACCGGAGGCCACCGCCAAGGCGATCCTGCACGCGGTGAAGGTGGCCGGCATCGATCATGTCGGGCTGGGCAGCGATTATGATGGCGCAACCACGGTAGGTTTCGATACCGCGCATCTCGATGTCGTCACTCAGGCCCTGATGCAGGCGGGCATGCACGAGACCGACATCGCCAAGGTGATGGGCGGCAATACGGCACGGCTGCTTGCCGCCGGGCTGGCTCCCCGCTAAGCCGCCTGCCCATGGAGCTGATCGCGTGGACCTGATTTCTGGGGGCGCCGCCCTGCCTGGCCATTTGCGTGGCGGCATCGTGGCGCTGGGCAATTTCGATGGATTTCACGCCGGGCACCAGGCTGTGGTGGGCGCCGCGCGTGATTGGGCGCGAAAGTTGGGCCGGCCGGCGCTGGTGGCGAGTTTCGATCCACACCCGGCGCGGCTGTTCCAGCCCGATGTGCCATCTTTCTCGCTTTCCACCATTGAACAGCGCGGCGAGTGGCTGCGCGCGTTCGGCATGAATGGCGCGGTGGTGATGCCGTTCAACCGGGCGCTGGCTGCGCTTTCCGCGGAGGAGTTCGTGGACGAATGGCTGGTGACGCGCCTTAGCGTGGCCGGCGTGGTGACCGGCGGCGATTTCACCTTCGGGCGCGGGCGTTCAGGCAGCGTGACCGATCTGGAACGGCTGGGCCTGGCGAATGGCTTTGCGGCGCGGGTGGTGGATGCAGTGCAGGACGGTGCGGGCACGATCAGCTCGACACGCATTCGTGCCCTTCTGCGCGATGCGCGGCCGGGGATGGCGGCGGAGCTGCTCACCCGGCCGTTCACCATCAGGGGCGTGGTGGAACATGGCGCCAAGCTGGGGCGCACCTTGGGTTTCCCGACCGCCAACATGATGCTGGGGGATTATGTGCGGCCGGCCTATGGCGTCTATGCCGTGCAGGTCGTGCTGCCATCGGGTGAGCGCGTGGATGGCGTGGCCAACCTTGGCATCCGCCCCATGATCGAACCGCCGGTGGAACTGCTCGAAACCTGGCTGATGGATTGGCAGGGCGATCTCTATGGCCAGACCCTGGATGTGCAGCTGGTCGCCTATCTGCGGCCGGAAATGAAACTGAATGGCCTTGATGCATTGAAGGCGCAGATTGCGGCCGATGCGACGGCGGCACGGCGCATGCTCAAGGGTGGGTGACAGGCACGCGCCCTTCCCCTAAAGCCCACCCTCATGAACGCGCCCGATTATCGCCCCACCGTTTTCCTGCCGAAAACCGACTTTCCGATGAAAGCTGGCCTGCCGGAGCGTGAACCGCAGATTTTGGCGAAATGGCAGGCGGCTGATCTTTATGCACAACTGCGCGAAGCCCGCGCCGGGCGGCCGAAGTTCATCTTCCACGATGGCCCGCCCTATGCCAACGGCGACATGCACATCGGCCACGCGCTGAACCATATCCTGAAGGATGCGGTGGTGCGCACGCAGACGCTGATGGGCAAGGATGCGCCCTATATCCCCGGTTGGGATTGCCACGGCCTGCCCATAGAATGGAAGGTGGAAGAAGCCTACCGCGCGAAAAAGCAGAACAAGGACGATGTGCCGGCGGTGGAATTCCGCGCCGAATGCCGCGCCTATGCCCAGCATTGGGTGAATGTGCAGCGCGACCAGCTGAAGCGGTTGGGCATCAGCGCGAATTGGGAGAAACCATATCTCACCATGGACTTCCAGGCGGAAGCGACCATTGTTTCCGAACTTTTGAAGTTTGCCGAGAGCGGCCAGCTGTATCGCGGTGCCAAGCCGGTGATGTGGTCGCCGGTGGAAAAGACCGCGCTCGCCGATGCCGAGGTAGAATATCACGACATCACCTCGACCCAGATCGACGTGGCTTTCGAGATCACGGAAGCGCCGAACGCGCCGGAACTGGTGGGGGCACACGCCGTCATCTGGACAACGACGCCGTGGACGACCCCGGTCAACCAGGGCATCGCCTATGGGCCGGAGGTCACCTACCAGCTTTGCCGCACGCAAGACGGCCACCGCATCCTCATTGCCGCCCCACTGGTGGAGGCAGTGAGCGCGCGCATCGGTTCTGCGCTGACCGTGGAGCAGGATGTTGCCGCATCTGCGCTGGCCGGTGCTGTCGTTCGGCACCCGATGCACCAACTGGGCGACTTCTTCGCGCGTCCCCGCCCCTTCCTGCCCGGCGATTTCGTCACCACGGATGCCGGCACCGGGCTTGTCCACATGGCGCCCGACCATGGCGAGGATGACTTCGCGCTGTGCAAGGCGCACGGGATCAACCCGGTGTTCGCGGTGGAAGGTGATGGCCGCTACCGCGCCGATTGGCTGTGGCTGGGCGGCGAGAGCAAGAACGTCATCAACCCCACGCTCAATGCGCCAGATGGGCCGATCTGCAATGATCTACGGGCCGCGGGCGCGCTTCTGAGCGCCGAGCCGTTCGCGCACAGCTATCCGCACTCGTGGCGGTCGAAGAAGAAGGTGATCTTCCGCTGTACGCCGCAATGGTTCGTGCCGATGGATCAAGGTGAGCACACGCTGCGCCAGAAGGCCGTTGCCGCCATCGCCGCCACCCAGTTCACACCGGACAAGGGCCGCAACCGCATCGGCGCGATGGTCGAAGGCCGGCCGGATTGGGTTCTCTCGCGCCAGCGCGCCTGGGGCGTGCCGATCACATTGTTTGTTGATCGCAAGAGTGGCGATTATCTTGTTGATAAGACAATCAATGAGAAGATTATCGCGCGTTTCCGCGAGCAGGGCGTGGACGCCTGGACTCCGGAGTTCGCTGCCGAGTTGCTGGGCGACAAGGTCGATCAATACGAACAGATCACCGACATTCTTGACGTGTGGTTCGACAGCGGTTGCACCCATGCCTTCGTGCTGGAATCGGGCCGCTGGCCGGAAATGCAGTGGCCGGCGGATCTGTATCTGGAAGGCAGCGATCAGCATCGCGGTTGGTTCCAATCCAGCCTGCTGGAAAGCTGCGGCACCCGCGGCCGCGCTCCTTACAACGCCATCCTCACCCACGGCTTCACCATGGATGCCAGTGGCCGCAAGATGTCGAAGTCGGAAGGCAACACGGTCAATCCGCTCGACGTGATGAAGACTTATGGCGCCGATATCCTACGGCTGTGGGCACTGAGTGTCGATTTCACCGAAGATCACCGCATTGGCGATGAGATCCTGAAAGGCGTGGCCGATCATTATCGCAAATTGCGTAATACCTTCCGGTATTTGCTTGGCGCTCTTGAGGGCTGGAGCGAGGAAGAGCGCCTACCGGTCGATCAGATGCCGGCACTGGAGCGCTGGGTGATGCACCGGCTGTCGGTAATTTCCGACGAGCTCAAGGCGGCGGCCGTGGCCTATGATTTCAATCGCTACACCAGCCTGATCACCGATTTCGTGCAGAATGATCTGTCCGCCTTTGCGATGGATGTCCGCAAGGACAGTCTCTATTGCGACGCGCCCACCGCGCCGGCCCGCCGCGCCTGGCGCACGGTTCTGGATCTCACCTTCCACGCCCTCACCCGCTGGCTGGCGCCGGTGATGGTGTTCACGGCGGAAGAAGTGTGGGGCACACGGCACCCGGATTCGGGCTCGGTGCACCTGCTGGAATGGCCGGAAATCGATGCTGACTGGCAGGATGCCGTGCTGGACAAGCAGTTCATGCTGGCGCGCAAGCTGCGCGAGGAAGTCTATCTGAAACTGGAAGAACTTCGCCGCGCCAAGACGGTGGGCAGCTTCCTGGAAGCCAGCGTGACCATCACCACCACCCATGCCGACCGGATCGCGGCACTGGCAGGAATTGATCTTGCCGAACTGCTGCTGGTCGCCGACGTGTCGTTGACCCATGCCGACACGGAATCGCTGACCGTTGAAAAGGCCGATCTGGCCAAGTGCGCCCGCTGCTGGCGCCACCTGCCCGATGTGAAGCCCGAAACCGAATTGTGCGGGCGCTGCGATGCGGTGGTGAATGGCTAAGCGCGGCTTTCTCCTTGCGGCGCTGGTGCTGATCCTTGATCAGATCAGCAAATATTGGGTGCTGGAAATCATCCACCTGCCCGAACGCGGCGGCATCGACGTGTGGCTGTTCTTCCGCCTTACCTTTGTGGGCAATATCGGCGTGTCGATGGGCATGTTGCAGGCGGACAGCGATCTGGGCCGCTGGCTGCTCACCTTCATCACCGCCGGCATCGCGCTGGCGGTGGCATTGTGGCTGCGGCGCGAAAAGAACCCGGTGGATGTGGCCGCACTGGGCCTGGTGCTGGGCGGCGCCATCGGCAACATCCTGGATCGCGTGCGGTTCGGTTATGTCGTCGATTTCCTGCATTTCTTCTGGGGGCAAACCAGCTTCTGGGTCTTCAATCTTGCCGATGCCGCGATTACACTGGGTGTGATATTGCTGCTGGCCCGTGCCGTGCTTGCCAAGCCAGAGCCTGAAGCTGCTGTTAATTCAAGGGATGCCAAAGATGCGTAACCTGCTGATCCTGACCGTGGCCGCCCTGGCGCTGACTGCTTGTGGCGGCAAGAAGGACCGGCTTTCCGGCCGTGGCCCCGATGAGCTGGCGATCGCCCGCGGCGCGCCGCTGGTGGTGCCGCCCGATTTTTCGCTGGCGCCGCCCAAGCCCGGCGCGCCGCGCGCCATGGGCGTCGATTCGCAGGCCGCTGCCATGGAAGCGCTGTTTGGCCCCGGCGTGAAGCCGCCGCCGAAGAGCGCCGCCGAACAGCAATTGCTGGATCGCGCCGGCGCCAACACGCCCGATCCCGCCGTGCGCAGCCAGGCCGGCGATCCGCGCACCAGCACAGTGAACAAGGGCGTCTTCCTGCAGGAAGTGCTCGCGGCGCCCGTGGGCGTGCGCGACAGCAAGGTGGCTGATCTCACCGTACCGAGCTGAAAACGCGCAAACCGCTTGTGAATCGAACGACTGCACAGCTTGATTTCCAGCCGGCTTTGACGTGATGTGCCGGCCGTGACGATGCGGGAAGCAACAGGTGGCTGCCATTGCGGCAAGGTGCATTTTCGGGTGCGGTTCGCCGATCCGCCGGAACTGCTCGACTGCAATTGTTCCATCTGCGCCAAGACCGGGTTCCTGCACCTGATCGTCGACAAGGCGGGTTTCACGCTGGAGCGCGGCGCTGATGCGCTGACCGATTATCGCTGGGGCAGCGGCACGGCGCAGCATCTGTTTTGCAGCACCTGCGGCATCAAGAGCTTCTATATACCACGGTCGCACCCGGATGGGTTCAGCGTGAACTGGCGGGCGCTGGACGGGGTGGAGGATGTGAAGCCGCTGATCCGTCCCTATGACGGGAAGAACTGGGAAAAGGCCCGCGCAGACCTGGATTAGAGCCCAGTTTGCCCGCGCTGTAGCAGCATCGCATCAGCCAGCACCAGCGCCACCATCGCTTCCAGCACTGGCGCGGCGCGGATGCCGACGCAGGGATCGTGGCGGCCCTTGGTGACGATTTCGGCAGCCTGGCCGTCCTTGGTGATGGTTTCGACCGGCGTGAGGATCGAACTGGTCGGCTTCAGCGCCATCCTGACCACGATGGGCTGGCCGGTGGAGATGCCGCCGGCGATGCCGCCCGCGTGGTTGGAGAGAAACTCCGGGCCATCCTCGCCGGGGCGCATCCGATCGGCGTTTTCCTCGCCACGCAGGCGGGCAGCGGCGAAACCGTCGCCGATTTCGACGGCCTTCACCGCGTTGATGCTCATGGCGGCGTTGGCCAGTTGCGCGTCGAGCTTGTGATAGAGCGGACTGCCCCAGCCAGCCGGCACACCGGTCGCCACGCATTCGACGATGGCGCCGAGCGACGAGCCTGACAGCCTCGCGGCGTCGAGATGCTCTTCCCAGATTGCGGCCGTCACCGCATCGGGGCACCAGAAGGGATTGCGATCAATCTCGGCGAGATCAAAGCGGCCGCGATCAATGGCAATACCACCGATTTCAACCAGATAGGCGGTGATTTTCACGCCTGACATGATCTTCCGTGCCACCGCGCCGGCGGCCACGCGACTTGCGGTTTCGCGCGCCGAGGAGCGCCCGCCACCGCGCGGATCGCGCAGGCCGTATTTGGCATCATAGGCATAATCGGCGTGGCCGGGCCGGTATTTGGCGGCGACGTCGCTATAATCCTTCGAACGTTGATCGACATTCTCGATCATCAGGCTGATCGGCGTGCCGGTGGTGCGGCCTTCGTACACGCCCGACAGGATGCGGACTTCATCCGGCTCCTGGCGCTGGGTGGTGAATTTCGATTGGCCGGGCCGGCGCTTGTCGAGGAAGGGCTGGATATCGGCTTCGGACAGGGTGAGCCCGGGAGGGCAGCCATCAACCACCGCGCCGATCGCCGGGCCGTGGCTTTCGCCCCAGGTGGTGAAGCGCAGCAGGTGTCCGAATGTGTTGAGGCTCATTTTTCGAGCCCGATATCCGGCGCATCCTCCGCCTTCATGCCGATGACGTTGTAGCCGGCGTCGACATGGTGAGTTTCGCCCGTCACGCCGCTGGCCAGACCGGAGAGCAAGTAAAGGCCGGCGCCGCCGACATCCTCGATGGTGACGTTGCGGCGCAGCGGCGAATTATACTCGTTCCACTTCATGATGTAGCGGAAATCGCCGATGCCGCTGGCAGCCAACGTCTTGATCGGGCCGGCGGAGATGGCGTTGACGCGCACATTCTGCGGGCCGAGATCCATCGCCAGATATTTCACACTGCATTCCAGCGCGGCCTTGGCCACGCCCATGACATTGTAATGCGGGATCACCTTTTCGGCGCCGTAGTACGACAGGGTGAGCATGGCACCGCCGTCTGGCATCATCGTGGCGGCGCGCTGGGCGACGGCCGTGAAGCTGTAGACCGAGACGTTCATGGTCAAAAGGAAGTTATCAAGGCTGGTATCGACATAGCGGCCGCGCAGCTCGTTCTTGTCCGAAAAGCCGATGGCGTGGACGAGGAAATCGATCGTGGGCCATTCAGCCGCCAGCGCGGCGAAGCAGGCGTCCATGCTTTCCACCGACGACACATCGCATTCGAACAGGCGGGCGACACCCAGTGCTTCGGCCAGCGGGCGCACCCGCTTTTCCATCATCGGGCCCTGGTAGCTGAAGGCCAGTTCGGCACCCTGTTCGGCCAAGGCCTTGGCAATGCCCCAGGCCAGACTCTTGTCGTTCGCCAGCCCCATGATGAGGCCGCGTTTTCCCGCCATGATTCCCATGAAATTCTCCTTGGCTGCGCGGCTTAACGAGGAATTGCGGCAATTTCCAGCCGGGCGCGGGCGATGGCAGCATTCAGTTGGGCGCCCAGCACCATCCCGAGCCCGATGATGTAAAAATAGAGCAAGGCGATGATCACGCCGGCAAGGCTGCCATAGGTGAGCGCATAGCCACCAAACAGGGTGAGTGCGCGCGGCAGCGCCAGGGTGGTCGCCGTCCACGCCGCCGCTGTGGCCAGCGCACCGGGCCACACCGGGGCGATGCGGAACCGGCGTGGGCACAGCAGCGCAAACAGCCCCCAAAGGGCAAGAAACAGCAGCAGCGCCGGTACGATGCGTTGCAGGCCCAAGGCCGGGAAGATGTTCGCCGCCATCGGCATCAGGCGATAAACGAAGGTTTCGGCGCCGGTCACCACCACCTGGGCGGCAAAGGCGATCAGAAGCAGCAGCACCAGGCCCAGCACCTCGAGCAAGCCGAGCAGGCGCCAACGCAGATAGGGCATTTCCGATTCCCGGCCATAGGCCTGGGTGACGACGGTGCGCAGCGTGACCAGCACGCCCGACGACGTCCAAAGCGCCACCGCCAGACTGAAGGTGATGACGCCGCTGCTCGAATCGGCCGCGATCACGTCGGTCAGCGCCGGAGCGATGAGTGCGGCAACATTGCTGGGCAGCGCAGTGAGGAAGCCGTTGACGGCCGCCAGCCCATCGGCCGTGCGGCCCAGTTGCCCGGCAACGGCGGCGAGCAGGATGACGAAAGGAAACAGGGTGACAAGGCTGAGATAGGCGAGATTGCCGGCGTGGGTGAAGCCATGTTCGAAGGTGCCGCTGGCGGTATCACGCGCGATGGCAGGCCACGACAGCCGCCGGCTCGGGCCCGTTTCAACCATCCAGCGTGGCGCGAATGTTGCGCGGATCGACGAAGCTGGCGGCAAAGGCCTTCAGTTCTTCGTGATCGGGCGGGATATCAATCTGCACCGTCACCAGTTGATCGCCGCGGGTGCCATCCAGCTTGCGAAAACCCCTGCCCTTCAGCCGGAACATCTTGCCCGATGCGGTGCCGGGCGGGATGGACAACGAAACCATGCCTTCGGCGGTGGGCATACGAATCTTGGCGCCGAGCACGGCTTCATCCAGCTTGATCGGCAAGGTGAGGCGCACATCATCGCCGTCGCGGGTAAGGGCGCGGTGCGGCCCGATCTCGATGGTGACGATGGCATCGCCATGGCCGCCGGGGCCAGGCTCGCCCTTGCCGGCCAGCCGCACCTGCTTGCCCGTTTCAAGGCCAGCGGGCAGCTTGATCTCGATCGTCTGGCCGGAACGCAGGGTGACGCGCTGCGGGGTCAGCTGCACGGCATCGACGAACGGCACAGTCAGGCGATATGCAACATCGGGCCCGCGCACCTGAGTGCGAAAGCCGCGGCCACCACCACTTGCGGCGCCGCTGCCGCCGAACGGGCTGCGGCCGCCAAAGATTTCGGCAAACAGATCATCGGCGGCACCGGCGAAATCGGCACCGCCGCCGCTGCGGCCATTGCTGCCAAAATCGCGCGGGTTGAAACCGCCGCCACCGCCAAATCCACCACCGCCAAAGGGATTGGTGGGCTGGCCATCCGGGCCGATCTCACCACGATCAAACTGGGCACGCTTGGCTGAATCAGACAGCAGCTCATAAGCGAGGTTGGCTTCCTTGAAGCGTTCCAGCGCCTTGGGATCATCGGCGTTGCGATCCGGGTGATTGTCCTTGGCGAGCTTGCGGAACGCCTTCTTGATGTCGGCATCCGTTGCCGACCGCGGCACGCCCAAAACGCTGTAGGGATCTCGCATCGTCTGTCTTTATCCTGTTGGCCCAAAGATTGGCAGCAAGGGCCCGCTTTGCAAGCCCATACAGCCACCCAGCGGCACTGGCCAGCGTCACCGCCGTGCGGCATGGGCGAAAGCCATGATGCACCGCTTGATTCGCCCCCTCACCTGGCTGGCCCTGCCGCTTGCCCTGATTGCTTCCCAACCGGCGCTGGCCTGGGGCGAGTATGCCCACCGGTTGACCGGGCGCATCGCGCAGGCCCAGCTCACACCGGCGGTGCGTGCTGAAGTGAAACGCCTGTATCGCGCCGAAGCTGCATTGAACACGCCCGAATGCCGGCTGCGCAGCATCGAGGAGGCCAGCGTGTGGCCCGATTGCGTGCGCGCCCGTTATCGCGACCGGTTCGCCTTCTCTGCACCCTGGCACTATCAGAACATCAGCGTGTGCGGCGATTTCGACATCAACGCCAAATGCCCGGACGGCGATTGCGTGACGGTGCAGATTTCGCGCCAGCAGGCCATATTGGCTGATCGCAGCCGGGAGGCGCACGAACGCCTGCAGGCCTTCGGCTTCCTGGTGCATTTCGTGGGCGACATGCACCAGCCGCTGCACCTCGGCGACAAGGCCGATCTGGGCGGCAACCAGGTGCGCGCCGATTATGGCTATAAACAGCGTATGAACCTGCACTGGATCTGGGATGGTGACCTGGCCGAACGCGCGCTGACCGAACCGCCGGCGATCACGCCGCAGCGCATCACGCAGGCACAGGTCCGCGGCTATACCGCTGGCCCCGCCGACACCGCAGCACGGGTGGCGCTTTGGGCGCGCGACGTGTGGGAGATTTCGCGCACGATCGCCTATCCGCAACTACAGGGTTATCCCGACAGTTGCCCGATCCCCGCCGACCAGCGCCGCGCCCTGCCGCGCGGGATGGTGACGCCCGACTATATCACCAAGGCGACTCCAGGCGTGCGTGATCAGGTGGCCAAGGCCGGCAGCCGCATCGCTTTGCTGGTGAACGAGGCGCTGGCGCCGGGCGGGCGCACCCGGTAACCTGTCTGCCGGGAGACGCCGGCCATGAACCTCGACGACGAACAGGAAAGCAGCAACATCGTCGACCGGCGCGGGGAACGCGGCGGCGGTAGCGGCATGCGGCTGCCGATTGGCGGCGGCAAGCTGGGCATCGGCGGCATGATCGTGGTGGGCATAATCGCCTTGCTTCTGGGGCAGAATCCGCTGGAACTGATCGGCGCTGTGGGCGGTAGCAGCGTGGGTGGATCGGGTGCGGGCCAGCCGCGGCAGGCGGTGGAACCAGCGGCACCTGCAAAGCTGGATGGCGCACATGACCGTTTCATCGCCAAGGTTCTGCGCAGCACCGAGCGCACCTGGGGTGAGCAATTCCCGGACCAATTAGGCAAGCCCTATCCTCAGCCAAAACTGGTGCTGTTTGAAGGCGGCGTGGATTCAGGCTGCGGCCAGGCAGACAGCGGCATGGGGCCATTCTACTGCCCGGCAGACCAACAGGTCTATCTTGATGCCAGCTTCTTCGATGATCTGTCGCGCCGCTTTGGCGCCCCCGGCGATTTTGCTGCCGCCTATGTGATCGCGCACGAAGTGGGCCATCATATCCAGACGGTGATCGGCATTTCCGCAGAGGTGCAGAAGGCCCGCCGCGCGTCAGGGCCGGCACAGGGCAATGCGCTTTCGGTGCGGCAGGAACTGCAGGCCGATTGCTTTGCCGGGGTTTGGGCGCATCATAACCGCGATCTGCTGGAGCCCGGCGACATCGAAGAAGGCCTGCGCGCCGCCCAGGCCATCGGGGATGACACGCTGCAACAAAAGGACGGGGCGCGGGTGAATCCGGAAAGCTTCACCCACGGCACGTCAGCGCAGCGCATTCGCTGGCTGCAGGCCGGGCTGCAATCCGGGCAGATGGACAGCTGCGACACCTTTGCGGCGCGCAGGCTCTAAAGCGGATCAGCCCTTGCGATCGCTGATGGTGATGCGGCCGCGGGCAACGCCGGTGTCGCCATCTTCCACGGCGATCACCATGCGGTCACCATCTTCGGTGGTGCCGGTGAGCGTGTTGCCGCTACGGCTGGGGGTGCGGCCCTTGTCGGCCAGAGCCTTGGCATACCAATTGGCCACCTGCGTTGCCGTGCCCGGCGCGCTGAAGCCCAGCAGCACCTGACCGCGGCCGTCGCCATCCTTGCCACTGGCCTGCACATTCACACTGGTCAGCTTGGCACCGGGATAGCGGCCCACCCCGTCCAGATCGAACTTCGCATCCGGTTCAATGCCGTCCGGGATGCTCACCTTGCCGGCGATGCCACCGGGCAGCTTCAGCTCGACCTCGCCCTTTTCCATGTCGGCCTTGATGTTCACGCCGGTATCGCCGGCGGCGCCCTCATCCCAATGCTTGTCGACACTGATCGCGGCCGCTTCGGCCTTTTCCTTCTCATCAACGCGCCGGGCATCGCAGGCCGCCACGGCGACACCGCACAACAGGATGGCGATCAGGGCATTCTTCATGGTATCAGGCTCCAGTGTATTGCAGTAACAATACACGATGAATGAAGGGCAATCAATGGCCCTTGCGCGGGATGGCGTGCAGCGCGGCCACGATCAGCGCGCCGAGCGCAACGCCGAACAGCCCGGCGCCGCCCGCTTCGGCCAACCACGTGGCAAAGCCACCCGCGCCTTCCACGGCGTGCATGGCAGCATGCAGCAGATCGTGCGGCGCATCGATACCGAACTTGTGCAAGCCGTCGATCACGATATGGCCGCCCACCCACAACATGGCCGCCAGCCCAACCCAGCCCAGAAGCACAAGGAACGGCGGCATGCCAACGACCAGACCGCGCCCGATCGCCGCCACAGCGCCATTGCGCTTGCGGGCGAGGAACACCCCGAAATCATCGGCCTTCACGATCAGCGCGACGGCGCCATAGACCAGCGTTGTAATCCCCAGCGCGACCACCACCAGCGCGGCGGCCTGTTCGGCGATGGGCTCCTGTTCCACCGTGCCCAACGCGATCGCCATGATTTCAGCCGACAGGATGAGATCGGTGCGGATGGCGCCCGATACCATCGTGCGCTCCTTCTCCACCAGGTCCATCGCAGCATCGTCTGCGGCGTCTTCATCATGCGGATTCAGCTTTTCCCACAGTTTTTCCGCGCCTTCGAAACACAGGAACGCCCCGCCCGCCATCAGCAGCGGGGTGATTACCACCGGCAAGAAATAGGACAGCGCCAGTGCACCGGGCAGCAGAAATACCAATTTGTTCTTCAGGCTGCCGCGCGCGATCTTGGCGACGATGGGGATTTCGCGTTCCGCCGCAAAGCCGGTGACATAGCGCGGCGTGACGGCGGCATCATCCACCACCACGCCGGCCGCCTTGGCCGAAGCCTTGGCCGCTGCCGCTGCGGTATCATCCAGGCTGGCGGCCGCCATGGTGCCTACATCATCGACACTGGCCGCCGCGACCTTGGCGATCGCCGCAATATCATCCAGCAATGCAAACAGGCCGCTTGCCATGCGTTATCACTCGAAATTGCTGCCGTTTGATACCGCAGATTAACGCCAGCGCAATGCGACGTTCAGCGGCGGTCGCGCACAGCGAGCAGAATGGCCGCTAATAAACCCACGCCCAACCCTGCAAGCAGCCCCACAGACGGCTGCCCGGCGAGCATGCCGCCAACGGCACCCGCCACCAGCCCAAAGGCGATGAAGATGCCGCCGCCACGTTGTGGTGGACGCGAAACAGGAGAGCCGGGAGACGCCATGCCCAGCCCCTTGCACCAGAGCGACGGCCAGCGCCAGAGGCGCGTGCGCCTTGCGCTGTCTTGCCCATCCGGTAAACCCTGTCTGGTGCATAGGTTCCTGCCCCTCTTGCTCGCCGCTGCGGCCGGAACCGCGCAGGCCCAAACTGCGCCCGCTGGGCCGCCGCCGCCAGCACCAACCGCCGAGCCTGTCGCTTCTGCTGTGACCGTCGATATTCCGGGGCCGCAAGCCCCTCTGCCTGATCTGCCCGGCGGCGAGGCTGTGGCGTGGCCCGATGTCGAATCGACCAGCTCCGGCGATGCTGATGCGCCGGATGCCGCCGTTCGATACAGCGTTGAAGTCAGCGGGCTGGCCGAACAGGGCCTCGACGATGAGTTTCGCGGTCTGTCGACGCTGTGGCTGCATCGGGGCGAAGAGACCAACCTGGCACAATTGGGCCGCCGCATCGCCGAAGACCGTGATCTGGTCGATTTGCTGCTGCGCTCGATAGGTCATTATGGTGGCCAGGCCCGCATCAGCATCGCGCCGGGCACCGCCGCCGCGCCGGCCAGCATCGTGCGCGTCGTTGCCCAGCCCGGCCCCGTCTACAATTTCCGCGAAATCACCATCACGGCATCGCCGGGTGCCGTGAACAGCAGTGACCCCGCCCGCATTGTCGGCCCGCTGTTGCCGATCCGGGTGGGCGATGCAGTGGAAGCCGCGCGCGTGCAATCGGCGCAGGATGGCCTGCCGATCCGCCTTGCCGATGCTGGCTATCCGTTCGCGCGCATTACGCTGCCCGATATCACCATCGATCATGCCAGCCGCGACGCCACGCTGGTGCAAAGTGTCGATCTTGGCCGGCGCGGCGTGTTTGGCGCCATCCGCATAGACAATGGCGTGAAGGGCATGGACGAAAAACATGTCGCCCTGCTCGCCCGCTTCAAGCCCGGTGACCGTTACAGCAACGCCGGCCGCGAGGATCTGCGCCGCGCACTGGTGCAAACCGGACTGTTCGGCGCGGTGGCGATCAAGCCTGGCGAAGGCGCCGTGCGCGAGGATGGCACACAGACGGTCAATCTCGACATCAACAGCGAAGCCGCACCAATGCGCACCATCGCCCTGTCCGGCGGTTTTTCCACCGGCCAGGGCGTGCGCGCCGAAGGCAGCTGGACCCACCGCAACCTGTTCCCGCCCGAAGGCGCCTTCACCGCCCGTGCTGTCGCCGCGCAGCGCGAGCAGGTGGCGCAGGTGGAACTGCGCAAGCGCAATTTCGGCCAGCGCGATCGGCAATTGCTGGTTGCCGGCGGCTTTACGGCCAGCCAGCAATTCGCCTTTGCCGCCGAAACGCTGGGCATATCGGCGGCACTGGCGCGCGAATCCAACATCCTCTGGCAGAAAGACTGGACTTGGAGCATCGGCGCCCAGGCGCTGATCACCAGCCAGCGCGACCGTTCGGTGCCAGGCGACCCGCGCCGCACCTTCACGGTGTTGGCGCTGCCAGCCAGCGTCACCTGGGACCGGTCCGACGATCTGCTCAACCCATCCCGGGGCTTCCGGCTGACCACCCGCCTCAGCCCGGAATTTACGCTCAGAAACCAGAGCAATTTCAATTATCTCAAGGCCCAGTTCGAAGCCACGGCCTACAAACCGATCGGCGACAGCCTGGTGCTGGCCGGACGCTTCCACATCGGAAGCATCGTTGGTGCCAATCGCGGCGTGATCGCGCCGGACCGGCGCTTCTATGCCGGCGGTGGCGGCTCGGTGCGCGGTTATGTGTTCCAGGGCGTAGGCCCGCGCAGTGAAGACAATGTGCCGACCGGCGGCAACAGCCTCACCGAACTGGCGGTGGAAGCGCGCTATCGCTTCCAGGCGCTGGGCCAGGATCTGGGCATTGTCGCCTTCGTCGACGCCGGCGAGGTTTCCACCGGCACCACGCCGGCCTTTGATCGGCTGTCGCTGGGCGCGGGCATCGGCGCGCGCTTCTACACCGGCTTTGGCCCGGTGCGGGTCGACATCGCCACACCAGTGAACCCGCAGAAGGGCGACCCCCGGCTGGTGTTCTATGTTTCTATCGGGCAGGCATTTTGATGCGCGGGTGGCGCATCCTGCTGGTTTCGCTGCTGGCGCTGCTGGCGCTGATCATTGCCCTGCCCTTCGCGCTTGATACCCAATCCGGTCGCGACTGGGCGGCGCGGCGGCTGGCCGGGTTCAGCCTGGCCAACGGCATTTCGCTGCACGTGACGCGGATCAGCGGCAGCCTGTGGGGCAAGGCGACGCTGGAGGGCGTGGAACTGCGCGATCAGGATGGTCGCTTTGCCCGCGCACCGCGGGTGTTACTCGACTGGGCACCACGGGCGCTGATCAGCAACCGCTTCGAGGCGTCCGAACTGATCATCCCCGATGCCACGCTAGAACGCCTGCCCCGCCTGAAGCCGGTGACCGATCCGCGCATCCTGCCCGATATCGATATCCGTATCGGCAAGCTGGAACTGGGCCGGCTGATTGTGGCCAGGGGCATCGCTGGGCCGGAGCGCCTGCTGAGCGCCAAAAGCCGGCTTGATCTCCACGCCGGGCGGGCGCTGGTTGATCTGGATGCCGCCGTGTCTGACGGAGACACGCTGGCGCTGCACCTTGATGCCGAACCGGATCGGGACAAGTTCGCGCTCAACGCCAAGCTGGCAGCGCCAACTGGTGGCCTGGTGACGACACTGGCCGGGTTGAAAGCGCCGCTCAATGCCACCGCCACCGGGCGCGGGCGCTGGCGCGATTGGACCGGGCAGTTGGGGGCCAGCTTGGGTTCCGCGCCGCTGGCCGATCTGGCGCTGGCGGGCAAGGCCGGGGCGTTGGGGGCGCGCGGGCGCATCGATCCGGTGCCGCTGTTGGGTGGCGCTGCGAAAGAGGCGCTGGCCGGCGGGTTGGCCGTGGTGGCCGAAGTGGTGCCCGATGGCGATCTGACCCGACTGAAACTCACGGCTGATGGCAGGCAGTTCACCGGCCGCCTGGCTGGCCGGATCGACCGTGCCGAAGAACGCTGGACCGAAGCCGACATACGGCTGAGCTTGGCGGAGGGCAGCGCGCTCGCCAAGGGTTGGGGCGTTGACGGCGGCCTGCTCACCGCGCGCTTGGCTGGCCCGCTGCTGGCGCCCATCATCGATGCGCGGCTGCTGGCGAAGCGGCTGGCGCTGCCAGGCGGGCTGGCGCTGAACAGTCTGTCTGTGGCCGGGATCGCCGATCTGAACGAAACGGGCCTGTCAGCCCCGTTGGTTGCCACCGCTACAGGCCTCACCGGCTTGCCCGACAATTTGAAGCCCTTGGCTGGCAAATGGCGCGCCGAAGGCCGGCTGCTTTATGCCAAGGGCCAGTTGCAAGCCAATGATCTGAAGCTGGCCAGCGGGCCATTGGCGGCACGCATCGGCCTGTCGTTCGTTCCGGCCACCAGCGCCTGGGGGCTGAGCGCGGCGGGCGATGTGCGCGGTTGGGCGCTGCCGCAACTGGGCGTTGCCGACGCGACCTTCCGCGCCAATCTGAAACCTGGCGCCAACCGGAGCGTTGCCGCCAGCGGCGATTTCCGCCTGATCGCGGCGCGCCCACCCGCCGGCGGGCTCACCCGCATTACCGGCGGCGGCGTCAAGCTGGGCGGGCGTTTTGCGCTGCTGCCCGCCCTGGCCGTTGCCCTGTCGGATCTGGCGCTGTCATCGCCAAAACTGGCCGCCGCGGGCCGCGCTGGTTGGGCAAATGGCCGCTTCACGCTCGCCTCCTCCGGCAAAAGCCTCGATTGGGGGCCATTCGCAGTCGATGGCGAAGGCACTATCGCCGCGCCGCATTTCACCGCCCGGCTGGCGAAACCCGGCTATGGCCTCACCGCCGTGGCCGCCCGCATCGATCCGGCTGGCGATGGCTGGCGGGTGGATGGTGATGCGCAATCGGGGTTGGGGCCGGTCACCTTGAAGGCCGATATCAGCCTGTCGCCTGTGCTGCGAATCGATGTTGACCGGCTGGCCGCGGCGGAGTTTGTCGCCAGCGGCCGGCTGGACCAGTCCGCTGCCGGGCCGTTCGCTGGTACGCTTGCGCTGGCCGGCAAGAGCCTCACGGGCAGCGCCAAACTGTCTGCCGCTGGCGCCGTGCAGTTGGCGGAACTGGCCGTGGCCGGCGACTCACTCAACCTGCCTTTTTCAACGCCGATCACGGTTGACCGGCTGCGACTGGCCGCCCGGGTGCTGTTGCCGGCCAGCGGGCCCGATATCGATGCCGCGCTGGATCTGGCCGGATTGGAACGGGGCAATCTGGCAGTGGAAAAGGCCACAGGCACACTGCAGATGAAGGGTGGTTCCGGCACCGCAAGCCTGGTTATTGCCGGCAACAGCGGTGAGGCCTTCAACCTCGCCTTCACCGGCGCCATCGCGCCCAACCGCTGGCAGATCAGCGGCGGCGGCGAATATGATGGCCGTGCGGCCAAACTGGCCGGGCCAGCGGTGATCACCCGCGATGGTGCCGGCTGGCACCTCGCGCCCGTTACGCTGACCAGCGCACTCGGCAATGCCGAATTGGCCGGCGATTGGGGCGAGACGAAACGGCTCAATGCCCGGCTCGACAAGGTATCGCTGCAGATGGTGGGCTTGGCCTACCCCACGCTCAATCTGGCCGGACGGGTTTCGGGCACGCTGGCGCTGGCGCAGGCCGGCGATGCTACCCCCACCGGCACGGCGGCCTTGCGCCTGAACGGCCTGTCGCGCAGCAACATCACCTCCACGTCCACCCCGATCGACGTTGGCCTCAACGCCGCACTGGGTGCCGGTGGCACGGTGATGCGCGCGGTGATCGTGCGTGCCGGCAAGGTGGAAGGCCGTGCCCAAGCCCGATTGGGCCCGATCCCGGCCGGCGATGCTGACCTTGTTTCCCGCCTATTCGATGCCAGCGTCACTGGCCAATTGCGTTATGCCGGGCCGGCGCAGGATCTGTGGGGTCTGTCCGGCCTCACCGCGCTGGATGTGCGCGGGGCGGTGCAGGTTGCTGCCGATGTATCAGGCACGCTGGGCGATCCGCAGGTGGCAGGCCAGGTCCGCGGCACCGGTGGCCGGGTGGAAGCGCCCTTGTTGGGTGCGGTGGCCACCGATGTCAGCCTGGATGCCCGCTTCACCGCGTCGAAACTGGAACTCACGCGCTTTACCGGGAAATCCGGCCAAGGCAGCATCAGCGGATCGGGCAACATCGATCTGAGCTATGAACGCGCCTTCCCGATGGATATCCGCATGGTGGTGACCTACGCCGCCATCCTGGGCCGCGATGATCTTTCCGCCACTGGCAGCGGCAATATCCGATTGGCGACCGACGAATATGGCGGCGTCGTTTCGGGGACGCTCACCCTGTCGCGCGCCGATTATCGGGTGGGGCGCACCGCCGTGGCCGATGTGCCGGTGCTGCAGGTGACCGAGAAGAACACCCGCGTGCTCGGTCGGCGCATGGTGCAATATGTTGCCCCCACGCGCTGGCTGTTCAACCTCAATATCAAGGCCGATCGCCGCCTGCTGGTCACCGGCATGGGTATCAATTCGGAATGGCAGGCCGATGTGCGGCTGCGCGGCGGTGCCACCACGCCGGAACTATTTGGCCGCGTGCAACTGGTGCGCGGCGATTATGATTTTGCCGGCAAGCGTTTTCAGCTCACTCGCGGCGATATCCGCTTCGTAGGCGCCTATCCGCCCGATCCGATCATTGCCGTGACCGCGGAAAACACCGGCAACGGCTTCACCGCTTTCCTGAATGTGGAAGGCACGGCGCAGCGGCCGCAGATCAAGTTCAGCTCCGTGCCGTCCCTGCCGGAAGATGAAGTGTTGTCGCGTGTGCTGTTCGGCAGCCGCGTCACCGATCTTTCTGCGCCCGAAGCCATCCAACTGGCCGGCGCGCTCACTTCTCTTCGTGGCGGCGGTTTCAACCCGATTGGCGCAGTGGGCAAGGGCCTGGGCATCGATCGGCTGCGCATCCTGCCCGCCGATGTTGTCACCGGCCGGCGCACCACCGTGGCAGCCGGGCAATATGTTGGCCGCAATGTCTATGTCGAGCTTGCCACCGACGCGCAGGGTTACACCGCCACCAGCATCGAGATCGGGCTGACCCGCACCTTTTCCGTGCTCAGCCAGGTGGCGACGCTGGGCGGCACATCAGGCAGCGTGCGTTGGAAGAAGGATTATTGAAGGCGGTTCAGCGCTCGATCAACGCCTGTGCCGTGCGGTCCGCCACCACGTCCGTCGCCAGCCCGCTGGCATCGGCCTCCGCAAACAGGGTGGCCAAGCGCGGGCCGATAGCATCCACCTGCGCGTTCACCTCCGCCAGCGTCGCCTTGTGCCCTTCGGTCTTGGCCAGATATTCAGCCACGACCGAGATAATGCCGCCTGCGTTGATGACATAATCAGGAGCATAGAGGATGCCGCGCGCCGCCAGTCGGGCACCGTCTTCCGGCGTGGCGAGCTGGTTGTTGGCAGCGCCTGCCACCACCGCCACGTCAAGCGCGGCAATGCTGTGCTGATCAAGGATCGCGCCAAGCGCGTTCGGGCTGAATACATCGGCCTTAACTGCCATGATCGCGGCGACGTCCACCTGGGTCGCGCCCAGTTCGGCGGCCAACGCCGCGGCGCGGGCCGGATCGACATCGGCGATGGTCAGCCGCGCGCCCTCGGCGGCCAGTGCCCGGGCCAGCGCACCGCCCACGCTGCCAACGCCCTGGATGGCGACGTGGAGCCCAGCAACACGGTCGGTGCTCAGTTTGTGACGCACCGCAGCCTTCAGCCCGGCCAGTGCGCCCCGCGCCGTGAACGGCCCCGGATTGCCGCCCACTTCGCCGGCCGCCACCGGCAACCCGGCCACATGCGGGGTGCGACGGGAAACGACTACCATATCGGCATCGCTCATGCCCACATCCTCGGCGGTCAGATAACGGCCGCCGAGCGCGGCGACGGCATCGCCAAAGGCTTCCAGCAGCGCTTCCGTCTTGGACGCGTCAGCGATTACCACTGCCTTGCCGCCGCCCGCCTTGAGCCCCGCCATAGCGTTCTTGTAGCTCATGCCGCGGGACAGGCGCAGCGCATCGGTGAGCGCGGCGGCCTCGCTGGCATAGGCCCAGCGCCGCACACCGCCGGCCGCCGGGCCAAGATGGGTGGAATGGATGGCAACGATGGCATGCAGGCCAGTGGCCGCATCCTTCGCCAGCGCCACGCGTTCATGCGCGTCGAACCCCGGCGCGCCAGCGGCATCAAGGGCAGCCAGTTGAACGGTCGCGAAACGGGCAGCGGGGGCGGCAACGGTCATCAGCTCTGCTCCAACGGACAGGATTTCATTGCGCGATACTGTAATAAAATTTCTGTTCGACGCAACGGTCATTCATGAGCTGGAGCGCGGAACTTCTGGCTTGCCTCTGGCCCCGCCCTCGTCTATCCCGCGCCTCCCGGCAGGTTTGTCGTGGCGACTGTAGCTCAGCTGGTTAGAGCGCTGGTTTGTGGTACCAGAGGTCGCGGGTTCAAGCCCCGTCAGTCGCCCCACTTGTTTTCCGCACTTCGCCGCACGCAATGCGCGTGCCCGCGTTGCCAGCCGGATCGCTGCGATAATCATCGGCCTTGGCATGCAGCACGACCGCCGCGCCATCGGCATCGAGCAGCGGCGTATCGCCATCGGCCAAGCGCAGACCAGGCAGCATCAGGCTCATTTCGCCCACACCCTTTTCGGTCACGGCCAGATTGGGCAGATCGCCGGCATGGGAACCCATCGGATTGTCACGCCCGTGTTGCTTGCCCGCCGGGTTGAAATGCGGACCGGCGCTGGTGAAATCCGGGCCAACACAGCGGCCCACGCCGTGCAGGTGCATGGCATATTGGCCTGCTGGCAGCCCCTTCACCGTGGCGATCAGCTGCACGCCTTCGGCCATCTGGAGCAGTTCGACTTCGCCCAAGCTGTTGCCTTCCGCGGTAAGCAGGCGGGTAGAGAGCATCAGCGACGGCGGCGCGCCGCCCACCCGGCCCAGTGATTCTGTTTTGGGTCCGCAGGCCGCGAGAACGAGAAGCGGCAAGAAGAGCGTGGGGCGGCGCATGGTGGCTTACTCCGATGATTGAAGCCCATAATGGCTGACCAGGCGATCAAGCGCCAGTTGCAGCACGAGTTTTCCGGCCCGCACTGGCCAGCCCAGCGCACGTTCGGCCGCTTCTAGGCCTTCGCCCTGACAGATCACCCGCCAGGCGATATCGGAAAGGCCGGGGCCGCAGGCGGCAACTGCTGCCTCAAACCGGCGTTTGGCGGCGATCTGTCCCCCGGAAAGATCGGGTGGACCGCCCTGCCCGCGCGCGGCTGCAGGCAGCGGATCCCAGCGCATCGTCACGCGCGGGCCCAATTGCGCATTGTAGAAATCGGCGCGCAGCCGTTCGCTTGCCAGCAGTTGCATCTGCGAGACATGGCCACGCCGCGCTAACCAGGCCAGCGGCGATTCGGCCAGATTCACCGTCACTCGGGCGCGATCGATGATATCGGGTGCCGGCAGGATGCGGGTGGCGCGCAGGCGATTTTCGGTCGGCGGTGCGATGTCCGGGGTGATTTCCTGTGCATGGCGAGCCATCGGCTTTTCTCCGTTGCGGCACGTTGATGATGGATTACCTCTCGCACAGGAGAGGATTGTAGGACAGAAATAACCAGAGAGGTTATTTGATCCATGCTCACCCGTATCCGTGATGTTCGAAAGGCGCGCGGCCTTACGCTGGCCGATGTTGCGGCCGCCTGCGATCCGCCCACCACGCCGCAAACCATCGGGCGGCTGGAAACCGGTATGCGCACCGTATCGATCGACTGGCTGGAGCGCATCGCTGCCGCGATGGCGGTGCCGGCCTCCAGCCTGGTCACCTTGCCCGATCGGGCGGACGTGCCGGTGGCGGCACTGATCGGCAGCAATGGCGCCGATGCCCCCGAACGGCCACGCACGTTGCTGCCGCCGCAGCCGCAACCCGATCTGATCGGCATGGTGGTGGAAACAGCCCAGGGCGATTATCGCAGCGGTGACGAACTCTGGGCGCAACGCCTGGCCCCAGAGCAGTTCGGCCGCGCCATCAACCGCGATGTGCTGGCACCGCGCCCCGCCGGCCGTTTCGCCTTTGGCCGCCTGATCGCCGTGGACGGCAGTCGCATCCAGCTGCTGCCCACAACGCCCGGGGCGCGCCAGCAGGTGCTGGCCGAGGTGCCGTGGCTGGCGATGGTGACGATGCTGGTGCGGCGGCCCTAGGCCAAGCTCAGTTCGGCAGATTGCCGTTCAGTTCCAGCGCCCGGCCAGCTAGGTGCAACGATCCGGTGACCAGCACCAGCGGCGGGCTTTCACTGTTGCGCGCGATGGCACGCAGGGCTTTGGTCAGATCAGGCGCGGTCATGGCGGCCATGCCCATGGCCGATGCAGTCGCGGCGAGCCGGGCGGGATCATGGGCGGCATGGCCCGGCACCGGCACGGCATAGAGCGCCGATGCCATGCCGGCAAAGCTCTTCAGGAAGCCTTCGGCATCCTTGGCGGCCAGCATGCCGGTCACCAACAGCAGGCGCTGGCCGGATTGCAGCAAGGGTCGCACGCTTTCGGCCAGGGCACGGCCGGCGGCGGGATTGTGGCCGCCATCGACCCACAAGCTGCTGCCCGCTGGCAGCAATGCCCACAAGGGCCCGCTTTCCAGTTTCTGCAGGCGCGCTGGCCATTCCACCCAGCCCATGCCGGCGCGATAGGCGGCATCCTTCACCGGCAGCGCCGTCTGCGCACGCAGCATCGCGATGGCGAGCGCGGCATTGTCGTGCTGGTGGATGCCCACAAGGCGCGGCAATGACACGGCCAGCTTGCCGGCTTCGTCGCGGTAATGCAGCTGGCCCTCATAGGTGGCCGCATCCCAATCCTGCCCGCGGATCAGCAGCTTGGCACCGGCAAGGCCAGCGACTTCGGCGATGCGGGCGGTGACGGCGGCCGGGTGACGGCCCGTCACCAGCGGCACGCCCTTGCAGGCAATGCCAGCCTTTTCGCGGGCGATGTCGAGAATGGTCGGGCCGAGCCATTGCGTGTGGTCCAACCCCAGTTGCGCGATGCCGGAAACCAGTGCGGTGGGGATGATGTTGGTGGCGTCCATGCGCCCGCCCAGGCCCACCTCGATGATGCAGGCATCGGCTTCCACCGTGGCGAATGCGAGGAAGGCGGCGGCCGTGGTGAGTTCGAAGAAGGTGATTGGCGCTTCGCCGTTGCGCTGGATCACATCGTTCAACAGCACGATCAGCGCATCATCGTCGATCAATTGGCCGGCAAGGCGGATCCGCTCGTTGAAGCGGACAAGGTGCGGGCTGGAATAGACATGCACGCGCCGGCCTTCAGCTTCCAGGCAGGCGCGCAGCATGGCGCAGGTGCTGCCCTTGCCGTTGGTGCCGGCGACATGGAACACCGGTGGCAAGCGGTGGTGCGGATTGCCGAGCGCGCCGAGCAGGCGTTCGAGGCGACCGAGCGTAAGATCGATCTCGGTAGGATGCAGATCGTGCGCCTTGCGGAGCAAGGCATCCAGGCGCGGATTGTCAGATCGCGCCGGCGGCATGCGCGCGCCGGGTGGAGGGGGCGGCAGGCTCACGCGGCGCCGCTAACCTTTTTCGGGCGCGCCATCAGCAGGGTGATAAGGCGACCCAGGGTTTCCTTCAGGTCGCGGCGGTGCACCACCATGTCGAGCATGCCATGTTCGAGCAGATATTCGGCGCGCTGGAAGCCCTCGGGCAGTTTCTCGCGAATCGTTTGTTCGATCACGCGCTGGCCGGCGAAGCCAATGAGCGCGTTCGGCTCGGCAATCTGGATATCGCCCAGCATGGCATAGCTGGCGGTCACGCCGCCGGTGGTCGGATCAGTGAGCACCACGATATAGGGCAGCCCGGCTTCGCTCAGCATCTGGATGCCCACGGTGGAGCGCGGCATCTGCATGAGGGACAATATGCCTTCCTGCATGCGGGCGCCGCCGGCGGCGGTGAACACGATATAGGGCGCCTTGGCGGCCAGCGCGGCATCCACGCCGGACAGGAACGCCTCCCCCACGCCCATGCCCATCGATCCGCCCATGAAGGCGAAATCCTGCACGCCCACAATGGCGCGCTGGCCCATGATCTGGCCATCGCCGATCATCATGGCTTCGGGTTCACCGGTGGCGGTGCGGGCGGCCTTCAGGCGATCGGTGTATTTCTTCTGATCCTTGAACTTCAACGGATCTTCCGCGACCTTCGCCGCCGGCAGCACACGATAATCGCCGTCAAACAATTGGGTGAAGCGCGCGTTGGGCCCGATCCGATCATGATGATCACAGCGCGGGCAGACGCTGCCATTGTCTTCCCATTCCTTGGTGTAGACCATGGCGCCGCAATTCTTGCACTTGGTCCACAGATTGTCCGGCGTGTCGCGGCGGGCGAGGAACCCAGTCAATTGTTGGCGGGTGCGGGTGATCCAGCTCATGCGGCTTTCTCCGTACGGGCGGTGCGCACCGCCTGGGCCAGCGCTGCCACCTGGGCCGCAACGCGGGCGGGAATATCATTGGCGCGCTCTTCAGCGGCGGCACCAATGGCATCGACGATAGCGCTGCCCACCACCACCGCATCGGCGTGGGTGGCGATGGCAGCGGCCTGATCGGGGGTACGCACGCCAAAGCCGACCGCGATCGGCAGGCTGGTCGACGCCTTCAGGCGGGCGACGGCTTCGGCAACATCGGTCGCCGCTGCGCTGTTGGCACCGGTGACGCCGGCGACCGCAACATAATAAAGGAATCCCGACGCGCCGTTGAGCACAGTCGGAAGGCGATGGGCATCGGTCGTGGGTGTCGCCAGCCGCACCAGGTGCAGGCCACGGGCGGCCAGCGCGGGGGCAAGTTCACCGCCTTCTTCAGGCGGCAGGTCGACGACGATGCAGCCATCGATGCCGGCCGCTTTGGCGGCAGCGGCAAAGCGTTCGGGGCCAAAGGCGAGGAGCGGGTTGAAATAACCCATCAGCACGACCGGTGTGGCGTTGTCAGTCTCACGGAACGCCGTCACCATCGCCAGCACCTTGCGCAGCGTCGTGCCGGCAGCAAGGCTGCGCAGATTGCCACGCTGGATCGCCGGGCCATCGGCCATCGGATCGGTGAACGGCATGCCAATTTCGATCACGTCTGCCCCAGCGCCGGGCAGCGCGGCCAGGATTTCGGCAGATGTCGCCAGATCGGGATCGCCCGCCGTCACGAACGTCACCAGTGCAGCGCGGCCTTGCGCGGCGCAGGCGGCAAAGCGGGTGGAAAGACGATCCCCGCTCACATCGTCACTCCCAGCGCGGCGGCGACGGTGAAGATATCCTTGTCGCCGCGGCCACACAGATTGGCGATGATGATCTGATCCTTGGCCATTGTCGGCGCGATGCGGGCCACGGCAGCGATGGCGTGGGCCGGTTCCAGCGCCGGGATGATGCCTTCGGTGCGACACAGCAGCTGGAAGCCTTCCAGCGCCTCGGTGTCGGTGGCGCTTTGATATTCGACGCGGCCAATGGCGTGCAGCCAGGCATGTTCGGGCCCGATGCCGGGATAATCCAGGCCGGCCGAAATGCTGTGCGCTTCGGTGATCTGGCCGTCCTCATCCTGCAGCAGCATGGTCTTGTTGCCGTGCAGCACCCCGGCGCGACCACCGGCCAGCGAAGCGGCGTGCTCGTGCGTGGTCAGGCCCTTGCCCGACGCTTCGATGCCGACAATGCGCACATCCTTGTCATCCAAGAATGGGTGGAACAAGCCGATAGCGTTGGAACCGCCGCCGATGGAGGCGACCAGCAGATCGGGCAAGCGCCCTTCCCGCTCGAGAATCTGGGAGCGGGCTTCCTTGCCGATCACCGTCTGGAAATCGCGCACAAGTTCCGGATAGGGGTGTGGGCCGGCGGCGGTGCCGATGATGTAGAAGGTGTCGTGCACGTTGGTCACCCAATCACGCAGCGCCTCGTTCATCGCGTCCTTCAGCGTGCGACTGCCGCTTTCCACGGCTTTCACCTCGGCACCCAGCAGTTTCATGCGGAACACGTTCGGCGCCTGGCGCTCGATATCGCGGGCGCCCATGAAGATGGTGCACGGTAGGCCAAAACGCGCGGCCACGGTGGCAGTGGCGACACCATGCTGGCCGGCGCCGGTTTCGGCGATGATGCGCGTCTTGCCCATGCGGCGGGCGAGCAGGATCTGGCCGATGCAATTGTTGATCTTGTGCGCGCCGGTGTGATTCAGCTCGTCGCGCTTGAGGTAGATCTTTGCGCCCCCCAGTTCATCGGTCAGCCGCTCCGCGAAATAGAGCGGGCTGGGGCGGCCCACATAGTGCTTGAGCAGATCGTCCAGCTCGGCCTGAAAGGCCGGATCGGCCTTGGCGGCGATATAGGCCTGTTCCAGTTCCAGGATCAGCGGCATCAACGTTTCGGCGACATAGCGCCCGCCGAATTCACCGAAATGGCCGTTCGCATCGGGGCCGGCGCGCAGGGAGCCTGTCGGGGCGTTCATGAGGCCCTCACGGCGTTGGCAAAAGCCCTGATCTTGTCCACCGATTTCACCCCTGCACTCTCTTCCACACCTGATGCCACATCCACCAGCGCCGGCGCCACCCGGCGGATGGCATCTGCGACATTGCCGATACCAAGCCCGCCGGCCAGGCCAAAGCGCCGTCCGGGCCGCGTGTCGATCAGCAACTGCCAATCAAAGGCCAGCCCGTTACCGCCGGGAAGCGGAGCGTCGTTAGGCGCTTTGGCATCGAGGAGCAACAGATCAGCCGGGCCTGCGGCCTTTTCAGCGCTGCGGATATCGTCGCGGGTCTTCACCCCCGCCGCCAGCCACACCGGCAGATTATACCGCGATTTCAGTTCACCCACCCGCTCTGCGCCGGCATCATGCAGCTGCAATATGGTGACGCCGGCTTCGATCACGGCGGCCACCAGCGCATCATCCGGCGCCACCAGCACGGCGACCCGGCCCACCCCGGACGGCACGCGGGCGATCAGCGACGCAGCGGTGCCCGGTTCGACAAAGCGCGGGCTGGGCGGAAAAAAGTTGAAGCCAAGATGCGCCGCGCCAACTGCAACCGAGGCATCCACGGTTTCCGGCGTGGACAGCCCGCAGATCTTGAAGGGCGTCACAGGCTGGCTGCGATCGCAGCAGCCGCAGCGGCCGGATCGGCGGCGGCCGTGATCGGACGGCCGATGACGAGGACGCCGGCTCCGGCCTTGAGAGCCTCGGCGGGCGTCATCACGCGCTTCTGATCGCCAGCATCGCTGCCGGCCGGGCGGACGCCGGGCACGACGAACAGGCCATCGGCCCATTCAGCCTTCACGGCGGCGACTTCATGCGGCGAGCAGACGATACCATTCAACCCTGCCCCGCGCGTCAACCGGGCGAGGCGCGCAGCCTGGGTGGCAGCACCATCGGGCACACCGGCGCTGAGCAGATCAGCATCATCCAGGCTGGTGAGCACGGTGACGGCCACCACGTGCGTGCCGGGCAGCGCGGCAGCGCGAGCTGCGGCCAGCATGGCGTGGCCCCCGGCGGCGTGAACGGTGAGGATGGACGGGGCCAGCGGCGCGAGGCTGCGCACGGCGCCGGCCACGGTGTTGGGAATGTCGTGGAGTTTGAGATCGAGGAACAGCGGTAACGACTGGCCTTCCATTACAGCGGCAATGCCGGCCGGGCCATGGGCGCAGAAGAATTCGAGGCCGAGCTTCACCCCGCCAACATGCGGCGCAACAGCAGCGACCAGCGCGCGCGCAGCAGCGACATCGGGCGTATCGACCGCCACGAACACCGGATTGCTCATGGCGTCAGGCTCCGCTGGCGGGGGAAGTAACCGGGGCGGCCACCTGCGCCTGCTCGACCCGGGCCGGGCGCACGCGCCGGCTTTCAGCCAAGGGCCGCAGCAACACGTGCCAGATCCATGTGGGGATCACGCCGGCAAGGAAGGCGATGCCGAGCAGCAGCGGCAACGGCAGCGCCGCAGGCGTGCCATCGGGCAGAACGAAATCGACGAGTGTCCAGTTGGACACCGCCAACAAGATGAACAACACCGCCATCACGGCGAGAAAGACCCAGCGAACGATTGCCATGTTGACCCTCACAGCTCTCCGTCAACCGAGGTGATACCAGCTTCCGACAGGGCTGCCATCAGCTTTTGCGCCACCTCGGCCAGTTGCGCATCACTGGTGGAGCGCATGACGAAATTGGCGCCGGTCTTGCCTTCGCGCCAGAACGGGTAGGAACCGATCTGCACGCCGGGATTTTCCTTCTCGGTGCGCTTCAAGATCTCGGCGGCCTTGCTCTCCTGCGTCCAGGCGCCAACACTGCGCGACAGCACCGGTGCGCCGCCCGGTAACTGGCCATCCAGCCAGGCCAGCATCCCTTGCGTGATCATCGGCACACCGGCCATGATGAAGATATTCTCCACGCGGATACCCGGCGCCTTGGTGCGCGGGTTCTCGATCAGGCTGGCACCAGCCGGCGTGCGGGCCATGCGCAGGCGGGCATCGGTGAGCTGGTCGCCATAGTGCGCGGCCAGAATGGCGCGGGCATCGGGGTGGATGATGACGTCAAGACCCAGCGCGGCGGCGATGGCATCCACGGTGATATCGTCGTGCGTCGGGCCGATGCCGCCGGTGGTGAACAGATAGTCGTGCATCACCCGCAGGGCGTTCACCGCATCGGCAATGGCATCCATCTCGTCGGCGACAACGCGCACTTCCTTCAGGCGGATGCCCTGCACGCCCAGCCATTTCGCCAGATAGGCGGTGTTGGCGTCCTGCGTGCGGCCGGACAATATCTCGTCGCCGATGATGACGAGAGCGGCGGTGTAGATGCGCCCCGCCTGCGTGTGACTCGGTTCGTTCATGCGCCCGGACTTAGCGCAGGGCGGCGGCCGTGACCATGGTGAAGATGGACTCTGCCGGCCTGAAACCCTATGGGCGTGGATATGACGCAAGCGCTCTATACCACGGTGATGGACCCACACGAGGGCCAACTGCGCCTGCATGGGCCGGCGGCCTTTGAAGGGATGCGCAAGGCTGGCCGGCTGGCCGCCGAGGTGCTGGACCATCTGACCCCGCATGTATTGCCCGAAGTGGCGACCATCGATCTCGACACAATGGCGTGGGAGTTCGTGCGCGCCGCGGGAGCCGCCTCAGCCACCGTTTTCTATCGCGGCTTCTCGCACTCGCTGTGCACCAGCGTGAACCATGTCGTGTGCCACGGCATTCCTGGGCCAAAGAAGTTGAAGAGCGGCGACATCGTCAACATCGATGTGACCGTGGTGGTGGACGGCTGGTATGGCGACACCAGCCGCATGTTCCTGGTGGGCGATGTGCCATTGAAGGCGCGCAAGCTGGTGGAAGTGACGCATGAATGCTTGATGATGGGCATCGAGCAGGCCCGTCCCGGTAAGACGCTGGGCGACGTGGGCCACGCCATCCAGACCCATGCTGAGCGGAACCGTTTCAGCGTGGTGCGCGATTTCTGCGGGCACGGGCTGGGCCAGGATTTCCACACGGCGCCCAACGTGGTTCATGTCGGCAAGCCGGGGCGCGGTGTCGTGCTGAAGCCCGGCATGTTCTTCACCATCGAACCGATGATCAATGGTGGCGGCCCGGCGGTGAAGGTGCTGGATGATGGCTGGACGGCGGTGACGCGTGACCGTTCACTTTCGGCCCAGTTTGAACACAGCATCGGCATCACCGAAACCGGCTGCGAGATCTTCACCGCGTCGCCCAAGGGCTGGCACGCGCCGCCGTACGCTTAACGCCGCTTCGGCAGCGGCTTCTTCGCGGCGGGCTTGGCTGCGGGTTTCGGCGGCAGTGGAATCAGCCGATTGACGCTGATGATCTTCACCGGCGTCTCGATCATCTGCCCTTTCATCACGCCTTCGCCCTTGGTGGCGGAGATGGGCACATTCAAGATCTTGCGCACCACGTCCATGCCGTCGGTGACGCGGCCGAACACGGCAAAACCCAGATTGTCCCCTGGCCCGGCCGGATTGGCATCCAGCGCCTTCAAGTTGCCGAGGATAAAGAAGAATTGCGCCTGCGCTGTGCCGGGCGCCGCGCGGGCGAGGCTGACAGCGCCTTCATCATGAGTGAGACCGGTGGTCGTCGTCGGTTCATGGGCCACCGGCGGCAGCAGCTTGCGGCCATCCTGGATGCCAGCTTGCACCAGGCCAATGCTGCCATCGGGCGTAATCTTGTAGGCCCGATAGAAGGCAGCGCCATCGAGCCGCTTTTCATCGACATGTTTGAGGATATAGCCGGCAGTGACCGGCGCGCGCTCGGTTTCCAGCGCTATGGTGATCGGGCCAAGTTCGGTGGTCATCACCACCTTCACTGTCGCCGGTTCGACAGGCGGCGACGGTGGTGGCGCCGCCTCCTGCGCGGACAGGGGCAGCGACAAGCCGGCAAGCGCGGCAGCGATGATGGAGCGACGGATCATGGCCGCAGCATAGCCTGGCCACAGTCGCCGGCCAGTGGCTGCAGTGCCACGCTTAAACCCCCTGCAACGGCATGCGCAGGAAACGGCGGCCTTTCGCATCGGCGGGCGGCAGTTCACCGGCAGCGATATTCACCTGCAGGCTGGGCAGGATCAGCAGCGGCGGTGCCAGCGTGGCATCGCGGGCACCGCGCATGGCGATGAAATCGTCTGCCGAAACGCCATCATGCACGTGGATGTTGCCGGCCTTCTGCGCGGCCACATTGGTTTCGCAGGCATAGTCGCTGCGGCCGGCGGGCAGATAATCGTGGCCAACAAAGATGCGGATTTACGGCGGCAGCGCCAGGATCTTCTGGATGGAAGCGTGCAGCATCGCCGCGTCGCCACCGGGGAAATCGCAGCGCGCCGAGCCATAATCCGGCATGAGCAGCGTATCGCCCACGAAGGCCGCATCGCCGATCAGATAGGTTACACAAGCCGGCGTATGTCCTGGCGTGTGCAGCACACGGATGGTGAGATTGCCCAGCGGCAGAGTCGCCCCTTCCTCCAACAGCTTGTCGAACTGGCGGCCATCGGTGGCCAGATCATCCATGGCAAAGCGCGGCGCAAACACGCGCTGCACGTCCCCGATTCGGGCACCGATCACCAGCGGTGCGCCGGTCTTTTCGCGCAACCAGTGGCCACCAACCAGATGATTGGCATGGGCATGGGCATGGACAGCAGCCTGATCTTCACCTGCCAGACCGGCCGGCGAACCAATGCCAACAGCGGGCTATTGCTGGCCCGCGTGCCGTGTGGCAGCGCCTTTGTACTGGATGACGGGGGCTGGGAACATGATGTTGGCGCGCCCGGCAGGACTCGAACCTGCAACCCCGAGAGTAGAAATCACGTGCTCTATCCAGTTGAGCTACGGGCGCGTGGCGCTGCAAATGCAGCGGAAATCCGGGAAAATCCAGCGTTACTCGTCCGCCAGATCAAGATAGGGGGCGACGTCGTTATCGGTGGCGATCCACAGGCTGGCCTGCAAGTCGTCGCTCTGGGCGGCAGCGATGGCCAGTGCTTCATCAAGCGGGCCATAAAACAGGGTTTCGGCCACCGGATCGCCGTCATCAAGCCGATAGAGTCGCACCGTCGCCGTGGCGAAGGTCGAACGCATCAGCGGAAATTGTCGGCGTAAGCCTGGATCTTCAGTCGGCGCGGCCCCAACGGCAGGATCTCCACCTCAAGCCCATTGGCCTTGGCATAGGCCAACGCCGCATCCTGGCTGGCAAAGCGCAGTTGCACCTGGCCGGCAGTGAAGCCGCTGCCGGTCCAGCCGGTCAGCGGATCGGCGCGCATGCGATCATCGCGTTCGAATTCCAGCAGCCATTCACCGGTGTGGGCACGGCCGGACTGGGTGGCAGGCTTGGGGCGCTGATAGAGGCGGGCGTGCATGCGCCCCTCCTTGCCGCGACCGGCCGCCGCAGGCAAGAGGGAAGCATGATCATGGTGACTGGAACCTTCAGACTCCCCGCCGATGGCTTGGCACGCGCCCTGCCCGCCATGTCTGCGATGATGGCTGCCAGCCGCGCCGAACCGGGCTGCATCGCATACGCCTATGCGCAGGACCTGCTTGATCCGGCGCTGATCCACGTTGTCGAACGCTGGCGCGACCGCGCGGCGCTGGCGGCGCATTTCGCCATGCCGCACCTGGCGCAATGGCGGTCGCAGTTTGCCGTACTCGGCATCACGGAACGGAACCTGGAGCTGGTGGAAGGCGAGGCCGAATCGGCCTGAGGTCAATAGGCGCGGTGGATCGCGAACTCGACCGTTTCGGTGAGCGCGTCGCGCGCCGGGCCCTTGGCAAAACTGCCCAGCACATCGATGGCGCGCTGGCCATAATGGCGGGCGCGGGCCATGGTATCGGCCACGGCGTTGGTGGTGCGCAGCAATTCGCCGGCGCGGGCCAGTTCCGCATCACCATTGGCTCTACCGGTCATGGCACGGCGCCAGAATTCGCGATCATCCTCGTTGCCGCGGGCGTAGGCCAGGATCACCGGCAGGGTGATCTTGCCATCGCGGAAATCATCGCCGGCATTCTTGCCCATGGTTTCGGCGTCCGACACATAATCGATGGCGTCGTCCACCAGCTGGAACGCGATGCCGAGATAGCGGCCATAGCTGGCCAGTGCCTCCTCGCCCTTTTCATCACGCTCGGCAACCACGCCGGCAATCTGACAGGCGGCGGCGAACAACGCGGCCGTCTTGGCACTGATGATGTCGAGGTAACGATCTTCAGTGGTGGTCACATCGCGCGCGGCGGTGAGCTGGGCCACCTCGCCTTCCGCAATCACGGCTGATGCACGCGAAAGGATCTTGAGCACCCTGAGCGACCCATCTTCGACCATGAGTTCAAACGCGCGGCTGAACAGGAAATCGCCCACCAGCACGCTGGCCGGATTGCCATAGAGCGAATTGGCCGTGACCTTGCCGCGCCGAAGCCCTGACGCATCAACCACATCATCATGCAGCAACGTTGCGGTGTGGATGAACTCGACAGCGGCCGCCAGCTTGTAATGGCGGGTGCCTTCATACCCCAGCAGGCTGGCGCAGCCCAGGGTGAGCATCGGCCGCAGCCGCTTGCCCCCGCCGGCAATCAGGTGGCCGGCCAGTTCCGGAATCAGCGCCACTGGCGATTGCATGCGATCGAGGATCACATGATTTACAGCGTTGAGACCCGGCGCGGTCAGGTTCATCAACGCCTGGATCGACGGCTCGCGGCGGAGGGTATGGACGGTGGCTGTCACGCCGTTTTCCTTAACGCAAGTAACGGCTCGTGCAAGCGCGGCCTTGCTCCCCGCGCTGCTGTGCCGCAAAAGGACAATGTGGCCATTACGGGCCAGATGGGGGACACAGCGTGAGCGATCCGGTGTTGCAGGCTTATCGTGAAAGCATCGACAATATCGATGCCGCCCTGGTGTTCATGCTGGCCGAACGCTTCAAGATCACCCAGTCAGTAGGCCGCTACAAGGCGGAAACCGGCTTGCCGCCCGCCGATCCCGGCCGCGAGACCGAGCAGATTGCCCGCCTGCGTGCGCTCGCCGCCAGCGCCAATCTGGATCCAGAGTTTTCCGAGAAATTCCTGCGCTTCGTCATCGACGAGGTGATCCGCCACCATCAGGCGGCGCGGGCCTGACGCCGGCTCAGGCGGCAAGCGGCAGGGTGAGCGTCACCAACAGACCACCCAAATCCTCCGAACTGTCGAGCGCAACGCTGCCGCCATAAAGTTCGGCGACATCCTTGACGATGGCAAGGCCCAGGCCAGTGCCCGGCTTATCGGTGTCCAGCCGCTCGCCGCGCTCGAACAGCCGGCTGCGCTGCTCGGGTGCGATGCCCTTGCCGTCATCTTCCACCAGCACCCGCACCTGATCGGCGTTGGCCTCCACGGTGATGAACACCCGGCCGCCGCCATGCAGGGCGGCATTGTCGATCAGATTGCCCAGCATTTCCTCAAGGTCCTGCTGTTCACCGCGAAAGGATGCCTCGCGGTCGCCGGCCAGATCGATCAGCACCTTGCCCTGGTGGATGCGCCCCACGGTGCGCGCGATGGCTTCCAGCGACGGCCACACGGGCGTGCGGGCAGTAGAGGCGGCGCGACGGCCAGCGGCGCGGGCGCGGGCCAGCTGATGATCAACATGGCGGCGCATCACCTGCACCTGGGCTTCGATGGTGCGGGCCAGCGGATCATCGCGGCCACGCGCTTCGCCGATCAGCACGCTCATCGGCGTTTTCAGCGCATGGGCAAGATTGCCGGCATGGCGGCGCGCCGCTTCCGACTGGGCTTCGCCATGCGCCAGCAACTCGTTGATTTCCGCCACCAGCGGTTCCACCTCCACCGGGAATTGCGCTTCAACCCGCCGCGCCTCGCCGGAACGGATGGCGGCAATCGCCTTTGACACCCGCCGGAGCGGCGCCAGGCCATAGATGGATTGGAGGCCGACCATGACAATCAGGCCGATGCCCAGCACCCCCAAGCTCCAGCCGACAACGGTGCGGGTACGCGCCTTCTGCCGATCGAGATCGCGGCTGGACTGGGCCACCTGGAACAGGAAGGGTTGCGCGGCGCCGGGCAGACGCACGCTGCGCGCTATTACCCGCAGCGTCTCGCTGGGGAACTGCGTGCTTTCAAACTTGCAGGGCGTGCGGCAATCCTGATTGCCCGGCGGCAGCGTCAGCTGGCGATCCCACAGGCTGCGCGATGGAAACGGCGCATGGCCGCCGCCCGATACCTGCCAGTAAAGCCCGGAATAAGGCTCCGCAAACCGCTGATCGCCCAGCGGACGTAGCAGGCGCACATCGCCCACTTCGTCCAGCTCGGCCGCATTGATCATCGCATCGAGGTTATTGGCCAGCTGCTCGTCGAAGCTGGCGGTGAGCGTATCATCCAGCACCTGCACCAGTGCCAGACCGCCCACACCCAACAACATGGTGATCCACACCGCAGCGATCAGCACCATGCGCCGCTGCAACGAGCGGCGCGTGCTCACCGCTGCCGGCTCAGAGCTGATCGTTGAGACTGTAGCCAAGGCCGCGCGTGGTCATGATCAGATCGGCACCCAGTTTCTTGCGGATGCGGGTGATGAACACTTCGATCGTGTTGGAATCGCGATCGAAATCCTGGTCATAGATATGTTCGATCAGTTCGGTGCGGCTCACCACCTTGCCCTTGTGGTGCATCAGGTAGGACAGCACCTTGAATTCCTGCGCGGTCAACTTGACCGGTTCGCCGTTCAGCGTCACCCGGCCCGAGCGGCCATCCAGGCGCACGCCGCCCGCAGTCAATTCCGACGTCGCCTGCCCTGCCGCCCGCCGGATGATGGCCCGCAGCCGGGCGACCAGTTCCTCGATCTGGAAGGGCTTGGCCAGATAGTCATCGGCGCCGGCATCCAGCCCGGCCACCTTGTCTGACCAGCTGTCGCGCGCGGTCAGCACCAGAACGGGCATCACCCGGCCTTCGCGGCGCCAGCGGTCAAGCACAGTCAACCCGTCAAGGCCCGGCAGGCCGAGATCGAGGATCACCGCGTCATAGGCTTCGTTGGCGCCCAGATAATGGCCCTCCTCGCCATCACCGGCGGCGTCCACGGCATAGCCTGCCTGTTCCAGCGCATTCTTCAGCTGGCGACGCAGATTGGGTTCGTCTTCGACGATCAGTATTCGCATTGGCCCCTGTCCACGAAAATGCTTGGCACGATCAAACCGGCTCCTGTCCGGTTGGCGGCGCTGCCCGCGCCTCCCTGGCGGTTCTCAAAAACTCTGCCGGCGCCGAACGGGGGCGCCAGTACGGGCATCCACATCAACATTGATCAGATTGCCATCCTTCAAGAACCGGAACCGGTACGTGCGGCTGGACTGATCAAACTGAACGCCAACATACTCACCCCGGTTTTCCTGCATCACGCGGCGCTGGATCGGTTCCAGCGGCATGATCTCCCCGGCCCGCACCATGTTGTGCACGTCGTTGGGGCCAGCGAAGGCCGGTGCCGCAGCCAACAGGGCCAAGCCTGACAAGAAGAACAAGAGGTTACGCACACGCATGATCCCGTTTATCAACCGCGCTGAACAGGCTTCAGCGCCGGTTCCGACAACACCCATCTGCCCGCTGCCGATTGAACCCGCCCTGAACATGAACAGGATTCTGGCCGACCGCATCTGGTGATCTTGTGCCGCATCGCCGCCATCAGTGCAACCGCTGCCTCTTGCCAGCCGCTGCGGGACAGGCCACTGCCTCCCCCATGTCCCCTCCCCGGCCCGAACCCATTTTCACTCTTGAATCGATCGGACTGAAGAACGGCGCCGGTTGGCTGTTCCAAGGCCTGTCGCTCACCCTTGATGCACGCGACCGTGTCGCCCTGATCGGCCGCAACGGCGCCGGCAAATCCACGCTGCTGAAGATCATCGACGGCAGTATCGAGCCGGATCAGGGCCGGCGCGCCCTCGCCAGCCGGCTGAAGATCGGCCGGCTGGAACAGGATCCGCCGATGGGCGATTTCGAAGCCCTGGAAGACTATGTGCTGGCCGGCGGCGCGCAACCGCACGAAGTGGCGGCGCTGGCCGATCAGATCGGGCTCGATCTCGCCCGCCCCGCTGCTACGGCATCGGGCGGCGAACGTCGCCGCGCCGCGCTGGTGCGTGTGCTGGCCGAAGCGCCCGACCTGCTGCTCTTGGATGAGCCGACCAACCATCTGGATATCGGCGCCATCGAATGGCTGGAAAACTGGCTTGATCGCAGCCGTTGCGCACTGGTCGTCATCAGCCATGATCGCGCCTTCCTCACCCGGTTGACGAAGAATTGCCTGTGGCTTGATCGCGGCATGCTGCGCCGCGCCGAAGTGGGTTTTGGTGGGTTCGATGCCTGGTCCGAAGCGGTGGCCGCCGAGGAAGAGCGCACCGCCCAGCGGCTCGACACGAAATTGCGCGCCGAAGAACATTGGCTGCAGCGCGGCGTGACCGCCCGGCGCAAGCGCAACATGGGCCGGCTTTCCAAGTTGATGGACCTGCGCGAAACCCGCCGCAGCCTGGATCGTGGGCCGACATCAGCGCGGATCGCCACCGAATCCAGCGATCCCGGCTCAAAGATCCTGATCGACGCCAAGGGCATATCGCTGGCGTTCGGTGATCGCGCCATCCTCAATGATTTCTCCTTGCGCATCCGCAAGGGTGATCGCATCGGCATCGTCGGCCCCAACGGTGCCGGCAAATCCACCCTGATCAAGCTGCTGCTCGGGCAGATCGCACCCGACAGCGGCACCATAACCCGCAGCGCCGCGCTGGCTCCCACCATCATCGATCAGCATCGCCAGCGGTTGAAAGGCCGCACCGTGCGCGAAGTGCTGGCCGATGGCGGCGAGTGGATCGAGGTGAACGGTTCCAAAAAGCATATCGCCGGCTATCTGAAGGAATATCTGTTCGATCCCGGCGTGATTGATGCGGCGGCCGAAACCCTGTCAGGCGGCGAACAGTCCCGCCTGTTGCTGGCACGCGAGTTCGCCACGCCATCGAACCTGATGGTGCTCGATGAGCCGACCAACGATCTCGACATGGAAACGCTCGATCTGATCGAGGAGGTGATCGGCGATTATGCCGGCACCGTGGTGCTGGTCAGCCACGATCGCGCTTTCCTGGATCGGGTGGTAACGATGATTGTTGCGCTCGATGGCACCGGCAAGGTCGAAGTGAGCGTGGGCGGCTGGAGCGACTGGGTGGCACGTCAGGCACCGGCAGCGGCAGCAACCAAGGGCGGCCGGATCAGCGCCGCAACCCCAGCCAGCGCGCCCCGCAAGGCCGGCAAGCTCAGTTACAAGGACGCCCGCGAACTGGCCGAACTGCCTGACCGCATCGCTGCGTTGGGCAAGGATATCGCCGCTCGCGAGACGGCGCTGGCCGATCCCGATCTCTACGCGAAGAACCCGCCGCGTTTTGCCGCGCTCACCACCGAACTGGATTCCTTACGCGAAACACTGGAAGCCGCGGAACTGCGCTGGCTGGAATTGGCGCAGATGGAAGAGCAGCTGGCAGGCTGAAGCGGCAGCCGGCCAGCAAGCTCCATCTCAAGCGACTTAAACGCCCGGCGGCACATCCGATTCGATATGGCTGGGCAACACAACCCGCAGCGGGGCCGGGGCCACGGCGCGCGTATCGTGCGTGCGCACGAACTGTTCCATCACCGGCGCAATCACTTCGCGCCACTTGCGGCCGTTGAAGATGCCATAATGGCCGGCGCCAACGGCCATGTAATATTGCTTCTTGGCGTCGGGCAGGTTCACCGCCAGATCCAGCGCCGCCCGTGTCTGGCCGATGCCCGAAATATCGTCGCGCTCACCTTCGATGGCCAGCAGCGCCGTGCGGGTGATCTTGCCCGGATCGGCGATGCGGCCGCGATGTTCGAACTGGCCGGTGGCCAGGGCCTGGCGCTGGAACACCAGATCGATCGTCTGCAGATAGAATTCGGCGGTCATGTCGCAAACGGCGCGATATTCGTCATAGAACGCCTTGCTGGCATCGGCGGATTCTTCGTCGCCATCCACCAGATGCTTGAACATTTCCCAGTGCGATTTCATGTGGTTGGCGAGATTCATCGACATGAAGCCTGACAATTGCAGATAGCCGGGATAAACCTTGCGGCCTGCACCCGGGTAGATGGCCGGCACGTCCTGTATCACCGTCTGTTCGAACCAGGCAAACGGCCGTTTGAAGGCCAGATCGTTCACCGATGTCGGCGCCTTGCGCACATCTACCGGCCCGCCCATCATGGTCAGGCTGGGCGGGGTGCAGGGATGATCATCCTCGTTCATCAGCGCCACGGCGGCCAGCGCCGGTACCGACGGCTGGCACACCGCCAGCATGTGCGTATCCGGGCCCAGTGCTTCGAGGAACTCGATCAGATAATCGACATAGTCGTTGAGGTCGAAGCGGCCTTCACTGGTCGGTACCAAGCGGGCGTCGCGCCAATCGGTGATGTATACCTCGTGATCAGGCAGCAACCGCTCCACCGTGCCGCGCAGCAGCGTGGCATAATGGCCCGACATTGGCGCCACAATCAGGATGCGCGGATCACGCCTTCCGGTCACGTCGCGCTGAAAATACTTGAGCTGGCCAAAGGGCTTCCTCAGCACCACGGTTTCACTCACCGACACCGATACGCCATCAACGATGGTGGTATGCAGATCAAATGCCGGCTTGCCGCGCACTTCCACGGTGTGGGCAAACACTTCCAACGCCCGCGCCATCGATGGCGCCGTGCGCGACCAGGCCACCGGGTTGGCAAAGCTGAGCAACCAATCGGAACTGGATTGGGCCGCCAGGCCCATCCCCGCCAGCCAGGCTTTCTGCATCTCAAAGGCAGTGTACAGCATCAAACATCCTTCCGGCGCGGCTGCGCAAATGGTGCACTGCCATATCGCACATGCAGCATAAACCGTAAATGAGCGCCGCGGTGAATGAATCTGCTGCAATGCACCATTTTTGTAACGGCCGTAGCCGCCGGAACTGTCGCAGGTGCTTGCCATTGAGTGCGGCTCAAGGCCCTGCTATCAGCCCGCATGGCTTCCAGACCGCCCAAACCGCCACTGCCCCCGCCCGCCGAGCGCAAGCTTTCCCGCCTCGCCTTGCTGTGGCGGTTTGCCCGCGCCTATCCGCTGCAGCTATCGGCAGCGCTCGCCGCGCTGTGCGTCGCCGCGCTGACCACGCTGGCCATCCCCCAGGGGCTGAAAACCGTGGTGGACAATGGCTTCGCCCGTGGCAGTGATCCCACCGATATCGCGCCCTTCTTCGTGGGCTTCCTCGGGCTCGTCCTGCTGCTCGGGTTGGCGACGGCCGTCCGTTTCTTCTTCGTCTCGTGGATCGGCGAGCGCGTGGTGGCCGATCTGCGCACCGCCGTGCAGCGCCACCTCGTCACCCTTGATCCGGTGTTCTTCGAAGAAAACCGCCCAGCCGAAATCGCCAGCCGCATCACGTCTGACACCGCGATCATCGAACAGGTGGTCGGCACCTCGGCCAGCCTGGCGCTGCGCAACACGGTGATGGGCATCGGCGGCATTGGTTATATGTTCTGGGTCAGCCCGCGCCTCACCTTGATGATGCTGCTGGTGATCCCACTCACCATCGTTCCGATCTTCGTGCTCGGCCGCAAGGTGCGCGAAATCAGCCGCACCAGCCAGGATCGGGTCGCCGATATGGGCACGATGGTTTCCGAAGTGCTGGGCGCCATCCGTATCGTGCAGGCCTTCACCCAGGAAGGCCGCGAAGCGAAGCGCTTCGGCGCCGCGGTGGAAAGCAGCTTCGATACCGCCAAGCGCCGCATCCGCCTGCGTGCGGTGATGACGGCGCTGGTAATCACCCTCGTGTTCGGCGCGATCACGCTGGTGCTGTGGCAAGGCGCGCTCGACGTGATTTCGGGCCGGCTTTCGGGCGGCGCCATCGCCGCCTTCGTGTTCGCTGCCGCCATTGTTGCCGGCGCGTTCGGCACACTGACCGAGGTGTATGGCGATTTCATGCGCGCGGCCGGCGCATCCGGCCGCATGGAGGAACTGCTCGCCGCGCGGCCGCTGATCCGCGCCCCGGCCGATCCGGTCGCCCTGCCCGCATCGCGGGGTGAACTGGAACTGGTGGATGTGCATTTCCATTATCCGTCCAAACCCGATGCCCCGGCGCTGAATGGCTTCACCCTTAAGGTGGCGCCTGGCGAAACGGTGGCCGTCGTCGGCCCCTCGGGCGCAGGCAAGTCCACCCTGTTTCAGCTGGTGCAGCGTTTCTATGATCCGGAAGCCGGCGAGTTGCGGATCGACGGCGTTGCCTATCGCGACGCGGATCCGCACCAGATCCGCGAACGCATCGCCGTGGTCCCCCAGGAAACGGTGATCTTTGCCACCAGCGCACTGGAAAATATCCGCTATGGCCGCCCGGAGGCGACCGAAGCCGAAGTGTGGGCCGCGGCCGAAGCCGCCCATGCCGATGGCTTCCTGAAAGACCTGCCCGAAGGCATCCACAGCTTCCTGGGCGAAAGCGGTACCAGGCTTTCCGGCGGCCAGCGCCAGCGCGTGGCCATCGCGCGCGCCATCTTGCGCAACGCGCCAATCCTGCTGCTCGATGAAGCCACCAGCGCGCTCGATGCCGAAAGCGAGCAGCTGGTGCAGGAAGCGCTCGACGGGCTTATGAAGCAGCGAACCACGCTGGTGATTGCCCACCGTCTCGCCACCGTGCGCGATGCCGATCGCATCGTTGTGCTCGACAAGGGCCGGATTGTCGCCGAGGGCACGCACGACAGCCTGATGGCCGGCGGCGGGCTCTATGCGCGCCTTGCCCGGCTGCAGTTCGACCAGTTGGCGGCTTGAGGCGCGTTATTGGGCGGTAAAGCCGCCGTCCACCACCAGTTCGGCGCCGGTGATGAAACTGGCATCATCGCTGGCAAGGAAAGCGATGGCATCGGCAATCTCGCGCGGCACGCCAAAGCGGCCGATCGGATGGGCGTTCATCAGCGCCACGCGCATCTCGTTGCCATCTTCCCGATCGGCCAGCGCATTGCTCACCATCGGCGTGTCGATGAAGCCGGGATGCACGCTGTTCACCCTGATGCCCAACGGCGCCCATTCCAACGCCGCCGCCTTGGTGAGCAACGTTACCCCACCCTTTGACGCACAATAGGCCGCGGCCCCGGCCATCCCGACCTTGCCGAGGATGGAACTGAGGTTGATCACGCTGCCACCGCCTGACGCGGCAATGCGCGGGCCGGCGTGGCGCAAGCCGAGGAACACGCCATCGAGATTGACGGCGAGGATCTGACGCCAGGCATCATAGCTGTGGTCCATCAGTTCGTGACGGCCGCCGGCCACACCGGCATTGTTGACCAGGATATCAAGCCGGCCGAAATCATGAACGGCATGCTCAACAGCGGCGGCCCAATCGGGATGGCTGGTCACGTCGTGCAGGCGGAATGCGGCCTGACCGCCAGCGGCCGTGATGCTGGCAGCAATATCCTCGCCGGCCAGATCACGATCGGTCAACAATACCGCCGCGCCATCCTTGGCCAGCCGCCGCGCGGTTGCCGCGCCCAAACCCGAAGCCGCACCTGTAACCAGAGCCACCTTGCCTGAAAGTCGTGCCATGTCGTGATCCTCTCCTGATTGCGAAGAGGCTAGGCTGGTTCGGGAGGCAGCGATACTGGGGGGATTGCGGGGTGTTGAATATCTCGTTTGTCGAGGCGCCGGGCGGTCTGAGGCGGCAGCCCATTGGGCGCGGCCGGCGGCGGAGCCACGCTGTCAGACAGGCAAAAAAAGGGCGGCCTGTTGAGGCCGCCCTTTTCTTCCTGCTGGCCGATCTTTGCGGAGGCGGTGAATAACGCTCAGCGTTATGCACGCGCCCCGCTGCGATCAGTTCGCGTAAGCCTCGTTCCCGACAAAGCCCATCTTTTCGATGCCAGCCTGCTGGGCGGCAGCCATCACCTGGTCGACGATGACATACTTGGCTTCCGCTTCCGGACGCATGCGCAGCTCCGGCTGTTCCGGCAACGCCGATGCCTGCTTCAGGTACCCCTTCAGCGTGGGCATATCGACTTCGGTCTTGTTCCAGTAGATGTTGCCGAGAAAATCGATATCGATCTGGTTGAACACCGGATCAACATTGCTCGGGTTCGGATTCGGCGGCGGCAGGTCCAGCTTCACAGCGTGGGTCTGCACCGGGATGGTGATGATGAACATGATGAGCAGAACGAGCATGACGTCGATCAACGGCGTCGTGTTCATTTCCACCATCGGGTTGTCGTCACCACCCTCTTTACCAACTGACATGGCCATAGGCCAAACTCCCGTTATCGGATGGGGCCGGATCGTTACCCTGCGGGGAGGAACCGACCACCATCATTGCCTGATCAATCGCGCGTGACGAACCCTGGAACCGGTTCGGAGATGAACCCAACCTTCAGGAACCCAGCCCGCTGCATGGTGAAGACAACCCCACCAACGCAACGATAGGCGACGTCCTTGTCGCCACGGATATGCACTTCCGGCAGTTCGATCTTGCCGCCCAGGGCTTCCTGGCGCTTGATCTCGTCCTTCAGTGCCTTCACGCCGCGGTCGAGCAGTTCCTGCTTCGTGTCCACCCGGGTCTGGCCCCAGTAGGTGTCGCAGTTCCCATCCACCGATATCAGCACGTTTTCCGGCTTGGTGGTTGTGGGAACGTTGGTCACCGTCGGCAGCGTGAGCGGCACGGTCTGGATGACAACAGGCACCGTGATCAGGAAGATGATGAGCAGCACCAACATGACGTCGACGAGCGGCGTCGTGTTGATCTCGTTCATCGGCGCGTTTTCGTCCGACGTGTCCTTGCCGATACTCATTCCCATCGGTCTATCTCCCTATGCGGCGATCAGACCGATTACTTCTTGACGGCAGGAGCAGCGGCAGCCGGAGCAGCAGCAACCGGACGCTGGATGCGGGAGCCAGACACCAGAGCACCATGCACGTCAGACGTGAAATTGTTCAGGCGGGTGGCGATGTCCTTGTTGCGGCTGATCAGCCAGTTGTAGCCGAGCACGGCGGGCACGGCCACGGCCAGACCCAGCGCGGTCATAATCAGTGCTTCACCGACCGGACCGGCGACCTTGTCGATCGAAGCCTGGCCAGCGAGGCCGATGTTGATCAGAGCGCGATAGATGCCGACGACGGTGCCGAACAGGCCGACGAACGGCGAGGTCGAACCGACCGAAGCGAGGAACGAGAAGCCGGTGGTCAGCTTGCCGTTGATCAGGCCGACCGAACGGTTCAGAGCCATCGTCACCCACTCGTGCTGGTCGATCTTGTCGGTCAGGCGGCCCTCGTGGTGATCCGAAGCGCGCAGGCCGTCATCAACGATCTGACGGAACGGCGAATTCTTTTCGAGCTTCGCGGCACCGGTCTTCAGATCGCTGGCGGTCCAGAACTTCTTTTCCAGTTCAACGGCTTCCGCCATGATCTTCTTCTGGTCCAGATATTTGGTGATGATGATGAACCAGCTGTACAGCGACATGAACACCAGGAGGCCAAACACGGCCCAGGCGATGATGCCCCCCTGCTCCAGAGCGGCCATCAGGCCATAGGGGTTTTCTGCGGCTTCGGTCTGCATTGTCTTTTTCCCTCGGTTATCGTTGCGGGACCCTGGCACCAAGGCCAGACCCAGATTGATGAGTTGATCAGTTGGTCAGGCGCCAGCGCACCGGCTGGGTCTTGCGTTCCGGCACCGGCTGCCCGTCACGAGTCGCCGGATTGAAACGGAAACGACGTTGGATGATGGAGCAGGTCGCATCATCAAGACGCTTGAAGCCGCTAGACTGCACGACCTCGCACTGGGTTACGCGGCCATCGGTGCCCACCACATAGGACACACGGGTCACGCCTTCTTCCTCGGCAGCGCGGCTGGCGCTGGGATAATCATCATCCGAGAAGACGTTGCCACGGCCGCGCGGTGTTGCCGGCGACGGTGCCACAGCAGGCGGGGCCGGCGGGGCTGGCGCCGGGGGAGCCACTACGGGCGGATCCGGCCGAGCCACGGTCGACTGCGTGGTGATCGAGTTCGTAGGCGCATCCGACGCGACCGAAACTTCGGGCGGCGGCACGTACGGCGGGATCTCGATTTCCTTTGGCGGCGGCGGCGGCGGTTCGTCCGGCGGCGGTGCTTCTTCCTTCACGTTGACCGCTTCGAGTGGCTCAACGATCTTCTTCACCACCGAAATGGCGAAACCGGACACGATGGCATAGCCGAGCAGGACGTGCAGAATGGCGACCGAGACCAGCGCGATCTGCCGATTCTTGCTCATCGCAGGTGCGTCCATGTAAGACATGGCTGGTTTGGCACTCCCTAAAATCTGTGGAACGCCGCGAGCAGAGGACCCCCCTCAAACCCTGCGCCGAACCCTCGGAGTGCTCCTCTAGCCGCAAGCCGCTTGGCCCCGCAACCGGCTTTTTGCCACAATCCCGCCGAATTCGGTTTTGATACGTTGTTTCCCCACCTCAGAATCCGGGTTTGTTCCCTGCCATTTTGCCTGGGATGGCCGTGTGACCCTACAGCGGGTTGCCGGCACGGGCCGCTCGCCCGTACGATGACGGCCATGACACGTTCGATTCTGACCATCTGCCTGATTCTGGTAATTATTGCGCCGGCTGCTGCACAGGCACCGGCCCCAACAACGATCCCGAACGACCGCCTTGCAGGCTTTGCCGATACCGCCGAACTGACCCTGGCTGCCCCGGTGATTGTGCGTGCCACCATCACCCGCGCCACCCGACTTTCTGGCAAGGCTGCACCTGATGTCGCGGCCGGCCGGGCACGGCTGTTGGTGACCGCCAGCGTGTCCAATGTGCTGGTTGCTCCCGGCGCTTTGGGCGGCACCTTGCAATATCTGTGGGATGCCCCGCTGGATTCGCGCGGGCGGGCACCTCAGGCCAAGGGCCTGGATATATTGGCCTTTCTTGATTCGATGAAAGAAACCGGCAGCACCAGGCTGATCTCGCGCCGCGCCCAGCAGCCATGGGATTCGGCGCTGGCTGACACGGTGCGCGCCGTCGTGGCCGAGCAGCGATCCGGCAAGGTGCCGATTATCCGCAGCGTTTCCAATGGCTTTCGCGCCGATGGCACGCTGCCGGGTGAAAGCGAGAGCCAGTTCTTCCTTGCCACGACCGATGGCAAGCCCGCGACCCTGGTGGTGCAGAATCGGCCCGGCGAGGTGCAGCGGGTGCTGGTGGCGCGCGGCGACATCATCGACGAATCAGCTGAGCGGGTGCGGCCGGGCACCCTGCTCTGGTACCGCCTGGCCTGCTTCCTCCCCGCCCGCCTGCCCGCCTCAGCCGGCGGCGCTGATCCGGCGCTGGCCAAGGACTGGCGCGATGCGCTGGCCAGCCTGGGCCCCTGCGGCAAGACCAACTAGAAGCTGGACAGCTCCACGCCGACAGCTTCGCAATCCGGATAGACGTCCGGCTTGCGCGTCGAAACGCGCAGGCCCACCACGCCGGCGCGCGCGGCCACCATATCGTAAATGGCGTGCGCCACGGTTTCCTGCAGGTTGAAGCGACGACCCTCCACCAGGCCAAGCACGGCATTGCGCAGGAAGTCATAGTCCCAGGCTTCGGCGACCGTGTCGCAGCGCGGAAAATGATCGGCATCCACCCACACTTCGATATTCAGGCGCAGCGTTTGCGGACTGCCGACTTCAAAGGCGTGGAAGCCGATATCCACTGGCAGATCGAAATCCTGCAGAAACAGCTTGCGGGAGCGGATCGCCAGATGACGCGGCACCATGCCGGGCGCCATCGGTTCGATGAAGGTGGGCGGCGGCACGTTATCGGGCATCATTTTTCTACCATGTGGGCAACGTCGCGGGGCAGGCCGAGCAGGCGCTGCCCACCATCCAGGACGATGGTTTGCGCGTTGAAGGTGGGGGTGACGATGATGAAGCGCAGCGCGGTGACGATATCATCCACCGTCACGCCGCGGCCCAGCGGGTTGAGCCCGTGCACGGCTTCGAAATTTTCGCGCGTCTGTGGCCCCGATACCAGCGTCACCGCCGGCGCAATGCCCACACAACGCAAGCGCGGCGCATAGGAGCGCGCGGTCAGCTCGGTCAGCCCCTCGAATCCGATCTTGGACAAGGTGTAGGTGAAGTAATCCGGGTTGAGGCTGGCCAGCTTGGCATCGAGCAAGTTGACCACCAGTGCCGGATCATCGAGCGTATCGGGCAACCCGGCGGCAAAGGCGCGGCTGAGCAGCGCCGGCGCGCGCAGGTTCACCGCCATGTGGATGTCGAAATCGGCGGGGCTGAAATCCTCGATCCGGTCATAAACGAAACGGCTGGCGCTGTTCACCAGCAGTCGGGCCGGCGGCAGGCTGGCGCAGGCAGCCATGATGATGTCCGCCGCAGCCGGATTGGCCAGATCGGCCGCGACCACGCTGGCATTTCCAAGCTCGGTGGCCAATGCTTCGGCTTCGGCACGGCTCTGGTTGCAATGGATCAGCACATGCCAGCCATCGGCGGCGAGTGCACGCGTGATGGCGCCGCCAATGCGCTTGGCACCACCGGTGATGATGGCTGTTCGTTTAGGCAGGCCCGTCATGATGGGCGCCGCATAAGCCTTTGCGGGCGGCTGCGCAACGTGCAGTTCAGCGCAGGGCCTTTGCCAGCACTTTGCCGTCGCCGTCGGTTGCCATCGCCGGCAGGCCGAGCAGGCGCAGCAGCAGCGGGTGGACATCGACATTGTCGAACGGCGGCAGGACCACCCCGGCGCGGAAGGCCGGCCCGGCGGCGACGAAGCTCGCGGCCATATCGGGATGGGCTGGATCATAGCCGTGCATACCGCCCAGCGGCCGCTGCGTCTGGCTGGCCGGCGGCGCCGACTGCCAGATCATCCAGCCGGCTTCGGCAATGCAGATGATCGCCGGTACCCGGCGGTGGCGGCCATAATGCAGACGGGCGGGCAGATTGGCCTTTTCGTGGCAGGCCATGTGCGGGTGCGGCCGCAGCAGGGCAGCCTTCACGGCCACCTCTTGCCCCGGCTGCGGGTTCAGGCTGGCGATGGCGCCGCCGGCCACGAGTTGCACCGAGGCCGGATCGAGCAGCGCATCGAGCAGGATACGGCGATCATTGCTCACCTGAGCCATGCCATGATCGGCCACCAGCACGATGTTGGCTTCGATACCGCGCTGCTGCAGGCCAGCCAGCAGCCGGCCGATCTGGGCATCAACCCGGGCCAGTGCCGTGTTCACCTGCGGCGAATCCGGACCAAATTCATGGCCATCGTGATCAACAGTGTCGAAATAGAGCGTGGCAAAGCCAAGGCTTGGCCGTTCTTGGGACCGTTCATCCAGCCAGGCCAGCAACTGATCGACTCGCGCCGCTTCCGGCATGTCGCCATCGAACTTCAGCCAGCGATACGGGCGCACACCGCGCACCGCCGCTTCGCTGCCCGGCCAGAACATGGTGGCGGTGGGGATGCCGGCCTGTTCAGCGGTCACCCAGATCGGTTCGGCATCGTTCCACCAGCGGCCATCCTCCACCGCGCTGCGGATCCCCATCGAAAAGGCGCCAAGCTCGGCGTCCCGCATATTGTTGTTGACGACGCCGTGGCGATCCGGGCGCAGGCCTGTCACCAGCGTATAGTGATTGGGGAAGGTGAGCGACGGGAAGCTTGGTCGCATCGCGTTGGTAGTGACACCGCGCGCTGCCAGCGCCGTGATGTTGGGGCTCACCCCGCGGCGCAGATAATCGGCGCGCAGGCCATCGACGGAGATGAGGATGACCGGATGCGCGGGCCGTTTCACGGCGGCGGCGGTTGCCGGCGGCGGGGTGTTCGACGCGCAGGCAGACAGGGCAAGGGCCAGGAGGCCGGCGAAGAAGCGTAGAATCGACATGACCTGATCGATAGCAGCCTTGTGGGCATTTGCCATGACAGGCCCGCCGCGGCTATCGGCTGCACAGCATGACCGACACCCCCGACCGTTTTTCCGAGGAAGCGCAGACCTACACGGTGCGCGGCACGGAGGCGCCTGATCTTGATCTGGGTGTCGCCACCATCCGCCGCGTGGTGAAAACCCTGCCACTGAAGCCCGGCGTCTATCGCATGCTCGATGCCAGTGGCGATGTGCTCTATGTTGGCAAGGCGCGCACGCTGAAGCAGCGGGTGACCAACTATACCCAGGTCACCCGCCTGCCCCGCCGCTTGCAGCGCATGGTGGCGCAGACCCGCGCCATGGAGATCGTGACCACCAACAGCGAAGCCGAAGCGCTGTTGCTGGAAGCCCAGCTGATCAAGCGCTATCGCCCGGCGTACAACGTGCTGCTGCGCGACGACAAGAGTTTCCCCTTCATCCTGCTGCGCGAAGATCATGACTTCCCTCGCATTTCCAAGCATCGCGGCGCGCGGGCGGCCAAGGGCAGCTATTATGGCCCGTTCGCCAGCGCCGGCGCGGTGAATGCCACGCTGAACGCGCTGCAGAAGGTGTTCCTGCTCAGGAGCTGTACGGACAGCTTCTTCGCCAATCGTTCGCGGCCCTGCCTGCTCTACCAGATCAAGCGCTGCTCGGCGCCGTGTGTGGGCCGCATCGATGACGTCGGCTACGCAGAGCTGGTGGAGGACGCCAAGGGCTTCCTGTCGGGCCGCACGCAAGAGGCGCAGAAGAAGCTGGCCGAGGCGATGCAATCGGCGGCGGAAGCCATGGACTTCGAGACAGCGGCGGTGCTGCGTGACCGGCTGAAAGCGCTGACCTTCATTCAGGGCAGCCAGGCCATCAACGCCGAAGGCACCACCAGTGAAGCCGACGTGATCGCCATGGCCACCGATGGCGGCGCCATGTGCGTGCAGATCTTCTTCATCCGCGGCGGCCAGAACTGGGGCCACCGCAGCTTCTTCCCCGGCCACACCGAAGGCGTGGATGAGGCCGAAGTGCTCCAGAGCTTCCTCGCCCAGCTGTACGAGGAGCTGCCGCCGCCGCGCGAACTGTTGCTCGATCGGACATTGCCGGAAGCGGAACTGCTGGCGCTGGCGCTCAGCGTGAAGGCCGGGCGCAAGGTCAGCCTGCGCCACGCCCAGCGCGGGCCGGCAAGGAAGCTGGTGGAACAGGCGCAGCGCAATGCCGAGGAAGCCATCCAGCGCCGCCGCGCCGAAACGACGACGCAGGGCAAGCTGCTGCGGGAACTGGCGGAGATCTTCGAACTCGATGCCCCGCCGGCGCGAATCGAGATTTACGACAACAGCCATATCCAGGGCACGAATGCGCTGGGCGCCGTGGTCGTCGCCGGGCCGGACGGTTTCCAGAAGGGCCAGTATCGCAAGTTCAACATGAAGGATGAAAGCATCACGCCGGGCGACGATTTCGCCATGATGAAGGCGATGCTGCACCGGCGCTTTGCCCGGCTGGAAGCCGAAGACCCTGACCGCGAGAGCGGCACATGGCCCGATCTGTGCCTGATCGACGGTGGCAAGGGCCAGGTTTCGGCGGTGATGAGCGCATTGGCTGAGCTGGGCGTGGATGTGCCGATCGTCGGCGTCGCCAAGGGACCTGACCGCAACGCCGGCCGCGAGACCTTCTATCTGCCGTCGGGCCGTGAGTTCACGCTGCCGCCAAATGCCCCGGTGATGTTCTTCCTGCAGCGCCTGCGCGACGAGGCGCACAGGTTTGCAATCGGCGCGCACCGGGCGAAGCGCGCCAAATCCATCACGCAAAGCCCGCTCGACGAAGTGCCCGGCATCGGCCCGGCCCGCAAGAAGGCGCTGCTGATGCACTTCGGCACCAGCCGCGCCGTGAAGGGTGCCACGCTGGAGGATCTGGAACGCGCGCCCGGCATTTCCAGCCAGATGGCGCTGGCGATCTGGCAGCACTTCCACCCGAACGGTTAGCCGCGTAGGCTGCGTCCATGAGCCTGATCCTCTTCACCGCGCCCACGCCCGATGGCTACAAGGTTTCCATCGCGCTGGAGGAGATGGGCCTGGGCTATACCGTGCAGCCGCTCGATCTGACCAAGGGCGAGCAGAAGCGGGCCGAGTTCCTGAAATTGAACCCCAACGGCAAGGTGCCATGCCTGATCGACGATGATTTCGCCGTGATGGAATCGGGTGCCATCCTCGTCTGGCTGGCAGAAAAATCCGGCCAGTTGCTGCCCGCCGATCCGCGTGGCCGCTCCGAAGCCCTGCAATGGCTGATGCTGCAGGTTGGTGGGCTGGGGCCGATGATGGGCCAGGCCAATCTGTTCGGCCATTATTGGCCGGAAAAACTGCCGGCGGTGCAGGCGCGTTACCTGGGCGAGGTGAAGCGGCTTTTCACCATTCTCGATGCCCGGCTGGCGGATCGCGACTATCTGGCCGGCGCATACAGCATCGCCGACATCGCGCATTTCTGCTGGGTGCGCACCGCGAGTTGGACCGGGGTGGACCTGGCGCCCTTACCGCACCTGTCCCGCTGGGTCGACGCAATTGCGGCCCGCCCCGCCGTACAGCGCGGGTTGAAGGTGCCAGACGTTTCGCCGGTGAAGGACGGCGGCGACAACAGCGATTTCATCGCCCGCACCCGCAAGCTGATGGGGATCGGGCCCAGGGAAGCGTAACGAGAAGCCCAAGCAATTACTGAATTTTTGTTTTCTGTTGCCAGCACTTGCGCACATATTCCGCATCGTGCTGCCAATTGGTTTCCGCATGCAACATTTCGGGGACACCACCAAAACGCTGCACATAAAGCAACAATGTCTTGCGCAATTTAGCGTATCGCTGACGTGAACCTGGCTGCCCCCAATCGCCCGACCAATGTGCACGGACTGGCAGCGGTTGTTCCAGAATGTAGTCGAGCAAGAACTTTCGGTCATGCCAGCGAAGGCCCTGTGCCCCTGCCCGATAACCGACGCGCCGCAACACTGGTTCCCCTACCGAGCCAGCAGAGCGCGCGTCCATGACGGCAATGCAACTTTCGGCCATTTCCTTGGCTGCAGGGTCGCCATCAACAATCGATTTCTTGATGCAATTCAGAAGGAGACGAAGAAGTTGCTCTTCAGAAAGCTTAGTTGGATCGACTGGCACGGGGCAGAACCTCAAATCCCGTGGAAGGCCGCCCAGTCGCTCATCGGGGCGCGGCTTGGACGGGCGAGATTGGCCTTGTCGTCCGGATCGATGAAACCGATCGCCATGCCGGTGAACAACATGCGTTCGGGCGGGATGCCGATGAACTCCCCGATGGTCTTGGGATAGATCGCCCAACATTCCTGCGGGCACGAATCCAGCCCCTCTTCCTTCAGCAGCAGCATCAGCGTTTGCAGATACATGCCAAGGTCGCTCCACTGCGGCGGCCCCATGCGGCGGTCCACACTGCAGAACAGCGCGACGGGTGCGCCGAAGAACTGGAAATTGCGCGCGAACCACATGCGGCGCCCGGCCTTGTCTTCCCGCGGGATGCCGAGCCGGCTGTAGAGTTCCTCCCCGACCGCAAAACGGTAGCTGTTGTGCGGTTCCGGCAGTTCCTTGGGATAGATATCATATTCTGTCGGCTCCATGCCGCCGCCGCCCATCAGCTTGCCCAACATGATGCGCTTCAATTCGTCCAGCTTCTCGCCGCCGACCACATCGATATGCCAGGGCTGGAGATTGCCGCCCGATGGCGCCCACGCCGCCTTTTCCACCACCCGGCGGATCACGTCACCACCGACTGGCGTCGGCAAAAAGCCCCGCACCGAACGGCGCGACAGCACGGCATCAGAAACCTTCATGAGCAAGCCTTTCGGTAACTTTGCACTTGGCGCTGGATTGCCTATGAAGGGCGGGTGTTGTCCAGCCTCCCCAATCTGCTCACCCTGTCGCGCATCCTCGCGGTGCCCGGCCTTGTTGCCTTGATGTGGGGGCCCAACCCTTGGGAATGGCTGGCAGCGTTCGGGCTCTACACGCTGGCGGCGATAACGGATTATTTCGATGGCTATCTGGCGCGGTCGTGGGGCACGGTCTCGAAAATCGGCCAGTTTCTTGATCCGATTGCGGACAAGATCATGGTGGCCGCCGTCATCCTGATGCTGGTCGATGCCCAGATATTGCATGGGTGGAGCGTGATTGCCGGCCTGATCATCCTGCTTCGGGAGATGTTCGTTTCGGGCCTGCGCGAATATCTGGCCGGGGTGCAGGTCTCGGTGCCCGTCAGCCAGCTCGCCAAGTGGAAGACCACGGCCCAACTGGTGGCACTGGGGGCGCTGATCCTGGTTGGCGCAGTGCCGATCCTGCCCTGGCTGCCAGCCGAGATCATCGGGCTTGTCACGCTTTGGATCGCCGCCATCCTCACGCTCATCACCGGCTATGATTATCTGCGTGTCGGCCTGAAGCACATGTGATGGTGCACTTGCTGTATTTTGCCTGGGTGCGCGAGATGGTGGGCACGGACAGCGAGACGATCACCCTGCCCACCGAACTCACCACGGTTGCCGCCCTGCTCGATTGGCTCGCCGCCCGCAGCCCCGGCCATGCCGCCGCCCTGGCCGATCGCAGCCGGATCCGCATCGCCGTGGATCAGGCCTTCGCCACCGCCGCCACGCCGCTGAACAACCCGCGCGAAATTGCCATCTTCCCGCCGGTGACAGGCGGATGATTGCCGCGCGGCTCCAGAGCGAGCCCTTCGACTCCGCCATCGTACAGACCGCGCTGCTGGCCGGCCGCACCGATCTCGGCGCCGCTGTCGCTTTCATCGGGCTGGTGCGCGCCGATGAGGGCCTTGTTGCCCTGACCCTTGAACATTATCCGGCAATGACGCTGGCCCAGATGCAGGCCATCGCCGCCGATGCCGCCGGCCGCTGGCCCGATACCATTGGCACCATCATCCACCGCCACGGGCGCCTCTTGCCCGGCGATAGCATCGTGCTGGTCGTCACCGCCTCCCCCCACCGCGCCCACGCCTTCGCCGCCGCGCAGTTCCTGATGGACTGGCTGAAAACCAAGGCCCCGTTCTGGAAGCGCGAGGAATGGGCCGACGGCACGACGCGCTGGGTTGAGGCAAAAGGCATCGACGACGCCGCCGCGGAACGCTGGTAGAGACCCCGGGCAATTTCAAAAGGATCGATGATGGCCGCCCCAAGTTCGCGCGTGCTGGTGCTGGATGGTCACCCCGACGGCACATCCCTGTGCAGCGCGCTGGCCTCTGCCGCCGCCGAAACGGCGCGGGCGCGCGGCGCAGAGGTGAAGCTGCTGCACCTGTCGGCAATGCAGTTCGATCCCAATCTCGCCCACGGCTACAAGCAACGGCAAGACCATGAGCCTGACCTGCAGTTATTTCTTGATGCCGTGCGTTGGTGCGACACGCTCATCCTGGTGCACCCGCTGTGGTGGGGCGCTGCGCCGGCCAAACTGAAGGGCCTGATCGACCGTGTTTTCCTGCCCGGCATCGCCTTTGCCTATGAAGGCGACGGGCATTTCCCCAAAAAGCTTTTTGAAGGCCGCACCGCCCGCGTGCTGATCACCGCCGATACACCGCCCTGGTATCTGTGGCTGGGCTATCGCAACGGCTGGCTGAATGTGCTGCGCAGGCAGATCCTGGATTTCGTCGGCCTGAAGGTGACGCACATGAAAGTGGTTGGCACCATCCGCGATGCGACGCCGGCGCGAATCGAAAGTTTCTTCGCAGAGGCACGCAAGTTGGCCGGCTAGGCCAAGGTGCGGATGTAGCGCAGATCGGACCAGCCAGGCACGAAGCGGACGGGCGGCGGCAGGCGGCGCAGCTCGCCATCGAACAGGCATCGCACCGTGCGACGGCGGCCCACCACCAATTCAGGCGCCGTGAACGCCGTCACGCTGGCAGCGGCGCGCCAATCATTCAGCAGCCAGTTCACTGCCACTGCCATCGCATCGGCCAGCCCGCGGCCGGAAAACAGCGCCACTTCCAGGCCCTGATCGCCCGGCATCACCAGCACACCGGGGTTGCGGCCGGGCTGACCGGCCACCTTCACCCCGCCCAAAAACCCCCGCGCCAGCGACAACCGCACCGCCTGCAACACCCGCCAGATGCGGCCATGGCGGGCATTTTCCCGCGCCAGTGCCCAGCGGGTGAGCGGCCCGATGATGATCCGGCAGTAACTGGTGTGACCAGCGGCGCGCACCACCGGCGCATGGGCAAGCACCCCCTGCCCGGCCACCGCCACGATGGCCTCAAGGCTGGCGTCGCCGTGCAGCGCCTTGGACAACAAGTTCATGGTGCCGCCTGGTATGGCAAGAAACTGGCCATCCCAGCCCTTGGCCGCCGCACTGGCCGCGCCCAGCGTGCCATCGCCGCCCATGACCACCAGCGTGTCGATGCCGGCCAAATCGGCAGCTTCCGGAGCTGGCTCAAGCGGGAAATTGCTGCTGCCGGCGATGGTTGCGCCAGCTGACTGCAAGGCCGCCTCCAACGCGGCGATACGGCCTTCATCGGTGGAACGGCTGGCGCGGTTGGCCACCAGCCACACCCGGCCCAATGGGCGGGCAGGTTCGGGCGGGTGCGGCGCGGGCTCCATTGATCTGCCGTGCCCAGTGGCGGCAGAGCGGTCAACGGGGTGTTGTTACGCAGGGAAGTTTTCCAGGCCATTACAGCTTGGCGCTCAGTTCCTTGATGTCCTTGTTCAATATGCGGTCGTTGTCGCTATAATCCACCGGGCAATCGATCAGGTGGACGCCCGGCGTGTTCAGGCAATGCGCCATCAGGCCTGGGAGCATCTCCGCACTGGTCACCCGGTGGCCGTGGGCGCCATAGGATTCGGCATATTTGACGAAATCCGGATTGCCATATTCCAGGCCCCAATCCTTGAAGCCCATGTTGGCCTGTTTCCAGCGGATCATGCCGTAGCTGCCGTCGTTGAGGATCAGCACGGTGAGGTTGAGGCCGAGGCGAACCGCGGTCTCCATCTCCTGGCTGTTCATCATGAAGCCGCCGTCGCCGCAGATCGCCATCACCTTGCGATCCGGATAGACCATGTTCGACGCCATCGCGCTGGGCAGGCCGGCACCCATCGTGGCCAGCGCGTTATCAAGCAGCACGGTGTTGGGGTGATAGGCGGTGTAGTTGCGGGCGAACCAGATCTTGTAGACGCCATTGTCGAGCGCGATGATGCCATCGTCCGGCATCACCTTCCTGATCTCGCTCACCAGATACTGCGGGTAGATCGGGAAGCGCGAATCCGCCACCGCGGCGTCACGGTGGGCCACTTCGGCGGCACGCGCAGCCAGCATGGCAGCAAAATCCCAGTGCGGCTGGACACGGATCGCCTCTTTCAACTGCCACACCGCATTGGCGATATCGCCGATCACCTCGATTTGCGGATAATAGACCGGGTCCACCTCCGCCGAACGGAAACTCATGTGGATCACGGTGGTCGCATCGCCCGCCATGAAGAAGGGCGGTTTTTCAATCACATCGTGACCGATATTGACGATCACGTCCGCCCGGCGAATCGCAGCATGGACGAAATCCCCGGCCGAAAGCGCCGCGCAACCGAGGAACTGCGGGTGGCGTTCGTCGATCACGCCCTTGCCCAATTGCGTTGTCAGGAACGGAATGCCTGTCTTTTCAATAAGTTCCAGCAGCATCTTGCTGGTCATCGTGCGGTTGGCGCCGGCACCGATCACCAAGATCGGCGATTTCGCCGCCTCGATGGCGCGCACGGCGGCCAACACGGCCTTTGAATCCGCCAGCGGCCGGCGGGCATAGCTTGGCTTGAAGGGCACGGCATCGGTGGGATCATGGGCGATATCCTCCGGCAGCTCCAGATGGGTGGCACCGGGCTTCTCCTCCTGCGCCAGCCGGAAGGCTTCGCGGGTGCGGGCCGGGATATTGTCGGCGCTGGCCAATTGGTGGGTGTATTTGGTGATCGGCCGCATCATGTCGACCACATCGAGGATCTGGAACCGGCCCTGCTTCGATTTCTTGATGGGTTTCTGGCCGGTGATCATCAGCATCGGCATGCCGCCCAGAAAGGCATAGGCCGCCGCGGTGACGAAATTGGTCGCGCCTGGCCCGAGCGTGGCGAGGCACACGCCCGCCTTGCCGGTATGGCGGCCATAGGTGGCGGCCATGAAGCCGGCGCCCTGTTCGTGGCGGGTCAGAATCAGGCGGATCTTGGTCGATCGTTGCAGGCTGTCGAGAAAATCCAGATTCTCCTCGCCGGGCACGCCGAACACATATTCGCAGCCCTCAGCCTCAAGGCATTGCACCAGCAGATCAGAGGCCTTGGTCATCGCTCACACTCCTGAAATCTGTGCCTCGCGGCGGCCATCGGCACGGGCGCGCGGGCCGATGGCATCGTGGATCGTGCCCGCCGCTGCCAGGCCATAGGCCGGCATGTTGTTGTAGACATTCTCATACTGGCCCGGCTCGATCAGATAAGTCTCGTGCCAGATGCCGACATCGCCGTTGCTGCCCACCGCCTTGTTGAAGCGCGTCCACGCCGGCAGGTGCAGCTGATCGCGCGACGTCGCAAAGGCCTGCAGATGATCGAGGCTGCGCCAATATTGCACCAGCATCGTGGCGGGAAAGCCGAAGTGGGTGCGGTTGTGCAGCAGGCCAAGTTCTGGCTTTCGCGACAGTTCGGCGATCATCGGCCCCATCGCGCTGAACGTCGGCCCCCAGCTGCCCACTTTCCACAAGCGGTTGATGCGGATCCCGATCAGGAACAGCACGAACGAGCCGTCGATTTCGGCGCAGATGCGGCGATCGATGATGCCAGCCATCAGACCACGCCGAAGGCCAGCATCGCATCGGCGACCTTCTTGAAACCGGCGATGTTGGCACCCTTCACATAATCGGTGTGGCCATCGGCGGAGCGGCCATATTCCAGGCAGCGATCATGGATGCCGGACATAATGTCCTTCAGCATCGCCTGCAGTTCCTCTTCCTTCCAACTCATGCGCGCGGAATTCTGGCTCATTTCAAGGCCAGACACGGCAACCCCGCCAGCGTTGGACGCCTTGCCGGGGGCGTAGAGGATGCGCGCTGCCTTGAAGATGTGCACGCCATCCAGATCGGTGGGCATGTTGGCGCCTTCGGCCACGGCGATGCAGCCATTTTGCAGCAGCAGTTTCGCCTCCGCGCCATTGAGTTCATTCTGGGTGGCGCAGGGCAGCGCCAGATCGCAGGGCACGCCCCACGGCCGGGCGCCGCCACCGTGGAAGGTGGAGCCCTTGAACTCCGTCGCATATTCCGAAATGCGGCCGCGGCGGTGGGTCTTGTGGGTTTTCACCCAGTCGATCTTTTCCTGGGTGATGCCATCGGGATCGTGAATGAAGCCCTCACTGTCTGACAGGGTGAGCACCTTGCCGCCCAGCTGCACGATCTTTTCGGCGGCGTGCGTCGCCACGTTGCCGGAGCCGGAGATCACCGCGGTCTTGCCGGCCACGTCCATGCCTTTTGATTTCAGCATGTTCTGCAGGAAATAGACCGCGCCATAGCCGGTGGCCTCGGTGCGGATCAGGCTGCCTCCCCATTCCAGCCCCTTGCCGGTGAGCACGCCGGTGAAATGGTTGGTGATGCGCTTGTACTGCCCAAACATGAAGCCGATCTCGCGGCCGCCCACGCCGATATCGCCGGCCGGCACGTCAACATCGGCGCCGATGTGGCGATACAGCTCGGTCATGAAGCTCTGGCAGAAGCGCATGATTTCATTCACGCTCTTGCCCTTGGGGTTGAAGTTGGAACCGCCCTTGCCGCCACCCATCGGCAGGCCGGTGAGCGCATTCTTGAAGGTCTGCTCGAACGCCAGGAACTTCAGCACGCTCTCGGTGACCGATGGGTGAAACCGGATGCCGCCCTTGTAGGGGCCGATGGCGTTGTTGTTCTGCACCCGCCAGCCGCGCTGCACGCGAATATTGTTGTTGTCATCCTCCCAGCACACCCGGAACGACACAACACGATCAGGCTCGGCGATGCGGCGCAGGATCTGGGCTTCGTGATATTTCGGTTTGTCGCCAATGAAGTCAAAGATATCCTCCGCCACTTCGGTGACGGCCTGCACGAATTCATCCTGGCCCGGATTGCGCCGTTTCACCCCTGCTATGAAGCCATTCAGATCGACATGATCACAAGCGCCCATGCACGTTCTCCCCCGGTGCGGGCCAGTCGCTGCGTGGCGCCAGCCTCGTTCCCGCACAGCACATCGCCGCGCAGGGGTGAGCGTATCAGAAATATGGCGGCGGCAAAGAGGCCGCAGATTCAGGGCTGCGCGGTGGCGTCAAAGCTCCACACACCCGGCCCGTCGGGCAGCTTGGCCCAACCGCCGCGCTCCAGCATGGCGGCCACGTCGGCCTCGCCATGACGCCAGTGCATCATCATGGTGGCACGGCTGAATTCACGGCCCTTGGCGGTGCCCTGCCATGGCTGATCGCGATAGACGAGTTGGGCCACCACCGCCCGGCGGCCCCGCGCCAGCCTGTCCAGCAACTGGGCTTCGGCACTCTCGCGCAGTTCGGGTGGCAGCTTGGCCGCCAGCCGCGCCCAGGCCCGGCGCGGAGCGTTCAGCCGCGCCTGGGCATCGGTGGTGAAACGGGTGCGGCTGGAAAAGCGGATATCGGCGGCACGCTCCTCCACCTCCTCCAACGTGTTGGGCCGCGCGCCCCGGGCCGGGAACAGATCGACCTGGAAGATGGTGAGATCATCATCATCGTCGTGATCGAGCACATGATCGAGCGGCGTGTTGGAAACAAGGCCACCATCCCACCACAATTGGCCATCGATCTCCACCGGTGGCAGCCCCGGCGGCAATGCGCCCGAAGCCATCACGTGGCGCACGTCCAGCCGCTGCTGTTCAGAGCAGAAATAGGTGAAGTTGCCGGTTTCGACATTGACCGCACCAACCGCAAACCGCACCGCACCGCTGTTGAGCAGATCCCAATCGACCAGTTCCTCCAGCGTCGCCTTCAACGCGCCGGTGTCATAAAGTGCGACCTGCCCTGGCCACCAATTGGGCAGCCAAGGCCAGCGCGGCCGGAAAAAGCCTGGCGCGCCCGCGAGCGCAGTTGCCGCTGCGGCCCACTGGTGGCGCAAGCCTTCGGCCTGCTGGTTACCGCCCACATCGCTGGCCACCCAGCTCAGGGCCGGGCTGCCGGTGATGCGTTCCCAGAACGTCATCAGTCGTTCGCGACGGCGTTCGGGCGGATTACCGGCGATCAGCGCCCCGTTGATCGCACCAATGGAAATACCGGCAACGACCTCTGGGCAGTATCCGGCCTCATCCAGCGCCGCGAACACGCCCGCCTGATAGCTGCCCATCGCGCCGCCACCCTGCAGCACCAGCACCGGCATACCGGGCAGTGAAGCGATATGGGCGGGGATGGTTGCCATGCCTGCGGATCAGGCCGGAACTGGCGTCGGCGCCGTTTCGTATGCAGCGATCAGCGCGCGATCATCATGATCCCACGGATGGAAACCGGGGCGGAAATAGCTGGCCCATGGCAGCGCCACCTGGCGCAGTACGCCGGGCGTGCCCAGCAGATACCACCACAGCCGCGCCTTGGCCCGCCATCCGGTGATGCCGTCTTGCGCCAGCAGGGCCAGCGCATCATTCACCCGGTTCGCGATGAAATTGCGCGAGACGCGGAAGAATACCAGGCTGCGGATCGCCCAGCGTTTCGCCGGCTTCAGGCTGCGGGTGATGTGCATGTAGGTATCGAAGGCAACCCCCTTGTGCTCAATCTCTTCGATGGCGTGCCAGATCCACATCGCGCGGGTTTCAGCCGACGCGCCGTCGAACTGCTGGCCGGCGCGCGCCAGCATGGCGTGGGCGAAGATGGCGGTGAAATGCTCCAGGCTCACCGTCACCAGAAGTTGAGCGACCGGATGCGTGGTGCGCGCCTGCACCAGGCTATCGGCGATGCGCTTGTCGATGGCGGCGATGTCGTAGCCGGCACCCGTCACCTGCCGGTTGAAGGCAACATGCTCGCGAGTGTGATGGGCTTCCTGTTTCACGAATTGGTCGATCTGCGCGGCAAGCTCCGCTGGCACCTGATCCCGGAACCGCCGCACGGTTTCGATGAAAAAGGCTTCGCCGGCCGGGAAACTGGCCGAAAGCGAATTGTGCCAGGCAGTGGCAACAGCATCGCCGCCCAGCCACCAGCGGCCGCGCACTTCATCGCGACCAAAGCGCAGGTTGCGCGGAGTGATGGCCAGATCAGCCGGTGCTGCGGAAGCCATTATTGCACCGCCAGCAGTTCAACGTCGAACATCAGCGTCGCGCCGGGCGGGATCACGCCGCCGGCACCGCGCTCGCCATAGCCGGCTTCCGGCGGCACGATCAGCGTACGCTGGCCGCCAACCTTCATGCCGGCCACGCCTTCATCCCAGCCCATGATCACTTCGCCCAGGCCCAGCGTGAAGATGAAGGGCTGGCCACGATCGCGTGAGGAATCGAATTTCGCGCCCTTACCGCCGTCCACATAAAGCCAGCCGGTGTAATGCACCGCCACGGCACGGCCCGGTTCGGCAAGGGCGCCGCTACCGGCCTTGACCTCGGTTACCCTGGTGCCCCCGGGCAGCACTGCCTGTTGGGCGGCGGCGGTGGTGGCCGTCATGGTAGCGACAGAGGCAGCCAGAGCGGCAATAGAGGCGGCAGACATGGGAAAATTCCTGTAGTTGCAGTGCAACAGCGATGTGGCCGCAGTTGCGCTGGCAATCAAGAGGGCACAGCGTCACCAATCCCAAGTCGCTGTCGCAGAAAGCCAATCACCCGGGTTTCCGCCGCCTTGCCGGGGCCATCATCGGGCAGATGCACGGTCAGCACGCTGTGCGGGGCCATGCCGGTGCCGCTTCGGGCATGTTCATCAGCCAGTTCGATGGTTTCGACCCGACCGGGGAACTCGCGCTCATAACGGCGGAAGCGGGCATCGGGCACCAGCGCATCAGACCGGTAGCGCAGCGCAAGGAGCGACAGATCCTCCTTCTCGAACCGCGCCCGCGCGCAGGCGATCTCGGCCGGGGTCGCATCGATGCCGCCAGTCTTGGCGCCGCGGATGGGCAGGCTGGGCTGGCTCAGGACCGGGGCGATGACGCTGGGTTCCGTCATCATCGCCAGCGCAAAACCGCCGGCGAAGCACATGCCCACCGCCCCCACGCCCGGCCCGCCGCATTCTGCATGCGCCTGCTTGGCCAGCGCCCGCAGCCAATCGACAATCGGGCTGGAGCGGCCATCGTTCCAGGCCGAAAACTCCCGCCTTATGCAGATGTTGAGGAACAACTGCTTGGCCGCCGCGGATTTCGTGGGCACCGAACCGGGCGTGCCGAACAGGCTGGGGCAGATCACCGTCATGCCCGATGCCGCCAGCCGGTCGGCGAATTCGATCACCAGCGTGTGCAGGGCGGGAACTTCGTGGATAACGATCACGGCGGGGCCGCTGCCGCGGCGATAAACGGGGCGGGTGTACGGGCCGGCGGTGAAATCGGTGAGGCTGTAATCGGATAATGGCATGGCTGGTTCCCCCTGTTCGGACAGTGCGATGGGGGCTGCAGGTTGGCAAGGCGCGGTCGTGACGGGCGCGGCCGGCCTTGCGCGAGCTCTGGCGTTTGCGCCTCCCACAGCCACCAAGCCGTACTGCGGCTTGGTGGGTCCTTCGGGACTTGAACCCGAAACCTACCGCTTAAAAGGCGGGCGCTCTAACCGATTGAGCTAAGGACCCCCAAAAGCCGCTGGCAGCATTGGGCGCGCATCAGGCGCGGGGCAGGCCTTTAGGGCGAAGCGCGCGGGCGTGCAACTGTCTTGCACTATGCCCTGTCACCGGATGCCGCCAATCGGGTGCGACCATCACCAGAGGATCAAGCACGAAACGCCGTTCAGCAAGGCGCGGGTGCGGCACGGCAAGAGCGGGCAGACGCAGTTGAGTAGCGCCGGCGGCAAGAATATCGAGATCCAGCACCCGATCACCCCAGCGTTGTCCGCGCCTGCGGCCAAAGTCCCGCTCGATATCTTTCAGCGCACGCAGAAGATCAGGCAGGCTGCCACCCCACTCCAAAGCCGCCACCGCATTGGCATAACGGCGGCTGCCCGGGCCGATCGGAGCCGTCGCGAAGATGGGCGATACGCGCTCCACCAGGCCCAGCCCCGCCAATGCCACCAGCGCTGCGCGCACCACGCCCGCCGGCCGGCCATGGCGGCCGTGGCAGCGGTTCGATCCCAGCGCGACAAGTATGATTGCCATATTATCCTGAGCCCCTACAGGCATGGGTGATGACTGACGAGACCCTGCACCCCGGAACCCCGCCAAAGGATTGCGCCTTGTGCCCGCGCCTGGCCGCCTATCGCACCGAGCAGATGGCGCGCCATTCCGGCTGGTGGAACGCCCCAGTGCCGCCGCTTGGTGATGCCTCGGCTTGGCTCGCCATCGTCGGTCTCGCGCCCGGCCTGAAGGGCGCCAACCGCACCGGCAAGCCCTTCCACGGTGATGAAGCCGGCAAGATGCTGTTTGGCATGCTGGCCGAACTGGGCCTGGCCACCGAAACGCCCGATGGCTGGGATGCGCCCGGCCTGTTCATCACCAACGCGGTGGCCTGCGCCCCGCCCGGCAACCTGCCAGAGACGGCGGAAAAGCATAACTGCCGGTCATTCCTCGCAGAACAACTGGCCGCACTGCCCGCCTTGAAAGTGGTGGTGGCTTTGGGCGAAACCGCACACCAGGCCGCGATCAAGGCGGTCGGCGGCAAGCTGCCCAAGTATCGCTTCGGCCACGGCGTGGCGCACAAGCTGCCTTCGGGCGTGGTGCTGATGGACAGCTACCATTGCAGCCGGCTGAACACCAACACCGGCTTACTGACGCCGGACATGTTCAAGGCCGCGCTCGAAGCGACCCTCGCCTACAGAGCCTGACCTTCAGATGTCCTGCGCCAGCCGTCCATAGAGTTCGGGCCGGCGGTCGCGGAAGAAGCCGAAGGCGGCGCGGTGGCGGGCGGCGAGGTCGAGATTGAAGGTCGCCTTCACCACGCCGGGCGTCACGTCATCCAGATCATCGACAATGTCGCCACGCTGATCGCAGGCAAAGCTGGTGCCGTAAAAGGTCTGCGCGTGCGGCGTGCCAGCCTCTTCGGTGCCGATGCGGTTGCAGGCCAGCACCGGCACGACGTTCGATACGGCATGGCCCACCATCGCCCGGCGCCACAACCGGCGTGTGTCGAGGTCGGGATCATGCGGCTCGGTGCCGATGGCGGTCGGATAGAGCAGCACTTCGGCGCCCATCAGCATCATCGCGCGGGCGGTTTCGGGATACCATTGGTCCCAGCAGATGCCGACGCCGATCACACCCTTCTTGGTGTTCCACACCTTGAAGCCGGTGTTGCCCGGGCGGAAATAGAATTTTTCCTCATAGCCCGGCCCGTCAGGGATATGGCTCTTGCGATAGACGCCCATCACGTTGCCGCCATCGTCGATCATGGCCAGGCTGTTGTAATGATGGTGGCCGTCCTTCTCGAAGAAGGAACAGGGGATGTAGGTCTTCGTTTCCAGCGCCACTTCGCGCATTGCGGCGACGGCCGGATGCTTGTCCAGCGGCAGGGCGTTGACGAACAGGCCTTCGTCTTCGTGCCTGCAGAAATAATGGCCTTCGAACAATTCCGGCGGCAGCACGACATCGACGCCGTCAGCAGCGGCGCGGGCAGCGGCGGCGGTCATGGCGATATCGGCATCGCGATTGCCGGAAAAGGCCAGCTGCAGGCCGGCGACGGTGATGGTGCGGGTCATGATTTCGCCCCTAGCGCACGAATGTGGCGGGCGAAAGATGCGGCTCTATTTCGGCTGCTGCTGGGTGATGCAGTGGAAGCTGCCGCCGCCGGTAAGGATATGGTCGGCGCGCATGCCAATCACCTCTCGATCGGGGAACAGCGCGGCGATGGCCTTCACCGCGTCATCATCGCTGGCGGCACCATAAAGCGGCACCACAACCACGGCATTGGCGATGTAGAAATTCATGTGGCTGGCCGGGATAATCTCGCCATCGCGCAGCACCTTGCCCGGCGACGGGATCGGCACGATCTCCAGCCCGAAATCGCGGGCGCGTTCCCACGCGTCTTCGTAGACATCTTTATTTGGATCATCCTTGCCCGCCGCTACCGGAAGCGCCAACCGGCCCGGCGCGACGAAGCGCGCCAGATTGTCGACATGGCCATCGGTGTGATCGTTCAGCAGACCCTCGCCCAGCCACAACACTCGATCCAGGCCAAGATCGCGGCGCAGATGGCTTTCCACTTCCACCCGATCCATCTTGGGGTTGCGATTGGGATTGAGCAGACATTGCTCGGTAGTCACCACCAGGCCAGTGCCATCCACATCGATGGCGCCGCCTTCGAGGACCCAGCCGTGCTTTGCCAGCGGCGTTTTCGTCATATTGGCAACAAAGGCGGCAACACCCTCATCGCCGGGCAGATCATATTTGCCGCCCCAGAAATTGAAGCTAAATCCGGCCGCCGCCATGCCGTGTGGCGATTGCAGGAACAACGGCCCGGTATCGCGCAGCCAGATATCGCCAAAGCCATAGGCATGCAGCCGCACATCCACATCGCCCAGCATGTCGCGGGCCACAGCCATGGCTTTATCATTGGCCACCAGCAGTTCGACGCGCTCGCCTTTGGCAATGGCGCGCACCATCTCGGCGACTTCCGCTTGTGCCGCGGCGAGATCATCCTCCCACAGCTCAGCGTGGGACGGAAACGCCGTCCAGGTGGCGGCGTGGGCAGCCCATTCTGCGGGTTGTCGCGCCGTCATGTCGTTCCCACGCTCCCACTTGCCATAGCCCACTCATACCTCGCCTTGCAGTCGCGGGGATGAACCGGCCTAACCTGTTGCTGTGACGATTGATTGCCAGCCAATTTTGGTGCTGGCAACTGCGAAGTGCGGCCCTTGCCCTCAGTCAGGGCTTGCACTCGCGGGTGGTTTGAAACCCTGCGCCACCACATACCATTCGCTCGATCCCTTGCGGCTGGCCGGTGGCTTCACATGTTTCACCGTGGTGAAATGGCGTTTCAACAGCGCCGTCAACTGGCCATCGCCGCCGCCGGCCAGCACCTTGGCCAGGAAACTGCCGCCCGGCCGCAGCAGCCGCGTGGCCATGTCCAGCCCAACCTCGATCAGGCCCATGGTGCGCAGATGGTCGGTCTGCTTGTGGCCAACGGTGTTGGCGGCCATGTCGCTCATCACCAGATCGGCCGGGCCGCCAAGCGTTGAAAGGATCAGCGCCTCGCTATCATCATCGGTGATGTCCTTCTGGAACAGATCGACGCCGGCCAGCGGCTCGATCGCCAGCAGATCCATGCCCACCACCCGCGCCTTTGGCCGTTTCTGCTTCACCACCTGGCACCAGCCGCCAGGCGCAGCGCCAAGATCGACGACGCGATCAACGCCGGCCAGCAGGCCGAACTGTTCATCCAGTTCCTTCAGCTTGAAGGCGGCGCGGCTGCGATAGCCCTGGGCCTTGGCGGCCGCGACATAGGGATCGTTCAGGTGCCGTTCCAGCCAGGCCGCCGATTGCGGCGAGCGTTTGCGCGCGGTTTTCACCCGCACCTTGCCGCCACGCGACCGGCCGCCGGGGCCGGAAGGTCCTGCACCACTCATTTGCCAGCCGCCCATACGCCGTCGCGGGTCATCAATGTGCGCAAGATGCCTTCGCGGATGCCGCGATCGGCCACCCGCACCTGTCCGCCCGGCCAGCGGGTAAGGATGGCTTCCAGGATGGCACATCCCGCCACGATCAGTTCGGCGCGGTCTGGCCCAACGCAGGCGATGCGGGCGCGTTCAGCCACGCTGCTGTGCCCGATCGATCGGCACAACGCCGCCAGCGCTGTCGTATCTACCGCGCAGCCATCCACCCGCCGCCGATCATAGCCGGGCAGGCCCAGTTGCACGCTGGCCAGCGTTGTGATGGTGCCGGATGTGCCCAGTAACTGCACTTCGTTCACGCCCCGCGCGGCCAGCTTCAAAGCAAATCGGTCAAGCCAGGGCCACATTTCCGCGAGCATCCGATCATAAGCGTCAACGCGGTCGGCCACCTGTGGCCATTGCGGTTCGGTTTCCGCCAGGGACACCACGCCCCACGGCATCGAAATCCACTCGATGATAGCCGGCGGCGCGTCGCCAACCCCCGACGGCGCCACCAGCATCAATTCGGTTGAGCCGCCGCCAATATCGAACACCAGCGCCGGCGGGCCATCGCCATCGATCAGCACATGGCAGCCCAGCACCGCCAGCCGCGCCTCTTCCGCAGCGCTGATCACATCCAGCGCGATGCCGGTTTCCTGATAGACTCGCTCCACGAAGGCCAGGCCATTGCTGGCGCGTCGGCAGGCTTCGGTGGCGACATTGCGGGTTAACCGTACATCACGGCGTGCCAGTTTTTCGGAGCAGGCCGAAAGTGCGGCCAACGTGCGGTCCATCGCGGCATCGGACAGCCGACCGGCTTCCAGCAGACCCTCCCCCAACCGCACCACGCGGCTATAGGCATCCACCACGGTGAAGCCATCGGGCGATGGTCGGGCGATCAGCAATCGGCAATTGTTGGTGCCCAGATCAAGCGCGCCATAGGCTGGCGCGCGACGCTGCTGGGATGGGTGCATCCGGCTTCGGGCGGCGGTGCCGCGGCGGGGGCCGTCAGCAGATTCAAGCGGGGCCGGCATCGGCAAGTCCAGTCACATTCACATACCGCCTTAACCATGCGCCCCCAAGGGACGCCGCCGCAGCGGAACCTGAAAACACGCTAGCCAATTCATCGGATGATGGCAAATCATCCGCTACCTCGGCCACAGCTGTGGACACTGGCGCTTTTGGACCACATCAGACGGTTGACCGTGGCCGCCCCAGCCGGTAAACGCCGGCCTTAGCTGGCTGTTGCCCTGTCGTCTAAAGGTAAGACTCCGGTCTCTGACACCGTTAATCGAGGTTCGAATCCTCGCGGGGCATCCAGCGCTAGATCATACGTTATTGATTTTTAAGCGTTTTTGTTGATCAGAGCGATCGCGTTACCAAATTTAGTACCAAATTTGGATTTTGCGCTCATTTGGTGTCACCATTTGGATGCGGCTCTTTCGGATCCGGGTAACACCCCTACCTAGCTGCTAGCCCACGTTCATAGTCAAATTCTACCGCTCAGCTCTCACTCTGATGGTCACCCTCAGAGACTGGGATCCGGGGCTATGACGCTTGCAACTTATCAATTGGGATGGCCGTGACCTGACCCCCTGATTTTCCTCCACGATCGATTAGAGTCCGGCCCTTCGAGCGACGCGGCCACCAAATCGCTCCAGCCTATTGCATCCTGATCGCAGTCTGGAAGTCGGGACGTGCTGCGATGCGGGCAACATAGGCCTTGAGGTTTGCCATTTCATCGGGGACGCAGCCAACCCGATTGCTCATGAAACAGGCGTGGCCGAGCATAATGTCGGCCCCCGAAAATTCGCTGATCAGGTAGTCTTTGCCGACCAAAGCCTCATCAACCGGCGCCAGCGCGTTGGTCAGCAACCGCTTTGCTTGCCCCAACACGGTTGCATCGCGTCGTTCTTCGGGCAAGATCAGTGTATGTACCACAATGGTGTTGATCGGCGGCATGATCATCCCCTCGCAATAATGGAACCATTGCAGATAGGCCGGAAATCGCTGATCGGACACTGCGGGTTTAAGCCCGCCATTCTTATGGCGTTCAAGAATATAGTCGACGATTGCGCCTGACTCAAAAATTGAAACATCGCCATCTTCAAGCACCGGGACACGGCCAAGTGGATGACGTGCGCGATGTTCATCCGATTTCAGCGCACTGGGATGGAACGCCATCTTGTTGATCTCATAAGGCAGCCCAAGCTCTTCTAGCAACCAGACGATCCGGCCGGCGCGCGAGTTAGGGGCAAAATGAAGCTTGAGCATAGTGAATGTCCTTTTATGTCGAAAAACCTTCGGGTGGCGGGTCAGTCTGCGTCGACTTTCGCGAAAAACTTCTGAAGCATCGCAGGCTTCATCGCGTTCAGCTTGTCAGGCCTGTTGAACGAAATCGTCGCAACGCCTTCGTCGACAGCGTACAAGCGTCGCTGTCAGTCATGGGATGCTGCAGGGGGAAAAGGTCGCGACGACTTGCGGGTCGTCAGCATGCCCGCAAGCTGCCAGAGCCAAGTGGTCACGATGATGAACCAAGCCAGGCCGTGCACGGAGTACTTCACCATGTCACAGATCGGGACGAGCCAATACAGCGTCGACAGCATGGATCCGTCCTGAGACGGATAGTTGAGGATAATCACCGGCATGAACGTGTTCGCGATCAGCACGGAGACCAGATAGACAAAGGCCAGCGCCATGCAATAGGCACGCACGGCCACAGACCTCACCGTCGAGCGGTACACACTCATCAGGAAGCAACAGAACGCAGGAGGCGCCAGCGTATCAGTCCCCAGCTGGAACTGCGCATAAGCCTTGCGACCGTCCTCGCCCAGTGCGTCAGCAAACTGCGCAATCTGCTGCTGGCTATAGCCGAACTGCACGTCCAGCGGCGGGATCCCTCCCGCAAGATCTGTCAGCACCTTGATCTGTAACGTCACCAGCCAGAGCGAAGGCGCCAGCGCCGCCGCAGCGATGGCGATACTAAGCGGATTGGACTGCCAACGCTGTCCCTGAGCGGAGAACATCAGGAAAAACGTCAGCAGCGTCCAGGCCAATCCAATCAGCGAAATGACGGAATAGAGCGACGCATCAAGCAGCACGGTCACTTGCGCGGCCCCGCTCCGTTGGGATCAATGCAGAGCAACTCCGTTTCGTTTCCTTCCAGCGCGGCGTTCAGGATCGGGCTGTTCGACGTGCAAGCCCACCCCGACGCCGTGAAAGCAAAGTCACGTGTAAAGGTCCCGCGCAACGGCATCGGATACACGATGAATCGCTTCTCCTTCGGTAGGAAACGATACACGCGATCCGTCGAGGTCTCGTTTATCCAGACCTCCTGCGTGACCGGATGGATCGCAAGCGCATATGGGCCAGGTCTATACCCCGGAGCAAACTCGGGCATTGGATAGACCTCGCTTTTCATGCTCGCGGTATCAACACGCGCGATCATGCCTTCGCTGTATCCTGTCAACCAAAGCGCACCGCTCTCATCGAAGCGCAGGCGACGCGGCCCTTCAACCGGCGAGTCGAATTCCGTCACCTCAAGCGTCTTTGGATCAATGGCGCCAAGCTTGTCGCCCCACAGGCGTGCATACCAGACGCGCCCGTCAACTGGGCTTACATCGATGCCGTAAGGAAGCGAGCCGCCCGCACCGCCAAGCGGCTTGAGCTTTGGCAGATTGATCAGTTTGATGTCCCCGCTGATTGGATCAAGCCGGCCCACCTGCGACGACGCCGCCAGCGTGAACCAGATGATGCCATCGCTTCCTGCCCGTATCGTATGCGGATAGCGTGCCGGCTCTGGCAGCACGAACGAATCCTTCCACTTCCGTGTCTTCGGATCGAACACGCCAATCTCGTCGGACCCGGCGTTCGTCGTGTACCAGTAGCCGGTCTTCCCGAGCACCAGCGAATGCGGACCTGGATCCGTGGAGCGTGCGGAATAGCTGTTCCCGCCTTCGACGGCAGGACGCGTCGATGGAGGCTGCTCGATATACACAGACTTGCCGGTAACAAGGTCCGTCACCACCATCTGGTTGCCAGTGCGGTCGACCGTATACATCAGGCCATCGACAGCGCTGATGTCACCGTCATGCGGGAACAGGGTGCTCTCGAGCTTGTATTCGTGGATCACGGCGGTGTGGAGTTCAGCGTCGACGGGAAACACCGGCCGCACGTTCGGCGCCTGCCCCCGGAAGCCGGCGGACAGCAGCGCAGCCCGGCTCTCGATCAGCTTTGGATCCGGGTTGCCAAGATAACCCTGCATGAGCTTGACCACCTCGACCCACTGCTCAAGCGGCCGCGGCGCACGTGACACAGTATTGCCCAGCGCATGGCAGCCCGCACAGTCGCGCTGCACGTTTCCGCGGCTTAAAATCGCCGTCGGGTCCTTGTCGAAGGCAAGGTTCCCGAAGTGATAGGCGGATGGCAGGCTTTCGGAAATGTCAGCCGAGACCGTCATGCGCTTGAGGGTCGCCGCCTGCTCGACAGGCCGCCTCGCGGCAAGCGTCAGCTTGCGCGTCTCGTCCTGGTAATACGGCAGGCGGAACCTGACCACGACATCCCCTGAGAGGCGCGTTGACAGCGCATACTTCCCCTCTGCATCCGTGAAAACATTGTCCGCCAGGCCCGACGCATCGTCGCTCACCCTAACCATGACACCGTTGAGCGGCATGCCATGGCTGTCCTTGACGACACCCGTCAGCAGTGACGGCGTCAGCGGTGCCACGATCGCTTCAACAGACGTGAGCGCCAGGCCCACAACAACGATCAAAGACAAACTCTTCATGCGCTTTTCCTCGTTTCTCTTTTTCGTTGTTTTTCGCGGGAGCGCCGCTTTTCGCCGAAGCGCTCGACAGCCTGTTCAATATCAACAGCAAGTTCAGGGTGGTGACAGCATCCCGTACCGCAAGCGCCGTGACGTGTCGGTCGATACTGTGTCACGCAGCGGTCATGCGCGTCAGGCGCGCGCGAATAAGCTCGTCCGCTTCGCCCATGATGCGGTCGACCAGCTCGCTGCAGGTTGGAATGTCATTGATCAGACCCTGAACCATGCCAACCGACCAGATGCCATGATCAGGATCACCGGCCTCATAGACCACCTTGCCGCGCTGGCCCGACACCAGATGCGCGACATCCTCGATCTTCGCTCCACCCTTTTTTTCGATCGCCACCACTTCCTGGCTGACCGGATTGCGGGCCACGCGCGCCGTATTGTGCAGAGTTCGGAAGATCAGCTCGGTCGACCGTTCATCGTTTGCCACCATTTGCTGCTTGATGTTGTGATGGATCGGGCTTTCGACCGTGCACATGAAGCGTGTCCCCATGTTGATGCCTTCCGCACCAAGAGCTAGCGCCGCAACGAGCCCGCGCGCATCGCCGAAACCGCCAGACGCGATCATCGGCACCTTGATCTTGTCGGCAGCGCACGGAATGAGGATCAGACCAGGAATGTCATCTTCGCCCGGATGGCCGGCGCATTCGAACCCGTCGATGGAAATCGCGTCAACGCCCATCTTCTCCGCCGACAAAGCGTGACGCACCGACGTGCATTTGTGTATGACCTTGATGCCGTGCTGCTTGAAATGATCAACGTGCTCCTTCGGCTTGAAGCCCGCCGTCTCAACGATCCTGATGCCACTCTCGATTATGGCTTGCCGGTATTCCGCGTAAGGCGGGGGCTTGAGGGCGGGAAGAATCGTGAGGTTCACGCCGAACGGCTTGTCGGTCATCTGTCGGCAACGCTGGATTTCCTTGGTCAGGTCTTCCGGCGTGGGCTGCGTCAGCGCTGTGATGAAACCCAGGGCGCCTGCATTGGCAACGGCCGACACAAGCTCTGCCCGGCCAACCCACTGCATGCCGCCCTGCACGATCGGATGCTTGACGCCAAACAATTCGGTAAATCGCGTTTTCATGCGCAGGTCTCCGGCGGGTGCTTCTCGTGATCGAACCAGTGATGAAATTCCAGCATTGCAATTATGGACCGAACGGTCAATAACGAACTATGGCACGTCCGATCGAGTTTGACATCATGACCGCGAGGGAGAGCGCATTGAAGCTCTTCTGGCGCAACGGCTACCAGGCGTCATCCCTTTCGGATCTCTTGGTTGAAATGAAGATTGGCCGCGGCAGTTTCTACGCTGCGTTCAGAGATAAGCGGCGCCTGTACATCGAGTGCCTCAACCTTTTCGCGGAGCGAACCTTTGTCATTGTCCAGAAGGCCAGGGACAAATACCCGCCGATGGATGCCATAAGGTATTTCCTGGAACATAGCCTGAACCATGCTGAAGTATCGAAGGCAGGGCTCGGGTGCATGGTAGTCAACACCGTCATCGAGCTTGCAGGCGTAGATGACGAACTGGCCGTGGCGGCCAGCGCATGGCTGTCGAAATTGCAGGCACTGCTCGACGAGTGCCTGCGCGAAGCTGGCTACTCTCCGGCACGCGCCACCGAATACGCCGCCTACCTCATGCTGGTGAATGAAGGCGTGCGAGTGGCTAGCCGCCGCAAACTCCCAGACCGTCAAATCCGCGAGGCAATCGACACGGCGCTTCGTCTGCTGCAAACCGCACCCCGCCAATCGGTGCTGTCAGTTTAACGCCAAAGATGGGGAACTAATGTTACCAGGCGCGATCGCAACAAGCGACCCAAACCGGATTGCCGTCATTATGGCAGGATCAGGCGAGGCCATCAGTTATGGCGAGCTCGAAAAGCGCACCAACAAGTTGGCGCATCTGTTTCGCCAACAGGGCCTGAACCGCCTCGACCATTACGCGATCTACATGGAAAACAACGCGCGCTATGTGGAGTGCTGCGGCGCGGGTGCGCGTGCCGGGCTCTATTTCACGCCGATCAACAGCTATCTGGGCGTCGACGAACTGGCCTATGTCCTCAGCAACAGCCGGTCGAAGATACTGATCACGTCAACGGCCAAGCTGGACGTCGCACGCGCAGCCATGGCGCTTGCACCCGGTGTCGCGCTCTGCCTCGTGGTCGATGGTGCGGGAGATGGCGACAATATCCGCGAGCTCGATGCCGCAGTTGCCGGCATGCCCGCCACGCCGATTTCCGATGAATGGCTGGGCGCTGCCATGCTTTACTCCTCGGGCACCACTGGCCAGCCCAAAGGCATTTTGCGGCCTCTACCAAAAGTGACACCCGACGTCGGCTTGCCGCTCTACACGTTTCTAACCCAACTGTGGCGCTACCGCGACAGCATGATCTATCTGTCGCCCGCGCCACTATATCACTCCGCGCCGCAGGCAGCCGTGGCGCTGGCAATCCAAGCTGGTGGCACCGCCGTAATCATGGAGAGCTTCAATCCCGAAGCCTATCTGCAATTGGTCGAACGCTACCGCGTCACCCACACCCAGCTGGTGCCGACGATGTTTTCACGAATGCTGAAGCTGCCGGAGGATGTTCGCACCTGCTACGACCTCAGCTCACTGGAAGTCGCCGTCCATGGTGCCGCCCCCTGTCCGGTGTCGGTGAAGGAGGCGATGATTGCTTGGTGGGGGCCGATCATCCACGAATATTATGGCGCCACCGAAGCACTGGGCTTCACAGCTTGCGATTCAGCCGAATGGTTGGCTCACAAGGGCACCGTGGGGCGTGTGATGCTCGGTGACATCCACATCCTCGATGACGAGATGCAGCCGGCATCCGAGGGGGAGCCTGGCACCATCTGGTTCACGACCGCGACGCCGTTCGAGTATTTCGAGAACGCTGACAAGACAAACGAAAGCCGTTCTGCCGACGGGACGAAAACCACCGTTGGCGATGTCGGCTATCTCGATGCTGATGGCTTCCTTCACCTCACTGACCGTAAGACGTTCATGATCATTTCCGGCGGCATGAACATCTATCCGCAGGAGTGCGAAAACCTGCTGATCACCCATCCCAAGGTGACCGATGTTGCCGTGTTTGGTGTACCCAACGAGGATCTGGGCGAAGAAGTGAAGGCTGTGGTGCAAGCCGCGCCGGGCGTACTGGCAGATGCTGAACTTGCCGCCGAACTGATAGCGTTTTGCCGGGAGCATCTGGCGCACATCAAATGCCCGCGCTCGATCGACTTCACCGAACAATTGCCACGCTTACCGACTGGCAAGCTCTACAAGCGCCAGCTGCGCGACCCTTATTGGGCGGGTCGCTCGAGCAAGATTGCCTGAAAATGCAAAGGCACATAGGCGACAGGTCTGCGCACCCAGTTGACAGCGCGCAAAGCCATCGGAGCAACTCCATAAGCGGCGCGTGTCTTGGGAGGCCGCTCGCGGGGTACGCAAGGGGACGGGTAAGGGATCAGCTCTCAAGATTTAATTTGACGAAATTTCAAATTTGAGATTACGTCAAATTGTGCTTCTCGAAACCAGTCCTTTGCGCAGTTCCAAACGCGCCCGAACACGTGACCAGCTGCTGGCGGCGGCGCAATCGCTTTTGATGACGCATACGGCGGCGGCGCTCGGCATTCGGCAGATCACCGATCATGCCGGCGTGGTGCATGGGACATTCTACAACTACTATCCGGATGTTGCCGCTCTGGTTGCCGATCTTGGCGAGCTTCTCGGCGCCAACCACGCCGCGGCCATGGCCGGCTTCAATCAAGCGTTGGCGGATCCGGCGCTACGCTTTGCCCGCATAACCCGCCAGACGCTGCGAATGGTGGCTAAAGAGCCTGGCTTTGGCCGCCTGATCTTTGATGTCGGCCTGCCCGCCGACAGCCTTGTCTCGGAACTTCGGCTGCGGCTGAAACTTGATCTTGCTGAAGGCATGCAGCTTGGCCGCTTCAATCTTTCGGACCTCGACCTGACCACCAGCATGGTCTCGGGAGCGATCAGCGGCCTCGCGCTCGACCTGCATCGAGGCATCTTGCCGTTGACTGCCATCGAAGCTGCAACGACGCGTTTGCTCGAACTGCTCGGGCTTGATCCGGCTGTCGCGGCAGCACTGGGCCATGAACCGATTCCATTTCCGCTCACCCCAGCATTGCCGATGCGCTGGCTGGCGCTGCCGCCGATCAGGCCTCCTGCTGGCTCAGTTCCATGAAGCGAAGTGCCGGCAAGGGCCGGATCATCGCAAATGGGGAGGCCGGCTTTGATGCGGCGGTGCTGGGCACCAGTTTCAACGCGCAGGACCCGGGCCGCCGCCCGGCGCTCATTGTCCAGGCCAATGACGACACCGATGTTGTGGCCGCCGTTCGGCAAGCGAAAGACCAAGGCCTGACCATCGGCATCTGTTCGGGCGGGCACAGCTGGGCGCAGAACCATATTCGCGACAGCGGCATGTTGATTGACCTGTCGCGCCTCGACAGCATCACCATCAACGCCGCCGATGGCACGGCAAGGATCGGTCCCGGCTGTCTCGCCGGCGATCTCAACGCTGCCCTTTCGAAACACAATCTCTTCTTCCCGGTGGCGCATGCCTATACGGTCGGGATGGGCGGCTTTCTGCTGCAGGGCGGCTTTGGCTGGAATAGCCGCGCATCCGGAATGGCCTGCCAAAGCGTTACCGGCATCGACGTCGTTCTTGCCGATGGCACTCTGGTACATGCCAGCGAAACCGAAAATCCTGAACTGCTCTGGGCCGCGCGTGGGGCCGGCCCCGGCTTTTTCGGCGTCGTCGTGCGGTTTCATCTGAAGCTTCAAGTGCGCCCAAAATTCGTCGGCATGAAGGTGCAGGTCTTTCGCATCCGCCACCTTGAAGCCGTGATGGCGTGGGCGGATCGCGTCGGGCCGTCGGTGGCCCCCAACGCCGAATTTCAGCTCGTCCTCGATCGCAAAGCACTTGGGATATTTGCTCATGGTATCCAAGTACTCACGCCGGTTCTCGCCAACAGCTGGGCAGAGGCGCGCGCAGCGGTAGCCTTCATCGACAACAGCCCGATCCGCAAGCTTGCAAGCTTCACTCTGCCGCTGTTGCCTGTCTCGTTGAACATGATGATGAAGGGCGGCGAAAACACCCTGTTCCTGCCCAACACGCGCTGGACGGCCGACAGCATGTGGATGAACACGCCTATAGACCCATTGTTGCCGGCGATGCGACGGATTGCCGATACCCAGCCGGCGTCCCCCAGTCATGTGCTCTGGCTCAACTGGAATGGCCCAGCAACACGCCCCGACATGGCCTTTTCGCTCGAAGCGCGAACCTATCTCGCGCTGTACGGCGGGTTGCGCAGCGACACGGCAAACCCGGCCGATGAAAGTTGGGCGACCGATCAGATGCGCGCCATGCAGGACCACAGCGTCGGCATTCAGTTGGCCGATGAAAATCTCGGTCGCCGCCCGGCGCCGTTCATGGCGCCGGCCAATCTCGTCCGGCTGGACGCGCTGCGCGTGCGCTACGACCCGGACGGGCTCTTCAATCCCTATATGGGGCGCGTTCCATGAAGAGCAGCAAGCCGATCGCCGGCCGCTATCTGGGCTATCAAGCCGCCGACACTGCCCAATCCTTTGCGCACTTTTTCAATCCTCATATGGCGCCGGTGGCGCCGCATGTCACCGCAGCGCTTGATCGCGGCGGTGTGCCGGCGCCGCTGCTGCCCGGATTTGAGGATGCGGCAGAGAACCTGTTCGGCGGCGGCGACGTGCTTGAGGATGGCTATGTCCTCCTGCCTGACGGCGGGATGCGAGTGAGCGTGCGCACCGCCATGCCCGGCGTGACCCCGGCCATGATCGACTGGTGGTTCGGTTGGCATGGCGACACGCCTGCCAAATACAAGCTCTGGCATCCGCAGGCGCATGTTCACGTCGGTTGGCGCGAGACGCCGCCTTCCGGTACGACCGGCCGCGCGCTTTATGTTGGCCAGACTTCAATAGTCGACGAGTATATCGGCAGCACGCTGATCCGCGGCGCTATTCGCTTTGTGCCGCCCGCGTCGCTAGGGTTCAGCGATCGCAGCCTCGAAGATGATCGCCAGGCGACCATTGTTTGCGCCCGCATCGGGCTTGGCGATGCTCCGATCGATATCGGCTATTTGGCCCATCATGTTCGCGCCGTTCCCGGTGGCAGCGAGATGCGCTCGCGCTTCTGGATGGGAGGACGCCATGTCGCCGGGCGCAATTTGGTGGGCAGCCTGGCGGTGCCGATCGCCAAGCTGGTGCAGCGGCTGACCGAAAACGATGCACGCGCGCTACTGGTTCATTGTGCGGAAGAAATGCCGCATCTGGCAGGTTTTTTGCCGGCATTGCATGGTGAGTTCAGCCATTGTGGTGGGGCCGATGCCGTCATCGTTCCCCAAATAGTATAGGTCCGGCAATGCGTGTCTTTTCTTTCGCAGCTATCGGGCTTTTGCTTGCCATAGCGGTGGCGGCTTTTGTCGGGCTACGACCGCAGCCAGTGCGCGTACCGGTTCGGCCTGCCCCGGCTACGCCGTTGCGGGCAACGATTGCCATAGCGCCGACGGACAAGGCGCTCACCTTCGCCCGCTCTGGCCGGGGCGTCGCCGCGCAGACCATTGTCGTCACCCGCTATCAGGATGGCGTTGTGACTGGAGTCGACCTGACGCCGCTAATGCTGCCCGGGGAAGATGCGATCGCAGCGTATAACCGCCTCGGCTATAATGCGCTCACCACGTTCGTTGCCTCGGCAAAGACCCGCGTTAGCCTTGATGCCGCAACCCTCGCCGTACCGGTCAATTTGCGCGCTTTGCACGCTGCCGCGGCCACGAATTATCCCGAGCATGCCGATGAAGCCAAGGTGGAGGGCGGACCCTTCATGTTTGCGAAGGTTGCCCAGCCAACTTCGTCACGCGCCACGATTCCGGCAAGCAAAGGCCTGCTCGATTATGAGGTTGAGCTTTGCCTCGTCACACTTTCGGCATTGCCTGCCAACGCTGGTGCCAAGGGCGGATTGATCCTGTGCAACGATGTTACCGATCGCGCAGCGCTGCTACGCGGCGCCGACATTGGCGACATCGCATCAGGCAAGGGCTTTACCGATGGCAAGAGCGGGGCCGGTTTCTTGCCTGTCGGGGAGCTGTTTGTCGTGCCGCGCGACCTCAAGGCCTTTGTCGAGCCGCTTGAGCTGCATCTCTCCGTCAATGGCGAGGAGCGGCAGCACACCCGTGTAACCAGTTGGATTTGGGATCTTGACCGTTTGCTGCTCGAAACAGCCAAGAGAAGCGGCGTCAGTTGGACCTGGCGTGAAGGAAGCGCGCAACTTCCAGTCAACACGGATGGTGTCCTGCCCGATCGCACGCTGGTTCTGGCGGGAACACCGGCAGGGACGGTCTTCCAGGGCCCGGGTCCAGCGACGTTCGTGCGTGGTGCGTTCGATTGGGTGGCGAAGTTCGGCCAAGGCAGTCCGGTTTCCGCGATCATCGAGCGGACAATCACGGATGACCGCGCCTCTGGCGGCTATCTGCAGCCGGGCGATGTCGTGGCAATCCGCGTGGATCAAATGGGTACGATCGAGAACCGCATCGAATAGCGCCGTGAACCGCGCCGGGTTTGCCGGAGGCGTTAGCTCCTGAATTCAAATTGAGCAGGTTGATTGAAATGACCGGTGACGTGCACCCCTGATTGTTACCGTTCAGAAGTAGGGTCCCTTGCTTTGATGACCTGGTCCCCGTTCCTCGACCGCCCGGCTGGACGTCATCCAGTCCTTTCCGGCCCTCACAGCAGCAAAGGCGACCGCTTCGGCTCGATGTTCAGGGGTTCGAAGCCGCGATGGCTTGCCCTGCGCCCTCTAGAGGAACATCGACCACTAAGGTCTTGTCTCCGCCGCCCCAAGAACGAAATCCAACTTTCAGGACCTTTCCTTTCCGGATCTGCGCCAACAATGTCTCGTTGATCTCAGTGATCGACTGGCATCCATCAGGCATGCAGGTCATGAAGCTGCCCTTGACCTCTTCGCCCTCGTCGATCCGCACCGCAATGCCGGCGCGCAGATCAACGCCGAATGGCAGCGTAAACACCCCGAACATCTTGCCTTTTTCCGCGGCGAACAAGACTTGCAAAAGCGTGCCCGGGTTCTTCTCATCGACAGATTTCTGTGTTTGCGCAGCGCGGCACTCACTTGGGCTCGATGGATTGCACAGAACACCCCACTGGCCGTAGGTGCCCTTGAGCGTCCATTGCGGCGCGCGCGCTTCGGGCGCGTTGGTGGCCAGTGGGGGGACTGCTGCTTCAGAGACCTTCGGCTTCGCTGCATGCAGCGGGGTCGCTACCAGCGCGGCAGCGGAGCACACCGCAAGCAAAACACCGGTCGATGATTTGGTCATGCTCATTCCCTTTTTCATTGTGCAAATTGAAGATTTATCGGCGCCTTGAGCTCGCCGCCGCGCTCGTCCGTCGCGATCACAACCACAGCCAAGACCGACACACCCGTTGGCGCGGTGCCAGACAGTTTATTGGAAACTGGATCAAAGTTGATCCAGTCAGGCAGCGGACCGCCGTCAGCCAGTTCAGCCCTCAGAGCAATTTTTGCATTCTCATCCGTGTGGCGGAACGCCGTCACAGGCACCGCCACTTCGAATTTTGCGCCGCCTTCTATTGCGGGTGGGGCCAGAATGTCTGCAGAAATGAAGCCCGCAGATTGCCCAACGGAACCAGTGGAAGCGCCACCTGCGGATGCTTGGCTCGTCCCGCCAGGCACAGCGTCAGCACTGGCTCCAGTCGCGACAGCGGTCGTGCCGGTCGACGTCGTGCCGGGTACGCCTGTATTCACAGAACCACCCGAGGTTGTGACGGCCCCAGGATTGGTTGTCAGACTGGTCACTGGCTGCGAAGCCGTGACCGATATCTTATCGTACATCGCGGGATTGGTGATCATGCTGGCCGGAGGAAGGACAATTGTTACCGGCGCGTTTACTGCATTGAGGATGGGCAACCTATAGTTGGATGCCTTTGCACTCAAGCTATCGGAGAGTGCGATTTCGCTAATGTAATTGGCCAGTGCCATGATGTCGGCAGAAAATGCCCGCGCCCCAGTGTAGCCGAGCGTCTGGCCGGGAACGCCGGTTTGGATGGCCACCAAGCCCGCCAGGTCCGTAGTGCCGTCAAAGATCTTGGTTGCCGACAACGACACAAGACGTGGCGTGATCGCACTGTTGGTATTGGACACATATGCTATGGCGTAATTTCCGCCGCTATTACCATCGTTGATGGTCACATTCGATACTTGGACCGTCTTGTTCGTGCCTGCATCCGGGTTGACATAGGCGAATGTACCGCCCGACAGCGTGTTTGAACCGATCAGGCGCGTCGTCCCGTCTGCGACCACAATTGGTGTGCCGGTCGCCGCCGTCATGCTGTCGTAAGCCTTGATGATATCCAGCAAAGTGACCTTCAGCGGCGCAGGTGTAATCGTGCTAGCGGTGTTGCCAACATAGCTGACCGCATAGTTGGCAAGGTCGGTACCAGCGGCTGCAACGGCACCGTTGGCCGTAATCACCTTGTCACTGAGGACAGCGCCGGCGCCATTGCGGCTGACGTTGGCATTGGCATAAGCCAGCGTCACACTCGACAGTCTTTCGCTGCCCACCAGGCCCGAAACGCCGTAACCCGTTCCAAGCGTCAGGCTCGGCACCAACGTCGTACCGTCGTAAACCTTCGTCTGCGCCAAAGCCGAAATCGTCAGCGCAGCCGGGTTGATCGTGCTGGTCGTGTTTGATGCGTAGCTGATGATGTAATTGGCGCCGCTGTTGCCATCATTCGCGACCACGCCAGAAACGGTTACCGTGCGGTTACCGCTGCCAGCATTGGAGTTGGTGAAAGCATAGCTGCCACCGTTCAACGTGTCGTTGCCGAACAGCTGCGTGTTGCTGCCGGCCTTTACAACCGGCGTTGGCAAAACCGTGGCGCCCGCAACACTCAGATTGCCATCATAGGTCTTGACCACGTCAGACGTCGTTACGGTCAAAGAAGCAGGCGTAACGTCGGCCAGAATGGACCCGCCAACCAGCGTATAGTTGCTCGCCAAGCCGGTGCCGTTAACCAGGTTCAGCGAACCAAGGCCGACAACCTTGCCCGTGCCAACGTCCTTGTTGGCCAGGACACCCGCGCCAGACAGGCTGAGCCCTTCGCTGCCCACCAGCGTGCCGACGGTCAACACCGAGGCATTCACGGCCGTCGTTGCATCATAGACCCGCCCGCCCGTCAGGCTCACCGCGTAAGGTGTAATCGTGCTTGCGGTGTTGCCAACATAGCTGACCGCATAGTTGGCAAGATCGGTACCAGCTGCTGCAACGGCACTATTGGCCGTAATCACCTTGTCACTGAGGACAGCGCCGGTGCCATTACGGCTGACGTTGGCATTGGCATATGCCAGCGTCACACTCGACAGGCTTTCGCTGCCCACCAGGCCCGAAACGCCGTAACCCGTTCCAAGCGTCAGGCTCGGCACCAACGTCGTACCGTCGTAAACCTTCGTCTGCGCCAAAGCCGAAATCGTCAGCGGTGTTGGCAAGATCCGGCCGGTTGCCGTTCCCGTGCTGCTCAGCAGGAGGTAGTTGCCCCCATCCGAACCACCCAGGGTCAAGCTTGCAATTGCGACGGCCCGAACGCCGACATCCTTGCTGTCAAAGGAACCAACCGAGATCGCAACGCTGACATCGTCCCCGTCATAGATGCCGTTGAATGTCGCAGAGGACACGTTTGCAGCAGTTGTTCCATCATAGAGTTTGTCGGCGACGACGATGCTCGAGACGCCCGCAAGTGTCGCAGGCGTAATGCTGCTGCCAGTATCGGCGATGTAACTGATTGCATAGTTGCCGAGGATGGTACCCGGAGCACTGATCGCAGCGCTCGGGGTGATCAGCTTGTTCCCTTGGCTGGCATTCTTGTCAGCGTAAACCAGTGTCACCGAAGCGATCGCATCGGATCCAATCATTGGTCCAACGGAGAAGGCAGAGGTGCCTGCAGCGATCGAGGCATCATACACCTTAGTCTGCTGCAGGGCCGTGATGGTCATCGCATAGGGGTTGATGGTGCTCGTGGTATTGTCACCATAACTGACCCTATAGTTCGCGCCATTATTGCCGTCGTTCACAGTTACCGATGAGACCGTGACGACCTTGTTGCTGACGATGTTATTGCCAGCGTCACGGCTAACATTGGCGTCGGCAAAAGCGAACGTTCCGCCATTCAGGCTGTCGGCCCCGAAGAGCTGTGTGCCGCTGCTTGCCTGGACGATCGCCTGAGGTGCCTGAACAGCACCGGCGACAGATGTCGTGCCATCATACGTCTTCACCGCGTTGGATGCTGTGATCACCAGGCTGGCCGGCGTGACGTCAACCACCTGGTTGCCGCCGACAAGCGTGTAATTGGAGGCGAGGCCAGCATTGGCCCCTGCGCCGTCGACCAACGTCAGCCCGCTCGCATTCACCAGCTTGCCGGTTCCAACATTGCGGTTGGCGATGGCGCCTGTGCCCGAAAGGCTGAGCGTCTGGTTCCCAGGCAAGTTACCGATCCGCAGCGCGGAGGCATCGACAGCCGTGCTGCCGTCATAAACCCGCGAGCCTGTCAGATCGACCACGAACGGCGTGATGGTGCCCGAGCCGGTGGCTGTCGTTGCCGATGGCAGGAACTGATAGTTCGACAGGTCACCCGTGACCGAAATGCCGGTAACGGTAACCGTCTTTCCTGTGCCGGCATTGGCAGTGTCAAAGCGCGCGTCGGAGAAATTCACCGAGATCGGATCGCCAGCGGCGACGTTGGTGGCAAGACTTACCGTCGCATCCGCCAGTCCATCATAGGTCTTGGTTGTAACGATCGGCGTGAAGCTCAACACAGCGCGCGTAACATCAGCAAAAGCCGATGGATTGGCAGACAGGACGTAATTGCTGCCATCGGTCCCGCCCAAGCTGGAGATTGAGATGCTTATAAATTTGTTGGTACCGACGTTCTTGTCGAGGAATGATGCAGTGTAACCGAAGTCAATGGCATCGCCTGCGACACGATTGTCGGTTAGATTGATCCCAGCATCGATTGTCCCGTTATAGGCACGACTGATGCCTGATGCTGCCACCACGAGCGTCCGTGGCATAATATTCGCGGTCAAGCCCGTGGGCTGGATCAGGTTATAGTTACCCGCATCCGCGCCGCTGAACGTAACGGCACTACCGATAACCGAAATATTGCTGCCGACATTCTTAGTCGCAAAAGTTCCAGTCAAGCCAGAAATGCTAAGTTGGTCGCCGCCGATAAGCCCCGCAAGGGCGGAAACCCTTGTGTTAATGATGTTCGTCGTTGTCCCATCATAGATCTTGTCCATCGCGACAACACCAACAACGGTGACGTCCTTCTTAAAAATTGTTGCAGTCGTCTGATAATTCATTGGCAGTTGTATGTAATCTGTACTCAGCGCCGTCGGCGAACTTTGCACACGAATGCTGGAGATAGTCACCGTTTTGTTCTGTCCAGCCCCCTTGTCACTGAAATTCGCAAATGGATTGAAGACCAGATCAAGCTGCTCACCCTGCACCTGGTTTTGGATCGAAAGGCTGGAAACCTGGATCGTCGTATTGCCGTCATAGATCTTATCAGGCACCGACGCAGAGAAGGTCAGCGGACGCGGCGTGACCGTGACGTTGTGCGCTCCGCCCGCAAGTTTGTAATTGAGCGCCAGCCCGGCACTGGCTCCAACGCCATCAACCAGATCGAGCGTCCCGAGCGCGCCAAGAGATTGAGCCTGTGGCTGCTGGCCCACCAGCGTCACGTGCGCATTGCTGACACTTCCTGTCCCGGAAAGGCTCAGGCTTTCTTGGCCGACGAGTTGGCTCAATGTGAAGATGCCAGCCTCGGCGGCCGTACCGCCGTCGTAAACGCGCGAGCCAGTCAGATTGACCGTATAGGGATCGATCGTGCTTGTGGTGTTGCTTGCAAAGGTGACGGTGTAGTTGCCGCCGCTATTGCCGTCGTTGACCGTCACACCCGCAACGGTCACGACCTTGTCATTCAGCACGGCACCCGAGGCAACGCCGCCTTGGCGGCTTACATTGGCGCCAACAAAGGCATAGCTGCCGCCGCTCAGGCTGTCGGCTGTATTGCCGTTGCTGACATTGGTGAACAAGCTGCCCGCAATCGCGACAGGCGTGCCAAGCGCCGTGGTCGTTCCGTCATAGGTCTTGACGACGTTGCTGGTGCTAACCGTAATCGCCGCGGGATCAATCGTGCTTGTCGTGTTGCTGGCATAGGTGACCGCATAGTTCGCGCCACTGTTGCCATCGTTGATGCTTACGCCCGCAACAGTGACCGTACGATTGCTGCTGCCCGCATTGGCGTTCGTAAAGGCATAGCTGCCGCCGCTCAGCGTATCGCCGCCGAACATCTGCGTGTTGCTGCCCGCCAGAACAATCGGCGATGCCGCCGTCGTGGCGCCCGCAACACTCAGCGTGCCGTCATAGGTCTTCACAACATCGCTGGTGGTGACCGTAACAGCTGCCTGCGTGATCGTCGCCGTCCGCGAACCCGTCAGCGCATAGTTGTTCGCAAGGCCGCCAGCGGTGCC
>NZ_ATVO01000002.1 GCF_000420765.1 Sandarakinorhabdus limnophila DSM 17366 | reverse complement strand
ATCATTCCGATCAACAAGCAGCTTCGGGCATCGCTGGTGGAGCTTCTTGAGCAGGGACGTGGCAGCCCAACCGCCTACGTGATCAGGACTGAACGCTCTGATCGGACCTCAGCACAGGCAATCGTGAACCTGTTCCAACGCTGGTATCGTGATCTGGGGTTGATTGGCTGTTCGTCACACTCGGGTCGTCGGACCTTCATCACCAACGCTGCCAGGAAGATCTCGACCGTGGGCGGGTCGCTGCGTGATGTTCAGCATCTGGCGGGGCACTTCTCGCTGCAAACGACGCAGCGGTATATCGAAGGAGATAGCGAGGCTCGGAAGCGAGTGGTGCAGCTTAATTAATTGAATGATCAGTTTTATTAACTTATTATTTCGAAAAGTATAATAATTTGTCTTAAAGATTATGGCAAATACTTATCTGCTACATTTTATATACTATTTTTTATGCATTCCTCCAATTCGCTTAATAGTCTTTCAATGTGATGGCGCCATAAACTAAATAAAATTGCCATATATCCTTCGGTTTGAATTATAGCAGTAGATTTATTACCTATTCCTAATATTTTAATTTTAAAAGTCAAAATTTTACTAGGAAAGGAGCCCTTTTTTTTAACATAAATGATCTGATATAAAGGATCCAGCGAAACTATATAAAACCCTTTATTCAGAAAAGAAACCTGCAAACGCCTAAAAGCAACAACCGAGGTTTCATACATTATGACTTTTCTCTGCAGCATAGTTCGCCTCCAACTGATATATTCACAATCTTATTCTGGCGAGAAGACACATATCGAATGGTCTCTCGAGGTGCTGGACCACTTAAAGAGGCTCGATACCACCGAAACATGACATTTTCACTTTGGTTTGGTGGAAGGATTTCACCTTCAATTAGGCTCTCAGCCTGCTCAGCTGAACTAATGGAGGCGCCCACCTCACTCACTCGGTACGGCATAAAGTATAATGGTTGGGTGTATAGCAAAGATCAGTATGTATCGTACAGCGCCAGAGGCAGTATAATTCATCATTTTACAAAACTGGGTCAAATTCGTGCAATCATCCCTGGAAACTTCGAGTAACGTATTGCGAGAGCGCACTGTACAAACCCGCAGTAACTAAAAGTTCAAGACGTTACATACTCAAATTGTTCTCGATTGCCTCAATGCTCCGCAGAGGGGCAGGATCGGCGTGACCTGGTTGTGGGTTCGAAACGATCACTCA
>NZ_ATVO01000001.1 GCF_000420765.1 Sandarakinorhabdus limnophila DSM 17366 | reverse complement strand
AGATCACCAAGGCGAGCAGGTCCAAGGAACCTGCCAAGAAGGCTGGAGCTTATCCGTTTGAGTGATCGTTTCGAACCCACAACCAGGTCACGCCGTCACGTTTTCTGAGCGATAAACAATGCAAAAATTATCAAGCACAGCAAAATTAATAGTAAAATAAACTTAATTATTTCCCATACGACATCGAAATACAGCAAAATTACAAAGAGGATCACTCCGCCTAAAATAATCCCCGCAGCTACCTGAAAAATCAAGTCCACCTCTCCGCATTTTTCTTGATGATCATTACAGTTTAACCCCATCGAGCTGAATTAGGGGGTGTTAGCCTTCCAGTGTGGCAGCCTTGACGAAGGATCGCAAACTCTGGCTGTGGTGCGGGGGATGGCGCTGAACGGCGAATTGGACGCTCGGCTTGTTAAGGCATCCAAGGACATCAGGGTGAGTTTAAAAGTGGGCTTATCAGGGACTGTTTGAGCCCTAAGGCGGGAGGGTCGTTTCACACTTTTAAAGACCATCTTACCTCAAATTTAGAATTCGAAGTATCTCATCGGAGGCGGTTTCCATTTCCTCGTAGATTACGGCGATATTTTCCAAAATAGAATTACACATAATATCCATGGCAGAGTGATACAATTTATATTCGCTCGAATTTTCTAATTTCGTCCTGTCAGGGGATTCCGCTAAAGTAATAGTCGATGAAGATTTTATGGATTTTCCTCTTTCAAATAATTCAATTATGAAATCAAGATCGAGTTTATCTTTTGGGATTTCGTTATTCACATATTTTTTCAGTAGCCCGAAAACAATGGTGAAAACATGTGCAGCGGCTACTGTTTCAGCAAGGCACTCCTTCGATTTAGCACTCAATTGGTATTCCGAAACGATTCTTAGAAAAGCAGGCTTCATTTCTTCTGGTAGTTTAACATTGTGCTTCTTATAAGCGAAAGATTTTGCTTTATCCCATTCATCGGAAAATATACTAAACATCGGGTAATCCTTCGTTTTTTACAAGAGGCAAACGAAACCACTCAAACCAGTTCTACCACTCGCCGCCTCGCCTCAGCATCGCCTTCGATATAACGCTGGGTCGTCTGCAGGGAGGTATGACCAGCCAGTGATTGCACATCTCGCAGCGACCCGCCAACCGTCGAAATCTTCCTCGCAGCGTTGGTGATGAAGGTCCGACGACCCGAGTGTGACGAGCAGCCGATCAACCCTAGATCACGATACCAGCGTTGGAACAGGTTCACGATTGCCTGTGCTGAGGTCCGATCTGATCGTTCAGTCCTGATCACGTAGGCGGTTGGGCTGCCACGTCCCTGCTCAAGAAGCTCCACCAGCGATGCCCGAAGCTGCTTGTTGATCGGAATGAT